>NZ_CP172448.1:1525000-3460000 GCF_044591655.1 Streptomyces sp. BBFR51 | reverse complement strand
TCCCGTGTGAATCTGGCGGGACCACCCGCTAAGCCTAAATATTCCCTGGTGACCGATAGCGGATAGTACCGTGAGGGAATGGTGAAAAGTACCGCGGGAGCGGAGTGAAATAGTACCTGAAACCGTGTGCCTACAAGCCGTGGGAGCGTCGGACATCAAGCTTGCTTGGTGTCTCGTGACTGCGTGCCTTTTGAAGAATGAGCCTGCGAGTTTGCGGTGTGTTGCGAGGTTAACCCGGGTGGGGAAGCCGTAGCGAAAGCGAGTCCTAATAGGGCGTTTGAGTAGCACGCTCAAGACCCGAAGCGGAGTGATCTAGCCATGGGCAGGTTGAAGCGGCTGTAAGAGGTCGTGGAGGACCGAACCCACCAGGGTTGAAAACCTGGGGGATGACCTGTGGTTAGGGGTGAAAGGCCAATCAAACTCCGTGATAGCTGGTTCTCCCCGAAATGCATTTAGGTGCAGCGTCGTGTGTTTCTTGCCGGAGGTAGAGCACTGGATAGGCGATGGGCCCTACCGGGTTACTGACCTTAGCCAAACTCCGAATGCCGGTAAGTGAGAGCGCGGCAGTGAGACTGTGGGGGATAAGCTCCATGGTCGAGAGGGAAACAGCCCAGAGCATCGACTAAGGCCCCTAAGCGTACGCTAAGTGGGAAAGGATGTGGAGTCGCACAGACAACCAGGAGGTTGGCTTAGAAGCAGCCACCCTTGAAAGAGTGCGTAATAGCTCACTGGTCTAGTGATTCCGCGCCGACAATGTAGCGGGGCTCAAGCGTACCGCCGAAGTCGTGTCATTGCAGCAATACGGCCAACGCCGGCTGTGATGGGTAGGGGAGCGTCGTGTGCCGGGTGAAGCAGCCGCGGAAGCGAGTTGTGGACGGTTCACGAGTGAGAATGCAGGCATGAGTAGCGATACAAACGTGAGAAACGTTTGCGCCGATTGACTAAGGGTTCCTGGGTCAAGCTGATCTGCCCAGGGTAAGTCGGGACCTAAGGCGAGGCCGACAGGCGTAGTCGATGGATAACCGGTTGATATTCCGGTACCCGCTGTGAAGCGTCAAACATCGAACCAGGCGATGCTAAGTCCGTGAAGCCGTTCCGGACCCTTCGGGGAAAGGAAAGTGGTGGAGCCGGCGAACCAGACTTGCAGTAGGTGAGTGATGGGGTGACGCAGGAAGGTAGTCCATCCCGGGCGGTGGTTGTCCCGGGGTAAGGGTGTAGCCCGTCATCCAGGTAAATCCGGATGGCATGTGGGTGAGACCTGATGCCGAGCCGATTGTGGTGAAGTGGATGATCCTATGCTGTCGAGAAAAGCCTCTAGCGAGTTTCATGGCGGCCCGTACCCTAAACCGACTCAGGTGGTCAGGTAGAGAATACCGAGGCGTTCGGGTGAACTATGGTTAAGGAACTCGGCAAAATGCCCCCGTAACTTCGGGAGAAGGGGGGCCACACTCGGTGACGAGTTTTACACTCTGAGCTGGGGGTGGCCGCAGAGACCAGCGAGAAGCGACTGTTTACTAAAAACACAGGTCCGTGCGAAGCCGTAAGGCGATGTATACGGACTGACGCCTGCCCGGTGCTGGAACGTTAAGGGGACCGGTTAGTCACATTTCGGTGTGGCGAAGCTGAGAACTTAAGCGCCAGTAAACGGCGGTGGTAACTATAACCATCCTAAGGTAGCGAAATTCCTTGTCGGGTAAGTTCCGACCTGCACGAATGGCGTAACGACTTCTCGACTGTCTCAACCATAGGCCCGGTGAAATTGCACTACGAGTAAAGATGCTCGTTTCGCGCAGCAGGACGGAAAGACCCCGGGACCTTTACTACAGTTTGATATTGGTGTTCGGTTCGGCTTGTGTAGGATAGCTGGGAGACTTTGAAGCTCGCACGCCAGTGTGGGTGGAGTCGTCGTTGAAATACCAGTCTGGTCGTGCTGGATGTCTAACCTGGGTCCGTGATCCGGATCAGGGACAGTGTCTGATGGGTAGTTTAACTGGGGCGGTTGCCTCCTAAAGAGTAACGGAGGCGCCCAAAGGTTCCCTCAGCCTGGTTGGCAATCAGGTGTTGAGTGTAAGTGCACAAGGGAGCTTGACTGTGAGACCGACGGGTCGAGCAGGGACGAAAGTCGGGACTAGTGATCCGGCGGTGGCTTGTGGAAGCGCCGTCGCTCAACGGATAAAAGGTACCCCGGGGATAACAGGCTGATCTTCCCCAAGAGTCCATATCGACGGGATGGTTTGGCACCTCGATGTCGGCTCGTCGCATCCTGGGGCTGGAGTCGGTCCCAAGGGTTGGGCTGTTCGCCCATTAAAGCGGTACGCGAGCTGGGTTTAGAACGTCGTGAGACAGTTCGGTCCCTATCCGCTGTGCGCGTAGGAGTCTTGAGAAGGGCTGTCCCTAGTACGAGAGGACCGGGACGGACGAACCTCTGGTGTGCCAGTTGTCCTGCCAAGGGCATGGCTGGTTGGCTACGTTCGGGAGGGATAACCGCTGAAAGCATCTAAGCGGGAAGCCTGCTTCGAGATGAGGACTCCCACCCCCTTTGAGGGGTTAAGGCTCCCAGTAGACGACTGGGTTGATAGGCCGGATCTGGAAGCACCGTGAGGTGTGGAGGTGACCGGTACTAATAGGCCGAGGGCTTGTCCTCAGTTGCTCGCGTCCACTGTGTTGGTTCTGAAACCACGAACAACCCCATGTGCCACACATGGTGCGGTTGAGAGTTTCATAGTGTTTCGGTGGTCATAGCGTAGGGGAAACGCCCGGTTACATTTCGAACCCGGAAGCTAAGCCTTACAGCGCCGATGGTACTGCAGGGGGGACCCTGTGGGAGAGTAGGACGCCGCCGAACAATCATTGCGAGAAAACCCCGCACCGGGAACGGTGCGGGGTTTTCTGCGTTTAAGGGCCGTTGAGACTGGAGCGGGGCCTTTCGGCCCTGCCCTGTCGCTTACAGACGGCCTGCCGTTTTGAGTTCCAGGTAGGCGTCGGCGAGCGCCGGAGGAAGCTCGTCCGGGGTCGCGTCGACGACGGTGACGCCGTGCCGGCGGAGCTGGTCGGCGGTTCGACGGCGTTCCGACTGGGCCTGCGCGGCCGCAGCGGCTTCGTAGACGGCGTCCGTGTGGCCCCGGGCCTCGGCCATGGTGGAGACGTGCGGGTCCGCCACCGAGGCCACGAGGACCGTGTGGCGCTGTGTCAGCTGGGGCAGGACGGGTAGCAGCCCTTCTTCGATCGGGGCCGCGTCCAGTGTCGTGAGCAGGACGATAAGGGAGCGGCGGGGGGCCGATCGGAGAGCGGTGGCGGTGAGGCCACGCGCGTCGGTCTCCACCAGCTCCGGCTCCAGCGTCGCCATGGCGTTGACCAGGGAGGGAAGTACGTCGCCCGCCGTGCGGCCCTGAAGCAGGGCGCGTACCCGGCGGTCGTAGGCGAGGAGGTCGACACGGTCGCCGGCACGGGAGGCCAGGGCGGCCAGGAGCAGGGCGGCGTCCATGGACGCGTCGAGGCGGGGCGCGTCGCCCACACGTCCGGCCGAGGTGCGGCCGGTGTCGAGGACGAGCAGGATGTGCCGGTCGCGTTCGGGGCGCCAGGTGCGTACGGCGACGGTGGACTGGCGGGCCGTCGCGCGCCAGTCGATGGAACGGGTGTCGTCGCCGGGTACGTACTCGCGCAGGCTGTCGAACTCCGTGCCCTCTCCGCGGGTGAGGACGCTGGTGCGGCCGTCGAGTTCGCGTAGGCGGGACAGCTTGGAGGGGAGGTGCTTGCGGCTGGTGAACGGGGGGAGGACGCGTACCGTCCAGGGGACCCGGTGGGTGCCCTGTCGGGTGAAGAGTCCCAGGGGGCCGTAGGACCGGATCGTGACGCGGTCCGCCTCGCGGTCGCCGCGACGGGACGGGCGAAGGCGGGTGGTCACCCGGCGGCGTTCGCCGGGCGGGACCGTCAGGCTGTGGCGGGAGGCCACCGTCTCCGTGCCGGGTTGCCAGCTGCTGGGCGGCCAGGCGTCGCGGAGCCGGGCCCGCAGGGGGCGGCTGGACGGGTTGGTGACCGTCAGGGTGACGTCGGCGGTCTCGCCCAGACGGGCGGACGTGTCGCCGGAGCGACTCAGGAGCAGCCGTCGTACGGGGGCGGCCAGGGCGAAGTCGCAGGCGCATGCCGCGGCCAGCGGGGCGTTGACCGCGAGGATGCCCGTCCAGCCCGGGTCCCAGATGCCGATGGGGACGGAGCCGAGGGCCGCGATGAGCGCGGCGCGTCCGGTGAGAGCCATCAGCGGGGCACGGGGACGTGGGCGAGGATCGCGTTGATGACGGAGTCCGTGGTCACGCCCTCCATCTCGGCCTCCGGACGGAGCTGGACGCGGTGCCGGAGAGTGGGGAGGGCCAGGGCCTTCACGTCGTCGGGGGTGACGTAGTCGCGGCCCGTGAGCCAGGCCCACGCGCGCGAGGTCGACAGCAGTGCCGTGGCGCCGCGCGGGGAGACGCCGAGGGTGAGGGACGGCGACTCGCGGGTGGCGCGGCAGATGTCGACGACGTAGGCGGTGATCTCCGGGGAGACGGTCGTCTCGGCGACCTCGGCGCGGGCCGTTTCGAGGTCGGCGGCGCTCGCGACGGGGCGTACGCCGGCGGCGCGCAGGTCGCGCGGGTTGAAGCCGGCGGCGTGGCGGGTGAGGACGTCGATCTCGTCCTGGCGGGAGGGGAGCGGGACGGTGAGCTTGAGAAGGAAGCGGTCCAGCTGAGCTTCCGGGAGGGGGTAGGTGCCCTCGTACTCGACCGGGTTCTGGGTGGCCGCGACGAGGAAGGGCTCGGGGAGCGGGCGTGGCGTGCCGTCGACCGTGACCTGGCGTTCCTCCATGGCTTCGAGGAGGGACGACTGGGTCTTCGGGGGCGTGCGGTTGATCTCGTCGGCGAGGAGCAGGTTGGTGAAGGCCGGGCCGGGCTGAAAGGAGAACTCGGCGGTGCGGGCGTCGTAGACCAGCGAGCCGGTGACGTCGCTCGGCATCAGGTCGGGGGTGAACTGGACGCGTTTGGTGTCGAGTTCGGTGGCTGCCGCGAGGGTGCGGACGAGGAGGGTCTTGGCGACTCCGGGGACGCCTTCGAGGAGGACGTGGCCGCGGCACAGGAGGGCGACGACGAGACCGGTGACGGCGGCGTCCTGGCCGACCACGGCCTTGGCGATCTCGGCGCGCAGGGCTTCGAGGGCGGCGCGGGCGTTGCCCGGGGCCGCGCTCTGCCCGGCGTTGTCAGTGGTCGGGTCCATCATGGACGGCGTACCTCTCTTTCGAGGGCGTCGAGTTGGTCGGCGAGTGCGATGAGGGCCGCGTCGTCGCCGGGCGGCGGGCCGAAGAGGAGGGTGTGCAGGGACTGCCCGTCGCCGGGAGCGCCGTGGAGGTGCGCCGACAGGGCGGGGAGCAGGGACTCGGGCGTGTGCGCCTGGGTGACGGGGACGCCTACGAGGGGGGCGAGGCGGGTGCGGGTGGCGGAGCGAAGAGCGGTGGCCGCGCGGTCGCGGGCGTTCGCCTTGCGGTAGAGGCGGGCGCGGCCTTCGACGGTTTCGGAGGCGCGGATCGCGACGGGGAGTTTCTCGGGTACCAGGGGGCCGAGTCGGCGTGCCCGCCACAGGGCGGCGAGGGCGGCGGCGACGAAGAGCTGGAGGGTGCCCCAGAGCCAGCCGGAGGGGAGCAGGTCGAAGAAGCTGCGCTCGTCGTCCGGGTCCGGGATGTCGGAGAGGGAGGGGAGGTACCAGACCAGGTGTTCGCGGGAGCCGAGGAGTTGGAGGGCGAGAGAGGCGTTGCCGTGCTCGTCGAGGCGGTTGTTGAGGAGGATGTCGGGGGCGCCGAGGACGACGGTGTCGCCCGGGGTGGCTTCCTGAGGCGCCGTCGTGGACGCGTCGGGGATGCGCAGCAGAGTGGCCAGGCGGCGGCTGGGGTAGCAGGCGTCGGCTTCGAGGTGGGTGCTGTAGCGGAGGCCGCCCGTGTCGGCGTCGCCCGCGCGTCGGGCGGCGGGCAGGTCGCAGGCAGGGGCCAGTGTCGAGTCGAAGCTGAGCGCGGGGTCGGCGGTGACGCCGGGAGCGAGGCGTTCGACGGCGGAGCCGCCGGGGGCCACGAGGACGGTGCGCCCACCCGAGCCGTCGGTCGAGGAGCGCAGCTGTGTCTGCTGGCGTTCCGTCAGGAGGTCGGGAGCGGCGACCAGCAGGGTGGTGTCCGGGCCGGCCGCGGCCTGGGCGCCGTCCAGGGTGGTGACCACGCGCGTGGAGACCCCCCGGTCGGCGAGGAGTTCGGCGACGGCCCGGCTGCCGTAGGGGTCGGCGGAGCGCGGGTCGAGTTCGCCGTGCCGGGCGTCCGAGCGGACGACGGCGATCGCGACGGCCCCGACCAGCAGCAAAACGAGGGCGAGCGCGATGCCCCGCGCGCGTGTCCACACCTGGCGGGCGGTGGGCGAGGCCGAGGTGGTGGGAAGCGTGGCCTCGGTGGTCATTCGGCGGCTCCCCGGCGGGTGTCCCGGTCCGCGTCCCCCGCGGGGCCGCCGGCCGTGCTGCTCGCCAGCTGCGGCTTGCTGCGCTCCAGGTCGTGGTCGAGTTCGGTGAGGCGTTGGTACGACGGCTCGGTGCCGGGTCGGCCGCCGTACGTGACGTCGTCGAAGTCGCGGGCGGCGGCGCGCAGTCGTTCGCTGTGGGCGGGCAGGGAGCGGCCGGCCTCGGTGGCCGCCTCGTCGGCGGTGCGGCCGGGGCGGATGTCGAGCAGGGCGCGTTCCTCCAGGGCGCGGACGACAGCTCGCATGCGTTCCTGGACGGCCTGGTTCCAGTGTCCTTGGGCGGCGTGCGCCTGTGCGGCGGCGCGGTGGTCTGCGGCGCTGCGGGGGCGGTCGTCGAACAGAGCGGGGGTGGAGACCGGTCCGCGGCGCGGGGTGCCCAGGCGCCACCAGAGGGCGCCCAGCACCGCCACGACGGCCACGACGATGACGACCAGGCCGAGTGTCCCCCCGGGTGTGGCGGTGGACGCCCTGCTGAACAGCTCGTCGATCCAGTCCCAGAAGGCGTTCAGGGCCCGCTGGAACCAACTGGGGTCGTTCTCGTGGTACATGCGCTTGGACAGCTCGCGCCGCGCGGCATCCCGCGCCGGGTCGCGCGGGATCGTCACCGGCGGTTCGTCGCCGGAGCGCGACAGCGACAGTACGGAGGTGTCGCCGGCGCGCGACACCGTTCGTGCGGCGGTGCGTGACAGCACCTCTGTGAGAACTCCCCCCGCCCCGCTCACCCCATCAGCTCCCCGGGACGGCGCCGGAGCCCCGGGAGCCGGCGACGCGGGCCAGTTCGAGGTCGAGGGCCTCGCGGCGGATGCGCTGGTCGATGTACAGCAGTACGGCGACGCCCGCCGTGATCGGGAAGGTGATCATGGAGCCGATCACCGAGCCGATGCCGCTGACGACGAGGAACGTCCAGCCGAGGTCCCCGGTGCCCTCCAGGAAGCTGCCGACGCCGTCGCCGCCGAGGGCCGCGGCGAGGAAGGTGAAGGGGATGACGATGATCGACGCGACGACGTTGGCGATGACCGTGGCGAGCAGTTGGATGCCGAAGACGCGCCACCAGGAGCCGCGCACCAGCTTCACGGAGCGGCCCATCGCCTTCTTGATGCCCTGCTTCTCCAGCATCAGCGCCGGGGACGCCAGCGAGAAGCGGACCATGAGCCACACCGCGACGACTCCGCCCGCCAGGAAGCCCAGGACGGTCAGGGCCACTCCGGCGTCGCTGCCCGCGGCGGCGGTGACGAGGAGACCGGGCGCCATGCCGGCGGTGACGATGCCGGCGACGATGAGGAGCAGCAGGAGGATCAGCCCGAAGAGCTTCAGCACCTGGGGGCGGGCGTCCCGCCAGGCCTCGCCGGTGGTCACCGGCCGGCCGAGCACGGCGCGGCTGGTGACGGTCGTGAGCAGAGCGGTGGCCAGTACGGTGCCGATCAGGGAGATCAGGAAGATGACACCGGAGTTGATCGTGGTGTCGGTCAGCGCGTCGCCGAGTTCGCTCAGGGTGGCGTCGGGGTCGTTGAGAGCCTCCGTGCTGGTGTCGTCCAGGACGAGGCCCTGGAGCAGCACGACGATGATCTCGGTGAAGATGGCGACGGTCAGGGAGATGCCGAGGACCGTGCGCCAGTAGGTGCGCATGGTGGAGACCGCGCCGTCGAGGATCTCACCGACGCCGAGCGGGCGGAGCGGGATCACACCGGGCTTGGCCGCGGGCGGGGGGCCGCCCCAGCCGCCTCCCCAGCCACCGTGTCCCCCGGGGGCGCCGTAACCGCCGTGGCCGCCGCTCTGGCCTCCCCAGCCGCCGTAGCCGCCGCCGGGAGGTCCGGGGGGCGGTGCGCCCCACCCCGGGCCCGGAGGCGGGGGCGGCGGGGTCTCGCCCGGGCCCGCCGGGCCGGTGGGCGCGGACCACTGGGCGGGGGGCGGCTGCTCCTTGGACCACTTCGTGCCGGGGCTCGTCGGTTCCGCACCCGGCCGGTCCGCGGGCTGCGCGGGCTGATCGGGGCCGGCGGGGCGGTCGGCGGGCTCGGCGGGGCCGGACGCGCCGGGCTCCCGCCCGTCGGACGGGGCGGATCCGGGCGAGGCCCAGCCCGGAGTGTCGTTCATCGTCGCTCCTTCACGGTGCCCGTCCGCGGTCGCGGCGGCAGGTTGGCAGCCATCGTGTCATGGGGGCGTCGGGTGCGGACCGGGCACGGTATGGGCTGCGCACCTTCAATTGTCCGTCGTACAGGGGGCAGACTGACCGCATGGCTGATCAGGACGCGCGAAGCGGCGAGGACAAGCGGCCGACCGGGATACCGGTCCTTCGCTGGGACGAGCCTCCCGAGGGCCCGGTGCTGGTCCTGCTGGACCAGACCAGGCTGCCGGCCGAGGAGGTCGAGCTGGTCTGCACGGACGCGTCCGCGCTCGTGGAGGCGATCCGGTCGCTCGCCGTGCGCGGGGCGCCGCTGCTGGGCATCGCGGGCGCCTACGGGGTCGCGCTCGCCGCCGTCCGGGGCTTCGAGGTGGAGGAGGCCGCGGCCGCGCTGGCGGGGGCCCGCCCCACCGCGGTGAACCTCGCCGTCGGGGTGCGCCGGGCGCAGGCGGCCCACCAGGAGGCGCTCGCCAGGACCGGTGACACCCGGCAGGCCGCGGCGGCGGCGCTGTCCGCGGCGCGGGCGCTGCACCGGGAGGACGCCGAGGCCAGCGCCCGGATGGCCGCGCACGGACTGGCGCTGCTGGACGAGCTGCTGCCCGCCGGAGGGCACCGCGTCCTCACGCACTGCAACACCGGTTCGCTGGTGTCGGGCGGTGAGGGAACCGCCTTCGCGGTGGCGCTCGCGGCGCACCGGTCGGGGCGGCTGCGACGCCTCTGGGTGGACGAAACGCGTCCCTTGCTGCAAGGTGCTCGCCTGACGGCATACGAGGCGGCCCGCAACGACATGGCGTACACCTTGCTCACCGACAACGCGGCAGGTTCGCTGTTCGCGGCGGGTGAGGTGGACGCCGTGCTGATCGGTGCGGACCGCATCGCGGCCGACGGTTCGGTGGCGAACAAGGTGGGGAGCTATCCGCTCGCGGTGCTCGCGCGGTATCACCATGTGCCGTTCATCGTCGTGGCGCCGGTCACGACGGTGGATCCGGACACGCCGGACGGGGCGTCCATCGAGGTGGAACAGCGCCCCGGATATGAAGTGACCGAGGTCACAGCACCTCAGGTGCCGGTGACGGGAGCGGGAGGCGGGATTCCGGTGGCACCCCTGGGGACCCAGGCGTACAACCCGGCGTTCGACGTGACTCCGCCCGAACTGGTGACGGCGATCGTCACCGAGGAGGGCGCGGTTTCGCCCGTGACGACCGAAGCCCTGGCGGAGCTGTGTGCCAGGTCACGCCAGGTAACGATTAGCTAATGGGATGATGTCGTTTATGAAGGGACGAGTCCTTGTCGTCGACGACGACACCGCACTGGCCGAGATGCTCGGCATTGTGCTGCGTGGTGAGGGTTTTGAGCCGTCTTTCGTAGCCGACGGCGACAAGGCGCTGGCCGCCTTCCGGGAGACCAAGCCGGACCTGGTGCTGCTCGACCTGATGCTGCCCGGACGGGACGGCATCGAGGTGTGCCGCCTGATCAGGGCGGAGTCGGGTGTGCCGATCGTGATGCTGACGGCGAAGAGCGACACCGTCGACGTCGTGGTGGGTCTGGAGTCGGGCGCCGATGACTACATCGTGAAGCCGTTCAAGCCGAAGGAGTTGGTGGCCCGTATCCGGGCACGCCTGAGGAGGTCCGAGGAACCGGCACCGGAACAGCTCGCCATAGGCGACCTGGTCATCGACGTGGCCGGTCACTCCGTGAAGCGGGACGGACAGTCGATCGCGCTGACGCCGCTGGAGTTCGACCTGCTGGTGGCGCTGGCCCGCAAGCCGTGGCAGGTGTTCACGCGTGAGGTGCTCCTCGAGCAGGTCTGGGGCTACCGGCACGCGGCCGACACTCGGCTGGTCAACGTGCATGTGCAGCGGCTGCGCTCCAAGGTCGAGAAGGACCCGGAGAAGCCGGAGATCGTGGTGACCGTCCGCGGCGTCGGTTACAAGGCCGGACCGAGCTGACATGACCAGGGACAGTGCCGCTTCGGCGCCCGGGTCCGGGGCCCGCGCCGGACGGCCTGTCGGCCACCAGAGCGCCGGCTCGCGCTTCAGCCGCGTGCTGGAGGGCGGGCTGCTGCACGGCGGGGTGCAGGGCAGTCCGGTGCTCCGTCTCTTCATGCGCTGGGTGCGCCGTCCACTGCTGCCCGTCATGCGGCTGTGGCGGCGCAACATCCAGCTCAAGGTCGTCGCCACCACCCTGCTGATGTCGCTGGGCGTGGTGCTGCTGCTCGGCTTCGTGGTGATCGGGCAGGTCCGCAACGGACTGCTGGACGCCAAGGTGAAGGCGTCCCAGAGCCAGGCCACCGGCGGTTTCACCGCGGCCAAGCAGAAGGCCGAGGAGGCGGCGAGCGTCAACGGCGAGGACAGCACCCCGGCGGACGGGCGTCCCGCGCAGAACGTCATCCAGTGGATGAGTGAACTGGTGAAGTCGCTCTCCAGCGGTGGCCAGGGCGCCTTCGACGTGGTCACCCTCCCGATGGGCGGCGACGGCGGCAGCGGGCGCGGTCCGCGCGCCTCCGGCCTGGTCGACTGGTCCGCCAGCGTCCCCGAGAACCTGCGCGAGCGCATCGACGGCAGTACCGCGGCGGCCCAGAGCTACACCCGGATCGTCTACAACTCCGACCAGGCCTCCCAGCCCGGACTGGTCATCGGCAAGCAGGTCAACGACCCGAACGGCGAGCCGTACCAGCTGTACTACCTCTTCCCGCTCACCCAGGAGGAGAAGTCCCTCAGCCTGGTCAGGGGCACCCTGGCGACGGCCGGGCTCTTCGTCGTCGTTCTCCTGGGGGCCATCGCCTGGCTCGTGGTGCGCCAGGTCGTCACGCCCGTACGGATGGCGGCCAGCATCGCCGAGCGGCTGTCCGCCGGGCGGCTTCAGGAACGTATGAAGGTCACCGGCGAGGACGACATCGCCCGGCTCGGCGAGGCCTTCAACAAGATGGCGCAGAACCTTCAGCTGAAGATCAGCCAGCTGGAGGACCTGTCGCGGATGCAGCGGCGTTTCGTCTCCGACGTGTCGCACGAGCTGCGGACGCCGCTGACCACCGTACGGATGGCGGCCGACGTCATCCACGACGCGCGCGTGGACTTCGATCCCGTGACCGCGCGGTCGGCCGAGCTGCTCGCCGACCAGCTGGACCGCTTCGAGACGCTGCTCGCCGACCTGCTGGAGATCAGCCGCTTCGACGCGGGCGCCGCGGCACTGGAGGCGGAGCCGATAGACCTCAGGGAGGTCGTGCGCCGGGTCGTCAGCGGTGCGGAGCCGCTCGCCGACCGCAAGGGCACGGGGATACGTGTCGTCGGCGACCAGCAGCCCGTCGTCGCCGAGGCGGACGCCCGGCGAGTGGAGCGCGTGCTGCGCAACCTCGTCGTCAACGCCGTCGAGCACGGCGAGGGCCGGGACGTCGTCGTGAAGCTCGCCGCCGCCGGGGGCGCGGTCGCCGTCGCGGTGCGCGACTTCGGGGTGGGACTGAAGCCGGGTGAGGCCACCCGGGTCTTCAGCCGTTTCTGGCGGGCCGACCCGGCACGCGCGCGTACCACCGGTGGTACGGGGCTGGGGCTGTCGATCGCCCTGGAGGACGCGCGGCTGCACGGCGGCTGGCTGCAGGCCTGGGGCGAGCCGGGCGGCGGCTCGCAGTTCCGGCTGACACTGCCCAGGACCGCGGACGAGCCGCTCAGGGGTTCGCCGATACCGCTGGAGCCGACGGACTCGCGGCGCAATCGGGGGCTGCACGACGCGGGCCTCGGCGACACCGGGCTGCCGGACGGCACCGACAAGGCGGTCGGCGTCCCGGCGCAGGCGTCGGCGCGGGGGCCCATAACGCCGCGGCAGGCCGCGGTGGCTCCCACGGCCGACCCGACGGCACTGCCGGGCAACGGCGCGCGGGTGGTGCCGAGGCCCGTGTCGGGCGCACGGAGACAGGACGGCGGGCCGGCACCGGAGGCGGCGAGCCGCCCGGAGGCCGAACCGGAGGAGTCGAGCAGGCAAGGGGAGGCATCTCGTGGGCGCTGACCGCGAGGGGGGCGGTCGGCGCAGGCCGGCACGCGTGATGGCGTACGCCGTCGGCGGGGTCGTACTGCTGGCGGGATGCGCGTCCATGCCCGACAGCGGGGATCTGCGGGGGGTGGAGTCCACGCCCCGGCAGGACCCGCAGGTGCGGGTGTTCGCGATGCCGCCCCAGGAGGACGCCCCGCCCGCCGACATCGTGCAGGGCTTCCTGGAGGCGCTGACCAGCGACGATCCGCACTATGAGACGGCGCGCAAGTACCTGACCGGCGACGCCGCGAAGAACTGGCGGCCGGACCGGTCGGCGACGGTGCTCGCGGGCGGCCCGGGGACCGAGTCCGACCACTCGGGCAGCCGTGAGGACGGCAACGACTACTCGGTCACCCTGACCGGCGCCAAGGTCGCCACGGTGGACGCGCAGCAGTCGTACTCGCCGGCCGACGGCTCCTACCGCGAGTCGGTGCACCTCACCCGGGACGTCAAGACCAAGCAGTGGCGCATCGACGTGCTGCCGCAGGGCGTCGTCATGGGCAAGTCGGACTTCCAGCGCAACTACATGTCGGTCAACCGGTACTACTTCGCCTCGAACACCGCGGTGCAGGCGGACGCCGAGGCCGGCACGAGCCGGGAGCCGGCGGCCGTCGCCGATCCCGTCTACGTGCGCCGGCGCGTGGATCCGATGACCCAGGTGGTGCGTTCCCTGCTCAGCGGGCCGACGAGCCTGCTCGGCCCGGTGGTCAGGTCCAGCTTCCCGACCGGAACGGAGCTGGCGAAGAACGTCGCCTCGCTGGCGCCCGACGACCGCAGCAAGCTGACCGTGCCGTTGAACGACAAGGCGGCCCGGGCGGGCGCCGACAAGTGCGACGAGATGGCCGCGCAGCTGCTGTTCACGCTGCAGAACCTCACCCCGGCGGTGGAGGAGGTCGAGCTGCGCTCGGGCGGTGAGCAACTGTGTTCGCTCACCGAGGACCGGGCCGGGACGGTCGCGACGCGCGGCTCCGCGCAGCCGCCCGACTACCTCTACTTCGTCGACGACGAGGACCGCGTCGTGCGCATCGCCGCGGGCAGCAACGGGACGCGCGCGGAACCCGTGCCCGGCCCCCTGGGGGAGGGCGAGAAGGCCCTGCGGTCGGTGGCGGTCTCGCGCGACGAGCACAGCGCGGCCGGGATCGGCCTCGACAACAAGTCGCTGTACGTCGGTTCGCTGGTGTCGGGCGGTTCGCTCGGCGAGCCCGTGCTGATCAGCAAGGGCAAGACGGAGGCCGACCGGCTGACACCGCCCAGCTGGGACGCGCGGGGCGACCTCTGGATCGCCGACCGCGACCCGGCCGACCCGCGGTTGCTGCTGCTGAAGGCGGGCGCGGGCGATCCGGTGGAGGTGCGGACGCCGGGCCTTGACGGGCGGGTCCAGGCCGTGCGGGTGGCCGCCGACGGGGTGCGGATCGCGCTCATCGTGGAGAAGGACGGCGAGCGGTCGCTGCTCATCGGACGGATCGAGCGGGACGAGAAGGCGGGCGACCCGCCCGCGGTCACCGTCCTCGAACTGCGTTCCGCGACTCCCGAGCTGGAGGAGGTCACGGCCATGTCGTGGGCCGGTGACAGCCGGCTCGTGGTCGTCGGGCGCGAGCGCGGTGGCGTCCAGCAGATCGGATACGTCCAGGTCGACGGCTCCACGCCGGAGGCCTCGGTGCCCGCGGCGCTGACCGGCGTGAAGGAGATCGCCGCGACCGAGGACGAGCGGCTGCCGCTGGTGGCGTACTCGGAGGACCTCATCGTGCGGCTGCCGTCCGGGCTGCAGTGGCAGAAGGTGACGGAGGGGACCGCGCCGGTCTACCCGGGCTGAGGCGTCCCCGGGCGGTGTACAGGCCCTCCGAGGGCGTGCGTTCACTCGTGCGGGGGATACGCGGAGTCTGGCGTCCGGAGTTTTCCACAAGGACGCGGCGAGCGTTTTCCACAGGCCTGGCAGGGGTCCGTCGGCGTTGGCACAGTGTGGCCATGCGCGGATTGCGGGAATGGTGGCGGGACCTCACGGACCTGGTGCTGCCGGCCGAGTGCGGAGGCTGCGGCAGGGCTCGCGCCGTGCTGTGCCCCCGGTGTCGTACGGCTCTGGACGGAGCCCCACCGTGCCGTGTGCGCCCGGCACCGGAGCCGCCCGGGCTGCCGCCGGTGCACGCGGCGGCGCCGTACGAGGACGAGGTACGCGCCGCCCTGCTGGCCCACAAGGAGCGGGGCGTGCTGGCACTCACGGCCCCGCTCGGCGCGGCGCTGGCGGGAGCGGTGCGGGCGGGGCTGCGGCAGGCGGGTACGGCCGACGGTGCCGCCCGGGGCGACGTACAGGTGCGCGGGCCGGTGCTGCTGGTGCCCGTGCCGTCGGCGCGCCGGGCGGTACGGACCCGCGGGCACGACCCGGCGCGGCGGATCGCCCTGGCGGCCGCGGGAGAGCTGCGGCGCACCGGGACACCGGCCCGGGTGCTGGCCGTGCTGCGGCAGCGGTACGCCGTGGCCGACCAGTCGGGGCTCGACGCCCGGCAGCGGCTGGCCAACCTCGCCGGCGCGCTGGCGGTGGCTCCCGGCGGTGGTGGGCTGCTGCGCGGCGGTGGGCCGGTCGTCCTGGTCGACGACCTGATGACGACGGGTGCCTCGCTGTCCGAGGCGGCACGGGCCGTGCGCGCGGCGACGGCCGGTGCCGCTGAGTCGCGGGCGGGGCCCGGCACGTACTGGACGCCGAGATCGTCCGTGTATCCCTCGGCGGCAGGGGAAGGCAGAGAGGAACGGAAGACCGGGCCCCGAATGGCGGGCTCATACGGAGGCGGTGAAGTGATCCGTGAAGCGATCTGCGCGGCAGTGGTCGCGGCCTCACCAGATTCCTTCGAAATAAACCGGAACTGACTGAGAACTTACGTCGTTGCAGGTAATGAGAGGGTCAATTCATCTGAACGGAGGTACGCCGCGGTAGAGGGTGACGACATCCGTCCGGGCGAGATATGTTCGGTTGTGAGGCAAAGCCGCAGGCCACACCTCTCAAATCCGAATGCCGTGCTGCGGGTTTCACCGTCATCACCCGCACCGGCGGAGTGGGGATCACGCCCGCGGGGGAGGAGGTGGACGTCACCGAGTCCGAGGTTTCCGGGTAGACCGGAACCTGGTGCAAAAGGGAGATGCTCCGCCGGCGAAGCGGAGCGATCCGGGAACGGAGTTCTGCGTGGACATCGTCGTCAAGGGCCGCAAGACCGAGGTGCCCGAGCGGTTCCGGAAGCACGTGGCCGAGAAGCTGAAGCTGGAGAAGATCCAGAAGCTCGATGGCAAGGTGATCAGCCTCGACGTCGAGGTGTCCAAGGAGCCGAACCCCCGGCAGGCCGACCGCTGTGACCGAGTGGAGATCACGCTCCGCTCCCGCGGTCCGGTGATCCGGGCGGAGGCGGCGGCGAGCGACCCGTACGCGGCGCTCGACCTGGCGGCGGAGAAGCTCGGCGCACGGCTGCGCAAGCAGCACGACAAGCGCTTCTCGCGCCGCGGTTCGCGTCGTATCTCGGCGGCCGAGGTCGCCGACCACGTACCCGACGCGGCGACGCTCAACGGCAACGGCGAGGTCGTCCCGACGGAGAAGCAGGACGGCGTACCCACCAAGAAGATCGGCTCGTTGGAGGTCCAGGGCGACGGTCCGCTCGTCGTCCGGGAGAAGACCCACGTCGCCGCACCGATGTCCCTCGACCAGGCGCTCTACGAGATGGAGCTGGTCGGGCACGACTTCTACCTGTTCGTCGATTCCGAGACCAAGGAACCGAGCGTCGTCTACCGGCGGCACGCCTACGACTACGGCGTGATCCACCTCACCACGGACACGATGGTCACCCAGGGGCACGCTCCCGAGGCGGGCGACGCGCTCGGCGGCTGACGGCCGCCGGGTGACAGCGGACCGGTGCCCCTGGAGCGCGTGTGCGCCCCCAGGGGCACCGGTGTGCGACGGTGCGCGTGGGTGTGCGACCCCTTCGTGGCCCGCTCGGTCACCTCGGTGTCGGCCGGGCATGGAATCATGGCGGCAACGGCCCAACCGGTGGGTCGTTGCTCTGGGTTGGCGATGGCTCAGGACCACGGGCCACAGCCTTCAGGGGGAGGAACGATGGCGGACAGTTTCGGACCGATGCGGGGCGCGGGCGTCGACCACGGGATCGACGACGGGGCCGCCGGCATGGGCCCGGACGCGGACGCGGGCTCCGCACGCAAGGAGCCGATCAGGGTGCTGGTCGTGGACGACCACGCCCTCTTCCGCCGCGGCCTGGAGATCGTGCTCGCGGCCGAGGAGGACATCCAGGTCGTCGGGGAGGCCGGGGACGGCGCCGAGGCCGTGGAGAAGGCCGCCGACCTGCTGCCGGACATCGTCCTGATGGATGTGCGGATGCCCAAGCGCGGCGGGATCGAGGCCTGCACCTCCATCAAGGAGGTGGCCCCCAGTGCCAAGATCATCATGCTGACGATCAGCGACGAGGAGGCCGACCTCTACGACGCGATCAAGGCGGGCGCCACCGGTTATCTCCTCAAGGAGATCTCGACGGACGAGGTGGCCACCGCCATTCGCGCGGTGGCCGACGGACAGTCCCAGATCAGTCCGTCCATGGCGTCGAAACTGCTCACCGAGTTCAAGTCGATGATCCAGCGGACCGACGAACGCCGACTGGTGCCCGCGCCACGGCTCACGGATCGCGAGCTCGAGGTCCTCAAGCTCGTCGCCACGGGAATGAACAACCGGGACATCGCCAAGGAACTGTTCATTTCCGAGAACACCGTCAAGAACCACGTGCGCAACATCCTGGAGAAACTCCAGCTGCACTCCAGGATGGAAGCCGTGGTGTACGCGATGCGGGAGAAGATTCTCGAGATCCGCTGAGCCGGTCGGCCGGTCGGTCGGCTCAGCCGAGCAGGCGGGCCAGCTCCCTCGTGAGCGGCTCGCGCAGCTCCGGCGCCTCGACCCGCTCCACACGCACGTCCGTGCAGTCCACCCAGCTCGCGGCCTCGACCAGGGCCTGGGCCACCGCCGGGGCGGCCTTGGGGCCGTCCAGCCGGACCTGCCTGGCGACCAGGGTGCGCCCCTCGCGTGCCGGGTCCACCCGGCCGACGAGCCGGCCCCCGGCCAGCACCGGCATCGCGAAGTAGCCGTGGACCCGCTTCTGCTTGGGTACGTAGGCCTCCAGGCGGTGGGTGAAGCCGAAGATCCGTTCCGTGCGCGCCCGCTCCCAGATCAGCGAGTCGAAGGGCGAGAGCAGCGTCGTGCGATGACGGCCGCGCGGGGGCGTCGCCAGGGCCGCGGGGTCCGCCCAGGCGGGCCGCCCCCAGCCCTCCACCGTGACGGGCACCAGGCCCGAGTCGGCGATCACGGCGTCGACCTGCTCGGCCTTGAGACGGTGGTAGTCCGCGATGTCCGCGCGCGTGCCGACGCCCAGGGACTGACCGGCCAGCCGGACCAGGCGGCGCAGGCACTCGGTGTCGTCCAGGTCGTCGTGCAGCAGCGCGGCCGGGACCGCCCGCTCGGCCAGGTCGTACACCCGCTTCCAGCCGCGGCGTTCGACGCACACGACCTCGCCGTACATGAGCGCGCGCTCGACGGCGACCTTCGTGCCCGACCAGTCCCACCACTCGCTGGTCCTCTTCGCGCCGCCCAGGTCCGTCGCGGTGAGGGGGCCCTCGGTGCGGAGCTGCTTGACGACCTGTTCGTAGGTGCCGTCGGGAAGCTGGTGGTTCCAGTGCGGGCGGTTGCGATAGGCGCGGCGGCGGAAGGCGAAGTGGGGCCACTCCTCGATGGGGAGGACACAGGCGGCGTGGGACCAGTACTCGAAGGCGTGCGTGTCCTGCCAGTAGGCGGCCTCGATCGTCTGGCGGCCCACCGCGCCCAGGCGCGCGTACGGAACGAGTTCGTGGGAGCGGGCGAGGACCGAGATGGTGTCGAGCTGCACCGCGCCCAGGTGGCGCAGGACACCGCGGACGCCCCCGCGGCGGTCTGGGGCGCCGAGGAAGCCCTGTGCGCGAAGGGCGAGGCGGCGGGCCTCGTCCGCGGACAGTTCCGTGGCGGGGAGCGGGAGGGTCGTCATACGTCCGCACGATAAGGGGTGGGTCTGACAGTGGGCCCGGGCCGCGGCTCCGGCTGTCGCGGCTAGGGGGCCGGCAAATACGGGGCCGTGGACGGCAGGGAGAGGTCCGAGGGGAGGAGGGAGCCGATCCAGCAGTCGCGGCGCACGCCCTTGTTGTTGATCGCGGAGCGCAACGTGCCCTCCATGGTGAAGCCCGCGCGTTGGGCCACCGCGCGGGAGGCCGTGTTGCCGACCTCGGCGCGCCACTCCACTCGGTCGATCGCCCGCTCGGTGAAGGACCAGCGGGAGGCGGCGACGGCGGCCTCCGTGACGTACCCCCGGCCGCGGTGCTCCTTGGTGCCCCAGAACCCGATCTCGCCGACGCCCAGGGAGATCATCGTGACGCCGAGCATGCCCACCAGGTCCCCGGCGGGGAGGAAGAGACCGAAGGTGAACATCGAGTCGTTGGCCCAGCCGTCCGGGACCATCTGCTCGGTGAAGCCCCGCGCGTGCTCCGGGAGGTAGGGCGAGGGGATCGTCGTCCAGCGCTGGATGTCGGGATCCTGTACGGCGGCGTACACGGCCTCGGTGTCCTGGGGGCCGACCGTGCGCAGGACGAGACGGTCGGTGGTGAGCGTGACGGGGTCCATCGGCCGATTCTGCGCGGTGTCCGGTGGCGAACGCCATCTTTTTGCCGTGCGTGAACAAGCAGTCACTTTTCGTGCAATTCGCCGGGGGGTGCGGCACCATCCGCGAGGCCCGGACGTTGAAACGGGTGACAGCAGACAGGGAAGCTGGATGTAAGGAGTGGACGGTCCTCGTTACGGCAGCCTCCCGGGGCGGCGGGGTCCTCGCATACGATGGCCGTTGCTCAGTCCGTCACAGGAAACCGACCGTCCCAGGCCCGACCGGCAAGGAGACCAACCCCCGTGTCCGTCCTCTCGAAGATCATGCGTGCAGGCGAAGGCAAGATCCTGCGCAAGCTGCACCGCATCGCGGACCAGGTCAACTCCATCGAAGAGGACTTCGTCGACCTCTCCGACGCCGAGCTGAGGGCCCTCACCGATGAGTACAGGCAGCGCTACGCCGACGGTGAGAGCCTGGACGACCTGCTGCCCGAAGCCTTCGCCACCGTCCGTGAGGCCGCCAAGCGCGTCCTGGGCCAGCGGCATTACGACGTGCAGGTGGCGGGCGGCGCGGCCCTGCACATGGGCTACGTGGCCGAGATGAAGACCGGTGAGGGCAAGACCCTCGTCAGTACGCTGCCCGCCTATCTCAACGCCCTGTCCGGCGAGGGCGTGCACATCGTCACGGTCAACGACTACCTGGCCGAGCGCGACTCCGAGCTGATGGGCCGCGTCCACAAGTTCCTCGGACTGAGCGTCGGCTGCATTCTCGCCAACCAGACGCCGGCCCAGCGCCGCGAGATGTACGCCTGCGACATCACCTACGGCACGAACAACGAGTTCGGCTTCGACTACCTGCGCGACAACATGGCGTGGTCCAAGGACGAACTCGTCCAGCGCGGCCACAACTTCGCCATCGTCGACGAGGTCGACTCCATCCTCGTCGACGAGGCCCGTACGCCGCTGATCATCTCCGGCCCGGCCGACCAGGCCACCAAGTGGTACGGCGACTTCGCCAAGCTGGTCACCCGCCTGAAGAAGGGCGAGGCCGGCAACACCCTCAAGGGCATCGAGGAGACCGGCGACTACGAGGTCGACGAGAAGAAGCGCACCGTCGCCATCCACGAGCCGGGCGTCGCCAAGGTCGAGGACTGGCTGGGCATCGACAACCTCTACGAGTCGGTGAACACCCCGCTGGTCGGCTACCTGAACAACGCCATCAAGGCCAAGGAACTGTTCAAGAAGGACAAGGACTACGTCGTCCTCGACGGCGAGGTCATGATCGTCGACGAGCACACCGGCCGTATCCTCGCCGGCCGCCGTTACAACGAGGGCATGCACCAGGCGATCGAGGCGAAGGAAGGGGTGGACATCAAGGACGAGAACCAGACCCTCGCCACGATCACCCTCCAGAACTTCTTCCGCCTCTACAAGCGCCACGACCACAACGACAAGGAACAGCCCGGTCTGTCCGGCATGACCGGTACGGCGATGACCGAGGCCGCCGAGTTCCACCAGATCTACAAGCTCGGCGTGGTGCCCATCCCGACCAACCGGCCGATGGTGCGCAATGACCAGTCGGACCTGATCTACCGCACCGAGGTCGCCAAGTTCGAGGCGGTCGTCGACGACATCGAGGAGAAGCACCGCAAGGGGCAGCCGATCCTCGTCGGCACCACCTCGGTCGAGAAGTCCGAGTACCTCTCGCAGCAGCTCAGCAAGCGCGGCGTCCAGCACGAGGTGCTGAACGCCAAGCAGCACGACCGGGAGGCGACGATCGTCGCCCAGGCGGGCCGCAAGGGCTCCGTGACGGTGGCCACGAACATGGCCGGCCGTGGTACGGACATCAAGCTCGGCGGCAACCCCGAGGACCTCGCCGAGGCGGAGCTGCGCCAGCGCGGCCTCGACCCCGAGGAGCACATCGAGGAGTGGGCCGCGGCCCTGCCCGCCGCGCTGGAGCGCGCCGAGCAGGCGGTCAAGGCGGAGTTCGAGGAGGTCAAGGACCTCGGCGGCCTCTACGTCCTGGGCACCGAGCGGCACGAGTCGCGGCGCATCGACAACCAGCTGCGCGGTCGTTCCGGACGTCAGGGCGACCCCGGCGAGTCCCGTTTCTACCTCTCCCTGGGCGACGACCTGATGCGGCTGTTCAAGGCCCAGATGGTCGAGCGCGTGATGTCGATGGCCAACGTCCCCGACGACGTGCCGATCGAGAACAAGATGGTCACGCGCGCCATCGCCTCCGCCCAGTCGCAGGTCGAGACGCAGAACTTCGAGACGCGTAAGAACGTCCTGAAGTACGACGAGGTCCTCAACCGCCAGCGCGAGGTCATCTACGGCGAGCGCCGCCGTGTTCTGGAGGGCGAGGACCTCCAGGAGCAGATCCAGCACTTCACGAACGACACGATCGACGCGTACGTGCAGGCCGAGACCGCCGAGGGCTTCCCGGAGGACTGGGACCTCGACCGGCTGTGGGGTGCCTTCAAGCAGCTCTACCCGGTGAAGGTCACCGTCGAGGAGCTGGAGGAGGCGGCGGGCGACCGGGCCGGGCTGACCGCCGACTACATCGCGGAGTCCATCAAGGACGACGTCCAGGAGCAGTACGAGGCGCGTGAGGAGCAGCTCGGCTCCGAGATCATGCGTGAGCTGGAGCGCCGGGTCGTCCTGTCGGTCCTGGACCGCAAGTGGCGCGAGCACCTCTACGAGATGGACTATCTCCAGGAGGGCATCGGCCTGCGCGCGATGGCGCAGAAGGACCCGCTGGTCGAGTACCAGCGCGAGGGCTTCGACATGTTCCAGGCCATGATGGAGGGCATCAAGGAGGAGTCCGTCGGCTACCTGTTCAACCTGGAGGTACAGGTCGAGCAGCAGGTCGAGGAGGTTCCGGTCGAGGACGCGGCGCCGTCGCTCGACAAGGGTCCGCAGGACGCCGTCCCCGCCCAGGCGGGCGCCCGTCCGGAGATCCGCGCCAAGGGACTCGACGCCCCGCAGCGCCGGGACCTGCACTTCTCCGCGCCGACCGTGGACGGCGAGGGTGGTGTCGTCGAGGGCGAGTTCACCGACGGCGAGTCCGCGCAGGCCCAGTCCGACGGGCTCACGCGCGCGGAGCGCCGCAAGCAGGCCAAGGGCGGACGCCGCCGCAAGAAGTGACGCTGCGGTGCCTGCGGGCGCCGTAGCGGGGAAGGGCCGGTCACCCGCGGGTGACCGGCCCTTCGCCGTCGGGTTCAGTCGTCGTCCGTGTGCGGCCTGCGGGGGCCGCCCAGTTCCACCGCCGTGCAGCGCCAGCGCAGGTCCCTGCCCTGCTCCAAGCGGAAGGCCATGGCACGCAGCCGGTCGCCCGCGCCGATGCGGGCGAAGACCTCGAGGGCGCCCGGACGGGGCTCGAAGTAGCCGATGTCCCGTACGACGGGGAGGGTACCGCGGGTGCGCAGGGGGCCGCGCTCGGCGAGGTGGGCCAGGTCGTCGTAGGCGCGGCCGACGGTGTGGCGGAGCATCGAGTGAACGGGGCGCCGGCCGCTGAGCACGCCGAGGAGAAGCTCGGCGAACCGGTCGGTGGGGCGCAGTTGCGGGACGGGGCGGCGAGGGGTCTGGGCGGGGACGAGAGGCGCCGCGGCGGGCCGGGCGGACCGATGGACCGCCGGCGCCGTCGGGCCCGTGGTGGGAGCCGTGGCGGCGTTCGCGGCGGGGGCCGGGCCGGAGCCGGCGAAGGGGCCCGGGACGAGGGCCGTGACGGAGGTGCCCGCCGACGTGAGTGCGCCCGTCCTGGCGCCCCGGCCCGGACCGGCCGTGGGCGGGCGGGTGTCCGCCGGTCGCGTACGGGCCCGCTGGGACCGGCCCGGGGAGCCCGGCGGACGCCCACCGGACGCCACTGCTCGCGCACCCGGCCTGCGCGGCGGCACACCACCGGGGCCGCGGGGCGGGGCGTCGGTGGGGGTGGTGGTCGTCGGAGCGAGGCCGTGCCGGCGGGGTGCCGGGAGGTCGTCGGGGCTGCGGAGCCCGCCGGGTGTGCGGGGCGGGGCGTCGCCGGGCTCGCGGGACTGGACACCTCCGGGCTCGCGGGACGGGGCGTCGTCGCGCCCGTGGGGCGGGGGCGGAGTGAGGGGGGTGGCGGGTGGGCGGGGTTGGGTCCTGGTCATGACCTTGCGCATGGGAGTCCCCGTTCGGCGGCCCGGGTGATACCGGGCAGTAACTTCATGGTCGGGGATCTTGTACGGGGCGCAGGGGTGGCAAGGCAAGGAGGACGACGGTCGGGTCGTGGGGGTCGGGAGGTTCACCTATCAGAGTGACCGGGATGCTCGGAAAGCCCGGGATGGAGCGGGTGGGCCGGGTGAATTTCCGGCCCGGGGTGGACGCGTCGGGCGCCCTGGGTGGGGACTCGAAAGGGGACACCCGCACGTATCCTGAAGGCTCTCCCGCCGGGGCCGCCGAGCGCTCCGGCGGCGTCCCCGACCAAGAAAGCGGCAGACTCATGCGCGTCTACGTCCCCCTGACCCTGCCCGCCCTCGCCGAGGCGCACAGGACGGGAGAGCTGGGGACCGGGCCGCTCGTCGCCCACGCCGTCACACCGGCGCTGCGCGAGTGGTACCTCTCGGACGACATCGAGGAGCTGGAGTACGCCGCCCTGAACCGGGCCGCGCTCGCCTCGCTGCGGCTGCTGGCGGCCGACACCGCCCCGGCGCGGCGCCGGGTCGTGGTCGCCGCCGACGTACCCGACGGCGCTGCCGCGGCCGACCCGGACCGGGGGCTCGATCCGGCGGCGCTGAGCGAGGTGCGTCTCGCCGGGCCCCTGCCGTTGGCCAAGGCGGCCTCGGTGCACGTCGACGCGGCCGACGCGGAGGCGGACGTGACGGCCGCGGCCGAGGCCCTCGCGGCGGCGGACGGCGGGGACGACGACGCCCAGTTCGTCGTGGACGGCGCGGAGGACCACGAGCTGCTGTGGTACGCCACGCAGGAGATCCCCAACCTGGTGGGACCCGGTCACTGACCGGTCCCCGACACCGTGGCGCCCTGATTGTCAGTGGCGGCGGGTACGTTTTCGGGCATGGGGATGCAGACGGGCGCACACATCGTGTGGGACTGGAACGGCACGCTGTTCCACGACAACGACGCGATCATCGGCGCGACGAACGCGGCGTTCGCGGAGCTGGGGCTGACGCCGATCACGCTGGAGCAGTACCGGGCGCTGTACTGCGTGCCGGTGCCGAAGTTCTACGAGCGGCTGATGGGGCGGCTGCCCACCGACGCCGAGTGGGAGGTCATGGACGCGACCTTCCAGCGCCACTACACCGAGCAGCGGGGGCGCTGCCGGCTCGCCGAGGGCGCCACGGAGCTGCTCACCGGGTGGCGCTCGGCGGGGCGCAGCCAGTCGATCCTCAGCATGTACGGCCACGACGAGCTGGTGCCGCTGGTCAAGGGCCTCGGGATCGAGGCGTACTTCATACGCGTCGACGGGCGGACGGGCCCGTCCGGCGGCAGCAAGGCCGAGCACATGGTCCGGCATCTCGCGGAGCTGGCACTGTCCGGGGTGGAGCCCACTCGTACGGTGGTCATCGGGGACGCCGCAGACGACGCGGTGGCGGCGCGGCACGTCGGAGCGGGAGCGGTGCTGTACACCGGGGGGTCGCACAGCCGGGTCAGCCTCGAGGGGGTCGGGGTGCCCGTGGTGGACACGTTGGGGGAGGCCGTGGAGCTGGCGGAGAGACTCGCGGGGTGAAGGCGCCGCGGGCCGTGCCCGTCGGCCCCGTCCCAGCTGTGCGGAACGTCCAAGTTGCGGGCCCGGTTTTGTACACATGCGGCTCGTGACGGGGGGCCCGGGCGGGGCGATAGCCTTGTGGCGTGATCAGCGCGATAGTTCGCGGGGGCACTGTTGCCCCTGCCCCGCGCCCGGCACACACGGACCACATCCGTGTCCGGGCGGCGGTAGCTGATCCTCGCGGGCGGGACGGGGCATCCAAGGCCCCCGGTACGGCGCCGCGCACTCCCCGGACGGTGACGACGAGAGCGATGTCACACCCGGCGGGAGCGGCGACATTGGCTGATATGCCCCCGCTCTTCTCACCTTGCGGCATAGCGTCGGAGCAGACCGGACACCCCGTGTCCCGACGTCATGCCGGAAGGCAGGAGACCGTACTTCCTTCTACGTCACGCAACGGCGCGCGACAGGAGTCAGAGGACAATGCAGACCAAGCTGGACGAAGCCAGGGCCGAGCTGCTCGAAAGGGCCGCGCGGGTAGCTGAGAACAGCCCGGTCGGGGGGCACCTACCGACCGGGACGACGGGCGAGGGAACTCCGGGCACCCCGGACGCCCCGGACGGCGCCCCGGACTACGCCTCCGTGTTCGCGTTCCTCCAGCGCTACTACCGGCACACCGCCCCGGAGGACCTGGCCGACCGCGACCCGGTCGACGTCTTCGGAGCCGCCGTCTCGCACTACCGGCTGGCCGAGAGCCGCCCGCAGGGCACGGCGAACGTCCGGGTGCACACCCCGACGGTCGAGGAGAACGGCTGGACGTGCAGCCACTCCGTCGTCGAGGTGGTCACCGACGACATGCCCTTCCTCGTCGACTCCGTGACCAACGAGCTGACCCGCCAGGGCCGCGGCATCCACGTCGTCGTCCACCCGCAGATCGTGGTGCGGCGCGACATCGCCGGCAAGCTCGTCGAGGTGCTCACCGGTCCGCCCACCGCCGACCTCCCGCACGACGCGCACGTCGAGTCCTGGATCCACGTCGAGATCGACCGCGAGACCGACCGCGGTGACCTGAAGCAGATCACCGCCGACCTGCTGCGCGTCCTCAACGACGTCCGCGAGACCGTCGAGGACTGGGGCAAGATGAGGGACGCGGCCGTCCGCATCGCCGAGCAGCTGCCCGCCGAGGCCACCCCCGACGACCTCCCCGCGCGGGAGCTGGAGGAGGCCCGCGAGCTGCTGCGCTGGCTGGCCGACGACCACTTCACCTTCCTCGGCTACCGCGAGTACCAGCTGCGCGAGGACGACTCCCTCGCCGCCGTCGCCGGCACCGGCCTCGGCATCCTGCGCTCCGACCCGCACCACGACACCGACGAGAGCCACCCCGTCAGCCCCTCCTTCGAGCGGCTCCCCGCCGACGCCCGGGCCAAGGCCAGGGAACACCGGCTGCTGGTGCTGACCAAGGCGAACAGCCGGGCCACCGTGCACCGGCCCTCCTACCTCGACTACGTCGGCGTCAAGAAGTTCGACGGGAACGGCAACGTCGTCGGCGAGCGGCGCTTCCTCGGCCTGTTCTCCTCCGCCGCCTACACCGAGTCCGTGCGCCGGGTGCCGGTCGTGCGGCGCAAGGTGGAGGAGGTGCTGGCGCGGGCCGGGTTCTCGCCCAACAGCCACGACGGACGTGACCTCCTCCAGATCCTGGAGACGTACCCGCGCGACGAGATGTTCCAGACGCCGGTCGAGGAGCTGGAGCCGATCGTCACCTCCGTGCTCTACCTCCAGGAGCGGCGCCGGCTGCGCCTCTACCTGCGCCAGGACGAGTACGGCCGCTACTACTCGGCTCTCGTCTACCTCCCCCGCGACCGCTACACCACCGGTGTCCGGCTGCGGATCGTCGACATCCTCAAGGAGGAGCTCGGCGGCATCAGCGTCGACTTCACCGCCTGGAACACCGAGTCGATCCTGTCCCGGCTGCACTTCGTGGTCCGCGTCCCGCAGGGCACCGAGCTGCCGCAGCTGTCCGACGCCGACCGGGAGCGCATCGAGGCCCGCCTCGTCGAGGCCGCCCGCTCCTGGGCCGACGGATTCGGCGAGGCGCTGACCGCCGAGGTCGGCGAGGAACGTGCCGCGGAGCTGCTGCGCCACTACGCCGGTGCCTTCCCCGAGGGCTACAAGGCCGACCACGGCCCGCGCTCCGCGGTCGCCGACCTCGGCCACCTGGAGCGGCTCGACGAGGAGAAGACCTTCGCGCTGAGCCTGTACGAGCCGGTCGGCGCCGCGCCCGAGGAACGGCGTTTCAAGATCTACCAGAAGGGCGGCCAGGTCTCCCTGTCGGCCGTGCTGCCGGTGCTCAGCCGGCTCGGCGTCGAGGTCACCGACGAGCGGCCCTACGAGCTGCGCTGCGTGGACCGCACGACGGCCTGGATCTACGACTTCGGCCTGCGCATGCCCAAGGCGGTGGCCGGCGGCGCCGACTACCTCGGCGACGACGCCCGCGAGCGCGTCCAGGACGCCTTCGCCGCCACCTGGACCGGCAAGGCGGAGAACGACGGCTTCAACGCCCTCGTGCTCAGCGCCGGTCTGACCTGGCGCGAGGCCATGGTGCTGCGCGCGTACGCCAAGTACCTGCGGCAGGCCGGCTCGACGTTCAGCCAGGACTACATGGAGGACACCCTCCGCAACAACGTCCACACCACGCGCCTGCTCGTCAACCTGTTCGAGGCGCGGATGGCGCCGGAGCGGCAGCGCGCCGGCCGCGAGATCGTCGACGCCCTGCTCGAAGAGGTCGACGCGGCCCTCGACCAGGTCGCGAGCCTCGACGAGGACCGGATCCTGCGGTCCTTCCTCACCGTCATCAAGGCGACGCTGCGGACCAACTTCTTCCAGGAGGCGAGCGGCGGCGCGCCGCACGACTACGTCTCCATGAAGTTCGACCCGCAGGCTATCCCCGACCTGCCCGCACCGCGCCCCGCGTTCGAGATCTGGGTGTATTCGCCGCGCGTCGAGGGCGTGCACCTGCGCTTCGGCAAGGTCGCGCGCGGTGGTCTGCGCTGGTCGGACCGCCGGGAGGACTTCCGTACCGAGATCCTCGGCCTGGTCAAGGCGCAGATGGTGAAGAACACCGTCATCGTGCCGGTCGGCGCCAAGGGCGGCTTCGTCGCCAAGCAGCTGCCCGACCCGAGCGCCGACCGCGACGCGTGGCTGGCGGAGGGCATCGCCAGCTACAAGACGTTCATCTCGGCGCTGCTCGACATCACCGACAACATGGTGGCCGGCGAGGTCGTGCACCCGGCGGACGTCGTCCGGCACGACGAGGACGACACCTACCTCGTCGTCGCCGCCGACAAGGGCACCGCGAAGTTCTCGGACATCGCCAACGAGGTCGCCGAGTCCTACAACTTCTGGCTCGGCGACGCCTTCGCCTCCGGCGGCAGCGCGGGCTACGACCACAAGGGCATGGGCATCACCGCCCGCGGCGCCTGGGAGTCCGTCAAGCGGCACTTCCGGGAGCTGGGCGTGGACACCCAGACCCAGGACTTCACCGTCGTCGGCATCGGCGACATGTCCGGTGACGTCTTCGGCAACGGCATGCTGCTCAGCGAGCACATCCGCCTGGTCGCCGCCTTCGACCACCGGCACATCTTCGTCGACCCGGTCCCGGACGCGGCCACCTCGTACGCCGAGCGTCGCCGGCTGTTCGAGCTGCCGCGCTCCTCGTGGGAGGACTACAACACCGAGCTGCTCTCGGCGGGCGGCGGAATCTTCCCGCGCACGGCCAAGTCGATCCCGGTCAACGCGCACGTCCGCGAGGCCCTCGGCATCGACTCGGGCATCACCAAGATGACCCCGGCCGAGCTGATGAAGGCGATCCTCAGCTCCCCGGTCGACCTGCTGTGGAACGGCGGCATCGGTACGTACGTCAAGGCGTCCACCGAGTCCAACGCCGACGTCGGCGACAAGGGCAACGACGCCATCCGCGTCGACGGCAAGGACCTGCGGGTCCAGGTCGTCGGAGAGGGCGGCAACCTCGGCCTGACCCAGCTGGGCCGGATCGAGTTCGCGCTCCAGGGCGGCAGGATCAACACCGACGCCATCGACAACAGCGCGGGCGTGGACACCTCCGACCACGAGGTGAACATCAAGATCCTGCTCAACGGTCTCGTCAGGGACGGCGACATGACCGTCAAGCAGCGCAACAAGCTGCTCGCCCAGATGACCGACGAGGTCGGCGCGCTCGTCCTGCGCAACAACTACGCGCAGAACACGGCGATCGCCAACGCGCTGGCGCAGTCCAAGGACATGCTCCACGCCCAGCAGCGCTTCATGCGGCACCTGGTCAGGGAGGGCCACCTCAACCGGGCCCTGGAGTTCCTGCCCACGGACCGCCAGATCCGCGAACGGCTCGGCACCGGACACGGCCTGACCGGACCGGAGACGGCCGTGCTGCTGGCGTACACGAAGATCACGGTCGCCGAGGAGCTGCTGCACACCTCGCTGCCCGACGACCCGTACCTCAAGGGCCTGCTGCACGCCTACTTCCCCACGGCGCTGCGCGAGCAGTTCCTCGAGCAGGTCGACAGCCACCCGCTGCGCCGCGAGATCACGACGACCGTCCTGGTCAACGACACGGTCAACACGGGCGGTACGACGTATCTGCACCGGATGCGCGAGGAGACCGGCGCCTCGCTCGAGGAGATCGTGCGGGCGCAGACCGCGGCCCGGGCGATCTTCCGCTCCTCCCCGGTGTGGGACGCGGTGGAGGCTGTGGACACCAAGGTCGAGGCCGCGGTGCAGACCCGTATCCGGCTGCACTCGCGCCGGCTGGTCGAGCGCGGCACGCGCTGGCTGCTCAACAACCGGCCGCAGCCGCTGGAGCTGGCCGAGACGGTGGAGTTCTTCTCCGAGCGGGTGGAGCAGGTCTGGTCGCAGTTGCCGAAGCTGCTGCGCGGCGCGGACGCGGAGTGGTACCAGCACATCTACGACGAGCTGACCGCCGCCGGAGTCCCGGACGAGCCGGCCACGCGGGTGGCGGGGTTCTCCTCGGCCTTCCCGACGCTGGACATCGTGTCGGTGGCCGACCGCATGGGCAGGGAGCCGCTGGACGTCGCCGAGGTGTACTACGACCTCGCCGACCGGCTCGGCGTCACCCAGCTGATGGACCGCATCAGCGACCTGCCCCGCACCGACCGCTGGCAGTCGATGGCCCGCGCGGCGATCCGCGAGGACCTGTACGCGGCGCACGCCTCGCTCACCGCCGACGTCCTGGCGGCGGGCAACGGCACGTCGACGCCCGAGCAGCGGTTCAAGGCGTGGGAGCAGAAGAACGCCGCGATCCTCGGCCGGGCCCGTACCACGCTGGAGGAGATCCGGGGCTCGGACGCGTTCGACCTGTCCAACCTCTCGGTGGCGATGCGGACGATGCGGACGCTGCTGCGCACGCACTCGTGACGGTGTAGCCGTGTGAGGCGCCCCGGGCCGCGCGTCGGCCCGGGGCGCCTTCGTGTCTGGCGCGCCTTCGGGTCTGGGGTCCGTTTAGTTCGTTTCGTTCGTTTCGTTCGCTTATGGTGGCCGGGTGACCGGGCGTTCCGCCATGACGCGCACCGCGCTGCCGCTGACGGGGGCCGCCCTCGTCCTGATCCTGCTGGTCCTCGTGGCCGTCCGGCTGCCGTGGATCGGTGACCTCGGCATCCACGCGGCCACCGTCGAACGTCTGCGGCACGGTCTCCTCGACCCCGGCGATCCGCTGGTCGACGCGGACACACCGAGCCCCTACTACTCGCCCTGGACGGTGCTGCTCGGGTGCCTCGCGAAGGCGACCGGGCTCTCCGCCTTCGGTGTGCTGCGGGTCGGCGCGCTGGTGGCCCTCGCGGTCCTGGTCGCGGGGGTCTGGCGGTACGTCCGCACCCTGAGCGCGCGTCCGGCGGCGCCGCCGCTCGCGCTGCTGTGCCTGGTGCTGCTGTGGGGCACGACGCAGTTCAGCTGGAGCGGGTTCCTCGGGCTGCACTCCCTCGCGTTGACGGTGGCGTACCCGAGTGTGTTCGCCCTCGGCCTCGCCTTTCATCTGTGGGCATGGCTGGCGCGGGCGGTGCGTGGGGCGGACGCCGGGTGGGGGATCTGGCTGGGGTGCGGGGTGGTGTGGGCGGTGATCCTGCTGGTCCATCAGTTCTCGGGGGTGGTCGCGTCGTTGGGCGCCCTCGCCGTCGTGTTCTCGGCGCGGGCCGGGTGGGGGGTGTGGGGGCGGTTCGGCGCGGGGGCGGCGCTGGGGGTGGTGGTGCTGTGGGCCTGGCCGTACTACGACTTCTTCGCGCTGCTCGGCGCCGGGGACGGGATGGACGCGGTGCACCGGTCGCTGTACCGGGACCTGTTCGGGCGGTACTGGCTGGTGCTGGTGGGGGTGGCGGCGCTGGTGGTGCGGTGGCGGCGTGACCGGCGGGACGTGCTGGTGGTGTTCTTCGTGCTGGGGCTGGTGGTGTTCGCGGCGGGCGGGGTGAGCGGGCACTGGTCGTGGGGGCGGGTGCTGCCGGCCGCGCTGATTCCGGCGCAGCTCGCGGTGGCGCTGGAGGGTGTGGAGGTGGTGGAGTCCGGGCGGCGGGCGGTGCGGGCCGGCTGGGCGGTGGTGCTGGGGGTGGCGCTGGTGGTGGGGGCGTGGGGGCAGGCGGGGGTGGTGGGGTACGTGGTGGGGCGGGGGGTGTTGCCGGGGTGGGTCGCGGAGAAGTACCGGGAGCCGTGGGAGGGGTACGGCTGGATCACGCGGTGGGTCGGGTACGGGGATGTGGTGATGGCGCGGGAGTTTCCGGCGCGGCAGATTCCGGCGTACGGGGCGTACACGGTGGCTCCTGGGTACACCGACTTCTTTCTGCGGGACGAGGAGGAGCGGGTGGCGGCGGTGGGGGTGTACTTCTCGGCGGGGGTGGCGGGGAGTGTGCGGCGGGGGATTGAGCGGGAGTACGGGGTGCGGTGGGTGGTGGGGCGGGGGGTGGGGGACGGGCTTCGGGGGGATGAGGGGTTGCGGGTGGTGGGGCGGGGGCCGGGTGGGGTGGTGTTGTACGCGGTGGTGGGGTGAGTGGGGGTTCTGTTTCGGGTGCCGTTGGTGACTGGGGTGACCGGGGTCGGTGCTGGGCGGGGGTGGGTGCGCAGCCCGGCGGTGCGGGGTGCCGCTGCGCCCACCCGTGCCGCCCCAGCGGCACGACTGCCCGCAGCTGGGTGGGTGGGGGCGCGGCTGCCCGCAGCTGAGTGAGTGGGGGTTGCGGCTGCTCGCGGCTGGGTGGGTGGGGTTGCGGCTGCCCGCGGCTGAGTGGGTGGGGGCGCGCTGTCCGCGGCTGCGGCGGTATGCGGCTGTTCGCAGCTGGGGTTGCTTTGTCAGTGGAGGATGTTGGCCGCCAAGCGGGTTGCTCTGCGGGATCGGGGGGTGGAGAGGTGGCGGGCGGTGGGGGCGATGAGGGTGGCCGTGGTGCCGATCGGCTGCCAGTGGATCTGGAGGCGGCCCGGGTTGTGGCCCTCCGGGCGCAGCGTGACCCGGTGCGGGGTGAGGCCGGCGCGGTAGGGGACGCGGGCCGTGAGGGGTGGGAAGGCCAGGGGCGCCAGGAGGATGCCGGTGTGGGTCCGGCCCTGGTGGCGCAGTCGGAGTACGGGATGGCGTGCCCCCGCGAAGCCCTGGAGCGGGAGACGGGCCGCCGCCAGGTCCAGGCGCACGCGGCCCTCGAAGAGGCCGGGGCCGACGGGTGAGAGGCGGAAGGGCACCGTGAGCCGTCGGCGGCCGGGGGAGAGGTGGAGTACCGCGCGCTGGGGGCCGACCGGGAGGCGCAGGGCGGGGTCGTAGGTGCGGACGGTGAGGTCGATCGAGGCGCCCGGGCCCCGCGAGATCTCCGTGATCTCATGCCGGAGCAGGGCGGTGAAGAACGGGCGGGTGTCCAGTTCCAGGTCCGTCAGGTCCAGCTCGCGACGGGCCTCGGGGGACCTGGGGATGCTCTCGCCCCAGTACACGCGGCCACTTCCCTCGTCCGGCGTCACCCGGCGCGGCGCCACGTCGTGGCCGAGGCCCCGGGCCGCCACGCGCAGGTCGGACAGGCGCCGGTCGCGCAGCAGTTGGAGGACGACCCGTTCGGAGCGGGGCAGCCGGGCGTAGGCGCCCTGGGCGAGGGTGTCGAGGTACGGGGTCATGAGGTCCGCGAAGGAGGCCAGCCACGCGTCGTCCCGGTAGGGGAGGTCACCGGCGTACATCCGGAAGTCGTGCTTGAGGAACTTGAAGTCCTTGTCCTCGCGCAGCGCCTCGTGCCCGCTCTCGGCCAGGAACGCGTCGATGAGGCGCTGGACGTGGACGCGGTCGCGGGCGTTGGTCAGCTTGTGCCGCTGGTTGGAGATGGAGGCGCTCTCGGAGGCGGCGTACGGCGCGATGTACCAGCGGTAGACCGGCTCGGGGACGACCGTGAACGTCTTGGCCAGGCAGTACGCCTGGGCCGAGAAGAGCTGGTCCTCGTAGTGGATGCCCTCGGGGAAGCGCAGGCCGTGCCGGTCCAGGAAGGAGCGGGCGTACATCTTGCTGGTCGACAGGTGCTCGAAGAGCAGCCGCGGGTCGGCCTCGATGCCGTCGAGGGTGCGGCGCTCGCGGAGCAGGTGGGGCATCCAGGTGGTGCGGCGTCCGCCGTCCACGCGTATCCGGTGCACGGCGCCCATCGCGAAGTCGAGGTCGCGTTCGCGGTGGGCGGCGAGCAGGACCTCGACGGCGCGCTCGGGGAGTTCGTCGTCGCTGTCCAGGAACATCAGGTACGGCGCCCGCGCGATCTCCAGGGCGCGGTTGCGCGGGGCGCTGCACCCGCCGCTGTTCTCCGGCAGCCGGAGGTACACCACGCGGGGGTCCCGGGCCGCCAGCTCACGGGCCACGTCCTCGGTGGCGTCCGTGGAGTGGTCGTCGCTGATGACGACCTCGATGTTCGCGTGGGTCTGGCGCAGTACGGAGGCGACCGCGCGCGGGAGGCGTTCGGCGTCGTTGTAGACGATGACCGTGACGGTGACGTCCGGGGTGCTCGCGGGCGTGGTCGTACGCGTCGTGCTCGTGCTCGTGGACGGACCCGTGACTGTGTTCATGACGCGGTGGCCTCCTCGGGGCTCGGCGCCGGGGTGCGGTCCTCGATCGGCAGGACCGGGGGCAGGGTCCGCTCGTCCTCGCCGAGGAAGACCCGGCGTACGACGCGTTCGGCGGCGCGGCCGTCGTCGTACTCGCAGAACCGGCGCCGGAAGGCGGTCCGTGCCTTCGCCGCGCGTGCGTCGCGCCAGGCGTCGGTGGTGAGGATCTCCGTGAGTTCCGCCTGGTTGCGGGCGACCGGGCCGGGGGCCTCGGCCATCAGGTCGAAGTAGACGCCGCGGGTGGTGCGGTACGTCTCCCAGTCGTCGGCGTGGACGACGATCGGGCGGTCGAGGTTGGCGTAGTCGAACATGATCGACGAGTAGTCCGTGACCAGCGCGTCGGCGGCCAGGCACAGCTCCTCGACGGGCTCGTAGGAGGAGACGTCGACGAGGCGGCCGGTGCGGCGCAGGCCCGCCAGCGGGGCGGACGGGGCGGACGCGCTCTCGTAGAAGTAGTGCGCACGCACCAGGAGAACCGTTTCCTCGCCGAGCTGGTCGGCGAGGGCGGCGAGGTCGAGGCGCGGGGTCCAGCCGGCCTCGTAGTCGCGGTGGGTGGGCGCGTAGAGGATCGCCCGGCGGCCGGGTGCGATGCCGAGCCGCTCGCGGACCGCGCGGACCTCGGCGGCGCCCGCGGTGTAGTAGACGTCGTTGCGCGGATAGCCGTGGTCCAGGCAGACGTGGCGGGACGGGTAGGCCCGCTGCCACATACGGGTGGTGTGGCCGTTGGCGGAGACGCTGTAGTCCCACTTGTCGACGCGCTCCAGCAGGGCCTGGAAGTCCAGGCCGTGCGCGGCCGCGGGGTACGGCAGCTGGTCCACGCCCATGCGTTTGAGCGGGGTGCCGTGGTGGGTCTGGAGGTGGACGGTGCCGGGGCGTTTGACCACCGCGTCCGGGAAGTTGACGTTGTTGACGAGGTACTTGGCGCGCGCCAGCACCTCCCAGTAGCGGCGGGTGCCGGGGACGACGTGGTCGGTGCCCGGCGGCAGCAGGGCCGCGTTCGCGGCGGTGACCACCCACACCGGGTGGACGCTCGGGGCGAGTTCGGCGAGCTTGGCGGCGATCGCGGCCGGGTTGCAGGCCACGCCGCGGTTCCAGTACGCCGAGAAGACCGCGAGGTGCGGGTCGACCGGACGGGCCAGGGCCCCGCGGTACTGGAGGGTCCGCAGCCGCGTGCCGGCCCGGCGTCTGCCGGTGCGCACGGCCGACCGCACCCCGCGACGGGCGTGGTTGGCCGCCTGGAGTGCCCGGTACTTCGAGTAGGCGCCCTCCTCCAGCAGCGACCGGCGTACGCCCTCGAGACCGGCCGTGCGCCGGTGCCCCTCGGGGCGGTGGCGCCGCGCGGTCGCGGACGCCCGGCGGAAGAACTCCCGCGCCACGTCGTCCGGCATCCCGGCGCGGGCGAAGGTGCGCAGGCAGTCGCGGACCATCAGGTCGTACAGGACGGCGCGTACGGCCGGCCGGTCGGCGGCGAGGCCGAGGAGCGTCTCGTAGCGGTCGACCAGCGCGTACCGCTGCTCCGGCGTGGGCGGCGGGAGGCTCTCGGGGCGCAGCCGGCGGTCCTCGTACGCGGGGTGGGGCAGGCAGGCGAGGCGGTCGGCGAGCAGCAGGGTGACGTACGCGGCGAACGGCTCGTCCTCGGTGGTGAGGAGGCGCTCGTGCGCCCGCCAGAAGCCGGCGCGCACGACGCGGTTGCCGAGCAGCGGGGTGAGTCCGAGCAGCGCCGCGCGCTCGTCGAGGGCGAGGTCGGCGCGGCCCGCGCGGGCGAGGCGGGGGCCGTCGGGGGAGGGCAGACCCGAGGCCCGCCAGGAGCTGCGGACGTGGTCGAAGAGCAGGACGTCCACCGTGTCGGGGAGGCCGGCGGCGTGCTGGGCGACGGTGCGGGGGGCGCCGGGGGGCAGCCCGTCCTTGGCGTGGACGAAGTGCAGCCACCGGCCCCTCGCCGTGGCCGCCCCCGCCGAGCGGGCCGCGGCGTCACCGGCCCCGTCCGGGAGCGGCAGCACGGTGAACGCTGGGGTGTGCCGCTCGGCCGTCTCCCGCGCCCAGTCCCCGACGGCCGCGACGACCACCTCGACGCCGGTGAGGGGGTGGGCGTCGAGGGAGTCGAGGAGTGCGGGCAGCTGGTCCTGGACGTTGCGGCCGTGGACGACGACGCTGAGGTCGGGGGTCTCGGACATGGCGGGGACTCCTTCGCCTTCGTCGCTCCCGGGGCACTCCTGTGGGTCGCCGGCTATTCGGTCATCGTGACACTAATCGGGCAAAAGGGTTAATCGTGAGTACGCCTCCCGGGGGAGGGAGGCGCTCGGACGGCCGCCTCAGGGGGCGCTCAGACGACCGCCTCAGGGGGCGCTCAGACGGCCGCCTGCGCCTTGGGGGCGGGCTTGGGTGCGGTCTTGGGCGCCGCCTTGGGCGTTGTCTTGGGTTTCGCCGCCTTGTCCGGGCCGCCGGTGAACTTCTCGTACTCCTTCAGGACCTCCTCCGTCGCCCCGTCCATCCGCAGCTCGCCGCGCTCCAGCCACAGCACCCGGTCGCAGGTGTCGCGGATGGACTTGTTGCTGTGGCTGACCAGGAACACCGTGCCGGCGTGCGCCCGCAGCTCGCGGATGCGTTCCTCGGAGCGCTTCTGGAAGGAGCGGTCGCCGGTGGCCAGGGCCTCGTCGACGAGGAGGACGTCGTGGTCCTTGGCGGCGGCGATGGAGAAGCGCAGGCGGGCGGCCATGCCGGAGGAGTACGTGCGCATCGGCAGGGTGATGAAGTCGCCCTTGTCGTTGATCCCGGAGAAGTCGACGATCTCCTGGTACCGGTCCTTGATCTGGGTGCGGGACATCCCCATCGCCAGGCCGCCGAGGTACACGTTGCGCTCGCCGCTGAGGTCGTTCATCAGGGCCGCGTTGACGCCGAGCAGGGAGGGCTGGCCGTCGGTGTAGATGCAGCCGTTCTCCACCGGGAGCAGGCCGGCGACCGCCTTGAGCAGCGTCGACTTGCCCGAACCGTTGGTGCCGATCAGTCCGATCGCCTCGCCCCGGTACGCCACGAAGGACACGTTCTTCACGGCGTGCACCCGGCGCACGCCCGCCGCCTTCTCGCTCTTCTCGCGGCGCAGGATGCGGTTGAGGGCGGCGGTCGCGGAGCCGCGGCCGGCGCCGGTGCCGTTGACCCGGTAGACGATGTCCACGCCGTCGACGACGACGGTGGGGACGCGCTCGTCCGTCCGCGTGCCCGTCTGCGTGCCCGCCTGCTTGTCTGCCTGCTTGTCTGTGCTGTTGTTGTCAGCCACGACCGTAGGTCTCCTCGGCCTTCCAGAAGTAGATGAAGCCGCCGATCCCGGCGACCACTGCCCAGCCCGCCGCGAGCGCCCACACGTGGGGCGGCAGCTGGCTTGCGTCGAAGGTGTCGATCAGCGCGAAGCGCATCAGGTCGATGTAGACGACGGCGGGGTTGACCTGGAGCAGCGGGCCGACCCAGGACGGCAGGTCGCTGTCCGGGCCGGTCATGCGCTGGATGCTGAACATGACGCCCGAGCCGTACATCCAGGTGCGCAGCAGGAACGGCATCAGCTGGGCCATGTCGGGGATCTTGGAACCCACCCGGGCCATGACCATGGCCACACCCGCGTTGAACACGAACTGGAGCACCAGCGCGGGGACCGCCAGCATCCACGACATCGAGGGCGGCACGCCGAAGGCGAGCAGGATCACGACGAGCGCCGCCATCGAGAAGATCAGCTGCTGGAGCTGCTGGAGGCAGAAGGAGACCGGCAGCGCCGCCCGCGGGAAGTGCAGGGCGCGGACGAGTCCGAGGTTCCCGGAGATGGCCCGGGTGCCCGCCATGATCGAGCTCTGCGTGAACGTCCACACGAACACGCCGGTGACCAGGAACGGGACGAAGTCCTCCACGCCCCGGCTGGTGTTCATCAGCATGCCGAAGATGAAGTAGTACACCGCCGCGTTGAGCAGGGGCGTCATCACCTGCCAGACCTGGCCCAGCTTGGCCTGGCTGTACTGGGCGGTGAGCTTGGCGGTGGAGAAGGCGCCGATGAAGTGCCGGCGCGCCCACAGCTGACGGACGTACTGGGGCAGGGAGGGGCGGGCGCCGCTGACCGACAGACCGTGGCGGGCGGCGAGGGCCGCGAGGTCGGGGCCGGCGGTGGGGGCGGTCGCGGCCGATGCCGGTGTCGGGGGCGGTGTGTCGAGGACCTGGCTCACATCCGGTGCTTTCGCTCGGGGGAGGGGGCGAGAGGGCGACGCCCGTCGTTCACCTGGGTGACCGCGTGTGTTCACTTACGTCGGGACGGGACCGTATCGTCGTAACGTGAGCGTAGGTCGTGGCGACGTCGGAACGCAACCGTTTCGTCGTTACGCCCTATGCTTGACCCGCATGACGACCAACGCCGCTGCCTCCGACGAGCCGCCGCCGCGCCCGCGTCGCCGGGCCCCCGCCGGGGCGGCGGTGCTCCGCGAGGACGTGACGCAGGCCATCAGGGCGGCGGTCTTCGAGGAGCTCGCGGGGGTCGGATACGCGCGGATGTCCATCGAGGGCATCGCGCGCCGGGCGGGCGTCGGCAAGACCGCCGTCTACCGGCGCTGGCGCTCCAAGCTGCACCTGGTCCTGGACGTCGTCTCGGCCCTCGCCGTGCAGGGGCTGCCCGCGCCCGACACCGGCTCCCTGGAGGGCGACCTGCGGCTGCTGTACGAGGTGACGTCGCGCGCCCTGCGCCACCCGGTGGCCTCGCAGGTCATCCCCGACCTCCAGGCGGAGGCGGCCCGCAATCCCGACATCGCCGAGGCGCTTCAGAAGACCCTGCGGGAGGGTCAGGACGGCGTCGCCAGCAGGATCCTCGCGGCGGCGACGGAACGCGGCGAACTGGGCCCCGCCCTCGACCCCGACCTGGCCCTCGACCTGATCTCGGGCCCGCTGTACTGGCGCTCGGTGGTCATCCGCAGCCCGAAGCTGCCGAAGGGGTACCTGCGCTCGCTGGCACGGGCCACGGCGGAGGGCCTGAAGGCGCTCTGAGCCGGGGCCGACTGTCAGTGGGGCCTGTCACGATGCCCCCATGAAACTGACGAACCCGGTGGACGCAGGGGAACCCACGGCGACCGTGCGGGAGTTCTGGGCCCGCATGCAGGCCCGCGACTGGGCGGGGCTCGGCGCGCTCCTCGCCGACGACCTGGTGGTGGAGTGGCCGGTCAGCGCCGAGCGCATCGTGGGCCGCGCGGACTTCGTGAGCGTCAACGCGGAGTATCCGGAGGGCTGGTCGATCGAAGTGATACGCGTCGTGGCCGACGGCGAGACCGTCGTCTCCGAGGTGGAGGTCCCGCACGAGACGATGGGCGTCCACCGGGTCGTCTCCCTCTGGACGGTCCGCGCCGGAAGGATCACCGACGGCCGGGAGTACTGGACGCAACCGGGTTCGGACCCGTCGCCGCAGTGGCGGGCGGCATTCGTACGACCGCTCTAGGCGACGCGTCCGCCTCACCAGGCGGCGAGCCGGACCACCTGCGCCGCGATGTCCGGCACCGCCCGTCCGTCCGTCGGCACCCGCACCGTGCCCACGGGAGCGTCTTCCGCCAGCCGCCGCCCCATGCGCAGACTGCGCTCGATGTGTACGCCGAGCTGCGACCCGGTCTCCCGCACGGCGAGTCGCTGCCGCACCGTCGCCTCGTCGGCGGTCAGCAGCACACAGGTGGCCCTGACCTCGACCCCGCCCATGGCCCGCCCGATCATCGGCGCCTCCAGGATGCTCACGGTGTTGGTGTAGATCAGGCGACGCTGTCCGAGCGCCGAGTAGTTCGCCCACACCGCGGCGATGTTCCGCTCGGTGATCGCCGTGCGGTGCGGGTCGCCCTCGGGGGCGGGATGTATCTGGTCCATGCCGTCCCCCTCGATCAGGCAGTGCGCGGTCCCGGCAGCCCGCAGCAGTGCCGACACTTCCCATCCGACGGTGCTCTTGCCGACGCCCGAGCCGCCGCCGATGAGTAACAGGTCGTAGGTGTTGGCCTCGTGGTTGTCCATGCCCGCAGTCTGAGCCGTAGCCAAGGCCGCGTGCGGGTAAAAGCGTCTTCTCTCGCCACCTCGGGCCGGAACCGCCGGCACACGATCGGGCCGCGACGACCGCCCGGACCGAAGAAGCGGCCAAGGTCAGCCGACACCCGCAGGTCCACCTCGGCGGCCCACCGCCTTTACGGGCGCTGGGCCGCTTCACGGGCGGTGGGCCGCTTCACGGGTGCTGGGCCGACTCCACCGTCGCACCACTCCGCAGCGCTCGCGGAGGCGCTCGACACCGTCGCCTTCCAGGTCTTCGAGATACGCCGCGCGTCCGGTCGGCCGTCAACCCGGTGCACAGCGACGGCGTTGCCCACTGATCGTCGGACAGATCCGCAAGATCGGCTACCAGTGCCGCCCGCTCAGTACGAATCAGTGGCCAAACCCCGGCCCCCGAACTGCGCTCAGCGACTCCTGTTGTCCATCGGCTGCTGTCGGTCCCCTGTCGGAGGCTGTCGGTCCCGTGTCGGAGGCGTGTCGGAGCGGCCCGGCACCTTTGCGGAGACGGCCGCCGAGGATCACTGGGCGGCCCCGATCCCGAGGAGCCACCATGCATACTCCCGTCACGATCGTCGGCGCCGGACTCGGCGGACTCACGCTGGCCCGCGTGCTGCACGTGCACGGCATCCCGGTCACGGTCCACGAGGCCGAGTCCTCGCCGACGGCGCGCACGCAGGGCGGGATGCTCGACATCCACGACCACAACGGGCAGCTCGCCCTGGAGGCGGCCGGTCTGATGGACGAGTTCCGCGCCGTCGTCGTCGAGGGCCGCCAGACGATCCGGCTCGTCGAGCAGGACGGGACGGTCCTGCACGAGATGGCCGACGACGGCACGGGCGGACGTCCCGAGGTGCAGCGCGCGGAGCTGCGACGGATCCTGCTCGACTCGCTCCCGGCCGGCACGGTCCGGTGGGGGCACAAGGTCAGTGGCGCCCGTGCGCTCGGCGGGGGCCGTCACGAGGTGGCCTTCGCCGACGGCGGCACCGTCGTCACGAGCCTGCTGGTCGGCGCGGACGGCGCGTGGTCGCGGGTCCGGCCACTGCTGTCGGGTGCCGCACCCGAGTACGCCGGCACGTCGTTCGTCGAGACCTACCTGTTCGACGCCGACACCCGGCACCCGGCCACCGCGAAGCTGGTCGGCGGCGGGGCGATGGTCGCCCCCTCGCCGGGCAAGGAGATCTTCGCCCACCGGGAGAGCGGCGACACGCTTCACGCCTACGTGGCGCTGTCCCGGCCGCGGGACTGGTTCGCCGCGATCGACTTCACCGACGCCCGTGCCGCGGCCGCCCGCATCGCGCGGGAGTTCGGCGACTGGGCGCCGGAACTCACCGCGCTGCTCACGGACGCCGACACGGCACCCGTGCTGCGCCCGCACTACGCCCTGCCGGCCGAACACCGGTGGGAGAGGGTCCCCGGGGTGACCCTGATCGGCGACGCCGCCCACCTCGCGGGACCGAACGGCGAGGGCGCCAACCTGGCCATGCTCGACGGCGCCGAACTCGCCAAGGCCCTCGCCGCCCACCCCGACGACATCGAGGCCGCGCTCGCCGAGCACGAGCACGCCATGTTCGCCCGCGGCGCCGAGGCCGTCACCTTCGAGGGCGCCGAGGTCCACGGCATCGACTCCGAGAACAACACGGCCCGGGCCATGCTCGAGATGATCACCGGGCAGGGGGAGTAGCCGGCACCGGCGCTCCTCACCGGCACAGCCGGGTGCCGATCTCCGGTGCGTCGTCAGGCCCGTTCACCCTGGTCAGCAATAGGGGCGCTGGTTGGTCATGGAAGCCGCCACCCGCATCCAGACTCCGAACTGACGGTAGAGGCCGGGCAGAGCGCCGTGAGCCTGAACCGTCCGGGAGTCCTTGGCGGTGACGCCGGGGATGCCCTGAAGTACGGAGGCCACCGAGGCCGACTGCCATCGCACGGTGAGGGCAACCGGTCCCGAATCCGTCGACGCGACCCTCGGTGCGGCGACGAGGCTCGTGGCAACGGCCTTCTCGATCGCTCCACGGGCTTCGTCCGCAGGACGCAGTTCGGCCGCGAAACGGTCGTGGGCGTACTTCACGGCCACGGTGGTGACCGTGGAATCCCACTCCGTCATCTCCTCGCAGGCGCGGTCGTCGCCGGTGAGGACCGCCACCGGAACGCCGAGAGCGGTCGCGGTCGCGTGGGCCAGGCCGATCTCTCCCACCGGCCGGCCGTCGAGCCACATGTCCTCGATCTCGTGCCCCATGAAACTGTGGCTCAGCACACCGAGTGCGCCGGCCCTGGTGTGGTAACCGACGCAGATCATGGCGTCGTGGTCGGCCGTGAGGCCGTCGAGCATGCCCATGGCCTTGGGTTTGCCGCGGATGAGGCGGGCGGCCGGGTGCAGTGCCTCCGGCAGGAGGTTGCGCATCGGGCCGTGCGCGTCGTTCACGGTGACGTGGGTGGCACCGGCCGCGAGTGCTCCTCGGACGGCCGCGTTGACGTCCTCGGCCATCATCTGGCGCCCGCGCTCGTAGTCCCGGCCACCGGGCTGGACGTCGTCGGCGTCGACGAGCCCCGTGATGCCTTCCATGTCCACGCTGAAGTAGATCCGCACTGGGTCAGTTCCTCCGAAAGCTCGATCGCCTGGAGGACATCACCCGGGTGATCGTCGGTTCCCCGGACGGGAGCGGGAAACTGGCCTCATGACCCCGATAGATCCCAGGACCGATCTCCACTTCTACCTCCAGTCCGCCCGCGACGCCCTGCTCTGGAAGCTCGAAGGGCTCTCGGAGTACGACATCCGCCGCCCGGCGACACCGACCGGTACCAACCTGCTGGGCCTGGTGAAGCACGCCGCCGGCGTGGAGCTGGGCTACCTCGGCGACACCTTCGGGCGGCCGTCGGGTGAACCGCTGCCCTGGCTCGCGGACGGTGCCGAGCCCAACGCGGACATGTGGGCCACCGCCGACGAGTCACGCGAGTACGTCGTGGAGCTGTACCGGCGCGCGTGGGCCCACGCGGACGCGACGATCGACGCGCTGGCGCTGGACACGGTCGGCAAGGTGCCGTGGTGGGCCGAGGGGAAGGACGAGGTGACGCTGCATCATGCCGTGACGCGCGTGATCGCCGACACGCACCGGCACGCCGGGCATGCCGACATCGTCCGGGAGCTCATGGACGGTGCCGTGGGGATGAGCGAGGGCAATGTCGGCGTGGCGCCGGGGGACTCGGCGTGGTGGGAGACGTACCGGGGCCGGCTGGAGCGGGCGGCGCGGGAAGCCGGGCGGCGTGTGACGTCGGGCGGGGTCCGGTGAGGCGGGTGTGGAGTGGGCCGGTACTGCTGTTGGTCGCCGGTCTGGCCGTTGCGGCCGGGCAGGTCGTGCGGAGTCGCCCGGTCGCGGCCGCCGTGCTCCTCCTGGCGTTCGTGCTGCTGGCGGGCCTGATCTCGCCCCCGGTGTTCCCCAGGTCGGTCGGGGCGCTGGAGGCGCGGCGGCGCAGTGACGTCGACGGGCGGCCGGTCGTCTTCTGGCGGCCGGGGTGCACCTACTGCCTGCGACTGCGCATCCGGTTGGGCCGGAAGGCCACGCGGTTGTACTGGGTCGACATCTGGCGGGACGAGGCCGGGGCGGAAGTGGTGCGAGCGGCCAACGAGGGCAACGAGACCGTGCCCACGCTGCTCGTGGCGGGCCGGCCGTACACCAATCCCGCTCCCTCGTGGGTGCGCGAGCAGGTCTCCTCGTCCGGTGACCGGTGACCGGTGACCGGTGACCGGTGACGCCGTCAGTCCCGCGCCGCCTCCGGACGCAGGCGTACCCAGCCCGCCCAGGCCGAGGTGATCATGTCTTCGACGTCGTACTTGGCCTTCCAGGCCAGTTCGACGGCTGCGCGGTCGGCCGAGGCGACGACGCGGGCCGGGTCGCCGGGGCGGCGGGGGGTGACCGTCGGGGGCTGGTCGTAGCCGGTGAGGGCGTTGATGCGGTCGATCATCTCGCGGACGGAGACGCCCTCGCCCCGGCCGATGTTGAGGGTGAGGGTGCGGCCGGGGGAGGACTGGAGAGCGCGGGCCGCGGCCACGTGGGCCTCGGCCAGGTCGACGACGTGGATGTAGTCGCGGACACAGGTGCCGTCCGGCGTCGCGTAGTCGTCGCCGAAGATCCGGGGGGCCGCGGACTCCGTCAGCTTCTCGAAGACCATCGGGACGAGGTTGTAGACGCCGGTGTCGGCCAGCTCCGGGCTCGCCGCGCCGGCGACGTTGAAGTAGCGCAGCGAGGCCGTGGACAGGCCCGAGGCCTTGCCGGTGGCGCGGACCAGCCACTCGCCGACCAGCTTGGTCTCGCCGTACGGCGACATGGGCACGCACGGCGTCTCCTCGGTCACGAGGTCGACGTCGGGCATGCCGTACACCGCGGCGGAGGAGGAGAAGACGAAGGACGGGACCTCGGCCTTCGTGACCGCGTCGAGCAGGACCCGCAGGCCCTCGACGTTCTCCCGGTAGTAGTGCAGCGGCAGGTCCACCGACTCGCCGACCTGCTTCTTGGCGGCCAGGTGCACCACGCCGGTGACGGAGTGGTCGGCCAGGGCGCGCGCGACCCGCTCGCCGTCCAGGACCGAGCCCACCACGAGGGGGACGCCGTCGGGCACGCGGTCGGCGATGCCGGTCGACAGGTCGTCGTAGACCACCGCCTTCTCGCCCGCCTCGGTCATCGCCCGTACGACGTGCGCCCCGATGTATCCGGCGCCGCCGGTGATCAGCCAGGTCATTGCGGCCGTCCCCTCATCAGTGAAGTCCGTCAGTCAATCAGTCAGACGGTCGGTCGGTCCTCTGCGTCCATGATCCGGCATGCGGTTCCCCGCCGGGTAATCAGCCCTCACGACGAGACGGCGGGAAGTTCCTGGCCGTAGGTGTCCATGGCCGCCGTGAGCCGGTCGAGGCGGGCGCGCAGGTCCTGGATCTCCGCGAGGTCCAGGCCGGTCGCCGCCGAGATCCGGCGCGGCACCTCGACGGCCCGCTCGCGCAGCGCCGTGCCCTCGGCGGTCAGCCGCACCTGAACCGACCGCTCGTCGCGCGTGCTGCGCTCACGCCGGACCAGACCGGCCGCCTCCAGCCGCTTGAGCAGGGGCGACAGCGTGCCGGAGTCGAGCCGCAGATGCTCGCCGAGCTTCTTCACCGGCAGCTCTCCGTGCTCCCAGAGCACCAGCATCACCAGGTACTGCGGATAGGTGAGCCCGAGGTCCTTGAGGACCACCCGGTAGACGCCGCCGAAGGCACGCGAGGCGGCGTTCAGGGAGAAGCAGATCTGCTGGTCCAGGCGGAGCCAGTCGGTTGCGGGCGTGGTCATGACTCCCAGGGTAACCGACAGCTCTTGTCCGTCATTTAGTTGTGGACAATTGAGTTGTGTGCTCTACTTGTGGTTGTCAGAAGTTGGCAGTCAGAAGTCGCCACGACACTTCTCCCCAAGCTAGGGACGGTTTCCCATGGACGCGCTCTACACCGCCGCCGCCACTGCCACCCACGGCCGCGACGGCCGTACCGTCACCTCCGACGGCAAGCTCGACCTCGCCCTCGGCATCCCCGTCGAGATGGGCGGCAACGGCGAGGGCACCAACCCCGAGCAGCTGTTCGCCGCCGGATACGCCGCCTGTTTCGGCAGCGCCCTCGGCCTGGTCGGCCGGGCGGCGAAGGTCGACGTCAGCGACGCCGCGGTGACCGCCGAGGTCGGCATCGGCAAGCAGGGCGAGGGCTTCGCGCTCGCCGTCACCCTCCGGGTGGAGCTGCCCGAGGGTCTGGACCAGGAGACCGGCCGCAAGCTGGTCGAGCAGGCCCACCAGGTCTGCCCCTACTCCAACGCCACCCGCGGCAACATCCCGGTCGACCTCGTCATCGAGTAACCCGCTCACCGGGGGCTCACCCCACCCGCGCCAGCACCTCGCCCGTCCGTTCGCTCCACGCCACCACCACCGCCTCCTCGGGCACCGGCTGCCAGCGCGTCAGCAGCAGCCACCGGACGTGGTAGCGGCGGACGACGGCGGCGCGCTCCGCGCGGGTCGAACCGGGCGCGAGATACGCCTCGACGTCGGCCACCCGCCGCCCGCGCTCCCGCTCGTCCAGCGACGGGTCCGGCCAGGCGGGCGCCGCGAGGTTCGGCCCGTACCCGGCGATGGCGTGTCCGGCGTAGTAGCCGTCGGTGATCACGACCTCGCCGGGGCCGATGTGCCGGGCCGCCCACTCGTACGTCGGCCAGGCGGGCGGCTGCTCGAAGCCGACCGGGTCCAGCGCGCGCGGCACCACCGCCCCCGCGTGGACCGTGAGGAAGCCCAGCAGCGCACCCGCGGTCGCGGCCCGCCCCAGCATCGCCCGCCACCGCCCCCACGGCCCGGGCGCCGCCAGCTCCACCGCCAGGGCGAACTGCAACGGCACCAGCGTGAGCCCGAGGATCCGGCCGTAGGTGTAGTGGCCGCTGAACCAGCCGTACGCCACCACCGCGCAGTCCAGCGCGAACATCAGCACCAGCGGGTCCCGGGCCGAGCGGCGTCCGCGCGCCCACAGCGCAGGCAGCCCGAGCAGCGCCAGCCAGAACTCCCCGGGCAGGTGCAGGTACAGGACCCGGTGCATCCCGTCCACGCTGTCGTCGCCGGCCAGCGTGAACACGTCGAAGTACGGCCAGGCCGTCGCCGTCGTCAACGCCACGGCGCCCGTCAGCGCCCACCGTCCGACGACCGGCCCGCGCCACCCACGCTGCCATCCGGCCACCAGCGCCACCGCGCCCAGCACCGCCGCCACCGAGGTGATCGGGTGGACCAGCAGGATCAGCCCGTACAGGGCGCCCAGCCCCGCGTATCCGGGCAGGCCGCGCAGTCCGCTCGGCCCCACGTACCGCACCCGGCGGGCGTCCCGCGCCCGCGCCCCGGTCAGCGCCCAGGCCCAGAAGGTCAGCCCGATCGCGAACGTCGACGGGTAGCCGAGGTTGCCGGTCATCGACATCAGCCCGAGATAGCCGCTCCACCAGGCCCGCTCGGTGCCCCACAGCAGCGTCATCGCGCCCAGCGCCAGCACCGGCGCCCACGGCCGCGCGCTCAGCACCCGCACGAAGCGGCCCAGGCCGGTCAGCAGCACCAGCAGGTTCAGCGGCCCGGCGAGCCGCACCACCTCCCAGCCGCCCAGTCCCGTCAACCGGGCGAACACCCCCTGGACCAGCGCGTACGGCGAGTAGTACGCGCTGCCCGCACCCGGCAGGTCGGCCATCGGATGGCGGGGGTGGAGCAGGTCGGCCTTCAGGCGTTCCACGACGGCCGCGTGCTGGCCGGCGTCGCAGCACAGCGGCACCGCGAAGTACGCCAGCGACATCACCAGGAAGAACAGGAAGCCGGCGGCCTGGTACGGGGTGGGACGCCAGACACGGCCGCCGCGCAGCGCCGTCGCGCCGCGCACCGACTGCCGGACGAGGGTGCCGGCGCTCACGAAGCAGGAGAAGGAAGGGGCATTCGGGACATTTGGCGTATGTTCCCGGTGGGGTCGCCCGCATCAACCCAAGTCACCCGGGCGGCGGAGGCTCAGCCGATCGCCCCGGCCCGCTCGGACTGCCCCTGCGCGGGCAGCGGCACCCGGGCGCCCCGCACCACCGGCTCCAGCAGCAGCGGCACCCCGATCACCGGCAGCAGCCACGCCAGCACGATCAGCCGCTCGCCCCAGATGTTGATGTCCGGGTGCCCGGCCTGGGTGAGGATGCCGGTGAACGCCGCCGCGACCACGAAACCGCCGACCGCGCCCCCGCGCCGCAGCGCGCCCCACGCCCCGGCGCCCAGCGCCGCCACGAACAGCGGCTGCCACGCCTGCCGGCGCAGCCACTCCACCCAGAAGTTGCCCTGCAACTGCCAGAACTCCGGCCACGGACGCTCCCGGTCGGGCCGGTTGAAGTGGTCGGTGAGCAGATCCTGGAGGCTGTCCGACTCGGACGGGTAGTGCAGCAGCCGGGCCAGCACCAGCGTGGCGGCCACCCCCGCCAGCCCCACCGCCGCGAGCGCCGGCACGTCCCGGCCCGCCGGCCGGCCCCTGTGGCGGCGCCGCAGGGCGATCAGCGTGCCCGCCGCCGCCAGGCACAGCCCCAGGAACAGCGCCTGGGAGTGCTTGACCGTGAACAGGGCGAGCAGCGACCCGGCGACCAGCGCGAGCCCGGCCCGCGTGCGCCCCGCCCGCAGCACCAGCGCACAGCCCCACACCGCCGCCAGGGTCAGCGCCATCAGCAGCCCCTCGGTCATCGGGCGCATCGCGGTCGTCCCGCACGGCAGTACGTAGTACAGCGCCTGCCCGGCCAGCGCGAGCGGCACCGGCACGGACAGGGTGCGCAGGATCAGGCAGGCGAGGACGCCGCCCGTGCAGGCGATGACGACACCCGCCGCCCACAGACCCCAGGTCACCCCGAAGGCCAGGACGAACGGCACCAGGAACGCCGGATAGCCGGGCCGCGCCTCGAAGATCCGCATGAAGCGTTCCGTCATGTACGGCACGGTGTGCCCGCCGGTCTGCCCCGCCGCCAGCCGCGGCTCCACCACCGCCCACTCCTGCGCGCGGCACTCGGCCAGCACCTCGTCGGTGGGATCGGGGCGGTGGAAGCGGACCACGTGCACGCTCTGGTCCCGCCGGGCCCGCTCCGCCCGGCTCGCGCACACGTAGTCGATGGTGGCCGTCGCCGCCCCGCGCTTGCTCTCACCGGTCAGGCTCAGGGCGTACGACAGGTAGTTCCTGGTGTCGGGGGTGTCCCGGCCGGTGATGTTCGCGAGCTGGAGCGCGGCGAACACGGCGGCCAGGACCAGCACCCAGCTGCGGGGTCTCACGTGGAGGGCAGCAGGTCGCGCCCGGACGGGACGGCGCGCGCGCCGGGGACGCCGGAGGGCTTCGGCTCGGGCATCGGCTCGCCCAGCATCAGCGTCCGCACCACCCGCTCGGCGGCCCGGCCGTCCTCGTACTCGCAGTACCGCGCCCGGAACGCCGACCGCAGCCGCGCCGCCTCCTCGTCCCGCCACGTCCCGGACGCCAGCAGCCACGCCAGCTCCCGGTAGGAGCGCGAGACGTGCCCCGGCGCCTCTTCGGTGATGTCGAAGTAGGCGCCCCGGCTGGCCGCGTACGCGTCCCAGTCGTCGGCGTGGATCACGATCGGCCGGTCCAGGAGGGCGTAGTCGAACATCAGGGCGGAGTAGTCGGTGATCAGCAGGTCGGAGGCGAGCATCAGGTCCTCGACGTGCGGTTCGTCCGTCCCGTCGATCAGCACGCCCCGCCGGTGCAGCTCCGACAGGCCCATGCCGCGGGCCGGTCCGGTGGCCAGGGACGGGTGCAGGCGGACCACCAGGGTGTGGCCGTCGCCGAGGTCGGCGGCGAGCCGGGCCGCGTCGATCCGCTCGACGTGCCCGCCCCGCCGGTAGTCGCGGCGGGTCGGCGCGTACAGCACGACGGTGTGGCCGTCGGGGACGCCGAGCCGCTCACGGACCCGGCGGCCGTCCTCGGGGCCGGCGTTCACCAGGACGTCGTTGCGCGGGCTGCCGGAGCGCGCGGACGTGAAGTGGCACGGGAACGCCCGCTCCCACACCCGCTCCGCGTACCGGCCCGCGACCAGGCTGTGGTCCCAGCGGTCGGCCCGGCGCAGCATCTGCGGCACGTCCAGGCCGTGCCGTGCGCCGGGCCTGGACAGCAGGTCGACGCCCATGTACTTGAGCGGGGTGCCCTGGTGGGTGTGGATGTGGACGCTGCCGTCCCGCTTGGCCACGGAGCCGGGCCAGTTGACGTTGTTGACGAAGAACGTCGCCCGCTCGGTCACCCGGCGGTAGGCGGCACTGCCCAGGACCACGTGCTCCGTGCCCGGCGGCAGCAGGGCGGTGTCCGCCGCGCACTCCTCGTCGCGCACCACCCACACGCCGCGCAGGTGCGGGGCGAGTTCGCGGGCCGCGCGGTGGATCGCGGCGGGGTCGCCCAGCACACCCCGGTGGGAGAACGCCGAGTACACGGCGAGGTCCGGGTCCGGCGCACGGCGGGTGCGCGCCGCGCTCGCGACCCGGCGCAGCCGCCCGGCGGCCGCCCCGCGGACCGGCCGCGTCCGGCGCTCCAGCTCCCGGGCCGCCCGCCCGGACTCCCGCCGCAACCGGTAGGTGGCGTACGGCCCCTGCAGCACCCGCAGTTCGGCCGGGACCGCGGCGCCGTCCGGCCGATACGCCCGGAACATCTCGGCGGTGCGGTGGAAGAACTCGGCCCGGTCGGACGGCGGCAGCCGGTCCGGCTTGGACAGGATGTCCAGGCAGTGCTCGCCCATCTTGGCGTGCAGGAACGGCCGCCAGCCGGCCAGCTCCGGGCGGGCGTCGAGGAAGGCGAAGACCCGCTCGTACTGCGCGTGGACGTCGAAGTGCTTGCGGCTGGTCGTGGACAGGATGTTGCCCTGGCGGCGCTGCCGGTAGTTCAGGCAGATGCGGTCCAGCGCGGCGATCCGCTCCGCGCTGAACATGACCGGGAACGTCCAGGGCGTGTCCTCGTAGTAGCCGGGCGGGAAGGTGAATCCCTCCCGTTCTACGAATTCCCGCCGGTAGACCTTGTTCCACACCACCATCAGCAGGTCGAGGATCTCGGGGTGCGCGGCGGCCGTGAAGGTCCCCTCGCCCGCCTCCGCGAGCACCCGGGCCAGGACGTTGCGCCGGGTGCCGCCCCACCAGTAGGTGCGCGCGTAGTCGAAGACCAGGACGTCAGGGCCTTCTGGGTAGCCCGTCTCCTCGAGCCGGTCGGCCATCGCGCGCAGTGCGCCCGGGGTGAGGGTGTCGTCGCTGTCGAGGAAGAAGAGGTAGTCGCCGCTCGCGTGCGGCAGCCCGGCGTTGCGGGCCCGGCCGAGGCCGACGTTCTCCTCCAGGTGCAGCACCCGCACCCGCTCGTCGAGAGCCGCGTACTCGTCGAGGATCGCGCCGGAGCCGTCCGGCGAGCAGTCGTCGACGCCGATGACCTCGAGGTCCCGGAAGGACTGGTCCAGGACCGAGTCGAGGCACTCGCGCAGGAAGCCCTGCACCTTGAAGCACGGGATGATGACGCTGAAGCGGGGCACGGCGGGGTCAGCTCCTTACAAGGGTGGCGGCGGCGGGGGCCGGGACGCGCTCCGCGAGCGGGATCACGGGCGGCAGCGCCTCGGGCGGTTCGCCGAGCAGCACCCGGCGTACGACGCGCTCGGCGGCCCGGCCGTCGTCGAACTCGCAGAACCGCTCCCGGAACGCCGCCCGCAGTGCGGTCGACTCCGCGTCCGCGTACGTGCCGTCGGCGAAGACGCGGGCCAGCTCCTCCGGCGTCCGGGCCACCGGTCCCGGCGGCGCCGCCATCAGGTCGAAGTAGACGCCGCGGGTCTCCCGGTAGACGTCCCAGTCGTCCGCGTACACGACGATCGGACGGTCCAGGTTGGCGTAGTCGAACATGATCGACGAGTAGTCGGTGACCAGCGCGTCCGCCGCCAGGCACACGTCCTCGGAGGAACGGTGCCCGGTGACGTCGATGATCCGGCCGGTGCGTTCCCGCTGCCCGCCCCGGTCGTAGAAGTAGTGGGCGCGCAGCAGCACCACCACGTCCTCGCCGGCCGCCTCGCAGAACGCCTCCAGGTCCAGGCCGCCCGCGCCGTAACCGGTCTCGTAGTCCCGGTGCGTGGGCGCGTACAGGACCGCCGTCTTCCCCTCCGGAACGCCCAGTTCGCGCCGGACGCGGGCCACGTCCTCGGCACTCGCCGTGCAGTACACGTCGTTGCGCGGATAGCCGTACTCCAGGTGCTCGTAGGAGCCCGGGAAGGCGCGCTCCCACATCCGGGTGGAGTGGCGGTTGGCGGACAGGTTGTAGTCCCAGCGGTCCACGCGGCCGAGGAGCTTGGTGAAGCTGCCGGTGGCGGCGGCCACCACCGGATACGTCGACTGGTCCACGCCCATCGTCTTCAGCGGGGTGCCGTGCTGGGTCTGCACGTGCACGCTGCCGGGGCGTTTGACGACGCCCTCGGCGAAGTTGGCGTTGTTGACGAGGTACTTGGCGCGGGCCAGCACCTCCCAGTAGCGCCGGCTGCCGATGACGGCGTGGTCGACGCCCTGCGGCACGGTGTGCGCCTGGTCCGGCTCGACCAGGAACACCGACCGCAGGTGCGGGGCGAGTTCACGGGCCCTGGCGTGGATCGCGGCCGGGTTGCAGGCGTAGCCGCGGCCCCAGTAGGCGCAGTACACGACGAGGTTCGCGTCCAGCGGGCGGCGCAGGTGGCGGCGGTACAGCAGGCGGGTGCGCAGTCCCCGCGGCCACGGCAGGCGCCGCAGCACCCCGGTGGCCGCCCGGTTGGCGGCGCGCAGCGCGCGGAAGCCGGTGTACGACCCGGACGCCAGCAGCCGGTACTGCACACCGAGCCGTCCGCCCGGCGGCCGGAAACCGGCGGGCCGGTGGCGGCGGTAGAGGCGGCTCGCCCGGCGGTAGAAGGCACGGCGTCCCCGGCGGGTCAGGCGCCGGGGGTGGGTGGCCGTCTTCAGGATCGCGGCGAAGAGCTGCTCGAACAGCGGTTCGCGCCGCGCGGCCGGCAGACCCCGCTCGGCGGCGTGCGCGAGCGCCAGTTCGGCCTGGTCGAGCAGTTCCGCGTGGTGCTCGCCCGGCAGGTTCAGCCGGTTGCCCTGGCGGCGCACCAGATGCCGTACGACCACGGAGCGCAGCACCGCCACGCGTTCGGCGCGCGCCGCGACCAGGGCGCCGAAACCGACGTCCGTGAAATGCCCGTCGGGGAAGTCCAGGCGCCGCTCGGCGAGGAAGGTACGGCGGTGGACCGCGCTCCACCCGGGCAGCTGCACGCCCGTCAGGTGCGGGGCGCGGTCGGGGGCGAAGGCGCCGTCCGGGGTCCTCGCCAGCAGCGGGGCGGCCGGGTTGGTGACCTCGCCCTCCCACCAGGGCACGCGCTCGTACTCGAAATACAGCACGTCCACCCCGCCGGTCTCCGCCAGCCGCGCGTCCAGCGCCGCCAGCGCGCCCGGGACGAGGGCGTCGTCGCCGTCGAGGAACAGCAGGTACGCGCCGGTCGCCGCCCGCATCCCGGTGTTGCGCGCCCCGGCCAGCCCGGCCTCCGGCGGCGAGTGCACGGGCGTCACCCGGGAGTCCCGCTCGGCGCGCTCGGCGGCGACGTCCGCCGCCGTGGAGCCCGGGCCGTCGCAGACCGGGATCAGCTCGAAGTCGCCGAAGGACTGGGTGAGGACCGAGTCCAGTGCCTGGGAGAGCCGCCCCGCGACCCCATGGGACGGGACGATGATACTGAAGCGGGGCATACTGCTCTTTCTCTCGTGAGCCGTGTCCTGTTTGTACTGCTTGTCCTGGTCGGACGGGAGCCCCCCGCCGGGTCCCGACGTCGGCCCGGCCGTCCCGTCGGCCGCCAGGTGGACGGCCGGGTCGGCGTGGGCCGCGACGAACTGCGGGGCATGCGAACTCCCAGTGGACAAACGGCGGTCAGCGGCTGTCGGTGACGGTGCGGGGCCCCGCGGGTTGCGGCACCGTCGCCAGCGGGGCGCGGACCAGGGACGCGGCGGCCGAGGGCGCGGGACGGCGCGCGGCGAGCGGGACGACGGGCGGGAGGTCACGCTCGCCCAGGACGACCCGGCGTACGACGCGCTCGGCGGCGCGGCCGTCGTCGTACGGGCAGAACCGCTCGCGGAAGGCCGCCCTGAGCCGGGCCGAGCGGGCCCCGTGCCAGTCGCCGCCGGCGAAGACGCCGATCAGCTCGTCCTCGTCCCGCGCGATCGCGCCCGGCGGGCAGGAGCCCAGGTCGAAGTAGGTGCCGCGGGCCGCCTCGTACGCCTCCGGCTCGTCGGCGTGGATCACGATCGGGCGGTCCAGGCCCGCGTAGTCGAACATCAGTGCCGAGTAGTCGGTGACTAGGGCGTCCGAGGCCAGGCAGAGCGACTCCACGTGCGGGTGGTCGCTCACGTCGAGGACCCGGCCCCCGGAACGGGCGAGCGGACCGCCGTGGCGGGGGTGGGCGCGGGCCAGCACCATGAAGCGCGGGCCGAGCCGGCGCACGACGCGCTCCAGGTCGAGGGCGGTGCGCTGGGTGCGCCGGTAGTCGCGGTGGGTGGGCGCGTACAGGATCGCGACGGTGCCCTCGGGGATGCCGAGGGTCTCCCGCAGCCGGGCCACGTCCGCCGCCGTCGCCCGCTGGAGGACGTCGGTGCGCGGCTGGCCGTACTCCAGGGTGGTCCAGCCGCCGGGGTGGACGCGTTCCCAGGTCAGGGTGGAGTGGAGGTTGGCGGAGACCACGTAGTCCCAGGAGTCGACGTCGCGCAGCAGCCGGGCGAAGTCGGTGCCGCGCGCCGCGGCCGGGCGCTCCTGGAGGTCCAGGCCCATGTGCTTGAGGGGCGTCCCGTTCTGCGTCTGCACCAGGATCTGGCCCCGGCGCCTGAGCAGGCCCGCGTCGAAGGCCGAGTCGCGCACCAGGTAGCGGGAGCGGGCCAGGGCCGTCCAGTGGGCGGCCGTGCCGGGGGTCAGGCGGCGGGTGCCGGGCGGGACGGTGTGGTGGTGCTCCCGGCCGGCGGCCCACGCCGTGCGCACGTGCGGCGCGAGGCGGCGGAAGGCCTCCTCCAGCGCGCCCGGGTCGCCGGCGTACCCGCGGTTCCCCTCGACGGCGAAGACGGCACGGTCGGCGCGCAGCGGCAGACAGCGCTGGACGCGGTAGTGCAGGCGGAGGGCGACGGTCCGCGCGGCGTGCAGCAGCGCCGTGGTGCCGTTCGCCGTACGGCGGCGCAGGGCGGACGCGAGGCGCAGGGCTGTGTAGGTGCGGCGCAGGCCGAGGCGGAGCAGGGCGTGGCGCAGCCGGACGGGCAGCGGGGCCGGGGCGCCGGGGACCCGGTAGCGGCGGCAGTGGACGCGGGCGCGGCGCAGGAACTCGGCGCGCAGGGAACGCGGGAGGCGGTCGGGGCGGGTGTACACCGTCGTCAGGTGGTCGGCCATGCGGCGGTACAGGACCGGGCGCCAGCGGGACAGCTCCGGGTGCGACTCCGGGTGCGACTGCAGGCGCGACTCCAGGAACGCGAAGACGCGGTCGTACTGGTCGAAGACGTCCAGGTGCCGCACGCTCGGCGTGCCCAGGATGCTGCCTTGCCGGCGCTGCCGGTAGTGGACGCAGACCCGGTCAAGGGTGGCGACGGACTGCGCCGTCATCAGGACCGGGTACGTCCACGGGGTGTCCTCGTAGTAGCCGGGCGGGAAGGTGAGGCCCTCGCGCTCGGCGAACTCCCGGCGCACCGCCTTGTTCCAGGCCACCATCAGCAGCTTCAGCAGCCCCGGCCGGTCGGTCAGCCGGAACGGGGCCGGGCCCTGCTCGGTGAGGTGCGCGGCGGCCTGGTTGCGGACGGTCTCGCCGGTCCAGTACGTGCGCGCGTAGTCGTAGACCAGGACGTCGGGCTCCCCGGTCTCCTTGATCCGGTCGGCCACGGCACCGAGCGCGCCCGGGGCGAGGGTGTCGTCGCCGTCGAGGAAGACCAGGTAGTCGCCGCCCGCCCGTTCGAGGCCGGCGTTGCGGGCCGGGCCGAGGCCCTGGTTGTCCGGCAGGTGCACGGCGCGTACGCGCGGGTCGCGGGCCGCGAACTCGTCGGCGATCGCCCCGCAGGCGTCCGGCGAGCAGTCGTCGACCACGATCACTTCGAGGTCGGGGTACGACTGGGACAGCACCGACTCCAGGCACGCGTGCAGATACGCCTGAACCTGGTACGCGGGAACGATGACACTGAACCTGGGCACGGGGACATCCATGGGTCGGCGGGGTCGGTGCGGGCGTTCGGCCCGGCAACGGCCAATGGAGTGACTTGGTTACGGCCCCTGCGGCATTCGGGGGACGTCCTGCCCATACGGATGAGGGGGCGAACCGGTGACCGGTCCGCCCCCTCAAGGGTGGTGTCGCGACGACTACTTGCCGATTACTTGACGGCTCCCGCCATCACGCCGGAGACGAACTGCCGCTGGAACGCGAAGAACACGGCCAGCGGGATCACCATGGAGATGAACGCTCCCGGCGCCAGGACGTCGATGTTGTTGCCGAACTGCCGTACCTGGGTCTGCAGGGCGACCGTGATCGGCTGGCTCCCGGAGTCCGAGAAGATCAGCGCGACCAGCATGTCGTTCCACACCCACAGGAACTGGAAGATGCCGAGGCTGGCGATCGCGGGCCCGCCCAGCGGCATCACGACCCGCACGAACAGCCGCAGTTCACCCGCGCCGTCCAGCCGGGCCGCCTCCAGCAGCTCCCGCGGGATCTCCGCGAAGAAGTTCCGCAGCAGGAACACCGCGAAGGGCAGTCCGAAGCCGACGTGGAAGAGGATCACGCCGAGCACCGAGCCGAACAGGCCTATCTTGCCGAAGAGTTCGGCGATCGGGATCAGGGCGACCTGCACGGGGACGACGAGCAGCCCGACCACGGCCAGGAACCACCAGTCGCGGCCCGGGAAGTCCATCCAGGCGAAGGCGTACCCGGCGAGCGAGCCGATGACCACGACCAGGACGGTCGCCGGGACCGTGATCATCACGGTGTTGAGCAGGGAGGAGGTGATGTCGCCGTTCTTCAGCAGTTCCTCGTAGCTCTGGAAGGTCAGCTGGGACGGCTTGGTGAAGACCTCCCACCAGCCGCTCGCCGCCATGTCCTCGGGCGTGCGCAGCGAGGACAGCAGCAGCCCGATCGTCGGGACCAGCCAGAACAGGCCCACCACGATCAGGAACACCCGGACCAGACCGCCGCTGAGACCTTCGGTGATCCGCGACCCCAGGGACCGCTTCGCCTTGACGGCCGTTTCGGGCGGCGGCGACGGCACCACCGGCTCGGTGAGGGAACCCGCCTGCGCGGTCATCGCCGCACCTCCCGCCGCAGTCGCCGTACGTTGAACCACATCACCGGGATGACCAGCAGGAGCAGGAACACCGCGATGGCGCTGGCGATGCCCGGCTGGTCGGAGGCGAAGCCCTTGCGGTACAGCTCCAGGGCGAGCACGTTCGCGTCGTCCTGGGAGGAGCCGGGGGCGATGATGAACACCAGGTCGAAGACCTTCAGCACGTTGATCATCAGGGTGACGACCACGACCGCGAGGACCGGTGCGAGGAGCGGCACCGTGACCCGTCGGAAGACCTGCCACTCGTTGGCACCGTCGACCCGGGCGGCCTCGAGGAGTTCCCTGGGCATCCCGGCCAGCCCCGCCGCGATCAGCACCATCGCGAAGCCCGCCCACATCCACACGTACGATCCGATGATCGCCGGGGTGACGAGGGAGGGGCCGAGCCAGTTCAGGCCGTTGTACGGCTCCTTGAAGTTGTCGGCGGGCAGTCTGAGCAGCGCCCCGTCGGCCGCTGCGGGGAGTGTGAAGGTGCCGTCCCCGGCCGCCGTGGTCGACGCGACGACCTCGCCGTCCTTGACGGCCTCGATCTTCATCCCGGCGTAGCCCAGCTCGGCCGCGTCGACGCCGCCCAGCTTCCCGACGCCCTTGCCGCGGGTGAAGTCCTGCCAGGTGGTGCCGGTGACCTTCCCGTCCTCGGGCTCGGCGGGTACGGCCTTCTGCGCGCCGTCGGGCATCAGGTCGGGGGCGACGCCGACGAGGGGCAGGACGACCGGAGTGCCGAGGCCGACCGGCTGCCTGGTGATGAACGCGCCCCCGCCGGCCGGCTCCAGCGGCGACTCGCGGCCCGGGTGCGCCTTCGGGAACGCGGACGACTCGGCGAACGTGTCGTGCACCCCGACCCACACCGCGTTCGCGACGCCCTTGTCCGGGTCCTGGTCGTACACCAGGCGGAAGATGATGCCGGCCGCCAGCATCGAGATCGCCATCGGCATGAAGACGACCAGCTTGAACGCCGTGCCCCAGCGGATCCGTTCGGTCAGTACCGCGAAGATCAGACCGAGGGCGGTGGCGACCGTCGGCGCGAACACCACCCAGATGATGTTGTTCTTCAGGGCGGTGCGGATGCCGTCGTCGGTGAACAGTGCCTCGTAGTTGTCGAATCCGGCGAAGGAGTCGCCGGACTGGTCGTAGAAGCTGCGGATCAGCGAGTACCCGATCGGGTAGACCACCAGCGCGCCGAGCAGCACCAGGGCGGGCAGCAGGAACAGGGCCGCCACGGACTTACGGGTGCCGGTCACGCTCTTGCGGGACTTGGGCGACTTGGGGGCGGCAGGGCCCGACGCGGTCCCTGCCGCCGTGGCCGACGTCATCGCGTCAGCCTCCGTAGGCGGCAGCCGCGTCCGCCTCCAGCTTCTCCTGGGCGCCGGCGACGTCCTTCGGGTTCTTCAGGAAGTCCTGCAACGCCTTCCACTCGCCCTTGCCGGGGGTGCCGCCGAAGGCCTGCGGGGCCTGGTCCGACATGTCGAAGCGGAAGTCGTCGCCGGCCGCGATCAGCGCGTCGGCGATCTTCTTCTGCACCTCGTTCGGATACGCCGACGTGTCGACGGCCTTGTTCGGCGAGAGGAAGCCGCCCAGCTTCGCCTGGATGGCCGCCGCGTCCGGGGAGGCCAGCCAGGTGGCCAGCGCCTGCGCCGCCTTGGAGTCCTTGAAGATCACGGCCGCGTCGCCGCCGGACACCACCGGCGCGGTGTCGCCGACGGCCGGGAACGGGAACACCTTCGCGTCCGTGCCGACCTTCGCCTTCGTCTCACCGATGTTGACCTGGACGAAGTCGCCCTCGTAGACCATGCCCGCCTTGGGCTGGTCGCCGCCGGTGAAGGTCTGCGTCACCGAGGCCGGGAACTCCGTCTGGAGCGCGCCGGACGCGCCGCCCGCGACGTAGTCCTTCTTGCCCCAGACCTCGGCGAGGGTGGTCAGCGCCTCCTTGACGGACGGGTCCGTCCACTTGATCTCGTGCTTGGCGAGCTGGTCGTACTTCTCCGGGCCCGCCTGCGAGAGGTAGACGTTCTCGAACCAGTCGGTGAGCGTCCAGCCGTCCGCGCCGCCGACGGAGAACGGCGTGACACCCGAGTCGTAGATCGTCTGGGCGCTGGTGAGCAACTCGTCCCAGGTCTTGGGTTCGGCGGCGCCCGCGTTCTCGAAGACCTGCGCGTTGTACCAGATCAGCGACTTGTTGGCGGCCTTGTAGTACACGCCGTACTGCTTGCCGCCGACCTTGCCGATGTCCTGCCAGCCCTGCGAGTAGTTCTCGCCGAGCTCCTTGGTCGCCTCGGCGCCCAGCGGCTTGGCCCAGCCCTTGTCGACGGCCTGCTTGATGGCGCCGGGCTGCGGGAGCAGCGCCACGTCCGGCGGAGCGCCGCCCGCGATCTTCGAGCCGAGGAAGTTGATGATGGGGTCCTGGGCGGGCACGAAGGTCACCTTGGCGCCGGTGAGTTTCTCGAACTCGGCCAGGACCTTCTTGAAGTTCTCCTGCTCCGTGCCGGTCCAGACGGCGGCGACCTCCAGGCTCTCGCCGTCCAGCTTCGGCAGGGTGACGGTAGCGGTCGGCTCCTTGTCGCCGCCGCCCTTGTCGCCGCTGTCGCCGCCGCCGTTGTCGTCGTCCCCGCCGCACGCGGTGAGCGAGAGCGCGAGCGCTCCCGCGGCGAGGGTGGCGGCGGCCCGGGTGGTCCTGCTGAGGGTCCTGCCGCGGGTCTTGCGACTCCGCATGGTGCTGCTCGTGCGCATCACTGCCCCGTTCTTCGTTCCTCGTCGAACGTCCGGCGCTGTCCCGTGCGCTCTGGTGTACGCCAGGGGGGTGAGGGCGGCAAGAGCGCGTCCGCGGTCGACACGGAGATCGTGACCGCGTCGTGACCGGTAACGGTGTGCTCTGAGGTTGGGTCGACGGGTGCGGGACCCGTGGCCACCGGGACCGTCGCCGTTCAGTCGATCCAGGGTCTTGCGTCGGGAGTACCGTCTGAGTGTTGCCGCAGAACGGAGTTCGCCGTGTCGCAGAGCATCGAGGAGCACGTCGGCGCTCGCATCGCCCGCATCAGGAAACAGCGCGGACTGACGCAGCAGGGGCTGGCTATGCGGGGGAACTGACGGGTTCGACGCCCGGCGCTGCGTGTGCAGGGGACGATTGGACAGTTCGTCCCGCCAAAACGACGCTCGAGTCGGCGTGTTGCCGGGACGGAGTGTCCAATCCGGGCCCTCGCCCCGGCATACCGGCCTGCATCCACGCCGGTAGTGTGGCCGCTTGGCCACCGACGCGAACCCGACCCCCACAGACCTCGACTCGCTCCCCGGGGCCGTGTTCGCCTTCCCCGGCCCCTGCGCGACGAGCCCGTCGCGGCGGTCCTCGACGGTTCGAAGACCTCCGCGACCGGCGTGGTCGCCGACTACGCGCTCGAGGGCGAGCCGCTGCCGGAGGTCGGGAGCCGCGAGGTGGTCGCGTCCCCAAGGAGGAGCTGAAGGCCGGCGCCCGGCTGCTGCACCTGTGCGGCCTGCTCACCCTCGCCCTGAACACCGCCGAACCGCTGCTGGCCGGACGCTACGGACGGACCTGCCTGGACACCGTCGCCCCGCTCCTGCTGCTCGGCTGGGGCCACGTCGGCCCCGCCTTCCTCACCCAGTTCCACACCTTCACCCGCCCCACTCCGCCCCTGGAAGCCACCGCCGCAACCCTCGTCACCGAGCCGGTGCCCGGCGTCGCACCGTCACCCGCATCGACACTTCCGACGCCCGCCCCGGACACCGTCGCCACTCCGCCTCCGCCGGTCATCGTCACCATGACGGGCCGACCCGCTTCCGGCCCGGCCATTCCGGCCGCCCTGCTGGACGCGGCCCGGCGCATCGCGGACACCCACCGCGCCGAGCACGGAACGCCGATCAGCGCCGCCCACCTGGGCACGCGCATGGGCGTCGCCCTGCCAGTGGCCACCGCCGCACTCGCTCAACTCTGAGCACCGGCCCGCCTGGTCGCATCCTCCTCGCTGAACCCACGCCCGCCCCTGGGCCTGGTCCGTCATGCCCCGAGCAGCACCAACATGCCTTCCAGCTCGGCTGGTTGCTGCTCAGGGCCACCCACCCGAACAGAAGGGACACGCCCCGAATGGTCACCCTGGACCTGCGCGACGTGGCAAGCCCCGCCGTACGGGACCTGCTCCACCTCGTCAACCACCCCGACTTCGACCGCGCACAACAGCAGATCGAACACCTCGGCGGCTGCACCGAACCCGTCCGCCTGACCGGGCAGACCACGACCGTCGACACCACGACCGGTGAGGTGCTGCGTACCTACAACACGTCGGACGAGCCGACGGGCAGCCTGCTCACCGCGTGCGGCAACCGCCGTGCCTCCCGCTGCCCGGCCTGCTCACCGCGTGCGGCAACCGCCGTGCCTCCCGCTGCCCGGCCTGCTCCCGCCTCTACGCCGCCGACACCTACCACCTCATCCGCGCCGGCCTCTCTGGCGGCAAGACCGTGCCCGACACCGTCCGCACCCACCCCCGCGTCTTCATCACCCTCACCCCGCCATCTTTCGGTCCCGTCCACAACCGCCTCACCACCCCCGGCGGCGACATCCAGCCCTGCCGCTGCCACAAGCTCCACGAACTTAACGACGCCCTGATCGGGACGCCGCTCAACCCCGGGACGTACGACTACGAAGGCGCGGTTTTGTTCAACGCCCACGCCTCCGCCCTGTGGGCCCGCTTCACCGCGTACCTGCGCCGCGAGATCGCCGCCGGGCTCGGCATGACCCAGAAGGCCGCCCGCGCGGTCCTGCGGGTGTCTTTCGCGAAGGTCGCCGAGTACCAGCAGCGCGGCCTGGTCCACTTCCACGCCGTCATCCGACTCGATGGCCCCGACGGCAACACCGCGCCCCCGCCGCCGTACGCCACCATCACCGTGCTCACCAAGGCCGCCCGCGCAGCCGCAGCACGGGTCCGCGTCACGGTTGAGTCGGATGCGGCCGGGGATCGCGAACTCGGCTGGGGCGAACAGTTCGACGTGCGCGAGATTGCCTCCTTCGGCACCGACGCCGAACTCACCGACCAGGCCGTGGCCGCCTACGTGGCGAAGTACGCCACCAAGTCCGACGACGCCTCCGGCACCCTCGACCACACCCTCCTCTGCCGCCCCTGTCAGGGACGCGGCGCCACTCTTCTGCCCCACGGAACGCCGCTCCGGTGCACCGCGTGCGAGGGGACCGGACAGGCCCGCCCGCTGACCCGGCTCCCCGTCGCCCGGCACGTCCGGCAGATGATCCGCACCTGCTGGGAGCTGGGCCGGTTGCCGGAGTTCGCCCACCTCAAGCTCTGGAAGCGGGCGCACATGCTCGGCTTCCGGGGCCATTTCTCCACCAAGTCCCGCAGCTACTCCACCACCCTCGGCGCGCTCCGCGAAGCCCGCCGCACCTGGCGCACCTGGCGCACGAACAGGCCCGTGCCCACGCCGGCCTGCCCGAGTCCGACCCGACGACCACGCTCGTCGTCGGCCGCTGGGACTACCTCGGCTCCGGCTACAGCCCCGGGGCGGCTCTCCTCGCCGCCGGTGTCTGGCATCGCAAGGAACTGGAACGGCAGTTCACGGCCGAAGGGGGTTGCTGATGACCTCGCCCCCGCTCGCCGCCCTCCGCAAGGAGGTGGCCCCGGCCCTGGATCTGCTCACGGTGCCCCAGGTCATGGCCCGCCTCCAGCTCGGCCGCTCCACCGTCTACGACCTCATCCGCACCGGCCAGCTCGCCTCGATCACCCTCGGCCGCGCCCGCCGCATCCCCACCCAAGCCCTCACCGACTTCATCCGCACCCGCCTCGCACAGGAAGCCGCCTGATGACCGCAGCCCACCCCGCTCCGTCCCGCCGCTCCCGCACCCGTGCGAACGGAGACGGAACCGTCTACCAGCGCAAGGACGGACGCTGGGAAGCCGCCGGATACGTGCTGGCCCCCGGCAACACCCGCAAGCGCGTCCGCGTCTACGGCGCTACCCGTAAAGGCGCGATGACCAAGCTCACCGAGAAGATCGCCGCTAGCAACCGCGGCCTTCCCGTCGCCGCAGCCGACAGCACCGTGAGCGCCTACCTCACGTACTGGCTGGACGGCGTCGCCGTCCATCACCTCCGGGAGAACACCCACACCCGCTACGCCGCCTCCACCTCAACCCCGGTATCGGCGCCAAGAAGCTCGCCCGGCTCACCACCCGCGACGTCCGCACCTTCCTCGACGGGCTCCGCACCACCTGCCAGTGCTGCGCCCGGGACCGGGACTCCGTCCGTCGGTCCTGCTGCGCCATCGGCCAGTGCTGCGGGAAGCGGCTCTCGCCGCTGACCGTCACGTACGTCCACGCGGTACTCAAGTCGGCCCTGGAACACGCCGTCCGCGAGGACGAACTTCCCCGCAACGTCGCCCGGAACGTCAAGACGACCACGCCCCGCCCCCCCCGGCGCTTCCAGCCCCTCACCGCCACCGAAGCCCAGCGACTGCTCCACGCGGCCAACGGCGACCGGCTCCACGCCCTGTACGAACTCGCCCTGCGCACCGGACTCCGGAAGGGCGAACTTCTCGGCCTCCACTGGGAAGACCTCGACCTTGACGGCGGCACCGCCAGCATCCATCGCTCCCTCCAGCGCACCCGCAGCCAGGGCCTGACCGTCCTGCACACCAAGACCCTGGCCTCCGAGCGGCGCATCGCCCTCCCCACCGAGTGCCTCAGCTCCCTCAAGGCCCATCAGGAACGGCAACAGGAAGAACGCCAGACGGCCGGAACGAGCTGGACGGACGACGGACTAGTCTTCACCACCCCGAAGGGCAAGCCGCTCGACCCCACCAACCTCACCCGCAGCTTCCGCCGCCTCCTCCACGGCGCGGAACTGCGGACGATCCGCTTCCACGACCTCCGGCACTCGACCGCCACCCTGCTCCTGGAACAAGGCGTCGACCTCGTCGTCATCAAGGAACTCCTCGGCCACGCCCACATCGGCGTCACCGCCGGCGTCTACGCCCACGTACGACTCCGCCTCCAACGCCAGGCCATCGAGACCCTCGGCAGCATCCTCGGCCCGACCGACGCCTCCGATGACCCACCCAACGCAGCCGTCGTCCGCTGACGTTGCCGCTGAGGTTGAAAGGGCGAGGTGACAGAGTTACGGGGGCTCCAGCCTCAGTCCGGTCCCGGCGATAAAGCCGTCGAGGACCTCTGGTCGGCGTTGGATGCTGCGTAGGCGGTTCTTCACCGTCCTGCTGCGACGTTCTGTGGGTGAGGGTACGGATCTTCGCCTTCACTGACCGGACGGGCCGGTCGGCGATGAAGGTGTAGACGTACCACTTGTCCGTTCCGCGCTTGCGGCGCCACTGGATGTGGAACCCCAGGAAGTCGAACCCCTCGCCGAGGTGCACCAGTTGGGTCTTGGCTTCCGAAAGCCGCAACCCCATCGGTGCGAGACCCTGGGCGATCTCCTCGCGCAGTGCCTCGGTGTCCTGCCTGGTCCCTTTGACCAGGACGACGAAGTCGTCCGCGTAGCGGACCAGCCGCCACGAGGGCAGGCCGTTGGCACTCCGCCGTTCGCGCCGACCGCTGGTGGACAGTTCCCCGCCCGGCTCCCATGCCCGGTGCAGGTGCTCATCGAGCACCGACAGGGCAATGTTCGCCAGCAGAGGAGAGATGATGCCCCCTTGCGGCGTCCCGGTGAAGGTCTCCTGATGTTCCCCGAGCTCCGTGAGGAGCCCGGCCTTCAGGAACGCCTTCACCAGCGTCAGCACCCGCTTGTCCTTGACCCGGCTCCGGACACGGTCCATCAGCGCGACGTGGTCGATCTCGTCGAAGCACGCCGCGATGTCCGCGTCCAGCACCCACCGATAGCCGTGAGTGCCATAGAAGTGGATCTCGGCAATCGCGTCCTGAGCCCGCCGCTTGGGCCGGAACCCGTAGGAGACCGGCTTGAAGTCGGCCTCGAAGATCGGCTCCAGCACCAGCTTCAGCGCGGCCTGGACGACCCGGTCGGCGATCACGGGAATCCCCAGCCGCCGAACCTTCCCCGACCCACCCGTTTTGGGAATCTTGCGCTCCCGCACCGGTAGCGGACGAAACAAGCCCTGCCTGAGCTGGGCCCGTAGGTCATCCAGGAATCCGGGGACCCCGAATCGCTCCTCGACATCGGCGGCCGTCAGGCCGTCCACGCCGGGAGTGCGGGCACCCCGGTTGCCGGCGACCCGGTCGAACGCCGCAATCAGCGTCGCCGGGTCGTGCACGAGGTTGAACAAATCATCGAACCGGCGGCCGGGATCGGCTGCCGCCCAACGGTGAAGCTTGGCCTGCATCTCCGATACCCGCTGGCGTGGACCCACCAGGTCCGCCTCCAGCAGAGCGCCGCTGTTCAACGGCGCGTCTTCCGGCATTGCAGTCTCCTTCCCCTCTCGATACCGCTGCCGCCCTTCCCCATGTGCGCGGGCTCTCCCCGGCTCGGAGTACTACGGCGGCTCCGCCCCACCCGGACCGTTCGGCGGTCGATGCGCCTATCCCCAGCCGAGCACTGGCCATGCACGACAGGGAGTTGAGAACGGGTGGTTCCCGTGTTCACTGCGATTCGCTCGTTGGAGTAGGAGCCCGACTGTGTCCCTGCGGCATCGCCACGAGTACGCCGTAGACCTTCCTCGTCGCCTCCCGAACGGCTTCGAAATACCGGCCAAGGAGTTCCCCGCCGCCCTTGGGCAGCAAGTGCGCACCGCTTCCGGCCCAGATCCACCAGGTCTCGAGCCGGTGTAGTCGTTAAGAGACGTAAAGACGCCGGTTCCTCGCGTACTCCTCTCCATCCCGCTCGCCGGACCCGCACCATCTGGCAGTACTGGCACGTTCCGGCTTTGTCAGGGCCGCTCCCGCCCTCTCCGTCATCACCCGGATCAGGCTGCCCTCAGCTCCACCTCCCTGCTACGACAGGTCGGCGGTGAAGGTCTCTCACCTCCACACGAATCACAGCGCCTCACGGCGCAACTCGAAGACGATCCACGCGCCCAGGAGCTGGGCCGACCTCTTACCCGTGACCACTGCTCCGTCCGCCACCGGGTGACGGCCCGTTCGTCCCGCTCTGCCGCCCGGTGCGTGGGCACTTGCGGCGACCAGCCCAGTCGGTGCAGCAGATACGACACCCCGCGCGGGGTGTACCGATAGCCGAACAGGCAGTGGATCAGCTCCGCGACCCTGGCAAGAGTCCACCGCTGGTCCTCCGTCCAGCCGTGCGCGGCCGGGCCGGCCCCCAACTCGACCTGCAGGCGCTCTGTCTGGCCGTCGCTGAGCTGACTCGGGAAGCCGCCCGCCCCCTTGGACGCCAGAGCCGTTCTGCCACCCTGACACCAGGCGGCATGCCAGGCGTACGCCGACTTCCGCGACACCCGTAACCGGCGGGCCACCTCTGGCGGCCGCACCCCTCGCTCGAACATCTCTGCAGCCTCGAAGCGCACTGCTTCACGTTTCGCCCGGCCCGCGGCGGTCAGACCGCCGCCATCCGCGTACCTCATGACGAGGATGTAGCACCGCCAACGCCCGCTGTCACCCCACTCTTTCAACCTCAGCGTCAACTACTGCCGTCACCCAGCTCAGGAGCCCCGCCGGACCAAGGTCGGCGGGGCTCCTCATTTACTGAAGTGAACGTGTCATTCGTTACTCGCGAGAGCTTCAGAAGCCATAGTAAGAGCCTCCCTCAAAGAATCTACGACCGTCGGGTCGAGCAATCGAGGATTCTCCACACGGTAGGAACCTCCAGAAAGTGGAGTAATGCTCACTTCCTGGGCCCCTTGCTCTCGGCGCACCGATCTAAGCCGTAGCGTTCCATGGCTGAGAGTTGGGAAGGAACAGCCGAACCGACCATCTGCGTAGGCCGCTTCCACAAGCGGGCTCTCCTCGGAGAACTCCTCAGCAGTCCGCAACCAATTCCACTGAGCGGGTACCGAGTCTCCCGACTCGTGGGCTCTCGCGAGCCGCCCCGGCATCATGAATGGGAACCTTTCAGCGAAGTCATCCACCGAAATGCCATCCCGCCATGCAGTCAATGCCTCGATCAGATCGCCTAGATCATCAGTGGCACCCTCAGCCCACGTGAATCCCTGCCCCTGGATTGCTACGTAGAAGGTCCTGCTTTGGCTACTGAGCTGAATAGAAGCCCTTCCGCGACTCGAATCCAGCTCAGCCGTGGCTAGCAGGCCAGGTCCCGATGCGTAGTGACTGTAGAGCCGTCCCAGGTCGAGATCTTTCTTTGCCGACGCTAGCTCCATCGCCGAGATGAGGCCGCCCGCAGCGAAGAGGTCTGGGTAGAGACCAGGGTCAAGCGAATCCATGCTCGTGAACCCCCTTCGGTTCGCTTTGCTAGCAGCCACAGAACTTCCCTGCATCCGATATGAAGGGCCGGAGCCTACCGAAGCTCGCCCAATCTGGTTCCGCGACATCGACTCTTTCAAGAGCCCCCTTCGCGTTCGGTCGATAGAAGTTAATGGAGGACCATGACCGTTCGCCATTACCGACAGCTCTGGCGATCCAACCCATCTCCATATCAGTGGCGTACGCTCCTGGCTGGAGCCCGGCCTTCGCCGATTCAGTGAAGTTTCCCAAGCCGCGGAGATTTACGTGAAGCGTCACCGACGAGTCCCGGATCGCGTTCTCCACTGGGCCCTGCCATGCGTCAGGAGCATAGTCGCCAAAGTGCTTGAACCCCTCACCGTCCGCCCATGAATAGGTGCCTTCCGCCTTCTGCCCCAGCGCCACGTTGCAGTTGTGGACGAGGACCGGGGTGGCGCCAGCCAGCACATAGTACGTGTGCACGTCGCCGACGGTCAGGTCGTACGTGACCTGCTGAGCGGTGAAGCGGTCGACTCTCTCAACCTTGACTGCGTGCCCACTCGGTGTCCGAAGGGTCATGCCAGTACGAAGGTTGCCGGCGTCAACCCAGCTTTCCTCGGACGGAACCCAGAAAGGATGGCTGGTGGTTGCGGTCAACGAGTCCTGCGCCTCAGTGCCGTCAGATCCACCTACTGTAACCCGTACGAAGTGCTTGTCATGTTTGGTGACGATGGTGTCGGTGACTTCGTAGGTGTTGGTCTCGCCGGTTTCGGGTTCTGTGGCTACAACCTTGTCACCAACCTCGACATCCTCGATGGGTTTGGTGTCGCCGTTGGCAAGTTGAACCTCGGTGCCAGCGACAAAGCTGTGCGTGCAGGAGCTGGCCTTTGCTCTGCGGCTGACCCCCCGTCCTGGCCCCTCCACGGAAAATCCCGCAGCGGCCGCTGAACCTGCCCATGCCCACATGAAGTGGTCTTTGGAGGGGCAATCGGTGAGATCACAGGCATCTAGTAGCGCTCGATAGATGTCGGCAGAAACGTAGGGGACATCCTGATGGTCTGCAAAGTTGCTGATTCCGTAACCAGTGAGGCCGTTGAGCTGGCTGTAGAAAGCTTGAACGAACTGCTGCGTGTCTTTCCACTGGACAGGAATGGCGACATTGGGCAGCAATTGGATGTAGCCGTCACTGTCGATGTCGGCGGGAGTGCCCGTCCAGCCTTCGTGAACCCAATTTGCGAGGACTGGCTCAGATTCTCGCTCGGGGTGGTATGTGGATTCTGAGGTCGGGACTCCGTTGTTGCAGTGCTGGTAGACGCCGGTGTGGCATCCCGGTACGCCGAATCCGCTGGGGTCGGATTTGCTGATGGGGTTGTTGTGGGCGTAGCTGTATCCGTTGACGCTCTGCGGCTTCTGCGGTTCGAGGAGTGCGTCGACGCTGATGAATTGGCCGATGGTGGGGTCGTATTCGCGGGCGCCGACGTGGGTCAGACCGGTGGTGCTGTCTCGGGTCTTGCCGAGGAAGTGAAGTGACCCCTCAGGTGCCGACACTTCCGTCTTATGCCGCGAGGTCCAGTCGTTGATGGCAGCGGACCCTCGCCTGGTACGGCGTGATGTAGCCGATGGTCGAGTGGATCCGCTCCCGGTTGTAATGTTCTGCGATCCACCGGAAAACGTCCTGCCGAGCCTGTACTCGGGTTTCCCAGACGGTCGTACCGATCTCTGCTTTCAGGACGGCGAAGAAGCTCTCCGCTGCGGCGTTGTCGAAACACGATCCGGTACGTCCTGTACTCTGCCGCATGTCCAACTCGCACAGCAGGGCACGGAATTGGTGAGACGTGTATTGGGCGAGTTCCCGCGGTCGGAGTGAAAGATTGCTTTTCCTGCCGTGTGTCCGCCCGCGTGGGCCATCCGGATGGCGTCTGCGACCAGTTCGGTGCGCATATGGTCGGCCATCGACCAGCCCACGACCTCCCGCGTGCACAGATCGATCACCGTCGCCAGATACAGCCATCCCTCGGCCGTCGGCAAGCAGGTGATGTCCCCGACGAATTTCAGACCCGGCAGCGGTGCGGTGAAGTCCCGCAGAATCAGATCCGGCGCCGGCGGCGCCGTGCGGTCCTGTCTCGTCAGCGACCGCGACTTCCGTCGCGTTATCCCGACGATCTCACGCTCCCGCATGATGCGGGCGACACGCTTGCGGTTCACTACGCGCCCCTGATCGCGGAGTTTCCTGGTGATCCGCAGGGCCCCGTAGGATCCTCGGGAACCGGTGTGGATCTCCCGGATCCGACAGGCCAGGCCCTCTTCCTCATCGGCCTTTTCCTGCCGTGCCTCCTTGTTCTGGTGCCAGGTGTAGTAGCCGGAACGGTCCCATCCGAGAACGTCACACATCCGCTTCACCCTGTGGGTGTTCCGGTGCTCGTCGACGAAACGGAAGCGGATCACCGTGTCGTCTCCCGTGCGAAATAGGCGGCGGCCTTCCGGAGGATCTCGTTGTCCTCCTTCAGCCGGGCGTTCTCCCGCCGCAGGCGCTTGAGCTCTTCCTTCTCGCCAGGGGTCATGCCGGCGTCACCCTCGCCGTCCGCCGTTCGGGTGCGGGTCCGGTCCTCGCGGACCCACTTGCGCAGGGTCTCCAGATGGACACCCAGGCCGTGGGCGATATCGGTGAGGGAACGGTCCGGCGAGGAACGCACGAGATCCACCGCGTCCCGCTTGAACTCTTCGGGATAGTTCTTCCGCTTTGCCACCTTGGATCACTTCCCCTGGATGACGAAACATCCAGCGTCCAGGTGTCGGAGTCCCGGGGGTCACTCCAGTCCTCCCGAGATCCGCATGCCCATCAGCGGCTGCCTGTCGTCAGGCGGTAGCTACTGCCGAGTGAGTCCGGCCGGGTCGAGCGCGACCGGGAACGGGGCATCCAGGTGAGTGGTTGCGCCGGCGAGTGCGGTGGTCCGCTCGACGTAGCGGCCGCCCTGCAGTTCGTAGACGACGAGCATCGGCGCGGGGTCGAACTCCAGTCGCCAGAAGTGCGGGATGGCGGCCTCCGCGTAGAGCATGGGCTTGACCTTGCGGTCCATGGTGCTGTTGCCAGGGGAGACGAGTTCGACGACAAGCTGTACCGCGTCGATGTCGACGGCGACGGGGTCGTCGGCCGTCGCGCCGCCGTCGGCCACCACCAGGTCGGGAACGACCAGTCCCGACGGCAGGACGACATTGACGCCCTCCAGCACCTCTACCGGTGCGCCGACCGCCCTGGCGGCCGCGTCCAGGGCGAGGTGGAGGCGGAACGAGGCTCGCTGGTGACGGACGCCGGGGGCAGGGGACATGACGAGGGATTCCCCCAGCAGCTCATAGCGTGTGGTTCGGTCTTCCGGCAGGGCGAGGACCTCGGCGACGGTCCAGGGCCCTGTGTGGTCGATGGCGACGCTCATTCCCTTTCACCTCCTCATCCGACCGGCAGTCTCGGTGTGACCTCGACAGGTGGTACACGGCCAGCATACGGGCGCCCCCAGCGGCTGACTCCGGGTTCGCCGCCACGAGCGGGGTATCGAACAAACGTTCACTTGGATTGCCGGTCCCAGAGGGTGTCGGCATGGCTCGCCTCGCCGATGTCCGGTCCTGCCGAGTGTTGGCGCGTCGGGGCGGCAATCCAGCGGTCCACCGGCCTTCTGTTCAGTGATCATCACGTTCAGCGCATGCTTCGTGGGCTGTACGTCGGTGACCAGGAGAACTAGATGTGCCGGGCGTTACAACAGGGACGGGACCTCCGCCGCCGAGACCTCTCGGGTCGCTCGTTCCAACGCGCTGGCCAGCAGGGCCAGGTCGGTCGGGCCGTTGCCCAGTTCGCGGACGGGGCGGCGGGTGGGCGGGTCGCCCATGCGGTGCCACTCCAGGGGGACGACCGTGGGGCGCAGGGTGGCCGTGCGGGGGATGCGGCCCGTGACGCGGCCGCCCTGGAAGGCGGTGGTGCGTCCGTCGGGGTGGGTCAAGCGGCCGCGCCCGGGGGTCGGTTCGTCCGGGCCCGGTACCGGCGCGTCCAGGGTGACGCGCAGGGTCGCGCGCAGGGCGGGCTCCGTGCGGTCCGTACGGCCTCCGGGCACGGTGGCGGCCACGAGGTGCACGCCGAGTCGCTCGCCCTCCCGCGCGACGGCCTCCAGCGCGCGCATCACCGACCCCGCGGCGGGCCGCCCGGGCGAGCCCAGCGGGGGTGTGACGAGCGCGTCGAGGTCGTCCACGACGACGACCAGGCGGGGGAGCGGCGGTACGGCGCCCGCCCGGCGACGGGCGGCGCCGGGGCGCAGCCGCATGGTGGAGCTGGGCGGGGAGTCGACGTCCCCGTTGTCCGGCAGCACCGCCGGGCCGGGTCCGCCCGCCGTCGGCGCGCGCTGGGCGATCAGCCGGCCCGACACCTCGCGCCCGGTGTGCCACTCGCCGAAGTGCGACCGCCCGAGCAGCTCGGCACGCCGTTTCAGCTCGGCGCTCAGCGCCTGGGCGAACTCCCGCATGACGACCGGGTCGTTGGCGGTGAGGTGCGTGGTGACGTGCGGTACGTCCGTACACACGCGCAGGCCCTCGCCGTGGGCGCCGCCCGAACTCACGCTGTCGCGGCCGTCCATGAGGACGACGCCGAGCCGGTCGGGGCGTTCGGCTGAGGCCAGCGAGGCGACCAGGGCCCGCAGCAGCTCGGTGCGGCCGCTGCCGGGAGGCCCCTCGATCAGCAGGTGCGGTCCCTCGGCGGCGAGGTCGGCCGTGACGGGGCCGCGCGCACCGGCGCCCAGCACCGCGTGCGCGCGGCCCCCGAGGGCGTCCGTGTCGTCGGCCGCGTCGGCCCAACGGGCCATCAGGGAGGCGGGGGTGGCGCGGGCCAGGCCCAGTTCGTCCAGGAGCCGGGCCGTCTGGGGGAGCGGTGCGGACACGCGCGCGTGGTGCTCGCCGCCGACGGCGGTGTCCGTGCGCAGCGGGGCCAGGGCGCGCGCGAACCGCTCGGCCCAGGCGGGGGAGACGGCGTCCACCGTGCCGAGGGTGCCGTGACCGACCGGTCCTGCGGGAGTGGCCGGGGCGCCCGCTGCCCCGCCGGTGCGGGCGACGCGCAGCAGCCGCAGGGTCGTCGCCACGTCGCCGCTGAGCAGGGCCACGGCACCGCACTCCCGGAACACCGGCGACACCGCGCAGGCCGCCTCGTACGTCCGCGTCACCGGGGACGTGGGGGAGGCGGCGGCCGTCTCGGCGAGGCAGACGACGTGGATACCGGCCCGCGGTCCCTCCAGGGCCAGCCGCGCCACCGCCTCGCGCACGTCGGCCCCGCCGGGGTCCCCGTCCACGACGACCACGGTGTACGGCCCGGTGAAGCCGTCGGCGGGGTCCGGTTCGTCGTCGGACCGTGCCCAGGAGGGGTGGTGCCGGGCGGCGCCCGGGTTCTGGGGGGAGTCCGGTGCGGATGCCGACGCCTGGGCCGGGATCGTGGCGGCCGGGGGGCGTCCTTCGAAACCGGCGCCCGAGACGTGGTCCTCCAGGCGGCGGAGGAGTTCATGGGCGCGGGCCGTGGCCTGTTCGCGGTCGTGGGCGAGGAGCAGGCGGCAGTCCTGGCCGTGTCCCGGGCGCAGCTGGGGCAGCCAGCCCAGCCAGGACCACTCGGCGCTCCGCTCGGCGAGCGGACGGGAACGGTCCGCGCTGATCAGGACGATCTCCAGGGTGTCGGCGGAGTGCAGCGCGGCCAGCTGCGCCAGCACCGAGCGGGCCAGCCCGGCGAGCCGCTCCCGCGGGCCCGCGAGCCCCAGCGCGCCGACCTCGCGCAGGTCGGCGGTGACCGGGACCGCGGGCAGCGGTGCGGCACCGCCCGGCGCCACCCGGTCGGCCGTACCGAGCCGCACGGTGAGCGCCTCCGGGTGGCCCGGACCGCGCTCCCACAGCCGCGGTCCCGGTCCGAGCGCCGTCAGCAGCAGCGATGCGGAGTCCGGCCACGTCTCCGGGGCACGGGAGGTGCCGGACGGGGCAGCCGGTGCCGGTCCGGCCGCCTCCTCGGCGTACGCGTACGCGCCGGACGCGGTGACCTCCTGCGCGATGCCGCGCCCGCCGGTCAGCCGCCGCGCCCAAGCCCCTATCCCACCGCGCCTGCGGACCTCCTGCGGCACGTCGGTGCCGCGCAGGGGAGTCCCCTTGCGCCCGGTGCCGTCGTCCGGGCCGGCGCCGGCTGCCCGGCCGGGGGCACCGGCGGAGCGGCGGGCCGCCTCACCGGCCGCGCTCGTACGGGTCGTACGAGCCGTATGGGAGGCGTCCGCGTGGGCTGCGCCCCCGCCCGTGCGGGAGCCCCGGCCGTCCGAGGAACCCGTGTCGGGCGCCCCCGCGCCGGAGGGGCTCAAACCCGACGTGCCGGTGCCTGACGTGCTCGCGCCGGAGGGGCCCGGGCGGCTCGCGCCCGGCGCGGAAGGGACCGTGCCGTAGGCGTCCTCGCCGGGCGTGCCCGGGTCCGGAGCGCGGAACCCTCCCGCACCGGGCCCGCCCGTCGCGTACGCCCCCGCGCCCTGCGCGCCGCCGTGCGTCTCGCCTCCGGCGGGGGACCGCCGGGGCAGGCCCCCCGCGGGACCGGTGCCGTGGCTCTCGATGCGGGGGGCGCCGCCCTGGCCGGGTACCTGCGGCGGCTCGGCGGGCGCCGCGCCCGTGTCGTACCCCGAGGTGTCGTACCCCGACGTGCCGTACGCGTGATGGGTCCGCCCGCGGGCCCCGGTCGTCCCGTCTGTCCCGGTGCCGCGGGCGCCCGTGGTGTCCGGCGCGGTCGCGTCCGCCGCACCCGCCGTACGACCGGCCGAACGTGCGGAACCGCCCGGCGTGCTGCCGGCCACCCGCGCGGGTCCGGTCGGGCCGGTCGCGGCGCCGTGGCCCGGCCCGGTCGCGCGGGAGCGGCCGCCGGTGTCGCCCGCGTGTCCCTCCGCCCCGTCCGCCACGCGCGCGTGGATCACCGCGTCGCCGTCACCGTCCCCGCCGCCCGACGGGGACGCCTGAGCCCCGGACAGCCGCACGTGCCCCTCCCCGTCCGGCGTCGTCGCCACCCGCGCCTGGGCCGCCGGAGGCACCGGCACGAGCCGCAGGGCCGACTCGCCGATCCGCAGCAACGCACCCGGCGCGAAGCGGACCGGGCGGTCGCCCACGCGGGTGCCGTCCAGCGTGGTGCCGTTGGTGGAGCCGAGGTCGGCGACCGAGACGCGGGCGTCGGGACCGACGGTCACGGCGCAGTGCATACGGGAGACGTCCGGGTCGTCGAGCGCGACGTCGGCGTCGGCGGAGCGGCCGAGCCGGATCTGTCCGCCGTGCAGCAGGTGGACGCCGCCCGCGTCGGGACCCGCGACCACGTGGAGCTGGGCGGGGACGTCGGCCGGCTCGGTGTGCGGGTCGGGCTCGCCCGGGGCGCCCAGGCACAGCACGGCACCGTCGATCAACGGCGGCTCGCCCAGGGTGCTGCGCTGGGCGTCGAGCCGTTGCGCACCCGCGTACAGCACCACCTGGCCGGAGCCCGGGCCCTCGCCGCCGGGGAGCGCCGCGGCCAGCGCGGAGGCGACCGCGGCCAGGGCCGTGCCGGCCGGTGCGGTGACCAGCACGTCGCAGCTCGCGGCGCGGCCCCCCACCGAAGCATGCGGGCCCAGCGGGTCTACGACGGTCAGCCGGATCTGCATCGCCGTCAGCGGTCCCTTCGCGCGGGCGCCCGCACGCCGGGACAGAAGCCGTCACCACGGTCCCCCCACCGCGGACTTCCCCCACCGCCACACGAGCACGTCGGCCAGTACTGCACGCATCCTCGCACCTGCCACTGACAACGCGCCCGCCGCCCGCCGCCAAATGATCTTGATTGGTCGGCTCTGCCCCCAAAAATGCCTGACAGGTGCTCTGTAGGTGATCGAATGCCGTCCGCTTGAGATCAGTCACGTACGGGCAGCGGCAACCATGGGACCGGGTCGAGCGTCTTTCCTCCGAACATGGTCCGGTGACGGGACGTAAGACGTACCGGCGGAGCAATGGGAACCACAGGGCGACGACAGCCCCGTGCCGGGAGCGCGGCACTACAGTGGGTCGGAACAGCCAGCAAGCAACTAGGAGCGCATGACGTGCGGCCGGTAGGCAGCAAGTACCTCCTCGAGGAGCCCCTCGGCCGCGGCGCCACGGGCACCGTCTGGCGTGCCCGCCAGCGCGAGACCGCGGGGGCCGAGGCGGCCGTGGCCGGACAGCCCGGCGAGACCGTCGCGATCAAGGTCCTCAAGGAGGAGCTGGCGAGCGACCCCGACATCGTGATGCGCTTCCTGCGCGAGCGCTCGGTCCTGCTCCGCCTCACCCACCCCAACATCGTCCGGGTCCGCGACCTGGTCGTCGAGGGCGAGCTGCTGGCTCTCGTCATGGATCTCGTCGACGGTCCGGACCTGCACCGCTACCTGCGCGAAAACGGGCCGCTCACCCCGGTTGCCGCCGCTCTGCTCACCGCGCAGGTCGCCGACGCGCTCTCCGCCAGCCATGCCGACGGCGTCGTCCACCGCGACCTGAAGCCGGCCAACGTCCTGCTGAAGCAGACGGACGGCGAGATGCACCCGATGCTCACCGACTTCGGCATCGCCCGCCTCGCCGACTCACCCGGCCTCACCCGCACCCACGAGTTCGTCGGCACGCCCGCGTACATCGCGCCGGAGTCCGCCGAGGGCCGCCCGCAGACCTCCGCGGTCGACGTGTACGGCGCCGGCATCCTGCTGTACGAGCTGGTCACCGGCCGTCCCCCGTTCGGCGGGGGCTCCGCCCTGGAGGTGCTGCACCAGCACCTGAGCGCCGAACCGCGCCGCCCCTCCACCGTCCCCGACCCGCTGTGGACGGTCATCGAGCGCTGCCTGCGCAAGAACCCCGACGACCGCCCCAGCGCCGAGAACCTCGCCCGCGGCCTGCGCGTCGTCGCCGAGGGCATCGGCGTGCACGCGAACAGCGCGCAGATCGGCGCCGCCGAGAACGTGAGCATGCTCCTCGTGCCCGACCCGGCTCCCGCGCAGGTCCCGGGCGCCCCCGGCGCCGCCGACCCGACGCAGGTCCTGCCGCAGAACCCGAACGGCGCCTACGACCCCAACGGCGCGACCAGCGTCCTGCCGCACACCGGCAACCAGTCGGGCGCCGCCGACCCCACCACCGTCATGCCGCCGGTGCCCCAGGGCGGGCCCGGACAGGGCGGGCCGGGGCAGGGAGGCCCCGGACAGGGCGGGCCCGAGGACCCGCACCCCTGGCAGAACCAGCTGCGCGCCGCCCGCGACCGCAACGAGCAGACGCAGGTCCAGTACCTCGACCCGAACGAGGACCCGCTGCGCCGCCGCCCCCAGCGGCAGGTGTCCCGCCCGCCCCAGCAGCCGCGCCAGGCCCCGCAGGGCCCGCCGCCCCAGCAGCCCTACGGCTATCCGCAGCAGCAGCAACCGCCGCAGCGGTACGCCAACCCGCAGCCCCAGCAGCAGCCGCCCCGCCCGCAACCGCAGCGGTACGCGCCGCCGCCCACGCCCGAGCCGCAGCCGCCCCGGCGTGAGCCCCGGGCGCCGCGGCAGCGCAGCGCCAACCCCATGCGCATCCCGGGCCTCGGCTGCCTCAAGGGATGCCTGTTCACGATCGTCATCCTGTTCGTGGCCGGCTGGCTGATCTGGGAGCTGAGCCCCCTCCAGGACTGGATCGGCACGGGCAAGGGCTACTGGGAGCAGCTCAGCGACTGGTTCACCTCCGTGACCGACTGGATCGGGGACCTCGGCGGCGGCTCGGGCGGCGGGGCGTGACCGGTATCTGAGCCGGCTGAGCCGGCCGCTCCCGCGTTGGTCCGCGCCCGCCGCTCCCGCGTTTCCGCCCGCTCCGGAGGCAGGGCTGTCGACATCCAGCGGGTGATTTCCGCCTCCGCGGTGAAGGTTGGCTCCTCGGACGCGTACTTTTAGGCGCAACACGCGTCGGTAGGAGCAGTCTTGGCACGGAAGATCGGCAGCCGGTACACCGCCCACCAGATCCTCGGGCGGGGCAGCGCCGGCACGGTGTGGCTGGGCGAGGGTCCCGAGGGGCCCGTCGCGATCAAGCTGTTGCGCGAGGACCTGGCGTCCGACCAGGAACTCGTCTCCCGCTTCGTGCAGGAGCGCACCGCGCTGCTCGGCCTGGAGCACCCGCACGTCGTCTCCGTACGCGACCTGGTGGTCGACGGCAACGACCTCGCGCTGGTCATGGACCTGGTCCGCGGCACCGACCTGCGCACCCGCCTCGACCGCGAGCGGCGCCTGGCCCCCGAGGCCGCGGTGGCCGTCGTGGCCGACGTCGCCGACGGACTGGCCGCCGCGCACGCCGCCGGGGTCGTGCACCGCGACGTCAAGCCCGAGAACGTCCTGCTCGACATGCAGGGCCCGCTCGGCCCCGGCGGCTCGCACCCGGCACTGCTGACGGACTTCGGGGTGGCCAAGCTCATCGACACCCCGCGGCGCACCCGCGCCACGAAGATCATCGGAACGCCGGACTACCTGGCCCCGGAGATCGTCGAGGGCCTGCCCCCGCGCGCGGCGGTGGACATCTACGCGCTGGCCACCGTGCTGTACGAGCTGCTCGCCGGCTTCACGCCCTTCGGCGGCGGCCACCCCGGCGCGGTGCTGCGCCGCCACGTGACCGAGACCGTCGTCCCGCTCCCCGGCATCCCGGACGAGCTGTGGCAGCTGCTCGTCCAGTGCCTCGCCAAGGCGCCCGCCTCCCGGCTGCGCGCCTCCGAGCTGAGCGCCCGGCTGCGCGAGCTGCTGCCGATGCTCGCCGGAATGGGCCCGCTGGACGTGGACGAGCCCGACGCCGAACAGGAGGAGGACGAGCCCGACGAGTCAGCGGCACCCCCGGCCTCCTCCTCCCCCTCCGCCGGAGAGCCGGCCCGGCGCCGGGGAGCGGTGCCACTGGTGCCGGGCGCCAAGCCGGCCGACTCCAATCGCGACACCCACACGTCGATGCGCGTACCGGCCCCGGACGAGCTGGCCGGCGGCGCCCGCGGCACCGCCCGCGCCCCGCGCGCGTCCGGCGCCCCGCGCCCCGGCTCGGCCCGCAACCGCGCCACCGCGCGGCGCCGCCGGATCGCGGTGGGGGCGGGCGCGGTCGCCCTCGTGGCGGCGATCGGCGTCGGTACGTGGCTGGCCACGGGCGGGGACGAGAACGGCTCCGGACCCCAGGACACGCGGAACTCCGCACCGGCCTCTCCGTGAGGCCGCGCCCGCCGTGGCCGCCGCCGCAGGTGACGGCCCGGCGAAGCGCGCTGGACGGAGCCGTTACGCTGGATGCGTGGCAGTCGTCGATGTATCCGAAGAGCTGAAGTCCCTCTCCTCGACCATGGAGTCGATCGAGGCCGTCCTGGACCTCGACAGGCTGAGGGCAGACATCGCCGTGCTCGAGGAGCAGGCGGCCGCGCCCTCCCTGTGGGACGACCCGGAGGCGGCGCAGAAGATCACCAGCAAGCTCTCGCACCTCCAGGCCGAGGTCAGGAAGGCCGAGGCACTGCGCGGCCGGATCGACGATCTCGGTGTGCTCTTCGAGATGGCCGAGGAGGAGGACGACCCGGACACCCGCGCCGAGGCCGAGTCCGAGCTGACGGCCGTGCGCAAGGCGCTGGACGAGATGGAGGTCCGCACCCTGCTCTCGGGCGAGTACGACGCGCGTGAGGCGCTCGTCAACATCCGCGCCGAGGCCGGTGGCGTGGACGCCGCCGACTTCGCCGAGAAGCTCCAGCGCATGTACCTGCGCTGGGCCGAGCAGCGCGGCTACAAGACCGAGATCTACGAGACGTCGTACGCGGAAGAGGCCGGCATCAAGTCGACCACCTTCGCCGTGCAGTCGCCGTACGCCTACGGCACCCTCTCCGTCGAGCAGGGCACGCACCGGCTGGTGCGCATCTCGCCCTTCGACAACCAGGGCCGCCGCCAGACCTCCTTCGCGGGCGTCGAGATCCTCCCCGTGGTCGAGCAGACCGACCACATCGAGATCGACGAGTCCGAGCTGCGGGTGGACGTCTACCGGTCGTCCGGCCCCGGCGGCCAGGGCGTGAACACCACCGACTCCGCGGTGCGCCTCACCCACATCCCCACCGGCATCGTCGTCTCCTGCCAGAACGAGCGCTCGCAGATCCAGAACAAGGCCACCGCCATGAACGTCCTCCAGGCCAAGCTCCTGGAGCGGCGCCGCCAGGAGGAGCAGGCCAAGATGGACGCCCTCAAGGGCGACGGGGGCAACTCCTGGGGCAACCAGATGCGTTCGTACGTGCTGCACCCGTACCAGATGGTCAAGGACCTGCGCACGGAGCACGAAGTGGGCAACCCCGAGGCCGTGTTCAACGGTGAGATCGACGGTTTCCTGGAGGCCGGCATTCGCTGGCGCAAGCAGCAGGAGAAGTAGCGCGAAGCGGGAACGCCGCTTTGTCGACAAGGCAACTGCCGCTCTCCTGGCGGCGGTTGCCTTTTCTCTGCTCGCTGTCCGCCGGTGATGTCTGGGTTTTACATCACACTCACACCCTTTGTGTCCGGCATACGTCCCGTACCTGGACATCGCGTACGCAATGGCCTTGACGTTGCTTTGAACATTCGTAAGGGTGAGGCTCGGCATGCGTATTTCTGGGGCGCATGTGAACCGGGGGACTTGAGCGCAGCTACCTCCGTCGATCACGGCCCCGAGTGCGGCCTCACCGACTAATCGGCTACTGGGGGTAGCAACTACATGACGAAGAAGACGCGCATCCGTGTCGCGCGCATAGCGGCCGGCGCCGTGATCGCGGCCGGCGCCTCCCTGACCGCGGCGGGCGCCGCCTCGGCGCTCGAGATCGGCGTGAACGCCAGCGCCGACGGCGACGGTGTCGGCCTCGGCGTGAGCGTCCAGGGCGGCAACGAGGGCGACACCGACGGCAACACCAGCGTCGGTCTGATCGAGGGCAACACGTCCGACGGCAACACGACCGACGGCAACACGACCGACGGCAACACCACCGACGGCAACACGTCGGACGGCAACACGTCGGACGGCAACACGTCCGACGGCACCTCCGAAGGTACGTCCGAGGGCACCTCCGAGGGCACGTCGGAAGGCACCTCCGAGGGCTCCTCGGTGGGTACCTCCGAGGGCACGTCCGAGGGCACCTCCACCGGCACGTCCGAGGGCGGCGACAACGGCGGCACCGGCGACAACGGTGGCAATGGTGACAACGGCGGTTCCGGCGACAACGGCGGGAACGGCGACACCGGCGGCAACGGTGACAACGGCGGCTCGCAGACCACCGGCGGCAACGGTGGTGGTACCGGCGGCGACGACGGCACCACCCCCGACGGCGGTGGCAACGACAACGCCGCTCAGGAGGAGGGTTCCTCCGCCCTGACCGACACCGGCGAGGAGGCCCCGGCCTCCGACACCGCCGCCCAGGGCAGCGGTGACGAGCTCGCCGAGACCGGCGCCGCGGAGACCACGTTCCTGCTGGTCGGCGCCGCCACGATGATCGCCGGCGGCATCGGCTTCCGCATCCTGCCGCGCATGATGAACGGACGCGGCGGGGCCGCTGCCTGACGGTAGCCGTCCGCGTACGCACCGCGCACGCACACGAAGGGGCCCGGAGCTCATTGCTCCGGGCCCCTTCCGCGTGTCCTGTGCGCCCTGTGCCTGTGGGTGTCGAGGCGTCCTGGAGGCCCTCAGGGGCGCTCCGGGCCCGTCAGACGGTCTGGTGGGCCAGTAGGGCCACGGCGGCGATCAGCACCGCCAGCAGCGCGATCAGCGTCATCGGGTTCAGCCCCGCGAAGAAGTTGTTCTCCTGCTGGAGCCGCTCGCGGTTGGCCCGGCACACCGGGCACCTGCCCTCACTCACGGGCGCCGCGCAGTTCGCGCACACCAACCGGTCGTACGTCATGCGCTCGCCCTCCTTGCAACCGGCTCAATTCAGAACAACGCCCGCGACGACACGAACGTTCCCCTTCCACTGTGCCAGGTTCCCCGGGGCCCCGCTCGCCCTCCTGACGGGGACAAAACGCGCAACTACTACGCAACCCCGACCGGTGACTGCGGTCCGCTCCCCGGTTCGCGTATGGTCACGCACATCTACCCCCGGCGACCCGTGGTGCATCCGTGATCCGATTCGACAACGTCTCCAAGGTCTACCCCAAACAGAGCCACCCAGCCCTCAGGGACGTCTCCCTGGAGGTCGAGAAGGGCGAGTTCGTCTTCCTCGTCGGGTCTTCGGGCTCGGGAAAGTCCACCTTCCTGCGGCTGGTCCTCCGCGAGGAGCGGTGCAGTCACGGGCAGGTGCACGTCCTGGGGAAGGACCTCGCCCGCCTGTCCAACTGGAAGGTGCCGCAGATGCGGCGCCAGCTGGGGACGGTGTTCCAGGACTTCCGCCTGCTGCCGAACAAGACGGTCGGTGAGAACGTCGCCTTCGCCCAGGAGGTCATCGGCAAGTCCCGTGGCGAGATCCGCAAGTCCGTGCCGCAGGTGCTGGACCTCGTCGGTCTCGGCGGCAAGGAGGACCGCAGGCCCGGCGAGCTGTCCGGTGGTGAGCAGCAGCGCGTCGCCATCGCGCGCGCCTTCGTCAACCGGCCCAAGCTGCTGATCGCCGACGAGCCGACCGGCAACCTCGACCCGCAGACCTCCGTGGGCATCATGAAGCTGCTCGACCGCATCAACCGGACGGGCACCACCGTGATCATGGCGACCCACGACCAGAACATCGTGGACCAGATGCGCAAGCGCGTCATCGAGCTGGAGAAGGGCCGCCTCGTCCGGGACCAGGCGCGCGGCGTCTACGGCTACCAGCACTGACGTCGAGGAACGAAAGGCTTAACGAGACGCCATGCGCGCCCAGTTCGTAGTCTCGGAGATCGGTGTCGGTCTTCGCCGCAATCTGACGATGACCTTCGCGGTGATCGTCTCCGTCGCCCTGTCCCTGGCCCTGTTCGGCGGGTCGCTGCTGATGAGCGACCAGGTCAACACCATGAAGGGCTACTGGTACGACAAGGTCAACGTCTCGGTCTTCCTCTGCAACAAGAGCGACGCCGAGTCCGACCCCAACTGCGCCAAGGGCGCGGTGACCGCGGACCAGAAGAAGCAGATCATGTCCGACCTCGACGAGATGACCGTCGTCGACAAGGTGACGTACGAGTCGCAGGACGACGCGTACAAGCACTACAAGGAGCAGTTCGGCGACTCGCCGCTGGCCAGCTCCCTCACGCCGGACCAGATGCAGGAGTCCTACCGGATCAAGCTGAAGGACCCGGAGAAGTACCAGGTCATCGCGACCGCCTTCGACGGCCGGGACGGCGTGCAGTCCGTGCAGGACCAGAAGGGCATCCTGGACAACCTCTTCGGCCTCCTCAACGGCATGAACTGGGCCGCCCGCGCGGTGATGGCGCTCATGCTCGTCGTCGCGCTGATGCTGATCGTCAACACGGTGCGCGTCTCGGCGTTCAGCCGGCGGCGCGAGACCGGCATCATGCGCCTGGTCGGCGCCTCGGGCTTCTACATCCAGGCGCCGTTCATCATGGAGGCGGCGGTCGCCGGGCTCATCGGCGGTGGTGTCGCCTGCGGCTTCCTGGTGATCGCCAGATACTTCATCATCGACCACGGGCTCGCCCTGTCCGAGAAGTTGAACCTGATCAACTTCATCGGCTGGGACGCCGTCCTGACGAAGCTGCCGCTCATCCTGGCCACCAGTCTGCTGATGCCCGCGTTGGCCGCGTTCTTCGCGCTGCGCAAGTACCTGAAGGTGTGACACATACCAAGAGGGCCGAACGGTCAAGCGACCGTGCGGCCCTCTCGCGTTGTCCTAGACTCACCGGCATGTCAGGTCGTGACCTGTTCTGTCAGCCCCGTCGCGTACGCCACGGGGCCGCCCTGACCTTGGTGTTCGCCAGTGTGCTCGCCGCGGGCGCGGCCACCGGCTCGTTCCCCGGGACCGACCGGAAGTCCGAGCCCGGCACGGCCCGTTCGGCCGCTCCGGCCGGTCAGCACGGCCGGGACGACGACGTCGCCCGCGCGGCGGCCGAGGCCATGGCCGACGGCAAGTCCCCCGTGGAGGCCGCCGAACGCGCGGTCAGCCGCAGCGGGGACCGCTGGGGCGCGGTCTACTCCCAGGGCGAGTACGAGGAGTTGGAGGCCGCCCTCGACGGCCGCTACACCGGCGTCGGGCTCTCCGCGCGCCGCGAGCGCGACGGGCGTATCGAGGTGAGCAAGGTGCGCGACGGCTCACCCGCCGCCGACGCCGGGATCCGCGAGGGCGACCGGCTGCGCAGCGTCGACGGCGAGCGGGTCGACGGGCGCCCCGTCACCGAGGTCGTCTCCATACTGCGCGGCGACGCCCGGCAGGAGCCCGCCGGCACCGCCGTCCGGCTCGGTCTGGAACGCGGCACGCGCACGTGGACCGAGACCGTGCGACGCGCCCGGCTGTCCACGGACCCGGTGACCGTCCGCAAGTTCGCCGACGGCCTCACCGTCGTCAAGGTCGCCTCCTTCACCAAGGGCGTCGGCGAACAGGTGCGCACCGCCGTCGCGGGGGTGCCGTCCGGCGCCGGAATCGTCCTCGACCTGCGCGGCAACTCCGGCGGCCTGGTCACCGAGGCGGTCACCGCCGCCTCCGCCTTCCTCGACGGCGGCCTGGTCGCCACCTACGACGTCGACGGCGACCAGCGCGCCCTGCACGCCGAGTCCGGCGGCGACACCACCAGACCCCTGGTCGCGCTCGTCGACGGCGGCACGATGAGCGCGGCCGAACTCCTCACCGGGGCCCTCCAGGACCGCGGCCGGGCGGTCGTCCTGGGCTCCCGCACCTTCGGCAAGGGCTCGGTGCAGATGCCGAGCCGGCTGCCCGGCGGCTCGGTGGCCGAGCTGACCGTCGGCCACTACCGCACCCCCTCGGGCCGCGGCGTCGACGGCACCGGCATCACGCCCGACCTGGAGGTCGACCCGGCCGACCCGGCCGCCCTGACGCGGGCCCGCACGGTACTGAGCGGGCTGGGGCCGACCGCGTAATCGGCTTTCCACCAGACCCCTCCGTAGTGCCAAAATGGGCTGCACTATGGCTAAGGAAAAAGGGCGCAAGCTGATCGCGCAGAACAAGAAGGCGCGGCACGACTACCAGATCCTCGACACCTACGAGGCCGGCCTCGTGCTGTCCGGGACCGAGGTGAAGTCGCTGCGCCAGGGACGGGCATCACTGGCCGACGGATTCGTGCAGCTGGACGGACACGAGGCGTGGCTGCACAACGTGCACGTGCCGGAGTACAGCCAGGGCACCTGGACCAACCACAGCGCCCGGCGCAAGCGCAAGCTGCTGCTGCACCGCGTGGAGATCGACAAGCTGGAGGCGAAGTCCCAGGAGACCGGTCACACGATCGTGCCCCTGGCGCTCTACTTCAAGGACGGCCGGGCCAAGATCGAGATCGCGCTGGCGCGCGGCAAGAAGGAGTACGACAAGCGCCAGACCCTCCGGGAGAAGCAGGACCGCCGCGAGGCGGAGCGGACGATCTCGGCGATCAAGCGCAAGCAGCGGGCCTGACGCCGGGAATACGCTGGCACCTTCGTGCGTTGGTCACGTACGATGGCATCCGCACCTCGAAGCGGGTGCAGCCCCTCTCCGGAGGGATTGAAAAATCAACATGGGGATGATCGGTTTCGACAGCGGCTGTCGAAGCAGGGGAAGCGTGTCGAGGAAGCGGCCATGATCTCGTAAACCACAGGCCGAAAAAATAATCGCCAACACCAAGCGCGATTCCTCCCAGCAGGCCTTCGCCCTCGCTGCCTGATCTCAGGTAGCGAAGCGAGCCTCCTACTAAGGGAGTGTCAGCCCGGGGCTGTTCCCGACCCGGATCCTGGCATCAGCTAGGGGACTAAACCTTGATCCCGGTCACGGGGTGAAGAGGGAAACCAAACAGTGACTGAGCCCGTCGGAGACTTGTCCGCGTGATCTCCGGGGCTGAGAAAATCGAAGCGGACTGCACACGGAGAAGCCCTGATTCCGCACCGTTGGACGCGGGTTCGATTCCCGCCATCTCCACGAGGTCGAGGGCGGCGTGTGCTCGCAGAAAGCGCGAGCACACGCCGCCCTCGTCGTTTTTGCGTGGCTTCGCCGCGCGATGCGGGGGCTTCGCCACCCGCACCCCATGCTCGGGCCCCCTGGGTCGCGGGCCCCGCGCCGGCTACCTGAAGGCCGCGGCGTTGCGGGTCGCCCAGGCCGTGAAGGGACCGGCCGGGCGGCCGAGGATCTTCTCGACGTCCGGGGCGACGCGCTGCTCCGCCGGGAGCGGCTCGCCGAGGATGTCGAGCGTGCCGTCGACGACCGGCTCGGGCATGAACCCGGCCATGTGCTCGCGGGCCTGCTCGCGCGTGAGCTCCACGAAGCGCACCTCCTCGCCCAGCACCTCGGTGAACGCCCGCGCCTGCTCGCGCGGGGTCAGCGCGACGGGCCCCGTCAGCTCGTAGGTCTGCCCCGCGTGGCCCTCGTCGCGCAGCGCCACGGCGGCCACCTCGGCGATGTCCGCCGGGTCCACCACCGGGAGGGCGACGTCGGCGAACGGCGCCGCCACCGTGCGCCGGGCGCGCACGGACTCGGCCCACGCGTAGGCGTTGGAGGCGAACCCGCCGGGCCGCAGGATCGTCCAGTCCAGGCCCGAGGAGCGCACGGCCCCCTCGAACTCCCGCAGCCGGCCGTGCGACAGGGCCGCGGGGCGGGTGCCGGTGACCTGGGACGAGAGCAGTACGACCCGGCGCACCCCACCCGCCCGGGCCGCGTCCAGGACCTCGGTGGCAGGTGCGCCGCCGCCGAGCAGCTCACCGGCCGGCAGGATGAACAGGGCGTCGGCTCCCTCCACGGCGGGCCGCAGCGTCGACGGCTCCGCGAGGTCGGCCACGACGTGCCGGCCACCCCCGGGCAGCTCGTGGGAGCGGGGCGTGCGCGAGACGGCCGTCACCTCCTCGCCCGCGGCGGCGAGCGCCGCGACGAGCGGACGGCCGACGTTTCCGGTGGCTCCGGTGACAACGATCATGATGGACTCCCGTGCTCGGTGGTACCGGTCTGGCTGGTCCGGCTCGTGTGCCTTGCCTGCCTGGTCTGCCGGGAAGCTAGCATCCTGAGTAAAGTAGGTACCTAGAAGAAAGCGACTATCCCGGAGGGCTCAATGACCGGCACCACTCCGCGCGGCGCGGGGACCGACCCGGAAGTGGCGTGTCCGGTCTCCCCCGTGCTCGACATCGTCTTCAGCCGCTGGACCACGCCGATCCTGTGGGCGCTGAACGAGTACGGGCGCCAGCGCTTCGTCGAACTCCAGCGCAACATCGGCACCATCACGCCCAAGGTGCTCACCCAGCGGCTGCGTCAGATGGAGCGCGACGGCCTGGTCGGACGTACGTACTACGCCGAGGTGCCGCCGCGGGTGGAGTACGAGATCAGCGACCTCGGGCGCAGCCTGGCGCCGATCTTCGCCGCGCTCGTCGAGTGGTCCGGCGAGAACCTGCCCAAGGTCGCGCGGGCGAGGCAGGAGTTCGACGGCTCGGACGCACCGGTTGCCGTCACGCGCTCGCGTGGTCCCGCCGGGGCAGCAGGGTGAGCAGCAGGGCCACCGCGGCCGCCGTGACCGGTACGCCGTAGGCGGCGGTGGGCGAGACGTGCTCCACCGTCCAGCCGCCCGCCGCGCTGCCGCAGGCGATGCCGCCGAGCAGGCCGGTCACCGCGAGCGTCATGCCCTCGTTGAGACGGCCCTCCGGGGTGCGGTGCTGGACCAGCGTCATCGTGGTGACCATCGTCGGTGCCGTCGCCATCCCGGCGACCAGCAGCGTGAGCGCCAGCAGGGGCAGTGAGCCGCTGACGGACGCCGCGAGCAGCGGCAGCGTCAGCAGGGCCGTCATCGCGGCCACACACCACGGCAGACGGTGCTCGGCCGGACCGGCCGGCTTGAGCGCGCCGTACAGCAGGCCCGCCGCGCAGGAGCCGGCCGCCTGCAGGGCGAGGACCACACCGGCCGCCGCGCGGTGTCCCTGTGCGTCCGCGAACGCGATTGTGACGACCTCCATGGCGCCGAACACCCCGCCCATCGCCAGGCACGTGACCAGCAGCGGCGGGATGCCGGGGGCCCGCAGGGGCGCCTTCGCGCCCGGGCGCGGACGGGCCGGCGGCTCGGTCGAGCGCTGCGCGGCGAACAGCAGCATGCCGCTCACCAGCAGCACCACGCCGACGAGCGTGCCCGCCTCCGGGAACAGCGCGGTGCACAGGAACGCGGCGAGGACGGGCCCGAACATGTAGCAGAGCTCGTCCGTGGCCTGTTCGAAGGAGTTCGCGGTGTGCAGCGCGTCGGCGGCGTCCTTCCGGTCCTTCAGCAGGTGGGCCCAGCGGGCGCGGGCCATGCCGCCGGTGTTGGGGGTCGTCGCGGTGGCGGCGTAGGCGGCGAACAGCGTCCAGGCCGGCGCCCCGTACCGCACGCACAGCAGCAGGGCGACGGAGCCCAGCGCGGCGATCAGGGTGGCGGGCACGGCCACCCTGGCCTGGCCGTGCCGGTCCACGAGGCGTGCGGTCCACGGGGCGACCAGCGCCGTCGCCGCAAGCCCCGTCGCGGTGACGGCGCCGGCGAGGGCGTACGAACCACGGGTGCCGGCGATCATGACGACCGCGCTCACACTGAACATGCCCATCGGGAGCCGGGCAGTGAGATTCCCGATCGTGAAGGCTCGGGCGCCGGGTATGGAGAGGAGGCGCCGGTACGGTCCCGGCGGCCGGCGCCGGGTGCGCGGGCGGAAGTCGGCGGCGACCAGGGTGTCGGCGGTGACGGCGAGGAGGGTGGTGGGCGGAGACGGGCGGGACGGATGCGCGGGGGTCGGTTGCGGCATGCGCTTACCGTCGCCCGTAGGCGATCAGGGGGTCCAACACCTTCTCCGTGGCCATTCACGCACTCCCGTTGTAAATTCGCCGGATGCCCGCACCCGCCCACCTCGACCCCCGCCTCCTGCGGGCCTTCGTCGTCGTCGCCGAGGAGCTGCACTTCACCCGTGCCGCCGCCCGTCTCTACGTCGCCCAGCAGGCGCTCAGCAGGGACGTACGGCGCCTGGAACGGGAGTTGGGCGCCGAGCTGTTCGTCCGGACCACCCGGCAGGTGACGTTGACGGCCGACGGTGAGCGGCTGCTGCCGTACGCCCGCCGGGCCCTCGAGGCGCAGGACGACCTGCTGGCCGCCTTCGGACAGGCCCGCCCACTGCTGGTCGACCTCAACTCCCCGGGGCTGGTCACCGGCCGCCTGGTCCTGGAACGGGCCCGCTCGCTCGCGCCCGAGCAGGAGCTGATGGCGCGTTACGAGAGCGGACTGACGCACGCGGCGGGCGAACTGCTCGCCGGCCGCCTCGACGCCTCCTTCGGCCGGTTCGCCGGGCTGCCCCCGGCGCTGCGGGCCGGACTCGGCCACCAGCCGGTGCGCTACGAGCCCATGGCGGTCGTCCTGCCCGAGGACCACCCGCTGGCCGGACTGACGGAGGTACCGCTCTCCGCACTCGCCGGGGAGACCGTGTACGCCGGGGCCGGCAACCCGCGCACGCCGGAGTGGACCGACCTCGCGCACCGCCTGTTCGACGGGCGCGGCATCGACGTGGCGCCACCCCTTCCGCTGGCGATCGGGGAGGAGGAGTTCCAGCGCATCATGGACAAGACGCGCAACCCGATCCTCGCCGTGGTGAGCTTTCCGGCCATGGCCTCGACCGTGGTGCGCCCCCTCGTCGGCCCCGTTCCGCTGTCGCCCGTGTCCCTGGTCTGGCGAAAAGGACTGGCGCATCCGGCACTCGACGCGCTGCGCCGGGCGGCGGCCCAGGTCGCGGCCGAAAAGTGCTGGCTCCAGACCCCGGTCGAAGGATGGATTCCGGCCGCCGACGCGACTGTGATGTCCGTCCATAACTGACACGCGGCAACCACACATCCTCCGCGTGCGCTACATTCTTTGCCTGAGCACGGTGTGATACAGGGGGCGCTCGAACCTGGTGGGGGCCGGTTCGGCCGACGGGTGCTCGGAGTCGAACGCGCACCCGGAAGTGTTCCGTGGGGGGAAGTGCGCGCGCGTGAAGAAATGGCAAAAAGACGCCCAACCGGAGTGGCCCGAGGCCGAGTCCGGGGGTCGTGATCACTCGGAGGCAGGACAGAATGCTGACGCCACCGAGGTGCTGCCGGCGAACCGGCCCTTCCCGTCAGCAGGGGAACCTCCGATGACCGCGACGGCGCCCGGCGGGCCCGGCGGTACCGGCGGTTCCACCGGGGCCGGGTCGGGCTCGGGTTGGTTCGGAAGTTCCGGTGCCGACGAGACGGAGATCCTCGGCTCCCGAATAGGGGACCGCGACCGGACGGGCCGGAGCCCGGTGGGTCAAGAGCGGATAACCTGGGGCAGAACCGGACCAGCCGGATCAAACCCGAGCGGATCGAACCCGAGCGGATCGAACCCCAACGGATCGAACCCGCACGCGGCCGCACCGCACGCGGCCGCACCGAACCACGCCGGACCGGACGCCGACCGGACGGACGTCCTCCCCTCCGTCCTCCCCGCCACCGCCGCACTCCGCGACCCCTGGCAAGAGGCCCCGGACACGGACGGCCACGGCCACGGCGACGCCGATGCGGGCGCCGGCGCCGGTGGGCACACCCACGATCCGCACGAGGTGACGGTCCAGCTCGACGCCGTCCACCTCGGCGACGGCGTGCTCCTGCGGGCCGACGGCGGACACCGCAAGAGCGGCCCGGAGGCCTCCGACGGGCCCGTCTTCGTCGACTCGTCGGGCCGCCGCAGCCGCCTGTACCGCCGCCTCGGCATCCTCGTCGGCATCGCCTGCGCGGTCTACGCCGTCGTCATCGTCTCCACGCTGCTCTCCGGCAACTCCGACGCGCCCTGGATGCCCGTACCGGGCCAGGAGGAGGGCAAACCGGCCGGCCAGGTCGACCCCACCCCGCTGCCCTCGCAGTCGGCGCAGCCCTCCGGCACCGGCACCGCCGCCCCGCAGACCACCCCCTCGGCCGGCGCCGGCGTGACGACCGCACCGGGCGTCGAGGCGCCCGCCTCCGGTACGTCCGGCGTGACCGGCGGCACCACGGGGCAGCCCGGCACCAGCGCCGACCCCCAGTCGTCGGCGCCCGGCACCGACGCGAAGCCGGGCGGTGGCGGCGCGACCGCCCCGGGCACGTCGGAGTCGACGCAGGCACCGCCCCCCGCCAGCCAGGGCCCGTCGGAACCGGCGGGCGGCGGCGAGACCACGACCGACCCGACCGAGCCCACCGGCGGCACCAGCACCGCACCCGGTGGTGACGGCGGCACCAACGCCAACGGCGCGAGTGGCCCCGTCGCGGGGCCCGCCGGCGCACCCGTCGTCGTCGCCGGCCCCGGCGACACCACCACGTCCCCTTCCCTGTCCCCGGAGAACACCCTCTGATGGCATCCCGCACCCGCCGTCACGGGGCCGCGCGCAGCGCCCGTGAGGGCTCCCGACGTCGCCTGCCCCTGCGTCTGCTGCTTCCGCTGCTCGTACTGGTCGCCCTGGTGGCGATGCTCATGCTGCGCGGATACGTGCACAGCGAGATCCTCGCCGACCACCGCGTCCAGCCGCCCGCGCCGACCGCCCACGTACCGGAGAAGATCCTCGAGGGCGGCCCGGTCATCGACGTCCGAGGCGGTCACACCGAGAGCCTGAGCGTGCCCGACCACCGGCTCGTCCTCACCTTCGACGACGGCCCCGACCCGACCTGGACCCCCAGGGTGCTGGACGTGCTGAAGAAGCACGACGCGCACGCGGTCTTCTTCGTCACCGGCACCATGGCCTCCCGCTACCCGGACCTCGTCCAGCGCATGGTCGACGAGGGCCACGAGGTCGGCCTGCACACCTTCAACCACCCCGACCTCTCCTTCCAGTCCAAGAAGCGCATCGACTGGGAGCTGTCGCAGAACCAGCTGGCGATCACCGGCGCGGCCGGCGTGCGCACCTCGCTGTTCCGGCCGCCGTACTCCTCCTTCGCCGACGCGATGGACGACAAGTCCTGGCCGGTCACCGAGTACATCGGCAGCCGCGGCTACATCACCGTCGTCAACAACACGGACAGCGAGGACTGGAAGAAGCCCGGCGTCGAGGAGATCATCCGCCGCGCCACGCCGCACGGCGGCAAGGGCGCCATCGTCCTGATGCACGACTCCGGCGGCGACCGCCACCAGACCGTGCAGGCCCTGGACAGGTTCCTGCCCGACCTGAAGAAGAAGGGCTACGAGTTCGACAACCTCACCGAGGCCCTGGACGCGCCCAGCGCCATGAGCCCGGTGACCGGCGCCGACCTGTGGAAGGGCAAGGCGTGGGTCTTCCTGGTCCAGGCCTCGGAGAAGCTCACCGACGTCCTGGTGGTGGGCCTGGCGATCATCGGCACGCTGGTCATCGCCCGCTTCGTCCTGATGCTGCTCCTCTCCGGCATCCACGCCCGCCGGGTCCGCCGCCGGCGCTTCCGCTGGGGACCGGCGATCACCGAACCGGTGACGGTGCTGGTCCCGGCGTACAACGAGGCCAAATGCATCGAGAACACGGTGCGTTCCCTGATGGAGAGCGACCACCCGATCGAGGTCATCGTCATCGACGACGGCTCCAGTGACGGCACCGCCCGGATCGTGGAGGGCCTCGGCCTGCCCAACGTCCGGGTGATCCGGCAGCTCAACGCGGGCAAGCCGGCCGCGCTCAACCGGGGCCTGGCCAACGCCCGTTACGACATCGTCGTGATGATGGACGGCGACACCGTCTTCGAACCCTCCACCGTCCGCGAACTCGTCCAGCCCTTCGGCGACCCGAAGGTCGGCGCCGTGGCGGGCAACGCGAAGGTCGGCAACAAGGACAGCCTCATCGGCGCCTGGCAGCACATCGAGTACGTGATGGGCTTCAACCTGGACCGCCGGATGTACGACGTCCTCGGCTGCATGCCGACCATCCCCGGGGCCGTCGGCGCCTTCCGCCGCTCCGCCCTGGAGCCCTTCGGCGGCATGAGTGACGACACCCTCGCCGAGGACACCGACGTCACCATGGCCCTGCACCGCGCCGGCTGGCGGGTGGTCTACGCCGAGAACGCCCGCGCCTGGACCGAGGCTCCGGAGTCCGTCAGCCAGCTGTGGTCCCAGCGCTACCGCTGGTCGTACGGCACCATGCAGGCCATCTGGAAGCACCGCCGTGCGGTGATCGAGAAGGGCCCCTCCGGCCGTTTCGGACGCGTGGGCCTGCCCTTCGTCTCCCTCTTCATGGTCCTGGCCCCGCTGCTGGCCCCGCTGATCGACGTCTTCCTGCTCTACGGCATCGTCTTCGGCCCGACCCAGAAGACGATCGTGGCGTGGCTGGGCGTCCTGGCCATCCAGGCGGTCTGCGCGGCGTACGCCTTCCGGCTCGACCGGGAGAAGCTGACCCCGCTCATCTCGCTGCCCCTCCAGCAGATCCTGTACCGCCAGATCATGTACGTGGTGCTGCTCCAGTCCTGGATCACGGCGCTCACCGGCGGCCGGCTGCGCTGGCAGAAGCTGCGGCGCAGCGGCGGGGTGTCCGCGCCGCCGCCCGGAGCCGACGGCGTGCCGCCCCAGCGGCGGTCCGGTGCCATGGACGGGAGGCCGGTCGGATGACCACCCCGCCCTTCGATCCGACGCGGCCGACGCCCGCCGCCCCGGTCGCCGCCGCCACGCCTGCCACGCACCGGAGAGTCCAGCACGTGACCGCACCCCCGTATCCGTCCGTGGACCGTCAGTCCCCCGGCACGGAGGACTCGGCCGCACCGGCCGTGCCCGAGCAGAAGCAGGCCCGGCGCGGTCCCGTCCGCGACCGGTACTTCGACCTGCTGCGGGCCGTGGCCCTCTTCCGGGTGGTCCTCTACCACCTGATGGGTTGGGCCTGGCTGCCGGTGGTGTTCCCGTCCATGGGCGTGATGTTCGCCCTCGCGGGCAATCTGATGGCCCGTTCCCTCAAGCGTCCGGCCGTCCAGGTCGTCCGCAGCCGCATGCGCCGTCTGCTGCCGCCGCTGTGGCTGCTGGGCGTGGTGGGCGTGACCGGCATGGTGCTGCAGGGCTGGGGGCCGAACGACGACGGGCACCCGGGGTTCTGGTGGCTCCACCTCGCCTTCTGGATCCTGCCGCTGAGCGACCCGCCGTTCGCCGAGGGGCTGTCGGGCATCCACGGCATCCTGGGCGAGGACTGGGCCTCGGAACTCGCCGGTCCGCTGTGGTACATCCGTGCCTACCTCTGGTACGTCCTGCTTTCCCCGGTGCTGCTGCGCGCGCTGCGGGCCCTGCCCTGGCTGACGATCCTGGCGCCGCTCGCGCTCTCGGCCGCCTTCCAGTTCGGCTACCTCAACCTGCCGGGCGAGCGTTTCCCCTCGGCGCTCACGGACTTCAGCACCTTCGGCGCCTGCTGGATCCTGGGCATGGCCCACCAGGAAGGCGTCCTGAAGCGGCTGCCACGCTACGTCGTGCCCTCGGTGGCCCCGGTGATCGCCGCTCTGGGCCTCTGGTACGCCCTCAGGGAGGGCTTCAAGGCCGGCTACGACCTGGACTCCATCCCCTTCGCGCAGGCCGTCTGGTCCTTCGCGACGGTGCTGCTGCTCCTGCACGTCAGCCCGTCGTGGACCGAGTGGCCGCGTCGGCTGCGCCGCTGGGACCGGCTGATCACCCTGCTCAACTCGCGCGCCGTGACGATCTACCTGTGGCACAACGTCTGCATCCTCATCGCGGCCACGCTGTGGGACCGGCTGTGGGGCTTCGACACCCTGGGCGAGCACGTCCCCTGGCTGCTGGAGAGCCCCTGGCCGGTCCTGGCCATCGCCTGGCTGCTCATCGGGAGCTGCATCGTCTGGTTCGGGTGGATGGAGGACGTGGCGGCCAAGCGCACGCCCCAGCTGTGGCCGGACGGCGGCAAGGGCTCGGCCCAGAAGCAGCCCAGGGCCCGGGCCCGGGCGGCCCACCGGGGCTGACGAGTGTCACCCCTCCGTGGGAGACTGCCCCGGTTGCGGAAGTGAACAGGGCGGCGTGAGCCGGGCAGGGGGAGCAGGCGGGATGAGTAAGCGGCAGACGCAGAAGATGCTGCGGTTGATGGCGAGCGGGGAGCCGGTCCAGCTCACCAGTCCGATGGCGTCCGTGAAGAAGCTCGCCAAACTCGCCTTCGTCGCCCAGCAGTTCGGGTACGAGTACGCCGACGTGCGCCAGGGCGGCGGGAACAACGCCTCCCTCACGATGCTGCTCGTCCCCGACCCGAGCCCGCAGGCCCGGACCCGCGCCGCACAGAACTGGGCGCAGTATCCGAACGCCGGCGACGGGGTCTCGGTGCCGCCGCTCGTGCCGGACGCCTTCGAGCTCCTCAAGGCGCGGATCAACTTCGACCTCACCGGCAAGAACGCCGAGAAGCGGATGGGATACGGGGCCCTCGGCGTCAGCGTCGGGTGCGTGGTCCTCGCCTACCGCTCGGGCGGCTCGTCCGACGACTTCGTCGTGGCCGCGATCATCTGGCTGTTCATCCTGGCCATCCTGGGCGTCGGCTTCCTCGTCACCCGCAAGCGCAACGCCAAGTTCGCGGCCCGGTTGCAGGCCGCCGGGTTCATGCCGACGGCGGACGAGACGGGGCGGGTGCGCTACCTGCCGCCCGGCGGGCAGCTGCCGGGGCACGGCAACCCGTTCGGCGCCGCGCCAAGCGGTTACGGGCAGCCGGCCCCCGGCCAGTACGCCGCCCAGCCGCCGCAGCAGCCGTACGCCCAGCCTCAGCAGCCCTATGCGCCCCAGCAGCCTCAGCCGGCCCAGCAGCCCTACGCCCCGCAGCCGTACGCGCCGCCGTACCCGCCGCAGCAGCCGGCCCCGCGGTCCTACGCCCCGCAGCCGTACGCGCCGCCGCAGGGGCAGCAGCCGCCGTACCCGCCGCAGGGCTACCCGCAGCAGAACCCGCACTGGCAGCCCCAGCCCCCGCAGGGCTGACGGCGATCTCTCACCCGGCGCGGGCGCCGGGTGAGAGCAACGTTCCCTTCCGGTCATCCACAGCCCCACCGGCCCGAAACGCGTCCTCCCTACCTTCGGTGCAACCGAGCTGTGGAGCACCGTGGAGGCGTCATGACAGTCCCTGGCGGCCGCTGGATCGAGTACTGGGATCCCGAGGACGAGACCTTCTGGAGGGAGACGGGGGAGCGGACGGCCCGGCGGAACCTGTTCTTCTCCGTGCTCTCCGAGCACATCGGGTTCTCCGTCTGGACGCTGTGGTCCGTCCTGGTGCTCTTCATGGGCCCGGAGTACGGGCTGACACCGGCCGACAAGTTCCTGCTGACGTCCGTGGTGACGCTGGTCGGCGCCGTCGTGCGGGTGCCGTACACCTTCGCGGTCGCGGTCTTCGGCGGGCGGAACTGGACGATCGTCTCCGCCGGGCTGCTGCTCGTGCCGACCGTCGCGGCCTTCGCCGTGATGGAGCCGGGGACGTCCTTCTCGACCTTCCTGCTGGTCGGGCTGCTGGCCGGGATCGGCGGTGGCAACTTCGCCTCCTCCATGACCAACATCAACGCCTTCTTCCCGCTCAGGAAGAAGGGCTGGGCGCTCGGCCTCAACGCCGGCGGCGGGAACATCGGCGTGCCGGTCATCCAGCTGGCCGCGCTCGCGATCATCGGGGCGAGCGGCGGGCCGCGGGTGCTGCTCGGCATCTACATCCCGCTGATCCTGGTGGCCGCCGTCCTCGCCGCCTGCTTCATGGACAACCTCGCCTCCGTGAAGAACGACACCGGGGCCGCCAAGGACGCCGCCCGCGACGCCCACACGTGGATCATGTCGGTGCTGTACGTCGGTACGTTCGGCTCGTTCATCGGCTACAGCTTCGCCTTCGGGCAGGTGCTCCAGAGCCAGTTCGGGCGGACCCCGCTCCAGGCGGCGTACCTGACCTTCATCGGCCCGCTGCTCGGCTCCCTGATCCGTCCGCTGGGCGGCAGGCTCGCCGACCGGTACGGCGGCGCGCGGATCACGCTGTGGAACTTCGTGGCCATGGCCGCCGCCACCGCCGTCCTCGTCGCGGCCAGCATGGCGAAGTCGCTCGCGCTGTTCGTGGCCGTGTTCGTGGTGCTGTTCGTGCTCAGCGGGCTGGGCAACGGGTCGACGTTCAAGATGATCCCCGGGATCTTCCAGAACAAGGCGCTGGGCAAGGGGCTGACGGGGGAGGCCGCCGTGGCGTACGGGCGGCGGCTCTCCGGTGCCTCCATGGGGCTGATCGGCGCGGTGGGCGCGCTCGGCGGCGTCGCCATCAACCTCGCCTTCCGGCAGTCCTTCCTCTCCTTCGGCTCGGGCACGGGCGCCTTCGTCGCCTTCCTCGCCTTCTACGCCGTGTGTTTCGCCGTCACGTGGGCGGTATACCTTCGCCGCCCGGCCGTACTGGCGTCGGGAGGTTCGACCGGGCCGGAAAGTGCGAAGGCCGAGCTCAGCTATGCCGAGGTGTGACGTAACACTGGTGACATGAAGCGGAACCGAGCCTGTCACGCAGCGTTGACAGGCTCGGTCGCCACGTGACTGTGCACGTGGGTGTGAACGGATCGGAGCGCGGCGAGCGATGGACGACGTGGACGACGTGTACGACGAACAGCAGCGACCCGACCACGGGCCCCTGGCCGGATTCACCGTGGGCGTGACCGCCGCCCGCCGGGCCGACGAACTGGGCGCGCTGCTCCAGCGGCGCGGTGCCGTCGTCCAGCACGCGCCGGCGCTGCGGATCGTGCCGCTCGCCGACGACAGTGAGCTGATGGGCGCGACCAAGCAGCTCATCGAGCAGGCACCGGACGTCGTCGTCGCCACCACCGCCATCGGCTTCCGTGGGTGGGTCGAGGCCGCCGACGGCTGGGGGCTCGGGGACGCGCTGCTGGAGCGGCTGCGGGCGGTGGAGCTGCTGGCGCGCGGGCCCAAGGTCAAGGGGGCGGTGCGGGCCGCGGGACTGACGGAGCGGTGGTCGCCCACGTCGGAGTCCATGGCCGAGGTCCTCGACCGGCTGCTGGAGGAGGGCGTCGAAGGCCGCCGGATCGCCGTACAGCTGCACGGTGAGCCGCTGCCGGGGTTCGTGGAGGCGCTGCGGGCGGGCGGCGCCGAGGTGGTGGGCGTGCCCGTCTACCGGTGGCTGCCGCCGGAGGACATCGGCCCCGTGGACCGGCTGCTGGACGCCGCCGTGTCGCGGGGCGTGGACGCCGTGACGTTCACCAGCGCCCCCGCCGCGGTGTCCCTGCTGGGCCGGGCCGAGGAGCGGGGCCTGCTGCCGGAGCTGCTCGCCGCGTTCGGCCACGACGTGCTGCCCGCCTGCGTCGGCCCGGTCACCGCGGTGCCGCTCCAGGCGCTCGGGGTCGACACGGTCCAGCCCGAGCGCTTCCGGCTGGGCCCCCTCGTCCAGTTGCTGTGCCAGGAACTCCCCGGCCGTGCCCGTGCCCTGCCGGTCGCCGGGCACCGGCTGGAGATCCGCGGCCACGCGGTGCTCGTCGACGGGGAGCTGAGGAACGTACCGCCCGCCGGCATGTCCCTGCTGCGGAGTCTCGCCCGGCGCCCGGGCTGGGTCGTGCCCCGCGCCGAGCTCCTGCGCGCCCTGCCGGGCACCGGCCGCGACGAACACGCGGTGGAGACGGCGATGGCCCGCCTGCGCACCTCCCTCGGCACCCCGAAACTGATCCAGACGGTCGTCAAACGCGGCTACCGCCTGGCCCTGGACCCGGCCACGGACGCCAAGTACACGGACAGCTGACGGAGACCACGCGAACGCCCCAGCACGGCGAACGCGAGACGCGGAACCGGGGACGCGCGGCGGCGAGCGCATACGGCGCTCGGGGGCGCGGGGGCTCGGCGGGGCATGTCGCGTCGCCACGGACACGCGGGGCACGGCGAAGCGGAGACGTGAGGGCGCGTCGGCACGGGAACGAGGACGCGGAGCCGGGGACGCGCGCCGACCAGGGCATACGGCGCCCGGGGACCCGGCTGGGCGTGTGGCGTCGGCACGGACACGCGGGCGCGGGCCGCAGCGGCACGGCGTACGGAGACGTGAGGGCGCGTCGGCACGGTGACGCGGGATACGACGGCAGGGTGACGCGGGGATGGGGTGGCGCGGGTCCCGGGACGGCGCGGCGCGGTGACGTGGGGATGGGGTGGCGCGGGTCCGGAGCGGTCCGGCACGGCGAACGCGGGACGCGGAACCGGGGACGCGCGGCGGCGAGCGCATACGGCGCTCGGCGGGGCGGACCGGGGGACGGTCCGGCGCGGTGGGGCGGGATGGGGTGGCGCGGGTCCGGAGGCGGTCCGGCGTGGGGACGCCGGGACGTCTTCGGGCGCGCGGGCGCGCACGCACGCGTCCACGTGGGAGCGGTACGAGGGGTTCCGGGCGCGGGTGCGGGAAGGCACTGTAGAGGGAGCGGTCCACCTGCTCCCCTTCCCAGCCCGCACCCGCGGCGGGCCAGCCCTAGGCGGTGACAGGAACATGGCACTGGGTACGGCCACCGACCCGTACGAGCTGCGGTTCGACACCGGGCGGATCTGTCTGGACCTCATCGCCACCACCCATCCCGTGGAACGCCTCGACTCGGTGGACGCGCTGCGCGCCTGGATCACCGGCTCCGGACTCGTCCCGCGCGGCACGCCGCTGGCCCACGCCGACAGCGCCTGGCTGACCGGCTTCCGCGAACTGCGCGGCGAGACCGCACGGTTGGTGCGCGCCCGGCCGGCCTCCCGCACCCGCCGTTACGACCTCGCGCTCGCCCGCGTCAACGAACTCTCCCGCGCCGCGCCGCCCGCCCCCCGCGCGGTGCCCGGCGAGGACGGCGCGCTGGTGCGTGAGCTGACCGGGCCGCCGCAGTGCGCGGCGCTGCTCGGCGCCCTCGCCCGGGACGCCGTGGAACTGCTCACCGACCCCGTCGCGCGCGCGAGCCTGCGGCAGTGCGAGGGCGACAACTGCCCCATCGTGTACGTGGACACCTCCCGCGGCCGCCGTCGGCGCTGGTGTTCCAGCGAGATCTGCGGCAACCGCGAACGCGTCGCCCGGCACCGCCGCCGCGCCGCGCTCGCCCGATAAGTACGGCATCATCCCGTTCAGCGCGCCGTCTCCGAGAAAACTCTCATCTCACTTTGAACACGCCGCACTTCGCGTCCGTACCGAATGGGCGAGCGACCGACTGGGGGAACCCCCGGACATCGGAGGTGGGCGTGCGCAAGGATTCCGTCGTGGCCAATGAACGTGGTGCGAGGGCCCGACATCGCATGTCCCAAGCATCCTCGGAACCCGACGAGGAGCTGATGCGCGCGCTGTACCGCGAGCACGCCGGCCCCTTGCTGGCCTACGTGCTGCGGCTGGTCGCGGGGGACCGGCAGCGCGCCGAGGACGTCGTCCAGGAGACGCTCATCCGTGCCTGGAAGAACGCCGGTCAGCTCAACCGTGCGACCGGATCGGTACGCCCCTGGCTGGTGACGGTCGCCCGGCGCATCGTCATCGACGGCCACCGCAGCCGGCAGGCCCGGCCGCAGGAGGTCGATCCGTCGCCGCTGGAGGTCATCCCCGCGGAGGACGAGATCGACAAGGCGCTGTGGCTGATGACGCTGTCGGACGCGCTCGACGACCTGACCCCGGCTCACCGGGAGGTCCTCGTCGAGACGTACTTCAAGGGGCGTACCGTCAATGAGGCGGCGCAGACACTGGGCATACCCAGCGGCACCGTTCGCTCCCGGGTTTTCTACGCCCTGCGTTCGATGAAGCTGGCACTGGAGGAGCGGGGGGTGACGGCGTGATGAGCGGGTACGGGGGAGTTCAGGGATTCGGCGCGGGGGATACGGGTAATTCTGTCCCCATGCAGGGATCACCGGCGCCGAACGAGCACGAGACCGTCGGCGCCTATGCCCTCGGGATCCTCGACGACGCGGAGGCGACGGCCTTCGAGGCCCACCTCGCCACCTGCGAATGGTGCGCCCAGCAGCTCGACGAGCTGGCCGGCATGGAGCCGATGATGGCCGCCCTCGCGGACCTGCCGGGTGCCGGCACGCCCGCGATCGCCGAGTCGCTCACCGCCAAGCCCAGCGCTCGGCTCTCCGAGAAGCTCGTCGACGAGGTCGCCGAACGCCGCGCGAGCAAACGCCGCCGCAACTTCTACCTGGTGGGCACCGCGGCCGCGCTGATCATCGGCGGCCCGTTCGCCGCCGTGGCGACCACGGGCGGCGGCGGAGGCGGCGGTGACGACGGCGGCCGCAAGACCGAGGCGTCGCAGCAGGCCGCGAGCCCCGCCGAGTCCGCCTTCGCCACCATGCCGGACCGGGTCACCGCCACCGACCCGTCCACCGAGGTCAGCGCGACCGTGGCCCTGGAGAAGAAGGCCTGGGGCACCGAGACGGTCCTGGAGCTCAAGAACCTCAAGGGCCCCCAGAAGTGCTCCCTGATCGCCGTCGGCAAGAACGGCGAGCGCGAGACGCTCACCTCCTGGACGGTCCCCGAGTGGGGCTACGGCATCCCGAACGCCACCACCGAAAAGGCCAAGAAGCCGCTCTACGTGCACGGCGGCGCCGCCTTCGAGCCCAACCAGATCGCCCACTTCGAGGTCATGACCTTCGACGGGAAGCGACTGGTCGAGGTCGACGCGTAGGCCGCGCTCCTGGCGCGCCGTAGCTTCCGGCGCCCCCTTCGCGTATTTTTGACGGCTGCCCAGCACGTCAGAAGGGGGCCCGGTGGCCGCACAGGCTCAACAGGATTCAGCGGTCGACTCGGAGCACGAGCCCGTACGAAAGGACTCCGCGCGGGAGGACTCCGTACGGGACCGAGAGATCGACGTGGAACAGGCACACCTCGACCGGGTGTACCGACGCCTCGAGGAGAAGATCCACGAGGCCGAGTTCCTCATGCACGACGCCGCGCAGCGCGGCCACGTCGGCACGCCCGGCGCGCTGGCCGAGCGCGACGCGCAGGTCTTCCGGGCCGGCATCCACCTCAACCGCCTGAACAACGAGTTCGAGGACTTCCTGTTCGGCCGCATCGACCTGCTCCTCGGCAAGGACGGCAAGAAGGGCCCGGACGGCGCGTACACGGCGGTCGAGCCCGCCGAGGGCGCCCTCGGGCCCGACGGCACCGCCGACATCGCCGAGACCCTGCACATCGGCCGCATCGGCGTCCTGGACGAGGACTACGCCCCGCTGGTCATCGACTGGCGGGCGCCCGCCGCCGCCCCCTTCTACCGGTCCACGCCGGTCGACCCGGGCCGGGTCGTGCGCCGCCGGGTGATCCGCTCCAAGGGGCGGCGCGTCCTCGGCGTCGAGGACGACCTCATGCGGCCCGAGGTCAAGGCCCGCCTGGACGGCGAGGAGCTGGCCGTCGTCGGCGACGGCGCCCTGATGGCCGCCCTCGGCCAGGCCCGTACGCACTCCATGCGGGACATCGTGGCCTCCATCCAGGCCGAGCAGGACCGGGTGATCCGCGCCCCCGCCGCCTCCGTGACCTACGTCGAGGGCGGCCCCGGCACCGGCAAGACCGCCGTCGCGCTGCACCGGGCGGCGTACCTGCTCTACCAGGACCGGCGCCGGTACGCGGGCGGCATCCTGATCGTCTCGCCCACCCCGCTGCTCGTGGCCTACACCGAGGGCGTGCTGCCCTCGCTCGGCGAGGAGGGGCAGGTCGCCATCCGCGCGATCGGTTCACTGACCGACGAGGCGGCGGGCGCCGGGGCCACGCTGTACGACTCCCCGGCCACCGCCCGCGCCAAGGGCTCCTCGCGGATGCTCAGGGTGCTGCGCAGGGCCGCGCGCGGAGCGCTGGAGCCCAGTGACTCGCCGGACCTGCTGAGGGTCGTCGCCTTCGGCCGCCGCCTCGAACTGGAGGCCGAGCAACTGGCCGGCATCCGCCACACCGTCCTCGGCGGCACCGCGCCCGTCAACCTGCTGCGCCCCCGCGCCCGCCGGCTGCTCCTGGACGCCCTGTGGGACCGGTCCGGCGCCGGCGCCCGGCACACCGACCCGGAGTTGGCCGCCGAGCTGCGGTCCTCCTTCGACGAGGACGTCAGCGCCGAGGACTCCTTCATCGCGTTCCTCGACGCCTGGTGGCCCGAGCTGACCCCGGGCGCCGTGCTGGCGGCCATGGCGGACGAGCGCCGCCTCGGCCGCTGGGCGCGGCGCGTGCTGAACCCGGGCGAGGTCCGCAAGGTGGCCCGTTCGCTGCGGCGCGAGGGCCACTCCGTGCACGACATCGCCCTGCTCGACGAGCTCCAGGCGATCGTCGGCACCCCGGCCCGCCCCCGCAAGCGACGCGAGGCGGACCCGCTGGACCAGTTCACCGGCCTGGAGGAGCTGATGCCGCAGCGCGAGGAGACCCAGTGGGAGCGCGCCGAGCGCCTCGCGCAGGAACGCACCGAGTACGCGCACGTCATCGTGGACGAGGCGCAGGACCTCACCCCCATGCAGTGGCGGATGGTCGGCCGCCGCGGCCGGCACGCCACGTGGACCGTCGTGGGCGATCCGGCCCAGTCCTCCTGGTCCGACCCCGACGAGGCGGCCGAGGCCCGTGACGAGGCCCTGGGCACCCGCCCGCGCCGCCGCTTCGAGCTGACCGTCAACTACCGCAACCCGGCCGAGATCGCCGCGCTGGCCGCCAAGGTGCTCGCCCTCGCCATGCCGGGCGCCGAGTCCCCGGCCGCCGTCCGCTCGACGGGCGTGGAGCCGCGCTTCGCGGTGGTACGGGACTCCCTCGCCCGGACGGTCCGGGCGGAGGCGGCCCGGCTGCTGGACCTCGTGGACGGCACCGTCGGCGTCGTGGTGGCCATGAACCGCCGCGAGGAGGCCAGGCGCTGGCTGGCCGGGCTCGGCGACCGCGTGGTGGCGCTGGGCAGCCTGGAGGCCAAGGGCCTGGAGTACGACGCCACGGTGGTCGTCTCCCCGGCCGAGATCGCCGACGAGTCGCCCGCCGGACTGCGCGTGCTGTACGTCGCCCTGACCCGGGCCACCCAGCAGCTGACGGTCGTCTCGTGCGAGCGGGACGAGCCGGACGCCTCGGGGGTGCCGGACCTGCTGCGCGACTGAGCCCCGCCCGGCCGCAACGAACGAGAGGCCCGCGCCGTCGAACGGCGCGAGCCTCTCGTCTTCGTTTAAGTGGCACCGACCCGCCATGCTCGCCTCGCGGCAAGTGGTCGCTCGTAGCGACGAAGGTTGGGCCCGGGGGCTTGGATCGAGCCGGTGCCACGTCCAAGGTAACAAACGATCCCCGCAAGACAATTCCCGTCCCGCGGGTTCCTCCGCCGTTCCCGCGCCGTTCGTTCGCCGACCGGCCCGCGGCCTCCCGGGGTCCCTTCCCCCGACGGGCCACTTCTCGTATGGTGGAAGTCGTTTTCCGAAAGCGGTGCGAACAAAAAGTTCGCAATCCGGGGCGGCTACCGCGTACTCAGTGGTAGGTGCGACGATCGGACGGCACAACCCAGTTACACGGTGAAAGCAGAGGAAGTCGGCCATGGCAACGGCGCCCAGCGTCTCCTACTCGATGACGGTCCGACTGGAGGTGCCCGCGGGGGGAACCGCAGTCTCGCAGCTCACCACCGCCGTGGAGGCCGCCGGCGGCTCCGTCACCGGCCTCGACGTCACGGCCTCCGGCCACGACAAGCTCCGGATCGACGTCACCATCGCGGCCGGCTCGACCTCCCACGCCGACGAGATCGTGGAGCAGCTTCGGGGCATCGAGGGCGTCAGCCTGGGCAAGGTCTCCGACCGTACCTTCCTCATGCACCTCGGCGGCAAGATCGAGATGCAGTCCAAGCATCCCATCCGCAACCGCGACGACCTGTCCATGGTCTACACGCCCGGCGTGGCCCGCGTCTGCATGGCGATCGCCGAGAACCCCGAGGACGCCCGCCGCCTGACCATCAAGCGCAACACGGTTGCGGTCGTGACGGACGGTTCCGCGGTCCTCGGCCTCGGCAACATCGGCCCGATGGCCGCCATGCCGGTCATGGAGGGCAAGGCGGCCCTGTTCAAGCGCTTCGCCGACATCGATGCCTGGCCGATCTGCCTGGACACCCAGGACACCGACGCGATCGTCGCGATCGTCAAGGCCATCGCCCCGGGCTTCGCCGGCATCAACCTCGAGGACATCTCCGCCCCCCGCTGCTTCGAGATCGAGGCCCGGCTGCGCGAGGCCCTCGACATCCCCGTCTTCCACGACGACCAGCACGGCACCGCGATCGTCGTCCTCGCCGCGCTGACCAACGCCCTGCGCGTGGTCGGCAAGGGCATCGAGAACGTACGGGTCGTCATGTCCGGCGCCGGCGCGGCCGGTACGGCCATCCTCAAGCTGCTGCTCGCCGCGGGCGTCAAGAACGCCGTCGTCGCCGACATCCACGGCGTCGTGCACGCGGGCCGCGCGGACCTGGTGGACGCCGCGCCCGAGTCGGCCCTGCGCTGGATCGCCGACAACACCAACCCCGAGGGCCTCACCGGCACCCTCAAGGAGGCCGTGCACGGCGCGGACGTCTTCATCGGCGTCTCCGCCCCCAACGTCCTCGACGGCCAGGACGTGGCCGCCATGGCCGAGGGTGCCATCGTGTTCGCGCTCGCGAACCCCGACCCCGAGGTCGACCCCGCCGTCGCCCGCGAGACGGCGGCGGTCGTCGCCACCGGCCGCTCGGACTTCCCGAACCAGATCAACAACGTGCTGGTCTTCCCGGGCGTCTTCCGCGGTCTGCTGGACGCCCAGTCCCGCACGGTCAACACCGAGATGATGCTGGCCGCCGCGCACGCCCTCGCGGACGTGGTGACCGAGGACGAGATCAACCCGAACTACATCATTCCGAGCGTCTTCAACGACAAGGTCGCCGGTGCCGTCGCGGGCGCCGTGCGCGAGGCCGCGAAGTCCGCCGGAGTGGTGGCGTAGGTTCCTCCGGCGGGGGAAGGCGGCCTGTGGCGTGGTGGTGAGGATCACCACGGCGGGCCGCTCCACCGGCGCGTCGCGGGATGTCGGGCCTCGGATCGCCCTCTAGGGTGGCGCAAGGCTCAGGCCCTCTCGGCGTGTGACTCCCACGGGTGTTCTCACGACTCCTGGGGGTGCCGGATTGGCTTTACCGCCGCAGGTGGAGGCAGGATGCCTCCCTGGGCGCGAGGGTCTGACGACCGACCCGGGTCCGGGGAGTGTCCGAGGACCCTGGCAGCATCGGCATCGCTGTGCCCAACATGCGGCTCCGCCGCGTGGCACGCCTCAACGGCAAGAAGAACACGGGAGTAACAACATGAACCGCAGTGAGCTGGTGGCCGCGCTGGCCGACCGCGCCGAGGTGACCCGCAAGGACGCCGACGCCGTTCTGGCCGCGTTCGCCGAGGTTGTCGGTGACATCGTCTCCAAGGGCGACGAGAAGGTCACCATCCCCGGCTTCCTGACCTTCGAGCGCACCCACCGTGCCGCTCGCACCGCCCGCAACCCGCAGACCGGTGAGCCGATCCAGATCCCGGCCGGCTACAGCGTCAAGGTCTCGGCGGGCTCGAAGCTCAAGGAAGCCGCCAAGGGTAAGTAAGCGCGTGAGCGCTCCGCTTTGAGCGCCGGGGACTGCGCGGACCGTTCGTTCGGGCTGCGGTCGTTTCGCGGCCGCGGGCCGTCTGTGGCTGGTCGCGCAGTTCCCCGCGCCCCTTTCGGGGCACTCGACGCAACGCCGAGGGGGCGGTCACCCGAGCTCGGGTGACCGCCCCATCGGCGTGTCTGCGGGGCGCTAGCCCAGTGCCTTGCCCGGCAGTTCCACCTTCGCGCCCAGCTCCACGAGCTTCTCCATGAAGTTCTCGTAGCCCCGGTTGATCAGGTCGATGCCGTGGACGCGGGAGGTGCCCTGGGCCGCGAGGGCGGCGATGAGGTAGGAGAAGCCGCCGCGCAGGTCGGGGATGACCAGGTCGGCGCCCTCCAGCCTGGTCGGTCCGGAGACGACGGCCGAGTGCAGGAAGTTGCGCTGGCCGAAGCGGCAGTCGGAACCGCCGAGGCACTCGCGGTAGAGCTGGATGTGGGCGCCCATCTGGTTGAGCGCCGAGGTGAAGCCCAGCCGGGACTCGTAGACCGTCTCGTGGACGATGGACAGTCCCGTGGCCTGCGTCAGCGCGACCACCAGGGGCTGCTGCCAGTCCGTCTGGAAGCCCGGGTGCACGTCCGTCTCCAGGGCGATGGACTTCAGCCGCCCGCCCGGATGCCAGAACCGGATGCCCTCGTCGTCGATCTCGAAGGCGCCGCCCACTTTCCGGAAGGTGTTCAGGAACGTCATCATCGAGCGCTGCTGGGCGCCGCGGACGTAGACGTTCCCCTCGGTCGCCAGCGCCGCCGACGCCCAGGAGGCGGCTTCGAGGCGGTCCGAGAGGGCGCGGTGGGTGTAGCCGCTCAGCTCGTCCACACCGGTGATGCGGATCGTGCGGTCGGTGTCCATCGCGATGATCGCGCCCATTTTCTGCAGGACGCAGATCAGGTCCTCGATCTCAGGCTCCACGGCCGCGTTGGACAGCTCCGTGACGCCCTCGGCGAGCACCGCGGTCAACAGGACCTGCTCGGTCGCGCCGACGGACGGGTACGGCAGGTTGATCTTCGTACCGCGCAGCCGCTGCGGAGCCTCCAGGTACTGGCCGTCCGCCCGCTTCTCGATCGTGGCGCCGAACTGGCGCAGCACCTCGAAGTGGAAGTCGATGGGCCGGCCGCCGATGTCGCAGCCGCCCAGGCCCGGGATGAAGGCGTGCCCGAGCCGGTGCAGCAGCGGGCCGCAGAACAGGATCGGGATGCGCGACGAGCCCGCGTGGGCATCGATGTCGGCGACGTTCGCGCTCTCCACGTGAGAGGGGTCCATCACCAGCTCGCCGGGCTCCTCGCCGGGCCGGACGGTCACCCCGTGCAGTTGCAGCAGTCCGCGTACGACCCGCACGTCGCGGATGTCCGGCACGTTGCGCAGCCGGCTCGGCCCACTGCCCAGCAGGGCCGCCACCATGGCCTTCGGCACGAGGTTCTTCGCACCGCGGACCCGGATCTCGCCCTCCAGCGGGGTTCCGCCGTGGACAAGCAGTACGTCATCAGCGCCGTTGACGGTCATGAATCTCGCGTTCCGTGGGGTTGGGCAGGGGCCAGAAGGGAAAGGGTAATCGTCTTGTACCCCCCTTCAGTGCGCCTGCGCACGGTCGGACAACGTCATGGGTTTGTCACAACACGCGGTGTTCACCGGCGCGCACGGGGGGTCACGACCCAGGAGCGTGCGCGGGGGGTGTGTTCACCCCCGTACCGCCGATTGCCTCCCCACGACGGGGGAACATGCGGGATCATGTCTGGCATGACCGAGGTGTCCTCGCTCACGGGGCGGTTGCTCGTGGCAACGCCCGCCCTGGCGGACCCGAACTTCGAGCGTGCGGTGGTGCTGCTCCTCGACCACGACGAGGAGGGCTCCCTCGGCGTCGTCCTCAACCGCCCCACCCCGGTCGACGTGGGCGACATCCTGGAGGACTGGGCGGACCTGGCCGGCGAGCCGGGCGTCGTCTTCCAGGGCGGCCCGGTCTCGCTGGACTCGGCCCTCGGCGTCGCCGTCGTCCCCGGCGGGGCGTCCGGCGAGCGGGCGCCGCTGGGCTGGCGCCGGGTGCACGGCGCGATCGGCCTGGTGGACCTGGAGGCGCCGCCGGAGCTGCTGGCGTCCGCGGTGGGTGCCCTGCGGATCTTCGCCGGGTACGCGGGCTGGGGGCCCGGCCAGCTGGAGGACGAACTGACGGAGGGCGCCTGGTACGTGGTCGAGTCCGAGCCGGGCGACGTCTCCTCGCCGTTCCCCGAGAGACTGTGGCGCGAGGTCCTGCGCCGGCAGCGGGGCGACCTGGCGATGGTGGCGACGTATCCGGACGACCCGTCGCTCAACTGAAGCGTGTGAGCTTCAGTACCCTTGGCGGTTATGAGCACTCTCGAGCCCGAGCGCGGGACTGGTACGGGGACCCTCGTTGAGCCGACGCCGCAGACGTCCCACGGCGACGGCGACCACGAGCGCTTCGCCCATTACGTCCAGAAGGACAAGATCATGGCGAGCGCCCTCGACGGCACCCCCGTCGTGGCGCTGTGCGGCAAGGTCTGGGTACCGGGCCGCGACCCGAAGAAGTACCCCGTCTGTCCCATGTGCAAGGAGATCTACGAGTCCATGAACGGCGGCGGCGACGAGGGCAAGGGCGGAGACAAGAAGTAACGGCTCTCCCCGCCTGAGGTCCCCGAGGCCCCCGGAGCGTGCCCGCGCGCGCTCCGGGGGCTTTCGTGCGTCATGAATTGGTTCAGACCTCTTGTGGACATGTTCATGTACTCCCTACCCTCCTGGATGTTGTGCAGAGCGAAACCGTCATTGCATATGTTGCAACGCACGTCCGGAGGAAACACTCCATGAAGCTCGCCCCCCGCCTGGCCGTACTGCTGGCCGTCGCCGTCGTCGCCGCGACCGCCTGCGCCCCCCAGACGTCCGACAACTCCTCCTCCGACAAGGACGAGAAGAGCGGCACGCTCCGGGTCTGGCTCTTCCAGGAGGTCAACAACAAGCCCAAGGAGAAGGTCGTCGACGCGGCCCTCGCCGACTTCGAGAAGGCGCACGACGACACGAAGGTCACCGTCGAGTACATCCCCGTCGAGACCCGCGCCCAGCGCATCAAGGCCGCCTTCAACGACCCGAAGAGCGCCCCCGACGTCATCGAGTTCGGCAACACCGACACCGCCGGGTACGTCAAGGACGGCGGACTCGCCGACGTGACCGAGGACTTCGCGGCCTGGGACGAGGCCGAGGACACCGACCCCACCGCCCGCCAGTCGGTCACCGTGGACGGCAAGGTCTACGGCGCCCCCTACTTCGTCGGCGTCCGGGCCCTGTACTACCGCACCGACGTCTTCGACGAACTGGGCCTCCAGGCCCCCAAGTCGCTGGACGAACTGGCGTCCACCGCGAAGAAGGTCCGGGCCGCGAAGCCCGACCTCTACGGCCTCGCGGTCGGCGGCGCCTACACCTACGGCGCGATGCCGTTCATCTGGGCGTCCGGCGGCGAACTCGCCGGCGGCAAGGGCGGTTCGTACGCCTCGGCGATCGACAGCGCCGCGGCCCAGAAGGGCATCGAGGCGTACACCTCCCTGTTCGGCGACGACAACTGCCCGGCCGCCAAGTGCGCCGGCATGAGCGGCAACGACACCGTCACCGCGTTCGCCTCCGGCAAGGCGGCCATGGCGATCGGCGGCGACTTCAGCCACCAGGCCGTGGAGGCCGGCGAGGTGAAGGGCAAGTACGCGGTCGTGCCGCTGCCGGGCGCCGAGCCCGGCTCGATCGCCCCCGCCTTCGCGGGCGGCAACAACATCGGCGTCCTGAAGAGCACCTCGCACCGCACCCTCGCCGTCGACCTGATGAAGCGGCTCGCGTCGAAGAAGGCGCAGGGCGAACTGTTCGACGCGATGGGCTTCCTGCCGACCTACGCGGACGTACGGCAGCGGGTGGCGGCGAAGGAGCCCTTCGTGAAGCCGTTCGTCGACACGCTCGCGGCCGGTACGAAGTTCGTCCCGGCCTCGCCCGCGTGGGCGACGATCGACTCCTCGCAGGTGCTGCCGACGATGTTCCAGGAGGTCGTCAGCGGCAAGAAGGACGTGGGCGCTGCGGCGGAGGACGCGGCCGACAAGATGGACGAGGCGTTTGGCTCCGCCGGATGACGGGTTCGCCTATTGGCTCGGGGGGTGCGGTTCGTGGGCGGGTGCCGCGCCGTCGTGGCTTGCCGCGCTCACGCGGCGGTAGCCGCAAATCCAACACAGCCCCGCGCCCCTATCGGGGCTCCTCCAGTACCCCCTGGATCTATCTCGCGCCCGCTCTCGTCGTCCTCGGTGGGCTGCTCGTCTACCCCGTCTATCAGCTCGGGCTGATCTCGTTTCTGGAGTACACGCAGGCTCAGGTGTCCGGTGGGGAGCCGACCACCTTTCAGGGGTTCGGGAACTATGCCGAGCTGTTCGGGGACCGGGAGTTCTGGCGGGTGCTGCTCGCCACCGTCGTGTTCGCGGCGGCCTGTGTGGTGTCCACGCTGGCCGTCGGGTGTGCGCTCGCCGTGCTGCTCACGCGGGTGCGGGCCGTGCCGCGGCTCGCGTTGATGCTGGCGGGGCTGGGCGCGTGGGCGACCCCGGCGGTCACCGGGTCGACGGTCTGGCTGCTGCTGTTCGACCCGGACTTCGGGCCCGTCAACCGGATGCTGGGCCTCGGCGACCACTCCTGGACGTACGGGCGCTACAGCGCCTTCCTGCTCGTCCTGCTCGAAGTGGTCTGGTGCTCCTTTCCGTTCGTCATGGTGACCGTCTACGCCGGGATCCGGGCCGTGCCGTCCGAGGTGCTGGAGGCGGCCGCGCTCGACGGCGCCTCGCAGTGGCGGATCTGGCGGTCGGTGCTCGCGCCGATGCTGCGGCCGATCCTGGTGGTCGTCACCATCCAGTCGGTCATCTGGGACTTCAAGGTCTTCACCCAGATCTACGTCATGACGAACGGCGGCGGCATCGCCGGCCAGAACCTCGTCCTCAACGTCTACGCCTACCAGAAGGCGTTCGCGTCCTCGCAGTACAGCCTCGGCTCCGCGATCGGCGTCGTCATGCTGCTGATCCTGCTCGCCGTGACGCTGGTGTACTTGCGGCTGCTGCGCCGCCAGGGGGAGGAGCTGTGAATCTTCCGCGCGTGCGTGTGCGCCGCCCGTGGCGGCTCGCGGCGGAGACGTCGGCGCTGCTGATCGCGGTCGTGGTCGCCTTCCCGCTGTACTGGATGGTGCTGAGCGCCTTCAAACCGGCCGGGGAGATCGAGTCGAGCGAGCCGCGGCCGTGGACCCTTGCGCCCTCGCTGGATTCCTTCCGGCGGGTCTTCGGGCAGCAGGAATTCGGCCGTTACTTTCTCAACAGTCTGCTCGTGGCGGGTACCGTCGTCATCGCCTCGGCGCTGATCGCGTTCCTCGCGGCGACCGCGGTGACGCGATTCCGGTTCCGTTTCCGGACCACCCTGCTCATCATGTTCCTGGTGGCCCAGATGGTGCCCGTGGAGGCGCTCACCATCCCGCTGTTCTTCCTCATGCGGGACTTCGGCCAGCTGAACACGCTGGGTTCGCTGATCCTGCCCCACATCGCCTTCTCGCTGCCCTTCGCGATCTGGATGCTGCGGGGCTTTGTGAAAGCGGTGCCGGAGGCCTTGGAGGAGGCCGCCTACATCGACGGGGCGAGCCGGAGCCGCTTTCTCTGGCAGATTCTTTTCCCGCTGGTCTTCCCGGGGCTGGTGGCCACCAGCGTCTTCTCCTTCATCTCGACCTGGAACGACTTCCTGTTCGCCAAGTCGTTCATCATCAGCGACACCTCCCAGTCGACGCTGCCGATGGCGCTGCTGGTCTTCTACAAGCCGGACGATCCCGACTGGGGCGGAGTGATGGCCGCGTCCACGGTGATGACGATTCCGGTGCTGGTCTTCTTCGTACTCGTACAACGACGACTCGTCTCCGGCCTCGGCGGAGCGGTAAAGGACTGACATCGTGAAGGATGTGATGAATGTGACAGACGTGGCGGACTCGGCGGATGTGACGGACGTGATTCCGCAGCCCCGGCAAGTGGCGTCCCAGGGCGCCTTCTTCGACCTCGGTCCGGACACCGGGCTGGCGGCGGGTGACGGCACCGAACACACCGAGCGCTGGCTGCGGGCCACGCTCGGCGCGGCCACCGGTCTGCCACTGGCGCCCGCCGCGGGCGACGACAACGCCGTCCGGCTGTCCCTCGACGGCCAACTGGGCGCTGAGGGCTACCGCCTCGACGTCACGCCGGCCGGCGTCCACCTCACCGGCGGTGACCCCGCGGGCCTCTTCTGGGGCGCGCAGACGCTGCGGCAACTGCTCGGCCCGGACGCCTTCCGGCGCGCCCCGCTCCCCGGCCGCCGGTGGCGGCTGCCGCTGGGCCGCATCGAGGACGCGCCGCGCTTCCACTGGCGCGGCCTGATGCTGGACGTCGCCCGGCACTTCATGCCGAAGGACGGCGTGCTGCGTTACCTGGACCTGATGGCCGCCCACAAACTCAACGTCCTGCACTTCCACCTGACGGACGACCAGGGCTGGCGCGTAGAGATCACCCGCCACCCGAAGCTCACCGAGACCGGCTCCTGGCGGGCGCGCACCAAATACGGCCACCGGGCCTCGCCGCTGTGGGAGGACAAACCCCACGGCGGTTACTACACCCAGGAGGACATCCGGGAGATCGTCGCCTACGCCACCGAGCGGCACATCACCGTCGTCCCCGAAATCGACGTACCCGGGCACTCGCAGGCCGCCATCGCCGCGTATCCGGAACTCGGCAACACCGATGTGATCGACACCACCGCCCTCTCCGTCTGGGACACCTGGGGCGTCTCCCCGAACGTACTCGCCCCCACCGAGAACACACTGCGCTTCTACGAGGGCGTGTTCGAGGAACTCCTGGAGCTTTTCCCCTCGGAGTTCATCCACATCGGCGGCGACGAATGCCCCAAGGAGCAGTGGCGGCGTTCGGCGACCGCGCAGGCGCGGATCGAGGAACTCGCGCTCGCCGACGAGGACGAACTCCAGTCCTGGTTCATCCAGCACTTCGACACCTGGCTCAGCGAACGCGGGCGCCGGCTCATCGGCTGGGAAGAGATCCTGGAGGGCGGCCTCGCCAAGGGCGCGGCCGTGTCCTCCTGGCGCGGGTACGCGGGCGGGGTCGCCGCCGCGCGCGCGGGCCACGACGTCGTGATGTGCCCCGAGCAGCAGGTGTACCTGGACCACCGGCAGCACGCGGGCGAGGACGAACCCGTGCCGATCGGCTTCGTACGCACCCTGGAGGACGTGTACCGGTTCGAGCCGGTTCCGGCGGAGCTGACGCCGGACGAGTCCGGACATGTGATCGGCACCCAGGCGAACGTGTGGACCGAGGTGATGGAGAACCAGGCGCGCGTCGACTACCAGACGTTCCCGCGGCTCGCCGCCTTCGCCGAGGTCGCCTGGAGCGCCCTGCCCGCCCCGGCCGAGCGGGACTTCGCCGCCTTCGAGCGGCGGATGGCCGCCCACTACCGGCGACTTGACGCCCTGGGCGTCTCCTACCGGCCGCCCGGCGGCCCCCTGCCCTGGCAGCGGCGGCCCGGCGTGCTCGGCCGGCCGATCGACGGGCCACCGCCGAACAAGTAAGGAAAACGCCCCTAAACGTCACCGAAGAGTGGCAACTCGTGCGCATCGCGCGTAGCTCCGATCGTCGGAGATCCCGTCTGAAAACGGACCATCCCGTCGACGAGGTGGGCGAATGCCTCCTAGCGGACCCCTGCGTTCGGGCCCTGCAAAGATGTGCCAGAGTTGCCACGTCCGCCCTGTCAGGTCGTACCGTACGGCCACATGGGCGGGACCAGGTGGGACAGCGGGAAGGGGCAGTCGGTTTGACCACGCACGCACCGCAGGCGGCGCAGGCCGTCACGCTGCCCACGACACTGGACGAGGCCGTGGCGGCGCTCGCCGCGATGCCCGCCGCCGTTCCGGTCGCGGGCGGCACCGACCTGATGGCGGCCGTCAACTCCGGGCAGCTCAGACCCGCCGCGCTGGTGGGCCTCGGCCGGATCAGTGAGATCCGCGGCTGGCAGTACCAGGACGGGCACGCGCTGCTCGGCGCGGGACTCACCCATGCCCGCATGGGCCGCCCCGACTTCGCCGCGCTCATCCCGGCGCTGGCCGCCGCCGCGCGCGCCGCCGGACCGCCGCAGATCCGCAACGCGGGCACCCTGGGCGGCAACATCGCCTCGGCCGCCCCCACCGGGGACGCGCTGCCGGTGCTGGCCGCCCTGGAGGCGACGCTGATCATCGCGGGCCCGGACGGGGCCCGGCGGGAGATGCCGGTCTCGCACCTGCTGGCGGGCATGGAGATGCTCCGCGCGGGCGAGCTGATCGGCTACGTGCGCGTGCCGCTGCTGCACGCGCCCCAGGTCTTCCTGAAGGCGACCGGCCGCACCGGTCCCGGCCGCGCGACGGCCTCCGTGGCCCTGGTCCTCGACCCCGGCAGGCGCGGCGTGCGGTGCGCCGTCGGTGCCATCGCGCCGATGCCGCTGCGGCCCCTGGAGGCCGAGCAGTGGGTGGCCTCGCTCATCGACTGGGACAACGGCCGCGCCATCGTCCCGGAGGCGCTGCACGGCTTCGGCGAGTACGTCGCCGCGGCCTGCATCCCCGACGCGGCCCCGGCCGGGGACGGCTCCGTACCGCAGCTCCCGCCTGCCGTACTGCACCTGCGGCGCACCGTCGCCGCCCTGGCCCGACGAGCACTGGGGAGGGCGCTGTCGTGAGCGACGACCAGTACGACGATCAGCATGGCGATCAGTACGACGATCAGTACGGTGAGCAGCGCGGCGACCGGCACGGAGGCGGCACGCCCCCGAGCGGCGGACGCTGGGACCCGCTGCCCCAGGGCGACTACGACGACGGCGCCACCGCCTTCGTGAAGCTGCCCGAGGGCGGCGTGGACGCGCTCCTGGCCTCCTCCGACAGCCCGCTCGCCGCGCCCGGGCACGGCTATGTGCCGCCGCAGATCACCGTCACGCCCGCCACCACCGGCACCGACCCGGCCGCCACCGGCTCCTGGACGATGCCGTCCGCGCCCGTGGACGGCACCCAGTGGCAGGCCCCGGACGTGCGGCAGGAGCCCCCCGCCCACCAGGGCTACGCCGGATACGAGCAGCGGGACCCGTACGGCGGGGCCGCGCCCTACGACGCGAACACCGGGCAGGGCGCCCCCGGAGAGGACGCCCGGTTCAGCTACCAGCCCGGCGCCACCGGGCAGTGGGACTTCTCGCAGGCCGAGGCGGAGGCCGCGGCGGCGCGGACCGCGCCCGGACAGGACGTGACCGGACAGGACGTGACCGGGCAGTGGTCCATCCCCGTCGCGGACGGCGATCTGCCGGACGAGTCGGGCGAGTTCACCACCTCGTCCCTGGCCGAGCAGTGGGGGACCGGTGCCCCCGCCACCCTCCCCGGCGGCGCCCCCGCGCCCTGGGCGACCCAGCCCGCCGGACAGCCGTGGGACGAGGGCGCGGCGGAGGCCGGTCCCGGCCGTGCGGGACCGGCGACCGAAGCCCCGCGCGCACCCGAACCCGCCGCCGGCCCGTACGGGCAGCAGCCGCCCGCCCACCCCGCCGTGGAAACCGGCCCCGCGACTTCGCGCGACGACAGGACCGCGCCGGGCGGGCTCGGCGGACGCGGTGGGGCCGAGGAGGCCCCTGAAGGCCCTGCTGAGCCGACGGCGGAACGCGCAGAGGTCGCGGACGCGGAACCCGCACCGGAGGCCGCCGAGCACCCCGTGACGGCCTCGGCGCCGAGGCCCGCACCGGACCGCGGCCGGGAATCCGGACGGGCCCCCGAGACGGAGCCCCGCCCCGACGCCACCGACGACCGGCCCGACGCGACCGACACCACCGATCCCCAGGCCGACCTGGCCGACGCGGCGGACGGGGTCGACGCGGTTGACGTGGCCGCCGCCGACCCGTCCGTCGACCAGGAGCCGGCCCCCGCCGGTCCGCACCAGGATCACCCCCTCGCCTCGTACGTGCTGCGCGTCAACGGCGCCGACCGGCCCGTCACCGACGCCTGGATCGGCGAGTCGCTGCTGTACGTGCTGCGCGAGCGGCTCGGCCTCGCGGGCGCGAAGGACGGCTGCTCGCAGGGCGAGTGCGGCGCGTGCAACGTGCAGGTCGACGGACGGCTCGTCGCCTCCTGCCTGGTCCCGGCCGTCACCTCCGCGGGCAGCGAGGTACGTACGGTCGAGGGCCTGGCCACCGACGGGCAGCCGTCGGACGTGCAGCGGGCGCTCGCCCGGCGCGGCGCCGTGCAGTGCGGCTTCTGCGTGCCCGGCATGGCCATGACCGTGCACAACCTCCTGGAGGGCAACCCGGCGCCGACCGAGCTGGAGGCCCGCCAGGCCCTGTGCGGCAACCTGTGCCGCTGCTCCGGCTACCGGGGCGTCCTGGAGGCCGTCAACGAGGTCGTCGCCGAGCGCGAGGCGCACACCGCCGCCGAGGCGGGCGGCACGGACGCCGACGAACTCCGTATCCCGCACCAGGCCGGTCCGGGCGCCGGCGGCGTCAACCCGTCGGCGTTCGGGACCCAGCCACCGCCCGGGACACCGGACGCGGCGGCACCGCACGACCAGCCCTTCGGCGACCACGGCCAGGACGGAGGCCACGCGTGAGCAACGACGCCGCGACTGCGGAGGCCGAGGGAACCGCCGAGGCGGCGCCCCCCGCGCCCGAGCCGATCCCGCACGGCCTCGGCGCGTCCCTGCCGCCCGCCGACGCCCGCGCCAAGACCGAGGGCACCTTCCCGTACGCCGCCGACCTGTGGGCCGAGGGCCTGTTGTGGGCGGCCGTCCTGCGCTCACCGCACCCGCACGCGCGCATCGTGTCCATCGACACCACCCACGCGCGCGAGATGCACGGTGTCCGCGCGGTCGTCACCCACGAGGACGTGCCCGGCACCGCGCTGCACGGCCGGGGGCACGCCGACCGCCCGGTCTTCGCCTCCGAGGTCGTACGCCACCACGGCGAGCCCATCGCCGCCGTCGCCGCCGACCACCCGGACACCGCGCGGATGGCGGCGGCCGCCGTCATCGTCGAGTACGAGGTGCTTGACCCGGTGACCGACCCCGAGCAGGCCTTCGAGGCCGAGCCGCTGCACCCCGACGGCAACCTGATCCGGCACATCCCGCTGCGCCACGGCGACCCGGAGGCGGCCGGCGAGGTCGTCGTCGAGGGCCTGTACCGCATCGGCCGCCAGGACCCGGCCCCCATAGGAGCCGAGGCCGGCCTGGCCGTACCGCGCCCCGACGGCGGCGTGGAGCTGTACCTGGCCTCCACCGACCCGCACGGCGACCGCGACACGGCCGCCGCGTGCTACGGCCTGACACCCGAACAGGTGAAGATCGTCGTCACCGGGGTGCCCGGCGCCACCGCCGACCGCGAGGACCAGGGCTTCCAGCTGCCGCTCGGCCTGCTGGCGCTGAAGACCGGCTGCCCGGTGAAACTGACCGCCACGCGCGAGGAGTCCTTCCTCGGCCACACCCACCGCCACCCCACCCTCCTGCGCTACCGCCACCACGCGGACGCCGAGGGCCGGGTGGTGAAGGTCGAGGCGCAGATCCTGCTCGACGCGGGCGCCTACGCGGACACCTCCGCCGACGCCCTGGCCGCCGCGGTGGCCTTCGCCTGCGGCCCGTACGTCGTCCCGAACGCCTTCATCGAGGGCTGGGCCGTACGCACCAACAACCCGCCCTCCGGCCATGTGCGCGGCGAGGGCGCCATGCAGGTGTGCGCCGCCTACGAGGCGCAGATGGACAAGGTCGCCAAGAAGCTCGGCCTGGACCCGGCCGAGGTACGGCTGCGCAACGTCCTGGCCACCGGCGACGTGCTGCCCACCGGCCAGACGGTCACGTGTCCCGCCCCCGTCGCCGAACTCCTCCAGGCGGTCCGCGACTTCCCGCTCCCCGACCTGCCCAAGGACACGCCCGAGGACGAGTGGCTGCTGCCCGGCGGCCCCGAGGGCGCGGGCGAACCGGGCGCGGTGCGCCGGGGCGTGGGCTACGGCATCGGCATGGTGCACATGCTGGGCGCAGAGGGCGCCGACGAGGTCTCCACGGCCACCGTGAAGGTCCAGGACGGCGTGGCGACGGTGCTGTGCGCGGCAGTCGAGACCGGCCAGGGCTTCACCACGCTGGCCCGGCAGATCGTGCAGGACACCCTCGGCGTCGACGAGGTTCAGGTGGCGCCCGTCGACACCGACCAGCCCCCGGCGGGACCGGGCTGCCGGGGACGGCACACGTGGGTGTCCGGCGGTGCGGTGGAGCGGGCGGCCAAGATGGTCCGCACCCAGCTCCTCCAGCCGCTGGCGCACCAGTTCGGGATGTCCACCGAGCTGCTCCAGATCGCCGACGGCAAGATCACCTCGTACGACGGCGTGCTGTCGACCACGGTCACCGAGGCGCTGGACGGCAAGGAACTGTGGGCCACCGCCCAGTGCCGCCCGCACCCGACGGAGCCGCTCGACGAGGCCGGGCAGGGCGACGCCTTCGTCGGCATGGCCTTCTGCGCGATCCGCGCGGTGGTGGACGTCGACATCGAGATCGGCTCGGTACGGGTCGTGGAGCTGGCCGTCGCACAGGACGTGGGCCGCGTCCTGAACCCGGCCCAGCTGACCGCGCGCATCGAGGCGGGCGTGACGCAGGGCGTAGGCATCGCCCTCACCGAGAACCTCCGCACCCCGCGCGGCCTGATCCGTCACCCCGACCTGACCGGCTACGCCCTCCCGACCGCGCTGGACGCCCCGGACATCCGGATCGTCAAGCTCGTCGAGGAGCGCGACGTGGTCGCCCCCTTCGGCGCCAAGGCCGTCAGCGCGGTACCGGTGGTGGCCTCCCCGGCGGCCGTCGCCTCCGCCGTACGCGCGGCCACGGGCCGCCCGGTGAACCGGCTCCCGATCCGCCCGCAGGCCGCGGTGGTCACTGGGGGCTGAGCCGCACACGCGCGCGAGGCAACGCGGGAAGGACCGGGCGCGTCCTACCTGGCGAACGGCTTCCGCACGCGGACGCGTTGTCAGTGGCGGCGCGTAGTCTCCGCAGGAGTGGGAACGGAGCCGCCGGCACACGGGCGGACACACATTCTCGGGGGGACGATGCGCGCGCTCATCAGTGGGACGACGACCACGCCGGCTCCGGCGACGGACGCCCGTGCGGTGCCGTCGCTGGTGACGCGGGTCCGCCTCGCGACGTCGGTGGAGGACCCGCGGTGGACGCGCGGCGCCGCACGGCGGGCCCGGACGGGCGCGGAGAGACCATCCCTGTGGAACACGTCCACCCTGATGAGCTGCCTGCTCCTGACGGCCGGTCACCGCACCGGGCAGCCGGGCCCCCTCCAGGACCTGCCGACGCGGTTCCTGGACCGTGAGTTCGGCCGCGGCCGGGTCGCGCGTTTCGAGGACGTCGACTTCCCGGGGACCCTCCGGCACGAGCCCACCCGCCGCTTCCTGCGGGAGACGGGCCTGCCCGAGGACGCCCACCCCTTCCGGCTGGACCGGGACCCGGACGACCCACCGCTGCCGACGCTGGCCGAGTACTGCGAGGAGTTCCCCGGGCACCGGGCCCCCGACCGCGCGGACCACCTCGTACGCCTGGGCCGGCTGAAGGACGGGGATCACGTGGTCGTCGACGGCACGACGGGCGCCGTCCTGACCTGGCGGACGCCCGAGGACACCCTCCACCCCCTGGTGGCGGACGTGTCCGCCCTCGCCCTCACCCTCTGGGCGCTGCGCCGCGCGGCGCTGCTGGAGGCCGTGGCGGGGATCGAACCCGCGTAACTCGCTTTGCAGGCGAGCCCCTCAACCACTCGGGCACACGGCCGTGTCCGACTTCGTGACTCGACGGTAGGCGGGGCGGGGGCCGGCGCTCAAGGAATCCGGGGAGGCCGCAACACGACTGCCATACCGCGTTCATGAACGGCGGGCGGTCGTACGACCAAGGTCCCGGTCCCGCACCGCCTTCCGACAGGGGTCAAGGCAGGCTGTGGCCCTTACTCTGGCGACCATGACCGTCCCTGAGCCCCGCGACACCGATGTCGCCGTCCCCGCCGCGACCGACGTCGGCCCCACCGCGCCCGAGGAGACCGTGCTGAGCCGCGCCTACCGGGCGCTGAGCATCGGCATCGTCTCCGTGATCGTGCTGATCGCCTTCGAGGCGACGGCGGTCGGTACGGCGATGCCGGTGGCGGCGCGGGAGCTGGACGGGGTGTCGCTGTACGCGTTCGCGTTCTCGGGGTACTTCACGACAAGCCTGTTCGGGATGGTGCTCTCCGGCCAGTGGTCGGACCGGCGGGGCCCGCTGGCACCGCTGACCTGCGGCATCGCGTCCTTCGCGGCGGGTCTCGTGCTGTCCGGGACGGCGGGCGCGATGTGGCTGTTCATCCTCGGGCGGGCCGTGCAGGGGCTCGGCGGCGGACTGGTGATCGTCGCCCTGTACGTCGTCGTCGGGCGGGCCTACCCCGAGCGGCTGCGGCCCGCGATCATGGCGGCGTTCGCGGCGGGCTGGGTCGTCCCGTCGGTGGTCGGACCGCTGGCCTCCGGCGCCGTCACCGAACACCTCGGGTGGCGCTGGGTGTTCCTCGGCATCCCGGTGCTGGTCGTCTTCCCGCTCGCCCTCGCGCTGCCGCAGATACGCGCCCGCGCGTCCGGCGCCGTGGGCTCGGGGGACGCGCCGGCCTCCTTCGACCGCCGCCGCATCCGCCTCGCCCTCGCCATCTCGCTGGGCGCGGGCCTGCTCCAGTACGCCGCCCAGGACCTGCGCCCCGTGTCGCTGCTGCCCGGCGCGGTGGGCGTGGCGCTGCTCGTCCCGTCGGTCCTCGGACTGCTGCCGCGCGGGACCTACCGGGCGGTGCGCGGGCTGCCCTCCGTGGTCCTGCTGCGCGGGGTGGCCGCGGGGTCCTTCATCGCCGCCGAGTCCTTCGTCCCGCTGATGCTGGTCACCCAGCGCGGACTCAGCCCCACGCTGGCCGGTCTCTCGCTGGCGGCGGGCGGGGCGACCTGGGCGGCGGGCTCCTGGCTGCAGTCCCGGCCGCGCCTGGAGCCGTACCGGGACCGCCTGATGGCCCTCGGCATGCTCCTGGTCGCGGCGGCCATCACCACGGCACCCAGCGTGCTCATCGACGCCGTGCCCGCCTGGACGGTGGCCGTCGCCTGGGGCTTCGGCTGCTTCGGCATGGGCCTGGTGATCTCCTCCACCAGCGTCCTCCTGCTCAAGCTCTCCGCCCCCGAGGAGGCCGGCTCCAACTCCGCCGCCCTCCAGATATCCGACGGCCTCTCCAACGTCGTCCTGCTGTCGGTCGGCGGCGCGGCCTTCGCGGCCCTCGGCGGCGGCACGGTGAGCCACGCCGCCACGGAGGCCACCGGCTCCCACCCGACGGCCTTCGCGGCGGTGTTCCTGCCGATGGCGGCGGTGGCGCTGGTGGGGGCGTGGGTGGCGACGCGGGTGCGGGAGAAGTGAGCCGGGGACGGCCGTGAGGCGGACGGGGGCCCTGTGACGTCCGTTGTGACGTCCGTCCCACCCGGGGGTGACCCGACCCGGTGGGCGCGTTGATCGTGGCGGGGCGCCGGTAGGGTGGCCCGGTTGTCATACGTGGCCGAGCCGCTCTACCCCCTTCGGAGACCGTGACTACCACCGCCAGCTCCAGCACCTCGCACCACCTGTCCCCGGCCTTCCCCGGCCGTGCCCCCTGGGGCACCGCCGGCAAGCTGCGGGCCTGGCAGGAGGGGGCGATGGAGAAGTACCTCCAGGACCAGCCGCGGGACTTCCTGGCCGTCGCCACCCCCGGCGCCGGAAAGACGACCTTCGCCCTGACGCTGGCGTCCTGGCTGCTGCACCACCACGTCGTGCAGCAGGTGACCGTCGTCGCGCCGACCGAGCACCTCAAGAAGCAGTGGGCGGAGGCCGCGGCGCGGATAGGGATCAAGCTGGACCCCGAGTACAGCGCCGGCCCGCTCAGCCGCGAGTACCAGGGCATCGCGATCACGTACGCGGGCGTCGGCGTACGCCCCATGCTGCACCGCAACCGCGTCGAGCAGCGCAAGACCCTCGTGATCCTCGACGAGATCCACCACGCCGGCGACTCCAAGTCCTGGGGCGAGGCCTGCCTGGAGGCGTTCGAGCCGGCCACCCGCCGCCTCGCGCTCACCGGCACGCCCTTCCGCTCGGACACGAACCCGATCCCCTTCGTGGCGTACGAGGAGGGCAACGACGGCATCCGCCGCTCCGCCGCCGACTACACGTACGGCTACGGCTCGGCGCTCGCCGACGGCGTGGTCCGTCCCGTCATCTTCATGAGCTACAGCGGCAACATGCGCTGGCGCACCAAGGCCGGCGACGAGATCGCCGCCCGGCTCGGCGAACCGATGACCAAGGACGCCGTCAGCCAGGCCTGGCGCACCGCCCTCGATCCGCGCGGCGAGTGGATGCCCGCCGTGCTGCGCGCCGCCGACCAGCGGCTCACCGAGGTCAGGAAGGCCATCCCGGACGCCGGCGCCCTCGTCATCGCCGCCGACCAGGACTCCGCCCGCTCCTACGCCAAGCTGATCCGCGAGATCACCGGCGACAAGGCCACCGTCGTCCTGTCCGACGACACGGGCGCGTCCAAGAACATCGACGAGTTCAGCGCGAGCACCGACCGCTGGATGGTCGCCGTCCGCATGGTGTCCGAGGGCGTGGACGTGCCGCGCCTGGCGGTGGGCGTCTACGCCACGACGATCTCCACCCCCCTCTTCTTCGCCCAGGCGGTGGGTCGCTTCGTCCGTTCCCGGCGCCGCGGCGAGACCGCCTCGGTCTTCCTCCCCACCGTGCCCGACCTGCTCACCTTCGCAGGCGAGATGGAGCGCGAGCGGGACCACGTCCTCGACAAGCCCAAGAAGGAGGGCGAGGAGGACCCCTACGCCGAGTCCGAGAAGGAGATGGACGAGGCCAACCGGGAGCAGGACGAGGACACCGGCGAGCAGGAGCAGTTCTCCTTCGAGGCACTGGAGTCCGAGGCCACCTTCGACCGGGTCATGTACAACGGCGCCGAGTTCGGCATGCAGGCGCACCCGGGCAGCGAGGAGGAGCAGGACTACCTCGGCATCCCGGGCCTGCTGGAGCCCGACCAGGTCCAACTCCTCCTCCAGAAGCGGCAGGCCCGCCAGATCGCGCACAGCCGCAAGAAGCCCGACGACGAGGCCGACCTGCTCGAACTGCCCGCCGATCGCCGCCCGGTCGTCTCCCACAAGGAGCTGATGGAGCTGCGCAAGCAGCTCAACACCATGGTCGGCGCCTACGTCCACCAGAGCGGCAAGCCGCACGGCGTCATCCACACCGAACTGCGCCGCGTGTGCGGCGGCCCGCCCAGCGCCGAGGCGACCGGCGGGCAACTGCGCCAGCGCATCGCCAAGGTGCAGGAGTGGGCCACGCGCATGAAGTGACGAGCGGGGCCCGAGGCCTCTGTCCGCCCGCACGCGCGATACGTATCGGGACAAACACAGGCAGTCGATAACGGTTGGCGCCCGGATTCTGGACGGAGCCTTCCGCTGAGCGAACCTGGTAGTTACTGTCCCGCTACGCACACGCCCCGTGGCAGCGCCGCCGCGGAGCGCAGCCGTGAAGCGACTGGGCCCGGGCACAAGGCCGGGCCGTCAGCCGATCGGCGGCCTCTGAAGCGCGTCACTGACGGGACTCGGTGACGCATCGCCGCGAGGAGGGCCGCCGACCTCACCACTAAGGAGTGGGCGTCGTGACCGCGGAGACCTCTCAGACGCTCGACCGGGGACTGCGCGTCCTCAAGCTGCTGGCCGATACGGACCACGGGCTGACCGTCACCGAGCTATCCCACAAACTGGGCGTCAACCGGACTGTCGTGTACCGGTTGCTCGCCACGCTGGAGCAGCACGCACTCGTACGCCGTGACCTGGGCGGCCGCGCCCGCGTCGGACTCGGGGTGCTGGGCCTGGGCCGCCAGGTGCACCCCCTGGTCCGCGAGGCGGCCATGCCGGCGCTGCGCTCGCTGGCCGAGGACATCGGGGCGACGGCCCACCTGACCCTGGTGGACGGCGCGGAAGCGCTGGCCGTCGCCGTCGTCGAGCCGACCTGGACGGACTACCACGTCGCCTACCGCGCCGGCTTCCGCCATCCCCTGGAGCGGGGCGCCGCCGGCAAGGCGATCCTGGCCGCCCGCCAGCCGACCCAGCCCGCCGACGAGGCCGAGGACGACCCCGGCTACACCCTCACGCACGGCGAACTGGAGGCCGGCGCGTGTGGCGCGGCGGCGCCGCTGCTCGGCGTCACGGGAGTGGAGGGCAGCGTCGGCGTGGTCATGCTGGCCGACGTGGTCCCCGAGCGCGTGGGCGAACGCGTCATGCACGCGGCCCGCGAGGTGGCGGAGGCCCTGCGGTGACGTCCGGCGGCGCGCGCCCCTGTCAGTCGTGCGCCGCGTAGGCGACGAAGTCGCCCCAGGCAGCGGGGGAGAGGGCGAGCTGCGGGCTCCGTGACTGCTTCGAGTCACGTACGCGGACCGTCGAGGCACCGGTCGGCTCGTGCGGGGCGATGGCGATCTCGATGCAGCTGTCACCCTGCGAGCCGCTGTAGCTGCTCTTGAACCAGGCCAGTTCGGACGTGTTCATAGCGCTCCTCGCATTCGCTTCAGCAGGCTCAGCGAGTCTGCTGGGGTGAGAGCCTGCGAGCGCAGTTTCGCATACCGCTGTTGGAGGATGCTGATCTCTTTCCGCGCTGTGATGAGACGGCCGTTCTCCTGTCCCTCGGAGTACCCGAACCACTCGTTCTCCGGTGTCTCCAACAGCTGGAGGGGGCCGTCCATGCCGGCATGCACCGGCTGCCGCAGGGGCATCACCTGCACCTCGACGTTCCAGTTCCGTTCCAGCACTTCCACTACGTGGTCGAGCAACCCGCGAGTCACCTGCTCCCCGCCCGTGTCCCGCAGCAGCACCGCGTCCTCCACGATGAACGTGAACGCGGTCGGCGGCTTCCGAGCCACCGAGAGAAGCTCCTGCCGCGCGAGCCGCGCGGCGACACGCTGATCCAGCTCGTCCGCGTCCGGGACGGGCGGGACGTTCAGCGACACCGCCCGTGCGTACGCCTCCGTCTGCAACAGGCCGGGCACGACGCGGCATTCGTACGTGTAGAGGCTGACGGCCGACGCCTCCAGCCTGGCCCACTGCCGGAACCAGCTCGCGAGCCCCGGCTGCCGCGACAGATGCTGGGCCGCCCCGCTGAGAATGCCGGCCGCGTCCAGTACCTCCTCTGCCCGCCGGACGTACTCCAGCGTGGGGAGGCGCCTGCCCTGCTCGACGGAGGCCACGGTCTGGACCGAGTACCGCACCTGCTCGGCCAGCTCCTCCTGCGTCAGCCCGGCCCGCCTGCGGAACCCCTTGACCACGGCCCCGAACGTCTTGAGGCTGTCGGAGACCTCGGGCTCCCCGCCCCCGCCGGCCACGCCCGTATCCACCGCACCGTCCGCCATGGCGGCCACCTTCCGCACGTTCTCCCCGCCGCACACTCCCAACACGCCCAGGGTTACAGTCGGTCACCAACACTGTCCACTCTTCGTACCCGTACGCTGACTGCGCGTACGAGTCGATGACCTGGTGAACCGTAGGTCTCCACGTCACGGTGGCCACATGACGTCACCGCCTCCCCACCAACTCGCCGTCACCGTACGTATGTTCACCCAGCGTTTCAGCTCCACCCCGCTCGGCGCCCGCCTCGCCCGGCACCTCGCGGGCACCCAGCTCCACAGCTGGGGCATCCCGCACGGCAGCGCACTCTCCGACACCGCCGCGCTGATCGTCGCGGAACTGGCCGCCAACGCGGTCACCCACGGCCGCGTACCGGGCCGCGACTTCGAACTGCGTCTCTCCCACGCCCCGGACGTCCTCCTTCGCATCGAGGTCTCCGACACCCGAGCGGAACACAGGCCGGCAGCGGCAGCCCCTGCGCCGCTCGACGAGACCGGCCGAGGCCTCCTCCTGGTCGACGCACTCGCCGACCGCTGGGAAGTGGTCGCCCGCGTCACACAAGGCGTCGCGCTGCCCGGCAAGACGGTCCGCGCGGAACTGGACCTCGGCACGCCTGCCCGCAGCCGGGGCGGTGGCGGGCTCGCGTTAGATTGACTTCGTGCTCTCTCGTCTCACGCGTCCCCAGGTCCTCGCCGTATGCGGGCTTCCCGTCGTGGCGCTGCTCGCGACCGCCGTGTTCGCGCCGCTGCCGTTCTCGGTGGCGCAGCCGGGGCTGACGGCCGATGTGCTGGGCCGGAACCAGGGGGCCGAGGTGATCACGATCACCGGTGTGCCGACGCACGAGACCAGTGGGCAGCTGCGGATGACGACGATCGAGGCGACCGGGCCGGACGCGAGCATTCATCTCGGGGACGTGCTCAGCAGCTGGTTCGACACCGACCGTGCCGTGATGCCGCGCGACGCCGTGTACCCGAGCGGCGACGACGTGAGCGAGATCGAGAAGTACAACCAGGAGCAGATGAAGGAGTCGCAGGACTCCGCCACCACGGCCGCGCTCCAGTACCTGCGGTTGGACAAGGACGACGTCGACGTCAAGCTGCGGCTGGAGGACGTCGGCGGTCCCAGTGCGGGGCTGCTGTTCTCGCTCGGCATCGTCGACAAGCTCGGCGCCGGGGATCTCACCGGCGGCAAGGTCATCGCCGGGACGGGGACCATCACCGGCGGCGGCAAGGTCGGTGCCGTCGGCGGGGTGCCGCTCAAGACGCAGGCCGCGCGGCGGGACGGGGCGACCGTCTTCCTCGTACCGAAGGCGGAGTGCTCGGACGCGCAGGCCGAGTTGCCGAAGGGGCTCCGGCTGGTCCCCGTCACCACCCTCAAGGGCGCCGTCGACTCGCTCAAGGCGCTGGAGAGCGGCAAGGGCAGCGTCCCCGCCTGCTGAGCCGATCCCCCGCCACCACCTACCCCTCCTTCACGAAGCCCTTCTCCTTCATCCAGTCCAGCGCCACCTGGTGCGCGTCCTCGCCGTCCACGTCGACCTTCGCGTTCAGTGTCTGGGCCACGTCGTTGGTCAGCGCCTTGGTGACCGGGGCGAGGACGGAGGCGATCGCGGGCCACTTCTTCAGGGTGGCCGTGCGGACCATGGGCGCCGCGTTGTAGTTCGGGAAGAACTTCTTGTCGTCCTCCATCACCACCAGGTTCATGGACTTGATCCGCCCGTCGGTGGTGTACACCTCGCCGTAGGTGCAGGCGCCCTTCGCGGTCTGGGTGTAGATGATGCCGGTGTCCATCTGGGTGATGTTCCCGGCCGGCAGCGACATCCCGTACGCCTTCTCCAGGCCCGGCAGGCCGTCGGCGCGGTTGGCGAACTCGCCCTCCACGCACAGCGTCACCGCACCCGGGTCCGACTTCGCCAGCTCGGCCACCTCCGAGAGGGTTTTCGTCTTGTACTTCTTGTAGTTGGACTGGTTCATGGCCAGCGCGTACGTGTTGTTCAGGCGGGCCGGCGCCAGCCACGTCAGCCCCTTCTTCGCGTCGGCCTCCTTCACCGCCTCCCACTGCTGCCGTGGGTCGGGGATCGGCTTGCTGTGGCCCAGGTACGTGATCCAGGCCGTGCCCGTGTACTCGTACGTGGCGTCGGCGTCGCCGTTCTCGACCGCCGCGCGGGTGCCGACGGAGCCCTGGATGCCCGTGCGGTCGAGCACCTCCGCGCCGGCCGCCTCGAAGGCGATGCCCATGATCGCGCCGAGGACCAGCTGCTCGGTGAACTCCTTCGAGGTGACCGTCAGATCGGCGCCGTCCAGGGGGCGGCCCTTTCCGATGCTGCCGGGCTCGACGTCGTCGACCATGGGGGAGCCGCTCGTCAGGCCGCAGCCTGCGGGAGCCGCCAAGAGGGCCGCGGCCAGCAGCACACACGCACGCCGCCTCAGCCGCCTCAGCCGTCTCATGTCTCCACCTCCAGTCCCCGCGGGCGCAGCAGCAGTTCGGTCAGCGAGGCCAGCCAGTCCACCAGCAGCGCGAGGGCGACGGTGAGGATCGAGCCCAGCACGAGCACCGGCATCCGCTGGCTGGTGATCCCGGTGGTGATCAGCACGCCCAGGCCACCGCCGCCGCCGAAGGTCGCCAGCGTCGCCGTGCCGACGTTCAGGACGAGGGCCGTGCGCACGCCGGCCAGGATCAGCGGGACGGCCAGGGGGAGTTCCACCCGGGTGAGGACGCCCAGCGGGGACATGCCGATGCCGGTGGCGGCCTCCAGGAGCGTCGGGTCGTTCGCCTTCAGGCCGGCGATGGTGTTGGAGAGCACGGGCAGGACCGCGTAGATGATGATGCCGATCAGGGCGGCCCTGCGGCCGATGCCCAGCCAGATCACCAGCAGTGCCAGCAGGCCGATCGCCGGGGTCGCCTGGCCCATGTTGGCGAAGGCCATCGCCACCGGCGTCGCCTTCCGGAACGCCTTGCGGGTGAGCAGGATGCCCAACGGGATGGCGATGATCAGTACGAAGAAGGTGGAGATCACCGTGAGCTGCACGTGCTGCCACAGCGCCTTGGTGACCTGGCCGTTCCCGAGGGCGTTCCGGCTGAGCGCGTCCAGGTCGGCCTGCGCGAACCACAGCCAGGTCGCCAGCAGTACGGCGATCAGGACCACCGGCAGGAAGGTCAGCTTCCGCCAGCCGATCCGGGGCCGTGCCGCCGCCGGGGACGGCCGTGGCGCCTCCTCCTCCCCTTCGCCCTCGTCCCGGAAGGCCAGCCCCTTGACCTCGTGCTCGCCCGCGGGGCGGCGGCCGGCGGAGGGGCGGGAAGAGCTGCTCACGCCCCGCCCCCGTCCCCTACGAAGCCCTCCTGCTCGGTGTGCGTCTGCGTGGCCCGGGTCTCCTCGAGGTCGTGCTGGTGCTCCAGCGCGTCGAGCCGGTCCGCCTCCAGCATCTCGTGCACGGAGTTCATCAGCGTCTCCATGTCCACGACCCCCTCGTACGCGCCGCGCCGCCCGGTGACCGCGACCCGCCCCGCGTTGTCGGTGAGCACCGCCTCCAACGCGTCCCGCAGCGTCGCGTCCCGGGTCACCGTGTCGTGGACCAGCGTCCCGGCCCGCGCCAGCGAGCCCCTGGCCCTCATCAGGTCGCCGCGCCGCAGCCACTTGTAGGGGCGCCCGCGCCGGTCGAGGAGCAGGATCTCGTTGGTGCCCGACTCCCGCAGCCGGTCGAAGATGTGCTGGAGCGGGTCCTCCACGGTCACCGTCGGGTAGTCGGTGATGCCGACGTCCCGTACGCGGGTCAGGTTCAGGCGCTTCAGCGCCGCGCCCGCGCCCACGAAGCCGGAGACGAAGTCGTCCGCCGGGTTGGTGAGGATCGCCTCCGGGGTGTCGAACTGCGCGATGTGGGAGCGCTCGCGCAGCACCGCGATCCGGTCGCCCAGCTTGATCGCCTCGTCGAAGTCGTGGGTGACGAAGACGATCGTCTTGTGCAGTTCGTGCTGGAGGCGGATCAGCTCGTCCTGGAGGTGGTCCCGGGTGATCGGGTCGACCGCGCCGAACGGCTCGTCCATCAGCAGGACCGGCGGATCGGCCGCCAGCGCCCTCGCCACGCCCACCCGCTGCTGCTGGCCGCCGGACAGCTGGCGCGGATAGCGGCCGTGGAACTCCCCGGCGTCGAGACCGACCAGGTCGAGCATCTCCTCCACCCGCGAGCGGATGCGGGACTTCGACCAGCCGATCATCTTCGGCACCAGGGCGATGTTCTGGGCGACGGTCATGTGCGGGAAGAGACCGGAGGACTGGATCGCGTAGCCGACCTTGCGGCGCAGCTTCACCGGGTCGATGTCGGTGACGTCCTCGCCGTTGATGCGGATGCGGCCGCCGCTGGGCTCGATCAGCCGGTTGATCATCTTCAGGGTGGTGGACTTCCCGCAGCCCGAGGGGCCGACGAGGATGACCGTCTCGCCGGCCTTGATCTCCATCGACACGTTCTCGACGGCCGGCTGCGGGTTGCCCGGGTAGCGCTTGGTGAGGGACTGCAACTCGATCGTCGCCCCGGTGGTGGCGCCGGCCGCCTCGCCCGGGCCGTCGTCGGTCACGGACTGAGCTGTGTCAGACACGGATCCCCCTCGGAATGGTCAGGCGTCCGAGCAGTACGTACGCCGCGTCGAACAGCAGGGCCAGGACGATGATCCCGAGCGTGCCCGCGAGTACCTGGTTGAGCGCGTTCTTGCTGCCCAGCGAGGCGATCCCGCGGAAGATCTCGTTGCCCAGGCCAGGCCCCGAGGCGTAGGCGGCGATCGCCGCGATGCCCATCAGCATCTGCGTGGAGACCCGGATGCCGGTCAGGATCGGCGGCCAGGCCAGCGGCAGCTCCACCCGCAGCAGCCGCGCCGGACGCGACATCCCGATGCCCTTGGCCGCGTCCACCAGCGCCGGGTCGACCCCGCGCAGGCCGACGATCGCGTTGCGCACGATCGGCAGCAGCCCGTACAGCGTCAGCGCGGTCACCGTCGGCGGCACGCCCAGGCCCACGATCGGGATGAGCAGACCGATCATGGCCAGCGACGGGATGGTGAGGATGGTGGACGTCGACAGGGTCGCCAGGTTCCCCGCCCACTCGCTGCGGTAGGTGACGACGCCGATCAGGACCCCGATCAGGGTCGCGACGACCATGCACTGGAAGACCGCGCTGGCGTGCTGGTAGGCGTCGGCGAGCAACTGCTGGTGGCGGCTGCCCAGGAAGTCCCAGAAGTTCACGTCCGCTCACCTCCGGGATCGGGCCGGCCTCAGTCGTGTCCGCCGCTGTCCTCGGCCGCCTGCTCCACCAGCGGGATGATCCGCAGCGGAACGGGGTTCTCCATGACGATCGCCGTGGCGGCCCGGACGATGCCATCAAAACCGACAACCCGGTCGATCACCCGCTGGAGATCGGCGTTCGAGCGGGCCACGAGGCGGCACAGCATGTCCCCGGTGCCGGTCGTGGTGTGCAGCTCCAGCACCTCCGGCACCGTCGCCAAGTGCGCCCGTACGTCGGCTCCTTGGCCCTGCCGGATCTCCAGCGTGGCGAACGCGGTCACCGGGTAGCCGAGGGCCGCCGGGTCCACCTCGGGACCGAAGCCGCGGATGACTCCGTTCGACTGAAGCCGGTCGAGCCGCGCCTGCGCGGTGCCGCGCGCCACCCCCAGCCGCCGGGACATCTCGAGGACCCCGATCCGCGGCTCCCGCGCCAGCAGTCCGATGATCCGCCCGTCCAGTCGATCGATCGCCATCTCACGCCCTCCCGGCTGGTCATCCTGTACACATCGCCCGGCCTTCCCGGCGTATTACTGGTCAGGTTGCCCACTGAAAACGCAAACTATTGCGCACCTTGCAGACGCGGGAGACGCTGCGGCTATGACGCAGACCACACACCACACTCCCGACACCGCCCGGCAGGCCGATCCCTTCCCGGTCAAGGGAATGGACGCGGTCGTCTTCGCCGTGGGCAACGCCAAGCAGGCCGCGCACTACTACTCCACCGCCTTCGGCATGAAGCTGGTCGCGTACTCCGGACCGGAGAACGGCAGCCGGGAGACCGCGAGCTACGTCCTGGAGAGCGGCTCCGCCCGCTTCGTCTTCACCTCGGTGATCAGGCCGTCGACCGACTGGGGCCGCTTCCTGGCCGAGCACGTCGCCGCGCACGGCGACGGCGTCGTCGACCTCGCCATCGAGGTCCCGGACGCGCGCGCCGCCCACGCCTACGCCGTCGAACACGGCGCCCGCTCGCTCGCCGAGCCGCACGAGGTCAAGGACGAGCACGGCACCGTCGTCCTCGCCGCCATCGCCACGTACGGCGAGACCCGCCACACCCTCGTCGAGCGCACCGGCTACGACGGCCCGTACCTGCCCGGCTACGCCGCCGCCAATCCGATGGTCGCCCCGCCCGAGCAGCGTGTCTTCCAGGCCGTGGACCACTGCGTCGGCAACGTCGAACTCGGCCGCATGAACGAGTGGGTCGGCTTCTACAACAAGGTCATGGGCTTCACGAACATGAAGGAGTTCGTGGGCGACGACATCGCCACCGAGTACAGCGCGCTGATGTCGAAGGTCGTGGCCGACGGCACCCTCAAGGTCAAGTTCCCCATCAACGAGCCCGCCGTCGCCAAGAAGAAGTCCCAGATCGACGAGTACCTGGAGTTCTACGGCGGTGCCGGCGTCCAGCACATCGCGCTGAACACCAACGACATCGTGTCGACCGTCCGCGCGATGAAGGCGGCCGGCGTCGAGTTCCTGAACACCCCCGACTCGTACTACGACACGCTCGGCGAGTGGGCCGGCGAGACCCGGGTGCCCGTCGACATCCTGCGCGAGCTGAAGATCCTCGTCGACCGCGACGAGGACGGCTACCTGCTGCAGATCTTCACCAAGCCGGTCCAGGACCGGCCGACCGTCTTCTTCGAGATGATCGAACGCCACGGCTCGATGGGCTTCGGCAAGGGCAACTTCAAGGCCCTGTTCGAGGCGATCGAGCGCGAGCAGGAGAAGCGCGGCAACCTCTGACGCACCCGGTTCTAGCCGGGCGGGCCCTCCAGCGGGGGCTCGCCCAGCTCCGCCAGCGCCCGCTTCGCCTCCGGTGTCCGCAGCGGCGAGAAGTACGGGTTGATCGTCAGCGCCTCCCCGAGGTGCCGCCGCGCGGGCCCGGACCGCTCCAGCTCCTTCTCGATCACCCCCCGGTGGAACACGTACAGCGCGCTGCGCACCCCGCCGCCGTGGTCGCCGTCCGTCGCGATCGTCGCGAACTCCAGCGCCTCCTCGTCCGCACCGGTGCGGTGCAGCGCCCAGCCCAGCGCGTCGGCGACCGCGATCCCCGGCTGCCGCCCCCACTCCGCCCGCAGCAGGCGCACCGCCTCCGCCGGGTCCCCGTGATCCGCCTCCAGCCGCCCCAGCACCAGCCGCTCGTCGGCCCCGGCGGCCTCGGCGCCCCGCACCCGCTCCCGCAGCAGGTCGTACTCCACCCGCGCGGCCTGCCCGAGCCCCAGCGACTCGTACAGCTCGCCCAGCTCCAGCGCGTACTCCGGGCTCGGCCGCTTGGCCAGCGCCGCCTGGTACGCGGACAGCGCCTCCGTCGTGCGGCCCAGCGCCGCCAGCGCCCGGCCCTGCCCGGCCTGCGCGGCCCGCTGGTCGGGGTCGGTGCGCAGCGCCTCCTGGAAGAAGCGCAGCGCCTCCTCGCGGTCCCCGCGCTCGAACGCCAGCCGCCCGGCCTGCTCCAGATACGCGGCCCGCTCGGCCGGCGCCCCGGCCGCGGCCGCCGCGTCGGAGATCTGCGCCGCCGCGTCCTCCCGCCAGCCCCGGTCTCGGTAGACGGCGGCGGCGCGTGCACGGACCGCCGGAGTGCCGGCACGCAGCTCCATCACCTTGTCCAGGGCCCGGCCCACGCCCTTGTGGTCGCCGAGCCCGGTGTACGCGTCGATCAGCACCGCGTGCGCCGTCCACCGCTTCGGGGCCGCCTTCACCGCGCTCTCGCCCCACTTCTTCGCCGCCGGGAAGTCCCGCCTGGCCACCGCCAGCGCCGCGAGCCCCTCCAGGGCCTGCGGATTGCGCTCCGGCCCGGTCTTCAGCGAGGTGCGCAGCGCCTTCTCGGCCTTCGGCCAGTTCGCGGCGTCTTCCGTCCGGCGGCCCTGTTCGACGTACGCCGCGCCCAGCACCGCCCACGACACCCCGTCCAGCGGCTGCGCCCGCAGATGGGTCTCCCGGTCCCCGATCAGCACCGCCAGGTCACCCAGCGCGGCGGGCACCCCGGTGGTGACCGCGCCCCGCGCCAGCGCCGCCGGTCCGGGCGCGGGCGGGGCAGCCTCGCCCCCGCCCCACGGCAGCAGCACCAGGACCCCGCCGAGTACGGCGGCCCCGGCGACGGAGGCGATCAGGACCCGGCTCCGGCGGCGGGACCGCCACCCGCGTCCGGTCTCCTTCTGCATGACGTCCATGGCGTCCATGGCGCTCACTGTGCGTCAATACGACGATCGCACCGGGCAGGCGGCGGGTGCCGTCCACGGGGTTCACACCGATGGCCCCGGGTGCGAACCTGTGATCATGAGCCGTATCGAAGCGCCTCGCGACGAAGACGACGCAGCCGCGACGGTCAACAGCACCCTCGTCGACCGGCTGCTCGCCGGACTGCCCGCCGAGTCCGTCCTCACCGACCCCGACGTCACGGCCTCGTACGCCAACGACATGGCGAGCTTCTGCCCGGCCGGCGCCCCCGCGGCCGTCGTCCTGCCACGCACCGTGGAGGACGTCCAGCACGTCATGCGCACCGCCACCGAGCTGCGCGTCCCCGTCGTCCCGCAGGGCGCCCGCACCGGCCTGTCCGGCGCGGCCAACGCCACCGACGGCTGCGTGGTCCTCTCCCTGACGAAGATGGACCGCATCCTGGAGATCAACCCGGTCGACCGCGTCGCCGTCGTCGAACCGGGCGTCGTCAACGCCACGCTCTCCCGCGCGGTGAACGAACACGGCCTCTACTACCCGCCGGACCCCTCCAGCTGGGAGATGTGCACCATCGGCGGCAACATCGGCACCGCCTCCGGCGGCCTGTGCTGCGTCAAGTACGGGGTGACCGCCGAGTACGTCCTCGGCCTGGACGTCGTCCTCGCCGACGGCCGCCTGATGTCCACCGGCCGCCGCACCGCCAAGGGCGTCGCCGGGTACGACCTCACCCGGCTCTTCGTCGGCTCCGAGGGCTCCCTCGGCATCGTCGTACGGGCCGTGCTGGCGCTGCGCCCCAAGCCGCCCGAGCAGCTGGTGCTGGCCGCCGAGTTCGCCTCCGCGGCGGCCGCCTGCGACGCGATCTGCCGGATCATGGAGGGAGGGCACGTGCCGTCCCTCCTCGAACTGATGGACCGTACGACCGTCAAGGCGGTCAACGACCTCGCCCACATGGGCCTGCCGGAGACCACCGAGGCGCTCCTGCTCGCCGCCTTCGACACCACCGACCCGGCGGCCGACCTCGCCGCCGTCGGCGCGCTGTGCGAGGCCGCGGGCGCCACGCAGGTGGTACCGGCCGAGGACGCGGCCGAGTCCGAACTCCTCCTCCAGGCACGGCGCCTGGCCCTCACCGCCCTCGAAGCCGTCAAGGGCACCACCATGATCGACGACGTGTGCGTACCCCGCTCCCGGCTCGGCGACATGCTGGAGGGCATCGAGCGGATCGCCGCGAAGTACGACCTCACCATCGGGGTCTGCGCCCACGCGGGCGACGGCAACACCCACCCCACGGTCTGCTTCGACGCCTTGGACCCCGACGAGTCCCGGCGGGCCCGCGAGTCCTTCGACGAGATCATGGCCCTCGGCCTGGAACTCGACGGCACCATCACCGGCGAGCACGGCGTGGGGGTACTGAAGAAGAAGTGGCTGGCGCGGGAGATCGGCCCGGTGGGCCTGGAGATGCAGCGGGCCGTCAAACAGGTCTTCGACCCGCTGGGCATCCTCAACCCGGGCAAGCTCTTCTGATCCCTGCCCCTCCTCACCGGGCGAGCAGCTCGGCCAGCCCGTCGTCGATGCCGAGCTGCCTGCCCTCCGTCCCCGGCGGCACCGCCCGCAGGGTCCGCTCCAACCAGGCCGACACCTGGGGCGTGGGCGCCTCCAGGAGGGCGTCGCCGTCGGGGCTGCTCAGCGCGATCAGTACGACGCTGCGGCCCTCCGACTTCGACGGCCACACCCGCACGTCGCCGTGCCCCGACGGCCGGAAGACGCCCTCCACCAGGAGGTCGCGGGCGAACGTCCAGTGCACCGGGTGGCCGGAGTCGATGTGGAAGGTGATGTGCACGGCGTAGGGGTCGTCGGTGTGGTAACCGAGCCGGGCCGGCACCGGGATGCCGCGCTCGGGGGACAGGATGAGCCTCAGCTCCAGTTCGCGTTCCACGACGGCGGGGACGGCGGGGTCGGGATGCATGGCGGGGTTCCTCTCTCGTGTCTCGTGTCCCGGATCTCGTGTCTGGTCCGGATCCGTACGGGCCGCCCGGAGCGGGCCCGCACGAGAGAGAGCGGCCGGGGGCGGGAGCATTACGCGGGTTCGCGGAACTTTTTTCGCACCACCTCTGTCCCGGGCGTCCCCTGGTGTGAAGGTCCGTGCACGAGGTTGCCCGGAAAGGGGCGGGTCCGGCGGGACGGGCGGTGCGGATTGCGCCCGTCTGATAGATGTTGAGGCCCCCATATCAACCCCCGAGCAGATACGGGACGACGGACATGAGCGCCCCAACCCCGGCCCCCGGCGACGACAGGCCCCGCGAAGGGTATTACCCGGACCCGTCCATTCCTGGATACGTCCGGTACTGGAACGGCGCCTCCTGGGTGGCGGGCACGAGCCGGCCCGCCCCCGAGGACGGCGAGCCGCTCGCGCCTCCGCCCGGCGCGCGGCCCTCCGTCGAGGAGACCGGCCCGCACTTCTTCGACGAGGACCCGGTCGAGGAGTCGCCCGGAGCCGCTTCCCAGCACGGCAGCCGCCCCGAGCCCGCCACGGCCTGGGGCGCCGACCGCTCCCAGCAGCCCGGCTTCCCCGGCACCCCGGAGCAGCGCGTCGCCTGGCCGGGCACGGCGCGGGGCACGGACCCGAGGGTCCCGCACGCCCGGCAGGCGGGACCGGCCGACCCGACCGACTCCGGCGCGGCGCCGGGTGACCCGCGTGCGGGGATCGCGGGGGCCGGTACGGCGGGCAGCGGGGCGGGGGAGGGGCGTGGCCCGGGCGGACCGGCGCGTGCCGCGTCGGCGGACTCGGCGGGCCCCGCGGGTGCTGTGGGCTCGGCCGGCGGTGGCGGGTCGGCGCAGGACGGGCGTGGCTCCGTGCGGCGCCCCGGCGGACCCGCGCGCGCCGCGTCAGCCGACTCGGCGGGCTCGGCGGAGGCCGGCGGGTCTGCGCAGGACGGGCGCGGCCCCGGGCGGGACCGCGGCGTACCCGCGCGCACCGCACCGGCGGGCGCTGCGGGCCCCGCGGGCGGTGGCGGGCCCGTGCAGGACGATGCCGCTTCCGGCGCCGCGCGCGCGGACGCCTCGGCGGGAGCCACTTCCGGCGAGGCGGAGGCCCAGGCCGGCGACACCTTCGTCTTCCGCCGCCCGACGGCGGGCCCGCAGAGTGCCCCCGCGGCGGAGGACGAGGGCACCATGACCTTCCGCGCGGTCACCCCGCGTACGGGCGCGCAGCCCGGCGGCCCCGCGTCCGGCCCCGGCTTCGGCGCCGGCAAGGCGGCCGCCGCCCGGGCCGCCGGCGCGCAGCCTCCGGCCGCCCCCGCCGCCCCCGGGGTTCCCCACCAGGGGCAGGCACCGGCTCCCGCGCCGCAGCCCGCCACCTCCGCGCCGGTCGCGGCGGCCGGTTCCGGCGGCGGGCAGTCCTCCTGGGCGCAGCAGGTGCACCGGCTCGCCGGGGCGGGCGGGGACGAGCAGCCCGTCGCGCCGTGGAAGCCGCCGGTCGAGGACGTGTTCCAGGCCGCCGCCCGGCGCCAGGCGGCCGCCCGGCCCGCCGGTCTCGGCAAGCGGCTGGCCGCCCGGCTGATCGACACCGTCGTCCTCGCGGGCGTCACCGCCGTGGCCGCCGTCCCCCTCGGGGTCAAGGCCGCCGACCACGTCAACGACAAGATCGACCAGGCCAAGCTGTCCGGCGAGACGGTCACGGTGTGGCTGCTGGACGGCACGACCTCCACGTATCTGGGGATCGTGCTCGCCGTCCTGCTGCTCTTCGGCGTCGTCTACGAGGCGCTGCCGACCGCCAAGTGGGGCCGCACGCTGGGCAAGAGGCTGCTCGGCCTGGAGGTACGGGACATCGAGGCCCACGAGCCGCCGTCCTTCGGCGCGGCCCTGCGCCGCTGGCTGGTCTACAGCGTCCCGGGCCTTCTTGTGGTGGGTGTGGTCGGCGTCGCGTGGTGCCTCTTCGACCGCCCGTGGCGCCAGTGCTGGCACGACAAGGCCGCCGCCACGTTCGTCGCGGGCTAGCTTGGCGGGTGGGGTCGGGGGCGTGCGCGTCTCGTGGTCGGGTGCGGGTGCGTCGTGGTTGCTCGCGCAGTTCCCCGCACCCCTCAAGGGGCGCGGGGCTGTGTTGAATTTGCGGCTCCGCCGCGCGGGCGCGACAAGCCCCACACGCACCCGCACCCGCCGACGAACCCTCAGCCCACTCCCCCTCCGACGGCGTCGACGGCAAGGCAAGGGCACGCCGCGTACTCCGAACGGCCGCTCGCCGGATGCGCCGTAAAAGGGCCCGGGGTCGACTCGGGGCATGAGCAGTGAACCGCCGCCCCCCGGATCAGGCGGACAGCCGCCGGAAGACGACCCGTTCAGGAAGCGTCCCCCGTCCCCCGGGCCGGGCCCCGACCCGGGCCCCGGCGAGGGCGGCACGGGCTCGCCGTACGACAACCCGCCCCCGCCCCCGGGCGGCGGCGGACCGTACGGTGCCCCGCCCCCCGGCGGCGGATCCGGCGGCCCCTACGGCGGTGACCCGTACGGCGGTGGCGGCTACCCCGCTGATCCGCTGGCCGGGATGCCCCCGCTCGCCGACAGCGGGCGGCGTACGCTCGCGCGGATCATCGACATGATTCTCGTGGGCATCGTGGTCTGGCTGCTCAGCTGGGCCTTCAACGTCCAGGAGTACCAGGTGGACGGCGACGACGTCTCCGTCGGCAAGTCCTTCTGGCAGTCCCTGATCGCCGCCCTGCTCTACATCGGCTACGACACGTACATGACCACGAGGAACGGCCAGACCCTCGGCAAGAGGTGGCTCGGGCTGCGCGTGGCCAACCTGGACAACGGAGCGACGCCCTCGGGGCAGACGTCGCTGATCCGCGCCCTGGTGCTGTGGATCCCGTTCGCGTTCTGCTGCGCCTGCGTATGGACGATCATCGCGGGTGGCTGGAGCTTCTTCGACCGGCCCTACAAGCAGGGCCTGCACGACAAGGCGGCCAAGACGGTCGTGGTCAGCACCCGCTGACGACCGCGCCGGACGCGGTCAGGCGGCCCGTCCGCGCGCCGTCTCGCCCGCGCCCGCGGAGATCCGGGCCGCCGCCGGTACCGGCTCCCGGTCCGCGGCGGGCCTGTGGGCCGGCACGGCGGTCACCGCGCGCGTCCTGGGCAGGGGGACGGTCATGGCGACCAACAGCCCGAGGGCGAGGGCCGCGACGGCGATAAGAGCGACTCCAGGACCCGAACTCGTCCGCGACAGCAGCAGCATGGCGAGCGTCGAGAAGATCACGGTGCACGAACCGTAGGCGAACTGTGCGGCAGTCGGACGGGGCATGGCCATCGTGTCCTCGGAAGACAATCAGGGGTGAGACGGGCTGTCGGCCTGGCTTTCCGCCGGCTTCCGGGCGTTCCGCCAAGCGACTCTAACCCGCTGTGTGCCCGAGTGGAACCAGCAGTAAGCATGACCTAACCGACATGGCCGATGCACGGGGGGCGCACGGATTCATGACGTCCGGGAAGTGGACGGTCCCGCGCGCCCGTCGGACGTCGCGACGGTCACGATTCGGCGTCCGCAAAGCGAACCACGGCTCCGCATAGTGCACTTGTTCTGCTCAAGTCAAGGTCTGTCTTTTCTCGGGAACCTCTAGTCAAATGTCGTCACTTGACTACACGCGTTGAACACGTTTGCGCGGACTTCGCTCTGTCCTTGTCCCCCCAGCCGCGCGCGTGGACGCGGGGGAGGAACTCAAGTGACCAGAAGATCCTGGACCTTCAGAACCGCGGCGACCACCGTCGCACTCGCGGCAGCCACCGCCACGCTCTCGGCGGCCGGCGTGGCGCAGGCGGATTCGCCCGCCCGGCCGGAGGCCGTGAACCGTCACGACCCGAGTCCGGCGAAGGAGACGCGCTCCCACAACCTCAAGGGCCCCCTGAGTGACACTCAGGCCGCCCAGCGCGAGGAAGCCCTGAAGCAGGTCATATCCGGCAACGCCTCGGTGAAGAAGAAGGACGGCTCCAACGTCGTCCAGCTGAAGAGCAAGAAGGGCGACGCCAAGTACGTCGAGCTGGGCCGGGAGAAGACCGACAAGATCTTCACCATCCTGGTCGAGTTCGGCGACAAGGTCGACAGCCGCTACGGCGGCGACGCAGGACCGCTGCACAACCAGATAGCCAAGCCGAACCGCAAGACGGACAACTCCACGGCCTGGCAGGAGGACTACGACCAGGAGCACTTCCAGGACCTGTACTTCGGTTCCGGCAAGGGCGTCAACTCGGTCAAGACGTACTACGAGAAGCAGTCCTCCGGCCGCTACTCGGTCGACGGCGAGGTCGCCGACTGGGTCAAGGTCCCCTACAACGAGGCCCGTTACGGCTCCAACAAGTGCGACCCGGACAACTGCGCCTGGTACGCGGTGCAGGACGGCGTCACCGCCTGGGTCGCGGACCAGAAGGCGGCCGGCCGCACCGACGCCCAGATCAAGTCGCAGCTGGCCCAGTACGACCAGTGGGACCGCTACGACTTCGACGGCGACGGCGACTTCAACGAGCCCGACGGCTACATCGACCACTTCCAGATCGTGCACGCCGGCGAGGACGAGTCCGCGGGCGGCGGCGCGCAGGGCGAGGACGCGATCTGGGCCCACCGCTGGTACGCCTTCGGCACCGACGCCGGCGCCACCGGCCCCGGTGACAACAAGCTCGGCGGCACCCAGATCGGCGACACCGGCGTCTGGGTCGGCGACTACACCATCCAGCCGGAGAACGGCGGACTCGGCGTCTACGCGCACGAGTACGGCCACGACCTCGGCCTGCCGGACCACTACGACACCGCGGGCGGCGACAACTCCACCGGCTTCTGGACGCTGATGTCGTCCGGTTCCTGGCTCGGCACCGGCCGCAACGAGATCGGCGACCTCCCCGGCGACATGAACGCCTGGGACAAGCTCCAGCTGGGCTGGCTGAATTACGACACCGCCAAGGCGGGCGTCAACTCCTGGCACAAGCTGGGCCTGGCCGAGTACAACACCAAGCACAAGCAGGGCCTGGTCGTCGAGCTGCCGAAGGAGGAGGTCACCACCGAGATCGTGGCCCCCGCCGAGGGCGAGACCCAGTGGTGGAGCGGGAGCGGCAACGACCTCAAGAACACCCTGAGCCGCAGCGTCGACCTCACCGGCAAGTCGTCCGCGTCCCTCACCCTGGACGGCTGGTACGACATCGAGGCCGACTACGACTTCCTCTACACCGAGGTGTCCACCGACGGCGGCGCCAACTGGACCGCGATCGACGGCACGTTCGACGGCCAGCCGATCCAGCGCGACGGCAGTGACAAGCCCGCCCTGAGCGCCACCGTCGACGCCTACGGCAAGCTGGTCTACCCGCTGGACGCCTACGCGGGCAAGAAGATCGACCTGCGCTTCCGCTACCAGACCGACGGCGGCCTGGCGATGAAGGGCTTCGCCGCCGACGAGATCGCGGTGACGGCCGACGGCGAGACGCTCTTCTCCGACAACGCGGAGACCGAGGACGCCGCGTGGACGGCGAACGGCTTCACCCGCAAGGGCGCGTCGTTCACCAAGGAGTACGCGCAGTACTACATCGCCGAGAACCGGCAGTACGTGTCGTACGACAAGACGCTGAAGACCGGCCCGTACAACTTCGGCTTCTCGGAGCGCCCGAACTGGGTCGAGCACTACGCGTACCAGAACGGCCTGCTGATCTGGAAGTGGGACACCTCCCAGGCGGACAACAACACCAGCCAGCACCCGGGCGCCGGTCTCGTCCTGCCGATCGACTCGCACCCGACCGCGCTGAAGTGGAAGGACGGCACCCTGATGCGCAACCGATTCCAGGCGTACGACTCGCCGTTCAGCCTCTACCGCACGGACGGCATGACGCTGCACAAGGCGGACGTCGCGAAGTACGTCCCGGGCTCCAAGGGCGTCTCGGTCTTCAACGACCGCAAGAACGACTACTACGACCCGGCGAACCCGACCGGCGGCGTCAAGATCACTGACACCAACACGAAGATCAAGATCCTCAAGGAGGCCAAGAACGGCTCCACGATCGAGCTCGAGGTCGGCCCTGCGGGCAGGTAATTAGCATCTGCCCAGGTCAGAGCATGATCGGCGGTGACCCCCTGGCGGGTCGCCGCCGATCCGTGTTTAGGTGCGTCCTGTGGTTCTCTTATTGACACCGGGCCCGACACCCGGACCGACACAGGCTGACTCGGGGGTATGACCGCATGGCCGCAGGAGGCTTCTGCAAGCTGCCGAACGGCACGGTGGTGGTGGCACTGAACCTGCCCAGCCCCACCCTGGCGAGCGGCGGCAGCGTGCGTTTTCTCGTCCACGCCCAGAACCGGGCGCGCGCCCTGACCAGGCTGCGCAACCTGGGGCTGCGCGCGGTCTACCTGCGGGGCAACGCGGCCCCGCCGACCCCGGACGAGATCACCGCGGTCCTGCACCACCCGGACGGCCTGATATGGCGTACGGCACCGGTGGCCGGGGCGCCGGGCGGGCCGGACCTGGTCCAGGAGCTGTGGCATCCGATCCGTGCCCTGCTCAGACGCCCGACCGCCCAGACCTAGGGGAGCTACTGCACGACCGGCTTCCCGGACAGCTCCACGCCCGCCTCCCGCAGCTCCTCCAGCGCCCGCTCGGTGGTCTGGGGGGCCACTCCGGCGGTCAGGTCGAGCAGCACCTGCGTACGGAAGCCCTCACGGGCCGCGTCCAGGGCGGTGGCCCGCACGCAGTGGTCGGTGGCGATGCCCACGACGTCGACCTCGTCGATCTCCCGGGACCGCAGCCACTCGGCGAGCGTCGTGCCGTTCTCGTCGGCGCCCTCGAAGCCGCTGTAGGCGGCCGCGTACGCACCCTTGTCGAAGACGGCGTCTATCGCGCCGGAGGCGACGGCGGGCGCGAAGTTCGGGTGGAAGCCGACCCCCTCGGTGCCGGCGACGCAGTGGGCCGGCCAGGAGTGGACGTAGTCGGGGTTGTCGGCGAAGTGGCCGCCCGGCGCGACGTGGTGGTCGCGGGTGGCCACCACGTGGCGGTAGCCGGCGGGCGCCTGCCCGATCAGCTCGGTGATGGCGGCGGCCACGTCGGCACCGCCGGACACCGCGAGGCTGCCCCCCTCGCAGAAGTCGTTCTGCACGTCTACGACGATCAAGGCGCGGCGCATGGTCGGTGTCCTTCGACTGGGTCGACTGTGGGGTGTGGAGACGGTGGTGTGGGGACGGGTGGCGTGGAGACGGGTGGAGTAGTGACGGGTGGCGTCCGGTGGGGGCGGACGGGCGGGTGGTGCGGGGCTGGTTCCGGCCTTGTCGGGCCGCACAGCTTTAGCTACCCGAGCCCCCGTGCGCGTACTCCGTCGGAATGACGGGTTCCCCTCGGGAGAGCTGGGTCGCGGACAGCGGCAGGTTGGCGCGGGCGGCCGCGTGCCGGTCCCGGGCGGCGTCCAGCGGCTCGCGGGCGACCACCTCGCCGCCCTTGACCAGCTCGACCAGAAGCTGCCGGTCGGCGAGGGCGTCGGGCACCGGCCCGGTGCCGACCACCTCGGCCTCGGCGTAGCCTTCCGCGTCCAGCCGCCGGGCGGCCCACTTGCGTCCGCCGATCGAGGTCTTGCCCCCGGTGGACTTCTTGGCCACCGGCACCAGCGGCGCCCCCTCCTCGCCGGACTCGGCGCGGGCGACCAGCTTGTAGACCATGGAGGCCGTCGGGTGCCCGGACCCGGTCACCAGCTGGGTGCCGACCCCGTAGGCGTCCACGGGCGCCGCCGCCAGCGAGGCGATGGCGTACTCGTCCAGGTCCGAGGTCACGACGATCCTCGTCCCCGTGGCGCCCAGCTCGTCCAGCTGCTGCCGCACCCGGTGGGCGACGAGGAGCAGGTCGCCGGAGTCGATGCGCACCGCGCCCAGCTCGGGCCCGGCGATCTCCACGGCCGTACGGACGGCCTCGGCGACGTCGTAGGTGTCCACCAGGAGCGTGGTGTCCCGGCCGAGCGAGTCGACCTGGGCGCGGAAGGCGTCGTGCTCGTTGTCGTGCAGCAGGGTGAAGGCGTGGGCGGAGGTGCCGACGGTGGGGATGTTGTAGCGGAAGCCGGCGGCCAGGTCGGAGGTGGTGGCGAAGCCGCCGACGTAGGCGGAGCGGGCGGCGGCGACGGCGGCCAGCTCGTGGGTGCGGCGGGCGCCCATCTCGATCAGCGGGCGCTCCCCGGCGGCGGAGGACATCCGGGAGGCGGCGGCCGCGATCGCCGAGTCGTGGTTGAGGATGGACAGGATCACCGTCTCCAGCAGCACGCACTCGCCGAAGGTCCCCTCGACCCGCATGATCGGCGAGCCCGGGAAGTACACCTCGCCCTCGGGGTAGCCCCAGATGTCGCCGCTGAAGCGGTACTGGGCGAGCCAGTCCAGGGTCTCCTCGTCGACGATGTCCTTCTCGCGCAGAAAGCGCAGGACGTCCGCGTCGAAGCGGAAGTTCTCCACCGCGTCCAGCACCCGTCCGGTGCCCGCCACGACGCCGTACCGGCGCCCGTCGGGCAGCCGCCTGGTGAAGACCTCGAACACGCTCCGCCGCCCGGCCGTGCCGGCCTTCAGGGCTGCTCGCAGCATGGTCAGCTCGTACTGGTCCGTGAAGAGCGCCGTCGAGGGGACGTCCACCGGCAGCCCAAGGTCCGCTGTGTTCATACGACGGATCGTACCCCCATTTCGTCACTCTGACGATTTCGATGCCCGCCCGGTTCGCGTGGCGCCGGCCACAGGCCCGTTTGTGCGGGTGCCCCCCTGTGGTGGCAGCATGGGCCTTGTGACGGCAGCCGCACCCATGGAGATCGAGAAGACCGAGTCGGCGGAGGAGGTCTTCGCCGTACCCGAGCCCGACGTGCCCTGGTTGACGATCGTGCACAACGACCCTGTCAACCTCATGAGCTATGTGACGTACGTCTTTCAGTCCTACTTCGGCTACTCCAAGGACAAGGCCACCAAGCTCATGATGGACGTCCACCACAAGGGCCGGGCGGTCGTGTCCAGCGGCAGCCGGGAGGAGATGGAGCGGGACGTACAGGCCATGCACGGCTACGGTCTGTGGGCCACCCTCCAGCAGGACCGGAAATGACCCACGCCCGCCCGCAGGACGGAAGCAGCTGAATCGCCTTCATGCCCGGACAATTCGAACCGCTCCCCGGCGGCGGCGCGGCCGTCGCGCTCGACGACGTCGAGATCTCCATCATCCGCTCCCTGGCCGTGCAGCTCCTGGAGCTGATCGGCCCGGGACCCGCCGAGGACGCCTCCGACGACCCGCTCGCCGAGCTGTTCGCCGAGGGCCCGAGCGAGCCGCCCTCCGACCCGGTGCTGCGCCGCCTGTTCCCGGACGCCTACGGCGACCCCGAGGGCACCCCGCAGGCCCAGGAGGCCGAGGAGCAGCGGGCGCACTCCGCCGAGTTCCGCCGCTACACCGAGAACGACCTGCGGGCCGGCAAGCGGGACAGCGCGCTCGCGGTGATCCGCGCCCTGGACGCCGTGGCCTCCCGGTCGGCCGGCGAGGACGGGGCGGTGCTGAAGCTGTCGGCGCAGGAGTCCCGGCAGTGGCTGGGCGCCCTGAACGACCTGCGCCTGGCGATCGGCTCCCGGCTGGAGATCGCCGACGAGGACGACACCGACCTGCTCTACCGGCTCCCGGACGAGGACCCGCGCAAGCCGATGGTGATGGCGTACCTGTGGCTCGGCGGACTTCAGGAGTCACTCGTCGCGACGCTCATGACCTGAGCGCCGTTATGCCCCGAGCGCGGTGATTCGGTCACCCAGGGTGTCCGCTCAGCGGAATCTCAAATCCGGATAACGATCCCGTCAAACCCGCGCCCTTTTTTGCACCGCCGGGGTGCCCTTTGTCCGCTTCTCCCTGTGGGACACGTCACAGTCGACCCCTGTGATCAGCGCCGCCGTCGTGGTAAATCTTCACGACCGCCCGGCGAACACCACCCGAATGTTCGGCCGGGTGCGCCACCGAGCCGGCGGACCGCCGGCCAGGCACCGAGCGGGATGTGAGGCCCGCTCAGCTCCATCATCCGGGGGGATCGAGACCCGATCCGAGGCCGAGTCAAGGCCCGGATCGGCATGGAGAAAGGCGCACCACACATGACCTCAGCGCAGGTCGACACGGACAAGGCCCCCGAAGAGGGCTACGAGCGCGGACTCAACAGCCGCCAGGTCCAGATGATCGCGATCGGCGGCGCCATCGGCGTCGGCCTCTTCCTGGGCGCCGGGGCCAACATCGCCAAGGCCGGCCCCAGCATCATCCTCATGTACGCCCTCGCGGGCGTGATCATCTTCTTCATCATGCGGGCGCTCGGCGAGCTGCTCCTCTACCGTCCCGTCTCCGGCTCCTTCGCCGAGTACTCGCGCGAGTTCCTCGGTCCTTTCTTCGGCTACTTCACCGGCTGGACGTACTGGCTGATGTGGGTGGTGACCGGCATGGCGGAACTGACCGCCGCCGCCATCTACATCCACTACTGGTTCCCGGACATCCCGCAGTGGGTCTCCGCCCTGGTCTTCCTGGTCCTGCTGTTCGTCGCCAACCTGATCTCGGTGAAGCTGTTCGGCGAGATCGAGTTCTGGTTCTCGATGGTCAAGGTCACCGCCATCATCGGCATGATCGTGATCGGCGTCGGCGTGCTCACCCTCGGCTTCAGCCAGGCAGGCGACACCGCCGCCGTCTCCAACCTGTGGGAGTTCGACGGCTTCTTCCCCAAGGGCATCGGCTCGTCCCTGATGACCCTCCAGGGCGTCATGTTCGCCTACCTCGCCGTCGAGCTGGTCGGCGTCACCGCCGGTGAGTCCGAGAACCCGGAGAAGACCCTCCCCAAGGCCATCAACACCCTGCCCTGGCGCATCGCCCTCTTCTACGTGGGCGCCCTGACCGTCATCCTGGCCGTGGTGAAGTGGACCGAGTTCGCCGAGGGCGTCAGCCCCTTCGTGGAGGCCTTCACCGTCATCGGCATCCCGGCCGGCGCCGGCATCGTCAACTTCGTCGTGCTCACCGCCGCCCTGTCGTCCTGCAACTCCGGCATGTACTCCACGGGCCGCATGCTGCGCACCCTCGCGGACAACGGCGAGGCCCCCAGGGTCTTCAACAAGCTGTCGTCGACCAAGACCCCGGCCATCGGCATCGGCGTCTCGGTCGTCTTCATGGCCATCGGCGTGGTGCTGAACTACCTCGTCCCGGAGAAGGCCTTCGGCTACGTCACCTCCGTCGCCACCGCGGCCGGCATCTGGACCTGGCTGATGATCCTGATCAGCCACGTCCTGTACCGCCGCAAGGTCGTCGCGGGCCGCCTGCCCGCCTCCTCCTTCCCGGCGCCCGGCGGCTCCGTGTGCTCCTACATCGCCATCGCCTTCCTGCTCTTCGTCACCTGCCTCATCGCCTACGACGCCGACGCCCGCGTCTGCCTGTACGTGATGGCCGGCTGGGCCGCCGCCCTCGGCATCGGCTGGTTCGTGCTCAAGAGCCGCAACCCGCAGATCACCGAGCGGCCCGGCGAGCCGGAGCTCGAGAAGATCGGCTGACGGCCGCACAGCCCACCGCACCTGGCCACCGCACCGGCCGCCGCACGTGGCCACCGCACCGGCCACCACGCCCGGCGCCACCCCGGCCACCACCCTGGCCTTCCGGCAGACGGACCGGCCCGTACCACCCACCGGTACGGCCCGGTCCGTCTGCTTATCCTGGCCGCATGCTGACCATCACCCAGGCCCTGTACGACCAGATCGTCGCCCACGCGCGCGAGGACCACCCCGACGAGGCGTGCGGCGTGGTGGCCGGTCCCGTGGGCGAGGGCCGCCCCGAGCGGTTCATCCCCATGCTCAACGCCGCCCGCTCGCCCACCTTCTACGAGTTCGACTCGCAGGACCTCCTCAAGCTCTACCGCGAGATGGACGACCGCGACGAGGAGCCGGTGGTCATCTACCACTCCCACACCGCCACCGAGGCCCACCCCTCCCGCACCGACATCACCTACGCCAACGAGCCCGGCGCCCACTACGTCCTCGTCTCCACCGCCGACACCGACGGCGCCGGCGACTTCCAGTTCCGGTCGTTCCGCATCCTGGAGGGCGAGGTCACGGAGGAGGAGGTCAAGGTCGTAGAGGCGTACTGATCTCGCACAGCGGACGGAATGAGTCCATCAGGTGAGATCACACTCCGGAAGCCGGACCGGGAATCGATACGATGAACCCATGGTTCTTCTCGACGTGAGCGAAAAGGCGCCGGGCACGCTGCTCGTGGCGCGGCTGCACGTCGACCTGTGCAGGCTGAAAAGCGCCATCTGTTGATCTTCCGCTGCCGCCGTACGGCCGCGAGCCGTGCCGTACGGCCGTGAGCCGCGGCGCCCAGACGTGTGCCGCCGCGCGCCCGACGAACCCACGACAAACTTCCGACAGGAGCCCTCAGCCATGGCCATCGAGGTCCGCATCCCGACCATCCTCCGCCAGTACACCGACGGCCAGAAGGCGGTGGAGGGCACCGGGGACACCCTCGCCAAGCTCTTCGCCGACCTCGAGACCCGGCACACGGGCATCCAGGCCCGCATCATCGACCAGGACAACGGCGAGCAGCTGCGCCGCTTCGTCAACGTCTACCTGAACGACGAGGACGTCCGCTTCCTCGACGGCATCGACACCAAGCTCACCGACGGCGACAGCATCACGATCCTGCCGGCCGTGGCCGGCGGTATGGCCTGATCGGCCATGCGCTACGACTCCCCGCTGGCCGCGGTGGGCAACACCCCTCTGGTGCGCCTGCCGCGGCTCTCGCCGTCCGGCGACGTCCGCATCTGGGCCAAGCTGGAGGACCGCAACCCGACCGGCTCGATCAAGGACCGCCCCGCGCTCCACATGATCGAGCAGGCCGAGAAAGACGGCCGCCTCACCAAGGGCTGCACGATCCTGGAGCCGACCAGCGGCAACACCGGCATCTCCCTGGCCATGGCCGCCAGGCTCAAGGGCTACCGCATCGTCTGCGTGATGCCCGAGAACACCTCGCGCGAGCGCCGGGACCTGCTCGCCATGTGGGGCGCGGAGATCATCTCCTCCCCGGCCGCGGGCGGCTCCAACACCGCCGTCCGGGTCGCCAAGGAACTCTCCGCCGAACACCCGGACTGGGTGATGCTCTACCAGTACGGCAACCCGGACAACGCCGGCGCCCACTACGCCGGCACCGGCCCCGAGATCCTCGCCGACCTCCCCTCCATCACCCACTTCGTGGCCGGCCTCGGCACCACCGGCACCCTCATGGGCGTCGGCCGCTACCTGCGCGAGCACAAGCCGGACGTGAAGATCGTCGCCGCCGAACCGCGCTACGACGACCTGGTGTACGGCCTGCGCAACCTCGACGAGGGCTTCGTACCCGAGCTGTACGACGCCTCCGTCCTCACCACCCGCTTCTCGGTGGGCTCCGCCGACGCGGTCACCCGCACCCGCGAGCTGCTCCAGCAGGAGGGCATCTTCGCGGGCGTCTCCACCGGCGCCGCGCTGCACGCCGCGATCGGCGTCGGCAAGAAGGCCGTCAAGGCCGGCGAGAGCGCGGACATCGCGTTCGTCGTCGCCGACGGCGGCTGGAAGTACCTCTCCACCGGCGTCTACACGGCGGCCACCACCGAAGAGGCCATCGAGACCCTCCAGGGCCAGCTCTGGGCCTGACGGGTCATTCGGCTCATTCGGCGAGGTGACGGCGGACCTGGTCCCACAGGGCCGGGTCCACCACACCCACCCGGCGCCGGAAGTCCCGCACCGGCACCCTGCGCAGCTCGTCGGTCTCCAGGTAGCTCGTCCGCCCCCGCTCGTCCCCGACCGAGCCCGGCGGCAACGTGATCACCCCGGCCCGCCCGTCCCGGTACCGGCTGGTGATCTTCGCGACCAGCACCCGCCGCCCGCGCACCGAGATCACCAGACACGGCCGGTCCTTCGCACCGCCGGAGTCCTCGTACGGCACGTTCGCCCACCAGATCTCCGCGGGCCGCGGCCGGTCCGCCCGGCCCCTCGGCCCTCCCGGGTGCCCCGGCGGACGCCGGCTGCCGCCCTGCCGCGGAGGCCGCCGCCCCCGGCCCCAGCCGTCGACGACCGTGGCGACGAGCGCGAGAAGCACCACCGCCGCGAAGGCGAGCCACCAGGACGTGTCCATACCGACGACCGTACCGGCGCGCACAACCCCCGCGCGCCCCTTCGGTGACCCCGCGCGCCCCACTTCCAGCCGAACCGGTGACAGCGCAGGTGAGTTCGCCCACAACGGCACCTGGCGGAGGAGCGACCAAAGGTTTTGCGCCTTACGCTCGACGAACCGCACGACCCCCGTCTACCCACACGCGCCAGCGGAGGTTTCTGCTTCATGAAGCTCACCGTCGTCGGCTGCTCGGGGTCGTTCCCGTCCGCGGAATCGGCCTGCTCGAGCTACCTCGTCGAGGCCGACGGCTTCCGGCTGCTCCTCGACATGGGCAACGGTGCCCTCGGCGAGCTGCAGCGCCACTGCGGTCTCTACGACCTCGACGCGATCTTCCTCAGCCATCTGCACGCCGACCACTGCATCGACATGTGCGCCTACTTCGTGGCGCGCTACTACCGGCACGACGGCGGCCGCTGCGCCCCCCTCCCGGTCTACGGACCCGAGGGCACCGAGCACCGGCTCACCACCGCCTACGCCGACACCCCCTCCGCCTCCTCCATGAGCGAGGTCTTCGACTTCCACACGGTCAAGCCCTCCACCTTCGAGGTCGGCCCCTTCACCGTGCACACCGAGCGCGTCGCCCACCCCGTGGAGGCCTACGGCATCCGCGTCGAGCACGGCGGCCGGTCGCTGACCTACTCCGGCGACACCGGCGTCACCGCCACGCTGGACGAACTCGCCCGCGACACCGACCTGTTCCTGTGCGAGGCCGCCTTCACGCACGGCAAGGAGAACATCCCCGACCTCCACCTCAACGGACGCGAGGCCGGCGAGAGCGCCGCCCGCGCCGGCGCCCGGCGCCTGGTGCTCACCCACATCCCCCCGTGGACCGACCCCGAGGTCAACCTGACCGACGCGCGCGAGGTCTACGACGGGGCGGTGGAGGTCGCCGCGGCCGGCGCGGTGTACGAGATCTAGCCCGCACCCGGACGTACGAGGGCCCCGGAACCTTCCCGGTTCCGGGGCCCTCGTCATGCCGTACGGCCGTCGAGCCGTACGGCGGTGGCTCACGCCTTGGTGAGGTCCTCGACCTCTTCCTCGGGCTCGCGGCCCGGGGTCTTCAGGTTGAACTTGATGATCGCGAAGCGGAACGTGAAGTAGTAGATCGCCGCGAACACCAGACCGATCGGGATGATCAGCCATGGCTTGGTCGCCAGATGCCAGTTCAGGACGTAGTCGATGGCGCCGGCCGAGAAGTTGAAGCCGGCGTGCACACCCAGGCCCCACGTCACCGCCATGGAGACGGCGGTCAGCACCGCGTGCAGCACGTACAGGACCGGCGCGATGAACATGAACGAGAACTCGATCGGCTCGGTCACACCGGTGACGAACGAGGTCAGCGCGAGCGAGACCATCATGCCGAGGACGGCCTTGCGGCGCTCGGGACGGGCGGTGTGCGCCATCGCCAGGGCGGCGGCCGGCAGACCGAACATCATGATCGGGAAGAAGCCCGCCTGGAAGATGCCGGCCGACGGGTCACCGGCCAGGAAGCGGGTGATGTCGCCGTGCACGACGTCACCGGCGGAGTTGGTGAAGTCGCCGAGCTGGAACCAGGCCACGGTGTTCACGAACTGGTGCATGCCGACCGGGATCAGCGCGCGGTTCACGCCGCCGAACAGGGCCGCGCCGCCGGAGCCGAGGCCGGTCATCCACTCACCGAAGTTGGAGATGCCGGTGCCGATGGGCTCCCAGACCAGACCGAAGAACACGCCCACCACGATGCCGACGAAGGCCATGATGATCGGCACCAGACGACGGCCGTTGAAGAAGCCGAGCCAGTCCACCAGCTTCGTCCGGTGGAACCGCTGCCACAGGACGGCGGCGAGCAGACCCATGATGATGCCGCCGAGCACACCCGGGTCGTTGTACGTCGCCGCGACGTCCTCGCCCTTCTGGACCACCGCCTCGGTGACCGGGAAGGCCTCCAGGACCTTGCTGTAGACGAGGAAGCCGACCACCGCGGCCAGCGCGGTCGAGCCATCGGCCTTCTTGGCGAAGCCGATGGCCACGCCTATGCAGAACAGGATCGGCAGCGAGCCGGTGAGAGCGCCGCCCGCGTTGTTGAAGACGGCGGCGACCTTGTCCCAGCCCAGGCCGTCCTTGCCGAAGATGTCGTCCTGGCCGAGCCGGACCATGATGCCCGCCGCCGGGAGAACGGCGATCGGGAGCTGCAGGCTGCGGCCGACCTTCTGCAAACCCTGGAAAAGACCAGATCCCCGCTTCTTCGCGGGGGCCGCCTTGTCGGTGGCGGTGCTCATACTTCCTCCATCGGGTGGTGGTCTACACCACTCAGTGGTGTAGACCTGTTGTAACACGATGAAGGCCACATAAGGAACCCACGATTTCGCGACCGGAACGCTACGCAAAGTGCCGGAACCGGAACCTCAACAGGGCCCGCGCGGCCGCGCGTCGAAGGCCCCCGAACCAACGGTCCGGGGGCCTTCGCAAGACCACGATCAAAGGGTACGCGAGGTCTACCCCTTGGTTACGTCCTCCACCTCGTCCTCCGGCTCCCGTCCCGGCGTCTTCAGGTCGAACTTGGTGATCGCGAAGCGGAAGACCAGGTAGTACACCACCGCGAAGCACAGACCGATCGGAATGATCAGCCACGGCCTGGTCGCCAGATTCCAGTTGATGACGTAGTCGATCAACCCCGCCGAGAAGCTGAACCCGTCCTTCACACCCAGCGCCCACGTCACCGCCATCGACACCCCCGTCAACACCGCGTGCGCCGCGTACAACAGCGGGGCGATGAACAGGAACGAGTACTCCAGCGGCTCCGTGATCCCCGTCACGAACGACGTCAGCGCCACCGACAGCATCAGACCGCCGACCTCCTTGCGCCGGTGCGGCTTCGCGCAGTGCGTGATCGCCAGCGCCGCCGCCGGCAGGGCGAACATCATGATCGGGAAGAAGCCCGTCGTGAACTGACCCGCGTCCGGGTCGCCCGCCAGGAACATGTTGATGTCGCCGTGCACCACCGTGCCGTCCGGCTTCGTGTACGAACCGAACTGGAACCACATCGGCACGTTCAGGAACTGATGCAGACCGATCACCAACAACGCCCGGTTCGCCAGCCCGAACACACCCGCGCCCCACGCGCCGATCCCGTTCAACCAGTCGCTGAAGCTCTCCAGCGCGTCACCGATCGGCGGCCACACCCACAGACACAGCGCCGCGAACACGATCGCCACGAACGCCATGATGATCGGCACCAGCCGGCGCCCGTTGAAGAAGCCCAGCCAGTCCACCAGCTTCGTCCGATGGAACCGCTGCCAGAAATACGCCGTCAGCAACCCCATCACGATCCCGCCGAAAACCCCCGGATTCTGGAAGACGAACGCCGTCACCGTCCCCGAACCGTCGGTCAGCTGACAGCCGACCTGCGGAACCACCTCCGAACCCTCCGGACAGTCCTCCGGAAACTGCCGCAGCACGTTGTAGTAGACGAGAAACCCCGCCACCGCCGCCAACGCCGTCGAGCCGTCCGACTTCTTCGCCATCCCGATGGCCACGCCCACACAGAACAGCAGCGGCAGCCCCAGCGAGCCGTCCAGCAGCGCACCACCCGCGCCGGTCATCACCTTCGAGACGTTCGACCAGCCAAGACCGTCGTCCCCGAACACGTCCGGCTGCCCCAGCCGGTTGAGAATGCCCGCGGCGGGCAGGACCGCGATGGGCAACTGAAGACTGCGACCCATCTTCTGCAACCCCTGGAACGCCTTGTTCCAGCGGACGCGAGCGGGACTGACCGCGCTGTCGGCACTCATCCGGTCTCCATCCGAGTCTCCATCCGGCCGCCGGTACACTGGTGTAGACCAGTCGACGGGCGGCTCCGCCGTCGTGACGCCATCATTCGGTACGCACCACACGATGGCTCGCGAAGATGGGCCAACTGTGGGTTACTGCGACAAAGCGGTCCGGATCAGGGAGAACGAACATGGCCAGCAAGGCTGAGAAGATCGTCGCCGGCCTCGGCGGCATCGACAACATCGACGAGATCGAAGGCTGCATCACCCGACTCCGCACCGAGGTCAACGACCCCGCGCTGGTCAACGAAGCCGCCCTCAAGGCCGCCGGCGCCCACGGCGTCGTCAAGATGGGCACCGCCATCCAGGTCGTCATCGGCACCGACGCCGACCCGATCGCCGCGGAGATCGAAGACATGATGTGAACCACCTGGTTCACCGCTTCACCGCTTCACCGCTTCACCGCTTCACCGGCAAGGGGCCTCCACCGCGGTTTTCCACAGCGGGGAAGGCCCCTTCCGCATGGGCCGCTAGGCTCACCCGCATGTCACGAATCGACGGCCGCACCCCCCAGCAGCTCCGCCCCGTCACCATCGAACGCGGCTGGAGCAAGCACGCCGAAGGCTCCGTCCTCGTCTCCTTCGGCGACACCAAAGTCCTCTGCACCGCCTCCGTCACCGAAGGCGTCCCGCGCTGGCGCAAGGGCAGCGGCGAAGGCTGGGTCACCGCCGAATACGCCATGCTTCCCCGCGCCACCAACACCCGCGGCGACCGCGAATCCGTCAAGGGCCGCATCGGCGGCCGCACCCACGAGATCAGCCGCCTCATCGGCCGCTCCCTGCGCGCCGTCATCGACTACAAGGCGCTCGGCGAGACCACCATCGTCCTGGACTGCGACGTCCTCCAGGCCGACGGCGGCACCCGCACCGCCGCCATCACCGGCGCCTACGTCGCACTGGCCGACGCGATCACCTGGGCCCAGGCCAAGAAGATGATCAAGGCCAACCGCAAGCCCCTCACCGGCACCGTCTCCGCCGTCTCGGTCGGCATCGTCGGCGGCACCCCGCTCCTCGACCTGCGCTACGAGGAAGACGTCCGCGCCGACACCGACATGAACGTCGTCTGCACCGGCGACGGCCGCTTCGTCGAGGTCCAGGGCACCGCCGAGGCCGAGCCCTTCGCCCGCGACGAACTCAACACCCTGCTCGACCTCGCCACCGCCGGCTGCACCGAACTCGCCGAACTCCAGCGCAAGGCCCTCGACGCGACCCTCGAAAGGTAAAGGGAGTAAAGGCAACGCCAACGGCAGGCAACTGGGCCGCCCGCAGACGCGTCCCTAGCAGTACAGCACCACGGGCGTACGGCAGTCCTTGCCGTACGCCCGAAGCCGCACCGCACATGGGCCGCCCGGCCCTGTCCCAAGGGGAGGACCGAGACCCATGGCCGCGAGCCGCCACCGCAGCCTTCGCCGCACCGCCACCGCCGTCGCCACCGCGGCGACCATCGCCCTGACGGCCGGCCTCACCACCGGCTGCGACGCCGTCGACAAGGCGCTCGACTGCGTACGCACGGCCGACGCGATAGCCGACAGCGTCACCGAACTCCAGCAGGCCGTGGAGAACGCGGACGACCCCACCCAGTGGGAGGAGTCCCTCGACTCCATCGACAAGAACCTCGACAAGATCGGCGACCGGACCGACAACACCGACGTCAACAAGGCGGTCGACGAACTCGGCAAGGCCGTCGACAACGTCCGCACCTCGGTGAAGAACGGCGACGAGACCCCCGACCTCAGCCCGGTGACGGACGCGGCCGGCGAACTGACGAAGGTCTGCACGCCGTAGGGAGCGGGTGTCGGAGGACTGGCGGGCGCCCGGGATACTGGACCCCATGACCCGCCTGATCCTCGCCACCCGCAACGCCGGAAAGATCACCGAACTCCGCGCGATCCTCGCCGACGCCGGCCTGCCCCACGAGCTCGTCGGCGCGGACGCCTACCCCGAGATCCCCGACGTCAAGGAAACCGGCGTCACCTTCGCCGAGAACGCCCTCCTCAAGGCCCACGCCCTCGCCCAGGCCACCGGCCTGCCCGCCGTCGCCGACGACTCCGGCCTCTGCGTCGACGTCCTGAACGGCGCCCCCGGCATCTTCTCCGCCCGCTGGGCCGGCCGCCACGGCGACGACAAGGCCAACCTCGACCTCCTCCTCGCCCAGCTCGGCGACATCGCCGACGAACACCGCGCCGCCCACTTCGCCTGCGCGGCCGCGTTGGCCCTCCCCGACGGCACGGAACGCGTGGTCGAGGGCCAACTCCGCGGCACCCTCCGCCACACCCCGGCCGGCACCGGCGGCTTCGGCTACGACCCGATCCTCCAGCCGGAGGGCGAGACCCGCACCTGCGCGGAACTGACGGCGGCCGAGAAGAACGCGATCAGCCACCGCGGCAAGGCCTTCAGGGCACTGGTACCGGTGGTGCGGGAGCTGTTGGGTTGAGTAACGGCAGAGGGGCCGCCTGTAGGCGGCCCCTCTGTGTCCATGTGCGGCCGGTGGGACTCGAACCCACACGGGTGTGAACCCACTGGGACCTAAACCCAGCATGACTGCCAAATTCCATCACGGCCGCTCAAAAACAGTCATCGCGCTCGACCGGCGGCAATCAGTGTACGGGGGGAACGGGCCATCCTGCGAGGGGTGCCCTACCCTTCCGGCGGCACCAGGTCTCCGTCAGGGCGTGGCAGTTGGGCCAGAGATACCGCAGGTTCTCCCGGCGGTTGTCTCGCCAGTTCCCATTGACGTGGTCGATCTGCAGGGTGATGGGCCGGCCGAGCCATTCGCCGGTGTTGTCGCAGGTCTCGCAGGAGTACGGCACTCCGATTTCACCCAGGGCTCTGTGCAGTTGTGCCCTGTTGGTTCGACCTGCGTGAGGGGGAGAACGATGAGCGCGCGGTGAGCGGTAGGTGCTGGGGCGGGCGGCTCCTCTCGTCCCCACGACCTACGCTCGAAGTGACTCGTGTCGATGCCCTGGGCGCTCGTCATGCGACGCAGTGTGGCGCGCGAGCGGCTGTCGTCCGGTACGCCCAGTCCTGCTGCGCTGATGCGGCGCCGAATGTGGGACAGGGTGCCGGTGGCCGGGGTCGCGCCCAGCTTCAGCGCCACCTCGCGTAGGGAGGATGACGAGGCGGCGGCCTCGGCGATGGCCGCGTCGGGATATGTGCGCCAAGGGCTGCGCTTGACGAAGTGGCTCGTGTCCAGCCCGTATCCGTTGACCCTTTCCTGGAGCACCCTTCGCTGGCCACCGCTTGCCTTGAGGCCGAGTCGCCGCATCAGATCTGCCCAGTTTCGAGCTTCGGCGACGGCCTCCTCCAGCCGCTCCCGGCTGTACGCACTTGCCGCCATCGTGCCCCTCCGTCCCCGGCCGCGCGTTCGCAGCCTCGTACGGAGTAGCGAACCGGTTATCGGACAGTCACGTGCGGCATGCGGAAGGGCCAGAAGGGCCCGTACCGGATCGTGTCGACGCGGTACGGGCCCCGCAGGGAGCCTCAGATGCCCAGGTCCTTGATGATCTTGGCTACGTGGCCCGTCGCGCGGACGTTGTAGAGGGCGTGTTCGACCTTGCCCTGTTCGTCGACGATGATCGTGGAGCGGATGACGCCCATGTAGGTGCGGCCGTAGTTCTTCTTCTCGCCGTAGGCGGCGTACGCGTCGAGGGTCTTCTTGTCGGGGTCGGCGAGGAGGGTGATCTTCAGGGACTCGGCCTCGCGGAACTTGGCCAGCTTTTCCGGCTTGTCGGGGGAGATGCCGATCACGTCGTACCCGGCGCCGGTCAGCAGCTCGAGGTTGTCCGTGAAGTCGCAGGCCTGCTTCGTGCAGCCGGGGGTAAGCGCGGCAGGGTAGAAGTAGACGATGACCTTGCGGCCCTTGTGGTCGGACAGGGACACCTCGTTGCCGTCGGCGTCCGGGAGGGTGAAGGCGGGGGCCGGGTCCCCGGGCTGGAGTCGCTCGCTCATCGATCCAGCGTAACCGGGGGTCCTGACAGTGCGGCGGGGCCCGGAGCTGACAGACTGTCCGGGACAGTGTCAGAAGACTTCGGAGGCGTACGGTGGCGGACACGTCGGACATCAGAACCCCGGCGCAGATCGAGGCGGACATCAAGCGCCGCCGCGAGGTGCTGGCCGAGACGCTCGACGAGATCGGGATGCGGGTGCACCCGAAGACGATCGTGGGCGATGCCAAGGCCAAGGTCGCTTCCAGCGTCGATCACACCCTTGGGCGGGCGTACGTCCAGGTCAATCGGGTGGTCAGCGATGTGAAGTCGCAGTTCGTGGACGAGGAGGGCGCGCCGCGGCTGGAGCGGGTCGTGCCCGTCGCGCTCGTGGTGGCCGGGGTCGTGGGGCTGCTCGCCCTGGGCGGTACCCGGCGGCGCAGGCGCTGAGCCGGGGCGGGTAGGTTCGAGGCGTGAGCGCCAAGAGAAACGAGCACGTCCCCCAGGACGACAAGCTGCCCATCCGGATGCTGCACGACCGTGTACTCGTGCGGCAGGACTCCGGTGAGGGCGAGCGGCGTTCCGGGGGCGGCATCCTGATCCCCGCCACGGCGGCGGTCGGCAAGCGGCTGGCCTGGGCCGCGGTCGTCGCGGTCGGGCAGAACGTACGGACCGTGGAGCCGGGCGACCGGGTGCTGTACGACCCGGAGGACCGTGCGGAGGTCGAGGTGCGCGGTGTGGGCTACGTGCTCATGCGCGAGCGTGATCTGCACGCCGTGGCCGCGGACCGGTTCGAGGGGTCGGAGGACTCCACCGGGCTGTATCTGTGAGGCGGTAGGGACGAAGGGGCTGGTGACCGGTGTCACCAGCCCCTTTCCGTTGTCTTTGCTACCTTGGGAAGCACCCCGACGAGACGCGCCGTACCGGGCTGAAGGAAAAGACGACGCACCACCGTTCAGTTCGTTCACGGAGGTGCCTGTCATGGCGTGGGTTCTGCTTGTCGTCGCCGGTCTGCTCGAGGTCGGCTGGTCGATCGGGATGAAGTACACCGACGGTTTCACCCGGCTGTGGCCGAGTGTGTTCACGGGTGCCGGGATCGTCGCGAGCATGCTGCTGCTGTCGTACGCGGCCCGGACGCTGCCCATCGGTACCGCCTACGGCGTGTGGGTGGGGATCGGTGCGGCCGGGGCGGCGGTGCTCGGCATGCTGGTGCTGGGTGAGCCGATGACCGCCGCCCGGATCTTCTTCATCTGTCTGCTGCTGGTCGCCGTGGTGGGGCTGAAGGCGACCTCGGGTCACTGATCCGGCGCGGTGTCACTGGCGCCGGGGTGTGATGGGGAGGCCGGCGACGGTGCCCGCGGTGTCCGAGCCGCCGCCGCCCGCTCCGGTGCTGTCCCCGCCGCCCTCGGTGGTGCCGCCGTTGGAGGAGTCGTCGTCGCCGTCGCCGCCGCCGGTGGGGCCGGGTTCGGTGCTGGCGCCGCCCGTGGTGGGGGTGCCGCCGCCGGTCGAGGGGGGACCGGTGTCGTTGCCGCCGGAGTCGCCGGGCGGGGTGCTGTTGCCGTCGCCGCCGCCCGGGGTTTCGGTGCCGGAGCCGTCCTCGTCGCCGGTGGACTCGTCGTCGGGGTCGCCGCTGCCGCTCTCGTCGCCGCTGCCGGGTTCGTCGGAGGAGTCGGCGGACGGGGGCGCGGTGACGTCGGCGCCGTCCTGGAGCCGGAGGTCGAAGTCGGTGACGGGTTCGCCCTTGAGGGCGCTGCGGGTGTACTGGCTCCAGATTTCGGCGGGGGCGCCGCCGCCGTTGACGCGCTCCAGGCCCATGGCGCCGTACAGGGGTTTGTGGGCGGCGGTTTTCGGGTCCTGGCCCATGACGGCGACGACGGTGGACAGTTCGGGGGTGTAGCCGGCGAACCAGGCGGCGGTGTCCTCCTCGGCGGTGCCGGTCTTGCCTGCGGCGGGGCGGCCGGCGGCCTGGGCGGCGGTGGCGGTGCCGTTCTGGACGACGCTGCGCAGGACGGAGGTGGTGGTGTCGGCGGACTCGCGGCTGACGGCCTGGCTCTCGCGCCGTTCGGGCAGTTCGACCTCCTGCTTGCCGTCCTTCATGACCTTCTCGACCAGTGTGTACGTGCCGTGCCTGCCGTGGTTGGCGATGGTCGCGTACGCCTGTGCCATGTCGAGGGGGCTGGCGGTGGCGACGCCGAGGGCGATGGAGGGGGAGGGGGTCAGTTCCGGGGTGTTCTTGGAGAGTCCGAGGTCGATGGCGGTCTGCATGACCTTGTCGGAGCCGACGTCCACGGCCATCTGGGCGTACACGGCGTTGATGGACTTGTCGGTGGCCTCGCGGACGGTGACGTCGCCATAGTCGCGGTGGTCCTCGTTCTCGGGGGCGTAGCGGCCGCCGGTCCAGCCCTGGACGGGGCGTTCGCTGGTGCCGTCGTAGCGGGTGTTGGGGTTGATCGTGTCGCCGTCCTGGGTCTCGGAGTGGTTCTCGACGGCGGAGGCGAACACGAAGGGCTTGAAGGTGGAGCCGACCTGGAAGTCGCGGCGCACGGCGTTGGGTGTGTACTGCTTGACGTAGTCGATGCCGTTGTACATCGCGACGACCTTGCCGGTCTTCGGGTCGACGGAGGCGCCGCCGGCGCGGACGTAGGTGTCGACCTTGCGTTCCTTCTTGTCCAGCTGGGACATCAGCTTGTCGTCGACGGCCTTGACGAAGGCGTCCTGCTTGTCCTTCTGGAGGGTGGTGGTGATGCGGTAGCCGCCGCGGTCGAGTTCTTCCTCGTCGACGATGTCGTGTTCGATCAGGTACTTCTTGACGATGTTGACGACGTAGCCGCGCTGTCCGGACATGCCGGTGGAGATGGTGGACTGCTTGGGCTTGGGGAACTTCGCCGCGGCGCGGTCGGAGGGGCTGATCCAGCCCTTGTCGGCCATGCCGTTCATGACGTAGTTCCAGCGGGACTCGGCGGCGGGCCTGTTCTCGGGGTGGGCGACGACGTCGTATTGGCTGGGGGCGTTGAGCAGGGAGGCGAGGTAGGCGCCCTGGGCGGCGGTGAGGTCCTTGGCGTCGACGCCGAAGTAGGCCTGGGCGGCGGCCTGGATGCCGTAGGCGCCGCGGCCGAAGAAGCTGGTGTTGAGGTAGCCCTCGAGGATCTCGCTCTTGCTCTTCTCCCGGTCGAGCTTGATCGAGATGAAGAACTCCTTCACCTTGCGGGTGACGGTCTGCTCCTGGGCCAGGTAGTAGTTCTTGACGTACTGCTGGGTGATCGTGGAGCCGGACTGTTTGCCCTTGCCGGTGGCGGTGTTCCAGCCGGCCCTGACCATCGCCCCGGGGTCGATGGCGGACTCGGTGTAGAAGTCGCGGTCCTCGGCGGCCAGGACGGCGTGCTGGGCGTCCTTGGAGATGCGGGCGAGGCCGACGCTCTCGCGGTTGACCTCGCCGTCGCGGGCGAGGACGCTGCCGTCGGCGTACAGGTAGACGTTGGACTGCTTGGTGGCGAGCGCGTTGGCGGCGGGGATCTGCACGAGGTGGTAGCCGAGGAAGAAGCCGCCGACGATCAGCAGGAGGCCGATGACGACGGTGCTCAGCGTGATGCGCCAGGTCGGGATCAGCCGGCGCCATCCGGTGCGCTTGGGCCGCTTCGGCTTCCCGGTCTTGCCCGTTTCCGCGGTCTGCCCTGTCTGACCCGCGCCGGCCGCCTGGGGCTCTCTCGGCGCCCAGCCCTGGTTCGGCTGCTGCGGCTGCGGCTCGTCACTCATGTCGTGCACGGACTCCTGTTTCGCTTCGTGCGGGTTTCGCGTCGTCTGGGTTCTTCTGTTGAAGACTCTCGCACCGGGCGTTCCGTTCCCACTCGACGGCACACCCGTGAAATTGCGTGGCAGCGGCCTTCGCCGCCGTACTAGGCTCCTGCGCTTTGGTGCCGATCGGAGGGGGAGGGCTGTGGGTGTGGGCTCCGGGCGGTTGTACGTGGCCGTCGCGGCGGGTGGTTTTCGACGGTACGCGACGTATCGGGCGGCCACCGCGGCCGGGGTGTTCACCAACACGGTCTTCGGATTGATCCTGGTATACACCTATCTGGCCCTGTGGGACGAGAAACCGCAGCTCGGGGGGTACGACCAGGCGCAGGCCGTGACCTTCGTGTGGCTGGGGCAGGCGTTGCTGGCGGCGCTGGCGATCGGGGGCGGCGGGTTCGAGGACGAGTTGATGGAGCGCATCCGTACGGGTGATGTCGCCGTCGATCTGTACCGGCCGGCGGACCTTCAGCTGTGGTGGCTGGCGGCGGACGTGGGGCGGGCGCTGTTCCAGTTGCTGGGGCGCGGGGTGCTGCCGTTCGTGTTCGGGTCGCTGTTCTTCCCGGTGGCGCTGCCGCGGGAGGTGTCCGTGTGGGCGGCGTTCCTGGTGACGGTGGTGCTGGCGATGCTCGTCGGTTTTGCGCTGCGGTATCTGGTGGCGCTCTCGGCGTTCTGGCTCCTGGACGGCACGGGGGTGACGCAGATGGCGTGGCTGGCGGGGCTGTTCTGTTCGGGGATGCTGCTGCCGCTGAACGTGTTCCCGGGGGCGCTGGGCGAGATCGTGCGGGCGCTGCCGTGGTCGTCGCTGCTCCAGGCGCCGGCGGACGTGCTGCTGGGGGAGGCGGATCCGCTGGGGACGTATCTCTTCCAGGGGGCCTGGGCGGTGGCGCTGCTGGCGGTGGGGCGGCTGGTGCAGTCGGCGGCGACGCGACGGGTGGTGGTCCAGGGTGGCTGAGGTGACGGATGCGGCCGAGGTGGCCGGTGCCGCCGAGGCGGTCGAGCGGGGTGTGCCGCGCGGCCGGGTCGTCGAGGGGGTGCGCGCGTACGGGCTGATCGCCGGGATGTGGATCAGGTCGACGATGGCGTACCGGACGTCGTTCGCGCTGACGACGTTCGGGAACTTCGCGATGACCGCGCTGGACTTCGTGACGATCCTGCTGATGTTCTCCCGGATCGACGCGCTGGGCGGCTACTCGCTGCCGGAGGTGGCGTTCCTGTACGGGCTGTCCGGGGTGTCGTTCGGTCTCGCCGATCTGGCGATCGGCTCGATGGAGCGGCTGGGGCGGCGGGTGCGGGACGGCACGCTGGACACGCTGCTGGTGCGTCCGGTGCCGGTGCTCGCGCAGGTGGCGGCGGACCGGTTCGGGCTGCGCCGGCTCGGCCGGGTGGTGCAGGGGCTGCTGGTGCTGGGGTATGCGCTGGTGGTCCTGGACGTCGACTGGACGGCGGCGAAGCTGCTGCTGATGCCGGTGACGCTGCTCAGCGGGGCGGGGATCTTCTGCGCGGTGTTCGTGGCGGCGGCGGCGTTCCAGTTCGTGGCGCAGGACGCGTCGGAGGTGTCCAACGCGTTCACCTACGGCGGTACGACGATGTTGCAGTATCCGCCGACGGTGTTCGCGCTCGACCTGGTGCGCGGGGCGACGTTCGTGGTGCCGCTGGCCTTCGTGAACTGGCTGCCGGCGAGTTATGTGCTGGGGCGGCCGTATCCGCTGGGTCTGCCCGGGTGGGTGGCGTTCACGCCGCCGCTGGTGGCCGCGGCGTGCTGTGCGCTGGCGGGGCTGGCCTGGCGGGCGGGCCTGCGTTCGTACCGGAGTACGGGGAGCTGAGGGAGTTGGAGAGGGTGACAGAGGTGGCCGCGGCGGCCTTCATCGAGCTGGACGGCGTCGAGAAGGTCTTCGACGTGCGCAAGAAGACCGGCTTCATGAAGCGGGAGCGGCGCCAGGTGCGGGCCGTGGACGGGCTGTCGTTCACGGTGGCGCGCGGCGAGGTGGTCGGCTACATCGGGCCGAACGGCGCCGGGAAGTCGACGACGATCAAGATGCTCACCGGCATCCTGACGCCGAGCGGTGGCCGGCTGCGGGTGGCCGGTATCGACCCGTCCCGGGAGCGGACCCGGCTGGCGCACCGTATGGGGGTCGTCTTCGGGCAGCGGACGACGCTGTGGTGGGACCTGCCGCTGATCGACTCCTACCGGCTGATGCACCGCATGTACCGCATCCCGGACGCCCGTTACCGCGAGAACCTGGACCGCTGTGTCGAACTCCTCCAGCTCCAGGAGCTGCTGGACGTGCCGGTGCGGCAGCTGTCACTGGGGCAGCGGATGCGCGGGGACATCGCGGCGGCGCTGCTGCACGATCCGGAGGTGCTGTACCTGGACGAGCCGACGATCGGCCTGGACGTGGTGTCCAAGGCGAAGGTGCGGGGGTTCCTGCGGGACTTGAACGCCGAGCGCGGTACGACGGTGCTGCTGACCACGCACGACCTCCAGGACATCGAGCAGCTCTGCTCGCGGGTGATGGTGATCGACCACGGGCGGCTGATGTACGACGGTGCGCTGGAGGGTCTGCACGAGGTGGGGGAGAGCGAGCGCACCCTGGTGGTGGACCTGGAACGGGAGTTGCCGCCGATCGAGGCGCCGCATCCCGCGCGGGTGGTGCGGGTGGAGGGGCCGCGGCAGTGGCTGTCGTTCCCGGCGTCGTCGTCGGCGGCGGGGCTGGTGGCGCGGATCGCGGCGGAGTATCCGCTGGTGGACCTGTCGGTGCGGGAGCCGGACATCGAGTCGGTGATCGCGAAGATGTACGCGGAACGCGCGGGCGCGTAGTGTCCGGCGCGGTGACCTCGTAGGCTGCTGTCCATGACCGACGACGCCCCGGAACTCCGCGCATCCGACGCCGACCGTGAACGAGTCGCCGAGGTCCTGCGGGACGCCCTCGCGGAGGGGCGCCTGGACATGACCGAGTTCGAGGAGCGGCTGGACGCAACGTACAGCGCGCGGACCTACGGCGAGTTGGCGCCGATCACCCGGGACCTGCCGGTCGGCGGGGCGGGCGGGGCGCCCCGGGTGTCGATGACCAAGGAGCCCGAGCGGGGCGAGGGCTGGGCGGGCCGGGTCACCGGCCGTGAGGGCTCGTCGGCGTGGGCGGTCGCGGTGATGTCCGGTTTCCAGCGCAAGGGGCGCTGGACGGTGCCGAAGCGGTTCAACTCCTTCGCGTTCTGGGGCGGCGGGGACATCGACCTGCGCGAGGCGGACTTCTCGGACCGCGAGGTCGTGATCAACTGCGTGGCGATCATGGGCGGGGTGAACGTGATCGTGCCGCCGGGCGTCGAGGTCCTCGTGCGCGGCATCGGGATCATGGGCGGCTTCGACCACAGCGAGGAGGGTGTCCCCGGGGATCCGGGCGCCCCGCGCGTGGTCGTGACGGGCTTCGCCTTCTGGGGCGGCGTCGGCGTCGAGCGCAAGGTGACGCGGGCGGAGCGGCAGCGGCTGAAGGAGGAGCGCCGGCAGGAGAAGCTGGACCGCAAGGCCGCGATGAGGGAGCTGCACTCCTCCGCCCGGGAGGACGTGGACGACGCCCACCGCAGGATGCTGGACGGGCACCGGGACATGCTGCGCGAGCACCGCGACGAACGCCGCGAGCAGCGCGAACTGCGCCGCGAGGACCGGGACCGCCGCAGGCGCGGCGAGGACTGAGCCGGACGCCGACGCCGGAGCCTGTGCACCCCGCCCGGGCGACGAGTGACGCGCCGCCGACGTCCGTACTGTGCGGCTCCCCGTCGGTCTTCGCCGGTCCTCGCCCGTCTTCGCCGGTCCCTACGCCTTGATCGGCGCGGCCCCCTTCAGCGCGTCCAGGTCGAGGAGCCGGCCCATGCGGGCGTACCCCTTGTCGCTGGGGTGCAGGTGGTCGCCGCTGTCGTAGTCGGAGCGCAGGCGGCGCGGGTCGTAGGCGTCGCGCAGGGCCTTGTCGAAGTCGACGACCTCGTCGAAGACCCCGCCGGAGCGGATCTCCTCGTTGATCTCCTGCCGCATCGTCTCCCGGGCCTTGGTGTAGCCGCCGTAGCCGCCGAACGGCATGATCGTCGCCCCGACGGCCTTCAGTCCCCGGGCGTGCGCATGGTCGACCAGGGTGCGCAGGCCGGTGAGGAGGGCGTCGCGGTCGGCGAGTTCCGGGCTGTGCAGGATGTCGTTGACGCCGAGGACGATGACGACGGCCTTGACGTTGGTGCGGCCCAGGACGTCCCGCTCGAACCTGCTGAGCCCGCTCGGGTTGTCCGCGGGCCGGCCCGTCCTGCTGGTCAGGACGCGGTTGCCGCTGATGCCCTCGTTGACGACGCTGTAGCGGGGCGCGTCCTCGCCCGCGCCGGCCGCGTCGTGCAGCCGCCCGGCGAGGATGTCGGTCCAGCGGTGGTTGGCGCCGACCTCGGCCCCGAAGCCGTCGGTGATCGAGTCGCCGAACGCGACGACGGTGCCGTCGGCCTCGTTGCTCAGCACGTCCAGCGCGGTCAGGTAGCGCCAGTACGGCGTCGGCGTGGTGTACGCGACGCCGGTGACGTCCGCCGTGCGGTCGCCGTCGGCCAGGTAGCTGGTCTGCCGGGCCTGCGGGTGGTAGGTCACCGGCCCGGACGGGATGGGGGAGTACGTGGTGACCAGGACGTCCGCGCCGTAGGGGACGGCGATGCGGGCGATGTCGCTCATCACCTGTCCGCCCGCCGGGATGATCACCCGTGCGCTGCCGCCGAAGGTCAGCCGGCGCATGGTATCGACGAGCGCGGCGGCGGTGTCGGGTCCTGCGGCCAGGGCGATGGAGGCGTGCGTGACGGTCAGCGGGGACTGCCCGTAGAGGTTGGACAGGGTGATCCGCGCGCTGGTGCCGCCGATGCTCGTGTGCACGACGTTGCGCACGGAGCGGCCCGCCATGCCGCTCGTCTCGGTGCCCGGTTCGGCGGCGGCCGGCGCGGTGGCCCAGGCGCCGACCCAGCTGCCGGTGGAGGCGGGAGCGACGTCGCCGCGCGGGAGACGGCCGCCGGCGAGCGGTGTGCGGTCCCTGCCGCCGCCGTCCGCGGACACTCCGGCGTATATGGCCGCGGAGATCGCCACTATCAGGGTGACGATCGCCGCGAGCAGGGCACGGTGCTTGGTGGGAGGCGCCCCCGCACCTCCGTCACGACCCCGGGTCATGCCGTGTTGTTCTCCTCGGGCGAGGGGAGCCCCGAGGCTCCGGTCCGGTGAACCCATGATGCGTCATGGGCCGGGGAAAGGCCGCAGGAGCCCCGGGCATTCCCCCTCCCGGACAGACGCCGGGAACTTGTGTTCCGTTCCAGGAGTCGGTCAGGAAGGGACAATGTGTGCGGGACGGATCAGCGAACGGTGGAGCGGATGGAACGCACGAAGGCGGAACTTCCCGGCGGTTCTGAGGGTTCCGGGGGTGCCGGCGGGTCCGGAGGGGCCGGGGAGGGCACGGGGGCGGACGCGGGAGCCGGTGCGCCGGCCGCGGGGGCGTACCGCGACCGCGCGATGACCTCCTTCAGCCCGGCCGACGAGGAGAAGCGCCGCGGCGTGCGCCGCATGAAGCTCACCGCGACCGGCATGCTGCTGTTCGTCGCCGTGGTGTACGTCCTGGCCGAGTGGGCCTCCCACCGCGGCGCGGGCGCCTGGGCGGGCTATGTGTCGGCCGCCGCGGAGGCCGGCATGGTCGGCGCCCTAGCCGACTGGTTCGCGGTCACGGCCCTGTTCCGGCACCCGCTGGGCATCCCCATCCCGCACACCGCGATCATCCCCAAGAAGAAGGACCAGCTGGGCGTCTCGCTGGGCGAGTTCGTCGGGGAGAACTTCCTCTCCGAGGCCGTCGTACGCCAGCGGCTGCGCGCCGTCGGCATCGGCAGCAGGCTCGGCGCCTGGCTCGCCGTGCCCGAGCACGCCGACCGGGTGACGGCCGAGCTGTCCGCCGCCCTGCGCGGCGCCCTCACCGTGCTGCGCGACTCCGACGTGCAGGCGGTGGTCGGCGAGGCGATCACCCGCCGTGCCGACGCGCAGGAGATCGCCCCCGGCATCGGCAAGATGCTGGACCGGGTCGTCGCCGACGGCGGCCACAGACGCGCCGTCGACCTGATCGTCTCCCGTGCCCACGACTGGCTGATCCTGCACGGCGACTCCGTGATGGACGCCGTACAGGGCGGGGCACCCGGATGGACCCCCCGGTTCGTCGACAAGCGGGTCGGCGAGCGGGTCTACAAGGAGCTGCTGCGCTTCGTCACCGAGATGCGCGACATGCCCGCCCACCCCGCGCGCGGCGCCCTCGACCGCTTCCTCACCGACTTCGCCTCCGACCTCCAGTCCGACACGGACACCCGCGCGCGTGTGGAGCGGCTGAAGACCGAGGTGCTGGGCCGCGGTGAGGTGCAGGATCTGATCGCGTCCGCCTGGACGGCCGTACGGTCCATGATCGTCTCGGCGGCGGAGGACGAGCGCAGCGAACTGCGCCTGAGGGTCCGGGCCTCGCTGCTGTCGCTGGGCGCCCGGATGGCCTCCGACCCCAAGGTGCAGGGCAAGGTCGACGGGTGGGTGGAGGGCGCCGCGGTGTACGTGGTCACCACCTACCGCAAGGAGATCACCTCCCTGATCACGGACACGGTGGCGAGCTGGGACGCGGAGCACACCACGAAGAAGATCGAGGCGAACATCGGCCGCGACCTCCAGTTCATCCGCATCAACGGCACGGTGGTCGGCTCGCTGGCCGGGCTGCTGATCTACACGGTCTCCCGCATGCTGGGGGCGTAGCCCCCGTCCGACGGGCCTCGGGCCTCTCGTCGGCCCCCGGCGCGGCGGGCGTGTTCCTCCCGGTGCCGGGCATACGGGAGGCGTTCGCTCGACGGAGCTCGACGGAGAGGGAGCCATGACAGCACAGGCGTCGTCGTCGGGCGCGGAGCCCGCCTCCACCGGTACGGTCACCACGGCCGTGCCGGCCCGTCTGGACCGGCTGCCCTGGTCGCGGTGGCACTGGATGATCGTGATCGGGCTGGGCACCGTCTGGATCCTGGACGGCCTCGAGGTCACGATCGTCGGCAATGTCGCCGGGCGCATCGCCGAGGACGGCAGCGGCCTCGACATCAGCTCGGCCCAGATCACCGGCCTGGCCGCCGCCCTGTACGTGGCGGGCGCCTGCGCCGGGGCGCTGTTCTTCGGCTGGCTGACCGACCGCCACGGCCGCCGCAAGCTGTTCATGATCACGCTGGTGGTCTATCTGGCGGCGACGGCGCTGACCGCCATCTCCTTCGAGTCCTGGTGGTTCTTCCTCTTCCGCTTCCTCACCGGCTTCGGCATCGGTGGCGAGTACGCGGCGATCAACTCCGCGATCGACGAGCTGATCCCCTCCCACTACCGGGGCCGGGTCGACCTGATCATCAACGGCAGCTACTGGCTGGGCGCGATCGGCGGCGCGCTGCTGTCCATCGTGATGCTGGACACCGACATCTTCGCCAAGGACCTCGGCTGGCGGCTCAGCTTCGCCATGGGTGTGGTCCTGGGCCTGGTGGTGCTCCTGGTGCGGCGGCACGTCCCGGAGAGCCCACGGTGGCAGTTCATCCACGGTCAGGGCGAGAAGGCCGACAGACTCGTCTCCTCCGTCGAACGGCAGATCGAGAAGGAGAAGGGCGAGAAGCTGCCCGAGCCGGCCGGTGAGATCACCATCCACCAGCGCAAGAGCATCGGCTTCGGCCTGATCGCCAAGACCGTCTTCCGCCGCTACCCGCGCCGTGCGGTCCTCGGCCTCTCCCTCTTCATCGGCCAGGCCTTCCTCTACAACGCCATCACCTTCGGCTTCGGCACCATCCTCATCACGTTCTTCGACGTGCCGACCGGCAGCACCGGCTACTACTTCGCCGTCATCGCCGCGGGCAACTTCTGCGGCCCGCTGCTCCTCGGCCACCTCTTCGACACGGTCGGCCGCCGGATCATGATCTCCGGCACCTATCTGCTGTCGGGCATCCTGCTCTTCGGCACGGCCTGGCTGTTCGACCGCGGCTCGCTCACGGCCAACACGATGACGGCCTGCTGGTGCGTGGTGCTGTTCTTCGCCTCGGCGGGCGCCTCCAGCGCGTACCTGACCGTCTCCGAGATCTTCCCCATGGAGACCCGCGCCATGGCCATCGCCTTCTTCTACGCCCTCGGCACCGCCGCCGGCGGCATCAGCGGCCCGCTGCTCTTCGCCGACCTGACCGAGTCCGGCGTGGTCGGCGACACGGTCCTGGCCTTCCAGATCGGCGCGGGACTGATGTGCGCGGCCGGCCTGGTGGCCGCGTTCCTCGCGGTCAAGGCGGAACGCCGCTCGCTGGAGGACATCGCGGAACCGCTGTCGACGGTGGCGCAGCGGTGAGGAGCCGAGAGAAACGGTGAGACTACTCCGATGAGCATCCGAAGGATCGTCCCCAACATCCACGTCAAGGCCGAGGAGCAGTGGCACTCGAGCCGTGAGTTCTACGGCCTGCTCGGCTTCGAGGAGGTCATGGACATGGGCTGGGTGACGACCCTGGCCTCCCCGTCCAACCCCACCGCCCAGATCAGCCTGTTCACCGAGGAACGCACCGCGCCCGTCGTCCCCGACCTGAGCGTGGAGGTCGAGGACGTGGACGCGGTGTACGACCAGGTGGTCGCCTCGGGCGCCGAGATCGTACGGGAGCCGCGGGACGAGGACTGGGGCGTACGGCGCTTCTTCGTACGGGATCCGAACGGGCGCGTGATCAATGTGCTGACGCACACGTCCTGACGCACACGTCCTGACGGGCCTCGGCCGCGCGGTGCCCGGGTGCCGCGGTGCTCAGGCCCGCCGGTCGGCGACCGCCCACGAGGCCAGCGCCACCGCACCGGCGACACCGAACACGGCGGGCCAGGCGCCCACCTTCTTGGCCAGCGGGTGGGACCCGGCGAACCCGGCGACGTACGCGGCGCTCAGCGCGCCCGCGGCCCGGCCGCCGGCCCGCTCCCGCCACTGCTGCGCGGCAGCCGCCCCGGCCACGGCGAGCACGACCCCGCCGAGCTGCCGCTTCTTCGTCCAGCGGGCCACGCCGTACCCGCCGACGAGACCGCCCGCGGCGACCACCGCGCTGGGAACCTTCGCCATGTCATGCCTCCTGCCGCACCGACTCCTGGAACCGAGGCTAATCCTCACCGGGTACGGCGCTCGCGCCGGGGTGAGCGCCGCCCGATTGGCCGAACCTCGCGCCCTGACCGCGACACCTCGGGGTATTCGCCCAGTTGAGGAGCGGGGGCGGACAGGCACAACGGAACGTGGACAGGCGCAACGGGAACGAGGGAGCAGGAAGCCGATGAGTACGCAGAGTCCCGGCACGGACCGGTCCCGCGCCCGGTCGGTCCGGGTGGACGGCGCCCGCGTGGCCTGCTGGGAGTCGGGGCCGCCCGACGCCGAGCCCGTGCTGCTCCTGCACGGCTACCCGGCCGACCACCGCTGCTGGCGCCACCAGGTCCCGCCCCTGTCGCTCCGGCACCGGGTCGTCGCCCCGGACCTCCTCGGCTGGGGCACGTCAGACCGCCCGCTGCACCTGTCCTTCGACTACGACACGGAGGTCGCCCGGCTCGGCCGGCTGCTGGACGCGCTCGGGCTGGACGCGGTGAACCTGGTCGGCCACGACTACGGCGGCTTCCTCGCCCTCGGCTACACCGAGACCCACCCCGGGCGGGTACGCAGACTGGCGATCCTCAACAGCCGCGCGCAGGCCACGTTCACCCGCCGCTGGTACGCCGCGTTCAGCCTGGTCGGCCTCGCCGGACGCAGCCCCGTACTCCGCCGCCCGGCGACGCGCCTGCCCTACGCCGCCCTCCACCGCCGTTCCTTCGCGCCGCTCGTGCGCGCCGGTCACCTGGACGCCGACGTCCTGGAGGGCTACGTCGGCTGGATGGACACCCCCGAGGGCCGCCGCTGGCTGCTCCACTACTTCGGCGACTACCGCACCCCGCCCCGCCCCGAACTCCGCCGAGGCCTCGCCGGGATCTCCTGCCCGACAGCCGTCGTCTGGGGCCGCAAGGACCCGTACCTGAGCCCCGCGATCGCGACCGAGCTGGCCGAGGCCGTGCCCCGCGCCGAACTGACGATGCTGGACGACGCGGGCCACTGGGTGATGGACGAACGCCCGGCCGCCGTGACGGCCGCACTGGGCCGGCTGATGGTACGAACCACCCCAAACGGGTGAGACGCAGGTCACGGCATCCCCGTGCCCCGGCCTGTCACATCCCACCCCACGCGCTTCGTCGTAGCTGTGTAGGCCGACAGCCAGTGACCAATGACGGAGGAACTCATCATGGAAGCGCGCCTCAACCTGTTCGCCAACCCGCTCGCGGGCAAGCTCCTGCGGCACATCAACTCCGCGGGCAAGGCCGTGAGCGACTCCACCCTGCCCGCCGCGACCCAGGAGCTGGTCAAGATCCGCGCCAGCCAGATCAACGGCTGCGGCTTCTGCCTCGACATGCACACCAAGGACGCCGCGAAGGCGGGGGAGACCTCGCTGCGCCTGAACCTGATCGCCGCCTGGCGGGAGGCCAAGGTGTTCACCGACGCCGAGCGCGCCGCCCTGGAACTGACCGAGCAGGGCACCCGCGTCGCCGACGCCGGCGGCGGCGTCACCGACGAGGCCTGGGCGAACGCCGCCGAGCACTACGACGAGGAGCAGCTCACCGCCCTGGTCGGGCTGATCGCCCTCATCAACACGTACAACCGCATGAACGTCATCACCCAGCAGCCGGCGGGCGACTACGAGCCGGGAATGTTCGGCTGAAGCCGCCTGCCGCTGCCCCCTCGGCCCCCGGTGTCCCGCTGCCCGCCGTTCAGCCCGCGTGCAGCAGGACCGGGAGTCGCTGGTGGCCGTTGCTGATCAGGGAGGGCACGGGCGGCAGCTCCTCCGCCGGGTCGGCGAGGCGGATGTCCGGGAAGCGGTCGAAGAGGCTCTCCAGCGCGAGGGTCACCTCCATGCGGGCCAGCGGCGCGCCCAGGCAGAAGTGGACGCCGTGGCCGAAGGCCAGGTGCTCCTTGACCGTGCGTGTGGCGTCGAAGGTGTCGGCGTCCTCGTGCCAGTCCGGGTGGCGGTTGGCGGCGGCGTACGAGGCGAGGATCGCCTCCCCGCGGGCGATGGTCCGCCCGTCCGGCAGGGGGATGTCCGTGACCGCGTACCGCAGGGGCAGGTGCTTGACCGCCGGCTCGTGGCGCAGCGTCTCCTCCACCACGTCCGCCCAGGTGACCTCGCCCTTGCGGACCAGGGCGAGCTGGTCGGGACGGGTCAGCAGGGTGTGCGCGGCCTGGTCGATGACGTTGACGGTGGTCTCGTAACCGGCGCTGATCATCAGCAGCAGGGTGTCGCGCAGCTCCTCGGGGGAGAGGCGGGCGCCGTCCTCCTCGTCGTCCCGCGCGGCGATGAGCAGGGACGTCATGTCGTCGCCCGGGGTGGCGCGCTTCGCGGCGATCAGCTCGTCCAGGACCTCGTACAGGCGGGCGGTGTTGGCCTGCGCCTCGCCCTGGTCCAGGGTGGTGTCGAAGACCCCGTCGACGAGGGCCCTGAAGCCCTCCCGCCGGTCCTCGGGCACGCCCATGAGGTGACCGATCACCGCGATGGGCAGCGGGTAGGCCAGCTCCTGGCGCAGATCGACCGGCTCACCGGCGGGGAGGTCCGCCAGGCGGTCGACGATCCCGTTCACCATGTCCTCGACGGCGGGCCGCATCGCGGCGATGCGACGGGCGCTGAAGGCGGGCGCCACCAGCCGGCGCAGCTTGCGGTGGCCCGGGCCGTACGCGGTGAACATGTTCTCCACCGCCACCCACAGGGCGAGCGGCCAGGTGCCGACGACCTCGCCGAAGGCGGGCCAGTGCGCCCGCGCGTCCTTGGAGACGTCGGGGCTGGTGAGCAGCTGCTTGAGGAGGGCGGGGTCGGTGATGGACCAGGCCTCCACCCCGAGGACGTCCACCCGTGTCGCCGGGCCGCCCTCCCGCAGGGCACGGTGCTCGGCGTGGTGACCGGCGCCGGTGGGGTCGAGGACGAGGACGGGCTGCTGGGTCGCCATGGCCTGGCTCCTTAGTGTGCGGCGGGGAAGGTGACGGGCAGGGATTCCAGGGCGCGGTGGAACGGGCCGGGGCGCCACGTCAGTTCGGCGGGCGGCCGGGCGAGGTCCGTGCGGGGCAGCGCGTCCAGGAGGTGGGTGACCGCGGTCTCCGCGATGAGGTAGGCGTGCGAGCGGGCGGGGCAGGTGTGCGGGCCGGTGCTCCAGGCCAGGTGGGCGCGGTTGCCGGCGTGCTGGCCCGCGGGAACGCCCTCGGTGAGGGCCGGGTCGTTGTTCGCGGCCGCCATGGAGATCACGACCGGCTGGTCGGCCGGCAGCAGCACCCCCTCCACGTCGATGGGGTACGGGGGATAGGAGATGCAGTAGTTCGCCATCGGCGGGTCGGTGTAGAGGACCGCGTCGAGGGCGTCGCGCACCGTGGAGAGTCCGGCGTGCAGGTCCGCGGAGAACTCGTCGTCGGTGAGGATCTTCAGGATCGTGTTGCTGATCAGGTTGGTCAGGGGTTCGATCCCGGCGCCGTAGAGCGTGACGAGCTGATGGCCCATCTCCTCGTCGCTCAGCTCGGCGGGGTGGAGGGTCAGCCGGGACGTGATGTCGTCGCCGGGGTGGTGCCGGCGCAGGGTCACGAGGTCGGACACGGCCTGGGCGAGGATCTGGTTGCCCTGGTCGGCGTTGGTGGTGTCGAAGATCTTCGCCATGCCGTCGGCGATGCGCTGCCCGATCTCGTCCGGGCAGCCGAGCAGCGCGCTCAGCACGCTGAAGGCGATGGGGAACGAGTACTGCGTGAGCAGGTCCGCCGAGCCGACACCGCGGAACCCGTCGATCGCGCCGTCGGCGACCTTCTCGACCAGGGCCCTCAGCCCGTGCTGGTCGACGCGGTCGATGGCCTGGGTGTTCGCGGCCCGGTAGCGGGCGTGTTCGGCGCCGCCCGAACGCAGCGCGTTGGGCCGCCACTCCATCATCGGCCGCACCGGGCAGGTCGCCGGGATCAGCTTCTCCCAGGCGCGGGGGTCGGCCGGGAAGTGCAGCGGGTCGTTGAGGATGCGGCGGGCCTGGTAGTAGCCGATCACCAGGGTCGCGGGCACCCCGGGCGCCAGGTCGACGGGGACGAGCGGACCGTGGGTGCGCCGCATCCGCCGGTAGGCGGCGTGCGGGTCGGCGGCGAACTCCGGGGCGTACAGGGCGATCCGGCCCGGTGGGGTGGTCGGCGCGGGCTCGGTGGAGGGCAACGTCATCGGCGGGACTCCAGGAGGGCGGCGGCTGAGCGGTGCTGGTGCTGTTGCTGGTGCTCGTGTTCGGAGAGGTACTCCGTGAGCGTGATCAGGGCGTGCAGGCAGGACGTGCGGTCGCGGGCGTCGCAGACCGTCAGGGGCGTGGCGGGCTCGAGGGCCAGCGCCTCGCGCAGCTCGGCCTCGGGGTAACCCGGGGCGCCGGGGAAGGTGTTGATGGCGACGGCGTACGGGATGCCCGCACCGTCCAGCAGACCGAGGGCGTCGTGGGAGGCGTCGAGGTCGCGGGTGTCGGCCAGGACGAGGCAGCCGAGGGCGCCCTGGGCCAGGTCCTCCCACAGCGGCTGGAAACGGGACTGGCCCGGCAGCCCGAACAGGTACAGCGCGAGCCGCCCGTCGGCCATGTGGATGCGGCCGAAGTCCATCGCCACGGTGGTCGTCGTCTTGTGCGGGGTGCCGCGCAGGTCGTCCACACCGGCGCTGGCCTGCGTGATCGGTTCCTCCATCCGCAGCGGCCGTACCTCCGAGACGCTGCCGATGAACGTCGTCTTGCCGACGCCGAAGCCTCCCGCGACCACGATCTTGGCCGACCGCGTCACCGTGGCCGGGACGTAGGCGACGGACGGGTCAGACCATGGAGCGGAGCCCACGGAGTACCTCCTGCAACAGGTCGAAGTCGGGTTCGTCGTCGGTCGCGGCGACCGGGCTGGAGAGGTGGCCGGAGTCCATCAGCGAGGAGACGAGGATGCGCACCGTGGAGGGCGGCAGCTCGAGCGCGGCGGCGATGTCGGCGACGGCCAGGCCGCCGTCCGCGCCCGCGAACAGCCGCATCACCCGGCGGGCGTCCGGGCCGAGGGTGTCCGTGGGGCCGGTCGCGGCGATGACCACGCTCTCCAGGCGCACGTCCTCGCGTGCGCGGATCCGGCCCTGGGTGCGGACGTAGGGCCTGACCATGTCGGGGTCACGCCGCGGCCCGCTCATGCCGGTGAGCCGCCTTCCGCGACCGGGACGCGCTCCTCCGTGGCCAGCTCGTGCCCCACCCGGGTGGCGAGCCGCACCATGTGGTGGGAGATCAGCCCGACGTCGGCGTCCGGGCCCGTGGTGCACACCGACAGCATGGTGTTCTTCGCGGCGGTCGTCGTCAGGCCGATGCAGCCGACCGACTCGATCAGCAGCTGGCGCATGCCCGCACCGCCGGTGAACTCGTCCCAGGCCTTGCCCGCCGCCCGCAGCGCCGCCGTCAGCGCGGCGAACTTCTCCCCGTCGTCCTGGCCGATCGTCTCGGTCCGTGCCTTCAACAGGCCGTCGCTGCTCATCAGTACGGCGTAGCGGACGCCTTCGACGGTGCCGAGTTCCTGGTCGAGCAGCCAGCCCAGGCTGTTGGTGTGTGTGTCTTGCACGATCAGTGTCCTTCGTCGTGAGCGGCGTCGCGGCCGGCGGTGTGCGTGGCGTCGGCGTCGGTGTCGGCGGGTCCGGCCTCTCCCTGCCGGCCGCGGCGGGTCCCCGCCGCCCAGGCCGCGGCGACGGTGGGCCGGCCGGGCTCGGTGTCGTCGGGCGCGGCGGGACGGCGCGCGGGGGCGGGGGCGGTGGAGCGCCGGCGGACGGTGAGGCCGCTCGCGGTGGTGGCCGCGGGGGCGGCGGTGTCGGGTGCGGCTGCCGGTGCGGGGCGCGGTTCGGCCGACTCGGGGGCGGGGTCGTGTGCGTGCTCCGGCCGCTGGTGCCCCGACTCCCGCTCCGGTACGGGCTCCGGTACGGGGCCGGGTGCGGGCGCCGTGGCCCGGGGCTCCGCGGCTAGGGCCGCCGCGGGCGCCGGTGACGCGGGGGCGGCGACCGGGGCCGAGGGAGCGGGGGCCGGTTCGGGCGCGGGGTGCGAGGCGGGCGATCCGGCCTCGGTCTCGTGCTCCGGTACGGAATCCGGTCCGGGCGTCGCGGCGAGAGCCACCGCGGGCTTCACGGCGGAGGCGGTCACAGGGCGCGGCGGCGCGGGTTCGGCGACCGGGGCCGACGGCGCGAGGCCGGTGCCGGCGCCGGGCTGGGCGGCGGGTTGGGCGGCGGGTGTGGCGACCGGATGGGCCGTCGCCGGGTCGACGAGCAGGTTCTTCGGCAGGACGACCATGGCCCGGGTTCCCTGGTAGATGTTCGGCGCGGTCAGCTCGACGCGGAAGCCGTAGTTCTCCGCCAGCAGGGACGCCACGCGCAGCCCGGTCTGGGGGTGGGCGCCCAGGCGGGTGATGTCGTCGCGCTGCTCGCCCGACATCACGTCGCTGGCCCACAGCAGCCGCTCGTCGTCCATGCGCAGTCCGGCGTCGTCCACGATCAGGAAGCAGGCGTGGTGCCCCTGTTCGAGCGAGACGTGGACACTGGCGGCGGGCGGCGAGTAGCGCAGCGCGTTGTCCAGGAGTACGGAGAGCGCGTGCACGACCGCCTCCACCGCGCGGCCCTCGACCACCACGGACCCCATCTCGGGGTGCTTGATCCGCTCGTACCCCTCGATGCGGCCCATGGCCGCGCGCACGATGTCGGTCAGCGTGGTGGCGGGCCAGCGCCGGGACAGCTTGTCCCCGGCGAGTACGGAGTACCCCGACGCCGTGAGCAGCATCTGCTGCGCGAGGTGGTCGATCTCCACCAGCGTCGCGTACGCCTCGTCCGAGATGTGCCGCCGTACGCCCTGGCTGACGGCCCGGCCCAGCCGCGCCGACCGGGCCACGACGTTGTTGGCGAAGCCGCGTACGGCGGCCCGGGCCACGCCGACGGATTCGCGCCGTACCTGTGCGATCCGCAGCTCGGTGTCCTGCCGCACGTGGTCGGCGGTTTGGGCCGCGGCCTGCCCGGCGGCCGTCCGCTCCTGGGCCCGTACGTCCTCCACCGCGGCGGCGACCGACCCGGGCACGGCCCGCAGCCGCTCGGCGAGCGGGGTCCCCTCGAGCTGCGCCGGCACCAGAAGCCCGCCCTCGGGGCCCGCGGCGCTCCGCCCGTCCTTCGCCGCCGCCGGAATCACGGTGGTCGTGAGGTGCTGCACGCACTGCTCGGCCGCGACGAGTTGCAGGGTGAGCCGGTCGGCGTGCTCGCGCAGCAACTCGGCCCGGCGCCGGGCCTGGTCGCCTTTGCGCCGGAAACGCCACGCGGCCCCGACCGCGGCCACCGCCAGCGCCGCGGTGGCGGTCAATATCAGTTCAGTCATCAGGTCCTCACGGATCGGAAGCCGTCGGTGTGGGGGAGGGTGGCCGAGACGCGGAGGGGCCGGGCAAGGGGTGGGGCCGGGCAAAGGGCGGGGGCTGGGGGCGGCGGTGATGCCCGCGGACCTCGACGGGCCGGAACGACCCGGCGGCGGCGAGGGCGCACGACATGGATCTCCAAGGAACACGCGAGGGCCGGTACGAGCAGGGGGCGACGACGACGCGGACTCGAGACGGACCAGGACCGCGCACCCTGCACCGCCTCGAACTCCCGTATCCACGACCGGCGTTCGACGTACGGGAAGGGACCATACCGCTTGCGCTCACACCTCGTGTCAGCCTCGTGACTGCGAGCCGGAACCATCGGGGCTTTGGCGCGAAAAATACCCGGATGACGGCCGAACGGCTGTGGCTGGAAAGAGTGTTGGCCCCGCTCGCGGAATCCTGGTAGGCGGTCAGCCGTCGTCGGCGAGGCGCCTCAGCCACTCGCTCAGCAGCCGCTGCTCCGCGTCACTGAGTGCCGTCTGGTCGGGGAGGGCGGCGCGCAGGGCGCGGGCGGCGCCCGCCGGGCCCGCGTCCCGTACGGCGGGGCGTTCGCCGGTGACGGCGGCGACCATGGACTCCCGCAGGGTGGTGAGCAGGGCCGGGTCGCGCCGGTCCTGGGGCAGGGACAGCCAGGTGAGCACCGCGCCGCGTGCCGTGGCGTGAATGATCTGGGCCGCCAGCTCCTCGTCCACGCGGAGCCAGCCACCGGCGGCGAGGCGCCGGATCCGGCCCATGAGGACCTCCATGCCGGTCCTGAAGGCGGCCGACTCCGTTCTGGTCGGCTCGGTGTACATCAGCGTGTACAGCGCGGGATTGGCCAGACCGAACTCGACCGCGACGTCCCAGCCGGCCCGCAGGTCCGCGATGGGGTCCGGCGGGTCGGGGTCGACGCGCTTGCCGGCGAGGAAGGTCGCGAAGCCGTGCTCGGCCACCGCGTCCAGCAGCCCGTCCTTGTCGCCGAACAGCCGGTAGATGGCCGGCGGCTGCAGTCCCGCCGCCTCGGCGACCGCGCGCGTGGTGACCGCGTCGCGTCCGCCGCGCGTCAGCAGGCCGATGGCGGCCTCGATGACCCGCTGCCGGGTCTGGTCGGAACGAGAGGACATGAATCAACGATATCGCGTCAGTGTTCCCATCGTCATTATCAGTGTTACCGTGGAAGTGATTCCACTGGAAACAAACTTATGTGATCACTGGAGCGAATCATGATCATCGTGACCGGAGCCACCGGCAAGCTGGGCCGTCAGATCGTCGAGCACCTGCTCACCCGGGTGCCTGCGGACCGGATCGGCGTCAGCGTCCGCGACCCGGAGAAGCCCGAGGCGCGGGCCTTCGCCGACCAGGGCGTGCGGGTACGGCGGGGCAGCTTCACGGACGCCGCGAGCCTCGCCCACGCCTTCGAGGGCGCCTCGCAGGTCCTCGTCGTCTCCGTGGACAAGATCGGCGAGGAGTGCGTCAAGCAGCACCGGGCCGCGATCGAGGCGGCCGTCACGGCGGGCGCCCGCCGCATCCTCTACACCAGCCAGATGGGAGCCGGTGAGGGGTCGCACTTCCAGTCCTGCCGCGACCACGCCGCCACCGAGGAGATCCTGCGCGAGAGCGGTGTGCCGTACACCTCGCTGCGCAACGGCTTCTACGCCGCCAGCGCCGTGCTCTTCCTCGACCGCGCGGTGGAGTCCGGCCAGATCGTGCTCCCCGCCGACGGACCGGTCGCCTGGACCGCCCACGCCGACCTCGCCGAGGCGGCCGCCGCGATCCTGGCCGACGAGGGCCGCTTCGAGGGCCCCACCCCGCCGCTCACCGCCTCCCGGGCGTTCACCTTCGACGACATCGCGGGCATCGCCACCGAGCTGACCGGCCGCACCTTCACCCGCACCACCGCACCCGACGCCCCGTTCCGGGACCAACTGGTCGGCAACGGCGTCCCCGCCGAGTCGGCCGACCATCTCCTCGGCATCTTCGCCGCCGCCCGCGCGGGCGAGTTCTCCGCGGCCGACCCGACCCTGGCCGGGCTGCTGGGCCGGGAGCCGATCGGCCTGCGGGAGGTACTGCGCGAGCGGCTGACCGGCGCCTGATCCGGTCCGGTCGACCCGTTCGACCGGCCGGTGAGCCGCGGGCCGGTGCTGCGGGCCCGTACCGCCGGCCGGGTGCCGCGGGGCGGGAACGGGGGTGTCATCGCCAAGACACCCTGTTCCCGCCCCGCTCCCTCACGATCCGGAGCTCAGCTGGTCCGTGATCTCCTTGATCCAATCGGCCTTGCCCGCCGGGTCCATGAGGCTCGCCTCCCACGCCTCCTGTTCCATCTTGTGCTCCTTGGGACCGGACTTGATCACCACCAGCAGCTCCAGGGCGGAGCGGCGCAGATCGGGCGCCGTGTCGGGACTCGAGGCCATGGCGTAGATCCTGTGCGCCGCCAGCCGGCGCTTGTGCCTCGACACCTTCTTCCAGACCTTCATGGCGTGCTTCAGCGATTCCCAGGTGGGCTGGGCCACCGGCGTCTCCTCGCCGTCCGGCGTGTAGCGCTCGGGGTGGTGGGCCTCCTGGAAGCGCTTGGTGGCCGCCCGGCCTCCCTTGTAGCCGGCGACGGTGACGACGAGGCCCGCCCCCACCCCGGCGATGATCCAACCGGCCGGGTTGGACGCCAGCGCTCCCGTGGCGACGATGGCCGCCGTCGCGATGCCGCCCGCGCCCTTGAGACCCTCGCCCACGACGCCGCCCATCGCCTCCTTCGCGCCCTTGGAGACCTGCTTCTTCTTCGCGAGCTTCGTCGTGTCGGTCAGGGTGTCCACGTCCCGCAGGGCGCTGAAGTAGGCGACCTTGGCCTGGGCCTCGAGCAGCGCCGCCGCCTCGTAGGCGGTCACGGCGGCGGTGAGCGCGTCGTTCAGCTCCGCCCGTGCGCGACCGCCGTTCAGCTCCGTCTCCAGCGCCGTGATCGCGGCATAGGCGGTGGCGGCGTCCCGCTCCGCGGTGTTCGCCTGGGTCTGCAGGCCGTCCAGCAGTCCGGCGTGGACGACGCCGGCGTCTCCGAGCTTCCTCAGCTTCCGGTACTTGCTGGTCGCTCCCCCGACCTTGCCGAGGGCACGGATGCTCTTCGCCAGACCGGCGACGGCGCTGAGGATGCCGCTCGCTTCGGCGGCGGACGCGGTGTTCGCCACTCCCTGGAGCTTGACCGCGTCCTTGGCGAGGGCGCCGGCGTTGGCACCCGTACTGGTGACACTGACGCCCGCGTCGGTCGCCTTGGTCTTGGCCTTCTTCCGCGCGTTGTGGTGCCCGGCTCCGGTCTTCTTCCGCAGGGACGCCTTCAGGTTCCTGAACGAATCCGCGACGCTGGCCCCGAGGGCGAGGAGCTCCGTGAGGGCGCTCACCGAGGCGCCGGAGACCCCCGCGGCGGCGGCGTCGTGCTTCAGGGCGGAGGCGTCCGGTGCGCCGGAGGCCGTTTTCGCGGTGGCCTCCTGGCCGAGCCCGGCGGCGGTGGGGGCCTGGACCCCCTTGCCCAGGGCGTCCGTGGGATCGAGGAGCCTCTTCCCCTGGTCCGCGTTCTCGGCGACTGCCTTCAGGCGATCACTCCTGGCCTCCGAGTCGGCCGCCGCGGCGGCGGTGCGTGCTTCTTCGGGCTCGCGTTCCTCGGCGGCGGTGCGTGCTTGGTCCCTTGCGGTGTCGACGTGTTCCTGGAAGCCGGTGTCGACCTCCATGTCCCGGATGCCGGTTTCGGAGCCGCGTCGGGTGAGGCCGGCGGGGTCGGGTCGGGTGCCGAGGTCCGAGCCGCGCCGGGTGCGTCCCGAGGGGGTGAAGCGGGCCGCGAGGGCGGCGATGCGTGCCTCTTCGGCGGTGGCGCGTTCGGCGGCGAGGCGTGCCCTCTCCGCGGCCGCGCGTTCTTCGGCGAGGCGTGTTTCCTCTTCTTCGGCGGCGCGGCGTGCTTCGTCTCTGGCCGTGTCGACGTGTTCCTGGAAGCCGGTGTCGACCTCCATGTCCCGGATGCCGGTTTCGGAGCCGCGTCGGGTGAGGCCGGCGGGGTCGGGCCGGGTGCCGAGGTCCGAACCGCGCCGCGTGCGTCCCGACGGGGTGAAGGTGGCCGCGAGGGCGGCGATGCGGGCTTCTTTGGCGGCACGTTCGGCGGCGAGGCGTGCTTCTTCGGCGGCACGCTCGGCGGCGGTGCGTGCTTCCTCTTCTTCGGCGGCGAGGCGTGCTTCGTCCCTGGCCGTGTCGACGTGTTCCTGGAAGCCGGGGTCGACTTCCATTCCGTGGGTGCCGGATACCGAGCCGCGTCGGATGGGGCCGGCGGGCTCGGACCGGGTGTCGGATTCGGAGCCGCGCCGGGTACGTCCCGAGGGGGCGAAACCGGCCGCGAGGGCGGCGAGACGCGCTTCCTTGGCGGCGCGTTCGGCGGCGAGGCGCGCTTCTTCGGCGGCCCGTTCGGCGGCGAGGCGTGCTTCGTCCCTGGCCGTGTCGATCTGCTCCCGGAAGCCGGGGTCGACTTCCATTCCCTGGGTGCCGGATACCGAGCCGCGTCGGACGGGGCCGGCCGGGTCGGGCCTGGTGTCGGATTCGGAGCCGCGCCGGGTGCGTCCCGACGGGGCGAAGCGGGTCGCCGTGGTGGCCTCGGGTGTCGCGGCCCGTTCCGGGGTGCTGGTGGTGCTGGTGGTGCTGGTGGTGCTTCGGACTTCGGGGTCCGAGGCGGTTCGGATGCCGGATTCAGGGTCGAGGGGGGTGCGGTCGGCCAGGGCACCGGGGGCCGAGCCGCCTCGGGCGCGGCCGGCCGGCGCCCTTCGGGTGCCGGGGGCCGAGCCGGCTCTGGTGGTGTCGGTCCCCGGGGTCCGCTCCAGGGCCCTGCCCCTGGCGCGCTGCACCGTGGCGGCTGCCGCCTGGTTGCCGGCGCTCGACTGGAGCCCGAGGAGAGCCTGCTCCGCCGAGGTCCCGGACGACCCGGACGACCCGGACGAACTCCCGCTCCGTCCTGTCTCCCGACGCTCCCGGGCCGCTGTCAGGGCGGCTACGGAAGGCCGTTCGGGGGTTCGGTGGACAGGGACGCTCATGGACATACCTCTCCTGCTGCCGGACCGGGCGAGGCGAAGGTAGCCAGGCCCGGCGAACAGAAGGGGTGCGGCGGGGAAACACTTCACGGACGCGTGCGGAACGCGTCCCGGCACGGGCTCCCTCATCCGCCCGGATCACTCGCGTGTGGCTCCTCTCACACGGAAATCGGTGATGGGGACGCATGCGGTCACTCACGGGAGGACGTAAGCTGGCATCGATACGAAACAGTTTCGTTTCGCCCACTCATGCCCGCCGAGTCAAGCACTGGAGAACGTCCCCATGTCCCAACAGACAGCAGAGCCCCAGGCGGCCGCGCTCCGGAAGGCCGGCTCTCCGGCCGACGGAGCCTCGTCCGGTCGCCGCTGGTGGATCCTCGCCATGATCGGGCTCGCCCAGCTGATGGTCGTACTGGACGCGACCATCGTGAACATCGCCCTGCCGTCCGCCCAGGCCGACCTCGGCTTCTCCGACGGCAACCGGACCTGGATCGTCACCGCCTATTCACTCGCCTTCGGCAGTCTGCTGCTGCTGGGCGGACGGATCGCCGACCTGTTCGGCCGCAAGCCGGCCTTCCTGGTGGGCATCGGCGGATTCGCGGTGGCCTCCGCGATAGCCGGCGCCGCCCCGAACTTCGAGGTACTCGTCACCGGCCGCGCGCTGCAGGGCCTGTTCGGCGCGCTGCTGGCCCCGGCCGCCCTCTCGCTGCTGACCACCACGTTCACGGACGCCAAGGAACGGGCGAAGGCCTTCGGCATCTTCGGTGCCATCGCGGGCTCCGGCGCGGCCGTCGGCCTGCTGCTGGGCGGCGTGCTCACCGAGTACCTGAACTGGCGCTGGACGCTGTACGTCAACCTCATCATCGCGGCCGTCGCGATCGTCGGCGGCTGGCTGCTGCTGCAGAGCACGGAGCGCGACCGCGGCGCCAAGCTCGACGTCCCCGGCACCGTTCTGGTCACCGCGGGCCTGTTCGGCATCGTCTACGGGTTCTCCAACGCCGAGTCGCACGACTGGAGTTCGCCGCTGTCATGGGGCTTCCTGGCCGCCGGCACCGCGCTGCTGGCCGTGTTCGCCTGGTGGCAGACCAAGGCCGCGCATCCCCTGCTGCCGCTGCGCGTGCTCCTGGACCGCGACCGTGGCGCCTCTTTCGTGTCCATGCTGGTCGCCAGCGCCGGAATGTTCGGCGTGTTCCTGTTCCTCACCTACTACCTCCAGCTCACCCTGGGCTTCTCCGCCATCCAGACAGGCCTGGCCTTCCTTCCCATGGTGGCCACCCTGATGCTGTCGGCCACCCTGTCCACCACCTTCATCCTCTCGTTCGTCGGACCGAAGATCGTCGTCCCCGTGGGCATGGCACTCGCGGCCGGCGGCATGTTCTGGCTCACCGCCCTGGGACTGGACAGCTCGTACGCCGCCAACGTCCTGCCGCCCCTCCTGGTCGCCGGCCTCGGTATCGGCCTGATCATGGCCCCGGCCATGAGCGTCGCCACCAGTGGCGTGGCCACCGAGGACGCCGGAGTCGCGGGCGCCTCCGTCAACACGATGCAGCAGATCGGCGGCTCCATCGGCACGCCCCTGCTCAACACCCTGGCCGCCAGCGCCGCCACGTCCTACCTCGTCGGCAGGGACCCGACCAACAAGCTCGTCCAGGCCCAGGCGTCCATGGAGTCCTACTCCACCAGCTTCCTGTGGTCGGCCGCCTTCTTCGCCGCGGGAGCGGTGGTCTCGGCGCTGCTCTACCGGCGTGGCGTCCCGGCGGCGGCCGATCCCAACGCCGCCCCCTCGGTCCACATGTAAGCGGCATGTGGAGGCTCGCACCCACCTGTGGGGACGGGGCGGATGCGAGCGACGGGCCCGGTACTCGGCGAGCGAGTACCGGGCCCGCTTGCGTGCGGGCAGTGTGCTTCGGGCGGCGGGCGGTGCCGGTCCCGCTGGTACGGGGGCCGGTCCCGGTGGTGCGGGGGCCGGTCCGCGGTCAAAGCGGGCTGGTCGACGGCCGCCACTCCCGTCTGATCAGCCCGAACACCCAGGAGTCGGACACCTCGCCGTTCACGACGCAGTCCTCCCGCAACGTCCCTTCACGCACGAAGCCGATCTTCTCCAGAACCCGGGCGGACGCCACGTTGCGCGTATCGGCCTCGGACTGGACCCGGTTCAGGTCCAGCGTGTCGAACGCCCACCGCAGCAAGGCGTGCGCGGCCTCCGTCGCGTAGCCGTGGCCCCACATCGCCTCGTTAAGGCAGTAGCCCAACGACGCGCTGCGATAGACCGGGTTCCATTCGCTCAGGCCGCACCAGCCGACGAAGGCCCCGTCACAAGCGCGGTCGATGGCCACCCGCGCTCCCGTGCCCTCGTCCGCCGCCTTCCGGCACATCATGACGAAGCGCTCGGCGCGAGCCCGTTCGGTCCACGGCGGGGAATCCCAGTAGCGCATCACATGGGTGTTGCTGTGCAGGGCGAAGAGATGGTCCGCGTCGGCGTCGGTGAAGGGCCGCAGTCGCAGCCGGTCGGTCCGCAGTACGGGGGTGGCCAGAGTCATGCGCATCATCCTGCGTCCTCATGGGGCAGGCGGAACACCGAATATCCGAGGCCCCTCGGCGGGGCCGGAGAGACCCGGGTGTTTCACTGCCCGTTGAAACACGCCCTTGCCTCGTTGGCCTCTCCCTAGATTCGTACCAGTCCCGGCCGCTGCCGCGGCCAACGGAACACACACGGGGAGATCAGAATGCGACTCACCCTCAAGCTCACCTCCGCGATGGCGACCACCGCTCTGGCCGTGCTGGCCGCAGGGGCCGCGCCGGCCTCGGCCGATGTCCCGGGGCCCTCCTCCGCGAGGGACTCCCGCGCGTCGATGGCCGAACTGGACGGCCGGACCATCGACCTCAGCAAGGGCTGGCAGGGCGCCGACGAATGCGCGGTGTCCAACGGAAAGACCACGTGCGTCGACCTCGACGAGACCATCGGCAAGAGCGTTCGCGACGAGCGGGCCAGCTGCACCGAGGACTGGGTGTGCATCTGGGAGGACGCCGGTTACGGCGGCCGGATGCTGAGGTTCAACGACGAGTACTGGCACAACCTGTCCAGCTACGACTTCAGCAACAAGGCGTCCTCACTGTGGAACCGCCAGAACGACCTGGTGGGTTCGGACAACGCCTATCTGGCGGACGGGGAGTCCGGCGGAGGCTGGCAGCTGAAGTTCTCCGAGGGCACCAAGGTCTCGCAACTGGGCCACAACGACGACGCCTCCAGCATCTACGGCTGAGGGGTTGTAAGGCCCTCCGGTGCGCCATCGCGCGGTCAGCCCGCGGTGGCGCACCGGCGCGCTCCCGAAGGGATCCGGCGCAGGCCGGCCCAGGCCGACCCGAGCCGGTCACAGGCAGCGGCGCAGCAGGGCGGAGCCGAGCGGCGTCACCTCGTGCAGCACACTGTTGCCTTCGCGCGTGCTGGCCACCAGCCCCGAACGACGCAGCACGGCGAGGTGCTGACTGGTCGAGGACAGCAACAGCCCCACGCGTCGCGCGAGTTGACCGGTGTTCCCGCCGCTCACCTCCCCGACGACCTCCAGGACGGCGGCGCGGCTGGATCCCACCAGGTCGGCGAGCGCGACACCGGCGTAGTTCTCCAGGTCCGGCTCCCACACCCGGTGGTCGAGGGGATAGACCAGGACCGGACACAGGGCCTCGTCCAGGAGGGCCACCGGCGTGTGGCGGCAGAAGTACGAGGGTACGAGCAGCAGTCCGCGCCCCTCCAGGTGCACGTCCCGGTCGACGGGGTAGTCGGCGGACAGGACCGGGGACTGCCAGCGCAGCACGGGCGCGAAGCTGCGCAGCATCTCCTCGGTGCCGAGGCGGCACTGGGTTTCGGTCCGGTGCCGTCGGTCGCCCTCGATGCGGGAGGCGATGTCCCGCCAGCCGGGCTCGAGGACGGAGGCGTGGTATTCGCGCAGTGCCCGGCCCAGGAGGTGCAGGCTGCTCGCTTCGCCGTCGGCCAGCTGCCGGGCCCAGTGGGACAGCGGACCGCGGGCCGACAGCAGCCCGAGTTCGGTGCGCAGTCGGCGACGCGGAGTGGCGAGTACCGCCTCGATCCCGCACTCCAGCCCGCCCGCCGCCTCGGCCGGTGTGAGGAAGTCCGGGAAGTAGCCTCGCGACGGCATCAGCGGCGACAGCATCCGCAGCGCGCGGGCACCGCGTGGGCACCTGCGCCGCCGCCAGCCGTCGAGCACCGGTTCCCGCCTCTTCTCCCGGAGTTGGTGCAGGCTCAGGACGGTTTCCCATAATGGGTCCGGATCCTCGGCGATCCTTGTGCGGGCCAAGTCTCCGGCGCTGAAGTGGATACGCAGCACGGCTTTCCCCCGATAGTCCGCTACGGCGTTTTCTGCGACGTATGCATGCCCCGGACCGTCCGACGAGCCGAAGCAATCCTGCCTATAATGGGACCATAGTGGCGAGAACCGTGGTTCTCAAGCCGATCCGAGGGTGAGGCAGATGCTGAAGCCGCATTCAAGACACGGGTGTTGGACACGGTGGGCGGAGCATGTCTGACCCGGAGCGCGACCACGTGGTCGCGGTCGCCGACGAGCTGTTCTACACCCATGGCGTCCGCGCGGTGACGATGCGGCACGTCCGGGACGCGGCGGGGGTGCCGCTGAAGCGGCTCTATCAGATGTTCCCGTCCAAGGACACGCTGCTGGCGGACTGTCTCGCCCGCCGCGACCTGACGGCTCGCGCGGCGGTCGGGCAGCGGATCGACGCGATCGAGGATCCGGTGGCCAGGGCCCTCGGCCCCTTCGACTTCCTGGACGACTGGTTTCGTCAACCAGGCTTTCGCGGCTGCGTGTTCGCCGGGGCGTTCGGGGAGGCGGGTGCCGCGTCACCGATCGTCGTCACGGCGGTGCAGGCACACAAGCAGGCCATGCGTGAGCTGCTGACCGAGCTGGCGGCGAAGACCGGCATACGGGACGCGGACGTGGTCGGGGCGCAGCTGGCGGTGCTGTTCGACGGGGCGATGGCCGTAGCCACGTTCACCGGCGACACCGACGCAGCGCTCCACGCCCGCCGGGCGGCACAGGCCGTGCTCGACACCGCGACCTGGCACAACCCCGATCACCACGGCACGCGGTAGGGGGCACGCGGTACGGAGCACGCGCCGGAGCTGTTCGCGCCTGCCCGCCTGCCCGCCTGCCCGCCTGCCCGCCTGCCTGCCCGCCTCAGGCCGTCGGGTCCCAGAGCCCACCGGCCTCGCCGCGCGCGAGGTGCTCGGCGTAGACACCGACCTTCCAGGCGATGACGGACCGGCACTCCTCCAGCGCCTGGATCTGTGCGTCGACGCGCCGTTGATGGGCGTCGAGCAACCGCAGGCGTTCCGACTCGTTGCCCGGTCCCTGGCGTACCAGTTCGGCGAAATGCTTGAGGTCGGCGAGCGGCATGCCGGATGAGCGGAGCTTGACGCAGATCAGCAGCCAGTCGACGTCGAAGGAGGTGTACCGCCGTCGGCCGCCCGAAGTGCGCTCGACCGGCCCGACGAGCAGACCCTCGCGCTCGTAGAACCGCAGCGCGTGCACGCTCAGCCCGGTCCGGTCGGCCACCGCGCCGATGCTCAGCCACTGCACGGCCGCTTCGCCGCTCGTCATGCCGCTCACCCCCGGGGCTTGATCCAGGCCTCGCTCCAGATCGTAGCGCCGGAGGCATGACCGGCACCGATCAGCAGTCGCTCCACTCGCCCTGGTGATTGGCTGCCCAATTGGCTAGGTTGCCCACGCCTCGTCCGATTCCCACAGGGGGAGTGGCAGCCGTGCGGCAGCAGCACAAGACGTTCCAGGCGATCGAGGTCGGCGACGGCGAAGACGGGCGGTGGGCCGCCTACGCCCGGCCCCTGTGGCAGGAGATGGAGGGCCTGCTGACCGAGGAGGGCCGGACTCCGGAGGGGGCGGATCGTGTACGGGCGCTGTTCCGTGCGCACATGCCGGAACTGGTCCCGGTTATGGACCGACTGGCCGGCCAACTCGACCGGCCCGGAGCGGAAGCCTTCCTCACCCACGCGGCACTGCGGCCCTTCTCCCCGGCCTGCACCCAGATCGGCCGGAACGGCACTCTGCTGCGCAACTACGACCTACGGCCCGATCAGTGCGAGGGCACCATCGTCTTCTCCCGCTTCCTGCGCCCCGTGATCGGGATGCAGGACATGCTGTGGGGCCTGCTGGACGGGATGAACGACGCCGGTCTCGCGGTCTCCCTCACCTGGGGCGGACGTTCCGCCCACGGACGCGGCTTCGCCATTCTCATCCTGGTGCGCTACCTGCTGGAGACGTGCGACACCGTCGACGAGGCGGTCGGCAGGCTGCGGTCCCTGCCGGTTGCCGTCCCACAGAACCTCACCCTCGTCGATCCCATGAAGGCGGTGACGGTGTTCGTGGGGCCGGACATGTCGCCGATGGTGGCGCCGGATGCCTGCGCCGCCAATCACCAGCACCTGCCGGTGACCGACGAGCAGGAGCGGGCCCTGCGGACACAGGAGCGGCTGCGCGCCATTCGCGCCGCGGGTGCGGACGTGGCGGCGATGTTGCGGCCGCCGCTGTATCGATCCGTCGACGAGCACGGGTCGAGAACGCTCTACACAGCCCACTACCGGCCCGTCGAGGGCCGCGTGACGTACCACTGGCCCGATGAGTCCTGGCGCCAGTCCTTCGGCGACTTCACACCCGGATCCCGCACCGTGACCTTGGGCCGGGCCCGCTGAGAGGAGCTGATCCGGACTCCCGCTCACCCCTGCACGCCCTGCCGGATCCACCGTGCGGCCGTGTCAGGGCAGGCCGAGAACTCGGCTCAGTCCTCCCACCAGACGGAACCCGTGTAGATCCAGCCACACCAGTCGTTGGTGCGGTCCGAGTACTGGACCTTGAACCACTCGTTTCCGTACTTGTTCCTGACGCCCTCGAAGAAGGCCAACGAAGCACCCCGGTACACGGTCTTCACCACGGAGTAGGACTGGTAGTAGCCGCTCCTGATGTATCCCTTGTCGACGACGACCGAGACCCTGTCGGTGGCGGTGCCACTGCACGTGCCCTGGACGGCGGCCGGCAGTCCGGGCGGGGCGGCGGCCGCAGCGGGCGATGCGCCCATGGTCGCGATCACGGCCGCGAACGCAGCCGCGGTCCCGGCCAGCCGACGAAGCTTGCTCATCACGTCACTCCCCGTTGAGGATGGTCATCCCTGTCCTCGGCCAAGCTAGGGGCAGACGGTGTCGCCCTCGTCCTGCAACTCTTCAGGTTGACCTCGGGCCACCGACGAGTGCGCGTACCTGCGAACCGGATCTCCCAGGCCAGTCCGCCTGCCCGTCCTGCGGATCCGGCCGCGGGGTTCACAGCGCGGTGGCGCGCCTCCGCACGATGAGGTACTGCGTCCCCAGGCCGATCGCCAGGTACGCGTACAGCGAGGTGGTCCCCAGCACCCCGGCCCCGGCCGCGTGATCGATCCACAGCGCCAGCCCGATGTGCGCAGCGACCGAGGCGAGCCATATTCCGGTCGTCGCCGTCGTCCCCTTGCGCAGCACCTCGCTCTCGGGCCCAGGCCACACCCGTACGGTCCGGGCCCTGACCACCCCGAACGACGCCGCGACTACCAGGCTTGCCACCAGCAGGACGACGGGCAGCGCGGTCAGCGCATGCTCCGCGACGACCGAGGCGACACCGAAGGCGATCCCGGCGGCACCGAACACAACGAGCACCAAAGGAGCGATCAGCGACCCGACGCGCCGCACCGGCCGGGCACGCAGCTGCCGCCGCACCACCAGCCCGACCACCACCACAGGTATGACGAGGGCAGCCCCGCCGTTCGTGTTCTGCACGCCAACCCCTCCCTGGGGCACTGCCGTTGTGCGGCAGGCACCCGCGCTGATCATTATGCTGCGCCGCCCTGGGACCATGGCAGACGCACGCCGGTCGGCACGTCCGACCGATCCCGCCCGCTCCTATTCGAGGTTCGCGCGCAGTCAGAGCCCGACAAGTCGGGGCGTTGAGCAGCAGGAACCGTCTGGCCCGACAGGACGATTCGACCGGTCGCCAAGATGTCGTGATTGGCGAAGAGTGTGCTGAGCTCGAAGAGTCGGCTGATGTGTGCCGTCCATGCCACGATGCCTCCTTCACCGAGGTTCACGATCCGGGCACGGACGGCCTGAGTGAGGATCCAACGGGCCTGCTCCTGAGGGGTGGTACGCCCGCCGAGGTCCCGGGCAAGGCGCCACAGCTCGTCGCCGTTGCCTCCCGCGTCCACTACAGCGACAAGCCCGATGTCGCCCAGGGCACGTTCGTCACTGGAGCGAGTGGTGTAGGCGACAGCGACGTGATTGAGGGAAAAGAGAGTCACACGGCTGCTGGCGTTGAGTTCGGTTGGGGACATGAAGGCGAGCCCCTTCGTGCGGGGAGGGCAGAGCCGCTCGGGGAACGGGCCGGCTCTGCCCTCTGAGACGCGGATCGGGTCATGCGTCAGCAGCAGGGGCCGTCGCCGCAGCACGCGGGAGCGTTGCATTCCGCGCCCGTGCCCCACAGGCGGTCATCGACCTCGAACCCCGCCGACCGGATCCTGCCGGTGACGGAGGTCATCAGCCCGCGCGTACGGAGCTTGCTGTTCGGCTGGTGATGGAGGAAGTAGCCGAAGTGCTTCTGGCACCAGTCGGCGTACCAGTCGGTGTGCAGGATGAGCGTGTGCCATCCGGGGTCGACGAGCTGGGAGGGGGCCATGTCGGCGCCGGAGTGGGTCGTACCCATGACGTAGGTCAGGGCCAGGGCTTGGTCCATGACGCGATCGGCCACGCATCGTTCCAGCCCGTACTCGTCGGCACAGAACGTGGCGAGCATGTCGAACTCTTGATCCGTGACGAGCGAGCGCCCGGAGCGCTCACTGACGGCGACGGCGGTAGTGGTCATCGCGTGGACTCCCTCCTGCACCCACCGCTGGTGGGTGGGACCGGGCCCGGAGGTTTCTCAGGTCCCGGTCCCGGCGGGCTGGAACGGAAGCGTGCGTCCATCTCGGTTGGCCTCCTGAAGCGTTACTCACCGACGCCCCATGCCCTGGGGTGAACGGTGAGACCGGCTGTCGCAGACCACGACGCTAGAGATGCGAGGCTCAACCCCTCCAGCGATGTGCAGATATGTGCAACCAGCAACCCGTACAGGCCATCTCACCGATTGCCCTCTTGACCTGGAGCACCTTTACCCATGACTGTGATGCACACTGCCGCACATCCCGTCGCCGTCGGAGGTCGCCATGCCCCTGCTGTTCATCGGGATCGACCCGAACACCGGAGACCATGAGAGCCCGACCGTCTGGGTTGACCAGAACAACAAGGAACTGGTCATTCAGGGTTGGAAGCCTGACGCGAGTCTCGAAGCGGAATGCGCCGCCTTCGAACTGCCGGGCCATGCCAAGGGCATCCCGGAGAGCGAAGCGGTGATCCGGATTCCCGCAAGGATGGCGCCCGCGATCAGGGAGGCGTGCGATGCCGTCGAACGTGCCAACGGCCTTCACTGATCTCCTCGCAGGCTGTGCCCACTCCGCCGTACACCTCGAGATGCGTGATTCCTACGCGGTGGACTACGAACACGGGCCGTTCGCCGACTGGCGTGCCGGGCACCGCCACCAGCCGGACGACCGGGCATCGTGGTGGCGACCGTGGCTCGATCTCGTCCAGGAGACCGTGAACCGGGGCGTCGTCATGCGACGGGCCCGGATCGTTTCCGAGCCGGTCAGTGAATACACCCGCTTCCTGTATGACGGCACGTTCACCAACGTCGCCGCAGGTGAGCAGGTCCGCTGGCTGCCCCGCCGTCGCGCCGGCGACATCGCCCTGCCGGGGAATGATTTCTGGCTCTTCGACGGTCGTCTCATCCGCTGGAACCACTTCGCCGGTGACGGCTCGTCACTGGGTGGCGAGGTCTGGGACGATGCTCCTGAGGCGGCGAAGCTGTGCGCCGACGCCTTCGAAGCGGTCTGGGCGCGAGCCGTCCCCCACAGCACGTTCCGACTTCACTGACAGCACGTACCCGACAGGCCCGTTCATGCCGATATCCCCGTCCTCCTCCGCTCAGACCGCACGTGAAGTCGTTGCCCGACGACTGCGCGACCTGCGGAGGGAAGCAGGGCTCACCGTCACGGAACTGGCCGGCCGGTGCGGCTGGCACCACGCCAAGACATCCCGGATCGAGAATGCCCTCACCGCACCGTCCACCAAGGACATTCGGGCCTGGACCTCCGCCTGTGGCTTCGCTGACCAGGAAGAAGACCTCGTCGCCCAGTCACTGCACGCCGAGTCGATGTACACCGAGTGGCGCCATCGCGTCCGCAGCGGCCTGAAGCAGCTCCAGGACAGCGCGGTCCAGTTCTTTCATGAGACCCGCCTGTTCCGCGTGTACTCGTCGTCGCTGGTGCCAGGTCTTCTCCAAACCGAGGGCTATGCCGCCGGAGTACTCGGCATCAGCGCTCGGTTCCGTGACCTCCCCGTCGACGACAGCAGCGAGGCCGCCAGGGCACGCGTCACACGCTCAGGAGTCGTCCATGAGCCAGGGCACCGGTTCGTGCTCGTGGTCGAGGAGTCCGCCCTGTACTACCGCGTCACGGACGAGGACTCCATGGCCGCCCAACTCGGCTACCTCCTCACCGTAGGGGCACTGCCCCAGGTCTCCCTCGGTGTCATTCCCTCGGCTACCCAGGACCGAGCGCAGTGGCCTCGGGAGACGTTCCACGTCTATGACGACAAACTGGTCTCGGTGGAACTCGTCTCCGCCCAGGTGAGGGTCACACAGCCCACAGAGATCGAGCTGTACCTGAAGGCGTTCGAGGAGCTGAGAGGCATGGCCGTCTATGGGGCAGAGGCGCGAGGGCTGATCCTGAGAGCGATCGAGGCGTTGCGGTAGCCGCACGTCCCGCGTCGTCTCCCCACCTGTTTCCGCGGGCGACGCCCACGGGGCCACGCCCCTTCGACGACGACGCGCACCCACGGCGTCCGGTGGCGGGTCATGGTGCCCGCCCACGAGGTGCGCGTGATCATGAGACGGTCCGTGCTCGCGCCCGCGTCACCAAATCAGGATGGCGACCAAGGCATGCACGACGGCCGCGCCGGTGCTGCCGACGACTTGGCGCAGGTTGCGTCGTCCGAGTCCGATTGTTGCGTCCATCGCCTGGGAGAGGGCTGCACCTAGCAGGCACAGGCCTGGTACGACTCCCGTGGCGAGAAACGGAACGACGGCGGCGAGCAGGCAGAGAGGGACTGCTTTGGCCGCGTACATCTGTGCGTAGAAGAGAACGCCGACGCTTTCGGCGCCCTCCGCGACGAGGGCCGAAGGACGGAGCGCGGCGAGTATCGCGGAGAAGACGCCACCTGCGGCGAGTATCGCGTTCAAGACGAAGAGAACGATCACGTTCCCAGTGTGCAGTCCGGCCAAGGAGTTCTCCGTCATCCGCCTGACCGCGAGCACCGATCGCCTCATGCACCACACGTTGCGGTCCGCGAAACCGCTGACCTCGGCATCCACGGACCGGGTGGCCTGAGCCGACGAAAGCCCGCCACGGTGCTGGGAGAGCCGGACGGTCGTCCGTCACGTGTGCCTCGATCAGCCACGTCCCGGCATCAACCACGCCGCTCGATGACGACCACTACCCACGATGCCCGGGGGGGCCATGGCGCTCACCCACGAGGTAGTGGGTGGAGGAGGGACGGCGGGCCCCTTACCTGTTAAAGACGGACGATCACGGACAGGCCGCTGACCTGCCAGAACGCGACGGCTGCATTGCAGTTTTGGATATCGTCATCCAGATCTGAATAATGCACCTATGCTATCCACTGCTGAATCACAAAGCGGCAGCACTGGAACGGATCAGTCAGCGCTGCACGCCCTCCATTCACCCTTGGGAGTACTCTGTGCGTGCGGCCCGGCGAGTGACCCGGATCGAGACCGTGAATACTCGGACGGGCGAGGTGAACGACTTCACCGTCCATTCGTCGGCCTCAGCCGCGCACGGCCTCTGGTTCAGGGGAGGAGGTTTCACCACGATGGGATACGCGGCACACAACGCCCTCGCCGACGCGGACCTCAGCGTCAGCGCGTACAAGCTGTTCCACAAGATGTGCGCCCTCCAGAACCGCAAGGACCACGGCCTGGTCCTCGTCGAGAGCCAGGTGAAGTTCGCCGAGCAGGTGGGCATGTCGCAGGCCTCCGTCTCGCGCAGCCTCAAGCAGCTCGCCGCCCAGGGCTTCATCTACCCCGACGGCCGCAACTGGCGTATCCGGGCCGACTTCGTCTTCAACGGCAATGGGGCTGCACAGGGGCAGGCTGTGCAGAGCATTCCCGCCGGCACTCCCGACCCGTACGCGGGGGCGCGGGCCGACCTGAAGGTCGTCGACGGCGGGGACGAGGGGCGGGACGGCGGCGACGACCGGGCCTGAGCTTGTCCTGAAGGTCCAGCCGCTCCGAATCATGCTCACCAGCGCGCCTACGTCTCATTCAGTGTTGCGGCAGCTGCGTCAACGAAGGGCGTGATCAGCCGAATGTAGGCACGCAACGTTTCTTGGAACTCACGGCGGTTCTCCCGGCTGGCGTTCTCGGCCATGGCCGCTAGCGCGGTGGTGAGCGTGCCCGACATGATCAACAAGTTCGATGCAGGGACTTGGACCGTGGAAGGGCCTTCCAAGTCAATCAGCGTCACAGCTCGACGCAACTGCTGATGCCGGTCGCGGTGGGTGGTCAAGGCGGCTTCAGACTCGGTGGCCGAGAGACCGTCGACTCCCCGGAGCCCGTCAGCGACGACCTGGGCCTGTTCAATGAGGTCCAGGTAAGCGGTCCGCCGAGTCTGACGGGTGCCTTCGCGGCGCTGCGCCTCAGTAGCCGCATCGACCTGGACTCGAGCAGCGCGGGCGTTGCCCCTGCTGGTCAGCCAGCTGGCCAGCGAGCTGGCCGCGATCGCCGTCACACCTGTGAGGCCGGCGACGAACAGCGAGTTGTCAGGCATGCCCAGGAGTCTCTCCAAGAAGATCCCACGACCGCCACGGCTTCCTGATCAGTACCCGACACGCTGGCCTCGCCCACCCCGATGCCACCGCATCGGTGTGTGATCGCACCGTCGCAGGCAAAGGAATCACGCTCAGCTCCGACGCGCTGCCCGCGTGAAGGCGTGCCAAGCGGTGGTGCCGACGGATGTGACGAGGGCGTTGCCGATCTTCGTGTCGCGCACGAATATTCGATCGCCCTCGGCGGCGCACTCAACGCATTCGCCTCCCGCGCCGTTGCTGTAGGACGACCTGATCCAAGTGAGCGACGGTCCTCTTTCGTCGAGGATATTGAGGTCGGTCTTCACCGTGTCGACTCCTTCATCACGCTGTTGATCAGCTGAATGGTGCGCCGCGGGCTCAGAGCCGCCGCCCTCAACTCGTCGAAGGCCCTGTTGTACTCGCGGACATGAGGGTCCCCCTCCAGATACATCGCATCGGTGATGCCGTCCCGGTACACGATGTCCGGGTCCTCCGGATCCGGGAAGCCCAGCATGGTGAACGGACCCGTGGTGGGGCAGGTGCCGGCGTCGAACGGAAGCACCTGGAGGGTCACACTGGGCTGCTGCACGGCGTCCAACACGTGTTCAAGTTGGGCTCGCATCAGTTCGCGATCCCCTATGACTCTGCGTACCGCTCCTTCGCTCACGACGAACCAGCAGTCGGGTGCGTCAGGTGCGCAGATCATCGACTGCCGCTCCAGACGTACTCGCACCGCCCGGTCGATGTCCTCGGGCGGCATGTAGGAGCCGCACGTGTGGAGTTCGCGGGCGTACGGCTCCGTCTGCAGCAGCCCGGGCAGCACCTCGCACTGGTACTGGCGCAGCGTGGTGGCGTCCTGCTCGAGGCCGATGTAGATGGAGAACCACTCGGGCACGCCCGAGCCGTGGACCTGCCACCAACCGCGTGACTTGGCCTGCCGGGCCAACGACTTCAGGAACTCGCGCAGTTCCTCGCTGGTCTCGTAGAAGCGGCACAGGACGTCCACGTCGGACGGCTGGACCCTCCCGCTGCCGGTCTCCATCCGATTGACCTTGGAGCCGCTCCAGTCCAGAGCCGCCCCGACCTGGGCGCAGGTCAGCGAGTTCTTCTCCCGAAGCTTCTTCAGCTCGATGGAGAGCCTTCGGCGACGTGCCGTTGGCGACCCGGCCATTCGAACCTCCCTCTTGACGAACGGAGTTCAGTGTCCGTGCCAAGGGCCTCGCACGACAATCACCCGATGGTGGGATTCTCGCCGTGCACATTGCACGACGGGATTTGTGCCGGCCATCCTGACGAGGAAGACCGGCACCGACGAAAGGTCCCGATGTGGCCGTGAACCCGCACATGGTGCGCACCCCGTACGTCGTCGAATTCACCGCCCAGAAAGAGGAAGTCGCAGCTCTGAGACGTGAGGTGCGGACACGTCTGGACGCCTGGGGACTCCGGGGTCTCGTGGACGAGGCCCAACTCTGCGTGAGTGAGCTGGTGGCCAACGTCATCACCCACGTCGGAGCCGGAACCCCGACCACTCTGTCCGTACTGCTGAACGGCGCCTTCCTGCGCATCGAGGTGCGGGATCCGGACTCCCGGGCCCTGCCGACGCTCGTCGCCGCGGACGTCGAGGCGGAGGGCGGTCGAGGCATGGCGCTCGTCGCGGCTGTCACCGATCGCTGGGGCGTCAGCCTTCTCGGCGACGGCAAGGTGACCTGGTGCGAGATCGCCACGGGTCAGACCTCGCCGGGAGAGAGCGAGCGCGGACCCCGGGTGATCCGCACCGAGGAGATGCGCGGTCTCTACGGAATCGTGGGGGAGGAGCAGGTCGGACGGAGTCTCGGTCTGGTGGGCGCGCTGAAGGGCGAAGAGGCGGCGATCCACATCATCACCGACCTCCTTCACTGGCTCAGCGCACACGGACGCGACGTGGACGAAGTACTGGACCGGGCCCAGGTGCGCTTCGAGACCGAAGCGACCCGGGCCTCCTGGGGCTGAGCCGTGTCAGAGTACGAGTGCGTGGGCGAAGAAGCCCAGGTCGGGGTTTTCGGGGGTGCCCACCAGCAGTGCCCGGTCGAGCAGGCCGTTGCCGTGCTCGCAACTGGTCTCGGGCAGCAGGACGCACGCGTGACAGGCCGCACGGTTGATGCCGTTCGCACCACCCGTCTCCGTCTCCATGCACAGGGGGTCGGCGGAGCACCATTGGGCGCGACGCAGGGCGGAGAGCAGAGTGCCGGTCAGTCGCCGGGGCTCGCCTTGTGCGACGAGACCACCGAGACTTCCGGCGGAGTCGCTGGTCGCCGTGTAGATCAGGGTTCCGGCCATGGTGTCGTCGGCGTAGAGCCGCTCGCGGAGGGAAGCGGCCGGGTATCCAGCCTCCAGGCTCCACTCGTTGATGAGTATGTGCGACAGCGTGTGCAGCAGCACCATGCGGGGCGTCGCGGGCGAGGTGGGTGCCTCCTCGGGGTCGCTGGCCCGTTCCCTCAACACTCGCTCGTGGTACGTGCGCATCTGCTCGACACGTTCGGCGACGGCTTTCGAATCCGCCCAGGTGTTCAGTCGTTCCTCGTCGAGGTGCACGAAAACCCCTTCGCCGTGCACCTCCATCGCTGGGAGCCAGTCGGTCGGAGTCAGGGACAACGGGGCCTCGTGGCCCTCCACGCTCGTCTCCGGGTCCGCGATGCGGGTGAACGCCTTGAGCGCCCGTACCTCGCGCAGGCGCTTGACCAGCATCGGCCTGCCGACGCCGAGCGGTGCGAGAGTCGCCGAGTCCGAGACCGGAGGCTCACAGACGAACTGCTCCTCGCGTCCCTTGTCCCGCAGCGCGTTGCCCGCGCAGAGACGCTCGTACTCCTGGCGGCGCAACGCCTGGTAACGACTGACCGCAGCCGCGTCCGACCCCGCCTCCTGCGCGGGATCCTCCTCCTGTTCGGCCGCCAAAAGATCCATGACGGCGTCGACCGAGACGGAGTGGTCGCCCGGGAACGCGCCCTTCAGGTAGATCTCGATCTCCACACGGGACGTGTACGCGCGCAGGTTGTCCCAGTGCTTCGAGAGCTTGGCGGCCAGACCGTCGCTCCAGGGGGGGATGGACAGGGCCGACTTCAGCACCGGTTGCCAAACCGACGACGAACCGCGCTGGAGTGTTCGCGGCGTCTGCGTGCAGAACTCGGCGGGCGCGTCCTTGAGCCACGGCCGCCTGCCCTCGCAGCGCACCCCGAGGTCGGTCAGGGCCGAGCGACGAAAGGCACCTTCCATGGACACCTCCGGCACGCCGCACGTGCACGAGACGAGGACAGAGCGCAGCGAAGCGCTCTGGCCGGAGAAGCGCATGCGCATCTGCCCACCACAGAGCCCGGACGCGATCTCGTCCCGGTTCTTGCGGTGCAGCCACTTCCAGTAGGGAAAGTCGTCGAGGTGACCGTCCTCGCAGGCCATGACGAAGCGCGACGGGACCAGCGGCTCGTCGTCGCAGTCCGTGCAGACGTTCTTCCCGGGAGGAGGGTTGAAGCCCCGAACGTGCTGCAGGGACCGGCACGACGGGCACGAGTGCCAAAGCGGGAACCGGCGCACGCGTACACCGTCCTTGCTGGTGTCCTCGGAGGCCGGCGGCAGTCGGAAGTGGCGCACGCCCAGCACGTGGGCCAGGCGGTGCTCGTGGATGATCGGTGCTTCGTCGAGGGTCCAGCTGCGGGGGGCGTCGTCGATGCCGGAGACGACGAACGACTCGTTGTCGACCGCGATGAGCGATCCCACGCCGTACGTGGTGATCATCTGCGAACGGCGAACGGACCCTCGGCGGGGAAGAGCGAGGCGCGGGGCGGCCGAGTCGCCGTCGGCTCGACGACGGCGCCGCGCGGGGGGTGGGGTCATCGGGAAGCCTCCAGGAAGAGAGCGGACTCGGCGTCGACGTCGCGCAGGCTCCACATGGTGCGCCAGGCGTCGTCCTCGGACTCGTCGTCGTACGGTTTGAGAAGAGCGGGAGTGGGGTTGCCACGACGGGGTTCGTACAGCAGCCCCCCATGCGCGCTCGCCTCGTCCTGCCACCAGCCGACGAACTCGTCGAACGCGTCGGACGTGTCCGGCAGCTCGTCCTCGTCGATCCCGGAGACCCGACTTGTCAGCAGGGGCTTGATCTCCGACTTCAGACGATCGACGTATGAGTCGATCCGACCGGCCGCGTCGTTCTCCCGGGCCTCGGGAATGAGGATGCGGACCAGGGCCACGACCACGGCGTGCAGACCTCGGTCGCGGGACCGGGCGGAGAACGGTGTGACCGATGTCGACTCCACCTCGCGGTACAGCGCGGAGTGGAAGTGCAGGAAGCCCTCGTAGTGCGAGCGGTCACGAGGACGCATGCTGTTGAGCATCACGGCGACGAGTCCCGGATGGGCGCGTCCCACGCGGCTGGTGGCCTGGATGTACTCGGCCGTGGTCTGTGGCTGGCCCATGACCGCCATCAGACCGAGACGGTCGATGTCGACGCCGACGGCGATCATGTTGGTGGCCAGCAGGACGTCGCGGACGTCGGGACTCGGGCAGCGCTTCTCGATCTCCTTGAGTCGGGCGGGGATCAGGCTCGCGTCGACCCGACTGGTCAGCTCCGAGTAGCGGTTGGACGGGCGTACCTCGGTGCCGTCACGCTCGGCGAGGAGACGCAGATAGTCCTCGACGTCGTCGTTCACCTGGAGCTCGGCGGCAGACAGGAGGCGGAGGCTGTTGAAGTAGCCGACCAGGGTCCAGTACGCGTCCCGGACCTGGTCGCTCGTCTCCGCACGCATGGCCTGGTGCAACAGGGCGGCGTAGGTGCGGATGAGAAGGGTCGACTGGCTGGTCCCCGGCGCGAGCAGGCCCACGTAGCGGCGGCTGGCCTTTTCCGCGGGATCGGTCTCCACCGCGAACCAGGAGTCGCGGGCGTCCAGGCCGGCTGGAGGGAACTGACGCACATCCCGGTCGAAGAGGTTGCGCCCCTGTTCGGCGGCCCTGCGGATGGTGGCCGTGGAGGCGATCACCTTCGGCTGGTCGGCAAGTGCGTCGACGGCTGTCTCGTACAGTCCCGTCAGCGTGCCGAGTGGGCCCGAGATCAGGTGAAGCTCGTCCTGGACGATCAGCTCGGGAGGCGGAGTGGGATCCTTGGCACGGTCCCGGTTGAACAGCGCGGCGGTCTCCTTGCGCCACGGCATGGAGGCGAACTTGTCGACCGTCGCGATGACCAGCGTCGGGCGGGCCTTGTAGACGGTCTGATCGACCAGGTGTACCGGGAGGCCGGAGGCGAAGTCGCAGTCGGTGTTCGGACAGCACACATCCATGCGCTCGTCGTCCTCGTCCACGGTGTAGTCGTGGGCGTCCATGGCCGTGCCACACCAGGGACACGCATGGAGCTGCACCGGGTTCTCGGTCTGCAGGCTCTGCCCTCCGCGCAGCTTGTCCACCTTTCCGGCGGCCGTCTTGAGGTCGTTCGGCGTCGCCGACTTGCCGACCCACATGCCGATCGAGATGGCTTCGCCGCCCAGACGGTCGAGATCGGCCAGCCGCATCTTCTCCATGGCGCAGATGAGGATCGTGGCCCGTTCGAACTGCTGCAGGGTGAGCAGGCGCAGCGTGTAGCGCATGAGTACGGTTACGCCGCCGCCGGCGGTCTTCCTGCGCAACCGGCGCAGAAACGTGGTGAAGGCGATCAGACCGAGATAGGCCTCGGTCTTGCCACCACCGGTGGGGAACCACAGCAGGTCCGAGACCCGGCGGTCGGCGTGGTTCGGGTCGTCGATGCCGGACAGACACAGCAGCATGAAGGCGATCTGGAACGGCCGCCAGCGTTGCCCAGCCATGTCGGGCCTGCCCTCACGGCCCTCCTTCACCCACGCGCTTCGGGCCCGCTGCTCCGACATGGCCCGGTTGGCCAGCCTGAAGGCCTCCATGACCTCGGGCTTGTCAGCCAGGACCCGGATGCCCTCGCGCATCCGACCGAGAGCTTCACGGCAGGCATCGAGTTGGGCGAGCGCGGCCTCCTCGTACGTTGTCCCGGCGAGGGCCGAAGCCTCCGATCCCTTGGCCTCGATCCACTGCTCGTATCCGCGGGCCAGTCCGCGCAACGCGTCGAGCACCTTGGCTTCGGGGGCCTCGGCGAGGCCGAGCATGCCGAGCGCGGAGCCGCAGAGCTTGTCGATCTCCGGATTGGAGTCGGTCAACAGCACCTCGTGCGTGGGCACGAACTCGGAGCGCACCTCCGTGACACCCGCACGCTCTATGTCGGTCAGACCGATCGGTGGTGGCGTCCAGTCCCACTCGGCGGCGCAGCCGTGCCCCACAGCGAAGGTGGGGGCGTGACGGTACAGCAAACGACTTGTGGCCAGCTCCGAGTCGACCGCGGACACCTTGGCGGGACGTTCGACGAAGGCGGACCCCCCGTTGCTCGCCCGAATCCGGAGACCGGGCTGGAACAGGGCGAACGCGTCCTGGAGCTCTCGCTCGCCCACCGTGTGCTTGTTGATCAGCGTGACGGTGACGGTGACGGTGCCGGAGGACACGTCGATCGGCCGCACGAGAACGTGCAGCTCCACCCCGTCGGCGAGAGCGGGAGCCGGATCGAGTACGCCGGGTGCCGTGATGTCGACGGCCGTGTTCGGCAGTTCCAGTTCCCGGCGCCGCCAGTGCTCCCGTTGATCGCTGGTGGATCGCGCCTCGGCCCGGCGGGCGGACACGGGGCGACCGTCGGTGTCCACGGGGTCGTACACGGCGGCCCGTGCGGAGACCACGATCTCGGGGCTGATCTCGGGCGCCACGGCGAACGTGAGCCCCATAGTGGAAGGGCGTCGGTCGGCCGAGGCGGGCGGCCGGCCTGCCCCCTCCGCTTCCTCCTTGTCGTCCTTGCTGAGCAGCGGCGTCTCGTCCAGACCTTCCTGCTCGGCGGCGTCCTCCCGTACCCGCAGGTGAGCCTCCTGCCCGGCGGCTCTGGGGTAGAGCACGCCGATCGGATAGCGCGTGATCGGGGCGTCCTGGGTGAGGATCTCGACCGGGTCGTCCCCGGCCTTGACGTCGGGTCCGAGGAGCTCGCGGCGCAACCCGGCCACCAGTTCCTTACGGACCCGGTAGTGCTCGGCGTGCCGGCTCTCTTCGTTCGTCATCCTTGCTCCTCCCCGGCGGCGCGTTCGCCGCGTCGATATCTTCCGATTCCGGTGATGCGAGGGGCGATCCACACACCGTTGCCGCCGAGTCCGGCATTGGCCCCCGCCGCCGTACTGCCCGCGACCGTCTCCAGCGTGTCCACCCGCAGGCCGAGGATCTCGGCGGGCCAGGTGACGTCCCAGGAACGCGAGACCATCTCCACGGCGTGGAGGTCTCGACGGAAGCGTTCGGATGCCTCCCCGACGATTCGATCGCGGTGGACCAGGTCGTACGGTGGGCTCTGGTCCGAGCCCACGGGGAACGGATGACGCCTTCGAAGCGTCACCGCGTCGCCCGGACGGACGTGTTCCAGCAGATAGGTCTGAGTCTCGGCGGCGGACGTGTCCGCGTCGTGCGGGACAGGCGGCGTCTCGCTGTGCGTGTCGCCGGGCAGTGCCTGAATGCCGTAACGCTCGTACTTCTTCCAACCCCCCAGGTACCAGCGGCCGGTGGGACGGTGGCGTCGTACGCGGGAGGTGTCGGGGCCGGCCACGTGGTACAGGTCCTCACGGGTCCGTGTCATCGCCACGTAGAGCGCCCGTGCCTCGGCGGGTACGTCGAGATCCGCGTGGACCTTCCGCAATTCGGCGACGGAGGGCGGAGAGAGCAACAGCACCCGGTCGTACTCCAGGCCTTTGGCCCGGTGGACCGTGGAGACGGTCAACCGAGCTACCTCCGGGTCGCCCAGCTCGTCGGGGAACCGTCCTTCCGCCACCAGACGCCGTACGGCGGCAACGTCGACGAGGCCGCGTCCGGTGCGTCGGGTCGCGGCACGCAACGACCGCCAACATCGGTCGGGATCCGAGGCGGGAGACAACGGAATCTCCGTGAGCAGCTCCAGAAAGCGGGACTCGGTGAGAGTCAGGGACTCCGCCCGGCGAAGCAGCTCGGCGACCCAGTACGGAACCGGTCTGTCCCGCAACGAGCGTTTCAACGTGTGCTCTATCCCGTGCTCGTACAGGAGTTCCGAGACGGCGAGGGCCTCGCGGTTGTCGCGAGTCAGGATCGCGCAGGTCTCGGGGTACGTCCGCAGGGCCTCCAGTGCGAAGTCACCGGTCAGGTCACCCAAATCGGGCAGGTCGAGAAGCCGGTCGCGAAGCTCGGCGTGGAGCGTCGTGGCCTCGCTCTGCCGGGTGTTCTCGGAACCGCCCATGCTCTGCAGACGGGAGCCGACGACGAGGGCGGTCCGGGCTTCCGCGGTCGTCGCCCGGAAGTTCCGGGTCAGATCGAGTTCGACGAGGTCGTCGTACGACATGCGCAACCACGCGAAGAAGCGGTCGGTCTCACCGGCCCGCTCCGCCGGGTCGATGATCTGAAAGCCGTAGATGCCCTGGGCCGAGTCGCCGACGACGGTGAACCCGCACGAACGCTGGAAACGGTCGAGCAGAGTCTCCACGAGGTCTCGACGGTCGCCCACCAGGTCCTGTGCCTCGTCGATCACCACGTGCGAGGGAGCACCCGTCTCACCGGCCTCCACCGCGCCCTTCTCGATCGCGTCCGTGGCCGCGCGGATGCGTTCGTCGAAGCCCCGCGCCGCCCATTCCTCGTCGGGATAGGCCTGCACAAGCAGCTGGTACGCCCAGGAGTCGAAGGTCTGGACGCGCACCCTGCGGGCTCGGTCGCCGTGCCGTGAGATGCGGTCCCGCAGCTCACGGACGGCCGCGCGGGAGAAGCTCAGGACGAGGATCTCGCCCGCCTCCAGGGCCTCTTCGGGATCGTCGTGACCCACCAGGGCGTCGAGGCGTCGGACGACCGTGTGAGTCTTGCCGGAGCCCGCCCCCGCAGTGACCAGCAGGCGGGTGTCCCAGGGGAGGTCGACCACGGCCCGCTGCTCGTCGGTGAGCGGAGGGCTGTCGCCGTAGGGGTCGCTCACTTGCCGCTCCACAGGTGCTCGAACTGGGTGAAGGCGAGGGCGGTGTCGAAGTTCTGGATGTTGTCCCGGACGTTGAGGATCAGGCAGGTCTCCTTGCCGCCATTGAGCGTTCCTCGCAGTCCGCGCCCGATCATCTGCTGGTAGACGTTGGGGCTGTAGACGGGGCGAGCGACGACGACGGCCCGGGTGGCGGGGGCGTCGAACCCCTGGGTGAGCACGCCGTAGTTGGTCAGTACGCGGATCCGTCCCGCTCGGAAGTCGTCGATGCGCCGACGACGGTCGTTGGGCGACGTGGTCGAGTCGACGGCGGAGGCCGTGATCCTCAGGTCGCGGAGCTTCGCGGCCAGGAACTTGGCGTGGTCGACCGACGTGGCGAAGACCAGCACCGGCCAGTCCTTCGGCATGTCCGAGATCTCGGCGACGATGCGGGTGTTGCGGTCGTGGTCGTCCGCCAGACGCTGTTCGGCCGCCCTGGACAGGATGCTGAGCTGTTCGGCCCGTTCCTTCTCCTCACGGGTCAGGGTGATCGTGCCGCCCTGCAGCAGCCGGTGCTCGACCTGTGCGAGCATGCCGAGCCTCTGCAGTTCGGCGTAGGCGTCTCCGTCGGGGAAGACTCCCTCGTCCAGACGCCGGCCCCCGAAGCGGTTGATCAGGCGGCGCGTCTCGTCCTGGTTGGTGTTGCGGAACGGTGTGGCCGTGAGCCCGAGCAGGTGACGATCGGTGCGGGCGGCCGTCAGACCGAGGTGCGCCAGGATGTCGGTGTATCGAGGGGTGATGGCGGTGTGCGCCTCGTCGACGATGACCAGGGCGGCGCTCCGCAACCATGCGTAGGCGTCGGCGGCGAGACAGTTGGGCTGCTGGAGCTTCGCGTCTGTGGCGACGACCAGTTGCGGGCGGTCGGTGACCGGACCGGCCTCGTTCGAGGACCACAGTCGGTTGATCGCCAGCGGTGTTTCGGCACCGACCTTCTCCCACACGAACTTCCAGCTCTGTACAGCCTGTTCGCACAATTCCTCGGTCTGGGCGATCCAAAGGATGGGCCCATCCAGACGACCCACCTGTTTCACCCACCGGATCACAGCCTCGGCGGTGACCCGAGTCTTGCCCGCTCCGGTCGGCAGGGACAGCATGCCGCGCTGCGGGACCATCCGGTCCAGCATGGTGAAGACGTTGGCGGCCAGCCGTTCCTGGTAGTCGTGCAGGCGGGGAAAGTGGCGCGGACCGTCCACGTCGATGCGTGGATCCAGGGACGGCGTCCGAAAGCCTGCGTAGGCGTCCGGGAAGCCGTACTCCGCCACGAACGCCACCGCGCTGGAAGCACCCGTGAAGGACGCCGGGGCGTGACTGGGGTAGCGACCCTGCAGGTCGCGGGCGTGCACTTGCAGAACGCTGTCCCCGTGTGAGTTGACCGCCATCTGCGCGATGCGCCGGCCGTCGGGCTCGACGTCGCCGTTCTCCGCACGCTCCCCGTCCATCAGGCCGGCCGGAAGGCGGTCCCGCAGGGACTCCGATCCCAACAGCAGCAGGAGTTTGTCCACCACGTCGTCGGCCCGGCGCACGGCCTTCAGCGTGCTCTTGACCTTCTGGTCCTCCTCCTGACGCTGCTGAGCCGCGAGAACCTGCCTGCAACCGGCGGCACCCATGCGCCAACGCAGCTCCCGGTCGACGGCCGTCAGGGCTTCCAGCGCGTCGGCCGGTTCCAGCACGAGGACCGTGGAACCCTGCAGGCTGCTGTTCAGCGTCGTGGGATGCATGCCGTTCGGGGTGCGTTTCACCTCTTCGAGGACCTTGCAACGCTGCAGCGAGTACTGCTCCACCTTCGAGCCGTGAAGCTGTCGCAGGGTGGGGTAGGCCTCGCTGAGCGGCATCGGCTCGCCCGCCGGCTCGTGTCGGGTCTCGCGGCTGATCACATCGGCGTACGGGAGCATCCCCCACTGCTTCACCAGCAGTGCCGCGTCTTCCGACGATGCGGCCAGCAGGGCCGGCAGTCCTTCGGAGCGCAGCTCCCGGTACTCGTTCTGCGACGCGGCGACAGCGATCTCGCCGTCCGGTCGTGTGCCCCATTCGTCACCGATACGGCACTTGGTGAGCGAGTCGTCGGGGAAGGGAACCTCGAGACGCGTCAACAGCACGTACGTGTTGCCGACGAACGTGTCGTCCTCGCTGCGCTGGAGCTTGTCGAGGAGCTGGTTCCAGAACGAGTCGGGCACTTCCTCGACGTTCGTGGCGAGGCGGAGCTTGCGTGCCTTCTCGGCGCTGATCGCCGCGACCGGCAGTACGTCGCTGTAGGCGACGAGCTGGGGACCGACCGCCTCGTGCAGAGGGCGGATGCCCTGCGACGTCGAGACGCGACCGTGGCGCTTGAGCATCCAGCGCATCGGCGAGGCCACCGCCCTGCGAGTGGCTACCTGGGCGCCGACCTGGAGTGTCCAGTTGTCGATGAGGGCTTCCTCGGGCAGCGTTCCGAGGAACTTGGCCCTCGCCTCGTCCGACAGCTCGGGCAGCAGATGCAGGGGGCCACCGATCGCGGCGCCCTCCAACTTCATGCGGGCGAGGGCGGGACGGGACGCTTGGTTGGGCAGGGTCCCGCAGTATGCCTTGTGCATCGTCTCGCGGTACTGCTCGAACCACGGCTCACCTTCGGGGCGGTGGCCTCCCGTCGGACCGTCGTGGAGTCCGACCTCGCGGAAGAAGGCCATGTCGTCGGAGTGAAATCGGGTGTCAACGGTGATCGCGGGGTCCGACTCCGGTGACACGACGAGACCGGACAGCATGCAGTCGCGCATCGCCCGGTAGCTGCCGCCCGCGGTACGCACGTGCAGCGTCGACGACGGATTGGTCACGCGTCGGATCACCTCGTGCGAGAGCTGGCTGCTGCCGGCCTGGTGGAACAGTTCCCAGAACCGGGTCCACTCCTGGGGCCCGTACGACGCGAAGCCCTGGTCCAGGACGCTGACGAAGCGCCCCCGCACGTCGGCTTCCTGGACGCCGAGGACGGCGAGGGCACTCGCGAGCGACCGGTCCTCGGACAGAGCCGTGTCGACATACACGAGGGACTCGCGCAGTCCGTCCTGGTCGGTGCGTCGGAACACCTTGCCGACCACCGGCGCCACCATGCCGTGCTCCTCGGTCAGCACGATCCGTGCGGCGCGGGCCTCGTCCGCGTACAGAGGCGCCGACTGGACCATGTCGGCGACGATACGGATGGCTGTCGCGGACGCGCCGGCACTGCCGTCGGCGACCAGGGCCTCCAACCACTCACGCACCGAGGCGCGTTCACGCTTGGACGCCTTGAGGACATGCTCCACCTTGCCGGAGCGCAGCGTGTTGGCCTCCACAGACGGGTGGAGCCAGTTGGCAGGGCGGCCGGAGTACGAGTTCCACAGGTTCAGCCAACGGAGCAACGACTGGTTGTCCTTGCCGAGCGACGGGTGGATCCTCAGGTCGCGGGGTGCGCGCAGTCCGCCGTCCTGGTCCGGCAGCGACGGACGATGGGCCGTGGCTTCCCAGATCTGCTCGGTGAGGTAGCGGTCCGCCCAACTGACGGTCTCGGATTCACGGGGACGTCCCGGAAGGAGCGAGAGATAAGCGGCCGGGTCCTCCGCAGGCGCCAGCTTCGGCAGCGATTCGACCACCAGCCGGGCGGCGACACGAATCATCTCCTGGTTGAACGGCGAGGAGTCCAGCAGATTCTGTCGGTCCTCGTTGGTCTTCCAGGCTCCGTTGAGGATGCCGCTCAGCGTCATCTCGTACTTGGTCGGGAAGTACGACCAGAACCGTCCCCGCCCCTTGGGCGAGGACAGGAGCCCGGCGGCGTCCTTCTCGTACTCCTGTACGGCCCACGAAAGGTCGAGAGAGACGCGGTCGTGCAGCTCACCCGCACTGGAACGAGCCTCGACCGTGGGTTCGTGGGTGAGGGTGAACACACGCCACCGGCCGGCCGAGGGGGTCCTGCCGGTGCGCTCCTCGTGGACGACGTGCCGCTCCCGCTCCCGCTCGACGGTGAGTGTGCGTCGCACGACGGGGCGCGGACGACGATCCTCGAGGATCACCTTGGCCACGTGCGGTGAGAAGAGCTGGAATCCGACCGGGAACTCTTCTCGGCCACCGGTCGACTGTCCGCCGTGCATGTCCTGGCCGAGTCGGTCGGCGGCGCCGTCGAGCAAGGGCAGGCGGACGACCGTGGTCGCCCAGTCCAGGAGTTCGTCGAGCACGCGGTCGGCGGATCTCTCCGCGGCCACGTCCAGCGGGCGCGCCATACGCAGCACCGGGGCCTCGAACTCCTCCCCGAGCCGGGCTCTGACCTCGGGAACGGAATGAATCTGGGCACTGGCCCACTCGCGGTCGAACCCGAAGGCTCCGGTCCGGCTGAAGAACTGTGGGGCGTCGGTCACCACGAGCACGGATTTCACGCCGACCCCGAAGCGTCCGATCTGCCCACCGCGTTTCCGCGACATGCTCATCCGGAGAATCGTCTCGGCCCCTTCCGGGGTAACCGGCGTTCCTTCGTTCGCGCAGTAGAGATGGGTGTCCGTCAGTACGACGTGAGTGCGACCACCGGGCTCGGCCGCGATCTCGTCCGCAGCGTTCTGTACGAGTTCGAAGAGCTGTCGATCACCGTATCCACCCTGGGTGATCCGCCTTTCTCCGTTCGCATGCTCCGGAATGAGACCGGGGTCGACCGCGTACGTCTGAAGAACGCGTGAGGACTGCTCGACCACGGTCTTGAGCACGGGGGTCAGTTCGGGATGCACTGGACTCCGATCCGAGGTGATGAGGCTGGGCGTGAAGAGTGGTGCGGGTGGCAACACGCGCGATTGATCACACGGACGCGGTTGCAATGACGACGGTTGCGGCGGCGCACATGCTGCTTCCGAGGAAACTACTGGCTAATTCGAACAAGGAGTTCTGGGGCGGCGAGAATCACGAGAATGAGGGACGGGGTGGGGCGCGAAGAGACGTGAGGGAACCCTGCGTGCCACTGCTTGTGATGCCGCCGTCGAGCGCATAAGGAGAATGGCGGCACACCTCTACCAAAACGTCGAAGAATGGATTCTTCTGAGACGGGTGGGGCCGCGGAAATGACCGTACCCGGCGGTTTCGAGGGGGCGCAAGGGGGTTCGATGACGAATTCGTGAGCAATAAATCGGGCAGAACGGACTTATGGTGTCTGACCGTTCCGACGAGTCCTGGGTTGGGGTCGGGTCGTGTCAAAGGTTGTTTGACAGGTTACCGGCTGTCAAACGGCAGCGGGTAGGGTGGCCCTGCTGTCCGACGCAAGCGGACCAAGACCCGAGAGCAGGTGACCGTGGACGCAGGTGAGGACTTCGGTCCATGGCTGGCGCGGCAGTTGAAGCTCGCCGACATGACGCAGACCGAACTGGCTCAGGAGGTGGAGGTGACACGGGCGGCGGTCTCCGCGTGGATCACCGGACGCGCCGCCCCTCGGCCCGAGACCATCGAACGTATCGCGCATGCGCTGAACACCGACCTGGCCACGGTGCACACCCGTACGACGGACACTCAGGCCGGCCTCCCCGTCGGTTGGTACCACCGCCCCGGTCACGCCGATGGCGGTCGCGAGCTGGGCAACGCCGCCGCGTTCGCTTTCGACGCCGATGTCGAAGTGCTGGCTCGGGAAACCTGCCAGAACAGCCTGGATGAGCGCCTCACCGCCAACGGACAGCCCGTGCGGGTGCGTTACACCCTGCACGAACTCACCGGTGAGAAGCTCGCGCGGTTCCGGGAGGCGATCCAGTGGGACGACCTCTTCCCGCACTACGAGGTGGCTGCCACCCAGGACCAGAAGGTCGGCCGGGTCATCGACGCCGGGCTGCGCGACATGTACGACCACGACCGTCTCGTGCTGCTGCGAGTGGACGACTACAACGCCGCGGGCCTTACGGGTGACGACTACGAGGACGGTCGCTTCGCGGCAGTGGTGCGACGGCAGCTCGACAGCCACAAGTCCGGCAAGTCGGCGGGTGGTTCGTACGGCTTGGGCAAGGCGACCCTGTGGGCCACCAGTCGGCTCGGACTGGTTCTCATCAACTCCACGTTGTCGGAACCGCACGAGGGCCGCACCGAGCGTCGCCTCGTCGGTCGGCTCGATCTGCCGTGGCGGCGCGTCGGCGATCGGGCGTGGGCGGGGCCGGCGTGGTTGGGACGTCCCGATCCCGACTCCCCGGGGGCCGCGGTGGCCAGGTCCTGGTGGGCGGACGAGGAAACCGTCGAATCGCTTCAGCTCACCAGAGAGAGCGGAGAGCCCGGAACGTCGTTCCTCATTGTGGGTGCGCACGACGTGGCCGGCCTCGTCGACGCGAGTCGGGTGTCCGAGGACGACGAGGCCGGTGACGACTTCAGCATCCAGGGGATGCACCGGAGACTGGTCCAGGCCCTGGGCCGGAACTTCTGGGCCGCGATGACGGGTGGCGGTGACCGACTGCCCTTGTTGGAGGCCTCCGTGCGCACCCTGCGCAACGGCGAGGTGGTCGTTCCCGAGGAACGGGTAGACCCCACCGTGACCCAACCGTCCCGCACGCGGGCGTTGAAGGCGTTCCTGGACGGCACGACCGTCGATCAACTGACGGAATCCGGCCAGGTCGTGGCCACCACCGTTCCCATGAGTGTTCCGGTCGCAGGGGGCGCAAGAGGTTCTGCGGGAGAGCACCGCGCCGTGCTCCTGGTGACCGATGCCGAGGACATGGACGGAAAACCCAACCGCGTCGTGGCGATGCGTGGGAACCGCATGACGGTGAGGGACGCCGCCGTTCCCGGGCTGTCCCTGTCCGTCAACCCCTTCCAGGCCGTGCTGTTGGCCGGTGAGGCCGCGGGGCCGCGAGCTCCGTACGCGGCCGAGGCAGACGTGTTCCTGCGGGCCGCCGAGCCCCCGGAGCACAACAAGTGGGGCCAGACCGAGGAGCTGACCCTCACCTACTCGCCCTCGGCCTACCGGCGGATCGCCACTCTCACCCGAGAGACCAACGCGGCGATCAAACAGTTGGTGTCCCGCCCCAAGAAGAAGCCGAAGGCGGGCGGAGGACGTCTGGCCCCGAAGCTGACCGTCGGCACGAGGACGAAGCGGGCCCGTCTGTCGGCAGCGACCCTGCCGGTGCTGGAGGAACTGGACGCCCAGGTGCTCGACGGTGGAGCCTGGCAGGTGACCGGGGAGATCAGGATCCCCGCCGGGGGCCACGTCTGGAGGCTTGCCCCGGTGGCCAAGTTCGAGGTGCGTTCCGGCCCCCGGCCCACCATCGCGTGGGCCGAACTCGTGGGGGTGGACAACTGCGAGGTCGTGGACGACACGCTGCGCTTCGCCGAGAAGGCCCGTTCCGCGACGTTCCGTGGTGTGACCGACCCGACGACACACGCCGTGAGAACGAGTCTGAGTGGCCTCGTGGTTGAACTGCGTGCCGTCGAAGGAGAGGTGTCGTCGTGAAGGCTTTCCCGTATCCGCGCCTCCGTGGCACGGTTTCCCTGCGCGTGGACGCGGCCAGGGTCAAGGCGCCCGAACAGCCTCGTGAACAACTCGACTCCCGCGCCCGCTCCGTGGTCGAGCGGGTCGTCGCGCTCGGACTGGCGGAAACCGAGGACTGGGAGACGGCCACACTGACGATTTCGGCGACGATCCCCTCTAAGGCCACGGAACCGGGAAGCCCCTGGTCGGAGGTGGTGGCGGTCGCGGTGCTCACGGACAGGACCACGAACACCCGGGTCACGGCGAAACTCGCTGCGGAGACGGAGGGCGGTCGTGAATGGCGCGGTGACCTCCATGTGCTGCGCTCCGACGTCTTCGAGCGAGCCACACTGACGGTCCAGGTCGTCGCGACGGTCGAGGGCGTGCCCGGTCGGATCGTCGCGGAGGCGGCTGACGACTGGGTCGTCGACACCAGGGGCGACATCCCGACACGTGAACAGAGCTTCGACATCAAGGAAGTGGGATTCGCGAAGGGCCCGCAGTGGCTGCGGAACTTCGTCGACGCTCCATGGATCGTGAACGCATCGGGAAGACTGCCCACGGTGCACATCAATACCGACTTCGAGGGGATCACCGACGTCCTGAGCGCCGAGGGGCGCGGGCCCGAGGGCCTGGTCAACGAGCTCATGGTGTCCCAGATGGCCGCCGACGTGTGGATCGCCGTGTTCCACTCGGCGATCGGCGATCTGGAGATCGAGGACGACGACACCCCGTTGTTCCCGCACGGTTGGCAGGGTGAGGTACTCAGGGAGATGCTGCCGGACGTGATTCCGGATCGGTCACTCGAGGACGCCTTGCGTGAGGTGCACCGCCGGCGCGTGGGCGTGACGGGGTGGACCGAACTGCAGCCGCGGGTTCAGTACGCGGCCATGCGCAGGGCCGAGGTGCCCAGGGCGCTCTCGGAGACCGTACGCGGCCTGAACAAGCTCAAGCGTGAGGACGAGGCGTGACGGAGAGGCCCGACCATCTGCCCGAGTACCTGGCTCGGCTCGCGGACGAGAACGCGGCGAGGTTCATCGCCGACGGGTTGCTGTCCGGCAAGGACAACGTCCCCGCGATCACACTCAACCAGGCGACCGAACCGTTGCCCGAGAGCCCACGGATGCGACTCCGTGCCGTACGGGACCTGATCGACGACGCGATGTACACCTATCGGGACGACAGGCCGACTCAGGCCGACGCCTGGCTCGCACCACGGCTGCACGCGATTCTTCGCCTGACACGTGAGGAGGCCGCGGACGCCGCGTTGTGGAATTACGTGGCACTCGGTGTGGCCCCCGACTTCGTCGTGTGGCGGCACTTCTCGGAGAACAAGAAGTCCGTCAACGCACGGTATTTCAAGGGGCCTCACCACAAGCAGGCCTTCGCCCGGCTCTGGTGGTCGGCCGAGCTTTTCCGGAACGGGTCCGACTATGCACCTGTCGTGGCCGCCTGCGGTAACCAGGACATGTTGAACACGGTTCTGCGGCTGGACGTGATCGACCACAGGCCAACGGCCCAGGCATTGGTCCGAATGTTGCGGCGGGACGTCGTTCGGACCGGGCGAGAGGCGAACGCGTTGGGCAAGGCCGTCAACGCTGCGGCCGCCACTTTGATGTACGACGTGATCGCGCCGGACGCGGAACGGGACGCCGGGGCGCTACGAAGATGGATCGACGAGGCGGAAGAGGGGCACTCCGTGCACCACCGCCCCCTTCCCCTCGGTCCCACCGAGGAGCCCGCCCCCGAGGAATCCGTGGAGCGCCTGACCGCTCTCTTCGTGGATCTGTTCGCCGACGCGCGAGTACGCGGAAAGGAGGAGGACACGGAGGAGGAGTGATCCGGGCCGCCTCGGCCGTCTCGTTCGCGGACAACAGACCCTAGGGCCGAGGAGGGCGCCAGGTCTTGAGCGTCCTGATGGCTTGCTCTCTGCGCTCCTCGCCCAGTTCCAGTGCTGTGCACAGGATGTGTACGCCCAGCAGGGGCGGGATCGCGTTACCGATTTGCTGTGCGACATCTGTGCCGCGCCAGGGGTACTCGGCCGGGAATGTTTGCAGGAGGCCGGCTTCGCGAAAACTGAAACGGTCCTGTTCCGGACCCAGCTCCGGTTCACCGTCCCGGTCGTACCCCTTGAGGTCGAAGACCGTGTTGCGGCGAACCTTGCCGGTGATGGTGGCCGCCGGTGCGTCGGAAACGCGAAGCCCTCGCTTCTTGGGGTCTCCGCCAGAGCCGTAGTTGGAACGCACGACGAATTCCGAGGCGCGCGACTCCTTGAGCGCGTCTCCCATGGAGACCCACGGTCCGACCGTGGGCGGGGCCTGGGAACCAAAGAGGGAGTTCTGCTGGAGGACGTTCGTGGTGCCCGTGATCCGCTCCGCGGGGAGACGCGTCGCCCCCTTTCGGTAGCGCTGATGTGTGGGGGGCGGGAACTCCAGGCTCCGGCCTCTTCCGCTTCGTCGGTAACGGGCGATCAATACCGCACGGCGACGCGTCTGTGGTACCCCGTATTCCTCGGTGTGCAGCAGCTCGCACTCCGCGTCGTACCCGAGGTCTCGAAGGATCTCGCGGTACTTCTTCCACACTGGAAGAACGGTGGGAACCTGCTCCAACACCACCACTTCGTACGGATCGGACTTGAGTCTCTTCTCGACGATCCACCGTAGAGGCTGGAGTACGAGGCCTGTGCGCTCGTCGGCCCATTCCAGATCGACGGCTCTCCGCTCCACTTCCGCCCAGGACTTCTCCAGCGCCCCGACGGTCTTGCTGCTGCCCACCAGCTCGGCCAGGTCCACAACCTCGTCGAGGGCTTTGTGGCCCTCGCGGTTGCCCGCCACCGAATACGTCTGACAGGGCGGGCCACCGGCCAGGACGCGGGCTGAGCGAACCTCGGGATCGAGTGGGTTCACCTTCGCCACGTCACCGACCGCGGTGGTGCGAAGGTGGGCGGCATCCCGCGTGGCGCGGGTCGACTTCTCCCACTCCACGCCGATTGCGGGCACTCCGAGCACCTCCGCGGCGATGTCCAGGCCGCCCGGGCCCGCGAAGAGGTCAACGATCACCGGTGCGTCCTGATGTGCGTCCGGATGTGGTGCTCGGGTCATGAGGGGGAAGTGTAGCCGGCCGGGAGTCATGTGCGCGGTTTGTACCAGGTACCCGCTCGATGGTCCGCGGCCTCTTTGCGACCTGCGGATTCGTCGGTCAGGGGCGCAGTGCGCGGGCGATGGCCAAACCGAGCGCTTCCCCCACCGGCGGAGGGGAGGCATGGCCGATCTGCCGGTACCGGACTGTTTTCCGGCCGGTGATCTCCCAGTCCTTGGGGAAGGACTGAAGAAGCGCTGTCTGTTCGACAGTGATCTTCTTCAACGGGGATCCGGAGTTGTCCGACTCCTGAGTGCCGTCCGGGCCGGGCACCTCGTCGCTCAGTGAGACGGCGTTGACGCCCATGCGGGCCCAGGCCTTTTTGGTGCCGCTTGGGCCCAGGTCGGCACCGCCACGATTCTCCGAGCCGCCCACGAGGGTTGGTGCGACGCGGTTCGCCTGCTGTGCCCATTCATCGGCCCCGGTCCATCCGCGTGCTGACATCGACGCGCGCAGGGCTTCACCCACGGTGACGTGTTCGCCCACGGCGGTCTCCGGTGCGCGGAACCGTTCGGCGAACGCATCTTTGAGAGCCACCATCACTCCCTGTCGTCGATCTTGCGGGACGCCGAAGTCGGCGGCGTTGACGATGAACCAGTGAAATCGGTAGCCGAGGTGCAGAAGCTCGCCCCGGATAAAGTCGCGTACCTCGTCGAAGGCAGTGCCGTTCACCAGTTCCGGAACGTTCTCTATCAGAAGAGCGCGCGGTCGAACAGCGTGCGCCAGATAAATGGTTGCCTTGAGGAGTTTGAGTTCCTGCCCTGTTTCTGCCCGTTTCGTCGTCGCAGACGACCTTACGCGTGGCAGGCCGGCCGACAGAAGGTCTACGTCGTAGCTCACCTGGTGCTCGACAGGGTCGAAATCCAGGAGATCCATTTCGAGAACGTTCCACGACGGTCTGTTGTGTCGGAGGGTCTCGCATGCCTGCTTGTTGCTGTCCAAGAGGAGCACGGGATCAAAGCCCGCTTGCTCCAGGCCCAGCGCAAGACCTCCCGCACCGGAGCACACGTCGACCGAAGTCAGCCCCTCCACTGCTTCCCCCCTCCACGTCCCGGCGTGCCGGGACAAGCCACCGATTCAGCGGCGGCGGTGTGTCGATCAGTTCGGAGGCCCGGCCGGAAGTACGGCTTCCCTGACCGCATTGGCCACAACCTCCGGTGCCTCATGCTCCCAAAACCGAAGGACCGTCCACCCCTGGTCCCGCAAATGCCTGGTCGTCTCGACGTCGCGGGACATGTTCTTGTCGAGCTTGGTCCGCCACCACTCGGCGTTCGACTTCGGCTGCGTGGCATGCTGCGGGCATCCGTGCCAGAAGCAACCGTCGAGGAAGATCGCGACCTTGGTTCTGGGGAAGACGATGTCGATCGTGCGGCGGGACATTCCCGGTACCGGCACGTTCACGCGATAGCGCAACCCCGACGCGTGGAGCAGTCGTCGCACCGCGATCTCCGGTGCCGTGTCGCGGGAGCCCTGGCGGCTCATGCGGGCAGATACGGAGGCGGAGGACGGGATGGGCTCGGGCACGCTGCCATTGTGCCGGCGAACTTCGTACAGGGATCAAGCCCGCCCGTACCCCGTAGTCAGCTCTCGCCGTTGCGGCCACCGACAGAGTCAGGGTGAGGGCCAGGTGAGGCAGTGCGTGGTCGTCCAGGCCTGGGGGGTGCCCAGGGCCGTACCCAAGGGCACGCGGGCCTGCTGGCTCCGACGGGACCGCTGCCTGCGACGATGCGCTTGTGAGTCATGACCTTGCGGTGTGGGACGGTGACCGTCCGCTCGACGACCGCCAAGCGGGTTTGACCTACGACGAGCTCTACGAGCGCTACCTGGAGTCGGACGATGTCGTCGTGCCTCCGGCGCCACGCATCGTGGCGTATGTGGAAGCGCTCGTCGCGCGATATCCGGACGACGTCGATCGAAGTGTCGTATGGGCGTCCCCGCCGGTCATCGAGGAGGCATCGGGCCCGATCGTGTACTTGCTCATGTCCTATGGCAAGGCGGAGGAGGTGTCCGAGTACGCCGCTACGCTGGCTCGCGAGCACGGACTCGTCTGCTTCGATCCGCAGGGAGAACGCCTCCAGCCGTGAGCTTGTTCGTTCAACGGACAGACCGGAGGAAGATGCCCGCGAAGAGGAGGCCGGCGCGGTGGACCGGTGCGGTCTTCTCGTAGCGGGTAGCGACGCGGGTGCGTCACCGGCCTGGCCGGCGTAGTCAGCCCGCCGGGCTCCTCGGCCGAGGCCCCTTCTTGCGAGCCCCGGCCGCGTGCTGGTGAACGCGCACGATCGTGGAGTCAACCGCGACGACCCAGGCCAGGTCGCCGACAGCATCGGCCTGGGCGTCCGATCAGGCAACAACGGCTCTGTCGGCGCCCATTACGGGTCAGTCAACGGCACGGTCAGACCAACTATCCGCTGATCGGGAAAGAAGTCTCCTCGGCGGCTGGTCAGGCGATCAGGAGGAGACGAACCTGTGGTCGAGCACGATCTCGTTGCCGCCCTTGACCCTGTAGGTGATGATCTGGAACCTCTGGCCCTCGGGCAGGTTGCCGCTCTTCCATGAGGTGCAGTGCCCGGCGCTGAGGCCTGATGTGGACGCCGTGCGGACGACGTCGTAGTTCGAGTTGAACGCCTTGGCTTTGACGCCGTAGCCGTCGGCCTTGGTGTCGCAGGCCCTGAGCGAGTCGCCGGGGGTCGAGCCGGACGGGTTGGCGTTCCACTCGGCGTGGCCGTAGCTGCTCGCCGGGATCGTGTCGACGGCTGACGCCGACGTCGAGATACCGAGCACGAGAACGCCACTCGCCGCCAGTGTGCCGATCGCCTTGGTCTTCGAGCCGATGCGCATCAGACTGCCCCCTCCATCGGGCGGGCACCGAGTGTGCCGCCCCTCCGAGAAGTGATCATGCCCTAGCCGAGTCGTCAGGTTCACGTAATAGGAAAAGAAGTCCGCGCGGACGCCTGGTCATCATCGGCTTGGCGTGCGTCTCCCGTGCCGGTCGGACGCTCGTAACCGCCTACCGGCCGCTCTCCCCACCCCGCAACGACGACAGCACCAACCGCCCGTACCGCGTGGTCAGCACGCCCGCAGTCGCCGCCACCGACAGTGCCAGGGCGATGAGCAGGTGGGACAGAGAGTCGTCGCCCAGGACCTGGAGTATCCCCAGGGCCGTGCCCAGCGGGAGGCCGAGGACGGTCAGGACGCCCAGGGCGCCGCTGATCTGCTGGCTCTCCTGGGTCTGGACCAGGCGGCTGTAGTCGGCGGCCTCGGCGAGGATCTCGGTGAAGCGGGCCGGGAGGCGGTGCTGGTTCTGGAAGGCGAGGAGGAGTTCGTTCGCGGGGCCGTGGGCGGTGAAGTGCTGGCGCCAGTAGCCGCTGCGGAAGTGGGCGATGTTGCGTTCCAGGGCGGCGACTCGGTGGGCCAGGTGCCGGGGTGAGGTGAACACCTCCGACAGCTCGTCGGTGAGTTCGTCGATGTGGTCGCGCTGGAGGGAGCCGAGGAGGAGCGCGTCGAGGTAGACGGTGCGGGAGTGCAGCGCGCCGAAGCCGTAGAAGTCGCCGTCGCCCGTGTCGGGGCGGTGGCCCAGGAAAGCGGCGCCCTGCCGCAGGACCAGGGCGCTCCAGTCCCCGGAGATGCGTACGACGTCCTGGAGGTTGGTCTCGATCGTCTCGGGGGCCAGGGGGAAGTCCTGTGGGCTGGAGCGGGAGGCCAGTTGCCACAGCCAGCGGTCGGCGGTGGTGGGCAGTTCGCCCTCGGGGCCGTCGCGGAGCGCGGGAGTGTGACGGGCCGTCGGGGTGAGGAACGCGATCGTGTACGGCCGGGAGAGGGCGAAGGGTGCGGTCGGGTCCCCGACGTCGGCGACGCCGTCGAGGAGCAGGGCCGGATCGAACGGTCCGGTGAGTCCGGCGAGCGGCTCGGCGACGGTGGCCGAGCCGCGGCCGGCCAAGGTGCGTAGCACCGGGAGGAGCGGTGTTTCGGCGCTGAAGTGCAGGACGGTCAGCGCGTGTTCGGGATCGCGGGCCGTGGCCGCGCGGAGTAGTTCTATGCCCAGCAGGTGCAGCCCGTCGTGCTTGAGGTCCATCGGCAGGTGCCAGCGGCGGGGGCGTTCGGGGCTTCCGTAGAGGGCCCGGGCGGAGGCTGGGGCGAAGTAGGTCGATCTCGTCGCCGCGTCGGTACGGTGGCTGCCGCGTTCGAACGGGAACGGGCCCTGTGGCCACCTGGGGGCACGGCGCAGACGCGCGGGCAGGACGACGGTCAGTTCCTGCCGGGCTCCCGTGGCGTCGGCGAGCGCTGGTGTGGCGTCGGCGGCCGTCACCGTTGGTACTCGGCAGGGTCGGGCTGGTCGGGGCGGATGGCGAACTCCGCCTGGCCAGGGCTCGTGGCGGTGGTGTTGAAGCACATGTGCTCGCCGGTACGGATGGTGCGGAAGCCCTCCGTCACGATCGGTTGCCCTCTCGTTTCCCCGGGGTCGTGCTGCCAGCAGTCGCCGGGCAGGCTATCGCGGGGCGGTGAGCCGACAACAGTGCGCAAGGCGGGGGGTGTTGGGTGAGGTAGTGGCGGAACGCATGGGAGTGCCGGGCGGTCCTGGCTTGGATGGTGCGGGTCTCGGATGAGCGGGGCGCGGACACTTCGTGGGTATGTGTTCGCGCTTTCGCGGTCGTGTGCTGGTGGAGGGGAGCGCGGACGGTGTCGTGCGCGGCGGTCCGGGAGTGGGGGAGCGGGGCGTCGTGCTTCAGGGGCCGGCCGTAGGGCGTGCCGGGCGGCTGTATCAGGACACAATTATTGAACGTGCAACTACACCTTGTTCGGGGGAAGTTGGCCGCGTGACACTCGCTGATGGTTGTTGTCCGGGTGAATCGGCCTGGAGACGTAGTCGCACTGCACATACGCGTCCATATCAGGAGGAATCGATGAAGACAAGTCATCAGGGGGCCGGATTACTCGTCGGCCTGGCCTCGGCGCTCGCCCTGACGGTGGTCGGCGCGGCTCCGGCTTCGGCGGCAGCTCCGGCCCCGGGCTCGGCGTCGGCGTCGACCTGGACGCTGGAGGCCGAGGGGCAGCGGATCTGTGTGGATCCGGAGCACGGGTGGCCCTGGACCTACGCCTTCTCTCCCGTGTCCGGGACCTGGTCGACCCCGATCCAGACGGGGGTCCGGAACCTGCCTCCCGGCTCGTCCAGCGCGGGCGGAAGCACGATCCCGCCGGGGACCAACGAGCGCCGTCCCGACGGCGCCCTGGTCATCAACGGCTTCCTCGACCTGCGGATCGCGCCCGCCCCGGCCGGTGAGTACGTCGCCGAGGTCTGGGCCACCGACGGTACGGAGACCCAGACCGACCCACTGCTGATCGTCTTCCGGGACGACTGCTGAGCCCTGCGGTGCGGGCTTCGCCGGTCAGAGCTGCGAACCGCCTCCGTCCACGGCGAGTTCCGCGCCGGTGGTGAAGGTGGCGTCGAAGGCGAGGAAGGCGACCGCCCTGGCGATCTCGGTGGGGGTGCCCATACGGAGCATGGGGTTGTCCGCGGCCATCTGCGCCTTGGTCTGCTCGGCCGCCTCCCTGGGCATCGACTTCTCGAGGATTCCGGAGTCGATGGGGCCGGGGCTGACCGCGTTGACGCGGATCTTGCGCGGGAGCAACTCGCGGGCCAGGCTGCGGGTCATCGAGCGCAGGGCCGCCTTGCTGGCCGCGTAGGCGCTCAGTGCCGGGAGGCCCAGTACGTTCGCGACCGAGGTGGTGAGCACCACGCCGCTGCCCTCGGCCAGAAGCGGGGCGAGCTTCTGCACCGTGAAGTACGGGCCCTTGGCGTTGACCGTCAGAAGGTCGTCGAAGAGTTCCTCGGTCGTCGCCTCGAAGGGCGCGAAGCCGTTGATGCCGGCGTTCGCGAACAGGGCGTCGATGCTGCCGAACTCGGCCTTCACGCGGTCGGCCAGCGCCTCGATGTCGGCGAGCGACGACGCGTCGCTGCGCACCGTGATCGCGTTCGCGCCGAGCCGCTCGCCCGCGGCGTCCAGGGCGGCCTGGTTGCGGCCGGTGATCAGGACGCGGGCGCCCTCGTTCACGAGCAGCTGGGCGGTGGCGAGGCCGAAGCCGCTGCTGCCTCCCGTGATGACGACGTTCTTGCCGTTGAGCTTGAGGCTGGTGGACATGTGATTCTCCAGTTCTTGAACTTGAGGTACAAAATTTGGGTAGGGGATGGCTTGATCCGGGCGGCCGGAGCCGTCAGGTCAAGTCAGGGCAGGTCACAGGGAGTCGATCGTCGCGTCGATCACGCGCGTGAGCCGGTCCGCTCCCTCGGACACGCGTGCCACGACGCGCATCCCGACGACCGTGTTCATCAACAGGCTCGCCAGGGCGGCCGGGTCGCGCTCCGGGGAGATCTCGCCCGCCCGCTGCCCTTCCGCGATCAGTGCCCGGAAGGCGTCCTCGGTGATGTCGAGCATGCGGCGGGCGAGTTCGGTCGCCTCCTGGTCGGTCCTCGCCAGTTCCGTCGCGGAGTTCACCGCGAGGCAGCCGCGCTGGTCCGGGTCGGCCATGTCCATCTCGGCGAGAGCCGTCAGGGTGGTGCGGAGGCGCTCCTTGACGGGGCCGGGCTGCTCCAGGGCCTCCACCAGTGCGGCGGTCTGGGTGTCGCGGTATCGCCGCAGCGCCCGCAGGAAGAGTCCCCGCTTGCTGCCGAAGGTGTTGTAGAGGCTTCCCTTCCCGATGGAGAGCGCGTCGACCAGGTCCTGGGGTGTGGTGGACGCGTATCCCTTGCGCCAGAACACCTCCATGGCCTGGTCGACGGCGATCTCCGGGTCGAACTCCTTGGGTCTTGCCATGACTGAACGCTAACCCATTCTGTACTTCGAAGTCAAGAATGGAATGCGGCGGGCGGTCAGCTCTTCGCTCCGTCCGCCAGGAACGCCGTCAGGCCGTCCAGCAGCATTCCGCTGCCCTGCTCCGCCATGTCCCGTTCCTCCGCCGTGTCACAGGTCTGGCTGAGGACGATCACGGTGTTGCGGGGGCCCTCCTCCGTGAGTTCCACGCCCATCCTCGACGGTTCCGGGCGGCCCGGGACGTCCATGCCGATGGTCAGGAGGCGGGGTTCGGAGACCTCGATGTAGGAGCCGGTCAGGGGGAACTCCGCGCCTTCCGGGGTACGCATCGTGGCCTTCCAGAGGCCGCCCGGGCGGACGTCCATCTCGACGGAGCCGGGGATCGCGTAGGCCCACTGGGCGTACTGGTCGGGGGCGGTCCAGGCCTGCCAGACCCGCGCCGCGGGGGCGTCCAGGGTGCGGGTCAGGGTGTAGGAGAAGCCGTTCTCCGCCGCGGTGGTCTGCTCGGTGCTCATGTCGTCCTGTCTCCTCGGATCGGCGTGGCTCGACGCCGCGCGCTCTTCGTTGGTTCGTAAGGCTCTTGCACCTGTAGACGTCCGCCGGGGCGGGAACTCATCGGTCCGCCGCGACGGTGTTCCCGGCTCTTCCCGGCCGGTCCGGGCCGTTCCCGGCTATTCCCGGCTATTCCCGGCCGTGGCACTCCCCGTACGCCCGCTGCGAGCCGCACCAGCACGCCGCCCCGCGCTGCGGCGGCCACGCCACCGCACGCCCCCGGGCCGCGAGGGTCGTCGCGTACTGCGGCAGCAGGGCCGGGTCGGCCGGGGACGCGCCCTCCGACGCCGCGAAGGCCTCGTAGGAGGGGACCGTGCCCGGGACCACGCCCAGGTTCGGCGTGCCCGAGGACGCCAGCTCGCGCAGTGCCGCCTCTATGGTCGCCAAGTGCTCCTCGTACGAGGGGTATTCGGCGGCCAGCGGCGGATACGCCTGGAGCAGCTCCGCCAGTTCGTCGGCCGGCCAGTGGAGCATCGCCACCGGGAAGGGGCGGGAGAGGGCCTGGCGGTACGCGCCCAGCTCGGCGCGCAGGCGGGAGATCTCCGCCTCCAGGTCAGCCGGGTTGTCCGAACCGAGGGACCAGACGCGCTTGGGGTCGTGCAGCTCGTCCAGGGAGACCGGCAGGGTGTGGAGCGTGTCGGCCAGGGTGTCCCACTCGTCGTGGGCCAGGCCCAGCATCCGGCGGACCCGGTGGCGGCCGTAGAGGAGGGGGTGCGTCGGGTACGGGGGTTCCGGCACGTCCGTCAGGAGCAGGCGGGCGCCCTCCGTGAACGTCTCGTGCGCCGCCTCCAGCTCGTCGTGGGACTCCAGGGCCTCGGCCACGATCACCCACGGGGCGGGGTCGCGCGGCGACGCCGCACGGACACCGTCGATGATCGCCCGGGCCTCCGCCTCGTGGTCGTACTCCCAGAGGTTCGACGCCTTCAGGGCGCGCACCAGGGACGGGTTCTCCAGCCCGGGGGATCCGGTGGCGGAGGACAGCAGGCGGTCGTAGAGCGTGGTCGCGGCGGGGCGGTCGCCGGACAGTTCCAGGTGGGCCGCGGCGCGTAGCAGCAGGGCCTCGGAGTCCTCGGGATAGAGGCCGGCGGTTCGTTCCAGGCGGGCCGCTTCGGCGGTGTGGTCGACGTTTTCGGCGGGCGTGTCGGGGCGCATGGGGGACACCGTACTGCCGTGAGGTGACGAGGGTCAGCCATCCGCGGGCCAGGGGCCCCGGGAACGGCCCCGTCACGGCTCCCGGGGGCTCAGTGCCGCTCCCGCAGCGCCCCCACCAGCACTCCCGCCGCCACGGCCAGCCCCGCCGACACCCACAGCGCCACGTCCACGCCCGCCCCCGGACCACTCGCCGACGTCGCGATCGCGATCGTCAGCGCGACCCCGGCGCACGAGCCGATGTAGCGGAACGTCTGCTGCGCGCCCGAGCCCATCGCCGCCCGGGCCGCCGGTACCGACTCCACCGCGAGCAGCGGCAGCGCGGCGTTCAGCAGGCCGCTGCCGACGCCGGCCACGGCCAGGCCGGGCAGCAGGCGGACCCAGGAACCCGCGCCGACCGCACCGAGCATGGTCAGCACGCCGACCGCGTGCAGGGCGAAACCGACGGCCAGTTGGTGGCGCGGGGAGACACGGTGGGCGAGGCGGCGGGCCTGGAGGGCCACCGCGAAGGCGAGACCGGCCCAGAGCAGGGAGAGCAGGGCCGTCTCCATCGGGGACATGCCGAGCGCCCGCTGCAACACCGTCGGCAGGAAGCTGAAGAGGCCGATCACCGCGAGGCCCGTGAACAGGCCGCCCGCGGAGGAGGCCAGGAAGCGCGGGCTGCGCAGCAGGGACAGGTCGATCATCGGGGTGGCCGCGCGGCGCTCCAGCAGCACGAACAGACCGACCAGCAGTACGGTCGCCGCCAGCAGCAGCCCCACCGGCGCCCGCAGCCACCCGTCCCGCCCCAGCGTCAGCGCCGCCACCAGCGCGACCAGCGCCGGTCCGAACGTCAACGCGCCGGCGAGGTCCGGCCGGCCGGCCCGCGGGGAGCGCGACTCCGAAAGGGCCCGCGCGCCCAGGCCCGCCACCACCAGCGCGGCCGCGCCGAGCACGCCGTACGACATCCGCCAGTCGGGGATCGCCCCGACGAGCAGCGGGCCCACGGCTATCCCGCCGCTCACGAAGGCGCCCCACACGCCGGTCGCGCGCAGCCGTCCGGCGGGCGTCGGGAAGGCGTGCACGAGCAGGCCGAGGCTGCTGGCCAGCAGCGCCGCGCTCGCCGCGCCCTGCGCGATGCGGGCCAGCGTGAACAGCCACGTCGTGGACGCGAACGCGCCCAGCACGGTGGTGACGCCGAGGGCCAGCGTGCCGGAGACGAAGATCCGGCGGCGCCCGTAGTCGTCGGCCAGGCTGCCGGCCACCAGGAGCAGGGCGGCCAGGCCCAGCGGGGTGCCGTTCAGCAGCCAGGCCTGGGCGGAGAGCGGGGTGTGCAGGTCGGCGGCCGTTTCGGGCAGCGTGACCATCGGCGCGGTGTACGTCATCAGGGCTACGGCGGTCGCGGCGCTGGTCAGGGCGAGGGTGCGGCCGGGGTGCGGGGGCGAGGCCCGGTCCGGGTCGGGGTCGGGACGGGAGCCCGGTGCGTCCGGTGCGTTCGGGATTGCGGCGGTGTGCAAGGGGTCCGTGCCGGTTTCGGTCATGGCTGTTCGCCCTCTCCCGTGCAAATGGGTATGGGTATGGGTTCGGTCAATGAACTGACTTGCGGGGGTTCAATCTAGCACCCCAGTTCGATGAGTGAACCAACCCTTCGCAAAGTGGCTACAGTGGACGTCATGGCACTGGGCAAGGACTACGTGACGCAGGAGTGCTCGATCGCCCGCGCGCTCGAGGTCGTCGGCGAGAGGTGGACGCTGCTGGTGATCCGCGACGCGCTCTACGGCGTCCGGCGCTACAAGGACTTCCTCGTCCACCTCGGCATCCCGCGCGCCGTCCTGGCCAACCGCCTCCAGACGCTCACCGTCGAGGGGATCCTGGAGAGGCGCAGGTACCAGGAGGCGCCGCCCCGTGACGAGTACGTCCTCACCGACCGCGGCATCGCCCTGTGGCCCGCCCTGCGGGCGCTCGGCATCTGGGGGCGCGAGCACCTCGGCGGGGAGCCGATGCGCACCTTCTGGCACGCCGACTGCGACACCGAACTCAGCCCGTACGGCGCCTGCCCGGCCTGCGGAACCGTCGTGGCCGTCCGCGACATCCACATGAAGCCGGGTCCCGGACTCGACCCCGACCCGGCCGATCCCGTCAGCCGTGCGCTGCTCGGACCGCGCCGGCTGCTCCAGCCGCTCGAGACCGCGCCGCAGCCGTCGGCGGCCGATCCCGCATAGGGCCGGCCGCGCACCGAGGCCCGTACAGCCGAGTCCCCCGTACAGCCGAGTCCCCGTACAGCCAAGTCCCCGTACAACCACGTCCTGTATAACTGGGGCAAACGCGTGTACGAGGGAGAGGGGGACGGTCGATGACCCGGAACCGGGCCGTCCTGCGCCCCCTGCTCATCCTCCTGCTCGTCTTCCTCCCCGTCGCGCTCGTCGACGTCGGCAGCCTCTCCGCCACCGTCGCGCTCGCCGCGACCGCCGCGGTCGGTTCCGCGCTCGCCGTCTGCGCCGTCATCGCCGCGCGCTGCGCGCCCGCCGTGCCGCGCACCCGGGTGCGTACGGCCATCAGGGACCGGGACCTGCGTACCGCCTTCCTGCCCCAACGCGATCCCGACGCCCCCGGCCGCCGCCGGCCCCGAGCGCCCGGACACGCCCTCCCGGCGACCACCGCGTAGGGCACCGCTTCACCAGAAGTCACCTCCGAAGCCACCCCCTGCGCGGGGTGTGTCGTCATGCCGCCGTTCACCGGCCTCACCTCACCCGGCACGACGAGACCCCCGGAGGGCTCACCCACTCATGTCCGTTTTCGCCAGCCTGGTCGAGCGACTCGCCGACCTGCTCCAGCCGCTGTTCGGCGCCTCGGCCGCGGCCGCCGCCATCGTCCTGTTCACCGCCCTCGTACGGCTCCTCGTACACCCCCTGTCCCGGGCCGCCGCCCGCGGGCAGAAGGCGCGCACCGAACTCCAGCCGCGGATCGCCGAACTGCGCCGCAAGCACGCCAAGAACCCCGAGAAACTCCAGCGCGCGGTACTCGAACTGCACGCCGAGGAAAAGGTGTCGCCGCTGTCGGGCTGCCTGCCCAGCCTGTGCCAGATCCCCGCCTTCTTCCTCCTCTACCACCTCTTCTCCAGCTCATCGATCGGCGGCGAGGCCAACGCGCTGCTCTCGCACCGGCTCCTCGCCGCCCCGCTCGGCGGGCGCTGGGCCGACGCGCTCGGCGACGCAGGGCCGGTCGGGGGCGCGGGGCTCGTGTACGCCGCGCTGTTCGTGCTCGTCGCCGGGGTGGCCCTCTTCAGCTACCGGCTGACCAAGCGGACGATGGCCGACCGCCCGGTGCTGCCCGCCGACGACGGGCAGCAGGTGCCGGGACTGGGCGCGATCAGCAAGGTCATGCCGTTCATGTCCTTCTTCACGCTCGTCACCGTGGCCGTGGTGCCGCTGGCCGCCGCGCTGTACGTCGTCACCAGTACGACGTGGAGCGCCGTGGAACGGGCCGTCCTGTACCGGTGAGGCTACGGTCCAGTACGTGAACGGGGTATTGCGGAGTGGACCCCGAACTTGGACGATCGACCAGTCCTCCGATGGTTGTCGCGTCACTGCCGCATCCAGGTCGCCACCTCATCGGGCGGGCTGCCCGCGATCGAGGAGTTGGGGATCATGAAGCTGTTGCGAGTCGGTACGGCGGGGTCGGAGCGGCCCGCGCTGCTCGACGCCGACGGGACCCTGCGAGACCTGTCGGGCGTCGTGACGGACATCGACGGAGCGCTGCTCGCCGACGCGAGTGCGCTCGGCCGGATACGGTCCGCCGCCGAGACCGGTGAGCTGCCCGCCCTGGACGGCGCCGGACTGCGCGTCGGACCGCCGGTGGGGCGCATCGGCAAGATCGTGTGCATCGGGCTGAACTACCACGACCACGCCCGCGAGACCGGGGCCGAGCCGCCCGCCGAGCCCGTCGTCTTCTTCAAGGCGCCGGACACGGTGGTCGGGCCGCACGACACCGTGCTCGTGCCGCGCGGCTCCGCCAAGACCGACTGGGAGGTGGAGCTGGCCGTCGTGATCGGACGTACGGCCCGCTACCTGGAGTCGGCCGAGGAGGGGCTCGCGTGCGTCGCCGGGTACGCGGTCGCGCACGACGTGTCCGAGCGGGAGTTCCAGATCGAGCGCGGCGGGACCTGGGACAAGGGCAAGAACTGCGAGACGTTCAACCCGCTGGGCCCGTGGCTGGTCACCGCCGACGAGGTACCCGACCCGCAGCGGCTCTCGCTGCGGCTGTGGGTCAACGGCGAGCTGAAGCAGGACGGGACGACCGCGGAGCAGATCTTCCCCGTGGGGGAGGTCGTGCGGTACGTCAGCCAGTTCATGGTGCTGCGTCCCGGTGACGTCATCAACACCGGGACGCCGGCGGGGGTGGCGATGGGGCAGCCCGAGCCGAAGCCGTATCTGCGGGCGGGGGATGTGGTGGAGCTGGAGGTCGAAGGGCTGGGGCGGCAGCGGCAGGAGTTGAAGGACGCCTAAGGGGGGGGTGGGGCGTGGGGCGTGGGGTCGATCGGCGGCCGCGCGTGCGTCGTGGTTGATCGCGCCCACGCGGCGGAGCCGCACATGTCACAGCCCCGCGCCCCTTTCAGGGGCGTCCTCCCTTACGCCAGAAGCGAGGCGAGGGTGCGCCAGCCCTCCCTCGGGAGGCGGGTCATGTCGTCTTCCACCACCTGGAGGGCCACGTGGTCGGCGCCCGCGTCGTGGAAGGCTTCGATGCGGGTGCGGATCGTGGTCTCGTCGCCCCAGGCGAAGACCGCGTCGATGAGGCGGTCGCTGCCGCCACCGGTGACGTCGGCGTCGGTGAAGCCGAGGTTGAGGAAGTTCTTCGTGTAGTTCGGCAGCTTCAGGTACATGGCGAGGTAGGCGCGGGCCGTCGCGCGGGCGCGGGACGGGTCGGCGTCGAGGACGACCTTGAACTCCGGGGCCAGCAGCGGGCCCTCGCCGAGCCGCTCGCGGGCCTGCGCGGTGTGCTCGGGCGTGACCAGGTACGGGATGGCGCCCGCCGCCCGGTCCCGGGACAGGTCCAGCATCTTCGGGCCGAGCGCGGCCAGCACCCGGTGGCCCGAGGGCATCCCGGCCCGGTCCAGCTCGTCGAGGTAGCCGACCATCGTCGAGTACGGGCGGCTGTAGCCCTCCACCCGCGGGCCGTGGCTCACGCCGAGGCCGAGCACGAAGCGGCCCGGGTGGGAGACCTCCAGCTCGGCGAAGCCCGCCGCGGCCTCGGCGGCCCGGTGCTCCCAGATGCTCTGGATGCTGGTGCCGACCACGATCCGCGAGGTCGCCCCGATCAGCGGGGCGGCGTGCCGGGCGGCGCTGTTGCCGCCGAGCCACAGGGCACCGTAGCCCAGCTGCTCCAACTCGGCGGCGGCCTCGGCCCGTTCACTCTCACGCTCGGGGTCCTCGGCGCGCAGGGCCGAATTCCAGACGCCGTATCGTCCGAGCGATTCCTTCAGGGAAGCCGTCGCGTCGTTCATCGGTTCCGATCCCTCCGGTGAGCATCGTGATCTTCCTGGGTACCTGCCTGCCCACCACAGGTACCCACCGGCGATTCCCCGAGTACCCGGCCCGGGGCCGTACGGGCTACTCGCCGAGGAACCGCTCCAGTGCCTCCACCACGAGCCGGTGGTCCTCCACCTGCGGCAGACCCGACACCGTCACCGCGCCGATCACACCGACGTCGGCGACGGTGACCGGGAAGGAGCCGCCGTGGGCCGCGTAGCCGTCGGGGTCGAGCCGCGAGGACTCCTCGAAGGTCGTGCCCTTGGCCCGGAAGCGCGAGCCGACCAGGTACGACGCCGAACCGTACCGCTCCACCACCCGGCGCTTGCGGTCGATCCAGGCGTCGTTGTCGGGGGTCGAGCCGGGCAGCGCGGCGCGGAAGAGCTGCCGGCCGGCGCGGTGGATGTCGATGGCGACGGGGGCCTGACGCTCCCGGGCCAGCTCCACCAGGAGGGCGCCCAGCGCCCACGCGTCGTCGTTCGTGAACCGGCGGAAGACCAGGCGGCGTTCCTGCTCCTCCAGCTCGGCGACGGTCGGTGCGGGGGTCTCGGGGTGCGTGGCGCTCACAGCGTCACCACCGATCCGTCGCGGGCCGAACGGCGGGCCGCCTCCAGTACGTCCAGTGCGGCGGCCGCCTCCCCGGCGTCCACCGGGCTCGGGCCGCCCTCGCGCAGGGCCTTCGCCACCGCCGCGTAGTACACGGGGTAGTCGCCCGCGACGGTCGCCTCCACGTGTCCGCCGCCGGTCAGCGGGGACTCACCGGAGCCGAGCCGGCCCCACAGCGACTCGTCCTCCTCGCCCCAGCCGGGGCCCGGCCGCTTGCCCTCGCGCAGCGCCGCCTCCTGGGGATCGAGGCCGTGCTTGACGTACCCGGCCTTCGAGCCCAGCACCCGGAAACGGGGGCCGAGCTGGGCGGCGGTGGAGGACACGTAGAGGTGGGAGCGGACGCCGTTCGCGTGCGTGAGCGCGATGAACGTGTCGTCGTCCGCCTCCGCGCCCGCACGCCGTACGACGGACTCGGCGTACACCTGCGTGACCGGGCCGAAGAGGACCAGGGCCTGGTCGACGACGTGGCTGCCGAGGTCGTACAGGAGACCTCCGATCTCTGCCGGGTCGCCGGACTCGCGCCAGCCGCCCTTCGGCTTCGGCCGCCAGCGCTCGAAGCGGGACTCGAAGCGCCACACGTCGCCCAGCGCGTCCTCGGCGAGCAGCTTGCGGAGGGTGAGGAAGTCGTTGTCCCAGCGGCGGTTCTGGAAGACGGACAGCAGCAGGCCGCGCTCCTCGGCCAGCGCCGCCAGCTCCCGTGCCTCGGCCGCGGTCCCGGCCACCGGCTTGTCCACCACGACCGGCAGACCGGCCTCCAGGGCCCGCGTCGCGAGCGGTACGTGCGTCTTGTTCGGGGACGCGACGACGATCAGGTCCAGCTCGCCGGCCCGGTCGAACAGCTCGTCGGGGGTGGCGACGGTCCGTACGTCCGGGAACTCGGCGCGGGCCTGCTGCTGCCGCTCCGGGTTCGAGGTGACGACCGTGTCCAGGGCCAGGCCCTCGGTGGCGGTGATCAGCGGGGCGTGGAAGACGGAGCCCGCGAGGCCGTAGCCGACCAGGCCGACGCGCAGAGGGGGATTGCCGGGAGGAGTACCAGTCATGCCTCCTACTTTCGCAACGGTGTTGCCAAAGTGCAAGCGCCGGAGACAATGGGGGGTGTGAACAGGACGCACGGCGGAGGTACGGGGACCGGTGCGGGTGTCGCCGGTGGCGGCGTCGGCGCCAGCGGTGGCAGTGGCAGCGGTGGCAGCGGTGGTGGCGGCATGCGGGGCGCGGTGGGCGGCGGCGCCAACCTCCTCGCCCTGCGCAGCCACAACACCGCCCTGGTGCTCGACCTGTTGCGCACCGCCGGTGCCGAGGGCATCAGCCGGCTGGAACTCGCCGAGCGCACCGGGCTCACCCCCCAGGCGGTCAGCAAGATCACCGCCCGGCTGCGGGGCAAGGGCCTCGCCGCCGAGGCCGGACGCCGCGCGTCCACCGGCGGCAAGCCGCGCACGGTACTGCGCCTGGTCCCCGATGCGGGCCACGCGCTCGGCGTCCACCTGGACCGGGACGAGCTGAGGGCCGTGCTGGTCGACCTCGACGGCACCGTGGTGGGGGAGCGGCGCGCGGCGCTGGACCTCGGCGCGGGGGCGGAGACCGTCGTGGAGGAGGTGGCGCGGGCGGCGGAGGCACTTGCGTCGGAACGCCTGGGGGCGCCTGCCGACGACGACCCGCGATCCCCCGCCGCCGACGACCCGCAGTCGGCACCCGTCGGCGAGAGTCCGCCACCGCGCCCGCCGGACCGGGTCCTCGCCGCGCTCCCCACCCTCCTCGGTCTCGGCGTCGCCCTTCCGGGGCCGCTCGATCACGTCCGGGGGGTGCTGCACCGGGTCACCGGTTTTCCGGAGTGGGACGGCTTCCCCCTGCGGGACGCGCTGGCGCGGCGGCTCGGCGTGCCGGTCGTCGTCGACAAGGACACCAACGCGGCGGCGCTCGGCCTCGCCGTCGGGGGCGAAGGGGGTGGCGAGGGCGGCTCCTTCGCCTTTCTGCACCTCGGTACGGGACTCGGCGCCGGCCTCGTCTTCGGCGGCGGCGTGCACCGGGGGGCCAGGACCGGCGCTGGGGAGTTCGGGCACCAGGTCGTCCAGCTGGACGGGCCGCGCTGCACCTGCGGCGCCCGCGGCTGCATAGAGGCCCTGTGTCTCGCCGCCGTCGCCCGAGGGGACCTCGGGGAGGCGGCGAGGGTGCTCGGCGCGGGCGCCGCGAACCTCGCCGGGCTGCTGGACATCGACCTGGTGCTGCTGGGCGGCCGTACCGTCGCCGCCGCGCCCGAGGCCTTCGTGCACGGGGTCGGCGCGGTCCTCGACGCCCGCGCCCGGCGCGAGGGCGGTCACGACGGCGCCGTACCGGTACGGATCGCGCCCGGCGGGACGCGCGCGGTCGCGGAGGGCGCGGCCCAACTGCTCCTCGCGCCGTTGTTCGGCCGGGAGAACGGCGGCTGAGCGCCCCGCCAGGGTGCGGACCGGGCGCAGGCCGGACGGGAGAGGCTGCGGAGGCCGGAAGGGTGACGGTCGTGTGGCCGGACGGGAGAGGCTGCGGAGGCCGGAAGGGTGACGGTCGTGTGGCCGGACGGGAGAGGCTGCGGAGGCCGGAAGGGAGACGGTCCCGCGGCCGGACCGGAGAGGCTGCGGAGGCCGGAAGGGAGACGGTCCCGCGGCCGGACCGGAGAGGCTGCGGAGGCCGGAAGGGAGACGGTCCCGCGGCCGGACCGGAGACGCTGCCGAGGCCGGACCGGAGACGCTGCGGAGGCCGGAAGGGTGACGGTCCCGCGGCCGGACCGGAGACGCTGCCGAGGCCGGAACGGAGACGGCCCCGCAGCCGGACCGGAGACGGCCCCGCGGCCGAAGCAGAGACGGTCCCGCGGCCGGACCAGGGGCATCGCCGCGGTCGAGGACGATGGGCTGCGTCGTGGTCCGGTCGAGGACGGACGCCGCCACGGCCGAACTGAGGACTCGGCCGCAGTCTGGCCGAGGATTTCGCTACCGCGGTCCGAGGGCTGCGACGCCGCCGTTCGAGGGGCGTGCCCCGAACGGCGGTGCTGTTGGGGTGGGGTCTCCGACATGCTCATGTGTTTATGCGACTGTTCACGCCCACGTCCCCCCTTCCGGCGGCGGCAGCCGCGCTCCTCGCCGCCTGCGCCTGCGCGTCGGCCGCCGTATTCGCGTCCGCCGCCCCCGCGCACGCGGACCCGCGCGACCCGTTGCCCGCCTGCACGGCCCCGGACGACCACACCTTCCCCCTCGAGACCCGTCTCCACGGCGGCCCCGCCGGCTACGACCCGGGCGGCGGCTACGGCACCTGGTACCTGGACCTCACCAACACCACCTCCCGCACCTGCGAGGGCATCCACCCGGTCGTCGTCCTCGTCGACGAGGCGCGGGCGCTGGAGCCGTCGCAGCCCCGCCTGGAGTTCTACGAGGGCGACCGCCCGCACCCCGTCGACTTCGAGAAGACCGACCGCGACGAACTGATCGGTGCCTTCGACGACGGCTTCCCCGGCTTCACCGTCGGCCCCGGCAGGACCCTCACCGTGAAGGTGCGGCTCGCGCTCACCTCAAACACCGCACCCGGCGAGGTCACCGCCAACGCGGCCGTGGTCCAGCGCCGGGGCGGAGACGGCGAGTGGATCGGCCAGTCGAACGACTACCGCTTCCGCGTCGGTACGGGCACGGCGGCGGCGGACGAGTCGGCCACCGCGCAGGACACCGACCCGGCCACCCCCTCCGTCGCCGCCACCCCGGACGACCAGGGCACCGGCATCCCCTTCGCCGACGAACTCGCCGGCACCGGATCGGGCCGCCTCGACACGGCCCTGGCGGTCACCGCGCTGCTCGTCGCCGCGGGCGGCACGGCCGTACTGCTGACCCGCAGACGCCGCTGACGCACTGACGCCGTTGACGCGCGGGGCGCCATTGACGCGCGGGGCGCCGCCTCAGACGAGGTCCACCAGGTCCGCGATGGAGTCCACGACCTTGGTCGGACGGTACGGGTAACGGTCGATGTCGTCGCGCGTCGTCAGCCCCGTGAGCACGAGGAAGGTCTCCATCCCGGCCTCCAGACCGGCCAGGACGTCGGTGTCCATCCGGTCGCCGATCATGGCGCTGGACTCCGAGTGCGCACCGATGACGTTCAGCCCCGTCCGCATCATCAGCGGGTTCGGCTTGCCGACGAAGTACGGCTCCTTGCCCGTGGCCTTCGTGATCAGCGCGGCCACGGAACCCGTCGCCGGCAGCGCACCCTCCGGCGACGGCCCGGTGTTGTCCGGGTTGGTGGCGATGAAACGGGCGCCGCTGTTGATCAGGCGGATGGCCTTCGTCAACGCCTCGAACGAGTAGGTCCGGGTCTCCCCGAGGATCACGAAATCGGGGTCGGTGTCGGTCATCACGTAGCCCGCGTCGTGCAGTGCCGTCGTCAGACCGGCCTCACCGATGACATAGGCGGTGCCACCGGGGTGCTGGGTGTCCAGGAAGGACGCCGTGGCCAGGGCGGAGGTCCAGATGTTCTCGACCGGCACCTCGAGACCGATCCGGTTCAGGCGGGCGTGCAGGTCCCGGGCCGTGTAGATCGAATTGTTGGTGAGGACCAGGAACGGCCGTCCCGAGTCGCGCAGCTTCTTGATGAAGGCGTCCGCACCGGGAACCGGGACCCCCTCGTGCATCAGCACCCCGTCCATGTCGGTGAGCCACGATGCGATGGGCTTGCGCTCTGTCATGGGGGTGGACTCCTGCCGTGCGCGTGCGTGGGCCATGGGAGACCCATGCTATGCAGTCATACGTTCGCACGGATCACCCCGGCGGCCGCTGAAACCCGCAGGCCGTCGCCGTAACCCGTTCGGAGCAGCACGACCCGCGCAGCGGATGCGGGGGCCGGGCCCGCGGGGGAGTCTCCAGGTAACTGGAGGTACACGATGGGCTCACTGAAAGTCACACTCTGTGCCGGAGCCGCGCTGACCGCCGCGTTGTGCGCGCCGGCGGCCTACGCGGCGGACGGCGGCGGTGTCTCCGTGACACCCGCCTCGCCCGCCCCCGGCACCGACGTCACGCTCCGCGTGCCCGACTGCACCGAGAAGACGGCCGTCGCCGTGTCCGCGGCCTTCGAGTCGGACGTACGGCTCAGCCTGGCCGCGGGGGACGGCGTCCTCGTCGGCTCCAGCCAGGTCCGCTCCACCGTGCGGGCCGGTGCGTACGCCGTGCAGGTCAAGTGCGGCGACGACGCCCGCAGGGGCACCATCACTGTCGACGAGAGGCGGCGCCCCGACACGCGGCCGTCCGCCCCCGCCTCTCCCGTGGCCCCCGTCGACGCGGGCGGCGGCGGCACCGCGCGGCTGGCCGCCGACAGCGGGGAGCAGGCCCGCTCCGAGCCTCCCGGCACCGCGCACACCGTGACCGGCCTGGTGCTCGCGGGCATCGCCGCCGTCGCCGTCGCCGTCGCGCTGCGCAGCGTCCGCAGCCGGAGCCGCGGGACGGGCTGACCATGTCCGAACAGGACGAGCGACACACCGCCGCCCCCGGCGGCCGCCTGGTGACCGGCATCGCCTGGATGGTGCTGCTCCTCGGGCTGTGGCTGTGGGGCCGCGAGGCCACCGACGTACGCGAGGGCATATCCCGGCCCGCCACCGGCGACATGGCGGCGGCCGGCCGGCCCCCCGACATACCCCTGCCCCCGGCCCACGCACCCCTCGGCGACGACGCCACCCCGCAACGCCTCGACGTCCCCGAACTCGGCATCGAGGCCCCCGTCGTGGCCCGCGGCCTCGACACCAAGGGCGCGATAGAACCACCGCCCTTCGACCAGCCCGGCTCCGTCGGCTGGTACGCGGCCGGCGTCACCCCGGGAGCGGCCGGGACCGCCCTGATGGTCGGCCACGTCGACACCGAGACCCGGCCCGCCGTCTTCTACAAGCTCAGCAGCCTGGAACCCGGCGAGACGATCCGGGTGGTCCGCGACGACGCCGGCACCGCCGAGTTCACCGTCGACGACGTCCAGGTCCTCACCCGCGACGGCTTCGACGCCCAGCAGGCCTACGGACCCCGCGAGACGGACCGCTCCGAACTCCGCCTGATCACCTGCGGCGGCACCTTCGACCAGACCACCAACAGCTACACGGCCAACGTCGTCGTCTCCGCCTACCTGACCGGAACCGCCCCCTAGCACACGACCCGGGCCCCGGTCAGGGAACCATCTGGGTGCCACTGGCGTATGTCAGGATTGAGCCTTGGAACAGTGCACCCAGGGGGGTCGGATGTACGGCAGCAGGGCGGCCGGAACCTTGTCCGGGAGGCGAGCGGCGTCCGCGGCGGCACTGGGGGCGGCGCTGCTGCTCGCGGGCTGCTCCTCGTCCGGGGACGGGGACGACAAGGACAAGAACGCGGGCGCCGGGATCACGCAACAGCCCAAGGAGGCCGACCCGTTCTGGGTCAACCCCGACGGCAACGCGGCACAGCAGATGGCGTCGCTCACCGAAGCGGGGAAGAAGGACCAGGCGGAACAGATCCGCAAGATCGCCCAGCAGCCGACCGGCGAGTGGCTCACCCCGGAGAACCCCGAGGACCAGGCCCGCGGCTTCACCGAGGCCGCCGACGAGGCCGGCCGCACCGCACTGCTCGTCCTCTACAACATCCCGCACCGCGACTGCGGCCAGTACTCCGGCGGCGGCGCCGCCGACGGCGACGCCTACCGCTCCTTCGTCGACGGCGTGGCCGAGGGCATCGGCGACCGCGACGCCACCGTCATCCTGGAACCGGACGCGCTGCTCCACCTGGTGGACGGCTGCACCCCCCAGGAGTTCCACGAGGAGCGCTACGACCTCCTCAAGGGCGCGGTCGAGAAGCTCACGGCCCTCGAGAACACCAAGGTCTACCTGGACGCGGGCAACGCCGGCTGGGGCCACCCCGACCAGATCTTCGAACCGCTCAAGCGGGCCGGCATCGACCAGGCCGACGGCTTCTCGGTCAACGTCTCGAACTTCTACACGACCAAGGACTCCATCGCCTACGGCAAGCAGCTCTCCGCCAAGGTCGGCGGCAAGCACTTCGTCATCGACACCAGCCGCAACGGCAACGGCCCCTACACCGAGGGCACCCCTGACGAACGCTGGTGCAACCCCCCGGGCCGCGCCCTGGGCGAGACACCGACCACCAAGACGTCGGACCCGCTGGTGGACGCCTACCTCTGGGTCAAGCGCCCCGGAGAGTCCGACGGCGAGTGCAAGGGCGGTCCCAAGGCGGGCGAGTGGTACCCGGAGTACGCCGCGAAGCTGGCCGAGGCAACTGAATAACGCCGAGTTCCCGCGTCCCGAAGGGGCGCGGGAACTGTGACATACGCGGCTCCGCCGCGGGAGCGCTACGGCACCTTGACCCACTCCGCCTTGGAAGGCGTCCCCTCCCCGTCCGTCACGAACATCATGTACCACCCCGACTGCACCAGGTTCTTGCCCTGAGGCACCGTCACCGTCAGCTTGTCCCCGTCCGCCTTGAAGTCCAGCGCGACGGACCGCTGATCCACATCGGTGACATGTGTGGACGCACTCGGCCGGATCAGCCGCACCTTCTTGACCGTCGAGGCCGCCCGCGAGGTGAACGTGGCCGACTCACCGCGCTCGATGGTCTGCGGGCCGCCCGACAGATCGGGCCGGGAGTCCCGGTACAGATACGGCGGCGTGTAGATCTCGATGCGCTGCTCGAACTCGCCCGGCTTGGTGTTGGCCTTGTCGGCGTAGAGCGAGTCGGAGCCGAAGAACATCAGGCGTCCGTCGGGCAGCAGGATCGAACCGGAGTGGTAGTTGCGGCCCACCAGCGGGTCGGCGACCTGCTCGAACTCGTTCGTGTCCGGGTGGTACAGCCGGGCCTGGAGGATGTTGGAGGCGCCGCGGCCCCGGTAGTCCTCCGAGCCGCCGGAGACCAGCACGCTGTCGTCGGGCAGGATCGAGGCCTGCGGATAGCGCGTGCCCTTCTCCAGTGACGGCCCGTCGACGAACTTCGGGTCGTCCGCCTTGAGGTCGGCGATCCGGGTCTTCTCGCTGGACAGCTTGGACTCGCCGACCCCGCCGCCGCCGATCACCATGTACTTCTCGTCCTGCGCCGGCGGCAGCAGCACCGTGTTGGCCGTCTCCAGCATGTTGGCGTCGCTCATGCCGGGGACCTTGGTGAACTTGTTGGTCTCCACGTCCCAGATGCCCGGAGTGCGGCCCACGTCGTCGGGTCCGTAACCCGCGTTCGCACCCGAGTAGAAGACCTTGCCGTTCTGCATCAGGAACAGCGCCGGGTACGTCGGGAACTGGCGGACCTTGTCGGTGTAGGTCCACTCCTTGGTCTTCGGGTCGTAGACCTCGTTCTTGCCCGGGACCAGCTGGCCGATGTCGTCGAGGCCGGAGACGCTGAGGATCTTGCCGTCGCTCAGGGTGGTGAGCGTCGGGTACCAGCGGGCCTCGTGCATCGGGTCGACCTTGATGTACTTCTCGGCGACCGGGTCGAACTCGAAGGCGTCCCGGATGCCCTGGAAGTCCTTCTTGTCGAGGGCGAGCTTCTGCGCGATGCCGTACGTGTTGCGCGCGTCCGTGCCCGACAGGCCCTGGATCCGGTAGTTGTCCTGCGTACCCGTCTCGTACTTGGTGCCGCTCTGCTGCGCCTCGACGTAGATCCGGCCGAGGCCCGGGTCGTTGCGCACGAACGCGCCGGTCTGCGGGTCGAAGACCTTCTTGGCGCGGGGCACCAGGACCGGGTCCTTGGAGACGAAGGTCTTGCCGTTCTCCTTGCCGGTGAACTTGGTGCCCGCGGGCAGGGTGATCGGCTGGTCCGGGTTCTCGTTGTGGACGATCATCAGGCCGCCGGCCTTGGTGACGTCGCCCTTGAGCTTCTCGTACCGCTTGGTGCCGCCCGCGATCAGCAGGTTGCCGTTGGCGAGCTGGGTGTGGCCGGTGCAGAACAGATCGGCGGGTGTCGGCACCTTCTTGATGGTCCCCTTGACGGGGTCCCAGATCCGGGTGTCGAACTTCTTGTCGTCGAAGTTGTCCTGGTTGTTGCCCGACCCCGCGACGAGCAGCACCTTGCCGGTGCGCAGCAGCGCCGCGTGGATGGTGTTCTGCCGGTACTCCTCGGGAAACTCGACGATCTCCCACTTGCCGTTGGCGGCCTTGTACTCCGGCTGGTTGATCTTGTACTGGTGGTATTTCTCGGTTCCGAAGCGGTAGAGCCACGGCCCGTTCATCCCGGCCAGCGCGACTACCACCGCCGTACCTATCGCGAAGCGACGGGCGCGGCGGCGGCCGGCACGGTCTTTCATTCCTTACGTCCCCCAAGTCCCCCGAGTCCACCGAGGGCGATCTGCATGGTCTGGTCGTCGCCCCCGTCGGCGGAGGCGGCCCAGCTGGGCTTCTGCTGCGGCGCGTGCGGCGCGTGCGGCGCATGTGGCGCCTGCTGCCCGTACGGCGAGTACGGCTGCTCGGGCGCCGGCGCCGGATACTGCGGCGGGACCCGCGGGGCGGGCTCCGCCGCCGCGACCGGCGGTTGCTTCTTCGCCTTCCTCAGCTCGTGGCGCCAGGCGAACATCGGCGACGCGGTGATCAGCAGGGCGAACGTCGCCCAGATGATCATCGCGGGGTGCGAGTGGCCGTACACGAAGCCGGCGGCGATCGAGCCGCCGAAGATGACGATGAAGTACCAGTGGTACCGGAAGGTGCCGAACAGGGTGTCCGGGCTGGCCGAGTCGCCCTTCGGGGTCACCACGAACTTGCTCTTGCGGCGCAGCACGGAGTCGATGAGTGCCTTCGCGTACAGCGGCGCCGACAGCGCGGACATGATCATGCCGGCCACGCCGCCGGAGCCCTCGGGCTCGTGCGGCGAGACGTTGTGGCGGCGGTTCCAGACGTACAGGCCGATCTGGAGCGCGGAGGCGTTGCCGTACAGCATCAGCCAGACCGCCGGGTCGATGTTGACGCCGGATGCGCCCAGGCCCAGGAACAGGCAGCAGCTCAGGGCCGCCAGGATCCAGTTCATGGCCGACATCGGGTAGAAGATGATCATCATCGTGTAGTTGAAGAGCTTGCTCGGCGGAAGCGAGTACCAGCCCTTCCAGTACTGCTTGAGGATCGTCTCGTACGTCCCCCGCGACCAGCGCATCTGCTGGGTGAAGAAGTCCGTCCAGGCGTTCGGGCCCTCGCCGACCGCGAGCACGTCCGGGGTGTACACCGAGCGCCACTTGCGGCCCGTGGCCGGGTTGCGGTGGCGGTGCATCTCGAAGCCGGTCGCCATGTCCTCGGTGATCGAGTCGTACAGACCGCCGATCTGCTTGAGCGCCCTGATGCGCACCGCGTTGGAGGTGCCCACGAACATCGGCCCGCCGTAGCGGTTGCCCGCGCGCTGGATCAGCGCGTGGAAGAGGAACTGCTGCGACTCGGCGGCCTTGGTGATCGGGTTGTCGTAGTTGCCGTAGACCTGCGGGCCGATGACGAAGCCGACGTCCGGGTCGCGGAAGAAGCCGAGCATCCGCTCCAGGTAGTTGGGCAGCGGCACGTGGTCGGTGTCGACGGAGGCGAAGAAGTCGTAGTCGTCGCCGTGCGCATCGAGCCAGGCGTTGTAGTTGCCGTGCTTGGTCTTGGCGCGGTGCGGACCCTTCTTCCGGTTCCACTTCGAGACGCCCTTGCGGGAGAAGTGGTGTACTCCCAGGCGGGCGCAGACCTCCTTCACGTCCGGGTCGTCGCCCTCGTCGAGGAGCCAGACGTGCATCAGACCGCGGTGGCGGATCTTCACGGCCGCCTCCAGGGTCTTCGTCACCATCTCCAGCGGTTCCTTGCCGGGCACGAAGGAGGTGAGGAAGGCGACCTTGGTGCCGGTCTCGGGCACCACCGGGACCGGGTCGCGGGCGACCAGGGTGGCGTGCGCGTTCGACAGCACGTTCAGGCAGCGGAACAGCTCGATCAGGCCGATCGCGACGAGCATCACGATGTCGAGCGCGGGCAGCCAGGAGAAGGCCACGTAGTCGCGCTCGGTCCAGTGCTCGGGCTGGAGCAGCCAGACCAGCAGCACCACCGACAGCAGCGGGGCGGCGGCCAGCATCAGCGCGACCCGGAAGCGGTGCGGTTCCTGCGAGATCAGCGAGCGGTACTGCACCGTGTACGGCTTGTTCGGGTCGGGCTGGGTGAGGGGGCCCGCGAGCCGGCTGTAGTGCTCGTAGTCGTACTTCGGCAGGGTCTTCTTTATCCGGCGGAACGAACCGGTGTTCCAGTTCCGGTGCCCGGGCACCCTGAGCTGGGTGGTCTGGGACGGGTCGTGGTCTGGCCCGGCGCCCGTCGGCGTCGACGTCATGAGTCATCCCCCCACACGCGGGTCATGCGTGTTTCGTCGCTTCCTTCGCCTGCACTGGTCCCCCTCGACCGTCACAGACGTCACAGTGGTGGGTCACTGTCACCACGGCATCCACACCTTATATAGACATGGAACGGCGACCCCCGGTTGCATGATGCCCCCCTCGGCATCCCCCGGGCACCCGGCCCCCCAACCGGACCAGGGTTCTACGGGGTTCGTCATGATCGCAAGGTGTCCGGGCACCGGGTACGCCGAAGGCCCCTCGTGTGCTACGAGGGGCCTTCGACCGTCGGTGCGCCGCCAGGGACTCGAACCCCGGACCCGCTGATTAAGAGTCAGCTGCTCTAACCAACTGAGCTAGCGGCGCCTGCTGACCTGCACGACTCTACCCGATGCCGATCGGTGCCCAGGACCATCGCCCGGGGCCCGGCCCCGCCGGTTACATCATTCGGACCGTCAACATGCGAGTGCGGAGAGCAGTTGAGAAGCTGACCGACATGTACCGAAGTGCACCGTCGCGGACATTTCCAACGGGAGTGTGAGGGGAATCGCATGGAGACTCCCGTATTCGAGGAAATCGACCCCGCGAGCGACTGCGGATGTCCCGGGTGCCGTCACTGGCGGCGCGTCCTGCCGCATGCCCCGGCCGGCCGCGCGCTCGCCCATCCGGCGGCCCGCCGGGCGCTGGTCGCGGCCACCGCGGCGGCGTCCGCGACCGTCGCCTCCGCCCTCGGCGCGGGGCAGGCGGCAGCGGTCCCGGCCGCCGTCCACGCCGCCCTTCGGCCGGGCGTTACCGCAGCTGACGTGCCCGACACCCCGCAGGGGCCCAGGGCCCCGCTGTACGGCCTGGCGGGCCTGCCCGGGGCGCCTCCGGCCGGTGCGGAAACGGCCACGATCACCCGTACGGAGATCATCGAGCGGGCCAGGACCTGGGTCACCGCGAAGGTCCCGTACAGCATGACCGCCTACTGGTCCGACGGTTACCGGCAGGACTGCTCGGGCTTCGTGTCGATGGCCTGGAAGCTGCCCGCGAACGAATGGACCGGAAGCCTCGCGGGTTTCGCCGACCGCATCACCAAGGAGGAACTCCAGCCCGGCGACATTCTGCTGTTCCACAATGCGTCCGACCCCCAGAAGGGCTCCCACGTGGTGATTTTCGGCGGCTGGACGGACGCCACGCACACCGCCTACACGGCCTACGAGCAGACCCCGCCGCGCGCCCGCGAGCTGGCCACGCCCTACGCCTACTGGAGCGACTCCGCCAAGTACCTGCCGTACCGCTACAAGGGGGTCGCGGCGGGCACGGCGAGCGGCGCGGCCGGGGCGCCGGCCCGGGCCCCCGCCTCGCACGGGGTGGCCGGATACCCCGGACGGGCGATGTTCCGTCCGGGCGCCGACAACGCGTACGTCACCCGGCTCGGCGGGCAGTTGGTGAAGAAGGGATTCGGCACGCACTACACGAGGGGACCGGGTCCGCGCTGGGGCGAGGCGGACCGGCGGGGCGTCGAGGCCTTCCAGCGCGCCCAGGGCTGGCGCGGCGGCGCGGCCGACGGCCACCCGGGCCCGGAGACCTGGCGGCGGCTCTTCTCGTGAGCGTCCGCACCGAGGTGATCACCCGTTCATGACGCGTCTGGCGCGGAGGCTGGAGCACGCATGAGTACGACATCTTCAACGAACCCTCAGACCACGGCGCCGGCCGCCGCCGAGCCCGTGACGGGGGAGGCCGGTCCCCGGCCCGCCCGGCTCATCCACAACGAGGCCACCACCGAGATCCCCGTCCACCTGCTGTTCCGCGACGACCCGGACCCGGCGCCGGTGCCGCTGCGGCCCGCGGTCGTCGCCCGCCGGCGGGGCCCCGGGGAGCGGCCCGGGGAGCGGCCCCCCACGCGGCGCCCCGGCGCGGCGCGACCGCGCCCGGTGCCGAGTGTCGACCCGGAGCTGACGGAACGTCCGGCCCGGGTACTGCCCGGCGCGGCGGGTGTGGCCGCCGGTCTGTGCGGGACGGCGGGATGCGCGCTCACCTCCTGGTGGGCCGGGCTAGTACCGCCGCTCGCGGCCCAGGCGCTGGGGCTGCCGGCGTACGCGGGCGCCGGGCTCGGGCCCGCGCAGTGGGCGGCGTACGCGGCCGCCGGGGCGCTGGGGATGTTCGGGTTCGGCGGGCTGGCCCGGGGCCGGACCGGACGGGCCTGGGTGCTCGGCCTGTTCGGGCGCTACCGGGGGACGGTGCGGCGCACCGGCCTGCTGTGGGTGAACCCGCTGCTGCTGCGCCGCCGGGTCGACGTGCGGCTGCGGCACTGGCGCAGCGAGCCGATGCCCGCGGCCGACGGCAACGGGGTCGCGCTGCGCGCGGTGACGCTGGTGGTGTGGCGGGTGCGGGACACCGCGCGGGCCACGCTGGGCGTCGAGGACCACGAGACGTATCTGCGCGAGTGCGTCGAGGCGGCGCTGGCCCGGGTCCCGGTGGAGCCGCTCGGTACGGTCCGCAGCTCGGCCGACGTGGCCGGCGACACGCTGACCCGGCTGGTGGCGGCGGACGCGGCGCCGGTCGGCCTCGAGGTCTTCTCGGTGCGGCCGGTCCGGGTGGAGTACGCCCCCGAGGTCGCCGCCGCGATGCACCGGCGCCGGATCGCCGCCCTGGACGCGGCGCAGCGGGCGAGCGTGCTCACCTCGGTCGTGGACTCGGTGGAGGACACGGTGACCCGGCTGACCATGCGCGGGCTGGTCGAACTGGACGACTACGAGCGCAAGGTGCTGGTGAAGGACCTGACGGTGGCGTTCTGCGCGGGGCGGGGGGACACGGGGCCCTGAGCCGTCCGGCGTGGGCGGTGCCGGTCCGCTCCTCCACAGCGCGTTCCGCGATTGGTATGGACATGTTCAATTGCCGGCAATAATCTGATACTTGGTCTAGACCTGCACGGCTCACTGAACTTCCCCACACGGCACAGGGAGCAGCAGTATGCGCACAAGGACCAAGATGTACGCCGCGGCGCTGGGCATGGCGACCACCGGAGCCCTCGTCCTGTCGTCCGGCGGCGCCAGCGGACACGGCTACACCGACCTGCCGGTCAGCCGGCAGAAGGTGTGCCAGAACGGCACGGTCGGCGGCTGCGGCGCCATCCAGTGGGAGCCGCAGAGCGTCGAGGGGCCCAAGGGCTTCCCGGCCTCCGGGCCGGCCGACGGGAACATCTGTTCCGCGGGCCACGGCTCGTTCGCCGCGCTCGACAGTCCCAAGCAGCCGAACGGCCAGGCGTGGCCGACCACCGGGGTGAACGGCGGGCAGAGCTACACCTTCCGCTGGCAGTTCACCGCCCGGCACGCCACGACCGACTTCAAGTACTACGTCACCAAGCCGGGCTGGAACCAGAACCACAACCTGGCCCGGTCCGACCTCAACCTCACGCCGTTCTTCACGGTGCCCTACGGCGGCAAGCAGCCCCCGGCCACGCTCTCCCACACCGGCACGCTGCCGTCCGGGCTGAGCGGACACCACGTGATCCTCGCGGTGTGGACGGTCCACGACACGGGCAACGCGTTCTACGCGTGCTCGGACGTGACCTTCTGAACGAGCGAAACGAGCGGAACGAGCGGAACGACCGAAACGGGCGAAGGGCCCCCTCGCCTGAGCGAGAGGGCCCTTCCTCTGTGCGCCGCCAGGGACTCGAACCCCGGACCCGCTGATTAAGAGTCAGCTGCTCTAACCAACTGAGCTAGCGGCGCAGGACTCCCGCCGTCCGCTTCCCGCGGTCGGCGACGACGAAAATACTACCTGGTCCCGGGAGGTGCTTTCGACCAGCTTTCAGATCGCCAGCGACAGCAGCACCGGCGCCGCGCTCCGGTTCAGCTCGTCCGCGGCCTCGCGCAGCCGGTGCGCGTGCTCGACGGGGAGCGACAGGGCCAGGCAGCCCACGGCGGAACCGGCGGTGATCGGGACGGCCGCGCAGACCGTGCCCACCGCGTACTCCTGGAGGTCGAGGACGGGCACGCTGGGCGGCTGGGACTCCAGCCGGGACAGCAGCAGCCTGTCGCTGGTGATGGTGCGCGAGGTCAGGCGGGCCATCCGGTGCCGGGCCAGGTGGTCGCGCCGGCCCGCGTGGTCCAGCTGGGTCAGCAGGCTCTTGCCGACCGCGGTGGCGTGCGCCGAGACACGGAAGTCCACCCACTCGTTCACCTTGGGCGTGGCCGGGCTGTCCGCGTACTGGGTGACGCTGACCTCGCCGTCGACGTACCGGCTGATGTAGACGGCGGCGCCCACCGAGTCGCGCAGCCGGTCCAGGGTGCGCTGGAGCTTGTCGCGCAGGGCCTGCTCGCGGCCGTGGGCCGAGCCGAGGCGGTCCAGCGCCTCCCCGCTCACGTACGCGCCGTCGGCGCTCTGCTCGACGTATCCCTCGCGGCGCAGCATGCGCAGGAGCGTGGTCAGCCGCTCCCGCTCGACGCCGCACTCGCGGGCGATCTCGGTGTCGGTGACACCGGAGGTGTGCCGCGTCACCGTCTCCAGGACGCGCAGGGCGTCCTGGGCCGAGTGGTGCGGCGCGGTCGGCTTGTGCTGCAGCGCCACGGTGGTCTCCCCCTGCGCTAGCTCGTAGGCCCCTGCCCCTGCCTGTGCCCCCGGTGCAGACAGCGGATGCCCTCCACGATAGCCGCCAAGAGGCCAGGCGTGAGGGGGTGTTGGCGGGATTTTCAGCGCCCCCAACTGCGACGCCGATCCGCTGGCATATGCCAGCGGAATGCCCCAACGTCCCGACCTCGGACGTTGGGGCAGTGACGCCGTGTGCTCACAGCACCGCGCTGAGGAACTCCCGCGTGCGGTCGTGCTCCGGCTCGCTGAAGATCTTCTCCGGCGGACCGGCCTCGATGACCCGGCCCGAGTCGAACATCAGGACCTGGTCCGAGATGTCCCGGGCGAAGTTCATCTCGTGGGTCACGCAGAGCATGGTGATGTCCGTGGTGCGGGCGATGTCCCGCAGCAGGTCGAGGACGCCCGCGACCAGCTCCGGGTCGAGCGCCGAGGTCACCTCGTCGAGCAGCAGCACCTTCGGCCGCATCGCCAGCGCCCGGGCGATCGCCACCCGCTGCTGCTGGCCGCCGGAGAGCTGGGCCGGGTGCGCGTCGCACTTGTCGGCCAGGCCCACCAGGTCCAGCAGGCCCTTGGCCCGCTCCACCGCCTCGTCCTTGGACATGCCGAGCACGGTGACCGGGGCCTCGGTGATGTTGCGCAGCACCGTCATGTTCGGGAACAGGTTGAACTGCTGGAAGACCATCCCGATCTGCTTGCGCACCTCCCGCCGCTCCTTCTCGGTCGCCGGGAACAGCTTCTGCCCGTCCACGGTGATCGTGCCCTCGTCGGGCTTGAGCAGCGTCATCAGCAGCCGCAGGATCGTCGTCTTGCCCGAACCGGACGGCCCGATCAGGGTGACGTGCTTGCCGGCGTCCACGGAGAAGTCCAGGTGGTCGAGGACGGTGTTGTCCCCGAACCGCTTGGTGACCTGCTCCAGGCGGATCAGCTCACCGCTGCTCTGCTCCGGGCTTTTCTCGGGGTTGGGAAGAGTGTCAGTGGACAAGGCGTCGCTCCAGGGCTCGCAGGGCAAGGGAGGCCAGGTAGGAGATGATGATGAAGGCCACACCGATCACCGTCAGGGGCTCGGTGAACTGGAAGTTCTGCTGCGAGAACAGCCGTGCCTCGCCGAGCATCTCCAGCACCGTGATCGCCATCAGCAGCGGCGTGTCCTTCAGCATGGAGATCACGTAGTTGCCGAGGGCGGGCACCACCCGGCGGATGGCCTGCGGCAGGATGACCGCCGTCCAGGTCTTCGCGAGCGGCAGGTTCAGCGCCGTCGCGGCCTCCCACTGGCCGACCGGCACGCCCTCGATGCCGGCCCGGTAGACCTGCATCGTGTACGTCGAGTAGTGCAGGCCGATGGCGACCACACCGGTGGTGAGCGCCGAGAAGGTGATGTTCCACTCGGGCAGCACGTAGAAGAGGAAGAACAGCTGCACCAGCAGCGGGGTGTTCCGGACGAACTCGGTGACCACCCCGACCGGCCAGGTCACCCAGCGGCTCGGCACCCGCATCAGCAGCGCCCACACCAGACCCAGGGCGAAGGAGACCAGCGAGCCGAGGACCAGGATCTGCAGGGTGACCAGCAGCCCGTCCCAGAAGTGCGGCATGAAGTCGGAGACCGCGCTCCAGTCCCATTTCACGACACACCACTTCCCTCAGGCACGCGCACGGCGGCCGCCTTCTTCTTCGGCGCCTTCCCGACGCCCGCCTTCAGCTTCTTCTCCAGGCCGCGCATCACCCGCGTGAGCAGGAACGCGATCACGAAGTAGATCAGCAGGATGTACGTGTAGATCTCCGCGCTCTCCTGGAGCGCGAGGCGCACGAGGTTGCCGCTGAAGGCCAGATCGCCCATGCCCATGATCGACACCAGGGCGGTGCCCTTGAGCAGCTCGATCAGCAGGTTGGAGAAGGGCGGGATCATCTCCGGCACCGCCTGCGGCAGCAGGATCAGCTTCATCCGCTGCCACGGCGTGAAGCTCAGGGCGATGCCGCCCTCCTTCTGCGCCGGGTCGACCGCGCCGAGCGCGCCGCGCACGATCTCGGAGCCGTACGCCCCGTAGGTCAGCCCGAGCGCCAGCGTGCCCGCCCACATCGGCACCAGCTGCCAGCCGAAGGCGGGGGGCAGCACGAAGAAGACCCAGAAGATCATCACCAGCGCGGAGGTGCCGCGGAACACCTCGGTGTAGAGGCCCGCGAGGAAGCGGACGATCCACAGCCGGTGGGTGCGCGCGATACCGGCCACGAAGGAGACGGCCGTCGCCAGCAACGAGCTGAAGAAGAGCAGCTGGATGGTGACCCAGACGCCCTGGAGTACGAGTTCCCACAGTCCCGAGGTCATCCGCCGCACAACTCCTTCGCGGTCAGATCGGTCATCTCGTTCTCGGTGAAACCGAAGGGCTTGAGGATGCGCAGCAGTTCGCCGCTCTCCTTGAGCTTCTGCAGCTCGACGTTGAAGGCGTCCCGCAGGTTGGTCTCGTCCGGGCGGAAGGCGAAACCGCCGCCGTCGACGTGCGGCTTGCCGTCGACGACCGGCGCGAAGGCCTCGGTCGCCTCCGCCTTGCTGGACTTCTTGACCACCTCGCGGACGGTCAGCGCCGTTCCCGCGAAGACGTCCACGCGCCCGGACTCGACGGCGTTGAGCCCGGCCACCTGGTCGGGGACGATCAGGATGTCGTCCTCCTTGTACCCGTGCTCCACCGCGTAGGCGATCTCGGCGTAGCCGGTGCCGGTCGCGAACTTGGCCTTCTTCTCGACGACGTCCTTGTAGTCGCGCAGCCCGAGCGGGTTGCCCTTGCGCACGATGTACGCGTCGAGCATCTGGTAGTCGGGGTCGGAGAAGATGACCTGCTGGCAGCGGTCGGCGTTGATGTACATCCCGGCCGCCACGACGTCGAACTGCTGCGACGCCAGCCCCGGGATGAGGGAGCCGAACTCCGTCGGCACCGGCTGCACCCGGTCCACTCCGAGCCGCTTGAAGATGACCTTCGCCAGCTCCGGCGCCTCGCCGGTCAGCTCACCGTTCTTGTCGATGTACCCGAAGGGGATCTCGCCCGCGATGCCGAGCCGGGCGACGCCCTGTGCCTTGAGCCGGTCGAGAAGGTCACCGCCTTCCACGTCGGACGCCGTGGCCACCCGCGAGCAGCCGGCGGCTCCCAGCGCGCCGAGCGCCGCGACCCCCGCGAGCAGCGACCGGCGAGAGGGCCCGGCTGTCCTGGACCTTTGGTCGGATATACCCCTTGGAGGGGTTCTGTGTGGTGGAGCCATGGGCGCGCAGCTACCCGAAGGTGGGCAGGTTATGCCGATCTTTTTCAGTCCGATACATCGGCACGGCGCCCTTGACCCCAGGGCCGCGGGGCACTGCCATGGAGGGCATGGCTGATCGCTACATCGAAGTCTCGCTGGTCAAGCGCGGAATCACGTGCACGGCCCAACTGCTCGACGACCGGGCCCCGATCACCTGCAAGGCCGTCTGGGACGCCCTCCCCCTCGGCAGCGACGTGTATCACGCCAAATACGCGCGCAACGAGATCTACGCCCTCTTCCCGCCCTTCGCGACATCCGAACCACCGCTGGAGAACCCGACGGTAACGCCCATTCCGGGCGATCTGTGCTATTTCGCCTTCGCGGGTGCCGAGTTGGGCACCAAGGCGTACGGCTACGACCGCGAGGTCCACGCCGGCACCACCCTCGTCGACCTCGCCCTCTTCTACGAGCGCAACAACCTGCTCCTCAACGGCGACGTCGGCTGGGTCCCCGGCATCGTCTGGGGCCGCGTGACCGAAGGCCTCGACGCGATGGCCGAGGCCTGCAACGACCTGTGGCGCACGGGAGCGGCGGGGGAGACCCTCAGCTTCCGCCGGGCGTAGCCGACGTCACGGAGAACCCCTCACCGCCGTACAGCGACTCGTACTCGACCTCGATGACGAGCCGCCGGTCGACCAGACCCCAGAACTCCTGGAGCCGGTCGGAATCGCTTGCGTCGGTTCCGGCCGACTCCAGGCGCACCAGAAACGTCTCCTGCCCCGCGAGCACGACGGAACCCGCCCGCAGGGAGTACGTCTTCGGCCACAGGCCGGGTGCGAAGACGGCCGGCTTGACCTCCCGGTTCCACTCCCCGGCCACCACCCCGTCCAGGAGCACCACGCTGCGCGTCACGACGGCCGGTCCCAGTCCGGCGTTGACGAGCTTCAGCCCGACGAGGTCGTCCTGCCGTATCCGCCGGATCTGCAGCAGGGGTCTGACCGACTGCCGGTTGTGCAGGCGGGTCGCCCTGGTCTGCGACCAGCTGACCCACAGCGATCCGAGCGCGACGACGGTGGCGGCGACGGCGATGACCGTCTCCGCGTTCATCCCGTCCTCCGGACGGTCATGAGGCGGCGCCCGCCTCGTACAGCGCGTGCGCAGCCCGCAGGACCAGGTCGTCGCGGTGGCGGGCCGCGACGACCTGCACGCCGACCGGCAGCCCGTCCCCGTCCGCCCCCACCGGCACGGTGGCCGCCGGCTGCTGGGTCAGGTTGAAGGGGTAGGTGAAGGGCGTCCACCCCGTCCAGCGCCGGTGCCCCGAGCCCTTCGGCACCTCGACGCCCGCCTCGAACGCCGTGATCGGCAGCGTCGGCGTCACCAGCAGGTCGTACTCCTCGTGGAAGCGGCCCATCCGCCGGCCCAGCTCCATCCGCACGTCCACCGCGGCCAGATACTCCAGCGCCGAATACCTCGCCCCCGCCCCGACGATCTCCCGCAGCCCCGGGTCGAGCAGCTCCCGCTGCCCCGCGCGCAGGTGCTGCACCACGCGCGCCGCCCCGCTGAACCACAGGGTGTGGAAGGCCTCCACCGGGTCCGTGAAGTCGGGGTCGGCCTCCGTCACGTACGCGCCCAGCTCCGCCAGCCGCTCCACCGCCCGCCGCACCGCGCCGGCCACCGCGGGACGCACCGCCACCTGCCCGCCCAGCGAGGGCGAGTACGCCACCCGCAGCCCGCGCACGCCGCCGGACAGGGCCTCGGTGTACGACCCGGGCGCGGGACCCAGCGCCGACCAGTCCCGGGCGTCCGGTGTGCCGATGACGTCCAGCATCAGCGCCGCGTCCGCCGCGTCCCGGGCCATCGGACCGACGTGCGCGAGGGTGCCGAAGGCGCTCGCCGGGTACAGCGGCACCCGGCCGTACGTCGGTTTCAGGCCGAAGACGCCGCAGAAGGACGCCGGGATGCGCACGCTGCCGCCGCCGTCCGTGCCCAGCGCCAGCGGCCCCGCCCCGAGCGCCACGGCCGCCGCCGCGCCCCCGCTGGAGCCGCCCGCCGTACGGGAGGGGTCGTGCGGGTTGCGGGTGACGCCGGACAGGGGCGAGTCGGTGACGCCCTTCCAGCCGTACTCGGGCGTCGTCGTCTTGCCGAGGAACACGGCGCCGTGCTCGCGCAGCCGGGCCACGGACGGCGCGTCCTCGTCCCAGGGCCCGTCCGGCGAGACGGCCCGGGAGCCGCGCAGCGTGGGCAGACCGCGCGTCAGCAGGATGTCCTTGACCGTGACCGGCACCCCGTCAAGCCGCCCGCACGGCTCCCCGCGGCGCCACCGCTCCTCCGCCCGCCGGGCCTGTTCGAGCGCCTCCTCGCCGGTCAGCAGGACGAAGGCGTTCACCTCCGGCTGGATCCGCTCGGCCCGCTCCATCGCCGCCCGCGTCACCTCCACGGGGCTGAAAACGCCCTTGCGGTACCCGTCGACGAGCTGGACCGCGGTCAGCTCCGTGAGGTCGGTCATGCACCCTCCCGCGTTTCTTGGGACGTCGTGTCGTCGGTGTCGTCAGTGTCCGGGCACGTATCCGCGCTTCTTGTCGACCACGTTGGCCAGCGGCTCGCCCGCCGCCCAGCTCTCGAACAACTCCACGAACTGCGCGCCCAGTTCGTCCCGCCAGCCGATCGTGTCCCCGCTCATGTGCGGCGAGACGATCAGCTCCGGCACCTCCCACAGCGCGCTGTCCGGCGCGAGGGGCTCGTGGTTCAGCACGTCCAGGGCGGCGCCCGCGATCCCGTGCCTGGTCAGCGCCTCGGCGAGAGCGTCCTCGACGACCAGCTGACCCCGCCCCACGTTCACGAACCGGGCGGAGGGCGGCATCAGCCCGAACCGCCGGGCGTCGAACATGCCGCGCGTGTCGTCGGTCAGCGGGGCCGCCGCGACCACCCAGTCGGCGCGGGCCAGCAGCCGGTCGAGATCGCCGGTCCCGTGCACCCCGGCGCGGGCGGTGCGGCCGACCAGCGCGGTGGTGATGCCGAGCGCCTCGAGGGTCCGCGCGATCGCCCGCCCGATCGGCCCGGAACCCACCACGCAGGCGCGAGTTCCGGCCACCCGCATCGACTCGCGGTGGCGCCAGGTCCGCTCGCCCTGCAACCGCAGCGTCGTGGGCAGGTCCTTGGCCATCGCCAGCACGAGCGCGGCGACGTACTCGGCGATCGGCTGGTCGAAGACACCGCGCGCGTTGGTCACCACCGTGTCCGACTCGGCCAGCTCCGGGCACATCAGATGGTCCACCCCGGCGCTCGCCGTGTGCACCCAGCGCGGCCGCGGGCCGTCCCCGGGCCACGCCTTCCGTACGGCGTGCGAGGTGAAGTCCCACACGAGCAGGACGTCGGCGTGCGGCAGCCGCTCGGCGAGGGTCGACTCGTCGGCGTGCTCGACGCGGGCCCGGCCGGTCAGCCGGCCCAGTCGGGGGAGCGGCTCGGCGTCCAGAACGAGCAGCGCGGGCGCGGGCGTGGGCGTGGTCATCGGCGGGCCTGTCTCCCGTATGGGGGCGCGGGTGCGGTTCAGGTGTTGACGGGGAAGTTAACCGGCTGTTGACCTGGGAGTGACGCGGGCGGATTGACCACGCTCGCACCGCAACCTACCTTCGTCAACACGGCCGTGCGTAACGGTGCGTTGCCCTCTCCTTCCTCAGTGTGAGGCCGGTGCGTGCCATGGACATCTCCTTTCTCGGCGGACCAGCTCCGCAACGCGGGGTCGGCGTGGTCGCCCCGTTCGACTTCGCACTCGATCGTGAGCTCTGGCGATGGGTGCCCGACGACGTGTCGCTGCACATGACACGGACCCCGTTCGTGCCCGTCGAGGTCAGTCTGGACCTCGCCCGGCTGGTCAGCGAGCACGAGACACTCGGCGAGGCCGTGCGCACCCTCAACGCCATCGCGCCCGAGGTCGTCGCCTACGCCTGCACCTCCGGCAGCTTCGTCGGCGGCATCGCCGGTGAACGCGCCATGTGCGAGGCGATGACCTGGGCGGGCGCGGTCCCGTCCGTCACCACCTCCGGCGCGCTGCTGGACGCGCTGGCCGAGCTGGGCGTACGCCGGGTCGCGCTGGTGACGCCGTACACCGTCTCCGTGACCCGGGCGCTGGAGGCGTACGTCGCCGAGGCCGGCGTCACGGTCACCGGCTGCGCCTTCATGGGGCTGACCCGGCACATCTGGAAGGTGCCGTACCGCGACGTGGCCGACATGGCACGCCAGGCCGTCCCGGCCCAGGGGGCGGCGGACGCCCTGTTCATCTCCTGCACCAACCTCCCCACCTACGACGTCATCCCGCAGCTGGAGGCCGAGCTGCGGATCCCGGTGATCTCGGCCAACCAAGTGACGATGTGGGCGGCACTGCGCCGACTGGGTACCCCTGCGGTGGGGCCGTACCAGGCGCTGACGGATCCGTCCGCGCGCATCGGCCCCGCGGCGGCGGGTCCGGCCGGTCCCGCCGTGGTGGGTCCCGTCGGCCCCGCGGTGGCGGGCCCGGTCGGTCCCCCGTTGGCGGACATGCCGGGCGTCGGCGACGCCCCGGACACGGAACAGCAGCAGGAAGGGTGGACATGACAGCACTGGGATTCCTGTACCCGGGCCACTCCGGCGAGGACGACTATCCACGCATCGAGCAGCTCCTGGGCAGCGACATCCGGGTGGACCTGGTGCACACGGACATCGGCGAGGACGCGCACCGGGTGGACGCCCTGCGCGAGATGGGCTCGCCGCACCGGCTCGCGGCGGGCGTGGCGGAGCTGCGGCTCGCCGGCGCCGACGCCGTGGTGTGGGCCTGCACCAGTGGCAGCTTCGTGCACGGCTGGGAGGGCGCGCAGGAGCAGGTGCGCGCCCTGGCCCAGGCGGCGGGTCTGCCGGCCTCCTCCACCTCCTTCGCCTTCGTGCACGCGGCGAAGGAGATCGGGGCGCGGCGGGTCTCGATCGGGGCGACCTACCCGGACGACGTGGCGCGGCTCTTCGCGGAGTTCCTCGACGCCGCCGGCATCGAGGTGGTCGACGTGGTCAGCTCCGGCATCATCACGGCGGCGGAGGTCGGCACCTGGACCGAGGAGGAGGTGCTGGCGCTGGCCCGCGCCGCCGACCGCCCCGAGGCCGAGGCGGTGCTCCTGCCGGACACGGCCCTGCGCACGGCGGCCCACATCCCCGCCATGGAGAAGGAGCTGGGCAAGCCGGTCCTCACCGCGAACCAGGTCACCATCTGGGAGGGCCTGCGTCTGGCGGACCGCCGGGTCAACGCGCCGGAGCTGGGCGCGCTCTTCACGCGGGAGCCGGTGGTGCAGGCCTGAGCGAGAGCCGTACACGGAAGAACCCCGGTCCCGCATCAGCGGGGCCGGGGTTCTCGTCGAGCGCTGGGCAGGCCTTGCACCTGCATTTCCCCACGGGAAGTGGGGCGTCTTTCCTTGGACCACCAACGCACTGCCTGCTGCCGGGGGTTGGCCCCCGTGATCAGGCAAGATGATCGTACCGCAGCTCCGCCCGGGGTGCACATCGGCCTCGCGGCGTGGCGGGGGAGGGTGTCCGGCGGGCCGGCCCGTTGTTCATGTAGGCAGACGCTGATCCATATTCTGAACGTGCTGGAAGTTGTCTGAACTCTTGTCAGGTCCCAGAGTGACCCCTATTCTCACGCCGAGAAAGCGCTTTCCCGCCATGTTGTATTGACATGATCACGACATGGCCTTCGTTCCGGCATGTGAAGGCGAATGGGGAGACCGAGGATGAGACGACCAGTCGCGCTGCGACTCCAAGCGGCGCTGGGCACGCTGGCCCTCGCGGCCGCGGCCGGTGTGGTGCTGGCGATGCCCGAGGCGGCGGCGGCGGCCGGCGGCGCCACCGGCTATGCCACCCAGAACGGCGGCACGACCGGCGGCGCGGGCGGGCAGACCGTACGGGCCACCACCGGCACCGCGATCCACCAGGCCCTGTGCGGCCGGGCCGGCAGCAGCACCCCGATCACCATCGAGGTCGAGGGCACCATCAACCACGGCAACACCAGCAAGGTGTCGGGCGACAGCTGCAACACCGCGGCCGACAAGATCGAGATCAAGCAGGTCAGCAACATCACGATCGTCGGGGTCGGAAACGGTGCCGTCTTCGATCAACTGGGCATCCACATCCGGGAGTCCAGCAACATCATCATCCAGAACGTGACCGTCCGGAACGTCAAGAAGTCCGGCTCGCCCACCTCCAACGGCGGCGACGCCATCGGCATGGAGAGCGACGTCCGCAACGTCTGGGTCGACCACTCCACCCTGGAGGCCTCGGGCGGGGAGTCGGAGGGCTACGACGGCCTCTTCGACATGAAGGACAACACCCAGTACGTGACCCTGTCCTACAGCGTGCTGCGCAACTCCGGCCGCGGCGGGCTGATCGGGTCCAGCGAGAGCGACGTGTCGAACGGCTACGTCACCTTCCACCACAACAAGTACGAGAACATCGACTCCCGCGCACCCCTGCTGCGCGGCGGCACGGCCCACATGTACAACAACCACTACGTGGGCCTGGTCAAGTCCGGGATCAACTCCCGGGCGGGCGCCAAGGCCAAGGTCGACAACAACTACTTCGAGGACTCCAAGGACGTCCTCGGCACCTTCTACACCGACGCGGCCGGCTCCTGGCAGGTCAGCGGCAACATCTTCGACAACGTGACCTGGTCCGAGCCCGGCGAGGACAACAACCCGGCCGGCCCCGACCCGCAGTCCAACACCACGGTGTCCATCCCGTACTCCTACAGCCTCGACGACGCCTCCTGCGTGCCCTCCGTCGTGAGCGCCACGGCCGGCGCGAACAAGGGTCTGAAGGTGTCGGACGGCAGCTGCACGCCGCAGAACCCGGACCCGACCGACCCCACCGACCCGGACCCGACGGACCCGACCGATCCGACGGACCCCACCGACCCGGATCCGACCGACCCGCCGAGCGGGACCAACCTCAGCGTCGGGGCCGGCTCCGACGGCTCGTCCAAGGCGAGCGGCACCAGCTACGGCAACGTGCGCGACGGTGACCTGAGCACCTACTGGTCACCGGCCGGTTCGACCGGCTCCATCTCCGTCAAGTGGTCCTCCGCCACCACCGTCTCCAAGATCAACATCCGGGAGGCGGCGGGCTCGGAGGGCACCATCGGGTCCTACCGCGTCGTCAACCACGACACCGGCGCCGTCCTGGCCTCCGGCAGCGGAGCGGGCGTGATCGGCTTCTCCCCGATCTCGCTGGAGAAGATCACCTTCGAGATCACCGGCGCCTCGGGCACCCCGAAGGTCGCCGAATTCGAGACCTACGCCGGCTAGCGAGCCGCGCGAGACCGCCCGAGGGGCGGGGTGTGTCCGGTCCGCGTCACCGGGCACACCCCGCCCTCTTGCACGGGCGCGGGACAATGGACGGTGGCCCACTCCACCGGGGTGCCCCCGTGCGCGGGGAGGGCCGTCGTGACGTACGAGGAGGAGAAGACATGGCGGAGCCCACGCCGGGTCGGAACGAACCGCGGCTACGCCCCGCGCCCCTGCTCTTCGAGCCGGCGGAGGCGGCCGCCGATCCGGAACACTTCTTCGACCTCGAGGCGATCGACGACCCCCGGGCGCTGCTGGAGCGGGCCACCGAACTGACGCAGGCGTTCCGCGCGGCGGCGGACCGGGCGGTGGAGTTCCAGGCGATGGCGGCGGCGCAGCTCGCCGACCCGCGCCGGTTCGACCGGCTGACGGCCGCCGACATCGCCGAACGGGCCGAGTGGACCGAGGACTACGCCAAGAAGATGGTGGAGTTCGGACGGGACCTGATGCGCGGCGGCGAGGGCGCCCGGGGGCACGCCGACCCGGTCTGACCGGAGGTTCGGTCGGCGGTCCGATGGCGGTCAGACAGCGGTCAGACGGCGGACAGACGGCGGTCAGGCGGCGGTCAGGCGGCGGTTCGGCGGAGGTTCGGAGGCGGTCCGACGGCGGTCCGACGGAGTTCGGAGGCGGTCCGGGGGTGTTCCGGGGGTGCACCGGGGGTGCACCGACGGCGGTTCGGCGGAGGTTCGGCCGGTGATCCGGTCCGCGGGTCGGCCGAGTAGCCCGGCCGCATATGCCAGGCGGCTGGGCAAGATACTCCCTTCCCCGCCGCCCTGTCCCGGTTTCCGGCAACCCAGCGGAGCGGGTTCCTCACGCCCGGTAGATGTATGCGACATGAGCAGCACACGCAACGCCGCGCCCCATGTCTCGGACGTCACCTCGGACGGCGCCTCCTGGCTGGCCTCGGCGGGCGCGTATCCGCGCAGCACGCTCGCGCTCTGGGAGGAGCGGCCCGAGGCCCCCGTCGTCCTGCCCTGCGGCTCGGCCTTCGACGTGGTGAGCGCCCCCGCGATCTTCGGGCGCCGGATGCTGGACCGGATGTGGGACGACGGCCCGGGTTCGGGCCCGGTGGCGGAGTTCCGGGGCCGGATGCTGCTGTTCGCCGCGCCTGGCACCGCCCAGCGGCTGCCGTCGCTGCTGGAGTGGGAGGAGTGGGGCGCCCGCGGCCGGGAGGGCGGCCGTACCGGCGCGGTGCCGCCCCTGCTGTGCCACGGCGCCGGCGACGCCGTGACCGTACCGGCCCCCGCGGGCACGCATCCGCGTTCCGCGTCCCGCTGGCTGGTGGCTCCGGACACCCGCCAGCCCTGGCTTCCGGGCCCGGAAATCCTGCTCTGGGCGGCCGTCCGGGCGGCCCGCTCCGCGGTGCGGATTTCGATTTTTCCTCCCGCCGACCAGGATGCTAAGGTCTACGACGTCAGCAGGCGCCGCTAGCTCAGTTGGTTAGAGCAGCTGACTCTTAATCAGCGGGTCCGGGGTTCGAGTCCCTGGCGGCGCACGTTGGCGATGGCGAGGCGTGTTCGCGGAAAGCGCGAACCACCTCGCCATCGTTGTTTTTGCGCGGCTTCGCCGCGCGTGGCGGGGGCTTCGCCACCCGCACCCCCCAACGACGGGCGCCGTTGCCCGACAACGTACCGGCTCACCCCGGGGTGATCTGTACGGTCCAGGCGCCGGACTCCGTGCGGTCCTCGACCTCGACCCGTACGCCGTCGCCCGGCACCGTGAAGCTCTCGCCGAGGGACACCGGGGCGTCGGCGAGCGGCGGGTAGACCGAGTCGGCCCAGCAGGCCTCGGTGTCCGGGTGGGCGTCGACCACCTCGACCGGACCGCCCCCCGACTCCGCCCCGCTGCGCACCCGGTACACGAGGACCCCCGCCCGGCAGGCGGAGACGTCGTTGCCGACCGGTGTGCGCACCTCGAAGGCGAGCACACTGTCCGCGCCCGTGCGCACCACGGCCAGCTTCGTACCCCGCCCGAGGCCGAAGGCCGGCGCTCCGGCGGCGCCCGCCACCACCACCCCGGGTCCGGCCCCCAGCGGCTCCAGCGTCAGCCGGGTCGGCCCGCTGCCCCGTACGCAGGCCACCTGCCGGGGCTCCAGCCAGCCCAGCTTCCACTTGTGCCAGCCGAACAGGTCGGGGGCGAGTCCGAACTGGCTGCCCATCAGGTCCCAGTCGCCGACATGGGTGTCCCAGTCGCCCTTGCCGTCGACGGGCCGGTGGTACAGGTCGGGCAGGTCGAAGACGTGCCCCGTCTCGTGGGCCAGGACCAGCCGGTCCGGCGGATGGTTCTCGAAGACCGTGACGACCCGCCGGATGTCGGTGCCGTCGGCCCGCATCGGGGTGTCCAGGTTGACGACCTTCGTGGCGTCGGAGTCCACGCCGGGCGCGTCCGGGTCCGCGACGAAGTACACGACGTCGTACTGGGAGAAGTCGACGTACCGGTCGGCGGCGGTCAGCGCGTCGCGCAGGTAGGCGGCCCGGTGCTCGGGGCTCCAGTCACGCCGTATGGCGTACGACGTCGACGGGCTCGGCATCGGGATCCAGCTCCGCAGCGGATGCGGGCGGAGCGTGAACGCGCCGTACGAGGCGCGCCGGAAGAAGCGGCCGGTGGCGGGGAAGTGGTCGGCGGCGAGCTCGGCCGGGGACGTCAGCGGCTGGGAGTCCGGGAAGGACAGGAACACCATCACCGCGTCCAGGGAGCGCGCGGGCCGCGGATAGGTGGCGTTCCAGGTGTCCAGGCCCTCGGAGTGGTGCACCTCGGCACGCTGGAGCGCGCAGGGCTCGGGGGAGAACGGCTCGGCGACCGAGGGGGCGGTGATCAGGGAGGTCGCGGCGAGCGCCGACATCGTGGTGCACACCGCCGCCGTGCTGCGCAGCCTGGGCCGGGCGGCCGTCCCCGCCGTCCGGCGGCCCGCACCGAGCGCCTCGAGGGCCTCCCGGGGAAGTCGCCTCAGGGGGAGCTGGCGCGGCACATGGACCTCCGGGCGCGGTTGACGGGACACCGCACCCAGCTTGTGCATGATTGTCGTATTGCGCCCTGTTCGCCTGCACCGGACGGGTGAGCCGGCCGGGATGTCGCCGGGGCCCTCCGGGCCGACAGCTCGGAGACACTCACGGAACGTCACAACTGGTCGGAGGCATGAAGAACCCGTCCAGGTGCGAGCAGAAACGATCGGCCGGAGGGTTCGCTCGGTCCAGAACACGGAACGGCGGCTGGAAGGGCCCGGTGTCAGCCTCTATGATCGGCACACTTTCCTGCACGAACAGAGCACGAACAGAGATCGAGGCACTGCGGGAGCGAGCGGTGAACGGAACCTCCGAAGGGCCGGCGCCCGCGACAGACCTCGGCCCGTCGACCATCACGGACAGTGACAACGGCCTGGCTCCTCGTACCGCGGGTACGAGACCCCTGGCCCATGGAACGGGTACGAGACCCCCGGCCTACAGATCGGTGTTCACCGCGGCCCCGCTCGCCATGGCCGTCGTCGACGCCGAGGGCCTGGTCGTCAGCGCCAACGACACCCTGGGCACCCTGCTCGGCACCGACCCGGCCGCGCTGGCCGGCTGCGTGGCGGCCGACCTCGTCGACCTCGCCTCCGACGCCGGCACCTGGCACGCGTACCGCGAGGTGCTGCGCGGCCACCAGCCCCGGCTGCGCTGCACCCGGCGGCTGAAGCGGGCCGACGGGCACTCCCTGTGGGCGCAGGTCACGGTCGAACCGCTGGCCGACTCCGGGGACACGGACACCCCGGGCCTGCTGCTGTCCGTCGCCGACGTCAGCGCCCGGCGCGAACTCCAGGCCCGGCTGCGCCACCTCCAGATGCACGACCCGGTGACCCGGCTGCCCAACCGGGCCCTGTTCTTCGAACGCCTGACGGCCGCGCTGGAGGCGGAGCCCCACGAGCACGGCGGCACCGGCCGGATCGGCGTGTGCTACCTGGACCTGGACGGCTTCAAGGCCGTGAACGACACCCACGGCCACCGCGTCGGCGACCACCTGCTGGCCGCCGTCGCCGAACGGCTGACCCGGTGCGCCGAGGAGGCCGCTCACGCCCGGTCGGGCGCCCCGCTGGTGGCCCGGCTCGGCGGCGACGAGTTCGCCCTCCTGGTGGAGGACTCCACCGGCACCGACCAGCTCGCCGACCTGGCCGGGACGGTCCTGACGGCCCTCCAGCCGCCCTTCGAGCTGTCCGACCGCCGCCTCTCGGTCACCGCCTCGGTCGGCGTCGTCGAACGCCACACCGCCGGCACCACCCCCACCGCCCTGATGCAGGCCGCCGACACCACCCTGTACTGGGCCAAGGCCGACGGCCGGGCCCGCTGGACCCTCTTCGACCCCGAGCGCAACGCCAACCGCATGACCCGCCAGGCGCTGGCCGCCACGCTCCGTCCCGCCATCGAACGCGGCGAGTTCGCCCTCGAATACCAGCCGCTGGTCGGCATGGAGGACGGCCGGGTGCGGGGCGTCGAGGCGCTCATCCGCTGGAATCATCCTCAGTTCGGCGTACTGGCGCCGAATCGGTTCATCGCACTGGCGGAGGAGGATGGCTCGATCGTTCCACTCGGCCGCTGGATCCTGCGCACCGCCTGCCACCAGGCCCGCCGCTGGCAGCTGGCCCACCCGGACGAGCCGCCGATCTTCGTCAGCGTCAACGTGGCGGTCCGCCAGGTCTGGGACTCCGACCTGGTCGCGGACGTGGCCCGCACCCTGGAGGAGACGGGCCTGGCGCCCCACCTCCTCCAGCTGGAGCTGACGGAATCGGCGGTGATGGGCTCGGCCGGGCGCCCGCTCCAGGTCCTCAAGGCGCTCAGCGACATGGGCGTCCACATCGCCATCGACGACTTCGGCACCGGCTATTCGAACCTGGCCTACCTCAGCCGGCTCCCGGTCTCGGTCCTGAAGCTGGACGGCGCGTTCGTACGGGGCTTCCAGTACGAGGGCGGCCCAGGGGGCGAGGCGGGGGGCGAAGCCGGAGGGCGTGAGGCCGGAGGGCGTGAGGCCGGAGGGCGTGAGGCCGTGGGAGGCGCCGCCAACCCGGCCGACGAGGTCATCGTCGAGGCGATGGTCCAGCTCGCCCACCGCCTCGGCCTGACCGTCACCGCCGAGTGCGTGGAGACCTCGGACCAGGCGACCCGCCTGCGCCGCATCGGCTGCGACACCGGTCAGGGCTGGCTGTACTCCCGACCGGTGGCGCCGGACCGCATCTCCGCGCTGCTGGGCTCCGCCGGGCCCGGTACGACCGGGGTTCAGGCGGGCGTCGGCAACCCGTAGGCGTCGGCGATCAGCTCGTAGGAGCGCAGGCGTACGTCGCCGCCGTGGGCGTTGGCGGTGATCATCAGCTCGTCGGCGCCGGTGCGCTTCTGCAGGTCGTCGAGCCCGGTCCGCACCTCGTCGACACTCCCGTGGATGACGTTGGCGTTCCAGGACTGCACGAACTCCAGCTCCATCGGGCTGAAGTCGTACGCCTCGGCCTCCTCGGGCGCCGGCACGAGACCGGGGCGCCCGGTGCGCAGCCGCACCATGTTCAGCGCCGCCGCCAGCACCTGCCGACGGGCCTCCTTCTCGTCGTCGGTCGCCAGCGCGGAGACGCCGATGAGGGCGTAGGGCGCGTCCAGGACGGCGGACGCCCGGAAGGACTCGCGATACAGCTCCAGCGCCGGGACCGTGTTCTGCGCCGAGAAGTGGTGGGCGAAGGCGAAGGGCAGCCCGAGGGTGCCGGCCAGCCGCGCGCTGAAGCCCGAGGAGCCGAGCAGCCACACCGGCGGCCGGTGCGCCGACTGCACGCCCCCCGGCGAGGTGGCCTGCACGGGCCCCGGCACGGCGTGGATACGGCCGTAGGGGTGCCCGTCGGGGAAGTCGTCGTCCAGGAACCGGATCAGCTCCGCGAGCTGCTGCGGGAAGTCGTCGGCACCTTCGTTCAGCCGGTCGGTGCGGCGCAGGGCGGCGGCGGTGGCACCGTCCGTGCCGGGGGCGCGACCCAGGCCGAGGTCCACCCGGCCCGGGGCCATGGCCTCCAGTGTCCCGAACTGCTCGGCGATCACGAGCGGCGCGTGGTTGGGCAGCATGACGCCGCCCGACCCGAGCCGGATGCGGTCGGTGTACGCGGCCAGGTGGGCCAGGATCACCGCGGGGGAGGAGGAGGCGACGCCGGGCATGGAGTGGTGCTCGGCGACCCAGTACCGGTGGAAGCCGCGGGCCTCGGCGAGACGCGCGATGTCCACGCTGGTCCGCAGCGCGTCGGTGGCGGTCCGGCCGGCCCCGACGGTCACCAGGTCCAGTACGGAGAGCGGGACGGGAGCGGTGCCGTGGACGGTGCCCCGGATCTCCTCTGCGGCGTCTGCGGGCATGGTGGGGTGCCTCCTGTTGGGGTGTGACTTGCGCGGGTCGCTCCGCGACGTAACAGGAGGGGGCCTCCGGTTATTCCCCGGCGAGGGCCAACGTGGTGATCAGGCGCGTCATGAGGCCCTCACCGACAGCGGCTTCGGCATTCTCGACTAGGGACGGCCACACGGCTTCGACGAAGAGCGATACAAGAAGCGCAACACCGTCGAACGAGCAATCAAGAGGCTGAAGCAGTCCCGGGCCGTCCCCACCCGTTATGACAAGCGCGGCTACGTCTTGCTCGGCACCGCAACCACCGCAGCCCTGCTCATCCGGCTTCGGAGTTGAGTGCCGACCTCACAAAGCGACCGGCCGATACGCCAGGGCCTGGTCGACTACCTCATCAGCCGACGGGTCCCGTTCCGGCGGCCAGAAGATCAGGTCGCTGATGTGACCTGATGGGCATGCCAGGGCTCTGTCGAGACTGTCCAGCCAACCGGCCACCTCGTCGTCAGAGGCGCAGCTCGCGTCCATGATGCGCTGCACGAGCGCGACTGCCTCCGCCCGGCTTATCTCCACTGCACTCATCAGGTCCTTCTGTCACAGCCACGGTAATGGGACTCGTGATCGCCCGGACAGGTCCCAGTCCCCGAGTGAGTTCCGGAGGGCGGTGAGGAACGCGGTGAACGCCGGGCCGGAGAAGGTGAGCGCGGCTCGGGCGGGGGCCTTGGAGTCGCGGACGGCTATGTGGGGGTGGTCGAGGGCGACCTCCACGCAGGCGTTGCCCTCGCCACCGCCGGAATACGACGACTTCTGCCATGCGCCGCGCGTCATAGGGTTACAGCTCCTTCGTCAGCCGGTGAATGAACTCACGGGAACGTTCGGGTTCGAAGGCCACTTCTTCTACCCTACGGAACAACGTTCGAAAATGGCTCAGTTGAGCTTCAGCGTCGACGAAGACGGTGCCATGTGGTGTGTCGCGGACGACCGTGTCCAGTTGAGGAACGGGGCCACCCGCGTACACCATCGCGCTACCGGCACCCGCGAACTCGTTCACAGCGAAAGGGATCACACGTACGGTCACGTGGTCGGACTCGGAGAGATTGAGGATGTGGGCGAGCTGAGCCCTCATTCCGGCGTTGTCGACCACCTTGATGCGCAAGGCCGCTTCATGGATGACTGCTTCGTACGGGATCGGCTGTGGGCGCTCGACAATGACCCTGCGCTTCAGGCGATGATCCACCCAGCGTTGGATCTCGTCGACCGAGAACTGAGGGTTGACGTAGGAGAAGAGGGCGCGAGCGTAGTCCGCGGTCTGCAGCAGCCCCGGAACGTGCAGGAAGTCCACGTCCCACCGATGAGACGCGTGATGCTCCAACTCCGAGAGGTCCAGGAACGGGTGGGGGAGTGATCCTCGGTACTCCTCCCACCATCCGCGCGTGCGGCCGGCGGCCATCGTCACCAGCGCCGCGATCAGATCCTCGTCCGCACAGGCGTAATGCGCGGTAAGGCGCCGCAGGCGCTCTTCGCTCACACCAGCGATCCCGGCTTCGATCTGGCTGATCTGGACGGAGTTCACGCCAAGGAGACTCGCTGCCTCGGTCGCCTTCAGGCCTGCGGCTTCCCGCAACTTTCTCAGCTCGACTCCCAGGCGCTCCTGGCGTGCCGTGGGGGTACGTCTGGGCGGCACGTCTCCTCCTTGCTCAACGGCCGTCCGTGTGCGGCCCGTTCGAGGCAAGGTTACGCGATTCACTTGCTCCGTAATAAATCTATGCCCTACCGTCGGTGACGCAAGTTTCACCTAGCGCAACCCTGTGGCGCCGGAAGCGCACCGCTTTGCCCTGTCATGGCGACGCGGCATTGACACCGGCCCGCACTCACCCACCCCGTCCCCGAAGGGAACCGGCATGCCTGAAAGCGAGCCGTGGGAGTACTCGCTGTACATCCCGAACGACCCCAGAGCCGTCACCATCTGTCGCCGGACCCTGCGTCTGATCCTGACGATGCACGGTCTGATCCGGATGGTCGACCTCGCCGAACTGCTGGCGACGGAGCTGGTGTCCAATGCCGTACGGCATACGAAAGGGCCTGCCGCGCTGCGGGTGCGCTGGTCCGGGACGGGGGTGCTTCGGCTCGGTGCCTGGGATGCGGACCCCTCTCCGCCCGAGCCGCCGCAGCCGTTCGACCGGGCCGTGGACCGGGAGGACGGGCGGGGACTGGCGCTGGTCAGGGCCTGTGCGGACGTGTGGGGGTGGCAGCCTCTGGCCCGGGAGGGGGACAGGGGCAAGTATGTGTGGTGCGAGCTGGGTGCGGCCCCGGCTGCGGCGAGACGGACGGCGTGACGCCTCGGTCAGTGGATCACGCGGTGGCGGAGCTGGACGACCTTCCCACCGAAGGTGCGGGTCTCGACGAGTTCGAGCTTCACCCGGCGCTCGTGCCGGGGGAAGAACGGGGTGCCGCCGCCGACCAGGACCGGGTGGACCATGGCCCGGTACTCGTCGATCAGGTCGGACGCGGCGACCTCGGCGGCGAGGGTCGCGCCGCCGATCGCGATGTCGCCCTCCCCGGGCTCGGCCCGCAGGCGCTCGATCTCCTCCGCCGGGGTGCCGGAGGCCAAGCGGGTGTTGCTGCCCTGGACCGCCGAGAGCGTCTTGGAGAACACCACCTTCGGCAGCGCCTTCCAGAGCGCGGCCCACTCGAGCTCCGGGGCGCCGAGTGACGGGTCCTGGTCGGCGGTCTCCCAGTACAGCATCGTCTCGTAGAGTCGCCGTCCCATCAGGTGGACGCCGTCCTGCCGCAGCTCGTCGGTGAAGGAGCGGAAGACCTCGTCGTCGGGATCCGACCAGTCGATGGAACCGTCCGGTGCGACGATGTAGCCGTCGAGCGAGACGTTCATGGAATAGGTCACTCTGCGCATCAGGACACCTTCTCGCTGCCGATCAGTAGCAGTGACTTTCCCACTGTGGCACGCGCGGCCAGGGCGCGGTGCGCTTCGGCGGCCTGGTCCAGCGGGTAGGTGGCGCCGATCGCCGGGCGCAGGTGTCCCGCGGCGGCGCGTTCCAGGGCCAGGCCCAGCAGGTCCCGGACCCTCTCCTGGTCCGGTGGGCCGTCCATCAGCGGCGTGAGCAGCCGCAGGCCCCGGCGTGCCGCCGACTCCCGGTCCGGGGCGGCGAAGCCGTCGGCGGTGCCGTAGGTGACGAACCGTCCGCCGTCCGCGAGCGCGTCGACGGCCGCCGTACCGAGCGCCCCGCCCGCGCCGTCGTAGACGAGTGCGGCACCGCCGCCGGTCGCCTCGCGCACCCGCTCGATCCAGTCCGCCCGCGTGTAGTCGACGACGGCCTCGGCGCCCAGGTCGCGGGCCAGGGCCAGCTTGGCCTCGCTGGACGCGGCGGCCACCACCCGGGCTCCGGCGCCGACGGCCAGCTGCACCAACAACGAGCCCGCCCCTCCGGCCGCCGCCGAGATCAGTACCCACTCTCCTTCGCGCGGCGCCCCCAGCCGGTGGAAGTCGAGTGCGGTCACACCGTCGTGCACCAGTGCGGCCGCCGTCGTGGCCGCCAGCCCGTCAGGGATCGGCATGATCTCGCCCTCAGCCGCGACGACCTGCTCGGCGTAACCCGTGCCGGTTCGCACGGCCACCCGTCGGCCGACCCAGGCCGGGGCCACTCCGTCACCGACGGCCCGCACCTCACCCGCTCCGCCGCCACCCGGCACGTACGGCGGCGTTCGCGGGAAGATGTCCTGGCCCCAGCCGCCGCGCAGCAGGGTGTCCAGGAAGATGACGTCGGCCGCGACCATGCCCACGACCACCTGGCCGGGGCCGGGCACCGGGTCGGGCAGGTCCACCGGGGTCAGCACCTCCGGAGCGCCGAACGAGGCCACGTGGATCGCATGCATGAGCAGCACCCTTCAGTAAGGACAACGTTCCGCTCAGCCTCCAACCTAAAGTTCGGTCGAGGTCAAGGTGATCCGTGCGGCCGTGTACTCGATGACGAAGAATGAAGGAGAACGGCATGGAGCCAAGAGAGCTGCGGCGCGCCATCGAGGCAGGACGGGCGACCGCATCGGAGCTGGGGCTGCGGGTCGACGACGCGGTCGTCGTCCACAACTCCGACCGCGTCGCGCTGCGCCTGGTCCCCTGCGACGTCCTGGTTCGGGTCGCACCGCTGGGGCACTTGGCCGACTCCGAGTTCGAGGTGGAGGTCGCCCGCCGTCTCGCCGACGTCGACGCTCCGGTGGCCGAGCTCGATCCCCGGGTCGAGCCCAGGGTGTATGTGCGCGATGCCTTCGCCGTCTCGCTCTGGACCTACTACGAACCCGTGGGACCGGAGGTCGCGCCCGCCGACTACGCGGACGTGTTCCTGCGCCACCATGCCGCCCTGCGCCGACTCGAGCTGGACGCGCCGCATTTCACCGATCGGGTCGCCGCGGCGCTGAGAGCGGTGAACGACCGGGAGCAGTCCCCCGAGCTGTCCGACGCCGACCGGGAACTCCTCAGCGGCACACTCGACGGACTGAGCTCCGCGATCAGCCTCGACGCGGTCGGCGAGCAGCTGCTGCACGGCGAGCCTCACCCGGGCAACCTCCTGAGCACGAGGCGAGGGCCGCTCTTCATCGACCTCGCCACGTGCTGCCGCGGGCCGGTCGAGTTCGACCTCGCCCATGCGCCCGAAGAAGTGGGTCAGCACTACGCGGGGGCCGACCAGGGGCTCATTCACCGCTGCCGCGCCCTGAACTGGGCGATGTTCTCGGCCTGGCGCTGGCGCCGGGACGACCAGATGCCCGACCGGGGCCACTGGAGAGTGGAGGGGCTCAACCAGGTTCGTGCCGCACTCGATCGCCGGTAGAAGGCGGTCGCGCTTCGGTTGTTCGGGTGAGGGAGTCGTCGTACGAGTCGGCCGCAGCGCTTGGCCGAGCTTCTCGCGACGTTGCAGGCGCGAGGGGCGGGTCGAGCTCCGGAGCACGCCCGTCGGCTGCTCCACCGGCCGGCGAGCGACATGGCCCACAGGCACGCCCTTGACGCTCGCACCCCGCCCCCATGCCTCTCCCGCGTGAGCACTCGCCCCCAAATTGTTCATCCATCCCTCAAATGAGCGCCCCAAGGACAAAATCACCCACACTGTTCACCCAATCCCTGCCTACCCCACGACGCGGCTCTCCCGCGCACACGGAGCCCTGGCGGCCCGCGCGGACAGTGGCCGAACCGGCGTTCAGGGGCGCCACGCCACCCGGTGCTCCGCGAGATGCGCCAGCACCGCGTGGTTGGCCTCCCAGCCGTCGGGGAACTTCACCAGCGTTCCCAGCTGGACCGGCTCCGTGGACGGGTAGTCGTCCAGCAGGGCGCCGACCCCCTCGCGGCAGACCACGATGCAGGCGTGCCGGTGCCGGGAGGCCAGGACGCACAGGCGGCCGGTCTCCAGGTGGAAGGCGGTGGCGTCGGGGCGGCCGGAGAGCGGGTGCAGGACGACCGTGACGTCGTACTCGCGGCCCTGGAGCCGGTTCGCCGTGTCCACGGTCACGTCGGTCACGCCGAGGTCGGCCAGCGCCGAACGGACCGCCGCCGCCTGGTCCCGGTGCGCGGTGCCGACGGCGATGCGGGCGGCGGTCAGCGGGGCGGGCTCCGGTGAGCGCTCGGACGTCGCCCGGCCCTCCCGGTCGAGCAGGCGCCGGACCACCGCCGCCACCGCCCGCACCGCCTCCGGATCGGTGCGCGGGGTGTGCCGCGCGGGCAGCTCCAGCAGGCCCCAGCCCGAGACGGCGGCCTCGTCGATCACCCGGTCGGGGCCCGAGCCGTCCGACGGCACCGTGAAGGCCAGGCTCCGGTCGCCGTGGTCCGTGCCGCTGCGGAACGGCGTGTACGGGTAGAAGGCGTCCGAGACCAGGCGGGCCGCCGACGCCGGCAGGCGCCAGGAGACCGGCAGGCGGTGCTGGGGCAGGCCCGGATTGTGGGCGAGCAGTGTCGTCACGGCCGAGGACGACGGGTCGTACGCCAGGCCCGCCCACTGCTCGCTGCCCACCGTCGCGAACGGGTCCAGCTGACCCGGGTCGCCCACGAACAGCGCCCGTTCGAAGAGCCCGGCCACGGCCAGGAGGGAGTCGGAGCGCATCTGGTAGGCCTCGTCGACGATCGCGTGCCGCCACTGCTCGTCCACCTTGACGTGCGCCCACTTCGCGGCCGTCGACAGGACGACGGCCTGCCCGGCGAGGTCGCCTGCCTTCGCCGACTTGCGTACGTTCGCCAGTGCGTCGAGTGCTTTGTCGTACGGGTCGGCGTCGCTGCTGTGCAGGCGGCCCACCGGGAGGTCCGGGTTCTTCTCAGCCAGGCGCAGCACCAGGTCGTCGACCTGGGCGTTGGTCTGCGCCACCACCATCAGCGGGCGGCCCGCCTCGGCCAGCTCCAGGGCGGCGCGCACCACGAGGGTGGACTTCCCGGCGCCGGGCGGGGAGTCGACGACGACACCGCGCTCGGCGCCGTGCAGCGTGTCGTGGAGGATCGCCGCGGTGGCGCGGCCGGCCTCCGCACCCGGGTCGAAGGCCGGGGTGGCGGGCGCGGCGGGGGCCTCGGCGGTCACAGCACGTCCTCCTCGGTCTGGGCGTCGGCGGCCTCCGGCACCGCGGCCGTCTCGCCGGGCGGGCCGCCGTGGGTCCACGGGGTCTGCTCCGGGTCGGGGAGCTTCGCGCCGCCCCGCTGCTCGTGCTCGAAGAGGGTGAAGCAGACCAGGTCACCCTTCTCGGGCACCGACCCCGCCTCGGGCTCCTTGCCGCGGCCCATCTTGTCCATGATCCGCAGGACCAGCGTCCCGTCGTCGGGACCGTCCGGGCCCGCCGGTCCGACGTACTCGGCCGCCTGCGGCTTGCCGCCCAGCGACCGGTAGACCTTCACCCGCTCGCCCAGGTGCGGGCGGTCGTCCGTGCGGACCGTGACCAGCGGGCGCGGACTGGGCCGCTTGCTCTCGCTGTACGCCATCACGACATCGACGACCTCGCCCGCGAACGCCTCCCCGGACAGCCGACGCCCGGCCATCACCAGCGGATCGTCCAGTGCCTCTTGGGCCTCGAGACGGGCCTGCTCGCGCTCGCGCGTGGCCAGCTTGTTCGCCGCCGTCACCGCGTCGTCGCGGCGCGGCTGCGGGGGTTCGCCGGCCATGACGCGGTCGCGGTGGGAGGTGAACGACCAGCGGTCGCGGGTCCAGCGGTCCTCGGCGTGCGCGCCGGCGGGCAGCGCGCGCAGCAGGTCCAGGCCCCGCCACACCGAGTCCCAGGTGGGCCGCGTACGGCTCTCGACCAGGGTGCGGATCTCGTGCTCGGCCGCCGTGAGCGCACCGAGCCGTTCGTCGGCCTCCAGGCCGTCCTCGGCCGCGGCGAACGCGGTGCGGGCCCGGTCGTAGCGCTCGATGGCGGGGGCGAGCAGCTTGTTGTCGAAGGCCGGGTCGGTCGCCGGGCCCGCGGGCGGGCAGCGCAACTGGCCGGCGGCGTCCCGGGCCAGCTCCGCGTGGCGGGCGGCCTCGGCGCCGGTCGGGAAGGAATCGGGCGGGGCGATCCACGCGAGCAGCGCGCCCAGATGCTGGTCCTCCAGCGTGGACTGCCCACTCGCCCAGTGCCGGCCCAGCAGATCGGTCATGGCCAGCAGGAGGGCGGAGCCGGGCACGCGGGCCCGCTCGCCGTAGTGGGTCAGCCACCGGCCGAGGAGCGGCACCCGCGGCGGCGCGGGGTGCGGAGTCTCCGGGTCCTGCTCCGCCGTACGCCGAAAGCGCATGGACCGGCCCAGCAGGCGTACGAAGTCGATGCCTGCGCGGCTCGGCACGATCAGCTGCGCGGCGTCGGCGCACAGGTCGACCTCGACCTTGACCCGCTTGCCCGTCTCCGGGTCGGTCTCGGTGCGCTCGGCGGCCTCGACGTCGGCGGCACACGCCTCGACGTGCGGCAGCACGATGTCGGCCAGCTCGGCCAGGAACGCGAAGCGCAGGTCACGGTCGCGGGGTTGCGGCACGACCAGCAGCCGCGGCGCGTCCCGGTCGGTGCCGACCAGCGCGCCGAGCGGGGCACCCGCCTCACCGGCGGTGATCAGCGGCACGAAGACCAGCGGACGGTCGGACAGGTGCCGGTGCCGGACGGTGGCGGCGGGCTGGGCGCGCCCGGTGTGCACGGCCTCCAGCCGGGCGAGCGTGGTGATCAGCGACACGCGGACACCTCGCCGGCCACGGCACCGGGCACCCCGTCGGCTCCGGCACCCGCCGTCGCCAGTGCCTCCGCGCGCAGCCGGGCCGCCCTGCGCAGCGCGGCCACCGCCGGATCGTCCGGGTCGCCGGCCTCCCCGCGGGCCGCGGCCAGCACGTCCTCGACCGTCGAAAGACCGCCCAGCTCCGCGCGTACCGGGCGGCCCAGACAGGTCACCGCGCCGTCCTCGCGGGAGCGGGCGCGGCAGTGGAAGGCCAGCTCGCAGGCGGACAGGCACTCGGGCGCGTACGTCGCCGGGACCGCCTCGACCGCCGCCGTCAGCTCCTCGGCCGGCAGTTCGGGGGAGAAGCAGACGCCCTCGGGCAGCGCGTCGGCGATCTCCTCGATACGGGTCAGGCGGGCCAGCTGGCGCTCGGTGACGGCGCGCTGCTTGCGCACGTCGACGGCGGACGCGGTGGGCAGGTTGGAGAAGTCCTTGGGGCAGACGAGCAGGACCCGGTGGCGCACGCGCGGGGCCGGGTCGAGGCGGGCGGCGACCCGCTCCAGGGCCAGCACGTACACCGCGGCCTGCCGGGCGGCGGCGCCGACCTTCGCCGGGTCGGCGGAGCCGTCCAGCATGGGGAAGGACTTGATCTCGACTACCGTCCAGCTGCCGTCGGGATGCACCACCACGGCGTCCGGCTCCAGGAAGGCGGGCGAACCGGCGACCTCGAGGGCGAGCATCGGATGGTCGAGCAGCGTCCACGCACCGGGCGAGCCGGTGGCCTCGCGCAGGGCCAGCGACGTCCGTGCCGCGCGCCCCTCGGGGCCGGTCGCGGACAGGTCGGGCACCAGCGCCTCGGCGGGCGGCTCGGCGCCCCGGTCCAGCCTCTCGTGCACGAGCCGCAGCAGCTCGGCGCCGCCGTCCGCCTTGACCCTCGCCTCGAAGGCGTTGCCCCGCGTGAAGGCGAACTGGGACTGTCCGAAGACCGACGGCGAGCCCAGCGCACTGGCCAGCGAGGCCTTGTCCACCCCGGCACCGTCGAGAATGGCCCGCCGGCGGCACCCCGGGTTGGCGGCGAGGGCGGCCAGGGCGCGCGCGTCCAGCGCCTTGGCCGGTACGTCGGGACCGCGCAGCTCAGCGAGCCGGTGCCGGAGTCTCGTCCCCCGCGTCCGAGGGGGCGGGGTCCGGCTCGGCTCCTGAGGGGAACCGCTGCTCGCGCTGCCGTGGGAATCGCTCACCCGCGGAAGTCTGGCATCCGCCACTGACAATCGCGGAACCCGCGCCGTCGGAGGCGGACTCCGAGGCGGACGGCGAAGCGGCCGCGCCCGGTGCGAAACGGGCCGTGAGCATGGTCCGCGCCCGCTCCGCGGTCCGCAGCACGAACGGCGTCAGCAGCAGCCCCGCGCCCATCACGGCCGCGCCCGCGACCGCGTCGAGGAAGTAGTGGTTCGCGGTGCCCATCACCACGATCGTGGTCCCCAGCGGGTAGACGACGGCGGCCACCTTGGCCAGGCGGGTGCCGCCGTGGCGCCACAGCATCACCCCGCACCACAGCGCCCAGCCCACGTGCAGGCTCGGCATGGCCGCGTACTGGTTGGTCATCCCGCCCATGCCGCGCGGCGCACTCGCCGCGCCACCCCACCAGCCGTACGAGCTGTACTGCGCCATCGTGTCGACGAACCCGTGACTCGCGTCCAGCAGCCGGGGCGGGCAGGTCGGCAGGAGGGTGAAGCCGATGAGGCCGATGAACGTGGACGTCATCAGCCAGGTGCGGGCCGCCCGGTAGCGCACCGCACGGGAGCGGAAGATCCAGATCAGGACCGCCGGGGTGACCACGTAGTGCAGCGAGGCGTACCAGAAGTCGGCCGGTACGCCGATCCAGGGCTGGTCGGTGAAGAGGCGGTTGAGCGGGTGCTCCGCGTTGAGGAAGAGCGCCTTCTCGATGTCCAGCAGGGCCAGGCCGTGGTCGACGGCGTCGGAGACGTCGCCGCGCACGAGCAGCCGCCCGGCGCTGTAGCAGGCGTACACGAGGACGATGAGCGGCAGCTCGGTCCACCAGCGCAGCCGAGGATGAGGGGTCGCCTCGGTGCCCGGTGTCTCGGTGTGCGGCAATCCGATCGCCCTCCCCCTTCTCGTCACTCGCGCGTCTGGACCGACACGGGCGAGCCACTCTACGGCCTCGCCGCGCCCCCTTCACGAGGCGCCCTCGGACCGGATAGACGCCGGGATCGCCCCTCGGGTTGCCCGTGCGGACCGTACGGGATGATGGAGGGGTCCCCGCAGACATTTATCCCGGAAAGGCCTCTTCATGGCACCGCGCATCCTGCTGGCCAGGCACGGACAGACGCAGTGGTCGCTGTCCGGCAGACACACCGGCAGGACCGACGTACCGCTCCTGGAGGAGGGCCGGGACGGCGCCAAGCTGCTCGGCGAGCGGCTGCACCGGGCGCCGTTGGACGGGCTGCCGGGCGTCGAGGTGCGGACCAGTCCGCTGGTGCGCGCGCGTGAGACGTGCGAGCTGGCGGGCTTCGGTGAGCGCGCCCGCGCGTGGGACACGCTGATGGAGTGGGACTACGGGGCGTACGAGGGCATGACACCGGAGCAGATCCAGGCCGTGCGGCCCGGCTGGCTGGTGTGGCGGGACGGGGTCCCCGAGGGGGAGAGTCCGGCGGACGTCTCCGCGCGCGCGGACGAGGTGGTGGCGTGGGCGCGGGATGCCGACCGTGACGTGCTCGTCTTCGCCCACGGGCACATTCTGCGGTCGATCGGGGCGCGGTGGCTGGGGCTGCCGGTGTCTTTCGGGGCGCGGATACGGCTGAATCCGACGTCGCTGTCCGTGTTGGGGTGGGCGTACGGGGAGCCGGCGGTGGAGAGCTGGAACGATCTGGGGCATTTGGTGGGGTGACGGTGCAGGTGCCTGTGCCTGTGCCTGTTTAAAAGGTGCCCGGCGTCTGGGCTGGGCGGGGGTGGGTTTCGCGGCCCGGTGTTGCGGGGTGCCGCTGCGCCCACCCGTGCCGCCTGGGGTACTTCCCAGGCCGTTCAGGCACTGGGGGAGGCACGACTGCCCGCAGTTGGGGCGGGACGGACGGCACGACTGTCCGTAGCGGCGGCTAGGCAGGCCGCGGCAGCGCTGCGTGGCGGTCCAGGAAGGTGGAGACGTGTGTGGCGCGGCGGTGGGGGAGGAGGACGCGGGCGGTTCCCGCGAGCATCGTGTGGATGCGTGAGGACTGGACCTCGCCCAGCAGGTCCAGGACCCGCAGGCCCGCGCCCGCCGCCTCGTCGGGGCGGCCGCCGCGGGCCAGGTCGTCGGCCAGCTCCGCCGAGTACAGCGCGAGGTTCCGGGTGAAGTGCGGGTCCTGCAGTTCCGCCGCGCGCCGCGCGTGCCGGGCGGCCCGGGGCCAGTCGCCCAGGGTCGACCAGCACTGGGCCTCCAGGCCCTCCAGCTCGGCCTCGCCGTAGAAGCTCATCCACTCGGGGTCGGCGGCCGAGGGGCCCCGCTCGTAGAAGGTCTGGGCGCGCACCAATGCCTGCTCGCAGCCGACGCGGTCGGCGAGCCCCGCCCAGCCGCCCGCCTCGCGCAGCGCGAGCAGGGACATCAGCCGGGCCGAGCCCAGCGGACGGGCGGCGCGCTGCGCGGCCTGGGCCGCACGTACCGCCTCGCGCGGACGCCCGGCGTCGCGGGCGAGGAACGCCATGTTGCAGAAGGCGTGCGCCTCCAGGCCCGGGTCGCCGTTCATCCGGGCGGTGGCGAGGGCCTCGGCGTAGTGGGAGCGGGCGTCGTCGAAGCGGCCCGAGTCGTGCGCCAGCCAGCCCACGGAGATCGCCAGTTCACCGGCGCCCGAGTAGAGCCGGTCCGCGGTCGCCTGCCGGGACGCGCCGGCGTCCAGGAGCGCGTACGCGGTGCGCAGCGGGGCCGCCGCGCGCCGGTAGAGGCCGTCCGCGCCGTGCCGGTCGTCGAGCAGCCGGATCCGGCGGACGGCTTCTTCCAGGGCACCGGCCTCGCCCGCCCCGGACCGGCGCGCGGGGCGCCCGGCCGCCGCGGCGTCGAGGGCGAGCCCCAGGGGGCCCAGCGAGGCGGCGGCCACCGTGGCACCGCTCGTCATGAATGCGCGACGCAGCACGTCGCTCTCCTCGTTGTTGTCGTGCGTTTCGTACAGGTCTTGCGCGTTTCGCGTGTCATACGTGTCATACGTGTCATGCGTCTCATACGGCTCACCCGCCCCTCGCGACTCACCGGTGGGGCGCGCTTGCCGTCCGCGTACCGACGAACGGGGCGCGAACCCCAGGTCGGTGAGCGTGCGGCCGGGGAACATGTGCAGGAAGACCCGCTCGTAGGCGTAGTTGGGGCAGCGGATCTCGCCCGCCTCGACCCGGCCGACGTAGCGGGCGTCACAGCTGACCCGCTCGCCGATCTCGCGCGCGGCGCGGCGGACCGCCGCCGCGAACTCGGCCGGCGAGCGCTTGCCGCGCAACCGTCGGAAGGCGAGGTTCGGCCGCGGTGGCCGTTCGGGCTGGGCGGAGGTCACCGTTGACGACGCCATGGCCGGGTCCTCTCGTGCGAACCGTCGAACCATGCCGGAAAAGGAGTGAGTTGCGGTGATTTCTGGGTCGGTCATCGCGTGGCATCCCTGTTTCCGGCGAGCAAGAACGTACCGGCTGTGACGGAGTCGCCACGCACTGTTTGGCTACAAACCGGATATCTCATCCGTGATCTGCCATGAAGTGCCATCCTTTGCGGCCAACTTGTGCCGTAGCCGTTGACGGTCCGACGCGTTGAACCGTGTGGACCGGGAGGCTCCCGACTCCCGACCCGCTCGTCCAAGGAGGAGTTCCGTGGTGGAGGCCGGGATGGATACCAGCCGGATCAGCGATCCCCCGTGCGACGCCTGCGACGTCGTCACCGTGCCGACCCGGCAGGGTCTGGAGGCGGTCGACATCCTCAGGCGGGGAGCCGGCGAGGCGGTGGGTTCCGTGCTGCACGACGACGGCTGCGACACCCTGGGATTCCTGGTGCCGCCGGGCACCGCCGCCGCCTGGGACGTGCCGGGCAGCACCTGTACGGAGACGGACGGCCGCGGACTGAGCATCGTCGCGGAGCCCGAGCCGCCCGTGGAGGGCTCCGACTGGCTGCTGCCGCCCGGCGAGGCGGACCTGGCGACCGACCCCGCCGTGCTGCGGGCCGCGCTGGGCGAGGCGGCCCGGCTGATCAGGGCCGCGGACAGCTGCCGCTGACCGGCCGGCCCGACCACGGACCCGCGATGGTCCGATAATGGGCCGATGGGAAAGTCCAGGAACGCCCGCCGCGAGCGCGCCGCCGCCGAAGCCGTCGTCGAGGACGTCGACCAGGGGCGCGCCGAGCTGGTCCCCGACCGGGACCGGAGCCGGGCCTGGACGCTGCTGATCGACGGCGCCCCGCAGTCGCACGTCGACCTCGACGACCCGCGGTACCTGTCCTTCGAGTACCAGCGCCGCATCGGGCACCTCATCGACCTCGCCGCCCCGCCGGGCCGGCCCGTCCAGGCCGTGCACCTCGGCGGCGGCGCCCTCACCCTCGCCCGCTACGTCGCCGCCACCCGCCCCCGCTCCACCCAGCAGGTCGTCGAGCGGGACGCGGCCCTGGTCCAGTTGGTGCGCCGGGAGCTTCCCCTGGACCCCGGCGCGCGGATCCGGGTGCGCTCCACCGACGCCCGCGCCGGACTGGCCAAGGTGCCCGACGGCTGGGCACAGCTGATCGTCGCGGACGTCTTCGGCGGGGCCCGCACCCCGGCCCATCTGACCTCCACCGAGTTCCTCGACGAGGTGCGGCGCGCGCTCGCGCCCGGCGGGGTCTACGTCGCCAACCTCGCCGACGGCCCGCCGCTCGCCCATCTGCGCGGCCAGATCGCCACCGCCGCCGCCCGGTTCGCTGAACTCGCCCTCGTCGCCGACCCGGCCGTCCTGCGCGGCAAGCGCTTCGGCAACGCGATCCTCGTCGCGTGCGACCACCCGCTGCCCGTCGCGGAACTCACCCGCCGCGCCGCCGGTGACCCGCAGCCCGCGCGCGTGGAACACGGCCGCGCGCTCACCGACTTCACCGGCGGGGCCGTACCCGTGACGGACGCGGCCGCCGTGGACTCACCGGCCCCGCCCGCCTCCGTCTTCCGGTGACCCGGCACCGGTGACCCGGCGGCCGGAGGCGGCTCAGTAGGTGCCGATCTCCACCCGCGGCGGCCCGTCGTGCCAGGTGCAGAACACCGACACCCGGTCCGCGCCCGAGGTGAACTCCACCCGGATCCACGACTCCGTCTTCCACACCTGCATCGACCAGCCCGTGCCCGGCGTCGCCGACACCAGGGACGCGGACGACGTACCGAGGTCGAAGACCGCGCGGCCCCCGTCGGTGTCGTAACTCCTGACCCGCCCGGACGTGGCGGGGGAGGGGCTCGTCGCGCCCTCGGGAGCGGGGGACGGCGCGGTCCGCGACGGGGCGGGATCGGGCTTGCCGGAACTCCCGCTCGGCGCGGGCGAGGGACTGCCCGACGGGGACGGCGACGAGGACGGAGACGGCCGGCTGGTGGACGACGCCAGGGACTCCCCGCCGCCGTCGCCGCCCTCTTCGTCCCGCACACTCGCGTCGGCCGCCGTGATGGGCAGCGCGCGCGGGGCGTCGTAGGCCGTGCCCGCCATCACCGTGTGGACACCCCACCACGACAGCGTGACCGCCGCGCCGGTGGCCAGCAGCCAGGCGATTACGTGGACAAGTCCTCTGCGCATCGCGGCCATACTGCCTCACCCGTCCCACGCGTGTCGCCCGAACGCGGTGTGACGGAGGTCTGCGCGGAGTTGTCCACAGGCCCGGACGCGGAGTTGTCCACAGGCTCGGACCGGGCCGGTCCGCATGGCGTACGGTGCCGCCCATGGCAAGTGTGCTCGTGGTCGAGGACGACCAGTTCGTACGCTCGGCGCTCATCCGGCAGCTGACCGACGCCTCGCACACCGTGCGCAGCGTGGGTACGGCCCTGGAGGCGCTGCGCGAGGTCGCCCATTTCCGTTTCGACGTGGTGATCCTCGACCTCGGACTGCCCGACCTGGACGGCTCCGAGGCGCTGAAGATGCTGCGCGGCATCACCGACGTACCGGTGATCGTCGCCACCGCCCGCGACGACGAGGCGGAGGTCGTACGGCTGTTGAACGCGGGCGCGGACGACTACCTCACCAAACCGTTCTCCGTCGAGCACCTGTCGGCGAGGATGGCGGCCGTACTGCGCCGCGCCCGCGGCGGTCCCGCGGAGGCGGCGCCGTCGAGCATCATCAGGGTCGGCGGCCTCACCGTCGACCCGCTGCGCCGCCAGGCCGAACTGGACGGCGCGGCCCTCGACCTGACCCGCCGCGAGTTCGACCTGCTCGCCTTCCTGGCCGGCCGGCCGGGCGTCGTCGTGCCCCGCAAGGAGCTGCTCGCCGAGGTCTGGCAGCAGTCCTACGGCGACGACCAGACCATCGACGTCCATCTGTCCTGGCTGCGGCGCAAGCTCGGCGAGACCGCGGCCCGGCCGCGCTATCTGCACACCCTGCGCGGCGTCGGCGTGAAGCTGGAGCCGCCGGCCGTGGACACTCCCGCAGTGGAGCCGCCGCGATGAGATGGGCCCTGGTCAAGGTGTCGCTGGCGGTCACCGCGATGGTCGTGGTCGCCTTCGCCGTCCCCCTCGGACTCGTCATCCGGGAGATGGCCCGCGACCGTGCCTTCTCCAATGCCGAGCGGGAGGCCGCCGCCGTCGCCCCGGCCCTGTCCATCACCACCGACCGCGAGCAGTTGGAACGCGTCGTCGCCTCCGCCGGCTCGGACGCCGGGATGGCCGTACACATACCGGCCTCGGCGAGCGGGTCCGGTGCCGATACCGATACCGATGCCGGCACCGGCACTGGCGGCCCCACCGACATCGGGCGGCAGCGCGCCACCGACGAGGACATCGCCGCCGTACGGGAGATGGGGCGGGCCTCCACCACCGAGGTGGGCGGCGGCTCCACCCTGCTCCAGCCGGTCGCGCTCAGCTCCGGCGAGATCGCCGTCGTCGAGGTGTACGTCCCCGAGTCCGAGGTGACCAACGGGGTCGGCACGGCCTGGGCGGTGCTCGCCGCGGTCGGCGCCGCCCTGATCGTCGGCTCGGTCGCGGTCGCCGACCGGCTGGGCGTACGGATGGTGCAGCCCGCGCGGCGCCTGGTCGAGGGCGCGCATGAGCTGGGGGAGGGGAAGCTGGGCTCGCGGGTGCCCGTGGAGGGGCCGAACGAACTGCGCCGCGCGGCGGTCGCGTTCAACTCCATGGCCGACCAGGTCGTCCAACTCCTCGCCAACGAACGGGAGCTGGCCGCCGATCTGTCCCACCGCCTGCGCACCCCGCTGACGGTGCTGCGGCTCAACGCGGCCTCGCTCGGCGACGGCCCGGCCGCCGAGCAGACCCGCGCCGCCGTCGAACAGCTGGAGCGCGAGGTCGACACGATCATCCGCACCGCCCGGGACGCCAAGCCGCAGACGGCCGCCGCCGGTCCCGGCGCCGGGTGCGACGCGGCCGAGGTGGTCCGGGAGCGGATGGGGTTCTGGTCCGCGCTCGCCGAGGACGAGGGCCGCAAGTGGCGGGTGGCCGGCGCCGACCGCCCGGTGCGCATACCCGTGGCCCGCACCGACCTGGCCGCCTCCCTGGACGCCCTGCTCGGCAACGTCTTCCGGCACACCGCCGAGGGCACCGCCTTCGCGGTCGACCTGCACAACGGCGAGGACGCGGTGATCGTGCTCGTGTCCGACGCCGGCCCCGGCATACCCGACCCCGAGGCCGCCATGGCCCGCGGCCGGGGTTCGGGCACCGACGGGTCGACCGGGCTCGGCCTGGACATCGTGCGCCGGCTGGCGGAGTCCACCGGCGGCGACGTACGCATCGGCTCGTCCGTTCTGGGCGGTACCGAGGTGCGGATCTGGATCCAGCTGGACGGGCGGACGGCGCCGGTACGGCAGCGCGGGCACCGGGGTGCCGTGCGCCGCCGCCGGCACCCCCGGACGGGCTCGACCTTTAATCGGCCCCGATCCCTTCCTTAAGCGCACCCTAAGATCGCCAACCCCCGTCCGGATCAGGCTCTTTGCCCGTTTCCGGCTCGCTAGCGTGCTGCCGCACCCCCACCCCGCCCCCGCAGGTCTCCCGCGGAGGCACCGTGAACAGCGAAGGCAGGCACGTGATGCGCACGCACCGACGCAAGCTCAGTGGCAGGAACAAGGCGATCGGCGCCGTCGTCGCGGCGGCCGTGGCCGGCGGTGGCGCGCTGCTGTTCACCAGCACCGCCCAGGCGGCAGGGGTCGGCGCCGCGTACACCAAGACCAGCGAGTGGTCGACGGGTTACACCGCCCAGTACGTCGTCACCAACAACAGCGGGCAGGCGAAGACGGACTGGACGCTGGAGTTCGACCTGCCCTCCGGCGCGAAGCTCGGCTCACTGTGGAACGCCGAGTCGAAGGCCGACGGACAGCACATCACCGTCACCCCGCCGAAGTGGGACACGGACGGACTGAAGGCCGGCGAGTCCGTGACGGTCGGCTTCGTCGTCAACGGCACCGCCGACCCCACCGGTTGCCTCGTCGACGACGCCACGTGCTCGGCGGACGACGGCGCCACCCCCGAGCCCAGCGGCCGCCCCACCGACCCGCCGGCCCCGACGCCCACACCGACCCCCACGGCCACCGACACCGCCGAACCGACCCCCACCGACACCACCCCGGCGCCCACCAAGACCCCCGGCAACGGCACCGCCGCGGGCGCCGGTTTCGCGCCGTACGTCGACACCTCCCTCTACCCGGCCTTCGACCTGCTCGCGAGCGCCGAGGCGACCGGCGTGAAGAACTACACCCTTGCCTTCGTCACCGACGGCGGCGGCTGCACCCCCAAGTGGGGCGGCGTCACCGACCTCGGCGGCGACGCCGTCGCGAACCAGATAGGCGCCCTGCGCGACGCGGGCGGCGACGTCCGCGTCTCCTTCGGCGGCGCCTCCGGCTCCGAGCTGGGCACGACCTGCACGTCGGCGGACGCGCTGGCGGCCGCGTACGGCAAGGTCGTCGACACCTACCAGCTCACCAAGGTCGACTTCGACGTCGAGGGCGGCGCGCTGCCCGACACGGCCGCCAACACCCGCCGCGCCCAGGCCATCGCCGCGCTCCAGAAGGACCACCCCGGCCTGGACGTCTCCTTCACCCTCCCCGTCATGCCCGAGGGCCTGACCCAGGCGGGCGTCGACCTGCTCGCCGACGCCGAGAAGAACGGCGTGGAGATCAACACCGTCAACATCATGGCGATGGACTACGGCCCCGCGTACAGCGACGACATGGGCACCTACGCCGAGCAGGCCGCCACCGCCACCCAGGCCCAGGTCAAGGGCGTGCTGGGCCGCTCCGACAGCGACGCCTGGAAGACGGTCGCCGTCACCCCGATGATCGGCGTGAACGACGTCGCCTCCGAGATCTTCAAGGTCGACGACGCCACCCAGCTGGTGGAGTTCGCGAAGTCCAAGGGCCTGGGCGGACTGTCCATGTGGTCCGCGACCCGCGACAAGGCCTGCGCCGGCGGCCCGAAGCCCTCGGCCGACGCCACGTGCAGCTCCATCGACCAGGAGGCGAACGCCTTCTCCAAGGCATTCGCCGCCTACAAGTAGGGCCGGGCTTCCCCCGTTATGTTTTCCGCGGTCCTGCAAGAGGGCCGCTGGCCTCCGAGCCCGGCATGACTGTGTCCCCCTGTTGAACCGTATGACCTGGGGGGTGGTGTTCACCGGGCCCGAGAGGTGCCGTCGGAGACGCTGATGAGAGGTCCGGCCACCGTCCGGTCCGGTGCAATACCGGGCAGTTCACGGGCGGCAGGTCTGCATAACGTGGATGCGCGCGTACGACACCGATGCCCAGGCCAGCCGTGCCAAAGGAAGTGGAGAGCACGATGTTCGACACCGGCGACGTGGACGTCTTCCTCGGCCTGGACGTCGGCAAGACCGCCCATCACGGCCATGGACTGACCCCGGCCGGCAAGAAGGTCTTCGACAAGCCCCTGCCCAACAGCGAGCCGAAGCTGCGGGCCGTCTTCGACAAGCTGGCCGCGAAGTTCGGCACCGTCCTGCTGGTCGTGGACCAGCCCGCCTCTATCGGAGCCCTGCCGCTGACCGTCGCAAGAGACGCGGGCTGCAAGGTCGCCTACCTGCCGGGCCTGGCGATGCGGCGGATCGCCGACCTCTACCCGGGCGAGGCCAAGACCGACGCGAAGGACGCCGCGGTCATCGCGGACGCCGCCCGCACCATGCCCCACACCCTGCGGTCCCTGGAACTCACCGACGAGATCACCGCCGAGCTGACCGTCCTCGTCGGCTTCGACCAGGACCTCGCGGCCGAGGCCACCCGCACCTCCAACCGCATACGCGGTCTGCTCACCCAATTCCACCCCAGCCTGGAACGCGCCCTCGGCCCACGCCTGGACCACCAGGCCGTCACCTGGCTGCTGGAACGCTACGGCTCCCCCGCCGCACTGCGAAAAGCCGGACGCCGCAGGCTCGTTGACGGAATCCGGCCCAAGGCCCCGCGCATGGCCCAGCGGCTGATCGACGAGATCTTCGACGCGCTCGACGAGCAGACCGTCGTCGTTCCCGGCACCGGCACGCTCGACATCGTCGTCCCGTCGCTGGCCCGCTCGCTCGCGGCTGTTCACGAACAGCGCCGAGCTCTGGAAGCACAGATCGGGCAGCTGTTGGAGAAGCACCCTCTTTCCCAGGTCCTGATCTCGATGCCGGGGATCGCGATCAGGACCGCTGCCACCTTGCTGGTCACCGTCGGCGACGGCACCAGCTTCCCCACCGCCGCCCACCTGGCCTCCTACGCCGGCCTCGCACCCGCGACAAAGTCGTCGGGAACCTCGATCCACGGCGAACACGCACCACGAGGCGGCAACCGGCAGCTCAAACGCGCGATGTTCTTATCCGCGTTCGCCGCCCTGCACGATCCCGCCTCCCGGACCTACTACGACCGATGCCGAGCCAGAGGAAAGACCCACACGCAGGCTCTTCTCCGCCTCGCCCGACAGCGGATCAGCGTGCTGTTCGCGATGCTCCGAGACGGCACTTTCTACGAACACCGAACCCCACGCCTCGCTTGACGAAAGACATAGAGGCACCCCCCACACCGGCCCCACGAGCGGGGCGCGGCATCCCCCCGTGGAATGCCGCGCCCCGCTTCACTCGCCCCCGTTGCCCCCTTTCCCCAAGGGGGTTACTCGGCTTCCCGAAGGGGTTACTCGGCCGAGTCCACCGGCGGGAGCGTGCCCGTGCGGGCCGCCCGGCCGTACCACAGGGCACTCGACTTCGGGGTGCGCTGCTGGGAGACGTAGTCGACGTACACCGCGCCGAAGCGCTTCTCGTAGCCGTACGCCCACTCGAAGTTGTCCAGCAGGGACCACAGGTAGTAGCCCCGGACGTCGGCCCCGTCGGCGATGGCCTGCCGGACCGCCGAGAGGTGGCCGTTCAGGTAGGCGACCCGCTCGGGGTCGTGCACCGTGCCGTCCGCGCCCGGCTTGTCGTCGTAGGCCGCGCCGTTCTCGCTGATGTACAGCGGCATGCCGGGGGCCTCCCGATTGTAGCGCATGATCAGCTCGTGCAGGCCGGTCGGGTCGACACTCCAGCCCATCTCGGTGCGCTCGCCCGGCGGCTGGTGGAACGCCACGTCGTCCGCGGCGGGCCACGGCGAGTGGTCGCTCGAGCCGTGGCCGTCGGCGCGCGGGGCCCGCGAGTCGGCGTCGGCGGCCGACACCACGGTGGGCGTGTAGTAGTTGAGGCAGATCGCGTCGATCGGCTGGCGGATCTGCCCCAGGTCGCCGTCCTGGACGTGCGACCAGTCGCTGACCGAGGCGGTCGCCTCCAGGAGGGACTGCGGGTAGGCGCCGTGCAGGATCGGGCCGTGGAAGATCCCGCCGGACAGGTCGTCGATCTTCCGCGCCGCCGCCAGGTCCGCGGGGCTCTTCGACAGCGGCCGGACGACGGAGGTGTTGAGGCTGATCGCCACCGAGTTGCGGGCCGGCATCACCGAGCGCAGCGCCACCGTGCCCAGGCCGTGCGCCAGGTTCAGGTGGTGCGCGGCGCGCAGCGAGGCCGCCGGGTCGGTGCGGCCGGGGGCGTGCACACCGGAGGCGTAACCGAGGAAGGCGGCGCACCACGGCTCGTTGAGCGTGATCCACTGCTCCACCCGGTCGCCGAGCGCCTCGCCGACGATCTGCGCGTACTCGGCGAACCGGTACGCCGTGTCCCGCTCGGGCCAGCCGCCCGCGTCCTCCAGCTCCTGCGGCAGGTCCCAGTGGTAGAGGGTGACGGCGGGCTTGATCCCGGCGGCCAGCAGCTCGTCCACCAGGCGCCGGTAGAAGTCCAGGCCGCGCTGGACGGCGGGGCCGCGGCCGGTCGGCTGCACCCGGGGCCAGGAGATCGAGAAGCGGTAGGCGCCGAGGCCCAGGTCCTTCATCAGCGCCACGTCGTCGCGGTAGCGGTGGTAGTGGTCGACGGCGATGTCTCCGGTCTCCCCGCCGGCCGTCTTCCCGGGCGTGTGGCTGAAGGTGTCCCAGATCGATGGGGTACGGCCGTCCTCGCGCACCGCACCCTCGATCTGGTACGCCGAGGTGGCGGCGCCCCAGAGGAAGGCAGGGGGGAAGGTCACCGGGGTCACCGGCGTTGCGGACTCAAGCATGGAAGCGCTCCCATAGCGGGTGGTGGCGGGGTCGTCCCGGTCGCGCAGACCGACCGGTGGGACCGACGGGGTAGGAAGGACGAGGGGGGAAGCCGGGGCGGCGTCGACCCGAACCGGGGCCGGGGCGGCGGTGACCCGGCCCCCGGGGTGGGGTGTCAGCCCTTGACGGCGCCCTGCATGATGCCGCCCACGATCTGCTTGCCGAAGATCGCGAACACCAGGAGCAGCGGCAGCGTACCGAGGAGCGCGCCGGCCATGATCAGGGACTGGTCCGGCGTGTAGCCGCGGCCCAGCCCCGCGATCGCGACCTGCACGGTCGGACTGCCGTTCTGCGTCAGCACCAGGAACGGCCACAGGAAGTCGTTCCAGGACTGCACGAACATCAGCATGCCGAGCACGGCCATCGCGGGCCGCGCCGCCGGGAACACCACGTGCCAGATCACGCGCCAACTGCTGGCGCCGTCCACGCGCGCGGCCTCGATGATCTCGTCCGGCAGGGCCTGGAGCAGGTACTGCCGCATGAAGAACACACCGAACGCGTTCACCAGGGACGGCAGGATCACCGCCTGGAGCTGGTCGGACCAGTCCAGCTTCGCGACCATCATGTACAGCGGGATGATGCTGAGCTGCGGCGGCACCATCATCGTGCCGATGACGATCAGCATCAGCGCGCCCCGCCCGCGGAAGCGCAGCTTGGCGAAGGCGAACCCGGCGATCGTCGAAAGGAAGACGATGGTGAACGCCGAGATCCCCGCCACGATGGTGGTGTTGAGGAAGGCCTCGCCGAGGTTGGCGTCGTTCCAGGCGACCTCGAGCTTGTCGAAGAGGTTGCCGCCGAACCACAGGGGCGGCGGCGTCTGGGCGAGCCGCTGGTTGTCGCGCGAGGCGGCGATCGCCGACCACACCAGCGGGAACAGCGAGCCGATGGTGAACAGGGCGAGGATGATGTAGGCGATCGGCCCGGCGTGCAGCGTTCCGCCGGCCCGGGACGCCTTGGAACGTCGTCGGCCCCGCCGGGGCGGCTCGGGTACCGCGTCGGCCGGGGGTTTCGTCATGGTCGTCGTCACGGCCGGTTCTCCTTAACTACTGGCGCGCAGCCGGCGCGAGATGACGGCGTTGAGGATCCCGATCACGATCAGGATCAGGAACATCGCCCAGGCGATCGCGGAGGCGCGGCCCAGGTGCTGGTTGACCCACCCCTGCTCGTACAGGTACAGGCCGAGCGTCTGGAACTGGTGCTGGGAACCGCCCGAGGCGCCCTTGTTGGCGTCGAACAGCAGCGGCTCGCCGAAGACCTGCGAGGCGCCGATGGTCGACACGACGACCGTGAACAGGATCGTCGGACGCAGCGAGGGCAGCGTGACGTGGATGAACTGCCGCCAGCGGCTGGCGCCGTCCAGCGCCGCCGACTCGTACAGATCCTGCGGGATCGCCTGCATCGCGGCCAGGTAGATCAGCGCGTTGTAGCCGGTCCAGCGCCAGATGACGATCGTGGACACGGCGAACTTGGACGACCACGAGCCGTTCTGCCAGTCGATCTTGTCCAGGCCCACCATGTCGAGGACCCAGTTGATCATGCCGTAGTCGCGGCCGAAGAGCAGCACGAAGACCAGCGAGGCCGCGGCGATCGACGTCGCGTACGGCGCCAGCATCACGACCCGGTAGAAGGTCGAGGCACGCAGCTTGTAGTTGAGGATGTGCGCGAGGCCCATCGCCATCAGCAGCTGCGGCACCGTGGAGATGATGCCGATCCACAGCGTGTTCTTCGCGGCGTTCCAGAAGAACTCGTCGTCGAAGATCCGGGTGTAGTTGTCCAGGCCCGTCCACTTCATGTCGGTGGGCGCGGTCAGCTCCACCGTGTGCAGCGAGGCCCAGCCGGTGTAGATCAGCGGAAAGAGTCCGAAGGCGAGGAAGAGCAGGAAGAACGGCGAGACGAACGCGTACGGACTCCAGCGCATGTCCCGCTGCCAGCGGCGGGAGAGCTTGGCCCGCTTCTTCCGATCGGCCTCCGCGGACGCCCTGCCGCCGGGCGGGCGGCCCGGGGCCGCGCCCCCCTTGACGGGGGACGCGGCGGTGTCGTGCCGGGTGGTCATTCCGGTCACTTCTCCAGGTTGTTGTCGATGGTCTTCACGGCGTTCTCCCAGGCTTCCTTGGCCGACTTGCCCTGGGTGACGAGGATGACGCCGTTGTCGGTCAGACCCTGCTGGACGATCTGGTCCTTCGGGCCGATCACCTGGGTCGGGATCTCCTCGGCGGCCTTGGCGAACAGCTCGCCGATCGGCGCGTCACCGGTCATGTCGTTCTTGCCGCCGGTCACCTCGGGCAGCTTGTACGCGGCGGGCGCGCTCGGGAAGCTGCCCATCTTCGAGAACAGCTTGGCCTGCTGCTCGGGCGCCGTCAGCCAGGTGATCAGCTTCTGGGCCTCCTTCACGTGCTTGCCGCTCTTGGGCACGCCCAGGAAGGTACCGCCCCAGTTGCCGGCCTTCGGGGCCTGGGCGACGTCCCACTTGCCGGCGGAGTCCGGCTGCGACTTGGCCTTGATCGTGCCGAGCATCCACGGCGGGCAGGCGACGGTGGCGAACAGGCTGTTGGAGATGGTCTGGTCCCAGGACGGCTGGAACTGGGTCTGCGACTGGACCAGCCCCTTCTCGGCCGCCTCGGCGGTCAGGTCGAAGGCTTCCTTGATGGCCGGGTTGGTCTTGTAGATGACCTCGCCGGACGCGTCGTAGAACTTCTCGTCCTCGCTGCTGGTGATGGCGTTGATCAGACCGCCGGGCGAGTCCATGAAGTAGGTGTCCTTGCCGGCACCCTCCTTGTACTTCTCGCCGGCCGCGATGAACTTCTTCCAGTCACCGGCCCACAGCTTGGAGACCTCTTCGCGGTCGGTCGGCAGCCCCGCCTTCTTGAACAGGTCCTTGCGGTAGCAGATGGCCATCGGGCCGATGTCGGTGCCGAGGCCGACGGTGGCGCCTTCCTTGGTGGTGGCCTGCTGCCACTTCCAGTCCAGCCAGTTGCTCTTCTGGACGCCCTCGGCCTTGGACATGTCCACGAACTTGTCCGCCTGGGTCGCGACGACCTCGGCTATGTTGCCGACCTCGATCGCCTGCACGTCCTGGAGGCCGCTGTTGGTGGTGAGGTGGTTCACCAGGGCGGGGTAGTAGTTCTCGTTCCGCTCGGTGACGTTCTCCTCGATGTTGATGTCCGGGTTGAGCTTCTCGTACTCCTCGTAGAGGCCGGCCTCCTTGAAGCCCATCGTGCCGAACAGACCGAGGGTGATCGTCGTCTTGCCGCTGCTGTCGCCCGACGACGAGCCGTCCTCGTCGTTCCCGTCGTCGGCACAGCCGGCCAGCAGCCCGGCGCCCAGCGACGCGATGGCCGCCATGACCACCACCTTGCGGGCGGATCGTGTACGTGCTGCTCGCATTGCGTCCTCCTGTTGCCCTGACGTGCCGACCCCCCGGCCAACTACATGGTTGGACCCGCTGCTTCATGTCGTTCGTTCGTTGCTGCGGCTCGGGCGGGGAACGTGCGGGATGTGTATGTGCCAGGTAGTGTGGGAGCGCTCCCACAAGTGATGTGTTGAAGAGTCGTCGGTCCGGGCGGGGGTGTCAAGGGAACGGACGCGACGAATTGCGTTCAGTTATCGGCCTGTTAACTGGACGTTGCGAGCGGCGCGGAGACACCCCCGTACGACGGTGGAGGGTCCGGAGTCGGTCATTACACCCGACCGGCCTGTTAAATTCCAGGCCAGCCGCAGAGTGCGGGGGTGTCGACGGGAGGCGGAGCCGATGGCAGGCCACGGAGCGCGTGGGCGGAGTGGGGGCCGACCCACCCTCGAAGAGGTGGCGGCACGGGCGGGCGTCGGCCGGGGCACGGTCTCCCGGGTGATCAACGGCTCGCCCCGGGTCAGCGACGCGACCCGGGCGGCCGTCGAGGCGGCGGTCGCGGAACTCGGCTACGTCCCGAACACGGCGGCCCGTGCGCTGGCGGCCAACCGCACGGACGCGATCGCCCTGGTGGTGCCGGAACCGGAGACCCGTTTCTTCGCGGAACCGTACTTCTCGGACATGCTGAAGGGTGTCGGCTCCGAGCTGTCCGACACCGAGATGCAGCTGCTGCTGATATTCGCGGGCAGCGACCGGGAGCGGGAGCGGCTCGCCCAGTACCTGGCCGCCCACCGGGTGGACGGCGTCCTGCTGGTCTCGGTGCACGCGGACGATCCGCTGCCCGACCTCCTGACCCAGCTGGAGATCCCCGCGGTGATCAGCGGCCCGCGCTCGGCCACGGAGTCGCTGGCCTCGGTGGACTCGGACAACTACGGCGGCGCCCGCTCGGCCGTCGAGCACCTGCTGTCCCGGGGGCGCGGCCACGTGGCCCACATCACCGGCCGCCTCGACGTCTACGGTGCCCAGCGGCGCGTCGACGGCTACCGCGACGCCCTGCGGGACGCGGGGCACGACCCGGACGAGGCACTGATCGAGGCGGGGGACTTCACCGAGGAGGGCGGTCACCGCGCGATGGTGGAGCTGCTGCGCCGCCGCCCCGAGGTGGACGCGGTCTTCGCCGCCTCGGACGTCACCGCGGCGGGTGCCCGCCAGGCCCTGCGCCAGGCGGGCCGGCGCATCCCGGAGGACGTGGCGCTGGTCGGCTACGACGACTCGGCCATCGCCCGCCACATGGAGCCGCCGCTGAGCAGTGTGCGCCAGCCCATCGAGGAGATGGGCCGCGCGATGATCGACCTGCTGCTGACCGAGATCGCGGACCGCCGGCCGGCCGCCTCGCGGGGGCTGGAGCGGCACCAGGTGGTCCTGGCGACCGAACTGGTGGAGCGCAGGTCGTCGTGAGGCCGTGGGCGGGGCGGCGCGCGCGCGGTCGTGCGGGCCGCCCCGCCGGCGTGTCAACGCGAATCAGCCGGTGACCTCTTTCGAGAGTCACCGGCTGATTCCTCAGGGTGAGTGACGGGACTTGAACCCGCGGCATCCTGGACCACAACCAGGTGCTCTACCAGCTGAGCTACACCCACCAAGGCCGGTGCTCGAATCCCGCATGGCGGGGTTCCCGACCGGCTGAGAAAAAGTGTACAGGGTCCGAAGGGGTGCTCGCGCCCGCATTTCGGGAGGCCGCCGCCCGGGCGGCCGCGCCCCTATCCGGCGGGTACGACGTGCTTCGCGGCGATCGCCTTGGCGGTGTCGGAGTCGGGGCCGGGCTGCGGGACGAAGACCGCCTCCCGGTAGTAGCGCAGCTCGGCGATGGACTCGCGGATGTCGGCGAGCGCGCGGTGGTTGCCGTTCTTCTCGGGGCTGTTGAAGTACGCCCGGGGATACCAGCGGCGGGCCAGCTCCTTGATCGAGGAGACGTCGACGATCCGGTAGTGGAGGTAGTCCTCCAGCGTCGGCATGTCCCGCAGCAGGAAGCCGCGGTCGGTGCCGACCGAGTTGCCGCACAGAGGGGCCTTGCCGGGCTCCTTCACGTGCTCGCGCACATAGGCCAGGACCTGGGCCTCGGCGTCCGCCAGGGTCGTGCCGCCGTCGAGCTCCTCGAGCAGGCCGGACGCGGTGTGCATCTGACGCACCACCTCCGGCATCGTCTGAAGGGCCCGCTCCGGCGGGCGGACGACGATGTCGACGCCGTCACCGAGGATGTTCAGCTCGGAGTCGGTGACGAGGGCGGCAACCTCGATGAGCGCGTCGTCGGACAGCGAGAGGCCGGTCATCTCGCAGTCGATCCACACCATGCGATCGTTCATGCGGGCCACTTTACGGTGGGCGTCTGTCTATTGGTCCCCGGCGTCGGTGCTGGGCTCGCTGGGGGCTGCCGCCCCCAGGCCCCCGCTTCGGCCTGGACGGCCTCGTCCTCAAGCGCCGGACGGGCTGAAGTGGCCCGTCCGGCGTTTGAAGTGTCACGTCATCTCATGGCGCCGGGCTGCGCTGGCCCGGCACGCTCGCCGCGCCCGCCGGTATCGGGGTCGCCGTGCGGCGGGTCTGGAACGGGACCGCGTTCTCCGGGGGGAGCGCGGTCGGTGCCTCGGCCGGGGCCAGGGCACGGGAGGCTCCCGCGTCCGGGTCCGTCTGCCGCTCGCCCTGGGGGCGGCGCGCCCGGTAGGCCGCCCGGTAGGCGGCCGGGGACGAGCCCAGCTGGCGGCGGAAGTGACCGCGCAGCGCCACCGGCGAGCGGAAGCCGCAGCGGCCCGCGACCTCGTCCACCGAGTAGTCCGACGTCTCCAGCAGGCGCTGCGCCTGGAGCACCCGCTGGGTGATCAGCCACTGCAGTGGGGCGCTGCCGGTCAGCGAGCGGAACCGGCGGTCGAAGGTGCGGCGGCTCATGTAGGCGCGCGCGGCCAGCGTCTCCACGTCGAACTGCTCGTGGAGGTGCTCCAGCGCCCAGGCGACGACCTCGGCGAGCGGGTCGGCGCCGATCTCCTCCGGTAAAGACCTGTCCAGGTAGCGCTCCTGGCCGCCGGTCCGGCGCGGGGGGACCACCAGGCGGCGGGCCAGCGCGCCGGCCGCCTCGTTGCCGTGGTCCGTGCGCACGATGTGCAGACACAGGTCGATCCCGGCCGCGGTGCCCGCGGAGGTCAGCACGTCGCCGTCGTCCACGAACAGCTCGCGCGGATCCACGTGCACCGACGGATAGCGCTTGGCCAGCGTCGGCGCGTACATCCAGTGCGTGGTGGCGGGGCGGCCGTCGAGCAGGCCCGCCGCCGCGAGTACGAACGCGCCGGTGCACAGGCCGACTATGCGGGCGCCTTCCTCGTGCGCGCGGCGCAGCGCGTCCAGTGCCTCCTCCGGCGGCGGTGAGGTGATCGAGCGCCAGGCCGGTACGACGACCGTGCCGGCGCGTGAGATCGCCTCCAGGCCCTGCGGCGCGGTGAGTTCCAGGCCCCCCGTGGTCCGCAGCGGGCCTTCCTCACCGGCACACACCAGCAGTCGGTAGCGCGGCACGCCGGCGTCCTGGCGGTCGATCCCGAACACCGACAGCGGTATGGAACTCTCGAAGATGGGGCCGCCGCTGAACAGCAGCACCGCGACGATCTCCTTGCGGCGTCGACCGGAGAGCTTCCGGGCCGCGGCTTCCGGCGCGGCAGTGGAGTCGTGGCTCATACTGCTAAGCCCCCCTCGGTGGTCGCGGCACCCTCTACCCTTCGGGTCTCTCGCTCCAACACGTTTCCCCTCGGTCCTGCACGAGTCCCCCGCCGTAGACAGTCAAGATCGAATCTACTGTGTCCCGTCGCGCCGAGGTGGCCGGTTCGGCACTTGGGACATTGTCGACATGGCAACTTGGCGTGAAGCAGTCGATCACGAAGCGTTGCACTCCGGGGCGCCACAGGGAAGTGCGCCTTGTGTCAGTGGCCAATCCCCATAGGGTGCGGAGGGTCCCCGAGACCCTTTCCGTGCAGGTGGAACGGGGGTTGAGGGGTGGTGAGGGGTGGTGATGCGCCACCGGCGGAAGTTGGCTGAAAAGAAGCGGAACTGTGCGCGGAAACCGGTCAGTCGACCGGTGTGTTTTCCCCAGCATGCCGTCCGCCCCTGTGAGCCGGCGGTCGGGCCCTGCGCCGGCCCCCGCCCCGCACCGCGCGGCCGCGGTCCCGCACCGCGCGACTCCGGTGCCGCGGCCGGGCCGCGAGGCGCTCCGAACGCCGCAACAGCAGGCGGCAGACGCCGGTGACGGCGGCCAGGCCGAGTGCCGTACCGGCGGTGCCCGCGAACGAGGCGCCGTACCACAGGAGTGCGACCGGGACGAGGAAGCAGCTGAACGCCGCCCAGCGGACGAGGTCGGTGACGCCGTCCCGGGCGGGCGCGGCCGGGACGGCGCGCTCGGGCGGGCCGGGGCGGTCGGGTGCGCCGGACGTCGGCTCGGCGGGACGGTGCGGTCCGGACACGGGGGCTCCCTGGGGTGGCGGCATGGAGATCAACGCCCGCCCGGCGCATGGGTCACGACCGGTAACGGACTGTTGAATCCTGTGCAAACCGCCTGTACAGCCCAGCAACCATTGCGTTACGGGCGCCCCCTCGGGCATGCTCCGGTGGACCCCGCGGCGGACCCTTCGCGGGATCTGGGCGAAGGAGGCGTGCCGCCGTACCCTTGGGGGTATGGGGTTGGGAAGACCATTCCCGGACACAGCTCCGCCGCACACTGTTGTCCCCCATAGAGGATAAAAACGCCGAGACAGCCATGGCCGGTCACGAATTCTTCGAACCCGCGGACCGCAAGCGGCCCGTCGCCGAACCTACGGCGGCCGAGCCCCTGGCGGCCGAAGAGCCACGCCAGTCGTGCGACCCAGCCTTCAAGCACGGCGTCGTCGTCGGCTTCGACGGCTCCACCTCCAGCGAGCGCGCCCTCGCCTACGCCATCGGCATGGCCTCCCGGCTGGGCTCCGGCCTGGTCATCGTGCATGTCGCCAACCGGCTGCCCACCACGGTGTGGGCCGGCTGCGAACCCCCGGTCTTCGTCGACGTGCCCGACCACCGCACCGAGGTCCTCGGTCTGGAGCTGGCGTGCGCGGACTACCTCGCCGAGGTGCCCTGGATCCTGGTCGAGCGCGGCGGCGACATCTGCCACGAACTCGAAGAGGTGGGGCGGGAGTACGAGGCGGACGCCATCGTCGTCGGCTCCAGTCACGGCCTGGTGGGCCGCCTCTTCGGCTCCGTCGCCGGCCGGCTCGCCAAGCGGGCGAAGCGGCCCGTGGTGGTCATTCCCTGACGGTCCCGGCGGCCCGGGTCTCCCTGTCGCTCATGCTGCGTGAAGCTACCGACGCGTAGAGGTGTTTGTGCCCTTGTGAAGGGCATATACGTGTCACCGCACAACTGCACATGCATGAAGGGAGCCCGCCGTGGACAACGACGTCTCTGCGGGAAGCACCACCACCATCGTCGGCCGACTGGCCCTCGGCATCACCCTGCTGGCCTTCGGCATCGGCCACACCGGCGTGATCGACCAGGTGACGGCGGCGGACGCCGTGACCGTCGCCCAGTACGTCGGCGGCATCGCGCTCTTCGTCGCCGGTCTGCTGGCCCTGCGCGAGAAGGACGCCGCCTCCGGTACGGCCTTCGTCGCGCTCGGCGCGCTCTGGTTCACCTGGGCCGTCTCCGCCGACAATCAGGTCTCCGCCAACGCGGCGGGACTCTTCCTGCTGCTGTTCGCCCTCGTCGCCCTCTCCCTCACGTTCGCCGGCGGCGACACGCTCGGGCAGGGCACGTACGGGTTGTTCTTCGTGTCTCTCCTGCTCCTCGCCCTCGGTGTGTTCGCGGACAGCGAGGTGCTGGGCAAGGCCGGCGGGTGGTTCGCCGTCGCGGCGGGGGCGGTCGCCTGGTACGCGGCGACCGCGGTGCTCGCCCACTGGCCGACGGGTGTCTCGCGACGCGTGGCGGGCCGGCGGATGACGGCCGCCGGGTAGCCGCGCAGGCTGGGGGTTGGGCAGCCCCCGGCGTGGGAACGGACCCCCCGTGTTTGGTGGCACACGTGGGGGTCCGTTCGGTTGTGTCGCCTGTGCCGGTGGGTGGGGGTTGCTCGCGCCCACGCGGCGGAGCCGCACATCGATGCAGCCCCGCGCCCCTTTGGGGCGCTACTCCACCGTTACCGACTTGGCGAGGTTCCTCGGCTTGTCGATGTCCCGGCCGAGGGCCAGGGCCGTGTGGTAGGCGAGGAGTTGGAGCGGGATCCCCATGAGGATGGGGTCGAGTTCGTCCTCGTTCTTGGGGACGACGACGGTGTGGTCGGCCTTCTCCTGCTCCTGGTGGGCGACGGCGAGGATCTGGCCGCTGCGGGCCTTGATCTCCTCCATGGCCGCGCGGTTCTTCTCCAGCAGGTCGTCGTCCGGCACGATCGCGACCGTCGGCAGGGCGGGCTCGATCAGGGCGAGCGGGCCGTGCTTCAGCTCGGAGGCCGGGTAGGCCTCGGCGTGGATGTAGGAGACCTCCTTGAGCTTCAGGGAGGCCTCGCGGGCGACCGGGTAGCCGCGGACGCGGCCGATGAAGAGCATCGAGCGGGCGTCGGCGTACTGCGCGGCCAGCTTCTTGATGTCCTCCTCCTGCTCCAGCATCTCGGAGATCTGCGCGGGCAGCCTGCGCAGGCCCTCGATGATCCGCTTGCCGTCGCGGACCGAGAGGTCGCGGGTGCGGCCCAGGTGCAGGGCGAGCAGCGCGAAGGCGACGCAGGTGTTGGTGAAGCACTTGGTGGAGACGACGCAGACCTCGGGCCCGGCGTGCACGTACATGCCGCCGTCGGCCTCGCGGGCGATCGCCGAGCCGACGACGTTGACGACGCCGAGGACCCGGGCGCCCTTGCGCTTCAGCTCCTGGACGGCGGCCAGCACGTCGTAGGTCTCACCGGACTGGGAGACGGCGATGTACAGGGTGTCGGGGTCGACGACCGCGTTGCGGTAGCGGAACTCGGAGGCGGGCTCGGCGTCGGCGGGGATGCGCGCCAGCTCCTCGATCATCTGGGCGCCGATCTGGCCCGCGTGGTACGAGGTGCCGCAGCCGAGGATCTTCACGCGGCGCACGGCGCGCGCGTCGCGGGCGTCCAGGTTGAGGCCGCCGAGGTGCACGGTGGAGAAGCGGTCGTCGATGCGGCCGCGCAGCACGCGGTCCACGGCCTCGGCCTGCTCGTGGATCTCCTTGTGCATGTAGGTGTCGTGGCCGCCCATGTCGTAGGAGGCGGCCTCCCACTCCACGGTGGTGGGCTCGGACGTGGTCCGGGTGCCCTCGGTGGTGTAGGTGCGGAAGTCGTCGGCCTTGAGGGTGGCCATCTCGCCGTCGTCGAGCGTGACTATCTGCCGGGTGTGGGCGACCAGCGCGGCGATGTCCGAGGCGACGAACATCTCCTTCTCGCCGATGCCGAGGACGACCGGCGAGCCGTTGCGGGCGACGACGATGCGCTCGGGGAAGTCCGCGTGCATGACCGCGATGCCGTACGTGCCCTCGATGAGACGGAGAGTCTCGCGGACCTTGTCCTCCAGCTTCTCCGCCTCGGAGCGGGCGATGAGGTGGACGAGGACCTCGGTGTCGGTCTCGGAGAGGAACTCGACGCCGTCCGCCTCCAGTTTGCGGCGCAGGTCGGCGGCGTTGTCGATGATGCCGTTGTGGACGACGGCGACCTTGTTGTCGGCCGACATGTGCGGGTGGGCGTTCACGTCGGAGGGGGCGCCGTGGGTGGCCCAGCGGGTGTGGGCGATGCCGGTGGTGCCCTTGAAGCGCGCGGGGACCTTGGCCTCCAGGTCGCGCACCCGGCCCTTGGCCTTGACCATCCTGAGGCCGGCCGCCTTGGGGGAGGTGACGACGATGCCCGCCGAGTCGTAGCCGCGGTACTCCAGGCGCTGGAGGCCTTCGAGGAGCAGGGGCGCGACGTCACGCTTGCCGATGTATCCGACGATTCCGCACATGTATACGTAAACCTCGTGTCCTTCTTCGGCTTCTCAGCCGTAGACGATTCAGCCGTAGACGATGCGGCGCAGCTGACGGAGCGACAGCTCCGGCGGTGCGACCGCTCGGTATTTCAGTTCCGCCTCGATCCGTTCGAAGATCGTCGCGTTCACCAGGCCCTGGGCCTGGAGCTCGCGGTGGCGGCGACGGACGTATTCCTCGGTCGTCTCGTCGAAGTAGGCGAGCACGTCCTGGATCACGCGCAGCGCCTCGCCCCGGCTCAGCGGGGTGGACCGCGTCAGATGATCAACGAGTTCGTCGTGCACCCGGTAGATCCTGGAGTACGGGAGAGGGCTACGCAAGAATCCTGCCCGATTTCGGGCAGGTGGCTGTTGAAACTCTCATGAGGGGCTGTTCGTGCCCTGTCCATCTTGTGGCGGAAATTTCGTTGCCCGAGGAGACGAGTTTCAGCCGCCATGGACATTCCTCGCAGGCCGCCGCCCCGAACCGGCGGCCCTGGAGGTGCGGGGCATCGCGGAGAGCGGCGAGACGGTCGACCACTTCACGGTGGCGCGCCGGGCCCGACAGGGCGCGTCGGGCCCGGTGGGACAGCCGGTCACATCCGTTTCAGCACCGCCTGCTTCGCCAGGGTGAACTCCTCGTCCGTCAGCACCCCGGAGCGGTGCAGTTCGCCCAGCTCCCGCAGCCGTCGCAGCAGCGCGTCGTGGTCGTCCTCGGCGGCGGGGGCCGGGGCGGGCGGCGCGTCCTCGGCGCCACCGGCGTCCTCCAGGGCTGCCGTGGCTGCCGGGGCAGCCGGATGCGGGAGGCGGGCCTGCACCGCCGCGGCCACCAGGGCCATCAGCGGATCCTTCTTGAAGCCCCACAACTCCACGGCGTTGGGGTCGTACTTCGGCGGCGCCTTGGTCGGCGCCCCCCGCACGGTGAAACGGAGGTGGCCGTTCTCCAGGCCCACCGTCGGCTGCCACTCCACAGCGACGATGTCGGTGAGGGGGAGGGTGCGCGGCCCCGCGGCCGACTTGGCGTCCTCCGCCTGCCACTTCCACTCCAGGCGCACCCGCTCGCCGTCGAAGCTCGCGACGCCGTCCCCGGCCGACACCGACAGCGGCACCGACGGGCCAGGCAGCAGAAAGGCGTCCACCGGGCCGGACGGGACCTGGTCGAGGAGCAGCGCGTTGCGCACCTCGTCCACGAAGTACTCGGCCACGCCGTACCGGTCGGACTCCACGAGGAGCTGGTAGGGGTCGTGCGGCTCGGTCAGCCGGCCGCCCGCCGCGTGCAGCAGCGGATCGGCGCCGTCCCGCAGACGCAGCCTGAGCCGCCCCGACTTCTTCCCCTGCTCGAACGATATGCCCGCCAACGCCGCGAGCGGCACCAGCAGTTCACCCAGCTCCCTGCGGAGCAGACTGACGTTCTTGTCCCGTCCGGGTGTCAACCGCAGGGCGTCGCCGTCGAAGACCCACGTTCCGTCCTTCTGGATGATTTCCGCCATGCGGGGATTGTTTCATCGCTTCTGCGGGCGGTGATGGTGCGGGAGAGTGGTCCACACCCGTCCCCACCCCGCCACACCCAACCCCCACGCCCAACCCCCACGCCCCACCCCGTGACTGCACCATCGCGAAGGGAGCGCACGTGAGACCTCATCGACGGCACCACAGAACGACTCCCCGCCTCACCCGGCTGCTGGGATCGCTGCTACTGGTGGCGGCGGTCGGCGCCATGACCACCGGCGCCACCCCGGCCCGGACGACGACCGCGACCCCCATGGACCGGGTGATCCCGGCCCCCGCCTCGATCGACCCGGGCGGCGCCCCGTACCGCATCACCCGCGGCACCCACATCCGCGTCGACGACTCGCGCGAGGCCCGCCGCGTCGGCGACTACCTCGCGGACCTCCTGCGGCCCTCCACCGGATACCGGCTGCCCGTCACCTCCCACGGCCACGGCGGCATCCGGCTGCGCCTGGCGAAGGGCTCCTACGGCGACGAGGGCTACCGCCTCGACAGCGGACGCGACGGCGTCACCATCACCGCCCGCAAGGCCGCCGGGCTCTTCTACGGCGTCCAGACCCTGCGTCAGCTGCTGCCCGCCGCCGTCGAGAAGGACTCCGTGCAGCCCGGCCCCTGGCTGGTCGCCGGCGGCACCGTGAACGACACCCCGCGCTACGGCTGGCGCAGCGCGATGCTGGACGTCTCCCGGCACTTCTTCGGCGTCGACGAGGTCAAGCGCTACATCGACCGCGTCGCCCTCTACAAGTACAACAAGCTCCACCTGCACATCAGCGACGACCAGGGCTGGCGCCTCGCCATCGACTCCTGGCCGCGCCTGGCGACCTATGGCGGCTCCACCGAGGTCGGCGGCGGCCCCGGCGGCTACTACACCAAGGCGGACTACAAGGAGATCATCCGCTACGCCGCCTCCCGGCACCTGGAGGTGATCCCCGAGATCGACATGCCGGGCCACACCAACTCGGCCCTCGCCTCCTACGCCGAACTGAACTGCGACGGCGTGGCCCCGCCGCTGTACACCGGCACCGAGGTCGGCTTCAGCACGCTGTGCGTGGACAAGGACATCACCTACGAATTCGTGGACGACGTCGTGCGGGAACTCGCCGCGCTCACCCCGGGCCCCTACCTCCACATCGGCGGCGACGAGGCGCACTCCACGCCGCACGAGGACTTCGTGAAGTTCATGGACCGCGTGCAGCCGATCGTCGCGAAGTACGGCAAGACGGTCATCGGCTGGCACCAGTTGGCGAGCGCCACCCCGGCCGAGGGCGCGCTCGTCCAGTGGTGGGGCCTGGACCGCACCAGCGACGCGGAGAAGGCCCAGGTCGCCGAGGCCGCGAAGAACGGCACCGGGCTGATCCTCTCCCCGGCCGACCGGACGTACCTGGACATGAAGTACACCAAGGACACCCCGCTCGGCCTGTCCTGGGCGGGCTACGTGGAGGTGCGGCGGTCCTACGACTGGGACCCGGACACCTATCTGCCGGGCGCCCCGGCGTCCGCGGTCCGCGGTGTCGAGGCCCCGTTGTGGACGGAGACCCTGTCCAACCCGGACCAGCTGGACTTCATGGCCTTCCCGAGGCTGCCGGGCGTCGCCGAGCTGGGCTGGGCCCCGGCGAAGGCGCACGACTGGGACACCTACAAGGTGCGGCTCGCCCAGCAGGCGCCGCGCTGGGAGGCGCTGGGGATCGACTACTACCGGTCGCCGCAGGTGCCCTGGACGACCTGACCCGGACGAAGTGACGGGCACCCCGGAGGACCGTCTCCGGGGTGCCCGCCCGTTTGCGGATCAGAGCCCCGCGAGGGGGTTCTTCAGGTTCCCGATGAGCTGGAGCGCGCCGGACGGGTCCGCGAGGTCCACCATCTGCCGGTTGTCGCGCAGTTGGAGCCGGTTGAGGCAGGACAGCGCGAACTCGGGCGCGAACATGTCGTACCGGTCGAAGTTGTCGGCCAGTTCCGGCACCGACGCCTGGTACTCGCGGGTGACCTCGGCGACCGTCCGCCAGAAGCCGTCCTCCTCCACGATGCCCTCCTCCGCGAGGTTCGCGGCGAGGAAGCGGAAGAAGCAGTCGAAGACGTCCGTGAAGATCGACAGGAGCTTCTTGTCGTCCGGCACGTCCACCGCGATGCGGGCGACCTCCGGCGGCAGCACGGCGTCCGGGTCCATCACCGCGATCTCCTCGGCGATGTCCTTGTAGATCGCCCGCCGCACCACGCCGTCCTCCAGCACGAGGATCACGTTCTCGCCGTGCGGCATGTACACCAGGTCGTAGGCGTAGAAGCTGTGCAGCAGCGGGACGTAGTAGGCCCGCAGGTAGTGCCGCAGCCACTCGGTGGGCGTCAGCCCGGACCGCTCGATCAGCGCGCCCGCGAAGGAGGCGCCCTCGTGGTCGACGTGGACGAGGGAGGCCATGGTGGCGAGGGACTCCCCGTCCTGGAGGGACGGGACCGGGCTCTCCCGCCACAGCGCCGCCAGCATCTTGCGGTACGGCGAGTAGCGGTCGGTGGCCCGCTCGTACTCCAGGTGCCGGTAGCCCACGGCCGCCCGCTCCCGGATGATGCTCAGCCCCGTCGACTTCAGCACCGGGTCGCCCTCGATGAGCTGGGCCAGCCAGTCGTTGATGGCCGGGGTGGCCTCCATGTACGCCGCCGACAGACCGCGCATGAAGCCCATGTTGAGGACGGACAGGGCCGTCTTCACATAGTGCTTCTCGGGGTGCGAGGCGTTGAAGAAGGTGCGGATGGACTGCTGGGCCAGGTACTCGTCGTCGCCCTCGCCGAGGCAGACCAGGTGCCCGCGGGCGACCTCGGCGGCGAAGGTGACGGTGAGCTTGTTCCACCACTGCCAGGGGTGGACCGGGATGAAAAAGTAGTCGGCCGGGTCCAGGCCGCGCTCGCGCAGCACGCGGTGGAAGCGGTCGACGGTCCCCTCGCCCAGCTCGTCCCGTACGAAGGACTCGTACTCGATGCCCACGCCCGCCGTGAACGCCGCCCGCGAGCGGTGCGCGGCCAGCCACACCAGGCGGACCGGGCTCGCGGTCTCGGGGGCGTACGACAGGTACTCGTGGACGCCGAAGCCGAGCCGCCCGTTGTTGGCGACGAAGCAGGGGTGGCCCTCGGTCATGCCGGTCTCGACGGCCTGGAAGCCGGCCCGCGCCAGCTCGGCGGAGGTGAGCTGCGGCTTGGTGAGCTTGTAGCAGGTGCCGGAGAGGGTGGAGGAGATCTCCTCCAGGTAGACGGGCAGGATCTCCTCGCTCAGGCCCAGCGACTCCTTCAGCTCGATGAAGAAGTCCAGTGCGGCGAGCGGGAGTTCGCTCCCGTCGCGGTGGCGGGTGATCGAGTCGGCGTCCACCTGCCAGTGGTCCAGGGCGCGGACGGTCGCGGTGAAGCGGTAGCGGGTCAGGCCGTCGTCGCTGCGGACGACGTACGTGTCGCCTGTGGAGTGCTCCGGCGTGATCAGCCGCTCGTGCGTGAACTCGGCCAGCGCCTTGCGGACGAGGAGGCGGTTGGCCCGCTCCCAACGTTCGGGGGAGAGGTGGGCGACGGCGTCGGCGAGGCTCATGCGGACACCGCCCTCTCGAACTGCTCACGGGTGCAGAAGCTCAGCAACGCCTTCTTCTCCGGCTTCTGGATCTCGCGCTCGGGCACGAATCCGACGGCTGCGTTCAGGGCGTGGACGGCGGTGTTGGTGACGTCCGGTTCGACGACGACCCGTGTGGTGGCCGGGTCGGCGAAGAGTTCGGCCATGACCGTGGTGAGCACGGCGCGGGTGAAGCCGTGTACCGGCCGGTCGGTGGGGGCGACCAGGAAGTGCATGCCGACGTCGCCCGGCTCGGGCTCGTACAGCCCGACCAGCTCGCGGTGGACCGGGTCGTAGCGCTCCATCAGGAAGGCGGGGACCCCGTCGTGCAGGCCGAGGTGGGCCTCCTGGTGCTCGTCGGCGGCCAGCTCCATGTACGCCCGCTCGACGTCCACCAGCTTGGCGTCCTGCATCATCCAGTACGCGGACTTGGGGTGGGTGAGCCAGCCGTGCAGCAGCTCGGCGTCGTGCAGCGGGTCGAGGGGGCGCAGGGTCAGCGCGCCGATTGCGGTGGTGGCCGTGCTCATATGGAGAACTCCTGGAACGCGATCGTCTTCTCGACCGGGTAGTACTCGCGGCCGAGCAGCTCCCGGACGATGCAGCTGTTGCGGTAGGCGCCCATGCCCAGGTCGGGGCTGGTGACGCTGTGCGTGTGGACTCCCGCGTTCTGCAGGAACACGCCGCCTCCCGTGACGTCCACGGCGTAGTTGCGGGCGATGTCGAAGTTGCCGTGGGAGTCGTAGCGCAGCCGGTCGCGGACGGGCTTGAGGAACTCCGGCTCGGTGTACCGGTAGCCGGTGGCGAGCACCAGGCCCTCGGTGTCGATCTCGAAGTCCGTGTCCTGCTCCTCCTGGCGGAACCCCAGCGTGTACGTGCCGTCCGCGTACCGGGCGCTTGTCAGCGCCGAGTTGGTGAGCAGGCGGGTGGGGACCGGACCGGCGAGCTTCTTCTGGTAGAGCAGGTCGAAGATCTCGTTGATCAGGTCGCCGTCGATGCCCTTGAACAGGCCCTTCTGCTCGGCCGTGAGGCGGTAGCGGGTGTCCTCGGGCAGCGCGTGGTAGTAGTCCACGTACTCCGGGGAGGTCATCTCGAGGGTGAGCTTGGTGTATTCGAGGGGGAAGAAGCGCGGGGAGCGGGTCACCCAGTTGAGCTGGTAGCCGTGGACGTCGATCTCGCCGAGCAGGTCGTGGTAGATCTCGGCGGCGGACTGGCCGCTGCCGACCAGCGTGATCGACTTCTTCTTGACCAGCTCCGCACGGTGCTGGACGTACCGGGAGTTGTGGAGGAAGTCGCCCGCCAGGCCCCGGCAGGCGTCGGGGATGTGCGGCGGGGTGCCGGTGCCGAGGACGAGGCGGCGGGCCCGGTAGGTGTCGCCTGCGGTGGTCGCTACGGCGTACAGCTCCTCGCGCTCGTCGTACGTGACCTCGGTGACCGTCGTGGAGAAGCGGACGCTGCTCAGTTTGTTGGCGGCCCAGCGGCAGTAGTCGTCGTACTCGACGCGCAGCGGGTAGAAGTTCTCCCGGATGTAGAAGGAGTACAGCCGGCCCTTCTCCTTCAGGTAGTTGAGGAAGGAGTACGGGGAGGTCGGATCGGCGAGCGTGACCAGGTCCGACATGAACGGGGTCTGGAGGTGGGCGCCGTCCAGGAACATGCCGGCGTGCCACTCGAAGTCGGGCTTGGACTCCAGGAAGACGCCGTTCAGCTCGGCGACGGGCTCGGTGAGGCAGGCGAGGCCGAGGTTGAAGGGGCCGAGGCCGATGCCCACGAAGTCGTACGCGGCGCTGGCTTCAGGAAGCGCGGACTCAGGATGCGCGGTCAAGGGACTCTCCCAGGTACTGCTCGGCGTGGCCGGCGATCAGGTCGAGGACGGCGGCGATGTCGGCCGTGGTCGTCTCGGGGTTGAGCAGGGTGAACTTCAGGTAGTGGCGCCCGGCCACCTTGGTGCCCGCGACCACGGCGTCGCCGGAGGCGAACAGGGCCTTGCGCGCGTACAGGTTGGCGCGGTCGATCTCGGCGGGGTCGGTGACGGCCGCCGGGATGCAGCGGAAGACCAGCGTGGACAGCGACGGTTCGACCACCACGTCGAAGCGCGGGTCGGCGGCGAGCAGTTTCCAGCCCTCGACGGCGAGGTCGCACACCTCGTCGAAGAGCCGGCCGATGCCGTCGGCACCCATCACGCGCAGCGTCATCCACAGCTTGAGCGCGTCGAAGCGGCGGGTCGTCTGGAGGGACTTGTCCACCTGGTTGGGGATACGTTCCTGCACCATGCGGCGCGGGTTGAGGTACTCCGCGTGGTAGGTGGCGTGGCGCAGGGTGGCCGAGTCCCGGACCAGCACGGCGGACGAACTCACCGGCTGGAAGAAGGACTTGTGGTAGTCCACGGTGACCGAGTCGGCCCGCTCGATGCCGGTGAGGCGGTCCCGGTACTTCAGGGAGGCGAGCAGCCCGCAGCCGTAGGCCGCGTCGACGTGCATCCACACGCCGTACTGCTCGCACAGCCCGGCGATCTCCGGCAGCGGGTCGATGGAGCCGAAGTCGGTGGTGCCGCCGGTGGCGACGACGGCCATGGGGACGAGGCCGTCCTTCGCGCAGCGCTCCAGCTCACGGGCGAGGGCGACGGTCTGCAGGCGCTTGTCGTGGTCGACGGGGATCGAGACGACGGCGTCGGGGCCGAGACCGAGCAGTTTCGCCGACTTCCGCACGCTGAAGTGGCTGACCTCGGAGGCGAAGATCCTGAGGTCGGCGAGGCTCTCGGCCTTCGCCTCCTCGCGGGCCAGCAGCAGCGCCTGGAGGTTGGACTGCGTGCCGCCGGAGGTGAACACGCCGTCGGCGGCGGGGCCGAGGCCGATCCGGGCGGTGGTCCAGTCGATCAGTTTCCGCTCGATGAGCGTGCCGCCGGCCGACTGGTCCCAGGTGTCCAGGGAGGAGTTGACGGCGGACAGTACGGCCTCGCCCAGCACCGCCGGGATGACCACGGGGCAGTTGAGGTGGGCGAGGTAGCGGGGGTGGTGGAAGTAGACGGCGTCACGGAGGTAGACGTCCTCCAGCTCGTCGAGGACCGCGGCCGTGTCGTGCAGGGGCCGGTCGAGGTCGATCCCGTCGATGCGGGGGGAGAGGGCGTCGGCGGTGACGCCGGTGAACGGGCGGTCGGTGGTGGCGAGTTTGGCGGCCACCCGCTCGACTCCTTCGATCACGGAGCGGCGGTAGTGCTCCGTAGTGGTGTCGTTGAGCAGGTGCGAACGCATGCGGAGGTCCTCCGGTTGGGGACGGGCCGAGAGGGGGGGGCGGGCATGGGCAGACCCGGAACCCTTGATTCAACTTAGGTGAGCCTAACCTAACTTGGACGGCTCGAACACATGCCTGTGCGTGACCACCGTCACTGGCGCCCCGTGTGTCCGGTCGTCAGCCCCGCTCGCGGAGCTGTTCCTCTGTCAGTCCCTGGCGCCAGTAGCCCACGAAGGTGACCCGGCGGCGGTCGACGCCGCGCTCGCCCACGAAGTGCCGGCGCAGCGCCTTGACGCACCCGGACTCGCCGGCGAGCCAGACGTACGGCTGCCCGGCGGGCGGGAGTCCGGCGGCGCGGAGGGCGGCGAGGGCCGTCTCGGGACCGCCGGCGGCCTCCTTGACCAGCCAGGTGACCTCGGCGTCCGCCGCGGTCGTCACTTCCTGCACGTCCTCGGCGTGCGGCACCTCCAGCCAGACCCGCGCGCGGGTGCCGGCCGGCAGGGACTCCACGATGGCGCAGGCGGCCGGTACGGCGGTCTCGTCGCCCCAGATCACCACCAGGTCGGTGTCCTCGGGCGGCCGGAAGCGGATCGCCCGGTTCTCGGCGACCGCCGGGCCGAGCAGCAGGACCCGGTCGCCGGCGGTGGCCTCGGCGGCCCAGCGGGCGGCGGGACCCGCCTGGAGCGCCGACCCCGGCTCGACGCCGTGCAGCACGAAGTCGACGTCGATCTCGGCAGTGTGCCCGCCGGGGCCGCGGCGCAGCGCCCTGAGCGTGTACGAGCGCATCACCGCCCGTACGTCGTCCGGCAGTTCACGCCAGCCCTGCCACCAGCTGTCGCCCAGCTCGACGGGTACCGCGGGCTCCGCCTGCCCCGGGTGCGGCAGGAACAGCGACAGCGACTGGTCGAGGCCGTCGGAGTGGAAGGCGCGCAGGTCGGGCCCCGCGAAGGTGACGCGGGCCAGGGACGGGCCGAGCCGCATCGTCCCTGCGACCCTGAGGGAGAAGAAGCGGAACGGGGCGGCTACGGCCGTCGTCATGAGGGGCTCCGGAGAAAGGTGGTGGGTCAGCCGACCTTCTTGGCGTTCTCGATCGCCTCGGCCAGGTTGTCAAGCAGCGGCGTGCACTTGTCGTAGGACAGGATCGGCTCGGGGGAGCGGGCGATGACCTGGCCGGCCTTGACCGCGGGGAGCTGCTTCCAGGTGCCCTCGGAGATGTCCGCGGGCTGGATGGTCGAGGCGCGGTCGTCCATGATGATGACGTCGGCCGGGTACTTGTCGACGTTCTCCCAGCTCAGGGACTCGAACCAGCCGCCGGTGGCCTTCTTGGCAGCCTCGGAGGGCTCGACGAAGTTCACGCCGAGGGCCTTGAAGTACTCCAGGTCCACGGAGAGGTTGGTGCCGGAGACGTAGAACAGGTCGGGGCTCGCGGAGCCGGCCAGTACCCTGATCTCGGGCCTGGCCTTGGCGGCCGCGCGCAGCCGGGCGGCGGCCTTGTCGAAGGCGGCCTTGGCGTCGGTGACCTTCTTGGCCTTCATGTCCGCGCCGAGCGACTCCGCCAGCTCCCACATGCGCTGGAGCGGCTTGGTGAGCTGGCGGTCGAAGACCGAGATCGCCACGCTCGGGGCGAGCTTGGCGACCTTGTCCTTGGACTCCTCCGGGACGGACCACAGGGTGCCAGCGGTGTCGAAGGTCGTGGTGACGAGCACCTCGGGGGCGAGGGCCGCGTACTTCTCGACGCTGAGCTTGCCCCACTCGTTGCCGAGGACGGTGACCTTGTCGACGTCGAGGTCGCCGGCCTGGACGTCGGGCTTGCCGTCCTTGGTCGTGGTGGGCCCGAAGACGCCCTTGACCTGGACGCCGTAGTCGAAGAGGGCGGCGGCGACACCCGTGAAGGCGACGATGCTCGTCGGCACCTCGTCCAGCTTCACGGTCGTGCCGCGGTCGTCCTTGAAGGACCAGGGGCCGGACTTCGCAGCGTCCGTCCCGTCGCCCGAACCACCGCTCTTCGCGTCGTCGTCCCCGCAGGCCGCGAGCACGGCACCGAGGCCGAGGGCGCCGCCGGCGGCGAGGATTCCGCGGCGGGTCGGGTGGGTGACTCTGGCGTTGGACATGGTGGTGGCTGCCTTCGAACGGTGCGGAGCGTCGCGCTCTGCGGGACAATTCGAAGGTAGGTTAGCCTAACCTCAGATCTTGTCCAGGGGTGGGGCCGTCGCGGCCCCACCCCCGCGGTGTGCGAGCCTCAGCTCACCAGCCCCAACTCCCGTGCGATCAGCATCCGCTGGACCTCGCTGGTGCCCTCGCCGATCTCCAGGATCTTCGCGTCCCGCCACATGCGGGCCACCGGGTACTCGTTCATGAAGCCGTAGCCGCCGTGGATCTGCGTGGCCTCCCGGGCGTTGTCCACGGCGACCGTCGACGAGTACAGCTTCGCCAGCGCCGCCTCCTTCTTGAAGGGCTCGCCCGTCACCAGGCGCGAGGCCGCGTCGCGCCAGGCGAGGCGGGAGGTGTGCGCCTTCATCTCCATGTCGGCGATCTTGAACTGGATGGCCTGGTTGGCGCCGATGGGCTTGCCGAAGGCGTGACGTTCCTTCGCATAGGCGACCGACTCGTCCACACAGCCCTGCGCGAGCCCCGTGCCCAGCGCCGCGATGGCCACCCGGCCCTCGTCCAGGATGCGCAGGAACTGCGCGTAGCCCCGGCCCCGCTCGCCCAGCAGGTTCGCCGCCGGGACCCGGACGTCGGCGAAGGACAGCTCACGGGTGTCCGAGGCGTTCCAGCCGACCTTCGAGTACGGGGCGGCCACCGTGAAGCCCGGGGTGCCCGACGGGACGATGATCGCCGAGATCAGGGGACGTCCGTCCGGCTTGCGGCCGGTGACCGCCGTGACCGTCACCAGGCCCGTGATGTCCGTGCCCGAGTTGGTGATGAAGCACTTGGTGCCGTTGATGACCCATTCGTTCGTCGCCTCGTCCAGGCGGGCCGTCGTGCGGGTCGCGCCCGCGTCGCTGCCGCCGTCCGGCTCGGTCAGGCCGAACGCGCCCAGGATCTCGCCCGAGCACAGCCGGGGCAGCCACTCGCGCTTCTGCTCCTCGGTGCCGAACAGGTGGACCGGCATCGCGCCCAGCGAGACGCCCGCCTCCAGCGTGATCGCCACCGACGAGTCGACCCGGGCCAGCTCCTCCAGGGCCACGCCCAGCGCGAAGTAGTCGCCGCCCATGCCGCCGTACTCCTCCGGGAACGGCAGCCCGAACAGCCCCATGCGGCCCATCTCGCGGACGATCTCGTACGGGAACTCGTGCCGCTCGTAGAAGTCGCCGATCTTCGGCGCCACCACGTCGTGCGCGAACTGTTCGACCGTGCGGCGCAGTTCTTCCAGTTCGGGGGAGAGCTTGTGGTCCATGTCGTTCACGACTCCTGGTGGGAGAGGGCTCGTACGGTGCGGGACGGGCTGGGTCGGCCCAGGTGGGCGGCCATCCAGACGCTTGTGGCGACGAGACGGCCGAGGTCGACCCCGGTGTCGATGCCGAGGCCGCGCAGCATCCACACGAGGTCTTCGGTGGCGAGATTGCCGGTGGCGGACTTCGCGTAGGGGCAGCCGCCGAGGCCGCCGGCGGAGGCGTCGACGGTCGTCACGCCGTGCCGCAGGGCGGTGAGGGTGTTGGACAGGGCCTGGCCGTAGGTGTCGTGGAAGTGGACGCCGATCCGGTCCACGGGGACACCGGCCTCGCCCAGCGCGGTCAGCAGGGCGCTCACGTGCCCCGGGGTCGCCACCCCGATGGTGTCGCCGAGGCTCAGTTCGTCGCAGCCCATGTCCAGCAGGGCCCGGCAGACCCGCACCACCTGCGGGACGGGCACCGGGCCCTCCCACGGGTCGCCGAAGCACATCGACAGATAGCCCCGTACGCGGATGCCGTCCGCGTCCTTCGCCCGGGCCACCACCGGCTCGAACATGGCCAGCGCCTCGTCCAGCGTGCGGTTGAGGTTGGCCTTGGCGAAGGACTCGGTGGCGCTGGCGAAGACCGCCACGCTCCGGGCGCCCAGCGCCAGCGCCCGGTCCAGGCCGCGCTCGTTGGGCACCAGGACCGGCAGCGACACCGGCAGGTCGGACACCGCCGGGTACAGCTCCTCGGCGTCCGCCAACTGGGGGACCCACTTCGGGTGGACGAAGCTCGTCGCCTCGATGGTGGTCAGGCCCGCGTCGGCCAGGCGGCGGACGAACTCCGCCTTGACGACCGTGGGGACGGTCGCCTTCTCGTTCTGCAGTCCGTCGCGCGCGCCGACCTCGTGGATACGGACGCGGGCGGGCAGGCCGTCGGCCGGCACGGTCATCGGCAGGGCCGGCTCCGGGGCGTTCATGCCGTCTCCTCCTTCACGTCCTTCACGTCCTTCACGTCCTTCACGTCCTGTGCGTTCTGCGCGTCCTTCGCGTCGTCGGCGGGGGTGATGACCGCGAGCACCTGGTCCATGGCGACCGTGGTGCCGGGCGCCACGTCCAGCTCGGCGACGGTGCCCGCGTGCGGGGCGGAGATGACGTGCTCCATCTTCATCGCCTCCACCACCAGCAGGCTCTGGCCCGCGCTCACCTCGTCGCCGACGGCGACCTTCACCACCGTCACCGTGCCCGGCATCGGCGCGGTCAGCGAGTCGGCGCCCGCGTGCGCCGCCCGGGTGAGGGAGGCGGCGACCGGGTCGTGGTCGCGCACGTGCCAGGCGTCGCCGTCACGGCCGATCCAGTCGGCGGCGCGGTGGAAGGTGTGCCGGACGCCGTCCAGGGTGACGGCGACCCGGTCGTCGGTGACGGTGTGGGTGCCGCGCGGGGTGTGCGTGACGGGTTCGAGTCCCGGCGCACGCAGCGGGAAGGCGACGGGCTTCGGCTCGCCCCCGGTGCGCCAGCCGTTCGGCACCGAGAACGGGTCCGTCCAGCCGTCACCGCGCGGGCGCAGCGCCTCCAGCCGTACGGCCGCCGCCGCCTCGTACACCTCCTCCGGCACGTCCGTGGAGACCAGGCCGTCCACCTCCCGCTCCACCAGCCCGGTGTCCAGGTCGCCCGCCACCACCGCCGGGTGCGCGAGCAGCCGCCGCAGGAACCCGGCGTTCGTCTGCACGCCGAGCGTGACCGTCCCGGCCAGGGCCGCCCGGAGCCTGCGCAGCGCGGTCTCCCGGTCGGGGCCGTAGGCGATCACCTTGGACAGCATCGGGTCGTACAGGCTGCCGACCTCGGTGCCCTCGCTGAGCCCCGAGTCGGTGCGCACGCCGTCGCCCTCGGGCTCGCGCAGCCGCAGCACCGTGCCGCCGGAGGGGAGGAAGCCCCGCGAGGGGTCCTCGGCGCACAGGCGGGCCTCGATCGCGTGCCCGGTCAGCCGGACGTCCTCCTGCACGATGCCGAGCGGCTCGCCCGCCGCCACCCGGAGCTGCCACTCCACCAGGTCCAGGCCCGTGACCAGCTCGGTCACCGGGTGCTCGACCTGGAGACGGGTGTTCATCTCCATGAAGTAGTACTGGGAGGGGTCGCTGCCCGGCACGATGAACTCCACCGTGCCCGCGCCCCGGTAGCCGCAGGAGCGGGCCGCCTGCACGGCCGCCTCGCCCATCGCGGCGCGGGTCGCCTCGTCCAGGAGCACGCTCGGCGCCTCCTCGATCACCTTCTGGTGCCGGCGCTGGAGCGAGCACTCGCGCTCGCCCAGGTGCACCACGTTCCCGTGGCCGTCGGCCAGCACCTGGATCTCGATGTGCCGGGGCCGGTCGATCCACCGCTCCACCAGCAGCGTGTCGTCGCCGAAGGAGGCGCGGGCCTCCCGGCGGGCGGCGGCGATCTCGTCGGCGAGCACGGCGGCGTCCCGCACCAGCCGCATGCCCTTGCCGCCCCCGCCGGCCGACGGTTTGAGCAGCACCGGCATCCCGATCTCGCGGGCGGCGTCGGCGAGCTGCTCGTCCGTGAGCCCGCTGCCGCTGGAGCCGGGCACCACCGGCACCCCGGCCGCCTTCACCGTCTCCTTGGCGCGGATCTTGTCGCCCATCAGGGCGATGGCGTCGGCGCCCGGCCCGATGAAGACCAGCCCCGCCTCCTCGCAGGCCCGCGCGAAACCGGCGTTCTCGGCGAGGAAGCCGTACCCCGGGTGCACGGCCTGCGCCCCCGTCCGGGCCGCCGCCTCCAGCAGCCGCTCGACGGACAGATAGCTCTCCGTCGCGGGCGCCGGGCCGATCCGTACCGCCTCGTCGGCCTCCCGTACGTGCCGCGCGTCCGCGTCGGCGTCGGAGAAGACCGCCACCGAACGCACGCCCATCGAGCGCAGCGTCCGGACGACCCGCACCGCGATCTCACCGCGGTTGGCCACCAGTACCGTGTCGAACATCAAGCTCCCCATGGCGTTGCCCGTCGCGCTTCCCATCGAAGTCCCCTCCTCACATCCGGAAGACGCCGAACCGGGGCTCGCCCAGCGGCGCGTTGGCACACGCGGTCAGGGCCAGACCCAGCACCTGCCGGGTGTCGGCGGGCTCGATGACCCCGTCGTCCCACAGGCGGGCGGTCGCGTAGTAGGCGTTGCCCTGGCTCTCGTACTGGGCGCGGATCGGTGCCTTGAAGGTCTCCTCCTCCTCGGCCGGCCACTCCTCGCCGCGCGCCTCCAGCTGGTCCCGCTTCACCGTGGCCAGCACGGACGCGGCCTGCTCGCCGCCCATGACGGAGATCTTGGCGTTGGGCCACATCCACAGGAAGCGCGGCGAATACGCCCGCCCGCACATCGAGTAGTTCCCGGCGCCGTACGACCCGCCGACGACCACCGTCAGCTTGGGCACCCGCGTGCACGCCACCGCCGTCACCATCTTGGCGCCGTGCTTGGCGATGCCACCGGCCTCGTAGTCCCTGCCCACCATGAACCCGGAGATGTTCTGGAGGAAGACCAGCGGGATGCCGCGCTGGTCGCACAGCTCGATGAAGTGGGCGCCCTTCTGGGCCGACTCGGAGAACAGGATGCCGTTGTTGGCGACGATGCCGACGGGGTGGCCGTGGACGCGGGCGAAGCCGGTGACCAGGGTCTGCCCGTACTCGGACTTGAACTCGGCGAACCGGGAGCCGTCCACCACGCGCGCGATGACCTCGCGGACGTCGTAGGGGGTGCGGGAGTCGACCGGGACCGCGCCGTACAGCCCCTGCGGGTCCACCTTCGGCTCGACGGCCTGCTCGACGCCCCAGGGGAGCGTGCCGCGCTCCGGCAGGGTGGAGACGATCTGCCGCACGATCCGCAGGGCGTGCGCGTCGTCCTCGGCCAGGTGGTCGGTCACGCCCGAGACCCGGGAGTGGACCTCGCCGCCGCCCAGCTCCTCCGCCGTGACCACCTCGCCGGTGGCCGCCTTCACCAGCGGCGGTCCGCCCAGGAAGATCGTGCCCTGATTGCGGACGATCACCGCCTCGTCGCTCATCGCCGGGACGTACGCGCCGCCCGCCGTGCAGGAGCCGAGGACGGCGGCGATCTGCGGGATGCCGGCGCCGGACATCCGGGCCTGGTTGTAGAAGATCCGCCCGAAGTGCTCGCGGTCCGGGAAGACCTCGTCCTGCATCGGCAGGAACGCGCCTCCCGAGTCGACCAGGTACAGGCACGGCAGCCGGTTCTCCAGCGCCACCTCCTGTGCCCGCAGGTGCTTCTTCACGGTCATCGGGTAGTACGTGCCGCCCTTGACGGTGGCGTCGTTGGCGACGATCACGCACTCCCGGCCGCTCACCCGCCCGATCCCGGCGATGACTCCGGCCGCCGGGGCCGCTCCGTCGTAGAGCCCGTCGGCCGCGAGCGGCGCCAGCTCCAGGAAGGGCGAGCCCGGATCGAGCAGTGTGTCCACGCGGTCGCGCGGCAGCAGTTTGCCGCGCGCGGTGTGCCGGGCCCGCGCCCGCTCCCCGCCGCCGAGCCGGGCCGCCGCGAGCTTGCCGCGCAGCTCCTGAACGAGGACGCCGTGCGCCTCCTCGTTGGCCCGAAAGGATTCGGACGCGGGATCAGCCGCCGTCGTCATCTCCGGTGCCTCGTGCATCCTGCGGTCCCCTCACCAGTGGTCGACCAGTTAATGAGCGTTAACGCGTTTCCCTCAGGTTAACGACCGCTAACCCGCCTGTCTAGAATTGACTCCATGGCCACCAGAACCGACGCCCCGACCCGCCGCGAGCAGATCCTCAAGGAGGCCGCCCGGCTCTTCGCCGAGCGCGGCTTCCACGGGGTCGGCGTCGACGAGATAGGCGCCGCGGTCGGCATCAGCGGACCCGGGCTGTACCGGCACTTCGCGGGCAAGGACGCGATGCTCGCCGAGCTGCTGGTCGGGATCAGCGACTCGCTGCTCACCGGGGCGAAGCGGCGGCTGGCGGAGGCGGGTGCGGCGACCGGCTCCGACGCGGTACTCGACTCGCTCATCGAGGGCCACATCGACTTCGCGCTCGACGACCGCCCGCTCATCACCCTGCACGACCGCGAGCTGGACCGCCTGCGGGACACCGACCGCAAGATGGTGCGGCAGTTGCAGCGGCAGTACGTCGAGCTGTGGGTCGGGGTGCTCCGCGAGGTCTACCCGGCCGTCGCCGAGCCCGCCGCCCGCTCCGCGGTCCACTCGGTCTTCGGCCTCCTGAACTCCACCCCGCACCTGGGCCGCCCCGGCGCCCTGCCGGGCCGCGCGGTCACGGCGGCACTCCTGCACCGGATGGCACGGGGGGCGTTCGCGGCGGTGGGGGCGCAGTGAGGGGGCGCGTTGCGGTGAGGGGAGCGGGGAGTGACGAGGGTTACCCACCTCCCACCCTGGACGCCTCTGTCTACCCGCCGGTACGGTGAAGTCTGAGCAAGCGCTTAGATACGTACCCTGGAGGTGGCGCGGTGCGCCGTACGGTGTTCAACGAGGACCACGAGGCGTTCCGGGAGACCCTCCGCGCCTTCATCGAGGCCGAGGTCGTCCCCGTCTACGACGAGTGGTTCGCCGCGGGCCAGGCGCCGCGCGAGTTCTACCACAAGCTCGGCGAGCTGGGCATCTTCGGCATCAACGTGCCCGAGGAGTTCGGCGGCGCGGGCATGGACAGCCACAAGTTCGAGGCCGTCCTGTACGAGGAGACCGCCCGCGCGGGCGTCCAGTTCGGCGGCTCCGGCGTCCACGTGCTGCTCGCCCTGCCCTACATCAACATGCTGGCCACCGACGAGCAGAAGAAGCGCTTCCTGCCGAAGTTCGTCACCGGCGAGGAGATGTGGGCCATCGCGATGACGGAGCCCGGCACCGGTTCCGACCTCGCCGGCATGAAGTCCACCGCCAAGCTCTCCGAGGACGGCACCCACTACGTCCTCAACGGCGCCAAGACCTTCATCACCGGCGGCGTGCACGCCGACAAGGTCATCGTCTGCGCCCGCACCGACGCGCCCACGGCCGAGGACCGCCGCCACGGCATATCCCTGTTCGCCGTGGACACCAAGTCCGAGGGCTACTCGGTCGGCCGCAAGCTCGACAAGCTCGGCCTGCGCACCTCCGACACCGCCGAGCTGGCCTTCGTCGACGTCAAGGTCCCCGTCGAGGACCTGCTCGGCGAGGAGAACACGGGCTTCTCCTACCTCGGCCACAACCTGGCCTCCGAGCGCTGGGGCATCGCCTTCGGCGCCTACGCCCAGGCCAAGGCCGCCGTCCGGTTCGCCAAGCAGTACGTCCAGGACCGCACCGTCTTCGGCAAGCCGGTCGCCCACTTCCAGAACACCAAGTTCGAGCTGGCCGCCTGCCAGGCCGAGGTGGACGCCGCCGAGGCCGTCGCCGACCGCGCCACCGAGGCCCTGGACGCCGGTGAACTCACCCCCGCCGAGGCCGCGTCCGCCAAGCTGTTCTGCACCGAGGTCGCCCACCGCGTCATCGACCGCTGCCTCCAGCTGCACGGCGGCTACGGCTACATGAACGAGTACCCGATCGCCCGCCTGTACGCGGACAACCGCGTCAACCGCATCTACGGCGGCACCAGCGAGGTCATGAAGATGATCATCGCGAAGAACATGGGCCTGTAGACCGCGGATCTTCAGGGTCTCCAGGACATGAGCGAAGCACTCCAGTCCCTCCTCGACCTGCTCGACCTCGAGCGGATCGAGGAGGACATCTACCGCGGCCACTCCCGCTCCGCCGTCGTCCCCCGGGTCTTCGGCGGGCAGGTGGCCGCCCAGGCCATGGTCGCCGCCGGGCGCACCGTCCCCGAGGACCGGCACGCGCACTCCCTGCACGCGTACTTCCTGCGCCCCGGCGACCCCGGCGCCCCCATCGTCTACAACGTCGACCGCCTGCGCGACGGCCGCTCCTTCACCACCCGCCGCGTGGTCGCCGTCCAGCACGGCAAACCGATCTTCACCCTGTCGGCGTCCTTCCAGACGTACGAGGAGGGCCTCGACCACCAGGCCCCGATGCCGCCCGCACCGGACCCGGCGACCCTCCCCACCGGCGAGGAACGGCTGCGCGGCTATCCGCACCTGCCCGCCGAGACCGTCGAACGGTTCCTGGAGGCCCGCGCGGCCGTCGACCTGCGCCACGTCGACGACCCGCCGTACGGCGACTTCGGCACCCCGCGCGAGCCGCACTCCCAGGTGTGGTTCCGCACCAACGGCAAACTGGGCGGTGCCGTCGACACACCCCTCCTGCACGTCGTCCTCGCCACCTACGTCTCCGACATGACCCTCCTCGACTCGGTCCTGCTCGCGCACGGCCGCGGCGGCTGGGCCGTCGGGGACGTCGTCGGGGCCTCGCTGGACCACGCCATGTGGTTCCACCGGCCCTTCCGCGCCGACGAATGGCTGTTGTACGACCAGCAGTCGCCGTCCGCGTCCGGCGGCCGGGGCCTCGGCCAGGCCCGCATCCACACGCAGGACGGGCGGCTCGCCGTCTCGGTCGTCCAGGAAGGCGTGGTGCGCGTCCCTCGGGAACACTGAGGGGCATGGCGGAGACAGGGGACACAGCGGACGCGAAGAACGGCGGCGGCGACAGCACCTTCACGGTGCTCGTCGCCGCCTTCGCCAATCTGGGCATCGCCGTCGCCAAGGCGGTCGCCGGTGTGATCAGCGGATCCAGCGCGATGCTGTCCGAGGCCGCGCACTCGGTCGCCGACACCGTCACCGAGGTGCTGCTGCTGACCTCGCTCAAACGCAGCGTGCGCCCCGCCGACGAGGACCACCCCCTGGGCCACGGACCCGAGCGCTACATCTGGGCGCTGCTCGCCGCCGTCGCCACCTTCGTCGGCGGCGCGGTCTTCTCCCTCTACGACGGCATCCACACACTCACCCACGGCGAGGACCTCGGCGACCCGCTCGTGTCGTACATCGTCCTGGCCGTCGCCTTCGTGCTGGAGGGCTACTCGCTGCGCACCGGCCTCAGACAGGTCCGCGGCGAGGCCGCCCACCACCGCGTCTCCTTCGGCCGCTATCTGCGCCGCACCCCGGACACCGCCGTGAAGGCCGTCGTCATGGAGGACTCCGCCGCGCTGGCCGGACTGCTGCTGGCCGCGGGCGGACTGCTCGGCGGGCAGCTCAGCGGCTCCGGCGTCTGGGACGGCGTCGCCTCGCTGTGCATCGGCGCCCTGCTGCTGTACGTCGCCTGGGTGCTGGGCCGCTCCAACGCCGAGTTCCTCGTCGGCCGCCCGCTGCCCCGCACCGTGCGGGAGCGGATCCGGGCGGAACTGGTGGCCGTCGAGCACATCGAGGCCGTACTGGAGCTGACCACCCTCGTGCAGGGGCCGCGGGAGGCGCTGGTCGCCGCCAAGGTCGACTTCCGGGACGTGGCGACGGCGGCGCAGATCGAGTGGGCGTGCGAGCGGGCCGAGCAGCGGCTGCGCGAGGAGTTCCCGATCGTGCGCCGGGTCTACCTGGACCCGACGCCGGGTTTCGCGCAGCGCCGCCGGGAGGGGCTGAACCCCTGGCCGTGACGGGGCCGACGGGCTACTTCAGTCCCGCCTCCGTCAGCAGGTACGCCGTCATCGGGTCGTAGTAGCGGGGGCTGACCACGTGGTCGTCCAGCGGGATCGCGACCTGGAGGGTGCCCTCGGACTCGGCGAGGAAGAGCGCCGGGTCGTTGCAGTCCGCGTAACCGAGCGAGTCCACGCCGTGCTGACCGGCGTAACCCGCCCAGCCGTGGTCGGCCACCACCAGGTCGGGCAGCGGGCGGCCGGCGCGCTCCAGGCCGGTCAGGATCGCCTTCATCGGCTCGCCGGAGTGGGTGTGCCACAGCGAGGCGCCGTGCTCCAGCACCGCCACGTCCGCGAACTGCTGGACGTACCCCTCCTCCGTCGTCAGCCCCTCCGGGATCACGACGATCTCGCAGCCCGCGGCGCGCAGCGCGGCGGCCGTGGCGCGGTGCACGTCGAGCAGGCCGCCCGGGTGGCCGGTGGCGAACAGCACCCGCTGCCCCCCGTCGGCGGCCTTGCGCAGCCGCCCCGCCATGCGCTCCAGCGCGGACACGGTCAGCTCGGGGTCGATGGTGTCCTGGCCGTACCGGTACTCCGGGTCGTCGTTGACGCCGACGCGCTCCGCCATCACCGCGAGCACGTCCTGCTCGTCGCTCCAGCGGTCGCGCAGCTCCAGGCCGAGCCAGAAGCCCCGGTCGCCGTTCGCCAGCTTCCGGTAGTGGGAGAGGTTGTTCTCGCGGGGCGTGGCGACGTCGCCCGCGATACGCGTCCTGACGAGGTGCTCGGCGAGTTCGGCGCGGCTGGGTGTCCCGGGTATCGGCATGGCTCCATTGTGGGGCAGCGGCCTGCGTCAGTCTCCGCCATGTCACCCGCTGGGACGCGGGTCACGCCCCGCTCGCGCCTCGGCACGCCCCCTCACGTGCGCCGCAGCGCGAACCACAGCTCCATCCGGACGTCCGGGTCGTCGAGGTCCGCCTCCAGCAGGGCCGCGCAGCGGGCGATGCGCTGGCGCACGGTGTTGCGGTGCACGGACAGCGCGACGGCGGTACGGTCCCAGCTGCCGTGCAGCGACAGCCAGGCGCGCAGCGTCTCGGTGAGCGCGGGGGTCGCCGCGACCGGCGCGAGCAGCGCCCGCGCGTGCGCCTCGGCCTCCCCGTCGGGCACGAGGTCGGCGAACGCGCGCCGGTCGCGGTGCCGCACCAGCGTCGCCCGCGTCGCCCTCGCCCTCGCCAGCGCGCGGGCCGCCTGCGCGTCGGCGACCGCCCACTCGGCGGGCGCGACCGCCGCGCTGACCCCGAGCGTCCAGCCGGGCTGCGGCGCCGGACCGTACGCCGGTTCCCGGCCGTCGGCGACCGCCCCGGCCGCGGACCCGGCCCCGGACCGGGAAGCGTCCCTGGACGCCGACCGGGAAGCGGACCCGGAAGCCGGCCCGGCCGCCGACCGGGAAGCGGACCCGGACGCCGGCTCGGCCGCGGACCCGGAAGTCGGCCCGGTCGCGGACCGGGAAGCGCCCCCGGCCGCGGACCGGGAAGCCTCGCCGGACGCCGACCGGGAAGCCGCCCCGGCCCCGGGCCGGGAAGTCGCCGCGGACGCCGGCCCGGAAGCCTCCCCGGACGCCGGACTCGGCGTCGCACCGGAAGCTGACCCTGACGCTGCCTCGGGGGCCGCCGGTACGAGTACCCGTACGACGTCTCCGGACGGGTCGACCAGCGGGGAGCCCAGGGCCGCGCCCAGTGCTGAGGCGGAGACGGGGTCCGGGGGGCCGGCGGTCGGGCGGGCGTGCACGACGTGCCAGTGGGCGGGGCCCTCGCCGTCCCGTGAGCCGAGCAGTGGCGCCACTTCCTCGGGCCGGGCGCCCAGCAGCAGCCGCACGAGTGCCGAGGAGCGGGCCGCGCCCGTGCCGCCGCGGTGCTCGCCGGTGAGCAGGGAGAGCAGGACCGCGGCCACCGAGGCGATGGTGTGGTCCCCGGGTTCCTGCTGCGGGGCCGCGATCCCGAGGACGAAGCCCGGCCCGGTGCCGAGGGCGTACGCGGCCAGCCGGGCGCCCGCGACGCTGTTCGTGGCCGTGGTGGAGGCGTGGCCGGTGACGAACCGGGCCAGCTCGGCCAGCGCCCGCCGCACCTCCTCCCCGGGTTCCCGCCCCGCCGCAGCGATCTCCGCGCCGTCCGGTCCGTACAGCACCGCCCGCCCCTCGAGCCGGGCGGCCAGCCGGCGCAGCACCGACGGCACCGGGTCAGGACGCGCGGCCGCCGTCGCCAGACCCTGCTGAGCCTCCGAGACCCGGCGCAGCTCGGCCAGCCTGGCCTGCGCCATCAGCTGCCACACCGCGCGGGCCACGCCCGAGAACGTCGTGCGCGGCGGCACCTCCACCAGCGCCAGCCCCGACGCCTCGCAGGCCGCGACCAGCGCCCCGGGCACCGTGTCGTATACGGGCGCCAGCCCGAAGCCCAGCGCGGCGCCGCCCGCCGCCACGATCCGCGAGACGTACTCGCCGAAGTACGCCGCGCCCGCCCCGGGCGGGATGTGCACCCCCGCCGTCAGCAGCAGCTCGCCGCCCAGCAGGTACGGAAAGGGGTCGGACATCTCCGAGGTGTGCGCCCAGTGGACCCTCACGTCGGCGGCCGGGGGCCCGGCGATCCGGCGCAGGCCCAGGTCGTCGCGGGAGAGCAGCGCCGCCAGGGACACCGGGGGAGTGGGCGGTGCGGCCGGCTCCTGCATGGTGGACGGTTCCTCCATTCCAGCGATCCCAAGTGGATGAAACGTACACTTCGCAGTCGCTTTTCGGCCACCTAGTGTCAACCCCGACCACCGCACGACCCGCCGTCGAGAGTGCGCGAAGGAGGGCCCTCACGGCCGTCGACTACACAGTGATCGTCGTCTACCTCGCCGGCATGCTGGCCATGGGCTGGTGGGGCATGCGCCGCGCCAAGTCCAAGAGCGAGTTCCTCGTCGCCGGCCGCCGCCTCGGCCCCGCGATGTACTCCGGCACCATGGCCGCGATCGTCCTCGGCGGCGCGTCCACCATCGGCGGCGTCGGCCTCGGCTACCAGTACGGACTCTCCGGAGCCTGGATGGTCGTCACCATCGGCCTCGGCCTGCTCGCCCTGTCCGTCTTCTTCTCGGCCCGCATCGCCCGCCTGAAGGTCTACACCGTCTCCGAGATGCTCGACCTGCGCTACGGCGGCCGGGCCGGCGTCATCTCCGGCGTCGTCATGTGGGCGTACACCCTGATGCTGGCCGTCACCTCCACCATCGCCTACGCCACCATCTTCGACGTCCTCTTCGACGTGAACCGCACCCTCGCGATCATCCTGGGCGGCTCCATCGTCGTCGCCTACTCCACGCTCGGCGGCATGTGGTCCATCACGCTCACCGACATGGTGCAGTTCGTGGTGAAGACCATCGGCGTACTGCTCCTGCTGCTGCCCATCGCCGTCGTCAAGGCCGGCGGCTTCGGCGAGATGAAGGCTCAGCTGCCCACCTCGTACTTCGACCCGCTGGGCGTCGGCGGCGAGACCATCTTCACGTATGTCCTCATCTACACCTTCGGCATGCTCATCGGTCAGGACATCTGGCAGCGCGTCTTCACCGCGGGCAGCGACCGCACCGCGAAGTGGGGCGGCACCGTCGCCGGCACCTACTGCCTCGTCTACGCCGTCGCGGGCGCCGTCATCGGCACCGCCGCCAAGGTCCTCTACCCGAAGCTCGCAAGCCCCGACGACGCCTTCGCCACCATCGTCAAGGACGAACTCCCCGTCGGCGTACGCGGACTGGTGCTGGCCGCCGCCCTGGCCGCCGTGATGTCCACCTCCTCCGGAGCCCTCATCGCCTGCGCCACCGTCGCCAACAACGACATCTGGTCGCGACTGCGCGGCGTGATCCGCAGCACGGACGACGAGCACGGCGACGTACAGGGCGAAGCGCACGACGAGGTGAAGGGCAACCGCCTGTTCATCCTCGTCATGGGCCTCGCCGTCATCGGCACCGCCATCGCCCTCAACAACGTGGTCGAGGCCCTCACCGTCGCCTACAACCTCCTCGTCGGCGGCCTCCTCGTCCCCATCCTCGGCGGACTGCTGTGGAAGCGCGGCACCGCACAGGGCGCCCTCGCCGCCGTCGCCGTCGGCGGACTCGCGGTCGTCGGCCTGATGGCGGGCTACGGCATCCTCGCCAACGAGCCCGTCTACTACGGCCTGCTCGCCTCCCTCGCCGTCTACGTCGCCGTCTCCCTGGCGACCCGCCCCACCGACGAGGCGATCCTCACCGCCTGGCGCGAACGTCTCGCCGGACGGGCCCCCGACACCGCGCCCGAACCGCCGGTCCCGGCTCACCAGTAGAGTCGGACAGCAGCAGTACATACGCGACGAAGCGTAAGAAGGAAGGCAGTACATGAGCAGCAACGAGACGCCCCGCGGTCCCGTCGACTCCTCCCGTGTCCCCCGGTACGCCGGCCCCGCGACCTTCGCCCGGCTGCCCCGCCTGGACGAGGTCGGCGCCGCCGACGTCGCCGTCGTGGGCGTTCCGTTCGACTCGGGCGTCTCCTACCGCCCCGGCGCCCGCTTCGGCGGCAACGCCATCCGCGAGGCCTCCCGCCTGCTGCGCCCCTACAACCCGGCCCAGAACGCCGCCCCGTTCGCCCTCGCCCAGGTCGCGGACGGCGGCGACATCGCCGTGAACCCCTTCCACATCAACGAGGCCGTCGAGACGATCGAGGCCGCCGCCGACGACCTCCTCGGCACCGGCGCCCGCCTGATGACCCTGGGCGGCGACCACACCATCGCCCTGCCGCTGCTCCGCTCGGTCGCCAAGAAGCACGGCCCGGTCGCCCTGCTCCACTTCGACGCCCACCTGGACACCTGGGACACCTACTTCGGCGCCGAGTACACGCACGGCACCCCCTTCCGGCGCGCGGTCGAGGAGGGCGTCCTCGACACCTCCGCGCTCTCCCACGTCGGCACCCGCGGCCCCCTGTACGGCAAGAAGGACCTCACCGACGACGAGAAGATGGGCTTCGGCATCGTGACGTCGGCGGACATCTACCGCCGCGGTGCCGACGAGGTCGCCGACCAGCTGAGGCAGCGCATCGGCGACCGCCCCCTGTACATCTCCATCGACATCGACTGCCTCGACCCCGCCCACGCCCCCGGCACCGGCACCCCCGAGGCCGGCGGCATGACCTCCCGCGAACTGCTGGAGATCCTGCGCGGCCTGGCATCCTGCAACCTGGTCTCGGCCGACGTCGTCGAGGTCGCCCCCGCCTACGACCACGCCGAGATCACCTCGGTCGCGGCGTCCCACACCGCGTACGAACTGACCACCATCATGTCCCGCCAGATCGCGCAGGCCCGCGCGACGGACCAGGAGACCGAGAGCAAGTGACCCACGACCACGACCTGGTGCTCCGTCCGACCACCGCCCAGACGGAGGCCGCGCTGAACCCTCCCCCCGGACGCAACGGCGGAGACCTGGTCGTGGAGACCCTGGCCGGGCTCGGCGCGACCACCGTCTTCGGCCTGCCCGGCCAGCACGCCCTCGGCATGTTCGACGCGCTGCGCCGCTCCGACCTGCGCTACATCGGCCTGCGGGTGGAGAACAACGCCGGTTTCGCGGCCGACGCGTACGGCCGGATCACCGGCGAGGCGGCCCCGCTGCTGCTGTCGACCGGCCCCGGCGCGCTCACCTCGCTGGCCGCGCTCCAGGAGGCGCGGGCGGCCTCCGCCCCCGTCCTGGCGATCGGCAGCCAGGTCCCCACGGCGGGCCTCGGCGGCGGCCGCCACGGCTACCTGCACGAACTCCCCGACCAGGCCGCCTCCTTCCGTGGCGTGGTGAAGTCCGTCCACACCGTGCGCACCCAGTCCCAGATCCCGTCCGCGATCGCGGAGGCGTGGACCTCGGCACTGACCGTCCCGCACGGCCCGGTGTGGGTGGAGATCCCGCAGGACGTCCTCCTGGCCGAAACCCCGATCCCCGTGGTGACGGGCGGCGACACCTTCCCCGAGGAACTGCCCCCGCGCCCCGAACTCACGGCGCTGGCGGCCCACTTGCTGTCGAGCGCGCGACGCCCCGCGATCATCGCGGGCGGGGGCGTCGTCCGCGCGGACGCGTCGAAGAAGCTGCGGCAGCTGGCCGAGCGGCTCCAGGCCCCCGTCGTCACGACCTTCGGCGGCAAGGGCGCCTTCCCCTGGACGCACCCCCTCTCCCTCCAGTCCTGGCTGGAGGACCGCCACACCACGGACTTCCTCCAGGACGCCGACGTGCTCCTCGTGGTCGGCTCCGGCCTCGGTGAACTCTCCTCGAACTACCACACGTTCGCCCCCCGCGGCCGGGTGATCCAGATCGAGGCCGACCTCGGCAAGCTGGAGTCCAACCACCCGGCCCTCGGTATCCACGCCGACGCCCGCCTCGCGCTCCAGGCCCTCCTCGAAACGGTGGAGGAGCGCACCGACCCGACCGCCCCCGAGCGCGTACGAGCGGTACTGGACCAGGTCCGCGAGCGCATCGCGTCCCAGGAACTCACCCTCGAACAGGACGTCCTCGCCGCCGTCCGCAACGCCCTCCCGTCCGGCGCCCCCTCCTTCTGGGACATGACCATCCTGGCCTACTGGGCGTGGTCCGCCTTCGACGCCAAGGCCCCCAACACCATGCACTCCGCCCAGGGCGCCGGCGGCCTCGGCTACGGCTTCCCGGCGGCCCTCGGCGCCGCGGCCGCCGACCCCACCCACCCGGTACTGGCCGTCTCCGGCGACGGCGGCGCCCTGTACTCCGTCGCCGAACTGGCCACCGCACGCCAGTACGACCTGAACGTCACCTGGCTCATCGTCGACGACGGCGGCTACGGCATCCTGCGCGAGTACATGACCGACGCCTTCGGGCAGCCGACGGCGACCGAACTCACCCGCCCCGACTACGTCGCCCTCGCCGAGTCCTTCGGCGTGCCCGGACTGCGTACGTCCCCGCAGACCCTGGAGACGGACCTCGCGAAGGCGCTCGCCGCACCGGGTCCGTCGGTGGTCGTCCTCCCCGCCGTACTGCGGATGTTCGCGCCGACCCACCTCGGCTGACGGGCCCGGCCACCCCGGCCGGGAAGGGTCAGGAGATGGCCCGCAGACCGCCGCGCGACCCACGCCCGAGCCGCTCGACGGCCCGCGCGGTCTCCTCGTCGGCCGGCAGCAGCACCAGCAGCTGCTGCGCGTCCGAGGTGACGTCGAGCGTCTCGCGCCGCAGCCGCAGCTCCGGCCCGGAGGGGTGGCGCAGCCGGAGCACGCCCCGCGCCGGAACGACGTGCCGGTTCAGCCGCCGGGTGAACTCCGGCCCCGCCGCCGGTGCGAGATCCGCGGTGAACCACTCGGAGTTCTCCGCCGCGGGCCCGAGCCACAGGTCGAAGGCCTGCTCGTCCGCGACGTCGTCCCAGTCGGCGAAGAACTCCCGGGCCCGCGGGTCGGTGAAGACGTACCGCGTGAGGTTCGGGGCGTCGCCGTCGAGCAGCCCCGTGCCGCTCGTCACCGACTCGTACGCGGGAGTGCGGGCCAGGATGTCCCCCAGCCGGTTGGTGACCAGTGCGATCCCCGGCTCCAGCAGGCGCAGCGTCTCCAGGACCGACGGGCGCACCTCGCGGCGTGGCGGGGCGGGCCTGGTGCGGTCGGTGCACTCACCGCCGGTGATCTTCGCGAGGTAGCGCAGGTGGTCGCGCTCGGCCGGTGAGAGGCTCAGCGCGTCGCCGATCGCCCGCAGCACGGCGTTGGAGGGGTGACGGTCCCGGCCCTGCTCGATGCGCGTCAGGTACTCGACGCTGATCCCGGCCCGCGCCGCGACGTCCGAGCGCCGCAGTCCCGGTGACCGCCTGCGGCCGTGGTCCGGCAGCCCCAGCGACTCCGGCTGGGTGCTGTCCCGCCTGGCCCGGATGAAGTCCCCCAGAGGTGTCCCCATGCCGTCGAGGATAGGACGGCTCCGGCCGCTCCGGCGGGGCTCAGGCTGGCCCTGCCGGGGCCAGCCTGAGCACGGTCTGGCTGCCCCGCCGGGCGGACCCGATGGTGAGGGACATGAACAACGACAAGCTCAAGCTCGTGGTCCTCGTCGGCAGCGTCCGGGACGGTCGGTTCGGCCCCGTGGTGGGTTCCTGGGTGGCCGAGCAGGCCCGTGGCCACGGCGGTTTCGACGTGGAGGTCGTCGACCTCGCCGAGGTCGACGTCCCTCTGACGCTGCCCGCGGTCTCTCCGAGGCAGGCCGGCGACGACTACCCCCGCCCGGCGGGGATGGCGCCCCTGACGTCCGCGCTGGCCGGCGCCGACGCGGTCGTCCTGGTCACGCCGGAGTACAACCACAGCTACCCCGCGTCCCTGAAGGCGGCCATCGACTGGCACTTCACGCAGTGGAAGGCCAAGCCGGTCGCCTTCGTCAGCTACGGCGGCCCTGCGGGTGGCAGGCACGCCGTGCTGCACCTGGAGAACGTCCTGACCGAACTGCACGCGGTGACCATCCGGGACGGGCTCGCCTTCCCGAACTACTACGCCGCGTGGCAGGACGGCAGCCCGCTCGACGCCGACGCCCCCGGGTACGCGAAGACCCTGTTCGAGCAGCTGGCCTGGTGGGCGGCGGCGCTGCACACGGCCCGCGCCGCCGCCCCCTACCCGGGCTGAGAAGGCACCGGGCCGAGAACGGCTACCAGATCGACTCGACCCACTCCGGGTGGTCGACGAACGGGTTGCGGTTGTGCTGGTAGTCGTCGTAGATGACCTGGTTGCGGTGCTCCTCGAAGGCGTCCGGCGGGTCCTCGTCGCTCCACGCCTTCAGCACGGACAGCTTCCCGATGTACGGGTTGCTGCCGTTGTCGACGCTGCCGTTGACCTCCAGGTCGGCGAAGCCGTCTTCGCCCTCGTAGCGGACCGCCATGTAGAAGATCATGCGGGCCACGTCGCCCTTGACGGCGTCGCGGGGCTCGAAGGAGTCGGAGTCCGTGAGGCTGCCGCCGCCGTTGTCGACGGCGCTCCCACCGTTGTCGAAGTCCTTGTTGCCCCGGTCGCTGTTGACCTGGACGTCCGAGGGGCGCAGGTGGTGCAGGTCGGTGCCGGGGCCGGTGGCGGTGCCGAAGTCGCCGTGGGACTTGGCCCACACGTGCTCGCGGTTCCAGTCCCCGCTGTCACCGCCGTTCAGCGACTTGCTGCGGGAGGCGCCCGAGTAGACCAGGATCACGTTGCCGCTGTCGGCCGGGTCCTCGTCGGTGGCCTTCAACGCGTCCCAGACCGCCGAGTACGACAGCTTCGTCTGGTCGCTGATGATCGTGTGGAGCGAGGACTTGAGGCCGGTGCCCGTCTTGCCGATCGCGTCCTTGTAGTACGTCGAGTCGTAGTCCGTGTTCGTCGTCGTTGTCGCCGTGGCCGGGGTCGCCGCCAGTGAGGGGGCGGCGAGTCCGGCGAGTACGGCGGCCGTTGCGAGGGCCGCCGCCTTCCGGCGCCGCGTGCGTATCGCGAGCATGTGGGGTGTCCGATCTACGCGTGTGGAGTGGAGCGGTGACACGAGCGTGACATGGACATGTTGGAGGTGGAGTGTACGGAGAGTGTCGATTACGTGACGGTGGCCGAGCCGCGGATCAGGTCACGTCTGCGGGGTCCAGCCGGTAGACGGTCGATGCGCTGTCCGACTGCGCGTCGGCCTCGTCGGAGGACGAAGTCCCGCCGTACTCGCTCTCCTTGACGGCCGTGCCGTGCTCCTGGACCCACTCGGTCACCTCGGAGCTGAGCCCGGAGCCGCCGCCCCTGCCGCCGCCCATGCCTTGGCCGCCCACCTGGACGTAGTGCAACTCGCCCTTCTCCACCAGCTCCTTGAGCCGGGTCAGGGTCATCGCGTTGTCGCTGCCGGACCAGCCCCACATGGAGATGACCGGTTCGCCGCTGCTGAGGATGAGCTGCGAGGCGCTCTGCGAACTCGACACCGCCAGGAGCCAGGTGGCCCCGTCCTGGTGCTTCTTCAGGTACGCGACCAGCTCACTGCTCGTGTCGCCCATGCCGCCGCCCGCGCCGCCCTTCGGCAACTCGGCGTCGTTGGGCAGCTCGTCGCTTCCCGGCGAGGTGCCGCCGCCCGGGCCGCCCTGGTCGTTCGGCGGCTGGCCGCCGGGCCGCTCACCGTCACCGCCCGGGAAGCCGCCCCGGCCTCCGCCGGCGGCGCCGCGTCCGCCGCCCGGGCCGCCCATGCCGCCGCCCGTCGTGGGACCGGCGGTCGGGTTGGTCCCGCCCATGCCGCCGCCCGAACCGGACGGCACCGACCAGGCGTACGCCGCCGGGCCCGCCACCGCCGCCACGACGGCCGCCGCCACCGACACCGCCAGCAGCCGCACCCGGCGTCCCGAACGGAAGACGAGGAGCCCGGCGATCGCCAGCGCCATGACCACCGCGACCGTCGGCCAGAGCCAGGTGTTCCAGCCCGAGGCGCGGCGCAGCAGCACGATCGCCCACACGCCCGTGACCCCGAGGGCGAGCGGCAGCACCCACACCCACCGCCGGTCGGTCCGGAAGGCGCGCAGCAGCATGACGCCGCCGCCCCCGCACAGCGCCGCGATGCCCGGTGCGAGCGCGGTCGTGTAGTACGGGTGCATGGTGCCCTCGGCCATGGCGAAGGTCAGGTAGTGCAGGGCCGTCCAGCCGCCCCAGAGCACCAGCGCGGCTCGCGTGAGGTCGGTGCGGGGCGCCTTGCCGCGCAGCACCAGACCGCCGACGAGTGCGATGCCCGCGAAGGGGAGCAGCCAGGAGATCTGGCCGCCGAGGGCGTCGTTGAACATCCTGCCGATGCCCGCGGTGCCGGAGAATCCGCCGCCTCCGCCGCCGCCCCCGCCCATGTTGCCGTCGCCGCCGAAGACCCGGCCGAGGCCGTTGTAGCCCATGATCAGGTCCCAGGCCGTGCCGTCCGTCGAACCGCCGATGTACGGCCGCTCGGAGGCCGGCACCAGGGACACCGCCGCCGCCCACCAGAAACTGCAGACGGCCAGCGTGACGGCGGCGAGCGCCAGGTTCCTGAGCCGCTTCGTCCAGCCGAGGTCGGTCGCGTACACGTAGACGAGGAAGACCGCCGGCAGAGCGATGTAGCCCTGGAGCATCTTCGTGTTGAACGCCAGTCCGAAGCAGGCCGCCGAACCCAGCAGGGGAACCAGCCGCCCGTCACGGACGGCGCGCAGGCCCAGCGCCGCCCCGGCCACCATCAGGAACACCAGCAGCGTGTCGGGGTTGTTGTCCCGGTTGATGGCGACCGTGATCGGCGTCAGCGCCAGCACCAGCGCGGCGACCGCCGCCGCGCCGTGGCCCCACACCCGCTGCACCGAGCCGTGCAGGATCCAGATCGTCCCCAGGGCGGCCAGGGCCATCGGCAGCATCATCTGCCAGGTCCCGTACCCGAAGAGGCGGCAGGAGAGCCCCATGACCATCAGGGCGAGGGGCGGCTTGTCGACGGTCAGGAAGTTCCCCGCGTCCAGCGAGCCGAAGAACCACGCCTTCCAGCTCTCGGTGCCGCTGAGCACGGCGGCGCTGTAGAAGCTGTTCAGCCCGGCCCCGGACAGGTTCCAGGAGTACAGCCCGGCCGCCAGGGCGAGGATCGCCAGCAGGACCGGCAGCGACCAGCGTGGCGCGCCGGGTGCGGCGGACGGTACGGGCGGCTCGGTGGCCGCGTGCGGTGGAGCGGTGGCAGATGTCACCACACCACCGTGTCCACGCCCGATGGGCACGGGCTGTGCTCGGACTGGGGGCCGGCTGTGAATCCCGTGCCGGGAGGGTCACTCCTTGGTGGCCCACGGGGCGAGCAGGTCACGCAGCAGCTCGGCGAAGGCCGCGTCCAGGCTGCCCTCCCATTCCTCGTCGCCGACGGCCTCGGGACAGAGGGCCGCGGGACGGGCGATCCACAGAATCTTCCACGGCCGCGAGTGCAGAACGGGATCGCCCCAGATCCCGCCACGTGGAGCGAGCGGGAGCAGCAGATCGCCCACACGTTCCGTCACGACCCGCACCAGAGGACCGTCGGTCGTGGTGTGCGCCTTCGCCATCGCCGTGAGTGAGGTACGCGCGACGGCAGCGGTCGTCGGATGGCGCCGGACGACCCGTACGACCTGCGCCAGGTGCTCGGCGATGCCGTCAACCGTGCCGTCGCTGGGGCGGGTGCGGTCCGCGACGACGAAGGCTTGCGCCAGTTCGGAGCTCAGCGCGCGCAGATGAAGCGCGGACGGGGTTTTCCAGTTCTCGTAGAGGAAGTTGCGCGAGGTCCCGCAGGCGCGGGCGATGGCGGCCACAGAGACGTCGAGGCCGTCGGAGCGCATGAGGGTACGCACCGTGCTGATCACATGGCCGGTGCTGAGGGGGTTGCGGTCGTGCCAGGGGGCCGGGCTCATGGACCCATGGTCGGGAAAGCGTGAACACTTTGGAGGTTTTTGTCATGCGGCCACTCGTATGAGCGGGTGGAGGACAGGGAGGGTTGGATTGTTCACGGTTTTGAGGGAGAGGGGTGTTGCTTGAGGGCCGTGACGAACGACGCCCAGCCGGCCGCCGAGAACACCAGCGCCGGTCCCCCCGGCACCTTCGAATCCCGCACGGGTATCCCGGATGCGTACACGTCCACCACCTCCACACAACTGCCGCCCTGATCATTGCTGTGGGAGGACTTCCGCCAGCCTTCCAGCACCGTCGAGTTGCGTATGGTCCGATCAGTCATGGCGTTCGTAGTCCTTTGCCGTCGCCTCGAGCAGAGCCAGTGTTTCCCTGAGCGGCAGTGCGTTGCCCAGTGCGAAATCGTAGCGATGCTGCAATTCCCGGACGACGGACGGGCTGTCGTGGACCATGCCCATGTAAAGACCTTCCGCGTACGCCACTGGCGGCTGATCCTCGAACCACATCAGGGTGAGCATGTTGCTCAGGAGGGGATGGAAACCCAGGGCGAACGGCAGCACATGTACCTGGATCCGGCCGCTCTCCGCGAGGTCTGCGAGGTGACGAATCTGTTCGGCCATGACGGCGGGGCCGCCGATGGGGCGGTGCAGCACCGCCTCATCCAGCAGCGCCCAGACTACGGGCGTAACGGGATCGTCGAGTAGCTTCGCGCGCTCAAGGCGTGTGACAAGCAGCCTGTCACGTTCCTCATCACCCACGCGGGGGAAGGCCGTGCTCAGAACCGCACGTGCGTACCCCTCCGTTTGAAGAATTCCCGGGACGAACGACAGCGCGAACTCCCTGATCATCACCGCCTGTTGTTCAAGATGCCGCGCCGCCTCGAAGTACTCCGCAACCGCCGCCTCGTCCGGAGGAAGAAAGCTGGTCAGGACATCCCCCGTGTTCAGGGCCGTGTCCAGCCGCCGCGCGTCCTCCTTCGACGGCACCCGGCGCCCCGCCTCGATATGGGCGATGTGCGACCGCGTCATGATGGCCATGTCGGCCAATCGCTGCTGCGTCAGGTCGGCCGCCTCGCGCTGCTGCCTGAGCCAGTCGCCGTAGATGTTGCTCATCCGTTCGACTCCCGTGTGACCAAGGTGCTGTCACATCCGCACCCCTGGCGAGCCTAGTTCCGCCCGTCTCACTCTGTACGCGTATCGCTACGGAAAGCGAGACCCCCGCGACCGTCGCACCGGTCCGGGGGCATGGTCACCGACCACAACGGAGTCGACGACATGCGTCACCGTATCGCCCGCCTCGCCGGGCCGCCCCTGCTTCTGCTGCTCGAACTCCTCCTGCCCGCCTCGGGACGACGGCGCCGACGACGGCGTCCGGCGGCGAGGCCCGCGCAGCCCGCACGCGGCGCGGACCCCACGACCGCCCTCGCCGGCCCGCCCGCCCTGAGGGGAGAGGACAACGCCCTCGTACGTCCCTACCTCCTGGCCCACGAGCGACGCGAGGAAGCCCGGCGACAGCGGGTCCGGCGCAGGGCCCTGTGGTTCGCGGTACACGGGATCGACCTGGGGCCGCGTGTGATCCACGGCGTGGAGGTCGCGCGGTGAACGACGGCACGCGCACCGCCCGGCTGCTGCCCTGGGCAGGCTCCGAGGGCAAGCCCTGTTACCTCCTGACCGACGGCGACGGACCGTTGTCCCGGATGGCCGACGTCGTGGAGAGCACCCAACTGGGCATGGCCGGGGAGTTGCTGGACCACGCCGCCGACCTGCTCACCGACGCGCGCGCGACGCCCGAGCAACTCCGCTTCCTGCTGTCGCGGATGTGCGAGGCGCTGACGGACGTGCACCGGATCGCGGAGAGCCGCGGCATGCGGCTCCGCTGAACGCGGAGGTCAGTCGAGCAGTTTGGGCAGGGTCTCCTTGAGGGTCGCGAGCTGGGCCCGGTATCCCGCGTTGAACTCGACGAGTTCGGGCGTGCCGAGGTTGTCCTTGAGGGCGCCCTGCCTGAGCGGCACCACGGCGGGCATCGCGCGGAACACCTCGGCCATCTCCTTCGCGTGCCGGCCCTTCTGGACGGCGGTCACCAGGTCCTCGAAGAGGTCCAGCTTCAGGGCCTGGATCCGTTGCCGCGGACTGTCCTTGTCCTTGAAATCATCCTGGAGGGTCGGCTTGGGACGGCCGGGGTCCGCGATGAACTTCAGCACCCGCAGCGTCGCGTACAGCCGCCCGGCCAATCGCTGACCGCTTTCCTTCTGCTCTGGCATGGAGCATTACTTGCCACCGGGACGCCCCCGCATCCCACCTTTCGAAAAGCGGCCAACTTCCGTCCATCCCCCCGCCCTAGGGTGACGGCCATGCGCCCCAGAACCCTCCGTACCGCCCTCGCCGCCCTCACCGCGGGACTCGCGGCGGCCGGCTGCCTGACCGCCGCCGGACCGGCCGCTGCACAGCAGAGCCACCAGCGCAACGACTGCTCCCGTTCCGTCTCCCTCACCGGCTTCTCCGACGCCCTCGACAAGACGACGTACGACGACACCTACGTCGGCAACCTCTCCGCCCTCGCCGGGGACCGGCGCGGCTCCCTGGCCGCGCTCTCCGACCGGTCCGAGCTGTTCCGGCTGGACACGCGGACCCTGAAGCCGCGGGGCGTGATCACGCTCGCCGACGAGAACGGCGCCGCGCTCGACTCCGAGGGACTGGTCGCCGACGGGGACGGCACGTACCTCGTCTCCTCCGAGACCGAGCCGTCCGTCCGCCGCTACTCCCGCACCGGCCGGATCCTCGAGCGCCTCCCCGTGCCGACCGACCTGCGTACCGCTCCCGCGGGCCGCGCCCGGGCCAACGGCAGCTTCGAGGGGCTGACGCTCCTGCCCGGCGGCCGGACCCTGCTCGCCTCGATGGAGTACCCGCTCGACGGCGACCCGGCCGACCTGGTCCGTTTCCAGACCTGGCAGCGGACACGGCACGGCGACTTCCGGCTCGGCGCCCGGTACACCTACCGGACGGACCCCGGGCTCGGCATCTCCGAGGTCGCCGCGACGCCCGACGGACGCCTCCTCGTCCTGGAGCGGGGCTTCACCGCCGGGGTCGGCAACACCGTCCGTCTCCAGCTGGCCGAGCGGCACCGCGGCGGCACCACGCTCGGCAAGACCCGCCTCGCCGACCTCGCCGACTGCCCCTCCCTCGGCGCCACGGCCAAGCAGCCCCAGCCCAATCCGCTCCTCGACAACTTCGAGGGGATGACCGTCACCGGCCGCGCCGGGGGCCGTCTCGACGTCCTCGTCGTCAGCGACGACAACCAGAACGACGTACAGACGACCCGCTTCCTCAGGCTCCGCGTGCGGGTCTGATTGTTACAGCGGGATGAAATCCCCGCTCGCCCGTGTTGGTGCCTTCCGGTAGATCAGATGAGCAGGACGACCGACCGGAGGGCACGGCGTGGACGCGCAACGGGGATGGGTACGACGGCTGGCGGGGTACGCCTGGCGGCACCCCAAGGACGTCGTCCTCGCTCTCGGCGCCTCACTGGGCGGCATGGCCGTCATGGCCTTCGTCCCGCTGATCACCAAGGTGATCATCGACGACGTGATCGGCGACAAGACCAGGGACATGGCCGTCTGGGCCGGTCTCCTGGTCGGCGCCGCGGTCGTGGTCTACGTGCTGACCTACATCCGCCGCTACTACGGCGGCCGGCTCGCCCTCGACGTCCAGCACGACCTGCGTACCGGCATGTACGACACGATCACCCGGCTGGACGGACGGCGGCAGGACGAACTGTCCACGGGGCAGGTGGTCGGGCGGGCGACCAGTGACCTCCAGCTGATCCAGGGCCTGCTCTTCATGCTCCCGATGACCATCGGGAACGTCCTGCTCTTCCTGATCTCCCTGGTGATCATGGCGTGGCTGTCCCCGCCGCTCACCCTCGTCGCGCTGGCCGTCGCCCCCGCGCTGTGGTTCATCGCCCGCCGCAGCCGCACCCGCCTGCACCCCGCCACCTGGTACGCCCAGGCCCAGGCCGCGGCCGTCGCCGGCGTGGTCGACGGCTCGGTGAGCGGCGTGCGCGTGGTGAAGGGCTTCGGGCAGGAGGACCAGGAGACCGGGAAGCTCAGGGAGGTCGGGCGCAGGCTCTTCGCCGGGCGGCTGCGGACGATCAGGCTGAACGCCACCTACACGCCCGCCCTCCAGGCCGTTCCCGCGCTCGGGCAGGTCGCCATGCTCGCCCTCGGCGGCTGGCTGGCCGTACGCGGACACATCACCCTCGGCACCTTCGTCGCCTTCTCCACCTACCTCGCCCAGCTCGTCGGCCCGGTCCGCATGCTCGCGATGGTCCTCACCGTCGCCCAGCAGGCCCGCGCCGGCACCGAGCGCGTCCTGGAGCTGATCGACACCGAGCCGGCGATCGAGGACGGCACGAAGACGCTGCCGGCCGACGCGCCCGCGACCGTCGAGTTCGACGACGTCGCCTTCGGCTACGACACGGAGTCCGCGGAGGGCAGGCCGGTCCTCGACGGGCTCTCCTTCGAGATCCGGGCCGGCGAGACCCTCGCCGTCGTCGGCTCCTCCGGCTCCGGCAAGTCCACGGTCTCGCTGCTGCTGCCGCGCTTCTACGACGTGACGCGCGGTGCCGTCCTCGTCGGCGGCCACGACGTGCGCGAGCTGACCCTCGACTCGCTGCGGGCCGCCATCGGGCTGGTGCCCGAGGACTCCTTCCTCTTCTCCGACACCGTGCGCGCCAACATCGCCTACGGGCATCCGGACGCCACCGACGAGGAGATCGAGGCCGCCGCGCGGGCGGCGCAGGCGCACGGGTTCGTCACCGCGCTGCCCGACGGCTACGACACGACCGTCGGCGAGCACGGCCTGACCCTCTCCGGCGGCCAGCGCCAGCGCGTCGCGCTCGCGCGGGCGATCCTCACCGACCCCCGGCTGCTGGTCCTCGACGACGCCACGTCCGCCGTGGACGCCCGCGTGGAGCACGAGATCCACGAGGCGCTGAAGCAGGTCATGCGGGGCCGCACCACGCTCCTCATCGCCCACCGCCGCTCCACCCTGGGCCTCGCCGACCGCATCGCCGTCCTCGACCGCGGCCGCCTCGCCGACCTCGGCACCCACGAGGAGCTCCAGCGGCGCTCCGCCCTCTACCGGCGCCTGCTCACCGACCCCGACGAGCTGGGCGGCGTCTCACCGGGCCACGCCCTGCCCGAGGCACCCGCGGAGGACACCTCCGTACGGGACGAGCTGGACGCCGAGTTCGACGCCGAGCGCGGGGTCACGCCCCGGCTGTGGACCGGCGACCGCGCGCCCAAGGACACCGCGCTCGCCGGCACCCCGGCCACCCCGGAGCTGCTCGCCCAGGTCGACGCGCTGCCCCCGGCGGACGGCACCCCGGACATCGACGAAGCGCGAGCGGTACGGCCCGAGTCGTCGTACGGTCTGCGGCGCCTGCTGCGCGGCTTCCGCGCGCCGCTGCTGATCAGCCTCGCCCTCGTGGCCGTGGACGCGGGCATGGGGCTGCTGCTGCCGGTGCTGATCCGGCACGGCATCGACGAAGGCGTCACCCAGGTCGCCCTCGGCGCGGTGTGGGCGGCCTCGCTGCTCGGGCTGCTCGCCGTGCTGGCCCAGTGGACGGCGCAGACCGGCGAGATCCGCATGACCGGCCGGACCGGGGAGCGGATCCTGTACTCGCTCCGGCTGAAGATCTTCGCCCAGCTCCAGCGGCTGGGCCTCGACTACTACGAACGCGAGCTGACCGGCCGGATCATGACCCGGATGACGACGGACGTGGACGCGCTGTCCACGTTCCTGCAGACGGGGCTGGTCACCGCCTTCGTCTCCGTCGTCACCTTCTTCGGCATCATGGTCGCCCTGCTGGTGATCGACGTGCAGCTCGCACTGATCGTCTTCGTGACCCTGCCGCCGCTGATCATCGCCACGTACTTCTTCCGCAAGGCCAGCGTGAAGGCCTACGAACTCGCCCGCGAGCGGGTGTCCACGGTCAACGCCGACCTCCAGGAGTCGGTGGCGGGCCTGCGGATCGTGCAGGCCTTCAGGCGCGAGCGGGACGGCGGGCGGCGGTTCGCCGAGCGCAGCGACAGCTACCGGCAGGCCCGCATCCGGGGACAGTGGCTGATCTCGATCTACTTCCCGTTCGTGCAGCTGCTCTCCTCGGGCGCCGCCGCGGCCGTGCTGATCGTGGGCGGCGGGCGGATCGACGACGCGACGCTGACGACCGGCGCGCTGGTGGCGTACCTGCTCTACATCGACCTGTTCTTCGCACCCGTCCAGCAGCTCTCCCAGGTCTTCGACGGCTACCAGCAGGCGTCCGTCTCGCTGGGCCGCATCCAGGAGCTGCTGCGCGAGCCCACCTCGACCCGGGCCGCCGACAAGCCGTCCGAGGTCACGTCGCTGCGCGGCGAGGTCGCGTTCGAGGACGTGGACTTCAAGTACGGCGGTGACGACGCGGCGGAGACGGCCCTCACCGGCATCGACCTGCGCATCCCCGCCGGGCAGACCGTCGCCTTCGTCGGCGAGACCGGCGCGGGCAAGTCGACCCTGGTGAAGCTGGTGGCCCGCTTCTACGACCCGACCGGTGGCCGGGTCACCGTCGACGGGCAGGACCTGCGCGCCCTCGACCTCACCTCCTACCGGCACCGGCTGGGCGTGGTCCCGCAGGAGGCGTACCTCTTCCCCGGCACCGTCCGGGACGCCATCGCCTACGGCCGCCCGGACGCCACCGACGCCCAGGTGGAGGCGGCGGCGCGGGCGGTCGGCGCGCACGAGATGATCGCCACACTTACCGGCGGCTACCTCCACGAGGTCGCCGAGCGGGGCCGCAACCTCTCCGCCGGACAGCGGCAGTTGATCGCGCTGGCCCGCGCCGAGCTGGTCGACCCGGACGTCCTGCTCCTCGACGAGGCCACGGCTGCCCTGGACCTGGCCACGGAGGCACAGGTCAACCAGGCGACCGACCGCATCGCGGGACGCCGTACGACGCTCGTCGTCGCGCACCGGCTGACCACGGCGGCCCGCGCGGACCGCGTCGTCGTCATGGACGACGGGCGGGTCGCAGAGGACGGCACGCACGACGAACTGCTGGCACTCGACGGACGGTACGCGCGCCTGTGGCGGACCTTCGTCGGAGCGGCCGAACCGGAGGAGCCGGTCGGCGCGACGCGCTGACACACCGACCCGCTCGGGCAACCATTCGACGCCTGCCGTGCGTCCGTACATCCGTACATCCGTACGTCAGTGATCGCCCTATGGAGGGGGACCGCAGTGGTCCGGGCCGGTGCCGCAACCCGCCGTCGGCTGGCGCTCGGCACGGCCGTGCTGAGCGCGGCCGCCCTGCTCGCCGTCGCGCTGCCGCATCAGGCGCAGGCGGCCACGGGGTGCCCCGGCCGCAAGGTGCGCACCCTGCACTTCTCCACCGGTTCCGTCCTCGTCCACAAGCGCGGTGGCTACGTCTGTGCCGTCACCGTCCCCAAGAAGCCCGGCACGAAGCGGCAGATGTCCGTCGGTGTGCGGGCACGCGGCGGCCGGGCGGTGGTGGACTCGGGCCGTTTCGCCTACCGGGCCGGGCCGGTGACCGTGCACGCCGGGAACCGCTGCGTGTGGGTGACCGGCAAGGTGTCCAAGAACTCGGTCAGTTCGGGCTGGATACTCTGCTGACCCTCGTGTGCGCGCCCTGGTGTTCGCGCCGCTTGCTCCGATAGCTTCCGGCGGACATCAGTTTCACAGGGAGGGTGCATGCGCAAGGCGCTCAGATGGCTGCTGGCTCTCGTGGTGCTCATAGGCACCGTCAGCACGGCGGGCGCGGCCACCGCCGCCGAGCCGAAGGCCGTCGACATCAAGGACCGGCTGCTGTCCATACCGGGCATGAGCCTGATCGAGGAGAAGCCGTACACCGGCTACCGCTTCTTCGTCCTCAACTACACCCAGCCGGTCGACCACCGGCACCCGTCCAAGGGCACGTTCCAGCAGCGGATCACCGTGCTGCACAAGGACGTGAACCGCCCGACGGTGTTCTACACCGGCGGCTACAACGTCTCCACGACCCCCAGCCGGCGCGAGCCGACCCAGATCGTGGACGGCAACCAGGTCTCCATGGAGTACCGCTACTTCACCCCGTCCCGGCCCGCCCCGGCCGACTGGTCCAAGCTGGACATCTGGCAGGCCGCCAGCGACCAGCACCGCATCTTCAAGGCGCTGAAGCCGCTCTACAAGAAGAACTGGGTCTCCACCGGCGGCTCCAAGGGCGGCATGACCGCCACCTACTACGAGCGCTTCTACCCGCGTGACATGGACGGCGTCGTCGCCTACGTCGCCCCCAACGACGTGGTGAACCGCGAGGACTCGGCCTACGACCGCTTCTTCGCCCGCGTCGGCACCGAGGAGTGCCGCGACAAGCTGAACGGGGTGCAGCGCGAGGCGCTGGTGCGCCGGGCACCGCTGGAGAAGAAGTACGCGGCGTACGCGGCCGAGAACGGCTACACGTTCGACACCATCGGCAACCTCGACCGCGCCTACGAGGCCGTCGTCCTCGACTACGTCTGGGGTTTCTGGCAGTACAGCACCCTCGCCGACTGCGCGGACATCCCCGCCGACGCCAAGAACGCCTCCGACGAGGCGATCTGGGACTCCGTCGACACGATCTCCGGCTTCTCCGCCTACACGGACCAGGGCCTGGAGACCTACACGCCGTACTACTACCAGGCGGGCACCCAGCTGGGCGCGCCGACGATCCACTTCCCGCACATCGAGAAGAAGTACATCCGCTACGGCTACCAGCCGCCGCGCAACTTCGTGCCCCGGTCCATCCCGATGAAGTTCGAGTCGTGGGCGATGCGGGACGTCGACACCTGGGTGAAGCACCACGCCCGGCAGATGCTGTTCGTGTACGGCGAGAACGACCCGTGGGGCGCCGAGCCGTTCCGCCTCGGCCACGGCGCGCGCGACTCCTACGTCCTGACCGCGCCCGGCATGAACCACGGCGCGAACGTGGCCGGTCTGGTGCCCGACCAGAAGGCCTACGCCACGGCCCGCATCCTGGACTGGGCGGGTGTCGCCTCCGCCAAGGTCCAGGAGAACCCGTCGGCGGCCAGGCCGCTGGCGACGTTCGACGCCAGGCTGGACAAGCGGGACGTCGAGCGCGAGCCGGCGCTGCGCCCGTAAGGGACCCTCGTCCGGCACGGTGACTGTGCCCGGCCGCTCACAGCGGCCGGGCACAGCCCACCGGGCGTTCACCGCCGAGCCGGACGTACAGGCCCGTCGAGGCGGGGCAGTCGGCCCGTTCGGCGACCGCCCGGACCACCTGGTACCGCGGCGCCTTCTCCCCCTTGCCGTCGCACGCGGTCTCGCGGACCCTGCCGTCACCGCTGTCGCGGACGCAGTCGCCGACGACGGTGCGCGGGCCGCCCCCGCCACCCGGATCGCCGGGGTGCGGGGGGAGGAGCTTGCGCATGCAGGCGTAACCCCGGGGCACGGTCCCGTCGCCGTCCTCGTCGGCGGAGGGACGCGGCTCACTGATGTGCAGCACGAAGTCGGTGGTGGCGGGACACGGTGGTCCATTGCTCGCCCGGCCGTCCTCCCGGGCCACGACCCGCGCCGCCGCCCGCTCGCTGTCACAGGGCACCTCGGTGAAGCCGACCGTACCGAACGAACTGCACTCGTCGACCGCCAGGAACACCGCCCCGTATCCGGACGGCCGGGGCCCGGCCACCGCCGAGTCCGCCTCCGGGCCTTGGGCCTCCGGGCTCCGGCAGCCCGTCAGCAGCACGGCACACAGCAGAACGTACAGCGCCGCAGGCGCACCCCACACCCCCGCAGTCCATCGCTCACGCATCGCAGCCCCCCGGATTCCCCGGTCCAGCGTGACCCGCCGGAGCAGGCGCACGCCAGACGCGCGGGAGGCTTCGGGCACGGGCGCCGGGGGCGCCCCCGGCGCGTGTCGTAGCGCGCGCTACGACCGGCTACGACCGGTAGGTCAGTCCGTGCCCGAGTGGGAAGAGCACCGTGTCCGGGTCGTCCGCGCGCACCACCGGCACCGGCAGCTTTCCGCGTGGCCGCACCCGCCCGGCGATCACCCGGGCAGCGGCACGCACCTCCACGTCCGTCCACGAGTAGGCCGCGAGGAAGGCGGGGACACCGGGGAGTTGGGCGACGTCGTACGGGTTGCGGACGGCGACCGCGACGACCGGCTTCCCGGTCTCCAGCAGCCGCGTGACCAGGGTGCGCTGGCTGCTGCCCGCGGTCACGTTGTACGTGGCGACCACCACCGCGTCGGCGTCCCCGGCCGCCGCGACGGCGCGGTCGATGACGGCGGCGGAGGGCGCGGTGCCGGTGGACAGGGCGGTCGTCGTGAAGCCCAGTTCCGTGAGTGCGCCCGCGAGGACACCGGTGGGCGGTCCGGTCGTGCCGGACGGCGAGGCGGGGTCGGCGCCCACGACCAGCAGCTTGCGGTGCTCCCGGCGCGAGAGCGGCAGCAGGCGCCCCTCGTTGACCAGCAGCGTGGTGGTCCGCTCGGCGATCCGGTCGGCCGCGGCCAGGTGTCCCCGGGTGCCGACGGTCCGGTCGACGTCCCGGCGGCTGGTGTACGCGTCCCGGAACAGCCCCAGCTTCGCCTTCAGCCGCAGCACGCGCAGGATCGATTCGTCGAGCCGTGCCTCGGTGAGTTCGCCCTCCCGTACGGCCGTCAGGACCGCGTTCCAGGCGAGCGGCAGGTCCGGCGGGTTGAGCAGCTGGTCGACACCGGCCTTCAGCGCCAGCACCGGCACCCGCGCGTCGCCGTACTTCGTCCGCACGCCCTCCATGCCGAGCGAGTCGGTGACCACGACCCCGTCGTAGCCGAGTTCCTCGCGCAGGATGCCGGTGAGGATGGCGCGGGAGAGGGTGGCCGGGTCGCCGGAGTCGTCGAGCGCGGGGACCATCAGGTGAGCGGTCATGATCGCGTCGATGCCGGCCTCGATCGCCGCGCGGAAGGGCGGCGCGTCCAGCTCCTCCCACTGCTCGCGGCTGTGCGTGATGACCGGGAAGCCGGTGTGGCTGTCGGTGGCGGTGTCACCGTGCCCGGGGAAGTGCTTGGCGCACGCGGCGACGCCGGAGCGCTGATACCCCGTCACCTCGGCCGCCACCAGCTTCGCCACCGCCGCCGGGTCGGCGCCGAAGGACCGTACGCCGATCACCGGGTTGGCCGGGTTGACGTTCACGTCGGCCACGGGGGAGTAGTCCTGGCGGATGCCCAGCGCGTGCAGCTCGGCGCCCGCGATCCGGCCGAGCGCGCGGGCGTCGGAACGCGACCCGCCGGCGCCGACGGCCATCGCGCCCGGGAAGAGGGTGGCGGGCTCGCCCACGCGGGCCACTATGCCGTGCTCCTGGTCGGTGGAGATGAGTACGGGCAGGCCGCGGGGCAGCTCCAGGGACGCCTTCTGGATGCCGTTGGACAGCTCGGCGATCTGGTGCGGGTCGCGGGTGTTGTGCGCCCAGGCGAAGTAGATGATGCCGCCGACCCGGTACTTGGCGACCAGCTCGGCCGCGGTGCGGACGCCGATCTCCTCGAGGTTGGCGTCGACGTCGGCCTGGTCGGGGTCGGTTGCCGAGTGGCCGTAGACCCGCATGACGAAGAGCTGGCCGACCTTCTCCTCCAGCGTCATGCGGGAGATGAGGGCGCGGAGCTTGTCGTCGCCGGGCCTGCGGGCGTCGGCGTACGCGGTGCTGCCGCCGGCCGCCAGGGCCGCGGTGACGACCGCGGTGGCGGTGAGGACGGTGCGTCTGGAGGGCTGTGCGGTGCTTCCCGTGCCGGCCGTGCTGCTGTGGTGCACGTGCGCTCCTTCCGGAGGGCTGGTGAAGGAAACTGCCAAGGAGTCACCAATATCCGGGAAGTTTCTGCCAGTCAAGGGAGCGCACACGAGTCGCCCGAAGCCACGCCGGGTGAGCGGGAGGGCCGCCGCCGGCGCAGGGAGGGGTCGCGACGGCGACGGCGTGCGGCCGGCCGCGGTACGGCGGAGAGGTGGGTCGGCGCTCGCAGCCGGCGGCGAGGCCGACACCGCACCGCGAAGACTCGTCCGGCGACGCACGCCTTGGACGACCACGACGGGCGACGGGTTCCCGGCCGGACGGGGTTTCCCAAGTCGGTGCGGACGGGACGCGTGGGGCGCGAAAGCCCGGCACGCGGCGCCGGTGCGTCTGATGCGCGTGGCTGGGGCTCGGCTCGAGCAGCAGCCGCTCGCCCGCGCGCGGGATCGGCCCCTGCCGGGCCGCCCCGGTGCGCCGGGCGGACCGCCGGTGGCTCGCCGGCGTGGAGTCGGCCGGTTCGGGGCGACCGGTGTGCGGCGGCCGGGTGTGAGGTGGCCGATGCCGAGCCGCCCGTCGTGAGGACGACGGTGTGACGTCGGCGCGGGCTACGGGTCGGCTGGGGCGTGGGGCGTGGGTCGTGGGGTGCGGGGTTGTGCGGCGTGCGGTGAGGGTGGGGCGTGGGGTTGGGTCAGCCGGGGTTGTGGGGCGCGGGGCGTGTGGTGAGCGTGAGGTTGGGTCAGGCGGGGTGGGGTCCGGTGGTTCGGGTGTTGTGGGCGGAGGCCTTCGGCCAGTGGGCGCGCAGGGTGCGTACCGTCTCCGCGATCGCCGGGCGGCGGGCCGCGCCCGTGCGCCACAGGGCGTACAGGCGGCGTACCGGCATCGGGTCGAGCGGGACCTCCACCACCCCCGCGGGCAGGGGGCCCCGTCCCAGGCGGGGGATCAGGGCGACGCCGAGACCGGCCGCGACCAGTGCGACGAGCGTCGGGTTCTCGTCCGCCTGGTGGACGATGTCCGGCTCGTGCCCGGCGCCGCGCAGCGTCCGCAGCAGCCAGTCGTGGCAGACCCGCCCCGGCGGCTGGCAGATCCACCGCTCCCCGCCCAGCTCCGCACGCCGTACGCCGGACCTCCCGGCGAAACGATGCCCCTCGGGCACCAGCAGATCGCACAGGTCCTCGCCGATGGGCGCCTGCTCCACCCCGGCCGGGGCCGGCAGCGGGGCGATGTCCCAGTCGTGCGCCACCACCAGGTCGACGGCCCCCTTGGCCACCAGGTCCACGGACAGATGCGGGTCGACCTCGGTGAGCCGCGCGTCGAGCGCGGGGTGACGTACCGCCAGGTCGGCCAGTACGGACGGCAGCAGCCCGCGCGCCGCCGACGCGAACGCGGCCACGGTCAGCCGCCCCGACGGCACCCCGCGCCGCTCCTCCAGACGGGTCTCCGCCCGCTCCACGATGGCCAGCAACTCACGCGCGGCGCAGGCCAGTTGCCACGCCTCGTCGGTGAGCCGCACGCCACGGCCCTCCCGCTCCAGCAGCACCGTCCTGGTCTCCCGCTCCAGCTTGGCGATCTGCTGCGACACGGCGGACGGCGTGAAGCCGAGCGCGGCGGCCGCCGCCCCGACCGTCCCGTGCACGGACACGGCGTGCAGGGCGCGCAGACGCTGGAGATCGAGCATGACGGCTCCCCGGGCAGAAGAGGTGGCAGCGATGAAGGCTTAGCAGTCCTTCATCCAACCATGCAGTAATCATCGCTGGTGCTACACGGTCCCCTGACGCGATCCTCGACACATGCGACCTCCCCACCTCCTCCTCGCCGTGCTCGTCGCCGCCGTCTGGGGCGTGAACTTCACGGTCGTCGAGATCGGCCTCGACCACTTCCCGCCGCTCCTCTTCTCCGCCCTGCGCTTCCTGGCGGCCGCACTGCCCGCCGTCTTCCTGGTGGGCCGCCCGAAGGTGGCGTGGAAGTGGATCGTGGCGGTGGGACTCGTGCTGGGCGTGGCCAAGTTCGGCCTGGTCTTCGTCGGCATGGACCAGGGCATGCCGGCCGGCCTGTCCTCCCTCGTCCTCCAGATCCAGGCGGTGTTCACCGCGGTGATCGCCGCGGCGGTCCTGGGCGAACGCCCCTCCCGCGTCCAGGCGCTGGGCATGCTGGTCGCGCTGGCCGGCATCGGCGTGGCGGCGCTAGACGAAGGCGCCTCCGGCCCGCTGGGCGCCTTCATGATGGTCGTCGGCGCGGCCGCCGCGTGGGGCCTGTCCAACGTCCTGACCCGCAAGGCGTCCCCGCCCGACGCACTGAACTTCATGGTGTGGGTCTCCACCGTCCCGGTGCTCCCCCTGCTGGGCCTCTCCCTGCTCACCGAGGGCCCGGCCGAGGACCTCGCGGCCCTGCGCGCCCTGGACTGGCAGGGCACCGGCACGATCCTCTTCGTCGCCTGGGTCTCGACCGTCTTCGGCTTCGGCGCCTGGGGCTGGCTGCTGCGCCGTCACCCCGCCTCGACGGTCGCGCCGTTCTCGCTCCTCGTCCCGGTCTTCGGCATGTCGTCGGCGGCCCTGTTCCTCGGCGAGTCGGTGACCCCCCTGCGCTGGTGCGCGGCGGCGCTGCTGGTGGGCGGAGTGGCCCTGACGACGCTCACGCCCGCACGGCGCGGCCGCACCCGGACGCCGGACGTCGTCGCCACGGGAGGCGGCCCGGAATTCGTTGGACGACCCCCGGCCCGCACTGAAGAATCCGTCGGGTGACGTTCGCACTGAAGGGCCCGGTCCTCGAAGGCACGCTGGTACGACTGGAGCCGCTGGGCCACCGGCACGCGGCCGACCTGGCGCTGGCGGCGGAGGAGGACCGCGGCACCTACGGGTTCACGTGGGTGCCGGGGGCCGACGAGGTCGGCGCCTACATCGACGCCCAGTCGGCCAGGGCGGCCACGGGACGGCTGGCGCCCTACGCGCAGGTGTCCCTCGCCACCGGACGCGCGGTCGGCGCCACCGCCTACTGGGAACCCCGCTCCTGGCTCACGGACGACGCGCTCGACGCCGTCGAGGTCGGCTTCACCTGGCTCGCCCGCTCCACGCAGGGCACGGGCGTGAACGCCGAGGCCAAGCTGCTCCTGTTCCGCCATGCCTTCGAGGTCTGGCAGGTCTCCCGCGTCGACCTGAAGACCGACGCCCGCAACGAGCGTTCCCGCGCCGCGATCGAGAAGACCGGCGCCCGCTTCGAGGGCGTCCTGCGCAACTGGTCCCGCTCCTGGGCGCCGGGCGAGGAGGGCCGGCTGCGCGACTCCGCGATCTACTCGATCACGCCGGCGGAGTGGCCGGGCTGCCGGGAGCGGCTGGAGCGCCGGGTCCTCTCGGCGGCGGGTGCGCTCACGCCGCGTCCGTGAGCAGCCGGGCGAGGTGCTCGCGGCCGCCCTCCAGCAGCTCGGGCAACGGGGCGGCCGACTCGTACCACCGCTTCTCGTACTCCCAGCACAGCCAGCCGTCCCAGCCGTGCCGGGAGAGCACGTCCACCACCTCGGTGAGCGGCAGGACGCCGGCGCCCAGCGGCAGCGGCGTGGTGTCGTCGGCGGACGCGATGTCCTTGACCTGGACGTAGCCCAGGTGCGGGGAGAGCGCCGCGTACGAGTCGGAGGGCTGCTCGCCGCCCAGCCAGGTGTGCATCACGTCCCACAGGGCGCCGACCTGAAGGTGCCCGACCAGCCCCAGGACGCGCATCGCGTCGGCACCGGTGCGGTGCGAGTCGTGCGTCTCCAGCAGGATGCGTACGCCGAGCTCGGCGGCGTACTCGGCGGCCGTGCCCAGCCGCCGGGCGGCCACCGCGTCGGCTTCCTCGGCGCTCTGCTCGGTGCCGCCGCCGGGGAAGACCCGGACGTACGGGGCGCCCAGATCGCGGGCGAGCTCGAGCAGCGCGCGGACCTCGGCGATCACGGCGTCGTCGTCCCCGGGCGCCGCGACCCGCGCGTACCCCGCCAGCCCCAGCGGCTCGACCCCCGCCGCCCTGAACTCGGCGGCCACCGCGGCCCGTTCACCGGGAGCCAGGCCCGTGTGCACCGGTTCCTCCGGATGGGCGCGCAACTCCACCCCGTGATAGCCGTACGCGGTCGCGAGCCCCAGCACATCGGTCAGGGGCAGTCCGGGAACACCGAGAGTGGAGAACGCCAGCTTCATGGTCCCGGAGCGTACCCGCCACCACGCCGCGCACTCCTGCCCGTCGCTTCGGTGTCGCGGCGGAGCAACCCCGGCCCGTCACCTCACGACGCAGGCGGGGCACTCTCAGCCCGGCACTCCCAGCCCGTCCGGCGTTTGAGGACGAGGCCGTTCAGGCCGAAGCGGGGGTCTGGGGGCGCAGCCCCCAGGGAGGCCCACCCCAACGCGGGCCCACCGCGTTACCAACGGTCCGCTCAAACCCGCGGCCGTCCGGAGGACCCCCGCACCATCAACTCCCCCCGCACCGTGGCGATCCCCCCCACCGGCGCCTCCTCCCGCCCCATCGCGACCCGCCCCGCCCGCGCCCCCGCCTCCGCCAGCGGCAGCCGGACCGTCGTCAGCGCGGGCACCGCGTCGATGCTGAACGGCAGGTCGTCGAAGCCGGCCACGGACACGTCGTCCGGGATCCGCAGCCCCGAGTCGCGCAGCGCCGCGCACGCGCCCAGCGCGACGGAGTCGTTCGCGGCGACGACCGCGGTCAGCGTCGGGTCCCTGCGCAGCAGCTCCAGCGTGGCCTCGTACCCGGCCTGCCGGTCGTAGCGGCCGTGGACCGTCCAGCGGGGATCCTCCTCGATGCCGTGCGCGGCGAGCGCGGTGCGGTGCCCCTCCAGCCGGTGCCGGGTCGTGGTCCGTTCCTCCGGGCCCGCGATGTAGCCGAGCCGCCGGTGCCCGAGCCCGATGAGATGCTCGGTCAGTTCCCGGCCGCCGCCGCGGTTGTCGAAGGTGAGCGCGATCGCCCCGGTGTCCGGCGCCGGCGGCCGCCCGCACAGCACCACCCGCGTCCCGGCCTCCGTGAGCTTGCGCAGTTTGGCCGCGACGGCCGCCTGGTGGGCCGCGTCCTCCATCGCACCGCCGGTCAGCACGACCGCGGCCGCGCGCTGGCGTTGCAGCAGCGTGAGGTAGGTCAGCTCGCGTTCGGGGGTGCCGCCGGTGTTGCAGACCACGGCGAGTCTCTCGCCGCCCGCTCTGCCGCCGGGGCCGCCGATCTCGGACTGGATGGCGCCGGCCATGATGCCGAAGAAGGGGTCGGCGATGTCGTTGACCAGGATGCCCACCAGGTCGGACGTCGCCGCGGCCAGCGCGCTCGCGGGACCGTTGAGCACGTAGTCCAGCTCGTCGACGGCCTTGAGTACCCGCTCCCGGGTGGAGGCGGCCACGGGATAGTTCCCGTTCAGCACGCGCGACACCGTCGCGGGGGAGACCTGGGCGCGGGCCGCCACGTCCGCCAGTGTCACCGTCATGTCCTCGTCCTCCGCATCGCGCGTGTGCCGAACGCCGTCCCGGGTGACCTTACGGCCACCGCACGCCGCCGTTCGCACCCTCGAACAACTCACCCCGACTGCGGTCTTGTCCAGACCACCGTTCACAGGCTAGCTTCGTTATACATAGAAAGCGCTTGCTGTATGGCTCGATCCATAGCTTGCGGCATGGCTCGTACGAAGGGAATGACGTGACACGCAAGACGGTGCGTATCGCCATGAACGGCGTGACCGGGCGCATGGGCTACCGCCAGCACCTGGTCCGCTCCATCCTGGCGCTGCGCGAACAGGGCGGCCTCGACCTCGGCGACGGCACCGTGCTGTGGCCCGAGCCGGTCCTGGTCGGCCGCCGCGAGCACGCGCTGAAGGCGCTGGCCGAACAGCACGGCCTCAACGACGTCTCCACGGACCTGGACGCGGTCCTCGCCGACGACGGCATCGACATCTACTTCGACGCCCAGGTCACCTCCGCCCGCGAGGAGGCGATCAAGAAGGCGATCGCCGCGGGCAAGCACGTCTACACCGAGAAGCCGACGGCCACCGGCCTGGACGGCGCCCTGGAACTGGCCCGTCTCGCCGAGGCGAAGGGCATCAAGCACGGCGTCGTCCAGGACAAGCTCTTCCTGCCCGGCCTGCTCAAGCTCAAGCGCCTCATCGACGGCGGCTTCTTCGGCCGGATCCTGTCCGTGCGCGGCGAGTTCGGCTACTGGGTCTTCGAGGGCGACTGGCAGGAGGCCCAGCGCCCCTCCTGGAACTACCGCGCCGAGGACGGCGGCGGCATCGTCGTCGACATGTTCCCGCACTGGGAGTACGTCCTGCACGAGCTGTTCGGCCGGGTGAAGTCCGTCCAGGCCCTCGCCGCCACCCACGTCCCGCAGCGCTGGGACGAGAACGGCAAGCCCTACGACGCCACCGCCGACGACGCCGCCTACGGCGTCTTCGAACTCGACGGCGGCACGATCGCGCAGATCAACTCCTCCTGGGCGGTCCGCGTCAACCGCGACGAACTGGTCGAGTTCCAGGTCGACGGCACCGAGGGCTCGGCGGTCGCCGGACTGCGGGGCTGCCGCGTCCAGCACCGCTCCGCCACCCCCAAGCCGGTCTGGAACCCGGACATCCCCGCCACCGAGGTCTTCCGCGACCAGTGGCAGGAGGTCCCCGACAACGGCGACTTCGACAACGGCTTCAAGGCCCAGTGGGAGCTGTTCCTGCGCCACGTCTACGCCGACGCCCCCTATCACTGGGACCTGCTGGCCGGCGCCCGCGGCGTCCAGCTCGCCGAACTGGGCCTGAGGTCCTCCGCCGAGGGCCGCCGCTTCGACGTGCCGGAGATCGCCCTGTGACCCTCCACCTCCCCGACGCGCACGGCACCCTGCGCGCCTACGAACCCCGCACCGAGCCCCTGGCCGTCACCCGGGAGAGCCCGGGAAGCGCTTTCACCTCCCGTACGGTCTTCTCGGCCGCGCACGTCGTCGCCGATCCGTACGCGGACACCACCCCCGACTCGCCCGCCGCCGTCGACTGGGACGCCACCCTCGCCTTCCGCCGCCACCTGTGGTCCCACGGGCTCGGCGTCGCCGAGGCGATGGACACCGCACAGCGCGGCATGGGCCTGGACTGGGCGGGAGCGGCCGAACTGATCCGCCGCTCCGCCGCCGAGGCGAAGGCGACCGGCGGCCGCATCGCCTGCGGCGTCGGCACCGACCAGCTGACCACGACCGCCACTACCACCACTACCGCCACCGCCACCGCCAGCACCGCCCCCACCCTCGCGGACGTCCGGTCGGCCTACGAGGAACAGCTCGCCGTCGTCGAGGAGTCGGGCGCCCAGGCCATCCTGATGGCCTCCCGCGCCCTCGCGGCGACGGCGAAGGGCCCGGAGGACTACCTGGAGGTCTACGGCCACCTCCTGCGCCAGGCCGCCGAACCGGTGGTCCTGCACTGGCTGGGCCCGATGTTCGACCCGGCCCTGGAGGGCTACTGGGGCTCGTCCGACCTCGACGCGGCGACGGACACCTTCCTCGAGGTCATCGCCGCCCACCCCGACAAGGTCGACGGCATCAAGGTCTCCCTCCTCGACGCCCAGCGCGAGATCGACCTGCGCCGCCGCCTGCCGCAGGGCGTGCGCTGCTACACCGGCGACGACTTCAACTACCCCGAGCTGATCGCGGGCGACGACCAGGGCTTCAGCCACGCCCTGCTCGGCATCTTCGACCCCCTGGGCCCGCTGGCCGCCGAGGCGGTCCGCGTCCTCGACACGGGCAACACGGAGGGCTTCCGCGCCCTCCTCGACCCCACCGTCGAACTCTCCCGCCACCTCTTCCGGGCTCCCACCCGCTACTACAAGACGGGCGTGGTCTTCCTCGCCTGGCTCGCGGGCCACCAGAGCCACTTCACGATGGTCGGCGGCCTCCAGTCGGCCCGCTCCCTGCCGCACCTCGCCCGCGCCTACGAACTCGCCGACGGCCTCGGCCTGTTCCCGGACCCGAAGCGGGCCGAGGAACGGATGCGCAACCTGTTGAGCCTGTACGGAGTGAACCAGTGAGCGACCTCGCGCGTTTCAGCATCAACCAGATGACGGTCAAGCAGCTGTCGCTGCCGGAACTCGTCGACGCCTGCGGGGACCTCGGCGTACCCGGCGTGGGCCTGTGGCGGGAGCCGGTCCAGTCGTACGGCGTCGAGGCGGCCGCCAAACTGGTCCGCGACGCGGGCCTGGCGGTGACGACGCTGTGCCGGGGCGGCTTCCTCACCGCGATCGACCCGGGCGAGCGGGCGGCGGCACTGGCCGACAACAAGCGGGCCGTCGACGAGGCGGCCACGCTCGGCACCGACACCCTGGTCCTGGTCTCGGGCGGCCTGCCCGCCGGCTCCAGGGACCTGCGCGCCGCCCGGGAACGCATCGCGGACGCGCTCGCCGAACTCGGCCCCTACGCCGAGGAGCACGGGGTGAGACTGGCCATCGAACCGCTGCACCCCATGTTCGCCTCCGACCGCTGCGTGGTCTCCACCCTCGCCCAGGCCCTGGACCTCGCCGAACGCTTCCCCGCCCAGCAGGTCGGCGTCACCGTCGACACGTACCACATCTGGTGGGACGACCGGGCGCCCGAGCAGATCGCCCGGGCCGGGGCGGGCGGACGCATCCACACCTTCCAGCTCGCCGACTGGACGACCCCGTTGCCCGAGGGGGTCCTCAACGGGCGCGGCCAGATCGGGGACGGCGCGATCGACATGCGGGAGTGGAAGGGATACGTGGAGGCGGCCGGGTACACCGGCGCCATCGAGGTCGAGCTGTTCAACGAGGGCCTGTGGGCACGCGACGGACGCGAGGTGCTCGCCGAGACTGCCGCACGGTTCGCCGCGCACGCGGGCGGCGCGGGCGGCGCGGGGCCCGAAAAATAATCCCGGCGACCCGTGCAACCCTCTCGCGGTCCGGCGGGTCGTACTTGGCATCGGAACTCCCGTGGGGGTCCCGGGGGGGAATCACGGGGTTCTGAAGGGGAGGGAACCGAGAGGGCCCGGTCGACGGACCGGGCCCTCTCAAACGTCTCGCTTCGGCTTCTCGGAGCAAGCCCTCAGAACCTCAGAAGAAGACCCCGCACCGCAGCAGTACGTTCGCGTACGGCCGGGCCTCGCCGGTCCGCACCACCAGCCGCGCCCCCGCCGACAGCTCCTTCAGCCGCTCGTGCGGGACGAGTTCGAGCGCGGGGAAGTACCCGTCCAGCAGCGCCGCGGCCCCGGCGTTCGCCTCCCGGACCTCCGTCGCCGCCGTCGCGCCCTCGACGACCAGCTCGGCGAGCAGGCCGTCCAGCACCTCCGCGAAGGAGGGCACCCCGGCCCGGAACGCCAGGTCGACGACGCGCGGCCCGCCCGGAATGGGCATGCCCGCGTCGCACACCAGCACGCCGTCCCCGTGGCCGAGTTCGGCGAGGGCGCCGGACAGGTGGCGGTTGAGTATCCCGGCCCGCTTCACCGGCCCTCCCCCTCCCGCGCCCGGGCCTCCAGCGGCTCGGCCTCCCGCGGCTCGGCCTCCAGCGCCTCGGCCTCCGCCGCCGTCGGGTACGACGCCTGCGCCCCCGCCTTCGTGACGGCCGCCGCGCCGACCCGGGCCGCGTACGCCGCCGCCCCGGCGAGCGACTCGCCGGTGCCGAGCCGCCAGGCCAGCGCCGCGGTGAACGCGTCGCCCGCGCCCGTCGTGTCCACGGCGTCCACCGACACGGACGGCACCCGGGTCACACCCCCGGCGGCCGACGCGACCAGCGCACCCTCCGCGCCCAGGGTGACGACCACCGAGCGCGGCCCCTTGGCCAGCAGGACGCGGGCCCAGTCCTCGGGACGCTCGCCGACACGGGAGTCGCCGAGGATCACCTTCGCCTCGTGCTCGTTGACGATCAGCGGGTCGCAGGCCGCCAGCACCTCCTGCGGCAGCGGGCGCGGCGGCGACGGGTTCAGCACGAAGCGGCTGTCCGGCGCGAGCGAGCGGACCACCTCCACGACCGTCTCCAGCGGGATCTCCAACTGCGTGGAGACCACCCGGGAGGCGTGGAAGAGGCTCGCGGCGGCGCGGACGTCGCCCGGTGCCAGCCGGCCGTTGGCGCCCGGCGAGACCACGATGCTGTTGTCCCCGGACGGGTCGACGGTGATCAGCGCGACGCCGGTCGGGGCGCCGCCCACCAGGACACCGACCGTGTCGACGCCGGCCGTCCGCTGTGAGTCGAGCAGCAGCCGGCCGTAGTCGTCGTCGCCGACCCGGGCCAGCAGGGCCGTACGGGCACCGAGCCGGGCGGCGGCCACCGCCTGGTTCGCGCCCTTGCCGCCCGGATGGACGGCCAGGTCCGAGCCGAGCACCGTCTCGCCCGCGTCCGGCCGCCGTTCGACGCCGATCACCAGGTCGGCGTTGGCCGACCCCACGACCAGGAGGTCGTAGTCGTACATCAGTCGTTCTCCGATCCGAGTGAGGAGGGCGGACGGTCACCCGACCGTCCGCCCGTGCACTCCCGTGTGCCGGTGTCAGCCCTCGAAGCCGGCCACGTTCTCCTTGGTGACCACCTTCACCGGCACCTTCACCGTCTTCTCCACCTTCTTGTCCTCGGCAGCCCGCACCGCGTTCTGTACGGCGATCCTGCCCAGTTCCTTCGGCTGCTGCGCCACGGACGCGTACAACGTGCCCTCCTGGACCGCCTTCAGCCCGTCCGGGGTGCCGTCGAAGCCGACCACCTGGACCGACTTGCCGGCCTTGGAACCCAGCGCCTTGATCGCGCCGAGCGCCATCTCGTCGTTCTCCGCGAAGACGCCGTCGACGTCGGGGTGCGCCTGGAGCAGGTTCGTCATCACGTCCAGGCCCTTGGTGCGGTCGAAGTCCGCGGGCTGCTTGGCGACGACCTTGATGCCCGGGTACTCCTTCAGGCCGGCCGCGAAGCCCGCCCCGCGCTCCCGGCTGGCGGAGGTGCCTGCCTGGCCCTGGAGGATGACGATGGTGCCCTTGCCGCCGAGCTTCTCGGCGAGCGCCTTGGCGCCCAGCTGACCGCCCTCGACGTTGTCGGAGGCGACCAGCGCGGACGTGTCCGCCTTGTTGACGCCGCGGTCCACGGCGATGACGGGGATGTCGTCCTTGTTCGCCGAGCTCACCGCGGGGCCCGCGGCGTCGGAGTCCACCGGGTTGACGATGATCGAGGACAGGCCCTCGCTGGTGAAGTTCTGCAACTGGTTGGCCTGCTGCGAGGCGTCGTTCTGGGCGTCCGTGACCGTCAGGTCCACGCCCAGCTTCTTCGCCTGCTCCTGCGCACCGTCCTTGATCTGCACGAAGAACGGGTTGTTGAGCGTCGACAGCGACAGGCCGACCTTCTGCGACTTCCCGTCCGAGGAGCCGTTGTGCAGCAGCGAGGTCGCGCCGACGACGGCGACGGCCACGACCGCCGCGATCACGTACGTGAGTGCCTGCTTGCCCCGGTTGCCGCCCCCGCCGGCCCCGGCCGCGGGCGTGATCGCGCCCGCCTTGCGCCGCAGCGTGTCGAAGAGCACCGCAAGCGCGATGACGACACCGATGACGACCTGCTGCCAGAACGCGGAGACGGACAGCAGGTTGAGGCCGTTGCGCAGCACCGCCAGTATCAGCGCGCCGATGAGCGTGCCCGACGCCTTGCCGGTGCCGCCCGCCAGCGAGGCACCGCCGATGACGACGGCGGCGATGGCGTCCAGTTCGTAGCCCTGCGCGGCCTGCGGCTGCGCGGAGGAGAGCCGGGAGGCGAGCACGATGCCCGCGGCGGCGGCGAACAGACCGGAGAAGGCGTAGATGGCGAGCTTCTGCCTCTTCACCCGCAGCCCGGACAGCCGCGCGGCCTCCTCGTTGCCGCCGATGGCGTACATGGACCGGCCGATGTAGGTGCGGCCGAGCACGAACGCGGTGATCAGCCCCATCACGATCATCACGAGCACCGGCACCGGCAGCCACCCGCCGAGCGTGTCACCGAGATGCGAGACCGAGTCCGGGAAGGCGATCGGCGAACCCTGCGAGATGACCAGCGACAGACCGCGCCCCACCGACAGCATGGCGAGCGTCGCGATGAACGGCGGCAGCTTCCCGTACGAGATGAGGAAGCCGTTGACCAGGCCGCACGCGATGCCGGTCGCCACGGACAGCAGTACCGCGAGCACCACCGGAATGCCGGCCTCGGTGGCGCTCCAGGCCAGCACGGTGGCCGACAGCGCGGCGACCGAGCCGACCGACAGGTCGATGCCCGCCGAGACGATGACGAAGGTGACGCCGAAGGCGAGGATCGCGGTGACGGCGGCCTGGACGCCGACGTTGAGGAGGTTGTCGGTGGTCAGGAAGTCCCCGGACAGCGCCGACATGGCGATGACCAGGACGATCAGCGCGGTCAGCGCGCCGTTGTCGAGCAGCAGGCGGCGCAGCCCGCCCGTGGCGCCCTGCGCGCCCGGCTTGCTCTTGAGCGTGTCAGTGGCCACGGGAGGCCTCCGTTCCGTCCGTTCCGTTGGGGTGAGTGCTGACGGCGAGGGCCATCACGGCGTCCTGGGTCGCCTGTTCGGCGGGGAGTTCACCCGCGACCCGCCCCTGCGCCATCACGACCACCCGGTCGCTCATGCCGAGCACCTCGGGCAGATCGCTGGAGATCATGAGCACGGCGGCTCCGGCGGCCGTCAGTTCGTTGATGAGCTGGTAGATCTCGACCTTGGCGCCGACGTCGATGCCGCGCGTCGGCTCGTCGAGGATCAGCACCTTGGTGTTCGCCAGCAGCCACTTGCCGATGACGACCTTCTGCTGGTTGCCGCCGGACAGCGTCCGCACGTGCTGTCCGAGCCCGGCCATCCGCACGCCCAGCTGACCGGCGATCCGCTCGGCCGCCGCGTGCTGCCCCTTGAGGTCGACGAGTCCGCCGCGGGCGCTGGACCGCAGGGTGACGAGACCGAGGTTGTCCTCGACGGAGGCGTCGAGGACGAGCCCCTGCCCCTTGCGGTCCTCGGGCACGAGCCCGATACCGGCGGCCATGGCGGCGTTCACGTCGTGGCGCCTGAGCGCGGTGCCCGCGACGTGCACGGTCCCCGCGTCGTACGGATCGGCGCCGAACACCGCCCGGACGACCTCCGTCCGCCCGGCCCCGACGAGCCCGGCGATGCCGACGACCTCACCGGCCCGCACCTCGAAGCCGACGTCGTGGAAGACCCCGTCCCTCGTCAGCCCCTCCACCTTGAGCAGGGGCTCACCGGCGTCGGTGCGCTCGCGCGGGTACTGCTGCTCGATGGACCGCCCGACCATGAGCCGTACCAGCTCGTCCTCGGGCGTGGAGGCGGGCACCTGCCCGACACTCCTGCCGTCCCGGATCACGGTCACCCGGTCCCCGAGGGCGGCGATCTCCTCCAGGTGATGGGTGATGAACACGACCCCGACGCCGTCCTCGCGCAGCCGACGCACGATGGCGAACAGCTTCTCCACCTCGTCGGAGGTGAGCACGGCGGTCGGCTCGTCCATGATCAGCACGCGCGCGTCGAGGCTGAGCGCCTTGGCGATCTCGATCATCTGGAGCCGGGCGATGCCGAGTTCACGCACCCGCGCACGGGGAGACACATGGACCCCCACCCGCTTCAGCAGCACCTCGGCGTCGGCGTCCATCCTCTTGCGGTCGATCATGCCGAGGCGGCGCGGCTGGCGCCCCAGGAAGATGTTCTCGGCGACCGTGAGGTCGGGGACGAGGTTGAACTCCTGGTAGATGGTGGCGATCCCGAGGCGTTCGGAGTCCTGCGCACCGTGGATGCGCACCTCCTCGCCACCGGCCAGGATCCGCCCGGCGTCGGGTGTGTAGGCGCCGGAGAGCATCTTGATCAGGGTGCTCTTGCCCGCGCCGTTCTCACCGAGGAGCACGTGCACCTCGCCCCGGCGCAGGTCGAAGTCGACGCTGTCGAGCGCGACCACGCCGGGGAAGGTCTTGCGGATGCCCTCGATGCGCAGCAACTCGTCCGGACTGCGGCTGCTCACGGCGTACTCCTTTGTACGGGGGAGGGGGACAGGGACTTCTGTACGGGGGTGGGGGGCAGGGGATCTCGGGTGGTGGGGGCGTGCTCGCCGCAGGAGCGGCGCACGACGAGCCGCGCCGGAAGGGTGATGGACTCGCCGGCCCGCCCGCCGATCCGGTCGACGAGCGCGCGTACGGCGGCCCGCCCCAGCTCACCCGTGGGCTGGGCGATCGCGGTGACGGGCGGATCGGTGTGCACGAACCAGGGGATGTCGTCGAACGCGGCGAGCGCGATGTCCTCGGGGACCCGAAGACCCCGCGCGCGTACGGCGTCCAGCGCGCCGAGCGCCATCAGGTTGTCGGCGGCGAAGACGACCTCGGGCGGCTCGGGCAGGTCGAGGAAGCCCTCGGTGACCCGGCGTCCGCTGCCCGCCTGGAAGTCGCCCTGGCCGATGTAGGCGTCGGGCAGGGGGAGCCCGTACGCGCCGAGTGCCTCCCGGAAGGCGTCGACGCGCTCGCGTCCGGTCGTGGTGGCGGCGGGCCCGGCGATGATCGCGAGCCGGCGGTGCCCGAGCCCGTGCAGATGCGCGACGAGATCCCGTACCGCCGCCCGCCCGTCCGACCTGACGACGGGCACGTCCACGCCGGGGATCCACCGGTCGACGAAGACCATCGGCGTCCCGGCCCGCGCGGCGTCCAGCATGCGCGGGGAGCCGCCGTCGGTGGGCGAGACGAGGAGCCCGTCGATACGCCGGTCCAGCAGCGTCGTCACGTGGTGGTCCTGGAGATCGGGCCGCTCGTCGGCGTTGCCGATGATGACGCTGTAGCCGAGCGCGCGGGCCTCCTCCTCGACGGAACGGGCCAGCTCGGTGAAGTACGGGTTCATGACGTCGCTGATGACCAGGCCGAGGGTGCGGGTCTGGTCGGTGCGCAGCGACCGGGCGACGGCGTTCGGGCGGTAGCCCAGCGTCTCGACGGCGGCCAGCACGCGCTCGCGTGCGGCGGGGCTGACGGACGGGTGGCCGTTGAGCGCCCGCGAGACCGTCGCGACGGACAGGCCCGCCTCGGCGGCAACGTCCTTGATGCTCGCCATCGCCGTTCCACCTCCTCGTGGAATCGATTACACGAGGGATTGGAAACGATTACATGAGCGGAATCAAGGGGTGCGGCGAGGCCGAGACTCAATCGTGACCGTGGGAATGGGGGCGGGTGTCGGGTCGGTGTGGGCCTGGGCCAGGGCCACACACCGGCCCAGGCCCGCACCAACGCCCCGGCGTCAGTCCATCGCCGCCGCGAACATCCCCGCCTCGTACGAGCCACCCTTCTGGTGGGTGATCACGGCGAGCCGGTTGGCCGCGTTGATCAGGGCGACCTGGCAGACCAGCGCCGCGATCTGGTCGTCGTCGTAGTGCTTGCGCACCTGGGCCCACGTCTCGTCGGACACGCCCTCGTGGGCGTCGGCGAGCCGGGTGCCCTCCTCGGCGAGGGCCAGCGCCGCCTGCTCGGCCTCGGTGAACACGGTGGACTCGCGCCAGGCGGCGACCAGGTGCAGCCGGACCGCGCTCTCCCCGGCGGCCGCGGCCTCCTTGACGTGCATGTCGATGCAGTGCCCGCAGCCGTTGATCTGGCTGGCCCGCAGTGACACCAACTCCTGCGTGGCGCTCGGCAGCGCCGACTGGTGCAGCAGCATCCCGGCGCCCGCGAACCTCTTCGCGAACCGGCCGCCGAACTCGTTCTCGAACAGGTTGAATCGGGTGTCCATGACCTCGTCCTCGCTCTCGGTGCCTCAGTGACGAACACAAGATGCCGACGGCCCGGTCCCTGTGACAGGGCGCTGTTGTGACCTGGGCCACCACCGGCGGGTGTCACAAAGGGGCGGTGGCCGGCGTCCTGTGCGCATGACACCGTTGGAGGAGAACGAGCGGGAGCGAGCGGCGATGAGCGAGCACGGCGAGCGCGAACGGGACGGCGGACGCGAACCGGACGGCGGACGCGAGCCGGACGGCGGGCGCGATCGGGACGGCGGACGCGAGCCGGACGGCGGGCGCGATCGGGACGGCGCGGGCACCGACCCCGCCACGGAGGCCTTCGTCACCCACCGCAATCTCCTCTTCACCGTCGCCTACGAGATGCTCGGCTCGGCCGCCGACGCGGAGGACGTGCTCCAGGAGACCTGGCTGAAATGGGCGGGCGTGGACCTCGACACGGTGCGCGACCGGCGCGCGTACCTGGTCCGCGTCACCACCCGCCAGGCACTGACCCGGCTGCGCACACTCGGCCGCCGCAAGGAGTCCTACGTCGGCTCCTGGCTGCCCGAGCCGCTGCTCACCACCCCCGACGTGGCCGAGGACGTCGAGCTGGCCGACAGCGTGTCGATGGCGATGATGCTGGTCATGGAGACGCTCTCGCCCACCGAGCGGGCGGTGTTCGTGCTGCGCGAGGTGTTCGACCTCGGCTACGACGAGATCGCCGAGGCCGTCGACAAGAGCCCGGCCGCCGTACGCCAGACCGCGCACCGGGCCCGCGCCCACGTCGCCGCCCGCCGGCCGCGCGGGGCCGTCTCCCGCGCCGAGACACGGGACGCGCTCGCCGCGTTCCGGCGTGCCGTACAGACGGGTGACCTCCAGGGCCTGCTCGACATCCTGGCGCCCGACGTCGTCCTGCTGGGCGACGGCGGCGGCATCAAGCAGGCAGTCCTGCGGCCCGTCACCGGGTCCGACAAGGTGGCCCGCCTCATGCTGGGCAGTCTGGCCAAGCTGCCCGTCGAGATGACGATGGACCCGGCCCAGGTGAACGGCCATCCGGCCCTGGTCATCCGTCTCGACGGCGAACTCGACACCGTGGTGGCGGTCCGCTTCGACGACGGCCGCATCACGGGCCTCTACGCCGTGCGCAACCCCGAGAAGCTGTCCCGCATGCGCGGGGAGACCGCCCTGCGCCGCTGAGTCACTCGCGCACCCGGACGTCTGCCGCGGGACGAGCGTCGGAGCTGTCCGCGCCCAGACCGGCGAGCAGGCGCAGCCCGTCCTCGGCGGGGCTGCCGGGAGCGGCGGACAAGACCAGCAGCTCCATGCCTGACGCGTCGGGCAGCGCGAAGTTCTCCTGGTGCAGTTCCAGCAGTCCGACCAGCGGGTGCCGGTACGCCTTGCGTCCATGTGTGCGGGCGCGCACGTCCGCGCGGGCCCAGAGGCGACGGAAGCGTTCGCTGCCCATGGCCAGCTCGCCGATGAGCGAGGCCAGGCGGGGGTCCTCGGGGTATTTGCCGGCCGCCAGGCGCAGGTGCCCGACCACGGCGAGGGTGCAGTTCTCCCAGTCCGCGTAGAGGCCGCGTTCGGCCTCCTCGAGGAAGATGTGCCGGGCGGTGTTCAGGCCGTGCAACGGCCGGCCGTAGAGGAGCCCGGCGAGACGGTTTCCGGCGAGCACGTCCAGGCGGTGGTCCATGATCAGCGCGGGCGCGTCGGCGACCAGGCCGAGGACGCGCAGCAGCTCCGGCCGGACCCGCCCGCTCGGCGCCTTGGCGCGTCGGCGGCGCTGGCGTGCGAGCCGGTCGAGGTGCTCGCGTTCGGTCTCGTCGAGGCCGAGGACGCGGGCGAGCGCGTCGAGGACCTGCTCGGAGGGCTGGGTCGCGCGCCCCTGCTCCAGGCGTACGTAGTAGTCGACGCTGACTCCGGACAGGTGCGCGACCTCTTCGCGACGCAGCCCTTCGACCCGGCGGCGGCTGTCGGTGGGGATGCCGACGGCCTTCGGGTCGACCCGGGAACGCCGGGTCCGCAGGAAGCCCGCGAGATCGTCCATGTCCCCAGTATGGGCGCGGGTCGTGCCCGCGAGGGTGGTCCTGCCGATACCAGGAAGTCCCGTCCGACGGAAGCGGCGCCCCTGAAAGCCGGGCGCCGCGGCGCCCAGAATCCGAAGCGTCCGGCCTGCAAAGGCGCCCCGATCCGAAGGAGTTCCCATGAAGACGCTGATCGTCTACGCCCACCCGGAGCCGAAGTCGCTCAACGGCTCGCTGAAGGACCTCGCCGTCTCCACTCTGCACGCCGCCGGGCACGAGGTACGGGTGAGCGACCTGTACGCGACGAACTGGAAGGCGGTGGCGGACGCCGCGGACTACGGCCCGCATGCCTCGAGTCCGCTCAGGGTCGCCCGGGACTCGGGCCGGGCCTTCGAGGCCGGGACGCTCACCCCGGACGTCCGCGCCGAGCAGGAGAAACTGCTGTGGGCCGAAACGATCATCTTCCAGTTCCCGCTGTGGTGGTACACGATGCCCGCGATCCTCAAGGGCTGGGTGGACCGGGTGTTCACATACCGCTTCGCGTACGGCGTCGGCGAGCACAGCGACACCAAGTACGGCGAGCGCTTCGGGGAAGGCACGCTGGCGGGCAGGAAGGCTCTGCTGTCGGTGACCGTCGGCGGCCCGGAGTCGCATTACGCCGCTCGCGGGATCAACGGCCCCATCGACGACCTGCTGTTCCCGATCCAGCACGGCATCCTCTACTACCCGGGCATCGAGGTACTGCCGCCGTTCGTGCTGCACGGCACCGACCGGTTGACCGACCAGGAGTACCCGGACGTCGCCAAGGCCTGGGAACAGCGCCTGCTCACCCTGGAGTCGACCGAGCCGATCGCGTTCCGCCCACAGAACCTCGGCGACTACGAGATCCCCTCGCTCCACCTGAAGGAGCGGCTGGAACCTGCGGGCCGCACGGGTTTCGGGCTGCACGTGCGCGACTGACCGGAACCTTCCCCCAACCCCGGCTCTCGTTACGCCGCGTCGGACAGCCGCCCCGCGAGCAGTTCCTCGGAGCGTTCCCACAGTCCCCGAGCGAGATCCGCGTCGGCTGCTTGCGGATTGCGCGGCGCCACGTCCTTGCGCTTGTAGTAATAGGCCCCCGACCGCCAGTCCGTGCCGGGGGTGCCGTCGGCGAGCCACACGATCTGGTCGGCGCCCTGCTCGGGCGTATCGAGCAGGGCGCGGCCGATCAGCGGTTTCGTGCCCACGAAGCGGACGAAACGCATGACCGGACTGGTGGTGTCGGACGCGAAGTTCGTTGAGATGTTGCCCGGATAGAAGGAGGCTGCCGCAAGGCCGTCGGCGTGATGACGCCGGTGCAGCTCCGTCGTGAACAGAATGTTCTCCAGCTTGGACGCGCCGTAGGCGTGCACCGGATCGTAGTGACGATCGTGGTCGAGGTCGTCCAGGTGGATCTCCTTGGCGAACCTCACCGTGCTGGAGGTCTGGAGCACCGACGCTCGCGAGGCGATGAGCGTGTCCAGCAGCCGCCGCGTGAGCAGGAACGGTGCGAGGTGGTTGACCTGGAACGTCTTCTCGAAGCCGTCCACAGTCTTTCGGCGCGTGCCGAACACCCCGCCGGCGTTGTTGGCGAGCACGTCGATACGGGGGTACGCGTCACGCAGCTGACCGGCGAGCCGCTCGACGTCGTCGAGGTGGGTGAAGTCGGCGACGTAGCTGTCGACCGAGAGTTCCTCGGCGACTGCACGGGTCTTCTCGATCGAGCGGCCCACGACGACGACGGTGTGCCCGGCCGCGCACAGTCGCCGCGCCGCCGCCGCCCCGATGCCGTCGCTCGCACCCGTGATGACGATCACCTTCTTGCCGTTCATCGCTCATCAGCCCCTTTTCGTAGGATGCAATCCCGTACATGAGACACAGTACCAGCTTCGAAATGTAGTACCGTGGGCCTATGAGTCCTCAGCAGACCGCGCGCGGCGCACGGGAGCGGGCGCGCCAGGCCATGCGTGGCGAAGTGGCCAGGACGGTTCAGGATCTGGTCCTCGAGCACGGCTACGAGCGGACGACCGTGGACGACATCTGCACGGCCGCCGAGATCTCCCGCAGTACGTTCTTCCGGTACTTCTCCTCCAAGGAGGAGGCTCTCTTCGGAGTCACGGCCGATGCCGGTGAGTATCTGCGCGACGCGCTCGCCGCCCGCCCGCTCGACGAGGCGCCCTGGGTCGCCATGCGGCGCGCGCTCACTCCGCTGATGGAGGAGTACGGGGCCGGCGACGAGCGCACCCGACGCCTCACTCGGCTGATCGTGAACACACCGCCGCTGGCCGCCTGGCATCGGGAGAAGAACGCTCGGTGGCATGAACTGCTCCGGCCCGAGATCGCCCGACGCCTCGGAGCCGACCCGGCCGACGCTTCCGACCCTCGTGCCAACGCCGTGATCGCCGCAGCCCTGGGGTGCGTCGAGGCAACTCTGCTCGCGTGGACTTCGGACGCCCGGCCGCGGCCACTTCCGGAGATCCTGGACCGTGCCATGGGGGCTGCATACGGCGTGGAGTGAGGGCGCCGTCCCGCCGTTTCGCCCAGGCGCGGCCACCCGGGGCATACGTTCTGCCCCTTCGGCTCAACCGTGAACAGTTGGCCTTGTATTGTGCGTGGCCCGCTCAAATGGGCGGGTGGTGAACAGTTGGCCGGTGTGTGTCCTCGTGCCGCAGGGTGTCAATCCCATGTGTCACACCTCAGTGGCAGACTGCGGCACGACGAAGCTCAGGTCCTGGCGCATGCAGGTGATCGACCTCAAGCCACGAGCCCGCCACGACCATAGTCCTGAGCGACGTGTTGGTGGACGAGGGATTGGGACCGCTGCGCGCCACCGGCATCGAGCACCCGTTCAGTCCGGGCGCGTGCGACGCTCCGGATGGGCCGGCCGCCGTCGAGCTCGTCGACGCCGGCCTGCTGCGGATCACGTCAGGGCAGCTGGCGGTCTCGGACCCCGGCTCGATCGGAGAGACTTCGCGGACCGTCGCTGTGCCACCCGGCGAGTTCCCGGTCACGCTGTCGCTTTCGCGCACGACACGCGGGGCCAGGGTCGCCGCGGCCAGGGTGACGTTCCTGGACACCCCGCCCCACGAGTGGGAAATGGCCCTCCTGCCCGACGAGGACCTGGGGCTGCCCAGCACGGAGCCCGAGCCGAACCTCATCGCCTTCCGTGCCGGCTGGGGTGACGGGGCCTACCCCGTCTGGATCGGCCGCACCGATGACGGACAGGTTGGTTGCGTCGTCGTCGACTTCCAGAAGGACGTCACTGCCGCCGTTCGTGCTGGACGTCGCCAAGGCCTGGGAACAGCGCCTGCTCACCCTGGAGTCGACCGAGCCGATCGCGTTCCGCCCACTCCACCTGAAGGAGCGGCTGGAACCTGCGGGCCGCACGGGTTTCGGGCTGCATGTGCGCGACTGACCGGAACCTTCCCCAAACCCCGGCTCCCGTTACGGGATTGCGCGGCGCCAGTCCGTGCCGGGGGTGCCGTCGGCGAGCCACACGATCTGGTCGGCCGATCAGCGGTTTCGTGCCCACGAACTTCCGGGACTTCTCCTCCAAGGAGGAGGAGTCCCCGAGCTCGTCGGGACGCTGTGGCGGCAGACCGGGCAAGGGTCATGATCGCTTGCGGGTGCGGGCGGAGCCGCCGCTGATCATGTCGTGCGGATCGGTCCCGCACGGTGGGTTCCGGTGAGCAGAGCTTCGGCATGCTTACGGAAAGCGGTGACCAGACGGCCGCGGTCGCCGGAGCGCGTGGCGAGTACGACCTGGCTCGGTTCCACTCCGCGCAACGGGACGGTGATGAGGCTGGGATGCAGGCCGGTCGCGTGGTCGAGGGGGGGCCCGATCGCCACGGCCTGCCCGGCGGCGATGAGTTCGTGTTTGTCCTCAAGGGCTTCGGCCAGGGGGCCGTCGGGCGCGGGCCGCCCGTCGGGCCGGGGATCGAGCCGCCAGTAGGCGTTCAGCAACGGGTCGGACTGGCGTACGTGGGGGATCGGCTCGTCGGCGATGTCGTCGAGGGTGACCGACTCCTTGTCGGCCAGACGGTGGTCCCGAGGTACGACCAGCACGCGCGGTTCGTCGTAGAGGACGGTGACGCGCAGCCGGTCGGTGGGGAAGGGCAGACGGGTCACCACCGCGTCGACGCGGTGCTCCAGCAGCGCGCCGCGCGAGTCGTTCCAGGCGAGCAGGCGGGTGTGGACCTCGGCGTCGGGATGGCGGTCCCGCAGGGCCCGCACGGCCGCGGTGACGACCAGCCCCTTGGTGTAGCCGATGGTGATGCTGCTGGGCCGGGCCGCGGCCCGGGTGCGGGCCATCGCCTCGACCGCGGCGCGCAGCAGTTCCTGGGCCTGGGGCAGGAAAGCCTCGCCGGCCTCGCTGAGCCGGGTGCCGCGCGTGGTGCGGTCGAGCAGGCGGACGCCCACCTGCTGTTCGAGGCGGCGGATCTGCCGGCTCAGTGACGGCTGGGTGGTGTGCAGCGCCTCGGCGGCACGGCCGAAGTGCTGGTGCTCGGCGACCACCGTGAAGCACTGCACCAGCCGGAGGTCGAGGTCCACGGGTGCGGGGAAGCGTTCGGACACCACCCCACTCTACCTGGCCTTATACGGCGACCGTATTACACGTGTCGGAACAATCATTGGACTGTGCGCTCGTCACGGCCGCACCGTGGTGACCATGACATCGGACAGCGTGACACCTTTTCGTATCGACATCGCGGACAGCGCCCTGGAGGATCTGAAGGACCGGCTCCACCGGGTACGCCTCGCCGGCCGGGAGACAGCGCCGGACAGCAGCCAGGGAGTGCGGCGGGAGCGCCTGGAGGAGCTGCTGGAGTACTGGGCCACCGGGTACGACTGGCGCGATCTGGAGCGGCGGCTCAACGAGCTGGGCCAGTTCCGCACGACCATCGACGGTCTCGGCCTCCACTTCCTGCACGTACGCTCGACCCGCCCCGACGCCACCCCCCTGTTGCTGCTGCACGGATGGCCGGGCTCGTTCCTGGAGTTCCTCAAGACCGTCGGCCCTCTCACCGAGCACGGCTTCCACCTCGTCGTCCCCTCGATGCCCGGCTACGGATTCTCCGACCACCCCACCGCCACCGGTTGGGGCCCAGACCGGATCGCCCGCGCGTACGGCGTGCTCATGCGGCGCCTCGGCTATGACTCCTACCTGGCCCAGGGAGGCGACTGGGGCGGTGTCGTCGCGACCCGCATGGGGGCGCAGCGCCTGACGGGCCTGCATGCGATCCACGTCAACTTCCCCGAGTTCCTCGCCGCACCACCGGTCGGCGACGACCCGGCCCCCGAGGAGAAGGCCGCACTCGAACAGGGCAGCCGCTTCTTCGCCGTCCATTCCGGATACCACGTCGTGCAGCGCACCCGGCCGCAGACCATCGGCTACGCCCTGACCGACTCCCCGGCCGGGCAGGCCGCCTGGATCTACGAGAAGTTCCTCGACTGGGCCCGGCCCGACGCCCTCACCCCCGACGAGATCCTCGACCACATCTCCCTGTACTGGTTCACCGGCACCGCTGCTTCCTCCGCCCGCCTGTACTGGGAGTACGCCCGGCAGCCGCTCGCTCCCACCGAGCTGGACCTTCCCGTCGGGGTCAGCGTCTTCCCGGACGAACTGACGCGTATCCCGCGCATCTGGGCCGAGCGCGCCTATCGCGACCTGCGCTACTTCAACGACGACATCCCCGCGGGCGGCCACTTCGCCGCCTTGGAGCAGCCTGAGCTGTTCGTCGAGGAGATCGTCAAGTTCGCGCGGACGGTGGCCGCGTGATGACGGTCGAGATCAGCGGGGGCACGGACGGCATCGGGCGTGGGGACCGGGTCGTGGCCGTCGGGACCGACAGGGCCGAGGCCGAGCCCGGCGCCCGGTTCCAGCGCCCCGGGCGTACGAAGACCGCCGACGGCGCCGGGCGTTTCGAGACCGCCGTCAAGGAGATCCCGGGCCCTCAGGCATCCTCCCTCGCCGACGCACGACGCCTCTACGACCGCGCCCGGGAGGTGCTTGCCCGATGAAGTGGGTCAGCTACCGCTCCGCCGACGGCTCCACGCGCTGCGGCGTGCTGCGCGACAACAAGATCCACGCCGTGGGCAGGGACCTGTTGGAGCTGCTGCGCGCCGAAGGCGGGCTGGAGGCCGCCGCAACCAGGAAACCGACCGAGATCGTCGAGCCGGCCACCGCCGACCTGCTGGCACCGATACCGGTACCCCCGGCGGTCCGGGACTTCGCCGCGTTCGAACGTCACATCAGCAACGCGGGTAAGGCAGCAGTCGGCGACGGCAGGGTCAGCCCGGTCTGGTACGAGTATCCGCTCTTCCATTTCTCCAACCCGGCGGCGATCAAGGGACCGCACGACGAGGTCGCCATCGCCCCGGGCGCTCAGCTGTGGGACTACGAGGTCGAGGTCGCCGCGGTGATCGCCGGGGACTGCTCGAACCTCGACGCCGCCACGGCGGAGAACCACATCGCCGGCTACCTGGTCTACTGCGACTGGAGCGCACGCGACATCTCCGCGAGCGAGATGGGGTTCGTGTACGGCCCGTCCAAGAGCAAGGACGCCTCGACCAGCCTCGGCCCGTTCCTCGTCACCCCCGACGAACTGGAGCCCTACCGCTCGGGTCGGGGCTATGCGTTGCGGATGGACGGGTACGTCAACGACGAGCATTACGGCGGCGGCAGTTGGGACGAGATCCACTGGTCGTTCGGCGAGATGCTGGCGCACGCGTCGCGCGGCACCTCGCTGCGAGCCGGTGACATCATCGCCAGCGGCCCTGTGGGCACCGGCTGCATCCAGGAGTCGTCCGGCCGCCGCCCCTACCTGGCACCGGGAGACACGGTCCGGATCGAAGTGCAGGAACTCGGCGCGATCTCCGCACGGATCACCGCGCCAGAGCCGTCCTGACTTACCGGACGCACCAAGAACGACCTTGATCATTCCTCTTGCCGGGAGACCACCACGATGCATCTCGCCAGCACCTTCGCTCGCGCCGACAAGGATCTGGACGCCGTCCGCGAGGTCAGCCTCACCATCAACGCGACCCATCTGTTCGTCTACTTCATCCCCGAGGCACCGGAAGAGGCCGCCAAGCTGGGCGTGACCGAGTACGGACCGGCGTACTTCGCGTTCCGGTCAGCCCCGATGGGCGCAGTCCCATGGCAGGTCACGCTCGCGGCCTTCTACAACTTCAGCCCGCGGTCGGTGCAGGCCATGGCAGGCGTCTGGGACACAGCGCCGCCACAGGAGTGGCAGGCCGCTCGCTTCACAGCCGTCGACCGTGCGTTGCAGCGCGTCGGCGTGAGCCTCACCGCCGATCAGATCGCCGAGGCACGATCGCTGATCGACCCGGTCGTCGCGAGCGCCGACCACGCCGGGAAGACGATGGCCGCCGCCAACGCCTCGGTCCCCCTCCCGGCCGATCCGCTCGTCGCGCTGTGGCAGCAGATCACGGTGCTGCGCGAGTGGCGCGGCGACGCGCATTTCACCGTGCTCGCGGCGGGCGGCCTCGGGCCGTGTGACTGTAACGTGCTGCAAACCGCGACAGGTCACTTCCCGGAAGCCATCGCGCGTGCCACCCGGATGTGGGACGACGAGGAGGTGGCCGCGGCAACGACACGCCTCGTCGCACGCGGCTGGCTCGACGCCGACGGCACCGCTACCGATGCCGGCATCGCGGCGCGCGAGCAGATCGAGGTCGAGACCGACGAGCACTGCGCGGCGCTGTGGACGCCGATCGGCGACGCCGACGTCCGTCGCCTCACCTCGCTCATCAGGCCGATCCACGACGCGTTCACCGCAGCCGGGACATACCCCTTCCGCGTGGAGACGGGAGAAACGCGGTCCGCCGACCCGGAGGCCGCCAGGTAGGCCCCGTTCTCGCGCAGCCGTGACGAACGGACATGTAGCGCAGGGTGGCGCCGGGGGCTGGACCGGGCGCGAGGCTGGCGGTACAGCGATTAGACAACTGAAAGGCTGCATGTCAATCGCGCGGCGGGCCTGAGTCGTCAGGACGCCGCCAGCTCGCACCACACGTACTTGCCCCGGTTGCCGTGCCGGGCCAGCGGATGCCACCCCCACACGTCCGCGCAGGCCCGCACCAGCGCCAGCCCCCGCCCTTCCTCCAGCTCCGCCACCCTCTCGAACCGCGCGGGCGGCTCGGGCGGTTCGGGATCCGCGTCCCACGCCCCGATCCGCAGCGTGCCCGGCGGCGACCAGCGGATACGGAGGGCGGCGGGGCCCTTGGTGTGCCGTACGGCGTTGGAGACCAGCTCCGTGGCGAGCAGTTCGGCGACGTCGACGAGGCGGATCAGGCCGTGCATGGTGAGGACCAGGCGGAGGGTGCGGCGGCTGACGGTGACGGCACGGAGGTCGTTGGGGATGTAGAGGGAGTACTCCCACGGTTCGTTTTCGGGCATGCGGGACTCCTGATCGGGCGTGGTGGGTTTGTGGCGGGCCAGGTGGCAATGCCGCAGCCGTCATGGCAGGACAGGGCGGTGCGCTTCCGGAGCCCGGTGTCGCACTGTGTACGTCGCGTCACCGACGGTAGACCTGAAAGTTTCGGCGCGGCAAGCTGGTCGCGTAATCTGGCCCCGAACGAGTTGCGTTGCCAGGCGCGTTGGATGGAGGAACGGTCAATGCCCACGAGGCGCGAACCAACGGCACGGCAACTGCGCCTCGCGGTAGAACTCCGCAGACTCCGCGAGGCGGCGGGCCTCACCGCTCGGCAGGCTGCGGCCATGCTCGGCGTGAGTAACGTACAGATCAGTCAGATCGAAGCAGGACTGTCGGGAGTGAGTGAGCAGCGGCTCCGACGTCTGGCATCTCATTACGCTTGTGCGGATGAAGAGTTCGTCAACGCTTTGGTAGAGATGGCGACCGACCGGACGCGCGGTTGGTGGGAGGAGTACCGGGGCCTGCTGCCCACATCGTTCCTGGACCTGTCAGAACTGAACCACTACGCCTCGTTCCGTCGCGACGTGGCCATTCTGTACGTGCCGGGGCTGTTGCAAACGGAGGAGTATGCCCGTGCTGTCTTCTCCGGACGAGTGCCCGAACTCGCCTGCGAAGAACTTGACTTGCGTGTCCGCCACCGCATGGCGTCTCAGGGGATCACCGTCCCGTACGAGTTGGTGATCCACGAGGCTGCCCTCCGTATCAGGGTCGGCGACCGTGTCGCCTCGCGAGCCCAACTCGTCAGGCTCGTTGATCTCTCCGAAGCAGACAACATCACTGTGCGCGTCATCCCCTTCGACCTGGACGGCTTTGCCAGAGCTGCCAGCACCATGACGTATGTGGGCGCCGCAGTACCCAAACTGGACACAGTGGTGCGTGACGTACCGCATGGCTCGGCCTTCATCGACTCCGAGGCCCAACTCGGCGCTTTTCGAACCCGCTTCCGTAAAGTGGAAGCCGTATCGCTCGACCCCGAACGCTCGCGGGACTTCATCAACCGGCTGGCGAAGGAGCTGTGAGGCGCATGGACAACTGGCGGAAGTCGTCCTACTCGGGTCCCGACGACGGCAACGAATGCGTGGAGATCGCGAGCTCACCCACTTGCATAGCCATCCGTGACTCCAAGGCTCCTGCCTACGGAACGCTCACTCTCCGCATCGAGGCCTTCAGAACCTTCGTCGGCGCGGTCAAGGGGGCGGAGAAGGAGCTGTGAGGCGTGCGGACAACTGGCGCAAGTCGTCCCACTCGGGCCCGGGTGACGGCAACGAGTGCGTGGAGATAGCCACCTCGACCACCCACGTCGCCGTCCGCGACTCCAAGGCCCCCGCCCGGGCCACCCTCACCTTCCCGCCGGAGGCCTTCGCCCCCTTCCTCGAAGTCCTCAAATCGGACGCGCGCCGCTAGCCGTCCCTGCCGTACCTGCGGAACTCCGACGTCTCCACCGTCCACGGCCCGAACGGCACCGCGTCGCCGAAGATGTACGGCTCCTTGCTGCTGTAGCGGCCCTTGCACGGCTCGGAGTGCACCTCGATCGTGCCGGTGCGCGGGTCGACGATCATGTAGTGCGGGATGCCCATGGCCGGATAGTCGGCCAACTTCTCGTCGTAGTCGTTGCTCGGGTTGGACGGTGAGACGATCTCGACGGCAGCCAGCACCTGCGTCGCGTCGACCGCCAGGCCCTCTTCGTCGAGGGTGGCTTCGGGGATCACGACGGCATCGGGGCGGCGCATGCGCCCGATGGCCGGGTGCTCGATCTCCGGTCCGTTCGCGCAGATGTGACCGGGGTGGGTGCGGGGCAGTTGCGCGTCCAACTGCTTGCAGATGCGGCGGACAGTCCCCTCGTGGCGCTTCGACGGGCACATCATCGCCAGTATCGGACCGGAGGGCCCGATCTCGACACTCCACGACCCCTCGAGCTGCTCCGAGTAAGCCCCGAGCTCTGTGGCGATGGCGCGCATCTTGGCGTAGTCCATGAGCCCAGAGTACTGAGAAGGCGACTCTCCGGCCGCCCTGTCAGTCCCCACCGGTACCGTCGGATCATGTCCAACCAGTCCGCGGCTGCCGCCCCCGGCGAGCGGCGGCTCGCCACCCTCGAAGGTGTCCTGGAGCGCGTCACGTACGCCAACGAGGAGAACGGCTACACGGTCGCCCGCGTCGACACCGGCAGAGGCGCCGGCGATCTGCTGACCGTCGTCGGCGCGCTGCTCGGCGCGCAGGTGGGGGAGTCCCTGCGGATGGAGGGGCGCTGGGGGTCGCATCCCCAGTACGGCAAGCAGTTCCACGTGGAGAACTACACGACGCTGCTGCCCGCCACCGTGCAGGGCATCCGGCGCTACCTCGGGTCCGGGCTGGTCAAGGGCATCGGGCCGATCTTCGCCGACCGGATCACGCAGCACTTCGGGCTCGACACGCTCACCATCATCGAGGAGGAGCCCAAGCGGCTCATCGAGGTGCCCGGGCTCGGGCCCAAGCGGACCAAGAAGATCGCCGAGGCCTGGGAGGAGCAGAAGGCGATCAAGGAGGTCATGCTCTTCCTCCAGACCGTCGAGGTGTCGACGTCCATCGCCGTACGCATTTACAAGAAGTACGGGGACGCCTCGATCTCCGTCGTGAAGAACCAGCCCTACCGGCTCGCCTCCGACGTCTGGGGCATCGGTTTCCTCACCGCCGACAAGATCGCCCAGTCCGTCGGCATCCCGCACGACAGCCCCGATCGGGTGAAGGCCGGGCTTCAGTACGCGCTGTCGCAGGCCACCGACCAAGGGCACTGCTATCTCCCCGAGGAGAAGCTGATCGCCGACGCGGTGAAGCTGCTCCAGGTGGACACCGGGCTCGTCATCGAGTGCCTGGGCGAGCTGGCCGCCGAGCCCGAGGAACCGGACGGCGATCCCGGTGTCGTACGGGAGAAGGTGCCCCACCCCGAGGGCGGCGAGCCCATCACGGCCGTCTACCTCGTCCCCTTCCACCGTGCCGAGCAGGCCCTGGCCGGACAGCTGCGCCGCCTCCTCCACACCGGCGAGGACCGGATGCCCGGCTTCCAGGACGTGGCCTGGGACAAGGCGCTCGGGTGGCTCAAGCGGCGGACGAAGGCCGAACTCGCGCCCGAGCAGGAGGCCGCCGTCCGGCTCGCGCTCACCGAGAAGGTCGCCGTCCTCACCGGCGGGCCGGGGTGTGGCAAGTCCTTCACCGTGCGGTCGATCGTGGAGCTGGCGCGGGCGAAGAAGGCGAAGGTCGTGCTCGCCGCGCCCACCGGGCGGGCCGCCAAGCGTCTCGCCGAGCTGACCGGCGCCGACGCGTCCACCGTGCACCGGCTGCTGGAGCTGAAGCCCGGCGGCGACGCGGCCTACGACCGGGAGCGGCCGCTCGACGCCGATCTGGTCGTGGTGGACGAGGCATCCATGCTCGATCTCCTCCTCGCCAACAAGCTCGCCAAAGCCGTGCCGCCGGGGGCTCATCTGCTCCTCGTCGGGGACGTCGACCAGTTGCCCAGCGTGGGGGCGGGGGAGGTGCTGAGGGACCTGCTCGCGCCCGGCAGCCCGGTCCCCGCCGTCCGGCTCACCCGTGTCTTCCGGCAGGCCCAGCAGTCGGGGGTCGTGACGAACGCGCACCGGATCAACGGCGGGCAGCACCCGCTCACCGAGGGCATGAAGGACTTCTTCCTCTTCGTCGAGGACGACACCGAGGAGGCGGGGCGGCTCACCGTGGACGTCGCCGCGCGCCGCATCCCGCAGAAGTTCGGGCTCGATCCGCGCCGGGACGTGCAGGTGCTGGCACCCATGCACCGCGGTCCCGCCGGGGCCGGGGCGCTGAACGGGCTGCTTCAGCAGGCCGTCACCCCGGGCCGTCCGGACGTGCCGGAGAAGCGGTTCGGCGGCCGGGTCTTCCGGGTCGGCGACAAGGTCACCCAGATCCGCAACAATTACGAGAAGGGCGAGAACGGGGTCTTCAACGGCACCGTGGGCGTCGTCACCTCGCTCGACCCCGTCGACCAGCGTCTGACCGTACTGACGGACGAGGACGAGGAGGTGCCGTACGAATTCGACGAACTGGACGAGCTGGCCCACGCGTACGCGGTGACCATCCACCGGTCCCAGGGGAGCGAGTACCCGGCGGTCGTGATTCCCGTGACGACCGGGGCCTGGATGATGCTCCAGCGGAACCTGCTGTACACGGCGGTCACCCGCGCCAAGCGGCTGGTCGTCCTCGTCGGTTCGCGCAAGGCGATCGGACAGGCGGTGCGCACGGTGTCGGCCGGCCGGCGCTGCACGGCGCTCGACTTCCGGCTGGCGGGCTCTCACCCTTGAAACCTTCCGGTAAACCTCCCGGCCTGTGTGAAATAAATGATCGATCAAACGAGTCGTAAAGGTCACACAGCACTTCCGGAAGGGGACCGGAGGGGGCAGGATGAGCAAGTTGGCGGCACTGAGTGCCGCCGATAGGCCCGATGGTCGACCCCGAGTGCACTCTCCTGAGCCAAGTGGGGGATGGTAGAGACAGTCAGGGCACCTCGAAGATGAGGCACTACGTCGGTGAGGGAAGACGTGAGCGACAACTCTGTAGTACTGCGGTTCGGCGATGGCGAGTACACCTACCCGGTGATCGACAGCACCGTCGGCGACAAGGGCTTCGACATCGGGAAGCTCCGCGCCCAGACCGGTCTGGTGACGCTGGACAGCGGTTACGGCAACACCGCCGCCTACAAATCCGCCATTACGTATCTGGACGGCGAGGCGGGGATCCTCCGCTACCGCGGCTACCCGATCGAGCAGCTGGCCGAGCGCTCCTCCTTCGTGGAGGTCGCCTACCTGCTGATCAACGGCGAGCTGCCGACCGTCGACGAGCTGTCCTCGTTCAAGGACGAGATCACGCAGCACACCCTGCTGCACGAGGACGTCAAGAACTTCTACAAGGGCTTCCCGCGCGACGCCCACCCGATGGCCATGCTGTCGTCGGTGGTCTCGGCGCTGTCGACGTTCTACCAGGACAGCCACAACCCGTTCGACGAGCGTCAGCGCAACCTCTCCACGATCCGGCTGCTCGCGAAGCTCCCGACGATCGCGGCCTACGCGTACAAGAAGTCGATCGGCCACCCGTTCGTCTACCCGGCCAACAACCTCGGCTACGTCGAGAACTTCCTGCGCATGACCTTCTCGGTCCCGGCGCAGGAGTACGAGCTGGACCCGACGGTCGTCGCCGCGCTCGACAAGCTGCTGATCCTGCACGCGGACCACGAGCAGAACTGTTCGACCTCCACGGTCCGCCTGGTCGGCTCCTCGCAGGCGAACATGTTCGCCTCGATCTCGGCCGGCATCAACGCCCTCTGGGGCCCGCTGCACGGCGGCGCCAACCAGTCGGTGCTGGAGATGCTCGAGGGCATCCGCGACGCGGGCGGCGACGTCGACTCCTTCATCCGCAAGGTGAAGAACAAGGAGGACGGCGTCCGCCTGATGGGCTTCGGCCACCGGGTCTACAAGAACTTCGACCCGCGCGCCAAGATCATCAAGGCCGCCGCGCACGACGTGCTCTCCGCCCTCGGCAAGTCCGACGAGCTGCTGGACATCGCCCTGAAGCTGGAGGAGCACGCGCTCTCCGACGACTACTTCGTCTCGCGCAGCCTCTACCCGAACGTCGACTTCTACACCGGCCTGATCTACCGGGCCATGGGCTTCCCGACCGAGATGTTCACGGTCCTGTTCGCCCTCGGCCGGCTTCCGGGCTGGATCGCCCAGTGGCACGAGATGATCAAGGAGCCGGGTTCCCGCATCGGCCGCCCGCGCCAGATCTACACGGGCGTCGTCGAGCGCGACTTCATCCCCGTCGAGGAGCGCTGAACCGCCAGGCACCCCCGCAGCGCGCAAGAAGAGTCCCGTGCCGGCCGGCACGGGACTTTTCCGTGCCCGGCCCCGGGTCTGGGCGGGTGTGAGCGGGTGCGAGCGGGTGTGAGCGGGTGCGAACAGCAGAAGGCGCCCTGGCGCCGGTCCCCCCACGGGCCGACGATCCAGGGCGCCTTCCCATGTCCCGGTGCGGATTCCCCCCACGGGATCCGGCCGGGCGTCTGTGAGGACAGCGCCTGAATTCGCTGTGTGAGCACAACGAGCAGAACTCGTCGTACCGGTCGTGCCTGTCGTGCCTGTCGTACTCGCCGTGCTGTCGTGCGGTCTGCCGGGACAGCGCACGCCCGGGAGGGCCGCTCAAAGCTTCCCGGTGCACGTGTCCCGGCAACGCAGCTCTGGGAAAGTCCCCCAAGACATCCCCAGATGCCAGGTGGCGCCCCCCAAGACGCTGCCTGACATCGCCAACTTAGACCTTCGAACCCCTTCGATGGTTACGTTCGTAGCACTGTGATCTGCGTCTCTTGCATATGTCCGTTAGGTGCGCAAGAGCCCCGTACGTCGCACGGGACTCAAGCGTAAGGAAGATGCGCGAGCCTTGTGAAGAGCTTATGTGAGGCGAGTGCCGGACTCCAGAGGCGCAGCCCCACGACCTGCGTGAAATGCGGACGAGCGGGGGGAGCGGCGAAAGGCCCGCAGCCGGAGGCTGTTGGTGACCACGAACACCGACGAGAAGGCCATCGCCGCCCCCGCGATCATCGGGTTCAGCAGTCCGGCGGCGGCCAGCGGCAGCGCGGCCACGTTGTAGCCGAAGGCCCACACCAGGTTGCCCTTGATCGTGGACAGCGTGCGCCGGGACAGCCGGATCGCGTCCGCCGCCACCCGCAGGTCCCCGCGCACCAGCGTCAGGTCACCCGCCTCGATGGCCGCGTCCGTCCCCGTACCCATCGCCAGGCCCAGATCGGCGGTGGCGAGCGCGGCCGCGTCGTTGACGCCGTCCCCGACCATGGCGACCGTACGGCCCTCGGCCCGCAGCCGCTCCACCACGGCGACCTTCTCCTCGGGCAGCACCTCGGCGATCACCTCGTCGATGCCGACGGCCGCCGCCACCGACTCGGCCACCCGCCGGTTGTCGCCGGTCAGCAGGACGGGCGTCAGGCCCAGCCTGCGCAGCTCGGCCACCGCCTCGGCGCTGGTCTCCTTGACCGCGTCGGCCACGGCGACGACACCGCGCGCCACGCCGTCCCAGCCGACGACGACGGCCGTACGACCGCTGCGCTCGGCCTCGTCCCTGGCGCGGGCCACCTCGGGCGGCAGGGTGTCGTAGAGGCGCCCCACGGCCACCGCACGGCCCTCCACGCGGGCGCGTACGCCGCGCCCCGGGACGTTCTCGAAGTCCTCGACGCCCGGCAGCGCGCCGAGCCGTTCCTCCGCGCCGGCCGCGACCGCGCGGGCCACCGGGTGCTCGGAGGCGTGTTCGACGGCGCCCGCGAGGCGCAGCAGCTCCGCCTCGTCGGTGCCCTCGGCGGCGTACACCTCGTGCAGGGTCATGCGGCCGGTGGTGACGGTGCCGGTCTTGTCCAGGACGACCGTGTCGACGCGCCGCGTGGACTCCAGCACCTCCGGGCCCTTGATGAGGATGCCGAGCTGGGCGCCGCGCCCGGTGCCGACCAGCAGCGCGGTCGGCGTGGCCAGGCCCAGCGCGCAGGGGCAGGCGATGATCAGGACGGCGACGGCCGCGGTGAACGCGGCGACCGTGTCACCGGTGGCGCCCAGCCAGCCGCCGAAGGTGGCGACCGCGATCAGCAGCACGACGGGCACGAAGACCCCGGAGATCCGGTCGGCGAGCCGCTGCACCTCGGCCTTGCCGCTCTGCGCGTCCTCGACCAGCTTCGCCATCCGCGCCAACTGGGTGTCCGCGCCGACCCGCGTCGCCTCGACCACCAGCCGGCCCCCGGCGTTGACCGTGGCGCCGGTGACGGCGTCGCCGACACTCACGTCCACCGGCACGGACTCGCCGGTCAGCAGGGAGGCGTCCACCGCCGAGGCGCCCTCGGCCACCGTGCCGTCGGTGGCGATCTTCTCGCCGGGCCGGACCACGAACCGGTCGCCCACGGCCAGCCGGGACACGGGTATCCGCACCTCGCGCCCCTCCCGCAGTACCGCGACGTCCTTGGCGCCCAGCTCCATCAGCGCCCGCAGCGCGGCACCCGCGCTGCGCTTGGAGCGGGCCTCCAGCCAGCGCCCGAGCAGCAGGAAGGCGGTGACCCCGGCGGCCGCCTCCAGGTAGATCGTGGAGGCGCCGTCGGTGCGGGAGACGGTGAGGTCGAAGCCGTGCCGCATGCCCGGCATGCCCGCGTCCCCGAAGAACAGCGCCCACAGGGACCAGCCGAACGCCGCCAGCGTGCCGAGCGAGACCAGCGTGTCCATGGTGGCCGCGCCGTGCCGGAGGTTGGTCCAGGCGGCGCGGTGGAAGGGCAGCCCGCCCCAGACGACGACGGGCGCGGCCAGGGTGAGCGAGAGCCACTGCCAGTTGTCGAACTGGAGCGCCGGGACCATCGCGAGCAGCACCACCGGGGCGGCGAGGAGCGCCGAGACGACCAGGCGCCGGCGCAGGGCCGACAACTCGGGGTCCTCGCCGTCCCCCGAGGGCTCGGCCTCGTCGGCGGGCTCCGGCGGCGGTGCCGGTTCCTCGGCGGTGTACCCGGTCTTCACGACGGTGGCGATCAGGTCGGCGACCGGGGTGGTCGCCGGGCGGGTGATCCGGGCCTTCTCCGTCGCGTAGTTCACCGTGGCGGTGACACCGTCCATGCGGTTGAGCTTCTTCTCGACGCGGGCCGCGCAGGAGGCGCAGGTCATTCCGCCGATGAGCAGCTCGACCTCGGCGGAGCCTGGGTGGCCGGGGTCGGCGGCCGTCGTGGCGGTGCGTGAATCCGCGGTGGTGCTGGTCATGGTCCGGACTCCAGAACGGTGCGTGCGCGAAGGCTCAGGCCCTGCCGACGAGCTCGAAGCCCGCCTCGTCCACGGCTGCGCGTACGGCCGCGTCGTCGAGGGGGGCCTCGGAGACGACGGTCACCTCGCCGGTGGAGGCGACGGCCTGCACCGAGCCGACGCCCGCGATCTCGGAGATCTCGCCGGAAACGGCGCCCTCGCAGTGGCCGCAGCTCATTCCGCTCACCTTGTAGACGGTGGTGACGGAGCCCTGGGTGTCGGTCTGGGCGGTCATGTCGTTACTCCTCGTCGTCGGTACGTTCAGGGGCGGGTACCCCGCCGCTCCCGTGGTCCCGCGGGGACCACGTCACTCCCCACCTTACCCCTAGGGGGTATGGGGGCCGCTTAGCCTTCCCTGAGAAGTGGGACGAGCAGCGGGAACGCCGGTGCGGACCGGTACGGAAGTGAGGGTGGCGGATGCGCGCGGTCGTGTTCGAGCGGTTCGGGGAGCCTGCCGAGGTACGGGAGGTCGCCGATCCGGAGCCCGCGCCGCACGGCGTCGTGGTCCGGGTCGGGGCCACGGGGCTGTGCCGCAGCGACTGGCACGGCTGGCAGGGCCACGACCCGGACATCGTCCTGCCGCACGTGCCCGGTCACGAACTCGCCGGAGTCGTCGAGGCGGTCGGCGACCGGGTGACCGCCTGGCGGCCCGGCGACCGGGTGACCGCGCCCTTCGTCTGCGCCTGCGGCGGCTGCGCGGCGTGCGCGGCGGGCGATCAGCAGGTGTGCGAGCGGCAGACCCAGCCCGGCTTCACCCACTGGGGCTCCTTCGCCCAGTACGTGGCGCTCGACCACGCCGACGTCAACCTCGTCGCCGTGCCCGAGGGCATGTCGCACGCCACGGCCGCCTCGCTCGGCTGCCGGTTCGCCACCGCGTTCCGGGCCGTGGTGCGGCAGGGGCGCGTCGCGGCGGGGGAGTGGGTCGCGGTGCACGGCTGCGGAGGCGTCGGGCTGTCGGCGGTGATGATCGCCGCGGCCTCGGGTGCGCGGGTCGTCGCCGTGGACGTGTCGCCCCGCGCGCTGGACCTGGCGCGGTCCTTCGGTGCCGCGCAGTGCGTGGACGCGTCCCGGACGCCGGACACCGCGGCCGCCGTCCGCGACCTCACCGGCGGCGGCGCCCACCTCTCCCTGGACGCCCTCGGCTCACCCGCCACCTGCGCCGCCTCCGTCGGCGGCCTGCGCCGCCGGGGCCGGCACGTCCAGGTCGGTCTGCTGCCCTCGCCCGACGGCACCACACCGGTGCCGATGGCCCGCGCCGTCGCCCTGGAGCTCGAACTCCTCGGCAGCCACGGGATGGCCGCCCACACCTACCCGCCGATGCTGGAGCTGGTCCGCGCGGGAGTGCTCCGGCCCGACCTGCTGGTGACGTCCACCATCGGGCTGGACGCGGTCCCGGCGGCCCTGGCGGCGATGGGGACGGCGCCCGGCGCCGGGGTGACGGTCATCGAGCCGTGACGGCGCCGGCGGGGTACCCGCGGTGGGCGGCCCACTCGTGGTCGAGGACGGACATCAGCACCTCGTCCACCCAGGCGCCGTTCCGCCACTCCGCCTCACGCCGCACTCCCTCCCTCACGAAGCCGACCTTCTCGTAGACCCGCAGGGCCCGGTGGTTGTAGCCGTAGGCGTCCAACTGGATGCGGTGCAGCCCCAGTTGCTCGAAGCCGTGGCCGACGATCAGCCGGACCGCCTCGGTGCCCATCCCGCGGCCGCGGCCGCGGGCGCCGACCAGGGTGCGGAAGGTGCAGGAACGGTGCTCGGGCTCCCAGTCGTGGAGTACCACCTCGCCGAGGACCTCGCCGCCGGCGGGATCGGTGACGGCCAGGTCGAGCCGGTCCGTCTGCGCGCCGCGCGTGCCGTACCAGTCGCGCAGCACCTCAGGGGTGAGTTCGTGCGGCGGGGCGCCGGTGAAGTGCGCGACCTCGGTGTCGTTGATGATCTCCCACATGCGCTCGGCGTCGGCCTCGGTGAAGGGTCGCAGCACGGTCCTGTCGCCGGTCAGGACGGGTTTCACGGAAAAGTCCATGCACGGCACTGTGCCCCACGAGACCGTGGGGCACAGAACGTTTTTCCGGTCTACCGGCTCCATCTGCCGGCTCTATCTGCCGGCTCGGTCTACCGGTTCCGGTTGCGGGGGCGGGAGGCCACCCAGGCCCGGATCGTGTCCGCGTACCAGTAGGGCTTCCCGCCCTCCACGTGGTCGGGCGGGGGCAGCAGCCCGTGCTTGCGGTACGACCGCACGGTGTCCGTCTGGACCCGGATGTGGGCCGCGATGTCCTTGTAGGACCAGAGCCTTCGGTCGGTCACTAGTTGCACCTCCCTGCGCATGCCGCGGCGGCGGCCGGGGACGGCCGCCGGGGGGAGCCGGGCGCTGCGCTGGCGATCACCAAGCCTGTCCCGGGTGAACGACGCGGAGTGAGGGGCGGTCAGGGGCCGTTCCCGGGTGTGACGGAAGACCCGCGTGCGCGTGACATGTGTGACCGGGGGAGCGCTTTTGTGACACGAGTGCCACAAAGGCGTACGCCGTCGTTCAGGCGCGGCGCGTTGACTGTGGCGGCCGGGGGTGTTCCGCCGTACGCCCGCGCCCCCGGCTCACGAACGGCCACCCGGATCAAGTCGTCCGAATGTCCGGACAAAACATTGACAGGCCGCACGCGCGGGGCTAGAAACCGGGGAGACGCAAGGGCGGGCAAGAAGGGAACGCGATGGCGCACGACCTGAGGGCACACCGCCCGGTCGCCGGTTCCCCCACCGAACGCCTCCGGCGCGGGAAGGCCGCCTCGCCCTGGCAGGAGCGAGGCACGAGCGCCAACTCCCCGCTCGCACCGGCTCCGCGCCGGAGGTTCCCCGCGTTGCCGTTCCCCGCGTCGCCGATTCCCGCGTCGCCGATTCCCGCGTCGCCGTCTCCCGTGGGTTCCGCGTCCCGTGGCGGGGCGGGCCGCCCACACTGCCCCACGTGTCTACGCGGACACCCAAACCGCAGACACAGTGTCGGGCGCGCCCGGCGCGTCCGGCTGCTGGGATGGAGTCAGTACCCACGGCACGTCTCGACCCGTCGCCGCCATCTGCGAAGGAGTTCTCGGTCATGACGAACATCGTCAACCACTGGATCGGCGGCAAGACCGCCGAAGGCGCCTCGGGCACGTACGGGCCGGTGACGAACCCGGCGACCGGCGCGGTCACCACCAAGGTCGCCTTCGCCTCCGTCGACGAGGTGGACTCCGCGGTCGCCGCCGCCAAGGAGGCCTACCTGACCTGGGGTCAGTCCTCGCTGGCCCAGCGCACCTCCATCCTCTTCCGGTTCCGGGCGCTGCTGGACGCGCACCGCGACGAGATCGCCGAGCTGATCACCGCCGAGCACGGCAAGGTGCACTCCGACGCGCTCGGCGAGGTCGCGCGCGGCCTGGAGATCGTCGACCTGGCCTGCGGCATCAACGTGCAGCTCAAGGGCGAGCTGTCGACGCAGGTCGCCACCCGCGTCGACGTGTCCTCGATCCGGCAGCCGCTCGGGGTGGTCGCGGGCATCACGCCGTTCAACTTCCCGGCGATGGTGCCGCTGTGGATGTTCCCCATCGCCATCGCCTGCGGCAACACCTTCGTGCTCAAGCCGAGCGAGAAGGACCCGTCGGCCGCCGTGAAGGTCGCCGAGCTGCTCTCCGAGGCCGGACTGCCGGACGGCGTCTTCAACGTCGTGCACGGCGACAAGGTGGCCGTGGACCGCCTCCTGGAGCACCCGGACGTCAAGGCCGTCTCCTTCGTCGGCTCGACCCCGATCGCCCGCTACATCCACACCACCGCCTCCGCCAACGGCAAGCGCGTCCAGGCGCTGGGCGGCGCCAAGAACCACATGCTGGTACTGCCGGACGCCGACCTCGACGCGGCGGCCGACGCTGCGGTGAGCGCGGCCTACGGCTCGGCGGGCGAGCGCTGCATGGCGATCTCCGCGGTCGTCGCGGTCGGCGCCGTCGGCGACGAACTGGTCGAGAAGATCCGCGAGCGCGCCGAGAAGATCAAGATCGGCCCCGGCACCGACCCGTCCTCCGAGATGGGCCCGCTGATCACCAAGGCGCACCGCGACAAGGTCGCCACCTACGTCGAGGGCGCGGCGGCCGAGGGCTGCGAGGTCGTCCTGGACGGCACCGGCCTCACCGTCGACGGCCACGAGGACGGCCACTGGATCGGCATCTCCCTGCTCGACCGGGTGCCGACCACCGCGAAGGCCTACCAGGACGAGATCTTCGGCCCGGTGCTGTGCGTGCTGCGCGCGGAGACGTACGAGGAGGGCGTGGCGCTCATCAACGCCTCGCCGTTCGGCAACGGCACCGCGATCTTCACCCGGGACGGCGGCGCGGCCCGCCGCTTCCAGCTGGAGATCGAGGCCGGCATGGTCGGCGTGAACGTCCCGATCCCCGTCCCCGTCGGCTACCACTCCTTCGGCGGCTGGAAGGACTCCCTCTTCGGCGACCACCACATCTACGGCAACGACGGCACGCACTTCTACACCCGCGGCAAGGTCGTCACCACCCGCTGGCCCGACCCGGCCGACGCCCCGGCGGGCGTGGACCTGGGCTTCCCGCGCAACCACTGAGGCGGCGCGGACGCCGGCTGCGCGGACGCCCCCGGCCCGCCGAGCGACACGGCGGACCGGGGGCGCCGGCGGGTCACTGGCCGATCGCCGCGTCCCGCTGCTGCCTGACCTGCTCGGTGAGGTCGCCGGTCTGGGCGGCGGGCGGAGCCGTGATCTTCTCGGTGGCCCCGAACTTCAGGAAGTCCATGTTCACGGTCATTCCGGCGCCGGTCTGCGACATCCGCACCGGCAGGTCCTCGCCGTCGACCCAGATGTCGCAGGTCAGCTTTCCGCCGCTCGCCTCCAGGGCGGTGATGGCGGCCCTCTTCTCGGCCTCGGTGAGCTTGGACTTCTCGATGTGCTCCGCGCCGACGCTGCCCCGGTAGTGGGTGGTCTCCTTGCCGAGGACCGTCTCCTTGCCGAGGTCCTTCACCTCCGTGGAGGCCGTCATGTAGCGCAGCGACGCCGTCGGGTCGGCGTTGGCCGCCATGTTGTCGGCGCCCGCCTCGCCCGTCACGGCGGCGACGTCGACGCGCATCCACTCCTTGCCCGCGATGGGGCCGCTCGGCTGGGGATCGACGTCGTAGTAGTAGGCGCCGTCGACCATGACGACCCGCGTCGTCGGGTCGTCCTGGAGTGCGCTCATCTGCGCGGCGGCGGTGTCCATCTCGACGTCCATGGCCGCGCCGTCCCCCCAGGAGTACGTACCGTCCATGGAGATCGGCTCGCCGCCGGTCGCGGCCAGCTCGGTCGTCGTCCTGATCTCGGCGGAGCCCAGCTCCTCGGTCCGGTCGGTGGCCCTGGTGAGCGCCGCCATGACCGTGGCCGCGTTGCCGGCGGGCTTCTCGACGGGCTTGTCCACGGGCCTGTCGACGGTCTTGTCGGCCTTCTCGGCCGCCGTCTTCGCGCCGTCCGAGCCGCACGCGGTCGCCGCGACCATCGCCGCCGCCGTCAGCCCCACCCAGGCAGCGGTGTATGTCAGCTTCATGAGTCCCCACCCGTTGCTGTGTTCCTGTGATTCATCTGTGCGCAGGACTCTACCGGGCGCCACCGACAGCGTCCGGATACCGGACGACGGCGTCACCGGCGTCGCGGTCACCGCCGTCGCCCCGCTCGTCGCGGCCGCCGGGCCGGGACCGGCCTACCGCGCCCGTGGTACGCGGCACCGGCCCCGTACTTCCGTGGGAGGGCCGCCGGTTCAGCCCCGGGGCTGCCCCCGTTGTCGGAAGCGGCCCGTACCGTTGACGCATGGATCTTCGACTGCCCCGCGTGCGAGGGCTGCTACGGGGGCCGCGGCGGATGCTCTCCGCCGCGGCCGCCGTCGTCGTACTCGCCGGCGCCGGGACATGGACGGCCGTCGCCGGGGACGACCCGGCCCCGGTGCGGCGCGCGGACCGGGTGGCGGCCGTGGGCGACGGCGTGCGCCTGGACACCTCGTACTTCACGGCGGGTTCCGGCGGCCGGCGCCCCGCGGTTTTGCTCGCGCACGGCTTCGGCGGCAGCAAGGCCGACGTACGGGAGCAGGCCGAGGACCTCGCCCGGGACGGGTACGCCGTCCTCACCTGGTCGGCGCGCGGCTTCGGCAAGTCCACGGGGAAGATCGGGCTGAACGCGCCGGACGGCGAGGTCGCCGACGTGTCCCGGCTGATCGACTGGCTCGCGGAGCAGCCCCAGGTCCAGCTGGACAAGGACGGCGACCCCCGCGTGGGCATCGCGGGCGGCTCCTACGGCGGCGCGATCGCGCTGCTCGCCGCCGGGCACGACGGGCGGGTGGACGCCATCGCCCCCGCCATCACGTACTGGAACCTCGCCGACGCCCTGTTCCCGAACGGCGTCTTCAAGAAGCTGTGGGCCGGCATCTTCGTCAACTCCGGCGGCGGCTGCGACCGGTTCGAGGCGGACCTGTGCCGCATGTACCAACGGGTCGCCGAGTCCGGCACGCCCGACGCCGAGGCGGTGAAGCTCCTCGAGGAGCGCAGCCCGCAGGCCGTGGGCGACCGCATCGAGGTGCCCACGCTGCTGACGCAGGGCCAGACCGACTCCCTCTTCCCGCTCGGCCAGGCCGACGCCGCGGCGAAGGCGATCCGGGCGAACGGCGCGCCCGTGGACGTCGACTGGATCGCCGGCGGCCATGACGGCGGCGACATGGAGGGCGACCGCGTCCAGACGCGGGTGGACGACTGGTTCGACCGCTATCTCAAGGACGACAAGGGCGCCGACACCGGCCCGGCCTTCCGCGTCACCCGCACCGGAGGCGTCGACTCCACCGACGGACAGGCACAGTTGCGCGGCGCGAGCGCGGACCGCTACCCGGGCCTGGCGAACGGACAGCGGTCCGTGCCCCTGACCGGCCGCGAGCAGAGCGTCGACAACCCCGCGGGCGCGAACCCGCCCGCCGTCTCCGCCCTCCCCGGCATCGGCGGCTCCGGAGGACTCTCCCAGCTCTCCTCGCTCGGCGTCGGGGTGTCCCTGGACTTCCCCGGCCAGTACGCCGCGTTCGAGTCCGCCCCGGTCGGAGACGACCTGCGGATCACCGGCTCACCGACGGCCACCGTCCACGTCCGCTCCACCACCGACGACGCCGTCCTGTTCGCCAAGGTGTACGACGTCGGCCCCGGCGGCACCGCGCCGGTGCTCCCCTCCCAGCTGGTGACCCCCGTCCGCGTCGAGGACGCCAAGGCGGGCAAGGACGTGACGGTCACCCTCCCGGCCATCGACCACGAGGTGGAGCAGGGCCACCGCCTGCGCCTGGTCCTCGCCTCCACCGACCTCGGCTACGCCTCCCCGGCCGCCCCGGCGACGTACACCGTCTCCCTCGAGGGCGACCTGGAGGTGCCGACCGCCCCCGGCGTGACCACCGCCGCCGCCCCGCTGCCCGCGTGGGTGTGGTGGCTGCCCCTGGCCGGTGCCGCCGTCGCGCTGGCCCTGCTGTGGACGGCCCGCCGCCGCACCGCCGCACCGGCGCCCGACCCCGCGCTGGCCGACACACCCCTGCAGATCACCGGCCTGAGCAAGCGCTACGCCGGGTCCGCCGAGCGGTACGCGGTACGGGAGCTGTCCTTCCGTGTCGAGAAGGGGCAGGTGCTCGGCCTGCTCGGGCCCAACGGCGCGGGCAAGACGACCACCCTGCGGATGCTGATGGGCCTGATCAAGCCGGACGACGGCGAGATCCGCGTCTTCGGCCACGCCATCCGGCCCGGCGCCCCGGTGCTGTCCCGGGTCGGCGCCTTCGTCGAGGGCGCGGGCTTCCTGCCGCACCTGTCCGGCCGGGAGAACCTGGAGCTGTACTGGCGGGCGACCGGCCGGCCGCCCGAGGACGCCCACCTCGACGAGGCCCTGGAGATCGCCGGCCTCGGCGACGCGCTCGCCCGCGCGGTGCGCACCTACTCCCAGGGCATGCGCCAGCGCCTCGCCATCGCCCAGGCCATGCTCGGCCTGCCCGACCTCCTCATTCTCGACGAGCCGACCAACGGCCTCGACCCGCCGCAGATCCGCGAGATGCGCGAGGTGATGATCCGCTACGCCGCGGCCGGCCGCACCGTCATCGTCTCCAGCCACCTGCTGGCCGAGGTCGAGCAGTCCTGCACCCACCTCGTGGTCATGGACCGGGGCCGGCTGGTCCAGGCGGGCCCGGTCGCCGAGATCATCGGTTCCGGCGACACGCTCCTCGTCGGCACCGGCCTGCCCGTGGACGAACCGCTCGTGGACAAGGTCGCCGCGCTGCCGGGCGTGGCCTCCGTCGTGCACACCGACGACGGGCTCCTGGTCCGCCTCGACACCGGCGGCACCGCGCCCGGCCTGGTCGCCGAACTGGTCCGGCTCGAGGTGCCCGTGGCGTCGGTCGGTCCGCACCGCCGCCTGGAGGACGCCTTCCTCACCCTGATCGGAGGTTCCGCGTGAGCACCCCCACCAAGCCCGCCACGACGGCGTCCACGAGCGCGACCCCGTCCGAGTCCGCGTCCGAGTCGGCGTACGGCTACCGGGCGGGCCGCACCCTGCCCCTGCGGGTGGAGCTGGTGCGCCAGCTCAAGCGCCGCCGCACCCAGGTCATGGCCGCGATCCTCGCCGTCCTGCCGTTCGTCCTCGTCGTCGCCTTCGCGATCGGCGGCGAGCCGGAAGGGCAGGGCGACCGCATCACCCTGATGGACACCGCCACGTCCTCCGGCGCCAACTTCGCCGCGGTCAACCTCTTCGTGTCGGCGGGCTTCCTGCTGGTCGTTCCGGTCGCCCTGTTCTGCGGGGACACCGTGGCCTCCGAGGCGAGCTGGTCCTCCCTGCGCTACCTGCTCGCCGCGCCGGTGCCGCGCGCCCGGCTGCTCGCGTCCAAGCTGGCCGTCGGGCTCGGGCTGAGCCTGGCCGCGATGGTGCTGCTGCCCCTGGTGGCCCTGGCCGTGGGCTCGGTCGCCTACGGCTGGGGACCGCTGGCCATCCCCACCGGCGGTTCGCTCGCCCCGGGTACGGCCGCGCAGCGCCTGGTGGTGGTCGTGGCGTACATCTTCGTGTCCCAACTGGTCACCGCGGGTCTCGCGTTCTGGCTGTCGACCAAGACCGACGCACCGCTCGGCGCGGTCGGCGGCGCGGTCGGCCTCACCATCGTCGGCAATGTCCTGGACGCCGTGACGGCCCTCGGCGGCTGGCGCGACTTCCTGCCCGCGCACTGGCAGTTCGCCTGGGCGGACGCCGTACAGCCCACTTTGGAGTGGTCGGGCATGATCCAGGGCAGCGCCGTCTCGGTGACGTACGCGCTGGTGCTGTTCGCCCTGGCCTTCAGGGGATTCGCCCGCAAGGACATCGTCTCGTAGGTCACCGGAGGATCACCCACCGGTCTCGACGCCCCGCCCCCGTGCCCGCTTCGAGACACAGCCGTAACGCCCCGTGCCGCACGTTTCACCCCGCCGCGCCGTCACAGTCACGTACACCGGCGCCGACGAATCACAGGGGGACGGACGATGAACCGGTACGGGAACCACGGGAAGCGGGGGCGGCGCGGCACGCTGCTCGCGCTCACCCTGGCGGGCGGGCTGCTGCTCACCGGCTGCGGCGGGACGGACGACGGGTCGCACGGGGCGAAGGACTCCGCGGCCGACTCCCGGGGCGGCTCGGCCCCGATGCCCGCCCCCGACCGCCCGCGCGGCGAGGGCGAGCAGCGCTACGACGGCGGCACGACCGCCGGCGAGGGAGAAACAGGGGACAGGGGGGAAACGGGGAAGAACGGCGACTCCCGCGAGATCGCCCCCGACCCCGACTACCTCTCCACCTTCGCCCTCGACGTCGACACCGCCTCCTACGGCTACGCCCGCCGCACCCTCGCCGAGGGCCGGCTGCCCGATCCGTCGACGGTCCGCCCCGAGGAGTTCGTCAACAGCTTCCGCCAGGACTACGACCGTCCCGACGGCGACGGCTTCTCGGTGACCGTGGACGGCGCCCGCACCGACGACGAGGACTGGTCGCTGGTCCGCGTGGGCCTGGCCACCCGCTCCGCCGAGCAGCGGGAGGAACGCCCGCCGGCCGCCCTGACGTTCGTCATCGACATCTCCGGCTCCATGGGCGAGCCCGGCCGCCTCGACCTCGCCCAGGAGGCCCTGGGCACCATGACCGACCGGCTGAGGGACGACGACTCGGTGGCGCTGGTCGCCTTCAGCGACGAGGCCGAGACCGTCCTGCCCATGACCCGGCTCGGCGACCACCGCGGCCGGGTCCACGACGCGATCGACAGCCTGGAGCCGGCCGACTCCACCAACCTCGGCGCGGGCGTGGAGACCGGCTACGAAACCGCCGTCGAGGGCCGCCGCGAAGGCGTCACCAACCGCGTCGTCCTCGTCTCCGACGCCCTCGCCAACACCGGCGACACCGACGCGGACACCATCCTCGAACGCGTCTCCACCGAGCGCCGGGAGCACGGCATCACGCTCTTCGGCGTCGGCGTCGGCAGCGACTACGGCGACGCCCTGATGGAACGCCTCGCCGACAAGGGCGACGGGCACACCACGTACGTCTCGGACACGGAGGACGCCCGCGAGGTCTTCTGCGAGCAGCTCCCGCGCCACATCGAGCTGACCGCGCGCGATGCCAAGGCCCAAGTGGCCTTCGACCCGGAGACCGTCGCCGAGTTCCGCCTCGTCGGCTACGACAACCGGCAGGTCGCCGACGAGGACTTCCGCGACGACCGCGTCGACGGCGGCGAGGTCGGCCCCGGTCACACCGTCACCGCGCTGTACGCCGTCCGCACCAGGCCCGGCGCCGACGGCCACCTCGCCACGGCCACCGTCCGCTGGCTCGACCCCGACAGCCGCGCCCCGCACGAGGAGTCCGGCGACGTGGAGGCCGAGACCCTCGACGGCTCCGTCTGGGACGCCGGCCGCGGGCTGCGGGTCACGGCGACCGCCGCCTACTTCGCCGACGCGCTGCGCTCCCCGTCCGGCGGGGGCGACTGGCTGCCGGGCGCGCCGGGGCTCGCGGAACTGACCGAGCGGGCGGACGTCCTGGCGGACCGCACGGAGGACGCCGACGTCCGCGAGCTGGCGGAGGCGATCGAGGAGGCGAACCGGCTGGCCTGAGCGCCGGGGACGGGGCCGGAGTCCGGGGCCGGAGTCCGGGTCGGTCCCGACCCCGGCCCCGGACCCCGGCCCATTGACGTTTCCTTACGCGTGAGTAAGTTTACTCCGGAGTAAGTTCGTAGTGAGTTCACGCGACAGCGCAGCAGTCCGATCCGCGACCGGGAGCCGTCATGGGCGTACGCAAGGACCTGAAACGGGCGAGAGACCGCGGTGACCTGGCGTCCCGCACGAGCACCGAGACCGTCAGGGACGCGCACGGCACCGTCCGCGAGGCCCGCACCGCACCGCTCGCGCAGAGCCCCACCACGGGCAGCACCGCCGACATCCCGTTCACCAACGCGGCCGAGGCCCCCGACGCGGTGGTCCTGCGCCGCGAGGTGAACGGCGTCTGGCGGCCCGTCACCGCCGCCGGGTTCGCCCGCGAGGTGACCGCCGTCGCCAAGGGCCTGATCGCCGCCGGCCTGGAACCCGGCGGCCGGGTCGCCGTCATGTCCCGCACCCGCTACGAGTGGACGGTCCTGGACTTCGCGATCTGGACGGCCGGCGGCCAGACCGTCCCCGTCTACGCCACCTCCTCGGCCGACCAGGTCGAGTGGATCGTCCGCGACTCGGGCGCCCGGTACGCGGTGACGGAGACGGCCGCCAACACCGCCACGGTCCTGGCCGGCACGGCCGCCCACCCCGAGCGCCCGCGCGTCTGGGAACTCGACGCCGGCGCGCTCGCCGACCTCACCGCCCTCGGCCTGGGCGTGAGCGACGAGGAGGTCACCAAGCGCCGCACCGCCCTCACCTTGGACACGGTCGCCACCGTCTGCTACACCTCCGGCACCACCGGCCGCCCCAAGGGCTGCGTCCTCACCCACGCCAACCTGCACGCCGAGGCCGCCAACACCGTCGAGCTGCTGCACCCGATCTTCAAGGAGGTCACCGGCCAGACCGCCTCGACCCTCCTCTTCCTTCCCCTCGCCCACATCCTGGGCCGCACCATCCAGATCGCCTGCCTGCTGGCCCGCATCGAGATCGGCCACTTCCCGAGCATCAGGCCCGACGAACTGCGCCCCGCGCTCAAGTCGTTCCGCCCGACCTTCCTGGTCGGCGTCCCGTACCTCTTCGAGAAGATCCACGACACGGGCCGCGCCACCGCCGAGAAGATCGGCCGCGGCGCCTCCTTCGAGCGCGCCCACCGCCTCGCCGTCCGCTTCGGCGCCGCGCACCTGGAACGCTTCCTCGGCCGCGGCAAGGGCCCCACCCTCGGCTTGTGGGCCGGCTGGGCCCTGTACGACCTGCTGGTCTACCGCCGGGTGCGGGCGGAGCTGGGCGGCCGGATGCGGTACGCCATCAGCGGCGGCTCCCCGCTGGAGAGCGACCTCAACCTGTTCTTCTACGCCGCCGGAATCATGGTCTACGAGGGCTACGGCCTGACCGAGACCACCGCGGCCGCCACCATCGTCCCGCCGCTCGGCCCCCGCCCCGGCACCGTCGGCCCGCCGGTCCCCGGCACCGCCGTGCGCATCGCGGACGACGGCGAGGTGCTCGTCAGGGGCGGCATCGTCTTCGGCGCCTACCGGGGCAACCAGGAGGCCACCGACGCCGTGCTCACCGACGGCTGGTTCGCCACCGGCGACCTCGGCGCCCTCGACGCCGACGGCTATCTCACCATCACCGGACGCAAGAAGGACATCCTGGTCACCTCCGGCGGCAAGAACGTCTCCCCGGCCGTCCTGGAGGACCGGCTGCGCAGCCGCCCGCCCGTCGCCCAGTGCCTCGTCGTCGGCGACAACCGGCCCTTCGTCGCCGCCCTGGTCACCCTCGACCCGGACGCCGTCGCCCACTGGCTGGCGGTGCGCGGGCTGCCCGCCGGCACCCCCATGTCCGAGCTCGTGCGGGACGAGCGGATGCGCGCCGACGTCCAGAAGGCCGTGGACCACGCCAACGCGGCCGTCTCCCGGGCCGAGTCGATCCGCGCCTTCCGGCTCGTCGACGGCGAGTTCACCGAGGAGAACGGGCTGCTGACCCCGTCCCTGAAGGTGAAGCGGCACGCGGCCGTCGCGGCGTACGCGGACGAGATCGAGGCGCTGTACGCGGCCCCGAAGCCGGGCTGACGGCATACGAAAGGGGCGGGCCGCCGATGTGCTCGGCGGCCCGCCCCTTTTCGCGGGCCGTCAGCCCTTGCCGCCGTCCTCGCCGTTGGAGGACAGGATCGAGACGTCCTCCAGCAGGTGGGCCAGCGCACCGTCGCGCTTGGTCTGCGTGGAGTTCTCGGCGCACTGCTGGTTCAGGTCGTCCGACAGGACCGGGATGTCCTGGATCGGGACCAGGCCGACGACACTGACCGGGATGTCGCTGACCGCGATGCACGGCTTGTTGAACGAGCCCTGGATGAGCGCCATCTGCGGGCTCATGTTGCCCGTGGTCATCGAGTTGCCGAAGTACTGCGAGGCGCCGTTCCCGTTGGCGGCGACCGGCCCGCTGTCGTCGCCGATCGCCATCGCCTGCGGGGCCGCGGCAGCGGAGGCACCCATGACGGAGGCGGCGATCGCCGCGTAGGCAACTACCTTCTTGATCACTGGCCAGTCCTTTCTGAGGAAACCCCGTTCGCCGGAGCGCACTGGTCAACTCCGTGGGTCCGGTCGGGTTTCTCCCGTTCACTCCGTCGGCGGACAACGGGAAATGTGTACGGGTCCGCGTTCGCCCCCGGATTTCAGCGATTTTTGCGGCGTTTTTGAGATCCCGTGCGGGCCAACCGGGTGAACGCCCGCAACCAATCACCGCTCACCGGGTTGATGAGGCCGTAGGACAGTGCGTCGCTACGACGAAAGGAACGCGAAGTGCTCAAGAAGGCAATGGTCGCCGCGGCGGCTGCCGCTTCTGTGATCGGCATGTCGGCTGCCGCCGCTCCCCAGGCTCTTGCCATCGGGGACGACAACGGGCCGGCCGTGGCCAACGGCAACGGCGCCACGTCGGCGTTCGGCAACTCGGCGACCAAGGGCGACATGAGCCCGCAGCTGTCGCTGGTCGAGGGCTCGCTGAACAAGCCGTGCCTCGGTGTCGAGGACGTCAACGCCGCCGTCATCAACCTCGTCCCGATCCAGGACGTCAGCGTCCTGTCGGACGACCTGAACCAGCAGTGCGCGGACAACTCCACGCAGGCCAAGCGGGATGGCGCCCTGTCGCACGTCCTGGAAGACCTGTCGGTGCTGTCGGCGAACGGCGAGGGCCGCTGAGCCGTATTCCGCCCGGCCCGGGCGGCCTGCTGACCTCCCCGTGGGCCGCCCGGCCGTAACGGTCGGGATTTCGCCGGGGAGCGGAACGACGTCGTCGCTCTCCTGGGGGAACGGCCGGGCCGTGTCGTGAGGCATCCGAGTGAATTTCGGGGTGTCCCACGTTCAGTAGTTTCTCCGGCCGTCAATTCCTCGTTTGCAGGCTGCAGGTCATGGTGCGAGCCGTCAATGCTGTGCTCGCGCGGTTTCGGCCGTCATTCAGGCATGACCGCAGAGAAGGGAAAGTTCATGAAGAAGAGCGCTGCTGTCGTCGCGGGCGCGATCATGGCCCTCGGCATGGCCGCCCCGGCCTTCGCCGACGCCGGCGCCGAGGGGGCCGCCGTAGGCTCCCCGGGCGTCCTGTCCGGCAACGTCATCCAGGTTCCCGTGCACGTTCCCGTCAACGTGTGCGGCAACAGCATCAACGTCGTTGGTCTGCTGAACCCGGCGTTCGGCAACGAGTGCGAGAACGACTGACGTCGTTCCGCACCGACCGGCTGCGTCACGGCCGGCCTTGGCCAACTCGTTTGGTTCAGGGCCGGCTTTTCCCCTTTCTGCAGCCCGTCCCCCCAGTTGGCTCTCCAGCCATCTCTCATCTCTACAAGCAGGAAGACAACCAGAGTGCGACAGACCCTGAGCAGGGGGATGGTCGCGGCAGCCGCCGCGACGGGCATCCTTTCCCTGTGCGGCAGCCCCGCCCTTGCCGACTCGCATGCGGACGGGGCCGCCAAGAACTCGCCGGGCGCCGCGTCCGGCAACGCCGTCCAGGCCCCCATCGACGTGCCGGTGAACGCCTGCGGCAACACCGTCGACGTGATCGCCGTGCTCAACCCCGCCTTCGGCAACGAGTGCGAGAACAGCTCGGACGAGCAGCGGGGCGGCTCGGGCGGTGGGTACGGGGAGGACGCCCAGTCCTCGTCCCCGACCTCCTCGTCCTCCTCCGGCGCCCACGCGGAAGGCGTGAGCGAGGGCTCGCCCGGCGTCGGCTCCGGCAACAACGCGCAGGTCCCCGTCGACGTGCCGGTGAACCTCTGCGGCAACACGATCGACGTGATCGCCGCGCTGAACCCGGTCTTCGGCAACGCGTGCGAGAACAGCTCCGAGGAGCCCCCCGGGTACGGCGAGGAGGAGCCGCCCCCGACCACGCCCCCGGGCTACGGCGAGGAGGAGCCCCCGCCGCCCACCGACGAGGAGAAGCCTCCGCCCCCCGAGGAGGAGACCCCGCCGCCCACCGAGGAGGAGCACACCCCGCCGACTCCCCAGACGGAGCAGCCGCCCGCCCTGGCGGAGACCGGCAGCGAGGGCACGCTGGGTGCCGCGGCCGCCGGTGCCGTGCTGATCGCGGGCGGAGCGATCCTGTACCGCCGGGGCCGGGCCGTCGCCGGCCGCTGACCCCACCCCTGTTCGTCCCGACGCCCCCGGCCGGCCCACACGGGCCACCGGGGGCGTCGTGCGCGCCGCGTCAGTGGCTGCCCGCCCGGTCCTCGTCGGAACGGTCCGAGCGGTCCGAGGCACCGGTGCGGTCGCCGGGCGGCGCGGAGGCCTGGCGTACGACGCGGGCACGCGCCGGGGCCCCGGCGCCCGGACGCGCGTCGCCCCGGCGCAGGCGCTCCCGCAGCCGTGCGCTCACATGGCGGCCCCACAGGGCCCACAGGGCCCGGCCCGGCGCCCGGTCGTCCGGCGCGTGCCAGGCCAGCTCGCGTCCCTCCGGAGCCGGACGCAGGGCGCTCAGCGGCGCGTAGTTCTCCACCACGAACGTCCGCCCCGGCCGCGGCGCCCCCTGCGGCAGCGGCCGGTGGGTCAGGTCCAGGTGCAGGGCGCGTACGACGTCCAGCCCGGCCGTGTCGGTGAAGAGCCGGAACTGGGCGCCGGGACGCGGATTGAAGTCCAGCAGGTGATAGCGGCCCGTCGTGCCGCAGCGCCGGAAGTCGAGGTCGAACACGCCCCGGTAGCCCAGCTCGGCGGTGACCCGCTCGGCGAGCGCCCGCACCTGCGGGTTCGGCGTCCAGCGGCCCACCGCCGTCAGACCGGCACCGCGCGGCCTGGCGCGGGTCTTGCGGCCGGGACCGCCCGCCCGGACCGCGCCCGAGCGGTCCGCGTACCCGTGGAAGAACCAGTCCCGGTCGGGACCCGGTGGCAGGAACGCCTGGAGCAGCAGCCTGCTGCCCGCCTCCTCGGCCCGCCGGTACAGCTCCCCGGCCTCCCGCGCCGAGCGCACCAGCACGGTGCTGCGCAGCCCGCCGTCCGGGGGCACCAGCCAGGGCCGGCTCCACTTCGCCACCACCGGCAGGCCGAGGCGCCACGCGGCCCGCGCGGCCTCGGCCGGGCCGTCCGGGACGAGGGTCTCGGGGTGCGGAACGTCCAGGGCCGCGCACACCCCGGCCAGCTCCGCCTTGTCGGCCACGCGTTCGGCCAGCGCCCCCGGCTGGTCGGGCAGCAGATACGCGGGCCCCAGTTCCGCCCGCGCCCGGCCCACCGCCACGGCACACGCGTCGTCCATCGCGATCAGCACGGCGGGCCGGGCGATCCGCGCGGCGACACGGCGCAGGACCACCGCGATGTCGGCGGGCGACGCGCCGGGCGGCGGGGGAGTGTGCAGCCGGCTCAGGTAGCGGGAGGCGCCGACCGGGCTGTCCGCGCAGTCGGCGACCACGTGCACGTCCACCCCCGCGCGGCCGAGGGAACGCACGGCACCCAGCGTTCCGTGGTGAAAGGGATTCCGGTCGATCCGCAGCACAACGGCGGGGACACGGGTGTCGAACAGCGACACGGGATTCTTCCTTCGTATGCGGGCGTTCGACGATTCGGTTCACCGGTGCGGGCGACAGGCGCACTCGAAAGCCGTAACGGCGGTGGCGTGATGGCATTTCATATGACTGGGTGTCAGTAACGGAGTGCAATTCACGGCGACGAAAGGAGCCGGCATGGCCGTTCGGCAGTCACGGAACCGGTCCAGGCGCCCGGCACGCGCCGCGGCGACGGCGATCGCGGCGGCGGCGCTGCTGGCCGCGGGCCCCGGTGTCGCCGCCGGCGAACCGGCCGCGCCCGAACCCACGCCAGCCTTCGGCGCCTACCTGGACTACGGCCCGCGCGGCGTGGCCCGGATGGCCGCCCTGAGCCACTGGCTCGGCGACGCCGAACTGCGCGTCGGCCACACCTACCTGCCCGGCGACCGCTGGAGCAACATCGAGGGCGCCCCCGGCTTCCTCGACGTGTGGGCCGACTGGCGCACCCGCAAGGCCGACCGGATGCTCGTCCTCAACGTGCCCATGATGGAGCGCAACGAGGAGCACGTCGACGACGACGAGGTGCGCGAACTGCTGCGCCAGGGCGCCGCCGGACGCTTCGACCACCACTTCCGGGCCCTCGCCGAACGCCTCGTCGCACTCAAGGTGCCGGACACGGTCCTCGTGCTCGGCTGGGAGATGAACGGCACCACCTACACCCACCGCTGCGGCCCCGACCCCGAGGCCTGGAAGACGTACTGGAACCGGATCGTCACCACCATGCGCGCGGTGCCCGGCCAGAAGTTCCGGTTCGACTTCGCGCCGAGCCGCGGGCAGGACGCCGTGCCCTGGACGCAGTGCTATCCGGGGGACGCCACCGTCGACATCATCGGCATGGACTCGTACGACCAGCCACGCGGAATGAAGTTCGACGAACAGGTGAAGGAACCCTACGGACTCCAGGCGCACGTGGATTTCGCGAAGGCGCACGGAAAGCCGATCTCCTATCCCGAGTGGGGGCTGTTCCGCAACGGCGACAACGCCGCGTACATGCGGCGCATGCTGGCCTGGATGGACGAGCACAAACCCGTCTACAACACGGTCACCGACTACTGCCCGCACGGCGTGTGGCAGTGCGACGACAATCCCCGCTCCACCGCCGTCTACCGGTCCGTGCTCTTCGGCCGCACCGACGAGCCCGCACCGACGGCCCCGGAGCCCAGCGCGCCCGCCACGCCCACCGCACCGCCCGTGCCCCCGGTGCCGTCCACCACGCCGCAGCCACCAGTCGGCTGCTCGCCGCTGGAGCTCGGCGACTGGGTCGAGTACTGGCTCGGCGGGAAGCTCTGCATGCGGCTCGACTGGTACTCGCGCGACAAGTAGCGGCCGGTGGCGGCGGGACCGGTCAGGGGCCGCCGTCACCGTCGCGCTCCTTCCGCTGGGCGCGCCGGCGCAGCAGCTCCTTGCCGCGCCGCCGGGCGGCGTCGTCGCACAGGGCCGCCGCAAGCAGCGGCGCGGTGCGCCGGCGGGCCAGCAGCAGCCGCTGGTTCACCGCCGGCTCCGGGCGCCAGTGGTGCTTGTACGGCTCGTCGCCCCGCAGCAGGCTCAGCGTGCCGCGCCCCGGGAGGCGGGCGTGCTCGGCGCACGCCTCCAGCAGCATCACCGCCACGTCCGCCCGCCGCTCCCGCAGCCGGGGATGCGCGCCGTACAGGTAGCCGCCGGCCAGCCGGCGCGACAGCAGCGTCACGTCCACGGCCACCACCTCGTCGTCCATCCGGAACTCGGTGACCACCGCGTCCCCGGCCCGCACCATCGGCCCCACCGCGCGCACCAGATGCTCGCGAAACCGTGCGCGCAGGTGCTCGCCCGTCACCTTCCGCCCCTGCCACTGCAACCGGTGCAGCTCGAGCAGCCGCCGCAGCGCCGCCTCCGCCTCGTCGGGCAGCACCGGCCGGCTCTTGACGCCGAGCGCGTCCAGCCGGCGCAGCTGCGCGCGGACCCGCTGCCTGGCCTTGGCCGAGGGCAGCCGGGCGACCAGTTGGTCCATCGGGAGGGCGGGCAGTTCCAGGCAGAGCGAGTCCGCCACCCGGCGGCGGGGCCCGCGCCAGCGTTCGTAGACCCGCTCGGCGGCGGCGCCCGGCCGCACCTCGCGCAGGTCGATCAGCGCGGTGCGGGCCGCCGCGGCGAGGCCTTCGGTGAGCGCGGTCACCGCGTCCTGACCGCGCTCGTCGTCCAGCAGGACGTCCCCGTAGTCCGAGATCGCCCCGCCCAGCGGCACCAGCGCGGGCACCGGGCGCCGTACGAGCGTCAGCGGTGCGGCGGCGACCAGTTCGCGGCCGTCGCGGGCCAGCACCAGCCGCAGCCGGCCGCCCGAGCCGTACGAACGCCACCAGGAGAGCAGCCAGGCGTGGCTCTGGAACGGGGTCGCGGTGGCACACCGGCCGTACAGCCGCGCCCACTGCGGGGCCAGTGCGGCGAAGGCGCGCCCGTCCGTGACCAGTTCGGTGACCAGGTCGGTCGTGCGGCCGGGCGGGAGTGCGCGCGGGTGCCGCACCGGGGACGTCACAGCTGTCCGCGGACGTCGGCCGCCGACGCCGGTCCGGGGACGGCCGCGGCTGCCCGGCCCGGCTCCCGGGCGGTGCGGCGCGGGCGGACCAGCAGGGCCAGCCCGCCCAGCAGACCGCCCGCGCTCGCGCCCACGAGACCCGTGACGGCGGCGGACGCCGAGGACGCCTCGGTGGGCTCGGTGGCCCGCGCGAACTGCCGCAGCTCCACGTGGGTGTCGTCGGCGGAGGCGGCCGCGTGCCGGGTCAGTGCGCGGGCGACCGCGTTGGCCATGTCGGCGGCCTCCTCGGGGTGTTCGGAGGTGGCCGTCACCGAGACCATCGGCGCGTCCGGCGAGGTCGCGGTGCGCACGCTCTCCTCCAGGGTCGCCACCGGCACGTGCGCCCACATCTGCGCGTCCCCGAGCACCGCGAGCTGCGTGGCGACCCGGCCGTAGGCCTGCGCGAAGCCCAGCGCGGACGCCGGGTCGGACTTGTCGGAGGGGACGGCGACGACGTAACTGGTCGCCGTGTACTGCGGCGTGGCGAGCAGACCGTACCCGGCGCCGAGCAGTCCGCCGGCCAGGACACCGGCCGCGAGCGGGGACCAGGGCGGCAGGGAACGCAGGCGCCGCACGGCGCCGTGCAGGGCGGTGCGCGCGCGGCGCGGACGGCGCGGACGGGCGGGCGGCTCGGTCGCGTGGTCCGCCGCCGGTTCGGCCGGGGACTGGGTGAGGGGCTCGGTCATGCGGAACTGCCTCCCTGGGGTGCCGGGGACAACGGGTGCGTGAGGGTGGTGGCGTACACGTCCATCAGCCGGGCGGCGCTGCGGGTGACGCAGTAGTGGGCGGCCGCCCCGGGCGCGAGGCGCGGTCCCGGGACCGCGCCGCCGGCCGCGCGGACCTCGGCGAGGGCGCGCGCGAACTCCCCGGCGCCGCCGGTGACGCGCCGTGCCGTGGGCGCGGACATCGGAGGCAGGTCCTCGATCGCCGGGCAGGACGCGTACAGCACCGGCAGCCCGGACGCGAGGCCCTCCACGGCGGCCAGGCCGAAGGCCTCCTCCGGGGACGGCGACGCGAGGACGTCCATCGCGGCGGCGAGCGCGGGCAGGTCGGGACCGGGGGAGCCGTCGGGCAGGTACGGGCGTTCGCCGGTGAGCAGGACGCGGTCGGCGACCCCGGCCTCGTGGGCCGTACGGCGCAGCAGGTGCTCCTGGGGGCCGCCACCGACCAGCAGCAGCCAGCAGTCGCCGGGGAGCCGGGCCAGCGCACGGACCAGGACGTCGAAGCGTTTGGCCGCGGTGAGCCGGCCGACGCCGCCGACGACGTACGCGCCCTCGGGCAGGCCGAGGCGGCGGCGGGTGCGCAGCCGGGCGACGGGATCGAAGCGGAAGCGGGCCAGGTCGATGCCGTTCGGGACGATCTCGATGCGGGGCTCGGGCACGCCCCAGCGCCGCAGCCGGTCGGCGACGGTGGGGGAGACCGCGACGGTGGCGCTGCCCAGCCGCTCCCCGGCCAGGTACAGGGCGCGGACGCCCGGGGTGAGCGGGCGGCCCTCCATCTGGGAGTCGCCGAGGGAGTGTTCGGTGGCGACGACGGCCCGTACGCCGGCCAGGCGGGCGGCGATGCGGCCGTAGAGGCAGGCGCGGTAGAGGTGGGTGTGCACGAGGTCGTAGCCGCCGGTGCGGATGAGGCGGGCGAGGCGGGGCAGCGCCGCCAGGTCGCGGTTGCCGGTCATGCCGAGGTGGACGACGTTCACCCCGTCGGCCAGCAGCCCGTCGGCGACGGGGCCGGGGTTGGTGAGCGTCACGACGTCGCAGTCGACGGGGAGATGCCGCAGCAGCAGCCGCAGTTGCTGCTCGGCGCCGCCGACGCCGAGGCCGGTGATGACGTGCAGGGCCTTCACCTCACACCCCCGTCGCGGGACGGCGCCGCAACCGGTGCAGCCGGGTCTTGAGCAGCAGGCGTACGGCCGTGTCGCTCTGGCCCACGTGCACGCGCGGCACGGCGTACGGGCCGGTCAGCGGGCCGGGGTCGATGGCGCAGGCGTAGGTGTAGCCGGCGGCGCGTACGGCGTCGGCGGCGCGGGCGTCGACCGTGCCGTACGGGTAGCAGAAGCCGGCGACCGGAGCGCCGGTCAGCTCCGCGAGCCGCGCTCTGCTTTCGGCGGTCTCGGCCCTCAGCGCGGCGTCGTCCGCCCGGGTCAGGTCGACGTGGGTGAGACCGTGCGAGCCGATCTCGACGCCCTCGGCGGCGGCGCGCCGGATGCCGTCCGCGGTCAGCAGCGGCTTGCGCGGGCCCAGCGGGTCCCACGCGTTGTCGCCGCCGAGCCGTCCCGGCAGTACGAAGAGGGTGGCCCCGCAGCCCCGGCGGCGCAGGCACGGCAGCGCGTGCTCGACGAAGTCGGCGTACCCGTCGTCGAAGGTCAGCCCCACCAGGTCACCGCCCCCGCCCCGGGCCCGGGCGGCCAGCAGCTCGCCGACCGGCACGCCCCGCAGCCCGCGCCGCCGCAGCCAGCCGAGCTGAGCGTCCAGCCGTTCGGGCGTGACCGTGATGCGGTACGGATCGTCCGAGGGGTCACCGACGGAGTGGTACATCGCCACCCAGGGGACGGCGCCGGGGCGGCGGCCGGCGTCAACGGGCGCGGCGGAGGCGGGATCGGAGGCGGGACCGGAGGCGGAGGCGGGATCGGAGGTGGGACCGGAGGCGGAGGCGGGATCGGAGGCGGGCGGGGAAGCTGAGACGGCCATGCGGGAGCCTTCGCGTGACGGGGCGGATGTGACGGCCGGAGCGGACCGGGGGGAGGGAGCGGACTGACATCAGGGCGGGGCCGACGCCCTGGACGCCCAGGGCCAGGCCGAGGAGGACGAAGACGGCGCCGACGGTCGCGGTGCCGGCGGCCAGCGCGGCACCGGGGGCGGCGAACCGGCCCGCGACCAGCGCGCCCGCGCCGGTCGCCACGGCCGCCGCCAGCACCGGCCGGCCCAGGTCGCCCAGTACCCGCGGGATCCGGACCGGGACGCTGCGCGGGCCCATCCCGGCGAGGAGCAGGGCGGCGGTGACGGTGATCCCGGCGGCATTGGCGGCGGCGATGCCGCTCACGCCCCACGGGCCGACGGCCCGGGCGCCGACTCCCGCGGTGGCGGCGATGCCGACGGCCATCGCGCCGAAGGGGTACCAGGAGGCGCGGCCCGCCGAGAAGTAGGAGCGGGCCAGCGCGCCCACCACGGTCTGCCCGAGCAGCCCGAGGGCGTACACGCGCATGACGCCCGCGGTCGCCGCCGTGTCCGCCGCCGTGAACGCGCCGCGCTGAAAGAGCAGGTGGATGATCTGCGGGGCGCAGGCGACGACGGCGGCCGCGCCGAGCAGCACCAGGCAGGCCGCCAGCGCCACGTCCCGCTCGACCCGGTCGCGGGCCCGTTCGGTGTCGCCGTCGGCCAGCGCGCGGGCCACCACCGGGAAGGTGACCGTGCACAGCATCAGCGACAGCGTCATCGGGATCTGGGCGACCTTCTGCGCGTAGTTCAGGTGCGAGATGGCCCCGGAGGGGAGCCCGGAGGCCAGGAAGCGCTCGATGAGGACCTGGGACTGGCGGCACAGGCCGAACAGCAGGACGGTCGCGAACAGCGCGAGGGCGAGCGGGCGTGCCGGGTCCTCCTCCTTGGCGCGTGTCGGCCGCGTGCCGCCGTCCCGGCGCCGCAACTGGCGCAGCAGCGACGGCAACTGCGCCGCCACCATCAGGACACCGCCCGCCGCGACCCCGACCGCCGCCGAGCGCACCCCCCAGCGCCCGCCCAGCACGAACATCGCCGTGATGATGCCGGTGTTGTAGGCGACGTAGATCGCCGCCGGGGCCAGGAACCGCCGGTGCGCCCGCAGCGCCGCGCTGCAGTACCCGGCGAGCCCGAAGCTGACCACGCAGGTGGCGGTGAGGCGGGTGCAGTCCACCGCGAGGGCGTGGTCGGGCAGCCCCGGCGCCAGGGCCCGGACCAGCTGGGGCGCACAGACGATCACGAGCACGCCGACCGCGGCGAAGGCCGGCGCCAGCCGGGGCAGCGTCGAGGCGACCAGCGCGCGCACCGGGTCGCCCGGGGCGCCCCGCGCGCGGCGGGCCAGGGCCAGGCTGAACATCGGGACCAGCGCGAAGGCCAGCCCGTCCTCGATCAGCAGCGTCGCCGCGAACTCCGGCACCGTCCACGCCACCAGGAAGGCATCCGTCTCACTCCCGGCCCCGAACAGCCGCGCCAGCGCCTGGTCCCGGGCCAGCCCGAGCACCGACCCGGCGACCGAGAGCACGGCCGTGACGAGGGCGGCGCGGGCGAGGAAGCCCGCGGAGGACCGGCTTTCGGGGGATCGGCTGCCGGAGGATCGGCTTTCGGGGGATCGGCTCCCGGAGGACCGGCTCTCGGGGGATCGGCTCCCGGTGAGGGCTGCGGTGCTCTCGGGGGACCGGCTTCCGGCGGGGGCTGCCGTGCTCTCGGAAGCTGCGGTGTCCTCGGGGGCTGCGGTGCACTCGGCGGCCGCGGTGCTCTCGGGGGCTCCGGTGCCTTCGGCGGCCGCGGTGTCCTCGGCGGCCGCCGTGGTGTCCGCGTTCGGCGCGACGGTCCGGGCCGCCAGGACGGACGACGACGCCCGGTCCGCCGCCCCCGGCAGGCTCGTCCTCACCGCGCCGCTACCCCGTCCCCCGTACCGGACCCGAGCGCCCACCGGGCCGCCAGCCCGAAGCACACCGCCGTCAGCACGGTCGAGGGCCCGCCGATGTCGGCGTACGCGAAGTCGGTCAGCTGCCACACCAGCAGCCCGCAGGCGACCAGCGCGCAGTCCGGCCCGGCCCCCCGCTCCCGGCGTACGGCGCGCAGCCTGCGCAGGCCGAGCACGAGCAGCGCCAGCCAGCTCCCGGCGAGCGCGAGCAGCCCGATCAGGCCCTGCTCGGCCAGCACCAGCAGATACATGTTGTGCGGGGACAGCAGCGGCTGCCTGCGGTAGCCGGCGCCCGCCCCGTCGGTCTCGCTGCCCGAGGACAGCGCCAACGAGGCGTGCGAGTCACGGTGTTCGGGAAAGCCCTTCAGCCCCACCCCGGTCAGCGGACGCTCCCGCCACATGCCGGCCGCCGCCGCCCACATCGTGTACCGGTCGGTCACCGACTGGTCCGGGGCGTCGGTGACCTGCGTGATACTGCCCACCCGCTCCTGGAGCATCGCCGTACCGACCCCGAACCCGCCGACCAGCACCACCGCCGCCGCGACCACGGCCGCCCCCACCGCGAGCGCCCTGCGCACCCCGGCGAGCAGCAGCTGCGCCGCGCACGTCACCGCCGTCGCGATCCACGCCCCGCGGCTGAACGACAGGGCCAGCGGCAGCAGCAGGGCGAGCGCGCAGCCGGCGGCGAGCAGCCGGTGCCGTACCGGTGTCCGGCCCAGCGCGAGACCGACCGCGCAGACCACGCCGAGCGAGACCACGGTCGCCATCCCCATCACGTCCTGCGGCCCGAAGGTGCCCACGGCCCTGATCCGCTCGCCCTGGTAGGAGGCGCCGGTCCCGGTGACGTACTGGTGCACGCCGACCGCCCCCTGCCACACGGCCAGCGCGACCATGGACCGGGCGAGCAGCCGTACGTCGTCCTCGTCGCGGACCAGCAGCACCACGGCCGCGGGGACGAGGACGAAGACCTGGAGGTAGCGGCCGAGGCCGGTGAGCGCGGCCCCCGGCGAGGCGGCGCCCACGGCCGCGACGGCCAGGCCCAGCACGGGCAGGCCGAGCACCACGGCCGCCGTACGGGACAGGGGACGCCGCCGGTCGCGTACCAGCCGCACGACGCAGTACAGCACCACCAGCGCGGACACCGCGTCGGCCGGATGCGCGCCGCCCCCGTCGTCCGGCGCGAGGGGAAGGGCGAGCAGCGCGACGACCGCGACCACCGCCAGCACGGGAGGCAGCCGCCGCACGCTCCCGGTGGACCACAGGGGCAGGGCGTGGCCGCTCACCCCGCTCAGCTCCCCGTGGGACGCACGAGCGCGGCGGCGGTACGCAGCAGGATGCACACGTCCTGCCACAGCGACCAGTCGTCGATATAGGCGTTGTCGAAGCGGGCCCGGTCCTCGATGGAGGTGTCCCCGCGCAGCCCGTTGATCTGGGCCAGGCCGGTGATGCCGGCCTGCACCCGGTGGCGGGCGGCGTAACCGGGGTGGGCCCGGCTGAACTGCGCCACGAAGTACGGGCGTTCGGGGCGCGGGCCGACCAGGCTCATGTCGCCGCGGAAGACGTTCCACAGCTGGAGCAGCTCGTCGAGCGACGAGCGCCGCAGGAAGCGGCAGAACCACGGCATCCGCCGCTCGTCCGCCACGCTCCACCGGGTCGCCGACTCGTGCGCGTCGGCGGGGCGATGGGTGCGGAACTTCAACAGCGTGAACGGCCGGCCGTCCTTGCCTACGCGCTCCTGCCGGAACAGCACGCCGGGCCCGCTCAGCACCCTCAGCACCGTCGCACAGGCCAGCAACAGGGGGCTCAGCAGCAGCAACAGCGCCCCGGACACCGTCACGTCCAGCAGCCGCTTGCCGGCGCCGCCCGGCCGCCGAGGGCCCGGGTGCAGGGGGCGGCAGGCGAACCCGGCGATGCGGTGACGGCCGACGGGCGAGGGGGCCTGGGCGTGGGAGGGGGCGTCCGTGTCGACCTCCCACACCGTGCAGCCCGACTCGGCCAGCGCGCGCACCAGCGCCGTCTGCCGGGGCCGCAGGGCGGGGTACACGGCCAGGACGTCCCGTACGCCGTTCTGCACGACCGCCCGCCGCACCTCCTCGCCCGTGGACAGCACGGGCAGGCCCGAGGTGCCGCCCGGCTCGTCGGTGACGATCCCGACGGGGCGCACCCCGCAACGCGGGTGGCGCAGCAGCGCCGAGGCCACGCGCTGGGCGGTCGCGGCGGGCCCGACGACGAGGGCCGCGCCGGGGCGGTTCAGCAGCGCCGTACGGTGTCTGCGGTGCACGGCGCCCCGGCCCGCGCAGCCCGTCGCCGCGTGCAGCAGGAAGCCGAGAAGCAGGGTGCGCGCGGACAGCGCGTGCGGTGGGGCGTACGCCGCGACGAGCGCCGCCAGCGTCAGCCAGACCACCGCGATGCGGCCGCACAGGGCGGGCAGGTCGTCCAGCACGCCGGGCGGCCGCCGGGCCGGGTGCGGCCGCGGGCGCAGCAGCAGCGAGGCGGCGACCAGCAGGGCGGCGAGCAGGGGCTGGTGCGGGGTGCCGGTGAGGACCAGCGAGCCCGGCAGGGCCGCCGTGCCGTCCGCGAGAAGCAGCGGCAACGGGGAGTCCGGGCGCGGTGCGGTACGCCCGGCAGGCAGCCGGCGGCCCGCGGTGCCGTCGCGCTGCGGCAGCACCGATACGGGGGACGAGCCGAGGTCGCGCGACTGGCCGGCGGGGGAGGGGACGGTGCTTTCCGCGCTCACGGGTGGGTGGACTCCCTGTACTCGAGGGGCACGACGGCCGGCCGGTCCACGGCTGCGGGCCGGTCGCCGGGGAGGAGGGGCGCTGCGGTGGACGGTCCGTGCGGGAGAGACATGTCCGCGCCGGTGGGGCCGTCGTCGTGGACGGCGTGCGTTCCGGTCGTGCGTGCGGTGCCGAGGAGGTCGCCGTACACCGCCGCGACCGCCGCCGCGGTGTGCCGTACGTCGTGCGCGGACCGGACGTGCGCGCGGCCCCGGTGGCCGAGCGACGTGCGCAGCGGGGCGTCGCGCAGCAGCGCGGTCACGGCGTCGGCCAGCGCCGAGGGGTCCTCGGGCGGCACCAGACAGTGCGGTACGAGGGCCGGCGGCAGGCCCTCGCGGGCGCCGTCCACGTCGGTCACCACTACGGGCCGCCCACAGGCCATCGCCTCCAGCGGCGCCAGCGCCATGCCCTCCCAGCGCGACGGCAGCACGACCAGGTCGGCGGCCCGGTACCAGACTGCCGCGTCGGCGACGGCGCCCGCGAACAGCACGGACGCCGGGGCCCGCTCGGCGAGCCGGATGCGGTCCGGGCCGTCGCCGACGAGGACCAGCCGGGCGTGGGGCACCCGCGCGTGGACCGACTCCCAGGCGCTCAGCAGGACGTCCTGTCCCTTCTGCCGGCACAGCCGCCCCACGCAGACCACCAACGGGGCGTGCGGTGCGACGCCGTGCCGCAGCCGTACGCCGTGGACCGCGTCGACGTCCGCGTCGACCTCCGTGTCGTCGCGGGCGCCGGTGTGGAAGCGGTCGAGGTCGATGCCGTTCGGGATCACCGTCCAGGGCCCGCGGACCCCGGCCCGCACGCCCCGCAACCGCTCCGCCTCGCTCACGCACACCGTCCGGGCCGCCCACCGGGCCGCCCACCGCTCCCAGCCGAGCGCGAGGGCCGCGGGAGCCCCGCCGACCGCCTCGAACGACCAGGCGTGCGGCTGGAACACGGTCGGGATCCGGCCCCGTACGGCGAGCCGCCCCGCGAGACCGGCCTTCGCGCTGTGCGCGTGCACCACGTCGGGCCGTACGTCCGCCAGCACGCGGACGAGCCGCCGTACCTCCGGCAGCAGCGCCGGGCCCGGCGAGCGCGTCGCCGGCCAGTGCCGCACGTCGGCACCCAGCGAACGCAGCCGGTCGGCGAGAGGCCCGTCGGGACAGGCGACCGCGACGCGCAGCCCGGCGGCGAGCTGAGCCCGCGTCACATCCGTCACCACCCGGGCGACCCCGCCGTCCACCGGCTGGGTGATGTGCAGAACCCGCGGCCGTAAGCCGGTCGGTGGCAGGTGCATGCGCGTTTCCTCGCTTACGGAGCACGTCCCTCGGCCGGTGTCCCCCATGGTGCAAAAGGGGTGCGTCGGATGCGTCGAATGGTGTGGGACTCTAACCGCTATCCGTACTAATACGGCGAAACCGGGTAAGTGTGTTGGATTTGTGAACGCCGGTATTTCGCCGGATCACCCCTTTGGCGGCACAACTCACGCCCGTGCCACGCGTTGACACTGCGCCGGGCAGCCGCCCGGATGTGTGTGACAACCCCCAAGGAGCACTTCTCCATGTCGCGTATCGCGAAGGGCCTGGCCCTGACCTCCGTCGCCGCCGCCGCGGTGGCGGGCACCGCCGGTGTCGCCGCTGCCGACAGCGGCGCGCAGGCCGCCGCCGCCCACTCCCCGGGCGTCCTGTCCGGCAACGTGGTGCAGGTCCCGGTCCACATCCCGGTCAACGTCTGCGGTAACACCATCGACGTCATCGGCCTGCTGAACCCGGCGTTCGGCAACGAGTGCGAGAACGACTGACGTCGGCTCGCAACTCCTCCTGCCGGCCGTCCGTACCGCGGTTCTCCGCGAGCGGGCGGCCGGTTCGCGTTGCCGCACGGACGGCGGTGTGCTGCCCCGAATGGGGGTTCCGGACGCCGACACGGCGTACGGGACTTGACAGGCGTCTCACCAGGCAGGACGACGACAGTAAGAAAGGCGGGCGGTCAGGTCCGGTCACCGCTCGGTTGCAGAGGGCGAGGGGCGCTTCCACGGTGGGCACAAGATCCGACGCACCACCGAAAGGAACCCCTCATGCGTCTGCCCGCACGGCGAATCGCCGGCACCGCTCTCTGCGCCGGCCTGCTGATCGGCCTCTCCGGTCCGGCGGTGATGGCGGCCGATGGCGAATCGGTCCGGGAACGCACCCACGCGGCCTCCCACGCACCCCTCCCCGACGCGGACGAACTCCAGAGCCAGGTCGGCAGCCTGGCCGGCCTGGGCGGAGTGCTCACGCCGGTCACCGACATGCTCGGCGCCGTCCTGAAGGCCGACAACGGCCAACTCTCCGCCGCCGACGCGGACAAGCTCTCCACCGCCGTCAAGGACGCCCTCGCCAAGGCGGACGCGGCGGCCGCGGCGGGTACGGACACCGACGACGCGGCGACCACTCCCGGCACGAGCACCCCGGCGCAGCCGCCGGCCGTGACCGCGCCGGAGGCCGACACCCCGGTCACGCTGCCGGCACCCGTCACGGCGCCCGTCACGGCGCAGAGCGGTGACGGGACGGCGGCGGCGTCCGACCTGTCCGCCACCGCGCACGCCGCTCTTCAGAAGCAGGTCGACGCCCTGGTCAAGGCCACCACCTCCGGTACCGCCGAACAGGTGAGCCCGGCCGTCAAGGACGTGATGACGGGCATCGTCAACGTCGTCGCCGCCACGCTGGTCGGCAACGGCCTGCCCGCCGCGGACCTGGCCGGCCTGCCGGCGGTGCCGAGCGCGCCCGAGGCCACCACACCGGAGGCCGCCGCACCGGCGAACCCCTCCTGACGCCCACGGCGTTCCGGGCCGTCGCGCCATCCCCGCGGGGATGGCGCGACGGCCCGTTCTCCGTTTCGTCCCCCTGGTCTCGTCCTCCGGAGATCTCATATGTCTTCCGGAAGCGGGGTTTCCGCGCCCGGTGCAGGTCGTTACGCATGGCGTCAGCAATTGCTCCGGTGACTCCGGTGACACGGGTCGCCGAGGAAAGGAACACGATGAAGTCCCTCAAGGCCGTCGCTGTCGTCGCCGGGTCCCTGGCCGCCGTCGGATCCGCCGCCCCCGCGTTCGCCTACGACGCCGCCGACGCCGCCGCCCTCACGCCCACCAGCCTCAACGGCGCCGTGAACGCGCTGACCGCGGAGCCCATCGACGTCATGCCGCTGAAGCACCAGTCGGACGCGCTGAACACCGAGAACAAGGACTCCGTGCTGCACACCGTGAACGGCGCGGCCGGCGAGCTGAACTCCGCGAGCGGCCTGCTCGGCGGCCTCCCGCTGGGCGGCTGAGCCAAGTTCCACGCCGCCGGAACCCCGTCGTGTTCTCTCCGCGAGCCTTCCCGCATTCCTGAAAGGGACCGTGCCTGTCATGAAGTCGACCACCAGACGAACCCTGGCCGCCGTCGTCACCGGTGTGGCCGCCGCCGTGGGCGTAGCCGCGACCCCCGCCGCCGCGGCCGGCGCGATCCCCGTGCCGGTGCCGCTGGAGGGCGCGGAGACGGCCCTCGGCATGGAACTGCCCGAGGTGGCGGGCGAGCTGCCCGTGCCGACGGCCGGCGCGCCGGAGGGCCCGCGGTATGTCGAGGGCCGGCTGCTGCCGGAGCGGACACTGCCGCAGTTGCCGGTGCACGGCGGGCTGCCCGGCGCCGACCTGCGCCAGCCGCTGCCGCACGTCCTCGGCGACGACTTCGACCACGCCGCCCTCGACGCCCCCGCCGCCGAGCTGCGGACCCTGGCGCCGGGTCTGTCCCTGGACGCCCCGCTCACCGCGCCGAACCCCGACGCCCTCGGCCTGCCGGCCGCCAAGCTCCCGCAGGCCGGGCTGCTGGCCCCGGTGGTCCAGACGGTTCCGGTGGCCGACCTGGGCGTCGGACCGGGGCTGTAGCCCCTGCGGCGACCTCGCTCCTGGAGCGGCCGTGCTCCGAGTGGCCCTGCGGGCGGTGACCGCGGGGCCCGCCGTGCGGTTAGCGGTGCGGACCACCGGAACCGGACGAGGAGCGAGTCATGGTCATCGACACGAACACGAACACGAACGCGGGAGCGAGAGGCACGGAGCGGAAGCCGGAGCGGGAGTACGCGGCGGAGGGGGCGGCGAGAGGCGGGCCGGCGTTCGGAACGCGGCGGCAGCTGATGCGGGGGCTGCTCGCCCCGGCGGCCCTCGCCGTCGGCCTGGCGCCGCTGGTCGCCGCCTCCCGGCCCTCCGGGGCAGCCGAGACCGTCGCCCCCGACGCTGCCGCCACCGGCGGCGCGGCGGGGCACGCGCACCCCGAGCCGCACGCCGTCGAGCTCGTCGAGCCCGCCGGGAACGCCGCGTTCGACGAGACCTACCGCGGCCGGCGCATCCGTGGCATCCGCTCCGCCGCCGGACGGGCCGTCGGCGCCGGCACCTGGCACGTCACGGTGGACGGCCGGCCGCTGCACCTGATGCGCCGGGCCGACGGCAGCTGGCTGAGCATGGTCGACCACTACCGCTCCTACCCCACCCCGCTCGACGCGGCCCGCGGCGCCGTCGACGAACTCGGCCCCGGCGAGCAGCTGCGCGACACGCCGGCCACCGGCCACGACCAGCACTCCGGGGGGCACCATGGCGTACACGCGTAAGGACGTCAGCACGCTGACCCGCGCCGAGAAGCGGCGGTTCGTCAAGGCGCTGCTGGAGATCAAACGGCGCGGCGAGTACGACGAGTTCGTGCGCACCCACATCGAGTACTACGTCTCCGACGGCGAGGACGGGCTGCGTACGGCACACATGGCGCCGTCCTTCCTGCCCTGGCACCGCCGGTTCCTGCTGGACCTGGAGGAGGCGCTGCGCCGGGTCGACTCGTCGGTCACGGTGCCGTACTGGGACTGGACGAAGAACCGCGGCGCCGCCTCCACGCCCTGGACCGCCGACCTCCTGGGCGGCACCGGGCGGCGCTCCGACCACCGGGTCACCACCGGGCCGTTCGCCCACGCCGGGGGCGACTGGACCCTGAAGGTGAACGTCACCGACACGGAGTACCTCACCCGGGACCTCGGACGCGCGGGCGACCCCATCGACCTGCCCTCCAAGAGCGACCTGGAGTGGGCACTGGACGACCCGAAGTACGACGTCTCACCGTACGACTCCACGGTCCGCAAGGGGTTCCGCAACAAGCTGGAGGGGTGGGGGACCGGGCGCGGCAGCGTCTCCTGGCGCAACCACAACCGCGTGCACCGCTGGGTCGGCGGGGCGATGGTCGGCGGCGCCTCGGTCAACGACCCGGTGTTCTGGCTGCACCACGCCTTCATCGACCTGCAGTGGTCCCGCTGGCAGGCCCGTCACCGCGGCGCCCGCTACCTGCCCGCCGAGCCGCCCGGCCGGGGCAGCGCGCAGCGCGGGCGGATCGTCGCACGGCACGAGAAGCTGCCGCCGTGGGACGTGACGCCGGACGAACTGGAGGACGTCGGCGGGATCTACCGGTACGCCTGAGCCGGGTCCGGCGCGTCCGGTCAGGGCCGGTACGTCCGAGCAGAGCCGGTACATCCGAGCGGAGCCGGTAGGTCCGAGCGGAGCCGGCTCGGGTACGGGAAGAGCCCCGGCTGGGAAGGCCGGGGCTCTTCTCGGGTGCCTGGGGGACTCAGCCGCCGTAGCCGCCGCTCTTGTCGCCGTCGTCGTCGCCGTTTTCGCAGGCGTTGCCGAAGGCCGGGTTCAGCAGGCCGATCACGTCGATGGTGTTGCCGCACAGGTTGACCGGCACGTGCACCGGCACCTGGACGACGTTGCCGGACAGGACGCCGGGCGAGCCGACGGCCGCGCCCTCCGCGCCCGCGTCCGCCATGGCCAGGCCGGTGCCGCTGAGCACCACGGCACCGGCGCCGAGGGCGACGCCTGCGGCCTTCGCGATGCGAGACATCACGTTCTCCTTCTGACTCGGGGAGCGCGACGGCAGGACGCGCCGCCGCACTGCCGGTTCAACGCACCCGGTCGCGGCGGGTCACGGGGGGAATGTGCGGATCACCCTTTTTGGAGGGGAGGGCGGAGGGCCGAAAACCGTTGCCGTGCGCCGTGCCGTGTCCACTAGCCTCCCGGCATGCCAAACGACCGATCCGACTCGTCCATCGAGTCACCGGAGCCGTCCGCAGCGTCCGCCCCGACCGCACCGTCCGTGGCGTCCGCACCGTCCGTGGCGTCCGCACCGTCTGTGGCGTCCGCACTGGCCGCGCTGCCCGGTCTGTTCGCCGAAGAGAGCCGGGTGCGGGCCTTCGCGGCCGTGGCGCTGGGCGCGGGCGACGCCACGCGGGTGGCCCGGACGGCAGGCCTCTCCGCGAAGGAGACGGCCGGCGCGCTGCGCCGGCTGCGGGAACAGGGCGTGGTGACGTCCGGGCACGACGGTGAGCTCGTCGTCGCCCATGACCGCTTCCGGGAGCTGGCCCGCGCCGGCCGCCCGGTGGCGGAGGCGGCCGGGGAGCAGGGGGAGGGCGAGGACGACCGGGTCGGCATGATCGTGCGGACCTTCGTCAGGGACGGCCGGCTGGTCCGCCTCCCCGCGCGCTGGACGCGCAAGAAGGTGGTGCTGCGGCACATCGCCGAGCAGACCTTCGCCCCCGGCGTGGAGTACCCGGAGCGCACCGTCGACGGGAAGCTGCGGGCGTGGTGCGAGGACGGCGAGGTCGACCATGTGACGCTCCGGCGCCATCTGGTGGACTTCGGTCACCTGCGTCGGAGCGACGGAATCTACTCGCGCCCGGCGGACTCCACCCGTGCGGGCACCGCCTGAGCGCCCTTACGCCGAGGGCGGGGGCACGGGCAGACGGCGTACGGGGGAGCCGGCGAGGTATGCCTGGATCGCCTCGACGGCCTGGCCGTAGTACGTGGCGTAGTTGGCGCGCGAGACATACCCGAGGTGGGGTGTCGCGAGCAGGCGCGGGGCGGTGCGCATCGGATGGCCGGCGGGCAGTGGCTCGGTGTCGAAGACGTCCACGCCCGCACCCGCGATGCGGCCCTCGTGCAGCACCGCGAGCAGGGCCTCCTGGTCGACGACGGCCGCGCGCGAGGTGTTGATCAGATAGGCGGTCGGCTTGAGCAGGGCCAGTTCGGCGGGGCCGAGCAGGCCGCGGGTGCGGTCGCCCAGCGCCAGGTGGACGGAGACGAAGTCGGCGGTCCGCAGGAGCTCCTCCTTGGAGGGGGCGAGTTCGACGCCGACCTCCTCGGCGCGTTCCCGGGTGAGGTTCTGGCTCCAGGCGCTCACCCGCATGCCGAAGGCGAGGCCGACCTGCGCCACCCGGCCGCCGATCTTGCCCAGGCCCAGCAGCCCGAGCCGGCGGCCGTGCAGGTCGGCGCCCACCGTCCGCTGCCAGGGACCGCCCTCGCGCAGTCCGACGCCCTCCTCGACGATGCCGCGGGCCAGGCCGAGCAGCAGGGCCCAGGTCAGCTCGACGGGCGGGGTCGAGGACGAGGCCGTACCGCAGACGGTGACGCCGTGCGCGTCGGCGGCGGCGTAGTCGATCACGCTGTTGCGCATGCCCGAGGCGACGATCAGCTTCAGCCGGGGCAGCCGGGCGATCAGTGACCCGGGGAAGGACACGCGTTCGCGCAGCGTGACCACGATGTCGATGTCGGCGAGCGCCGCGGCGAGCGCGTCCTCGTCGGTGAAATGGGTGTCGAAGGACACGACGTCCACGGCGTCGGCGATCGGGGACCAGTCGGCGATCTCGGTCGCCACCTGCTGGAAGTCGTCCAGCACCGCGCAGCGCAGTCGCACGTCGTCCGGTCCCTCCCGCCAAACGGGCAGTGGCGCCCCCGGCAGGACTCGAACCTGCGGCCAAGCGCTTAGAAGGCGCCTGCTCTATCCACTGAGCTACGGGGGCCTGGTGTGGTGGCCTCGGTCGTGGTGCCCTGGTGTGGGCCGGTCCGTGACGTCGCCGGGGACAAGGATAGGGCTCCCGGCTCCATGTCCCTCATGCCTCGCCTCCGTGGCTCGATGTGGAGGTTCGGTGAAGCGGTCCTGATAATCGCAGGCAGGTACGAATCGTGCATCGCTTTTGGCGTCTCGCGCATCGGGTGTTGTCCACTCGTTATGCCTGGACTGTCCTCACGTCCCAGTAGTCCCTTCCGCCCGAAGTGTCCGCTCGGCGCGCAGACATGCTCATATGCTTCAGAATTCCCCTAAAATTGGGCATTCTTCACATGTGGTGACCTTGGACGTACGGCCTCAGTTGCTCGACGCACTCTCCGCCCTGCGCGACCGTGTCGCGGCCGCACGCTTCCCGCTGCCCCTGGCGGGGGCCCCACGCGCGCGTGCCAACCGCGACGAGCTGCTCGCCCAGCTCGACGACTACCTGGTGCCCCGCCTGAAAGAGCCCGAGGCGCCCTTGCTGGCCGTGGTGGGCGGATCCACCGGCGCCGGTAAGTCGACCCTGGTGAACTCCCTGGTGGGGCGCCGGGTCAGCGAGGCGGGTGTGCTGCGGCCCACGACCCGCACGCCGGTCCTGGTGTGCCACCCGGAGGACCACCACTGGTTCAGCGGCATGCGGGTGCTGCCCGACCTCACGCGCGTGTGGGTGCCCCACCGGGAGGACCCGGACGACGACCTGCTGCTGCCCGGCGAGAACCCCGCGCGCGTGCTGCGTGTCGAGACCGCCGACACCCTGCCGCCCGGCGTCGCCCTCCTGGACGCGCCCGACATCGACTCCCTCGTCGCCGACAACCGCGTCCTGGCGGCCGAACTGCTCTGTGCCGCCGACATCTGGGTGATGGTCACCACGGCCGCCCGCTACGCCGACGCGGTGCCCTGGCATCTGCTGCGCACCGCCAAGGAGTACGACGCCACCCTGGTCACCGTGCTCGACCGGGTGCCCCACCAGGTGGTGTCCGAGGTGTCGCGGCAGTACGGGGCCCTGCTCACCAAGGCCGGGCTAGGCGACGTCCCCCGCTTCACCGTCCCCGAACTGCCCGAGTCGGCCTGGGGCGGCGGCCTGCTGCCGGCCAGCGCCGTGGCGCCGCTGCGCTCCTGGCTCGTCCACCGGGCCCAGGAACTCGACGCCCGGCACCACGCCATGGCCCGTACGGCGCACGGCATCCTGGACTCGCTCAAGTCCCGGATGCCCGAACTGGCCGGTGCCACCGCCGCGCAGTACGCGGCCGCGCTGCGGCTCACCGCCGCCGTCGACGGCGCCTACGACGGGGAGCACGCGCGCGTGCGGGGGCGGTTGCAGGCGGGCGCCGTACTCGCCGGGGACGCGCTGAAGCGCTGGCGGGCCTTCCCCCTCGACTGCTCCCCCGAGGAACTCCTCGACTCTCTGGTGGAGAGCCTCAGCGCCCTGCTGCTGTGCGCCGTCACCGCCGCCGACGAACGCGTGGACGGGGCCTGGCGGCACGAACCGGCTGCGGGCGCCCCCGAACTCGCGGCGCGTACCCCCGTGCCGGAGAGCGCCGAGCACCGCATCGGGCTGGCCGTACGGCGGTGGCGCCGGGAGCTGGAGGAGTACGCCGAGGAGGAGGTGCGCGAGCTGGACCGGAACCTGGCACCGGACCCCGGGGTGGTGGCCGGCCTGGTCGCCACCGTGCTGCTGGGCGGCCGGCGCGCACGCGTCGCCGGGGAGCGGCTCGCCGAGCGGATCGGCGCCCACGGCGCGCTGCGGCTGCGCGACCGGGGCGGGCGGCTGCTGGACGAACACGTCGACCGGGTCATGCACGTCGAGCGCGAGCGCAGGCTGGCGCCGCTCGACGGTCTCGAGGTGCACCCCGAGCCGCAGGCCGAACTCATCGCCGCGCTGTCCGTACTGCAGAAGGAGAGGTGACCGGTGACCGCCGTCACTGACCAGGACCCCACCGAGCACACCGACCACACGACGACGACGAAGGAGGAGGCGGCGGCAGTGCGTGCGGGCGGCGCCGGCGATCCGGGCCGGTGGGACGGCCGGAGTCCGGAGCGGCCCGCCGAGAAGGAGGCCGCCGCCGGCCGTGAGCGCCCCGACCGGGACGACGTGTCCCCCGCGCGCGTGAAGGACGACGCCGGGGGGTCCCGCCGCGCGGACCGTGCCGAGGGTGCGGCCGGGGGTTCGTCAGGCGGATCGTCAGGCGGTTCGTCAGGCGGTTCGTCAGGCGGTTCGTCCGGCGGTTTTGACGGTGGTGCGGCCGGTGGGAAGTCAGGTGCTGCTGCCGGGGGTACGTCCGGTGGTGCGGCCGGTTCCGGGGACGGGGAGGGCGCCTGGGGCGACGGGCTGATCGCGCGGCGGGTGGACGAGAACGGCACGGCGGAGCAGTACGCCGTCCTGCCGAGCCGGCCCGCCTCCTCCTCGGCCGCCCTGATGCCGCTCGCCTACGACGGGCAGCTCAGGTCACGGCTGGACGCGCTGCGCGAACTGGTGGGGCTCTCCCGGACCCGGCTCGACAGCGGGACCCTGGCCGAGGCGGGCCGGGTCCTCGACGAGGCCGCCGCGCGGCGCAGGCTCTCCGGACAGCACACCGTCGTCGCCATCGCGGGCGCGACCGGCAGCGGCAAGTCGCAGCTGTTCAACACCCTCGCCGGGGTGACGATCTCCGAGACGGGCGTCCGCCGGCCGACCACCGCCGCGCCCATCGCGTGCAGTTGGAGCGACGGCGCGGCCAGCCTCCTGGACCGGCTCGGCATCCCCGGCCGGCTGCGCCGCCGCCCGCTCCAGCACCCCGACGCCGAGTCGCCGCTGCGCGGGCTGGTCCTCATCGACCTGCCCGACCACGACTCGGCGGCGGTGCAGCACCGCGAGCAGGTGGACCGCATTCTGGCGCTGGTCGACGCCGTCATCTGGGTCGTCGACCCGGAGAAGTACGCCGACGCCGTGCTCCACGAGCGCTATCTGCGGCCGATGGCGGGCCACGCGGAGGTCACCTTCGTCGTCCTCAACCAGGTCGACCGGCTCCCCGGCGAGGCCGCCGAGCAGGTCCTCGACGACCTGCGGCGCCTGCTCGACGAGGACGGCATCGCGCTGGGCGAGTACGGCGAACCCGGCGCGACCGTGCTCGCCCTGTCCGCGCTCACCGGGGAGGGCATCGGCGAACTGCGCGAGACACTGGGCCAGTTCGTCGCCGAGCGGCAGGCCCCCGCCCGCCGCATCGCGGCCGACGTGGACGCCGCGGCCCGGCACCTGCGCCCCGTGTACGTCACCGGGCGGCGGACCGGGCTCAGCGAGGAGGCGCGGGAGGAGTTCGCGGGCCGGCTCGCGGACGCGGTGGGCGCCACCGCGGCGGGCGAGGCGGCCGAACGCGCCTGGCTGCGCAACGCCAACCGCGCATGCGGGACGCCCTGGCTGCGACTGTGGCGCTGGCACCACGACCGGCGCGAACCCGCCACGGGACGGCTGTCGCCGCGCGCCCAGGCGGACGAGGAGGCCACGGCCCGTCAGCGCGTGGAGCAGGCGGTGCGTACGGTGTCGGAACGGGCGTCGGCGGGACTGCCGGCGCCCTGGGCACAGGCGATGCGCGAGGCGGCCGTCCGCGGCGCCCAGGGGCTGCCCGAGGCCCTCGACGAGCTGGCGGTGCGCACGGGACTGCCGCCGGGGCGCCCGCCGCGGCCCGGGTGGTGGCCGGTGGCGGTCCTCGCCCAGGCGTCCATGACGCTGCTCCAGGTGGTGGGCGGCCTGTGGCTGCTGGCCCAGATCATCGGCTTCGTGCCGCCGAACCTGGGCGTGCCGGTGCTGCTGATGGTGGCCGGCATCGTCGGCGGCCCCCTCATCGAGTGGAGCTGCCGCCTGGCGGCACGTGGACCCGCCAGGCGCTACGGCCACGAGGCGGAACGCCTGTTGCGGGAGGCGGCCGCGGGATGCGGCCGGGCCAGGGTGCTGGATCCGCTGGCGGCGGAACTGCTGCGGTACCGCGAGGTGCGGGAACAGTACGGGCGGGTGACGGGAGTGGGGGCCGCGGCGAGGTAGGGGGCGCGGTGAGGTAGGGGGCGCGGCGAGGTGGCGGGCTGAGGTCCGGCGCGGGGCGCTGGTGCGTGTGCGCGGGGGCGTGTGGTCCCGCGTCGCGGTGTCCATCCACCCGCACGGGTGGCGGAGTTCTCCACAGGTGGACGGCCGATCCACAGCCCCCGGCGGGCGCGGCCGGACGCGGGCACTCTGGCTTCGCGGCGATCGCGACGGACGCGGTCGCCACGGCCGCCGTACGGGAGGGGCCCGTACGGGAGGGAGGACTCGCGATGAACGAGACGATGATCTGCGCCGTGGGCAACGTGGCAACCCAGCCGGTCTTCCGGGACCTGGCGAACGGACCGTCGGCGCGCTTCCGGCTCGCCGTCACCGCGCGCTACTGGGACCGCGACAAGAGCGCCTGGACCGACGGCCACACCAACTTCTTCACGGTGTGGGCCAACCGGCAGCTCGCCACCAACGCCTCGGCGTCGCTGGCGGTGGGCGACCCCGTCGTCGTCCAGGGCCGGTTGAAGGTGCGCACGGACGTGCGCGACGGACAGAGCCGGACCTCGGCCGACATCGACGCGGTGGCGATCGGCCACGACCTGGCGCGCGGCACGGCGGCGTTCCGGCGCACCGGCAGGGCGGAGACATCGGTCTCGCCACCGCAGCCGGAGCCCAACTGGGAGACCCCGGCGGCGGAGCCGGCCGGCCAGGCCCACGAACAGCGACCGGAGCCCGTAGCGGTGGCATGAAACCGGGGGTCTGCCGGAACCGCCCGGAGTACGGCTTATCGGCGCATGTGCCCGGACGAGCGCGGGTGGATTTGTCGATAAGCCCTGCTCACAGGCACTCCCGGCGATAACGATTCCGAGTCGGATCACCGTGCGGACGAACATCAACGGCAAGCGCGGTCCGTCACGTCCTTAGGATGCCGAACGAGCCCTGTGGGGCTGCTGATTCTGCTGGTGGGACCGTGCCCCCCACGCCAACGGGTCCTGCTCGAAGGGGAATTTGGTGTTTTCTTCGCTCACTGTGCCGTCTCTGCCCGGTCGAGGGGCGGCGCGCCTCGCCGCCGCGGCGCTGGTGTCCGCGCTCGCCGTCGCCGGTGTGGTGAACGGTGCCGCTCCGGCCGCCGCCGCCCAGGACGGGTCGCGGGGTCAGGGCGGGGCGACGGCCACCATAGGAGGCCTCAAGACGCACGGCACCGCCGTCATCCACGGGGACGACGGCGACCAGGAGGTGCCGGCCGGCCTGTTCGAGATGTCCGTCGAGGGCGGCGGCATGCTCCAGACGTACTGCGTCGACATCCAGAACCCGACGCAGAAGGACGCCAAGTACCAGGAAACGCCCTGGAGCGGGACGTCGCTGGGCACCAACAAGGACGCCGGCCGCGTCCGTTGGATCCTGCAGAACAGCTACCCGCAGGTCAACGACCTCGCCGCGCTCGCGAAGAAGGCGGACGTCCGCGCGCTCACCGAAGAGGAGGCGGCGGTCGGTACGCAGGTCGCCATCTGGCGTTACTCGGACGACACGGACGTCGAGGCCGTCGACCCGCAGGCCGAGCGGCTCGCCGACTACCTGGAGAAGCACGCCCGCGCCCTCGCGGAGCCCGAGGCGTCCCTCACCCTGGACCCGCCCGCCGTCTCCGGCCACCCCGGTGAGCGGCTCGGCCCGGTGACCGTCCACACCAACGCCGACGGCGCGACGGTGACACCCCCGGTGGCCGCCACCGCCACCGCCGACGACGCGGTCCGCGTCGTCGACAAGAAGGGCATACCCGTCACCGAGGTCACCGACGGCAGCCAGATCTTCTTCGACGTCCCCGAGGACGCCGAGCCAGGCACCGCCGAGCTGTCCGTCCAGGCGTCGACCACCGTGCCGGTCGGCCGCGCCTTCGCCTCCGAGAGCCGCAGCCAGACCCAGATCCTGGCCGGCTCCAGCGAGTCCACGGTCGCCGCGACGGCGACCGCCACCTGGGCCGCCGGCGGCGCGATACCCGCCCTGTCCGCCGAGAAGGACTGTGCCGAGGGTGCCCTGGACATCACCGCACTCAACAAGGGCGACGAGCCCTTCACCTTCGAACTCCTGGACGCCGAGTACACCATCGCGCCGGGTGAGACCCGCACGGTGCCGGTCCCGCTCCCGGAGGACCGCGCCTACGACTTCACCATCCGCGGCCCGGCCGGCTTCGCACAGCGCTTCACCGGCGTCCTCGACTGCCGCACCCGGAGCGCCGCCCTGACCGACACCACCCACCCCCTCAGCGAACCGGCCCCCACCACGCCCGTCACCACCCCCACCCCGGATCCCAACCTCGCCGAAACCGGCAGCTCGAACGCGACCCCCCTCATCGGCGGCGCGGCCATCGGCCTGGTCGTCATCGGCGGCGCGGTCCTGCTGCTCCTGCGCGGGAAGCAGGAGAGCTGACCCGGCCCTCCTCAACCGCCGACGGCACCAGGCGCGGACGCGGACCGAATTCCCGAGGCGCTACTCACCCCCGCGTGACGGCACCGAGCCATCCCGCGAGGGCACAGAAGTCAGCGCCTTCGAGTCCCTTGGCCGGGTCGACCTGACGAAGCAGTGACGGCCCGGGGTGGCCGGCGGCGATCCACTGGCGGTCCATGGCGTTGATCTCGTCGTCGACCCAGACGAAGGGGCGGCCGTGGGCCCACTCGACCAGGGGGCGCGTCTTCCAGTGCAGGCCACGCGGCCCTTCCTCGGCGCTGTGCTCCGGCCAGTCCAGCACGGGCAGCCTCGGTAGTCCGATGCGTGGGGCGACGACCTCGTTCGCCTCCTCCATCCACGTCGTCGCCCATACGAGATCGCAGCCCAACGCCATGAGCCGCGCCCCGATTCCGGGGTCGAGTCGGGCCAGCAGTGGATTTCCGTGATCGGCGGGTGTCGAGGCGCCGGTCGGTGATCCGAACGGGATCAGTGGGCCGTCGACGTCGAGGAAGAGGAGGGGGCGCTCCGGAGCGCTGGTCATGGCGGCACCCTAGCCCGGTGCGAGAAATGCCTGGTCAGAAGCGCCGGGCGGAACGCGTTTCCGCGCAGGGGTGGCGGTGCGGCAAGATGGGGTGTATCTGCCCACTGCCTGATCAAGCTGCCGGACGGTTTCTCTTGGCTGAGTACATTTACACCATGCGCAAGGCGCGCAAGGCGCACGGCGACAAGGTGATCCTTGATGACGTCACCCTGAGCTTCCTGCCCGGCGCGAAGATCGGTGTGGTCGGACCGAACGGCGCCGGTAAGTCGACCGTTCTGAAGATCATGGCGGGGCTTGAGCAGCCGTCGAACGGGGATGCCTTCCTGGCTCCCGGTTACACGGTCGGCATCCTGCTCCAGGAGCCCCCGCTGAACGAGGAGAAGACCGTCCTGGAGAACGTCCAGGAGGGTGTCTCCGAGGTCAAGGGCAAGCTCGACCGGTTCAACGAGATCGCCGAGCAGATGGCGACGGACTACTCGGACGCGCTGCTCGAGGAGATGGGCAAGCTTCAGGAGGAGCTCGACCACGCCAACGCCTGGGACCTCGACGCCCAGCTGGAGCAGGCGATGGACGCGCTGGGCTGCCCGCCCGGTGACTCGGCCGTCGCCAACCTCTCCGGTGGCGAGAAGCGCCGCGTGGCGCTGTGCAAGCTGCTGCTCGAGGCGCCCGACCTGCTGCTGCTCGACGAGCCCACCAACCACCTCGACGCCGAGTCGGTGAACTGGCTGGAGCAGCACCTCGCCAAGTACGAGGGCACCGTCGTGGCCGTCACCCACGACCGGTACTTCCTGGACAACGTCGCCGGCTGGATCTGCGAGGTCGACCGCGGCCGGCTGCACGGCTACGAGGGCAACTACTCCAAGTACCTGGAGACCAAGGCCACCCGCCTCAAGGTCGAGGGTGCCAAGGACGCCAAGCGGCAGAAGCGCCTCAAGGACGAGCTGGACTGGGTGCGCTCCAACGCCAAGGGACGGCAGGCCAAATCCAAGGCCCGCCTCGCGCGGTACGAGGAGATGGCCGCCGAGGCCGACAAGATGCGGAAGCTGGACTTCGAGGAGATCCAGATCCCGCCGGGGCCGCGGCTCGGCAGCGTCGTCGTCGAGGTGAACAACCTGAGCAAGGCCTTCGGAGAGAAGGTCCTCATCGACGACCTCTCCTTCACGCTGCCGCGCAACGGGATCGTCGGGGTCATCGGGCCCAACGGCGCCGGCAAGACGACGCTCTTCAAGATGATCCAGGGCTTCGAGGAGCCGGACGCCGGCAGCATCAAGGTCGGCGACACCGTCAAGATCTCCTACGTCGACCAGAGCCGAGAGAACATCGACCCCAAGAAGTCGCTGTGGGCTGTCGTCTCCGACGAGCTGGACTACATCAATGTCGGGCAGGTCGAGATGCCCTCGCGGGCGTACGTCTCCGCCTTCGGGTTCAAGGGGCCGGACCAGCAGAAGGCGGCCGGCGTGCTCTCCGGCGGTGAGCGCAACCGGCTGAACCTCGCGCTCACCCTCAAGCAGGGCGGCAACCTGCTGCTCCTCGACGAGCCGACCAACGACCTCGACGTCGAGACCCTCTCCAGCCTCGAGAACGCGCTGCTCGAGTTCCCCGGCTGCGCCGTGGTCGTCTCCCACGACCGGTGGTTCCTCGACCGGGTCGCCACGCACATCCTCGCCTACGAGGGCGAGTCCAAGTGGTTCTGGTTCGAGGGCAACTTCGAGTCGTACGAGAAGAACAAGGTCGAGCGGCTGGGCGCGGACGCCGCCCGTCCGCACCGCGCCACCTACAAGAAGCTGACCCGGGGCTGATCTTGCGGCACATCTACCGCTGCCCACTGCGCTGGGCGGACATGGACGCGTACGGCCACGTCAACAACGTGGTCTTCCTCCGCTATCTGGAGGAGGCCCGTATCGACTTCCTGTTCCGCCCGGAGAAGGACTTCAAGCAGGGGTCCGTGGTGGCACGCCATGAGATCGACTACAAGCGGCAGCTCGTCCACCGGCACCACCCGGTCGACGTCGAGCTGTGGGTCACGCAGATCAGGGCCGCCTCCTTCACCCTCACCTACGAGGTCAAGGACGGGGACGAGATCTACGTCCGCGCCTCCACGGTGATCGTGCCGTTCGACTTCGAGGCACAGCGGCCCCGGCGGCTCACCGCCGAGGAGCGGGAGTTCCTCGAGGAGTACACGGACGCCAAGGAGGAGGCCGTCGCCGCATGACGGTGCTCCACCTGGCCGACGAGGGGGAGGCCGCGGATCTCGCGGCCTTCCTCTCCCGCCTGCTCCACTACGACCGTTCGGCCGCCGTGCGCCTCCAGGCGGCCGGCACGGCCCTCGCCGTCTTCGGACGGCCGCCCTCCTTCGAGGTGCTGGCCGTGCGCGCGGCACGGCTCGCCAAGCCGTACGAGAACGGGCTCGACGTCACGCTGGACGTGACCGTCTCCGCCGGGGAACTGCTGGAGACGGTGGACGAGCGGGCGGCCGTCGCCCGTGTTCCCGGTGCGGTGACGGGGCCGCCGTGGGCCGGGGTGCTGCCCCCGCGCGGCGGCTGGCGGGCCGAGCCGGGGCTGCCCGCGCCGGACGCCCTGCGCGCGCTGGTCTCCGCCGCGGTCGCCGAGTTCCGTACGCGTACGGGGGAGCTGGCACCCGAGGCCCGTACCCGCGCCGAACTCGACCGGATCGGGGGGGAGATTTGGTCCCGGACGGTCGGGGACATCGGGTTGCCGGTGCGGGCCGTGCACGCGGCCCAGTCGCTCGGGTTCCTGCGGCCGCCCGGAGCGTCGGGCTCCCGCGAGGACGCGCCGAAGCTCTTCTCCTCGGGCTCGTGGCTGCGGCTGCGCACGCCCTACGGGTCCGTCGCGCTGCGGCGGGCGGGCACCGGGGCCCTGGGCATCAGCGTGCGCTGAGCCCCCGGGGCTTGCCGCGTCCCCGGCTGAAGCCCCCGGGCTTCCCGGCGTCCCCGGCTGCTCAGTGGTGGGTGTCGCTGTCGTCCGGGCGTACGGCGATGTGGTCGCTCTCCAGTTCCAGGGCGACGCGGTCGCGCATGCCGAGGGCCGCGGTGTAGTCGGCGGGCAGCTGGAGCCGGCCGGCGCGGTCGAGCATGGCGTACTCGCGGGCGACCACCGTCTCGTGGCCGGTCTCGGCGTCCACCTCGCTGCGGCGCAGGACCTCCGTGGAGGTGCGGCCGTCGCGGATGGCGACCGTGCGGCGGACCTCGCCGGCCACCGCCTGGTCGTGGGTGACGATGACGATGGTGGTGCCCAGCTGTTCGTTCGCGGTGCGGAAGGCGGCGAAGATCTGTTCCGCGGTGTGGGAGTCCAGTTCGCCCGTCGGCTCGTCGGCCAGCAGGACCGAGGGGTCGCCGGCGAGGGCCACGGCGATGGCGACCCGCTGCTGCTGCCCGCCGGACAGCTGCTGCGGGCGGCGGTCGCGGCAGTCGGCGAGGTCCATCAGGTCCAGGAGTTCCAGCGCACGTTCGGTGCGCGCCGCCCGGCGTCCGCCGGTGCCGGCCAACTGCATGGGCAGGGCCACGTTCTGCGCGGCCGTCAGGTAAGGCATGAGATTCCGGGACGTCTGCTGCCACACGAAGCCGACCACCGTGCGGCGGTAGGCCAGGCGGTCCTTCGCCGTCATCGCGAGCAGGTCGCGCCCCGCGACCCGGGCCGCCCCCGCGGTCGGCGTGTCCAGGCCGGCCAGGATGTTCATCAGCGTGGACTTGCCGCTGCCCGAGGCACCGACCAGGGCCATCAGCTCACCCTCACGGACCAGCAGGTCGAGTCCCTGAAGGGCCTGCACCTCCACCCCGTCCGCGCTGAAGATCCGGACCAGGCGGTCGCAGGTGATCAGGGCGTCGTGGCCGTAGGCGGGCCGGTCCCGGGACGCGGTGGCGCGGTCGGCCAGGTCGGCGAGGGTGGGGTTGGTCGTCATCGGGGTCTCCTCCGTGTCTTCCTCCGCGGTCTCCTCCGTGTCTCCGTCCGCGGTCTCCTCCGTGTCTTCCTCCGCGGTCTCCTCCGTGTCTTCGTCCGCGGACTCCGCTCCGTCCCGTACGCCGGAGCGGCTCCGCGCGGTCCGGCCGCCGTCGTCGCCGTTCATCGCGCGTCGCCCGCCCGGAGTTCCGCCACCGCCCCGCGTCTGCCCGACCACCACGCCTGGAGTGCCGCCACTCCCACCGCGAGCACCAGCACCGCCACCGCGGGGACGGCCAGCGACCACGGGTCGGTGCGCAGTTCGGCGCTGCCCACCGGGGACGCCGTCGACAGGGCGATGGTCGTCAGGTCGATGCCGGGGGAGAGCAGCCGGACCGCCGCCCAGCCGGTCAGGATGCCGCCCAGCGCGGCGGGCAGGGCCTGGGGGAGGGACTCCAGGACGAGCAGGCGGCGGCCCTGGGCGCGGGTGAGGCCCATGGTGCGCAGCCGGGCGAGGAGCGCGGCGCGTTCGGGCGCGGTGCTCGCGAGGGACAGCAGCAGGGCCAGGGCGGCGAAGCCGGCGGCGGCGGCCACGGCGGCCGTGTAGATGTGCTCCGCGCCGGACTGCAGCGGTGAGTCCACGTACTTGCCGCGCTCCACGGACCGCAGGTGGACGGTGCCGGCGCCGTCCGCCGCCCGGCGCAGCGCACCCGCGTTCAGGTCGTCGCCGGTCAGCAGCAGTACGTTCGGCCGCGCGGCCCCGCCGGACAGCCCGGCCCGGTCCACGACGAGGAAGTCGTCGCCGGGCACGCCCGGGGTGTGGTCGCGGACCAGCACGATCCGCAGCGTGGCGACGCTGCCGTCGGCCAGGCGCAGCGGGAACGCCCCGCCGCCGAACCGTTCGGCGACCGTGGGGGAGGCCAACGCCGGCAGTACGGCGTCCTCGGAGCCGCCCTCGGCGCCGTCCGGCCGCGTCAGCTTCCCCCCGGGGAACGCGCCGAGGCCCGTCCGCTGTGCCAGCCCCGCGTACGCATCGGGGTCCACGCCCGCGAGGGGCAGCGACTGGCGGCCGTCCAGTGTCCTGGCCTGGTAGTCGACGCCGACCTCGGTGACCTCCCGCACCCCGGACGCCCGCCCGAGACGGTCGGGCAGGCCGGAGGGCAGCGCGTCGGACGCCTCCACCCGGGCGTCGGCGCCGACGGCGAGCAGCGCCGCCCGGTCGCGGGCGTCGGTCACGCCGCTCAGGACCGAGCCGCCGAACGCCGCCACGGTGAACGCGGTCAGCAGCGCGAGCAGGGGCAGCACGGCGGAGGCGGAGGTGCGGCCGGCCCGGGCCAGCGCGAGCGGGCCGACGGCGCCGCGCAGCCGCCGGGCCGGCCGGGCAAGGCCGCGCAGCGGCAGTGGGTACAGGCGCACCAGCACCAGCGCGGCGATCACTCCGATCAGTACCGGCGCCACCGCCACCAGATCGCCGGCACCCTCCGTCGCCCCGCGCCGGCGCAGCATCTCCACGGCGCCGAGGGCCAGGACCACGACCGTCAGTTCGGCGACCGTACGGCGCCGGGAGGCACGCGCCGACGCCACGTCGCGCCGGCCGTCGTGGATCCGTACGGAGCGGTGCGCGGCGGCGGCCCGCAGCGGCAGCGCGAGGCAGGCCACGGCGGTGACCGCGGCGGCCGCCCAGAGCGCCGGGAGCAGTCGGGCGCCGGGCAGCGCGAGCAGGGCCACGCCGAGGCCGAGCGCGCCCGCGGGCACGGCCACGACCGCCGTCTCGGCCAGCAGCCGCCCCGCCAGGCCCCGCACCGAGGCGCCGCGCGCCCGCAGCAGGGCCAGCTCGGCGCGGCGCCGGTCGGTGGCCAGGCCGCCCGCCATCAGCAGGACGACGGCGGCGACCGTGCCCGCGCCCGACGCGGCGACGACGACCAGCGGACCGACGTCGCCGCGGAGTTGCCCGTACGAGGTGAAGACGTCGTCGAGGCCCGTCGTGACCTCCGTCAGGGGGTCGATCGTCGAGTGCAGCTGCTCCAGGCCGGGACCGGACTCCAGGGAGGCCACGGCGGAGGCGAGTTTGTCGAGGTCGCGGCTGTGCACCGAGTCCGGGTCGGGTGCCAGGTGCCAGTAGCGGCCCACCCGCGCCGTGCCGAGCAGCGCGGGGCCCGCCTCGGGGGCGAGCAGCAGGCCGCCGACCCAGTAGGTGGGGCTGGGGGCGCCGGGCGGACCCGGCGTGCGCCGCAGGGAGGGGGTGCGCAGCACGGAGTCGACGGACCAGTAGGCGCTGTCGGGCCGCTCCGGCGTGACGATGCCGGTGACGCGGACGGTGAGGTCGCGCTGTCCCGGCACGTGGACGACCGAGCCCACCTTCATGTGCAGCGTGCGGGCCGTCTCCTCGGTCACCGCGGCCTCCACCTCGGCGGTCGAGATGGTCGCCCGCCCGCCGGGGACCTCGGGCAGCCGGCCGGAACGCACCCGGGTGTGGTCGGCGAGACCCTGCTGGGCCGCGAGGGCCATCTCCGCGGGGAGCCCGTCGGGCCGGGGCAGCCACTTCTCCGGTGAGGGCAGGCTCTCGGTGACGCGGACGCCGTAGGACGACTGCTTCTCGTCGATGACGAGCGGGCGTTCGACGATGCCGAGGACGGACCGGTAGCCGCCGGCGAGGCTCTTGGGCCGGACGCTGTCCTCGGCCTCCGCCACGCTTCCCCCGAGGGTGGGAGCGGAGTCCACCAGCACGCTTCTCTCGTCGGCCGCGGCCCGGTCGACGGCCTGGCGCAGACCGGCGTCCGTGTACCGGTCCAGCGCGCGGGGGAACGCGGCGGCCAGGCACGCGGTCAGCGCCACCAGCACCGCCAGCGCGAGGGCGGCGCCGGGGGCGGCCCGCAGCCGGGTGCGTACCCACGGGGCGGTCACGGGGTTCACCGTCCGGCACCTCCGTGCTCCTTGAGAGTCACCGTCGTGTCCGTGCGGCGCAGCGCCAGCGCGGCCGTGACCAGCAGCGGGACGACGGCCATGCCGGCCACCAGCAGGGCGATTCGGCCCCCCGGCAGGGTCACGTGCACGTCCGGCACGGGCCGGGTGGCCTGCGGGGTCAGCACGGTCAGCGGGATCACCGCCCGGGTCAGGACCGCGCCCAGGGCGGCGCCGGTCAGCAGCGCCAGGCCGGTCAGCACACCCTGTTCGACGGCGACCGTGCGGGCCAGCCGGCGGCGGGAGGCGCCCAGGGCGCGCAGTACGGAGAACTCGGTGCCCCGCTCGCGCAGTGACCCGGCCGCGCTCACCGCGAAGCCGACCGCCGCCAGCGCCGCCGCCACCAGGGTCGCCGCGGCGAACGCCGCCCCGGGACCGGCGCCGAACGGGTCGTCGCGCAGCCGCTCGGCGACCTCGTCGCGCACCAGGACCTGGGCCGGTGCCGTGTCCGGGAACGCCCGCAGGCCCTTCGCCGCCTCGCCGGTCTTCCCCGGCCCGGTCCCCAGCCACCACTCGGTCGGCGCGAGGGCGGCGCCGTACTTGCCCTGCAACACCCGGTTCACCGCCCGCAGATCCACCAGCAGCGCCCCGCCGGACTGCGCCGGGGCGGTCTCGGGCGCGGTGCCCGGCAGCTCGCGCGCGGAGCGCACGATCCGCACCGGCACGTCGTGGGCGCCGATCAGCACCGTGACGCGCTGCCCGGTGCGGGCGCCCGCGGAGTCGAGGAAACGGTCGGTCGCTACGGCGGTCACTTCGGCCGGCTTCGGCTGCGCGACCCGCAGCCGCACGGTCAGCGTGGTGATCTGCGGATTGGCCGAGACGCCCGTGTCGTACTCGACGGCGAGCGGACCGGAAGCCGGCACACGCGGCGTGGACGGGGCACCGCTCGCGCCCGGCGCGATCGACGCGGGCGACAGTTCCGACCCGGCCGTCCAGGCGTCGGGCAGCGGCACCGGCCGTACGGTCCCGTCGGCGGTCGTGGCCGTCACCTGCCGTACGGTCAGGCGGTGTTCCTCTCCCCGGCCCGTGGGCTGGACCACCGTGGACTCGACGCCGGTCAGGGTGAACGGTCCGCCGGAGACGTCCATGGCGAGCGTGTGCTCCCGGCCGTCGGCGGCCAGCGAACCGGCCTCCAGCCGGTACGGGGTGCCCCAGCGGTCCTCGACGGTCACCGTCACGTCCGCCGACCGCGAGTCGGCGGAGGACGGACCGGAGGACGGGCCGGAAGTCGGGCCGGATGTCGGGCCGGAAGCCGCGTCGGAGGAGGAGCCGGAGGGGGAGCCGGCGTCCGGGACGGTCAGGGTCGCCGTCAGCGCGATCCCGGCCGTCCCGGCCGGGATCTTCGCGCCCTTCGACGGCTGCTCGGGCGCCATCCCCGCCAGCAGCCCGCGCGGTGACTCGTCGGCCAGGTCCGGCCGCATCAGCATCATGTCCGCCGCGTGCGAGGTGTCCAGCGCTAGCACGGTCGCCGTCCGGTCGCCGGACAGCGAGACCTCGGACCGGGCCGCGGGCGCGACCTCCTGTACGCCGGTGACGTCCGCTATCCGGTCGGTGCGGCCGGGGCCCGTCGTGCCGGAGGCCTGCATCCGTATCGGCGCGCCCGTGCGGAAGTCGGCCTGGTCGTCCTGCGAACGGGACCACGAGGCGCCCTGGCCGACCGCCATCGTGCCGAGCGCCACGGCGAGCACCAGCAGCAGTACGGGGCCCGCCCCGCGCATCGGACGCCGGCTCAGCTGCCAGCCGGCCAGCGCCGCGGCCAGCCCGCGCCCGCTCGCCGCCCTGCGCTCCGCGAGCCGCGCCACCAGCGGCAGCAGCCGCAGCGCCAGCACCGTCCCGGCCAGCAGCGCCAGCGTCGGCGTCACCACGAACAGCGGATCGATCCCCAGAGTGCCCGCGTCCCGGGCCTCGCCCGTGCCGTCGGCGGAGGTCTGCTGGTCCAGCTGCCAGTAGGCGATGCCGGCGAGCACCAGCAGGCCCACGTCCGCGCCGGCGCGCAGCCAGCCCGGCAGCGCCCGGGTCCGGCCGCGGGCCTCCGGCGCCAGGGTCAGCGCCGGCAGCGTCACGGCGAGGGTGCACCCGAGGGCCGCGACCGCCGCCACCAGCCACACCGTGCCGCTGCCGAGGGCCGTCGGCTCCCAGCCGAGGCCGATCCGGGCCGGCGCCCCCTGCCCGGCCAGCAGCCGGATCAGCGGTCCGGAGAGCAGCGGCGCGCAGATCAGCGCGGGCACGGCCAGCAGCAGCGCCTCCAGCGCGGACCCCGCCGCCAGCCGGGCCCGGGAGGCGCCGCGGGCCCGCAGCAGCCGCAGCTCGCCCGCGCGCTCCACGCTCAGCAGCCGTGCCACGAGGAGCAGCGCGCCGCCCGCGAGCAGGACGAGCTGGAGCGCGATGACGAGGAGCGTGGAACGGGAGACCACCAGCGAGCGGTCGAGACGGTCGAGGATCGTGGGCAGTTCCGTCGTCGCCGCGGTGGTGCCGCTGAGCACCGGCCGCTCGCGCAGCCACGCCACGCCGTCCCGCGCCGCCTCCCGCAAGGCGTCGGTCCGTCCGGTCGTCAGCGACGAATAGTCCGCCGTGACCAGCCATCCGGAGGAGCCCGCGCTGACCCGTCCGCCGCTCAGCGCGCCGGGCGGGGCCAGCAGCGGCCCGTACGTCGTGAAGCCGCCCTCCTTGACGCCGCGCCCGGCCAGGTCGTCGAGGCCCCAGTACGGCGACCCGGTGTCGACCGGCCGGTACAGGCCGCTCACCACGACGCGGACGGCCGGGCCGTCGAGCCGGTCGGTGAGCGTGAACCGGTCGCCGGGACGGACGCCGGTGCGCTCGGCGGCGGCCACGGGCACCGCCACCTCGACCGTCCCGCCGGCGTCCCCGGCCACGGGCATGCGCCCCTCGACGCGGACCTGCGACGGGTCGAGCGCCGCGAAGTACGTCAGATCGGGGTCGTCGGACCGCTCGGTCGGGGGCCGCAGGGAGTCCGGCAGCGCGTACGGGCCCGAGCGCACCAGGGTCCGTACCGTACGCGGCAGCCCGTCGAAGGTCCTCTCGGCGCCCTCGCGCACGGTGGCGTCGGCCGCCGCCCGCTGTTCGACCGGTACGTCCGCCTTCACGACCAGCGCGGCCTCGGCCCCGGTGCGCGAGTCGGCGAGGGCGTGCCGCAGGGCCGCGTCGCCGATGGCGCCCGAGTAGGCGGTGAGGGTGGCCAGCACCGTCGTGGTCAGCAGCACGGTGAGCAGGGCGGCGGCGAGCAGCAGGCGGTGCGCCCGCGCCCGCAGCAGCACGAACCCCACGAGCCCCCCGTACCCCGCCACCCGGCCCCCCGCCCCTGTTGTCCAGACCTCTCCGGATGTTGTCAGAGGAGGAGGTGCGGAAGTAAGCGCTTGGGACGTGGACTTGACCGGATTGTGACCGGATTCCGGCGTCGGATGACCGGAATGCGCCCGTCATCCAGGCCCGGTCAGCAGGGATCAGGCAGGGATCAGCCAGGGGTGTTGATCATCGAGGCCGCCGCGTACGTCAGGTACTTCCACAGCGTCTGCTCGTGCTCCTCGGACAGGCCCAGCTCGTCGAGCGCGACCCGCATGTGCTTCAGCCAGGCGTCGTGCGCGGCCTGGTCGACGACGAAGGGGGCGTGCCGCATCCGCAGCCGCGGATGGCCGCGGTTGTCGCTGTACGTCGTCGGGCCGCCCCAGTACTGCATCAGGAACAGCGTGAAGCGCTCCTCGGCCGGACCGAGGTCGTCCTCGGGGTACATCGGCCGCAGAATCGGGTCCTCGGCGACCCCCTGGTAAAAACGGTGGACGAGCCGGCGGAAGGTCTCCTCCCCGCCGACCTGCTCGTAGAAGGTCTGCTCCTGAAGCGTGCCGCGCCGAATCTCGTTCACGCCGTCCATGGTCTCAGACACGGGGACATAGGACTCAAGACCTAGGACCCCGCCCGGGGACCCTGCCCGCGGCCCGCCCGGCCCGTACTGTGGAGACATGGGCGGGTACGAGGATCTGGACACCCTCGCCGCCTCCGCGCGGGCGGAGCTGGTGCGGGAGATCGAGCTGAGCGGCGCCTGGAGCGCCGACCCGGTGTGGCGGGAGGCGTTCCTGGCGGTCCCGCGCCACCTCTTCGTGCCGTACTACTACGTCGGCGTCCGGGGCGGCTACGAACGCCGGTGGGGCGAGCACCCCGACCCAGGCGCCCGTGAGCACTGGATCCGCGGCGCCTACACCGACGCCCCGCTGGCGACCAGGATGCGCGACGGCGAACTGCTCTCCTCCAGCAGCCAGCCCTCGCTGATGGCGATGATGCTGGTGGAGCTGGACGTGCGGGACGGCGACCGGATCCTGGAGATCGGCGCGGGCACCGGCTACAACGCCGCCCTGCTCGCCCACCGGCTCGGCGACGACGGCCTGGTCACCACCGTCGACCTGGACCCCGAGATCACCGAGTCGGCCCGCCGGCACCTGGCCGGCGCCGGGTACCACCCGGCCGTCGTCACGGGGGACGGCGCCCGCGGCGTTCCCGAACGCGCTCCCTACGACCGGATCCTCGCCACCTGCACGCTGTCCTCGGTGCCGCGCGCCTGGCTGGCCCAGTGCCGCCCCGGCGGCCGGATCCTGACCCCGCTCGCCACCGGCCTCGTCGCGCTCACCGTCCGCGACGCCGGGCACGCCGAGGGGCGCTTCCTGCGCACGCCCGCGTACTTCGTGCCGCTGCGCGGCGCGGACCGCTCCGAGCCCCAGACGCCGGGCCTGGGCGGAGTGCCGCGCCGGGCCCGGGACGACGACCTGTTCCGCTTCCTGCTGGCGCTGAGCCGGGGCAGCCTCGACCCGCAGGAGGCCTACGCGCTGTGGGAGCGCGAGGACGCCCCGCGCCGGGAGCGCTACGGCATCACCGTCCGCGGCGAACGGGCCTGGGCGTGGCTGGACGACCCCGAGGGCCCGTACGCCTGGCCGTTCACCTGACGCGCGGAACGAACGTCTGCCGCGCCGTCGCGCTAGCCCCGGCGGATCGTGATCGTCGTCCAGGCGCCGACGTGCACCCGGTCGCCGTCCTGGAGCGGCACCGGCACGAAGGGCTGGATCGGCTCCTCGCCGTTGTTGACCGTCGTGCCGTTCGTCGAGTTCTGGTCGACGACCGCCCAACTGCCGTCCGGCTGCTGCACCAGCACCGCGTGCTGGTGCGAGACGCCCGGGTCCTCCGGCGGCACGGCCAGATCGATGTCCGGGGTGTCGCCGGTGGAGTGCCGGCGGCGGCCGATGGTGATCTGGTTGCCCGTGAGCGCGCGCTGCTGCTCGGGCGAGTACGCGGGCAGGTTCAGGCCCGCGGCCTCGGGCCCCGAGCGGTGCATCATCGCCATGAAGTACTCGCGGTCGGGACCGATGGTCGCCGACCAGGTCATCGGCTGCTGCGGCTGCTGTGGCTGCTGCGGGAAGCCCTGGCCGGGCGGGGCCTGGGTGGCGCCGGGCTGCGGGTAGCCGTAGCCGCCGCCCTGGGCCGGACCCGGGCCGTGCGGGCCGCCCTGTCCTCCCGGTCCGGTGGACGACGGGGGCGAGAGCACCCAGTCGTCTTCACCGCCGCCGAAGGACGGGCCGCCCTGCTGCGGACGGTTGGTCTCCTGCGGGAAGGCGGGCGGGGCCGGCGGACCGGACTGGTACCCCTGCGGCGCACCGCCGGGGCCGCCGGGGCCACCGGGGCCACCGGGCGGAGGCGCAACGGGCCCGGGCGGCGGCGGAACCGGACGCGACGGGTCGCCGCCGAAACCGGGCGGGGCCGGCGGACCGGAGGGACCGTTCGGGCCACCAGGACCACCAGGACCACCAGGACCACCGGGACCGTGGGGGCCGCCCTGCCCACCGGGGCCGCCAAAGCCGCCGGGACCGACGGGACCGCCCTGGCCACCGGGACCGCCGGGGCCGTTCGGACCGCCGGGACCACCAGGACCGTAGGGACCGCCCGGGCCGCCCGCCGGACCACCGGGGCCGCCCACAGGCCCGCCCGGGCCACCGGGACCGGCCGGACCGCCGCGACCCGACGGGTCGCCGCCGAAGGGCGGGCCCGGGGGGATCGGCTCGGCGGGACGGTTCATCTGGGACGGGCGGGAGCCCTGGTAGTCGTACGAGTCACCGCCGCCGTACGACGGACCCGCCGGCGGCGGCTGGAAGTGCGGTGCCGCACCGCCGGGCGCCGGGGGGCGCGGGGCGGCCGGGGTGTACGAGGTGGCCGTGTTGGTCAGGAAGTTCCACCGGCACTCCTCGCAGAACGGCGCACCGCCCTCACGCGGCGTGCGGCACTGCGGGCACAGCTGCGGCTCGGCGCCCGGACCACCGGGACCGCCGCCGGGGCCACCGGGCGGCGGGAAGCCGTAACCGCCGCCGGGAGGCGGTGGCGGCGGAGGGGGCGGCACGGCACCGGCCATGCGGTGACCGCAGACCTCGCACCAGTCGTCGGAACCCGACTGGTGTCCGTTCGGGCAGGTCGGCATGTCGGAGCTTCCCTCTCTTGCGGGCTTGTCGCGCTGTTGTCCTGCGTCACTTCTTTACACGAACAGTCTTTGTCGACCGGGTCTCGAGAGTCATCTCGTCGGCCTCCTCGACCTTCGCTTTCAGTCGCACAGTACCTGCCGCCGCGTCCACCACGTCCACCACCTTCGCAAGCAGTTTCGCCGTATCCGCGTTTCCGGAGACCCCGGCGAGCTGAACCGCGCGGCCCAGTTTGGCCGTTGCTCCGTCGATGTCTCCCGCTTTGCGCAGATCCAGCCCCTGTTGGATGACTTGTGCCAGTTCTGCCTGCCCGGTGTAGTGGGCGACTTGCGGGTTGATCGACGTGGAGGCCGTCATGTCGTCCGTCCACACGGCCCGTACGAGACCCTGCGCGCCGAGGTTCTGGACGGATCCGTCGGGCTCCGGGATGACCAGGGACACCCGGGCGGCCAGCATCTCCTGGCCCAGGTCCGCGGCCGGTACCTCCACGCAGACGTGGTAGTCACGGGACTCGTCGCCCCAGGAACCGATGGGGTAGTCCCCGGCCCGGGGCCCCGCCTCGGTGCGCCGGTCGGTCAGCTCCTCGACCGTCGGGGCCACCTGCTTGACGAACTTCACCGTGGTGCCGACCGGGGTCCACAGGCGTAGCGCGACGTCCGAGACCTCCTTGCCCATGGCCGTCTCCATCATCTGCGTGAAGTCGGCGGCCAGGCCCGCCGGATCGGCGACGATGTCGGCGGTGCCGAGCAACGCCGAGGCGATCCCTGTGACTTCTTTCACTTCCCAGTCGGTGCCCACGCCACGGGCGTCGCAGGTGAAACGCCCGGCGCAGGCGTCGAGCGCCGCTTTGAGGTCCTCGGGCGACTCGTGCTCGTTACGGCCGTCGGTGAGCAGGATGCCGTGCCGGATGGCGACGTCCGCGGTGGACAGCAGCCGGTCGGCCAGCCGCAGCCAGGTGCCGATGGCGGTGCCGCCGCCCGCGCTGAGCCTGCGCAGCGCCTGCTTGGCCTGCTCCCGGGTGGCCGCGTCGGCGACCGCGAGCCGGCCGCCGCCCGGGTAGACCTCCTTGGCCACGTGGGTGCCGCCGACCACGGCGAAGTGCACGCCGTCGCGCAGGGTGTCGATCGCGGCGGCGGTGGCGTCGCGGGCGTTGCGCATCTTGGTCGGCGGATAGTCCATCGAGCCCGAACAGTCGACCATCAACGCCACGGCGGCGGACGGGCCCTGGCCCGGCGCGTACAGGTGGGGCGCGGCGACCGCGCTCCCGATGGTGCCGCCGCCGGTCGCGGTGACCGTCACGATGGCGTTGACCTCACGGCCGCCCTCGGGCAGGTATTCGTTCTGGTAGACGTCCACCGCGAACTGCGGCACGTTCGACTTCGAGAAATTGGCCATGCCGGATCGCATCCCCCTCTACGTCCCCACAGCGGTGGGGGTCTTGGCTTGCTGGTGCGGACCGCCCCCTGCGGTCCGCGAGGCCGCCCCTCCACCTGAACCCGTGCGGGGGCCTCAGGCCGATCCTGCCCCCTGGGGCGGGGCCGGGAACGGCACGAGGGCCACTGTTACGTTGTCGTGGCCCCCGCCGTCCAGGGCGTGGCCGACCAGAACGCGGGCGCTGTGCAGCGGGCGGGCGGCGGCGTCCAGGGGCATGGCCTCGGCCATCTCCTCGGCGGACTCCGCGTAGTTCCACAGACCGTCCGTGCAGACCACGACCACTCCGGGCCGGTCCGGCTTGAAGGACGCGGTGTGCGGTTCGAGTTCGTAGGCGTCGGCGCCCAGCCAGCCGGTGATCGCGTGGGCGCGCTCGTCCGCGTAGGCCTCGGCCTCGTTCATCAGTCCCGCGGCGACCATCTGCGCGGCCCACGAGTCGTCCTCGGTGAGCCGGGCTGGTGGGGTGGCGCGGTCGGCCGGCACCCAGTAGACGCGGCTGTCGCCGACCCAGCCGACGACCAGCAGTCCGGCGGTGACGACGGCGCCGACCAGGGTGCAGGCGGGCGCGTTCTGGTGCGGGGCCTGCTCGCGGGCGGTGGCGGGCTCGTCGGCCAGGGCGTTGACGGCGTGCGAGGCGGCGAGGATGGCGTCGTGCATGGCCTGCTGCGGGTGCGTGCCGCGCGGCAGGGCGGTCAGCAGCAGCTCGCCGGCCGCACGCGACGCGGCGAGGGAGGCGTCGTCGGGGCGGGTCGCCGAGGACACGCCGTCGCAGACGATCGCCACGGACGCGGGGGCGCCGTCGGGCAGCGCGGTGCAGCCCACGGAGAACGCGTCCTCGTTGCGGTGGTGGCGCAGGCCGCGGTCGCTGACGGCGGCGATCGGTCCCGACTCCTGCTCCATGTGGTCGCGTTCGCGGGGCTGGGCGTGCCCGCAGTTCTCGCAGTAGCCGTCGTCGTCGACCCGGCCCGCGCGGCAGGCCACGCACACCTTCTCGGCCGCCGCCGGCTCGGCGGGGGCCGCCTGTTCGGCGGTCAGCCGCGGGTCGGGCGCCTGCAAGGGGTACTCGTCGGGCTCGCTCGGCCGGTCGAACCGCACGCCGGCCGGGGACGGTTCCGGCGGTGCCTCGGGCGGGGCCGGCGGTGCCGGCGGCAGCGGGGAGCCGCCCGAGTCGGTGCCCGGCAGTTCGGCCGCGGCGTGCACCGGGGCGGGGCGGCCGTGGCCGTCCGAATCCCGGGCCACGGGCCAGTCCACGCCGTCCGGAGCGGGCTCCGCTGCGGGCTCCGGGGCGGGCTCCGGGGCGGCGGCCATCGCGCCGTTGATGGCGATGGTGGGGCTGTCCTCGGGCCGCGCGGGCACGACGGACAGGTCGTATCCGCACGCACCGCAGTACCGGTCACCCGACTCGAGGGGTTCCTCGCAGCTCGGGCACTTCCGCACAGCGGCCTGCTGGGGCATCTGCGACATCAACTACACCCACGTCCGGGGGCGGTAACGATTGGCACGTTCCACCAGGTCGATCCTCTCCTCGCCGCCCCGCGCCAGCCGGGCCAGCGTGCGGTACGAACGCTCCAGGCCGAAACGCAGGCCGCGTTCGTCCAGGCCGCTGCCGAGCAGCGTCCGTCCCCCGGCGGCGGGAGGGACGGAACCCCGACCTCCGGAGAGTACCCAGTCCAGCGCGCAACCGAGGACCTCGGCCGACAGTTGCTCGCGCCGTGCCGGATCCAGACCGTACACGTCCAGCGCCTCGACCTGCCGCGCGGCGGCGATCAGATCGTCCAGGAACGCCAGGTCGCCCGCGGCCGCGGTGCGCTGCCGCAGCCGCGCCCGTACGGCCGCCACGCGCGCGCCGGTGCAGTGGACGGACGACTCCGGCACCGACTCCAGCGTGCGTACCGCGCCGCCCCGGTCGCCGCCGGCGAGCTGGACCCGGGCCAGCCCGAACGCCGCGCTGACATGGCTCGGGTCGGAGGACCACACCAGCCGGTAGTACTCGGCGGCGTTGTCGAGCTGCCCCAGCACCTCCGCGCACAGGCCGAGCGCCAGCTTGGGCGCGATCTCGCCGGGGAAGGCGTCGTAGATCGCGTCGAAGGCCAGCGCGGCGTCCTCGTGGTCGCCGGTCACCAGCGCGGCGAGACCGCGGTACCAGACCACCCGCCAGTCGTCGGGGCGCTCGCCCTCCAGCGTCTCCAGGCCCTCCAGCGCGCCGGTCGCGTCGCCGTTCTCCAGCCGGGCGCGGATCTGCCGCAGCCGTGTCTCGGTCGACGGCGCCGGCGCGGCGGCCAGCGCGGTCAGCAGCTCGCCCGGCGCGGACGCCATGAGGCCCGCCAGGAAACCCGCGTTGGGGTCACCGGCGTCGACCCGGGGGACCGGCAGCGCGAGGGATGCGGTGGGCGCGTCGGCCGACTTGACCAGGCCGGAGGCCCCACCGCCGACACCGCCGACACCAGGGACACCTCCCGCACCTTCAACACCGCCGACGGAACTCACGGCACCGGCCAGCGAGGCGCTCGCCCCCGCCACCGCGGCCGCGCCGCCGACCGGCCCGGCACCCGTGCCCGTACCGCCGCCCGCGACCGGGCCGCCGTCCGGTCCGGCGACCGCGACGGTCCCGCCCGGCGCCCCCACGGCGGGCCCCGCCCCGCCCGGCAGGGCCGGACCGGTGCCCGCGCCGCCCGGCGGCGACGCGGCGCCGCGTCGCTTGGCAGGGGCCACCCGGGCCCCGAGCCGCGACACCTCGCCGTCCAGCCGCGGGAACAACTCCGTGTCCGTCACCCGGAGCTCGGGCCCGAACAGCGTGGACACGGCGGGCCGGGCCCGGCCCGTCTGGAGCGAGACCACCTCGCGCAGCACCCCCGTCAGCTGCTCCGCCATCTCCTGCGCGGAGGCGAATCTGCGGGCCGGATCGGGGTCGGTGGCCCGCACCAGCAGCCGGTAGAACGACTCGTAGTGCCGGAAGACCTCGATGCTGTCGGGGTCCGGCAGCGAGTCGGCGTAGACGGTGGTGTAGCCCTGGAAGTCGAACGACAGCACGGCGAGGGTGCGGCCGACGGTGTACAGGTCGGACGCCACCGACGGGCCGACGTCGGCGACCTCCGGGGCCTGGTAGCCCACCGTGCCGTAGATGGCCGACTCGTCGTCGTCCATGCGGCGGACCGCGCCCATGTCGATCAGCTTGAGCTGGTCCTCGGTCTGGATGGCGTTGTCGACCTTGAAGTCGCAGTACAGCAGCTTGCGGCTGTGCAGGTGGCCGAGCGCCTCCAGCGCCTCGATGCCGTACGCGCAGGCCTGCTCGACCGGCAGCGGGTCGCGCCGGCCCTGCGGGGAGCGCCGGGCGTTGGCGATCTCCTTGAGCGACTTGCCGCCGACGTACTCCATCACTATGTAGCCGTCGAGGGAGCCGGTGCGCTGGTCGAGGTGCTCGACGAAGTTGTAGATCCGCACGATGTTGGCGTGCTCGATCTCGGCGAGGAAGCGCCGCTCGGAGATCGCCGCCGCCATCGCGTCCTGGTCGCCGGTGTCCAGCAGGCCCTTGAGGACCACCCAGCGGTCGGAGACCGCCTTGTCGACGGCGAGGTAGACCCAGCCGAGCCCGCCGTGCGCGAGACAGCCCACCACCTCGTACTGGCCGTGCACGACGTCCCCGGCGTTCAGCTTCGGCACGAACGAGTACGGGTGACCGCACTTGGTGCAGAAGCCCTCCGTGCGGCCCGGCCGCTCCCCGCGGGCCCGCCCGACCGGCGCCCCGCAGTCCGAACGCGAGCAGAACCGCTTGCGCTCGGGCACCTCGGGATGGTCCATGACCATCGCACGCGGGTCGGGCCGCGGGACCGCGGGCACCTCGACGAGGCCGACGCCCAGGCGCCCGCGCCCGGTGGAACCCGCGCCCGAACCGGAGCTGCGCACCGACACCGAACGCCCCGTGGACCGGCCCGAGACCGCTCGCGAGAGCCGCCCCGACACCGAGCGCCGCGACTTCGACGAGCGTGAGGACTGGGACGACGTACGCGAACTGCGGCCGCTGGAGCGGGAACTCCCGCTGCCCGAGGACCCGCGCGAGCCCCCGCCCCCGGTGACGCCGGTCGGGGTCGAGCCGATCATGCCGCCCGCGGCGACGACCGGCGCGAGACCGCACGTGTCGCAGTACAGCTCGCCGCCGCCCATGTCCTCGTAGGCCCCGTCGCAGCCGGGACGCTGACACGTCCGCCCTGCCTCACTCATGACGCTGCTTCCCCCTCGTCCTTCGTGCGCCGGACCCCGTCTTGTCGCTCATGCGCCGGGCCCCGTCCGGTCCACCGGGCCGCCCTGGCCGGGCACGCGCCGTGCGGAGCCCAGCAGTTCGGCCGCCGCGTGCTGGTAGCGCAGGACGGCCTGCTCGGCGACGCGCAGGTCGCAGGGCGCGCTCCACAGCATGCGCCGCGCCTTCTCGTACTTCTCGACCAGCTCCGGATCCTCGGCGTGGCCCAGCCGGGCCATCTTCGCCTTGTACGCGTCGAGCCGGCCGCGCAGCTCGGCACGGACCGCGAGCGGCGCGGTGACCGCCGTCAACGACTCCCGGGCGCGCAGCAGTTCGTCCTCCGCCTTCTCCTCCAGGGACTCCAGGAGCGGCGACAGCCGGTGCCACTGGGCGTGCCTGCGGTACTCGGCGGCCGCCGCCAGCTGCTCCTGGAGCACGATCGGCGGCCCGCCGACGACCGGCACCTCCGTCGCGGCGATCTTCGCCAGCACCTCGCCGCGCGCGGTGCGGGCCTCGGCCAGCGTGCGGTCCGCGCGGGAGAGCACGTCCCGCAGCCGCACGATCCGCTGCTCGGCGTCCTGGCGCACGGCCAGCACCGCGTCGATCTCGCGGCGCACTTCCTCCAGGGCGCGTGCCTCCCGGTCGTACACCGTGGTGTCGGGACGGCCGCCGCCCGGTGCCGAACTGCCCTGCGCCGGCAGCCAGAAGGCGAGCGGGTCGGACACCACCCGCTCGCGCAGCCGCGTCAGGGTGCGGGTGATCCGCTCCAGGTCGTCGCCGGCCGGGTGCTCGCCGGGGCGCACGCCCACGGAGTGCGCGAGCTTGCGGGTGCGCTGGAGCTCGGCGGCGAGTAAATCGATCCGGGCGGGCAGCGCCGACCACACCGCGTCGGCGGCGACCACCATGTCCAGCGAGGTCGCGTACAGCTGGTTCATCCGCTCCACCAGCGTCACCAGCGAATACCGCTCGCTGAGCCGGCCCGGACCGCCGTGCGGGGTGGGCGCGTTGGCGGTGGCGGCCGCGCTGCCGGCCACCGTGACGGCCTCGCCGCGCAGCAGCTCCGTCAGCTCCGCCAGGTCCTCGCGGCTGGACCAGCGGCGCCGGGAGCGGATCTCCCGGGTCGTGCGCAGCGCGCCCGTGTACGCGTCGAAGTAGGTCCACAGCAGCGTGATCGACGCCTCCGCGGTGGCCCAGCGCTCGACGGTGACGCCCGTCAGCTCGGCGCCCTCGAGGAGTCTGCGGCCCGCGTGGTCCTGGAGGGCGAGGAGCGAGGTCTCGATCGCCTCGTGCTCCGCGCCGAGCCGCGCCAGCGCACGGTCCACCTCGTCCCGGTCCATCACCGGCCCGGTGGGTCCCGTGTCGCCCATCGATCACCTCTCGCTGTCGCGGACTTGCCTGTGCTCTTCGCCTGCGGTGCGGCCTTCGGTCAGCTCTTGCGCAGGTACTGCGGCGGTGTCGGCGGCTCCGACTTCTGCCAGTCGTCACCCATCGTCTCCGACAGCCAGTGCTCGTACGACTGCTGCCAGCCGTCGGCCTCGTCCGCACGCCACTCGACGAGGATCCGGTTGACCCGGCGTACCAGATCGTCGGCGTCCTTCTTCATAGCCACGCCGTAGTACTCCGTGGTGAAGGCGTCGCCCTTCAGCTCGACCGTCGGGTCCTGCGCGGCCTGGCTCGCGGCGAGCGCGCCGTCGGTGACGACCGCGTCGACGTCACCGAGCTGGAGCCTTACCAGGCAGTCCAGTTGGTTGGGCACGGTGGTGCCCAGGTCGGCGTCGGCGGCGAGCGTGCCGTCCTTCTGGTCCTGCTCCAGCGTGCTCAGCGCCGTCGAGCCCGCCGCCGTGCAGATCCTCTGGCCGGCCAGGGTGTCGTCGTAGCCGGTGATCGGCGAGGACTTGGGCGCCAGCAGCTGCTGGCCCGTCTTGAAGTACGGGGCGGAGAACGCGACCTTCTCCAGCCGGTCGCAGTTGATGGTCATGGTGCGGACCACCATGTCCACCCGGCCGTCCTGGATCGCCGGCTCACGCTGGTTGGTGGGTATCGCCTTGAACTGCACGGCGTTCTCGTCGCCGAGGATGTCCTTCGCGATCCGGTGCGCGAGGTCGATGTCGAAGCCCTCCAGCTCCGCGTCCCCGCCGCGGTTCGGGTCGCGGTAGCCCCAGCGGTAGCTGTTCTGGTCGATGCCGACGATCAGCTTGCGCTTCTCGCCCTCGCGGCCGCGGATCTCGGCGATGGTGGGGCCGTCGTCCCCGGACGGGGAGAGGGTCTGCTTCTCCGGGTCCGTGCACGCCTGCGCGGCCCGCGTCCGGGTGCCGTGGGCGACGCCGTGGCCGCCGTCCTCACCGCCGCCCTCGCCGTGCGAGCGGACCGTCGGCAGGAGCAGGGCCGACAGCACCGCGAGGACGCAGGCGAACGCCATCGCCCCGACACCGCCCCAGCCCTTCAGACCGGTCCGCAACCGTCCCGCGCGCATCCTCACGCCTCCTTCCACGGGTACCCCTTCCCGCCGGCCCGCCCGGCCCGCACCCCGCTTCACCGGTACTCCGACAGCCTGCGGCCGATGCCGAGCAGCGCGCCGGCCGCACCCAGCGCGGCGAGTACCCCGGCGCCCTCCGGCAGGTAGCCCATGGCGTCCAGGCCGTCGCCCGCCGCCTGCTGGAACTCCTTCTTCTCGTGCTCGAGTGCGGTGGCGAGTGCCTCGTCGACGCCGTCGAAGCACTCGACCGTGGCGCCGTCACCGCCGATCACCAGGTCCAGGGCCTGCTGGTAGTTGCCGTTCTCGTCCTGCTCACGGGCCGAGGTGTGCCGCTTCTTCCACTCCGTCATGTTGCCGTTCGCCGTGTCGACCGGCTGCTCGCCGGCCTTGTCGTCGGCGAACCGCCCCGCCTCGGCCAGCGCCTTGCCGAGGGCGTCGATGTTCTTGCCGAAGGCCAGATCGTAGGAGTCGTACGTCTTGTCGCCCACCTTCGTGGTCTCCGCGCCGCGGGAGACCAGGGTGAGGTTCTCGTTGCCGCGGGCCTTGAGGGAGGCGATGCGGGCCTCGTTCAGCGCGTTCAGGGAGCGCACGCCGTGCTCGTAGGAGTCGGTCAGGTTCGACCGGGCGACGCTGTGGCCGACGACCAGCCAGAGCAGCACGATCGTGGCGGCGGTCGTGGCGGCGACCAGGCCGTGGTTCAGGACGCGGTTGGTGCGCCGGTAGTTGCGGAGCTGGGCCCAGGCCAGTGCGGCGAGCAGGACGACGCCGAGGGCGATCGCCGCCCAGGGGTAGGGCTTGGCGTCGCCGTAGTCGGCGCTCAGCCGCTGGTTCTCCTTCTTGTAGAGGTCCTCCGCCGCCGGGAGCATCTCCTTCTGCATCTTCTCGTTGGCGTAGCGCAGATAGGCGCCGCCGACCGGGAAGCCCTGCCGGTTGTAGATGCGGGCGCGCTCGACCAGGCCCTTGTACTCGGGCAGCAGGCGGTTGAGCTTGGCGATGGTCGTCGCGGCCGGCGACTTCGGCTCGGAGTTGGCGGCGGCCGTCACGAGCCCCTCGGCGGCCGCGCTGATCCCGCGGTCGTACCGGGTGCGGGAGTCCTTCGTCTCCTGGCCGCCGGCGAGGAAGCCGCTGGAGGCCGCGGTGTTGGCCTCGGCGAGGGAGCGGTAGATGTCGGCCGCGGCCGAGCTGAGCGGCTGGCTGCGGGTCAGCACGTCGTCCGCCGCCGTGGACCGCTCGTTCATCTGCCACGCGGTGACGGCGCCGAACGCGACGACGAGCACGGCCAGCAGCGCGCCGATGATGCGCAGCCGCCCCGGCTCGGTGACGGCCGCGGCGCGCAGCCGGTCCACCCCCTCGGCGAAGGCGGTGCGGCGCGGCTCCGGAGGCGGGGGCGGAGACGGGGGAGCGGCGGGCGCGCCGCCCGAGCGCTGCCCCGGCACGGGGCCGGACGGCGGCGGTACGGCGGGCAGGGTGGGGCCGCCCCGCACGCCCGTGCCCGGCGGCGGTGCCGCGCTGCCCCTCGGCGGTTGAGTCACTGCTGACCTCCCCCATGGTCATCCGTCGCCGCAAGTATCGCTGCCCGCACCGACATTCGCACCGGCCTTCACCCGATCTTGATGCGTCCCCGGTGCAACGCACCACCCCTGCCCATGAATACGTCACCGGAACCGGTTCGGTTCCCCGAGGGGCCACAGGGGTCAGACGGCGAAGTGCTCCCGCACCCGCGCATGGGCCCCGGGCGCCGCGCCCACGTGGTCGAGGCCCAGCAGCACCGCGCCCAGGACGGGCCGGGCCGTCACCACGCGGGGTACGGCCTTGGGGGCGCGGGCCGCCAGCAGCTCCCGTATCCGGTCGTCGAGCTGCGGATGCCGGGCCGCCAGCACGCTGCCGCCCAGCAGGACCGGCGCCGCTTCGGCCAGCAGGTCGAGGCGGGTCAGCGCGACCGCGGCCATGGCCACCACCTCGTCGGCCTGCCGGTCCACGACCGACCGCGCGAGCGGGTCGCCGCCGGCCGCCGTGGCGAACAGCACGGGGGTCAGCTCGTGCCGCCGCACGGGCTCGACGCGCCGCAGGTGCAGGGCCTCGATGAGGGCGTACATCGAGTCGAGCCCGAAGTGCGCCGGCAGGGTCCGGGCCAGTTCCGTCGGGCCGCCCCGACCGTCCTCCGCGCGCGCCGCGTGCCACAGCGCCTCCTCGGCCAGCCCCCAGCCGCCGCCCCAGTCGCCGGAGATGCGCCCGATGGCCGGGAAACGGGCGGTGCGGCCGTCGGGGCGCATGCCCACGCAGTTGACGCCGGCCCCGCACACGACGGCCACGCCGAGGGGCTCGTCGACACCGGCCCGCAGGATCGCGAACGTGTCGTTGCGTACCTCGACACTCGCGCCCCACGCGCGCGCGTGCAGCGCGGCGGCCAACTGCTCCTCCTCCACGGGCAGGTCGGCGTTGGCCAGGCACGCCGACACGTGGTCGACGGAGGTGACGCCCGCCGACTCGAAGGCCCGCGTCACCGCCTCCGCGAGGGCGTCCACCGCCCGCTCGACACCCACCGCGGGCGGCCGGAAGGCGCCGCCGCGGGCCGTGGCGAGAACCTCCCCGTCGGCCGTCACTACGGCCACGTCGGTCTTGCTGTTGCCCGCGTCGACGGCGAGCAGGCTTGCGGTCAGGCCCACGCCAGGTGCTCCCGGTTGTGTGCGATCAGCCGGTCGGTGAGCTGCTCGGCGTACGTGTACTGGCCGACGAGGGGGTGGGCGAGCAGCGCCCGGAACACCCGGTCCCGGCCGCCGCGCAGGGCCGCGTCCAGCGCGAGGTCCTCGTACGCCGTCACGTTCGCCATCAGGCCCGCGTACAGCGGGTCCACGGCCGGCACCGGCAGGGGAGCGGTGCCCTTGCCGCCCACCGCGGCGGGCACCTCGATCACCGCGTCGTCGGGGAGGAAGGGCAGCGTGCCCCGGTTGTACGTGTTCACCACCTGGTACGGGGAGCCCGCGCCGCCGAGCAGGGCGGCGGCCAGGTCGACGGCCGCCTCGGAGTAGTAGGCGCCGCCGCGCTTGGCGAGCAGGGCGGGCTTCTCGTCCAGGGCCGGGTCGCCGTACATCTCCAGCAGCTGCCGCTCCATCTCCGCGACCTCGGCGGCCCGGGACGGCTTGGTGCGCAGTTCGTCGACGACCTCGTCGTGGGCGTAGTAGTAGCGCAGGTAGTAGGACGGGACGACGCCCAGGCGGTCCAGGAGCGGCCGGGGCAGGCGCAGGTCGGCGGCGACCGTGTCCCCGTGCTCGGCCAGCAGGCGGGGCAGGACGTCCTCGCCCTCGGGGCCGCCGAGCCGGACGCCGGTCTCCCAGGTGAGGTGGTTGAGGCCCACGTGGTCCAGGTGGACGTCGGCGGCCGCCACCCCGAGCAGCGCGGCGAACTTGCGCTGGAGCCCGATCGCCACGTTGCACAGGCCGACCGCCCGGTGTCCCGCCTGGAGCAGGGCGCGGGTCACGATGCCGACCGGGTTGGTGAAGTCGATGATCCAGGCGTCCGGATTGGCCCGGCGCACCCGCTCGGCGATGTCCAGCACCACCGGCACCGTGCGCAGCGCCTTGGCGAGGCCGCCCGCGCCGGTGGTCTCCTGGCCGACGCAGCCGCACTCCAGCGGCCAGGTCTCGTCCTGCTGCCTGGCGGCCTGACCGCCGACGCGCAGCTGGAGCAGCACCGCGTCGGCGCCGTCCACGGCCGCGTCCAGGTCGGAGGTGGTGACCACGCGGCCGCCGTGGCCCTGCTTGGCGAAGATGCGTCGGGCGAGCCCGCCCACCAACTCCAGCCGGTCCGCGGCCGGGTCGACGAGCACCAGCTCCTCCACCGGCAGCGTGTCCCGCAACCGGGCGAAGCCGTCCACGAGTTCGGGCGTGTAGGTCGAACCGCCGCCGACCACGGTGAGTTTCATGCAGTCATCAACCCTTTACTCCGGTGAGCGTGACACCCTCGACGAACGCCTTCTGCGCGAAGAAGAACACGAGGATCACGGGGGCCATGACCAGCACGGTCGCGGCCATGGTGAGGTTCCAGTCGGTGTGGTGGGCGCCCTTGAAGGACTCCAGGCCGTAGGAGAGCGTCCAGGCGCCGGGGTTCTCGGAGGCGTAGATCTGTGGCCCGAAGTAGTCGTTCCAGGCGTAGAAGAACTGGAAGAGGGCCACCGCCGCGATGCCCGGCTTCGCCATCGGCAGGACGACCTTCAGCAGGGTGCGCAGCTCCCCGCAGCCGTCGACCCTCGCCGCGTCCAGGTACTCGTCCGGGATGGTCAGCAGGAACTGCCGCAGCAGGAAGATGGAGAAGGCGTCGCCGAAGGCCATCGGGATGATCAGCGGCCACAGCGTGCCGGACAGGTCCAGCTGCTTCGCCCAGAACAGGTACATCGGGATGATGATCACCTGCGGGGGCAGCATCATCATCGAGATCACCAGCATCAGGGACAGATGCCGGCCCCGGAAGCGGAACTTGGCCAGCGCGTACGCCACCGGGATCGACGACGCCACGGTCAGGACGGTGCCGAGCCCCGCGTACAGCAGCGTGTTCTTCCACCAGGTGAGGAAGCCCGGCGTGTCCAGGACCGCGCGGTAGTTGCCCCACTCCCAGGTGTGCGGCCACAGGTCGCGGGTGAGGGCCTGCTGGTCGCTCATCAGCGAGGTGAGCACCACGAACACGAACGGCAGCGTGAAGAAGAGGGCGGCGGCCACGCCGAGGGAGTGGACGGCGATCCAGTGCAGCAGGAGGCGCCGGCGGGCGGTGCGCTCCTCGGTGGGCGGCGTGCCGGTCACGAGAGGCCGGTCCAGTACCTGGGTCATCGGTCACCTGCCTGGATCAGTCCGCCCCGGCGGCGCATCAGCAGCGCCGTGAACGCCATGGCCAGCGCGAACAGCACGAGGGCGACCACACAGGCGGAGCCGTAGTCGAAGCGCTGGAAGCCGAGGTTGTAGACGAGCTGGGGGAGGGTGAGGGTCGACTTGTCGGGATAGCCGGGTTCGAAGGACTGGCCGGAGCCGCCGATGATCCCGGAGGCGACCTTCCCCGCGACCAGCGGCTGCGTGTAGTACTGCATGGTCTGGATCACGCCCGTGACCACGGCGAACAGCACGATGGGCGAGATGTTCGGCAGCGTCACGAACCGGAACCGCTGCCAGGCCGACGCCCCGTCCAGCTCGGCCGCCTCGTACTGCTCCTTCGGTACGTCGAGCAGCGCGGCCATGAAGATCACCATGAGGTCGCCGACGCCCCACACCGCGAGCGCGGTCAGCGCCGGTTTGGACCAGGCGGAGTCCGTGAACCAGCCGGGCGCCGGGACACCGAGGCCCTCCAGGACGGAGTTGACCGGTCCGGTGCCGGGGTTGAGGAGGAAGACGAAGGCCAGGGTCGCGGCGACGGGCGGGGCGAGGTAGGGCAGGTAGAAGAGGGTGCGGAAGACGCCCGCCCCCGTCCTGATCTTCGTGATGAGCAGCCCGACCCCGAGCCCGAACACCACGCGGCAGGTCACCATCACCAGGACTAGCCACAGGGTGTTGCGCAGGGCGGGCCAGAACAGCGGGTAGTCCTGGAAGACGTACGTCCAGTTGTCCAGGCCCCGGAACTCCGGGACGCCGAAGCCGTCGTACTTCATCAGCGAGAAGTACACGGTGGACACCAGGGGATAGGCGAAGAAGACGCCGAACCCGACGATCCACGGTGACATGAAGGCCACCGTCCGAAGCGCCGAGGACCGGCGCTTCGCGCGCAGAGTGTTCGCGTTGGTGTGCGTGTGCGTGGTCATGGACCGCTACTTCGTCTGCTCGATGTCGCGGTCGATCTGCTTGGCGGTCTTCTCGAGTCCGGCCTCGAGGTCCTTCACCTTGCCCGACTCGTACTGGTATCCGAAGTCCTGGAGCGTCAGCTGGTAGGTGGCGCCGTTGACGGAGGCCGGCGGGGAGTTCGACCCGGGGTGCTGGGCGATGTCGAGGAAGGTCTTGAACTCCGGGTCGGTCTTGAGGTCGGGCGACTTCAGGGCCGGGAAGGTGGAGGGCACGTTGCGGATGGCGTTGGCGAAGGCGACGACGGCCTCGGTGTCGGTCGTCATGTACTTCACCAACTCCCACGCGGCGTTCTGCTTCTTGCTCTGCGGGGCGATGCCCATGACGGTGCCGGACAGGAAACCCTTGCCGTACTCGTCCACCTCGTCGTCGGCGACGGGCATCGGCGCGGTGCCGATCTCGAAGTCGACGCCCGCGTCCTTCGCCATGCCGAGCCGCCACTCGCCGTCGAGCTGCATGGCCACCTGGCCGGTGTGGAAGGGGTGCTTGGCTCCCCACTCGTCACCGAAGGTGTTGCGGTACTTCTCCAGTTTCTCGAAGCCGCCGAGGTCGTCGACGAGCTTCTTCTGGTACGTGAACATCTCCGCGAACGCCGGGTCCTTGGCGACGCTCGACTTGCCGTCCTGGCCGAAGTAGGCGTGGTCCCACTGCGACATGTAGTGGTCGACGACCGTCTCGTAGCCGTGGTAGTTCGGCATGAAGCCGAGCTGCTCGTAACCGTCGCCGCCGGGCTTGGCCTTGGTGAGCTTCTTCGCCACCTCGGCGAACTCCGACCAGGTCTTCGGCGGTTGGGTGATCCCGGCCGCCTCGAAGGCGTCCTTGTCGTAGTAGAGGCCGTAGGCGTCGCCGAGCAGCGGCAGGGCGCAGCGCGTGCCCTCGAACTGCGTGTACTCCAGCATCGGCTTCGGGATGAGCGCGTCCAGGTCGAGCTCGGACTTCTCGATGAACGGCTTCAGGTCGAGGAAGGCGCCCGAGGAACAGAACTTGCCGATGTTGGAGGTGGTGAACGAGGACACCACGTCCGGGCCGCTCGAACCGCCCGCCCGCAGGGCCTGGTTGAGCTTGTCGTCGTTGATGTTGCCGACGACCTCGACCTTGATGTTGGGGTGGGCCTTCTCGAAGCGGTCCACGTTCGCCTGTACGGCCTTCACCTCGGCGGGCGCGCTCCAGCCGTGCCAGAAGGTGATGGTCGTCTCGGCGTTCGGGTCGTCGGAGGCGCCGGATTCGGACTGACCGGTGCAGGCGGTGGCGAGCAGGGCGAGGGAGGCGGAGGCGGCGACCGCGAAGGCCGCTTTTCTGGATATTCCGGGCATGGCGAATCTCCCAGGGGCAGGGCGGGGTGGGACGAAGGATGGGACCGGGGGTGGCGCGGGGGTCAGCGCGAGGTGTCGAAGACCTCGTCGCGGGTGGTCGCGAGCGCGCTCTCCAGCGCGCCGCGCAGTACTGGATGCTCGGTCACGTCGGCGACGGCGAGCCGGGGCCGGGAGGCGGCCAGCTCCTCCAGCTCGTCCTGGACCAGGTCGCGCAGCGCCGCACCGCCCGCGGTGAGGGAGGTGCCGCTCAGGACCACCAGCTCGGGGTCCAGTACCGAGACGAGGGAGGCGAGGCCGGTGGCCAGGCGGGTGGCGTAGGTCTGCAGCAGCCGTCGGTGCGGGTCGTCGTCGGTCTGTGCGGCGCGGGCGACGAGGGCGGCGGCGACCTCCGGGTACGGCCCCGAGGGCACGTCGGTGACGCCCAGCTCCCGGGCCAGTCCCGCCAGGGCCTGGGAACCGGCCAGCTCCTGGAAACCGCCGCTCCCGGTACGGCTGACCTTGCGCACCAGCGGCGCGCCGGGCACGGGCAGGAACCCGACCTCGCCCGCGCCGCCGGTCCAGCCCCGGTGCAGCCGGCCGCCGAGGACCAGGGCGGCGCCCAGGCCCTCCTGGTTCCACAGCAGGACGAAGTCCTCGTGGCCCCGGGCCGCACCGAGGCGCTGTTCGGCCACGGCCGCGAGGTTCACGTCGTTCTCGTACTCGACCGGCATCGGCAGGGCGGCGGCGAGTTCGTCGAGGAGGGCGGGGGAGTGCCAGCCGGGCAGGTGGGAGGCGTAGCGCAGCCGTCCGGTGCCCGGGTCGAAGGCGCCCGGGGTGCCGATGACGAGACGGTGGACGTCGGTCCGGGCGAGTCCGGCCGCCTTCACCGCGCCGTCGAGCGCGTCGGTGACCTGCTGGACGACGGGGGTGGCGGCACGCCGGCCCGGGGTGGGCAGCTCGTGCCGGCCGACCGTGCGCCCGGTGACGTCGGCGACCGCGGCCAGGATGCGGCCCGGGGTCACGTCGAGTCCGGCGGCGTACGCGGCGGCCGGGTTGACCTCGTAGAGCTGGGCCCCGGGCCCGGGACGCCCCTCGGTCGTCCCCCCGGCCAGGACCAGCCCCGCGGCCTCCAGCCGGGCCAGCAACTGCGAGGCGGTGGGCTTCGACAGGCCGGTCAGCTTGCCGATCCGGGTCCGGGACAGCGGCCCGTGCTCCAGGAGGAGGTCGAGTGCGGCCCGGTCGTTCATGGCGCGCAGGACGCGCGGGGTGCCCGGCGTGCCGGCGGTTCCTGCCATGCGTGTCCACACCTGCCTCTCGACCGCTCAGCTTTTCAGGGTGCGGCGGGGGAAGTCCACCGCACCGATCACGGAATGGGTTTGTTAGGAAAGTTTCCTGTTGGCTGAGAAACGTAGGCCGCCCGCAAGGAGCCGTCAAGAGACCGCCCCCGAGGCAACGCAGTCGTTACCTCGGGGGCGGGAAGAGTGCGGGAGCCGCTACTTGCTGGTGCTCGGCGGGGGGATGGGGGACGCCGCGACGGACTGCGGCGAGACCGTGCTCGCGTACGCCGAGGGCGCCGCGACGCCCGCCGTCGGATCGGGGACGGAGGCGCTGTCCAGCGGGACCGTGGCCCCGCCGACGATCGCGATGCCGGCCGCGTCGAAGGCGCGCTTGATGCGCCAGCGCAGCTCACGCTCGACGGTGAGGGCCTTGCCGGGCATGGTCTTCGCGGAGACCCGCACCACCATGGAGTCGAGCAGCACGGAGTCCAGGCCGAGAACCTCGATCGGGCCCCAGAGCATCTCGTTCCAGGGCTCCTCCTTGCTCATCCGCTCGCCGACCCCGGCGAGGGTCTCCTTCACCTTGTCGAGGTCCTCGTCGGAACGGACGGTCACGTCCACGCCGGCCGTGGACCAGCCCTGGGAGAGGTTGCCGATCCGCTTGACCTCGCCGTTGCGGACGTACCAGATCTCGCCGTCGACCCCGCGCAGCTTGGTCACCCGCAGCCCGACCTCGATGACCTCGCCGGAGGCCACGCCCGCGTCGATGCTGTCGCCGACGCCGTACTGGTCCTCCAGGATCATGAAGACGCCGGAGAGGAAGTCGGTGACCAGGTTGCGGGCGCCGAAGCCGATCGCCACACCGGCGACACCGGCGGACGCCAGCAGCGGGGCCAGGTTGATCTGGAAGGTGCCCAGCACCATCAGCGCCGCGGTGCCGAGGATGAGGAAGCTGGCCACCGAGCGCAGTACGGACCCGATGGCCTCCGAGCGCTGCCGGCGCCGTTCGGCGTTGACCAGCAGCCCGCTCAGCGCGGTGCCGCCGGACGTCCCGGTCCGCCGGTTCATCCGCTCTATGAGCTTGCTGATCGCCCGCCGCACGACGGCGCGCAGCACCACCGCGATCACCACGATCAGCAGCACCCGCAGTCCGATCGCGAGCCACGTCGACCAGTTCTCCTCGACCCAGCCCGCGGCGTTCGTCGCGCTCTCGTGGGCCTCCCGCAGCGAGGGCACGGCCGGGGCCGTCGGGGACGGTGACGGCGAGGGTGACGAACCGGCGGCCAGCAGGACGGCGGCGGACAGGGACACGACGGATACCTCCAGGTGCGGCGGCCCGTCCTGCGCGGTCCGGTCCGAGGTCCGGTCCAAGGTCACGGAAAGGTCACCGGACGGGCAGATGCACCACACTAACGGGGCACCGGACGCGGTTCGGCCCGAAATGGGCGGGAGAGACGGTACTCACCCGCGCTCGGACTGGTCACGCCCGTGACCCGGCGTTCCGTGTGTTCGAAAACACTCCCAGCCCGTTACCGGGACATGGTGGCGCTACGACCAGGCATGAGGGGACACTGAACCAGATCGTCCCGGCGCGAGCCACGCGCCGCCGACGCCCAAGGAGGCACCCGTGCCGCATGTCCTGGTCCTCAACGCGTCGTACGAGCCGCTCGGCGTCGTACCGCTCCGCCGCGCGCTCGTCCTCGTCCTGGAGAACAAGGCCGTGTGCCTCGAGGAGTCCGGCGCCTTTCTGCACAGCGCGACCGTCACCGTGCCCGCACCCAGCGTGGTCCGGCTCAAGCGATTCGTCCGGGTGCCCTACCGGGGGCCCGTCCCGCTCACCCGCCGTGCCCTCTTCGCCCGCGACGGAGGCCGCTGCATGTACTGCGGCGCCGTCGCCACCAGCGTCGACCACGTCATCCCGCGCAGCCGCGGGGGCCTGCACGCGTGGGAGAACGTGGTCGCGTCCTGCCGCCGCTGCAACCACGTCAAGGCCGACCGCCACCTGGTCGAGCTGGGCTGGCGCCTGCGCCACAAACCGGCCCCGCCCACCGGTCTGGCCTGGCGCATCATCGGCACCGGCCACCGGGACCCGCGCTGGCTGCCGTACTTGCAGCCGTACGGCGCGGAGGACGCCATGGCCCGGATCGACGGCATTTCCGCCTGACGGTCCGGGTCTCTGTCTGACCCGGGTCAGCGCACCCAGTTCTTCAGCGGCTCGGTGTCCAGGGCGATCCCGACCGGCTCGGGCAGCGCGACCTCCTTGCCGAAGGGCAACGTCTGCACGGTCTCGTACCGTCTCCCGTCCGGACGGCTGTGCACCTTGACCTCGCAGGTGTCCCGGTCGATGAGCAGGTGCACCGGGATGCCGGTCTCCGCTGCGGCGGTGGGCAGGTCCCACTCGGCGTACACGGTCTTGCCGACACTCCGCGGCTCCCAGCCCCACCGCGTGGCCAGGGCCCCCACCAGCAGGAGTCCGCGCCCGAACTGCTCGTCGACCTCCCCGACCGGGCGCGGGCGGGGCAGCCGCTCGCCACGCGGGTCGCTCACCTCGACCCGAAGGGTCCGGGGATCGACGGTGATGTGTACGCGGATGAGCCGTCCCCGGAGGCTGCCGTGCAACAGGGCGTTGGTCATCAGCTCCGACACGACGAGGGCGGCGTCTCCCGCGAGGCCCGGCTGCCCCCACTCCGCGACGAGCCGTGCGGCTCTGCGCCGGGCGAGGGGGACGCTGCGCTGGGTGGGGGTGTAGTCGAGCAGGTCTTCGTGGAGGGGCGGTGCGGAACGTGGCAGGGGAGCGGGTTCTGTCATGGAGCGGTGCCTCCAGGTGGGGGGTGGCGGTGTCTCTGCCATGCCTGCTGGGCAGGATGGTGCGCTTCCGCCGAAGGTGGGACCGCGGAGTGAGCGGCCGGACACTGAAAGTAGCGGCTCGGTTATCTCTGGCGCAACTGTTTCGGAGACAAGTGTCTCCAGGGGTGATGACGGGAGTTGAGTCCGGCACCATGTGGGGGTGACTCGAACCACGCAACTCGGCAACAGGGCGTCAACTGTGCTCGGGCGCAGGCTCGGTGGAGAACTACTGCGTCTGCGGGATGCTGCGGCCAGTACGCAGCAACAGGCTGCGGAGGTCATCAGCGCGACCAACTCGAAGATCGTCAAGATGGAGCGCGGCTGGGTGCCGATGCGCGATCCGGATATCCGTGCGCTGTGCGAGTTCTACGGTTTGGTGGACACCAGGGCCGTGGCCCAACTGCTGGAACTTGCCAGGTTGGACCGTGAAAGGCGCAAGGCGAAGGGGTGGTGGCAGGACTCTCCGCATCCTGGTGCGCTCACCGAGTTCATCGCCATGGAAGACGCAGCCAGCCGCGTGCGCACATGGCAGCTGTCACTTGTGCCGGGCCTCTTCCAGACTCCTGAATACGCCCGGTCGCTGGCAGTCAGCGAGGGGGTTGGGTCCTGGGAGGACCCTGCGGAGATCGAGCGGGTCGTCGACATCAGGTTGCGTCGGCAGGAGCGCCTGGTGGGGGAACGTCCGCTTGAGGTGTACGCCGTAGTTTGGGAAGCAGCGTTGCGGCAGCTGATCGGGGGCTCCTCGACCATGCGAGGGCAGTTGGAACGGCTCCTGGAGGTTGCCGCGCTGGAGAACGTCCGCCTACAGGTCCTGCCGTTCCATGCTGGAGGGCATCCGTGCATCACGGGCCCGTTTACCATCCTGTCGTTCAACGAGACCGAAGCGGTGGACGTGATCCAGGCCGACACCATCGCGTCCAGCGTGTGGGTGGAGAACGAAGCGGCAAGCAGCGAGTACAGCGACCTCTTCGATCGCACGGCCCGACGGAGCCTTGCACAAAGTGACTCCATCCAGCTCATCGAGGCTATTCGACAGGAGATTTGACCGGTGCTCAGGTTCGACTTCGTGAAGTCCAGCTACAGCAACACGTCCGGCGAATGCGTCGAGGTGGCCTTGAACGTCACCGGGGCCGTGGCCGTCCGCGACTCCAAGGACGCTGCCGACGGGCCGATACTCCGCCTCGCGCCGCACGCGTGGGCGCGGTTCGCGGGGAGTTGGGGCGACGGGCCGGTCAGGGATGACGCCAGGTGAGGGTGTAGCGCCAGAAGAGGCGGCGGTGTAGCCGGGCGCCGGGCAGGACCGTGTGGGCCGTCGCGGCGATGGCGGAGAAGGGCATGTCGGCCGGTCGGGTCCGGGCGGTCATCGAGGTGGGCGGGGTGGCGCTCCGGCCCCTGTTCTTGAGCCATCCGATGACGGCGTTCGGGAGGACTGCGGTCGCGCCGAGCAGGTGGTCCGTGGCGGTCTGTGGCCGGTAGAGGCCGACGACGACCAGGGTTCCGCCGGGAGCCAGGTGCCGGCGGAAGGCGTCGAGGGCTTCGGTGAACGGCAGGTGGTGGAGGGTGGCGACGCAGGTGATGACGTCGTGAGGTCCGGCGGGGAGCTCCGTCAGGGCGTCCGCGACGGTGAAGGACGCCGCCGTCCCCTCGGGGGTCAGTGCGCGTGCCCGTGAGGTGATCGCGGGGTCGGAGTCGACGCCGTGGACTTCGGCGGCGCGGGTGGCGAGGAGCCGGGCCAGGTCGCCGGTGCCTGAGCCGACGTCCAGTGCGCTGCCGAAGCGGTGGGGGAGTTGACGCAGGATCCGGCGGTGGTAGTGGGTGTTGTGGTCCCAGGGGTGGGCGGCGTTGAACCGGTCGAGCGCCTGGAGGAGCCGAGGCGGCAGGGACGTCATCTGACTACTTTGACACCGTGAACACTCGTGCCCCTACTGTCCTCAAGCCGCTCCTTTGAGCGCCCAAATGACACTTGTCCGCCGACTGCTCACGCCTTTCAGCACGACCCCACCCTCGCCAGGACGGAGCCGGCTGCGGGGCAGGTGACGCCGACGTGACCGGTTTGCGTGAACCGGCGGAGGGTTAAGGTGAATTTTTGATCGGGTTCATCACCTTTGCGGCTGGCAGGGTGTGACCAGGGCCACGTTGGCGAGGTCGGGGCGCCTGTCTTCGCGCGGACTGGGTAGGGCTGCCGTAACCCGCCAAAAGCGTGCTCGACAGAGCTCGACCCAAGCTCGATGAAGGAGATCCCCGTGGCTGCACTGGCACCGCTTCTGCTCCCGGCCCCGTCCAAACCCGTGGCGGAGCCGTCCACACCCTGGGCGGAGCCCTCCGCCGCCTCCGAGACCCCGCACTACTGCGTCTTCGGCGCGACCGGCAGCTGCGCCGAGGCCCCGCTGACCAGCGAACCGCCGCTGCCCGACGCCGAGCCCCTCACCAGCGAGTCGCCGTTCGCCGACGCCGTACCGCTGACCAGCGAGTCCTCGCCCGAGCTCACGGCGGACGTGCCGGAGCAGGGTGGCCCCTCCTTCGCCGTCCCCGTTCCGGAACCCACGAGGTCGTAGAGGAAGCAGATGCCCGCAGCCCGGCCGGCCGAGCCCCCCGACGAGGACCTTCCCGAGGATCTGACCAGGCTCGCCGCCCTGCACGGCGTCGCCACCTCCTACCGTCCGTCCCCGGACCGCACCGTCCCGGCCTCGGCCACCGCCGTCACCCTCGCGCTGGCCGCCCTCGGCGTGGACACGAGCACGCCCGAGGCCGTACGGGCCGCGCTCGCCGCCCGCGAGGGGGAGCTGCGTGAGCGGCTGCTGCCGCCCACCGTCGTCCGCTGGGACGGCTGCGGCACCCCGGCCGCCCTGGCGGCCCTGCCCGAGGGCACCCGGCTGCGCGTCGACACCGAGCAGGGCGAGCGCCGCGACGGAGCCGAGCTGCTCCCGCCCGGCGTCCACCGGCTGACCGCCACCGCGCCCGACGGGCGCACCGCCGAGGCCCACCTGATCGTCGCGCCCGCCCGGCTGCCCACCCCCGCCACCCGCTCCTACGGGCTCCTCGTCCAGCTCTACTCCCTCCTCTCCCGCCGCTCCTGGGGCATGGGCGACCTCGGCGACCTCGGCGAGCTGGCCGCCTGGGCCGGACGCGCCCTCGGCGCCGGATTCGTGCAGGTCAACCCGTTGCACGCGGCCGTGCCCGGCGCCCCCACCGACCCCTCCCCCTACCGGCCCTCCTCGCGCCGCTTCCCCGACCCGGTGCATCTGCGGATCGAGGACGTGCCCGAGTTCGCGTACGTCACCGACCACGAGCGCGTCGGGACCCTGCGGGAACGGGCCGGGCGGCTGCGCGAGGGCGTGCTGGACAAGGGCGCCCTCATCGACCGGGACGCCGTGTGGGAGCTCAAGCGCGACGCCCTCGAACTGCTCCACGAGATCCCCCTCGGCCCGGGCCGCCGCGCCGCCTACTGCGACTACCTCGCCGAACAGGGCACCGCCCTCGAGGACCACGCCACCTGGTGCGCGCTCGCCGAGGTCCACGGATCCGACTGGCACCGGTGGCCCGAGGGCCTGCGCGACCCCCGCTCGGCCGAGACCGACCGGGCCCGCACCGAGCTGATGGACCGCGTCGACTTCCACTCCCGCCTCACCTGGCTCACCGACACCCAGCTCACCGCCGTCCAGCACACCGCCCGCGAGGCGGGCATGCCGGTCGGGATCGTCCACGACCTCGCCGTCGGCGTGCACCCGCGAGGCGCCGACTCCTGGGCCCAGCAGGAGTACTTCGCCGCCGGCATGTCGGTGGGCGCGCCGCCGGACGCCTTCAACTCCCTCGGCCAGGACTGGGGCCTGCCGCCCTGGCGCCCCGACCGCCTCGCCGACTGCGGCTACGCACCCTTCCGGCGCCTGCTGCGGGGCCTGTTCCGCCACGCCGGGGCCCTGCGCATCGACCACGTCATGGGCCTGTTCCGGCTCTGGTGGGTCCCCGAGGGCCACCCGCCCACCGAGGGCACCTACGTCCACTACGACGCCGAGGCCATGCTCGCCGTCCTCGTCCTGGAGGCCGCCCGGGCCGGCGCCCTGGTCATCGGCGAGGACCTGGGCACCGTGGAACCCGGGGTGCGCGAGACGCTGCGCGAACGCGGGGTGCTCGGCACCTCCGTGCTCTGGTTCGAGCGGGACTGGACCGGCGACGGCCGTCCCCTGCCGCCCGAGCGGTGGCGCGCCGACTGCCTGGCCACCGCCACCACGCACGACCTGCCGTCCACCGCCGCCCGCCTCACCGGCGAACACGTCGAACTCCGCGACCGGCTCGGGCTGCTCACCCGCCCGCTGGAGGAGGAACGCGCCGAGGCGTCCGCGGACACGGCCCAGTGGCTGGACGTGCTGGCCCGGCTCGGGCTGCTGCACGGCACCGGCGGCGGCACCGGAACGCCCGCCGAGGAGGCGAAGATCCAGGCCGTGCACCGCTTCCTGCTGCGCACCCCCGCCCGCATGGTCGGCATCTGGCTCCCGGACGCCGTCGGCGACCGCCGCCCGCAGAACCTGCCCGGTACCTGGGACCAGTACCCGAACTGGCGGCTGCCCGTCGCCGACGCGGAGGGCCGCCCGGTGACCCTGGAGGAACTGGCCGCCTCGCCCCGCCTGCACGCCCTGATCGACGTCGTACGGGAACGCGGCGACGACCGGAACGGCTGAGCGGGGCGGCCGGGCGGGACGACGGCGGGGCGTCCGCGGCCCCGTACGGGCACCCCGGGCGCGCGGTCGCCGCGGCCGTTCGCTAACTTTGCACCGTGGACAAGAAGAACGCCCTGCGCGCCGGCGCCCTGGCAGCCGGTACGACGCTGATGATGCTGCTCATGTCGTCCCCCGCGCTCGCGCTGACCCGCGACGACGGCGACGACCCCGGCACCGGCCTGAGCGTCGTCGAGACGCTGGGCCTCTACGTCCTGGCCCCGATCGCGCTGTTCGCGATCATCGCGGGCCTGATCATGGTCCTGGACAGGTCCCACCCCGAGCACCGGGTGACGACTCCCGGCGCCAAGGCCAAGTCCAAGGCCAAGCTCAAGGCCGGCGCGAAGGCCTGACCCTCCGCTTCAGCTTCACCGAGGGCGCCGCCCCCACCGCACGTACGCGCGTCAGCTCGTACGCGGACGGGGACGGCGCCCTTCGGTGTGTAGGCCTTTCGGCGGTCAGGGGCTCGGTGCCGTCAGATAACGCTGGACCGTGGGCGCCAGCCAGGCCACGACCTCCTCGCGGTGGAGCGCCACGGCCGGCCCGAACCGCAGCACGTACCGGGTGAGTGCCAGGCCGAGCACCTGCGTCGCGACGAGCGCGGCCCGCGCGGGGGCCTGCTCGGGGTCCGGGCACACCCGCTGGGCGACCGGCAGCAGCTGGTCGCGGAAGATGCCCTGCATGCGCTCGGCCCCCGCCTGGTTGGTGACCCCGACCCGGAGCAGCGCCGTGAGCACCTCGTTCTCCTCCCACATGGCGAGGAAGTGGGTCACCAGGACCCGCCCGACCTCCTCGCGCGGCCGCTCGGTCAGGTCGGGCAGGGCGAGGTCGACGGTGACGGCCGCCGCGAACAGGCCCTCCTTGTTGCCGTAGTACCGCATCACCATCGACGGGTCGATGCTCGCGTCCCGGGCGACGGCGCGGATGGTGGCCCGCTCGTAGCCGTCGGCGGCGAAGCGCTCGCGGGCCGCGTCGAGGATGGCGGCGCGGGTGGTGTCGGAGCGGCGGGCGGGCGGCTCGTTGTCCTCGGTCCTGCCGTGGAGTGCTGTACGGGGCATGCCCACAAGCGTAGGCCAACACACGTAGGCCAACAAGTGTTGACGTCGACGCCGCACGCCCCTAGGGTGACAACGAGCGTTGGCAAACAAGCGTTGGCATCGCAAGGAGGCCCCATGAACGGCACCGGCACCCGCCACGAGTCCCCCCGCTCCGTGATCGTCGTCGGCTCGGGTCCCACCGGCCTGCTCCTGGCCGGTGACCTCGCCACCGCCGGCATCCCCGTCACCCTCGTCGAGAAGCGCCCGCACCGGATCAGCAACCTCTCCCGCGCCTTCGTGCTGCACGCCCGCACCCTCGAGCAGCTCGACGCCCGCGCCCTCGCGGACGACCTGGAGGCCGTGGGCAGGCCCCTGGACCGCCTCCGTCTCTTCGGCCGCCTCACCGTCGACCTCGCCACCCTGCCCTCCCGGTTCCGCCACCTCCTCGTCCTCCCGCAGTACGAGGTCGAGAAGGTGCTGGAGCGGCGGGCGGTGGAGGCTGGGGTGGAGTTCCGGTACGAGACCGAGACCACCGGCGTGCGCCAGGACCCCGGGCAGGATCCGGCGGAGGGCGGCGTCATCGTCGAGGTCCGCGGCCCGGACGGGGAGACGCGGACGCTGCGCGCGGCCTACGTCGTCGGCGCCGACGGCATGCGCAGCACCGTGCGCGACGCGGTCGGCCTGCCGTTTCCCGGGCGCTCGGTCATCCGTTCCGTCGTCCTCGCCGACGTGCGCCTCGCCGAGGAGCCGGAGACGCTGCTGACCGTCAACGCCGTCGGGGACGCCTTCGCCTTCCTCGCGCCGTTCGGCGACGGGTACCACCGCGTGATCGGCTGGCACCGCGGGCGCGATGTCCCCGACAGCGAGCCCCTCGACCTCGACGAGGTCAAGGAGATCACCCGTCTCGCGCTGGGCCGCGACTTCGGGATGTACGACGCCCGCTGGATGTCGCGGTTCCACAGCGACGAGCGGCAGGCGCCCGCCTACCGCGTGGGCCGCGTCTTCCTCGCCGGCGACGCGGCGCACGTGCACACGCCGGCCGGCGGCCAGGGCATGAACACCGGCCTCCAGGACGCGGCGAACCTGAGCTGGAAACTGGCGGCCGTGCTGCACGGGCACGCCGGGCCCGAACTGCTGGACACCTACCAGGCCGAACGGCACCCCGTGGGCAGGTCGGTGCTGCGCAGCAGCGGCGGGATCGTCCGCCTCGCCATGGCCAAGCGCCCCTGGACGCTGGCGCTGCGGGCGGTCGTCACCACCGTCCTCGACCACGTGGGCCCGGCCCGTCGCAGGGCGACCGGCCACATCACCGGCGTCGGCCTGCGCTACCCGGCCCCCCGCGGGTCCCACCGGCTGACCGGCACCCGCGTGCCCGACGTGGCCCTCGCGGGCGGAAGCCGGCTCTACGAGGCACTGCGCGGCGGACGGTTCGTGCTGATCACCCCGGAGGCAGCCCCGGAGACAGCTTCGGACGCGGCCCCGGAGGCGACCCCGGGGGAGCGGCTGGCCGTGGAGCGCTGGGCGAGTGGACGCCGTACGACGGTGCTGGTGCGGCCCGACGGGTACGTGGCCTGGGCGGCGGACGACGCGAGTGCGGCGCAGGCCCGGGCGGCCGTCGCCGCGCACGTGGGCTGAGCGGCCGCCTACTTCTCGGTGCCGGCGAGCAGGTCCCGCAGCAGGCCGGTCAGTTGACCGGCCCGCTCGGCGTCGAGGGAGGCCAGGGCCTGGGTCTGGACGTCGAGGCCCGCGCCGACCGCCTCGTCGATCAGCTCGAGACCCCGGTCGGTGAGGGTGACCTGAAGTGCCCGGCGGTCGTGCGGGTCGGGGGAGCGGCGCAGCAGTCCGGCCCGTTCGAGTTTGTCGAGGCGGCCGGTCATGCCGCCGGTGGTGAGCATCAGTGTGGCCGAGAGCTGCCGCGGAGAGAGCGTGTAGGGCTCGCCGGAGCGGCGCAGGGTGGCCAGCGCGTCGAACTCCCCGCGCGAGATGCCGAAGCGCGCGTACGCCTTCTCCATCCGGTCGCCCATCGCGCGCGCCAGCCGGAAGACCCGGCCGAACACCTCCATGGCGGCCGTGTCCAGGTCGGGCCGCACCGTCGCCCACTGGTCGATGATCGCGTCGACGGGGTCCTTGTGCGGCGCGGACCGCTGCTCGGGCCGCTGCTCGGGGCGTTCAGTCATGGCACGAGTATCGAGTCCGGTCCGCTGGACCGCAAGAAAGTAGCTTGACGGAAACTGGCTTAGAAGTAAGCTACTTACTACCGAGCTTCATGCTGCCGAGCTTCAGGTCCTCGCCGTCCGCCCGAAGGGGTGCCCTCATGGCCGCCGCCCGCCCAGCCACCCGCCCCGCCCTCATAGCGCTCACCGCCCTCGCCCCCGTCTCCTGGGGCACCACCTACGCCGTGACCACCGAGTTCCTGCCGGCCGACCGTCCCCTGTTCACCGGGCTGATGCGTGCCCTGCCCGCCGGACTGCTGCTGCTCGCCCTCGCCCGGGTGCTGCCGCGCGGTGCCTGGTGGTGGAAGTCGGCGGTGCTGGGCGTGCTGAACATCGGGGCCTTCTTCCCGCTGCTGTTCCTCTCCGCCTACCGGATGCCGGGCGGTATGGCCGCCGTCGTCGGCTCGGCCGGTCCGCTGTTCGTCGTCGGGCTCTCGGCGCTGCTGCTCGGGCAGCGGGCCGGCACCCGTTCCGTGCTCACCGGCGTCGTCGCCGCGTTCGGCGTCGGTCTGGTGGTCCTGAAGGCGGCCGGGGGACTGGACGCGCTCGGTGTGTCGGCGGCCGTCGCCGCCACCGCGTCCATGTCCACCGGCACCGTCCTCACCAAGCGGTGGGGACGCCCCGCCGGCGTCGGCCCGCTCGCGCTCACCGGCTGGCAGCTCACCGCGGGCGGACTGCTCATCGCGCCCATCGCCCTGCTGGCCGAGGGCGCCCCACCCGCCCTGGACGCCCGGGCGGCCGGCGGCTACCTCTACCTGGCGCTGGCCAACACGGCGTTGGCGTACTGGCTCTGGTTCCGCGGCATCGGCCGGCTCTCCGCCACCCAGGTCACCTTCCTCGGCCCGCTCTCGCCGCTGACCGCCGCCGTGATCGGCTGGGCGGCGCTCGGCGAGACGCTCGGACCGGTGCAACTGGGGGGCATGGCACTGGCGTTCGGAGCGACCCTCGCGGGGCAGCTCGCGCCCCGCACCCTCCGGCCGACCGGGAGGGCCCTGGAGCCACCCTTCGCTCCTGCCCCGAAGTAGGCCCCACGTCCGAGGGCGCCCGGCGAGACACCGGGCGCCCTCGAACGTGTACGTACTCCCGCTGCCTACTCCGATGCCGCCGCGTCCGCCGCCTGCGCCCGCAGGGCGCGCTCGACGCCCGAGCGGGACTCCGAGACCAGCCGCCGCAGGGCGGCGTTCGGCTCGGCGGAGGACAGCCAGGCGTCCGTCCGCTCCAGGGTCTCCCGGGAGACCTGCACCGCCGGGTACAGGCCGACCGCGATCTGCTGCGCCATCTCGTGCGAACGGGACTCCCAGACGCTCTTCAGCGCCTCGAAGTACCGCTCCGTGTACGACGCCAGCAGCTCGCGCTGGTCGGTCTGGACGAAGCCGGCGATGACCGCCTCCTGCACGGCGTTCGGCAGCTTGTCGGAGTCGACGACCGACTCCCAGGCCTCCGCCTTGGCCGCCTCGGTCGGGCGGGCGGCACGCGCGGTGGCGGCGTGGCGCTCACCGGCGGCCGTCTTGTCCCGCTCGTACTCGCTCTGGATCTCCGAACCGCCGAACCGGCCCACGGCCGCGAGCCGCTGCACGAATGCCCAGCGCAGCTCGGTGTCCACGGCCAGGCCCTCGATGGTCTGCGTGCCGTCGAGCAGCGCGTCCAGCAGGTCCAGCTGCTCCGGCGTCCTCGCCGTCGCCGCGAACGCGCGCGCCCACGCAAGCTGGTGGTCGCTGCCTGCCTCGGCCGCCCGCAGGTGGGCCAGCGTGGCCTCGGTCCAGCGGGTGAGCAGCGCCTCGCGGGCGGTGGGGTCGGCGTACTGGTCGATGGCCAGCTTCACCTGGCGGTGCAGCGACTGCACGACACCGATGTCGGACTCCTTGCCGATGCCCGACAGGACCAGCGAGAGGTAGTCGCGGGTGGCCAGCTCCGCGTCCCGCGTCATGTCCCACGCCGACGCCCAGCACAGGGCGCGCGGCAGCGACTCGGTGAAGTCGCCGAGGTGCTCGGTGACGACGGCCAGGGACTGCTCGTCGAGGCGGACCTTGGCGTACGACAGGTCGTCGTCGTTCAGGAGCAGCACCGCCGGGCGGGGCTTGCCGACCAGCTGCGGTACGGACGTCGACTCGCCGTCCACGTCCAGTTCGACGCGCTCCCCGCGCACCAGCTTGCCGCTCGCGTCCAGGTCGTAGGCGCCGATCGCGATGCGGTGCGGGCGCAACGTCGGCTCCCCCTTCGCGCCGGCCGGGAGCGCAGGGGCCTCCTGGCGGATGGCGAAGGACGTGACGACACCGTTCGCGTCCGTCTCGATCTCCGGACGCAGGACGTTGATGCCGGCCGTCTCCAGCCACGCCTTCGACCAGGTCTTCAGATCGCGGCCGGAGGTCTCCTCCAGCGCGCCCAGCAGGTCCGACAGGCGCGTGTTGCCGAACGCGTGCCGCTTGAAGTACGCCTGCACGCCCTGGAAGAACGCGTCCTCACCGACGTACGCGACGAGCTGCTTGAGCACCGAGGCGCCCTTGGCGTACGTGATGCCGTCGAAGTTGACGAGCACGTCGTCCAGGTCGCTGATGTCCGCCATGATCGGGTGCGTGGAGGGCAGCTGGTCCTGCCGGTACGCCCAGGTCTTCATCTGGTTGGCGAACGTCGTCCACGAGTGCGGCCACTTCGAGCCGGGCGCGTCGGCCTGGCAGGCGGCCTCCGCGTAGGTGGCGAACGACTCGTTCAGCCACAGGTCGTTCCACCACTCCATGGTGACCAGGTCGCCGAACCACATGTGCGCCAGCTCGTGCAGGATCGTCGCCGCCCGCACCTCGTACGCGGCGTCCGTCACCTTCGAGCGGAACACGTACTGGTCGCGAATGGTCACCGCGCCCGCGTTCTCCATCGCGCCCGCGTTGAACTCCGGCACGAAGAGCTGGTCGTACTTCTTGAACGGGTACTGGTAGTCGAACTTCTCCTGGAACCAGTCGAAGCCCTGCCGGGTCACCTCGAAGATGGCGTCCGAGTCGAGGTGTTCGGCCAGCGAGGGCCGGCAGTAGATGCCGAGCGGGACGGACTGGCCGTCCTTCTTGTACACGCTGTGCACCGAGTGGTACGGGCCGACGATCAGCGCCGTGATGTACGACGAGATGCGCGGGGTCGGCTCGAAGACCCAGACGTTCTCCCGGGGCTCCGGCGTCGGCGAGTTGGAGATGACCGTCCAGCCCTCGGGCGCCGTCACGGTGAACTGGAACGTCGCCTTCAGGTCCGGCTGCTCGAAGCTCGCGAAGACCCGTCGCGCGTCCGGCACCTCGAACTGCGTGTACAGGTACGCCTGGTCGTCCACCGGGTCGACGAAGCGGTGCAGGCCCTCGCCGGTGTTGGTGTAAGCGCAGTCGGCGGCCACGCGCAGGATGTTGCGGCCCGGCAGCAGCCCCGGAAGGGCGATGCGGGAGTCCTGGAACACCTCGGCGGCATCGAGGGCGTCGCCGTTCAGCGTCACCTCGTGGACCGTCGGCGCGACCAGGTCGATGAAGGACTCGCCGCCGGTCTCCGCGACGTCGAAGCGCACCGTGGTCACGGACCGGTAGGTGCCGCCCTCCTGCGCGCCGGTGAGGTCGAGATCGATCTCGTACGAGTCAACGGTCAGCAGCGTCGCCCGCTGCCGCGCCTCTTCGCGAGTCAGGTTTGTGCCAGGCACGCGGTCATCTCCTCGTCATGTGTGGTCGCGCCATCCTTCCACGTGACCTGTGCCGAACGCGATGTCCGTTTCCCGCCGGTGCGCGGGCCGCTCGCGCGTGAGCCTGGACGCATGAACGGTTACACGGCACGACCCATCCCCCGCCCCGCCCTCGAGGAACTGCGCACGACCGACGACGCGGGCCGCGCCCCCGCTCCCCGGACCGACGACGAGGGCGGCGCCCCCCTGCGCTGCTGCCTGCGCCGCAGCCGCCCCGGCGACCGGATCGCCCTGGTCTCCTACGCCCCGCTGCGCCGCTGGGCCGCGCGGACCGGCGCCGACCCGGGCGCCTACGACGAGCAGGGGCCGGTCTTCATCCACGCCGAGGACTGCGCGGGGCCGGAGGGTGAGGGCCTCGCCTTCACCAACGCGCACCGCACCGTGCGCCGCTACTCCGCCGAGGGGCGCATCCTGGGCGGACACCTGGTCGAACCCGACGGGTTCGCGCCCGCCCTCCATCACGCGTTCGACGACCCGGCCGTGGCGTTCGTCCACGTCCGGGCCGTCGAGTACGGCTGCTTCCTCTACGAGGTGCCCAGGCCCTAGCCCTTCAGCTCCGCCGCCACCAGCTCCGCGATCTGCACCGCGTTCAGGGCCGCGCCCTTGCGCAGGTTGTCGTTGGAGACGAACAGGGCGAGGCCGTGGTCCACGGTCTCGTCCTGGCGGATGCGGCCCACGTACGACGGGTCCTGGCCGGCCGCCTCCAGCGGGGTCGGCACCTCGGTGAGCGCGACGCCGGGGGCACCGGCCAGCAGCTCCTTGGCGCGCTCGACGCTGATCGGGCGGGCGAAACGGGCGTTGATCTGGAGGGAGTGGCCGCTGAAGACGGGCACCCGCACACAGGTGCCGGAGACCTTCAGCCCGGGGATCTCGAGGATCTTGCGGGACTCGTGGCGGAGCTTCTGCTCCTCGTCCGTCTCGTGCAGACCGTCGTCGACGATCGAGCCGGCCAGCGGCAGCACGTTGTACGCGATCGGCGCCACGTACTTGTCCGGCTTCGGGAACTGAACGGCGGAGCCGTCGTGGGTCAGCTTGGGGGCGTCCGCGCCCACCTTCTGGACCTGCTCGAACAGCTCGTCCACGCCGGCCAGGCCGGAGCCGGACACCGCCTGGTAGGTGGCGACGACGACGGCCTCGAGGCCCGCCTCCGCGTGCAGCGGACGCAGGACCGGCATCGCGGCCATCGTGGTGCAGTTCGGGTTGGCGATGATGCCCTTGGGGCGGTCGGCGATCGCGTGCGGGTTCACCTCGGAGACCACCAGGGGGACCTCGGGGTCGCGGCGCCAGGCGGAGGAGTTGTCGATCACGACCGGCCCCTGGGCGGCGACCTTTTCGGCCAGTGCCTTGGAGGTGGCGCCGCCCGCGGAGAACAGCACGATGTCGAGGCCGGAGTAGTCGGCGGTGGTCGCGTCCTCCACCGTCACGCCGTCCAGCTCCCTGCCGGCGCTGCGCGCCGAGGCGAACAGACGCAGCTCGGTGACCGGAAAGTCGCGCTCCGTGAGGATCCTGCGCATGACCGTGCCGACCTGACCGGTGGCTCCGACGATTCCGACCCTCACGGTGACTCCTTCTCCGTTTGTACGCGTGTCTTCACGCGCGCTTTGCTCGGCCGAGACTTTTCCATCATGGGGCGAAGCCCGGCCCGCCTGTCCAATCCTTTGCGCGGTGTGCCCGCACGCCGGAACGCGGCGACTCGGACGGCGGACGCGGTCCTTCGGCAAAAGGCCGTTCCGACCTGCAGAAATTCCCCCGGCCGTGGCCCGCGCCGCAAGCTGTGCTGTTCCGCCCCTGCCCATCCCTTCCCGCCGCACACGACGATGTGACGTACACCTCGCACCGAAGGCGGTCGTCCCGGCGAACGTTTCGGGCCCCGCCGGCGTCCTAGGGGAAACGTGGCTGGGGGAGGAGTGGCTGTGCTGCGCAGGAAGGCCCGCCGCGGCCAGGGGGACGCCGTGGGCGACGACCCTCTGGACGCGGCACAGGAACGCCGGGTGCGGGCCGTGCTCGCGCTGGGCGGGGTACCGCAGGCGGACCTGCCGGACGGGGTGCAGCAGGTCCGCCTGCGGCTGCTGGAGCGGGCGGCCAGTGGCCGCGAGGCGCCGCGCGACGTGTCCGCCTGGGTCGCCGTCGTCGCCTCCAACCTGGCCATGGACTGGCACCGGGCCAGGCGCCGCCAGGACCGGCTCGGTGAACGCCTGGCCGCACTGCGTCAGACGGAGCATCCCCGCGACGAGGACACCAGCGTCCTCTCCCTCGCCGTCGCCCGGGGCCTGGACGAGCTGCCCGACGCCCAGCGCCAGGTCCTCGTCCTGCGTTTCTACGCCGACCTGCCGGTGCGCGGCATCGCCGAGGAGCTGGGCGTCCCCGAGGGCACGGTCAAGAGCAGGCTGCACACGGCGGTACGGGCCCTGCGCGCCCGCCTGCACGAGGACGAGGTGGTGTGAGATGGCCGCCGAACAGCACCCCGGTGGGTACGACGCGCTGATGGCCGCGATCACGGGCCAGCCGCTGCCGCCCGACGCGGGCGCGGACGCCCACGGCGAGTACCGGTCGGCGACGGCCGACGTGGCGCTGCTGCGCGAGCAGCTGGCCCTGCTCGGTGACGCCCTGGGCGAGGCCGCCCCGGCAGAGCGTTCGGCTCCGGCCCCCGTTCAGGTCCCCGCGCCGCGCCGCCGCCGTCCCTTCCGCCTCGCCCTCGGTGTCCTCGCGGCGGCCTGCGCGGGTGTCGTGGTCACGGGCCTGGGCTGGCTGGCGGTGCAGAGCGGCACCGGCGCCACCCAGGACGCGGCGGGCGACAGCGCGGCCGACAAGTCCGCGGCGCGGCCGGACAGCCCCTCCGCGGGCCGGGAGGCCGCCGTGGTCTTCGGCACCCCCCGCTACCTCGCCTGCGCCCGGCTGGTCGCCGAGGGCACGGTGACCGCCGCCGAACCGGTACCGGGCACCGCACGGCACCGGATCACGCTGCGCGTGACGCATGCCTACGCGCCCGAGGGGAGCACCGGGCCCACGACGACGTTCGTCCTGGACGACAGCCTCGCCACCCTCGCCCCCGGCCACCGGGTGCTGGTCGGCGCCCTGCGGGACCGGCCCACCCCCGACACGGTGATCACCGGCGAGGGGAACATCGCCACCGCCCGCACCTGGATCACCGCCTCCCTGCCCGAGTCCCGCACCCTCACCTGCGACTGATCCTCCCCGGAACACGCGAAAGGGGCGGGCGCCCAGCACTGAGCGCCCGCCCCCTTCCGTACCGCACCGGACTACGGCACGACCTTCCCGATCCGTACGCTGCCCAGGCCCGCGACCGTGCCGTGGGCGTTGACCAGCTGGACCCGGCCGAAGAACTCGCGGCCCTCGGGGGCGGCGGCCAGCGCGGTGACGCTGCCGGTCACCGTCGCCGAGGCGCCCGTACCGAGCTTCACCGGCGCCGAGCCGTCCACGGTGACCGAGCCGAGCGTGGCCGCGAAGTACACGTCCCGGTAGTCGTACTCCGTGCTGCCCGACGGTACCGAGTAGCCCGCGACCTCGACGGTGTACGTACCGGCGGCCGGCTTCGCGAGGGAGACCGACTCCTCCGAGTCGCCGTCGGCGGACTGGGCGACGACGGCGCCGTCCTCGTCGTAGACCGTCAGGTCCAGGTCGGCGGCCGCGTCGGAGACGCCTCCGATGGCGACGTCCAGCGACTCGGCGCCCTCGGGCACCTCGACCGTGGAGGTGGCCGTCTCGCCCTGCTCGATGGACGGACGGGACGTCTCGGAGGAGCCGAGCGGGCCGCCGACCAGCTTGCCCTCGAGCGGGGCGTACCGGTTGGTCACCGTCCAGGAGGCGTCGGCCGGGGTGCCGGCCTTGGCCTCGGGCACGGTCACGACCTCCGGGTCGAAGGCCGCGCCGAGCACGGTGACGTCCAGCTTGTAGGGGTTGTCGAGCAGCGGCGAGGTGCGCCGTGCCTCGACCTCGACCTCCCAGACACCGGGCTGCGGGTCGGCGTACGCACGCACGTCGGGGCGGCAGCCGTTGCCGTCGAGGTAGTTGTTGTAGCAGTACGGCGTGGAGGTGTTGTCGGACGGGACGCCGTACGGGTGGATGGAGATGAACCGGGTCTGGCTCTCACCCTTGAGCCCGCCGATCGCCACCTCCAGCGACTTCGCGCCCTCGGGGACGGTCACGAAGTAGGACTTGGTGCTGTTGCGCTGCACCGAGCTCTTCGCGGAGAAGTCGTACTTCAGCGGGGCGGAGACGACGACCGTGGTGAGGACCTGCTTGTCGACGCCCTGGGTGCGCGGGTCGTCGACCTCGAGGATCGCGCTCTTGAGACCGGCCGAGCCGGGCCGGGCCTCGACCTTCACGGTCACCGGCTCGTTCAGCGGCAGCTTCACCTCGTCCCGGCCGACGATCCGGAAGGTGTGCCCCGCGTTGTTCTCGAAGTCCAGCTCGTGCCGGATCGGCCGGTCGGCGCCGGAGGTACGCGTGAGCGTGATCTCGTACGTCTTCTTCTGCCCGGCCTTCAGGCCGCCCTCGCGGTCGTAGAGGCCGGTGCCGTAGCCCGGGGTCTCGAGGAACTGGTCGATCGCGGTGTCGACCGGTGCCTTCACCGTGTACTCGTGGGCGGTGGCGCCGTGCCGGATCGACTTCCAGGCGTCGGGGACGTTGATCAGGCCCGCGCCCTCCTCGTACGCCTGCACACCCTTGATGTGGTCGGCCGTGGAGGTCAGCGCCGTGCGCAGCTTCGCCGGGGTGAGGTCGATGCGGGCCTGCTCGGCCGCCGACAGGAGCAGCGCCGAGGCGCCGGCGGCCTGCGGGGACGCCATCGAGGTGCCCTGGAGCATGCCGTAGCCGGCGGGCAGGTCGTAGCCCGCCTCGGGAACCGGGGCGCCGGGCATCCAGGTCTGGATGGAGTTGACCGCGGCGCCGGGCGCGGTCAGCGTCGGCGTGAAGCCGCCGTCCTCACGCGGGCCGCGCGAGGAGAACGGCATCATCTGGTACTTGGTCTTCACCGCGGAGCCGTAGTTGGCGGCCCAGGTCTCGCGGGAGACGGACGCGCCGACGGAGATCACCTTGTCGGCGAGGCCGGGGTCGCCGATGGTGTTGGCGCCGGGTCCCGAGTTGCCCGCGGAGATGACGAGCTGCACGCCGTAGGTGTCGATGAGCCGGGTGTACAGCTCGGCGCGCGCGTTGTTGCCGTCGTTGAGGGCGGGCAGGCCGCCGATCGACATGTTGACGATGTCGACGCCCCGGTTGACGACGAGGTCGATCATGCCCTCGGTGAGCGCGACGTTGGTGCAGCCGCCGCTCCAGGTGCACGCCCGGGAGGAGACGATCTTCGCGCCGGGCGCGGCGCCGTCCATCCGGCCGCCGAACAGCCCGTTGGCGGCGGTGAGTCCGGCGACGTGCGTGCCGTGCTCGGACTCGATGACGCCGATGTTGACGAAGTCGGCCTTGGCGCCCGCGGAGTTGTAGACGACGTCCCCCCGGATCTCGACCACGAAGGGCTGGCGCTCGGCCACGTCCGTCTTCGGGTCGTCGGTGCCGAAGTACCCGACCTGGAAGCCGTCCTTGTAGGGCTTCATCGGCTTGTCGTCGGAGAAGTCGTGGTTGTTGTTCAGGTCGACGCGGACCGTGCCGGCCTTCGCGTCGTACAGGACACCCCAGGAGTCGGTGGTGTCGCCGTCCCGGTTGGCGTCGCCCGCGGCGTCACCGCCGGTGGTGTAGGACTCCAGGAAGGTGCTGACCCGGTACGAGCCCGCGGGCGCCGTCCACGTCTGCCCGCCGTAGGTGAAGGTCGGGCCGGCCACGGAGGTGGTCATCGGGCGCCAGGTCCGGTCGCCGTCGACGACGGGGTCGGTCGCGGTGATCCAGTCGACGATCTTGCGCTCGCCGGTGGTGGTCTTCTGCAGCGCCGGGTGGCCGAGGTCGACGCCCGAGTCGAGGATGCCGATGGTGATCCCGCGGCCGTCCGCCTTCGGGTACTTCTTCACGAAGTCGACGGCGCCCGTCTCGAAGGACGGGTTGTACGGGTTCTCGGCGGGCGTCCTGCGGTCCGGCGCCGGGTAGGAACGGCCCTTGTGCGAGGCGCCCTTCGCCATGTCGGCGCTCGGCGTCGGGTCGTCCAGCGGTATCTCCTCGCGCAGGTCGATGCCGTGCACGGAGGAGAGCTTCGCGGCGGCCGCGATGGCCGAGTCCGCCTTGGCGGTGGGGACGGTGGCGCGGACGTAGCCCAGCTCGTCGTAGGTGCGGCCGACGGTGCCGCCGGCGACCCCGTCCAGCTCCTTGGCCACCTGCTCGGTCCGGCCCGGCGCGGTGGCGACCATCATCGTGACGTTCTTCTCGCCGCCGGCCTTCGCCTCGGCGAGCAGGTCCGCGTCGTCGGAACCGAGCTTGTCGTGCGCGGACTTGACGACGGCGTCGACGGGGGGCGCGGTCGCCGGGCCGTCGGCGGCGAGGGCCACGGGGACGGGCCCGACCGCGGCGAGCGCGGCGACGAGGCCGGCGGCCAGGGCGATGCGGGCCGTGCGTCTCGCGCCGGGTATCGGTTCCCGCTGGGGGCTGTGGGTCATCGGCATCCCTTGTAGGTAAAGGAACGTACGGAACGACCAAGGCCGATCGGCCCTGACCGACGCAGTCCGGAATCCGATCCCGGACGACCGCTCAGCTTTACTCAAGGGATCACTGTTTGGGGAGAGTTGTCCGGGACGGGATGGAGCCATGGCGTACTTCCGCCATACGCCATCGCGGACACAAGGGGCGGGCCGTGACAATCCCGGGCCATGAGGAGGGGCCGCCGGGTTGCGCACCCCGCGGCCCCTCCTCTCCCCTCCTGGCGACGCCCCGGTCCGTCACTACCGGGGCAGCACCACGACGTACGCCGCGGGTTCCCGGTCCCCGGCCGCCATCAACGCCGTACGGACCACGGCCGCCTGGTGCTCAAGGGAGTCCCGCAGCCCGCGCGCGGTGAGGTGCACGACCGTGATCCCCAGGCGCTCCAGGTGCTCGCGCTTGCGGGTGTGTTCCGCCCGGGCGGCGTCGTCCTCCTGCTGCCGGTGGGCCCGGGTGTCCAGCTCCAGCGCCACCGCCTGCTCGGGCCAGAAGGCGTCCACGCCGCCCAGGTAGGGGCCGCCGGGCAGGCGCAGGTCGACGTTCCACACCGGCTCCGGCAGGGCGTGCTCGCGCACCATCCGGTACAGGCGCTGCTCGGCCAGCGCGCGCCCCTCGGCGACCAGCGAGTCCACGGCGTCCACCACGTGCGGGCGGCTGAGCAGCCGGGCCCGGTTCAGCTCCCGGACCACTGCGGCCGGTTCGCAGTGCCCGCCGCGCACCGCCTCCGTCAGCAGCCGGCGCACGGCGCCCGGGTCGGTCAGCTCCGCCACCGCGTCCGCCAGGGCCCGCGCCACCGGCGCCACCGGCACCCCGGTCAGCTGCACGGCGGTGGGCAGCGCGGTCGTGCGGACGATGCGCGCGCAGCCCGTCGTACGCAGCCGGCGCAGCCGCGGGACCAGGACGTCGATGAGGGCCAGGGACGGCAGCGGGGGAGCGGCGGAGAACCCGTGCAGCGTCAGCGCGGCCAGCCCCGTGATCATCGCCTCCGCGTAGGCGGGGACGGGCGGGTGCCCCGGGCCCGGCTGGACCGGCACGGACGCGGTCACGCCGGGAGCCGCACCCGGGGTCGCGCCGGCGGTGCGTTCCCGCGCCGCGTAGAGCAGCACCGCGTGCAGGCGCTCCTCGCTGGTCGGCGGCCCGGGGCGGAGCAGGACGACGTTCGGCAGGAGCTGCTGCCAGGGCCCGCCGGGACGGCACTGCTCGTTGGCCTCGGCGGCGGAGACACCGTGCGCCCGCAACTGGGCGGCCGTCATCAGGCGACGCCGGCCGTCGGCCAGGTCGTGGAGCGGGCGGGGGCGGGGGGAGAGCGGGGTGTTGTGCGTCATGACCGGGGGTTTTCCCGTGCCCGATCCGTCCCTTAACCGCTGTTACACGCCCATCGCCGAACCGGGACAAGGCCGGACTAAAGGACGGGTGTTCGGATGCCGAAACCCCTGGTCCGAACGGGTGGGACCAGGGGTTACGGCCGCAGTGCACTCATCTTGTAACGATGACTGAACGCCCAATCATTGGCCAGAGATCGGCCAGGGATCGGCCAGGGATCGGCCGGAGATCGGGGGTGCCGGCGAGGTGTCAGCGGCCCCCCGCCGCCGCGTCGTACGCCTGTGCCCGCAGTGCCCGTGCCAGGTCGTCCCGGGCCTCCAGCACCAGCCGGCGCAGCGCGGGCGCGGCGTCCTCGTGCGCGGACAGCCAGGCGTCCGTCGCGTCCAGCGTGTCCCGGGAGTCCCGCAGCGAGGGGAACAGGCCCCGGACCACGTCCATCCCGATCTGGATGGACCGCTCGGCCCACACCCGCTCGATCGCCGCGAAGTACTTCTCGGTGTACGGCGCGAGCAGTTCCCGCTGGGAGGCCTGCGCGAAGCCCGCGATGGTCGCCTCCACCAGGGCGTTGGACAGCGCGTCGGACTCCACGACCTGCGCCCAGGCCTGCGCCTTCACCGCTGCTGAGGGGCGGGCGGCCAGACAGCGCACCTGGTGGCGCTTGCCGGAGGCCGTGTCGTCGCGGGCCAGCTCGGCGGCCAGCACGCCCTCGTCGGCGGCGCCGTGTGCCGCGAGCGGGGAGAGGAACGCCCAGCGCAGCTCCTGGTCCACGTCAAGGCCGTCGATCTTCTCGGTGCCTTCCAGCAGCCCGCGCAGCAACAGCAGTTCGTCCTCGTCGGACGCCACCGACGCGAAGAACCGCGCCCACGCCAGCTGCTGCTCGCTGCCCGGCGCCGCCTCCCGCAGCTCACGCAGCGCACCCTCGCCGAGCAGCCGGCCACCGGTCTCCCGCCAGTCGGGGGCCGCGTAGTTGGTCAGCGCCGAGTTCGTCCAGGCGTGCAGCATCTGCAGGACGCCGATGTCCGACTCGCGTCCCGCGAAGCGCAGCACCAGGCCGGCGAAGTCCCGGGCCGGCAGCAGCGCGTCCCGCGTCATGTTCCACAGCGCCGACCAGCACAGCGCGCGGGCCAGCGGGTCGGTCAGCGCGCCCAGGTGCTCGCGCAGCGTCGCCAGCGAGGTGTCGTCGAAGCGCGTCTTGCAGTACGTCAGGTCGTCGTCGTTGACCAAAACCAGCTCGGGCGCCTCGGCGCCGGCCAGCTCCGCCACCACCGTGCGCGGCCCCTCGACGTCCACCTCGGCGCGCGCGTACCGCTCGAGAGCACCCTCGGCCGTACGCCGGTACAGGCCCACCGCGACCCGGTGCGGGCGCAGTTCGGGGTTCGACTCGGCGGCCTCCTGCACCACGGCCAGCTCGTCGACCGTGCCCGCCCCGCTCAGCAGCACCTGCGGGGTCAGCGAGTTGACGCCGGCCGTCTGGAGCCAGGAGCGGGCCCAGGCCGCCATGTCCCGCCCGCTGGTCTCCTCGAGCACCGACAGCAGATCACCGAGGCGCGTGTTCCCGTACGCGTGCCGCTTGAAGTAGCGCCGGGCGCCCTCCAGGAACGCGTCCTGCCCCGCGTACGCCACCAGCTGCTTCAGCACCGAGGCGCCCTTGGCGTACGTGATGCCGTCGAAGTTGAGCTTGGCGTCCTCCAGGTCACGGATGTCGGCCGTGATCGGGTGCGTGGACGGCAGCTGGTCGGCGCGGTACGCCCAGGCTTTGCGGCGGTTGGCGAACGTGATCCAGGCATCCTTGAACCGGGTCGCGCCGACGTTGGCGAACGCGCCCATGAAGTCGGCGAAGGACTCCTTCAGCCACAGGTCGTCCCACCACTCCATGGTGACCAGGTCGCCGAACCACATGTGCGCCATCTCGTGCAGGATCGTGTTGGCGCGCCCCTCGTACGACGCCCGCGTCACCTTCCCGCGGAAGATGTACTCCTCCCGGAAGGTCACCATCCCCGGGTTCTCCATCGCGCCCAGGTTGTACTCCGGCACGAAGGCCTGGTCGTACTTCCCGAAGGGGTACGGGTAGTCGAAGCGGTCGTGGAAGAAGTCCAGGCCCTGCTTGGTGATCAGGAAGACGTCGTCGGCGTCGAAGTGCGGCGCCAGACCCTTGCGGCACAGCGCGCCGAGCGGGATCTCCAGCCGGGTGCCGTCCTCGAGGACGCGCTCGTAGGAGTCCGTCACATAGTGGTACGGCCCCGCGACCACACACGTGATGTACGTCGAGATCGGCTTCGTCTCCGCGAACCGCCACACCCCGTCGGCGCGCTCACCCGCGCCGTTGCTCCACACCGTCCACTCCTCGGGCGCCCGCACCTCGAAACGGAAGGGCGCCTTGAGGTCGGGCTGCTCGAAGTTGGCGAAGACCCGGCGGGAGTCGGCCGGCTCGTACTGCGTGTACAGGTACACCTCGCCGTCCTCGGGGTCGACGAAGCGGTGCAGGCCCTCGCCGGTGCGGGAGTAGGCGCACTGGGCGTCGACCACCAGCTCGTTGTCGGCGGCCAGGTCCTCCAGGGCGATCCGGGAGCCGTCGAAGACCTCGCTCGGGTCGAGATCGCGGCCGTTGAGACAGACGGCGGTGACGCCCGGCGCGATCAGGTCGGCGAAGCTGCTCGCGCCCGGCTCGTTGCAGCGGAAGCGGATCGTGGTGACGGAGCGGAAGGTGCGGGGACCCTCGCCCCGCACGTCACCGGTGGCCGAGCGCACGTCGAGGGACACCTCGTACCCGTCGACGGACAGCAGGGCGGCCCGCTCCCGGGCCTCGTCGCGGGACAGATTCTCACCGGGCACGGGCGGCACTCCCTCGGGTGGTGTTCAGTATGCGGACAGCCCCGATCCTGCCATGCGGTCCTGACACGCGGCAGCCGGGAATGGGCGGGGCGGCCGCTCGGTTGCCCCGGGAAACGCTCGCTTGCGCCGCCTCACGAGGAGAGTCATGTCGGAGAAGACCCCCGTCGACTTCTGGTTCGACCCGCTGTGCCCCTGGGCCTGGATGACCTCCCGCTGGGTCCTGGAGGTGGAGAAGGTCCGGGACATCAAGGTCCACTGGCATGTGATGAGCCTCGCCGTCCTCAACGAGGACAAGCTCGACGACCTGCCCGAGGACTACCGCGAGCTGCTCTCGACCAAGGCGTGGGGCCCGGTCCGCGTCGTCATCGCGGCCCAGGAGGAGCACGGCCAGGAGGTGCTCGGCGACCTCTACACGGCGCTCGGCACCCGCATCCACAACCAGGAGCAGGGCCCGGGCAAGGACACCGTCGCCGCCGCCCTGAAGGACGCCGGCCTGCCCGAGTCCCTCATGGACCACTGGGACACCACCCCGTACGAGCCCCAGCTGCGCGCCTCCCACAAGGAGGGCATCGACAAGGTCGGCCAGGAGGTCGGCACCCCGGTCATCGCCGTACCCGGCGCCGACGGCGGCCAGCTCGCCTTCTTCGGCCCGGTCGTCACCCCCGCCCCCAAGGGCGAGGACGCGGCCAAGCTCTGGGACGGCACCCTCGCCGTGGCCTCCGTGCCGGGCTTCTACGAGATCAAGCGCACCCGCACCAAGGGCCCGGACTTCAGCAACCTCTGACCCGACCACGCCCGGTTCCCCACGCCGTTTTCACGGGGCGCGGGGAACCGGCGGTCAGCCCTCCTCGGGCAGCGTCGCGCGGAGCCACCACCGATTCTTCCGCTGGGTCCGCCGGCAGCCGTCGTACGTACAGCGGTGGTAGGCCTTGGCGACGAAGACCTCCCCGTCCAGCGGCTTCTCGAGCGCCAGCCGCGCCGCTGCCTTCTCCTCGTCCCCCTCCAGCTCCCGGAACTCGTGCATCGTGTCGCCGCAGTTCGGACACCGGGCGCCCTACCCACGGGGGTCTTCCTCAGGCTCCTGTCCGGTTCCGGTTCCGGTTCCGGTTACGCGGCGAGCGGGGTGTAGTGCGAGGCGTCGCCCTCGATCGAGTAGCTCTCCTTGCCCTCGATGCCCACCGGCACGGGGCCGGCGAGCGTCACGCGGTGCAGTCGGCGCGGCCGTCCGTCGTAGTTGTCGATGGCGTAGTGCTGGGTGATGCGGTTGTCGAACAGCACCAGCTGGTTCTCCGACCAGCGGTGCCGCAGCACGTTCTCCGGGCGGGTGACGTAGGACTGGAGCAGTTCGAGCAGCTTGCGCGACTCGCCCACCGACAGGCCCGTGATCCGCTGCGCGAACCCGCCGATGAACAGTCCGCGCTCGCCGGTCAGCGGGTGGACGCGCACCACCGGGTGCGCCGTGCGGTACTTGATCGAGGTGAACTGGGACCGGTGCGCGGCCTTCTCCGCGTCGATGTCCTCGTCCGCCACCGCGTAGTCGTAGTCGTTGGTGTGCTCCGCCCACAGCCGGTCGGCCAGCAGCCGCAGCGGCTCCGGCAGGTCGCGGTAGGCGCCCGCCGAGGACGCGATCAGGGTCTCGCCGCCGTACGGCGGGACCGTCAGGCTGCGCAGCGAGGTGGCCTGCGGCGGGTTCAGGACGAACGTGACGTCGGTGTGCCAGTGGTTGGCACGGCCCCGTTCGCTGTCCACCGGCAGCACGTTGGGAGCCCCGTTCACGGCGCCGACGGTCGGGTGGGCGGTGGTGAGGTCCCCGAAGGAGCGCACGAAGGCCTGCTGGCCCTCGTCGTCGAGGTTCACGTCGTCGAAGACCAGCGCCTTGTGCTCGGCCAGGGCGGCCCCCAGCGCGGTGACGGTCACCTTGTCCAGCGGCCGGGAGACGTCGACACCGGACACCTTGGCGCCGATACGGGAGGTGATCTTGCTGATCCGCAGATCGGTCATGATGAGGTCCTCTCTCAGATGCGGGTGAGTGCGGCCGAATCCCCGGGCCCGGCCGGAGCCGGAGCCGGAGCCGGGGCCGGATCCGGGTCCGTGGACTGGGGGACGTACTGGTTGCGGGGCCGGGGCAGGCCGTAGCGCTCGCGCAGCGTCTGCCGGGGCCCGTACCCGGTGCGCAGCAGACCCCGCTCGCGCAGGATCGGGACGACGTGGTCGACGAAGGTCTCGAGGCCCGAGGGCAGCACCGGCGGCATGATGTTGAAGCCGTCGGCCGCCCCCCGCGTGAACCACGACTCGATCTGGTCGGCCACCTGCTCCGGCGTCCCCGTGAACGTCAGATGGCCACGCCCGCCGCCCAGCCGCCCGATCAGCTGCCGCACGGTCAGGCTCTCGCGCCGGGCCAGCTCCACGATCAGCGTGTAGCGGCTCTTGGCGCCCTCGATGGCACTCTCGGGCGGCAGGCCGTCCGGCAGCGGACCGTCCAGGTCCAGGCTGCCGGGCTCCAGCCGCAGCAGGTCCTCCAGGCGCCGCACCCCGTGCGCGTGCACGATGTGGTCCTCGAGGACCTGCTCCGCGGCGCGCGCCTCCGCCTCGGTGGAACCGATCACCGGGACGATGCCCGGCAGCACCTTGATGTGCTCCGGATCGCGTCCCGCACGCCCGGTGCGGGCCTTGAGGTCGGCGTAGAAGGACCGCGCGTCCTCGATCGTCTGCTGTGCGGTGAACACCGCCTCCGCGTACCGCGCCGCGAAGGCCTTGCCGTCCGCCGAGGAGCCGGCCTGCACCAGCAGCGGGTAACCCTGCGGCGTACGGGGCACGTTGAGCGCGCCCTCGACACTGAAGTACGTCCCCCTGTGACGCGGCGGATGGATGCGGGCGTCGTCGCCCCACACACCGGCCGCCTTGTCGGCGAGGATCGCGTCGTCCTCCCAGCTGTCCCACAGCTTCAGCGCCACGTCCACGAACTCGGCGGCGCGGGCGTAGCGTTCCGCGTGCGCCGGCTCGGCGTCCAGGCCGAAGTTGCGGGCCGCCTCGGCCCCGGCGGTGGTGACGATGTTCCAGCCCGCCCGGCCACCGCTGATGACGTCCAGCGAGGCGAACTTGCGGGCCAGGTTGTAGGGCGAGTTGTAGGACGTGGACGCCGTCGCGATGAGCCCGATGTGCTCGGTCGCCGTCGCCAGCGCGGTCAGCAGGGTGAGCGGTTCCAGCGCGCCGGCGGGCCGCTGCGCGAGGTTGCTCCACAGCTGCGGGCCGTCCGCGAGGAACAGCGAGTCGAACGTGCCCCGTTCGGCGGTCCGCGCCAAGTGCACGTAGTGCGCGAGACTCACGTGCGCGTACGGGTCGCTCTCCGGCAGCCGCCACGACGCCTCGTGGTGGCCGGTGTTCATCAGGAACGCGTTCAGATGCAGCCGGCGGGTCATCAGTGGTCCTCCGTCACACCGAGCGCGGCCAGCAGCCGCTCCCGGTACTCACCCAGCACCGGCTCCCGGTAGGAGCGCGGATGGGGCCGGTCGATGGTCAGGTCGAGTCCGATACGGCCGTTCTCGAGCACGAGAACCCGGTCCGCGAGCACGATCGCCTCGTCGACGTCGTGGGTGACCAGCAGCACCGAGGGCCGGTGCCGCTCCCACAGCTCGCGCAGCAGGTTGTGCATCCTGATCCGGGTCAGGGCGTCGAGCGCGCCGAACGGCTCGTCGGCGAGCAGCAGCTGCGGCTCCCGCACCAGGGCCCGCGCCAGGGCCGCACGCTGCGCCTCGCCGCCGGACAGCTCCCCGGGCCAGGCCCGTTCGCGTCCCTTGAGGCCCACCTCGGCCAGGGCGGACCGGCCCTGCTCGGCGGCCTCCTTGCCCCCGGCGCCGAGCAGTACGTTGTCCAGCACCCGGCGCCAGGGCAGCAGCCGGGAGTCCTGGAAGACCACCGACACTCGCTCGGGCGCGGACAGCCGCCCCTCGCCCTCGACACCGTGGTCCAGGCCGGCCACGGCCCGCAGCAGCGTGCTCTTGCCGGAACCGCTGTGCCCCAGCAGCGCCGTGAACTGGCCCGCGGGCAGTTCGAGATCGATGCCGTCGAGCACCGTACGCCCCTCGAAGGACCTGGTCAGGCCGTGCAGCCGGACGGCCGGACGGTTCAGCTGCTCAGTGTGCGTCGCCACGACAGCACCCTCCGCTCGATCAGACGGACCACGCTGTCGGAGACCAGACCGAAGACGCCGTAGATCAGCAGGCCGACGAGGATCACGTCCGTCTGGCCGTAGTTCTGGGCCTGGAACATCATGTAGCCGAGACCGCTGGTGGCGTTGATCTGCTCCAGCACCACCAGGCCCAGCCAGGAGCCGGTCACGCTGAGCCTGAGCCCCACGAAGAAGCCGGGCAGCGAGCCGGGGATCACCACCTGGCGCACGAACCGCAGCCGGGACAGCCCCTGCACCTCGGCCAGTTCGACGTAGCGGCTGTCGATGCCGGACAGCGCGGCATGCGTGTTCAGGTACATCGGGATGTACACGACGATCGCGATGATGGCGATCTTGAAGGTCTCGCCGATGCCCAGCCACAGAATGAACAGCGGGATCAGACCCAGCGTCGGCACGGCCCGGTTGAGCTGCACCGTCCCGTCGATCAGGGCGTCGCCCACCCGGCTGAGCCCGGCGGCCAGCGCCAGCAGCACCCCGGCGCCGAGCCCGATCGCGAACCCGATCGCCGCCCGGCGCAGCGAGGTGACGACATCGGTGGCGAGCGTCCCGTCCGCCCACAGCCGGCCGGCCGTCTCCACCACCGTCCAGGGCGCCGGGATCGCACCGGGGTCCAGCGCCCCCGCGGCGGAGGCGACCGTCCACAGGACGACCACCAGCAGGGGGCCGGTCAGCCGGGCGGCGGGCCACTGCTTCCCGGGTGAGAGCCGGCGGCGCCGGCGCACCTGGTGGGCGTCCTCCTCGACGACGACCGCGCTTTCGGCGGCCACGGCGTCGGTCACTGCGCTGGTCACGGCGCTCACCTCCGGTACTCCGCCGTCGCGGCCCGCGCCGCGACGGCCTCGAAGCGGCGGTCGAAGAGCCGCGTCACGTCGAACTTCTCCACGAAGCCGCCCTCCGCCAGCAGATCCGCCGTCTCCTGCTCCCACTTGATCGCCTCGTCCCAGCTCGGCGGGAACAGCGGCTTGTTGGCCAGTTCGGTGACGGCCTTCGCCTGCGCGAGGGTCAGGTTCTGCGTCTTGACGTAGAACTCCTCGTTCCACTCGTCCGGGTGTTCCCACGTCCACACCAGACCCTTGACCCACTGCGGGATGTAGGCGGCGACGGCGGCGGCCTTCGCACGGTCGTTCAGTACGGACTGCGGTGCCCACAGCAGGCTGAGCAGGTCGACCACGTCGGTCTCGATGGTGTGCGCGCCCTTGGACCCGTACTGCTTCAGATAGGCGGGTGCCTGGCTGTTGGCGAGCGGGGCGATGTCCACCTGACCGGACTGGAGCGCGGTCAGGAACTGGTTGCTGGTCAGTGGCACCAGTTCCACCTGGTCGTATTCGAGCCCCGCCTCCTTCAGCGCCCGCAGCAGCACGACGCCCTGCGCCTGCCCCTGCGAGAAGGCCAGCTTCTTGCCCTCGAAGTCCGCGGTCGTACGGATGTCGCTGCCGGGTTTCGTCGCGAACAGATAGTTGGGCTTGCGGGTGACGTTGATCGCGACGATCTTCGCGTCGAAGCCCTGGTAGTACGCCTGTATCGGCGGGATGCCCGCGTTGTTGGCGAGATCGAGGGACTTCGCGCGGAAGGCGTTGATGACATCGGGTCCCGCACCGATGTTCAGCCAGTCCGACACCTCGAACGGAACTTTCAGACGGGCCAGTTCGAACTGGATCTGCTGGGTGTCCTGATAGGAGGCGATCTTCAGGCTGGTGCCCTCGGGCACCTTGGTGGCGAGCGGAGCGGTGGAGGCCCCCTTCGTTTCGGCGGCGGCACTGCCGTTGGCGCAGCCGCTGAGACCGGCGACGGCTGCCGAGGCGCCGATCAGCGAGGTGAGAAAGAGGCGTCGGTCAATGCCTGTGACAGGCGGAGAGGGCATGGGAGAACTCCCTGATCTCATACGGAAGGGGGCACAAGGGCAGCCGGGAAGGCGAAACGGCGAAACAGGTGGGGACAGGCTTGGGGGCATGCGGAATTCCGGTGACGGGAAAGGGAATTCACGCAGCGGGATACGCGCTCCGGGCGCGCCGGGGCGTCAGCAACAGAGAGTGCGACAGCTCATGAGGTGAATGCTTCCGGTCATCGGCGATCCATGTCAACATTCCGCGTTTCTGAATTAAATAGCCTCAGGTGAAGCGCCCAGCGGGTCCCGGTACAGCACGTCCAGAACGACCGAGCCCCCCGCGACGGCCAGCACGGAATCGGCGAAGCTCGTCGGGAAGACGTCCGCCGCGCGTTCCGAGCCGACCGCCTCCCGCAGCGCGGCCAGGCAGTCCTCCCGGTGCATGGCGCCGATCTCGGTCACCACGACCGTCTCCGGATTGAGCACGTCGAGCAGCAGTCCCGCGGCCCGCCCGGTGGCCCGTGAGCGCTCCAGCAGCAGAGCGGCGGCCACCGGGTCACCGGAGTTCGCCGCGGCGAGCACGTGCCGCGGATTGACCCCGTCGGTGATCCGGGCCGCACGGGCCCGGCGGCACAGGGTCCGCTCGCTCAGCTCCGCCTGGAGGCAGCCGGCACCCCCGCACTCGCACGGTTCGCTGCCGCCGGGCACCGGCAGATGCGCGATCGCGCCCGCCTGCGAACGCGGCCCGTGGTGCACCTCGTCGTGCGTGGCGAACGCCGCGTCGACCACGTTGCCGACGAAGAGGTGCAGCACGCTCCCGCTGCCGCGCGCCCGCCCGAACAGCCGCTCACCGTTGACCAACGCCCGTGCGTGGCCGTCGACGTGGACCGGCAGTCCGGTCAGCGCACCGAGTACCTCACGCACCGGCACGTCCCGCCAGCCCAGCAGCCCGTGCTCGACGATCGTCCCGGAGTCCCGGTCCACCCAGCCGCCGGCCGCAAGACCGACCCCGAGCGGCCGGACGTCCCCGGCCTCGGCGAGCATCGCCGCCAGTGCTGCCGCCGCGCCGGACAGCACCCGCTCGGGGTCGGTGCTCTCGTGCCTCAGCTCCCGCCGCCGCACCACCCGGCCGCGCAGGTCGAGCAGCGCCACCGTCGTGTACGGGACGGCCACGTGCATCCCGCCGACCACGAACCGCGAGTCGTCGAGGTCCAGGGGCACGTGCGGGCGCCCGACGCCCCTCGACCGCCGGGGCGACTCGGCCTCGCGGACCAGCCCGAGCCGGGTGAAGCGGGCGCAGTAGTCCGTCACGGACGCCGGGGACAGCCCGGTCAGCCGGGCGATGGTGCTGCGCGCCACGGGGCCGTGCTCCAGCACGGAACGCAGGACGACACTGGCGCTGGCCCTCCGCCGGTCGCGGTCGGCGCCGCGTGGAACGGGGGAAGCGAGCGGGGGTGCCGCGGTACGGGGCATGGCTGGGTCTCCTCCGGAACGGGTCCGACACTGCGCCGTCTGAACGGATCGAGGCGCGCCGGATCCACTCCGCCCGCCTCACGGATCTGATGACTCGTACGCCGGGGGGCATCCGAACCGGTACGGCAGCACGCCGAACCGGCGGTGTCGCCCCGTCAGCTCACGCGTGTACGGAGACAGGTGGCAGTGCCCTGGCGCCGCAGGTCGACATAGCGACGCGACGTGAAGTTCCGGGCCTGGGCAACCATGTGTTCGAAGCTAGCAAAGCGGAACCGCCCTGCCCAGACGGCGACCGACGGGCGAGACGGAGGGCACCGGCAGGCATGACAGAAGGCCCCCGCGAGTCACGTCCTCACGGGGGCCTTCCTCATTCCGCCTGCCCGGTGAAGGTTGAGAAGACGATCACGAGGCAGGGCGATCAGGAGACGACTCTCACGGCGCCAGCAGCAGTGTGTTGGTGCGGGACTTGGCCGCCTCGTAGCGCTTCGCCACGTCCTGCCAGTTGACGACCGCCCACATGGCGTCGATGAAGTCGACCTTCTGGTTCCTGTACTGCAGGTAGAAGGCGTGCTCCCAGGCGTCGAAGACCAGGATCGGGGTGGCGCCCTGGCCGACGTTGCCCTGGTGGTCGTAGACCTGCTCGACGATCAGCCGGCCGCTCAGCGGTTCGTACGCCAGCACCCCCCAGCCCGAGCCCTGGGTGGTCGCGGCGGCCTTGGTGAGCTGCGCCTTGAAACCGGCGTAGGAGCCGAAGGACTCGGCGATCGCGTCGGCCAGCTCGCCCACGCCGTCCTTGTCCAGGGGCTCGCCGCCACCGTCGCCGGTCATGTTGTGCCAGTAGATCGAGTGCAGGATGTGGCCGGAGAGGTGGAAGGCCAGATTCTTCTCCAGGCCGTTGATCGAGCCCCACGTCTCCTTGTCCCGCGCCTCGGCGAGCTGCTCCAGCGTGTCGTTGGCGCCCTTGACGTAGGCGGCGTGGTGCTTGTCGTGGTGCAGCTCGATGATCTCGGGGCTGATCACGGGGGCCAGCGCGGAGTAGTCGTACGGCAGTTCAGGAAGCGTGTAGACGGACATGGCGGATCCCCTCCGACCTCTTATTGCAAAAGGCTTGCAAGTGCACGCTAGCAGCAAGAGGCCTCGAAGGCGCGGAGGGGCGGGCCACCCGAAAGGACCCCGTGCACCGGAAGGGGCCCCCGCACGTGTCCGTGCGGGGGCCCTCGATGCGTGTCGGGGTGTCGGGGTGTCTTCGGCTAGGAGGAGAGGTCCCGGGCGCGCCGCCGCTGCCGGGCGTAGCCGACGGCCGCCAGGGCCAGCGTCATCCCGCCCGTCGAGTACAGCTGCACCCGCGTGTCCGGCTCGCGGGCCATCAGCACGAACACCGCGGCCATGCCCGCCAGCGCCACCCAGGTCAGCCACGGGAAGCCCCACATGCGCACGACCAGCTTCCCGGGCGCCTCCCGCTCCAGGCGGCGGCGCAGCCGCAGCTGCGCGGCGGCGATGAAGATCCAGACGACCAGGATGACCGCGCCGATCATGTTCAGCAGCCAGGAGAAGACGTCGTCCGGCCGCCAGTAGCTGAGCAGCACGCACCCGAAGCCGAAGAGGGAGGACACCAGCACCGCGATCCGCGGCACCCCGCCCGACACCCGGCCCAGCGTCTTCGGACCCTGGCCGCGCTCGACCAGCGAGTAGCCGATGCGCGAGGCGCCGTAGATGTTGGCGTTCATCGCGCTGAGCAGCGCGACCAGCACCACGATGTTCATGAGCTGACCCGCGCCCGGAATGCCCAGCTCGTCGAGGGCGGCGATGTACGGGCCCTTCTCGACGACCTCGGGGGAGTCCCAGGGGACCAGGGTCACGATGACCGCCATCGAGCCGATGTAGAACAGCGCGATGCGCCACATCGCCGTGCGCACGGCACTCGCCACGCCCTTGACCGGGTTCTCCGACTCGGCCGCGGCGATGGTCACCGTCTCCAGCCCGCCGTAGGCGAACACCGAGGCCAGCAGGCCGATGATCAGACCGTTGCCGCCGTTCGGCAGGAAATCGCTCAGGTGGGAGGTGCCGGGAGCGTCGGTGCCCGGCAGGATGCCGCAGATCGCCAGCACGCCGAGTACCAGGAACAGCGAGATGGCGCCGACCTTGAGGGCGGCGAACCAGAACTCGAACTCGCCGAAGTTCTTCACGGCGGCCAGGTTCGTCCCGCAGAACACCACCATGAACAGCGCCACCCACGCCCACTCGGGCGTGCCCGGCAGCCAGCCGTGCACGATCTGCGCGGCGCCGATGCCCTCCAGGCCGACGGCCGTGCACAGCAGCACCCAGAACGCCCAGCCCGCGGTGAAACCGGCCCAGGGGCCGATCGCCCGCTCGGCGTGCGCGGAGAAGGAGCCCGAGGAGGGATACGCGGCGGACATCTCGCCCAGCATCCGCATCACCAGCATCACGAGGAGACCGGAGACGGTGTAGGCGACGACGATGGAGGGCCCGGCGGCGGCGATGCCGGCCCCGGAGCCGACGAACAGCCCGGCGCCGATCACCCCGCCGAGGGCGATCATCGACAGGTGGCGCTGCTTGAGGCCGTGGGACAGGGAGGCGTCCGCCGGCTGCTGCGGCGCCTTGCTGGTGGTGCTGTGGGACATGGAGCGGCTCGTCCGATGCGTGGGGGAGGGGCGGGCTGGGGCAGGGCAAAAACGCCCACAGTCTCAGGGGTCGCGCCGGTCGGCGACAGCGACCGCCCACGATACGGACGGCGCGCATACGGAATGTGATCGTCCGAATGCGGGGTTCCGCCTGCCTCGTGACGCCCGCCTCACCCCCTTGGTGACCGGTGTCACCCCCGATCACGTGTATCGCGCGCCCTTTGTCGAGAGCCCACCAAGCTTGCGAGCGGGCCTTTGTCGAGCGCTGCTGGTGATCGGACCCGGCCGCTGGGATAGCGTCGCGGTGTCCCGACATGTCCACACCACCGCGGAGTCCCCATGAGCACCGCTGCCGTTTCCGCCCGAACCGGGCAGGTCCTCGCCGACCTCATCCCCTCCTCCCGAGTCCGGGACGTCGCGCTCGTGGCCGGCGGCGCCGTGCTCACCGGCGTCGCGGCCCAGATCGCGGTGCCCGTGCCCGGCTCCCCGGTGCCGGTGACCGGCCAGACCTTCGCCGCGCTGCTCGTCGGCACCTCGCTCGGCGCCCGCCGCGGCCTGCTCTCCCTCGCCCTCTACGCCATGGTCGGCATGGCCGGCGTGCCCTGGTTCGCGGAAGGCGGCTCCGGCACCGCCGCCCCGTCCCTCGGCTACGTCTTCGGCATGCTGCTCGCCGCCACGGCGGTGGGCGCCCTGGCCCGCCGCGGCGCCGACCGCTCGATGCTGCGCACGGCCGGCACGATGCTGCTCGGCGAGGCGATCATCTACGCCGTCGGCGTGCCGTACCTGGCCCTCGCCGCCGACATGTCCCTCACCGCCGCGATCGCGGCCGGCCTCACCCCGTTCCTGATCGGCGACGCGCTGAAGGCCGCGCTGGCGATGGGCGTGCTGCCCACCGCCTGGAAGCTGGTCGACAAGCGGTAGGACGCCGCAGGCCCACGAGAAGAGGCTCGCCGGATCGCAGCAGCGACCCGGCGAGCCTCTTTCACGTATGCGCGTGATTCCGGCGGACGTCAGTCCTTCCCGGCGACGGCCTTCTGTGCGGTGATCCGCTGCTTGACGAAGGCGACCACGAGGACGAGCGCGGCGACGAGCAGCGACAGCAGCACGGTGGTGCGCCCGTCGTGCTCGGTGTCGGTCAGCATGTACCCGAGCACGAAGACGATCACGGCGGCGGCCGCCCACGTCAGGTACGGGAACAGCCACATCCGCACCACCAGCTTCTCCGGCGCCTCCGCCTGGATGATCTTCCGCATCCGCAGCTGGGACAAGCAGATCACCAGCCACACGAAGAGGGCGACGGCGCCGGAGGAGTTGACGAGGAAGAGGAAGACGGAGTCCGGGAACTCGTAGTTGAAGAAGACGGCGACGAAGCCGAACACCACGGAGACCAGGATCGCCGTCCGCGGCACCCCGCGCCGGGTGGTGCGGGCGAACGCCTTCGGGGCGTCACCGCGCTCACCGAGCGAGAAGGCCATGCGCGAAGCCGTGTACAGCCCGGAGTTCAGACAGGACAGCACGGACGTCAGCACGATGAAGTTCATGATCTGACCGGCGTTCGCGATCCCGAGGGAGTCCAGGGCGGCGACGTAGGAGCCCTTGTCGATGATCGACTGCGAGTCCCACGGCAGCAGGGCGATCACGACGAAGATGGAGCCCAGGTAGAAGACGGCGATACGCCAGATGATGCTGTTGGTCGCCTTGGTCACGGCCCGCTGCGGGTCCTCGGACTCACCGGCGGCGAGGGTGGGGATCTCGCTGCCCATGAAGGAGAAGACGACGAGCAGCACACCGGTGAGGATGGCCCCGGCCCCGTTCGGCAGGAACCCGCCGTGCTCGGTCAGATTGCCCAGCCCCGCCTGCTCGCTGTCCACGCCGGGCAGCACCCCGAAGACGGCCAGGCCGCCCACGACGATGAACGCGGCGATCGCGACGACCTTGATCCCGGCGAACCAGAACTCGAACTCGCCGTAGGAGCCGACCGAGGCGAGGTTGGTGGCGGTCAGCACGAGCATCACGATCAGGGCCCAGCCCCACTGGGGCACGGCCGGTATCCAGCCCTCCAGGATCTTGGCCCCGGCGGTCGCCTCGACGGCCAGCACGACGACCCAGAAGAACCAGTAGAGCCAGCCGATGGAGAACCCGGCCCAGGGCCCGAGCGCCCGGTCGGCGTGTGCGGAGAAGGAACCCGAGGTCGGGTTGGCGGCCGACATCTCCCCGAGCATCCGCATCACCAGCACCACGAGCGTGCCGACGAGGGCGTACGAGAGAAGGATGCCGGGGCCCGCGGTCGCGATTCCCGAGCTGGAGCCCACGAACAGCCCGGCCCCGATGACCCCGCCAATGGCGATCATCGAAAGGTGGCGGTTCTTGAGCCCGGCCTGAAGTCCTGATCCGGGTCCGGAGGGGCCCGTGGGCCCGTCCTCGGGCTTCGTCAGGGTCGGCTGCGAAGTCATGGGGGGTTTTCCTTTGCGCCGGTCGAGCACTTTCTCGTACGAGCGGTGTACGAGCCGGACCAGTGAAACGGAGGTGACTGAATTCGGGAACCTTCGAATCCGGATCGTTACTTGAGCTTTCCCTGAGGTTCCAAAGCTCTACGTACCCTTCCCAGAGCCCACACCCGACGCTGCCGCCCCGAGGGCCGCGTGTCACACTCGACCCATGCGCGTGTATCTCGGCTCCGACCATGCGGGCTACGAACTCAAGAACCACCTCGTCGAGTGGCTCGAGGCGGCGGGCCACGAGCCCGTCGACTGCGGCCCGCACATCTACGACGCCCAGGACGACTACCCGCCCTTCTGCCTCCGCGCCGCCGAGCGCACGGCCGCGGACCCGGGCGCCCTCGGCATCGTGATCGGCGGCTCCGGCAACGGCGAGCAGATCGCGGCGAACAAGGTGAAGGGCGTGCGCGCGGCGCTGGCCTGGAGCGAGGAGACCGCGTCGCTCGGCCGCCAGCACAACGACGCCAACGTCGTCGCGGTCGGCGCCCGCATGCACACGCGGGAGGAGGCGACGAAGTTCGTCGAGACCTTCCTCGCCACCCCGTTCTCCGGCGACGAACGCCACATCCGCCGCATCGACATGCTCACGTCCTACGAAACCACCGGCGACCTCCCTCCCGTCCCGCCCCACCACCCCCAGCAGTAGCTCCCTGCCGGCAAGCACCACCACCCTCCGTCCCGCTCACGTGACCACCGCGGACGCCGCACCCCCACAAAACACCGAAGCAACCTCCACCGAACGGCGAACCCGCCCCACGCCACAGAACCCAACCCACACCAACGTCGACGCAAGCCCCGCCGGGCAGGGGGGAAGGCCGGTGGGGCGGGGAAGCAGAAGCAGACCCGCCGGGCGCGGGGAGGCAGGTCCGCGGGACCGGAAAGCAGACCCACAGGGTGGGCACACAAGTTCCGCCAGGTGGGGAGCGGGGCGGGGGAGCGGGGCTCGCGGGGCAGCGAGGCCGGCCCACAGGGTGGGGATGCCAGCCCGCTGGCCGGGGAGGCAGACTCGCAGGGTGGGGAAGCAGGGCGCGCGGGCAGCGAGGCTGACCTGCTGGGCGGGGACGCAAGCTCGGCTGGGCGGGGAGGCAGACCCGCGGGACCGGGAAGCAGACCCGCGGGGCGGGGACGTGAGCTCCGTCGGGCAGAGAGGCAGACGCGCTGGGCGGGGAAGTAAGCTCCGCCGGGCGGGGAGGCAGACCCGCTGGGCGGGGACGTGAGCGCCGTCGGGCGGGGGAGTAGACCCGTAGGGGTGCAGGGGACGGAGTCCCCGCCGGGGGACGGGGCGGAGCCCCGGGACGGGTTGAGCCTGTCGACCGACCGAGTCGGGTGGGTGGGTGGGCAAAGGCAAGGACACGCCTCCCGCGGAGCCCCGCGGACAGGCGCGAGGAAAGGACACCTCCGTGCCAGAGGGGCACACGATCCACCGGCTGGCCCAGGACTACACCGCCGCCTTCGCCCGGACGGCAGTCCACGTCACCAGCCCCCAGGGCAAGTTCGCCGACTCCGCGGCCCTCCTCGACAACACCGTCCTGGACACCGCCGACGCCCACGGCAAACACCTCTTCCTCGGCTTCGGCGCAGCCGAGAACCCCGGCTGGGTCCACATCCACCTCGGCCTCTTCGGCAAGGTCACCTTCGGCCCCACCCCCGCACCCCCGCCCACGGACACCGTCCGCCTCCGCCTCGCGAACGACACCACCTACGTCGACCTCCGCGGCCCCACCACCTGCGCCCTGATCACGGACCCGGAGAAGCAGGCGATACACGACCGCCTCGGCCCCGACCCCCTGCGCCCGGACGCCGACCCCGATGCCGCCCACCGCCGGATCTCCCGCAGCCGCACCACCATCGCCGCGCTGCTCATGGACCAGAAGGTCATCGCCGGCGTCGGCAACGTCTACCGCGCCGAGGTCCTCTTCCGCCACGGCATCGACCCGTACCGCCCCGGCAAGGACATCACCCCCGCCGAGTGGGACGCGATCTGGCACGACCTCGTCGCCCTCATGCGCGAGGGCGTGCGGAACAACCGCATCGACACCGTCCGCCCGGAACACACCCCCGAGGCCATGGCCCGCCCACCCCGCGTCGACGACCACGGCGGCGAGGTCTACGTCTACCGCCGGGCCAACCAGTCCTGCCACCTGTGCGGCGACCCGATCCGCACCGCTGACCTCGCCGCCCGCAACCTCTTCTGGTGCCCCACCTGCCAACAGCGGTAAGGAGCACCCGAAAACACCAGCCCCTCAGAACCCGTGCGGCAGCCACGGCGCGACGACCGACCCGAACCCCACCGACGCCTCCGCCAGCGCCCCCGGCCGCACCTGACGCACCCGCCCGGCCGCACCGAGCGAGGCCAGGCTCACGCCGCCGAGATACGCCGCCCCCAACTCCCGTACGGACAACGCGAGCTCCGCCGCGTCGGACGTACGCTCGCAGGACGCCCCCTTCGCGTCGCCGCTCAGCCGCCAACGCCCCGCGTTCCAGGGGCAGAAGGCGTCCTCCACCTCGAACACCACGTCCACCGGCGCCTGGTACGTGCGCGCCGCGAGCGCCGCCCCCACGTCCACCAGCCGTACGTACAACGCGTCCCGCAGCGTCGGCCGGCACCGTCGGATGTCCGACACCTGGTACCGCCACGCCTCGTCGACCGGCCGCCCCCGCACCGCCAGCGTGGAGGTCAGGTCGACGCCGAACAGGAAGCGCCACAGCGCCGCGTCCGTCGCCGGGTCGAGCCCCGCCAGGTCGTCGAGCACCACCGTGCCCCGGGGCCCCGCGTCACCCCAGGTGGGCCGCACCCGGAACCGTGCGTACCCGGTGACCTCACCGTCCCGCCGGGCGAGGACACACCGCAGGGGCGAGGCACCGTCCCGTCCGCTCTCCGGGTCGAGCAGCGCCACCCGCTCCCAGCCCGGCCGCCGGGCCAGCATCCCGGGCCGTCCGGGCACCAGCCGCGCGTACACCGCCTCGCACACGTCGAGCACGTCGGAGGGCGCCGCGTACCGCAGCCGTACGTCGTCCGTGCCCTCCGGCACCGACAGCCGGACCCGGTCCGTGTCGATCTCCGCGTTGACCTGGAAGGTCGCGGCGCCGTACCCGAACCGGCCGTAGATCGCCGGCTCGGAGGCGGTCAGTACGGCCAGCGGCTCGCCCCAGGACCGTACGTCGTCCAATTGCCGCCGCATCATCGACGTGAGTACACCCCGGCGCCGGTGCGTGGCGGCGACGCTCACCATCGTCACGCCCGCCGCGGGCACCGCCGTACCGCCCGGCACGGTCATCTCGAAACCGAACGCACCCGCCGTCCCGACGCATTCGTCGCCGTCCCAGACACCCAGGGACCGGTCGACCTGCGTCAGCTCCCTGTACAGCTCCAGCGTTTCGGCCGGCTCCGGAATGCCGCCGAAGGCACCGAGCAGCGTCCCGTACCAGGTCTCCCACTCGTCCCGCCGCAGCACCCGCGGTTCCATCGTCCTCGCGCCGCCGTCATCGCTCGTAGACCGTCCCATGAACCATGCGTACCAGGACCGCCCGAGATGGACGAGAGAATTTCCGCAGGGTTGCGGCGCGAAGGCCGTTCGTGAAGTTGACTGTGAAGTCGGGCCTCGGACGGGGGACAAGTGGGACCTCCCGTGCCAAGCGGCCGGTCCGATGGATAGGGTCCCGAACTAATGGCAGCAGGACGACAGCGGCGCGCGGAAGCCGACACGTTCACGGCCCGGTGGAAGAAGCAGTGGCACCGGGCCCGCGTCGGCGTGCGCCGATCCGCCGTCGACTACTTCCGCGGCGACGGCTCGGACTGGATCGCGCTCGCCGGACTCCTGCTGACGATCCCCGTCATCGCGGCCACCACGATGGCGAACTCCGTGTGGTGCTCACCCTCCGCTCTGGTCATCCCCATCGTCGCGGGCGGCCTGCTGCTGCGCCCGGCGAGCCTGCTCGGCCTGTACGCGGCGGCGGCCACCGCGCTGATCGTGGAGTCCGTGCAACTGGGCCCGTACACCGAGGGCCCCTCCAGGGTCACCCCCGGCGTGGTCCTGGTCGTCGCGGCCTGCGGATTCTTCGGCCTCCTGGTCGCCCAGTTCCGCAGCCGGGTCGGCGTGCCCTGGCGGCGCGGCGGCACCATGCTCTTCGACCTGCGCGAACGCATCCGCGTGCAGAGCAAGCTCCCCCAGCTGCCGCGCGGCTGGCACCGGGAGATGGCGCTGCGCCCGGCCGGCGGCCAGTCCTTCTCCGGCGACTTCGTCGTCGCGGCCCGTACGAACGGCGGCCGGACGCTGGAGGTGGTCCTCACCGACGTCTCCGGCAAGGGCATGGACGCGGCCTCGCGCGCGCTGCTGCTGTCGGGCGCCTTCGGCGGACTGCTGGGCAGCCTGCCCCCGCACTCCTTCCTGCCGGCCGCCAACGGCTATCTGCTCCGCCAGGACTGGGACGAGGGCTTCGCCACCTCCATCCACCTCGTCCTGGACCTCGACTCCGGCGACTACGAGCTGTACTCCGCCGGACACCCGCCCGGCCTCCAGCTCAGCGCGGGCACCGGCCGCTGGGAGGAGAAGTCGGCCGAGGGACCGCTCCTCGGCGTGTACGACGGTGCGCAGTTCGACCCGGTGAAGGGCTCACTGCGTCCCGGGGACGTGCTGATGGTGTTCACGGACGGACTGGTGGAGACCTCCGAGCGGGACATCGCCGAGGGCATCGACCGCCTCACCGGCGAGGCCGACCGCTACGTCGCCGGCGGTTTCCACGGCGCCGCCTGGCATCTGATCGAGGCGGTGGCCAAGGACGTCAACGACGACCGGGCGCTGCTGCTGATCTGCCGGGAGGGCCCGACGGCCCACTCCGCGTCGACCGCCCACCCCGAGTCGACGACCGACTCCGCCTCGGCGGCGCACTGACACACTGGGTGCATGTCCCAGGACTCCTCCGCGTCCCGCCTCCCGTCACCGACCCCGCCGCTCTCCCTCGCCGAGGTCGAGGCCACCGCCCGCGCCGCCCACGCCGGACAGACCGACAAGGCGGGCCGGCCGTACGCCGAGCACCTGAGGGCCGTCGCCGAGGGCGTGCGGCGGCGCGGCGGGGACGACGAGCAGATCGCGGCGGCCTGGCTGCACGACGCCGTCGAGGACGACGCGCTGTCCGAACGGTGGCTGTACGAGGCCGCGCTGAGCCGCCGTACCAAGGACATCGTCCTCGCCCTCACCAAGCGCGCGGGGGAGCCGCCCGAGACGTACGCCGCGCGGATCCTCGCCACCCCCGGTGCGGTGCTGGTCAAGGAGGCGGACCTGGCGCACAACGCCGACCCCGCGCGGCTCGCCGTCCTCGACGGGGCCACCCGCACACGACTGACCGAGAAGTACACGCGGATGCGCGCACTTCTCGGTCTGGGGTGATCGCCGGCCGGAGACCTAGACGGAGGCCTTCTCGCCGCTGCCGTTCGGCGCGGCGGGCGCGGTGGACGCAGCGGCCGCGGCGGGTGCGGTGGACGTCTCGCGCGCCTGCGTCCCCTCCCGCTTCTCGCGGCCCCGGGCGGCCTCGCCGGGATCGCGGGTGAAGGCCCACTCCATCCTCGGTTCCACGACGCAGCGCAGGACCCGCTGGACGGGCTTGGTGCACAGCAGGGTGATGACGGTGGCACCGAGGACGGTGAGTCCGATCTCGCCGAGCGGCCGGTCCAGCGCGGGGTGCTGGAACCAGCCGGTGAAGGTGCCCTCCTTCACCAGGAAGCCGTGCAGCAGGTAGCCGTAGATCGTGCCGGCGCCCAGCGCCGTGAACCACATGCGCCGGCCGGGCACCCAGGCGAAGAAGCACGCCGACAGCACCACCGAGCAGCCGAAGAGCGCGAGCGTCACCACCGGCCCGGACCACCACGGGGCGCCCGTACCCTGCACGGCGGCGTTGCGGTAGAACCAGCCGGTCTCCATGCGCGGCACCGACCACCAGGCGATCACCAGCGCCGCCGCGACCACCGGCACGGACAGGATCCGCACCGAGCGGCGCCGCACCAGCTGGAAGTGCTCGGGGCGCAGCACCAGGCCCAGCACGAAGCACGGCAGGAACTGCAGCACCCGCTGCATGTTCAGGTCGTTGCCGACGCTGGGCGTCACGGAGGCCAGCGCGGCGATGCCCAGGGCGATCGGGAGCGGCCAACGGACCGTCTGCCAGATGGGGGTGGTCAGCCGCCAGACGAACAGCGCGCACAGGAACCACAGAAGATAGGTGGGGTCCAGCAGGCTGAAGTCGCTCTGCGGGTCCTCGCTGGCGCGGCGGTGCAGCGTGTAGGCGACCTCGAAGACGAGGTAGGGGACGGCGACGCCGGTGATCAGCCGTTTGACGCGCTTGGGGCTCAGATCGAAACTGCGCGAGAAGTAGCCGGAGACGATGATGAACGCCGGCATGTGGAACGTGTACAGGACCCGGTAGAGGGTCTCCACGGTCCGGTTCCCGTCCAGGATCTGTCCCCAGGCGTGACCGACACCGACCAGCACGATCGCCAGGTACTTGGCGTTGTCGAAGAACGCGTCGCGCTGCCGACTCGGCTGGGTCCGCTGTGTCTGCTGGTCCGGCGGGGACGGCGATTTCCGGTCGCCGTGCGGTCGCAGCGAGCTAGTCATGCAACCCCCCGCCGAAAACTCGGCGAGTGGTCACAGGACCTCGCTGCTCTGGTGGGGGACGAGGCAGCGTAGAACATCTGAGGCACCATAGCGTTCCCCGCGCGATTCCGTAAAACCCTCGACGTCATTCCTGTATTCGCCCCCTGAGTGCGTTGCGAGTACCCCCGTGCATTTCGGGTACGTGCCTCTGCGGGCGAGTGGCGCCCCCCACACATCCCGGGGGCCCTCACACGCCGAAGGGCCGTCTAGAGCACCCCACTTGTCCTGACTCGTCCTGACTAAACGGCGCATAAGACCGGCGGGCGACTCCACTGGAATGTCCGCTTCGATGCGCTTGCGGGGGTGCGGGGTGATCCTGTGATCTCCCTGTGATGGGCCTGCCGGGGTATCCGTGGATGTGGCCGCCGCGACAATTCGAAATAGCTGCGAACGCGTTGTGTGGGCATGGAAACGAAGTGGCCGGAATTCCCCGCACGGGTGACCTTTCGAATTTCTGTACGGGATGCGATGGTGGGGTACGCCCGCGTGCGTGGGGGAGCGTGACGTCCGGGGATCCAGCCGGACGATGTGTCACCCGCCGCATAGCGGGGCCCGGTTGGTGGCACGATGGTTCTGGCGGGGGTGCGCGGCGTCGCACCTCCGGGCCGGGAGAGCGGACCGACCGAGGGTGTGATCAGTTGTGGCCATTTCACTGTCAGTGGTGCTGCTGTTGGCAATCATCCTGGTGGTGCTGCTGCGGGGAGGCTCCATCAAGGCGGGGCCGGCGGTCGTCGCGGTCCTCTTCGGCTTCTTCCTGGCCTCGACCGGCATGGCCGACGACATCCAGCGGTTCCTGGACTCGATAGCGGAGACGCTCAACTCCATCCAGTTCTAGCGCTGCCGGGCGGGCCCCCTCGGGAGGCCTGCCCGGACCGCACAAAGGCCTCCGGCCCGATCCCCTGGGGGACCGGGCCGGAGGCCTCTCGGAGCGGGCGACGGGAATCGAACCCGCGTAGCCAGTTTGGAAGACTGGGGCTCTACCATTGAGCTACGCCCGCACAGCGCGCGCCGCGAGGTCGGTGACCGCGGCACTGGAGCATCGTAGCGGGTCGTCACCCCTCACCGCACACCCCTTCCGGTCCGCGCCGGACCTTCACCGACGCTCGGGAAACCCTGAGGTCCCCGGTGCCTGGCGGCATGTACCCTACGTGTCGCACCAGACGGGGTGTGGCGCAGCTTGGTAGCGCGTCCGCTTTGGGAGCGGAAGGCCGTGGGTTCAAATCCCGCCACCCCGACCACCACCGACCACCGCCGATCATCACCGCGGCCATCGCCGCGGCCTTCAGCGCGACCGTCGTCGGCCGCCGTCGGCCGATCTCCTCGGACGGGCACGAGTGATCGCCTTTTGGGCCGTGTAGTCGCTGCCGTTACTATGCAAGCTGCACGCCCGTGTGTCTCAGCGTATGAAGTCTCCGGGCGGCGAAATCCGCCGGACATCCGCTCTGGATCCGGCGGAACCCAAAGAAGTCAGCCACCAAGGAGACCGAACCGTGAAGAGCGCCGTGGAGACCCTGAACCCGACCCGGGTTCGGCTCACTGTCGAGGTGCCCTTCGAGGAGCTCAAGGACAGCCTCGACGCGGCGTACAAGAAGATCAACCAGCAGGTCACGGTGAAGGGCTTCCGCAAGGGCAAGATCCCGGCCCGGGTCATCGACCAGCGGTTCGGCCGCGGTGCGGTTCTGGAGGAGGCGGTCAACGACGCGCTTCCCAAGTTCTACACCGACGCGGTCAACGAGGCCGAGCTGAACCCGCTCGGCCAGCCCGAGGTCGACATCACGGAGCTGAAGGACGGCGAGACGCTGAACTTCACCGCCGAGGTCGACATCCGCCCGACCATCGAGATCCCGGACTACTCCGGCATCGAGGTCGAGGTCGACGCCGTCGAGATCAGCGACGAGGACGTCGAGAAGTCGGTGGAGCAGCTGCGTGAGCGCTTCGCCTCGACCTCCCCGGTCGAGCGCGCCGCCGAGGACGGCGACGTCCTCACCCTCGACCTGGAGGCCAAGGTCGACGGCGAGGTCCTCGAGGACGGCGTCGCCGACGGCGTGTCCTACACCGTCGGCTCCGGCGAGCTGCTGGACGGCATCGACGAGGCCGTCAAGGGCCTGGCGGCCGGTGGCGAGGCCACCTTCGCCTCCGAGCTCAAGGGCGGCTCGGCGGCCGGCAAGGAGGCCGAGGTGACCGTCAAGGTCAGCCAGGTCGCCGCGCGCGAGCTGCCCGAGCTGGACGACGACTTCGCGCAGCTCGCGTCGGAGTTCGACACCCTGGAGGAGCTGCAGGCCGACAGCCGCAAGCGCCTCGCCAACATGAAGCAGTACGACCAGGCCACGCAGGCCCAGGAGCGCGTCCTGGACAAGCTGCTCGAGCTGGTCGAGGTCCCGGTCCCCGAGAAGCTCCTCGAGGACGAGATCAACACCCGTAAGCACAACCTCGAGCACCACCAGCTCGGCCAGATGGGTCTCGACCTCGAGAAGTACCTCGAGCTCCAGGGCAAGACCGCCGAGGAGTTCGAGACCGAGACCCGCGAGGCCGCGGTCAAGGGCATCAAGACCCAGTTCGTCCTCGACGAGCTGGTCAAGCAGGAGAAGCACAACGTCAGCCAGGAAGAGCTGACCGAGCACCTCATGCGCCGCGCCGCCTCCTCCGGCATGTCCCCCGACCAGTTCGCCCAGGCCGTCGTCGAGCAGGGCCAGGTCCCGCTCCTCGTCGGCGAGGTCGCCCGCGGCAAGGCCCTGGCCTCCGTGGTCGAGAAGGCCACGGTCAAGGACACCAACGGCGAGGTCGTCGACCTCGACGACGAGGAGGACGAGGAGACGGAGGCCGCCGAGGCCGCCGCCGAGTCCACCGAGTCCGGTGACGACAAGGCCGAGGACAAGACCGAGGACGAGGCAGAGGAGAAGACCGAGGGCTGACCCTCGCGTCACCTCTGATCTGACGGACGTACGACGGGCCCCGGAATCAACACCGGGGCCCGTTCGTCGTACGGCGGGACGCCGCCCCCGGGCGCGCCGCCCCCGTGCTCACCCTGCGCAGCGACATGCGCTCACAGCGAACACCCGCAGAACCGGGATGGCACCGCAGGGTCACCGCGTTAGGGTCCATGAATACGAGGGCAGGGGAGTCCCCGAAAGCGGCTCCAGCCCCGCAGGGAAACGTGAGACGGCCCGGCGCCGTCGTAAGACGAGCAGGTGGATACGTGACGAATCTGATGCCCTCAGCCGCCGGCGAGCCCTCCATCGGTGGTGGCCTCGGCGACCAGGTCTACAACCGGCTGCTCGGCGAGCGGATCATCTTCCTCGGCCAGCCGGTCGACGACGACATCGCCAACAAGATCACCGCACAGCTGCTGCTCCTTGCCTCCGATCCGGAGAAGGACATCTACCTGTACATCAACAGCCCCGGCGGCTCGATCACGGCCGGCATGGCGATCTACGACACCATGCAGTACATCAAGAACGACGTGGTGACCATCGCCATGGGCCTGGCGGCCTCCATGGGCCAGTTCCTGCTCAGCGCGGGCACCCCCGGCAAGCGCTTCGCGCTGCCGAACGCCGAGATCCTGATCCACCAGCCCTCGGCCGGCCTGGCCGGCTCCGCGTCGGACATCAAGATCCACGCCGAGCGGCTGCTGCACACCAAGAAGCGCATGGCCGAGCTGACCTCCCAGCACACCGGCCAGACGATCGAGCAGATCACCCGCGACTCGGACCGCGACCGCTGGTTCGACGCCTTCGAGGCCAAGGAGTACGGCCTCATCGACGACGTGATGACGACGGCCGCCGGCATGCCGGGCGGCGGCGGCACCGGGGCCTGAGCCCTCCGCGGGCCCCAGCGGGGTCCCAGCGGCACCCCAGCCAGCCCCGAGACCGCCTCAGCCCCTTTCCAGGAGACACTGTGAACGACTTCCCCGGCAGCGGCCTGTACGACCGCGCGAACGCCACACAGGACATGCGCGCCGCCGCCTCCCAGGGCCGCTACACCGGCCCCTCCGCCGAGTCCCGCTACGTGATCCCGCGCTTCGTCGAGCGCACCTCGCAGGGCGTGCGCGAGTACGACCCGTACGCGAAGCTCTTCGAGGAGCGCGTGATCTTCCTGGGCGTCCAGATCGACGACGCCTCCGCCAACGACGTCATGGCGCAGCTGCTGTGCCTGGAGTCGATGGACCCCGACCGGGACATCTCGGTCTACATCAACAGCCCCGGCGGCTCCTTCACGGCGCTCACGGCCATCTACGACACGATGCAGTACGTGAAGCCCGACATCCAGACGGTCTGCATGGGCCAGGCCGCCTCCGCCGCGGCCGTCCTGCTGGCCGCCGGTACGCCCGGCAAGCGCATGGCGCTGCCGAACGCCCGCGTGCTGATCCACCAGCCGTACAGCGAGACCGGCCGTGGACAGGTCTCCGACCTGGAGATCGCCGCCAACGAGATCCTCCGGATGCGCTCGCAGCTGGAGGAGATGCTGGCCAAGCACTCCACCACGCCGGTCGAGAAGATCCGCGAGGACATCGAGCGCGACAAGATCCTCACGGCCGAGGACGCGCTGAGCTACGGCCTCATCGACCAGATCATCACCACCCGGAAGATGGACAACTCCTCTCTCCGCTAGGCGGGAGGCTGTATCGTCTGCCGCTCCTTGGCACGGTTTGACGCGGTTCACGTCAAAGCGAACCGTGCCAAGGGGGGCCCGGACGAGGGGCCCGGCAAGGTACCGTCGGACATAAGGCAGCACCAGGAGTCCGCCGGCCGTTGACGTGACGTCGACGGCTGGGCGTCTCCCAGGCGAAGGGGAAGCACACCGTGGCACGCATCGGTGACGGCGGCGATCTGCTCAAGTGCTCGTTCTGCGGAAAGAGCCAGAAGCAGGTCAAGAAGCTCATCGCAGGGCCCGGTGTGTACATCTGCGACGAGTGCATCGACCTCTGCAACGAGATCATCGAGGAAGAGCTGGCCGAGACCAGCGAGGTGCGCTGGGAGGAACTCCCCAAGCCCCGCGAGATCTACGAGTTCCTCGAGGGCTACGTGGTCGGCCAGGAGTCGGCCAAGAAGGCCCTCTCCGTCGCGGTCTACAACCACTACAAGCGGGTCCAGGCGGGCGAGAACGGCGGCGCCCAAGGCCGCGAGGACGCCATCGAGTTGGCGAAGTCCAACATCCTCCTGCTGGGCCCCACGGGCTCCGGCAAGACCCTCCTCGCCCAGACCCTGGCCCGCATGCTGAACGTCCCCTTCGCCATCGCCGACGCCACCGCGCTCACCGAGGCGGGGTACGTCGGCGAGGACGTCGAGAACATCCTGCTCAAGCTGATCCAGGCGGCGGACTACGACGTCAAGAAGGCCGAGACCGGGATCATCTACATCGACGAGATCGACAAGGTCGCGAGGAAGAGCGAGAACCCCTCCATCACCCGCGACGTGTCGGGCGAGGGCGTCCAGCAGGCCCTGCTGAAGATCCTCGAGGGCACCACCGCCTCCGTCCCGCCGCAGGGCGGACGCAAGCACCCGCACCAGGAGTTCATCCAGATCGACACGACGAACGTCCTGTTCATCGTGGGCGGTGCCTTCTCGGGCCTGGAGAAGATCATCGAGGGCCGGGCCGGCGCCAAGGGCATCGGCTTCGGCGCGACGATCCGCTCCAAGCGGGAGATCGAGTCCAAGGACCAGTTCGAGCAGGTCATGCCCGAGGACCTGGTCAAGTTCGGCATGATCCCCGAGTTCATCGGCCGGCTGCCCGTCATCACCTCGGTGCACAACCTCGACCGCGAGGCGCTCCTCCAGATCCTGGTCGAGCCGCGCAACGCCCTCGTCAAGCAGTACGAGCGCCTCTTCGAACTCGACGGCGTCGAGCTGGACTTCGAGCGCGAGGCCCTGGAGGCCATCGCCGACCAGGCCATCCTCCGCCAGACCGGCGCCCGCGGCCTGCGCGCCATCATGGAGGAAGTCCTCCAGGGCGTCATGTACGAGGTCCCCTCCCGCAAGGACGTCGCCCGCGTCGTCATCACCGCCGACGTGGTCCTCTCCAACGTCAACCCGACGCTGATCCCCAGGGATTCGCGGGGCCGCGGCCCGGGCGAGCAGAAGACGGCGTAACCGCGTTACGGACATGTGAAGGGGCCCCGGTCGACTCCCGACCGGGGCCCCTTCACATGTCCGCCCGGCTCAGGCCTTGACGCGGATCTCCTTGCGGAGCTTGGTCGTCACGTCGACGGCGACGTCCTTCGTCACACCCTTGGTGGCGTCACCGGGGGAGACCAGGGCGATCGTGCTGTTGTCGGCCCAGGCGCAGATCCAGTCGGTCTTGTCCTTCTTGGTGACCGGGTTCTTGCCCTCGACGCCCTGGCACTTCATGACCGCGCCGTCGATGTCGACCGACTCGGGCTCGCCCACGACCTTGCCGCCACCGCCGGACTCGGACGACGAGGACGCGTTCTTCTCGGACTCCTTCTTGAACTCGGCGAAGAACTTGTCGAGCACGACCTCCGGTTCGGAGATCTTCCCGTAGGCACCGATGTAGGTGATGCCCTTGGCCGTCGCCATCTCGCTCGGGTCGGGAGCGGTGCTCGGGTCGGAGGGGTCGTAACCGGTCAGGTCGGCGGTGGTGTAGAAGCCGGTCACGCTCGTGCCGTCCTCGACCCCGCTCTTCTTCAGGTCCTCGACCGTGTCCTTGTCGGTCTCGGCGCCCTCTTCGCTGGCGCGCTTGTAGTCGGTGAGGACCGTCGCCGGCGTCGTCAGCTTGTGCGGACCGTCGTCCTCCACCCCGCCGGCGCTGTCACTGCCGCTGCCGCCCAGCACGAAGTACGCGCCCACACCGATCGCCGCCACGACCGCCACCGCGCCGATGATCAGCCCGGTCTTCTTCTTGCCGCCGCCCGGCGCAGGAGGCTGCGGCATGCCGTAGGGCGGCTGACCGGGAGGCTGCTGACCGTACGGGGGCTGCTGGCCGTAGGGAGGCTGCTGGCCGTACGGGGGAGTCTGCGGCGGGACGCCGCCCTGCTGGGGCTGCTGCGGGTAGCCGTAGCCCGGCTGCTGCGGGGGAGGCGTCTGCTGGGGGTAGCCGTAGCCGGGCTGGGGGGCCTGCGGCGGCTGCTGGCCGTACGGTCCCGGCTGGCCGTACGGTCCGGGCTGCTGGGGCTGCCCGCCGTACGGGCCCGGCTGGTTGTGACTCATTACTGGGTTCCCCTCCAGATGCTTACGTGGTTCTGACATCCTGACTCAGACCTGGCGTGCGCAGGTCACCGGGGGCCGCACCGTTACAAACGAAACGGGTTTCGGGACAGGGCCGTGACGCCCGTAAACTGCCCCCGTGACCGAGAACTCTCAGCAGCCGCAGCCAGCGCCCACCACCGATCTGCCGACCCAGTACACGCCGGCCGATGTAGAGGGGCAGCTGTACGAGCGCTGGGTAGAACGGGGTTACTTCGAGGCGGACGCGAAGAGCGAGAAGCCGCCGTACACCGTCGTCATCCCGCCGCCGAACGTCACGGGCAGCCTGCACCTCGGGCACGCCTTCGAGCACACGCTCATCGACGCCCTGACCCGCCGCAAGCGCATGCAGGGCTTCGAGACGCTGTGGCAGCCCGGCATGGACCACGCCGGCATCGCCACGCAGAACGTCGTCGAGCGGGAGCTGGGCAAGGAGGGCAAGTCCCGGCACGACCTCGGCCGCGAGGCCTTCGTCGAGCGCGTCTGGCAGTGGAAGAGCGAGTCCGGCGGGCAGATCAGCGGGCAGATGCGCCGCCTCGGCGACGCCGTCGCCTGGTCGCGTGAGCGCTTCACCATGGACGAGGGCCTGTCCCAGGCCGTCCAGACCATCTTCAAGAAGCTCTACGACGACGAGCTGATCTACCGCGCCGAGCGCATCATCAACTGGTGCCCGCGCTGCCTGACCGCGATCTCCGACATCGAGGTCGAGTACCAGGACGACGACGGCGAGCTGGTCTCCATGAAGTACGGAGACGGGGACGAGACGATCGTCGTCGCCACCACCCGCGCGGAGACGATGCTCGGCGACACGGCCGTCGCCGTCCACCCCGAGGACGAGCGCTACAAGCACCTGGTCGGCAAGCTCATCAAGCTGCCGCTGACCGAGCGTTCCATCCCGGTCGTCGCCGACGAGCACGTCGACCCCGAGTTCGGCACCGGCGCCGTCAAGGTGACGCCCGCCCACGACCCGAACGACTTCGAGATCGGCCGGCGCCACGACCTGCCCGCCGTCGCGGTCATGGACGAGCACGCCGTCATCACCGCCCACGGCCCCTTCCAGGGCCTGGACCGGCTGGAGGCCCGTTCCGCCATCGTCGCCGCGCTGCGTGCCGAGGGCCGGATCGTCGCCGAGAAGCGGCCCTACGTCCACAGCGTCGGCCACTGCTCGCGCTGCAAGACCACCGTCGAGCCGCGCCTGTCCATGCAGTGGTGGGTCAAGGTCGGCCCGCTGGCCAAGGCCGCCGGTGACGCGGTCCGCGACGGCAAGGTCAAGATCCACCCGCAGGAGATGGAGAAGCGGTACTTCGACTGGGTCGACAACCTCCACGACTGGTGCATCTCGCGCCAGCTGTGGTGGGGCCACCGCATCCCGGTCTGGTACGGCCCCGAGGGCGAGGTCGTCTGCGTCGGCCCCGACGAGGAGCCGCCGAGCGGCGAGGGCTGGCACCAGGACTCCGACGTCCTGGACACCTGGTTCTCCTCCGGCCTGTGGCCGTTCTCCACGCTCGGCTGGCCCGAGCAGACCGAGTCGCTCGCGAAGTTCTACCCGAACTCCGTCCTGGTCACCGGCTACGACATCCTCTTCTTCTGGGTCGCCCGGATGATGATGTTCGGCCTCTACGCGATGGACGGCACCCCGCCGTTCCACACCATCGCCCTGCACGGCATGGTCCGTGACCAGAACGGCAAGAAGATGTCCAAGTCCTTCGGGAACGTCGTGAACCCGCTGGACTGGATGGACAAGTACGGCTCGGACGCCCTGCGCTTCACCCTCGCGCGCGGCGCCAACCCGGGCGTCGACGTCCCGATCGGCGAGGACTGGGTCCAGGGCTCGCGGAACTTCGCCAACAAGATCTGGAACGCCACCCGCTTCGCGCTGATGAACGGCGCGACGGTGGAGGGCCCGCTGCCGGACGCGTCGAGGATGTCCTCGACCGACCGCTGGATCCTCTCCAGGCTCAACTCGGTCGTCGCCGAGGTCGACGCGTACTACGAGGACTACCAGTTCGCGAAGCTGTCCGACGCCCTGTTCCACTTCGCGTGGGACGAGGTCTTCGACTGGTACGTCGAGCTGTCCAAGACCACCTTCCAGGCGGGCGGCGAGGCGGCCGAGGTCTCCAAGCGCGTCCTCGGTGAGGTCCTCGACGTCACGCTGCGGCTGCTGCACCCGGTCGTTCCCTTCGTCACGGAGACCCTGTGGACCACCCTCACCGGTGGTGAGTCGGTCGTCATCGCCTCCTGGCCGTCCGCTGTGTCTGTTCCCGGGGCTGACGCCCCGGGGGGCTTCCGGGACGCGGACGCGGAGCGGGAGATCGGGACCGTCCAGTCGGTGATCACCGAGGTCCGCCGCTTCCGCGCCGACCAGGGTCTCCAGCCCGGCCAGCGGGTCCCGGCCCGGCTGACCCTGGAGGGCACGGCGCTGGCCGCGCACGAGGCGGCGGTCCGCCAGTTGCTCCGCCTCCAGCCGGAGGGCGACGCCTTCACCGCGACGGCGACGCTGCCGGTCGCGGGCGTCGAGGTGGCCCTCGACCTCTCCGGGGTCATCGACTTCGCGGCGGAGCGCAAGCGGCTGGCGAAGGACCTCGCGGCGGCCGAGAAGGAGAAGGCCCAGGCCAACGCCAAGCTCGGCAACGAGGCGTTCCTCGCGAAGGCGCCGGACCACGTCGTGGACAAGATCCGGGGTCGGCTGGCCAAGGCGGACGAGGACATCGCCCGCATTACCGCCCAGCTGGAGAAGCTGCCGGAGGCGTAGACGCCGTTACGTCAAGACGGCCCCCGGTACCGCGCTGGCGCCGGGGGCCGTCACTTGCCCAGGGGCGCGGGGAACTGCGCGACCGACCACAACGGCGCCGCACTCGCCGCGAGACCTCAACCACCCCACTCCGTTGGCGCCCCGCAGGGAGTCGCGCAGCCCGGCGCTGAACGGGGTGCCGCCGCGCCCACCCGTGCCGCCCCAGCGGCACGACTGCCCGCAGCGCCGGGTACGTAGACTGTCCGCGTGAGCGACAACCCCGGCCAGAACGACCAGCCCGACCCCCTCGACTCCTTCGACGAGATCATCGACGCGGAGACCACCCGCGACCCCGACCTCGCCGTCATCGAGGCCGGCAGCCGCACCCTGCGCACCCAGGGCGGCCCCCCGCAGGCCGACATCCCCGGGCGCCCCGAGGATCCCGAGGTGGACGCGGCCCTGCGCGCCGTCGAGACGGAGCTGGCGTCCCGCTGGGGCGAGACCAAGCTGGAGCCGTCCGTCGCCAGGATCGCCGCGCTGATGGACGTGCTGGGCGAGCCGCAGCGCGCGTACCCCTCCATCCACATCACGGGGACCAACGGCAAGACCTCCACCGCCCGCATGATCGAGGCCCTGCTCGGCGCCTTCGAGCTGCGCACCGGGCGGTACACCTCGCCGCACGTGCAGTCGGTCACCGAGCGCATCAGCCTGGACGGGGCGCCGATCTCCGCCGAGCGGTTCGTCGAGACGTACGAGGACATCAAGCCGTACGTCGAGATGGTCGACGCGCGGCAGGAGTACCGGCTGTCGTTCTTCGAGGTGCTGACCGGCATGGCGTACGCGGCCTTCGCCGACGCGCCCGTGGACGTGGCCGTCGTCGAGGTCGGGATGGGTGGCTCCTGGGACGCGACCAACGTCATCGACGGGGACGTCGCCGTCGTCACCCCCATCGACCTGGACCACACCGACCGGCTCGGCGAGACGCCCGGCGAGATCGCGACCGAGAAGGCCGGCATCGTCAAGCAGGACGCCACCGTGATCCTGGCGCAGCAGCCGGTGGACGCGGCGCAGGTGATGCTGAAGAAGGCGGTGGACGTGAACGCCACCGTGGCCCGCGAGGGGCTGGAGTTCGGCGTCGTCGCCCGGGAGGTCGCCGTCGGCGGTCAGCTGGTGACCCTGCGCGGGCTCGGCGGCGAGTACACCGAGGTCTACCTGCCGCTGCACGGCGCCCACCAGGCGCACAACGCGGCGGTCGCGCTGGCCGCCGTCGAGGCGTTCTTCGGCGTCGGCGCGCAGCGCCCCGAGCCGCTGGACGTCGACACCGTACGCAAGGCCTTCGCCGCCGTCGCCTCACCGGGGCGGATGGAAGTGGTGCGGCGTTCGCCGACCGTGGTGCTGGACGCCGCGCACAATCCGGCCGGTGCCCGGGTCACCGCCGAGGCGGTCGGGGAGGCATTCCAGTTCAGCCGGCTCATCGGGGTCGTCGGCGCCAGCGGCGACAAGAACGTACGGGGGCTGCTCGAGGCCTTCGAGCCGGTCTTCGCCGAGATCGTCGTCACCCAGAACTCCAGCCACCGCGCGATGGACGCCGACGAGCTGGCCGGTATCGCCGTGGAGGTGTTCGGCGAGGACCGCGTCCAGGTCGAGCCGCGGCTGCCGGACGCCCTGGAGGCCGCGATCACGCTGGCCGAGGAGGAGGGCGAGTTCGCCGGCGGCGGTGTGCTCGTCACCGGTTCCGTCATCACCGTCGGCGAGGCCCGACTGCTCCTGGGGAAGGGCTGAGAAACCGTGCGTACGCTCTGTGCTTCGACTCTGATCGGCGAGTTCTTCGTGATCGGCTTCGCCGGACTGGTCGCCATGAAGGACCCCGACCTGTCCGCGGGGACGGTGTGGGCGGTCAGCGGCATCGCCATGCTCCTGTGCGTGCTGCTGTGCGGGATGATCACCCGGCCCGGCGGTATCGCGCTCGGCTGGGCGCTCCAGGTCGTGCTCATCGCCTCCGGCTTCGTCGTGCCGACCATGTTCTTCCTGGGCGCGGTCTTCGCCGCCCTGTGGTGGGCCTCCGTGCACTACGGGCGGAAGATCGACGAGGCGAAGGCGAGGTTCGCCGCGCAGGCCGAGGCCTCGGCGGCCGACGCCGCCTGACGTGCCCGGCCGTGGCCGACGGGGTTGGCGGGCCCGGTATGCCTGACGCTGCGTGACGGGCGCCGCGACACGCCCGGTAACCTCAGTCATCACCCGCACAACCGCACATCTCCAAGGGAGCCCCTCGTGACCCAGCGCAGCCTCGTCCTCCTCAAGCCCGACGCCGTCCGTCGTGGCCTGACCGGCGAGATCATCAGCCGTATCGAGCGCAAGGCCGGCTGGCAGATCACCGCGCTGGAACTGCGCACCCTGGACACCGAGACGCTGGAGCAGCACTACGGCGAGCACAAGGGCAAGCCCTTCTACGAGCCGCTCGTGGAGTTCATGGCGTCCGGTCCGGTCGTCGCCCTGGTCGTCGAGGGCGAGCGGGTCATCGAGGGCGTGCGCGCGCTGGCCGGCCCGACCGACCCGATCGCCGCCGCCCCCGGCTCCATCCGCGGGGACTACGGTGTGATCGTCCGCGAGAACCTGATCCACGCCTCCGACTCCGAGGAGTCCGCCGAGCGCGAGCTGAAGATCTTCTTCCCGGGCCGGGTCTGAGCCTTCTTCGGGACACGCCGAAGAGGCTTTTTTCTGACACCACGTCAGCCGGATGGGTCAGGCGGAGCCGGGGCGGTCGCGTAAAAGCGGCCGCCCTGTGGCATATGCGCGCCTGATCGGGGGAACGGATCCCACCGTTGGCCCGTCTCCACAAGCGAGGCGGTGCGCCATCTGCTGACAATGGCGAAGACCCTCGCGCAGTGTTCGCGAAAGCGCGTCTACGATGGAAGCCTCCACGCGTCACTGCACCCACTTCGCCTACCTGAAAAGCCCTCAAAAGCTCCTGGGAAGGCCAGTCGAATCCTGATGGGGAACTCAATGTCGTTCATCGGCCGTGACATGGCTGTCGACCTCGGGACCGCCAACACGCTGGTGTACGTCAGGGGTCGCGGGATCGTACTCAACGAGCCGTCCGTCGTCGCGATCAACACCAACACCGGTGGCATCCTCGCGGTCGGCGCCGAAGCGAAGAAGATGATCGGGCGCACACCGGGCAACATCGTTGCCGTGCGCCCGCTGAAGGACGGCGTGATCGCCGACTTCGAGATCACCGAGCGGATGCTGCGCTACTTCATCCTGAAGATCCACAAGCGCCGGTATCTGGCTCGTCCGCGGGTCGTCGTCTGTGTGCCCTCGGGCATCACCGGCGTCGAGCGCCGCGCCGTCATCGAGGCGTCGTCCCAGGCCGGCGCCCGACAGGTGCACATCATCGAGGAGCCCATGGCCGCGGCCATCGGTTCCGGCCTGCCGGTCCACGAGGCCACGGGCAACATGGTGGTGGACATCGGCGGCGGCACCACGGAGGTCGCGGTCATCTCGCTCGGCGGCATCGTCACGGCCCAGTCCATCCGCGTCGCGGGTGACGAGCTGGACAACGCGATCATCCAGCACGTGAAGAAGGAGTACAGCCTTCTGCTGGGCGAGCGCACAGCCGAACAGATCAAGATCACGGTCGGTTCGGCGTACGACCTCGACTCCGACGAGCACACCGAAATCCGCGGCCGGGACCTCGTCTCCGGGCTGCCCAAGACCGTCGTCATCTCCGCCGCCGAAGTGCGCAAGGCGATCGAGGAGCCGGTCAACGCGATCGTCGACGCCGTCAAGACGACCCTCGACAAGTGTCCGCCGGAGCTGTCCGGCGACATCATGGACCGGGGCATCGTCCTGACGGGCGGCGGCGCGCTGCTGCGCGGGCTCGACGAACGGCTGCGCCGGGAGACCGGAATGCCGATCCACATCGCCGAGGACCCGCTGGACAGCGTGGCGCTCGGCAGCGGCAAGTGCGTCGAGGAGTTCGAGGCCCTCCAGCAGGTGCTGGACGCCTCACCCCGCAGATGACGTAACACTTCGGTTCCGCCGTACGAGACGATCTCCTCTCGTGCGGCGGATCGTTGATATAGAGGGTTCCGGTACCGGACGTACCTCACACACCCGAAGTGCCTGAAGTACCCGAAGTACCCGAAGTACCGAATCAGCTGAATTCCTGAACACCGCCACGTACATTCCGAGATTCCCGAATTCGACGAGGAAGGCACGGCCGCCGCACGTGAGGGACACGAAAGAGAGCCGGCTGCTCCTGGTGCTGCTGATCGCCATCGCGTTCGCGCTGATCACGGTGGACATCCGCGGCGGGGAGGACTCACCGGTCGACGGTGCCCGGCAGGCCGCGGCCAACGTCTTCGGTCCGATCGAGAACGGCGTGTCGTCCGCGGTCGATCCGGTCGGCAACGCGGTCTCCGCCATCCGTGACTCCGGCGACCGGCACGACCGGCTCGCCGAACTGCAGACGCAGAACGCCGCCCTGAAGGCGAAGCTCGGCAGCGACGAACGCGGCCGCAGCCGGCTCAAGCAGTTCGACAAGATGCTCGGCCTGGCCGGCGCCGGCCAGTACGGCATCAAGGGTGCCCAGGTCATCGCCATAGGAGCGGCCCAGGGCTTCTCCTGGACCATCACCATCGACGTCGGCGCGGGCGACGGCGTCAAGCGCGACATGACCGTCCTCAACGGCGACGGTCTCGTGGGACGCGTGACCACCGTCGGCCCGAACAGCGCCACCGTGCTGCTCGCCAACGACCCGGACTTCACCGTCGGCACCCGGATGGAGTCCGGTGACGAACTCGGCTTCGCCGCCGGGCAGGGCAGCCGCCCCTTCCGCGTCGAACTCCTCAACGGCAAGGCCGACGTCAAGAAGGGCGACCGACTCGTCACCTTCGGCTCCCAGGCCGACAAGCCGTTCGTACCGGGTGTGCCCGTCGGCACCGTCTCCCGCGTCGACCCCAACGGTGGCGACCTGACCCGCATCCTCGAGGTCACGCCGTTCGTCAGCTTCACCAAGCTCGACGTGGTCGGCGTCGTCGTACAGGCGCCGCAGAAGGACCCGCGCGACACGGTGCTCCCGGAGAAGGACGAGCCGAAGCCCACGCCGACCGTGACGGTCACCGTCACCCCGGGAGCCGACCCCGAGGGCCAGACCGGGAACGACGAGGCCGGGCAGAACGACGCGACGGGGCAGAACGACGCGACCGGCGAGAGCGACGCGACCGGCCAGAACGACCAGACAGAGCAGCAGAACGAGCAGCCCGAACCGTAGGAGCCTTCACCCCATGCGCGTCAACCGGATCCTGCTGTCCGTCGCCCTGGTCGTCGTCGCCCTGGTGGTCCAGGTGAGCGTCCTCGCCCGCCTCCACCTGCCCGGCGCCGTCCCCGACCTGCTGCTGCTCACCGTCCTCGGCCTCGCCCTGGTCTACGGCCACGTGGGCGGCGCCCTCGTCGGCTTCGGCGCCGGACTCCTCGCCGACCTCGCCCCACCCGCCGACCACGCCGCCGGCCGCTACGCCCTGGTGCTCTGCGTCATCGGCTACCTGGCCGGCCTCGCCAAGCCCGACAACGGCCGGCTCCGCTCGGCCACCGGCCCCATGGTCGTGGTCGTCGCCGCGGCCGTCGGCACCACCCTGCTCTACGCCGGCGTCGGCGCCCTCGTCGGCGACACCGCCGCCCGCCACGTCGGCCTGCCCAGCCTGCTGTTCACGGCCGCCCTGTACGACCTCCTGCTCGCGCCCTTCGTCGTCCCCGGCATCATGGCGCTCGCCCGGCGCGCCGAGAACGACCCGCTGGCCGACACCAACTCCGCCGCCCAGAGCCCCGACATCGCCTCCGGCTGGCTCTCCGGCGGCACCGGCCTGCGCATCGGCAGACAGCGCGGCGGCCTGCGGGTGAAGACGGCCCGGGCCCGCGCGGCCAGGGCCGGACGCATCAAGGGGGTAAAGCGGCTGTGACGAGGCGCCAGCACCCGGCGACACCGCACCACACCAGGAGTACGCACCTCGTGAGGGGGAGGCAGCAGTGACCAACATCCCCGAGACCGGCCGCAGCACCCGCGTCCGGACCCGGCTCGTCGTCATCCAGATCCTGGTCCTCTCCCTGCTCGCCACCCTCGGCGGCCGGCTCTGGTACCTCCAGATCCGCCAGGGCGACGAGTACGCGGAGGAGGCCTCGGGCAACCACGTCCAGCAGGTCGTCCAGCCCGCCACCCGCGGCTCGATCCTGGACGCCCGCGGCGTGGCGCTCGCCGACAACGAGACCCGCCTCGTCGTCTCCGCCTCCCGCACCGACCTGCTGAAGATGAAGGACGACGGCAAGGCCGTCCTCACCAAGCTCGCCGGCGTCCTCGGCATGAAGCCCCAGGACGTCATCGACAAGGTCCGGCTCTGCGACGCCGAGACCCCCCAGCCCTGCTGGAACGGTTCGCCCTACCAGCCGATCCCCGTCACCGACGAGGCCACCGTCAAGCAGGCCCTGCAGATCCGCGAGCGCGCCGAGGACTTCCCCGGCATCACCGCCGAACCCATGGCCGTACGCCGCTACGCCGCACCCGGCCAGTCCAACACCGCCCAGGTCCTCGGCTACCTCTCGCCGGTCACCGACGAGGAGCTGCAGAAGGCCCAGGACACCGACTCGCCCTTCCTGCGCTCGGACCAGGTCGGCCGCTCCGGCATCGAGCGCCAGTACGACAAGGCGCTGCGCGGCAAGGCCGGCGTCACCCGCTACGAGGTCGACAACCTCGGCCGCGTCATCGGCGAGGCCGAGTCCGACCCGGGCACCCCCGGCTCCAACCTCGTCACCAGCATCGACGCCCGCGTCCAGCGGGTCGCCGAGTACGAGCTGAACGAGGCGATGAAGGCCGCCCGCAAGGAGATGGACCGCAACACCAACCGGACCTACGAGGCCGACGCCGGCGCCGTCGTGGTGATGGAGGCCAAGACCGGCCGGGTCGTCGCCATGGCCTCCAACCCCGACTACGACCCGAACGCCTGGGTCGGCGGCATCTCCGCCAAGGACTACAAGAAGCTCACCGGCAAGGACTCCAACTACCCGCTGCTCAACCGCGCCACCCAGGGCCAGGCGGCCCCCGGCTCCATCTTCAAGGTGGTCTCCTCGGCCGGCGCGGTGGAGGCCGGCTACGACTTCGACGGCAACTACAACTGCTCCAGCGCCTACGACGTCGGCGGCCAGGTCTTCAAGAACTTCGAGTCGGCCAACGAAGGCATGATCAGCATCGGCCGCGCCCTGGAGCTCTCCTGCGACACCGTCTTCTACCGCCTGTCCCACCAGGAGTGGAAGAAGGACGGCGGGATGAACCCCAAGAACCCCAACGACTACTTCTACAAGGCCGCCCACCAGTTCGGCCTCGGCGCCAAGACCGGCATCGACCTCCCCAACGAGGTCACCGGCCGCGTCCCCGACCGCCAGTGGAAGCAGGACTACTGGGAGGCCAACAAGGACGCCTGGTGCAAGACCGGCAAGAAGGACGGCTCCTACGTCGAGAAGATCGCGTACGAGAACTGCCACAGCGGCAACAAGATGCGCGCCGGTGACTCCATCAACTACTCCATCGGCCAGGGCGACACCCTCGTCACCCCCATCCAGATGGCCACCATCTACGCGGCCATCTCCAACGGCGGCACCCTCTACGACCCCAGCATCGGCAAGGCGGTCGTCAGCCCCGACGGCAAGACGGTCGACGAGATCGCGCCCACGGCACACGGCAAGCTGCCGATAAGCAAGACGACGCTCGCCAAGATGGACGAGGCCCTCGCCGGCGTCGCCAGCCGCGGCACCGCCGCCTGGCGCTTCGCGCAGGTCGGCTGGCCGCAGGACAAGATCCCGATGCACGCCAAGACCGGCACCGCCGAGGTCTACGGCAAGCAGACCACGTCCTGGTTCGCGACGTACACCAAGGACTACTCGATCGTCATGACGATCTCCCAGGGCGGTACGGGTTCCGGCGCCTCCGGCCCCGCCGTCCGCAACATCTACGACGCGCTGTACGGCGTCTCGGACGACGGCGACATCGACCCGAAGAGGGCCCTGCTGCCCCAGCCGCAGGCCAAGCTCCCGAAGATCAAGGCGGACGGGACCATCCTGTCCCCGAAGATGCCCAAGGACGTCGTCAAGGAACTCCAGCCCGACGAGAAGGCGACCCCGGACGAGGAGTACGCCCCCGTCGAGGAACAGGACCAGCCGGCGACCACCCCCAACCAGAACGGGGAGAACCGCGACACCCGCCGGCACCGACGGCGCGGCGGCGCCCGGCGCGGCGGCAACGGAAGAAGCCGGAGGGCACGCGCATGACCGGGGCCAACAGCTTCCAGGTCTCCGGATACGGACCCGAGAAGGCCGGCTGGACCCGCCTCTTCGCCCGCGACTCCATGGCACGGCGGCTCGACTGGCCGATACTGCTCGCCGCCGTCGCGCTCTCCCTGATGGGCTCGCTGCTCGTCTACTCCGCGACCCGCAACCGCACCGAACTCAACCAGGGCGACCAGTACTACTTCCTGACCCGGCACCTCCTGAACACCGGCATCGGGCTCGCCCTGATGGTCGCCACCGTCTGGCTCGGCCACCGCGCCCTGCGCACCGCCGTGCCGGTCCTGTACGGCGCGTCCGTGTTCCTGATCCTGCTGGTGCTCACCCCGCTCGGCTCGACCATCAACGGCGCCCACTCCTGGATCAAGCTCCCGGGCGGCTTCTCCCTCCAGCCCTCGGAGTTCGTGAAGATCACGATCATCCTGGGCATGGCGATGCTGCTGGCCGCACGCGTCGACGCCGGGGACCGGCCCCACCCCGACCACCGCACCGTGCTCCAGGCCCTGGGTCTGGCCACCGTGCCGATGCTCATCGTGATGCTCATGCCCGACCTCGGGTCGGTCATGGTCATGGTCATCATCGTGCTCGGCATCCTGCTCGCCTCCGGCGCCAGCAACCGCTGGATCTTCGGACTGCTCGGCGCGGGCACCGCCGGGGCGCTCGCGGTGTGGCAGCTGGGCATCCTGGACGACTACCAGATCGCCCGCTTCGCCGCCTTCGCCAACCCGGCCCTCGACCCGGCGGGCGTCGGCTACAACACCAACCAGGCCCGCATCGCCATCGGCTCGGGCGGCCTGACCGGCTCCGGCCTCTTCCACGGCTCGCAGACCACCGGCCGGTTCGTCCCCGAACAGCAGACCGACTTCGTCTTCACCGTCGCCGGCGAGGAACTCGGCTTCCTCGGCGCCGGTCTCATCATCGCCCTGCTCGGCGTGGTCCTGTGGCGCGCCTGCCGCATCGCCCGCGGGACCCCCGACCTGTACGGGACGGTCGTCGCCGCCGGGATCGTCGCGTGGTTCGCCTTCCAGACCTTCGAGAACGTCGGCATGACGCTCGGCATCATGCCGGTCACCGGCCTGCCCCTGCCCTTCGTCTCCTACGGCGGCTCGTCGATGTTCGCCGTCTGGATAGCGGTGGGCCTGCTCCAGTCGATCACGGTGCAGAGACCGATGTCGGCGTAGCCGGGCACCCGTGGGGTGCGCGGTAAGGGGGACCGTCCCGGCCGGGTTAGGCTGGATGGTCCCCCTTGTCAGCACACAAAGGTCCCCTGAGATGCCTGCCGAAGCCGCCGAGTCTGTGAAGTCCGTGTTTCCGCAGCTCGAAGCTCTGCTCCCGCATGTGCAGAAGCCGATCCAGTACGTCGGCGGAGAGCTCAACTCCACGGTCAAGGACTGGGAATCCTGCGACGTCCGCTGGGCCCTGATGTACCCCGACGCGTACGAGGTCGGCCTGCCCAACCAGGGCGTCATGATCCTCTACGAGGTACTCAACGAGCAGCAGGGCGTCCTCGCCGAGCGCACCTACAGCGTGTGGCCGGACCTCGAGGAGCTGATGCGGGAGCACTCCGTCCCCCAGTTCACGGTCGACGGCCACCGCCCGGTCGGCGCCTTCGACGTCTTCGGCCTCTCCTTCTCCACCGAGCTGGGCTACACCAACATGCTCACCGCCCTGGACCTGGCGGGCATCCCGCTCCAGGCGGCGGACCGCGGCATCGACGACCCGATCGTGCTGGCCGGCGGCCACGCCGCCTTCAACCCCGAGCCGATCGCCGACTTCATCGACTGCGCGGTCATCGGCGACGGCGAGCAGGCCGTCCTGGAAGTCACCGCGATCATCCGCGCCTGGAAGGCCGAGGGCCGCCCCGGGGGCCGCGAGGAACTCCTCCTCCGCCTGGCGAAGACCGGCGGCGTCTACGTCCCCGGCTACTACGACGTCGAGTACCTCCCCGACGGCCGTATCGCCCGCGTCGTACCCAACCGCTCCGGCGTCCCGTGGCGCGTCAGCAAGCACACGGTCATGGACCTCGACGAGTGGCCCTACCCCAAGCAGCCCCTCGTCCCGCTCGCCGAGACCGTCCACGAGCGCATGTCGGTCGAGATCTTCCGCGGCTGCACCCGCGGCTGCCGCTTCTGCCAGGCCGGCATGATCACCCGCCCGGTGCGCGAGCGCTCCATCACCGGTATCGGCGAGATGGTCGACAAGGGCCTGAAGGCGACGGGCTTCGAAGAGGTCGGCCTCCTGTCCCTCTCCTCCGCGGACCACTCGGAGATCGCCGACGTCGCCAAGGGCCTCGCCGACCGGTACGAGGAGGACAAGATCGGCCTGTCCCTCCCTTCCACCCGCGTCGACGCCTTCAACATCGACCTGGCCAACGAGCTGACCCGCAACGGCCGCCGCTCCGGCCTCACCTTCGCCCCCGAGGGCGGCTCCGAGCGCATCCGCAAGGTCATCAACAAGATGGTCTCGGAGGACGACCTCATCCGCACCGTCGCGACGGCCTACGGCAACGGCTGGCGCCAGGTGAAGCTGTACTTCATGTGCGGCCTGCCCACCGAGACCGACGACGACGTCCTTCAGATCGCCGACATGGCCACCCGGGTCATCGCCAAGGGCCGCGAGGTCTCCGGCTCCGGCGACATCCGCTGCACGGTCTCGATCGGCGGCTTCGTCCCCAAGCCCCACACCCCCTTCCAGTGGGCCCCGCAACTGTCGGCGGAGGAGACGGACGCCCGCCTCCAGAAGCTCCGCGACAAGATCCGCGGCGACAAGAAGTACGGCCGCTCCATCGGCTTCCGCTACCACGACGGCAAGCCCGGCATCGTCGAGGGCCTCCTCTCCCGCGGCGACCGCCGGCTCGGCGCCGTCATCCGCGCCGTCTACGAGGACGGCGGCCGCTTCGACGGCTGGCGCGAGCACTTCTCCTACGACCGCTGGATGGCCTGCGCCGACAAGGCCCTGGAGCCGACCGGCGTCGACGTCGCCTGGTACACCACCCGCGAGCGCGGCTACGAGGAGGTCCTGCCCTGGGACCACCTCGACTCCGGCCTCGACAAGGAGTGGCTCTGGGAGGACTGGCAGGACGCCCTCGACGAGACCGAGGTCGACGACTGCCGCTGGACCCCGTGCTTTGACTGCGGGGTCTGTCCTGCCATGGACACGACCATTCAGGTCGGTCCGACCGGCAAGAAGCTGCTGCCGTTGTCCGTGGTGAAGTAGTACACGCACGGCGCGACGCCGCGGGATCCGAATCGGGTTCCGCGGCGTCTTCATGTGCATGGTGGATTTGGAGAAGGCGCCCGGCGCGAACCCGCAGGCGGAGCAGGGTGAGCCGGTGCGGCGGTCGGACGCCGAGGGGTGCCTCGCCGTGGCGATCCGGATACCGGTGCGGATCGTCGTGCTGGTCCTGGTCGTACCGGTGCGCATGGTGTGGGACGTGCTGGTCGTCGCGGGGCGGTTCGCGCGGGACACGGTGCTGCGGCCCGTCGGACGGGCGCTGGGTTGGCTCGCGCGGGCCGTCTTCGTGTGGCCGCTGGTCGCGGCGTGGCGGTACGTCGTCGTGCCGCTGGCCAAGGGCCTGGGCCGGCTGGGGCACGTGCTGCTCGTGTTGCCGGCGGTGTGGGTGTACCGGTGGGTGCTGACGCCGGTGGGGCACGCGCTCGCGTGGTGCGGCAGGGGTGTGGGCGCCGTGTTCGCCGCCGTCGGGCGCGGGCTGTACACCGGCCTCGCGTGGCTCGCGCGGTACCTCGTCGCCGTACCCGCCGGATGGCTCTACGCGTGGGTGCTGACCCCGGTGGGGCACGCGCTCGCCTGGTGCGGCAGGGGGCTGCTGTGGTGCGGCAGGGGAGTGGCACGGGGTGTGGGCCTGGCCGTCACCGGCGTCGGCGTGGTCCTGTACTGGATCGTCCGGGTGCTGCTGGTGCTGCCGGCCCTCGCACTGTGGCGGTGGGTGCTCGCGCCGGTCGGCCGGGTGCTCGCGGTGGTCGGGCGGGAGGTCTGGGACGCCCTCGGGCACGCCTGGCGGATCGCCGGGTACGTCTCGCGCGCCGTCGGGCGGTTCCTGGGCACCCTCTTCCGGTGGATCGTCGCCGACCCGGCGCGATGGGTGTACCGGAGCGTCCTGACGCCGGTGGGGCACGCCGTGCGGGACACCGTCGTACGGCCCCTCGCCGAGGCCGGGCGCAGCGCGGGGCGTGCGGCCCGGCAGGCGCTTGCCTCGGCCTGGCTGTCCGTACGGCAGGCCCGCGCCGACGTGCGCCGGATGCTCTTCGGAGAGCCGGCCGAGCAGCGGCCGGCGGTCCGACGGGAACCATCCGCCGCCGAGACACGTACTCTTGGTAGCAGTACGACCGCACTCACGAAGGACTGAACGACACTGGGCAAGCGACAGCCCGAAGGCCCGCCGCCCGTTCCCGCGGTGCAGCGCATCCGACTGCGCTACACCAAGCGCGGCCGCCTCCGGTTCACCAGCCACCGTGACTTCCAGCGCGCCTTCGAGCGTGCGCTGCGCCGCGCCGAGGTGCCGATGGCGTACTCGGCGGGGTTCACCCCGCACCCGAAGGTGTCGTACGCCAATGCCGCACCCACCGGCACGGGCAGTGAGGCGGAGTACCTGGAGATCGCGCTCACCGCAGCGCGCGACCCGGAGCAGCTCAGGCTGCTGCTCGACGAGTCGCTGCCCACCGGGCTCGACGTCGTCGACGCGGTCGAGGCCCGGACCTCCGGGCTCGCCGACCGGCTGACGGCCTCCGTGTGGGAGCTGCGGCTGGCCGGTGTGGAGTCCGCGGAGGCCGAAGGCGCTGTCGCGGCCTTCAACGCGGCCCCCGCGGTGGAGGTCCAGCGCCGTACGAAGAACGGCGTGCGTACCTTCGACACCCGCTCCGCGGTCGTGTGTCTCGAGAGCGTCACCACGCACGGTTCACCGGCTGATAGGCCGACCGACCAGCCCTGTGCGATACTGCGGCTGGTTGTTCGGCACGTGACGCCTGCCGTACGACCCGACGACGTCCTGTCCGGTCTTCGCGCCGTGGCCGACCTGGCGCCGCCGGTCCCCGCAGCGGTGACCAGGCTGGCGCAGGGGCTGTTCGATGAAGAGACCGGTGCGGTGACCGACCCGCTCGCGCCCGACCGCGAGGCAGAAGCGCCCGAGTCGCAACCGGCCGCCGCTTCCGCCGCCGCGAAGGCGTCGGCGTAAGGAAGGTTCCGCGTAGGGACGGACGTCGTAGCGCCGCCCTCGAACTCGGGAGCCACCTGGGTCGGGCAGCGCACCCACCACAAGACTTTCGCCAGGCCGTGCCCGACAAGGGGTACGGAACCGGTGAGACAAGACACGGAGAGCTTCCGAGCGGCGCCCGCGCCCCGGACGGCGGCGACCGCGCATCGCGCGAGCCGCGGACGTCACCGGTGGTCGACATGATCGATGCCGGACCAGGCGCGGCGCCCGGGAGCCTGACGGGAGAAACCCCCGCATGCTCGAACCGACCGAACCCACCGAGTCGTCGAACCCCTCGACGGACTCCGATTCGAACACCCCCAGCGACACCCTGCCGCCGCGTCGTCGGCGCAGGGCCGCGTCCCGCCCGGCGGGTCCGCCGGCCGGTGGCTCCGAGGCGCCGGCGGAGACCGTCGCGCCGGCCGAGGTGACCCCGGTGGCCGACGAGGCCGAGGAGGCGGACGCCGAAGAGAGCGCCGCCGAGACCCCCGAGACGGCACCGGAGCCCGTGGCCGCCGCCCGGCCGCGGCGCCGTGCGGTACGCCGTGCCTCCGCGCCAGTCGGGACCCCGACGTCGGCTGAGGCGGCCGAGACGGTCGTCTCCGCGTCCGCGGCCGCCGAGACACCGGCGCGGTCCGCCGCGCCCGAGCCCGCCGCCGAGGCCGATGAGGCCACCGAGGGTGCCGCTCCGCGCCGCACCCGGCGTCGTGCCACGCGCAGCGTGACCTCCGCCACCGAGCCGGACGCCGCCGAGGCCGCCGCGGTGGCCCCGGAGCCCGTCGAGGCGCCCGCGCCCGCCGAGGCCGAGGAGGCCGCGCCCAAGGGCCGTGCCCGCCGTCGTGCGACGCGCCGCGTGTCCGCTCCGAGCGAGGCGCCCGCCGAGGCCGCCGCCGAGGTGAGTGAACCGGCGCCTGCCGCCGAGCCCGAGACCGCGAAGGCTCCTGAGACCGCCGCGCCCGCCGAGCCCGTCGAGGACGCCGCTCCGCGTCGTGCGCGCCGCCGGTCCACCCGTAAGGCCGCCTCCGGTTTCGCCGCCCCGGCGCAGACCGCCGCCGCGGCCTCCGACGAGGCGGAGGCTCCCAAGCGTCCGTCGCGTCCCGCGGTCGCCGTGTTCCAGGCGCCCGTGTTCGCCGAGCCCCAGTTCCAGACGCCCGAGCGGGCCGCCGCCGAGGCCGCCGCGGAGGCAGCCGGTACCGAGCCCGTGAAGGCGGTCGAGGAGTCCCGGGAGCCCCAGGAGGTTCAGGAGGAGCAGCCCGCCGCATCGCGGCGCCGCCGCAAGCGCCGGGGTGCCGCGGCCGAGGAGGCCGCCGAGGAGCGCGCCACCGCCACCGCCGCCGTCGCACAGGACGAGCCGGCTGCCAAGAGCGGCACGGACGCCGAGGCCGAGAGCGACTCCGACGCCGACGCCGACTCCGACGAGTCGGGCGAGGACCAGGACGACGCCGACGGCTTCGAGGAGTCCGGCTCGCGTCGCCGCCGTCGCCGGGGCGGCCGTCGCCGTCGCCGCGGTGACTCCGCCGACGGTGACCTGACGGACGGCGAAGCCGAGCACACGGCCGCCGAGGGCGACCGGGCCGACAGGGCCGACAGGGACGCCGCGGACACCGCCGAGCAGGCGGACGAGGACGCCGAGGACGGCGAGGACGCCTCCGGCGAGAGCGGTGGCTCCAGCAGCAGCCGTCGCCGCCGTCGCCGTCGCCGCCGGGCCGGGGACGGCTCGGGCGACTCCGAGTCCTCCTCCACCGACGACCCCGAGCGCACCGTGGTCAAGGTCCGCGAGCCCCGGCCGAAGGCTGAGCCGTCCGACGAGGTGCAGTCCATCAAGGGCTCGACCCGTCTGGAGGCCAAGAAGCAGCGCCGCCGGGAGGGCCGCGAGCAGGGCCGCCGGCGCGTGCCGATCATCACCGAGGCCGAGTTCCTGGCCCGCCGTGAGGCCGTCGAGCGCGTCATGGTCGTCCGCCAGCACGGCGAGCGCACCCAGATCGGCGTCCTGGAGGACGGGGTGCTCGTCGAGCACTACGTCAACAAGGAGCAGGCCACCTCGTACGTCGGCAACGTCTACCTCGGCAAGGTGCAGAACGTGCTGCCGTCGATGGAGGCCGCCTTCATCGACATCGGCAAGGGCCGCAACGCCGTCCTGTACGCCGGTGAGGTCAACTTCGAGGCGCTGGGCATGTCGGGCGGCCCGCGCCGCATCGAGTCCGCCCTCAAGTCCGGCCAGTCGGTCCTCGTGCAGGTCACCAAGGACCCGATCGGCCACAAGGGTGCCCGCCTGACCAGCCAGGTCTCGCTGCCCGGCCGCTACCTGGTCTACGTGCCCGAGGGCTCGATGACCGGCATCAGCCGCAAGCTGCCCGACACCGAGCGGTCCCGGCTGAAGACGATCCTTAAGAAGATCGTCCCCGAGGACGCGGGCGTCATCGTGCGCACCGCCGCCGAGGGCGCCAGCGAGGACGAGCTGCGCCGTGACGTCGAGCGGCTCCAGGGGCAGTGGGAGGACATCCAGAAGAAGGCGAAGAGCGGCGGCAGCTCCAGCGCGCCCACGCTGCTCTACGGCGAGCCGGACATGACCGTCCGCGTCGTGCGCGACATCTTCAACGAGGACTTCACCAAGGTCGTCGTCAGCGGCGACGAGGCCTGGCAGACCATCCACGGCTACGTGGCCCATGTGGCGCCGGACCTCGCCGACCGGCTGTCCAAGTGGACCAGCGAGGTCGACGTCTTCGCCACGTACCGGATCGACGAGCAGCTCGCCAAGGCGCTGGACCGCAAGGTCTGGCTGCCCAGCGGCGGTTCGCTGGTGATCGACCGGACCGAGGCGATGATCGTCGTCGACGTCAACACCGGCAAGTTCACCGGTCAGGGCGGCAACCTCGAGGAGACGGTCACCAGGAACAACCTGGAGGCGGCCGAGGAGATCGTGCGCCAGCTCAGGCTGCGCGACCTCGGCGGCATCATCGTCATCGACTTCATCGACATGGTGCTCGAGTCCAACCGTGACCTGGTGCTGCGGCGCCTGCTGGAGTGCCTGGGCCGGGACCGGACCAAGCACCAGGTGGCCGAGGTGACCTCGCTGGGTCTGGTCCAGATGACCCGCAAGCGGGTCGGCCAGGGTCTGCTGGAGTCCTTCTCGGAGACCTGCGTCCACTGCAACGGTCGCGGTGTCATCGTCCACCTCGACCAGCCGGCCGCCGCCGGTGGCGGGGGCGGGAGCAAGCGCCGCAGCAAGCGGGCGCGTGCCGGTGCCGACCAGCCGCACGAGCACGAGGCCGTGGCCGGGGTCGAGACCGGGCCGACCGCGGAGCAGGAGGTGGACACCGAGTCCGAGTCCGAGGTGGCCGCCGAGGTGGCCGAGCCGGTCGCCCTCCCGGCGCCCGACTTCAGCGCGGACGAGGAGCTGTACAGCAGCGCCGCGGAGGCCGAGGCCGCCGCCACGCGCGGTCGCGGGCGGCGTCGTACCGGCCGGCGGGCGTCCGCCCCGGCGGGTGCGCCCAAGGCCGCGAAGGGCGAGGCCGCCCGCGCGGATGCCCCGACCGCGCAGGACGTCACGGCGAAGGAGGAGGTCGAGCGTCCCGTGCGGCGCGAGGCCGCCGCCGAGGTGCTGGCCGAGCCCGCCGCCGTCGAGGACGCCGTCTCCGGCGCCCCGGCTCCGGCTCCGGCCGAGGCCCCTGCGCCCGTGGCCGAGGAGGCGGCGCCCAAGGGCCGTACCCGGCGTCGGGCCACCCGGAAGGTGTCCGCACCGGCCGGTTCGCCCACGGGAGCCGAGGCCGCCGTACTGACGGTCCCGGAGACCGCGGCGTCCGAGCAGGCACCCGAGGCCGAGGCCGCCGCCGAGGCGGCCACGGAGCCGTCGGGCACGGCGGCCGAGAGCGCGGCCCCGGCCCGCCCGCGGCGCCGGGCGGTGCGCAAGCCCACCACCTCCACGGCGTCCGAGGAGGCGGCCGTGATGGTCGTCCCGTCGGCCCCGGCGGAGGAGGCACCGGACGCGCAGCCCGACGCCGAGGCCGCCCCGGCCAAGAAGGCGGCGGCCCGCAAGACGGCCAAGAAGGCGACGGCGAAGAAGGCCGCCACCAAGAAGACCGCGGCCAAGAAGACGACGACCGCGAAGAAGGCCACGGCCAAGAAGGCGGCCAAGACGACGACCGCCAAGAAGACCACGGCCAAGAAGACGGCGTCGAAGAAGACCGCGGCCGCCGCCCAGCAGGCACCGTCCTCGGTCACCGCCCCGACGGAGGACTGACGCAGGACTGACGGCGGCACAGTCACGCGGTAACACCACGGCGCGGGTCCCGGCGGGACCCGCGCCGTGGTGTTGTACGCCCCAGGTCGTACGGTGCACGGGCGGGGCACAGGTGCCCTACAGGTTGGCGGCGTACCCGCCCGGCCACTCCTCCCGTCGGCCTGGCGGCCGGGAAGGTTGCGACGAAGTAACACCCAGGGGAACACGGGTATATCTCCTGATAATCTGACCGGCGGTGTCGGCTGCCGATCAGGGGCGTCGACCACCGCAGCCGGCGAGTACGTCAGGACCACTTCCCACTCACGGCTGTCCGTTCCGCGGAGCACCGGGGGGACCGGGGGGCCGCAGAACAGCTGTTCGCCTCCGCCGGGCGTCGGCGACCCTCGGGCCGCGGACTGCCGTACCCGGCGCTGTCCACTTCCTGATCCCTGCAAGCCGAGCGCCCACGAGGCCGTTGAAGAGGAGGGACGTCGATGACTGACGCCCTTGAGTCGATCCCGGCCGCCCGGCCGGTGATCGGCGAGGAGGAGATCGAGGCCGCCGTGCGTGTGCTGCGCAGCGGACGTGTCGTACAGGGGCCCGAAGTGGCCGCCTTCGAGTCGGAGTTCGCCGAACTCGTCGACGGACGCCACTGCGTCGCCGTGAACTCCGGGACCTCCGCGCTCCACCTGACGCTGATGGCGCTCGGCATCGGCCCGGGCGACGAGGTCGTCGTGCCGTCGTTCTCCTTCGCGGCCTCCGCCAACGCCGTGCGGCTGGTGGGCGCCGACGTGGTCTTCGCCGACATCGAACCCGGCAGCTTCTGCCTGGACCCGGCCGCGGTCGAGGCGGCCGTCACGCCGCGCACCGCCGCCATCATGCCGGTCCACCTGTACGGGCACCCGGCGGCCATGGACCGCCTGACGCCGATCGCCGAGAAGCACGGCCTCGCCGTCGTCGAGGACGCCTGCCAGGCGCACGCCGCGGGGCTGAACGGAACGCCGGTCGGCGCCTTCGGGACCGCGGGGACCTTCAGCTTCTACCCGACCAAGAACATGCATGCCCTGGAGGGCGGCATGGTCAGCACCGCCGACGCCCAACTGGCACGCACCCTGCGCCTGCTGCGCAACCAGGGCATGGAGCAGCGCTACGCGAACGAGATCGTCGGCGCCAACATGCGGATGACGGACGTGGCCGCCGCCGTCGGCCGCGTGCAGCTCGGCCGGCTGGCGGACTGGACGGACCGCCGCCGCGCCAACGCGGCCCATCTCGACGAGCACATCACCACCCTGGTCACCCCGCCGGTCGCCGAGGGCGCGCGGCACGTCTACCACCAGTACACGGTGCGGGTGCCCGAGGGCATGGACCGGGACGTCCTTCAGGAGCGGCTCACGGCCGCCGGAGTGGGCAACGCCGTCTACTACCCCACTCCCATCCACCGGCTCAGGCCGTACTGGGAGCCGGACCAGAAGCTCGGCCGGACCTGGCACCTGCCGGAGACCGAGCGGGCCGCGGCCCAGGTCGTGTCCCTGCCGGTCCACCCGTCGCTGACCGATGCCGATCTCACGCGCATCGTCGAAGCCGTGAACAGCCTGGGAGCAGCCCTGTGAGCAACAAGAAACTGCGGGCCGGCCTCGTCGGCCTGGGGTCGATGGGCCGCCACCACTGCAGAGTCCTGTCCGAACTCGACGGCGTGGACCTGGTCGCCGTGGTCGACCCGATGGGCGACAAGTTCGGCGTCGCGCGCGGGGTGCCCGTCCTGGAGACCGTCGAGCAGCTCATCGCACAGGGCGTCGACTACACGGTGGTGGCCTGTCCCACCGCGCTTCACGAGGAGATCGGCCTGCGGCTCGCCGAGGCCGGGGTGCACGCCCTGGTCGAGAAGCCGGTGGCCGACACCGTCGAGGGCGCCCGGCGCATGGTCGAGGCGTTCGAGGCCCGCGGCCTGGTGGCCGGTGTCGGTCACATCGAGCGCTACAACCCGGCTCTGCAGAACCTGCGCGCACGGCTGCAGGCGGGCGAACTGGGCGAGGTGTTCCAGGTCGTGACCCGCCGCCAGGGCCCCTTCCCGCACCGCATAGCCGACGTGGGTGTGGTCAAGGACCTGGCCACCCACGACATCGACCTGACCGCGTGGGTCACCGGCACACCGTATGTGTCGGTCTCCGCGCACACCGTCTCCAAGAGCGGCCGGCCGCACGAGGACATGGTCGCCGCCGTCGGGCAGCTGGCCGACGGCACCATGGTCAACCACCTGGTCAACTGGCTGAGCCCGCTCAAGGAACGATTCACCTCGGTCACCGGTGAGCGCGGCTGCTTCGTCGCCGACACCCTCACCGCGGACCTGACCTTCCACTCCAACGCGGCCGTCGCGACCGAATGGGAGGCCCTGCGGGCGTTCCGCGGTGTCGCCGAGGGCGACATGATCCGCTACGCGATCCCCAAGCGGGAGCCGCTCCTGGTCGAGCACGAGTTCTTCCGGGACGCCGTGCTCGGCCGCTCGCACGAGATCTCCACCCTGCGCGAGGGCATGCGGACGGTCGAGGTGGCCGCCGCGGTGCTCGCGTCCGCCGAGAGCGGCGCCACCGTGCGGCTGGACACGGCCGAGGACGCCGTGCCGTCCGGGGTCTGAAGCACAGCCCACCGTTTCCGGTCCGGACCCCGTGTCCCGGTCCCGCAGAACGTTGCGAGAAAGAGGCAACCCGCCCATGAACATCTGCGTAGTCGCCCTGGGAAAGATCGGCCTGCCGCTCGCCGTGCAGTTCGCGTCCAAGGGCCACCGCGTGATCGGCGCCGACGTCAACGAGAAGGTCGTCGAACTGGTCAACGCCGGCACCGAGCCCTTCCCCGGCGAGCACGACCTCGACGTCCGGCTCAAGCGGGCCGTCGACGAGGGGCTGCTCACCGCCACCACCGACACCGCCGACGCGGTGGCCCGCTCGGAGGCCGTCGTCGTGGTCGTGCCGCTGTTCGTGGACGCCGAGGGTGTGCCGGACTTCGGCTGGATGGACGCGGCCACCAAAGCGATCGCCCAAGGGCTGAAGCCGGGCACCCTGGTGTCGTACGAGACCACGCTGCCCGTCGGTACCACCCGTGACCGCTGGGCGCCGATGCTGGCCGAGGGCTCCGGACTGCGGGCGGGCGAGGACTTCCACCTGGTCTTCTCCCCGGAGCGGGTCCTCACCGGCCGGGTCTTCGCCGACCTGCGGCGCTACCCTAAGCTCGTCGGCGGCATCGACGAGGCGTCGACGCTGCGGGGCGTGGACTTCTACCGGCAGGTTCTCGACTTCGACGAGCGAGACGACCTGCCGCGGCCCAACGGCGTGTGGGACCTGGGCACTTCGGAGGCGTCCGAGATGGCCAAGCTCGCCGAGACCACCTACCGCGACGTCAACATCGGTCTGGCCAACCAGTTCGCGCGCTTCGCCGACACCGCGGGCATCGACGTCAAGAAGGTCATCGAGGCCTGCAACAGCCAGCCCTACAGCCACATCCACCAGCCGGGCATCGCCGTCGGCGGCCACTGCATCCCGATCTACCCCCGGATGTACCTGTGGAACGACCCGCAGGCCACCGTGGTCCGCGCCGCGCGCGAGGCCAACGCCGCGATGCCGTCGTACGCCGTCGACCTCCTCGCGGCCGCGCACGGCGACCTGACCGGCGTTGCTGTCCTGGTGCTGGGCGCTGCCTATCGCGGCGGTGTCAAGGAGACCGCGTTCTCCGGGGTCTACGGCACGGTGGAAGCATTGCGCGAGCGCGGTGCGGTGCCCTACGTCTCCGACCCGATGTACACCGCCGAGGAACTGACGGCGCACGGTCTGCCCCCGCACGAGGGCCAGACCGTGACCGCCGCGATCCTTCAGGCCGACCACGCCGAGTACCGCGAGCTGTCCGCAACCGACCTGCCCGACGTCCGCGTCCTGGTCGACGGCCGCCGCACCACCGACCCGACCCGCTGGGAGGGCGTGCGGCGGGTCGTCATCGGGGGCTGACACAGGCGGACCGGATGCCCGCGCCCACCCCGCACTTTCCAGCCGAGGAAGCTCTCTTGTCTACCGCTCCCGCAAGACCCGAGGCGGACGACCGCCCCCACCTGTTGTACTTCGCCATTGGTTTCCCGCCCGCGGCCAAGAGCTGTGTCTTCCGCATGCGTGAGACCGCCAATCAGTTCGCGTCGCTGGGATGGCGGGTCACCGTCGTCACCATCGAGGACGAGGGATGGCTGGGTGACTGCGGCATCGACCAGACGCTCCTCGCGTCCGTCGACCCCCGGATCGACATCCTGAAGCTGCCGTTGTCCCGGGAAGACCTGGAAACCGACCTGCGTCAGTTCTCCCGGGCACGGGCCATCGATCCGCAGCCGTGGCACACCGCCATGCGGGAACGGGCGTCAACCGTCTTCCCCGACCCCGTCTTCGGCGGCTGGCGGTACGAACTCGAAGAGGCAGCGCTGCGCATCCACCGGGAGAACCCGGTGACGCTCTCCCTGGCCAGCTGCGTCCCGTATGTCCAACTGGCCGCCATCCGGCGCCTGTACGAGGAATGCGACGTTCCCTACGCGGTGGACTTCCGGGACGGCTGGTCCGTCGACGTGGTGGACGACGTGGAGGCCTTCCCCCGGGACTCCGAAGCGGGCAAGTGGGAAGAGCGGGTCATCGCCGACGCGGTGTCCTTCTGGTGTGTCAACGATCCCATCGCCGAGCACTACCGAAACCGCTATCCCGAACACCGCGGCCGCGTACACGTCGTCCGCAACGGCTACGACGCCGACAGCGTGGATCTACCGGCCCGGCAGCGGTCCGCCGATGACCCTCTGGTCTTCGGTCACCTGGGCACGGTCAGCTTCTCGGTACGGCTGCTGGAGAAGGTCCTGGAGGCCTGGAGGGCCGCACGGGTCCGTGACCCGCTGGTCGCCTCGGCCAGGCTGGAGGTGCGCGGCCACATCGGGGTCGGTGCCAACCGCGGGGCCAACAGGCACATGGAGCTGCTGCGCCAGGCCGCCGACGACGGGGTCGTGGTGGACGGCCCGGTACCCAAGGCCGAGGTGTGCGAGGTCTACGGCGGCTGGGACGCCCTGGTGCTCGTCATCCTGGGCGGTCGGCACATGACCTCCGGCAAGGTCTACGAGTACATGAGCACCGGCCTTCCGATCGTGTCCATGCACGAGCGGGAGCACGACGCGTCCCATCTCCTGGACGGTCACCCCCTGTGGACCGGTGCGCACGGACTCGACGTCGACAAGCTGACGGAGTCCTTCTGCCGCGCAGCCCACCTCGCCGTCTCGGCCACCGACGGGCAGCGCCGGGCGGCACGTGCACACGGCGAGGCCTATGAGCGCGGTGCCCTCATGAGGCCCGCGGTGCAGGCTCTGACGGAACTGGTCACCGGAGCGGCTTCCGCGACCAAGGAGAAGGTAGAATCGTGATGGACGTGCTCGTCGTGGTGGGGCGCACGCCCAACACCGACACCCTCTCCGCGTTCGTCGCCGAGCTGAAGGAGATCGACGCGCGCGTTCATGTCGTCGGCACCTTCTCCGAGCGCGCCATCGACGCCGACTGGGGACTGGACAGCGTGCGACGGGTGGCGACGGACGGCGCCAACCTGGACTGGCGAGCCCGGGCTCACGCCCTTGAGGTCCACCCGAACGAGCGTTTCTGGGCCTATGTAGGCGCTGACCAGGACGTACTGCGTCTGACCAAGGCCGCCGACGTGATCGTCGCGGTCGACGCCAAGGCCTACTACAGCGCCTGGGAACTGGCCCGGCTCAACCCGGGGGCGCACGCGTGCGTGGGCTTCGCCGCGGCGCAGCGCATCGCACAGGCGCTGCGCGACGGGACGGCCCGGCCGCCCCTCGCCGAGCAGCAGAGCGAGTCGGACGGCAGGCAGGAGGAGAGTTCCTCGGACCTTGCCCTGCTCCTCGGGAACGAGAAGCTGCTGGGCAGCAAGGTCGGTGCGGCCCTCGCCCGGCGCGTGCCGCTCCTGCCGCTGAGCGAGAAGACCCGCGTCGACATGACCCGCAACCTGGTGGTGGGGCTGTTCGCCACGAAGCGGAACCAGGCGGCGCTGGCGACCGCGTCCGCGACGGCAAGCAGGTTGCGCGACACCCGGGCGCGCTCCGAGGTACTGCGCGCGGCGACTCGGCGTGCGCTGGTGCAGGGATCGACGCCGGACACCCTGCTGGCCTCGGCCGAGGCGGACCTCGCCCATGCCGATCACCTGTACGAGACGCAGGACCCGGCAGGTGCCGCCGAGTTCGTCAACCATGCCCTGACCACGGCCTTCCACCGGGTGGCCCACATCGATCAGCGCGAGAGCCCGCTGACCGGTCGGGCAGCGGAGTTCGCCCGGCTGACCGCTGCGTCGACGGCCGCGTCCGTTGTGGCGGGGGAACGCGGCCGGTCCCGTCCGGCGGCAGCACCGGAGCCCGGCCGACCGCGCCGACTGCTGGTCGTGACGGACGGCAACGACAACTTCCTCGGCCTGATCAGGAACCACTACGAGTCGAACCCGGACGTCGAGCTGAAGTTCCTCGACATCGCCGACCATCCCGGCATCAAGCGACTCGCCGGCAACCGCCGGCGGCTCATGGAGTACCGTCTCGGCGGCGACCCGATGTACGGCTTCACCGCCGAGCAGCACCTGCGCCCCCACCTCGACTGGGCGGATACGGTCTTCATCGACTGGTGTGCCGCCGCGGCGGCGCTGTTCACCTCAGTGGACCCGGGTACCGCCCGCATCGTGGTGCGGCTGCACAGCTATGAGGCGTTCTCCCACTGGCCCCGGCTGACGGACTTCTCCCGCGTCGACGACCTGGTCTTCGTCGCGGACCACATCCGTGACCTGGCCCTGGGCTCCGTCCCGGCCCTGACCGGCCCGCAGGCGCCGCGTACACACATCGTCGACAACGGCATGGACCTCGCGGGCTTCGCTCTCGCGAAGAACGCCGACGCCCGATTCACCGTGGGCATGGTGGGCATCGGGCAGGTTGCCAAGGACCCCCTGTGGGCCCTGCGCGTGATCCGGGAGCTGCGCCGTCGCGACGAGCGGTACCGGCTGGTGCTGATCGGCGGCGACATGAACACCAAGGCCAGTCAGGCGGTGGCCGCCTACGAGCGTTCCTTCCGGCGCAAGGTGACCGCGCTGGAGGCAGCGGGAGCGGTGGAGCGCCGTGGAGTCACCAGCGACGTGCCCGGCAACCTCCGGGACATCGGGGTCATCCTCAGCAGCTCGGTGCGTGAGGGCTGTCACGTGGGTGTGATGGAGGGCGCCGCCAGCGGAGCGGTCCCCGTCGTCCGCGACTGGCCTTTCTTCGCCGGGCAGAAGCACGGCGCCTCGACGCTGTATCCGGCGGACTGGGTGGTGAGCACTCCGGAGGCGGCCGCGGACCGGATCCTGGCCGTCACCGCCGACGAGGAGACGTGGTCGCAGCACTGCCGGGCGAGTGAGAAGCACGCCCTGGCCTCGTGGGACTGGCCGGTGGTCCGTGGAGAGTTCGACCGGGTCTTCGGCATCGGCTGACGGGGCGGACGCGGCGAGACGATGCGGAGAACGGCCCGTGGCCCGCAGGAAGGCTCCTGCGGGCCACGGGCCGTTTCGCGTACGCGCGTGTCGGCCCCGTCAGGCGTCGCGCTCGGTGAGGACGCCGTCCTTCTCGTCGTACAGTGCACCCGTCTCCGGGCACTGCCACACCTCGGACTCCTTCTGCACGAGCTTGTGCCCGGCACGCCCCACCCAGCCGGTCTGCCGGGCCGGCACTCCCATCACCAGGGCGAAGTCGGGCACGTCCTTGGTGACGACCGCACCGGCGGCGACCATGGCCCAGCGGCCCACGCGGACCGGGGCGACACACACCGAGCGTGCCCCCACGGACGCCCCTTCGGCCACCGTCACGCCGACGGCCTCCCAGTCGCCGCCACGCTTCTGCCGGCCCTCGGGGTCGACGGAACGGGGGTTGTGGTCGTTGGTGAAGACGGCGGCGGGGCCGACGAAGACGCCGTCTCCCAGCTCGGCCGGCTCGTAGACGAGGGCGTAGTTCTGCACCTTGACGTTGTCGCCCATGCGCACGCCAGTGCCGATGTACGCGCCCCGCCCGACGACGCAGCCCTCACCGAGGCGGGCCTGCTCGCGGATCTGCGCGAGGTCCCAGACGCTGCTCCCCGTACCGATCTCGGCACTCGCGTCCACCTGGGCACTGGGCTGGACCCTGTAGTTCACTCTTGTTCGCCTTCCGTCCACTGTCCCGCTTCGCCTGCCGAGCATACGGGGACGGCAGTGGGCCTCCTCCCGCCTGGCGTCGTGCAGGGAAGCCTTGGCCGAATCCCTCCTGTCAGTCACCAGCAGTTCCCAGAACAGGAACCGGGATCGCCCCCACCGTGATACGACAATGCGTCATGATCATCATACGAACCGTGTTCGCGCGCCGTCGTCTGTCAGCTCTGCTGGCCGCCATGGTGGGGATCGTTCTGTTCTCCGCTCCTCAGGCCCACGCCAGTGACACCGTGAAGTGGAAGCCGGTGTCCACGAACTCGAACTGGAGCTGCGGGGCGTACATAGGGCACAACGACAGAGCGCACATCAAACTCAAGGCGTGCATCGTGACCAACAGCTCCGGAGGTGCACAGGCGGTGCTCGTCGTCCAGAACGCGGGGACTTCGGACCAGTACCTCAGCAAGGGCAGAGTGATCTTCGAGTCTCAGCTCGGGGGCGACGTCTGGTGCGCACCCACCAACCTCGCAGCGGGGAGAACCGCGGGGTGTTACGCGCCCACGGTGCAGGTGGGCAACTGTTGGCGCACCAGCAGCGCCACGGTGGAACTGACCCTCACCAGGGTGACCGCCGCGACGGCCAACGGACAGTACGTTCCCTGCGGCTGATCCGCTCCACGACGGGGCACCGCCGTCAGCCACGGCACAGTCGGCCGCACCGGACCCGGTTTGACCCCTCTGGCCGGGCCCCGTAACCTGGATCGTCGGCGTGTCGACTGACGCGTCACATCCCCGTAAACCTCTTTCCCTTCCGGGTGTGGGCCTTCGCGGCCCCGGCCGGGAGAGGCTGCCCGTGTTGTACCGGGCAGCTGGACTGCGGGGGTGCCGTTTCCGAGCGAGAGAGTGAGATCCGCGTGTACGCCATCGTGCGCAGCGGTGGTCGCCAGCACAAGGTTGCTGTCGGCGACATCGTTGAGGTTGACAAGATTTCCACCGCCCAGGTAGGCGACACGGTCGAGCTCTCGACCCTGCTCGTTGTCGACGGCGACGCTGTGACCAGCGACCCGTGGGTGCTGGCCGGCATCAAGGTCCAGGCCGAGGTCGTGGACCACCACAAGGGCCAGAAGATCGACATTCTGCGCTACAAGAACAAGACCGGCTACCGCCGTCGTCAGGGCCACCGCCAGCAGTACACGGCGATCAAGGTCACTGAGATCCCCGCGGCTGCGAAGTAAGGGACTGAGGAGACATGGCACACAAGAAGGGCGCATCGTCCACCCGGAACGGTCGCGACTCCAATGCCCAGCGGCTCGGCGTGAAGCGCTTCGGCGGTCAGGCCGTCAACGCGGGTGAGATCCTGGTCCGCCAGCGTGGCACCCACTTCCACCCCGGCGCCGGCGTCGGCCGTGGCGGCGACGACACGCTGTTCGCCCTGCAGGCCGGTGCGGTGCAGTTCGGCACCCACCGTGGCCGCAAGGTCGTGAACATCGTTCCGGTCGCCTGATCGGACACTTTCGCGAGGCGGGCCTCACTTCCCCCAGGGGAAGCGGGTCCGCCTTTCGCGTGTTGACCAAGAGACATTCCCGGCAGTAAGTAGTAACTGGAGGCACATCCCATGACCACCTTCGTGGACCGCGTCGAGCTGCACGTCGCCGCGGGTAACGGAGGCCACGGCTGTGCCTCCGTCCACCGTGAGAAGTTCAAGCCGCTCGGCGGCCCGGACGGCGGCAACGGCGGCCGGGGCGGCGACGTGATCCTCACCGTCGACCAGTCGGTGACCACGCTCCTCGACTACCACCACTCCCCGCACCGCAAGGCCACGGGCGGCAAGCCAGGCGAGGGCGGCAACCGCTCCGGCAAGGACGGCCAGGACCTGGTCCTGCCCGTACCCGACGGCACCGTCGTCCTCGACGGCGCGGGCAACGTGCTGGCCGACCTCGTCGGCCACGGCACCTCCTACGTCGCGGCCCAGGGCGGCCGGGGCGGCCTCGGCAACGCGGCACTCGCCTCCGCGCGGCGCAAGGCGCCCGGCTTCGCGCTGCTCGGCGAGCCCGGTGACCTCCAGGACATCCACCTGGAGCTGAAGACCGTCGCCGACGTGGCGCTGGTCGGCTACCCGAGCGCCGGCAAGTCCTCGCTGATCTCCGTGCTGAGCGCGGCCAAGCCGAAGATCGCCGACTACCCCTTCACGACGCTCGTCCCGAACCTGGGCGTGGTGACGGCCGGCGAGACCGTGTACACCGTCGCGGACGTCCCCGGACTCATCCCCGGTGCCAGCCAGGGCAAGGGCCTCGGTCTGGAGTTCCTGCGGCACGTGGAGCGGTGCAGCGTACTGGTGCACGTCCTGGACACGGCGACGCTGGAGTCCGAGCGCGACCCGGTCTCCGACCTGGACATCATCGAGGCCGAGCTCAGCGAGTACGGCGGCCTGGACAACCGGCCCCGGATCGTCGTCCTCAACAAGATCGACGTACCCGACGGCAAGGACCTCGCCGAGATGGTCCGGCCGGACCTGGAGGCGCGCGGCTATCGGGTCTTCGAGGCGTCGGCGGTGGCCCACATGGGCCTCAGGGAGCTGTCCTTCGCGCTGGCCGAGCTGGTCGCCCAGGCGCGTGCCGCGCGGCCCAGGGACGAGTCCACGCGGATCGTCATCCGGCCCAAGGCCGTCGACGACGCCGGGTTCACCGTCACCCGCGAGGAGGACGGCCTGTTCCGGGTGCGCGGCGAGAAGCCCGAACGCTGGGTGCGCCAGACTGACTTCAACAACGACGAGGCCGTCGGCTACCTCTCCGACCGGCTCAACCGCCTCGGTGTCGAGGACAAGTTGATGAAGGCGGGCGCCCGCAACGGCGACGGCGTGGCCATCGGCCCCGAGGACAACGCGGTCGTCTTCGACTGGGAGCCGTCGGTGACGGCCGGTGCCGAGATGCTCGGCCGCCGCGGCGAGGACCACCGCTTCGAGGAGCCGCGTCCCGCCGCTCAGCGGCGCCGGGACCGGCAGGCCGAGAAGGACGAGGCGGACGGCGAGTACGCGGAGTTCGACCCCTTCTCCTCGTAGGAGACGTGCTCGCGGCGCCGCCGCCGGTCAGCCGGACGTTACCGGCTCCGGCAGCGGCCACGTCATCGCCGACAGGTCGACCCAGCCCGGCAGCGCCTCCACGCGCGGCAGCGACAGCGTCAGCACGCCACCCTCGGAGATCCGCAGGGTGGCCACGTTGAGCGTGGACGCCGGCAGCGTCTGGAGCAGCGCGACACCGCGATGAGTGCGGGCCGGGCTCACCGCGGTGTCCAGTACGGCGCTGATCGGCGTCGTACTGGAGGTCCAACGGGAACCGAATCCGGCGCCGTCGAGTGGGGTGACCGCACCGCTGAGTTCGACGCGGTCGCCGTTCAGCCGGTAGCGGGGCGGGCCGTCATGGGCGGTGACTGCGGGGTTGAGCGGCAGGTCCCGCCACTCGCGATCGGCCGGCCGGTCGTCCTCGGACAGCAGTGGCCGGGGAGCGGCGAGCCAGTCGCCGAGACCGTCCGACTTCGCCGCCGTCTGCAGTGCCGCGTCCCGGCGGCTCGCGACGAACTCCCGCAGCACGTCGTCGCGGATACCCCGGTAGAGCCGGCCCACGTCGGGCAGGAGTGCCGCGAGATCGAGTTCGGGCGGAGCCTCGGGCAGCCTTCTGAGGAAGCCGAGATAGGTGAAGGCCGCGTAGCGCTCCATCAGCCGTCGCACTTCGGGGCCGTGGCGCCCGCCCACGTCGAGCAGGTGCAGGTTGAGGTCGAGATGGTCGCGGTAGTTGCCCACGTTCCGCCGCAGCGAGTCCATGATCGACGAGCCGTCGCCGCGCTGCCGGTAGAGGTAGACGGAGCGGTCGAGCAGGTTCACGCGACGTGCCGACAGCAGGCACGGGATGCTGAACCACGCATCCTCGAACAGCACACCTTCGGGGAAGACGGCCTCGGTGCGCCGCAGGAACGGCACGGAGAACAGCTTGTTCCACACGCTCGCGGAGAAGACCAGGTCCGGGTAGTCGGTGATGCTCTCGACACACCGGTCGCCGCCGCCGAAGTAGCGCTTCCAGCGGCCGTACGGCCGCAGCGGCACATTGGTGAAGTCCGCCACGACCAGGTCGGCGTCGTTGGTCCGGGCGGAGGCCAGCATGGCCGAAAGCCCGTCGGGCACCAGCACGTCGTCGGCGTCGGCGAACGCCACGTGTCCGGCGCGGACCTCGCGCAGACCGCGATTGCGGGCGGCGCCGGGGCCCTTGTTGGGCTGGGTGATCAGCCGCACGTGCGGATGCCGGTCGGCGAACGTGGCGAGCAACTCGTGCGTGCCGTCCGTCGACCCGTCGTCGACCAGGATCACCTGGGTCCGGTCGAATCCGTCCAGGGCGGCGACCGACGCCAGGAAGGCGGACAGATGCTCCACCACGTTGTAACAGGGCACGATGAGGGCGGCGTCGTACGCGTGCTGGTCCGTCACCGAAGGCTCCAGTACTGAGAGTGCGGGGGAGGGCGGGCGCCCTTCGACGGCCGGGACCGGGAACACGCCGACGCCGGTCTCCAGGATGCTGGGAGACCGGCGCCGCGGTGTACCGGGTACGAGGGGAGGGCGTCAGGCGTCGGCCGGGGCCCCCACCCTGACCTGCTCCGGCGCGTCGGCCGCGTGCTCGGCCAGGATACGGTTGTACGAGGCCATCGCACGCTCGAAGTCGCGGGTCGACAGCATCAGCTTGTAGATGATGGCGAGTTCGAACAGCACCAGCAGCGCACCGGCTGCGATGGTCACACCCATGATCGCGCCCACGAGCGGGCCGATGATGAACACCGCCATCTGGAACTCGATGCCACTGACCAGATGGGTGCGGATGCGGCGGTTGATCAGGAAGTCGCGGATCTTCGTGTACTGGGTGAACCGGCGGACGAACGACTGCTGCGTGACGGCGCCCAGCGACGGGACGTCGGCCTGGTCGGCGGACGAGTGGTCCTCCGCCTTGTCGTCGTCGACGGCTTCGACGCCGTCGGGCTCGTTCCTGGCCTCGGCGGCGATGCGGTCGGCCAAATCCCCCTGGGGCGCGGGAGCCTGGGTCACCTCGGCGACCTGCCCGGCAGCCTGCAGGAGCTTGGCACGCATGCCCTGGCGCACCTTGAAGATCTGCAGCGCGTCGATGTAGCGGAGCGCGTCCAGGAACACGACGACCAGGGCCAACCAGACGTAGGCCACGTCGCCGGTACGCTCGTACTGGCCGTTCATGAGGGCGATGGCGCAGATGAGGACCCGGATGCGGTCGAAGACGTAGTCGAGCCACGCGCCGAACTCGGATCCGTTCCCGGTGAGGCGGGCCAGCTTCCCGTCCATGCAGTCCAGGATGAAGCTGACGTGGTATATGGCCGCGCCGACGGCCAGCCACAGCCACTCGCCCTGGGCGAAGCAGACCGCCGCACCTATACCGAGCACGAGCGCCGCCCACGTGATCTGGTTCGGCGTGACCCTGGTCCACTTGGCCGTCCACCGCACCAGCGGCGTGGCCACCGGATCGACGAGGAGGACGGTCCACCAGGCGTCCCGCTTCTTCTCAGTGAGGCGGCGCACTTCCGCGAGCGGAGGTATGTCCATGGTTAGGAGGAAGCCCTTTCAGGGGTTGCCCTCGGCGAGACACCGAGGGGCACGCGGGGGTGGTCGGTCGTGCCACGGACGCGGATGGGTGGATCCATTGAGGGCTCACCGGTGAAGACACCGCCCGCGTACCACGGTATCCACCAGTGAAATGTCACCGCTGTGTGGGCCGGGCGCGGCCAACCATACGCCGTTCTCTCAGACTTAAGACAATGGTCTACCGCGGATGGTTGCGGTGCTCACGGACTCTTGTGTTGTGAATCACAAACGGTTGGCCGATAGGCAGGCTTGTGCCCGACTTGGGGGCATTTTTCGGTGGGGTTGACACATCAGGTGAGTTAATCTGCTCAATAGTCAGTCGCTGCCCCGCGATGCTCGGCCTTTGCCGCCCGACACGGCCCCGTGGCTCGGTCCCTCCGGGAGTCCCCTTGCCGCGCGAGCCGAGGTTCGGGCGCCCTCCACGGGGTGGGAGCTGCGATCTCGACTTTCATCCCTGGTACTGGAGGCGTGATGTCCCCGCGCGTGGATGCTGTACCGAGCATCACCGTCATCGTCCCCGCGTATAACGCAGCGGCCACCCTTGGCCGGGCCCTCGACTCCCTGGTCGTGCAGACATGCCAGGATCTCGAGGTCCTGGTCGTGGATGACGCCTCCCAGGACAGCAGCCGGGTGGTCGCGGAAAGTTACGCGGACCGAATCCCACGCCTGAGGCTCATATCCAGGCAGACCAACAGCGGGGGCGTGGGTGCCCCCCGAAACGACGGAATTCGTGCCGCACGCGGCGAATACGTCATGTTCCTCGACTCCGACGACGAACTGCCAGTCAAGGCGTGCGAGCTGCTGCTGGAGTCGGCCCGGAACACCGGTGCGGACATCACCGCCGGCCGCGCCAACCGGGTCAACCCGCAACGCGGCACGACGCACGTGTGGCAGCCCCTGCTCTACGGCGCCGACCGGAGCGTGGACGGCATCCGGAACTGGCCCGAGCTGATCAACGACCCCATCGCCGCGGCGAAGCTCTACCGACGGGACTTCCTGCTCGGGAACGAGATCTTCTTCCCCGAGGGCCTCTTCTACGAGGACACCTTCTTCTCGGCCAAGTCCTACACGCTCGCGTCCGGAATCTCCGTCCTCGCCGAACCGGTCTACCGGTGGATCTGGGAGGACGCGCAGGACGGCTCGGCCTCGATCACCAACCGGCGTGCGGAGATCCGCAGCATCTCCGACCGGGTCGAGGTGCACCGGCGGGCGGACGCGTTCCTGCGTGACGCCGGCGCCGAGGAGGTCAAGACCTACAAGGACGCCCGCTTCATCAGCCATGACGTCCGGCTCTACGGCAAGGAGCTCCGGTCCGGCGACGAGCGGTTCCGCACCGCCTTCCTGGACATCGTCTCCGAGTACCTGACCGAGATCGACGAGCGGGCCTACGCGCTGTGCGGGCCGCTGGACCGGGTACGCGCCTTCTTCCTCCGGCACCGGCTGGCCGACGCCGCCCTCACGGTCAGCGACTTCGAGCAGCGGCGCGGCGTCCTGTCCACCGACCTGGTGCGCCGCGGGGACCGTGTGTACTGGTCGGCCCGGCACGCCGATCTCCCGGACGCGGACAAGCACCTCGACGTGACCGAACTCGGCCTGCAGGACGAGAAGTTCGAGAACTCGAAGCTGTTCAACGAGATCACTTCCCTTGTCGTCGAGGGCGAGACGCTCACGTTCGAGGGCCGGATCCTCAACCAGTTCCAGCGCTTCAAGCCCGACGATGCCCTGCGGCTGGTGCTGCACGTGCGCGCCAAGGACACGGGCGAGCGGGTCGTCGTAGACGTGCCGGACGTGCGAGTGGACGAGTCCCACGTCACCTACCGGGTCTCCCTCGACAGCGGTGCGGCCGCGACGGTGCTCTCCTCGCACAGCCTCGTCAACCTGAACCTTCAGGTGCATTGGGAGGGACGCAAGCACACCACGGCCCTGTGCGTGCGCGACGTCGATCTCGCACCGCTCGACCACGTGCTGAAGCCCGTCGGCCGGTGGGCGGACATCACGGGCAGCGGCAACCTCGTCTGGCGCCCCCTCGACCAGAGCGTCGCCAAGACGTCCACTCGCGAGGCGCCGAGCCCGGAACACTGGCAGTGGTGGCGCACGCGCGAGTTGCCGGCGCAGGCCGCCGCGCCCGCCGCGCCCGCCGCGAGTGTCGTGGTCTTCTGCACCGGATACGGCGACGACACACTGCGGGCCGCCCTGAACTCCCTGGCCTGCCAGGAGGAGTTCGGCCGGACGCAGGTGCTCCTGGTCACGGCCGGTGCGGACCCGGACGCGCCGGCCGCCGTCGAGTTCGCCGACCGCTACGACAACACGAGCATCGTCCGCGTCGACGACACCCGCGCCGCCGGGGACGTGCCGCAACCGGTGCTCGAGCGGCTGGCCGGACCGTACGCGGCCTTCATGGACGGAGCCGGTGTCCTTTCCCAGGGCGCGCTGACCAGACTCCTCGCCGAGGCGGCCACGGACGACCCCGACGTCGTCGTCGCCGACACCTGGAAGGACTCGGAGGCGCTGGGCGAGGCCGACACGTTCCTGCGGACGTGCTTCGCATCCGGTGACCGGACCGTCGGCGACCTCACCAACGCCCCCGAGCTGCTCTTCGCCGCTTCGCCCGGCGGCAAGTTGTTCCGGTCCGACCTGCTGCGTGAACGCGGCTTCCACGTCGGGGACGGCCGGGACCTCGAGCACATCACCTCCGTGGCCACCATCCTGCTGGCCGCGCGCCGCATCCGTGTGACCGGTGCGCTCGTGTACGGCGTCACCGACGAGGCCAGGGCGGGATTCGCCACCCGGAACCGCCTCGAGACCGCCCGGGACCTGCTGGCCCTGTACCAGTCGCTGCTGGACGCCCACGCGGCCTCGGGGGAGGAACAGCGGGCGGCGCTCCAGCGTTTCGTGGCCGGAAGCTTCCACCCGTACCTGGTGAGCCTGCCCAAGGCGGGGGTCGTCGAAGAGCTGGAGGCGCTCTTCCCGCGGCTGCGGACCCTCTACCGGGACATCCCGGACGACATCGTCCTGGAGTGCGCCGGCCCGAACGCCTCCCTCCTTCCGCACCACGCCGTGAAGGCGGGCAACACCGGACTCTTCACCCGGCCCTTCGAGGAGCCCCGCTTCCTGCCCGAACTGGCCGTCGCCGGGCCCGTGGTCCACCGCCGGACCGAGGGCGACGTGGACGACTCCACGCTGCTGCGCGTCAGGACCCTGTCGGCCCAGGCGGAGGCCGTCCGGGGCGTCGACGACGTGCTGCGCGTCGAGGGATTCCTCGCCCTCGACCAGGTCGACATCGGTGAGGACTTCGGCAACCGACTGGAACTCGTGTTCGGCGCGCCCGGCGGCCGGGAGCACGCCGTGCGGGCGCGGCAGGTGTACCGGCGCGACCGCTGGCACGTCCGCAAGCAGCAGGACCTGTACAGCGGCTGGCGGGCCGAACTCGGCCCCGACGAGCTGTCGGCGCTGCACGGGGGCGCGTACTCCCTGTCGGTGCGACTGCACGGACCGGGCGGCTTCGTCGACATCCCGGTGACGAGCCGGCCGGCCTTCCACCGCTTCAAGGGCGTCGACCGTATCGGCGCCTTCCGCTACGAGGTGTCGACGGACCCCGAGGGCACGGCCCGCATGAGGGTCGCCCGGAGGCGGTCGGCCGCGGGCGTCGCCGACAGACTGCGCCGCCTGCGCGGTGAGGCCGGCCGGATCGCCACCCGCAAGCCCGGCTGGCTGCTGCGGCTGCTCTACTGGCTCACCCGGCCCGTCCTCGGCCGTCGTGACATCTGGATCGTCGGCGAGCGCCACGACACCGCACAGGACAACGGCCACCACTTCTTCCGCTGGGTGCGCCAGAACCATCCCCGGCGCAACGTCTACTACGTCATCGACGCGCAGGCGGCCGACCGGGCCAAGGTCCAGGACTGCGGCAACGTCCTCGCCCTCGGCTCGCTCAAGCACCGGCTCTACCTGCTCAACGCCACGCGGCTGATATCGCCGTACGACCTGGAGGCGTACCTCGCGCCGCCCAGCATGAGCAAGCTCAACTACCTGCGCGTCTACGGCGACCTGCTGAAGTACCGCCGGGTGTTCCTCCAGCACGGCGTGACCTACAACGACGTGTCGCAGTCCGCGCACCGGCAGGCCACGAGCGTCGACCTGTTCGTGGCCGCGTCCGAGGACGAGGCCGCGTACATCCGCGAGGAGATGGGCTACGCGCCCGACGAGGTGCAGGCCCTGGGCTTCCCCCGGTTCGACAAGCTGCAGCCCGTCGAAGGACCGCGCACCGTGCTGCTCATGCCGACGTGGCGACGCGACATCGTGGTGCCGTCGTACAACCGCAGGCTGCGGCCGCGGGTCCAGTTCGCGGCCTCGGAGTACTTCCGGTTCTTCTCGCAGCTGCTGGAGGACGAGCGGCTGCGGGCCGCGCTGGAGCGCGCCGACGTCAGGCTGGAGTTCTACCCGCACTACGAAATCCGCCCGCACCTGCGTCACTTCAAGGTCGACCACCCCAACATCACCGTGGCCGACCAGACCAAACGCGGTGTGCAGGAGGCGATGAAGGAGTGCTCGCTCCTCGTCACCGACTACTCGTCCGTCTTCTTCGACGTGGCCTACATGGGCAAGCCCCTCGTCTACGTGCCCTTCGACGAGGACGACTTCTACGGCCGGCACTACCGCCGCGGCTACTACGACCTGACCCGTGACGGGTTCGGACCGGTGTGCCGGACGGTGGAGGGGGCCGTCGACGAGATCGTCGCGGCGGTCGACCGCGGCTTCTCGGTCGGTGAGCCGTACGCCCGGCGCGTCGAGCACTTCTTCGGCCAGCGCGACACGGAGAACTGCGCACGCGTCTTCCAGGCCATCGACGGGCTGGACACGCGGCGCCACGGAAAGGGATGACCCAGGCATGTGGATGATCACGGGCGGCGCCGGCTTCATCGGAGCGCACGTCGTGCGCGCGATGACCGAAGGCGGCCAGCAGGTCATGGTGTACGACGACCTCTCGACCGGCAGCCGGGACCGCGTGCCCGAAGGCGTGCCCCTGGTGGTCGGGAGCGTGCTCGACGGGAGCCGGCTGGCCGCCGCGATCCGTGAGCACGGTGTGACCGGTGTCGTGCACATCGCCGGCAAGAAGCAGGTGGGCGAGTCGGTGGAACGCCCCCTGTACTACTACCGGGAGAACGTCACCGGTCTGCAGACGCTGCTGGAGACGATGACCGCCACCGGAGTCGACCGGCTGGTCTTCTCCTCGTCGGCGGCCGTGTACGGCATGCCGGACGTCGAGCTGGTCACCGAGGAGACCGACTGCCGGCCGCTCAGCCCGTACGGCGAGAGCAAGCTTGTCGGCGAGTGGCTGATCAACGCCTCGGCCCGGGCCCACGGCCTTCGCAGCGCCTCCCTGCGGTACTTCAACGTCGCCGGTTGTGCCACCCCCGAACTGGCCGACACCGGCGTGTTCAACCTCATCCCCATGGTCTTTGAACGCCTGGAGGCCGGCGAGGCACCGCGGATCTTCGGGGACGACTACGCCACCCCCGACGGCACCTGCGTACGCGACTACATTCACGTCGAGGACATCGCCTCCGCCCACCTGGCGGCCGCCGTCCGGCTGGAGGAAGCGGCGAAAGGCACCGCCCTCACGCTCAACGTCGGCCGGGGCGAGGGCAGTTCCGTACGCGAGATGGTGGATCGCATCCTCAAGGTCGCCGACCGGCAGGGCGTCGACGCCGAGGTGACCGACCGCAGGCCCGGCGACGCCGCCCGCGTCGTCGCGTCCGCCGACCGGGTCCGCGAGGAACTCGGCTGGTCGGCCCGGTACGGCCTGGACGACATGATCGAGTCGGCCTGGCGGGGCTGGTGCCGCCGGCACGCGTGACCGGTGCTCGTCGGGCACTGTGCCTGGCTTCGAACCGTCCCAGGACCCGATCCGGCCGTTACATGATCTTGAAAAGACCGTTGGCCCGGTGAAACTTAATCCCCCCAGAAGCACAGATAAGGTGATCTCACCTATTTTCTTGTGTTCTCTGGGGGGAGACAAATGGGCATTGACTCGCCCAAAGTGTCGGTGATTATTCCGGTCTACAACGCGGTCGACCATCTGCCCGAGTGTCTGCGGTCGATCGTCGACCAGACGATCGGCTTCGCGAACATCGAGGTCGTCGCGGTCGACGACGGCTCCACCGACGGCAGCGGTGCCCTGCTCGACGCGTGGGCGGAGCGTCACCCCGGGCGGATCCGGGTGATGCGTCAGGCGAACTCCGGTGCGCCGGGCGGGCCCCGCAACCGAGCCATCGGGAGGGCCGGGGGCGAGTTCCTGTTCTTCGCCGACCCCGACGACTACCTGGGCACCGAGGCGCTGGAGCGCATGGTGGCCGCCGCCGAGCGCAACGACTCCGACGTGGTGCTCGGAAAGATCAAGGGCGTGGGACGCAAGGCGCCCGCCACGCCGTTCCGGGAGAACGTCGAGGGCGGTGACATCTTCACCACCAAGGCCGTCTGGACGCTGACCGCGCACAAGCTCTTCCGACGCTCCCTGGTGACGGAGCACGGGCTGCGGTTCGCGGAGGGCCTTCGCCTGGCCGAGGAGCAGGTGTTCGTCGTGCCGGCCTACCTGCACGCCAGGTCGATCTCCGTGGTCTCGGACTACGACTGCTACCACCTGGTGCGGCGTGACGGCTTCCCGCACCTGACCCAGCAGACCCCCGACCCGGTTCCGTTCTTCGGCAACGTACGCGACGTGCTGGACATCGTCACGGCGCACGTCCCGCCCGGCGAGAAGCGCAACACGCTCCTCTACCGCTGGCTCAGCCTCGAGGTCCTCGGCCGCTTCGGCAACGGCTTCGCCGGGCTCCCGCAGGAGACGCGTACGCAGTACGTGAAGCTGGTCGACGAGCTGCTGCGGGACTTCTTCCCCAAGGAACTGGTCGACGAGCTGCCGCCGCTGGCCAGGCTGCGCTGCCTGCTGATCTCCCAGGCACGCATCGAGGAGCTCACCGCCCTGACCACCCTGGTCCCCAAGCCCAAGCCCAAGCCCAAGCCCAAGGCGGACTCCGCGCCGCAGCCCGCGCCGGTGCCCGCGCAGACGTCGGCCTCGGCGGCGACGAACCCCGCGCCCGCCGCGGGCACGGCCCGGATCAACGTGCGCCCGGCGCGGGGCCGTTCCGCACTCGCCAGAATCCTGGCCGTCGGCCGCCGCCGGATCCGGGGCCGGCGCGTCGACTCCAGCCCCGGCCCCGCCACCGAACCCGTTCGGGCTCCCTGAGACGTGCTCCCGGTCACAGCTCCCGGCTCTGCTCCAGCATCCGGTCGACGACGCGCGCGGAGGCGTGACCGTCGTCCAGGTCGCAGAACAAGTGGTGGAAGCGGTCGAACCGGTCCTGGTACTTGGCCTGGACCTGGTCGATGTCCCGGATCGCGTCGACCAGTTCCCTGGAGTTGCCGATCAGCGGACCGGGGGCGTCCTGCTCGAAGTCGAAGTAGAACCCGCGCAGCGTGTCCCGGTAGTGCTCGAGGTCGTACGTGAAGAACAGCATCGGCCGCTTCAGGTGCGCGTAGTCGAACATCACCGACGAGTAGTCCGTGATCATGATGTCCGCCGCGAGGTACAGGTCCGCGATGTCCGGGTACTCCGAGGCGTCGAACACGAAGCCGTTGCCCGCGCCCGGGACCTGGTCGACGACGTTGGAGTGGCGGCGGATGAGCAGGACGTGGTCGTCGCCCAGGCGCCTGCGCGCGTCCTCCAGGTCGATCCGCAGGTCGAACAGGTACTGCCCGGCGCTGTGGGACTGGTCGTCCCGCCACGTCGGCGCGTACAGCACGACCTTCTTGTCCGCCGGCAGCTTCAGCGTCTCCTTGACCTGCTCGGCGATCTTGTCCCGGTCGGGGGAGTAGAGGTAGTCGTTGCGCGGGTAGCCGGCCTCCTGGATCTCCCCGTCGTAGGAGAAGGCGCGCTTCAGGATCGGCGTGGAGAAGCGGTTCGACGAGACCAGCAGGCTCCAGTTCTTCGCCTCCAGGGCCAGGCGGTTCTGGTACTCGCGGTCGAAGTAGAGGGTCTCGATGTCGTGGCCGATCTTCTTCAGCATCGTGCCGTGCCAGGTCTGCACGATCACCTGGCCCGGGCGGCGCACGACCCACTCGGGCAGGTGCCCGTTGGTGACGATGTAGCGGGAGGTGGCCAGTGCCTCGAACCACTCCCGGCCCCACATGCGGACCTTGTCGGCGGTCGGCGGCAGGACGACCTGGCCGTCGCGCACGGCCCACAGGTACTTCATGCCGCTGTCCCGGCGCAGCAGCTCCTCGTGCATCGCCCGCGGGCTGTCCGAGTACTGCTTGCCGTTGTAGCTGAAGAAGAACACCTGGTCGCGCAGCGGCAGTTCGCGGGCGGGCTCGTAGACCTCGCGGCGCTGCTGGAGCTGGCGGTACGGTCCGCGCTCCAGGTCGCTCAGCTCGGAGCGGCAGTTGAGCTGCGGGAAGTCACCCCAGCGGTTCTCGAACCAGTAGCGGCGACCGTCCACTTCCGCGTGGACCGGGAACTGGGCCACGGCCAGGCGGTCGATGACGAACTCGGTGTCCGGCACGTCCGCGTCCGCCGAGCGCAGCAGCAGATTCCACCGGCCGGCCTTGAGCGGGACCCCACCGGAGCCGCCCATCACCGACGGATCGAAGGACGTGCGGAAGCTGCCGTCGTCGGACCACTCGACGGCGGTGGCACGCTCGTCGTAGCGGCTGCGGGCCTTGAGGACCAGCTCCGAGCCCACCAGCGCGGGGCTGGTTCGGCCCTCGACCGCGATCCGGCCGTCGCGCAGGGCGACGCCGGTGATCGTGGCCCGGCGGGTCCGGCCGAAGATCTTCAGATAGCCGTTGTGGCCGGAGACGACGGCGAGTTCCCGGTGCGCGCCGGGCTCACCGAAGGACGCGGGCAGGTCGAAGGAGAGATCCTCGAGGCCCTCCTTGACGACGCTGCCGAACTGGCGCTCGGTGCCGTCCACCGCGGTGGCCAGCAGTGCCGTGCTCCAGAGCCGGCGGTCGAGCTGGGCGTTCTCGTCGACGGTGTCGTCACCGAGCAGCGCGACGTCGGTCAGCGGCACGCGGACGTCGAAGGCGGTCCGAGTGCCCTGCTGTGTCACGTCGACGGGGTACTTGCGGACCTCGCCGCTCTTGGCGTTCGTCAGCCGGAACGCCAGCGTCTCGCCCGGCTTGAGCGGCACCCGGACCTCGCCGGCCACCGCGAGCGAGTCACCGTCGAGGCCGCGGTCGGTGATCAGGGCGCGGACCTTCTCGATCCGCAGCTTGAGGGCGCCGCGCGTGACCGTCGGCAGCAGCCGGAAGTTCTCGTCGAGCCACTGGTACGGAGGGTAGTTGGCGGCGGAGCCGCCGCGGGCCCAGACACCGCTGCGGCGCACCAGGCCGGACGCGTAGACGTTGATGCCGACGTGCCACAGCCCTTCCTGCCAGCGGCCGCCCTTGCGCAGCTTGGCGGGGTCGAGCTCCAGCTCCCAGCCGGCCCAGTCGTAGTTGTAGCGCTGCTGGCCGGAGTCCGTGGTGCACTCCGGACGGTGGACGTTCCTGGCCGGCAGGTACATGCGGCGGCGCGAGCCGTCCCGCTTGAGCTGGACGACCTTGACGCTGCTGCGCTTCGACGGCAGGTCGATCTTGTCGATGTAGGCGTTGCCGGACAGCTGGAGCCTGCCGTTGTGCCAGGTCACCGACTGCAGCGGGGCGCGCAGCGTGAGGTCGCCGTCGATGCGCAGCGCCGACTTGGGCAGTTCGAGGCCGCTCTCCTCCAGCGTGCGGTAGCTGGCGTACTTGCGGAAGGCACCCGACACCTCGACCGGATCCTTGCGGCGCTGGGAGGCGAGCAGGGCGATCAGCTCGGGCATGGCGTGCTTGCGCACCAGCAGCCACTGAACCCGCAGATCCGTCGGCAGACCCATCACGATCTTCGGGTCGACGCTGTCGAGGTAGCGGTTGGCGGCCTCCAGGAAGGCCTCGTGGAACTCCGCCGTCGCGTCCGGCAGCACCCGCAGGAACAGCCGCAGGTCGTCGCGGAGCACCCGGTCGTCGTACTGGTTCTTGTACGCGGTGAACTCGGCGCCCGGCTGGCGCGACAGGTAGTCGCTGACCATGCTCACGGCGGTGACCCGGTCGCGGATCGCCTGGGGTTCCTTGCGGCGCTGGGTGATCGACGGCGCTGACTCGCCCTCGCGCAGCCGCCAGAAGTAGGTCGGCTCGCCGATGATGTCGACGGCCTCGGCCCGGTAGTAGGCGGGCAGCACCACCGGGATGTCCTCGTGCAGGATGCCCTCGGGGAAGGAGAAGCGGTGCTTGTCCCAGAAGGTGCGCCGGAAGACCTTGTTGCAGGCGATGCGGTCGGCCACCAGGCGGGCGTTCTTCGATATGTGCGTGCGCTTGCGGGCCTCGCCGGCCAGCATCTGCAGCAGCGGCACCTGCCAGGACTTCTCGCCCTTGAGATGGAAGACGTTGCCGGTGGCGAAGTCCGAGCGGGACTCGTCGAGGCTGGTGACCATCAGCCGGTAGGCGTCCGGCGGGATCACGTCGTCGCTGTCGACGAAGGTCAGGTACTCGGAGTCGGGCGATATGTGGGATATGCCCGTGTTGCGGGCGGCTCCGAGTCCGCCGTTCTCCTTGCGGATCAGCTTGAACCGCGCGTCGCGGTCGGCGTACTCGGCGGCGATGGCGGCCGATCCGTCGGGCGAACCGTCGTCGACCATCAGGACCTCGAGGTCCCGGAAGGTCTGCGCGGCGAGCGAGTCGAGACAGGCCGGCAGGTAACGCTCCACGTCGTAGATCGGGACGATGACACTGAGCCGAGGGGCCATGGCTTGGTGATTTCCTTTCCGGGTCAGGCCCGCTCGACCAGTTCGAGCGCCTGGGTGGGGGTCGGGGCGTGGCGGCGTTCGTCGAAGGGAACGACGGGAGGCAGGCCCTCCTCACCGAGGAAGACGCGTCGTACGACCCGTTCCGCCGCGTGGCCGTCGTCGAATTCACAGAAACGCCGGCGGAAGATGTCCCGGTACCCGGTCGTCTCCGGGCTGTCGTACGCGCCGGAGGAGAGCAGCCGCAGCAGCTCCGTCTGGGTGGTGGCCACCGCGCCGGGCGGTTCCTGGAGCAGGTCGAAGTAGGTGCCGCGGACCGCGGAGTAGACGTCCCAGTCGGGGACGTAGCTGATGATCGGGCGGTCCAGCACGGCGTAGTCGAACATCGCCGAGGAGTAGTCCGTGATCAGGGCGTCGGCCGCGAGGTACAGCTCCTCCACCCGGGCGTGCCCGGAGACGTCCATGATGCGGCCGGTGCGGCGCAGCTCGGCCAGGTGCGGGGAGCTGCTGTAGAAGTAGTGGCCGCGCACCAGCAGGGTCACGTCGGGCCCGAGTTCGCGGGCGAACCGGCCCAGGTCCAGGGGCGGGGTGAAGCCCGGCTGGTACTCGCGGTGCGTCGGCATGTACAGGAACGCCTTGGAACCGTCGGCCAGCCCGAGCGCGGCGCGCGCCGCGCGCACGTCCTCGGAGCCGGCGCGCACGAGGACGTCGTTGCGCGGGTAGCCGGTCTCCAGCGAGGTGTACGAGCAGGGGTAGACCCGCTCCCAGACCACGGTCGAGAACTGGTTGGCGCTGATGCTGTAGTCCCAGCGGTCGCACCGCTGAAGGAGCTTCTCGAAGTCCATGTCGGTGGAGGCCGGGAACTTCTGCTGGTCCAGGCCCATCGTCTTCAGCGGTGTGCCGTGATGGGTCTGCACATGGATCTGGCCCTCGCGCTTGACCACGGAGTCCGCGAAGTTCACGTTGTTCACCAGGTACTTGGCGCGGGCCAGGGCCGTCCAGTAGTCCCGGGAGCCCACGCGGACGGCCTTCACACCCTTGGGCACCCGGTCCGCGTGGTCCGCGCGGACCGCCCACACACGGCGCATGTCCGGGGCCAGCCGGGCCAGTTCGGCGTCGATCGCGGCGGGGTTGCAGGAGACGCTGCGGCTCCAGTAGGCGGAGAACAGCACCAGTTTCTCGTCCAGCGGCAGTCTGCGCTGCGACTGGTAGAAGGCGCCCATCGCGACGCGCTTGGACCGGTTGAGCGCGGTGCGGGCGCGGGTCTTGACCCGCTGGCGGAGCTTCACCGCCGCCAGGGCGCTCATCATCGTCGTGTAGGCGTCGCGCTCCAGCAGCCCGTACTTGATGCCGCGCCTGGCGCCCGGCCGGGTGAAGCCCTTCGGCACGCGGGCGCGGTAGTCGGCCGAGGCGCGGTGGAAGAACTCCGCGCGCGCGTCCTGCGGCAGGCGGCCCGGGCGCTCCAGGACGGTCAGGTAGTGGTCGACCATCTTGCGGAACAACGGGCCGCGCCACTCGGTGAGTTCCTCGTGCGCGTCGAGGTAGTCGAAGACCCGCTGGTACTGGTCGAAGACGTCGAAGTGCTTACGGCTGACCGTCTTGAGGATGTTGCCGCCCTCGCGCCGCTGCCGGTAGTGCACGCAGACCCGGTCGAGGACGGCGATCTGCTGGGCGCTGATCAGGGAGCAGAACGTCCAGGGGGCGTCCTCGTAGTACCCGGGCGGGAAGGTGAGCCCGGTCCGGGTGACGAAGTCGCGCCGGTATGCCTTGTTCCACACGATCTGGAGCAGGTCGAGCAGCTGGGGGCGCTCGGCGAGGGAGAAGCTGTCCGGGCCCTTCTCCTTGAGCAGGTCGGCCCGCATGTTCGGGCGGACCTGGCCGTCCCAGTAGGTGCGCTGGTAGTCGAAGATCAGGATCTCGGGATCGCCCGCGGCCTCGAGACGGTCCCGAATGGCGGACAAGGCGCCGTCGGACAACGTGTCGTCACTGTCCAGGAACAACACGTAATCGCCGGTGGCCTTTTCCAGTCCGACGTTGCGCGCACGCCCCAGGCCCACGTTTTCCGTGAGGTGAATCACATGAATCCGGGTGTCGCGTTTCGCGTACTCGTCGAGAATGGCACCCGACCCGTCCGGCGAGCAGTCGTCGACCGCGATGATCTCGAAGTCCGTGCAGTCCTGACCGAGTACGGAGTCAAGGCACTCGGGCAGATAGCCCTGAACCTTGTACACGGGGGCAACGAGAGAGAATTTGGGCATCCTTACAACCTGTTCCGAGAACTGACCACGGGACTGCGGGCTGGGACCGGCACGCGCTCCGGACGCCACTCGGGCGTGGGGCGCGCCGCCGCATCAGCGTAGGGGATTCACGTGGAGTTTCTGTGGGCACGGTAGCGGGCCGTCCTGTGCGCCGGAGCCCCGGGAAATGGCCGGATCGGCCGCCCGAATGGGCCGCTCGGAGGCGGCTGGAGAACTTCCTCACATTCGGCCCCCCTGTCCTCTTCACCGACTTGCGTGGGGTTCCGCCTCATGTGCCCCGACTCGATTTCGGCGGGCCCATGACGGAGTCTGCACCCGGATACGGAGGAGCGGGAGGTGTGCGGGCGAGCTGGCTGGTCACGGGCGGATCCGGGTGCGCCGACGCGCGTCGGCTGCGCGCCCCGGCCGGCTGCTGCGAAGGGGCGCGGGGGCGGCGCAGGCGGGTTTGTGTACGTCGATGCGTCCCGCAACCGTCATGTCCACGACTTGCCCGCCGGCCGGTGTCCGAGCCCTCCTGGAGGCCGTGACTTCGTGACCATGCTGTGACAAACGGCCGGTGGGGGCGCCCGGACTCAGACGTGGCGGTGCGGCTCCGGGGCCGCCGCGGGGGCGGACGGCCGGCCGTGTTCGCGGCGCGGGCCGGGGAGCGGCACCTCCCCGGCGAGCCGCTCCGCCATCCGGGCCCGGTGCTGCCCGGCCGCCGCGCACAGGTCCCGCACCGCACCGGCGAAGCGCTCCCGGGACGACGGCTCGGCCGGACCCAGCAGGCGCAGGGCCAACGCGGCGCGGGCGTCGGCCAGTTCGTCCCGCTCCGGATGCCGCACCGCGTCCAGCAGCGCCGGCACCCCGGCCGCGTCCGGCGTCAGCACGGTCGCCGCCGCCACCGTCGGGAACGACTTGCGGAACACGTCCTCGGCCAGAGCGCTGGTGTTGGCCACCGCGTAGGGCTTGCCGCTCGCCAGGAAGTCGCTGATGACGCTCGACACATCGCTGATCAGCAGGTCGGCGCGGTTGAAGCAGGCGTAGAGCGGCGGCCGGGCGTCCGTGACGACCTGGTGCTCCCACTCGGGCAGCGAGGCCCAGTACGCCTCCTCCCACGCGCCCGTCGCCCGCCGCACCATCTCGGCCCGTCCGGGCTCCGGCGCCGGCTGCCGCAGCATCCGCTCCACCTGGTCCGCCGCCGAGCGGAAACCGGCCGCGGTGAGCCGGTCCAGCTCCGCCGCCCGCCGGGCCAGAGCGGTGGTCGCCGACGCCTCGGGCCGGGGCCCGCCCCGCTCGCGGTTCGCCGCCCGCACCAGCTCCCGCACGCGCAGATCGGCGGCCCGGGCCCGCGGGTCCACCGACCCCGTCAGCGGATGCGGCTTGTACAGCAGCCGTACCCCCGGGTCCGCGAGCAGCGCCCGCACCAGGCTCTCGCCGGCCTCCACCACCGACGTGTTGCCGGGGTTGCCGTCCCAGCCCTCCCAGGTCGGCGCGTACAGGACCGTCGTGAACGCCCCGGGCGCGGGCGGCCCCGCGTACGGCCGTACGGCGTCCAGCTGCGGGCGGCCGATCTCCACCACGTCCTTGTCCTCGACGCCGACCTCCGCGAGCGCGTACCGCTCGCGCGCCGCAGGGCCCGCCACCCACACCTCGTCGTAGGCCTTCGCGTACGGGTTGCAGGAGGACAGCTTGTCGCTCTCCCCGTGGTTGACGAAGGCGTGCTTGATGGTCGGGATGCGCAGGACCTGCGAGGTCTTCCCGGAATTGGAGGGATGCAGGAGGACGCGGAGCGTGGAGTGCTCAAGACGCATCAGGGTCGACACCTTCGGCAGGCACACCACCGGGATGTCGGTCGCCGCGATCCGCTGCACCATGAACCGCTCGCGCAGCACGATCACCGGTCGCCCGTCCAGCCGTGCCAGCGGCTCCAGCCACATGTTCGCCTGGTACGCCGAGGACGCCCCGCCCGAGAAGTACAGGCCGACCGTCGGCCGGTACCGGGCCAGCCACGCCTCGAACCAGTCGAGCACCTCCTGCTCGGTGGCGGGACGGCGCCCCGGCAGCAGCCGCAGCAGCAGGGCGCCCAGGCCCGTCAGCGCCACGGCCAGGGACAGTGCGAGCCCCGCCGCCCCGTACACCGGCGCGTCGGTCGCCGCCGTCGCGAGCAGCCCGGTCGTCGCGGGCAGCCCGAACGCCGCCAGCCGGTGCCCTGGGCGGCGCAGCAGCACCGGGGGCGCCGGGGTCAGGCGCAGCGCCGAGGCGTCGATGTTGCGGGTCACCACGGGCAGTGTCCGGGTGCGCCGGACCAGGACGGAGAGCGCCTGGATCGCCCAGTGCAGCGCGTAGAAGACGAGCAGAGCGGCGACGAGCGGGGCGTACACCCCCTCCCGGTGCTGCTCGCCGAGCCGTAGCAGGCCCACCACGAGCAGCAGGTCCCGCAGCACGTGCCGCACCGTGACGTCGGCGTGCGACTTGGCGAACAGCGACACCATGCCCCGCTGCCACCGGTACAGCACCCCCTCGGCGGCCAGCGAGCCGGCGGTCGCCGCGAGCAGCAGCGGTACGTGCGGCAGCAGGGCGCCCACGGCCTGCGCGGCGAAGGCGGTCGCCAGCACGCCCAGGACGAGCAGCTGCACGGCGGTCCGCCGCCCGGGCAGGCGGGGGAGTCGGCGGCGGGGCGGGGATAGGGGCACTGCGGTCGCTCCAGGCTCGTCGCGCATCGGACGAACGGGTTAACGCGCGGTGACCGTCCGACGACACGCGCGTGTTGACGTCTCCCCTCGACGCGGCGGATTCCACAGCGCCCGTCCGCGGCTTGAACTGTGGTGCGGCGCGCGTTCCCGTTCGCGTAGATTGCCTGGCGAGCGCAGGGTTCGGCGCGCGTCGACGGGAGAGGCGGACGGGGCCGTGGCAGGGGCAAGGCCGGGGACAGAGCCGGGGCGAGAGCCGGGGGCAGGGCCAGGGGCCAGGCAGGCCGTGGGCGAGGCCCGCAGGATCGTCGTCAAGGTCGGTTCCTCCTCGCTGACCACCGCGGCGGGCGGCCTGGACGCCGACCGGGTCGACGCGCTCGTCGACGTGCTGGCCAAGGCGCGGGCGGCGGACCGGGAGATCGTCCTCGTCTCCTCCGGCGCCATCGCCGCCGGACTCGCCCCGCTGGGCCTGCCGCGCCGCCCGAGCGACCTGGCCCGCCAGCAGGCCGCCGCCAGCGTCGGCCAGGGACTGCTCGTCGCGCGCTACACCGCCTCCTTCGCCCGCTACGGCGTCCGCGTCGGCCAGGTGCTGCTGACCAGCGACGACATGAGCCGCCGCGCCCACCACCGCAACGCCTCCCGCACCCTGGACAAGCTGCTGGCGATGGGCGCCTTCCCGATCGTCAACGAGAACGACACCGTCGCCACCGACGAGATCCGCTTCGGCGACAACGACCGGCTCGCCGCCCTCGTCGCCCACCTGGTCCGCGCCGACCTGCTGGTGCTGCTGTCCGACGTGGACGGCGTGTACGACGGCGACCCGAGCCGGCCGGGCACCTCGCGGCTGTCCGAGGTGCGGGACATGGCCGACCTCGCGGGCGTCGATATCGGCAGCGCGGGCAAGGCGGGCGTCGGCACCGGCGGCATGGTCACCAAGGTCGAGGCGGCCCGCATCGCCGCCGCGGCCGGCATTCCCGTGGTGCTGACCAGCGCGGTCCACGCGACCGACGCCCTGGCCGGCGGCGACACCGGCACCTACTTCCACGCCACCGGCAGGCGCTTCGCCGACCGGCTGCTGTGGCTCCAGCACGCCTCAGCCCCGCAGGGGGCACTCGTCCTCGACGACGGGGCGGTACGGGCGGTCGTCCAGGGCCGCAAGTCGCTGCTGCCGGCCGGGATCGCCGGCGTCGAGGGCGAGTTCGCCGCGGGCGACCCCGTCGAGCTGCGGGACGGCACGGGCCGCGCGGTGGCCCGGGGACTGGTCAACTTCGACGCCAAGGAGATCCCCCGGCTGATCGGCCGCTCCACCCGGGAACTGGCGCGCGAACTCGGACCCGCGTACGAACGCGAGGTCGTACACAGGGACGATCTGGTGATCCTGCACCCGTAATGGGTCGAAACGTCCCCGAATCGGTGGTGGACGTTCCGCAAAATCGCCCCGCGATCTCCTGGCGCCTGCTCAACTTTCCTCAGGGACAAGCCCGGCCGACCACCGGGCCGATGCCGTGTGCGTGAAGGAGGCCGTCGTGAGCGGAGTGCGCCCTGGATCGGCGGCGTCCCGCGGTGGTAGCGCCTCCCGTGCCGGTACCGCCTCCCGAGGCGGCGCGGGCGCCCGCGGTGGTACCGGCGCGCGCTCCGGCGGCGCCCGGGGCGCAACCCGCGCGGCCGGTGAGGAGCGCGCCCTGACCAGCGTCGCGGCCGGCGACCGGTTCCACGGCGAGGAGCCCGAGCACACCCCGCGCCTGTGGCACGTCACCCTCAGCGTCTCCGGCGCCCGCGCCCCGCTCACCGAGGTGCGCCGGGCGCTCGAACAGCTCGCGCACGACCACCCCTTCCTGCTGACCAGCCGATACGCCGACGACCACGCGGAGATCCGGTACTGGGAGGAGGCCCGCGACCTGCACGACGCCGCCGCCGTCGCCCTGCGCCTGTGGGGCGAACACCGGCAGACCGCGGGCCTGCCGCCCTGGGAGATCGTCGGCCTGGAGGTCATCGACCGGGCCACCTACCACCAGCGCATCGCCGCGGGGTACGGACCGGCCCCGGCGACCCCGGTCGGGGTGCATCCGTTCTAATGATCAGTAACGACCAGTAAGGCGACCGCGGACCGTTCCCTATGGCGACCGCGGACCGAAACCATCAATTGCGCAGCCCACGGTGAGCAACCACCTCCGCGAGAGCGGCGCCGGTTCAGGCGCAAAGGGGTATCTCGGGGTTCGGGACACCCCCTGGGCGGCTCCGCCCGGCACACTACGCTTCCCCCATGACCACGCTCTCGCCGTACGACTCGATGTCCCCGGTCACCCGGGCCGCCTACCGGGCCAAGTCCGCCGCGGCCGACCTCGCGCCGTTGCCGCGGGCCGCCAAGGACGACGCGCTGCTCGCCGTCGCGGACGCGCTGGAGGTCCGTACGAGCGAGATCGTCGAGGCCAACGCCCAGGACGTGGCCAAGGCCCGCGCCGCCGGGACCAGCGAGGGCATCATCGACCGGCTCACCCTGACCCCGGAGCGGGTCCGCGCCATCGCCTCCGACGTGCGCGACGTCGTCGCGCTGCCCGACCCGGTCGGCGAGGTCGTGCGCGGCTCCACCCTGCCCAACGGCATCGACCTGCGCCAGGTCCGCGTGCCGCTCGGCGTGGTCGGCATCATCTACGAGGGCCGGCCCAACGTCACCGTCGACGCCGCCGCCCTGTGCCTGAAGTCCGGCAACGCGGTGCTCCTGCGGGGCTCGTCCTCGGCCTACCAGTCCAACACCGCCCTGGTCCGCGTCGTCCGCGACGCCGTGGGCGGGGCCGGGCTGCCCGCCGACGCCGTGCAGCTGGTGCCCGGCGAGAGCCGCGAGAGCGTGCGTGAGCTGATGCGCGCCCGCGGCCTGGTCGACGTGCTCATCCCGCGCGGCGGCGCCTCGCTGATCAACACCGTCGTCCAGGAGTCCACCGTCCCCGTCATCGAGACCGGCACCGGCAACTGCCACGTCTACGTCGACGCGCAGGCCGACCTCGACATGGCCGTCGACATCCTGATCAACTCCAAGGCCCAGCGCGTCAGCGTCTGCAACGCCGCCGAGACCCTCCTGGTCCACCAGGACATCGCCGCCGACTTCCTGCCCCGCGCGCTGGACGCCCTCGCCGAGGCCGGGGTCACCGTGCACGCCGACGAGCGCGTGCTGGCGTACGGCAAGGACTCCCGGGCGACGCTCGTCGAGGCGAGTCCCGAGGACTGGGAGACGGAGTACCTGTCGTACGACATCGCGGCGGCCGTCGTGGACTCGCTGGACCGGGCCGTCGAGCACATCCGGCTGTGGACCTCCGGCCACACCGAGGCGATCGTGACGACCTCGCAGCAGGCCGCCCGGCGCTTCACCCAGCTGGTCGACTCCACCACCGTCGCGGTGAACACCTCCACCCGCTTCACCGACGGCGGCCAGTTCGGCTTCGGCGCCGAGATCGGCATCTCCACGCAGAAGCTGCACGCCCGCGGCCCGATGGGCCTGCCGGAGCTGACCAGCACCAAGTACATCGTCACCGGCGACGGGCACGTACGGCGCTGACGGGCCCGTACGGCGCTGACCGGCAGGCCCCGCGCCCGCGGACCGAACGGGGCATCTCACCCACCGGATGAATTTCCCCGCCGTCTGCCCAAAACGACCCCCCAGGTCTACTCTGGAGCCGTGCCGGAGGACGTGGGGGGTAGGCCGTTCCCTGACGGCTGGGAGCCCGACGACGATCATGACCGCGGGGTGTCGGACGAAGAGTTCGCCTCCGTGGTCTTCGACGAGGCCTTCGTACAGGCGGCCGCGGTGCACGAGCCGACCGCCGTCGAACGCCTCCTGGCCGCCGCCCAGGCCAGAGCCGAGGCCACCGAGGCGGAAGCGGCCCGCCGCGGCCGCAGCAGGGCCGAGCGCTACGACGACGGGTACGGCGATTTCGGCCATGATCCCGACCTCGACGACCCGGACGACGACCGCGACCTCCTCGACCGCCCCTACGGCGCTCCCGCGGCGTACGGCAAGCAGGTGCGCTGGCACCGGCCGGTCGCCTGGATGCTCGCCCTGGTGATGGGCGTCGGCATGGTCGCGCTGGCCTTCGTGGCCGTCTACCGGGGCGCGTCCTCGGGCGGCGGTCCGCAGCCGGTGCCGCCTCCCGCCTCGACCGGCCCCGAACAGGGTGGCAGCGTGACGCCCTCGGCCTCCGCCGACTACTCCCAGCCGGCCGTGTCGGTGATTCCGCGCAGCCCCTGACCTGCCCCTCCGAGGGCGGCAAGCTGTCCCAACTTGACCTGCACCGGCGCGTTTACGGGACCTTCCGCAGACCTACTCTGAAGGTATGGCAGGGCTTGGCGGTCCGCCCGGAGGAACGCCCGAGGGCGCACCCGGAGGCGGAGAGGACGAGTACCGATCCGTCGTCTTCGACGAGTCGTTCGTCCGCGCTGCCCGGCTCCAGGAATTCTCCGCCCAGGAGCGCATCACCGACCACGCGCCCGCCGTCCGCCGCCGTCCGCCCCTGCGCCGGGCCGGCCTGTCCCGGCAGGCGCTGATCCTCGTCGTGCTGATCGCCGTCGCCTTCGGCACCGCCATCTACATGGGCGTACGGCACCCCTACCAGAGCCCCTCCGGGCAGCGGGCCGCCGAGGCGGTGCGGATGACCGTCGTCCCGCTCGCCCCCAGGGACAAGGTGCCCGGCGCCGACGACGCCGCGTTCCTGTACGAACACAGTCCCGCCGCGGACTTCCGCACCGCGGCCGAGGGCGTCCCGCTGCCGGGGGCCCGGCGCACCGCGCACTTCTCCGAGGACCAGGTGCTGAACGCCCTGACCACCGCCAAGAACTACATCGTCCGCTCGGCGCTCGACCCCGGCGTGCTCGGCGGCGGGGAGGTCCGCTCGGTGCGGGTGCTGCTCGACCCGGACCAGCTCCACCAGTTCGACGAGAGCTTCGAGAGGCCCACCGCGGACGGCCGGCACGCGCCCAGCGGATGGCTGGTCCGCTTCGATCCGGCCCGGGCCGAACTGGCCGACCCCGAGATCCGGGTGAACGGCAGCCTGCGGGTCGTGGAGAGCGACGCGTCCACGCTGGAGGTCACCACCGACCACACCATGGTGTACGCCCTGCGGCCGGCCGGCGACGCCAGGGCCGAGACGTCGCTGTTCACCGTCCGGCGCGAGCTGCACTTCCGCTTCGACCGCGACGACCTGCGGCTGCACCAGGCGCAGCTCGTCGCCTCCTACGTCCAGGCCGGTCCGCTCTCCTGCGCCGAGGACTCGGCGAACCACCTGCGTCCGCTGCTGGCCGGCCAGACGGCCAGGACCGGCACCCCGGCCGGCACCGACCCGTACACCTCGGACAACGCCACCGCCCTGTGCGGCACCCTCGCGGCGAACGCCCAGCCGAAGGTGTGAGGCGTCAGGCGCCGTCGCGCGGCGGGCGGTCCTCCCCGGACTCCGGGCCGTCGCCGCCAGGCCCCTCGGGGCCCTCGGACCCCGCAGGGCCCTCCGCCGGTCCTCCCTCGTCCTGGGGCGGCCTCGGCTGGGAGGCGGTGAAGCCGCCGAAGCCGCGTCGCATCCGGTCGCCGAGGTCACCGGCGCCGCCCGCGATGTCGTTCACCAGCTTCATCAGCGGGTCCTTGGAGCTGCGCACATGCGTGGCGTAGTGGGACGCCGACTCCCGGAAGGAGTCCCGGACGGAGGTGTCCTTGTCCTCGTCGCGCCGCGGGTAGTGGCCGTCCATGATCCGCTGGTACTCGCGGGAGGCCGTCCACTTCTTCAGCTCGGCGGCCCGCACCGTGGTGAACGGGTGGGAGCGGGGCAGCACGTTCAGGATCTTCAGCACGGAGTCGCGCAGGTCGCCCCCGGCCTCGTACTCCTCGGCCTGTTCCAGGAACGCGTCCACGTTCATCTCGTGCAGGTGGTTGCCGCCCGCGATCTTCATCAGGCCCCGCATGGAGGCCTGCGGGTCCTGGCCGACCAGCAGGCCCGCGCGGTCGGCGGACAGCTCCGACTTGCGGAACCACTCGCGCAGGGCGGTCACGATCGCCATGATCGCCACGTTGCCCAGCGGGATCCAGGCGACCCGGACGGCCAGGGAGGTCAGGAAGAGCAGGATGGTGCGGTAGACCGAGTGCCCGGACAGCGCGTGCCCGACCTCGTGCCCGACGACCGCCCGCATCTCCTCCTCGTCGAGCAGCTCGACCAGGCCCGTGGTGACCACGATGATCGGCTCGTCCAGGCCGATGCACATCGCGTTCGGAGTCGGGTCCTGGTTGACGTACATCGGCGGGACCTTCTCCAGGTCCAGGATGTAGCAGGCGTCGCGCAGCATGACGTTCAGATGGGCGAACTGGCGGTCCGAGACGCGCACCGAGTCGGACAGGAACAGCAGCCGCAGGCTCCGCTCGGGCAGCAGGCCGCTCAGCGCCTTGAAGACCGTGTCGAAGCCGCTCAGCTTGCGCAGCGCCACCAGGGCACTGCGGTCGGCCGGATGCTCGTACGCACGCGAGGAGATTCCGGGGAAGCGCCTGCGCTGCCTGCTCGGCACGTTCTCGTGCCCGTTGTGGTGGCCGTCGGACATGTCTTCCCCCATGTGCGTGTGTGTGGCCTGTGCGTATGTCTGGCCTTTGCGAACCCTTGTGCGGTCCTTTGCGCCCCCGACGCCGGGCCCAGCCTAGGCGGAGATACCGTGGACGGGCAGTACGTCGAAGGAGTCCACGAAATGCAGCACATCCCCCACGCCGACTGGCTCGCCGGGGCCACGACCGCCGCCGAGCAGCAGGGGCCGGGGAATCTGCTCCGGATCATCCTGATCGTCATGGTGCTGGGCTGTGTCCTGACCGCGTGGTTCCTGCTGCGGGGGTACAAGCAGAAGGACGACTGAGGCGATCCCAAGGTTCCCCGGACCTCCCAGGACCCTCCCGGCCCGTCCCCAACGGCGGAGTCGGCGTGATCGCCCGCGAGGCGCCCGCATACGATGAGCGGACGTCTTGTCCCGCCCACACCGGATAGGTCCTGCCGAAGATGAGCCTTCCCCTCAGCGCCGCCCAGTTCGTCACCCTCGCCGCCGAGGGCGGCGAGGAGCACGGCGGCAACCACGAGAGCCTCAGCCCCTACGTCACCGGCATCGGCGCGTTCGTCATCCTGCTGCTCCTGCTGTGGATCACCACCCGGTTCAACCGCGACCGCTGAGCCCGCGCCACCGTGGGCGCGGCCGGGTCGCTCGGGGCGGGCCGGTAGGGTCTGCTCGCATGGGAGAGCAGGACACGCCTACCGGCCCGGCGCACGCGCCGGCGCGCGGCACGCAGAACGCGGTGCCCGCCCGCGCCACCGGCCCCGGCAACGGCCCGTCGGGCAAGCGCCGCCTGGGCGTCATGGGCGGCACCTTCGACCCGATCCACCACGGTCACCTCGTGGCGGCCAGCGAGGTCGCCGCGCAGTTCCAGCTCGACGAGGTGGTGTTCGTGCCGACCGGGCAGCCGTGGCAGAAGAGCCACCGCGCGGTCTCGGCGGCCGAGGACCGCTATCTGATGACGGTCGTCGCGACCGTCGAGAACCCGCAGTTCTCGGTGAGCCGCATCGACATCGACCGCGGCGGCCCCACCTACACCGCGGACACCCTGCGCGACCTGCGCGCCCTCAACCCGGACGCGGACCTGTTCTTCATCACCGGGGCCGACGCCCTCGCCCAGATCCTGACCTGGCGCAACAGCGAGGAGCTGTTCTGCCTCGCGCACTTCATCGGCGTCACCCGGCCCGGCCACACCCTCACGGACGCCGGACTCCCCAAGGGCGGTGTCTCGCTCGTCGAGGTCCCCGCCCTCGCCATCTCCTCCACGGACTGCCGTGCGAGAGTCGCCAAGGGCGATCCCGTCTGGTACCTGGTGCCGGACGGAGTCGTGCGCTATATCGACAAACGCCAGCTGTACCGCGGCGAGTGAGCCGAGAGGGGCACCGGTGAACGACGGATACGACGCGGGATACGGCGGCGACGACCAGTACGAGCTGGTCGGGTACGACGAGTACGGCCGGCCCGTGTACCGCCAGGCCCAGGGCCGGACCCAGGGCCACGGCCAGGGACAGGTCCCGACCCAGCCCGGCGGACAGCAGCAGTACGACCCGTACGCACAGCAGCAGGGGCAGCAGGGGCAGCAGTACGGACAGGACTACGGACAGCAGCAGGGCTACGGCTACGACCCGTACGCCACCGGCGGCCACCAGGCCCCGCAGCAGCCGTACGACCCCTACGGCCACCAGGGCGGCTACGACACCGGTCAGCAGCCGCCCGTCCCCGACCAGGGCTCCTACGACGGCTACGCCCCCGGCGCCCACGGAGGCGGCCCCGCGCAGCAGCCGTACGACCCGTACGGCCAGGCCGCCACCAGCGGCCGGCAGCCCCGGGTCGCCGAGCAGACCGCCCACATCCCGCAGCAGGCGGGCCCGCGCGAGGACCCGGAGGCGGCCGCCGCGGCCGAACCCGACCGGGAGTACCGGACCGAGCAGTTCGCCTTCGTCGAGGAGCCGGAAGGCGACTCCGAGGACGTCATCGACTGGATGAAGTTCACGGAGAACCGCACCGAACGCCGCGAGGAGGCCCGGCGGCGCGCACGCGCGCGTGTCGTCGCCCTGGTCGTCGTCCTGGCGCTGGTCGCCGTCGGCGGCGTCGGGTACCTCTGGTACGCCGGAAAGCTGCCCGGACTGTCCTCCTCCGACGACAAGACGGGCGCCGCGACGACGGCCGGCGCCCAGAAGCGCGACGTGATCGCCGTCCACCTGCACGACACCAAGGGCGGCGGCACCTCCACCGCGCTGCTCGTGAACAACACCACCACCAAGCAGGGCACCGCCGTACTGGTGCCCAACGCGCTCGACCTGACCGGCGACGACGGCAGCACCACCACGCTCGCCAAGTCCGTCGACGACGAGGGTCCCGACGCGACCCGGACCGCGCTCGACTCCGCCCTCGGCACCGACATCGAGGGCACCTGGCGCCTGGACACGCCCTACCTCCAGATCCTCGTCGACCTGGTCGGCAACATCGACGTGGACACCGACGCCGACGTGCCCGACCCGGAGTCCAAGGACAAGGGCGCCGCGCCCCTCGTGCACAAGGGCGAGGGCCAGACCCTCAGCGGCAAGATGGCCGTCGCCTACGCCACCTACAGCGGCAAGGGCGAGGAGGCGAACGCCCAGCTGCAGCGGTTCGGGCAGGTCATGCAGGGGGTGCTGCGCAAGCTCTCCTCCGACCCGCAGGCCGCGACGACCACCGTCCAGACCCTCGGGCTGATCCTCGACCCGCCGCTGACCGAGAAGGACCTCGGCTCCTTCCTCGCCGGCCTCTCCGACCGCGCCAAGAGCGGCGACTTCAAGACCGCGCTGCTCCCCGTCCAGGACGACGGCGGGCTCAGCGCCGAGGCCAGTGACAGCGTCGTCAAGGACGTCCTCGGCGGCACCGCCAAGGCCCCCGACAAGGACGCGGCGGTCAGTGTCTCCGTGCGCAACGCCACCGGCGTGGAGGACCGTACCGGCAAGGCCCGCGTCGTCCTCCTCAACGGCGGCTTCACCTTCGTGTCCGGCGGCACCGCGTCCGGCACCGAGGCGGCGTCGGAGGTGACCTACGCCGAGGCCGCCGACAAGGAGAACGCCGTCCAGGTCGCCAAGACCCTGGGCCTGCCCACGGACTCCGTCACCCAGGGGAAGGTCTCCGCGAACGCGCGGGTCTCGGTGGTCCTCGGCCAGGACTACAAACCAGCGTCCTAGGGGCGGGCGCTTATCGCGTGGGCGGCTGTCGGCGGTCGTGAGACCCTTGAGGTCAACCGACCGCCGACCCGAAAGCCAGGCAGTGACCGCGACCGACCGCTCCATCGAACTCATCAACACCGCCGCGCAGGCGGCGGCCGACAAGCTCGCGCACGACATCATCGCCTACGACGTCAGCGACGTGCTGTCGATCACGGATGCCTTCCTGCTGGCCTCCGCGCCCAACGACCGCCAGGTCAAGTCGATCGTCGACGAGATCGAGGAGCGGCTCGGCAAGGAACTCGGCGTCAAGCCGGTGCGCCGCGAGGGCGACCGCGAGGCCCGCTGGGTCCTGCTCGACTACGTCGACATCGTCGTCCACGTCCAGCACAGCGAGGAGCGCGTCTTCTACGCCCTGGAGCGGCTGTGGAAGGACTGCCCCGAGCTGGAGCTGCCCGCCGACGCCAAGGAGACCCGCGGCAAGGCGGAGGAGCACGCGAAGCTCCAGGCCGCCGAGGAGGCGACGCAGACCGACGGGGACTGGCGGTGAGCGCCACCGGCGAGGTGACGGCCGGCACACCGGGCCGCGGCCGGCGCGTCATCCTGTGGCGGCACGGCCAGACCGCGTGGAACGTGGAACGCCGCTTCCAGGGCAGCACGGACGTCGAGCTGACCGACACCGGCGTGGCCCAGGCCCGCCGCGCGGCCCAGCTGCTCGTGCACCTCAGGCCCGACGCGATCGTCGCCTCCGACCTCGCGCGCGCCGCGAACACGGCAGCCGAGCTGTCCGTGCTCACCCGCCTCGAGGTGACCCTGGAGGAGGGCCTGCGGGAGACCTACGCCGGCGTCTGGCAGGGCCTGACCCACGAGGAGATCATCGCCCGGCACGGCGACGAGTACACGGCGTGGAAGCGCGGCGAGCCCGTGCGCCGCGGCGGCGGCGAGCTGGAGACCGAGGTCGCCGACCGCGCCGCCCCCGTGGTGCTCCGGCACGCCGAGAAGCTCCCCGAGGACGGCACCCTCGTCGTGGTCAGCCACGGCGGCACGATCCGCACCACCATCGGCCGCCTGCTCGGCCTCGAACCCCACAGCTGGGAGAGCCTCGGCGGCCTGACCAACTGCTGCTGGTCGGTCCTCGGCGAGGGCGCCCGCGGCTGGCGTCTGCTGGAGCACAACGCCGGCACGCTGCCGGAACCGGTGCTCGGCGACGACGACTGAGCCGCAGGCGCTGGGGCCGGTACCCGGATTTCACTTTCCGGCAGGTCGCAGGCTAAAGTTCTTCTTGTTCGCCCCGCCGAGCGGAGCGAAAGAGACCATGCGGCCCCGCCGCGTGGCACCAGGGGCTATAGCTCAGTTGGTAGAGCGCCTGCATGGCATGCAGGAGGTCAGGAGTTCAATTCTCCTTAGCTCCACAGCCCACGGACGAATCCCGTCCCCTTCGGGGGGCGGGATTTTTCGTCTCCGCCCGCTTGAGCAACAGGCGTCCCACAGGCGTATACCCCTGTGGGACTCCGTGTCCGGACCGGTACTGAGGCGTCGCTGACCGTATTGGCCCGCTCGTGGCAGAATCAAACGGCCGGAGGGGACCGCGGCCCGACGGGAGGGAGTGGCGATGCCTGGGAGCATCCTCGAGGAGGTCGGTCACCTCCTCGGCGGAGCGGTGGCAAGGAACACGGCCACCCGCCTCAGGTGCCCTTCCTGCGGTTCCGGCCATGTGGCCCAAGTCCTCGGCGACAACGGCGGAATCTCGTACGTGTGCACGGCCTGCGGCCACAGCTGGAGCTGATCGATGGGTGCACACAGGCGAAAGTGCGACTGGTGCGGCAGCGGCACCCCGATCGTGCGGGACATGGAGCCGGTGAATCCGGACTACCAGTACTGGTGCGAGGAGTGCGCGCGGGCGCTGATCATAAAGGGCGACCCGATCGAGACGTACCGCGAACTCGAGGGCGAGCCGATCTACGGCCGGCTCCTGGAGGAGCACTGCACGCTCAAGCGGTTCTACTCGTTCGTCACGGCCTGACCAACGGGTGACTCACGGGCGAGTAAAGGGCACATCGGGTCAAATCAGACAGAACGGAAACGATTTGGCGGTGGGCCCGGTGGAACGTGTAATGTTGGCGTCGCCGCCGGGGAGACCGGGCGGCAGGCGGCAAGGGGCTATAGCTCAGTTGGTAGAGCGCCTGCATGGCATGCAGGAGGTCAGGAGTTCAATTCTCCTTAGCTCCACAGGAAAACCCCCCGGATCTTCGATCCGGGGGGTTTGTTCGTCTTCGGCCTCAGCGCCCGAGCGCCCGGCGGCCGCGGCCCTGGGACAGCACCGGCAGGTTGTTTCGCGAGGCCGGCGCCGGCCCGCGGGTGTCCTCCTCGATGCGCAGCGCCAGTGCCGGGCAGCGGCGCACCGCGCGCACCGCCTTGGCCTCCGCGAAGCGCGGCACCTCCGCCTGCGCGACGGTCGGGAAGCCGTCGGCGCCGAGCTGGAAGACCTCCGGGAGGATGTCCGCGCACAGCCCGTGGCCCCGGCACAGCGTCCAGTCGACGAAGATCTTCTGGCGACTGGGCCCGTTCTCCTCCCCGCCGCCGCCCGGAATGCCCGTAGGGGCCCTGCCCCCCTCGAAGAGCGGCAGGACGCCCTCCACGGGCCGTCCGCAGCCGTTGCCGAGGACATGGGCGGCCAGGTCGTCCGTGAACGCCTTGACGGTCGACTCCAGGAACATCGCCGAGCCGTCCGGGTGCGAACAGGCGCCGCGCCGCTTGACGTTCCTCGCGACCTGCTTGACCGCCTCCAGGGCGGCCGGGCCGCCGCCGTTCAGGATGTCCTCCAGGCCCCGCGCGGCGGCCGGCAGGCCGAGGTAGCAGGGGCCGCACTGGCCGGCGCTCTCCTCGGCCAGCCACTGCGCCACCCGCAGCGACTCGCCCAGCGGGCAGGTGTCCTGACTGATCGGCAGGATCGCGCCCGCGCCGAGCGAGCCGCCCACCTGCTGCAATGAGTTGCGGGAGACGATCGCCTCGTCCACGGTCGCCGCGTCGATCCACTTGCCGTGGTAGCCGCCGGTCAGCACACCCTGCGGCACCGGCGGGGCGCCCGCCAGCTGGAGGACGTAGCGCAGCGGCACGCCCGTCGGCACCTCGATGACCATGGGGCGGGCCACCGCGCCGGAGACCGTGAGCATCACGGTGCCCGGCTCGTCGTACAGGCCGGTGTTGCCGTAGCGCTCGGGGCCGATGCGGGCGGCGATGGCCAGCTGGGCGAACGTCTCGGCGTTGGACAGCAGGGTCGGCGCGCCGCCGACGCCGCTCTTGGAGGCGCTGATCTTGCGGCCGGGCGGGATCGCCGGGCCGCCGTCGATGGAGCGGACCAGCGAGGCCGCCGCGCCGGTGACCATGCGCACCGGGTTGCGCTGCACGCGCGCGCGGAGGGCGGAGCGGCGCCCGTTGCTCAGGCCGCGCTCGGCCAGGGCGGCCTCCATGGAGCGCTGCGTGGACTCACGGGTGACCCCGATGACGAGCGTGCGGGCGCCCATCGCCTCGGCGCACAGCAGCGCCCCGTCCAGGATCAGGTGCGGGGCACGGTTGATGAGCACCGTGTCCTTGCGGCAGGCGGGCTCGTCCTCGCTGCCGTTGACGACCACGACCGGCCGTACGCCGCGTTTGATCGCCGCCTCGGCGACCGAGCGCAGCTTCTTGTGGAAGGGGAAGCCCGCGCCGCCGCGGCCCTTGAGGTTGATGCGTTCGGAGAGCTGCGCGAGCTGCTCCCCGCCCATCGGTTCGAGCGGGCCGTGCACCTTGAGGTGCATCGGCAGATCCAGGCGCTCGACAAGGTCGAAGCCCGACGTGAGCTGGGGAAGACCGACCACGCGGACTTCTGGGACGTCGGGCAGGGCCTCGTTCAATTCCGGCCTCCGGAAGGCGTGTTCCAGGGTTCACCCGAACCCGGTGCGTCGAAGTCGTAGGCCGAGGACGGCGCACCGGGTGACGGCGTACCGGGGGTTGGTTCAGTGGCGGGACCGCTGTTGTACGTGTCGTTGGGGTAGTACGTGTCGTAGACCGCGTTCGTCTCACGGGTGTCGTACACGTCACTCGAGCCGTAGCCCGAGGCGTCCGTATTGCCATAGACCGGAATGGTGTGTCCCGTGTCGTTGAGCGGGTCGTAGACCGACGGGGGTGCTTCGCCGACCGGTGGCGGCGACGGTATGGGCCAGCTGCCCGAGGTGCTGCCACCGCCGTCCACGAAGGGCATCGCCTCGGTGGGCCGCATGTCGGGCGGCAACTGGGCGGAGGCGGCCGGGTCGGCCGTCAGCGGCGGGCGGTAAGGGCCCGAGGGGCCGGACACGGCACGGTAGGCCGCCGCGAAGCCGCCCGCGGGTTCGGGGGAGGTGAGGCGCTCCGCGGACTCGTACAGCGGGGCGGACGGGGACGTTCCGCGCGCTCGCGAGGCCCCGGCGCGCTCGTAGCCCGGCAGGGCGGGGGTGTCCCTCGGCCGGCTCTCCTCCTGCTCCTCGCGGGCCGGCCGCTCCCCGGTCCCGAAAACGCCCGCGATCCGGTCGGCGACCTTGCGCTTGACCGGGCGGGGTGCGGCGCGCAGTGCCAGAGCCGCCATGACGCCGACCACGGACAGGGCGTAAAGGATCGTGAAGACGGGCTTCGCCGCGCGACCCGCGTAGAGCCCGTGCACCAGGGCCAGGCACCACGCCGGGTAGGCCAGCATGTGCATGGCCCGCCAGCGGGCGGCCACGGGGGCCGGGGACGCGAAGCGGTTGCGCAGGGCGCCGGTGACGCCCACGAAGATCATGAGCATGCTGGCCAGGGTGCCGAAGCCGATGAGGACGGCCCGGCCGCCGAACTCCTCGTCGTCCGTGGCCAGGAGCCCGAACGGGAGGATCGCGGCGACCCAGGTGGTGTGGTCGAGGACCAGCTTGACGACGATGTGCACCAGCAGGAACACGACAGAGGCGACGGCGGTGGTCCGGTGCACCGCCTGGGCCAGGATCCGCTGCCGGGTGTCGAGGACGATCCGGTCCTGGGCGAGCAGTCCCCAGATCACCGAGCAGCTGAGGAAGACCAGGGAGAGGACTCCGGCGCCGAAGTTGAGGAACTGGGCGAAGGTGTCGTCCACCGTGCTGTCGTTCGTCACCACGGCAGACCACCCCACGTCAGGGACGTGAGGAGAGGCGGCGAGCTGGTGTCGCGCGGGTGGATCGGGGGAGGGTTCATGGGGGCAACTCCGGAGCGGTTCGGGAAAGCGGTCCCGCTGCCGCACTCTAAGTGGCGTCATACCCGTGGGTACGAGGTTTGAGTTATTGCGTTGTTATCAAACGACAATGCGCTCGTAGTGATGTCCCTTAGTGGTCGTTACGCGAAGTAACCTTTGACCTTGGTTCAGGGTTGGCGCCCGTTTCGGTGGCCGAAAGCCCGTCGCGGCCCGCTCGGCGACTGCGGTACCCTGACGCCATGCGTGCCGTACGCCTTCTGCTTAGCGAGCCGCGCTGATCAGTCCCGACCCCGGTCGTAGTCCGGTGGCCGGAATCGGCGCGGCGTCCCCTCCTGTGCGAGGGGATTTTTCATTTCCCGGCCCTCGCAGCCGCTGGTCATGAAGGTCGCAGCCGCTGGCAGAGACGATCGATGGAGCTTTGAGGATCATGAGCGAGACGAACCCCGCGGCGAGTGCCCCTGTGTCGGCGGACGCCGCGCCGCACCGCTACACGGCTGCCATGGCCGCCGAGATCGAGGCACGCTGGCAGGACTTCTGGGACGCCGAGGGGACGTACGCCGCGCCGAACCCCAAGGGTGACCTGGCGGGCGACCCGGAGCTGGTCGCCAGGCCCAAGAAGTTCATCATGGACATGTTCCCGTACCCCTCCGGCGCGGGCCTGCACGTCGGCCACCCCCTGGGCTACATCGCCACCGACGTCTTCGCCCGCTTCCAGCGGATGACCGGCCACAACGTCCTGCACACCCTGGGCTTCGACGCCTTCGGCCTGCCCGCCGAGCAGTACGCCGTGCAGACCGGCACGCACCCGCGCGCGTCCACCGAAGCCAACATGAAGAACATGCAGAGCCAGCTGCGCCGGCTGGGCCTGGGCCACGACAAGCGCCGGTCGTTCGCCACGATCGACCCGGAGTACTACAAGTGGACCCAGTGGATCTTCCTGCAGATCTTCAACTCCTGGTACGACGACGAGGCCGACAAGGCCCGCCCGATCGCCGAGCTGGTCGCGCAGTTCGCCTCCGGTGAGCGGGCGGTCCCGGGCCACCCCGGACGGGCGTGGGACGCGCTGAGCGACGCCGAACGCGCCGACGTACTGGGCGAGTACCGCCTGGCCTACGCCTCCGACGCGCCCGTCAACTGGTGCCCGGGACTGGGCACCGTACTGGCCAACGAGGAGGTCACCGCCGACGGCCGCTCCGAGCGCGGCAACTTCCCCGTCTTCAAGTCCAAGCTGCGCCAGTGGAACATGCGCATCACCGCCTACGCCGACCGGCTGCTGGACGACCTGGACGAGCTGGACTGGCCCGAGGCCATCAAGCTGCAGCAGCGCAACTGGATCGGCCGCTCCGAGGGTGCCCGCGTCGACTTCCCCGTCGACGGGGAGCGCATCACCGTCTTCACCACCCGCCAGGACACCCTGTTCGGCGCCACCTACATGGTGCTGGCGCCCGAGCACCCGCTGGTCGAGAAGTTCACCCCCGACGCCTGGCCCGAGGGCACGCACGGCGTGTGGACCGGCGGTCACGCCACCCCGGCCGAGGCCGTCGCCGCGTACCGCGCGCAGGCCGCCTCGAAGTCCGACGTCGAGCGGCAGGCCGAGGCCAAGGACAAGACCGGCGTCTTCATCGGCGCCTACGCGACCAACCCGGTCAACGGCGAGCAGGTCCCGGTCTTCATCGCCGACTACGTGCTGATGGGCTACGGCACCGGCGCGATCATGGCCGTCCCGGCGGGCGACCAGCGCGACTTCGAGTTCGCGCGCGCCTTCGAGCTGCCGATCCGCTGCATCGTCGAGCCGACCGACGGCCGGGGCACCGACCCCGCGACGTGGGAGGACGCCTTCGGCTCCTACGACGCGAAGATCATGAACTCGTCCAACGGCGAGATCAGCCTGGACGGCCTGCCCGTCGTCGAGGCCAAGGAGCGCATCACCGAGTGGCTGGAACGCACCGGCGCCGGCGAGGGCACCGTCAACTTCCGCCTGCGCGACTGGCTGTTCAGCCGCCAGCGCTACTGGGGCGAACCCTTCCCGATCGTCTACGACGAGGACGGCATCGCCCACCCGCTGCCCGCGTCGATGCTGCCGCTGGAGCTGCCCGAGGTCGAGGACTACTCCCCGCGCACCTTCGACCCGGACGACGCCGACACCCGCCCCGAGACCCCGCTGTCGCGCAACGAGGACTGGGTGAACGTCACCCTGGACCTGGGCGACGGCCGCGGCCCGCGCAAGTACCGCCGCGAGACCAACACCATGCCCAACTGGGCAGGCTCCTGCTGGTACGAGCTGCGCTACCTGGACCCGCACAACAGCGAGCGGCTGGTCGACCCCGAGATCGAGCAGTACTGGATGGGCCCGCGCGAGGGCCTGCCGCACGGCGGCGTCGACCTGTACGTCGGCGGCGCCGAGCACGCCGTGCTGCACCTGCTGTACGCGCGCTTCTGGTCCAAGGTCCTGTTCGACCTGGGACACGTCTCCTCGGCCGAGCCGTTCCACAAGCTGTTCAACCAGGGCATGATCCAGGCCTACGTCTACCGTGACGCGCGCGGGATCGCCGTCCCGGCCGCCGAGGTGGAGGAGCGCGACGGCGCCCACTACTACCAGGGCGAGCGGGTCTCCCGGCTGCTGGGCAAGATGGGCAAGTCCCTGAAGAACGCGGTCACCCCCGACGAGATCTGCGCCGAGTACGGCGCGGACACCCTGCGCCTGTACGAGATGGCGATGGGCCCGCTGGACGTCTCCCGGCCGTGGGACACGCGCGCGGTGGTCGGCCAGTTCCGGCTGCTGCAGCGGCTGTGGCGCAACGTCGTCGACGAGAACACCGGCGAGCTGTCGGTGGCCGACGTCGCGGAGAGCGACGTCGACACCGACACCCTGCGCGCCCTGCACAAGGCCATCGACGGCGTGCGGCAGGACCTGGAGGGCATGCGGTTCAACACCGCCATCGCCAAGGTCACCGAGCTGAACAACCACCTGACGAAGGCGGGCGGCACGGTCCCGCGCCCGGTCGCCGAGAGCCTGGTCCTGCTGGTCGCCCCGCTGGCCCCGCACGTCGCCGAGGAACTGTGGCGCAAGCTGGGGCACACGGACTCCGTGGTGCACCGGGACTTCCCGGTGGCCGATCCCGCCTACGTCGTCGACGAGACCGTGACCTGCGTCGTCCAGATCAAGGGCAAGGTCAAGGCGCGGCTGGAGGTCGCCCCGTCCATCTCCGAGGACGACCTGGAGAAGGCGGCGCTGGCCGACGAGAAGGTCGTGGCCGCGCTGGGCGGGGCCGGCATCCGCAAGGTGATCGTGCGGGCGCCGAAGCTGGTGAACATCGTTCCGGCATAGGCAGCGACCGGGGCGCCCGGAGCGTCCCCTACGGGTCGGGTACGGGCAGGTTCGGGGTTCTTGCGGAACCCTGGGCCTGCCCGTTGCGTTTACCGTGGAAGAGCGGCGCGACGGGTGCCGCGCCGTGGCCTGCCGGCCCGCGGGCCGGACGCTCGGAGGAGGAGCTTCGTGGAAGCAGCCATCACCGTCTTCGCCCTGCTCTTCCTGCTCGCCGTCGTGCTGGGCGTCTACGCCACGGTGAAGGCCGTCGGCGCCGCCAAGCGCAGCGTGGACCGCGGCATCACGCAGGCCCGCCGCACGGTCGAGGACCACACCCTGCGCGCCAAGTCCCTCGTCCAGGTGGGCCCGGCCGCCGAGCTGGCCCAGCTGCGGCTGACGCTGCGTACCTCGATGCGGGCCACGCAGGACGCCCTGCACGCGCGCGTGGCCGAGGACGAGTCCCTCAAGGAGTCCCTCGCCCTCTTCGACCGGCTCGGCGCGCACGGGTTCGAGCTGGACGCCGAACTGCGACGCCTGGAGTCCGAGCCGGACCGCGTCACCCTCGCCGAGCGCCTGCCCGACCTGCGCGAGCGCACCGAGCGCATCACCCGCTCGGCGGACGCCCTGCGCTGGGCGACCCGCGACCGCGCCCGCCGCTTCGCGGACGACGACCTGGACTCGCTGAGCGCACAGATCGACGTCGAGGCCGGTGCCCTGCGGCACTGGACGGAGACGGAACCCGCCGCCGCGCCGCAGTCCTGGCCCGAGGCCCCGGCCGCCGACGCCCCGTCCGCCCGGCAGAGTTGGCCCGAGGCCCCACGGCACGAGCCGGCCGAGGAGCCCGCGCCGCCCGCCATCACCCCACCCGCACCGAGCCCGGTGTACCCCTGGCAGAAGAAGCCCCGCCCGGAGAGCACCACCTGACCCGACCGGATCGATCACCCGATCATGGCCCTGTGAACGCCCGGGCGCCGGGGCCGGACTGCCGTACGGGCACTACGCCAGGTAACCTCCAGCTCATGTCCCGCCATGTCGCTATCGTCACGGATTCAACGGCCTACCTCCCGGCCCGGACGATGGAGCGGCACGGCATCACCGCGGTACCCCTGACCGTCGTCCTGGGCAACAGAGCCCTGGAAGAGGGCACCGAGATCTCGACCCGCTCCCTGGCCCAGGCCCTGCAGAAACGGCGACCTGTCACCACCTCTCGCCCCAGCCCCGAACTCTTCGCCGAGACCTACCGCAGGATCGCCGAGGCGGGCGCGGACGGCATCGTCTCCCTCCACCTCTCCGCCGAGCTCTCCGGCACGCACGACGCGGCCGTCGTCGCGGCGCGTGAGGCACCGGTGCCGGTGCGGGTCGTGGACACCGGGATGATCGCGATGGCCCTCGGGTTCTGCGCGCTCGCCGCCGCGGAGGCGGCCGAGGCGGGCGGCACGGTGGACGAGGCCGTCACGGCCGCCGAGAAACGGGCCGCGGGCACCTCCGCCTACTTCTACGTCGACACCCTCGACTATCTGCGCCGCGGCGGCCGGATCGGGGCGGCCCAGGCCCTGTTCGGCTCCGCGCTCGCCGTGAAGCCGCTGCTGCAACTGGACGGCGGCCGCATCGAACCCCTGGAGAAGGTCCGGACGGCGTCCAAGGCCATCGCCCGGCTGGAGGAGATCGCCGCCGACCGGGCGGGCAGTGCGCCCGTCGACATCGCCGTCCATCATCTCGCCGCCCCCGACCGGGCGTCGGCCCTGGCGGACCGCCTGCGGGACCGAGTTCCCGGGCTGGGCGACCTGCATGTGAGCGAGGTCGGTGCGGTGATCGGGGCGCATACGGGGCCCGGGCTGTTGGGGGTCGTGGTCTCGACGAGGTGAGGGGCGTCCGCGCGGTGGCGCGTCGCCGTCACTGTCACTGTCGCTGTGGGTGTCGTCGTCGCCGTTGGCGTCTCGTGTCACCCGTGTGGGGGCCGGAGTTTTCCACAACCCGGCAGTAGTCCCCGGGAATTGAGCATGATCATCGCGGGTGGGCCCGAGTGTCCGATCCTCGGCGCATGGCTCTTCGATCACGCTCACGCACCGCACCCGCGACCAGCGGCCCGGGCCGCGCCCCGGCATCCGACGGTCGGCTCCGCCACCGCCGCGCACCTCGCCCCGGCTCCCACGGCAGGGCGGCCCGGCACGGGCGCCGGCATGCACCAACCGAGGAGCTGCGCCGACGCGCGCAGGCACTCTTCGCTGAGCACACTGAGCCTGTCGAGAGTGCCGAGCACGCCGGGTCGCAGGGTGAGTCGGGGAAGGGGCCGCCGTTGCCCGGCCGTGGCGTGGTGCGGCGGGACGACGGGGGCCAGGCAGCGGCTGCCGACGCCGATACGGGCGTCGGCGTCGTAGGGGCGCCCTGGCGGGAGCGAGCCGGGCAGGCGGTGCGGGAGCGGATGCCGGTGTGGCTGCAGACCCGGTGCGGGCTGGAGCGGCGCAGCGTGGTCGCGCTCACGGTGCTGCTCGTCGTCGCGGCCGCCTTCGCGATGCAGCACTTCTGGTCCGGCCGCACCCAGCCCGTGGCGGCACCCGAGGTGGTGCGGGAGGCGGCGGCATTCGGAGCCGGTGAAGCGGGGCCGACGGCGGGAGACCGCGAGCCCAAAGCCGCATCGGCGACCGCGACCGCGGCCACAGCCACGGCCGGGGCCGAGATCGTCGTGGACGTCGGCGGCAAGGTCCGCAAGCCCGGAATCCACAGCCTCCCGGCCGGCTCACGGGTGGCCGACGCCCTGCGTGCCGCCGGGGGCGTGCGGCCCGGCACCAAGACCGACGGACTGAACCAGGCCCGCTTCCTGGTGGACGGCGAGCAGGTGATCGTCGGAGCCGCGCCCGCACCCGGGGCGGCGCCTGATGCCGGCGGACCGGGCGGGGCACCGGCGGGAGGGGCCCCCGCGGCACCGGTGTCCCTCAACACGGCGACGGCCGACCAGCTGGAAACCCTCCCGGGCGTCGGCCCGGTGCTCGCCCAGCACATCATCGACTACCGCGCCCAGCACGGCGGTTTCCGCTCGGTGGACGAGCTGCGCGAGGTCAACGGCATCGGTGAACGCCGCTTCGCCGACCTGCGGGATCTCGTACGGCCATGAGCACGGACGTGAGGACGGACACGAGTCGGCCGGGAGAGCCGGGAGGGCCGGGGGAGTCGGGAGGGCCGGGGGAACCGAGGGAGCCTGTCGGCCGGGCACGGGCCGCACGTGCCGCGGTGCACGCCGCCTCGGGCCACCGGCTCGGTGCGGCCCACCCCCGGCAGGAAGGCCCCACGGACCTGCGGCTGGTGCCGCCCGCGCTCGCGGCCTGGGCGACGGCGGCGCTGGTGCTGGACGTGCCGACCGGCTGGGCCGTGGGCGTCGTGGCCGTCGGCGTGGTCCTGGCCGGGGCACTGCTGCTGAGGCCGACGCGGGAGGGGCGGAGGGCGCGCGGAGGCCCCCGCGCGGCACTCGCCGCCCTGCTCCTCTGCGTCGCCGCGTCCGCCACCTCCGCCGCGCTGCACGGCGCGGACCTGCGCCGGGGACCCGTGCCGGACCTGGCGCGGCGGTATGCCACCGTCACCGCCGAGGTGGAGGTCACGGCCGACCCTCGCCTCACGCGGCCGCGCGTCCGGGGCGACCGTGCGATGCCGCCCACGGTGCTGATCGAAGCCGACGTACGGCGGGTGACGGAACCGGGCGGGGCGGCGGTGACGACCCGAACGCCGGTCCTCGTACTCGTAGACGTCGGCAAGGGAGACGAGCGGTCCCACGCAGGACCGGGACCCTCCCGCTGGCTGAACCTGCTGCCGACCACGAGCCTCCGCGTCACCGCCGCCCGGCTGGCGCCCCCGAGGACGCGCGGCGACCGGATCGCCGCGGTGCTGCGCGTACGGGCCGGTCGGCAGCCGCCGGACGTGGTGGCGGAGCCGTCGGGAGCGCAGCGCCTGGCCGGCCGGTTGCGGGCCGGTCTGCGCGAGGCGACCGAGGACCTGCCGGCGGACGCGAGGGCGCTGCTGCCGGGTCTGGTCGTGGGCGACACCTCGCGCGTCACGCCTGAGCTGGAAGAGGCGTTCAAGGAGACCGACCTGACCCACACGCTGGCCGTCTCGGGCGCCAACTTCACGATCGTGCTCGCGCTGCTCCTCGGCCCGCCGGGACTGGCCCAGCGCAGCGAGCGCCGTGGCCTGGCGCCCCGGCTCGGCCTGCACCTGCGGACGACCGCGCTGCTCGGCGTGCTGCTCGCGCTCGCCTTCGTCGTCGTGTGCCGGCCCGACCCGAGCGTGCTGCGGGCGGCGGCCTGCGGGTCCGTCGCCCTGCTCGCCCTGGCCACCGGACGCCGCAGATCACTCCTCCCGGCGCTGGCGACGGCGGTACTGCTGCTGGTGCTGTACGACCCCTGGCTCGCGCGAAGTTACGGTTTCCTGCTCTCCGTGCTGGCCACGGGGGCGCTGCTCACGCTCGCCCCGCGGTGGAGCGCGGCGTTGCGCCGGCGCCGGGTGCCGCCCCGGCTCGCGGAGGCGCTGGCCGCCGCGGGGGCCGCGCAGGCCCTGTGCGCGCCGGTCGTCGCCGTGCTGTCGGCGCGGGTGAGCCTGGTGGGGGTGCCGTGCAACCTGTTGGCGGAGTTCGCGGTGGCCCCGGCCACCGTGCTCGGCTTCGCGGCACTGGCGACGGCGCCGGTGGCGTTGCCGGCGGCCAAGGCCCTGGCCTGGTGCGGGGGCTGGCCGGCCGAGTGGATCGCCGGGATCGCCCGCACCGGGGCCGCGCTGCCCGGCGCGGGAGTGGACTGGCCGGGCGACTGGGCCGGGGCGGCGCTGCTCGCCCTCGTCACGGTGTGCGTACTGCTGGTCGGCAGGCGCCTGTTGCGACACCCCTGGTGGTGCGGTGTCTGCGCGCTGCTGCTGCTCCTCGCGGTGGTGCAGCCGCCGCCACTGGCCCGGGTGATCAAGGGGTGGCCCCCACCGGGCTGGCGGATGGTGATGTGCGACGTGGGCCAGGGCGACGCGTTGGTCCTGGCGGCGGGAGAGGGGAGGGGCGTGGTCGTGGACGCGGGCCCCGACCCCACCTTGGTCGACCACTGCCTGCGCTCCCTCGGCATCACCCGCGTCCCCCTCGTGCTGCTGACCCACTTCCACGCCGACCACGTGGCGGGCCTGCCCGGTGTGTTGCGGGGCCGTTCGGTGGGCGCGATCGAGACGACGGCCCTGGAGGAGCCGGCGGACCGGGCCGAGGCCGTGCGCAGACAGGCGGCGGCCCACGGGATCCCCTTACGGCAGGCGGCCGCAGGAGAGCAGCGCCGTTCCGGCCCGCTGTCCTGGCAGGTGGTGTGGCCTCCGCCGAACCCACCGACGACCACGGCACCGGGCACGGAAGGCGGCCCCAACGACGCCAGCGTCACCCTCCTGGTCCGCACGGCGGGCCTGCGCCTGCTGCTGCTCGGCGACCTGGAGCCCCCGGCCCAGCGGGAGCTGGCCCGCTCCCCGGCGGCAGCGGAGCTGAAGGACATCGACGTCCTGAAGGTGGCCCACCACGGCTCCGCCCACCAGGACTTCGCGCTCATACGGAAGGTGGCCCCGCGCCTGGCGCTCATCAGCTGCGGCGAGGACAACACCTACGGCCACCCTGCGCCCGGCACGGTCGCGGCACTGCGCGCCCAGGGGGCGACGGTGCTGCGCACGGACCAGGACGGGGCGGTGGCGGTCGCCGGTACGGGGAGGGAGTTGCGGGTGGCGGGAGACTGACGCAATGGATTCCTCACAGGTCGATTTACGGCAGGCGGCCGCAGGAGAGCAGCGCCGTTCCGGCCCGCTGTCCTGGCAGGTGGTGTGGCCTCCGCCGAGCCCACCGACGACCACGGCACCGGGCACGGAAGGCGGCCCCAACGACGCCAGCGTCACCCTCCTGGTCCGCACGGCGGGCCTGCGCCTGCTGCTGCTCGGCGACCTGGAGCCCCCGGCCCAGCGGGACCTGGCCCGCTCCCCGGCGGCAGCGGAGCTGAAGGACATCGACGTCCTGAAGGTGGCCCACCACGGCTCCGCCCACCAGGACTTCGCGCTCATACGGAAGGTGGCCCCGCGCCTGGCGCTCATCAGCTGCGGTGAGGACAACACCTACGGCCACCCTGCGCCCGGCACGGTCGCGGCACTGCGCGCCCAGGGGGCGACGGTGCTGCGCACGGACCAGGACGGGGCGGTGGCGGTCGCCGGTACGGGGAGGGAGTTGCGGGTGGCGGGAGACTGACGCAATGGATTCCTCACAGGTCGATGCCTACCTCCGCCGGCTGGGAGCCGAGTACCCCGCGGGGCCCAGCACCGAGTCCCTGCGCGCGCTGCACCTGCGTCATCTGCGGACGGTGCCCTTCGAGAACCTGTCCGTCCACCTGGGCGAGGAGATCGTGCTGGAGGAGAAGCGGCTGCTGGACAAGGTCGTGGGCGGGGGGAGGGGCGGATTCTGTTACGAACTCAACGGGCTCTTCGGGGCGTTGCTCGCGGCCCTCGGGTACGAGGTCACGCTGCTGGCGGCGCGGGTGTACGGGGACGGGGGCCGGCTCGGGATCCCGTACGACCACATGGCGCTGCTGGTGCGGACGGTGGACGGGGGAGAGCGGCTGGCGGACGTCGGGTTCGGGGCGCACAGTCATGGTCCACTGGCGTTCGGGGAGCGGGGTGAGCAGGTGGATCCCGGGGGGACGTTCCGGGTCGTCGAGGCGGGGCCGGACGCTGCCGGGGTGACCGGCGACCTCGATGTCCTGCGGGACGGGAGGCCCGTGTACCGGGTGGAACCGCGGCCCAGGGTGCTCGACGACTTCGTGTCCGGTGCCTGGTGGCACAGCACCTCGCCCCGGTCGCACTTCCTCCAGTCGCCGGTCTGTTCGCGGCTCACGGAGGACGGAGGCAGGATCACGCTCAGTGGCCGCCGGCTCACGACGACGGCCGCCGACGGCGTCCGGGAGGAGCGTGAACTGGACACGGACGAGGAGGTGCTCGCGTCCTACCGCGATCACTTCGGCATCGACCTCGACCGGGTGCCCGCTGTGTCCCGGCTGTGAGAAATGCGGTCCGGTGCGGTGATACCGGGCCACACGGGCCCACACGAGGCCACTCGTACGCACTCCCAGCACATGCGACGGTTTCCCGCGATGTGGTCCCGTGTTGCCTCGAAAGCCACATCGGTGATCGAATGTTTCTCCGTCAACTACTTTTCTCATGTCGTGCAGAGGGTGTCGCAGATGATCGGCCGCTTGCTGGGAAGCCGCACGAAGCGGATGCAACGGACGGGTCCCCTGGCGGCGGTGCGCACCCCGCCGGACGCGGGTGTGCTGAGCTGCCGCGTCCTGGACCCCGTCAGCGATCCGGTGCCGAACGCGGAGTTCACGGTCAGCGACGCCATGGGGCGCAAGGTGGTCGGCGGCGGTACGGACCCCTTCGGGTCGTTCGTGGCGACGGTGCCCGCCGGGGAGTACCGGCTCGCGGTGTCCGCCGAGGGCTACACCCCCTACCGCGCCTCCGCGACGGTCACCGAGGACTCGCTGGCCTCGCTCGGCGACGTCACGCTGCAGGTGGCCCAGCCGCCCGAGCTGCCCGGTGCGGGTGACTGGGAGATCGAGCCGGCGCACTCCTCGATCGCGTTCACCGCGCGGCACATCGGGCTGGCCCGGATCCACGGCCGGTTCAACTCCTTCGCGGGCGCGGTGCGGATCGGGGACGAGATGGACCAGTCCGCGATGCACGTGGTGATCGACGCGGCGTCCATCGACACCAACGTGAAGATGCGCGACGACCACCTGCGGTCGGCCGACTTCCTGGACGTGCAGCGGTTTCCGACCCTGGAGTTCTACAGCGACCGCTTCACCCACCGAGGCGGCAACCGGTGGGCCGTCACGGGGGCGCTGTCCCTGCACGGCGTGACGCGCACGGTCACGCTGGACGCCGAGTACCTCGGACTCGGCAACGGCATGGAGGGTGAGACGCGGGCGGCCTGCCGCGCCACCACCGAGCTGCACCGCGACGACTTCACGGTGAGCTGGCAGACGATGCTGGCCCGCGGCATCGCCGTCGTCGGCCCCAGCATCCGCATCGACCTCGACGTGCAGATCGTGCCCAAGGGCTGACCCGACGCCCGCCCGACCGCCGGGCACACCGGCCGGTGGCCGACAATGGCACCCGTGAGTGACGTGAGACATGTGCTGGTGCTGCCCGACCGCGACGCCGCGGAGGAGGCGGCCCAGGCGCTCGGGGAGCGGTTCGGGCTCGACGAGGAACCCCGGCTCGTCCGGGACGCCCTCGCCGGCGAGGACGACGCCGAGGACGCCCAGTGGCTCGTCGTCCTGCGCGACGAAAGGGAGCAGCTGGACCCCGGCGAGCTGGACGAGTTCGCGGGGGAGTGGGAGGGCTGGCGCGAGGAGCCGTGAGCGTCCGCCCGGGCCGCCTCGGCGCAGCCGCCGGGCCCGGCGCCCGTTGTCAGTGGTGCGTGCGATGCTTGTCGCGATGGCCAGGAAGACTGCGAATGACGACCCTCTCGCCCCGGTGACCCTTGCCGTGGGCCAGGAGGACCTCCTGCTCGACCGTGCCGTGCAGGAGGTGGTGGCCGCCGCGAAGGCCGCAGACGCCGACACGGACGTACGCGACCTGACCCCGGACCAGTTGCAGCCCGGCACGCTCGCCGAGCTGACCAGCCCCTCGCTCTTCGCCGAGCGCAAGGTCGTGGTCGTACGCAATGCGCAGGACCTGTCCGCCGACACGGTCAAGGACGTCAAGGCCTACCTCGGCGCCCCCGCCGAGGAGATCACCCTCGTCCTGCTGCACGCGGGCGGCGCGAAGGGCAAGGGCCTGCTCGACGCCGGCCGCAAGGCGGGCGCGCGCGAGGTGGCGTGCCCCAAGATGACCAAGCCCGCCGACCGGCTGGGCTTCGTACGGGCGGAGTTCCGTACGGCCGGGCGGTCGGCCACCCCCGAGGCGTGCCAGGCGCTGGTCGACGCGATCGGCAGCGACCTCAGGGAGCTGGCCTCGGCGGTGTCCCAGCTGACCGCCGACGTGGAGGGGACGATCGACGAGGCGGTCGTCGGGCGGTACTACACCGGCCGGGCGGAGGCCTCCAGCTTCACCGTCGCCGACCGGGCCGTCGAGGGACGCGCGGCGGAGGCCCTGGAGGCGCTGCGCTGGTCGCTGTCGACCGGAGTGGCCCCGGTGCTGATCACCAGCGCCCTGGCCCAGGGCGTGCGGGCCATCGGCAAGCTGTCCTCCGCGCGCGGCGGACGCCCCGCCGACCTGGCCCGCGAGCTGGGCATGCCGCCGTGGAAGATCGACCGCGTCCGGCAGCAGATGCGCGGCTGGACCCCGGACGGCGTCTCCGTGGCCCTGCGCGCGGTGGCCGAGGCGGACGCGGGCGTGAAGGGCGCCGGAGACGACCCCGAGTACGCCCTGGAGAAGGCCGTGGTGACCATCGCCCGGGCGGCGCGTTCGCGAGGACGGTCGTAAGCCACCCCGTCCTGACCCGCCCACCTCCTGACCCGCCCTCCTCCTGACCGGCCCACCCTCCTGCCCCTCCTCCTGCCCCGCTCCCTTCTCCTGACCGCCCTCCCTGCCCGGGGCAGACCGAAGGCCCCGGTGCGTCCGTCCTGGGGAAGGACGGCCACCGGGGCCTTCGGATCAAGCTCGCGGATCCATGCCCGCGTGGCGAACGCAGGCCGCGCATGGATCCTGGGTGCCGGACGGGAGCGGATGAGAGAGGGCCCGCTCTGGGTCCTTCCGGCGATCAGACCAGATAACCAGATAAGGGGATCAGCCCTTGAGGGCGCCGACCTTCGACGCCAGCGCCGACTTCTTGTTGGCGGCCTGGTTCTTGTGGATGACGCCCTTGGAGACGGCCTTGTCGAGCTGACGCGAAGCGACGCGCTGGTACTCGGTGGCCTTCTCGGCGTCACCCGCGGCAGCGGCCTCACGGGCCTTGCGGATCGCGGTCTTCAGAGAGGACTTGACGGCCTTGTTGCGCAGCCGGGCCTTCTCGTTGGTCTTGTTCCGCTTGATCTGGGACTTGATGTTCGCCACGAATGAGCCTTTGCAGGTTCAGGCACGAGGCCGCGAGGGTCCCGTGCCGATGATTTCTTGAAGGAGTGCCTCGCGCTGAGAGGGCAAGAGACACAGCCACCCACACTACCAGCGGGTCATCGAGGGTCCCAAACCCATACCGACTCCCCACCCGTGGGACGATGGAGGCTACGTATCGATCCGACCCGAGACCCGAGACCGCAGACACTGCGGACGCCTCAAGAATCAGGACCCTGCGTGCCCGCGATCCCCAGCCATGTGCCCGAGCCGAGCCGTACCGACCCGGCGCTGATCCGCAACTTCTGCATCATCGCGCACATCGACCACGGCAAGTCCACGCTCGCCGACCGGATGCTCCAGCTGACCGGTGTGGTCGATCAGCGGCAGATGCGCGCCCAGTACCTCGACCGCATGGACATCGAGCGCGAGCGCGGCATCACGATCAAGTCCCAGGCGGTGCGTTTGCCGTGGGCCCCGACCCACGACAAGAGCGACACGCACATCCTCAACATGATCGACACGCCCGGGCACGTCGACTTCACCTACGAGGTGTCGCGGTCCCTGGCCGCGTGCGAGGGCACGATCCTCCTCGTCGACGCCGCCCAGGGCATCGAGGCCCAGACCCTCGCCAACCTCTACCTGGCGATGGAGAACGACCTCACGATCGTCCCCGTGCTGAACAAGATCGACCTGCCTGCCGCGCAGCCCGAGAAGTTCGCCGAGGAACTCGCCAACCTGATCGGCTGCGACCCCGACGACGTGCTCAAGGTCTCCGCCAAGACCGGCCTCGGGGTCGAGGCGCTGCTGGACAAGGTCGTCGCCGACGTCCCGCCCCCGGTCGGCGTCAAGGACGCCCCCGCCCGCGCGATGATCTTCGACTCCGTCTACGACTCCTACCGCGGTGTCGTGACGTACGTCCGTGTCATCGACGGCCAGCTCAACAAGCGCGAGCGGATCCGGATGATGTCCACCGGCGCCACGCACGAGCTGCTGGAGATCGGCACCAACTCGCCGGAGATGCGTTCCGCCGACGGCCTCGGCGTGGGCGAGGTGGGGTACCTGATCACCGGCGTGAAGGACGTCCGCCAGTCCAAGGTCGGTGACACCGTCACCAGCATGCACAAGGGTGCCGAGGAGGCGCTCGGCGGCTACAAGGACCCCAGGCCCATGGTCTTCTCCGGTCTGTATCCGCTGGACGGCTCGGACTACCCCCTGCTGCGCGAGGCCCTGGACAAGCTCCTGCTCAACGACGCCGCCCTGGTCTACGAGCCGGAGACCTCCGCCGCCCTCGGCTTCGGCTTCCGCGTCGGCTTCCTCGGCCTGCTCCACCTCGACGTGATCCGTGAGCGGCTGGAGCGCGAGTTCGGCCTCGACCTCATCGCCACCGCGCCCAACGTGGTCTACCGGGTGATCATGGAGGACGGCGTCGAGCACACCGTCACCAACCCGAGCGAGTTCCCCGAGGGCAAGATCAACGAGGTGTACGAGCCGGTCGTGCGCGCCACGATCCTCGCGCCGACCGAGTTCATCGGCGCGATCATGGAGCTGTGCCAGACCCGGCGCGGCACGCTCCTCGGCATGGACTACCTCTCCGAGGACCGCGTCGAGATCCGCTACACCCTCCCGCTCGCGGAGATCGTCTTCGACTTCTTCGACCAGCTGAAGTCGAAGACCCGCGGCTACGCCTCCCTCGACTACGAGCCCACCGGCGAGCAGACCTCCAGCCTGGTCAAGGTCGACATCCTGCTGCACGGCGACAAGGTGGACGCCTTCTCGGCGATCACCCACAAGGACGCGGCGTACGCGTACGGCGTGCGGCTGGTCGCCAAGCTGCGCGAGCTGATCCCGCGCCAGGCCTTCGAGGTGCCCATCCAGGCGGCCATCGGCTCACGGGTGATCGCCCGCGAGACCATCCGCGCCATCCGCAAGGACGTCCTCGCCAAGTGCTACGGCGGTGACATCTCCCGGAAGCGGAAGCTGCTGGAGAAGCAGAAGGAAGGCAAGAAGCGGATGAAGATGGTGGGTTCCGTGGAGGTTCCGCAGGAGGCCTTCATCGCGGTCCTGTCCAGCGATGACAGCGCGGGGTCGGGCAAGGGCAAGAAGTAACCACCACGCCACACGCCAAGTCCGGGCGAAACGGACACGAAGGGGCTCGTCGTACGAAAGTGCGGCGGGTCCCTTCGCATGTCACGGGCGCGCCTCTGTAGGAAGTGACAGGGCGCGGACTCTTACGCCGGGGCCGGTCGCCCTTTACCCTGATGCCTGCCCCGTAGTTACTCGTGAGTTAAACAAGTGATCGGGCAACTGTCCCCGTCACCGCCTGAACACCGCCCGAGAGTGAACCAGCCACACCTGAGCCAACCGCAACGAGCCAGCCGCACCGTCGCGGGCCCGGAGGATGTCGTGAGCGACACGCAGACACTGATCGAGAACCGTCCCCCCTCCGTGGCGGGACTCTTCCTGGAGCGGGTGGCGGCCACGCCGGACGCCGAGGCGTACCGCTACCCGGTGCCGCCGGCCTCGGGCGAGGGCCCCGACGACTGGAAGTCGCTCACCTGGGCGCAGGCCGCCGAGCGGGTCTACGCGATCGCGGCCGGCCTCATCGAGCTGGGCGTGCAGCCGGAGCAGCGGGTGGCGCTGGCGTCCTCGACCCGCCTCGAGTGGATCCTCGCCGACCTCGGCATCATGTGCGCCGGCGCGGCGACGACCACCGTCTATCCGCAGACCAACGCCGAGGAGTCGGCGTACATCCTCTCCGACTCCGAGAGCCGGGTGCTGATCGCGGAGGACGCCGCGCAGCTGGCCAAGGCGAAGGAGAAGCGGGCCGAGCTGCCCGACCTCACCCACGTGGTCGTGATCGACGCGACCGGCGCGGACACCTCCGAGGACTGGGTCCTCACCCTCGACGAGCTGGAGCGCCGGGGCACGGCCCACCTGGAGCAGGACCCCGAGCTGGTCAAGAAGCGGGTCGGCGCGCTCACCAAGGACCAGCTCGCGACCCTCATCTACACCTCCGGCACCACCGGCCGGCCCAAGGGTGTCCGGCTCCCGCACGACTGCTGGTCGTACATGGCCAAGGCGATCGCGGCGACCGGCCTGGTCTCCAAGGACGACGTGCAGTACCTGTGGCTGCCGCTCGCGCACGTCTTCGGCAAGGTGCTGACCTCCGGCCAGATCGAGGCCGGTCACGTCACCGCCGTCGACGGCCGCGTGGACAAGATCATCGAGAACCTCCCGGTGGTCCAGCCGACCTACATGGCGGCCGTGCCGCGCATCTTCGAGAAGGTCTACAACGGCGTCGCCGCCAAGGCACGCGCGGGCGGCGGGGCCAAGTACAAGATCTTCCAGTGGGCCGCCGGCGTCGCCCGCGAGTACGCCAAGGTCACCCAGGACAACTTCAAGCGCACCGGCACCGCGAGCGCCCCCGCCGGCCTGCGCACCAAGCACGCCGTCGCCGACAAGCTCGTCTACGCCAAGATCCGCGAGGCCTTCGGCGGCAACCTGCGCGCCTGCGTGTCAGGCTCGGCCGCCCTCGCCCCGGAGATCGGCTACTTCTTCGCCGGCGCCGGCATCCACATCCTCGAGGGGTACGGCCTCACCGAGACCTCCGCCGCGTCCTTCGTCAACCCCGGGGAGGCCTACCGCACCGGCACGGTCGGCAAGCCGTTGCCCGGCACGGAGGTGCGCGTCGCGGACGACGGCGAGATCCTGCTGCGCGGCCCCGGCATCATGGAGGGCTACCACAAGCTGCCCGAGAAGACCGCCGAGGTCCTTGAGGCCGACGGCTGGTTCCACACCGGCGACATCGGCGAGCTGTCGCCCGACGGCTACCTTCGCATCACCGACCGCAAGAAGGACCTCATCAAGACGTCCGGCGGCAAGTACATCGCGCCCGCCGAGGTCGAGGGCCAGTTCAAGGCGGTGTGCCCCTACGTCTCCAACATCCTGGTGCACGGCGCCGACCGGAACTTCTGCACCGCCCTCATCGCCCTCGACGAGATCGCGATCACCGAGTGGGCGAAGGAGAACGGCCTGGAGGGCAAGCCGTACGCGGAGATCGTCGCGGCGCCCGCGACCGTCGAGATGGTCGACGGCTACGTCAAGGAACTCAACCAGGGCCTCCAGCGCTGGCAGACCATCAAGAAGTTCCGCCTGCTGCCCCGCGATCTCGACGTCGAGCACGGCGAGATCACCCCGAGCCTGAAGCTGAAGCGGCCGGTGGTGGAGCGGGAGTACAAGCACCTGATCGAGGAGATGTACGAGGGCTCGCGCGAGGCGTGACGCGTGACGCGTGACGCGTGGCGCGGGGTGCGATGCGCGAGGCGCGGCCTCCTGGCGGGGGCGCTCGGCACGGCTCGGACCCGTGACCGTCCGCTCCGCGCGGTGGATGTTCGAAGACGTCCGTTTTCCGGTCGTCTTCGAGTGTTCGCCTAGCACGGTTCTCACCCATGGCGGCCCACTTCGGTAACTCCGCGCTTATGGCCGGGATCGGTCTGTCACTCTGTCGGCATTGACTGCGAGGGATTCGCACGAACTGCCCGGGGAGCCGTCCATGGGGGCCATTCCGACGCAGCGGGAGACCGTCTCCCGCGCCAGCGCGGCGCCCGCGCACACCACTGAGGCATCCGCCGAGGAGTGCGCGCTGGCGCGCGTGACCCTGCTCGGCAGCTCCCTGGCGCCGGGCGCCGCCCGCGAGATGGTGCGGGCCGCGCTCGCCGACTGGTCGGCGCTCGGGCTGCCGGGTACGGAACAGCTGACCGAGCACCTGGCCGCAGACGCCCTGGTCGTCGTCAGCGAGCTGGTCACCAACGCCGTGGTGCACGCCGGCACCGACGTCGAGGTGACCTGCCGGGTGGAGGAGACCGGCACCCTCGTCGTCGAGGCCACGGACCACCACCCGTCCCGCGCACCGAGCGGCGGCGACCACGAGACACCGCACGAACTCCCCGAGTACGGGCGCGGCCTGCGACTCGTCGCCGCGCTCGCGGAGGCCTGGGGCATCACGTACCGACCGGGCACCAAGACGGTGTGGGCACGGTTGCCGGCCGCGGGTACGGAGGGCGCCGACGGGGCCGGGGCGGGTACCGGTGGCGGGACAGCCGGGGCCGCTGGGGCCGGAGCGGCTGCCGGGGTCGTGGAGGTCGGCGAGGCTGCCGGGGTCGCCGCCGAGCGGACCGAGGCGTACGGCGCGCGGCGGCGTGGGGCGCGGCGCACCGACGCACCGGCCGACCGTTCGTCGGATTCGTCGGCGGAGGAGGAGGCCGGGAGGCCCGCGCAGCCCGGGATCTTCAACCTGCTGGACGGCCCCGACGGCATGCCCGCCGTCACCGCCACCGCCACCGCCACCGGCCCCGCCACCGGCCCCTCCGCCCCCACCGTCCGGCGTGGCGTCCGCGACCGGGAGTGGCTGGGCCGTGGTGCCCTGTCGTTCCTCGCCGAGGCCTCCGACCTCCTGGCCGGGCAGCTCGACGAGGACCTGGTCGCCTCCCTCACCGGGCAGCTGATCGTGCCCCGGCTCGCCGACTGGTGCGGCGTGTGGCTGGAGGACGAGTCCCTGGGCCGGGGTGCCTGGAGCGACGGCCCCGGCGCGGCCGTGGGCGCACGGCTGGCCCGCGTGTGGCACACCGGTGAGGGACACCTCGACGAGCTGCGCGCGGCCCTGGAGAAGGAACCGCCCCGCCCGCGCGACCCCTGGCGATCCGGTCCCGTCGGACATCCCTGGCCCGGTGACGCGCTCGGCCCGGACGGCACGCACGGCGCCGCGCTCGCCTACCGCCTGGTCGCCGGCGGCAGACCCCTGGGCACCCTCGTCATCGGACGGGCAGGCGCCCCCGGCTCGCCCGGTTTCCCCGACGAGATTACCGGCCTGGTCGAGGATCTCAGCCGCCGGGTGGCCCTCGCCATCGGCGCCGCCCGCCAGTACGCCCGGCAGGCCACCATCAGCGCCGTCCTCCAGCGCGGCCTGCTGCCCGGCGCCGTCGCCGAGATTCCCGGCGTGCGCAGCGCCCTCGTCTACGAACCGTGCGACAAGGGCGGCCCCAGCGGCGACTTCTACGACCTCTTCCCGGCCGGCGAGGGCCGCTGGTGCTTCGCCGTCGGCGACGTCCAGGGCAAGGGGCCCGAGGCCGCCGTCGTCATCGGGCTCGCCCGGCCCTGGCTGCGCCTGCTGGCCCGCGAGGAGTACGACGTCCCCGACGTCCTGGACCGCCTCAACCAGCTCCTCCTGGACGACGCCACCGAGGCCGCCGACGCCGCCGCCCGCGCCCTGGTCGCCGCCGGCGGCCCACCGGTTGCCCCGGGCGACGGACCGCAGACCCGCTTCCTGTCCCTGCTCTACGGCGAACTGGTCCCCTTCGACGGCGGCGTCCGCTGCATCCTCGCGTCCGCCGGGCATCCGCTGCCGCTGCTCCTCGGACCCGACGGCGCTGTGCGCACGGTCGCCCGCCCGCAGACCCTGCTCGGCGTCGTCGAGGACGCGACGTACACCAGCGAGACCTTCGAGCTGCGGTCCGGCGACACCCTGCTGTGCGTCACGGACGGGATCACCGAGCGGCGCAGCGGCTCCCGACAGTTCGACGACGGCGACGGGCTCGCCGCGGCGCTGGCCGGGTGCGCGGGCATGGACGCCGAGCTGATCGCCGAGCGCATCAGGAGGCTGGTGCACGAGTTCGGGTCCCGGCCCCCGGAGGACGACCTGGCCCTGCTGGTCCTCCAGGCGGAGTGAGCGGGCGGGCAGGGGATCCGGCCGGGTGCGGGACAATGGAACGCATGCCCTCCGCACTCCCCGACGGCGAACCCGTCCCCGCCGACGGCGCGCTGCCCGCGCCCGCGCTCGCCGGTGCCGCCGACCGCCCCCTCGGCTTCTACCTTCACGTGCCGTACTGCGCGACCCGCTGCGGCTACTGCGACTTCAACACCTACACCGCGACCGAGCTGCGCGGCACCGGCGGCGTCCTCGCCTCCCGCGACAACTACGCCGAGACACTCGTCGACGAGGTCCGCCTGGCCCGCAAGGTCCTCGGCGACGACCCGCGCGAGGTCCGCACGGTCTTCGTCGGCGGTGGTACGCCCACCCTGCTGGCCGCCGGTGACCTGGTACGGATGCTGGGCGCGATCCGCGACGAGTTCGGCCTGGCGCCGGACGCGGAGATCACGACGGAGGCCAACCCCGAGTCGGTCGACCCGTCGTACCTCGCCACCCTCCGCGACGGCGGCTTCAACCGGATCTCCTTCGGCATGCAGAGCGCCCGGCAGCACGTCCTGAAGGTCCTGGACCGCACCCACACCCCCGGCCGCCCCGAGGCCTGCGTCGCCGAGGCCCGCGCGGCCGGCTTCGACCACGTCAACCTCGACCTGATCTACGGCACCCCCGGCGAGTCCGACGACGACTGGCGCGCCTCCCTGGACGCCGCGCTCGGCGCCGGACCCGACCACGTCTCGGCGTACGCCCTGATCGTCGAGGAGGGCACCCAGCTCGCCCGGCGCATCCGGCGCGGCGAGGTCCCCATGACCGACGACGACGTCCACGCCGACCGGTACCTGATCGCCGAGGAGACCCTGTCCGCGGCGGGCTTCGACTGGTACGAGGTGTCGAACTGGGCCACCTCCGACGCCGGACGCTGCCTGCACAACGAGCTGTACTGGCGGGGCGCCGACTGGTGGGGCGCGGGCCCGGGCGCGCACTCCCACGTGGGCGGCGTGCGCTGGTGGAACGTGAAGCACCCGGGGGCGTACGCGGGAGCACTGGCGGCGGGGAGGTCCCCGGGCGCCGGGCGCGAGATCCTCACGGACGAGGACCGGCGCGTGGAGCGCATCCTGCTGGAGCTGCGGCTGCGGGAGGGCGTCCCGCTGTCACTCCTGCGGGAGGCGGGGCTCACGGCGTCGCGGCGGGCGCTGGGCGAGGGGCTCCTTCAGGAGGGGCCGTACGAGGACGGGAGCGCGGTGCTGACACTGCGCGGGCGGCTGCTGGCGGACGCGGTGGTGCGGGACCTGGTGGACTGATCAGTCGGGGGAGTGAATCGGTGCGGATCGGGAGTTCGGTCCCTAGTCTGGTTCGTAGGCTGCCGCCAAAAGGACGCGGCGGATGTGGAGGGCCACGGAGATGACCGCTGTGGACGAACGCGGAATGACCAGGTACTTCGAGGAGCTTGAGCCCCCCGAGGGTGTGCGGGTCGAGCTTCTCCGGGGGGAAATCGTGATGATGGCCAGCCCTGATCTGGTCCACAACATGATCGTGGAAGACATTGTGGACCAGATCCCGCGCAAGCGGTGGTCCCGGCTGCAGACTCAGGACGTCGACATCATCGACGAAGCCAGCGAGCCGGTGCCGGACCTGGTGGTCCTCACACGCGATGCTCTGCCGGGATCCGGCCGTCTGTTGCCGTCCGGGCTCATGACGCTGGTGGTCGAGGTCGTGTCCAAGACCAGTGTCATCCGGGACTACACCGTCAAGCGGTCGATCTACGCCGCGGGCAGAGTCCCGGCCTACCTCGTGGTCGATCCGATCATGGCGCACTGCGTGCTGTTCACCTTGCCCGCCGGAGGCGGAGACGACGCGGACTACCAGGCGCAGCTGACGGTGAAGTTCGGCGATCCGCTGCCACTGGAGATGCTCGGGCTCGAACTCGACACCAGCGAATTCGGCACCTTCACCGGCGTCAAGCCCCACCGCTACCCGTAACGAAATCGATCAGCTCCTCCACCCGCCCCAGCAGCTCCGGCTCCAGGTCCTTGTAAGACCCCACCCGGGCCAGGATCGCCTGCCACACCGCTCCCGTGTTCTCGGACGGCCACCCCAGTGCCCGGCACACCCCGGTCTTCCAGTCCTGGCCGCGCGGCACCCGGGGCCAGGCGTCGATCCCGACCGCCGACGGCTTCACGGCCTCCCAGATGTCGATGTAGGGGTGGCCCACGACCAGCGCGTGCTCGCTCGTCACCGCCTCCGCGATGCGCCACTCCTTGGAACCCGGCACGAGGTGGTCCACCAGGACGCCCAGCCGCGCGTCCGGACCCGGGGCGAAGTCGGCGACGATCGACGGCAGGTCGTCCACACCGCCCAGGTACTCCACGACGACGCCCTCGATGCGCAGGTCGTCGCCCCACACCTTCTCGACCAGCTCGGCGTCGTGCCGCCCCTCGACGTAGATGCGCCCGGCGCGAGCCACGCGCGCGCGTGCGCCGGGGACGGCGACCGAACCGGACGCCGTACGAGAGGGGGCAGACCGCGCCGGACGACCGGACGACGGCCGTACCAGTGTCACCACGCGCCCCTCCAGCAGGAAGCCGCGCGGCTCCATCGGGAACACCCGGTGCTTGCCGAAGCGGTCCTCCAGGGTCACCGTGCCCGCCTCGCAGCCGATCACCGCGCCGCAGAACCCGGTGCCGGGCTCCTCGACCACCAGGCCCGGGTCGGCCGGGACCTCGGGTACCGGCTGCTGCGGCTTCTTCCACGGAGGGGTCAGGTCGGCGGAGTACTGGCGCATTCTGACGACGATACGAGGAACACGCGCCCCATGATCAGCGCGACACGCCGAACCGGGCGGCCAGCGCGTCCCGTTGGGCCCGGACGAACGCCGCGTCCACCACCGCTCCGTGACCGGGGACGTACAGCGCGTCGTCACCGCCCAGTTCGAGCAGCCGGTCCAGCGCGGCGGGCCAGCGCGACGGCACCGCGTCGGGCCCCGCCTGCGGCTCACCGGACTCCTCGACCAGGTCGCCGCAGAACACGACGGCCGGGGCGCCCGGCACCAGCACCGGCACCAGCACCGCGAGGTCGTGCCCGGTGTGCCCGGGGCCCACGTCGGCGAGCCGGACCCGGCGGCCGCCACCCAGGTCGAGCGTGCACGCGCGGTGCACCTCGTGCCGGACGGTGACGAGCGCGTCCACCGCCTCCCGCGCCCGCCACGCGTCCAGCCCCTCAGCCACCGCGTCCGAGCGCAGCGCCTCCCGCCCCTGTCCGCCCGGCGCGAACAGCGCGTCCACGCCCGCCGCGCCGTACACGCGGGCACCCGGGAACGCCGCGGCGCCGAAGACGTGGTCGAAATGCGGGTGGGTCAGCGCGAGATGTGTCACACGGCGACCGGCCAGCTCCTGCGCCCCCGCGCGCAACCGGGCGCCCTCGTCGAGGCTCGACCCCGCGTCGACCATCAGCGCGGCGTCCTCACCGACGACCAGCCCGGCCGTGCAGTCCCACCCCGGCAGCCGGCACCGCCCCACCCCGGCGGCCAACCGCTCCCATCCCAGGTCTTCCCAAGTCACCGTCACGACGCCGACGCTAACGGCATGGCCACGCCCTTGCCGGGGGCGTACCCCACGGCCGTACACTGGGCCGGGGAAGTCTGGCACTCGCGAGCCGTGAGTGCCAAGGCGGCCAGGCAGTAGCAGACAGGCAGTAAACGGGCGGACGACATGCTGGAGGTGCGCGCGAATGCTCAGTGAACGCAGGCTCCAGGTGCTGCGCGCCATCGTCCAGGACTACGTCGGCACCGAGGAGCCCGTCGGCTCCAAGGCCCTCACCGAGCGGCACAACCTCGGCGTCTCCCCGGCCACCGTGCGCAATGACATGGCGGCCCTGGAGGACGAGGGGTTCATCGCCCAGCCGCACACCAGCGCCGGGCGCATCCCGACCGACAAGGGCTACCGGCTCTTCGTCGACAAGCTGGCCGGCGTCAAGCCGATGACCGCGCCCGAGCGGCGTGCCATCCAGAACTTCCTGGAGGGCGCCGTCGACCTCGACGACGTCGTGGCCCGCACGGTGCGGCTGCTCGCGCAGCTGACCCGGCAGGTCGCCGTCGTGCAGTATCCGTCGCTGACCCGCTCGACCGTGCGGCACGTGGAGCTGCTCTCGCTGGCGCCCGCGCGCCTCATGCTCGTGCTGATCACGGACACCGGCCGGGTCGAGCAGCGGATGGTCGACTGCCCGGCGCCGTTCGGCGAGGCGTCGCTGGCCGACCTGCGGGCGCGGCTCAACAGCCGGGTCGCGGGACGCCGTTTCTCGGATGTGCCGTCTTTGGTGGAAGATCTGGCGGAGCCCTTCGAGGCCGAGGATCGCGGTACGGTCTCCACCGTGCTCTCCACCCTTCTGGAGACGCTGGTCGAGGAGAACGAGGAGCGGTTGATGATCGGCGGCACCGCCAATCTGACCCGCTTCGGGCACGACTTCCCCTTGGTGATCCGACCCGTCCTCGAGGCGCTGGAGGAGCAGGTGGTGCTCCTCAAGCTGCTCGGCGAGGCGAAGGATCCGGGCGTGACCGTCCGAATCGGTCACGAGAACGCCCACGAGGGACTCAACTCAACGTCCGTCGTGTCGGTCGGCTACGGTTCGGGCGGCGAGGCGGTTGCCAAGCTCGGCGTGGTCGGACCGACCCGCATGGACTACCCGGGAACGATGGGAGCGGTACGCGCAGTGGCACGGTACGTCGGACAGATCCTGGCGGAGTCGTAGGTGGCCACGGACTACTACGCCGTACTCGGCGTACGCCGCGACGCGTCCCAGGACGAGATCAAGAAGGCGTTCCGGAGGCTCGCCCGCGAGCTGCACCCGGACGTCAACCCCGATCCGAAGACCCAGGAGCGGTTCAAGGAGATCAACGCCGCCTACGAGGTGCTGTCGGACCCGCAGAAGAAGCAGGTCTACGACCTCGGCGGCGACCCGCTCTCGCAGGCCGCCGGCGGTGGCGCGGGCGGCTTCGGCGCGGGTGGCTTCGGGAACTTCTCGGACATCATGGACGCGTTCTTCGGTACGGCGTCGCAGCGCGGGCCGCGCTCGCGCACCCGCCGTGGCCAGGACGCGATGATCCGCATCGAGGTGGAGCTGGACGAGGCCGCGTTCGGCACGACCAAGGACATCCAGGTCGACACCGCGGTCGTCTGCAACACCTGCAACGGCGAGGGCGCGGCGCCCGGCACGTCGGCCCAGACCTGCGACATGTGCCGCGGCCGCGGTGAGGTCTCGCAGGTCACCCGGTCCTTCCTGGGCCAGGTCATGACCTCGCGCCCCTGCCCGCAGTGCCAGGGCTTCGGCACCGTGGTCCCGACCCCGTGCCCCGAGTGCGCGGGCGACGGCCGGGTCCGCTCCCGGCGCACCCTGACCGTGAAGATCCCGGCCGGCGTCGACAACGGCACCCGGATCCAGCTCGCGGGCGAGGGCGAGGTCGGCCCCGGCGGCGGCCCCGCCGGCGACCTGTACGTCGAGATCCACGAGCTGCCCCACTCGACGTTCCAGCGCCGCGGCGACGACCTGCACTGCACGGTCACCATCCCGATGACGGCGGCGGCCCTCGGCACGAAGGTGCCGCTGGAGACCCTCGACGGCATGGAGGAGGTCGACATCCGCCCGGGCACCCAGTCCGGCCAGTCGATCCCGAAGCACGGCCGGGGTATCACCCACCTGCGCGGCGGCGGCCGGGGCGACCTCATCGTCCACGTCGAGGTCATGACCCCGAGCAAGCTCGACCCCGAACAGGAACGCCTCCTGCGCGAACTCGCCGCCCTCCGCGGCGAGGAACGCCCGACGGGACAGTTCCAGCCGGGGCAGCAGGGGTTGTTCTCCCGGTTGAAGGACGCGTTCAACGGGCGTTGACGGGTCGGCCACTCCGGCTTGCGGGCGGGTGCCGGGAGGGTCTGCCGGGGGTCCGGGGGTCGTCCCCCGGGCAGGCACAGTCAGCCCGGGCAGCAGGGGTTGTTCTCCCGGTTGAAGGATGCGTTCAACGGGCGTTGACGGGTCGGCCACTCCGGCTTGCGGGCGGGTGCCGGGAGGGTCTGCCGGGGGTCCGGGGGTCGTTCCCCGGGCAGGCGCAGTCAGCCGGGGCGGCAGGGGTTGTTCTCCCGGCTGGAGGACGCGTTCAACGGGCGTTGAGGCCGGTCGTCGCAGGGGTTGTCGATGCGGATGCTCCTGGCGTATGCCAACGGAAGCCCGGATTCGGACTTGTGCGGAGGACGTGACAACATGCCGTCATGTCCTCCGCACTGACCGATCTCTTCCCCTATCCGATCGTGCAGGCGCCCATGGCGGGCGGCGTCTCCGTGCCACGGCTCGCGGCCGCGGTGTCCGAGGCGGGCGGGCTGGGATTCCTGGCCGCCGGGTACAAGACCGCGGACGGGATGTACCAGGAGATCAAGCAGCTGCGGGGACTGACGAGCCGCCCTTTCGGAGTCAACCTCTTCCTGCCGCAGCCGGAGACGGCCGACCCCGCCGCCGTCGGTGTCTACGCCCACCAGCTGGCCGGTGAGGCCTCCTGGTACGAGACGGAGCTGGGCGACCCCGACAGCGGCCGGGACGACGGCTACGACACCAAGCTCGCCGTACTGCTGGACAACCCCGTGCCGGTCGTGTCCTTCCACTTCGGCGTCCCGAGCCGTGAGGCCGTCGACTCCCTGCACCGCGTGGGCACCTTCGCCCTGGTCACCGCGACCACCGCGGACGAGGCCCGGGCCGTCGAGCAGTCCGGCGCCGACGCGGTGATCGCACAGGGCATCGAGGCGGGCGGCCACCAGGGCACCCACCGGGACAGCACGGAGACCGGCGGCGCCGGCACCGGACTGCTGTCGCTGGTCGCCCAGGTCCGGGAGGCGGTGAGCCTGCCGATCGTCGCCGCCGGCGGCATCATGCGCGGCGGCCAGATCGCCTCGGTCCTCGCGGCCGGCGCGAGCGCGGCCCAGCTCGGCACCGCCTTCCTCGCCACCCCCGAGTCCGGCGCGCACGCCCTGCACAAGCAGGCGCTGACCAACCCCCTGTTCGTCCGCACCGAACTCACCCGCGCCTTCTCCGGCCGCCCCGCCCGCGGCCTGGTCAACCGCTTCCTGCGCGAGCACGGCCCCTACGCCCCCGCCGCCTACCCCGAGGTGCACCACCTCACCGCGCCGCTGCGCAAGGCGGCCGCGAAGGCGGGCGACGCACAGGGCATGGCGCTGTGGGCCGGGCAGGGCCACCGGATGGCCCGGGAGCTGCCCGCCGGACAGCTCGTCGAGGTGCTGGCGGCCGAACTCGCCGCCGCCGGGACAGCGTTGTCGGACTACGCGACGGGAGGCGGCGGCCGATGACGGCACCCGTGTTCGTGGTCGACTCCCTCCGTCCGGAGGACCTGTCCGCGGGGGAGTACGTCCTGGGCGGCCCCGAGGGACGGCACGCCGTCTCCGTGAAGCGGCTGCGGGCCGGCGAGGGCCTCGTCCTCACCGACGGACGCGGCCGCTGGGCCGAGGGCGTGGTGAAGGCCGCCGAGGGCAAGGACCGCCTCGTCGTCACGGGCATCGAGACGATCCACGAGGAACCCCCGGAGCGGCCCCGCGTCACCGTCGTCCAGGCCCTGCCCAAGGGCGACCGGGGCGAGCTGGCCGTCGAGACGATGACCGAGGTCGGCGTCGACGCGATCGTGCCCTGGGCGGCGTCCCGGTGCATCACCCAGTGGAAGGGCGAGCGCGGCCTGAAGGCGCTCGGCAAGTGGCGGGCGACGGCCCGGGAGGCCGGCAAGCAGTCCCGCCGGGTCCGCTTCCCCGACGTCGCGGACGTGGCGACGAGCAAGCAGGTTGCCTCACTTCTGGCCGACGCCGAATTCGCCGCCGTACTCCACGAGAGCGGCGACGAACCGCTGGCCGCCACCGAACTCCCCGCCACCGGCGACATCGTGCTGGTCGTCGGCCCCGAAGGGGGCGTGTCCCCCGAGGAGTTGGCGCTCTTCGCCGAGGCCGGTGCCAAGCCCTACCGGCTGGGCCGCAGCGTCCTGCGCACCTCCACCGCGGGCACCGCCGCGACCGCCGTACTCCTCGCCCGTACCGGCCGCTGGTCCTGACCTGCCCGGTCAGGCGTCAACGGCGGCGACCACGGCCGGGAACAGCTCCCAGCCGTCCAGTTCCACCGGCCTGCCGCCGATCTCGTCCCCGTCCCCGTCCCACGGCAGCAGTCCGCGCCGCCCGGCCTCCTCGACCAGCGCCCGTACGACACCGGGTTCGCGCAGGTTGAGCAGGTTGCCGCGGTTGTCGCCCACGCAGCCCTCGTACCAGTAGCCGCCCTCCGTGGTCCACCGGCCCGAGTCGGGCGCACCCGCGAGGAACACGAACCGCACCCGAACACCGTCCCGGTACAGCGTCAACGCGTCCCGCCAGACACCGTCACGGCCGCGTTTTTGCCGGTGGCTCCACAGACAGGTGGTCCGTTCGTCCATGACGAGCCTGCGCTGCCTGCGGTCGTTGCCCATCCGTCCACGGTAGTGAAGAGTGGCCGTATGCGCCCTACCGTCGGCCCCGCACCGGTGGCACGCTGCCCTCCATGGGGGCATTGAGGCGAATTTGGCGCGTGGTTCCGGTGGTCGTGGGCTCGGTCGTCGCCGTCGGCGGCGTCGTCGCGTGCGAGCCGGGCGGACTCAGTTCCGCGGCGGTGGCGTACACGACCGACCAGACCGTGACCCGTGAACTGGAGCGGCAGAAGGCCGAGGTGCGGTGGCTCACCTGCACCGCCTCCTACGGCGACAAGGGCACCACCGCGTCGGCGAGCGAGAACACCGTCGCGTCCGTCGACTGCGAGGGCAGGACGGACGGCGGCAAGGACATCACCGTCGACGGCAAGGTGACCCGGGTCGTCAACGGCGCCTGCGTACGCGGGAATCTGACGGCCGAAATCGACGGCAAGGAGTGGTTCCGCGTCAAGGGGCTGGGCAACTGCGACGCCACCAGCGCCCCGCCCGCCAACCGGCCCTCCCAGCAGCAGCCGGGGCCCACCGTGACCGTCACGAGGACCATCTGGTGCCCGGACGACCCGCACTGCCGGCCGGTCGAGGGCAAGTAGCCCGGCGGGCCGCAGGCAGGTCGCCGTGGCCGGGAAGTGATCCAAACCTCTGTCGGCGGGCGGCGCCCCTGCATAGGGTGAGAGGGTGACACAGCCCGCAGCGCCTGCCTATCTCCGCTTTCCGCACCCGCACGGCGAGTTGGTCGCCTTCACCGCCGAGGACGACGTGTGGCTCGCCCCGCTCGACGGCGGCCGGGCCTGGCGGGTCAGCGCCGACAACGTGCCGGTGAACCACCCGCGGATCTCGCCCGACGGCACGACGGTCGCCTGGACCTCCACCCGCGACGGCGCCCCCGAGGTGCACGTCGCACCCGTCGACGGCGGCTCCGCCAAGCGCCTCACCCACTGGGGCAGCATCAGGACCCAGGTACGCGGCTGGACCGCCGAGGGCCGCGTCCTCGCCCTCAGCACCTACGGTCAGGCCAGCCTGCGCCGCAGCTGGGCCCGCGCCGTCCCGCTCGACGGCGGACCGGCCACCACCCTGCCGTACGGGCCCGTCGGCGACGTCGCGCAGGGCCCGCACACCGTGCTGCTGTCCGCGCCCATGGGCCGCGAGGCCGCCTGGTGGAAGCGCTACCGGGGCGGCACGGCCGGCAAGCTGTGGATCGACGCCGAGGACGACGGCGAGTTCGTCCGCCTGCACGCCGACCTCGACGGCAACATCGAGTACCCCTTCTGGGTCGGCGACCGCATCGCCTTCCTCTCCGACCACGAAGGCACCGGTGCCCTCTACTCCTCCCTCGCCGACGGCTCCGACCTGCGCCGGCACACGCCTCTGGACGGCTTCTACGCCCGGCACGCCGCCACCGACGGCACCCGCGTCGTCTACTCCTCCGCCGGTGAACTGTGGACGCTGGACGACCTCGACGGGGCCGAGCCGCGCCGGCTCGACATCCGGCTCGGCGGGGCCCGCGTCGACCTCCAGTCGTACCCGGTCAACGCCGCCGGCTGGTTCGGCTCCGCGTCCCCCGACCACACCGCGCGCGGCAGCGCCGTCGCCGTACGCGGCGGCGTGCACTGGGTCACCCACCGCTCCGGCCCCGCCCGCGCGCTCGCGGCGACGCCCGGCGTGCGCACCCGGCTGCCGCGCACGTTCCGCACCGACGGCGAGGAGTGGGTGGTGTGGGTGACGGACGCCGAGGGCGACGACGCCCTGGAGTTCGCACCCGCCACCGGACTCGCGCCCGGCGCCTCCGCGCGGCGCCTGGCCGCCGGACAGCTCGGCCGGGTGCTGAACCTCGCCGTGGCCCCCGACGGCAGCCGCGTCGCCGTGGCCTCGCACGACGGGCGGGTCCTGCTCGTCGAGCGGGAGAGCGGCGAGGTCCGCGAGGTCGACCGCAGCGAGGACGGCGACGCGTCCGGGCTTGTCTTCTCGCCCGACTCCGCCTGGCTCGCCTGGTCGCACCCCGGCCCCGACCCGCTGCGCCAGCTCAAGCTCGCCAACACCACCGACCTGTCGGTGAGCGAGGCGACCCCGCTGCGCTTCAAGGACTACTCGCCCGCCTTCACCCTGGACGGCAAGCACCTCGCCTTCCTCTCCACCCGCTCCTTCGACCCGGTCTACGACGAGCACGTCTTCGACCTGGCCTTCGTCGAGGGCGCCCGGCCCTACCTGATCACCCTCGCCGCGACCACCCCCTCGCCCTTCGGCCCGCAGCGTCACGGCCGCCCCTTCGAGACCCCGGACCGTGAGGAGACCCCCGACAGCGAGGGCACCCCCACCACCCGGATCGACATCGAGGGCCTCGCCGACCGCATCGTGCCCTTCCCGGTGGAGGCCGCCCGCTACTCCCGGCTGCGCGCCGCCAAGGACGGCGTCCTGTGGCTGCGCCACCCGCTCACCGGCGTCCTCGGCGCCTCCCGCGCCACCCCGGACGACCCAGGCCCCAACACCGAGCTGGAGCGCTACGACCTCGCCCAGCAGCGCGTCGAGCACCTCGCGGGCGACGCCGACCACTTCGAGGTCAGCGGCGACGGCAAGCGGGTGCTGCTGTGGACCGACGGACGGCTCAAGGTCGTACCCAGCGACCGGCGGGCCTCCGGCGACGAGGACAGCGACACCAACATCAGCGTCGACCTGGGCCGGGTCCGCCAGCGGGTCGAACCGGCCGCCGAGTGGCGGCAGATGTTCGACGAGACCGGCCGCATCATGCGGGACCACTACTGGCGGCCCGACATGAACGGCGTCGACTGGGACGGCGTCCTGGACCGCTACCGGCCCGTCCTCGACCGCCTCGCCACCCACGACGACCTGGTCGACCTCCTGTGGGAGGTGCAGGGCGAACTCGGCACCTCGCACGCCTACGTCACCCCGCGCGGCGGCCACGGCTCCGGTGCCCGGCAGGGCCTGCTCGGCGCCGACCTCTCCCGCCACGAGGACGGCACCTGGCGCATCGACCGCGTCCTGCCCTCGGAGACCTCCGACCCCGACGCCCGCTCCCCGCTCGCCGCGCCCGGTGTCGCCGTGCGCGCCGGGGACGCGATCGTCGCCGTCGCCGGAGAGACCGTCGACCCGGTCACCGGACCCGGCCCGCTGCTCGTCGGCACCGCGGGCAAGCCGGTCGAGCTGACCGTCTCCCCGTCCGGCGGCGGAGAGCTGCGGCACGCCGTCGTCGTCCCCCTCGCCGACGAGGAGTCGCTGCGCTACCACGCCTGGGTCGCCGACCGCCGCGCCTACGTCCACGAGAAGTCCGGCGGCCGCCTCGGCTACCTCCACGTCCCCGACATGCAGGCCCCCGGCTGGGCCCAGATCCACCGCGACCTGCGCGTCGAGGTCGCCAGGGAGGGCCTGGTCGTCGACGTCCGCGAGAACCGCGGCGGGCACACCTCCCAGCTGGTCGTGGAGAAGCTGGCCCGGCGCATCGTCGGCTGGGACCTGCCGCGCGGCATGCGGCCGACCAGCTACCCGCAGGACGCGCCCCGCGGGCCGGTCGTCGCCGTCGCCAACGAGTTCTCCGGCTCCGACGGCGACATCGTCAACGCCGCGATCAGGGCGCTCGGCATCGGTCCGGTCGTCGGCGTGCGCACCTGGGGCGGCGTCATCGGCATCGACAGCCGCTACCGCCTGGTCGACGGGACGCTCGTCACCCAGCCCAAGTACGCCTTCTGGCTGGAGGGTTACGGCTGGGGCGTGGAGAACCACGGCGTCGACCCGGACGTCGAGGTCCCGCAACGCCCCCAGGACCACGCGGCGGGCCGCGACCCCCAACTGGACGAGGCGATCGCGCTGGCGCTGGCCTCGCTGGCCGAAACCCCGGCGAAGACCCCGCCGGACCTGCCCGAGCTGCCGCGGACCGACTGACGCACCCGTCTGACGCACCCGTCTGACGTACCCGATCCGACGCACCCGATCCGGCGTGCCCGGTCGATACGATGCCCGCAGAAGATCACCGGAGACCCGGTGCTCCCGTTTTCCGGCGTGAGGAGGCCCCATGGCGGGCGAGCCACAGGACGACTGCCTGTTCTGCAAGATCGTCGCAGGGCAGATCCCGGCGACGATCGTCCGCGAGACGGACACGACCGTGGCGTTCCGGGACATCAACCCCCAGGCGCCCACCCACGTCCTGGTGATCCCCAAGGCGCACTACCGCGACGCCGCCGCCCTCGCCGAGGGCGCCCCGCAACTCGCCGCCGACGTCCTGTGCGAGGCCGGGGCCGTCGCCGCCGACGAGAAGCTGGACAGCTACCGCATCGTCTTCAACACCGGCAGCGGCGCCGGCCAGACCGTCTGGCACACCCACGCCCACGTCCTCGGCGGCCGCGGCCTCGAATGGCCCCCCGGATAGGCCCGGACCGGCACCGTGTCCGTACGTGAACTGGTCGTCCTCGGCACCGCCAGCCAGGTCCCGACCCGGCACCGCAACCACAACGGCTACCTGCTGCGCTGGGACGGCGAGGGCATCCTGTTCGACCCCGGCGAGGGCACGCAGCGCCAGATGCTGCGCGCCGGGGTCGCCGCCCACGACCTGAACCGGATCTGCGTCACGCACTTCCACGGCGACCACAGCCTGGGCCTGGCCGGCGTCATCCAGCGGATCAACCTCGACCGGGTGCCGCACGAGATCACCGCCCACTACCCGCGCTCCGGGCAGCGTTTCTTCGAGCGCCTGCGCTACGCCACCGCCTACCGAGAGACGGTCGCCCTCACGGAGTCGCCGGTCGGCACGGACGGCGTCCTGGCGGTCACCCCCGCCTACACCCTGGACGCCCGCAAGCTGTCCCACCCCGTCGAGTCGTACGGCTACCGGCTCACCGAGCCCGACGGCCGCCGCATGCTGCCCGAACGCCTGGCCGCGCACGGCATCAAGGGCCCCGACGTCGGCCGCATCCAGCGCGACGGCTCGCTGAACGGCGTGCCGCTCGAGGAGGTCAGCGAGATCCGCCGCGGCCAGCGGTTCGCGTTCGTCATGGACACCCGGCTGTGCGAGGGCGTGCACGCGCTCGCCGAGGGCTGCGACCTGCTGGTCGTCGAGTCCACCTTCCTCGACGAGGACGAGGCGCTCGCCACCGACCACGGCCACCTGACCGCCGGGCAGGCGGCGCGGGCCGCCCGGGACGCGGGCGTACGGCACCTGGTCCTCACCCACTTCAGCCAGCGCTACCCGGACCCGGAGGAGTTCGAGCGGCAGGCCCGGGCGGCCGGCTACGACGGTGAGCTGACCGTGGCCCACGACCTACTGAGGGTCCCGGTTCCGAAACGTCGGTAAAACGGTCGTACCATTCTTTGATGCCGCTGTCCAAAGCTGAACTGCACCTCCACATCGAAGGCACCCTGGAACCGGAGCTGGCCTTCGCACTGGCCACCCGCAACAGTGTCGCGCTCCCGTACGCGGACGAGGACGCGCTGCGCGAGGCGTACCGGTTCGAGGACCTCCAGTCCTTCCTGAACCTGTACTACGAGCTGATGACCGTCCTGCGCACCGAGCGGGACTTCGAGGACCTCGCGAACGCCTACCTCGCGCGCGCCGCCGCGCAGGGCGTGCGGCACGCCGAGATCTTCTTCGACCCGCAGGCCCACCTCGCCCGCGGCGTGGAGATGGGCACGGTCGTGGAGGGGCTGTGGCGGGCGCTGGGCGCGAGCCGCGAGAACCACGGCGTCTCCACCCGGCTGATCCTCTGCTTCCTGCGCGACGAGTCCGCCGAGTCGGCGATGCGGACGCTGGACGCCGCCAAGCCGTACCTGGACCGCATCACCGGCGTCGGCCTGGACTCCGCCGAGGTCGGCCACCCGCCGGTCAAGTTCCGCGCGGTGTACGAGGCCGCCGCCGCCCTCGGTCTTCGCCGGGTCGCGCACGCGGGGGAGGAGGGCCCGCCCGAGTACGTCACCCAGGCGCTGGACGTCCTCGGCGTCGAGCGCGTCGACCACGGGCTGCGCTCGGTGGAGGACCCGGCGCTGGTCGAGCGGCTGGTGCGCGAGCGCGTCCCGCTCACCCTGTGCCCGCTGTCCAACGTGCGGCTGCGCACCGTCGACACCCTCGCCGACCACCCGCTGCCCGCGATGCTGGAGGCGGGCCTGATGTGCACGGTCAACTCCGACGACCCGGCCTACTTCGGCGGCTACGCGGGCGACAACTTCGACGCCGTGCGCGCGGCCCTCGGCCTCACCGGGGAGCGGCTGCGCGAACTGGCCCGCAACTCCTTCCTCGCCTCCTTCCTCGAGGACGACGAGGAACTGCGGGCGCGCTGCCTCGCCGAGGTGGAGGCGTACGAGTTCCCCGCCGTGCCGTAGGCCCTCTGTCCGGCGGCACCGGACGGCGCTAGCGCCAGTGGACCGAGCCGCTCCCGGACGGAGCCGTCGCCTCCACCTTGGCCCTGGTCTCCCGCATCACCGCCACGATCCGCGCCTCGTGCTCCGGCGTCAGCCGGGCCACCGGCACCGAGCAGCTGATCGCGTCCAGCGCCGGCACCTCGTAGCGCAGCGCGAAGCCGAAACCGACGATTCCCGGCACCCCCTCCTCGCGGTCGACCGAGTAGCCGCGCTCCCTGGTCGCCGCGAGGTCCGCCGCCAGGGACTCCCTGCTGGTGTGCGTGTTCGGCGTGTGTGCCTCGTACGGGCCCTCGGGCAGTTCCGCGTCCGGCCGCTGGGCCAGCAGCGCCTTGCCCAGCGCGCCCACGTGGGCGGGCAGCCGGCGGCCCACCCTGCTGATGGTGCGCAGGTATTCGTGCGACTCCCGGGTCGCCAGATAGGCCACGTCGTGCCCGTCCAGCCGCCCCAGGTGGATCGTCTCGCCCAGCGCCTGGGACGCCTCGTCCAGGTACGGCCGCGCCACCCGCACCCGCGGGTCGGAGTCGAGGTAGCTGGTGCCGGTGAGCAGGGCGTGGATGCCGATGCCGTACAGCGAGCCGGTGACGTCGGTGCGCACCCAGCCGCGTGAGATCAGGGTCTGGAGCAGCGCGTACATCGAGCTGCGCGGCACCCCCAGCTCGTCCGCCAGCTCCTGGAGCCGCGCCGGGCGGTCACCGCGCGCGGCCAGCACCTCCAGCAGCTCCACCGTGCGCGCCGCGGACTTCACCTCACGGACGCCGCCCGCCGCGCCCCCGGTCTCCGACGTCTCCGACATGTGCCGATCGTAGGCGGACGCCGCCGCCCCATTGACGCCCGCCGGTCAGCTATCTAGTCTCCATCTTCATACGTGGATGACATCTACATACGGAGACGGCGAGGGTAGTGGAGACAGCGGAGCGAGTGAAGACAGGGGAGACAGAGGAGACAGGGGAGACGATGAACGCGGGTCCCGAGACCGGCACCGACCGGGCGGCCCTGGTCCGACGGCTGCGGGAAGGCATGGCGGCGAGCGTGCTGTCCTTCCCGCTCACCAGCTTCCGCGAGGACGGCTCCCTCGACGCCGACGGCTACCGCGCCTACGTCGCCGAACGGCTCGCCGCCGGACCCGGCGCCCTGTTCCCCGCCTGCGGCACCGGCGAGTTCTTCTCCCTGGACGAGGACGAGTACCGGCGGGTCGTCACCATCGCCGTCGAGGAGACGGCGGACCGCGTCCCCGTCGTCGCCGGGACCGGATACGGCTGGGCGCAGGCCCTGCGGTTCGCCCGGGTCGCCGAGGAGGCCGGCGCGGACGCCCTCCTGGTCATGCCGCACTACCTCACCGCCGCCCCGCAGGAGGGCCTCGTCGCCCAGCTGGAGCGGATCGCCGCCGGCACCCGGCTCCCGCTGATCGCCTACCAGCGCGGCCAGGTCGCCTACACCGTCGACTCCGTCCGGCGCCTCGCCGGCGTCCCCGGCGTCATCGGCCTCAAGGACGGCCACGGCGACCTCGACCTCCTCCAGCGCATGGTCCTCGCCGCCCCCGACGACTTCCTGTTCTTCAACGGCGCCGCCACCGCCGAGGTCCAGGCCCGCGCCTACACCGCCGTCGGCGTGCCCGCCTACTCCTCCGCGGCCCACGCCTTCGCCCCCGAGATCGCGCACGCCTTCCTCGACGCCCTGCGCGCCGACGACCACGGCACGGTCGACAAGCTGCTGCGCGACTTCTACGCGCCCTTCGTCGAACTGCGCGACCGCGTCCCCGGATACGGCGTGTCCCTGGTGAAGGCGGCGGCCCGGCTGCGCGGCCGCCCCGTCGGCCCCGTGCGCGCCCCGCTCACCGAGCCCACGGCCGCCCACCTGACCGAACTGAAGACCCTGCTCACCGCCGGACTCGACCTCGTAGGAGCCGCCCTGTGACCGCAGACCTCACCATCACGGCCGTCCACCTCACACCGATCCTCGTCGCGGACCCGCCGCTGCTGAACACCCAGGGCGTCCACCAGCCGTACACCCCCCGGCTGATCGTCGAGGTGGAGACCGCCGACGGGATCACCGGCGTCGGCGAGACCTACGGCGACGCAAAGTACCTGGAACTGGCCCGCCCGTTCGCCGACAAGCTGGTCGGCCGTCAGGTCGGCGACCTCAACGGCCTGTTCACCGTCGCGGACGAGGTCGCCGTCGACTCCTCCCGGGTTTCCGGCCAGGTCGACGTCGGCGGGCTGCGCGGCGTCCAGACCGCCGACAAGCTGCGCCTGTCCGTCGTCTCCGGCTTCGAGGTCGCCTGCCTGGACGCCCTCGGCAAGGCGCTCGGCCTGCCCGTGCACGCGCTGCTGGGCGGCAAGGTGCGCGACGCCGTCGAGTACAGCGCGTACCTCTTCTACAAGTGGGCCGACCACCCCGAGGGCGTGGCGTGCGAGAAGGACGACTGGGGCGCCGCCGTCGACCCGGCCGGCGTGGTCGAGCAGGCCCGCACCTTCACCGAGCGGTACGGCTTCACGTCCTTCAAGCTCAAGGGCGGCGTCTTCCCGCCCGACGAGGAGATCGCCGCCGTCAAGGCGCTGGCCGCCGCCTTCCCCGGACACCCGCTGCGCCTGGACCCCAACGGCGCCTGGTCCGTTCAGACCTCGCTCCGGGTCGCCGCGGAACTCGGGGACGTCCTGGAGTACCTGGAGGACCCCGCGCTGGGCACCCCGGCCATGGCCGAGGTCGCCGCGCGGACCGGGGTGCCGCTCGCGACCAACATGTGCGTGACGACGTTCGCCGAGATCCAGGAGGCGTTCACCAAGGGCGCCGTCCAGGTCGTGCTCTGCGACCACCACTACTGGGGCGGGCTGCGCAACACCCAGCAACTGGCCGCCGTCTGCCGCACCTTCGGCGTCGGCGTGTCCATGCACTCCAACACCCACCTCGGCATCAGCCTCGCCGCCATGACCCACGTGGCGGCCACCGTGCCGGACCTCCACCACGCCTGCGACTCCCACTACCCCTGGCAGTCCGAGGACGTGCTCACCCAACGGCTCACCTTCGACGGCGGCAAGGTCACCGTCTCCGACGCCCCCGGCCTCGGTGTCGAACTCGACCGCGACCGCCTCGCGTTCCTCCACCGGCGCTGGCTCGAAGACGACGGCGCCCTGCGCGACCGCGACGACGCGGCCGCGATGCGGATCGCCGACCCCGCGTGGGTCACCCCGTCCGTGCCGCGCTGGTGACCGACGGTCCCGGTTCCTCCGCCGGGTTGTCGACGGCTTGGTGCACACTGGCCTGATCCGCACCATGCCAGGGAGCGCACCGTGACAGCCTCCACCGTGTCCACCGGGTCCACCGCGTCCGACGTGCCGGCCATGCCCGTCGTGCCGGCCGACGAGAGAACGCACCGCCACACCCAGGGCGAGGGATCGCACCGACTGCCCGAGGCTCCCCAGGTCGATCCCCTCGCCGCCCTGCGCACCCCGCAGGACCCGCCCTGGGACGTGTACCTGACGGGCACCGTCTTCCTCGACGTCGTCTTCACCGGGCTGGACTCCGCCCCGGTGCGCGGCACCGAGTCCTGGGCCCGGGGGATGGGGTCGAGCCCGGGAGGCATCGCCAACATGGCGACCGCGCTGGCCCGCCTCGGCCTGCGCACCTCGCTGGCCGCCGCGTTCGGCGACGACCACTACGGCGACTACTGCTGGGACGCCCTCGCGCAGGGCGAGGGCATCGACCTGACCACGTCCCGCACCGTCCCCGGCTGGCACTCGCCGGTGACCGTCTCGATGGCGTACGAGGGGGAGCGCACGATGGTCTCCCACGGCCACGAGCCGCCGCCGGCCGACCCGTCCCCCGACTGCCCGCCCCGCGCACGTGCCGCCGTCGCCTCCCTCACGCCAGGCGTCCGCGCCCCCTGGATCGCCCAGGCCGCCGCACGCGGCACCCGCGTCTTCGCCGACGTCGGCTGGGACGACACCGGCGCCTGGGACCTGGCGGGGCTGCCCGACCTCGCGCACTGCGAGGCGTTCCTGCCGAACGCGGAGGAGGCCATGCGCTACACCGGCGCCACCTGCCCGCGCGCCGCCGCGCACGCCCTGACCGAGCACGTGCCGCTCGCGGTGGTGACCCTCGGCGCGGACGGCGCGTACGCGGTGGACCGGCGTACGGGGGAGAGCGCGGTGGTCCCGGCCATCGAGGTGGAGGCCCTGGACCCGACCGGCGCCGGGGACGTCTTCGTCGCGGGCTTCGTCACCGGCACCCTGGCCGGCTGGCCGCTCGCCGACCGACTCGCCTTCGCCGGTCTGACCGCCGCCCTCTCCGTCCAGGAGTTCGGCGGCTCGCTGTCGGCGCCCGGCTGGGGCGAGATCGCCACATGGTGGCGCAAGGTCCAGTCCGTCGACAGCCAGGACCCCACGGCCCTGCGCCGCTACGCCTTCCTGGCCGACCTCGTCCCCGACGACCTGCCCGGCCCCTGGCCCCTGCGCCGCGCCGTCCCGACCATCGGCTTCCGCCGCCCGTCCTGACCGCCGGAATGTCTCAGTGCCCCGGGTCGGGGGCCCAGCCAGTCCGTTTGTCGGTGCGGCTGGCACTCGCGTCGGAAGCCAACCGAGTGTGGGCTGTTCCGGCGTGATCACCTTCGCCGGTGCCGTTTCGCCTGAGATGGTTCTCGCCCGCGCTTCGCTGTCCGAGTCGGACTCGTCGCCGGTCCCGAACATGATGGACCGTCCGAGGGGTGCGCGCGAACACCTGCTCGTGTCCGAAACCCGTCACCGGATCAACTCGGGTGTCGCAGTGAGGAGCAGGCCCTCCTGACGTCGGTGCCGAAGGAGCAGTCCGGAGTGGGGTCTTTTAGTGGGGTCTTTTGCGGGACGTGGTCGGTTCATGGCCAGAGAGTGTGCAACCTGTGATGTTTCTGTGACGCTAACAGTCCGGTTATGTCCGACATTCGATCTTGAGCGTGCCGTGCCGTTCACCTTGACTGCGTATCAGGTTCCACTGACGGAGGGGCGGGTCGGCATGAGAGGTATTCCGCTGCGCGGAAACATCTGGTGTGCCGTGGTCACGGTGATCACGCTGGTGGGGCTGATGACTGTCGCGGCGCCGGGCGGCCGGGCATCGGCGGTGGCCGCGTGCGAAGCCGGCAACCCCGACTCGGACTTCAACGGCGACGGTGTTCGCGACGTGGTCATCGCTGACCCGGAGGCGACCGTCGGCGGCAAGCCTCGCGCCGGTGCCGTGACCATCGTCTACGGCGGCGCGGGACTTGGGTCCGAGCGCCTCGATCAGGACAGCGATGTGGTGCGGGGCACTGCTCAGGCCGGGGCCGCGTTCGGCTTCAGCCTGGCGCAGGCAGACCTGAATGGTGACGGTTGCAGTGACCTCGTCGTCGGCGCGCCCTACACCGACGTGGCAGGCCTACAGGATGCGGGGGCCGTGCACGTTCTCTACGGGGACCAGGCCGGTCTTGCGGCCGGCGCGTCCACGTCGTACGACCAGGGCCAGGACAGCGTGGAGGGCGGCGCCGAGCCGGGTGATCTGTTCGGCTGCGCCGTTGCCGCCCAACGGCCCGCCTCCGGCGCGCCGTACCTGGCGGTAGGCATCCCCGGCGAGGATCTGGGCAGTGTGCCGGACGCGGGGGCGGTGGACTACCTCAGCGGCGGCACGTGGGGTTGGGTGGACCAGGACGCTCCGGGGGTGTCTGGAACCGTTGAGGAGAACGACCGTTTTGGGTCCTCGCTGGCCAGTACGCCGTCTCATCTGGTGGTGGGGGCGCCTGGGGAGGCGATCGGGGCCGAGACGTTCGCCGGCGCCTTCTGGATCTTCGGCGACTCCCTGGACTCGGCCGGCCGTCCCGATCCGCTGGGGGCGCCCAACCAGGAGTCACCAGTCGTGGGAGTGGCCGAGAGCGGTGACCGCTACGGCACCTCGATCGCGGCCGTCCCGATACCGGACACCTCGGGTACCTACAAGGGTGGCTCGTACGTGGTGGCGGGCTCGCCCGGTGAGGCGCTCGGTGACACCGCCGAGGCCGGTTCGGTCTCGGTCTACAGGGTCACCGCGGCGGGAACGGTCACGACCGTCGTGCCCGGACTGCATCAGAACGTGACCGGCACCGCTGAGACTGCCGAGCCTGCCGACCACTTCGGGCAGCAGGTCGCCGCGGTGGTACAGGGCACCACCTTGCGTGTGGCGGCCGGCGTGCCCGGTGAGGAGTCCGGCCCCGAGCACACCGACAAGGGAGGGGTGCAGATTTTCGCACTGCCCGCCGGTGGTGGCTTGTCCGACTCCTGGATCGACCCGGGCTACGGCATTCCGGGGGAGCCGGCGCCGCGAATGTACGTCGGTGTGTCACTCGGGGCGGTTCCGGACGCCCTGCTTGTGGGTGTCCCGTACGGGCGGTCCGGTACACCGGGGGCGGTGTACGCGTTCGACTGGACCGTGACCGACGGCGGCGCGGCGAAGCGGACCTACGCGCCGGGGGCGGCCGGGATCCCGGCCGGCGGTACGGCCTTCGGCGCCGCTGTGCGGTGAGCAGGGCCGGTACCGGAACAGGGTGGGAGGAGCTCCGATACGGGGCGCCGCCGGGAGCGGGCGGGGCATGGTGGCGCGCACCGCGGACAACGACAGGGGTGGGGATGACACGCGCTGAAGGACGCCGGAGACCGGGCCGGAGATCGACGGCGGTGGCCGGGCTGCTCGCCGGGCTGCTGGCCGCCGGTGTGCTGGCGCCGGTGGGCGAGGCACTGCCACAGCGGAACGTCGCATACAGGGCGGCCGTGGCGCAGGCCCGGGACAGCGGGGAGGCGCCGACGGAGGCGCTGGCACGCGCCGCGGCCGCCGACGGTGGCACCCGGGTGGAGGTCGCTTCGCTGCGTGAGGAGCGGCGGGACGTGTTCGCCAACCCGGACGGATCGTTCACCGCCCAGGAGTACGCCCAGCCCGTGCGGGCGCGCCGCGACGGACACTGGGTTCCGGTGGACGACACACTGGTCAAGCGCGCCGACGGCACCTACTCGCCGAAGGCCGCCACGATCGAACTCAGTTTCTCGGGCGGCGGCGCCGGGCCGTTCGCCCGGATGCGCAGGGCGGGCAGGGGGTACGCGTTGACCTGGCCGAACGGGAACCTGCCCGCGCCACAGGTGGACGGTGAAACGGCGCGCTACGCCGAGGTGCTGCCAGGAGTGGATCTGGCAGTGCGGGCGGAGCCGGAGGGTTTCAGCCACTACCTGATCGTCAAGAGCGCGGAAGCGGCCGCCAATCAGGCCCTGGACAGCATCGAGCTCGGCATCGACACATATGGGCTGACGGTCACTGAGGCAGACGACGGGATCCTGCGGGCCACCGACTCCGCGGTGGGCGGCACTGTTTTCGAGTCCTCCGGCCCGTTGATGTGGGACTCCGCGGGCGCAGCGCCGGACAACGGTGACGGCACCACCGCTGATCCTGCCACCGACACAGCCAGGACGCCCGGCCCGGCACACGCCCTGACCGCCCCTTTCCGTACCGGCGTGGCCACGAGTCCCGTGGCCGGCGAGCCCGCCCAGGCCGGAGGCCCGGCTCTGGACCCCGCTCGCGGCGGGCGCAAGGCGCCGGTCGTGCTCGACGTGAGCGGTGACCGACTCACCCTCACTCCGGACCGAGGCCTGCTGCGCGGTGACGACACCGTCTACCCGGTGGTGATCGACCCGGCGCCGAAGACGACGTCGCGCACCGCGTGGACGTCGGTCATGTCGGGGATGCCGTCCGAACAGGACTGGAAGTACTCGGACTCCGCCGGCATGGGCAAGTGCCCGCTCAACTACAGCCCGAAGAGCTGCGAGGGCATCGGGGTGCGGCGCCTGCTGTTCACCTTCCCGATGTCGTACTACAGGGGCAAGCAGATCATCAGCACCGAGCTGTCCGCCCGTATCGCCCACGTCTACTGGGCCGACGCGAGCGCCGAACCGGTGGACCTGTACCGGATCGGCGGCAAGAACTACAGGGTCACCTCCTCCAGCGACTGGGGCAACACCAAGGACGACTGGGACGACTACCTGGCCACCGTCGACAAGAAGATCTCGCCGACGTCCTGCTCCAGTCAGGCCAACCTGCACTTCAGCAACGGTGAACTGCTGAGCGAGGCCAAGGCGGCCGCCTCCGGGGGCTGGACGTATCTCTCGCTCGGGTTGAAAGCCAAGGACGAGGGTTCGTAAGGTGGTTGGAAGCGAATCTGCGGCAACTCATACCTGAAGATCACGTACAACAATCCACCCAAGCAGGTCGACTACCGGCTGATGTCGTCCAATCCCGGTGGCAGGTGCACCTGGGGCAGTGGCCGTCCGTATAGCGACGTGCTGCCGCAACTGCGCGCCGAGGCCCGTGACCCGGATCAGACGTCGTCCTCCACCGACCAGGTGAAGATGCAGTTCAAGGTCGACTGGACGGACAGTGGGGGCACCGCCCGCTCTTTCACCTACAACACCGGCTACAAGTCGCCCCATGCCGGGACGGTGTTCTCCTACACGGTGAGGCAACGCCCCAGTGGAGAACCGCAGATCCCGCAAAACACGGTCATCTACTGGTCGGTGCGTGCCTACGACGGGGACGCCTGGGGGCCATGGAGCTATGACGGCAGCGCGCAGCGCTGCGAGTTCATCTGGGACAGCACCCGGCCTGCAGCGCCTGCCGTCAGCTCCGCCGAGTACCCGGCCGACGACATCTGGCACGACGGCGTAGGCACCGCATCCACGTTCCGTTTCACTGCCACCGACCCTGACGTGCAGGAATTCCGCTACGGCTTCGACGGCGCAGCGCTGAGCACACTGCCGGCACAGTCCGGTGCGGCAGAGGTCACCTGGACCCCGCAGACGGCGGGTCGGCACTGGGTCACCGTGGAGGCCTACGACAACGCCGACAACTCCAGTGTCCCGGCCCAGTACGAGTTTCTGGTCACCGACGGCAAGCGGGCGGCCGGTCAGTGGAACCTGGCCGACGAGGCGGGCAGCGCCCTCGCCCACGACGAGTCCGGCCGCCATCCGGCCCAGGCCGGCCCGGCGGTCACCTTCGGGGTCCCCGGCCCTGGTGGAGCGGTCGATGCGGCGGCGCATCTCGACGGCTCGTCCGACTCCTGGCTCGCCACCGAGAACGCTGTGCTGGACACCGGAGGCAATTTCACTGTCAGCGCCTGGGTACGGCCCACCGCACTCGACCGCGACATGGCCGTCATCAGTGAGGACGGCACCGGCGAGCCCGGCTTCGAACTTGGCTACGACGCCGGCAGACAAGCATGGGTGTTCTCCACTCCCGACACGGATGTGCAGGCCATGACCCGCTGGGAGGCTGTCGCCGACGGCGTCACCGTCGTCAAGGACCAATGGACGCTGCTCACCGGTGTCTTCGACGCGCACGCCGATGCCGGACCGCAACTGCGGCTCTACGTCGACGGCCGGGAGGCCGGAACAGCGATCCGGCACACCCTGTGGTCGTCGCTGTCCGGCCTGCAGATCGGCCGTGTCCTGGCCAAGTCCGGCTACCGTGACGCCTTCCAGGGCGATGTGGCCGAGGTCCGCGCCTACGACCGGGTGCTGCCAGCCGCCCAGGTCGCCCAACTCGGCACGGTCAAACCCGTCCGCAAGGGCTACTGGACGCTCAACGAGGCCATGGACCGCGTCACGGCCAACACTCAGTCGGGCGGCCTGCCGCTCACCCTGCGTGGCGACGCCTCCGTCTACCGGCCTGCGGACCCTCTGTTCGACGAGGCGGCCCTGGTCGGTGACGGCCACCTCGCCCTCGACGGAGAGAGCGACTGGGCCGACACCGACGCCCCCGTCATCACGGCCACCGACAGCTACACGGTCGCTGTGCGGGCCCAACTCACCTCGGTGGGCGCCACCGCCTCCCAGACGGTGTTGTCGTTGCCGGGCGAGCACACCGACCGGGTCGTGGTCCGCTACCAGGCCGCCACCGGCCAGTGGGAACTGGCCCTTACCGACACCGACAGCACTACCGCCCAGGTGACCACGGTCACCGACGATCAGGTGCTGCCCTCGGCGGACGGCTCGGGACAGCACCTCGCGGTGGTGTTCGACTCCTTCACCCACCAGGTGCGGCTCTACGTCGAGGGGCAGTTGACCTCGACCGCGGTCGGCCTGGACCACACCCGATGGCCCTCATCGGCCGGCCTTCAGGTGGGCCGTTCCGCCCAGGGCGGCGGTACGGAGTACTTCGCCGGCGCCCTGGACGAGGTCCGCGTCTATGACGGCGTCATCGACCCGATCGGTATCGCGCGGATGAGCCAGTTGACCGAAGACACGGACCTGTAGCGCGACCGCCCGCCCCCTACGGGGCCCGGGACACCACTCGTGTCCCGGCCCCGCAGAGGCTCCCTCGACATCCGCCACTCAGCCCGACACCCTTCGGGAGTTCTCCGATGCCTCAAAGAGGCCGTCCGCTCGCTCTCCGCATACCCCGCCGGGCGCTGGGCGCCACCGTATTCGGCGTCCTGCTCTCCTTGACCGCGACCAGTGTCCAGGCGCTGCCCGCACGCCCCGACGGGCCGCACCGCCCCGGCGTGCAGGACAGTGCCGCACCCGCGCACGGCCATGATGCCCGCGCGAAGTCCCTCCCCGCGGACCCGACGGCGAAGGCCGCGGTCAAGACACTCGGCAAGGCGGTGCTGCCCAAGGGCGGCACCGCCGACGTGGCGGTGTCCCCGGGGCGGAAGGACGGCAAGCCGGTCACCGTCGGCGGCCTCCCGGTCACCTTGATCCATATGGCCGCGGGGAAAGACACCGGCTCCGGAGCGGGCAGCGGCGGCGCGGACCCGGCGGCACTGCGAACCGGACCGGAATCGGCCTCCGACGCGGTACCCACGGTCGGCGTCGAGGTCCTGGGCCGCGAACAGACCCGGCGGGCCGGTGCCGGGACCGCAGCAGTGCTGCGGCTGCGGCCCACGGAGCCCGCGCGCGGCGGCACGGTGCGCTTGAGCGTCGACTACTCCGCCTTCGACCAGGCGTACGGCGGCAGTTACGGGGCCCGGCTGCGCCTGGTCGAACTGCCTTCCTGCGCCCTGACCGATCGGCTCGGCAGCAAGGCCTGCCCCGGCCGCCCGAAGGTGCTCAGCTCGACCAACGACACGGCGCACCGCACGGTGAGTGCGCAGGTCAGACTCCCCAGCACGGCCGGCGGCGGCACGCCGACGCCAGCCACCACCGCGGCCCGGACCGGAGGCACCGCGCACGCGGACGCCGCCCTCTACACCGATCGCCCGAGCGCCACGTCCGATACGGTCACGACCGCGGCGGCCGACAGCGCCGACGCCACGGTGCTGGCACTGCAGTCCGGCGCCTCGTCCGACAAGGGCACCTACAAGGCCACCTCGCTGTCGCCCTCCGCGAGCTGGAACGTGTCACCCTCCTCCGGCGGCTTCTCCTGGAACTTTCCCATCCGTGCCGTGCCCACCCCGGGCGGCCTGACCCCCACCGTCGGGCTCGGCTACTCCTCACAGGCCATCGACGGGCGGACCTCGGCCACCAACAACCAGGGCTCCTGGATCGGCGACGGCTTCTCCTACGAGCCCGGGTACGTGGAGCGCTCCTACAAGCCGTGCTCGGACGACGGTCACACGACGTCGGGCGAGCAGTGCTGGGCGTTCGACAACGCCACGGTCATGCTGAACGGCTCCGCAGGTCAGTTGGTCAAGGACGACGAGACGGGCAAGTGGCACCTCTCCTCGGACAACGGCGCCAAGGTCGAACATCTCACCGGCACCCACAACGATGACAACGACGGCGAGCACTGGAAGATCACGACGACCGACGGCACCGAATACCACTTCGGTCTGAACCGGCTGCCCGGCTGGAGCTCCGGCGACGAGGAGACCGACTCCGCCTGGACCGCGCCCGTATTCGGCGACGACTCCGGCGAGCCCTGCTACAACTCCACCTTCACCCGCGCACACTGCACGCAGGCCTGGCGGTGGAACCTCGACTACGTCAAGGACACCCACGGAAACGTCCTGTCGTACTTCTACGACGCCGAGACCAACCACTACGCCCTGAACGGCAAGACCGACGTCGACGGCACCACCTACGACCGGGGCGGCTACCTCAAGCGCATCGACTACGGACAGCGGGCCGGTGCCGTCTACGACACCAAGGCCCCGGCCCGGATCGTCTTCCGCACCGCCGAACGCTGCCTGCCCACCGCCGACTTCGACTGCGACCCCGCGAAGTTCACCGCGGCCAACACGGCCCACTGGCCTGACACCCCCGTCGACCGGTACTGCAAGGCCGACACCAAGTGTGACGCCAGCCAGTCCTCGCAGACCTTCTTCACCCGCAAGCGGCTGACCGGCATCACGACGCAGATGCGCACGGGCGCGAGCACCTACCAGGACGTCGACGCCTGGACATTCACGCACCGCTTCCTCGACAACGGCGACGACACGCACACCCTGTGGCTGTCGAAGATCGACCACGAGGGCCGGGCCGGCGGCACCGAGAAGCTGCCTTCCGTACAGCTGATGGGCCTCGCCCTGGTCAACCGGGTCGACAGCGACGACGACAACATCGACGGCTTCCACCGCTACCGACTGGCCACGGTCCTCAGCGAGACCGGCGCCCAGCTCGACGTGACCTACGCACCCGCCCAGTGCACCGCCGAAGCCCTGCCCAAGCCGGGCGAGTCGGTCAAACGCTGCTATCCCGTGGTTTGGTCACCGCCGGGCAGCATCGACCCGACGACGGACTGGTTCCACAAGTACGTCGTCCAGGAGATCATCCAGACCGACCGCACCGGCGGCGGAGACGACCTGGTCAGCCACTACGCCTACCACGGCGACGCGGGCTGGCGGCACGCAGAACCCGACGGCATCACCAAGGACAAGTACCTGACCTGGAGCCAGTGGCAGGGCTACGGCAAGGTCACCGTCACCAGCGGCGACGGCCAGTCCACCGCGACCCGCGTCGATCACACGTACCTCCAGGGCCTGGACGGTGACAAGAAGCCCGGCGGCAGCACGCGTACCGAGACAGTCACCGACTCCACCGGCAAGACGTACACGGGCCACAAGGAGTACAGCGGGTTCGAGATAGAGACACAGACCTACGCCACCCCGTCCAACGGCAAGGTGACCGCCAAGACGATCACCGAACCCTGGAAACACGACACCGCGGCCCAGACCCGGTCCTGGGGCACCCAGAAGGCCACCGTCGTCAAGTCCGGCGTCTCGCGTGGCTACACCCTGCTGTCCGACGGCAGTTGGCGTGAGACCAAGTCCGCCTCCAGCTACGACACCGGCGTGCCGAACATTCGCCTACAGCGGACCGAGGACTTCGGTGACGTCTCGACCGCCGCCGACGACACCTGCACGCGCCTGTGGTACGCGGACAACCCGGCCAAGAACATCTACGACCTGCCCTCGCGCAGCGAGGCCGTCACCGTCGACTGCGCCGCCACCCCTGACCGCCGCACCCAGGTCCTCACCGACGAGCGCACCTCCTACGACAACGGAGCCTTCGACGCCGCACCCTCCAAGGGCGACGCCACCCGGACCGAACGCCTGACCAAGCACGACGGCACCACCGCCACCTACCAGGTCACCGGCACCACCACCTACGACCCCTTCGGCCGCCCCACCTCCCAAACCGACGCGGGCGGCGCGAAGACCAGCACCGGCTACACCGACGTCAACGGGCTGATCTCGCGGACGAAGCAGACCAACCCCCTCGGTCACGTCACCACCACCGACTACGCCCCGGCCTGGGGCCAGTCGGCCGGCCAGACCGACCCCAACGGCAAGCGCACCGACCTCGCCTACGACGCCCTCGGGCGTCTCACCTCGGTGTGGCTGCCCGACCGGGCCAAGTCCCAGTCGCCCAGCATCAAGTACAGCTACGACGTACGCAGTGACAAGCCCGTCGCGATCAAGACACAGAAGATCGAGATAGACGGCACCTACGGCGTCGAGTACCAGCTCTACGACTCCCTGCTGCGCCCCCGGCAGAAGCAGACCGAGGGTCCGGACGGCACCCGCATGGTCGGCGACGTCTTCTACGACGGCACCGGCCAGCCGAAGAAGACCAACATCACCTACAACGCGACGGGAGCCCCTTCCGACGCACTCCTGCTGGTGGCCAACGGCGAGGTCGGCGCGCAGCACGTCTACCACCACGACGGCCTGGGCCGCGTCACGGCCGACATCTTTCAGGTGGCGGGCGTCGAACAGTGGCGCACCACGACCGTGTACGACGGTGAACGCACGTACGTCGCGCCGCCCGAGGGCGGCGTCCCGACGACGACGATCATCGACGCCGACGGCAGGACGACCGAGCTGCGCCACCACGACGGCGCGGCGACCACCGGTCAAGGCCCGTCGGCCGGCTACCGCGCCACCCACTACACCTACGACACGGCGGGCCGGCTCAAGACCGTCACCGACGCCAAGAGCAATACCTGGAGCTTCGGCTACGACCAGTTGGGACGCAAGACCAAGCAGGTCGACCCGGACACCGGCACCACGACCATCGCCTACGACGGCCTGGACCGGCCCGTATCCACGACCGACGCCCGCGGAAAGAAGATCTCCACGGTCTACGACAAGCTGGGCCGCGTCGAGTCCACCTGGGAAGGTGACCGGGACACCGGCCCGAAGCTGACCGAGGCCCGCTACGACAAGGCGGGCTGGCTCGGCCAGGCGTACGCCTCGCTGCGCTTCACCGGCGGCGGCAACTACATCGCCTCCGTCGTGCAGTCGATGGACACCTTCTACCGCCCGCTGAAGACCGCCTACTCGATCCCGAAGTCCGAGGGTGCCCTCGCCGGCGTCTACACCTTCACCACCACCTACAACCGCGACGGCACCGTCCGCGGCATGGGCATGCCGGCGGCGGGCGACCTCTCCTCGGAGGCCATCGCCTTTGGCTACGACGACCTGCAGCGCCCCACGTCGATGACGGGCAAGACGTCCTACGTCACCGACACGAAGTACTCGCCCACCAGTCAGCTCCAGCAGCTCGAACTGTCCACCGGAAGCGGCAAGAAGGCCTGGGAGACCCTCTTCTACGAGAAGGGCACCGACCGGCTGACCCGCTACACGGTCGACGTGGAGGGCGAGGCGGGCCAGACCGGCACGGTCAAGAACAGCAATTACAGCTACGACCAGTCCGGCGACATCCTCTCCATCTCGGACACCGCGGGCGCCTCCCCGGACGTGCAGTGCTTTGCCTACGACGGCGGCAAGCGGCTGTCCCAGGCCTGGACCCCGGCGGCCACCGTCGCGCAGGCCACCGGATCCGGCACCGTGCACAGCGGCCAGAACGGCACCACGCCCGACGCGTGCGCCGCAGCCCCCGGAACGCAGGCGCTCGGCGGCCCGGCCCCGTACTGGACGTCGTACACGGTCGACGCGATCGGCAACCGCACCGAGGATGTCCGCCACGACACCGCCCTCGACGCCACCAAGGACGTCACCCGCGCCTACACCTACGGCGGGGGCGACGCCGGACCGCACGCCCTGACCAAGGTCACCGAGTCCACGCCGACGGGCGAGCGGCAGTCGACGTACGACTACGACGCCACCGGAAACACCACCGCACGCACCCTCGGCGGTGACACCCAGACCCTCGGCTGGAACGCCGAGAGCAAACTGACGAAGACCACCCAGGCCGACGGCAAACAGACCACCTACCTCTACAACGCCGACGGCGACCGGGTCGTCCGCCGCGACGAGTCGGCCACCACGGTCTACCTGCCCGGCATGGAACTGCGCCTTCCCAGAGGCGGCACCGAGGTCGAGGCCACCCGCTACTACTCCTTCTCCGGCCAGAGCGTCGCCGTACGCCAGGACAACGGCGACCTGTCCTTCCTGACCTCAGACCACCAGGGCACCAGCAGCCTGGCCATCAAGTCCGCCACCGGCGCGGTGTCCCAGCGCAGATTCGACCCCTACGGCGCCGACCGCGGAACACCCACCGGAACCTGGCCGGGCGAGAAGGGCTTCGTCGGCGGAACCCAGGACAAACAGTCCGGCCTGACCCACCTCGGAGCACGCGAATACGACGCCGACACCGGCAAGTTCATCTCCCCCGATCCCCTGATCGACTACACCCAGCCCGAACAGATGAACGCGTACTCGTACGCGCACAACTCACCGGTGACCTTCGCCGACCCCAGCGGTCAGATCCTCGCCGCCTGCGGACTCGGCTGGATCACCTGCCACGGCGGCAGGCCCACCACCAACAAGGTCGAGCAGGCACACGACGCCCAGAAACAGGCCGCGCACCACGTGGCCGCCGCCGAACACCGCAACACCCACGCCCGCCAGTTCGTCAAGCACACGGCCAAGGCGATCATCAAGATCGTCAGGGACCTCATCGGCGTGGACGCCGCCTTGGACTGCTTCTCCAGCGGTGACATCAGCGCCTGCGGTGAAACCCTGCTCAACGTCGCGGGCAGCTTCGCCGGCGGCATCGCCGGCAAGATCCTCAGAAAGTACGGGGCCCCGTGGAAGTGGAAGGAGGGCTACAAGCTCGCCAAACGCGTGACGGGACTGGTTGAGGATCTGATCGACGGCGTCAGAGAGATCGGCCGGGCCTCCAAGAGCCTCGACAAGGCCAAGGACGCACTGAAGGTCGCCCGAGAGAAGACCAAGGCGGCCGTCGCCAAGGGCAAGAGCCTCTTCAAGAAGCAGTCCTGCCACAGCTTCCTGCCGGGCACCAAGGTCCTGCTGAGCGACGGCACCACCAAACCCATCGAGGAGCTCGTCCTCGGTGACAAGATCAAGGCCACGGACCCCGAGACCGGCGAAACCACGACCCGCGAGGTCGTCGGCACGATCCTGACCAAGGACGACAAGGAATTCGTCGATCTGACGGTCACTGCCACACCCGCCGACGGCACGACAAAGCCGGGCACGCCCACCCACCCGGCCTCTCTCGTAGCGACCACCACCCACCCCTTCTGGGTGGAGGCCGCCCACCGCTGGATCGACGCGGGCGACCTCCGCCCGGGCATGACCCTGCACACCCCGAACGGCGACCGAGCCACGGTCACCGCCACCCGCCACTACACCAAGCTCCAGCGCACACACGACCTGACGGTCGAGGGCGTCCATACGTACTATGTGCTAGCGGGGGCGGCGCCGGTCCTCGTTCACAACGCAACGCCAGGTCAGAAGTGTGATCTGACGCTGGGTGCTGGGCCGAATGCCCGAGAGGGAGTAGGCCTGGAGGACGGTGACATTGAGGCAGATGGTGTTCGAGATCTGATCAATGAATCCGGGAATGCGCACGGCTGCCACACTTGCGATGCCACGACCCCTGGCACCAAGGACGGGGACTGGATTCCAGATCATCAGCCGCCGTCCAGTCTCGTCGCTTCCGGATCTCCTCAGACGGCGTATCCTCATTGTCTGGCCTGTGCTAGACGGCAGGGCGGGGTCGTCTCACAACTTTCACAAGGAAAGAGCAAGAAGGCATGGTAGCTGATTTCCCTGTGGTTTCATTTCTGGCAAAAATCGAGCACGGATGCCTGATCTTGCGGGATGCGGGAAGTGGCGATGACGTCAGCGACTGGGACCCTGTGTCGAGCAGTTGGTATCGAGAAGGCAGTTCACTCATCTTCGGCGTTCAGGCCAGTGTTGACGGTCCTGTCGAATGTGCGGTATGGAAGTCGGCTCCGCCTGTGGTGCTTCCTGTGAACCTTTTTGAGGTATCGCTCCCATGTCCGTCCGGGTGGCTGGTATTGCACGATCCGAACGAATATGCTCGAATGCAATTTACGGGATTTCGTGACTCTGTGATCTGTTCGATAATGGTGGATGATCGGAAATTCCCGTCAAAGGTTCAGATCTTGCTGAGGGGAGAAGGTAAGTAGCTTCTTGACGCGGTAGGAACGGGTGAGTCTTTATTCGGAGTCTCGCCCATTCCTCGCATGTGGCGCGAGGGTGTCGTTCTGTTGAGGGATGCCGACCTTCCCGCGGTATTCCGAACTGGCTGTCGAGTGCCTGCGGTCGTGGAATCGGACAGGACGTACGGCAGCGAGTGACGGCGGTCCCGGGGGCGGTGCGGGTCGGGCAGACGGGACAGCCGGGCCGGCAGGCCAGACGGCGCCCCGCAGCGGTGTTGCTCTGTCGATGGTCGGCCCATTCGAAGTCAGAGTTCGGCCGTCCAGATCCCGGCAGGGTGCTCACCCGGTGGCAGCCACAACTGAGGCTGCGACTCCCGATGCCTCTCCTCGGCCTGTTCGTCCCAATGAAAGCGGCCCGCCACGTCGGGCCACGCAACTTGCAACACGGGAAAGGGAGGCCGCCGGTAGAACCCGATGGCCTGCCCGAGGAAGGTCCGGTACCAGCGGAGATCCACCTGCCTGAGCGCGACTTGGTGACCGTTGACAACGTCAGGATGCTTCTGGCCGTCAGTCAGTACAGCCCCTGCGGCGGACTTCTCTCCGAGCCTGTTGAGTATGAGGTGCATGGGGTGGATATCGAGTCCGAACATGGCTAGCTCAGGGACGCCGTGAGTGTGCGACAGCCCGATCGTGTAGGCGAATCCAGGACCGACCTCGTCCTCGGGAACCATCACGACGTGCCATCCGTGCCGCTGCACGTTCTCGATGATCGTCAGGTCAGTGCGGTCCTCTTCGCCTCGGCCACCGTAGTCATGGCAGAGGACGCAGCGGCACTGGAACGGATCGTCTGTCATTTGTGGACCTGCCAGGCCCGCAAGGCGATGGCAGGCCGCGGTGTATACCGACATGGTCTGACGATGGGCCGGAGGATCCGGAAGTTCCCGTTCAGAACCCGAGCCGTCGCAGCTGCTTGGGGTCGCGCTGCCAGTCCTTGGCGACCTTCACGTGCAGGTCGAGGAAGACCGGGGTGCCGAGGAGCGCCTCGATCTGCTGGCGGGACTTGATGCCGACGTCCTTCAGGCGCTTGCCCTTGGGGCCGATGACGATGCCCTTCTGGCTGGGGCGCTCGATGTAGACGTTGGCGTGGATGTCCAGGAGGGGCTTGTCGGCGGGGCGGTCCTCGCGCGGGATCATCTCCTCGACGACCACCGCGATGGAGTGCGGCAGCTCGTCCCGTACGCCCTCGAGCGCGGCCTCTCGGATCAGCTCGGCGACCATGACCTGCTCGGGCTCGTCGGTCAGGTCGCCCTCGGGGTAGAGCGCGGGGCCCTCGGGCAGCAGCGGGATGAGGAGGTCGGCGAGCAGGTCCACCTGCTGGTTGCCGGTGGCCGAGACCGGGACGATCTCCGCCCAGGTGATGCCCAGCTCCGTACCGAGCTGGTCGATCGCGATCAGCTGCTCGGCCAGGGTCTTGGAGTCCACCAGGTCGGTCTTGGTGACGATCGCGACCTTCGGGGTCTTCTTGATCCCGGCCAGCTCCTTGGCGATGAAGCGGTCGCCGGGGCCCAGCTTCTCGTTCGCCGGCAGGCAGAAGCCGATGACGTCCACCTCGGCCCACGTCGCGCGCACGACGTCGTTGAGCCGCTCGCCCAGCAGTGTGCGCGGCTTGTGCAGCCCCGGGGTGTCCACCAGGATGAGCTGGGCTTCCTCGCGGTGCACGATGCCCCGCACGGTGTGCCGGGTGGTCTGCGGACGGTTCGAGGTGATCGCCACCTTCTGCCCGACCAGAGCGTTCGTGAGGGTGGACTTGCCCGCATTGGGGCGGCCCACGAAGCAGGCGAAGCCGGACCGGTGAACAGTCTCGGCCGGTTCTTCGGATGACTGGGTACGAACGCTCATGGCGCCCATTGTCCCTGATCCCCGGAGCCCCGCCGCACCAGCCGTGGTGCACGACCCACAGACGTGACGTGTAGGACGTGTGTGACGTGCGTCATGTGTGGTGGGCAGCCCGGATCCGCTGCCCGGAGGCGTCGCCCGCGCCGCCGCCCTCCGGGCGCTACCCGACGAACGTCGTGAAGGCGGCCCAGGCGTCGCTGGTGAGCCGGAGGGTGGGCCCGTCGGCGGCCGGGTTCTTGGAGTCGCGGACGTGGACGGTATGGGGGCAGGCGGCCACCTCGACGCACTGCCCGCCCTCGTCGCCGCTGTAGCTGGACTTCCGCCAGGCGTAGGCGACTTCGAGGCACTGGCCGCCCTCGCTGCCGCTGTAGGTCGACTTGAACCACTGAAGCGCTTCGGCGTTCATCGTTCTCCCAGCAGACGGTCGAGCAGGCCCAGGGAGTCCTGGGTGGTCAGGGCTTGCGTCCGCAGCATCGCATACTTGCGCGCCAGGATGGACACCTCATCCGGACAGGAGACCCACTGGCTGCCGCGCTGGGACTCCGTGTAGGCGAGATGCTGGTGGTCCGGGGTCTCCAGGAGGGTGAACGGGCCGTTCAGGCCCGCGTGGTGGGGGCTGGTCAGGGGGAGGAACTGGAGTGACAGGAAGGGTAGTTCGGCGAGGGTGCGCAGGTGGCGGAGCTGCTCGGCGTGGATGTCCGCGCCGCCGAGCGGCAGGTGCAGCGCGGGCTCCCACACGACGAAGCTCAGCGTGGGCGGGCAGGCGCGGTGCAGGACCTCCTGACGTTCGACGCGGGCGGCGGTGCGGGACTCGACCTCGCCCTCGTCGTAGGCGGGGACGCGGTTGCGCAGTACGGCACGTGCGTACGCCTCGGTCTGGAGCAGGCCGGGCAGGACCGCGTTGTCGTACCAGGACAGCGCGATGGCCTCCTGCTCGTGCTGGATGTACAGCTCCGCCCACATCGGGAACTGGTCGATCTCGGGGAGGTTGGCCACGCCCGCCGCCAGCAGGCCTCTCGTCTCCAGGAGTTCGTCCAGCAGCTCCGCCAGGTCCGGTTTGAGGGGGCGGCGGCCCTGCTCGATCGACGCGACCGTCTCCTCGTCCAGCATCAGCCGCTCACCCAGCTCGCGTTGGGTGAGACCCGCCGCGCGGCGGGCGGTGCCGAGCTGGCCGCCCAGCATCCGCATGGCCGAAAGGTTCTTCTTGCGCGAGTTGCGTGAGCTGCGTGAGCTGGGTGAGCTGGGTGCGTTGTGCGAAGGGTTTCTGGAGTTCATGCCGACTCAACTCCCCATGTGGGCCCGTGCGTGACCGCCGCGAACCCGTACAAAAAATCCGTACGGACTCACTCAGTGATAAACGGTAGTCACCCCACGTGACTCTCGTCCCGTGAACGAGACGCTCCGCATCCCGCCGCTGCGGGAGAAGTTCTTCCGCCGTGAACGCCGCGCCGTGCCCGACGCCAGGCGGTACGCCCACGAGACCCTGGCCGGCTGGGGGATCGCCGACACCGAACGCGGCGAGGACGTGCTGCTGTGCGTGAGCGAGCTGGTGACCAACGCGCTGCTGCACGGCGTACCGCCCGGACGGCTGTTCCTGCTCTTCCTGCGCTACGACGGCAGGGTGCTGCGGGTCGAGGTGCACGACAGCGGGCCCGGGGTGCCGCGCATCACCGACGGGCGCGACGGGCGCGACGGGCGGGACGAGGGCGGGCGAGGTCTGCTGCTCGTGGCCGCGCTGTCCGACAGGTGGGGCGTGCGGGAGCGTGAGCCCGGCAAGGCGGTCTGGTGCGAGTTCACGCTCCGGCCGCGGGCGGAGCCCTGGGGGTCGGTGCCCGTGCCCGTCGTCAGCCCGCGCTGACCGTCTCCCGTACGGTCCCGTCCGGACCGGCCACCAGGACCGGCGTCCCGGGACCGCCCAGGTCCCGTACCGCCGCCCGGTCCTCCGCCGACGCGGACTCCGCCTCCGTCACCACGGCCGCCGCCTCCAGGGACTTCGCGCCGGACGCCACCGCCATCGCCACCGCCGTGCGCAGGGCGCTGAGGTGGAGGGAGTCCAGGGTGACGGTCCCGGCGACGTACGTACGGCCGGTCTCGTCGCGTACGGCCGCGCCCTCGGGCACGCCGTTGCGGGCGCGGGCCGAGCGGGCCAGGGTGACGATCTTGCGGTCCTCGGGGTCGAGGTCGGGGGTCTCGGTGGTCATGAGGCGAGCATACGTAGCCCCGCCGGGCCCCGGCCCGCTCGCCCCGTGACCGGCCCCGTTCTCACCCCGCCACCGGGTACATCGCCCCGCGCCGGCCCTCCGGTGAGGCCAGCCACTCCAGCTTCGCCGCGGTGTTCGCCTCGTCCAGCGGCGTGTGCAGCACGATGGTCAGATCGGGGCGGGCGGGCACCTGGAGCGCCGTCGACTCCAGGCTGAGCAGCCCGACCAGCGGATGGTCCAGCTCCTTGCGGATCTGCCCGGCGTCCTCGATGTCCCGCTCCTCCCACAGCGCGGCGAACTCGGCACTGGCCGCCTTCAGGTCCGCCAGCACCTGCTGGAACCCCTCGTCGTCAGGGTTGGCCGCACAGGTGGCGCGGAACTGGGCGACGACCGTCCGCGCGTTCTGCTCCCAGCTGCGGGAGCGGGACCGGTACAGCGGGTCGGTGAAGAAGTCGACGATGCAGTTCCACGTGGTCTCGGGCCGCATGCCCAGCACCATCGACGCGGAGTCGTTGTACATCACGCAGTTGTAGTACCGGTCCATGATGTGCGCCGGATACGGCATCCACGTGTCGATCAGCCGCCGCAGCCCCTCGCACATGTCCTGCTTCGCCGGCTCCACCTCGGCCGCGGGAGGGTTGAGACCGGCCAGTACGTAGAGATGGCGGCGCTCGGTGTTGCTGAGCCGCAGTACCCGGCCGACCGCGTCCAGGACCTGCGGGGAGACGGAGATGTCGCGGCCCTGCTCCAGCCACTGGTACCAGGACGCGCCCACCCCGGCGAGCACGGCCACCTCCTCGCGGCGCAGCCCCGGCGTGCGGCGCCGCGCCCCGCCCTCCGGCAGGCCCACCTCGGCCGGGGACAACCGGGCCCGGCGGCTCATCAGGAACTCCCGCAGCTCACTGCGGCGACGGTCCCGGCCCGCCGACGCACCCTGTGCCCTCGCGATCACGTCCGGCACGTGTGTACTCCCCCCGTAGCCATGCGCATGGTGCGTTCCGGTGCCTGGTGGTGGCACCACCAGAACAATCCGCGTCTCCCCACAACTATTCCGGGGGCCGCAGGCTCCTGTCCATGGCGATCGACACCACCCCGACTCCCACCCCGGCTTCCACCTCGACTTCCACCCCGACCCCCGTTGCCGAGCAGCAGTCCGCTCCGGCCGCTCCCCGGCTCTCACCCCGCGACCGGCTCGTCCTGTTCGTGCTCTGCGCGGCCCAGTTCATGGTCGCGCTCGACTTCTCCGTCCTGAACGTCGCGCTGCCCGTCCTCGGCGCGGACCTCGGCATGAGCACCTCCGCCCTCCAGTGGGCGGTCACCGCGTTCGCGCTGCCGTCCGGCGGGTTCCTGCTGCTCTTCGGCCGCATGGGCGACCTCTACGGGCGTCGCCGGCTGTTCCTGGCCGGCCTCGCGCTCTTCGGCGCCGCCTCGCTCCTTGCCACCCTGGCCTGGGACCCGGCCTCCTTCCTCGCCGGACGCGCCCTCCAGGGCCTCGGCGCGGCGGCCATCGTGCCGACCGGCATGTCCCTGCTGACGACGACCTTCCCCGAGGGCCCGGCCCGCGACCGCGCCCTCGGCATCTCCGGCACGCTGCTCTCGCTCGGCTTCACCGTCGGCATGGTGGCCGGCGGCGTACTGACCGACCTGCTGAGCTGGCGGTCCACCATGGGCCTGCTGGCGCTGTTCGCGCTGATCGTGCTGCCGCTCGCCCCCGGCCTGCTGCCCGAGTCGCGCACTCCCGAACGCCCCCGCCTGGACGTGCCCGGCGCGGTCACCGTCACCGGCGGGCTGCTCTCCCTGATCTACGCCCTGTCCACGGCCGCCGAACACGGCTTCGGCCGCACCGACGTCCTCGTCACCCTCGTCGCGGGCCTGCTGCTGCTCACCGGCTTCGCGGTCGTCGAGTCCCGCACCGCCGCCCCGCTGGTCTCCCTGCCGATGCTGCGCCGCCGCACGGTGGCGTGGGGCAACCTGGGCGGACTGGTCACCTTCTCGATGATGTCGACGGTGGTCTTCGTCCTCACCCTGTACCTCCAGGAGGTCCTGCATCTGAGCGCCTTCGAGACCGGCCTGGTCTTCGGCGTGCAGGGCGTGCTGTCCGTGGTGGCCGGTTCGTACGCACCCCGTGTCATCGGCCGCTTCGGCGCCCGCCGCACCCTGGTCGGCTCGCTCGCCGGGCAGGGCGTCCTCGGCCTGTCCCTGCTGGCGCTGGGGGAGGGCGGCTGGTCGGTGTGGCTCGCCACGGCCGCCGTGTCCCTGGCCAGCATGTGCCACCTGGGCGCGATCATCTCCTACGGCCTGACCGTCACCTCCGGCGTCCCGAACGAGGAGCAGGGCCTGGCGACCGGCCTGGTCACCTCCACCCAGCAGGTCGGCATCACCGTCGGCATCCCGCTGCTCGGCGTTCTGGCCACCACCTCCACGGACCTGATGTCCGGCGTCCACACGGTGCTGGTCCTGGACGCGGCGATCGTGCTCGCGGCGGCCGCCCTGATCGCGGCCGGCCTGCGGACCCGCCGGGCGGCAGGCTCAGGGGCGGTCGAGGCGGAGCCGCTCCGCGCGCGGTAGGCCGGCGACCACCAGGTCGTAGGAGTCCTCGACCAGCTCCCGGACGACACGGTCCGGGAGCCGGCCGCTGGGTCCGTCGTCGGGACCGCCGTCCACGGTCACCGTGTTCCAGTGCCGTTTGTTCATGTGCCAGCCCGGGACGATCAGCTCCGGGTGGTCGCCGCGCAGCCGGATCGCGTCGTCCGGGTCGCACTTCAGGTTGACCGTGAGCGGGCGCCCCTCCAGCGAGGTGAGCGCGAACATCTTCCCCAGCACCTTGAAGACCGAGGTCTCCGGGTTGAAGGGGAAGTCCTCCACCACCGCGTTGAAGGACAGACAGAAGTCGCGCAGTTCACCCGGGGTCATTCCGCCACGGCCTCCTCCGCCGGTGGTTTCGCCGCGGTCACCGGCTCCACCAGCACCGTCACGATCTTGTTCCGGCGGCCCGCCGCGGCCTCCGCCGTCAGCCGCAGTTCACGGCCGTCGGGCAGCTCCACGACCGACGTGGCACCGGCGATCGGCACCCGGCCGAGCGCCTTGGCCAGCAGTCCGCCGACGGTCTCCACGTCCTCGTCGTCGAACTCCTCCAGGCCGTACAGCTCGCCCAGGTCGCCGATGTCGAGGCGGGCGGTGACCCGGAAACGGTCCTCGCCCAGCTCCTCGACGGGCGGCAGCTCCCGGTCGTACTCGTCGGTGATCTCGCCGACGATCTCCTCGAGGATGTCCTCGATGGTGACGATGCCGGCCGTGCCGCCGTACTCGTCGATGACGACGGCGACGTGATTGCGGTCCTTCTGCATCTCGCGCAGCAGGTCACCGGCGTTCTTGGTGTCCGGCACGAAGGACGCGGGGCGCATCGCCGTGGAGACCAGGTCGCTCTCCGCGTCCCGGCTGATGTGCGTCCTGCGGACCAGGTCCTTCAGATACACGATGCCGACGATGTCGTCCTCGCTGTCCCCGGTGACCGGGATCCGCGAGAAACCGGAGCGCAGGGCGAGGGTGAGGGCCTGCCGGATGGTCTTGTAGCGCTCGATGACGACGAGGTCGGTGCGTGGGACCATGACCTCCCGCACCAGGGTGTCGCCCAGCTCGAACACCGAGTGCACCATGCGGCGCTCCTCGGCCTCGATCAGGGACTCCTTCTCGGCGTAGTCCACCAGCGCCCGCAGCTCCGCCTCGGAGGCGAAGGGGCCGCGCCGGAAGCCCTTGCCGGGCGTGAGCGCGTTGCCGATGAGGATGAGCAGCGACGGGATCGGCCCCATGATCCGGGCCAGCGGCAGCAGCGCGTACGCCGCCGCGGTCGCCGTGTTCAGCGGGTGCTGGCGCCCGATGGTGCGCGGCGACACCCCGACGGCGACGTACGAGAGCAGCACCATCACCGCGATGGCGATCACCAGCGCCTCGCCGGTGCCGTCGAACTGCTTCAGACAGGCGTACGTGACCAGCGCGGCGGCCGCCATCTCGCAGGCGACGCGGACCAGCAGCGCCACGTTGAGGTAGCGCGTCGGGTCGGCGGCGACCTTGGCGAGCTTCTCGCCGCCGCGCCGCCCGGACCGTACCGCCTCCTCGGCGCGGAAGCTGGAGACCCTCGCGAGCCCCGCCTCCGCGCACGCGGCGAGCCAGGCGACCACCACCAGGGCGACGGCGCCGGCGACCAGCGGGAGGCTCATGAGACGGTCGGGGCCGGGGACGGGCCGGTCAGGCCCTTGTCCGCACGCCAGCCGTCCACGATGGCGGCCTGCAGACCGAACATCTCGGCCTTCTCGTCCGGCTCCTCGTGGTCGTACCCGAGCAGGTGCAGCACCCCGTGGACGGTCAGGAGCTGGAGCTCCTCGTCCATGGAGTGCTGCGTCGGGGCCTCGGTGCCCTGCCTGGCGGCGACCTCCGGGCAGAGCACGATGTCGCCGAGCAGCCCCTGCGGCGCCTCGTCGTCCTCCTTCGCCGGCGGCCGCAGCTCGTCCATCGGGAAGGACATCACGTCGGTGGGACCCGGCAGGTCCATCCACTGGATGTGCAGCTGCTCCATGGCGCCGGCGTCCACGACGATCACCGAGAGCTCGGAGAGCGGGTGGATGCGCATCCGCGCGAGCGCGTAGCGGGCGATGTCGAGGATCGCCTGCTCGTCGACCTCGGTTCCGGACTCGTTGTTGACGTCGATCGACATGGTCTTGCTGGTCTACTTCCCCTTGGCCTTGGCACCGGTTCCCGGTGTCCGGCCGCCGTTGTGGCCGCCGTTCTCGGTGCCGTTCCTGCTGTCGTACTGCTCGTAGGCGTCGACGATACGGCCCACCAGCTTGTGCCGGACGACGTCCTGCGACGTGAGCCGGGAGAAGTGGACGTCGTCGACGCCGTCCAGGATCTCCTGCACCTGCCGCAGCCCGGACTTCGTGCCGCCGGGCAGGTCGACCTGCGTCACGTCACCCGTGATCACGATCTTCGACTCGAAGCCGAGCCGGGTGAGGAACATCTTCATCTGCTCGGGGCTGGTGTTCTGCGCCTCGTCCAGGATGATGAACGCGTCGTTCAGCGTGCGGCCGCGCATGTATGCCAGCGGCGCGACCTCGATCGTCCCCGCCGCCATCAGCCGCGGGATCGAGTCCGGGTCGAGCATGTCGTGCAGCGCGTCGTACAGCGGGCGCAGATACGGGTCGATCTTCTCGTACAGCGTGCCCGGCAGGAAGCCGAGCCGCTCACCGGCCTCGACCGCCGGACGGGTCAGGATGATGCGGTTGACCTGCTTGGACTGCAGGGCCTGCACCGCCTTGGCCATCGCCAGGTAGGTCTTGCCGGTGCCCGCCGGGCCGATGCCGAAGACGATGGTGTGCTTGTCGATCGCGTCGACGTACCGCTTCTGGTTCAGCGTCTTGGGGCGGATGGTGCGGCCGCGCGAGGACAGGATGTTCTGCGTGAGCACCTCGGCCGGGGTCTCCTGGCCGTCGCTCTCCCCGTTCTCGCTCGCCTTGAGCATGGCGATCGAGCGTTCCACTGCGTCCTCCGTCATCGGCTGCCCCGTGCGCAGCACCAGCATCATCTCGTCGAACACGCGCTGTACGAGGGCGACCTCATGGGTGTCGCCGACGGCGCTGATCTCATTGCCCCGGACATGGATGTCGGCCGCCGGGAAGGCCTTCTCGATCACACGCAGGAGGGAGTCTCCGGAACCCAGCACGGTCACCATGGGGTGCTGGGCAGGGACGCTGATCCGTGCTCTGGCCTGCCCCTGCGCGGGGGTGTGGGCTGAGGGTGTCTGAGTCATGGGCCGGCGCTCTAGGCCTGCTCGTCCTCCTCTGCGGCGCGTGCCGCGTGACGGGTGTGTCTGCTGACTCCAGCGTACGACTCCCCGCCGACAGCACCGAGGGTTTTATCCGACCGGTGCCCGCCGCTGGTCGGCGACCAGGTCCCGGAACCACCCGTACGACGCCTTGGGCGTGCGCTCCAGCGTCGCGAAGTCCACGTGGACCAGTCCGAACCGGCGGGCGTATCCCTCGGCCCACTCGAAGTTGTCGAGGAGCGACCACACGAAGTAGCCGCGCACGTCCACGCCCGCCTCGATCGCCCGGTGCAGGGCGCGCACGTGTCCGTCCAGGTAGGCGATGCGGTCCCGGTCGTCGAGGCCCTCGTAGGAGCAGCCGTTCTCCGTGATCACGACCGGCGGGAGCCGGTCGCCGTAGCGGTCGCGGAAGCCGGTGAGCAGCTCCGTCAGCCCCTCGGGGACGACGGGCCAGCCGAAGTCCGTCCGCGGCCGGCCCTCGATCTCGCGCACCGAGAAGGGCAGTTCGGCCGGGAGCGTCACCCCGCCGAACTCGATCTCAGCGCCCTGCGGGGCGCCCACCCGCGTCGGCGCGTAGTAGTTCACGCCGTACCAGTCCAGCGGCTCGGCGACGATCCCCAGGTCGGCGTCGAGCCTTGCCGGGGAGCCCGGCATCAGCTCCCCGATGCCCTCCGGGTACCGCCCGGTCAGGATCGGGTCGGCGAACATCCGGTTCAGCAGGAGGTCGTAGAACTCCGCCGCCTCCCGGTCGGCCGGGTCCTCGGAGGCGGGCCAGGTCGGGCCGTGCGAGTTGGCGATGCCGACGTCCGTGGCGCCCGCCGCGCGCAGGGCCCGTACCGCGAGGCCGTGCGCGAGGAGCTGGTGGTGGGCGACGGGCAGGGCGTCGAACAGCAGCTCGCGGCCGGGGGCGTGGATGCCCAGCGCATGACCGAGCAGGGTGTGCTCGGCGGGCTCGTTCAGGGTGATCCACTTGCCGACCCGGTCGCCGAGCCGGTCGGCGACCACCGTCACGTACTCCGCGAAACGCGACGCCGTGTCCCGCTCCAGCCAGTCCATACCGGCCGGCAGGTCCCAGTGGAAGAGCGTCGGCACCGGCCGCACGTCCGCCGCGCACAGCTCGTCCACCAGGCGGTCGTAGAAGTCGAGGCCGCCGGGGGAGTCCACCCGGGGCCAGGAGACGGAGAAGCGGTACGCGTCCACGCCGAGGCCGGCGAGCAGGGCCACGTCCTCGCGGTGGCGGTGGTAGTGGTCGCAGGCCACCGCCGCCGTCGAGCCGTCCTTGATCCGCCCGGGTTCGGCCGCGAACGCGTCCCACACGGAGGGCCCCCGCAGATCGGCCGCGCCCTCGATCTGGTGCGCGGACGTGGACACGCCCCACAGGAAGCCGTCCGGGAACCGGGGTACCGGGTTCGTCGCCATGCGCGGATCATCCGTACCCCCGGTAAGGGAAGTCAACGCCCGTGCGCGCGGGCCGCGTTACGCACCCTCCTTCAGCACCCGGGAGATCAGCCGCCGCTGCTCGTCCGTCAGCCGGGGATCGGCGGCGTACACCGTCGTCCCGTCCACGGTGAGCTGGTAGCTGAACCCGTCCGGCACCCCGACGGGCGGCGTGCCCCGGCCGTCGGCGACCGCCCGCTCGGCCAAGGCGTGCCACTCGTCCGCGTCGGGGCGTCCCGCGGTCTCGACCTCCGCGTGGCGTTCGATGCCCGCGAAGCCTCCTGTGCGCCTCACCTGAATCCGCATGGACCCGTGTCTAGTACGGAACTACAGCGTCCGCACCCCGACCTGCTCCCACGCCTTGCTCACCGCCTCCAGCTCCTCCGCGTCCCCGTACCGCTCCCGCGCGGCCTTCACGGTCAGCGTGGCGAAGTCCGCGAACAGCGCGTCCTGCGCCAGCTCGCCGCCGGTCAGCACGTCGTACCAGACCTGCCCGGCCCGCTCCCAGGCGTGGCCGCCGAGCGCGGTGGCCAGCAGGTGGAAGGCGTGGTTGGGGATGCCGGAGTTGATGTGGACGCCGCCGTTGTCGCGGCCGGTGCGCACGAAGTCGTCCATCGTCGCGGGCTGCGGGTCCTTGCCCAGCACGTCGTCGTCGTAGGCCGTGCCCGGCGCCTTCATGGAGCGCAGCGCCTCGCCCGTCACGCGCGGGGCGAGCAGTCCGGCGCCGATCAGCCAGTCGGCCTCGGCCGCGGTCTGGCCCAGCGAGTACTGCTTGATGAGGGAGCCGAAGACGTCGGACACCGACTCGTTGAGGGCGCCGGGCTGGCCGTAGTAGGTCAGGTTGGCGGTGTGCTGGGTGACGCCGTGGGTCAGCTCGTGGCCGATCACGTCCAGGGCGAGGGTGAAGTCGAGGAAGATCTCCCCGTCCCCGTCGCCGAAGACCATCTGCTCGCCGTTCCAGAACGCGTTGTTGTACTCGCGGTCGTAGTGCACGGTCGCGTCCAGCGGCAGGCCCTCGCCGTCGATGGAGTTGCGCCGGTACGCCTTGAGGAAGTGCTCGAAGGTGGCGCCCAGGCCCGCGTAGGCGCGGTTCACGGGGGCGTCCTGGCCGGGGTCCTCGCCCTCGCCGCGCACCTTCTTGCCCGGCAGGTCGGTGCCGTGCCGGGCGTCGTAGACCGTGCGCTGCGGCTTCTCGGGCTCGGCGCCCGCGCGCGGGGCCACGGAGGGGGCGCCGATGACCGTGGTCAGACCGCGGCGGGTGCGCTCGAGGGCGTCGCGCTGCAGGGTGCGGCGGGCGGGCCCGGCGAGCACGGGGTCCGCGTTCTCGGCGAGCTTGTCGAGGACGTGGGGCGGCACGATGGTGCAGAAGACGGGCTCGAAGCCCCCGTAGGTCGTCATGTCGGCACACTTGCACTGCGTGACCGTACTGTCACCCCTCGCAACCACGATTGGTGAAAACGGGCGCCAATGCGCCCCCGTGGCCGGTGCCGAGTGGTATACGGCACTTTTTGTCCCGGTTCACTCCGTGGTCCCGCATACTGATACGGACCCGCGTGACCGGCGTGGCTCGGCTAGGGTGCTGGGCATCATGCGATTCGGGCTGCTTCTCCTTAGCTGCCGCGGCGAGGGCCTGTAGAGGCCGACTCCCTCCCCGCGGAGCTTGGTGGTGCCGTCGGCCGTCCTTCCGGACACGCGGACGACGCGGACACCGCCGAGATCCGCGGACATCACGAGGAGCCCACGCCATCATGGCCAACCGCCAGCAGCCCAGCCCCATGCCGACCGCCAAGTACCGCGGCTACGACCAGGTCGACATCGCCGACCGCACCTGGCCGAACCAGCGGATCACCACCGCTCCCCGCTGGCTCTCCACCGACCTGCGCGACGGCAACCAGGCCCTGATCGACCCCATGTCGCCCGTCCGCAAGCGCGCCATGTTCGACCTGCTGGTCAAGATGGGCTACAAGGAGATCGAGGTCGGCTTCCCCGCCTCCGGCCAGACCGACTTCGACTTCGTACGCTCCATCATCGAGGACCCGGACGCCATCCCGGACGACGTCACCATCTCCGTACTGACCCAGGCCCGCGAGGACCTGATCGAGCGCACGGTGGAGTCCCTGAAGGGCGCCAGGCGGGCCACCGTCCACCTGTACAACGCGACCGCCCCCGTCTTCCGCCGGGTCGTCTTCCGCGGCTCCCGGGACGACATCAAGCAGATCGCGGTCGACGGCACCCGGCTGGTCATGGAGTACGCGGAGAAACTGCTGGGCCCCGAGACGGAGTTCGGCTACCAGTACTCGCCGGAGATCTTCACCGACACCGAGCTGGACTTCGCCCTGGAGGTCTGCGAGGCGGTGATGGACACCTACCAGCCCGGTCCCGGCCGCGAGATCATCCTCAACCTGCCCGCCACGGTGGAGCGTTCGACGCCGTCCACGCACGCGGACCGCTTCGAGTGGATGGGCCGCAACCTGTCCCGCCGCGAGCACGTCTGCCTGTCCGTCCACCCGCACAACGACCGCGGTACGGCGGTGGCGGCGGCCGAGCTGGCGCTGATGGCCGGCGCCGACCGCATCGAGGGCTGCCTGTTCGGGCAGGGCGAGCGCACCGGCAACGTCGACCTGGTCACCCTGGGCATGAACCTGTTCTCCCAGGGCGTCGACCCGCAGATCGACTTCTCCGACATCGACGAGATCCGTCGCACGTGGGAGTACTGCAACCAGATGGAGGTCCACCCGCGCCACCCCTACGCGGGCGACCTGGTCTACACGTCCTTCTCCGGCTCCCACCAGGACGCCATCAAGAAGGGCTTCGACGCCATGGAGGCCGACGCGGCCGCGAAGGGCGTCACCGTCGACGACATCGAGTGGGCCGTCCCGTACCTGCCGATCGACCCCAAGGACGTCGGCCGCTCCTACGAGGCGGTCATCCGGGTCAACTCGCAGTCCGGCAAGGGCGGTATCGCCTACGTCCTGAAGAACGACCACAGCCTGGACCTGCCGCGCCGGATGCAGATCGAGTTCTCGAAGACCATCCAGGCCAAGACGGACGCCGAGGGCGGCGAGATCACGCCCGGGGCGATCTGGGAGGTCTTCCAGGACGAGTACCTGCCCAACCCGGACAACCCCTGGGGCCGCATCCAGGTGGCGGGCGGGCAGACCACGACCGACCGCGACGGCGTCGACACCCTCACCGTCGAGGCCACGGTCGACGGCGCGGAGACCACCCTGGTCGGCACCGGCAACGGCCCGATCTCGGCGTTCTTCCACGCGCTGCAGGGCGTCGGCATCGACGTACGCCTGCTGGACTACCAGGAGCACACGATGAGCGAGGGCGCCTCCGCGCAGGCCGCCTCCTACATCGAGTGCGCGATCGGCGACAAGGTGCTGTGGGGCATCGGAATCGACGCGAACACCACGCGCGCCTCGCTGAAGGCCATCGTCTCCGCCGTCAACCGCGCGTCGCGCTGACCAGCCGAATCAGTGGTTTGAGGTCCCGCTCGCCGGAAATCGGCGGGCGGGACCCCGTCATATACCGGCCATATATCTGTGATGGTCACGGAAAGGTCTCGTCCTGGGTACTGACTCCACGTCGGTGATGTGGCTAACATCACGCCAGCGCGACGATGCTGTCGCGCCGTTACGGAGGTGCGACGTGCTGGCTGGACGGGGACGAAACAGCCGAGCTGCCCGGCTGCCACGCATCCTGGGCACCCGCACCGCGTGGACACCCGTCGGCGACGGCGAGTTCTTCTGCCCCGGCTGCGGCGGTGACCGCAACTACACGCGGCTCACCGGCCGCCGCCGCTTCACCCTGCTCGGGGTTCCCGTGCTGCCGCGCGGCGAGTCCGCCCCGACCGTCGAGTGCGCGGCCTGCCGCCGGCACTACGGCACCGACGTCCTCGACCACCCGACCACCACCCGCTTCTCCGCGATGCTCCGCGACGCCGTCCACACCGTCGCCCTCGCCGTCCTGGCCGCAGGCGGCACCTGCTCGCGTACGTCGCTGGAGACCGCGGCCGTCGCGGTGCGCGCGGCCGGCTTCGAGGACTGCACCGAGGACCAGCTGAACGCGCTGGTCGAGGCGCTGGAGGCGGACACCGGCCGGGTCCGCGGCGAGCCCTGCGTGCCGGGTCTGGCGATAGAACTGCACGAGGCGCTCGACCCGCTGGCCCCGCACCTCGCCGCCGTCGGCCGCGAGTCGATCCTGCTCCAGGGCGCCCGCATCGCCCTGGCCGACGGCCCCTACACCCCCGCCGAGCGCGACGCGCTGGCCACGGTCGGCGCGGCCCTGACCCTCTGCTCCGACGACGTGACCCGCCTCCTGGATTCGGCGGGCACGCCCTCCTAGCGCGGATCAGGGGCGCCCGGGAGATCCAGCCGCATGATCTGGCGGTGCATGCCCGGGCCGAAGTAGTCCGGACGCAGACCGCCGTCGGGTTCCTCGGGACGAAAACCCAGGGAACGGTAGAGGAAGATGGCGGCGAGGTTGGCGGGCTCCACGGTGAGGCGCACCACCTCGATGCCGTCCCGGCGCAGCCGCGTCAGGACCTCCCTCATCAGCTCCCGGCCCAGCCCGTGGCGCCGCCGGTCCTGCGTCACGCACAGGCCGAGTATCCAGCTGTCCGCGCCGAGCGCCCGGGTGGCGGCCAGCACGTAGCCGCGCAGCCGGCCGGTGCCGTCGTCGAGGACCAGGAAGTGCTCCTCGTACATGTCGAAGAGCTGGCGCAGCAGGAACCCGGGATAGGCGAACTCCTGGAAGACCTCCTCGTCGAGCCGCCGCAGTTCCGGCAGGTCGGACGTCTGTGCCGTGCGCAGGTCCAGTGGCAGGTCGTCCGGAGGCAAGTCGGGTCGCGTGAGCTGGTCGTGGTGGTCGAGGGAACGTTCCAGCGGTTCGGCGGTCATGCAACCCCCTGGTCAGACAGCGTCAACTCGTGGGCAGCCGTGCCGCCCACACGAAGGAGTGAGGACTCATGTGGCGGCCAGTGTCTGCTTCTCGCTACAGTGAACGTCCAACTTCCCTCATGCAAGGGCGAGTTAAGGTGTGCGACCATGCGCCCGACGTGCGCCGGTCGGATACGGATGGCGTATTCCCCTGCTGTTCGAAGCCGCTGAGTCACTTACCGTGAACAGTAATGGGGATTTGTCCAAAATCGAATGGAACGTGGCAGGGTGACTATGGATCGCAACGCCGACGCGCCGTGGTCGAAGTTCGATCCAGAGGTGTACGTCGACAACAACTACCGGACACCACTCGAAGTGGACCTGCTGATCGTCCGGTTGATGCGTGACTACTTCACCCGCTGCTTCGACGGGGCCCCGACGCACTCGGCGCGCGGCGTCGACGTCGGCGCCGGTGCGAACCTGTATCCCGCCCTGTCCATGCTGCCCTGGTGCGAGAAGCTGGTCCTGCTCGAGTACGCGCACCCCAACGTCGAGTACCTGGAGAAACAGGTCTCGCCGGCCGGGTACGACATCGCCTGGGACCCCTTCTGGGACGTGCTGCGCGAGGCTCCCGCCTACGCCGCCGTCGAACCGAGACCACTGCTCGGCGAGATCGTCCGCGTGGAGCGCGGCAACCTCTTCGACCTGGAGGGCGGGGACCGGCGCTGGGACATCGGGACCATGTTCTTCGTCGCCGACTCCATGTCCGAGGTGCCCGAGGAGTTCCACCGGGGCGTGCGGTGCTTCATGAACGCGCTCGGCGAGGGCGCGCCGTTCGCCGCCGCCTTCATGAAGGAGTCCGTCGGCTACCGAGTCGGCGACCACGACTACCCGGCCTACCGGGTGAACGAGGACCGGGTCAGGGAGAGCCTGGAACCGTTCACCGCGGAGCTGGAAATCCACGATCTGCACCACATGGTGCGGCCGGGGCACGAGGGAATTCTCCTCGCCCTGGGACGGCGCAATTCGGAGATTGCCACCCCGTAGGAACGGGGACCATGCTCAACGGGGGCATGCGGAACACAGGGCAACGAGATCTGTACGAGGGGTGCGGGGATGCAGATCAAGCCACGCCAGCACCTGCTGGACATCTGGCAGGCCATGGCCCGTCACTCGTTCGACGACGGGAAGCTCGTCCGGGGGGACACCGACGGACTGAGCAGCGTCGCGGACGCCGAACGCCTGCTCTGCCTGCTCTATCCGGCCACCGAGGTCCCCGCCTTCCGGCTCGACCAGCCGGACACCACCGAACGTGACGTCCTGCGCGCCCTGGACCGGGTCGGCAGCCGGCTGGAGATCCCGCCCAACCTCATCACCGCGCTGACCCAGTTCATGCGCACCCACACCGCGGCGGACGACAGCCCCACCTTCGCCGGCGGCCACTACTTCCGGCCCTCCGAACCCGACGGCGAGATCACCCACGCCCAGAGCCAGTTGGGCGTGGTCGACTCCTACTCCATGTCCGTCACGCTCTGCCTCGCCACCCTCGGATTCCTCAAGGTCTACGAGGGCACCACGACCCGCCCCGAGGTACGCAGGGCCGTCGCCGAGCTGAGGGACGCCACCAACGCCCGGCTGACCGCCGCGATGATCAGCCTGCTGCGCTCCTTCACCGTCAACGTCTTCGACGCCGAGTCCGAACAGGGCCGGCGGCTGATCGAGGTCATCGGACAGGGCCGGCAGTCCGACCGGCTCGTCCTCCAGCAGTTCTCCCGACGGTTACGCCCCCTGCGCGCCACCATCATCGAGAGCATCTCCAGAGGCATCCAGGTCGACGAGGGCATCCGCGACGAGAGCCAGCTCTTCGAGTGCGGCTGGGCCTGGGGCATCGTCAGGGACGCGCCGGAGATCAGCGACCTCAGCGCCCCCGTACCCGGCCAGCCCGAGGGCATCGCCGACCGGCTGCCCTACGTGTACTTCACCGTCGTCGCCCTCGACGGCATCCAGGACCTGTTCTCCGACCGCACCCTCACCCTCGGCCTGCTCGACGAGGACCAGCAGAAACTCGCCGAGATGCTGCGCCTGCGCTGGGAACTCAGCCAGCAGTACTGGTCCGCGATCGCCCGCTTCGGCACCGACCGCTGGCCGCTGGAGGACCTGCCCTGGCAGACCACCGGACTGCGCCTGGAGTCCGAGTACTTCTCCCTGACCGTCGCCGCCATCGTGGTGCACGACCTGGTCCGCCGGAAGGCCACCGACGACGACCTCACCCGCACCGTCGCCGTCATGGAACGCCTCGCCGACCGGGGCCGGGTCACCAGCCGCATGACCAAGCGGGACACCACGATCCGGCTGCACAACCCGGGCGTCACCATGCCGCTCGCCGGGTCCGAGCACTCCGGCGGGCAACTGCTGTGGCGGATGACCGACTTCTCCGCCCAGCTCCTCAAGCGGAGCATCCAGCTCGCCGAGCTCTCCCGGAACATCGGCGCCCAGGACCGGCTGCTGCGCCTGTCCGAGCAGACCTTCGAGCACCTGTGGTCACGGCGCATCGACGACGAGGAGGGCGCCGGCCTGTGGGACAACGTGCAGGCCGTCTACCCCGAGTCGGACAACGTCTCCCTGCGCATGTCCTGGAGCATCACCGAGCGCGTCACCGAATGCCTCGTCGCCGCCCGCAACCTGTACGAGCAGCAGCCCATCCGCAGCCCCGAACTGGCCGAGATGGCCCGCGAACTGCTCAGTGAGGCCACCCACCTGTTCGGCAAGGAGCAGCTGGAGGCGTCCGCCGCCGCCGACGGAAGCAGAGCGCGGGCCATGCGGAGCATCGAGAGCCGGCTCGACCACGCCCGCAGCCTGGTCGACGACCGGCCCGCGACCGCCTTCGCACTGGCCCTGCCCGTGCTCCAGGAACTCGACACCCTGGCCCAGGCCAGGGGCGCCGCCGCGCAGGAGGTGTGAGCGTGCTCGTCTTCGCCGCCTCCGACAAAGGAGGCACGGGGCGCTCGGTGACCAGCGCCAACCTGGCCTACCAACGTGCCCTCACCGGCGACCACGTGGCCTACGTGGACTTCGACTTCGGCTCGCCCACCGCCGCCGCCGTCTTCGACGTGCCCTCCGCCATGCGCGGCACCGAGGAGCGCGGCCTGCACTCCTACCTGGAGGGCGAGACGGCCGAGCCCGCCAGGATCGACGTCTGGCGGCAGACCGAGCACCCCCTGCTGCGCGCCCGCCCCAACCAGTCGGGCCGCCTCGTGCTGTTCCCCGGCGACGCGGGGGGCGGGGAGTTCGCCACCGGCGAGGAGGCCCTGGAGCGGTGCATCGACCTGCTGCTGCGGCTCAACGGCGAGTTCGACCTCACCGTCGTCGACCTCAGCGCCGGCCGCAGCTACGCCGTCGACATGGTCCTCGCGGCGACCGCCCACCCCCGGATGCGCAACGTCCCCTTCCGCTGGCTGGTCTTCCACCGCTGGACCCGCCAGCACGTCATCGCCGCCTCCGGTCTGGTTCACAAGGACCACGGCATCATCGGCGGCGGCGTCGAACGCGGCCACGACGAGGACGCCCTGCGCGCCGCGATCCGCTTCGTACGGGCCGCCGTGCCCGACCCCGAGTCGCCCCTGTGGTCGCAGGGCTCGCCCGCCCAGGCCGCCTGGATGCAGGCCTGCGACGAGGCCCTGCGCCGGCTCGCCGCCGAACACCGCATCGGCGACAGCGTCGTCCTCGGCGTCGTACCGCTGGAGCCCATACTCCAGTGGCGCGAGCAGCTGATCACCGAGGAGGACGTGCTCTCCACCCAGATCGCCAACAAGGAGACCCTGGAAGCGCTGGAGGAGATCGCCCGGCGCCTGACCGACGACTCGTACTGGGGGCGGCCGTGAGCGACGCAGTGTTCCGCGAGACCGCCGCCGAGCCGCGCACCCAGTCGGTGCCGCTGGCCCACCTCTCCCTGGAGCTGGGCCACCTCTACATGGAGGACTTCGAGGCGGGGCCGGAGCGGCTGCGCGCGCACTTCGCCGAAGTGGGGCCCTGGGTGGCGGCGGCCCGCGCCGCCGCCACCGCCCGGGCCGGCGGCAAACGCGCCCGGATCAGCACCTGCTTCCTCGTCGACGACTACTTCACCCGCTTCTCCACCCCCGCCGAAGTCGTCCCCATGCTGCTCGCGGAGGCCGAGCGGGCCGGGCTGAGCGTCGACTACCTCGCGCGCGAGTCCGGCTGCGCCGTCACCGGCAAGGTGCCCGTCGCCGAGGCGGTGGCCGGCCGCATCGTCGAGTCACCGCCGCCCGGCAGCTACGGCCTGCGCCCGCCCGCCGCGCAGACCGGCTGGCTCGCCAACGGCGAACGCAGCCCCGTCGCCCGCGCCCCGCAGGCGATGAAACGGGCCACCGCCTGGCAGCCGCCCCGCGAGACCGCGGCCCGCCGCCACTCCGTCTTCCTCGACGTCGAACTGTGGAACGACGACGCCGACGGGCACCGCACCTGGTCCTGCCCCTTCCTCGCCGCCGTCTGGCAGCTCGCCCGCCTCGGACTGCTGCGCAACGAGGGCGAGGCCGTCCTCGCCCCCCAGCCGCACATCGCCGCCGGCTTCCCCGACGACTGGGACGAACTGCCCACCCTGCTCCGGCTCAACGACCGCGCCGACCCCTTCGCCGCCTACCGGACCTGCTCGGTCCTGCCCAACCGCTTCCTCCCCGTCGAACACGCCGTTTGCGTGATCCTCGACCAGATCGAGGTCGACCCCGGCGCCCTGTTACAGGTCGCCGAACGCTCCGGACGCGAACGCACCCCCGTCCCGGCCTCGGTCGCCGACCGCGTCTCCTACGTCTTCTACGCGGGACCCTGACATGGCGCCGCGGCAGAGCACCCCGCCCGCCGTCCTCGCCTGCGGCGAGATCCGCACCTGCCTGCTGCCCGCCCGGCAGGCCCTCGACATCCGCTCCGCCGCCCAACTCCTCGGCCTGCGCGCCGACGAACGGGTACTGCTCTCCGAACGCCCCGGCCTCTACGCGCGTTCCACCGACACCCTCACCGGCGTCGACTGCCCGCTGCCCAGCTCCAACGGCGCCCGGATCCGCGCGGTCGGCACCGTCGCCGCCCACGCCGCGCTCACCGAGGGCCGCGTCCTGCAGACCTCCGCGCACTGCCGGCTCCCCGCCACCGGACCCGACCAGCGCCGGCCGTGGGGCGAGTACCTGGTGCGGCCCGGCATCGTCGAACCGCTCGGCAAACTCCCCCACGAGGCCATCGCGCAAGGCGTGCTCGGCGGCCCACGCCACGGCGACCTCGACGTCGGCCTGATCGCCGACGGGCTGCTCACCCGGCTGCTGCGCCACCCCCTGCTCGATCAGCGCCCGCCCTTCCGGTCCCGCCCCACCCGGCTGCGCTGGGTGGCGCTGCCCGCCGCACCGGGCGAAGGCCCCACCCTCGAACGGTTCACCCTCGCCGAGGACGAGCTGCGCACCGTACGCCTGCGCGTGCCCGAGGACACCGCGGACTCCGACCTCGCCGCGCTCTGCGACGACCTCGCCCTGCACGACTGGCTGCTCACCACCGTCGTCCGCATGCTCGACGGCCTCCGGCTCGGCGCCGGAGCGGCACAGGACGCCGGCGCCGTCGTACGGACACTGCGGCCGGCCGTCGACCACCTGCTGCACCTGTGGATGCCCCGGGCCCGCGTGGCCGCCCAACTGGCCGCGCTGTGGGACCCGCTGGAGGAACGGCCCGGCTTCACCCGGCAGTGGCAGGCGCTGGTGCAGCGCATCCGCGACCAGCTCACCCTGCACGCCATACCCGCACCCCACCGGGAGGTGGAACCAGCCCCCTGACCGGGCGCCCCAGGGACCCGGTACCCGACCCGCACGCACATCCCCGCACCCCTATCCGACGCGTATCCCAACGGGGGGAGAAGCGAGATGAGCACGGCACAGTCACCCCGCCCCGACGACACGGCCCGCACGGCCAACCCGATCGACCCGAGGGGGGAGTCCCCCTGGGCGCGCATGCTGCTGGTCGCCCTCGTCGTCGGCGCCCTCTTCTGGAGCGTCACGGCACTACTCAGTCCGGACGACGGCACACTGCGGCAGTTCGTGTCCGCGGTGCTCTGCGCCGGCGCGGCGGCAGCCGTCCAGTACGTCCTCGGACTGGCCCCGCGGCCGGGACCGCAGCGCCTGGACGAGCACACCCGGCGGGTGGAAAGCGCCCTGGCCGAGAACACCGCCGCCCTGCGCGACGGCCTGCGCCGCTACGACGACGAGCTGAAGACCGGCCTGACCCGGCACACCGAGGACGTCAAGCAGCTGGTCGAGACCCATGTCACCCAGGTCGACCACCGCTCCGCCGAGCCCGGGCGCCCGCTGGACCCGGTGCGCGTCGACAGCGTGCCCGACCTGGCCAAGGGCTTCGCCGACGTCCTGCTGCCCAGCCCCTCCATCCTCCACACCTTCGTCCACCTGGAGATGTCCCGGGTGGTCAGCCACATGGCGGACCTCACCAACCTGAGCGCCGAATGCCCCGGCGAGAACCACGACTGGATGCTCACCCTCACCCGCGCCGCCGAGCAGTCCATCCTCGCCACCAGCACCTCCGTCGACCGGGAGTTCTGGAACAGCGAGCCCGCCGGGCGTTACCTCGACGCCCAGCAGGCGGCCATCGACGAACAGGGCGTCGCGGTGCGCCGCCTGTTCCTGCTGGAGAGCGCCCGCGAACTCGACGACCGGCTGCTGCGGCTGTGCGAGGAGCAGGAACTGCGCCGCATCGACGTACGCGTGGCGGTCCTGCCCGAACTGCCCCCGCACCTCCAGCGCGGCACCACCAACGACTTCATCCTCTACGACGAGGAGGTGTCGTTCGAGATCGAGCAGGACCTGCGCGACGTCAACGTCAGGACCCGGCTCACCGCGCGCCAGGACTACGTACGGGACCGGCTCAAGCGCTTCAAGGAACTCTGGGACGCGGGCATGGGCCTGCGCGAACTCGAGGTGCGCGTCGACGACGAGGAGGACGGCAACTGGATGGTCGACCGGGCCTGAGGGCCACTACTCCCCGGGGAGTATCGAGGGCCGCGCGTCACCCGGGGCAGTAGCCGCCAACTCGCCCTCGCGCCTGACGTGTCGGAAGCCCGCCGGCGGAAGTCTGGGAACCGAACCAGACATCCACCGGAGGGAGGCCCGTCAGATGGGGGCCGTAAGAACAAGCGGGGGACGACGGCGGGCCGTGCCCTGGCTGGTGCTCGGACTGTGGATCGCGGTCCTGGCGATCGCCTCGCCGTTCGCGTCGAAACTCGGGGACGTGCAGCGCGACCGGGCCGTCGACTACCTGCCGGCGAGCGCCGACTCGACGCAGGTCGCCAAGATCCAGGAACGGCTGCCCGGCGGCGAGGCCACCGAGATGGTCCTCGTCTACCACCGCGACGCCGGACTGACCGCCGCCGACAAGGCCACCGCCGCCGAGCAGGTCGCCGAGATCGCCGGCGCCCACGAACTGACCGGCCGCCCGGCGGGCATCCCGTCCAAGGACGGCACCACCCTCATGTACCCGGTCGCCTCCACCGAGCCCGGCACGGACGAGAAGGCCCGCGACGCACTCGTCAACGACGTACGGGACGTCGCCCGCGGCGGCGACGGACTGAGCGTCGAGGTCGGTGGCTCGGGCGCGCTCGCCACCGACGCCTCCGAGGTCTACAACTCCCTCGACGGCCCCCTGCTCTACACCACCGCCGCAGTGGTCGCCCTCCTCCTGATCCTCATCTACCGCAGCCCCTTCCTGTGGCTCGTCCCGCTCGCCGTCGCCGGAATCGCCGACTACCTCTCCATGGGCGTCGCCTACGGCCTCAACCAGTGGTTCGGCACCGCCGTCTCCGGCCAGAGCAGCGGCATCATGACCATCCTCGTCTTCGGCGTCGGCACCGACTACGCGCTGCTCCTGGTCGCCCGCTACCGCGAGGAACTGCGCCGCATCGAGCGGCCGTACGACGCCATGCTCGCCGCCCTGCGCGGCTGCGGCCCCGCCGTGCTCGCCTCCTCCGGCACCGTCGCCGCCGGACTGCTGTGCCTGCTCGCCGCCGACCTCAACTCCAGCCGCGGCATGGGCCCGCTCGGCACCGTCGGCGTGCTCTGCGCGCTGGCCGCCATGCTGACCCTGCTGCCCGCGCTCCTGGTCCTGCTCGGCCGCCGCGTCTTCTGGCCCCTGGTCCCGCGCTACGGCAGCACCCCCAAGGCCCGCAGGTCGCTGTTCGCCGCGATGGGCAGCTCCGCCGAACGCCGGCCCCGCACCGTCCTGGTGGGCGGCGCCGTCCTGCTCGGCGCGCTGGCGCTCGGCGCGTTCGCCCTGCCCGGCAACCTCAAGCAGGAGGACTCCTTCACCACCCGGCCCGACGCGATCGCCGCGATGGAGACCCTCGCCGACGCCTACCCGGAGCGCGGCACCCAGCCCATCACCGTCATCGCCCCCACCGACCGCGCCGACGCCGCCCTCGCCGAGATCCGCGACACCCGCGGCGTCGAAAGTGCCGGGATGGGCCGCAGCGGCGGCGGCTGGACCGAGCTGACCGTACTGGCCTCGGCCCCGCCCCAGTCGGCCGCCGAGACCGCCACCCTCCAGGACCTGCGCGACAAGCTCGACGGCTCCTACGTCGGCGGCCCCAGCGCCCAGCAGATCGACCTCGAGGACACCAACGCACGGGACACCGTGATCGTCGTACCGATCGTGCTGCTGTCGGTCCTGCTGATCCTCACGGTGCTGCTGCGCTCCCTGGTCGCGCCGCTCATCCTGGTCGCCGCGGTCGTCGCCGTGTGGGGCGCGGCCCTCGGCATCGGCGGACTCGTCTTCGAGCCCCTCTTCGGCTTCGAGGGCACCGACCCGGGCCTCGGGCTGCTCTCCTTCGTCTTCCTGGTCGCCCTCGGCGTCGACTACGGCATCTTCCTGATGCACCGCATGCGCGAGGAATCCCTGAACGGCGCCGAACCCACGCAGGCGGCCCTGGTCGCGCTGCGCACCACCGGCGGCGTCATCGCCTCCGCCGGGCTGGTCCTCGCGGCCACCTTCGCGGTGCTCACCAGCATGCCGATGGTGCAGCTGGTCGAGCTGGGCTTCGTCATCGCGGTCGGCGTCCTGCTCGACACCTTCCTCGTCCGCACCTACCTCGTCACCAGCGCCAGCGTCGCCCTGCGCCGCCGGGTGTGGTGGCCGGGCAGGCTCTCCCGGGCGCCCGAGAGGCCGGCACCGGCCGGGGAGCGGGAGCCCGTCGGTGTCTGAGACGTCCGGCGACCGGAGTGCGCCCCTCCCCTCCCGGAGGGGCGCACCCGTCGCGGAGGATGGACGCGTGCACGCAACCACTCCGGCAGCGCCCCGGCCCCGCGTCGGCGAGCGGGTCATCGCCGTCATCAACGGCGACCCGCTCGCCGCCCCGCACCGCACCCGCAACGACGCGGTACTCGCCGGGGTCCTCCTCACCGCGGCGGTCTGCATCGGGCTGCTCACCGACGAGGGCCGCCGCCCGGACGCGGCGGGCTGGGCGCTGCTGGTCGCCGCGCACGTGCCGCTGGTGGGCCGCAGGCACCGGCCCCTGCTGACGCTCTGCCTGGTGGCCGCGCCGGTCGCCGCCTTCCACGGCCTCGACTACAACCACTCCGCGCCCGTGCCCGCGACCTTGGTGGCCCTCTACACCGTCGCCACGACCGGCACCGTGCGCCGCACCCTGGGCATCGGCTCCGTCGTCATCGGCCTGGGGCTGACCATGAACGCCCTCACCAATCCCGACGGCATGGCGGAACTGCTCCGGATCACCGGCTGGGTCGTCGCCGTCCTGTTCTGCGGCATCGACGTCCGCTACTACCGCCACTACGTCGCCTCCATCGTCGAACGCGCCGAGCGCGCCGAACGCACCCGGGAGGAGGAGGCCAGACGCCGCGTCGCCGAGGAACGCCTGCGCGTCGCCCGGGACCTGCACGACCTGCTCGCGCACAGCATCACCCTCATCGGCGTGCAGACCTCCGTCGCCGCCCACGTCCTGACCGCCGACCCCGAACGCCTGGACCGGGCCGCCGTCGCCAAGGCCCTCGACGACATCGCCGAGACCTGCCGCACCGCGCGCGGTGAACTGCGCACCACGCTGGAAGTCCTCAGGGAGCAGGACGCGTCCGAGGCCCGCGGCCCGCTGCCCGGACTGCGCGGCCTGCCCGACCTGGCGGAGACCGCCCGCGCCGCCGGGGCGAGCGTGCAGCTGTCGGTACGCGCCGGCGAACTCCCGCCCGCGATCGGCGCCGCCGTCTACCGCATCGTGCAGGAAGCGCTGACCAACGCCGTACGCCACGCGGGCCCCGAACCGTCCGTCCGCGTCGAGGTGCACGCCGAGCCGGGCGCCCTGCGCCTGTCCGTCACCGACGACGGCACCGGTCCCGACCCGGCCGGCACCCCCGGCTTCGGCCTGGTCGGCATGCGGGAGCGGGCCCGCAGCGTGGGTGGCACACTCGACGCCGGACCGCTGGAGGGCGGCGCCGGGGGCGGCTTCGAGGTGACGGCCGTACTGCCGACGCCTGCCACGCCCCGAACGCCCCTGACCTCGGAGAGAGCCGGATGACGATACGTGTGCTGCTGGCGGACGACCAGAACCTCGTCCGTGCGGCGTTCGCCCTGCTGGTGGCGTCGGCCCCCGACATGGAGGTCGTCGGCGAGGCCGGCACCGGCCGCCAGGCCGTGGAGCTGGCCCGCAGCGAACGCGCCGACCTCGTCGTCATGGACGTGCGCATGCCCGACCTGGACGGCATCGAGGCGACCCGGCTCATCGCCGCCGACGCGGACCTCGCGGGCGTACGGGTGCTGGTCCTCACCACCTACGACACCGACGAGAACATCGTCGAGGCCCTCCGTGCGGGCGCCTCCGGCTTCCTGGTCAAGGACACGAGGCCCGCCGAACTCCTGGACGCCATCCGCACGGTGACGGCGGGCGACGCCCTCCTCTCACCCGGCCCGACGGCCCGCCTGATCGAACGGTTCCTGCGCAGCCCCTCGACCCCGGTGGCGGGCGAGGCCGGCCCCGACTGCCTGTCCGACCGCGAACGCCAGGTGCTCAGCCTGGTCGCCCGCGGCCTGAACAACACGGAGATCGCCGAATCCCTCGGCCTGAGCCCCCTGACCGCGAAGACCCACGTCAGCCGGATCATGGGCAAGCTGGAGGCGCGGGACCGGGCGCAACTGGTCATCGTGGCCTACGAGTCGGGGCTGGTGACGCCGGGCGCCGGTCAGCGGCAGTAGACGTCCGCGGCGGGGCGCTGCCCGGTCGCCAGGAAACGGGAGACCGTGGCGTCCCCGCAGGCGTTGCCGTTGGCCAGGTAGGCGTCGTGGCCGGTGGAGTCCACGGTGACCAGGACCGCGCGCCGGCCGAGTGCCTCGCGCATCTTCAGGGCGCCGCTGAGCGGGGTGTTGACGTCCCGCTCGTTCTGCACGAGCAGAATGTTGGACGGTCCCCGGCCGGTGATCCGCACCGGCGCCTCACGCGGCGGGTACGGCCAGGCCGCGCAGAGCATCGCGTTGCGGGGCATCCCGGCGGTGAGCGGGTACTTGGCGCGGCTCTCGGTGACGTCCTTTTGGTACACGGCGGCCGACTTCGGCCAGGCGACGTCGTTGCACAGGACGCCGGCGCCGACCGCGGTGACGTTCTGCAGCACGGCCTCGGGCGGTCCCGCGGGCGCGGGCGGCACGGTGCCCTGCTCGGCAGCCCGCATCAGCTTGGCGAGCGTGGGATAGCGGCTGGGGGAGGAGAAGCTGTCCAGCATGGTCTGGCGCAGCACGCTGCCGTTCAGCTCCTCCGGGTTGGCACCCGGCCACGGGATCGGCTCGCGGTCGAGCCGGGCGGCGAGCCGCAGGAACATCGGCCGCACGTCCAAGGCCCTGCGCGCCACGCGGTCGGGGTTGCCGGGCTTGGAGGCCCAGGCCGCGAAGTGCGGGAAGGTGTCCTCCACGCCCCGCTCGTGCGCGGCGAGCCAGGCGCGGTTGACGCGGGTGGGGTCGGGGTTGTCGTTGCTGTCCAGCACGATCCGGTCGGTGCGCTGCGGGAAGAGCTGCGCGTACACCGAGCCGACGTACGTCCCGTACGAGACGCCCCACGCGGAGATCTTCCGCTCGCCGAGCGCGGCGCGGAGGAGGTCGATGTCGCGGGCCTCGTTGGCGGTGCCGAGGTGCCGGATCAGCTCGCCGCCGTTGCGGGCGCAGGCGTCGGCCATGCGCTGTGCGGTGTCCATGTTCCCGGCCACCGAGCCGTCGGGGGCGGGCCAGGGACGCAGCCGGGAGGTGGCGAGATCGCCGTGCTCCAGCCCGCAGTCGACGGACGTGGACGGCGCGAGGCCGCGCGGCGCGAACCCGATGAGGTCGTAGGCGTCACGGACGTTCTGGGGCAGCTTCTGCCCCTTTCCCGACGGGTCGTTGAGACTGGAGCCGCCCGGCCCGCCCGCGATGAGCAGGAGCGCTCCGCGGCGGGCGGCCGGATTCTCGCTCGGGATGCGCGAGACGGCGATGTCGATGCGGGGACCGTCCGGATCGGCGTGGTCCATGGGGACCCGGAGGGTGGCGCACTGCTGACGGGGGTCGATACCGGCGCCCTCGCAGGCGGTCCAGGCAAGGGGCTCGGACGGGCCCGCCGTGGCGGAGGCGGTCACGGGTGCGGTGATGCCGAGGAGGGCCGTGGACACGCCGACGATGGCGGCGTTGCGGATGGTTCGCGTGCGCTGCGTCATGCGACGAGCCTCGCGGATGTCCAGGGCCCTCCCCATCCGGGGAACAACCCGAAACCCAGGGGGGATTACCCCAGTGCGGGCCTCGGGGGTTCTCCCGGACCCGTCAGACGAAGAAGCTGTCGTGCTTCACCTGGAACTCCCGCAGTTCCTCGCCGCCACGCTGCGCGAACTCGGAGACGCGCTCGAAGTACTCCTCGCGCGGAGCGCCCGGGGAGAAGAGCATCAGCATGGACAGGGGGTCGTCGCTGTCGTTCTTGAAGGCGTGCAGTCCGCCGACCGGGACGTACAGGAAGTCGCCCTGGCGGCCGGTGACCCAGCGCTCGCCGTTGTACAGCTCCACCTCTCCCGACAGGACGTAGAACGACTCGGAGATGCCCCGGTGGAAGTGCGTCTTGGCGCCGGGCGCCCTGGGCCCCATGTCCACCTTGTATAGCCCGAACTCACCGCCTGTGGAGGCGTGGCTCGCGAGGTAGTGGGTGGTCGTGCCGCCGGGGGAGACGATGTCGGGCGGAGTGTCGGCCGCCCTGAACACGGCGTTGATCTCGCCCTTCTCGCCGAGGTAGCGCGGCTCCGGGTACGACATGGTGTGCCCCCTTCTTCGTAAGTCTGAGAGGCAACTCTGACTGACCGCAGGCGTTTTGGTCATCGTTCGAAAGATCGAGAGGGACGGGGACGTGAGTCGTAGGTCGGAGTACCGCGTGTTGGAGGAGTGGCTGTGGGGCCGCCCGCTTCTTGGTCAGTGTCGTGCTTCCACGACCCGCGTCAAGGGCGCTCCGCTGTCGCTGCGCGTCGCCTTCGGCGATGACCCTTCGGGTCACCCTTGACCCGGCTCGCTCCAGCACGGGCGAGAAGCGTGCGGGCGGCCGGGGGAGCGTGGGTGTCCCGGGTGGGCCGGTCCCTTGGGCGGGTTGGCCAGTGGGCGGGGTGAGGGCGCGTCGGCGCCTCGCCAGCACGCCGCCACGGCTCAGCGGCTTCCGGCCGGAGGGTGGTGCGGGGCGCCCTCGCGCCTCGCCTGCACGCCGGGTCGGCTTAGCGGCGAACGGTGGGTCGGTGGTGCGGGGCACGCGTGGGCGCCTCGCCTGCACGCCGGGCTGGCTTACGGCTGACGGCCGGTGGGTGGTGGCTGACGGCCGGTGGGTGGTGGATGGCGAGCGGTGGGTGGGGGCCCATGTCGAAAGTCGCGAACAAATCGGCGGATTTGTTCGCCGTTTTCGGAGGGTGGTCTGGGGTGGGGAGGGTGGGGGCGGTGATTGGACGGTGTGTCCCGGGTGTGTGGGGCGAATGGGCAGGTGGGGTGGGGGAGGGAGTGGGACGGAGTGTCCGATCGTCTCCCCCTCCGGGCGAAAGCCGCTGAGACGGCCCGGCGTGCATGCGAGGCGCGAGCGCGCCCCTTACGCCCGGGACCGGGCGGCCGACGGAAGGGACCGGCGTGCCTCGGCCACCCGTCTTTCCGGGCCGCTCGCTCGCTTCTCCCTCGTGCTGGAGCGAGCCGAGTCAAGGGTGGCCCGCAGGGCCATCGCCGAAGGCGACGCGCAGCGCCCTTTACTCGGGTCGCGGAGGCACGACACTGGCAAGGAAGCGGGCGGCCCCCACGGTCCGTATGAACTCCGTCCAGGCCACCGACCCGACGACGACCACCGGGCCACCGGTCACCTTGCTGTCCCGGACGGGTACGACCCCGGTGACTCCCTCGGCGACCTCGACGCAGTCGCCTCCCTCGCCGTTGCTGTGGCTGCTCTTGCGCCAGCGTGCGTGGTTCAGGTCGTACTCGCGCATCGTCTGAAGTCCTCCGCCGCCGATTCGATCAGGGCCAGGGACGCCTCCGGCGACAGCGCGGCGACCCTGAGCAGATCGTATGCGCGCTGCGCCCGCTTCACCACGGCCGGGTCGTCGACCAGCGTTCCCGAAAACGACGTCTCTGTATAGGCGACCTGAGGCGCGTCCTCGAACTCCATCAGCTTCAGGGCCCCGTTCATGACCGCATGCGCCCCCGCCCCGTACGACAGCACGGTCACCACCGCTGCGCGCTCCCGCATCAGCCGTACCACGTGCTCCAGCTGGGCCGCCGTCGCCTGTGCGCCGCCCACCGGAATCCGCAGCGCGTTCTCGTGCAACGTCACCCAATACTCGGGCCGTGTAGCGTCGTCCAGGACCTGCGACCGCTCCAGGCGAGCCGTGACGATCTCGTCGAAAGTAATCCGCATACCTCGGATCATCAATCAGCTTCCGGCACAGCCGATCGAAAATACCGTCGGTTTGTAGCGCCTCGTCGATCCTCTGGGCCACATCCAGCTGCGGCTTCCGAATTGCCTGTTCGAACTGACCGATGTAGCCCCCGGAAACGAATACCCGTGCACCCAGCTCGACTTGGGTGATTCCCGCGTCCTCTCGCCGACGTTTCAGTTCTGTTCCGAAGAACTCCCACGCGGCTTGCCGTGAACCATTGGCCATAACCAACCCCCCTGCACTGACCCCTACTTGTAGTGCACATACTCCTGCCGAGTGTAGACGCGGCGCGGCATTCTGGGGACACGAAGAGTGAAACCGTAAAGCGAGGGGAAAGCGGTGGAGGCACGACACTCGGCGCTCTGCGTCGAAGGAGCGGAGGACACGGTGAAAGAATTGCGCGCGGCGCTCGCGGAGGCAGGAATTACTCTTCCCTCTCTCGGGCTCGACCCGGTGAGTCTTGCGCGGGAGGCACCCTGTCCACTCGTCGAATTGGGCCGGTGTTCCGTGGAGACCGCGCAGCGACTCGCGGCGGCGCTGCGATGATGACGACGCCGCCCGTCGGGGCCCACGCGGTGGACACCCGCAGCGGCCGGGTCGGGATCGTCATGGGGTACGAGGGGCCGTACGTGCAGATGCGGCCGTACGGCGGGGGCCGGGAGTGGGACGCCGCGCCGGGTGACGTACGCCACGCCACCCCGTCCGAGCGGCTCAGCGCGGCGATGGCGTACACCAACGCGCGAAGCCGGGGCGAGGTGCCTTGAAGCATGCGCGAGAATGGTCGGCATGAGTCTGTTCCGCGACGACGGCATCGTGCTGCGCACCCAGAAGCTGGGTGAGGCGGACCGGATCATCACGTTGCTCACGCGCGGTCACGGACGCGTACGCGCCGTGGCGCGCGGGGTGCGGCGGACGAAGTCGAAGTTCGGGGCGCGGCTGGAGCCGTTCTCGCACGTGGACGTGCAGTTCTTCTCGAAGGGCAGTGAGCTGGTCGGGCGCGGGCTGCCGCTGTGCACGCAGAGCGAGACGATCGCGCCGTACGGCGGCGGGATCGTCACCGACTACGCGCGGTACACCTCGGGGACCGCCATGCTGGAGACGGCGGAGCGGTTCACCGACCACGAGGGCGAGCCGGCGGTGCAGCAGTACCTGCTGCTCGTGGGCGCGCTGCGGACCCTCGCCCGGGGCGAGCACGCGCCGAACCTCGTTCTCGACGCGTTCCTGCTGCGCTCGCTGGCCGTGAACGGGTACGCCCCGACCTTCGGGGACTGCGCGAAGTGCGGCATGCCCGGTCCGAACCGGTTCTTCTCGGTCGGCTCGGGCGGCTCCGTCTGCGGCGACTGCCGGGTGCCCGGCAGCGTCGTACCCTCGCCGCAGGCCCTGGAACTGCTCGGGGCGCTGCTCACGGGAGACTGGGGCACGGCGGACACGTGCGAGCCGCGGTACGTGCGGGAGGGGAGCGGACTGGTGTCCGCGTACCTGCACTGGCACCTGGAGCGCGGCCTGCGCTCCCTGCGGTACGTCGAGAAGTCCTAGAAAGAACAGTACGAGGAGACGAGAGACACATGGCTGTACGCGGGATTCTGGGGCGGCAGCGCCGGGAGTACAGGACGCCGGAGCAGCACCCGTCCGGCGCGCGGCCTCCGAGGCTCGGCGAGCTGGTTCCGGAGCATGTGGCGATCGTCATGGACGGCAACGGGCGCTGGGCCAAGGAACGCGGGCTGCCGCGCACCGAGGGGCACAAGGTCGGCGCCGAGCAGGTCATGGACGTCTTGCAGGGCGCGATCGAGATGGGCGTCGGGAACATCTCGCTGTACGCCTTCTCCACCGAGAACTGGAAGCGCTCGCCGGACGAGGTGCGCTTCCTGATGAACTTCAACCGCGACTTCATCCGCAAGTCCCGTGACACCCTCGACGAGCTGGGGGTGCGGGTGCGCTGGGCGGGCCGGATGCCCAGGCTCTGGAAGTCGGTGGCCAAGGAGCTCCAGGTCGCGCAGGAGCAGACCAAGGACAACGACAGGCTCACGCTGTACTTCTGCATGAACTACGGCGGGCGCGCCGAGATCGCCGACGCGGCGCAGGCCCTCGCGGAGGATGTCCGGGCCGGGAAGCTCGATCCGTCGAAGGTGAACGAGAAGACCCTCGCCAAGTACCTGTACTACCCGGACATGCCGGACGTGGACCTGTTCCTGCGGCCGAGCGGCGAGCAGCGGACGTCCAACTACCTGCTCTGGCAGAGCGCGTACGCCGAGATGGTCTTCCAGGACGTCCTGTGGCCCGACTTCGACCGGCGCGACCTGTGGCGAGCCTGCCTGGAGTTCGCCTCCCGCGACCGCCGCTTCGGCGGCGCCATCCCCAACGAGGAGCTGCTGGCCATGGAAGGCCGCACCGAATAATTCAGCCCGTCCGGCGTTTGAGGACGAGGCCGTTCAGGCCGACAAGGGGGCCCGGGGCGCAGCCCCGGCCCAGCCGCTCAACCGCCGGAGGCACCCGCGCAGTCGGCGCAGGTGCCGAAGATCTCCACCGTGTGCGCGACGTTGACGTAGCCGTGCTCGGCGGCGATGGCCTCGGCCCACTTCTCCACCGCGGGGCCCTCGACCTCGACGGCCTTGCCGCAGGCGCGGCAGACCAGGTGGTGGTGATGGTCGCCGGTGGAGCAGCGGCGGTAGACGGACTCGCCGTCGGCGGTGCGCAGGACGTCGACCTCGCCGGCGTCGGCGAGGGACTGCAGGGTGCGGTAGACGGTGGTGAGCCCGACCGAGTCGCCCTTGTGCTTGAGTACGTCGTGGAGTTCCTGAGCGCTGCGGAACTCCTCGACCTCCTGGAGGGCCGCCGACACGGCGGCGCGCTGCCGGGTGCTGCGGCCCTTCACGGGCGGTCCAGCGGTCGTCACTGGATTCCTCCTCACGTCTCGGCGGCTTGCCGGGCCATTGTGCCAGCCCGGTTCGCCCGCGGTCAGACGCCGACCTCGTCGGTGGCCCCCCGGGTGGCCGGAATCTTGCACTCCGCCGGATCCGCGGCGGGCTGCGCCGCGGTGAGTGCCCGCGCGCGTCGTCGGGCGAGCGGTGCCGCAAGCGCGGTCAGCAGGACGAACGCGCCGATGGTGAGCAGCACGATCGTCGCGCCGGGCGGCACGTCCTGGTAGTACGACGTCACCGTGCCGCCGATCGTCACGGTCACGCCGAGCGCGACGGCGATCGCGAAGGTGGCCGCGAAGCTGCGGGTGAGCTGCTGCGCGGCGGCCACCGGGACCACCATCAGCGCGGAGACCAGCAGCAGCCCGACGACGCGCATCGCGACGGTGACCGTGACCGCCGCCGTGACGGCCGTCAGCAGGTTCAGCGCGCGTACCGGCAGGCCGGTGACCCGGGCGAACTCCTCGTCCTGGCTGACGGCGAACAGCTGGCGGCGCAGGCCGAGGGTGACGAGGACCACGAAGGCGGCCAGCACGCAGATCGCGGTGACGTCGGACTCGCTCACCGTCGACAGGGAGCCGAAGAGGTACGAGGTCAGGTTGGCGCTGGAGCCGGTCGGCGCGAGGTTGATGAACATCACGCCGCCGGCCATGCCGCCGTAGAAGAGCATGGCGAGGGCGATGTCGCCGCGGGTCTTGCCGTACCAGCGGATCAGCTCCATGAGGACCGCGCCGAGGACGGAGATCAGGGTCGCCATCCACACCGGGGACCAGGAGAGCAGGAAGCCGAGGCCGACGCCGGTCATCGCCACGTGGCCGATGCCGTCGCCCATGAGGGCCTGGCGGCGCTGGACCAGGTAGATGCCGACGGCGGGGGCGGTGATGCCGACCAGGACGGCCGCCAGCAGGGCCCGCTGCATGAAGGCGTAGTTCAGGATTTCCACAGTCGTCGCCTTCTCAGCTCAGCAGGCCGGTGCGGATCGGTTCGGCGCCGGCCGGTGCGTGCGGGTGCACGTGGTCGTGGCCGGGCAGCGCGTGCTGGCCCACCGCCTTCGGGGGCGGGCCGTCGTGCAGGACGCAGCCGTCACGCAGGACCACGGCCCGGTCGATCAACGGCTCCAGGGGGCCCAGCTCGTGCAGGACGAGGAGGACCGTGACGCCGGCCTCGACCTGCTTGCGCAGCGTCTCGGCCAGCACCTCCTGGCTGGCCAGGTCGACGCCCGCCATCGGCTCGTCCATGATCAGCAGTTCGGGTTCGGCGGCGAGCGCGCGGGCGATCAGCACCCGCTGGTGCTGGCCGCCGGAGAGGGCGTCCACGGAGTCCTTGGCCCGGTCCGCCATGCGGACCAGCTCGAGGGCCCGGCGCACGGCCTCGTGGTCGGCCTTGCGCAGGATGCCGAAGCGGGCCCTGGACAGGCGCCCGGAGGAGACGACCTCGGTCACCGTGGCGGGGACGCCGCCCGCGGCCGTGGTGCGCTGCGGGACGTAGCCCACGCGCGCCCAGTCGCGGAAGCGGCGCCGCGGGGTGCCGAACAGCTCGATCTCCCCGGCCGTGACCGGCACCTGGCCGATGACCGAGCGCACGGCCGTGGACTTGCCCGAGCCGTTGGCGCCGAGCAGCGCGACGACCTCGCCGCGGCGCACGGTGAGGTCGATGCCGCGCAGGACGGGGCGTGAGCCGAGTTCGGCGCGGACGCCGCGCAGCGAGATGATGTTGACGGGCTCGCTCATGCCGCCGCCCTCCGGTGGGTTGATCACTTGGCTCCCAGGGCCGTCTGCAGGGCCTTGAGGTTGGCTTCCATGACCTGGAAGTAGTCGTCGCCGCGGGACTTGTCGGTGATGCCCTCGATCGGGTCGAGGACGTCCGTCTTGAGGTTCGCGTCCTTGGCGACCGTCTTCGCGGTCTTGTCGCTGACGAGCGTCTCGTAGAAGACCGTGGAGACGCCGTCGGCCTTGGCCATCTTCTCAAGCTCCTTGACCCGCGCCGCGCTGGGCTCCGACTCGGGGCTGAGGCCGCTGATGGCCTCCTCGGTCAGGCCGTAGCGCTCGGCGAGGTAGCCGAAGGCCGCGTGGGTGGTGATGAACACCTTGGTCTTCGTGTCCTTCAGACCGGTCTCGAACTTCGTGTTCAGGCCGCCGAGCTTCTCGACCAGGGCCGCGGTGTTCTTCTTGTAGTCGGCGGCGTGGTCGGGGTCGGCCTTCTCGAAGGCCTTGCCGACGCCCTCGGCGACCTCGGCGTACTTGACCGGGTCGAGCCAGATGTGGGGGTCCTTGCCGCCCTCCTCGCCGTGGTCGTGGCCGTGCTCGTCCTCGGCGTGCTCGTCTTCGTGCTCGGCCGCGTGGCCGCCGACCTCGGAGCTGTGCTCCTCGAGGGTGGTCAGCGTGGCCGCGTCGATCTTCGTCTTGGCGCCGGACTGGGCGATGGCCTCGTCGGCGGAGGGCTGGAGGCCCTTGAGGAAGAGAGCGGCGTCGGTCTCCTCGAGCTGCGCGCGCTGCTTGGCGCTGATCTCCAGGTCGTGCGGCTCCTGGCCGGGCTCGGTCAGACTGGTGACGCTGACGTGGTCGCCGCCGATCTGCTCGGCGAGGTAGGCCATGGGATAGAACGACGCGACGACGTCGAACTTGTCGGTGTTGCCCGCCGCAGCGCTGTCGCTGGAGCAGGCCGAGAGGGTCCCGAGGCCGAGAGTGGCGGCCGCGGTGACTGCTATGCCGGATATGTGGCGTCGTCGTACGTTCATGACACTCATTTTCAACAAATATGGAAACCGTTGTCAACAAGCGGGCGATTCCGCAGCTCGGAGGCCCCGATTTGGCCGAGGGGCGGCCCACGCCGGTAACCTGAAGCATTCTCTGGAAGCATCTCGCTTCGTCGCCCGTCGTCGTAATGAAGAGAGCACCGTGGCCGCCGACAAGATCGACACCATCGTCAGCCTGAGCAAGCGCCGTGGCTTCGTATTCCCGTGCAGTGAGATCTACGGCGGTCAGCGCGCCGCCTGGGACTACGGTCCGCTGGGTGTCGAGCTCAAGGAGAACCTCAAGCGCCAGTGGTGGCGCTACATGGTCACCTCGCGCGAGGACGTCGTCGGTCTCGACTCCTCCGTGATCCTGGCCCCCGAGGTCTGGGTGGCCTCCGGTCACGTCGCCACCTTCACGGACCCGCTGACCGAGTGCACCTCCTGCCACAAGCGGTTCCGCGCGGACCACCTGGAGGAGGCGTACGAGGAGAAGAAGGGCAAGGCTCCGGAGAACGGCCTCGCCGACCTGAACTGCCCCAACTGCGGCAACAAGGGCACCTTCACCGAGCCCAAGCAGTTCTCCGGCCTGCTCTCCACCCACCTCGGCCCGACCCAGGACAGCGGCTCCGTCGCCTACCTGCGGCCCGAGACCGCCCAGGGCATCTTCACCAACTTCGCCCAGGTGCAGACCACCTCGCGCCGCAAGCCCCCGTTCGGCATCGCCCAGATGGGCAAGTCCTTCCGCAACGAGATCACGCCCGGCAACTTCATCTTCCGCACCCGCGAGTTCGAGCAGATGGAGATGGAGTTCTTCGTCAAGCCGGGCGAGGACGAGAAGTGGCAGGAGTACTGGATGGAGCAGCGCTGGAACTGGTACACGGGCCTTGGTCTCCGCGAGGAGAACATGCGCTGGTACGAGCACCCGGCCGAGAAGCTCTCCCACTACTCCAAGCGCACCGCGGACATCGAGTACCGCTTCTCCTTCGGCGGCAGCGAGTGGGGCGAGCTGGAGGGTGTCGCCAACCGGACGGACTACGACCTCTCCTCGCACGCCAAGGCCTCGGGCCAGGACCTCTCCTACTACGACCAGGAGGCCGGCGAGCGCTGGACGCCGTACGTCATCGAGCCGGCGGCCGGTGTCGGGCGGGCGATGCTCGCCTTCCTGCTCGACGCGTACATCGAGGACGAGGCGCCGAACGCCAAGGGCAAGCTGGAGAAGCGCACCGTGCTGCGGCTCGACCCGCGGCTGTCCCCGGTGAAGGTCGCCGTGCTGCCGCTGTCCCGCAACCCGGAGCTGTCGCCGAAGGCGAAGGGGCTCGCGCAGGCGCTGCGGCAGAACTGGAACATCGAGTTCGACGACGCGGGCGCGATCGGGCGGCGGTACCGGCGTCAGGACGAGATCGGGACGCCGTTCTGTGTGACGGTGGACTTCGACACGCTCGACGACAACGCGGTGACCGTCCGCGAGCGGGACACGATGAAGCAGGAGCGTGTGTCGCTGGACCAGATCGAGGGGTACCTCGCGTCTCGGCTGGTTGGCTGCTGAACGTCCGGTCCGCTGAGGTACCAGGGGGCTCCGCCCCCGGGACCCCCGGGCCTATGCCCACCCGCCACCCGACTCGGTCGGCTGGAGGGTGGGCGTTTTCGCGTCAGCGGTTCTGCAGGGACTTCACGTTGTCGCCGAAGGTCCAGTTCTTCGAGCCGTCCCAGTTGAGGGACCAGGTCATCAGGCCCTTGAGGGAGCCGTTGTAGTGGTTCCAGGCCTCGGAGACCAGGGACGGTGACATGTGGCCGCCGCCCGCGCCGGGCTGGGCGGGCAGGCCCGGAACCTGCTTGTCGTAGGGGACGCGGATCGTCGTGCCCTGGATGACCAGGCCCTTGTCCAGGCAGTCGGTCTGGGCGGTGAAGCCCTGGACCGTGCCGGCCGAGTAGGAGTCGCCGGAGCAGCCGTACATGCTGCCGTTGTAGTACTGCATGTTCAGCCACCACAGGCGGCCGTTGTCGGCGTACTTCTTGATGACCGGCAGGTACGCGCCCCAGATCGAGCCGTAGGTGACGCTGCCGCCGGTGACGTAGGCGGTCTCCGGGGCCATCGTGAGGCCGAAGCCGGCCGGCATGCGGGCGAGGACGCCGTCGATGATGCGGATCAGGTTGGCCTGGGACGTGGAGAGTTGGCCGATGTCGCCGCTGCCGGTCAGGCCGGTCTCGATGTCGATGTCGATCCCGTCGAAGTTGTACTCCTTGAGGATCGGCACGATCGTGTCGACGAAACGGTCCGCCACGGCGGTCGAGTTGAGGTCGATGCCGGCCGTCGCACCGCCGATGGAGAGCAGGATCGTCTGCCCGGACGCCTTGGCCGCGCACATCTCCGCGGGCGTCGCCACCTTCACGCCCGCGTCCATGCCGTCCTCCCACAGGGCCGTTCCGTCGGAACGGATGACCGGGAAGGCCGCGTTGAGCACGTTGTAGCCGTGGGCGGCGATCTGGGGGTCGGTGACCGGGGTCCAGCCGAAGGGCGGGTGGACGCCGTTGGCGGCGCCGTCCCAGTTCTCCCAGTAGCCCTGGAGGACCTTGCCCGCGGGCTTCGACTTCACGGCGCAGGTGTCCGCGGCGGGGGCGGGTGCGGCGCCTGTGGGGGCGGCGGACGCGGTGGCGACCCCCAGGGGGGTCAGGACGGTGGCCGCGAGTGCGGCGGCCAGTAGACGGACCTTGCGGCGGATCATGCCGGGCCTCCCGGTGGGGGTGCGGTGAGGTGTCGTAGGCATGACAGTGATGTGGTCCAGACCTTTCGTCAAGAGGTCTGGACCAGAAACGGTGCGTTCCTCGGCGCGGCTCAGTCGATCGTCCGCGGCAGGCGCAGGCCCAGCAGACCGGTCAGCACCACCAGCGCCACCTGGACCAGCAGCGTTGCCACCAGGGCGTCCCGCATGCCCATGCCCGGGGTCAGCGACAGGAACAGGGTGCCCAGGGTGGCCACGCCCAGGGCCAGCGAGGCCTGCTGAGTGGTGGTCATGACACCGGCGCCGACGCCCGCCCGCGCGGCCGGGACCTCCGAGAGGACGACCCGCACGGTGACGGGGAGCTGGAGCGCCTGGCCCGCACCGGCGACCGCCGCACCCGGCAGGAGTTCGACGATGCCGAGGTCGGGCCAGGAGCGCCAGGCGGCCAGCGCGATCAGGCCCAGGCCCAGCGCGTGGAGCACGGCGCCCGTCGGCACGACGCGCGTGCCGTAGCGGGCGACCAGCCTGGGGCCGGCCAGCGAGAAGAGGAAGAACACCACCGCGAGCGGTGCCAGGGCCAGGCCCGCGGCCACCGGGCCCCGGCCCGCGCCCTGCTGCAGGGCCACCGCGATGACGAACATGAAGCCGCTGAACCCGATCGAGAACGGCACCAGCAGCAGCAGGCCGCGCCGCAGCGGGACGATCGCGAACAGGCTCGGCGGGATCAGGGGCGTACGGCCCGCGCGGTCCGCGCCGCGCTCCACCGCGTAGAACGCCGCCGCCACGAACGGGAACGCCGCCAGCGACAGCCACGTCCACAGCGGCCAGCCCGCCGCGCGGCCCTCGGTGAGCGGGACCAGCAGGGTGAGGATCGAGGCGGCCAGCAGGAAGGTGCCGGGGACGTCCACCGGCTCGGGGCGCGCGGAGCGGGTCTCCGGGACCGCGCGGGCGGCCAGGAACAGGCCCACCAGGACGACCGGGACGTTGACCAGGAACACGGAGCGCCAGCCGGTGCCCGCGATGTCGGCGGCCACGAGGACGCCGCCCAGGATCTGCCCGGCCACCATCGACAGGCCGGCCGTCGCCCCGTACAGGCCCATGGCCTTCGCGCGCCGGGGACCGGTCGTGGTCGCCTGGATCGTCGCCAGCACCTGCGGCAGCATCGCGGCGGCCGAGGCACCCTGCGCCACCCGCGCCGCCACCAGCGTCCAGGCGTCCGGCGCGAGACCGCAGGCCAGGGAGGTCAGCCCGAAGGCCGCCATGCCGCCCAGGAACAGCCGGCGCCGGCCGAACAGGTCGCCGAGCCGGCCGCCGAGGACCAGCAGGACGGCGTACGCCACCCCGTACCCGGCGACGACCAGTTCCAGGACCGCCTCGCCCGCGGACAGGTCCGCGCCGATGGTGGGCAGGGCGACGTTGACGATGAAGAAGTCGATGAGCGGGAGTGCCGCGGCCAGCAGCACCGTGAAGAGTCCGAGACCGCCGAGCGCGGGTGGCGCTCCGGTGGCCGGACGGACGGATCGTGAAGTGATGGTTTCGGTCACGTGGTCGAGCCTGCGACCCTTTCCAGGGTGGTACCAGAGTCTTCTTGTCCTGGTAGAAGGAGTACCTGGCAACAGGATCCGGAACGCGGCACTCTGGAGGCATGACGACGACGACGGGTCAGGAGACGGCCGCGCAGTCCCCGCCCCGGGACGCCGGCTCGGAGATCCGGCGGCACGAACTCGCCGCCTTCCTGCGCAGCCGCCGCGAGCGCATCGCCCCCGAGCGGGTCGGACTGCCCCGCGGGCGCCGGCGCCGGACACCGGGGCTGCGTCGCGAGGAGGTCGCCCAGCTCTCGGCCGTCGGCGTCACCTGGTACACCTGGCTGGAGCAGGCCCGGGACATCCAGGTCTCCGTGCAGGTCCTCGACGCCCTCGCCCGCGCGCTGCTGCTCGACCCCTCCGAGCGCGCCCACCTCTTCCAGCTCGCGGGGACCGTCGACCCGACGCCCGCGAGGATCTGCCCGGCGATCACACCGGCGGTGCGCGCCCTGCTGGAGCAGTTCGAGCCGTACCCCGCCTGCGTGCAGAACAGCCGGTACGACATCCTCGCCCACAACCGCACGTACGGGCTGCTGCTGTGCGACCTGGAGGCGGTGCCGCCCGAGGACCGCAACTGCATGATCCTGTCCTTCACCGACCCGGACTGGCGGTCGTCGATCACCAATCTGGAGGAGACCCAGCGGCTGATGGCCGCCCGTTTCCGCGCGACGATGGCCGGTCATCTCGCCGAGCCCGCCTGGAAGGTGCTGCTCAAACGGCTGCGCACCCAGTCGCCCGACTTCCGCGAGGTCTGGGAACGCCACGAGGTCGTCGCCCACCGCAGCAAGCGCAAGGAGTTCATCAACCGGTACGTCGGCCGCATCCGCGTCGACCACACCGACCTGTGGCTCGGACCGGAACCCGGCGCCCGGATGGTGACCTACGCACCCGCCGACGAGGTCTCCCGGGAACGCCTGGAGAAGCTGCACGCGATCGCCCTGGAGCGCCGGCCGACGCCGCCCGGGTGAGCGCCCGAGGTGCGGGAACCCGGAGAAATGCGGAAGGTGATGTTCCCAGGGTTTCCACAGCACGGACAGGGCGAGGACGAACAGTCATGGCTGAGCAGAAGTCGGCGCGGACACTCCCGATGCCGTTGCACGCGGCCGCTTCGGTGGTGCGGAAGGTGCCGGGCGCCGGGACGGTCGGCAGGGCCGCCGAGGGCGCGCTGGACAGGATCGGGGCCGTCTCACCGCGCGGGCGGCGGGTGATCGTCTACACGGGGGCCGGGGTGCTGGGCGTCGCCGGACTGGTGGAGTGGCCGGTGGCCGCCACCGGGGCGGCGGTGGCCTGGTTGACCCAGCAGCGTGGACAGGGCAGGAACGGGAGCGCGGCGACGGGCGAGGGCGCGGGGGCGGTGCGGGGCGCCGCCGACACGAAGCCCGCCCGGGCACAGGCCCGGAAGACCACCGCGCGCAAGACCACAGCCAGGAAGACCACAGCCAGGAAGACCACTGCCCGGACGCCCGCGGCGAAGACGGCCGCGACGAAGACGGCTGCGGCCAGGACCCCTGCGACGAAGACGGCGAAGACGGCGAAGGCCGCCAAGACCGCCAAGACCGCCAAGACGGCTGCGGGGAAGAGGACCACCGCCACCAAGGCCACCGCCGCGAAGAAGTCCCCCGCGAAGAAGACCGCGTCCCCCACTCGGGCCAAGAGCCAGTCGGGAACCAAGGCGTCGTCGAGCCGGCCCTCCACCTCGACCTCGGGCGGCGGCCGCAGCCGGAGCCGCAAGACGGGCTCCGCGTCGCGCACCCGCACGTCCGGCTGAGGGACAGCCGTGGTCGGCGGGCTGCTGACGCGTTCCCAGGACGCCGTCACCGGATTCGTACTGGCCGGCCCCCGGCTGCTCGCGCGCGGCACCGCGCCCGCCGTGGGCGCCGCGGCCGGTGCGGCGGTGGGCACCGCACGGGCCGGTGTGCGCGGCGCCGACTTCGCGGCGCGGGCGGCACGGGTCGCCCGCGCGGCGCTGCCGGGCGGCACCCGGGACTGGCGGGCCGGACCCCGGGCGCACCTGGCGCTGCGGCCGGCCGCGACGGACGAGGTGCGCCGGGCGGGCGGCACGGAACACGTGGCGCGGCGGGTGGCGGCGGCGCTGGCCGAGCATCCGGACGTGCTGCTCGCCTACTGGGACCCCGGCCTGGCCAGGCTGGTGGTCACCGCGACGCAGGACGCGCTCACCGACCGCGTCGTGGACCGCGCCACCGAGATCGCCGAGCGCCACGGACTCACCCGTACGGACCAGCAGGACCAGCAGGACCAGGATGGCCTGGCCGACCTGGACGGCCTTGACGACCTGGTCGAAGAGGCGGTCCATCCCGGTGACCCGGCGTCGGTGCGCGTCGCGGCGGCCGCCCTCGGGGCCGACGTGCTGGGCATCGCCGCCGCCGTGACCGGCGCGCGCCTGCGGCTGCCTCCCTCGCCCCGCCTGGTCACCGCCGTCGCGACGCTGCTGCGCGAGAACCCGGCCTTCCGCGCCTGGCTGCGCGAGCGGCTCGGCGACCACCGCATGGACGTGGCGCTGGCCGCCGCCAACGCGGCCGTTCACGGCGCCGGGCAGAGCCCCACCTCGCTGGTGCTCGACGGGGCGCTGCGCGTCTGCCAGTTGACGGAGGCGGTGGCGCGGACGGCGGCCTTCGAGGTCGTGCACGACCAGCTGTGCGTGCCGGGCCGGGGCAGCCTGCCCGCCGCACCCGCCCTGCGCCCGCGGCCGCGCACCTCCCCGGCCCAGGACTACGCCGCCCACGCCTCGGCGGGCAGCGTGGCGGGCGCCGCCGCGACCCTGCTGGTCAAGCACGACGTGGCGGAGGCGGCGGAGGCGGTGCTCGCCGGTTCGCCCAAGGCCGCGCGCTACGGGCCCGCCGCCTTCCACGCCGTCCTGAGTGCCGCGCTGTCCCGCACCGGCGTGCTCGTGCGCGACCCCGGGCGGCTGCGGCAACTGGAGATGGCCCGCACGGTCGTGCTGCACCCCAGCGCGTTGCGGGTGCCGGACGCGGGCGCGGACCCGTGGACCGAGGACGTGCTGGACGCGGCGCGGCGGGCGGGCCTGCGCGTGGTCATGGTCGAGGACCCGGCGCTGGCCGACTTCACCGGCCTCGCCGACCAGGTCGTCGGCGCCCGGCGCCCGCTCGGGGACGTGGTGGCCGGACTGCGCGCCGAGGGCGGCGTCATCACCGTCGTACGGCCGCTGCCCGGCGACGACGGGACGGTGCTGGCGGGGCTGCTCGCCGGGGACGTGGCCGTCGCGCTGGCCGACACGGACGGTCCGGTGGCCTGGGGTGCGGACGTGCTCGCGCCGCAGGGGCTCGCCGACGTGTGGCGGCTGCTGCGGGCGGTGCCCGCGGCCCGTGCGATCGGGCACCGGTCCCAGACGCTGGCCCGGTCCGGGGCCGCGCTGTCCGGACTGCTGGTGGCGGTCGGCGAGGCGCGCAGCAGGCGCAGGGGCGGCATGTCGACGCTGCTGGGGATGCGGCACGCGCCGGTCGACGCGAGCGCGGCGCTGGCCCTGCTGTCCGGGACGCGTGCCGCGCTCGGCGTGGCGATGGCCCGCGCCCCGCACCCCCGGGCCCGGGTGGCGTGGCACACGCTGGACCCGGACGACGTACGGGACCGGCTCGATCGGGAGCGTGAGCCCGAACCGACCGCCGTGGAGCAGGCGTTGGCCCGGCTGCACGCGGTCGCCGACCGGGCGGGCCGGGTCCGGGTGCTGGCCCCGGTGCGCTGGTCGTGGCAGCTGGCCCGCGCCGTACGGGGGGAGTTGGACGACCCGCTCACCCCCGTGCTGGCGGTCGGCTCGGCCGCCTCCGCGATCCTCGGGTCGGTCGTGGACGCGCTGCTCGTGGTCGGGGCGCTCGACCTGAACGCGCTGGTCGGCGGCTTCCAGCGGCTGCGTGCCGAGCGGGCGCTGTCCGGGCTGCTGGCGGAGCAGAAGCAGAAGGCCCGCCTGGCGGAGGGCCCCGCGCGGGCGGGCGGGCCGACCGAGTCCGACGGCGCGGCGGGGGAGCACGCCGACACTGCGCGGTCCGGCGGCGGCGGTGCCGTCCCGGCCGCGGGAACGCCGCTGCCGCGCGTCCGGGCCTCGGGGCCGGACGAGACCGCCGTGGAGGCCGAGCCGCGCATCGTGGACGCCGCCCGGCTGCACCCCGGTCACGTGATCGAGCTGAAGGCGGACGACGTGGTGCCCGCCGACGCCCGGCTGCTGTGGGAGGACGGTCTGGAGGTGGACGAGTCCGCGCTGACCGGCGAGTCGCTGCCCGTGGACAAGTCCGTGGACCCGTCGCCCCGCGCCCCCGTGGCCGAGCGGTACTGCATGGTCTTCGAGGGCACGACGGTGGTGGCCGGACGTGCCCAAGCGGTCGTGGTCGACACCGGGGACCACACCGAGGCGGCGCGGGCCGTCGCCCTGGCCGCCCGGACCCCCGCGGCGGCCGGGGTGCAGGCCAGGCTCCAGGAGCTGACCCGCAAGGCGCTGCCGCTCACCCTGGCGGGCGGGGCCGCGGTGACCGGTCTGTCGCTGCTGCGCGGGGCGCCGATCCGGCAGGCGGTCGCGGGCGGGGTGTCGGTGGCGGTGGCCGCCGTGCCCGAGGGGCTGCCGTTGGTGGCGACGGTGGCGCAGCTCGCGGCGGCCCGCAGGCTGAGCCGCCGGGGCGTCCTCGTGCGCACCCCGCGCACGCTGGAGGCGCTCGGCCGCATGGACACCATCTGCTTCGACAAGACGGGCACCCTCACCGAGAACAGGCTGCGGCTGACGCGCGTCGCGGGCGCCGACGGCACGGTCCGCCGGGCGGGCGACCCGGGCGCCGCCGACGCCGTACGGATCGCCGCGCGCGCCTGTCCCCGGCTCAACGGCGACGGCGCCCGGCCCACCCACGCCACCGACGAGGCCGTCCTGGACGCGGCCGGGGACGACCCCGAGTGGACGCAGGACGAGGGACTGCCCTTCGAGACCTCCCGCGGCTACGCCGCCGCCGTCGGACGCGAGGGCGGAACCGGCCCCGCGGTGCTGGTGGTCAAGGGCGCCCCGGAGACGGTGCTGCCCGCCTGCGCCGGCCTGCCGTCGCACGCCTCCGAGGCGGCGCAGCGGCTGGCCCGCGACGGGCTGCGCATCATCGCGGTGGCGCGGCGGGTGCTGGCGAAGGGCGAGAAGGCCGCCGACGTCCTCGAACAGCAGCCCTCGAAGCTGGAGTTCACCGGACTGCTCGCGCTGGCCGACGTGGCCCGTGAGACGTCCCCGGCGCTGGTACGGGGGCTGCGCGAGGCGGGCGTACGGCCCGTGGTGCTGACCGGCGACCATCCGCAGACCGCCCGCGCGATCGCCGTCGACCTGGGCTGGCCCGAGGACGCGGTCGTCGTCACCGGCGACGAACTCGCCGCCGCCGACCGCACGGCACGCTCCCGGATGCTGCGCGACGCGGACGTGGTGGCCCGGGTGGCGCCCGAGCAGAAGCTCCAGGTCGTCGAGTCCCTGCGGGACGCCGGAAGGGTCGTCGGCATGGTCGGCGACGGCGCCAACGACGCCGCCGCGATCCGGGCCGCCGACATCGGCGTCGGCATCAGCGCCCGCGGTTCGGCCGCCGCCCGCAACGCCGCCGACCTGGTGGTCACGGGCGACGACCTGCTGGTGCTGGTGGAGGCGGTGCGGGAGGGCCGGGCGCTGTGGCACAGCGTCGCCGACGCCATCGCCATCCTGATCGGCGGCAACGCGGGCGAGGTCGGCTTCGGCATCCTCGGCACGGTGCTGGGCGGCGCCGCCCCGCTGTCCACCCGCCAGATGCTGCTGGTCAACCTCTTCACCGACCTGTTCCCGGCGATGGCGGTCGCCGTGACGAAGACGGGGGATCCCGAGCAGGAGGCCGCCGACGCGGGCGCGCCGCTCGGTACGGCGGTACTGGGCGAGCCCCTGCTCCGGCAGATCAGGCACCGGGCCCTGACCACGGCGCTCGGGGCGACCGCGGCCTGGCTGTTCGGCCGGTTCACGCCGGGCACGGCGCGCCGCTCGACGACCATGGCCCTGTGCGCGGTGGTCGGAACCCAGCTCGCCCAGACCCTCGCCGACCGCCGCGACAGCCGCCTGGTCCAGGTCACGTCCCTCGGCTCGGCCGCCGCGCTGGTCGCCCTCGTCCAGACCCCGGGCGCCAGCCGCCTCTTCGGCTGCACCCCGCTCGGCCCGGTCGCCTGGACGGGCGTGGCCGCGGCGATCGCCCTGGCCCTGGCGGGGCAGCGGGCGCTGCCGGGTGTGGAGGACGCGATCGTGAAGTACTGGCCGAAGCCGGCGGAGCGGTTGCCGCGGGCGGTGCGGTGAGGCGGTGGGTACCGCACTGCCCGGCGGCCGGTGCGGCGGAAACCCGGTGTGGTGGCACCGGGCACGGGAGCATGATGCGCGGATTCGTCGTCGCCGACCGAAAGGTATGCCGGTGCTTCCTCCGGACGAGATCAGGGCACTTCTTCGTGAACACGACGACCCGAGCCGACGGGAACGCCCCCGCGACTTCGACCTCGAGGTCGCGGCGCACCGGTTCGCCCGGCTCACCGCGGCACTGGAGGAGCGATTCGCGCCGTCCGGCAGCAGCGGCCTGTACCAGGACGCCAGTGCGTACGGCGTGTTCTCGGTGTCCCCGCAGGACACCGACGCCGGCACAGACACCGACGCCGGCACAGACACCGACGCCGGCCTGTGGGTCGAGCTGAGCAACTTCGGCGGCTTCGTCACCGCGGGGACGGGCCGCGACTGGAGCGAGCCCGGCGCCGCGGACGGCCTGAGCCGCGCGTTCGTGACGTGGCTCGACGAGCTGTGCACGGGCGCAGGGTGTGTCCTCGTCCCGCTTCGGATCCTGCTCGAGCCGTACGAGGGACCCACCCCGACCCTCGCGGACGACGACCGGATCTTCCTGGAGGCGCTGGCGGCGGCCGGCTACGACGACGCGGGCGGTGAAGAGGTCACGCCACCGGTCTGGGCCGACCGGTACTTCCAGTGGGTGTAGCGGCACTGACGACTTCCGGCCCGCCCCCGCTCACGCCCCCGCCCCCGCTCACGCCCCCGTCCCCGCCGCCTCCCGTACCTCCGGCGACGCCAGGCGCTCCGCCGTCCGGTCCGCCGTGCGGTGGGCCCAGCGGCCGGTCGTGACGGCGCCGAGGACGAGCACCGCGAGGCCGCAGGCGGCCAGGATCCACCAGCCGGGGCGCGAGGCGGAGACGAAGGTGTCGCGGTACGACGAGGCGCCCACGCCCGCCGCGAGCACCGCGCCGACCACCGCCACGCCCAGCGTCTGGCCCAGCTGGCGGCTGGTGGAGGCGACGGCCGCGGCGACCCCCGCCTGGGCGCGGGGCATGCCGGAGACGGCGGTGTTGGTGATGGGCGCGTTGACGAAGCCGAAGCCGACGCCGAACAGGACGTAGCCGATGAAGAGCGTGACGTCCGACGTCTCGGCCTCGAAGGCGGCGAACAGCGCCCCGCTCACGGTCAGCGCGCCGCCCGCGATCAGCAGGGGCAGCCGTGGCCCCCGGCTGCCGACCAGCCGCCCGGACAGCGGCGCGCACAGGAAGGTCGGGACGGCCATCGGCAGCATCCACAGCCCGGCCTCCAGCGCGCTCAGTCCGCGCACGTTCTGGAGGTACAGCGTGGACAGGAACAGGAAACCGCCCAGCGCGGCGAACGCGCTGATCGCGATGACGGTCGCCCCACTGAACGGCGCCGACCGGAAGAAGCGCAGGTCGATGAGGGGTTCGGCGCGACGGGGCTCGTAGCGGAGCAGGCCGATCAGCGCCGCCACCGCCAGTGCGGCGAACGGCCCCACCGTCGTGAGCCCGGCGTTCGGCGCCTCGATGATCGCGTACGTGAGGGAACCGAACAGCACGATCACCATCAGCTGGCCCAGCGGGTCGGGGCGGCGAGCCTTCGGTGCGCGGGACTCGGGGACGAAGCGCAGGGTGAGGAGGAGGGCCGCGAGGCCCACCGGCAGGTTGACCCAGAAGATCGAGCGCCAGCCGACCGACTCCACGAGCACGCCGCCGACCAAGGGTCCCGCGGCCATGGATATGCCGACCACCGCGCCCCAGACACCGATCGCGCGGGCGCGTTCGCGCGGGTCGGTGAAGGTGTTGGTGATGATCGACATCGCGACCGGGTTGAGCATCGAGCCGCCCACCGCCTGCATCATCCGGAAGACGACCAGCGAGGACAGGTCCGGCGCCAGCGAGCACAGCAGCGAGCCGAGGGTGAAGATCACCAGGCCGGTCATGAAGACCCGCTTGCGGCCGATGCGGTCGGCCGTGGAGCCGGACAGCATCAGCAGCGCGGCCAGCACCAGCGTGTACGCGTCGACCGCCCACTGGAGGCCCGAGGTGCTCGCGTGCAGGTCGCGCTGCATGGCGGGGAGGGCGACGTTGAGGATCGTGTTGTCGATACTCACGATCAGCAGGCTCATGCAGCAGATGGCGAGCACGAGCATGCGGCGGCGGTGGGTCAGCTCGGGCATGGCCTTCATCGTACGCCCATATCGATAGTGCGGTTAACTAATTACCGATACATGGTCTTCGTCCACAGGGGCGACGGGCACCGCCCCGCGTACGTGACAATGGAGGAATGTCCACGCTCACCACGCCCGCCCCCAACACCACCGCCGCGCCCCTGCGGATCGGCCCGCACACCGTCGCACCGCCCGTGGTGCTGGCGCCGATGGCCGGGATCACCAACGCGCCGTTCCGCACGCTGTGCCGGGAGTTCAGTGGTGGCAAGGGCCTGTTCGTGAGCGAGATGATCACCACCCGCGCGCTGGTCGAGCGCAACGAGAAGACCATGCAGCTGATCCACTTCGACGCGACCGAGACGCCGCGTTCGATCCAGCTGTACGGCGTCGACCCGGTGACCGTCGGCAAGGCCGTCCGCATGATCGCGGAGGAGGGCCTGGCCGACCACATCGACCTGAACTTCGGCTGCCCCGTGCCCAAGGTGACCCGCAAGGGCGGCGGCTCGGCCCTCCCGTACAAGCGGAACCTGCTGCGTGCCATCGTCCGCGAGGCCGTCACCGGCGCCGGAGACCTGCCGGTCACCATGAAGATGCGCAAGGGCATCGACGACGACCACCTCACCCACCTCGACGCCGGGCGCATCGCCGTCGAGGAGGGCGTCACCGCCATCGCCCTGCACGGCCGCACCACCGCCCAGCACTACGGCGGCACCGCCGACTGGGACGCCATCACCCGCCTCAAGGAGCACGTCCCGGAGATCCCCGTCCTCGGCAACGGCGACATCTGGTCCGCCGAGGACGCGCTGCGGATGGTGCGGGAGACCGGCTGCGACGGCGTCGTGGTCGGCCGCGGGTGCCTGGGGCGGCCGTGGCTCTTCGCCGACCTGGTCGCCGCCTTCGAGGGTCGTACCGACGCCTTCGTACGGCCGACCCTGCGCGAGGTCGCCGACGTGATGGTGCGGCACGCTACGCTGCTCGGCGAGTGGATCGGCGACGAGGCGCGCGGCGTCATCGACTTCCGCAAGCACGTCGCCTGGTACCTCAAGGGCTTCGCCGTCGGCTCCGAGATGCGCAAGCGGCTCGCCGTCACCTCCTCCCTGGAGGCGCTGCGCGCCGGGCTCGACGAACTCGACCTCGACCAGCCCTGGCCCACCGGCGCCGACGGCCCCCGCGGCCGCACCTCCGGCAACAACCGGGTCGTCCTGCCGGACGGCTGGCTGAAGGACCCGTACGACTGCGCGGGCGTCGGCGCGGACGCGGAGCTGGACACCTCCGGCGGCTGATCGGCCCCTGACCCGTCGGCCCCTGACCCGTCCCTGACCGTCCCTCGGTCAGTCCTTGGTCGGGTGCGGGGTGGAGCCGTACGCCGTCAGGAAGCGGTCGCGGAAGGAACTCATCTTCCACACCGGGGCGTCCTGGGCCGGCTTGAGCCCCTCGGTCCAGTTCCAGTCGTCGATCGCGTCGAGCACCTTTGGATCCTTGGCGACGATTGACACCGGGACGTCCCGGCTCGCCTTGTCGCCGCTGACGCGGGCGAGCGGCTGGTGGTCGCCGAGGAAGACGAGCACGGTGTCGTCGGTGCCGTAGCGCTCCAGCCACTGGGTGAGGCCGGTGACCGAGTACTGGATCGACTTGCCGTACTCCTCCTTCGAGCGGGCCGAGTCGGCGATGATGTCGGACGCCTTCACGCCCGAGGCCTCGATGCCGTCGTACACCGACCCGTCGCCCACCTCGTCCCAGCCGACCATCTTCGGGATCGGCGCCCAGGGCTGGTGGCTGGAGGTGAGGATGACCTCCGCCATCAGTGGCTTGTCGCGCTTCCTGCCGTGCTCCAGCCGCTGGAAGGCCTCCAGCGCGTACTGGTCCGGCATGGTCGACCAGCTGAACTTCGGCCCCTGGTAGCCCACCTCGAACGCGTCGTAGACCTTGTCCAGCCCGTACCACTCCGACTCCGGCCAGGCCTTCTGCACCCCCGGCATCACCCCGACCGTGTCCCAGTCGCCGGTCTTCTGGAACGCCTTGGTGAGGGTGAGGTGGTCCCCGGCCGTGACGGTGCGGTAGCGCTGCTGGTTGTCCACCCACAGGCCCGACATGAACGTGGAGTGGCCGAGCCAGCTGCTGCCGCCGTACGTCGCCGAGGTCAGCCAGCCGCTGCGGGCCTGGAAGCCCGCCTTCGCCAGCGCCGCGGTGCTCGTGTCCAGCGTCCGGTCGACACCCGGTGCCATCACCGGGTCCTCGATGGCGCTGCGGCCGTAGCTCTCGATGAACGTGAAGATCATGTCCTTGCCCCGCAGGTCCGGCACCAACTGCGCGCCGGGCGTGCCCCCGAAGCGGTCCGCCTTCGCCTCCTTCGCGAAGGCCGCCTCGTCCCGCAGCGTGTCCACCACCCGGTGCGCCTGCGCCTCCATCGCCCCGGAGGCGCTCCTGGTGGCGACCGGCACGCCGAAGGTCTGCACGCCCAGCGCCGCGCAGGTCATCCACACGGTGGCCGCCATCAGCGCGCCCCGCGCCGCCCGCTCCCGGTTCGCGGCGAGCAGCTCGCCGAGCCGGACCGCCGCCAGGGCCATGAGCACCAGCAGCAGCACGACCAGCACGACGGCGCCCACGGCGGCCCAGGTCGCAGCCGCGCCGCCCATCGAGTCCGCCACGTAGGACTGGGCGTCGTCGAGCAGACCCCAGTCCAGGACGAGGTTGAAGCCCCGCCCCAGGTACTCGGTGAAGCCCATGTCGAGCAGGTTCACCACGGTCAGCGCGCCGAGGACGGTCCCGAACAGCGCCGCTCCGACCAGACGTGCCGTGCGGGGGAGGCACAGCAGCAGCACCGCCGCGATGACCGCCTCCGCCGGGATCCGTGCGAAGCGGTTGGGCTCCAGGGCCACGAAGGTGTTCGGCAGCAGCAGCGCACCGAGCACGAGAACGGCCGAGAGCGCCGTCGTGGTACGGCGGACGACGAGGGCGGCGAGCGGGTGCCGGGTGCGCCAGGCACGCCAGTGGGCGAGGCGACCGGGCTCGGCGGCGGCCTGCGGCGCCTCGGCGGCGCTGTCCGGCTCGGCGGTCTCCTCCGGCTCGGCGGCGTTCTCGGTGTCGATCGCCGCTCCGGGGTCGTCGGGCTCGACCGGCTCGTCGGGCTCCTGCGCGCTCTCGCCGGGCTCACCGGGTTCGTACGGCTCCTCGGCCGGGGTCGGTGACTGGCGAAAGCGTGTGAAGACAGGCACCCGGAGGTCCTTCCGTACGAAACCCGGTGGACGGCGGGCCCGGCGAGGGGGCCGAACCCGCCGCAGTGTCGTACGTCCGCGGCGGACGGTCCGTTCACCGGTCCGCATGGTGAAATCCGGCGGCCTGTGGCAGCGTGATTCTCGCCACCTCTGATAGGAGTGGCGCTCAGATGAGCGGATCTTGAGCGACTCCACTTCTCCAAGGTGTGGCACTGAGTGCCAGGCGTTGATCGTTCATCGATCGAACTCAAACGTATGGAATGCCGCTCAAGTGAGCGCCGAGCGGAAGGTCCGGGAGTTCGTACGTTCAAGAAGTGAAAACACAAGTGGCGGATCGCTTGCCAAGCCTTGACTTTCGATCCGCTGGCGGACGGGTGGTTACAGGCGCATGACGCGCAAGTGGACGTACCCAGGTGCCTTTGATCTGGGTACATTCCTCGCCGTCAGGGCAGCCACCGCGTCCTCGAGGAGTCGAGACCCGTGTCGGAAAACAAAGATCCCCAGGTAGCGAACGCGGCGAAGTTCGTTTACGACTTCACCGAGGGCAACAAGGACCTCAAGGACCTCCTCGGCGGCAAGGGTGCCAACCTCGCCGAGATGACCAACCTGGGTCTCCCGGTCCCTCCCGGCTTCACGATCACCACCGAGGCCTGCAAGACCTACCTCGACAGCGGCGAGGAGCCCGCGGCACTGCGTGACGAGGTGAGTGCGCACCTCGACGCCCTCGAAGCGAAGATGGGCAAGAAGCTCGGCCAGGCCGACGACCCGCTCCTCGTGTCGGTGCGCTCCGGAGCCAAGTTCTCCATGCCCGGCATGATGGACACCGTCCTCAACATCGGCCTCTCCGACAAGTCGGTGCAGGGCCTGGCCAAGCAGGCCGGCGACGACCGGTTCGCCTGGGACTCCTACCGCCGCCTGATCCAGATGTTCGGCAAGACCGTCCTCGGGGTCGACGGCGACCTCTTCGAGGAGGCGCTGGAGGCGGCGAAGTCGGCCAAGAAGGTGGCGGTCGACACCGAGCTGGAGGCCGCCGACCTCAAGAAGCTCGTCACCAAGTTCAAGAAGATCGTCAAGACCGAGGCCGGCCGGGACTTCCCGCAGGACCCGCGCGAGCAGATGGACCTCGCGATCAAGGCGGTCTTCGAGTCCTGGAACGGCGAGCGCGCCAAGCTCTACCGCCGCCAGGAGCGCATCCCGCACGACCTCGGCACCGCCGTGAACGTGTGCTCCATGGTCTTCGGCAACCTCGGCCCCACTGCCACATCGCGAGGGGGCGGCACCGGCGTCGCCTTCACCCGGGACCCCGCCTCGGGACACCAGGGCGTCTACGGCGACTACCTCGAGAACGCCCAGGGCGAGGACGTGGTCGCGGGCATCCGCAACACCGTCGCGCTGGCGGAGCTGGAGTCGATCGACAAGAAGTCGTACGACCAGCTGATGCAGATCATGGAGACGCTGGAGAACCACTACCTGGACCTGTGCGACATCGAGTTCACCATCGAGCGCGGCCAGCTGTGGATGCTCCAGACGCGCGTCGGCAAGCGCACGGCGGGCGCGGCCTTCCGCATCGCCACCCAGCTCGTCGACCAGGGCCTCATCGACGAGGCGGAGGCCCTCCAGCGCGTCAACGGCGCCCAGCTCGCGCAGCTGATGTTCCCCCGCTTCGACGACGACGCGAAGGTCGAGAAGGTCGGCCGGGGCATCGCGGCCTCGCCGGGCGCGGCGGTCGGCAAGGCGGTCTTCGACTCGTACACCGCCGTCAAGTGGTCCCGCTCGGGCGAGAAGGTCATCCTGATCCGCCGCGAGACCAACCCCGACGACCTGGACGGCATGATCGCCGCCGAGGGCATCCTGACCTCGCGCGGCGGCAAGACCTCCCACGCGGCCGTCGTCGCGCGCGGCATGGGCAAGACCTGTGTCTGCGGCGCGGAGGAACTGGAGGTCGACACCAAGCGCCGCCGGATGACCGTGCCCGGCGGGCACGTCGTCGAGGAGGGCGACGTCGTCTCCATCGACGGCTCCTCCGGCAAGGTCTACCTCGGCGAGGTACCGGTTGTGCCGTCCCCGGTCGTCGAGTACTTCGAGGGCCGCATGCACGCGGGCGCCGAGGACGCCGACGAGCTGGTCGAGGCCGTGCACCGCATCATGGCCTTCGCCGACCGCAAGCGCCGGCTGCGGGTGCGCGCCAACGCCGACAACGCCGAGGACGCGCTGCGGGCGAGGAGGTTCGGCGCCCAGGGCATCGGCCTGTGCCGCACCGAGCACATGTTCCTCGGCGACCGGCGCGAGCTGGTCGAGCGGCTGATCCTGGCCGACACGGAGGCCGTGCGCGAGGAGTCCCTGAAGGAGCTGCTGCCGCTCCAGAAGCAGGACTTCGTCCAGCTCTTCGAGTCGATGGACGGCCTCCCGGTCACCGTCCGCCTCCTCGACCCGCCGCTGCACGAGTTCCTGCCCGACATCACCGAGCTGTCGGTGCGCGTCGCGCTCGCCGAGTCCCGTCAGGAGCCGCACGAGAACGAGCTGCGCCTGCTCCAGGCCGTGCACCGGCTGCACGAGCAGAACCCGATGCTGGGCCTGCGCGGCGTCCGCCTCGGCCTGGTCATCCCCGGCCTGTTCACCATGCAGGTCCGCGCGATCGCCGAGGCCGCCGCCGAGCGCAAGGCGGCCAAGGGCGACCCGCGCGCCGAGATCATGATCCCGCTGGTCGGCACCGTCCAGGAGCTGGAGATCGTCCGCGACGAGGCCGACCAGGTCATCGCCGAGGTGGAGGCGGCCACCGGCGCCAAGCTCAAGCTGTCGATCGGCACGATGATCGAACTGCCGCGCGCCGCGCTGACCGCCGGCCAGATCGCCGAGGCCGCGGAGTTCTTCTCCTTCGGCACCAACGACCTGACCCAGACCGTGTGGGGCTTCAGCCGCGACGACGTGGAGGCCAGTTTCTTCACGGCCTACCTGGAGAAGGGCATCTTCGGCGTCTCCCCGTTCGAGACGATCGACAGGGACGGGGTCGGCTCCCTGGTCGCCTCGGCGGCGAAGGCGGGCCGCGCCACCCGCCCCGACCTGAAGCTCGGCGTCTGCGGCGAGCACGGCGGCGACCCGGAGTCCGTCCACTTCTTCCACGAGGTGGGTCTGGACTACGTCTCCTGCTCCCCGTTCCGCATCCCGGTGGCCCGCCTCGAGGCCGGCCGCGCCGCCTCGCGGTCCAGGGGCAGCGACCACCGCTGACCCCCGCGCGGGGCGAAGGCCCCGGAGCCGCCGTCTGTCACCCGACCACCCTCACCGATCGGCGGCGGCTCCGGATCACGCGAAAGGCGGCACCCTTGTGCGGGGGTGCCGCCTTTCGCGTGCCTCCGGCCGCCTTTTGTGACGCGTTCCACGGTGTGAATCGCCGTGTGGTGAGCAGCAGCAAAGCTGTCAGCGAAGTTTGAGGGCCGCGACGGCGGGCAGCGGCCGGCACCCGGAACGGTGGTTGGATGACCCAGACGGATCACAGGGAACCGGCCGGCACGACCGCCGCGGACGGGACCGGGGGCGAAGGCGCCCCCGGAGTGCCCGGTCCGCGGACCGGCGCCGAGGAGCGGGTCGCCGAGGCCGGTCCACCCGTTCGCAGGAACCGGCTCGCGGCACTCGACGGTCTCCGGTTCCTGGCGGCCCTGTCCGTGGTCTTCTTCCACTTCGTCGGCCAGGTGCCCTCCACGATGGAGACCATCTGGGGCCGTCCCGTCGGAACCGTCTTCCCCGGGGCGCACGGGTACTTCGCCTACGGCCGGCTGGGCGTCGAACTGTTCTTCCTGATCAGTGGTTTCGTCATCTGCATGAGCGCGTGGGGGCGCAGCCCGCGCGACTTCTTCATCTCGCGCGTCACCCGGCTGTACCCGATGTACTGGGCGGCCGTCGCGATCTCGGCGTGCGTGATCTACTTCATCGCCGACGACCCGTTCGGGACACCGCCCCCGCGTGTGATCTTCGCCAACCTGACGATGCTTCAGACGCCGCTCGGCGTGGACGACCTCGACTCCGTCTACTGGACGCTCTGGCCCGAGCTGTGCTTCTACCTCACCTTCGCGGTCGTGGTGTGGAAGGGCCTGACCTACCAGCGCGTGGTGATCTACTGCGGGCTGTGGACGGTCGCCGCGGTGCTGGCGCCCAGTGCCGACATCCACCTGCTGACGCTGCTGGTGAACCCGCCGTCCGCCCCCTACTTCATCGCGGGCATGGCCTTCTACCTCATGTACCGCTACCGTCCGACCCCGCTGCTGTGGGGCATCGTCGCCATGTCGTGGCTGGTGGCGCTGCACTACCTGCTGACACCCGACGGGGGCCGCCTGAACTGGGACTCCTGGCAGCCGGGGCGCGGCTGGCTGGTCCTGGTCATCACGGTGTTCTTCCTGCTGATCGCCGCGGTCGCCCTGGGCTGGACCAGCTGGATCCGCTGGCGCGGGCTGACCGTCGCGGGCACGCTGACCTTCCCGCTGTACCTGCTGCACGACACCATCGGCGTCAACGTCCTGCACCACTTCGGCGACCGGGCCGACCCGTGGGTGATGGTCGGGATCACCGTCGCCGCGCTGGTGGCGCTCGCCTACCTCGTGCAGCGGTTCGTCGAACGCCCGGTGGCCCGGGCCGCGCGGCGCTGGCTGAGCAGCGCCGCCTTCAGCCTCAAGCCGCCGGAGCGCCGCCGCTGAGCGGACGGCGCCCCGGCGGCCCCGAGCCGGATCAGGCCGCGCCGTCGCTCCGGCGCCGGCGGGTGGCCAGCAGCACTGCGCCGCCGGCGAGCACGACGACCGCGCCGCCCGCCGCGATGTACGGCGTGTTGTCGTCGCCGCCGGTCTCCGCCAGGTCGGTGCCCTGCTGCCCGGCGGCCTCGGCACCGCCGCTCGTCTCGCTCCCGGAGTCCTTCCCGCTGCCGGCGTCCGCGCCGTCGTCGGTGTCCTTGTCGCTCGCGGGCACGAAGCCGGCGGGGGGCTTGTCGCAGCCGACGCCGTCGTTGTCGCGGTCCAGGTGCGCGCCGTAGTGCTGGTCGCCCTTCGGGATGTTGGAGTACCCGGCGTCGTAGGCCGCGGTGCAGTTCTTGAACGGGTGGGCGCCGTCGTGCGCCTGTGCGGCGGCGGTCGGCAGGGCGGCCAGGGCCAGCGCGGCGACGGCCACGGCGGCGGGCTTGCGGAGCAGGTTCATCGAGAGTCCCGGGAATGGTGTGGATGGGCGGATATGAGGTGACGAAGCTATTGAGGTGCGTGAGATGTGGGAGCGATATGAAGGACTCGTGACGCGAACGTGACGTGACCGGACGGTAGCTCTCCGCTCAGGGCCGCCGGGCGCGTACGGTGAGACGGGTCCGGACCAGCGAAGGAGCCGCGGATGACCGGCTGGAACACGGGCGACATCCCCGACCTGGACGGGCGCGTCGCCGTCGTCACCGGGGCCAACGGCGGCCTCGGCTACGTGATCTCCCGGGAACTGGCGCGCAACGGGGCGTCCGTCGTCCTCGCCTGCCGCAGTGAGGCACGGGGGAGCGCTGCCGTGCAGCGCCTGCTCGGGGAGGTGCCCGGCGCCGCCGTGGAAGCGGCGCGGCTGGATCTCGGGGACCTGGCCTCGGTCCGGGAGTTCGCCTACGGGCTGCCGTACGAGCGGGTCGATCTCCTCGTCAACAACGCCGGGGTGATGGCGCTGCCCCACGGCACGACGACGGACGGCTTCGAGACGCAGTTCGGCGTCAACCATCTGGGCCACTTCGCCCTCACCGGGCTGCTGCTGCCCACCCTGCTCGCCACCCCCGGCGCCCGGATCGTGACCGTCTCCAGCTTCATGCACGCGCTGGCCAACGTCGATCCGCGCGACCTCAACAGCGTGCGGCGGTACGGGCGCTGGAGTGCCTACGCCCGCTCGAAGTCCGCCAACCTGCTCTTCACCCACGAGCTGGCGCGCCGGCTCGCGGCCCGCGAGGGCGCCTCGGACGTGCGCGCGGTCGCCGCCCACCCGGGATACGCCCAGACCGGTCTGCAGACCGCGGGACCCCGCGCCGAGGGGCGCAGGGTCGCCGAGCGCCTCGCGCGGCTCGGCAACCGGGTCGTCGCCCAGTCCGCCGAGGCGGGCGCGCTGCCCGTCCTGTACGCGGCGACCGCGCCCGGCGTCCCCTCCGACTCCTTCACCGGCCCCTCGTTCGCCATGTGGCGCGGGACGCCCGCACCGTCCTGGCGGGCGTCCTGGACCACCGACGACGTGACGGGGGAGCGGCTGTGGGCGGCCTCCGAGCGGCTGACGGGAGTCACCTACGAGGCGCTGAGGCCCTGATCCCGAGGGCTCAGGCCGTCTGGCCGCCGTCCACCACCAGGTCGGTGCCCACGACCGACGCCGCGTCGTCCGACGCCAGGTACAGCACCGCCGCCGCGACCTCGGCCACCGCCGACACCCGCCCGAGCGGCGTCTCCCCGCGCATCCGCTCGGCCCGTCCCGCCTCCGTCTCGCCCGGCCGCAGGGACATGGAGGTCGCCGTGGCGCCGGGGCTGACGGCGTTGATGCGGACACCGTCGCCGATGTGGTCCAGGGCGGCGCCCCGGGTCAGTACCGACACGGCCGCCTTGCCCGCCGCGTAGGCCGTGGCGCCCGGGCTGCGCTTGTGCAGGCCGAAGGTGGAGGCGATGTTCACGATCGCGCCGCCGGCCGGCTGGGCGGCCATCGTGCGGATCTCCGCCCGCAGGGCGAGGAACACGCCGGTGACGTTGATGTCGAGCTGCCTGCGCCAGTCCTCCTCGGGCAGTTCGGCCAGGGGTGCCCCGCCGTGGAAGACGCCCGCGTTGTTGACGGCCACGTCGAGGGAGCCGAAGTACTGCACCGCGGCGTCCACGAGGGCCTCCATGTCGGCGGTCCTGGTGACGTCCGCGGTGACGGCCAGCGCCTTGCCGCCCGCCTCCTCGATCAGGGCCGCCGTCTCGTCGAGCGGCCCCCGTCCGCGTCCGGCGACGACGACGTTCGCGCCCTCGGCGGCGAGGGCGAGGGCGACGGCCCGTCCGATGCCGGAGCCCGCACCGGTGACGAGGGCGGTCCTGTCGGTGAAGCGCTGGGTGGTCATGAATCTCCCCTTTTTCTTGACCGATCGGTTTGTTATGAGCCGATGAAAACACCCCTCCGAGGAGGGGTTCGCGTGCTCAGTCGAGCAGTGCCAGCGCCTGTTCCGCCGCGTCCCGCACCCTGACCGGGTCGGGCGAGGCCTTCCCGACCACCCGCATGCCCTGGAGCAGGACCAGCAGCATCCGGGCGAGGGCCTGCGGATCGCGGCCGGCGGGCAGTTCGCCCTCGGCGCGGGCCCGGGTCAGCGCCGTGTGCAGCACCGTCTCCAGCTGGTCCCAGTTGCGCTCGACCCGCCGGGCGGCGACCGCGTCGTGCGGGGCCAGCTCGGCCGCGGTGTTGGTGACGAAGCAGCCGCGCAGGCGCAGGTCGTCGGCGGTCGCCTCGACGGCGTAGCGCCGCACCAGGGACCGCACGCCCGGCAGGGCGGGGCCCGGCCGGGACAGGTCCTGGAGCAGGTCGGGCAGCAGCCCCTCCTCGTAGCGCGCCAGCGCCTTCAGGTACAGCTCGCGCTTGTTGCCGAAGGTCGCGTAGATGCTGGCGCGCCCGATGCCGAGGTGCTCGACGAGGTCGGACATCGACGTCGCCTCGTAGCCGCGCCGCCAGAACAGCTCCAGGGCTGCCCGCAGCGCGGCGTCCGGATCGAACTCCTTGGTCCTGGCCACGCGTCGCAGCCTAGACTTTTCTGGAACGAACGGTCAACGAGCGGTCGACGTAGCTCGTCTCAGGCGGCCTTCACCTCGTACGTCTGAACCCGCGTCGCCTCGTCGTCCAGGCACTCCCCGGTGGTCAGGTCGAAGCGCTGCTTGAGGAGCGGGGAGGCGACGAAGGGGCGGCCCTGGTGGGTGCCGGTCAGGCCACGGGAGAGGACGGCCGCGCCGGTGAAGGGGTCCCGGTTGTCGATGGCGTACAGCTCGCCGTCCCGGTCGCGGAACAGGGCGACCTGGCCGCCGTCCGGGAGCAGGGCCGCCACGCCGCGGCCGGGGAGCAGCGCGCCGAGGTCGCAGGCCGTGAACCAGTCGTCCGTCAGCCGCAGCCGGACCTTGAGGTCGGTCGTCGTCTCGGGTGCCAGGGACTCGGGTGCCAGGGTCATCGGCGGGTGCTTCCTTCCAGGAGGTCCTTCTCGAGGTCTTTCCCGAGGTCGTTCTCGAGGTCTTCTTCGGTGCGCCGCATGCCGATGTTCAGCAGCGGCAGGTCGGGCTTCATCTGGTCGCGCTCGGGCACGAAGCCCACGACCGGGTCGGGGGTGTCGGGCGCGTTCACGAAGGACACGAACCGGGCCAGCTTCTCGGGGTCGTTGATGGTCTCGGCCCACTCGTCGCGGTAGTGCGCGACATGGGCGGCCATCAGGGACTCCAGCTCGTCGCAGATGCCGAGCGAGTCGTGCACGACGACGTCCCGTACGTGGTCCAGGCCGCCCGGGAGCCGCTCCAGCCAGGTGGAGGTGCGCTCCAGCTTGTCGGCGGTGCGGATGTAGAACATCAGGAACCGGTCGATCAGGCGGACCAGTTCGGCGTCCGAGAGGTCCTGCGCGAGGAGGTCCGCGTGGCGCGGGGTGGCGCCGCCGTTGCCGCCGACGTACAGGTTCCAGCCGTTGGAGGTGGCGATCACGCCGAAGTCCTTCGACTGGGCCTCGGCGCACTCGCGCGCGCACCCCGAGACCGCCGACTTGAGCTTGTGCGGGGACCTGAGCCCCCGGTAGCGCAGCTCCAGGTCGATCGCCATGCGCACCGAGTCCTGGACGCCGTAGCGGCACCAGGTCTGCCCCACGCAGGACTTCACGGTGCGCAGCGACTTGCCGTACGCGTGCCCGGACTCGAAGCCGGCGTCCACCAGCCGCGCCCAGATCACCGGGAGCTGCTCGACGCCGGCGCCGAACATGTCGATGCGCTGACCGCCGGTGATCTTCGTGTAGAGCCCGAAGTCCCGGGCGATCTCGCCGATGACGATGAGCTTCTCCGGGGCGATCTCGCCGCCGGGGATGCGCGGGACGACGGAGTAGGAGCCGTTGCGCTGGAGGTTGGCGAGGAAGTGGTCGTTGGTGTCCTGGAGCGCGGCCTGCTCGCCGTCCAGGACGTAGCCGCTCGCGCCGATCGCCGGGGCCAGGGAGGCGATGATCGAGCCGACCGCCGGCTTGCACACCTCGCAGCCCTCACCGCCCCGGGCCCCCTCGCGGCCGTGCCGGTCCAGCAGCTCGCGGTAGGAGGTGACCCGCAGGGCGAGGACGATCTCGTACAGCTCCTCGCGGGTCTGCGCGAAGCAGCCGCACAGGCCCTTGTCGACCTCGACGCCGCTCGCCTCCAGCTCGGTGGTGACCAGCTGGCCGAGCACCTTGACGCAGGAGCCGCAGCCGGTGCCGGCCCTGGTGCACTTCTTCACCTCGGGCACGGTCGTGCAGGAATGCTCCGTCACCGCGCCGCGGATGGTGCCCTTGGTGACGTTGTGGCAGGAGCAGATCACCGCGTCGTCGGGCAGCGCGGACGGACCCAGCTGGACCGGGCCCCCGGCACCGGCGGGCAGTACGAGCGACTCGGGGGAGACGGGCGGGACCGAGCCGGTGAAGGCGCGCAGGGTGCCGTACGCCTCCGCGTCGCCGACCAGGATGCCGCCGAGCAGGGTGCCGTCGCGGCCGACGACCAGCTTCTTGTACAGCCCGGCGCGGGAGTCGGAGTAGACGACGTCCAGACAGTCGGCGGTGGCGCCGTGCGCGTCGCCGAAGGAGGCCACGTCCACGCCGAGCAGCTTCAGCTTGGTGGACAGGTCGGCGCCGGTGAAGGACGCCTCCTGGGCCGCGATGGTCGCGGCGGCCGTCTCGGCCTGCTCGTACCCGGGTGCCACGAGCCCGTACACCCGGCCGTCGGCGGCCAGCGCGCACTCGCCGATCGCGAACACGTGCGGGTCGGTGACCGTGCGGCACTGCTCGTCGACGCCGATGCCGCCGCGCTCGCCGACCGCGAGCCCGCAGTCCCGGGCCAGCTGGTCGCGGGGGCGGACACCGGCGCTGAACACGACGAGGTCGGTGGCGAGTTCGGAACCGTCGGACAGCTTCATGCCGGTGACGGCACCGTCGTCGCCGGTCACGACCTCCTGGGTGCCGACGCCCGTGTGCACGGACAGGCCCATGTCCTCGATGGTGCGCAGCAGCGCCGCGCCGCCGCCGTCGTCGACCTGCACGGGCATCAGCCGCGGCGCGAACTCCACGATGTGCGAGGCGAGTCCGAGCCCCTTGAGCGCACCGGCCGCCTCCAGGCCGAGCAGTCCGCCGCCGACCACCGCGCCGGTCGTCGCCCGCGTCCTGGCGTACTCCTCGATGGCGAGGAGGTCCTCGATCGTCCGGTAGACGAAGCAGCCCTCGGCGTCCTTGCCGGGCACCGGCGGGACGAAGGGGTAGGAGCCGGTGGCCAGGACGAGGACGTCGTAGCCGACGACGAGTCCCGACCGGGCGGTCACCTTGCGCGCCTCCCGGTCGATCGTCTCGGCCGGGTCTCCGACGCGCAGCTCGATGCCGTGCGCGTCGATGAAGGCCGGGTCGGTCATCGACAGGTCCTCGGGGGTCTTCCCCGAGAAGTACGAGGTGAGCTGGACGCGGTCGTATGCGGGACGCGGCTCCTCGCACAGCACCACGACACGGTGCGTGGCGGTCAGGCCGCGCTCGGCGAGCGCCTCGAGGAAGCGCTGGCCGACCATGCCGTGGCCGACGAGGACGATCGTGGGGGTGGGCCCCGGGGTGGCGGTCATCAGGAGCCTCCGTCGTTGGTGAGCAGGTGGAGCAGGGGGCCGCCGTCGGACGGGAGCGGCTCTGCTCCCTCCCAGGCGCGCGCCAGCGCGCCGACGGTGCCGAGTTCGCCGACCAGGACCCCGCCGACCAGCCGGTCGTCACGGACGACGACCTTGCGGTAGGTGCCCCGGGTGGCGTCGGCGAGCTGCACGACGTCGTCGCCGGGGCGGGGGTCGGTCTCGCCGAACGCGGCGAGGTCGAAGGGGACGCCGGGCCCGAGGGGGCTGTCGGGGCCGGCGAGGGTGAGCCGGGTCAGTGAGCGGGTGCCGGTGTAGCGGGCGGTGCCGCTCCCGGCGAGCAGCTCGGCGAGCACGCCGGCCTGTTCGAGGGCGGGCGCGGCCAGCCCGTACACGCGTCCGGCGTGCTGGGCGCAGTCGCCGACGGCGCGGATGTGCGGGTCACAGGTGCGCAGCTCGTCGTCGACGAGGACGCCCTTGCCGACCTCCAGCCCGGCCTCCTGGGCGAGGCCGACGCGCGGGCGGACCCCGCACGCGAGCACGACGAGATCGGCGCCGAGGGCGTACCCGTCGGCCATCTCCACCGACCGCACCGCCCCGCCGACGCTGCGTACGTCCCGTACCCGGCACTCGGTGTGCACCTCGACGCCGAGGTCCTCCAGGTGGCGCCGGACCAGCGCGGAGGCGCCCGGGTCGAGCTGGCGCTCCATGAGCCGCTCGGACTGCTGGGCCAGCACGACCTGGGCGCCGCGCACGGCCAGCGCGCGGGCCGCGGACACTCCGAGGAGCCCGCCCCCGATCACGACGGCCCGCACCCCCGGCCGTACCGCCTTCGACAACCCGAGACAGTCGTCCATCGTCCGGAACGCGTGCACGCCCTCGGGCAGCTCGTGGTCCGGGGTGAACAGGCCGCGCAGGGGTGGCAGCACGGCGTTGGAGCCGGTGGCCAGGACCAGCGTGTCGTATGCGATCACCGACCCGTCGGCGCACCGCAGGGTCCGCGCGGCCCGGTCGACGCCGGTGACCCGGGCGCGGGTCAGCCCGGCCGGCGCGGGCAGGGCGATCACCTCGGGGCTGTACCGTCCGGCCAGCACCTCGGCGAGCAGCACCCTGTTGTACGGGCGGTGCTCCTCGTCGCCGACCAGCAGCGCGGGCGTGCCCAGCTCACCGAGCCGCCGGACGAGCGTCACGCCCGCGAGTCCGGCGCCGATCACCACCACACGCGTATTCGAGGTCATGACACCGAGCGTGCGGTGCGGGTGTTACCCGGCCGCATCCCTTCTGTTTCCCACGGGGAACGCTGCCCTCAGCGGGGGTGGGGGAGGGATGTGAGGGACTCGGCCGGGTGCGCGGCAACCTCAGAAGTCCCTCATCTCGATGGACGGCACATCCATCCCGTCCATAGGGTCGCGATCATGCCCGACATATCGCTGACCACGGTCGTTCTGCTCTGCCTCGCCGCTCTCGCGGCCGGCTGGATCGACGCCGTGGTCGGCGGCGGCGGCCTGCTGCTCCTGCCGGCCCTGCTCCTCGGCCTGCCCGCCGGGACACCCGCCGCGCACGCGCTGGGCACCAACAAGGCGGTCGCCATCGTCGGCACCACGGGCGCGGCGGTGACCTACGCCCGCAAGGCGCCCGTGGACGTCCGCACGGCCGTGCGCATCGGCCTGGCGGCCCTGGCCGGATCATCGGGCGGCGCCTTCTTCGCGGCCGGGATGAGCACCGAGGTCCTGAAGCCGGTGATCATGGTGGTGCTGCTCGCGGTCGCCGCCTTCGTGATCTTCCGGCCCGCCTTCGGCGCCGCGCCCGCCACCGGCCCGGCCACCCGCCGCCAGATCCTCGCCGCGATCGGCCTCGCGGGCCTCGGCATCGGCTTCTACGACGGACTCATCGGCCCCGGCACGGGGACCTTCCTGGTCCTGGCCCTAACCGCCCTGCTCCACCTGGACCTGGTGACCGCCTCCGCCACCGCCAAGATCGTCAACTGCTGCACCAACGCGGGCGCCCTCGCCACGTTCGCCTGGCAGGGCGCGGTTCTGTGGCAGCTGGCCGCCCTGATGGCCGTCTTCAACCTGGCAGGCGGCATGTTCGGCGCCCACACGGCCCTCAAGAAGGGCAGCGGCTTCGTCCGCGTCGTCCTGCTGACGGTGGTGTTCGCGCTGGTGGCGAACCTGGCGTGGGAGCAGTGGGTGGCGTAGCCCTGCTGGGCGGCTTCCGAATGGAGCGACCCGTCCCTCAGTTGAGGACGAAGGTGCCGCCGGCGGCGACTGCCAGGTCGGGGCCGAGTGCGGCTGCGGGGAAGTGGGCGCCGGGCTTGCCTTCGCCGCGAGCGAGGCGCAGAGCCGTCTCGGCGGCCACATTGGCCGTGTAGTCCATACCGTCGTCGGCGCGCAGCCACCCTTCGCGCCGGGTTCCGTCGGGCCAGGTGACGACGGCATGGCCCCAGGAGTGCGGGCGAGGGCGGGGGGTCGCCTTGAGCTTGACCCCGGCCATCCTGCGGACGGCGAAGTTGCGCAGCGCCGGGAAGGACAGCAGCTTCCCGATGAGGGGAAGGAGGGCACGTACGATCGCGCCCGTGGGCGCCAGACCTGAAGTGACCGTGACCTCGGGTGCGTTGCTGGCCCGCTGCGCGGCGACGAGTTCGCCCTGGGGGGCGCCGGCCGTCTTCACCCTCTGTCCGTCGGGGAGGGTGAGGTGCTGGACGTCACCGCCGAGCCGGGTCTCGACCAGCCGGCCGTTCGCGTAGAGCCGTCCGCCGGTGACCAGCGTGTCGATCATGCCGGCGGCGAAGGCGGCGCCCAGGGGCCCGGCCTTCATGGCGACCGAACCGATGGCATCGACACGGACCCGGGCGGGGGTGGGGCGGTCTTCGCAGAGTTTGACGACGAGGGCCTCGGTGCCGAGGACGCCGAATCCGGCACCGGTCACCAAAGTGCTGCCCGCCGCTTCGGCCTCCTGGTCCAGGTCCAGCAGCCGGCTGACCGCGGTCAGGTCGGCGGCAAGGTCCACGTAGTGCCCGTCCGGCATGCAGGCGCGGGCGAGGGGCAGGGCTGTGGCGGCGTACTCGCCGATGGTGTTGACGACTACGGCGGGCCGCTCCCGACGGATCTCTTCCGCGATCTTTTCGGTGGTGTCGGCGACCACGATTTTCACCAAGTCGCCCTTACCCAGATCCGCCTGGACCTTGCGCAGGCGGTCGCGATCGCGTCCGACCAGGGCCAGCGGAACCCCCCGGACGGCCAGGTCGCCGGCGACGGCGGAGCCGATCCGGCCGGTGGCGCCCAGGATCCACACCGCACCCGTCTGCTCGTCATGGTCCACGTCGCGTGTCATGGTCGCTCCTCTCGGGGATCGGCCCGCCAAGAACCGATGCCACCTGATGTCTCACTGTGTCATCACCTAGGCTAGCACTGATGACACAGTGAGACATCATTTGTTAGGGTCACACCATGGCGCGATGGGACCCGGGAACGCAGAAACGCCTGACCGAGGCGGCACTGGAGCTGTACTCCGAGCTGGGCTACGAGCAGGTGACCGTGACGCAGATCGCCGAGCGCGCCGGCATCACCCGGCGCTCGTACTTCCGCTACTTCCCCGACAAGCGCGAGGTCCTCTTCGCGGGCTCCGAACGCCTTCCCGTCGCGCTGCACCAGGCCGTCCTCGGCGCCGCCGACGCCGGGACCCCGCTGTCCACCGCCCTGGCAGCCCTGGCCGAGGCCGGCGTCCAGCTGACCGCCCACATCGAGCACGCCGCCGAGCGTCGAGCCGTGATCAGCGCCAGCGCGGAGCTCCAGGAGCGCGAGCGCACCAAATTCGCCGCCGTCACCGCCGCGATCGGTGACGCACTCCGGGAACGCGGCACCGAACCCCGCAGGGCGCGCCTCGCGGCGCAGATCGCCGCACTCATCTTCCAGAACGCCTTCGACCAGTGGCTCGACGCAGGCGAGCAGGCGGACTTCGCCACGTGCCTCGAGGCAGCCACCGCGTCGTTTCGGGAAACCGCAACGGGCGACACGGAGAACCACGCCTGATCGGACTCATTCGTCTAGGGACGGTCCGCCGCAGCCCGACGCGGGCTCAGCAGTTCCACCACCCCCGTCGTGTCCTCCTCCCCGTGCCCCTCGGCGACCCGCCGTTCCATCAGTGCCAGGTACGGCGTCAGCAGCTCGGGGCTCACCCCCTGCTCCTCCGCTGTGCGCAGCAGCGTCGCGCTGCCCGCCACCTGCATCGCCAGGCTGGAGACGACGTCCTTGCCGTAGTCGCCGCTCGCCAGCTGGTCGGCGGCCTTGTGCGCCGAGCCGGACATCGCGCCGAGCCACGACACCAGCAGCGGCGCGAAGTCCTTCGGGGCGATGTCCTCCGGACCGATCAGCGCGAAGGCGTGCGCCATGCCCGCGAACATGCCGTACATGGCGCTCAGCAGCGCCACGTCGTGCAGCGCCGCGAACCCCGCGTCCTCGCCCACGTAACGGGTGCCGGCCGGCACGGCGAGGGTGTCCCGGTGCTCGTCGAACAGGTCGGGGGAGCCGCTGTAGAAGACGTAGCCGCCGGAGTCGGGGGACCCGATCATCGGCGGTACGGCCATGATCCCGCCGTCCAGGAAACGGGCTCCGCGCTCCACCGCCCACGTGGCGCGGGCGCGGCCCTGGGCGGGCGTCCCGGTGGTGAGGTTCACCAGGTCCCGCCCGGTCAGGTCGGCCCCGTCCAGGGCCGCGCCGACCGTGGTGTCGTCGAGCAGGCAGACGATCACCAGGCGGCTCGCGGCCACCGCCTCGGCGGCGCTCGCGGCGAGCGTCGCACCCTCGGCGGCCAGGGCCTCGGCGCGGGCGGCGGTACGGTTCCAGACGGTCACGGGGTGGCCCGCGGCGAGCCAGGCGCGTACCAGGGCGGTGCCCATGGCGCCGGCGCCGAGAACGGTGAGCGGAATACGGGCGGCGGGTGTCTTGTCGGTCATGGTGTTCAGGCTCCGCCGGGGCCGGAGACCGCTCAAGTACGTACTTGCGAGTGGGTGGTTACCGCGGCGGAAGCATGCAGGCAGCGGGCAGGGACGGGGTGACGGGTATGACGGGTATGGGGACGGCAGGGCGGCCGGGGGCGTACCACTGCGGGGTCGACGCGGCGATCGACGTGATCGGCGGGAAGTGGAAGGTACTGATCCTGTGGGCCCTCGGCGAGGGGATGTACCGCTTCGGGGCGCTGCGCCGCGCGCTGCCGGGCGTCACCGAGAAGGTGCTCACCGCGCAGCTGCGGGAGCTGGAGGCCGACGGCATCGTGCACCGCGAGGAGTACCGCGAGGTGCCGCCCCGTGTGGAGTACTCGCTGACCGCCCGGGGCGTCGCCCTCAACGAGGCGCTGGTGCCGCTCGGCGCGTGGGGGAAGGCGCACGTACTGAATCCCTCACCGGCTGCCGGTGAGGTGGGCGAAGACGACCACGTTGCCCTGGTAGCCGGTACTGCGTGAGTAGGCGCCGCCGCAGGTGATGACGCGCAGTTCGGGGCGGTTCGCGGCGCCGTAGACCTTCTCGTCGGGGAAGGCGTCGGCGGCGTAGACCTCCACCGCGTCCACCGTGAAGACCGCGACGCCGCCGTCGCGCCGGTCGACCTCGATCGTGGAGCCCTTCTTGAGGGCGCCGAGGCGGTAGAAGACGGCGGGGCCCTCGGCGTTGTCGACGTGACCGGCGACGATCGCGGTGCCCGTCTCGCCCGGGGTGGTGCCGGCCTCGTACCAGCCGGCGAGGTTCTTCTTCTCGGCGGGCGGCACGTCCAGGCTGCCGGATGCCGTAAGGCCGAGGGCTGCGAAGGGGGCGTCCACGCCGATCGCCGGGATGCGGATACGGTCCGGCGGGGAGGGCGGCAGCGCGGGTGCGGCGGCGCCCCGGTCGGACCGGCCCTCCTGGCCGGTGCGGGCCTGTGCGGCCGACGGCTGCGGCGGAGCCTCGGTGTGGGCGCCGCCCAGCAGGAGCCACGCCCCGCAGCAGAGGGCGACCACGGTGACGCCCGCTATCGCGGTGTCCTTGACCCTGCGCATGACGTCCCCTCTCCCTCGGAAACCTGGAGGTCCCCTGCCCCCTCCGGGCCGCGAGGGGCGTCGGACCCGGAGGGGGTGGGGAAGTGCGGTACCGGCGGACGGGCAGCGGAGGGTGCCCGTCAGATCCCGTCGCCTCTCGCCCGGCGATGCAGGAGCCAGGTACCGCCCGCGGCGGCGACGGCGAGAGCCGCCACGCCGGCCGCGGTCTGCACGGGATCGGGGCCAAGAGCGCCGCCGACCCCCGTCTTCACGCTTCCTCTGGGGTACACCTGCGCGGCGGCCGAGGTCAGCGTGACCACCAGGTCGCCCGTCACCCGCCGTTCGTCGTCCCCACAGGTCGCGACGATCTCGTACGTCCCCGGCTGCGCGCTCGGCGGCACCTCGAAGTGGCCGCTCGCCCCGCCCTCGCCGGTGCCCGGCGCCAGCGTGAAGGCGCCCGCGCCGACCGCGCTGGCGTCACCCGCCGCCGAGCCGCCCTCGCCGCACGCCGGCGTCGTCACCACGGCCCGCTCGCCCGGCACGACCGAGGACGGATACACCGTCAGACCGCCGCCGGCGGAGCCGGCTTCCCCGGCGTACACCGGGGCCGCGGTGGTCAGACCGACGGCCGCGGCGGCGAGCGCGGTACCGGTCAGCAGGCGGGCGGTACGTCGCATCGGTGCTCCTTTGAGCTCTTCGGTGGCCCCTGCCCTACCGAGGAAAGTGGCACCGGACCCGGCCCGCCCCCCGAGAACGCGCGGGGAATGGGATGAACGGGTGTCTCCCGCGCTCCCGAACGCCCGGCACCGGACAGCGTTCGGGCAGGTCACGGGCGTGCGGCGGGCCGGTTCCGAAAAGATCCGGAGGGGCGCGGGGCGCGGGTGTGAACGGGTGACCGGTGCCTCCGAACGAGCCCGCGGGCGTCTCGGCTTGACCTCGAGCAAGGTTGAGGTATCAGGCTCTCCCGTATGGACACCACGACCGCACCGCTGCGTGTGACCCTGCTCGTCGGCAGCAACCGGCACGGCCGCTTCGGCCCCGTCGTCGCCGACTGGCTCAAGAACCACCTCGAGGCCCACGACGACCTGGTCCCGGAGGTGGTGGACGTCGCCGGGACCGAGCTGCCCACCACCTTCGCCCGGACCCCGCAGGCGAGTGCCGCACTGGCGGAGATCACCCCGAAACTGGCGGCCGCCGACGCGTTCGTCGTGCTCACCCCCGAGTACAACCACTCGTTCCCGGCGGGCCTGAAGAACGTCATCGACTGGCACTTCACCGAATGGCGGGCCAAGCCCGTCGGTCTCGTCTCCTACGGCGGTCTGGCCGGCGGCCTGCGCGCCGCGGAGCACCTGCGCCAGGTATTCGCCGAACTGCACGCCGTCACCGTCCGCGACACCGTCTCCTTCCACAACGCGGGCGCCTCCTTCGACGACGAGGGCAGGCTCAGGGACCCCTCGGGACCGGACGCGGCGGCCAAGGCGATGCTCGACCAGGTGGTGTGGTGGGGGCGCGCCCTGCGGGAGGCGAAGGAGAAGCGGCCCTACGACGGCGCGTGAGGCGCCATAGGAAGCGCCCACAGGAAGCGCCATAGGGGCTTCCTATGGCTGCTGCTGCAATTTCGTCTTTGCCTCCCTTCAATTCCCGGACCTACCGTGTGGGGGTAATCATGCGAATGTGAAAGGGATAACGCCATGGCCGTGAAGGAAAACGAGTCGGACAATTCGCAGAGCAGGGAACTCGCTGGAAAGCGGGCCCTCGTCACGGGCGGTACGCGCGGAATCGGAGCGGCGATTGTCCGCCGCCTCCTGGACGCGGGCGCCGAGGTGCTCACCACCGCCAGGTCGGCGAGGAGCGCGGCGCCGGAGGGGGCCGCCTTCGTGCAGGCGGACGTGGGGACCCGCGCCGGGGCGGAGGCGCTCGCCGCGGCCGCGCGGGAGCAGCTCGGCGGGGTGGACGTCCTGGTCCACAACGCGGGCGGGGCGCGGCCCCACAAGGACGGCCTGGTCATCCCCGACGAGGAGTGGCTGGACACGCTGAACCTGAACCTCCTCGCGTCGGTCCGGCTGAACTCGCTGCTGGTGCCGGGCATGCGGGAACGGCGCTCGGGAGCGATCGTGCACATCTCCTCGGCCGCGGTCGCGCCCCCGGCACCCCCGTTCCTGCACTACCAGGCGGCGAAGGCGGCGCTGGACAACTACAGCGCCGGACTGGCCGCGACCCTGGCGCCCTCCGGCGTCCGGGTCAACACCGTCAGTCCCGGCCGGACCTCCACCCCCGGCGGAGAGGAGACCCGGGAGTACTGGGCGAGCCTCGACGCCGGACCGGGCGCGACCGGTACCGCCCCGCTGGGACGCGACGGCCGGCCCGACGACATCGCCCACGCGGTGCTGTTCCTCGTGTCGGAGAGGGCGGGCTGGGTGACCGGGACCAACCTCGCCGTGGACGGCGGGGAATATCCCAGGAGCTGACCCCCGGGAAGAAGTGAAACTGGAAAAGCCTGAAGCCTGCAAAAAAAGGGACCCGGAAATGGGTAGGTACAGCAACAAGAATGCCGTGATCACGGGCGGCGGCAGTGGAATGGGTTTCGCGATGGCGGAACTGCTGGTGGAGGGCGGAGCCCGCGTCGTGATCACCGGCCGTTCGCAGGCCACACTCGACGCCGCGCGGGAGCGGCTCGGCGAGAACGCCACAGGCGTCCGGGGCGACGTGGCCTCACTGTCCGACCTGGACGCCCTCGCCGACCGGGTGAAGACCGAACTCGGCACGGTCGACGCCCTGTTCGTCAACGCCGGCGTCGCGGCCCTCACCCCCTTCGGATCGACGACCGAGGAGGCGTACGACGAGCTGTTCGCGATCAACGTCAAGGGCGCCTGGTTCACCGTGCAGAAGCTCGCCCCGCTGCTGAGCACGGGCGCCGGCGTCGTCCTCACGACCTCGGTCGCGAACGCCATCGGCATGGCGGACACCAGCGTCTACGCGGCCGGGAAGGCGGCGCTGCGCTCGATGGCCCGCAGCTTCTCCCGTGAGCTGCTGCCGCGCGGGATCCGGGTCAACGCGGTCAGCCCGGGCCCCGTCGACACGGGAGCCCTGGACGCGAAGATGACCGCCGAGGAGGCCGCGCGATTCAAGGCGGAGCGGGTCGCGGACAACCCCATGCGCCGCTTCGGCACCCCCGAGGAGATCGCCCGGGCGGCCGCGTTCCTCGCCTTCGACGCGACCTACACCACCGGCGCCGAACTCGCCGTGGACGGAGGCGCCACCCAGCTCTGAGCGAACTTGTACCAGGTCTCCTGGCGCAGGAACTCGAGCAGGGCCGTCTCCGCCGGGCCCGCGCCGGGCCGCACCGCGGCGACGACGGGCTGGGAGACGACCGGGGACAGCGGGCGCACGAGGTGCTCGTGTCCGGGAGGCACGGCGGAGGCCGGGACGAACGTGACCCCCAGCCCGTGGGCGGCCCAGCGCACGGCCGTCGCCGTCTGGGACACGCGGGCGACCGTGGTCGGGGCCAGCCCGTTGTCCCGCAGCACGTCCACCAGTACGCCGTCGAGCGCGCTGTTGGGGTCGAACCGCACCCACGGCTCCCGCTCCAGGTCACGCAGCGCGACCCGGTCGGCGGCGAGCTGCGGGTGCCCGGCGGCCAGCACCACGACGAACTCCTCGTCGCCGAGGTGGTGGCCGTCGTACAGGCCCTCCTCGCAGGGCCCGGCCATCAGGGCGAGGTCTATCACGCCACCGCGGGCCAGCCGCTCCAGCTCGGTGGGGTTGGGCTCCTCGAAGACGGTGACCTCGAGGCGCGGGAAGCGGCGGCGCAGCGCGGCCAGGGCGCCGGGCAGCTGTCGCGTGCCCAGGCCCATCTGCACCGCGACCACCAGCTCGCCCACCAGCTCGTGGGCGCCGGCCCGGGCCGTCGCCCGCGCCCGCCGCTCCGCGCTCACCGCGACCTCCGCCTCCCGCAGGAACGCGCGGCCGGCCACGGTGGGCACCAGACCGGTCGGCGTGCGGGAGAACAGCTCCACGCCCAGCTCCCGCTCCAGGCCGCGGATCTGCTGGGAGACGGAGGGCTGAGCGACCCGCAGCATCTCCGCCGCGGCCGTCACCGAGCCCTGCTCGGCGACAGCCAGGGCGTACTCGAACTGGCGAAGGCTCATCGGTCCCGTCCTCGTTCCCGTGCCGCGACGGACCGCGGTCCACACCGTGGTCTCGTCGCAAGCGTAAGGGAGCGAGTACGGGCCCGGTCGGGACCGGACGTCAGGCCACCACGTTCACCGCGCTCCACGCCGCGCCGACCGCGGCGTACTCGTCACTGTCGGTGCCGTACAGGTCACCGGCCGCGCTGAGGGTGGCCGTGCGGGCGCCCGCGTAGTCCGTGGACGAGGTCATGTAGACCGTCAGCGCTCGGTACCAGATGTCACCGAGCTTGTCCCGGCCGATCCCCAAGACGGTGGAGCCGTCGCAGGTGGGGGAGTCGTACGCCACGCCGCCCACGGTCTTCGCGCCGCTGCCCTCGGCCAGCAGGTAGGCGAAGTGGTTGGCGACGCCGGAGGAGTAGTGGACGTCGAGGTCGCCCAGCGAGGTGCTCCAGCAGTCGGCCGAACTGCCGTCCCTGCTGGGCTTGTCCATGTAGCGCAGCGCGTCGCGCCCGAAGCCGTCCCGGACGACGTTCTCGCCGATCAGGTAGTCCCCGGCGTCGGTGGAGTTGCCCGCGTGCCACTCCACCAGCGTGCCGAATATGTCCGAGGTCGCCTCGTTCAGGCCGCCGGACTCGCCCGAGTACGTCAGTGCCGCCGTCGACGAGGTCACGCCGTGCGACATCTCGTGCCCGGCGACGTCCAGCGAGACCAGCGGCCCGAAGGTCGTCCCGTCACCGTCGCCGTACGTCATGCAGAAGCAACCGTCGTCCCAGAAGGCGTTGTTGTACCGGGTGCCGTAGTGCACGCGGTTGTACGAGCCCTTGCCGTCGCCGGCGATGCCGCTGCGGCCGTGGACGTCCTTGTAGTAGTCCCAGGTGGCGTCCGTGCCGTACTGCGCGTCCACCGCGGCCGAGGCGCGGTCGGCGGCGGTCCCCGTGCCCCAGTGGTTGTCGTCGTCCGTGAACAGCGTCGCGGGCGCCCGCACCAGGCAGATGGTGAGGAAGCACAGGTCGGTCTGGTTCTCCGCGTCGCCCGTGTACGTGCCGCCGCGCGTCGGGTCCTTGAGCTGGTACGCGGATCCCGACGTCGTCGTCTCCAGCGGCACCGTGCCGCCGTACAGCGACTCGCCGTCGCCGGACGCCGTCTCGATGGTGTCCCACGCGTCGATGCGGGCGCCCGTGCCCGCGTCGGTGAGCACGGTGCGCGCGACGGGGTTGCCGAGGGAGTCCAGCGCGGCCGCGTCGGTCCGCCAGGCCAGCTTCGGGGTGCCGTGCAGGGCGTCGACGACCAGCTCGGGTTGGGCGGTGAGCTTCTTGAGGAGCTCGCCCGGGTTGACGGCGCGCAGCGCGTTCGCGGCCAGGTCGGCGGCCTTGGGTGCCGACAGCTTCGGGGTGACGGTGGACAGGGAGACCGGCGTCCGGGTCGCACGGTTGGCGCCGCGGTAGTCGCCGTCGGGGCCGAGGTGGACCACGAAGTCGCCGCCCAGTACCGGGAGTTCGCGGTAGGTGCGGTCGTAGCGCACGTGCTGGGTGCCGTCCTGGTCGACGATGACGTCGCGGGCCTCGGTGTCCTGAGCGCCCGTCAGGTTCAGTTCGGTGGCGTGGTCCAGCAGGGCCGCCGCCGCGTTGTCGAGGGCGGCGGCGGGGGAGGGGGCCGGCCGGTCGGCCGCGGTGGCGCCGGGGGCGAGGGCGGCGACCAGGAGGGTCGCGGTGGTGGCGGCGGTGCCGGCCATGATGAGACGGGAACCGCTGACGTGCCGTATTCGGCTCATCGATCTCCTCGGAACGGGCGCGCTTTCGGCGCTGGGGGTGCCTCTATGTCTTTCGTCAAGCGAGGCGTGGGGTTCGGTGTTCGTAGAAAGTGCCGTCTCGGAGCATCGCGAACAGCACGCTGATCCGCTGTCGGGCGAGGCGGAGAAGAGCCTGCGTGTGGGTCTTTCCTCTGGCTCGGCATCGGTCGTAGTAGGTCCGGGAGGCGGGATCGTGCAGGGCGGCGAACGCGGATAAGAACATCGCGCGTTTGAGCTGCCGGTTGCCGCCTCGTGGTGCGTGTTCGCCGTGGATCGAGGTTCCCGACGACTTTGTCGCGGGTGCGAGGCCGGCGTAGGAGGCCAGGTGGGCGGCGGTGGGGAAGCTGGTGCCGTCGCCGACGGTGACCAGCAAGGTGGCAGCGGTCCTGATCGCGATCCCCGGCATCGAGATCAGGACCTGGGAAAGAGGGTGCTTCTCCAACAGCTGCCCGATCTGTGCTTCCAGAGCTCGGCGCTGTTCGTGAACAGCCGCGAGCGAGCGGGCCAGCGACGGGACGACGATGTCGAGCGTGCCGGTGCCGGGAACGACGACGGTCTGCTCGTCGAGCGCGTCGAAGATCTCGTCGATCAGCCGCTGGGCCATGCGCGGGGCCTTGGGCCGGATTCCGTCAACGAGCCTGCGGCGTCCGGCTTTTCGCAGTGCGGCGGGGGAGCCGTAGCGTTCCAGCAGCCAGGTGACGGCCTGGTGGTCCAGGCGTGGGCCGAGGGCGCGTTCCAGGCTGGGGTGGAATTGGGTGAGCAGACCGCGTATGCGGTTGGAGGTGCGGGTGGCCTCGGCCGCGAGGTCCTGGTCGAAGCCGACGAGGACGGTCAGCTCGGCGGTGATCTCGTCGGTGAGTTCCAGGGACCGCAGGGTGTGGGGCATGGTGCGGGCGGCGTCCGCGATGACCGCGGCGTCCTTCGCGTCGGTCTTGGCCTCGCCCGGGTAGAGGTCGGCGATCCGCCGCATCGCCAGGCCCGGCAGGTAGGCGACCTTGCAGCCCGCGTCTCTTGCGACGGTCAGCGGCAGGGCTCCGATAGAGGCGGGCTGGTCCACGACCAGCAGGACGGTGCCGAACTTCGCGGCCAGCTTGTCGAAGACGGCCCGCAGCTTCGGCTCGCTGTTGGGCAGGGGCTTGTCGAAGACCTTCTTGCCGGCCGGGGTCAGTCCATGGCCGTGATGGGCGGTCTTGCCGACGTCCAGGCCGAGGAAGACGTCCACGTCGCCGGTGTCGAACATCGTGCTCTCCACTTCCTTTGGCACGGCTGGCCTGGGCATCGGTGTCGTACGCGCGCATCCACGTTATGCAGACCTGCCGCCCGTGAACTGCCCGGTATTGCACCGGACCGGACGGTGGCCGGACCTCTCATCAGCGTCTCCGACGGCACCTCTCGGGCCCGGTGAACACCACCCCCCAGGTCATACGGTTCAACAGGGGGACACAGTCATGCCGGGCTCGGAGGCCAGCGGCCCTCTTGCAGGACCGCGGAAAACATAACGGGGGCCTGGTTACTGACTCGGATTCAAAGGCCCCGGACATGACAAGTCCATAGCGCCGGCGTGGAGATCATGAGGGGAGAGGATGACCCTGCGAGGCGACGGCTACCGCGCCGCCTCCACCCGCACCGCGCACACCTTGAACTCCGGCATCCGCGAGGTCGGGTCGAGCGCCGGGTTGGTCAGGGTGTTGGCACGTCCCTCGCCCGGCCAGTGGAAGGGCATGAACACGGTGTCGGGACGGATGCCGGTGGTGATGCGGGCCGGCGCCACCGCCCGGCCGCGCCGGGAGACGACGGCCAGCCGATCGCCCTCGGCCACCCCCAGCCGCGCCGCCAGCCTCGGGTGCAGCTCCACGAAGGGGCCGGGTGCGGCGGCGTTCAGCTCGTCCACCCGCCGGGTCTGCGCGCCGGACTGGTACTGCGCCACCACCCGCCCCGTGGTCAGCAGCACCGGGTACACGTCGTCCGGCTCCTCGGCGCTCGGCCGGTGCGAGACGGGCACGAACCTCGCCCGCCCGTCGCCGGTCGCGAACCGGTCGAGGAACAGGCGCGGGGTGCCCGGATGGGACACGGCCTCCCCGTCCGGGGCCGCCGGGCACGGCCAGAACACCCCGTTCTCCCGCGCCAGCCGCCGGTAGTCGATCCCGGAGTAGTCCGCCGGTCCGCCCGCGCTCGCCCGGCGCAACTCCTCGAAGACCTCCTCGGGCTCGGTCGGGAAGCCCTTCTCCACGCCGAGCCGGGCGGCCAGCTCGTGCAGCACCTCCAGGTCGCTGCGGACGCCCTCGGGCGGGGTGATCGCGCGCCGCCGCAGCAGCACCCGCCCCTCCAGACTGGTCGTGGTCCCCGACTCCTCCGCCCACTGCGTCACCGGCAGTACGACGTCCGCCAGCGCCGCCGTCTCGGAGAGCACCACGTCGCACACGGCCAGGAAGTCCAGCGACCGCAGCCGCTCCTCGACGTGCGCCGCGCGGGGCGCCGACACCACCGGGTTGGAGCCCATCACCAGCAACGACCCGATGTCCGTGCCCAGCGCGTCCAGCAGCTCGTACGCACTGCGCCCGGGACCCGGCAGCGAGTCCGGGTCCACGTCCCACACCTCGGCGACGTGCCGCCGCGCCGCCGGGTCGGTCAGCTTGCGGTAGCCGGGCAACTGGTCGGCCTTCTGCCCGTGTTCGCGTCCGCCCTGCCCGTTGCCCTGCCCGGTCAGACAGCCGTACCCCGACAGCGGACGCCCCGCCCGCCCGGTCGCCAGGCACAGGTTGATCCACGCGCCCACCGTGTCCGTGCCCTTGGCCTGCTGCTCGGGCCCGCGCGCGGTCAGCACCATCGCCGCCTCGGGCGCGCAGAACAGCCGCACCGCCTCCCGCAGTTCGGGCACGGACACCCCCGTGATCCGCTCCACGTACTCCGGCCAGTGCGCCATCGCCGCGGCCCGCGCCTCCTCCCAGCCGCTCGTGCGCTCCTCGACGTACGGCTCGTCCACCCGCCCCTCGGCGACCACCAGGTGCAGCATGCCCAGCGCGAGGGCCAGGTCGGTGCCGGGCCGGGGCGCCAGGTGCAGGTCGGCCTGCTCCGCGGTCTTCGTCCGCCGCGGGTCGACGACGATCAGCGTGCCGCCGTTCTCGCGCAGCTCCGTGAAGTACCTGAGGGACGGCGGCATCGTCTCCGCCGGATTCGACCCGACGAGGATCACGCAGCCGGTCCTCGGGATGTCCTCCAGCGGGAACGGCAGCCCCCGGTCGAGACCGAACGCCCTCGTCCCGGCCGCCGCGGCCGACGACATGCAGAACCGCCCGTTGTAGTCGATCTGCGAGGTGCCCAGCACCACCCGGGCGAACTTGCCCAGCGTGTACGCCTTCTCGTTGGTCAGCCCGCCCCCGCCGAACACCCCGAGCGCGTCCGCGCCGCGCGCCGCCCGCGTGCGGGCCAGGTTGCGGGCGACCCGGTCCAGCGCCTCGTCCCACGAGGCCGGCACCAGCTCCCCGTCGCCGGAACGCACCAGCGGCGAGGTCAGCCGCGCCTCCGACGCGAGCACCGCGGGAGCCGTACGCCCCTTGCCGCACAGCGCGCCCCGGTTCACCGGGAAGTCCGCCCGCTCGCTCACCTCGACGGTCCCCTCGGCGGCGGGCGTCAGATTCATCCCGCACTGCAGGGCGCAGTACGGGCAGTGCGTGGGGGTGGTGGCGGGATTGCGCGGGCCGGTGTTCTGCATGCCGCCCAGCCTGCGGCTTCCGTGTTACGCGACCGGGCGGCGCCCTGTTACACGGCGGGGACGACGACCTCCCCGCCGCCGCCGGGCCGCGGTGAGGACCGCGTCACCCCGCGTCGGCGAGCGCCCGCGCGACCCCCGGCTCCCTCGGCCCGAGGAAGTGCGGATCCGGCTCGAAGACCACGTCCAGCACCGCCTTGCCCGCCGCGAGGATCTCCCGGGCGCCGCCGTAGTACCAGGTCACGTCGTGCTTGTCGTCGACCCCGACGCCGTACGACGCCACCCCCGCCTCCTGGCACAGCGCCACCGCCCGCCGGATGTGGAAGCCCTGGCTGATCAGCACCGCCCGGTCCACCCCGAAGATCTTCTTCGCGCGGACACAGGAGTCCCAGGTGTCGAATCCCGCGTAGTCGCTGACGATCCGCCCGTCGGGCACGCCGTGCCGCACGAGGTAGGCGCGCATGGCGTCCGGCTCGTCGTACTCCTCGCGGCTGTTGTCCCCGCTCACGAGCACCACCTCGATGCGCCCGGCGCGGTACAGCTCGGCCGCCGCGTCCAGCCGGTGCGCGAGGTACGGCGAGGGCTCCCCGTCCCACAGCCCGGCGCCGAAGACGACCGCGACCTCGGTACGGGGCACGTCGGCCGTGGTGCGCAGCCGGTCGCCGGTGACCAGGCGCATCCACGTCGCCGGCAACAGCGCCAGCACGCACCCGGCCACGACCACCTGGACCAGCCTCCGCCGCCCCCTGCGGGTGCGCGGCAGGCGCGGTCTGCGAAAGCTCGGGCGGCGCATCGGACGGTCCCTCCCCGGTCGGTCTCCTGCCACCAGGGACGTCCGGGCGCGCCGTCCGGTTCGCCGTACGCTCACACGCGGCGGACCTCGCACCGCGGCCCGACGGAAAATCCCCGTGACATCCACGCAACGCAAAGGCAACGTGCCACCGCCACCCTCGGTGCATGACGGCGACGACAGTGATGAGCAAGAGGAGCACAGCGGCCACCGGCGGCACACCCGCCCTGGTCCTCGTCGCCCACGGCAGCCGCGACCCACGCGCGCTGAGCACCGTACGGGCCCTCCTCGACCGGGTCCGCGCCCTGCGCCCCGCCCTGCCGGTGCACCTCGGGCACATCGAGCTGAACGCGCCCCTGCTGCCCGACACGCTGGCAGCCCTCGGTGACGGGGAGGCCGTCCTGGTCCCGCTCCTCCTCAGCCGCGGTCACCACGTGGGACGCGACATCCCCGAGATGGCTGCCGAGTCCCCGGCCCGCACCCGCGTCGCCGCCCCGCTCGGCCCGCACCCCCTCCTCGTGGACGCCCTCCAGGACCGTCTCCTGGAGGCCGGCTGGCCCGCCCACGCGGGGCCGGACCACGCCGTCGTCCTCGCCTCCGCCGGCTCCCGGGCCCCGGACTCCGCGGCCGACACCGCCCGCACGGCCACCCTCCTCGCCGCCCGCCTGGGCGTCCCCGTACTCCCGGCCTACGCCTCGGCGTCGTCCCCGACGGTCCCGGAGGCGGTACGCGCCCTCACGGCCCGGGGCCACCGTCGCGTGGCCGTCGCCTCCTGCTTCACGGCCCCGGGCCGCTTCGCGACGGAGTGCGCGGCAGCGGCCCCGTGGATCGCGTCGGCCCCCCTGGGCACCCATCCGGCGATGGCACGCCTGCTGCTGCACCGCTACGACAGCGCTGCCGAAGGGGCGCGGGCGGTCTCGAATCGCGGCTCCGCCGAGCGGGCGCGACCAGCCACGGCGGGCCCCGCACCCGCCCGACAACCCCGCCCGGCACACGCGTAGGCCCCCACCTGTCACACCTTCCGCTTACTGTTCATGACATGGAAGGCGCCGCACCCCCCACCCCGTACGACCCCACGTCAGTCGCCCGCTACGCCCCGGAACCGGACAAACGCCCCGGTCGCACCGCCTTCCAACGCGACCGCGCCCGCATCCTGCACTCCGGCGCCCTGCGCCGCCTCGCCGGCAAGACGCAGGTCGTGACGCCGGGGGAGGGCAGCCCCCTCTGGGACGCCAGCCCGCGCACCCGCCTCACGCACTCCCTGGAATGCGCGCAGGTCGGCCGGGAACTCGGGGCCGCCCTCGGCTGCGACCCGGACCTCGTCGAGGCGGCCTGCCTCGCGCACGACCTGGGACACCCGCCCTTCGGGCACAACGGCGAACAGGCGCTCAACGCGTTCGCCGAGGACTGCGGCGGCTTCGAGGGCAACGCCCAGTCGCTGCGGCTGCTCACCCGCATCGAGCCCAAGCGGTTCACCGAGGACGGCTCCGTCGGCCTCAACCTCACCCGGGCCACGCTCGACGCCGCGACCAAGTACCCCTGGCCCCGCGGCGCCCACCCCACCGACCCGGCCTCGCCCAAGTTCGGGGTCTACGACGACGACCGGCCCGTCTTCGAGTGGCTCCGCGAGGGCGCCCCCGGTGCCCGCACCTGCTTCGAGGCCCAGGTCATGGACTGGGCCGACGACGTGGCGTACTCGGTGCACGACGTCGAGGACGGCCTGCACGCCGGCCACATCGACCCGAACTGCCTGCTCGCCGACCCCGAGCGCGAGGCGGTCTTCGAGGCCGCCGTCGGCCGGTACGTCCCCGTCGGCACCGACCACGCCGAACTCGCCGCCGCCCTCGACCGGCTCCTCGCCCAGGACTGGTGGCCGCACGGGTACGACGGCTCGGCCGTCGCCCAGGCCCGGCTCAAGGACGCCACCAGCCAGCTCATCGGCCGCTTCTGCCTCGCCGCCGAGGCCGCCACCAGAGCCGCCTACGGTGGCGGCCGGCTCACCCGGTACACCGCCCAGCTGGTCGTCCCCCGGGAGACGCACCTGGAGTGCGCCGTCCTCAAGGCGGTCGCCGTCCGGTACGTCATGCAGCGCACCGAGCAGGAGGCGCTCCGCGCCGACCAGCGGATCGTCGTCGCCGAACTGGCCGAGGCGCTCACCGCCCGCGCCCCCGACGGCCTCGACCCGCAGTTCCGCGCCCTGTTCGACGCGGCCGGCGACGACCGGGCCCGCAAGCGGGTGATCGTCGACCAGATCGGCTCCCTCACCGACGCCTCGGCCCGCTCGCTTCACGCCCGGCTGACGGGGCATTGATGACACTGGCGACGGGACGGGTGTGATCCGACAGGCCCCAGGGGCCCCGAACGCGGCACGTGCGCGCCGAAACGCGCCACTCCGTGGCCTGATCGGGTCACTCCCCCTTCCCGCACCACGCCACGTGCGGGACGCTCGCATGTGGCGGAACCCTGACGAGGAGGCAAACAAGTGGTCGACGCGGATCAGACATTCGTCATCGTCGGAGGCGGCCTGGCCGGCGCGAAGGCGGCCGAGACACTCCGCACGGAGGGCTTCACCGGCCGGGTGATCCTCATCTGCGACGAACGCGACCACCCCTACGAGCGCCCGCCGCTGTCCAAGGGCTACCTCCTCGGCAAGGAGGAACGCGACAGCGTCTTCGTGCACGAACCCGCCTGGTACGCGCGGCACGACATCGAGCTGCACCTCGGCCAGACCGTCGTCGCGATCGACCGCACCGCCAAGACCGTCCACTACGGCGACGACGGCACCCACGTCAGGTACGACAAGCTGCTCATCGCGACCGGCGCCGAGCCCCGGCGCCTCGACGTCCCCGGCACCGACCTCGCCGGCGTCCACCACCTGCGCCGCCTCGCCCACGCCGAACGCCTCAAGGGCGTCCTCTCCTCCCTCGGCCGGGACAACGGCCACCTCGTGATCGCCGGCGCCGGCTGGATCGGCCTGGAGGTCGCGGCGGCGGCCCGCGAGTACGGGGCGGAGGTCACCGTCATCGAGCCGGGACCGACCCCGCTGCACGGCGTCCTCGGCCCGGAGCTGGGCTCCGTCTTCGCCGAGCTGCACGAGTCGCGCGGCGTCCGGTTCCGCTTCGGCGTGAAGCTGACCGAGATCGTCGGCCAGGACGGCATGGTGCTGGCCGCCCGCACCGACGACGGCGAGGAGCACCCCGCGCACGACGTGCTCGCCGCGATCGGCGCCGCACCGCGCACCGCGCTCGCCCAGGCCGCCGGGCTGGAGATCGCCGACCGCGCCCAGGGCAGCGGCATCGTCGTGGACGCGAACCTGCGCACCTCGGACCCCGACGTCTACGCCGCAGGCGACGTGGCCTCCTTCCACCACGCACTCTTCGACACCAGCCTGCGCGTGGAGCACTGGGCCAACGCCCTGAACGGCGGCCCGGCCGCGGCCCGCGCGATGCTCGGCAAGGATCTCGCCCACGACCGCGTGCCCTACTTCTTCACCGACCAGTACGACCTGGGCATGGAGTACTCCGGCTGGGCGCCGGCGGGATCGTACGACCAGGTGGTGATCCGCGGGGACGCGGCGAAGCGGGAGTTCATCGCCTTCTGGGTCAAGGAGGGCCGGGTGCTGGCCGGGATGAACGTCAACGTGTGGGACGTCACGGAGCCGATCCAGCAGCTGATCCGCTCGAAGTCCCCGGTGGACACGGAGGCACTGGCGAACCCGCGCGTATCCCTCGAAAGCCTCGTCGCATAGCTGTCGGTCCGTCCGAGCATGTCGGTGCCGCCCCGTAGACTTCACGCGTGGCAGGACGGATCAACGACGAGGACGTGAAGGCGGTACGGGACGCGGTCCCGATCGACGCCGTCGTCTCGGAGTACCTCCAGCTGCGAGGCGCCGGGGGCGGCAACCTGAAGGGGCTGTGCCCCTTCCACGACGAGAAGTCGCCGTCCTTCCAGGTCAGTCCGAGCAAGGGGTTCTTCCACTGCTTCGGCTGCCAGGAGGGCGGCGACACCATCACGTTCGTGATGAAGATCGACCACCTCACCTTCTCGGAGGCGGTCGAGCGCCTGGCCGGCCAGGCCGGCATCACCCTGCGTTACGAGGAGGGCGGGTACAACCCCGCCCACCAGCGCGGTGAGCGCATCCGCCTGGTCGAGGCCCACAAGATCGCCGCCCAGTGGTACGCGGAGCAGCTGGCGAGCGGCCCCGAGGCCGACACCGGCCGCGCCTTCCTCGCCGACCGCGGTTTCGACCAGGCCGCCGCCGAGCACTTCTCCGTCGGCTACAGCCCCCAGGGCTGGGACCACCTCACCCGCTTCCTGCGCGGCAAGGGCTTCAGCGACAAGGAGCTGCTGCTCTCCGGGCTCGCCCAGGAGGGCCGCCGCGGCCCCATCGACCGGTTCCGGGGCCGGCTGATGTGGCCCATCCGCGACATCGGCGGCGACGTCGTCGGCTTCGGCGCCCGCAAGCTCTACGAGTCGGACAACGGCCCCAAGTACCTGAACACCCCCGACACGGCGATCTACAAGAAGTCCCAGGTCCTGTACGGCATCGACCTCGCGAAGAAGGACATCGCGAAGGCGTCCCGCGCCGTGGTCGTCGAGGGCTACACGGACGTCATGGCCTGCCACCTGGCCGGCGTCACCACGGCCATCGCCACCTGCGGCACGGCCTTCGGCGGCGACCACATCAAGATCCTGCGCCGCCTGCTCATGGACAACGGCTCGGCCCGCGTGATCTTCACCTTCGACGGCGACGCGGCCGGCCAGAAGGCGGCCCTGCGCGCCTTCGAGGACGACCAGAAGTTCGCCGCCGAGACCTACATCGCCATCGCGCCCGACGGCATGGACCCCTGCGACCTGCGCCTGGCCAAGGGCGACGACGCGGTCGCCGACCTGGTCGAGCCGCGCACCCCGCTCTTCGAGTTCGCGCTGCGCCAGATCGTCGGCCGGTACGACCTGGACACCCCGGCCGGCCGCGCCTCCGCCCTGGACGAGGCCGCCCCGGTCGTCGCCCGGATCAAGAACAGCGGGGCGCAGCACGAGGTGGCCGTGCAGCTCGCCGGCATGCTGGGCATCCTCGACACCCAGTTCGTGGTCAAGCGGATCGGCCAGCTGGCCCGCTGGGCCCGCGACCGCGGCGGCAAGGGCCCCGCCCCCGACCGGCAGCAGCGCGGCAGCGGCGGCGCCCCGCAGCAGTACGCCGGCCAGGCCGGTCCCGGCCCCCGGGGCGGCCCGGCGCTCAACCTCCGCAACCCGGTCTTCGCCACCGAGCGCGAGCTGCTCAAGCTCGCCCTCCAGCGCCCCGAGCTGGTCTCCCCGGCCTTCGACGCGTACGGCGTCGACGAGTTCACCGCCCCGCCCTACACCGCCGTACGCGAGGCGATCCTGGAGGCCGGCGGCGCCGAGTTCGGCGTCCAGGACCCGCACGACTACCTGGTCCGGGTCCGCGACGCCGCCCCCGACGACGCCGTCCGCGCCATGGTCACCGAACTCGCGGTCGAGGCGATCATGCTCCACCGGGGCGTGAAGGACGTCGACGAGGTCTACGCGGGCGCCCAGCTGGTCACCGTCCGCCGCCGCGCCGTCGAGCGCCGCATCCGCGACATCACCGGCCGCCTCACCCGCCTCTCCGGCCACGGCGACCCCGCCGAACTGGCCGCCGTACAGAACGAGCTGTGGGTCCTCCAGCAGTACGACCAGACCCTGCGCGAACACGGCGCCGCCGCGCTCTAGAGGCGGCCGCGCCGGCACCCGTGTGAACACCCGCGGGTAACCCGTCGGTCACGGCCCGGACGCAAAAAGTCACCGCACGCCCCTCGTGGCGGCGATGTGTCGTACCCCACACTGGGGGCGGTGCCCTGGGGCCCGTCCCGGCGGTTCGCCGGTCCCCGCGGCCGCGTTCGACGCGAGCGGGACGGACAGCGGCGAGCCAGCCGACTCCGTCCCCGAAGTACCGCCGCCGGCCCCCGCCGGCCGCGTCCATCCTGGAGGTCGCCCCCGTGCAGACCCAGACCCTCACCCAGACCGACACCAGTACCGGCGGCGCGGAGCCGGACGCGGAGCGCGGCGTCCTCGTCGCGATGCCCGCGCAGCCCGGTGCGGTGCCGGCCGTGCACCACCCCGGCGACCCGGACCCCGACCCCGCCGACCCCGTGGTCGCTCCCGACTCCGCCGGACCGCCGCCGCCCACCCGCACGGAGTCCGGCGGGCCCTCCTCCGACCTGTTCCGGCAGTACCTGCGCGAGATCGGCCGGATCCCGCTGCTCACCGCGGCCGAGGAGGTCGACCTCGCCCGGCGCGTGGAGGCCGGGCTGTTCGCCGAGGAGAAGCTGCGGCGCACCCCCGACCTGGACAGCCGCCTCGCCCTCGACCTCGACCGGCTCGTCGTCCTGGGGCGCCTCGCCAAGCGGCGGCTGATCGAGGCGAACCTGCGGCTCGTGGTGTCGGTGGCCAAGCGGTACGTCGGACGCGGGCTGACCATGCTCGACCTGGTCCAGGAGGGGAACCTGGGGCTGATCCGGGCCGTGGAGAAATTCGACTACGCCCGGGGCTACAAGTTCTCCACCTACGCCACCTGGTGGATCCGCCAGGCCATGTCCCGTGCCCTGGCCGACCAGGCCCGCACCATCCGCGTCCCCGTCCACGTCGTGGAGCTGATCAACCGGGTCGTCCGCGTGCAGCGCCGCATGCTCCAGGAACGCGGCTACGAGCCGACTCCGCAGGAGGTCGCCGCCCACCTGGAGCTGCCCCCCGAGCGGGTCGGCGAGGTGCTGCGCCTGGCCCAGGAGCCGGTCTCGCTGCACGCCCCGGTCGGCGAGGAGGACGACGTCGCCCTCGGCGACCTGATCGAGGACGGCGACGCCGCCAGCCCCGTCGAGACGGCCGCGTTCCTGCTGCTGCGCCAGCACCTGGACGCGGTGCTCTCCACCCTCGGCGAACGCGAACGCAAGGTCGTCCAGCTCCGCTACGGCCTGGTCGACGGCCGCCCCCGCACGCTGGAGGAGATAGGCCGCATCTTCGGCGTCACCCGGGAACGCATCCGCCAGATCGAGTCCAAGACCCTCAACAAACTCCGCGACCACGCCTACGCGGACCAACTCAGGGGCTACCTGGAGTGAGCCGGGGCCCCGCCGCCGCTGCGGGCAGTCGTGCCGCTGGGGCGGCACGGGTGGGCGGTGGGGGCACCTCCCGCTCGAGCGAAGCCGAGAGTGGGGGAGGCACCCCGACGCCGGGCAACCCCTCAGTCCACCTCCGCCACCGCCTGCGCGAACTGCGCCTTGTACAACCGCGCGTAAGCACCATCGGCAGCCAGCAGCTCCGAGTGCGCCCCCTGCTCCACGATCGCCCCGTCCTCCATCACCAGAATCGTGTCCGCGTCCCGGATCGTCGACAGCCGGTGCGCGATCACGAACGACGTCCGCCCGTGCGCCAGCTTCGCCATCGCCTTCTGGATGAGCACCTCGGTCCGCGTGTCCACGGACGACGTCGCCTCGTCGAGCACCAGGATCACCGGGTCGGACAGGAACGCCCGCGCGATCGTGATGAGCTGCTTCTCACCCGCGCTCACCCCCGTGCCCTCGTCGTCGATCACGGTGTCGTAGCCGTCGGGCAGCGTCCGTACGAACCGGTCGGCGTGCGCGGCCCGCGCGGCCTCCTCGATCTCCCCGCGGGTGACCTTCCGGGACGCCCCGTACGCGATGTTCTCCGCGATGGTGCCGCCGAACAGCCAGGTGTCCTGGAGCACCATGCCGATACCGGCCCGCAGCTCGTCCCGGGACATCTTCGCTATGTCGACGCCGTCCAGGGTGATCCGCCCGCCGGAGACCTCGTAGAACCGCATCAGCAGGTTGACCAGCGTCGTCTTGCCCGCCCCCGTCGGACCGACGATCGCGACCGTGTGACCCGGCTCCACCTTCAGCGACAGGTCCTCGATCAGCGGCTTCTGAGGGTCGTAGCGGAACGACACGTGCTCCAGCTCCACCCGCCCGAGCAGGTCCTCCGGCCGGGCGCCCGGGATCGGGTCCGCCGACTGCTCCTCGGCGTCCAGCAGTTCGAAGATCCGCTCCGCCGACGCGACGCCCGACTGCACCAGGTTCGCCATCGACGCGACCTGCGTCAGCGGCATCGAGAACTGCCGGGAGTACTGGATGAAGGCCTGCACGTCACCGATGGACAGGGTGCCCGAGGCCACCCGCAGGCCGCCCACCACGGCGACGAGGACGTAGTTCAGGTTGGACACGAACATCATCAGCGGCTGCATGATCCCGCTGTTGAACTGCGCCTTGAACCCCGCCTCGTACAGGGCGTCGTTCTGCTCGGCGAACTGCTTCGCCGACTCCTCCTGCCGCCCGAACACCTTCACCAGCGCGTGCCCGGTGTACATCTCCTCGATGTGCGCGTTCAGCTGCCCCGTCGAGCGCCACTGCTGCACGAACTGCGGCTGCGACCGCTTGCCCACGCGGGTGGCCACCACGAACGACAGCGGCACGGTCACCAGGGCGACCAGCGCCAGGATCCAGGAGACGTAGAACATCATGGCGAGCACGCCGATGATGGTGAGCAGCGAGTTGATCAGCTGGCCCATCGACTGCTGGAGCGTCTGCCCCATGTTGTCGATGTCGTTGGTCGCCCGGGACAGCACCTCGCCGCGCTGGCGCTTGTCGAAGTACGACAGCGGCAGCCGGGACAGCTTCGTCTGCACGTCCTCGCGCAGCCGGAACATCGTCCGGTTGACCGCCCGGTTCACCAGCCGCGTGGCCACCGCCATGAGGAGTCCCGCCACCGCGAACGTGGCCAGCGCCAGCAGCAGCACCTCGCCGACCGCACCGAAGTCGATGCCCTGGCCCGGGGTGAAGTCCGTGCTGCGGAGCATGTCGGCGACATTGCCGTCGCCGCGCTCCCGCATGGAGTCCAGGACCTGCTCCTTCGTGGCCCCCGAAGGCATGTCCCGCCCGACGATGCCCGCGAAGACCAGGTCGGTGGCCCGGCCCAGGATCTTCGGTCCGACCACGTTGAGGCCGACGCTGACGACGACGCACGCCAGCAGCGTGAACAGGGTCGCCCGTTCCGGCCGGAACTGCGCCAGGAGCCGTTTGGTCGACCCCTTGAAGTCCATCGAACGCTGGTCGGGTCCCGCCCCGGCCATCATCCGCCCCGCAGGACCCGCCATCAGGCAGCCTCCGCTTCCGTCAGCTGGGAGAGCACGATCTCCCGGTAGGTCACGTTGTCCGTCATCAGCTCGTGGTGCCGGCCCACGCCGACCACCCGCCCCTCGTCCAGCACGATGATCCGGTCCGCGTCCCGGATGGTCGCCACCCGCTGGGCGACGATCACCACCGTCGCCTCGGCGGTCTCCCGGCCCAGCTCGGCCCGCAGCGCCGCGTCGGTGGCGTAGTCCAGGGCGGAGAAGGAGTCGTCGAAGAGGTAGATCTCCGGGCGCTGGACCAGCGTCCGCGCGATGGCGAGCCGCTGCCGCTGGCCACCCGACACGTTCGTGCCGCCCTGCGAGATCGGCGCGTCGAGGCCGCCCTCCAGCTCCGAGACGAAGTCCTTGGCCTGTGCCACCTTCAGCGCGTGCCACAGCTCCTCGTCCGTGGCGTCCGGATTGCCGTAGCGCAGATTGGTCGCGACGGTCCCCGCGAAGAGATACGGCTTCTGCGGGACCAGGCTCACGACCTTGGCCAGCGTCTTCGGGTCCACGGTCCGCACGTCCACCCCGTCGACCAGGACCTGGCCGTCGGTGGCGTCGAAGAGCCGCGGGACCAGCCCCAGCAGGGTCGACTTGCCGCTGCCGGTCGAGCCGATGACGGCGGTCGTCTCGCCCGGCTTGGCCACCAGTTCGATGTGCCGGAGCACCGGCTCCTCCGCACCGGGGTAGCGGAAGCCCGCCCCCCGGATCTCCAGATGCCCGTGCCGGCGCAGCTGCGTGACCGGCGTCACCGGGGGCACCACGCTGCTCTCGGTCCCCAGGACCTCCTGGATGCGCTCGGCGCACACCTCGGCGCGCGGCACCATCATGAACATGAAGGTGGCCATCATCACGGACATGACGATCTGCATCAGATAGGCGAGGAACGCGGTCAGGTCGCCGATCTGCATCCCGCCGCTGTCGATCCGGTGGGCGCCGAACCACACCACCGCGATCGACGACAGGTTCACCACCGTCATGACCACCGGGAACATCAGCGCCAGCAGGTTGCCGGTGCCCAGCGCCACCTCGGTGAGGTCGGCGTTGGCCTTCCGGAAGCGCTGCTGCTCGTACTCGTCGCGCACGAAGGCGCGGATGACGCGGTTGCCGGTGATCTGCTCGCGCAGCACCCGGTTCACCGTGTCGAGACGTACCTGCATGGCCCGGAACAGCGGGCGCAGCTTCCGCACGATCAGCGTCACGCAGACCGCCAGCACCGGCACGACCCCGACCAGCACGCCGGACAGCGGAACGTCCAGACCGAGCGCCATCACGATGCCGCCCACGCACATGATCGGCGCCGACACCATCAGCGTGAACGTCATCAGGGCCAGCATCTGGACCTGCTGCACGTCGTTGGTCGTCCGGGTGATCAGCGAGGGCGCGCCGAAGTCGCCGACCTCGCGCGCCGAGAAGGACTGCACCCGGTCGAAGACGGCACCCCGCACGTCCCGGCCGAGGGCGGCCGCGGTGCGCGCGCCGTAGTAGACGGCCCCGATGTTGCACACCACCTGGGCCAGCGAGATGCCGATCATCACGGCGCCGTAGCTCAGGATGTAGCCCGAGTCACCCTTCACCACGCCCTCGTCGATGATGTGGGCGTTCAGGGTCGGCAGGTAGAGGGAGGCGCAGGTCTGCAGGAACTGCAGCGCCACCAGCAGGGCGATGGGTTTCTTGTAGGGCCTGAGATAGGCCCGCAGGAGTCGTATGAGCACGCTGTGTCTCTCGGAGTCGGCGACGAGGGCGGCGGTTGGTTGCCCTTGGCCCCTATCGTCGAACACTCCACCCGCGTTACCTCAACCGATTAACCCAAGAGCGCGGCAAATTCCGGCCTACGAGCGGTACGGGCCCCCCGCGTCACACGCGCAGCGCGCCCGGATGGGTCTGCTCGCGCACCGACACGAACTGCTGGCGCACGGCCTGCCCCACCGCCAGCTCCTCGCCCGGCTCCAGCACCTGCGCGACCGCGCCCTGCCAGACGGGGGGAGTGCGCGGGTCGAGCGTGCCCTGGGAGGCGCCCAGCGCCCAGGCCGCCTGCCGGGCCGAGCCGATCGCCGCGTAGTCCGCCGGCTGCGGTACGACGACCTGCGTCCCGAACAGCGCGGGCGCCGCCGCCTGCACCGCCGGCAGCTCGGCCGCCGCGCCCAGCAGGAACACCCGCCGCACGTCCACGCCCCGGCCGCGCAGCACGTCCAGGGCGTCGGCCAGACCGCACAGCATGCCCTCGAACGCGGCCCGCGCCAGATGCTCCGGCCGCATCGACTCGCGCCGCAGGCCGGCCAGCGTGCCGGCGGTGTGCGGCAGGTTCGGCGTGCGCTCACCCTCCAGGTAGGGCAGGAACACCAGCCCGTGCGAGCCGGGCGTCGACTTCATCGCCAGCTCGGACAGGCTTTCCAGGTCCGGCATGCCGAGCAGTTCGGCGGCGCCGCGCAGGGTCCGTACGGCGTTCAGGGTGGTGACGACGGGCAGGTGCATGCCGGTGGCGTCGGCCAGCGAGGTGATCATGCCGTACTGGTCGACCAGCGCCTCGGGGTGCACGGCCATCACGGACCCGGACGCGCCCAGTGACACGACCGCGTCCCCGAGCCCGATCCCGAGCCCGAAGGCGGCGGCCTGGGTCTCACCGGTCCCGGCGGAGATCAGCAGCCCCTCCGGCGTCGTACCGGCCGCCTCGGCCGGGCCGATCACCTCCGGCAGCATCACCTGGTGCCCGAGCGCCAGCTCGACCAGGTCGGGCCGGTAACCGCCGGTCGCCGCGGACCAGTAGCCGGTGCCGGAGGCCCCGCCCCGGTCGGTGGTCCGCCTGACCGGCCGCCCGAGCAGCTGCCACACCAGCCAGTCGTGGGCCTGGAGGAGTACCGCGGTCCGCGCGGCGGCCTCGGGTTCGCTCCGGGCCAGCCAGCGCAGCTTGGTCACCGGCTGCGCGGCCTGGGGCACCGAGCCCACGGCCTGCGCCCACGCCTCACGCCCGCCGAGGGCGTCGATCAGGTCGGCCGCGGCCACCTGGGAGCGCTTGTCGCCGCCCACCATGGCCGGGCGCACGGTGTTGCCCTGCGCGTCCAGCGGCACGACCGAGTTGGCCTGCGCCGACACGCCGATGGCCTGCACGCCCTCGAGCAGCCCACCGCCGGCCGCCTCCCCTAGGGAGAGCAGCCAGGCCTGTGGATCGACGTCTGAGGGCCGGCCCCCGCCCTCGGGGCCCTCCAGCGGGTGCGGTGCGTAGCCCTGGCGCAGCACGGCACCCGTGTCCGAATCGCAGACGACGATACGAGTGAAATCGGGCGAACTGTCCAACCCGGCGACTATCCCCATACCCGAAATTCTGCCGCACCGGGAAAGGTGTACGTACCCGGTGGGGGCAGGAGCCGGGCAGGAGCCTCAGGTGTTGCTGGTGCCCCAGTCGTCCGGACCACTGCCGTTCGTGCCGCGTTCCCGCAGCGAGCGGACCCGGTGGGCCACCGAATCGGGCATCCGGTCGCCGACCTTGTCACTCACCACGTGGTACGCCTTGTCGGCGAAGTGCCTGCCCTGCTGGGCGGCCGACTCGGCGGTGTTGCGCACGGCCGGGTTCTGCGAGACCTGCCGTGCGGACTTCCGCAACTGCTCGTATCGCTCGCGCCCGGCCTTGGTGCCGAGCACGTAACCCACCGCTAGTCCGACGACGAACGTGAGCCGGTAACGCATGGCGGCCACCCTTCCCTTCACTGGCTCCGGGGTGCTGGAGACTACCGATTGGCGGAGCACCCCCCTGCTTGCGCTAATGTATGTGTCGCAGCGAGCGCGCGCCCCCTGGCGAATACCCAGGCAGACGCGTTCGATGCGACACCGACATTCCTCGGTAGCTCAATTGGCAGAGCAGCCGGCTGTTAACCGGCAGGTTACTGGTTCGAGTCCAGTCCGGGGAGCTCGGTCCTCCGTAGCTCAATTGGCAGAGCAGCCGGCTGTTAACCGGCAGGTTACTGGTTCGAGTCCAGTCGGGGGAGCATGGTGAACGAGGACCCCTTGGGGGGTCCTTTTTCATGCCCGGGAACCGCGCGGCACGCTGCGGAGTCCTCAAGGTCATGAAGGCAGCCGTGGTGGCCGACCATCCGAGGCAGGAGATCGTATGAGCGGCTATGCTGCGGCAGACGGCGCGCACACGTGTACGCGACACGCCGCTATGGGGCGGTAGCTCAGCCGGTTAGAGCAGCGGACTCATAATCCGTCGGCCGTGGGTTCGAGTCCCACCCGCCCCACTCAGCAACCCCAGGCAGAATCGATCTGACCTGGGGAAACGTGTTTTCGGGGGCGTTTTTTGCGTGCGGCGGACGCCACAGTGGCGACGGTCCTGTCCCCCGTGCGAGCTACCGGCAAGTGTCCACTCCGGTGGGATGTCGCCGCGCGGTCCGGTTCCTAATCTCAGTCGTGTCGCAGGCAGTCGCCTCGACAAACCGGCTGAGAGGGACGAACGGCATGACCAGCACGGGCAGTTTGGAGCACATCTCCCAGCAGGACGGACTTTCTGACGGCCGTCGCCGGTTGCGCACGTTCCGGTTCCCGGTTCTCCTGCTCGCGATGATCGGTGTGATGGCGGCGGTCGCCGGGATCAACCAGCTGGTCGCGCCCCTCCCGTTCCTCGCGCTGCCGGTGGGCGTCGGCCTCGCGGTCGCCGGTGTGGCCTGCTACCGCCGGCTGTGCCGCACCGTCGAGCAGCGGCCCGTTTCCGAACTCGCGAAGACGGGGCAGTGGTCCCTGATGAGGCGCGGGGCACTGCTCGGGTTCGGCGCGTTCACCGGCCTGATGCTGCTGATCGGGATGTTCGGTGGCTGGGAGGACCTGTCCTGGGGCTCCTTCGGCGGGCTCATCGGCACCGCCGGAATGATGGCGGGCGTCGCGGTCACCGAGGAGGCACTGTTTCGCGGGGTCCTGTTCCGCATCATGGAGGAACGTGCCGGCACCGTGATCGCTCTGGCCGTGTCCTCGGTGCTGTTCGGCGCGACGCACCTGGTCAACACCAACGCGACGCTGTGGGGCGCGCTCTCGATCGCCCTGACCGGCGGAGTCATGCTGTCCGCCGCCTACGTCGTGACCCGCTCGCTGTGGCTGCCGATCGGCCTGCACTTCGCCTGGAACTTCACCCATGCCGGCATCTTCGGTGCCGTGCTCTCCGGCTCGGACACGGCGCCCCACGGCCTGCTGGACACCACGCTGTCCGGCTCGTCGCTGCTGACCGGGGGCACGTTCGGACCGGAGGCCAGCCTGCTGGCACTGCTGGTGTGCCTGGTGCCCACGGTCCTCCTGCTGCGGCATGCCGCCCGCACCGGCCAGATCATGCGCCGCCCGCGGTCCGTCAAGGTCTCCGCCTGACACCCCGCACCTCCGGTGCCGATTTCTCACCCGGCGGACGTCGTCACCCACGGCGTCCGCCGAACGCCGTTCCCGGGCTTTCACAAGGCCTCGGTCACCGGCCTTCCGTTTCCTCCACGACGTTCTCGTTCTCGTCGTCGCGTTCGCCCTCCGCCTGGGAGGGAGTGGTGTGCGGCACGTCCGGGGTGTCCGGCTCGTCGTCGCGTTCGCCCTCGGCCTGGGACGGGGTCGGTTCGGTCATCGTGGTGCCTCCTCCTGCCGGGCGGTCGCGGCCCGAGTACCCCCTGAGAGGCCGGCACCACCGGACGCGTCCGCCGGCTCAGCGTCCGAGGCGGGCCACGGCCGTCCGCAGGGCCGTGCGCACCTCGGCCGGCGGCGGCGGGCCGTCGCCCTCGGTGCTGGCGGTGACGGCGGCGGCGACCTCGCGCAGCTTCGTGTTGGACAGCTGGGAGGCCTCCCGCAGGATGTGCCACGCCTCGTCCGACGTGCAGGCGTGCAGCGCCATGAGCACGCCCCGCGCCTGGTCGATGACGGGGCGGGAGGCGATGGCCCGGCGCAACTGGGCCACCTCCTCCTGGAGGACGTGCAACCGCTCGGCGGGTGCCGCGGGTGCCGCGGGTGCCGCGGGTGGCTCGGATGCCGCGGGGGGCTCGGGCGCGGGCTCCGGTCGGGGGGCCGTGGTGCCGAGGGGGCGGGCGGTGTCCAGACCCGCCAGCTCCAGGATGCGCAGCGGCTGGCCGCGCCAGTTCGTCACCGTCACCGGCACCGCCTGCCGGTGGCTGTAGCCGCCCAGCTGGTCCAGGAAACGCAGCCCGGCCGTGTCCATGAACACCACGTCGCCCATGTCCAGGTCGACCCGGTCGACGTCGGCGGGCAGCGCGGCCAGGGCCTCGGCGAGGATGTCCGCGCACCCGTGGACGAGTTCACCCCGCGGGACGAGCAACGCCCGGCCGGCGTCCACCCGGCCGTCGACGGCCAGGGTGGCCGGCTCGCCCGCCGGGCGTGGTGGTGCCGCTGGGGTCATGTCACCGCCCTGTCCGTCCGTGTCGGTCGGTCTCCGACAGGCGTTCGCAAACGCTGTCCGTGCACCTGCCCGTCGCCGGAGCGACTACACCCCGGGGCGGGGAATGACCGGCCCACGGATGGGTAAAGGCGCGGTCCGCGCATCGCGGCACGCTTCCCCCTCCTGCCCCTCCCGCCCCCTAGTGACCCTCCCGCCCGCTCACAGCGGGGACCACCACGTGACCGTCGTCCCCTGCCCCTCGTCCCCGCCGGTACGGCCGTCGTCGAAGACCGTCAGGCGCACCCCGTCCCGGTCCCCGGGTGCCGTGGCGGGCGTGTCGACGGTGACCTCGACGCGGGAGACGTCCGGGCGGGCGGACGCGTCGGCCAGGGCGTGGCGCAGGGCGGCGAGGAGGGGATCGGCGACCCGGTCGGGTACGCGGGTGTCGACGGCGCCCCTGAAATGCGTGGACGGCGGGAATCCGAGCCGCGGCGCGGCGGACGCGGTCTCGCGCAGCACCCGGCCGCGCAGCCCGGTCGGCGGGTCGGCCGGGGACTGCTGCAACGCGAAGATCGCCGTACGGACCTCCTGGACCGTGGAGCGCAGCTCGTCCCCCGCCCGTACGAGGATGTCGCGCACGTCCCGCGCACCCGGCCTGCGCTGCGTGGACTCCAGCATCATGCCGGTGGCGAACAGCCGCTGCACCACCAGGTCGTGCAGGTCCCGGGCGATGCGGTCACGGTCCTCGTAGACCGCGAGCCGCTCCCTGCCGCGCCGGGCGTCGGCCAGGACCAGGGCGAGCGCGGCCTGCGAGGCGAACTGCGTCGCGAGCAGCCGTTCCAGGTCCGTGTACGGGCGCTCCCCGCGGCGGCGGGGCAGGGCGAGGGTGCCGATCAGCCGGCCGCTCGCCTGGAGGGGCAGCATCATGCTCGGCCCGAACCGGTGCCGTACGTGCGTCGTCATGCGCGGATCGGTCGCCGAGTCCGCGATGAACACCGGTTCGCCGCCGAGGAGTTGCTCCAGGACGGGGCTGCCCGGCTCGATGGTCGCGCCCACGATGCCGTCCGGGTCGTCGGGCGTCGAGGCGGTCACGATCTCCATGCCGCCCTCGGCGGTCGGGTGGAGGATGACGCCCGCGGAGGCGCCGGCGAGCAGCCGGGCCCGTTCGGCGACCGTCGTCAGCGCGTCGACGGCGCCCTCCTCGGTGAGCAGCGCGGTGGTGACGGCCGCCGCGCCCTCGATCCAGCGCTCGCGCTGCCGGGCCGTCTCGTACAGCCGGGCGTTGCCGATCGAGATACCGGCCTGCGTGGCGAGGACCCGCAGCAACTGCTCGTCCTCGACCGTGAACGGGCCGGCGCCGGGCCGCCCGGCCAGCCACAGCTCCCCGAACTCCTCGTCGTGCACCAGGATCGGCACCCGCAGCCGCGCTGCCGTCTCCGGTACGGGGTCCGGGCCCGGGGTGCGGATCTCGGCCAGGCCGCCCTCGCCGGGGTCGGCGACGGTCAGGGCCGCGCAGCCGGCGTCGGTGAGTTCGGCGGCGCCGTCCACGATGTGCCGCAGGACGGCGCGCAGATCGAGGTCGGTGCCGACGCCCAGGACGGCTTCGAGGAGACGGGTCAGCCGGGGCGGGGGCTGTGCGGTCATCCGGGCGGTTCCCGACGCGGGTCCTGGATCAGTCGGAGTCGGAGTGGGAGTCGGAGCCGGCGTCCGAGGTCGTCGGGTGCAGCACGAGCGGCTCGACCCGGCCCTCCAGCATGCTGCCGAGCCCCTGGACCGCGCACACGTCGGGCCGCTCGGCGATGTGCACCGGCATGCCCGTGGCCTGACGCAGCATCTGGTCGAAGCCCGGCAGCAGCGCGCTCCCGCCGACCATCATGATCCCGCGGTCGGCGAGGTCCGCGACCAGGTCGGGCGGGCAGTCCCGCAGCACCTTGCCGATGCCGTCGAGCACGGCCGTCAGCGGCGTCTGGATGGCGTTGCGCACGGTGGCGGTGTCGACCCGCACACTGCGCGCGAGGCCGGTCGCCACGTCCCGCCCGTGGATCTCGGTGGACGCCGGTCCCTGCGGGGTCAGCCCGTTGCCGGACAGGGCGAGCTGCAGCGGACGTACCGACTGGCTGGGCAGCACCAGCTCGTGCTGGTGGCGCAGGAGCTGCACGATCGCGTGGTCCACGGCCTCGCCGCCGACCGGGATGCGTACGGCGGTCACGATCGAGCCGAGGGAGAGCACCGCGACCTGCGTGGCGTGCGCACCGCACACCATGATCATGGTCGCCTCGGGCTGTTCCACGGGCAGTCCGCAGCCGACCGCCGCCGCGATCAGCGTGTCGACGAGTTCCACCCGGCGCGCGCCGAGCCCGACCAGCGTCTCGATCGCCGCCCGCTGGGACAGCGGATCCGCGTCGTGCGGGGTGCACACGGCGGCGCGCAGGCGGGGCTTGCGGCGCAGGGCGCGGCGGATCTTGTCACCGAGCAGGTGCCGCAGCATGCGCTGGGCCATCTCGATGTCGACGACCGTGCCGCCGGAGACGGGCCGCACCACGCGGATGTAGCCGGGGGTGCGGCCGGTCATCTTCTCCGCGAACTCGCCGACCGCGATGAGCGCTCCGGTGCGGGTGTTGATCGCCGCGGCGGACGGCTGGTCCACGACGAGCCCGACACCCTTCACGTACACGCGGGTCCGTGCCGCGCCCAGGTCGACGGCGAAGTGGCAGCGGCGCAGCTGCTCCAGACTGGCGGTACTGGCGGTCATTGGCAGATCCTCCCGAGAGCGCGGACCGTGCGGGGCCGCCCGGTGGCCGGCCTCCTAGGGCTCGATCGTGCGCGGCGGCGGGGCCGGGCGCCCGCTGGAGGGGGCCGGGCGGGGGGCCGCTGAATGGGGGTGGGCGGTCGGCGCGGCCGGTGGGCCGGTGCGGTGGCTCAGCGGTTCTCGGCCGCCGTCAGCAAGGGGCGCAGGTCCGGTACGAGGAGTGCGTCGGGGTCCGCCGCGGTCAGCTCCCGCCGGACCCGTTCGCCGGGCCAGTGGCCGATGAACGGCAGACCGGCCGCGCGGGCGGCGGACTGCTCGGCGGCCGACGAGCCGACCAGCACACAGTCACCGGCGGGGGCGTCGAGCCGCTCCAGCGCCCGGTGGAGGACGTCCGGGTCGGGCATGAGGCGGGTGAGGTCGGCGCCCCGGCCGTGCGCGCCGCCCGGCAGGGCGTCCAGCAGACCGCGTCGTCGCAGGTACGCGGTGACCGGCTCGGGGGCGCGGTCGGTCACCACGGCGGTGGGCACGCCGCGGGTGCGCAGCGCCTGCACCAGCCGGTCGGCCAGGGGAACCGGCCGCGCGGTGCGGGCCGCCCGCGCCTCGTGCCGGTCAAGCCGCACCCGCACCTCCGGAGCGAGCCGGTGGCCGGCGAGCGCCCGGACGAAGTCGAGAGTGCCGGCGTATCCGTCCGTCGTGACCCGCGGCAGCGGCACCCCGGCCGGCGCGTCCTCGGGATCGCGCTCCTCGACGAAGAGCCGTGCGATGTCCAGGAGCACCTCGCGCTCCGCTCCGGGCCGGTACAGCCGGGCCACCACGTCGTCGAAGCCGAGGAGCACGCAGCGGGCGCCGGCGATCAGGTCCGCGGGTGAGTGCGCGGCGGGGCGGGGCCGGGGCGCGGCGGGAGCGGGGGTGCGGCCCCGCCGGAAGACGGTCCAGACGGCCCGGTAGCCGGGCGCCTCGATCTCGTCGAGATCGAACGTGCGACCGTCCCGGAACGCGGCGAGCGGCTCCCTGGTCAGCTCGGCGACCAGCTCACGCAGGTCGGTGGTCCGGTTGCGCACGGCCGCCACCGGGTCCTCGACCTGCCAGGTCGCCTCGATGTCGCCCACGCCCGTCTCGAGCCGGTGCTCGGTCAGGTCGACCTCGAAGTACTGCCAGCCCGCACGGGACCGGGCGGAGGCGGACCGGACCGGTTCGGAGTCCGGCAGGGCGAGCGTGCCGTCGGGCAGCCGCAGGACGACGGCCCGGGAGGCGTCGCGCGGGACGGGGAGCCGCCCGTCGGGCGGCATCGGGAACGGACCGCTCACGGCCCCGCCGTCCGACGCCGGCGCCGCCGGGGCCCCGGCATCCTCGACCAGGCGGTACCAGCCGGTGTCGTCGGGCAGCGGTCGGAAGAGGTCCGGCGGGAAGGCGGGTCCGTACTGTCCCTCCTCGCACACCTCGTCGTCGTACAGGGAGTCGGAGACGGCGACGACCGCCTGCGCGGGGGAGGCGTCCAGGACCGCGCCGACCGACTCGGTGTCGGCGCGGAAGGACTGCTCTCCGGTCCCGTCCAGCCGGAACTCGACCTGCCAGAACTCCACCCGCAGCCGCAGGCCGCCCAGGCGTGCCAGCAGCCCGGGCAGAGCCTGCACGGTCGACCTCAGAAGCGGGGCCGCCTCCGCCCTCGGCGCCAGCAGCACGAGCAGGCCGCCGTCGTCGTCCAGGAGTTCGTGGGCGGCACCGTCCATCCCGCTGTCGGCCAGCAGGTCCGTGACCACGCCGTGCAGGGCCGCGCGGGCGTCGCGGTCCACCGGGCCGTCGGCGAAGGCGTAGCGGGCGCAGCCGCGGAAGTCGGTGTCGAGGTCGTCCCCCGTCTCCTCCTCTTCTTCTTCCTCCTCTTCCGCTTCTTCTTCCTCCTCTTCCGCCGCCGCCTCGCGCGCCTCTCCCCCGTGCGCCCCTTCCCCGTACGGCGGGGCCTGCGCGGCGTCCCGGTCCGCGCCGTCGTCCGGTCGGCCTCCCCACGCGGCGGCCCCGGCGAGCATGTCCTCCCGCGTCTCCTCGGAGGGTTCCTCCGGCTCCTCCAGCAGGGGCACCCACGGGCCGTCCTCGGTGGCGAAGGGGCCCTCCGGCAACTCGTCCGGCGCGGACACGGCGGATGCGGATCCGTCCGGGTCCTGCCGCCGCTGCTCGTACTCCGGCCACGGCGCGTCGTCCACCGGCCCGGCGTGTTCCTCGCGCAGCTCCCGGCCCAGCGCCGACAGGGCCGGACTCCGTCCCCCGGACAGCTCGTACTCCTCGTACACCTCCAGGGCCTCCTCGCCCCGGCCCTGGCGGCGCAGCGCGATCAGGTACAGGCGGCGGAAGTCCTCCCGGTGCGGGTGGGCGCGCAGCAGGCCGGCCAGTTCGGTGGAGGCCCGGTCGTACTCGCCGAGTGCCAGGTCGAGTTCGGCGCGCTTGGTGTGCAGGGCGAGCCGGAGCCGCAGCAGGCGGGTCCGGGCGGTGCGGGCAGCGGGGCCGGGCACGTCGGCGAGGGGCTCGGCGTCGCGCCACAGCGACAGCGCCTCGGTGACCAGGCCGTGCGCCTCGGTGAGCGCGTCCTCGGGACCGGCCGCGTCGGCGCGCCGTACCAGCTCGTCGCAGCGCACCAGGTCCACGTCGTCTGCGCTGGTGTGCAGGGCGTAACCGTGGGCCGCCTTCGCCAGGACACCCGGGCCCAGGAGGTCCGCCAGGCGCGTCGCGAGCAGGGTCACCTCGGACCGCGGGTTGCGGGGCTCGTCGCCCGGGTCCCACAGCCCCCACCGCAGCTCCTCGTGCGTCACCGTGCGGCCGTGCTTGAGCAGCAGCATCGCGAGCAGCGCGCGTACGTCCGGGGCCGGGCGGGGCGAGCCGTCCGGGAGGTCGACCCGCAGCGGACCCAGGGCGCGGTACCGGCGCGGCTCGTACGCCTCGCTTGCCCGGGTGAGCAGCCGCGGGTCCGCGAGCAGCTCAAGACCCTGGGACTGTGTCGCCGACGAGGTGGACAGCAGCTGGTCGAAGGCGTGCGCGTAGTGGATGCGCAGGTCGGCGGGGAGCCGGTCCAGGCGGCGGGAGTCGATCGGGACGGTCGGGTGCGAGGCCCCCGACGTCAGGTGCAGCATGAGGGCGCACAGGCCCCTCAGGTCCGCGGAGCGACCGGCCGGGCCCGAGGCCCGAGCCGGTTCGAAGAGGCTGAGCACGACCGTGCCGTCCGGCATCAGGACCACCCGGGACGCCTCCAGAGCGCCGTGCGCGACGCCCGCCCGGCGCAGGGCGGTGAGCGCCCGTGCCAGCTGTGCCCCCACCGACACCGTCAGCGGCAACGGCAGCCGCCGGCCGCCCGACCGGGCGAGGGTGCTGAGCGCTATGCCGTCGAGCTGCTCCATGACGACGTACGGCACGTCGTCCTCGATGCCGGCGTCAAGGACGGTCACCACGTTCGGGTGGCTGATCCGTGTCAGACGGCGCGCGTCCCGCAGGAACGCCCGGCGCGAGGCGGGGTCGGTGTCCGTGTCGTGCAGCCGGATCGCCACCGTCCGGTTCGTCCCGTTGCCCTCCGCCAGCCACAACCTGCCGGTCGGTGCGAGCCGGCGCGTCGGCCGGTAGCGCGCGCCCAGGGCGGCCGGGAAGGGCGACGGGGCCGCGGGGCGCTCCGGCACGGACAGCTGCCGGGCGCTCTCCTGGCTGATCGTGGCGAACGACTCGTTCGCGTCGGCCCGTTCGGTGCCCTCCCGGGAGGGAATCAGCGCGCGGAACTCGCCGGGCGAGCGCCCCGCCCGTTCGTCGATCAGGCCGCCGGTGCGCAGCAGCAGGTCGTGGGTGCGGTTGCGGGCGGTGCGGGGCAGCCCGCGCAGGAGGAGCTCGCGCACGCCGGGACGGAAGGCGTACGAGCCGGGCGGCCCGGCGACCGTGGTGAGCAGTCCGCTCAGGATGACCTCGGCCAGATGCTGGGGCCGCGGGTCCGGCTCGACCGCGGCCTGCACCAGCCGCATCACGGGCAGGTCGGGGCGCCCGAGCGCGAGATGACCGGCCAGGCGGTAGGCCTGCGGGGAGGCGCTCGCGCGAAAACGCAGGACGAGTTCCTCGGCGGACAGCCGCGCGACGTCGGTGCGGTCGTCGGCGTCGGCCGGCAGCGGGCGGTCCAGCGCGGCGGCCGCGCCCGGGTACGCGGCGCCGCCCGGACTCGCCACCAGTGCGGCCCAGTTCGCCAGCCACTCGGGTCCCGGCTCGAGGACGGGGACGTGCACGGCGGCCCCGGGGGCCGGGGGCGCGGTGCCGTCGTACGGCGTGAAGGCGAGCGAGGCGCTGGGCGCGGCCCGGTGCGGGGCCGACAGCCGGCCCGGGACCGGCGGCAGGGCGGTGTCCCGCCACAACTGCTCGGGCAGCGGCTGGAGGACCGCCAGCGGCGTGCGGTGCGCCCAGCGGCGCAGTGTGCCGAACCACCGGGTGCCGGCCGGGCCCTCGCGCCACTGCGGCCCCATGCAGTCGCTGATCAGCAGCATGACCGTACGGCCGTCGGCGGGGGCCTGGGCGCCGTCGCCGCGGACGGTGCCGTCGGGTTCCGCGCGGTGCAGGGTGACGGTGCGGAAGACGCCCGACTGCGCGAGCGCGGCGTGCAGTTCGCGCACCAAGGGCTGCCAGACGGGCATCGTGGGGCCCGCGTCGTGCACCAGGTGCAGACGCAGCCACCGCTCCCGTACGGGGCGCAGTACCGGCAGCCACCATTCGGGGCCGACGCCGAGGCGCGCGATGCGGTCGGCGGTCGCGGACTCGTCCACCTCGTGGCCCACGGGCGCGTCGCTGCGGCGTTTCAGCGGCCGCAGGGAACGCTGAAGCGCCAGCGTGTGGCGCAGCATCGGCGGGGCGGGCGCGAGCAGGGCGCTGTGCGGCTGGGCCGCCGAGGCGCCCGGGGCGGAGGCCGGGGACGGCAGGCGCAGCGGGGTGCGGGACGCCTCGGACGCGGGAGGGGCGTCCACCGGCCGGTCGGCGCGGGGCCGGTGCCCCGGCCCCTGTCCCCGGTCTCGCCGCTCCCCGCCCCGGTCTCGCCGGTCGTCCCGTGTGTCCCGTTCCCGGTCCGGTTCCGGTGCCGCTTCGGGGGTGGGCGCCGTCGGCTCCGCGGGATGCGTCCCGGGCGCCGGACCGCCCGGCGGGTCCTGGGCGGGGGGTTCCATCTGCCCGGCCAGCCACAGGAGTTCGGCCAGCTCCAGCGGGGTCGGGCGGACGCCGGAGGCCGCCCGGCCGAGGATGTCGGCCAGGCGGGGCAGCGGTTCCGGCGAGCCGGGGCGGTCGGTGGGCATCAGAAGGCGTCGGCCTGCGGGGACCTGCCCAGGTACGGCATCAGCTGATCGGCCAGCTCGTCCAGGGAGTCGGTGCCGAGCCCGGAGGAACGGGCCAGGTAGATGGCGTTGAGCAGCTGGTCGGTGGCCAGTTCGCCGCTGCCCACCCGGGACAGGAACCGGTGGATGAGCTGATGCGCGTACCCGTCGGGCTCGCCCAGGTGGGCGCGGACGATCTCGGCGAGGTGGTCGTCGTCGGGCTGCCGCAGGCGCAGCGAGACGCAGCGGCGCAGGAAGGCGGGCGGGAACTCCCGCTCGCCGTTGCTGGTGAGGACGACGAAGGGGAAGGCCTTGCAGCGGACCCGGCCGCGCTCCACCGGCACCCGCTGGTCGGTGCCGTCGATCAGGACCTCGGCGTGTCCGTCGGGGGTGTCCCGGGAGGCCCGCACGAGTTCCGGGATCTCGTACTGACCCTCCTCCAGGGCGTGCAGCAGGTCGTTCGGCAGGTCGAGGTCGCTCTTGTCGATCTCGTCGATGAGCAGGGCGCGCGGGCGGGCGTAGGGCAGCAGGGCGGTGCCGAGCGGGCCGAGCCGCAGGTGGTCCTCGATGCCCCTGGCGGCCGCCGGGGCGTCCGGCTGCTGCGTGGCCTGGCGCGCCGCGTACAGCCGGGAGAGCGGATCGTAGGTGTAGAGGCCGTCGCCCAGCGTGCTGCGGCTGGTGATGTTCCACCTGAGGACCGGGCCGAGCCGCAGTTCACGGGCGACCGCGTAGGCGAGGGACGACTTCCCGGTGCCGGGCGGTCCGGTGACCAGCAGCGGACGTCGCAGGTACAGGGCCGCGTTGACCAGTTGCACCGTGTCCGCGGTGGCCTGGTAGGTCGCGGCGCGGTGGGCGCGGTCGGGCGAGGCGGCCGGGGTGTCGCCGTCCTCGGCGGGCGGGTCGAGCACGGGAGCGCCGTCGAAGGCCCGCCAGGGCGGGGGCGGCGGGAGCTTCGTGATGCCGTCGTGGGGGGCCGGCGCGCCGGTGTAGACGGGCCACAGGGACATGGGTTCTTCTCTCCGAGCGATCGGTACGGCGGGCGGTTCGGCGGGCGGGACGGCGGGCGGTTCGACGCGGTGCATCGGCGTGGCGGGCGTTCAGCCGACGGGGGAGTGGAGCAGCGCGGCGGGCTCGGCGAAGCAGCGGGGGTCGTCCCACAGCAGCTGGACGTCCCGCGCCCAGTGCTCCTCCGGGACGTCGGCCGCGTCCGCCGTCTCGCGCAGCTCCCTGACCAGGCGGGGGAGTTCGGCCGGCGGTACGTCCGCCACGGACACGGCCAGCTCGTCGAGGAACGCCGTGCCGGAGCAGGGGCCGCCGGGTCCGCCGGGTCCCGCGTGTCCGTCGCCGGGGCAGCCGCGGCGCGGCCACAGCAGTACGGGGACGGGGACGTTGAGGCCGACCTCGAAGTGCTCCGGCGCCGCCGTGGGCGGGGTGGCGAACCCGGCCAGCTCCGCGTCGTCCCGCAGCCGCTTGCGCAGGCCCGCCGGCCGCTCCCGGGTGCCGCAGTCCACGCGGTGCAGCGTGCCGCCCGGACTGGCCCCGAGCCGGCGCCACTTCTTGCGCAGCTGGTGGCGCAGCCGTCCGCTGCGGTGGCGGTAGCGGTCGGTCACCACGAGCGGGTAGGCGCAGCCGAGCGGCGTCGAGTCGTCCTCACCGCACTCCCAGTGCGCCACCGGCTCGTTCAGCCACTCGCGCGGCAGTACGAAGGTGAGCAGCTCGTCCGCGCCGGGGTCGAGCTGGGTGAACGCCTCGTCGATGCGCTCCTGCACGAAGGCCCGCACCGCGCCGCGGGCCAGCCGGCGCGAGCCCACGGGGCGGCGCTGCCCGTCCCGGTAGGCGGACACCTCGACGGTGACCTGGTCGGCGCCGGCGCCGCTGTGGTCGATCTCCACGACGATGGGCGACCAGGTCGCGGGGCGCGGCGGCGGCGCGTGCAGCCGCTGTTCCAGCCGGTCGGCGAACCGGGCCACGGCCGCCGGCTCCGGCACCTCCCACTGGACGTATGCGGCGGCTTCCCGCAGGGAGGCGAAGCCTCCTTCCGGGGGCGGCGGGTCGAACGCGTCCATGGCGGAGACGTACAGCCGGTTCGGGTCGCAGTCCAGGCCGGTCTCCTCGGCCCGGCGCACCAGCGCGTACAGCCGTCTGCGGGCGTCCGCCCGGTGGCCGGGCGTGGGCACCAGCTCGCCCAGCTCCGGCCAGTAGCGCGCCATCACCTCGACGGGCAGCATCCTGCCGACGCGCACGTCCTTGGCGCCCGCGACGGCGGTGACCATGCCGACGACCGTGCCGTCGGCCAGCGCGAGCGCCGCGCCGCTGAACCCGGCCGCGAGTGGCTGCCCGTGTGCCGCGAGCGCCTCCAACTGGACCCACTCGTCCGAGATGAGCGGGCCCGGCAGGGCGCGGTAGGAGGCGAGCATGCCCTCGTCGTACCCCTTGGGGAAGCCGTAGGCGATCAGCTCGGGGGCGGGAGCGGTCCGCTCCGTGCCGGGCCGGGCGAAGGCGGCCGGGGTGAGCGGCACATCCCGGTCCAGTTCCAGTACGGCCAGGTCACCGAGGTCGGCGGCGCCCTCCCGCCAGCCGCCGTGCACGGCGACCGTGCCGGACAGCTCGCCCAGGTCCCGGCGCCCCGGGAAGCTCACCGTCACCGGCGCGCGGTCGGCCCAGCGGACGACATGGGCGCAGGTGAGCAACCGGCGGGCGGAGACGAGGAATCCGGCGCCGACCTCCTTGCCACACTCCACGCGGGCGTGCCAGGCGTCACCGCTCATGACAGCGCGGCGACGTCCGCGGCCTCGGGACGCGTCGCGGGCGGCCGCGGCTCGGGGTGCGCTGCGGAGGGCTCCGGTTCGGGGTGTGTCGGGGGCGATTGCGGCTCGGGTCGCGCTGCGGGCGGCTGCGGTTCGGGTCGTGTCGCGGGCGGCTGCGGCTCGGGGTGTGTCGGGGGCGATTGCGGTTCGGGTCGTGTCGCGGGCGGCTGCGGCTCGGGTCGCGTCGCGGACGACCGTGGCTCGGGGCGCGCCGTGGACGACCGTGGCTCGGGGTGCGCTGCGGAGGGCTCCGGTTCGGGGTGTGTCGGGGGCGATTGTGGCTCGGGTCGCGCTGCGGGCGGCTGCGGTTCGGGTCGTGTCGCGGGCGGCTGCGGCTCGGGTCGCGTCGCGGACGACCGTGGCTCGGGTCGCGCCGTGGACGATCGCGGCTCGGGTCGCGCTGCGGAGGGCTCCGGTTCGGGTTGCGTCGCGGGCGACCGTGGCTCGGGGCGGGTCGTGGACGGGTCCGGTGACCAGCTCAGCTTGACGGTCAGATGGCCCTCCGCCGAGCCCTTGGCGATGACCGCGCCGGCCTCCGCGCTCAGCTTGACCCCGAACTCCAGCTCCACCGAGTCGGGTCTGAGGGAGCCGTCCCTGAAGACCCGCAGGGCGGAGACGGCCGCCGCCCGTACACCGTCCAGGGAGTCCTCGAAGGTGCGGGCCGCCCGGGCCGGTCCGTCGCCGCGCGAGACCAGCCGCGCGCCGTCCTCGTCCTCGACGCCCTCGACGACCACCCGCACGCCGTCCCCCGTCTTGAACTCGACCAACCCGTCCATGACGCCGCTCGCTCCCCGTGTGCCGTACGTGTCCGTGCGCATCACCATTGTGACGGACGGTACTTGGCCGTGTCCCGCCTTCCGGCGCGGGTCGGTCCTGCCAGTGGCGGAAACCCGCCAGGGCATCTACCCGCCGCGTCCACTCAACTCCCGTGCCCCACAAGCCCCCTGAGACTGCTCACAGCACTCGTCACAGCACTCTACGACGACACGAAGAGAGACGTGGATGAGCACAGGACCAGTCAGACGTGGGGCGACCCTCCTGTCGGCGGGGCTCGTGATCGCGCTGCTGCCGGCCGGAACGGCGGCGGCGCAGGAGCCGCCCCCGGACCCGGCGCGCACCCCGGCCGCCACCCGCACGGGCGGCGAAGCCCGCACCGTCACCCTCGTCACCGGCGACCGGGTGACCGTCACCGACCTCGGCGGCGGCCGGAAGACCGTCGCGGTCGAGCGGCCCGAGGGTGTCACCGGTGCCGTGCACACCCGCAGCTTTGGCGGCCGGACCACCGTCGTACCCGACGAGGCCGTGCCGTACCTGCGCGACGGCAGCCTCGACGAACGGCTCTTCGACGTCGGCGCGTTGCTGGCGCAGGGGCTCGCCGACACGGAGACCGGCGAGCTGCCGCTGATCGTGACGTACGACAAGGGTGCGCGGGCCGCCACCCCGAGGGGCACCGAGCGGACGCGGGCGCTGCCCAGCGTGCGCGGGGCCGCCGTGGAGGCCGACAAGGGGCGTGATTTCTGGCGCGAATTCACCCGCCGCGGCGCCGGTCTCGACGGTGTGTGGCTCGACGGCCGGGTCACCGCCGCGATGGCCGAGTCCAACGCGCAGATCGGCACGCCCGAGGCCTGGCAGGCCGGACTGACCGGCAAGGGCGTCACCGTGGCCGTGCTGGACAGCGGCGTGGACGCCGGCCACCCCGACCTGGCCGGACGGGTCGCCGAGAGCCGGAGCTTCATCGCGGGCCAGGAGGTCGCCGACCGCAACGGGCACGGCACGCACGTCGCCTCCACCGTCGGCGGCAGCGGTGCCGCCTCCGACGGCAAGGAGAAGGGCGTCGCACCCGGTGCCACGCTCACGGTCGGCAAGGTCCTCGACGACGAGGGCTTCGGCAGCGAGTCCGAGATCATCGCCGGCATGGAGTGGGCCGCCCGGGACGTGGACGCCGACGTCGTCTCCATGAGCCTCGGCTCGACCGAACCCAGCGACGGCACCGACCCGATGGCCGAGGCCGTCAACACCCTGTCCCGCGAGACCGGCGCCCTGTTCGTGATCGCGGCCGGGAACACCGGCGCCCCGTCCTCCATAGGCTCGCCCGGCGCGGCCGACGCCGCCCTGACCGTGGGGGCCGTCGACGCCGCCGACCAGGCCGCCTACTTCACCAGCGCCGGGCCCCGCTCCGGCGACAACGCGCTCAAGCCCGACCTGTCCGCCCCCGGCGTCGACATCCTCGCCGCCCGCTCGCGGCTCACCGAGGGCAGCGGCGACTACACGTCCATGAGCGGTACGTCGATGGCGACGCCGCACATCGCCGGGGTGGCCGCCCTGCTCGCCGAGGAGCACCCCGACTGGAGCGGCGCGCGGCTCAAGGACGCGCTGATGTCCACGTCGAAGGAACTGGACGCCTCGGTCTACCGGCTGGGCGCGGGCCGGGTCAGCGTGCCGGACGCCGTCGGCGCCGACGTCACCGCCACCGGCAGCGCCGACCTGGGCTTCTACTCCTGGCCGTACGAGTCCAACGAGCCCGTCACCAGGACGCTCACGTACACCAACGACTCCGACGCCGCCGTCGAGTTGAAGCTGTCCGTGCAGGGCGCCCCCGAGGGCGTCGCCACCCTCGCCGACGCCGCCCTCACCGTGCCCGCGCACGGCACCGCCTCCACCACCGTCACCGGGGACGGGTCCAAGGCACCCGTCGGCAACACCGGCGGGGAAGTCGTGGCGGCCGACGCGAGCGGAACGCCCGTCGCGCACACCGCGTTCGGGCTGGTCAAGGAGGACGAGCGGTACACGCTCACCGTGCGCGTCAAGGACCGGTCCGGCGGAGCCACCCCGGCCGACCTGGTCGTCCAGCAGCTCACCGAGGGCGTCGACCCCGTCCCCGCGCACGTCGGCGACTCCGGCACCCTGGAGCTGCGCCTCGCGCGCGGGACGTACAGCCTGACGTCCTTCCTCGACGTGCGCGGCAGCCACGGCGCCGACTCGCTCGGTCTCGGCTTCCTGGCCGCCCCGGAGGTCGTCGTCGACCGGGACCGCGAGATCACCCTGGACGGCCGCGACCTGCGCGAGGTCGGCGCCGACGTGCCGAAGCGCACCGAGACACGGCAGCTCCTCATGGAGTACGACCGCAGCGCGGGCGGCTCCGACCTGTTCGGCGCGGTCCAGGTACCGATGACGTACGACAGCGTGTTCGCCGCGCCCACGAAGAAGGTCACCGAGGGCGACTTCGAGTACCGGACCGTGTGGCGGCTCGGCAAGCCGCTCCTTGAGGTCAAGGGGATCGGCGAGGCCGTCGTCCAGTCCGGCGGCACGCTGACCGAGGGCCGCAGCAGGCTGCCGCTGGTCGACGCCGGGGACGTCGGGGACGGCGCCTTCCCGGACGGCGTACGCGGCAAGGCGGTCCTCGCGCGGCTGACCGGGGACACCGAACCGGCCGCGCTCGCCCGGGCCGCGCAGGACGCGGGCGTCAAGGCGCTGTTCGTGACCGACGACGCGCCCGGACGGCTGATGTCCTGGTGGGGCACGGACGACAACGCCGACCGGCCGCTCCAGATCGCCACGGTCGACGCGGCCGACGCCCGGCGGCTGCGGAACGCCGGACGGGTCGACATGACCGGCACCCGCAACACGCCCTACGTGTACGACCTGTCCGAGGGCCACCGGGGCGCCGTCCCCGACCGGGACCTCACCTACGAGCCGGGGCACCGCGACCTCGCCGTGCTGCGGACCGGGTACCACGCCGCCGAGCCGGCGAGCGGGGGCGAGTTCCGGTACTCGATCACCGACACCTTCCCGATCGGCCTCGGTTTCCGGGAGCGGATCGACTACCCCGCCGAACGCACCGAGTACGTGTCCACCGGGCCCGGCCAGCTGTGGCACGAGACCGTGACGAGCGCCGGTGAGGCGCTGGAGGAGCGCGGCGGACTGTCCGAGTACCGGGGAGGCTGGCGTGCGGAGCTGAACTGGTTCAAGCCCGTGTGGCATCCCTACCTCGGCACCGGCCTCGGCTGGGGCCAGCAGCGCTCCGGGAACCAGCTCCAGTTCAACGCGCCCGGCTGGGGCGACTCGGGACCCGACCACACCGGCTTCGGCGACGTGTGGAGCGAGGGCAGCGGGATGACGCAGACCACGTCGGTGTACCTGGACGGCGAACTGGCCGACCAGGGGCCGAGTTCCGCCGCGTACGTCTCGGACGCGCCCGCCGACGAGCACACGTACGGGCTCGTCACCGACACCGCGCTCGACGCGGCGCGCTGGCCACTGGCGACGAAGGGCCACGCGGAGTGGACCTTCCGGTCGGCGGCCACGCCGGACGACCGGTGGACCTTCCTGCCGCTGATCAACCTCTCCTTCGACGTCGACACCGACCTCGCGGGGAAGGTGCGCGGCGGGAAGAAGCTGCGGGTCGGTCTCGACGCCGCGTACGTCGCGGGCACCCCGGACACGGGGAAGCTCGGCGGCGGAAAGCTGGAGGCGTCCTACGACGGCGGGCAGACCTGGCACCAGGTCCGGCTGCGCGGCGGTGACGGGGAGGCGTCCTGGCACGGGACGCTGAGCGTGCCGCGCGACGCGGAGCACGTCTCGCTGCGGGCCTCGGCGCGCGACGACCGGGGCGGCTCGGTCACGCAGGAGATCGTGCGGGCGGTGGCCGTGCGGTAGGCCCCCGGCCGTGCGGTGACACGCGGACGGCGCCGCCTCCCTGGGACGGGGAGGCGGCGCCGCCGGGTTTCTCGGACCGTCAGACCAGCCAGCCGACGAAGTGGACGAGACCGGCGAGGATGTCGGTGAGAAGGTTCATGATCGTGCAGCTCCTTGCGCTGTGCATGTGTGGGACCACAGGTGCGGGCCCTACTGGGGACTTGTGGGACTCGTGCGTCGACTACGGTCTGCAGCCCGTTGCTCGCACACCGTGAGTATCGTTGGTCCCTGCAGTCACATGCGCTCTTCAGAGCGACGATCACCTGTTCCAGGGAACAACTGATCGCTTGTTCGGATCACGCCAAGCTCGGCCAAGTCCTGCGGTCGCAGGCGCAGTTGACCGGCCGTCGCCTCGACCTCCGTCGGCGGGCGCTTCAGGATCGCCGCCGCCTGCTCCGGCGCGATGACCGAGAAGTAGCTGTCCGGGGTGGCCCAGGTGCTGCCGGGCGCGGCCAGCGCCAGCGCGCCGCCCGAGCCGCCCTCACCGATCACCAGCGTGGTGACCGGCGTACCCGCCGACGCCACCGCGCCGAACAGGTCGGCGATCGCCGGGCCCACCCCCTGCCGTTCCGCCGCCGCGTCGTTGGCCGCGCCCGGCGTGTCCACCAGGGTCAGCACCGGGATGCCGAGCCGGTCCGCGAGGTGGATGAGCCGGGTGGCGGTGCGGTACCCGGCGGGCCGCGTCGCGGTCCCGGTCTGGGCGGCGTACGCGACCGCCCGCCCCGCGTGCTCGCCGAAGCCGCAGAGCATCCCGTCGGGATCGGTGCCGCCGCAGCGGTCGCCGGACAGGGCGACGCGGTGGGTGAAGTAGGCGTCCAGGTACGCCCCGGCGCGCGGGCGTTCGGGCGCGCGGGCCCGCCGCACCGCGTCCCACCCGGTGTCCGGCAGGCCCCTCGCGCCCAGCGGCCCCGGCACCGGCGCCGGATCGCCGGACGGCGCCGTCAGCAGCCGCAGCCACCGCCCCAGCGTCCCGCGCAGCTCCCCGGGCGGTACGACGGCGTCCGCGCTGCCCGCCGCCACCTGCGCCTCGGCCGTGTACGCCGCCGGATCGGCGTCCGCCGGCCGCACCCGGGAGCCGGCGAAACCGACCTGGGCGCCGGGCACGGCCAGCACCACGTCGGCGCCCGCGCCCAGCGTCGCCCAGCCGCCCCCGGTCGCCGGATCCCGCACCACCGCGACCTGCGCCAGCCCGGCCGCCCGGGTGAGCGCCGACTGCCGGGCCACGCGCTGGAGCTGGGTCAGCGCGAGCATCCCCTCCTGCATCCGGCTGCCACCGGTGGCCACCAACGGCACCACGGGCAGCCGGTGTTCGCGCGCGTACGCGTACGCCGCCTCCAGCCGGTCACCGGTGGCGCGGCCCAGCGAGCCGCCGAGGAAGCCGAACTCGAAGGAGATCAGCACGGCCGGCGTGCCCTCGACGTGCCCGGTGCCGCAGACGACGGACTCCTCCTCGCCGGTGCGCTCGGCGGCGCGGGCCCGCATGGCGTCGTAGCCGGGCCAGCCGAGGGGGCCGTCGGGCCGCCACGCGCCGCCCGGGTGGGGGAGTTCGGCGAAGTCGTCGGTGACGAGGGCGAGGAACTCCCGTGCGGAGCGGCGCTCAGCCACGGTCCAGCGCCCGCTTCATGATCTTCCCCATGTCGTTGCGGGGCAGCGCCTCGAGGTGCCGGACGACGCGGGGCCGCTTGTGCGGGGCGAGCCGGGCCGCGACGTGGTCGGCCAGCGCGTCCAGGGCGGGCGGCGAGGCGGGATCGGCCGGCACGATCCACGCCACGATCCGCTCCCCGAGGTCCGGGTCGGGCTCCCCGGTGACCGCCGCCTCGCGCACCCCCGGGTGTTCGAGCAGCGCGTTCTCGATCTCGCCGGCGCCGATCTTGTAGCCGCCGCTCTTGATCAGGTCGGTCGCCTTGCGGCCGACGATGCGGACATAGCCGTCGGGGTCGCGCACCGCCATGTCGCCGGTGCGGAAGAAGCCGTCCCCGGTGAAGGCGGCGGCGGTGGCGTCCGGGCGGTTGAGGTACTCGGTGAACAGGTTCGGGCCGCGCACCTGGATCTCGCCGACGCTCTCCCCGTCCAGCGCCGCGATCGGCGTGCCGTCCTCCTCCACGAGCCGCAGCTCCACGCCGGGCAGCGGCACGCCCACCGTCCCGGCGCGCGGCTCGCCGTCGGCGCGCACGCTGGTGTTCATCAGCGTTTCCGTCATGCCGTACCGCTCGATCACGCGCCGGCCGGTGGCGGCGGCGATCCGCTCGTGGTCGTGCACGGGCAGCGCGGCCGACCCGGACACCAGCAGCCGGGCCCCGGCGAGCGCCTTCGCCAGCTCAGGGTCCTGCGGCAGCGACTCGGCGATCCGGTGGTACATCGTCGGCACCCCGAACAGCATGGTGGCGCCGTCGTTCAGCTCCCGCGCCGCGCCCCCGGTCGAGAACCTGCCCAGGTGCCGCACGGATCCGCCGCGCCGCAGCGGCCCGAGGATGCCGAGGACCAGCCCGTGCACGTGGAACAGCGGCAGCCCCTGCACCAGTACGTCCTCGCCGGTCCACCGCCACGCGTCGGCGAGCGCGTCCAGGGTCGTGGCGAGCGCCCGCCGGGGGATGACGGCACCCTTGGGCGGTCCGGTGGTGCCGGACGTGTAGACGACCAGGGCGGGGTCGCCGTCCTCGGCGCGGTCCTCGGGGACGGGCCCGCGGGCGTGGACGTCGACGTCGACGCGCTCCAGGGCGCCCAGGGCCGGCGGGAGTTCGCCGCCCGGGGGCGCCAGGACGAGCGACGGCGCGCTGTCGGAGAGGATGTGCGCGAGTTCCCTGTCGCCGGACTTCGGGTTGAGCGGTACGGCGGGGACCCCGGCCAGCAGCGCCGCCACCACGGCGACGGCCGTCTCCATCGCCGGGGTCGCCCAGACGGCGACCCGGTCGGCGGCGCCGATCCTCCCGGCCGTGGCGCCCGCCGCGGCGGCGAGTTCCGCGTACGTCAGGGAGCGCTCGCCGAACCGCAGGGCGGGCCGGCCGGCGGGGGCGCCGGACGGGGCCGGGGAGAGGGCCGGGAAGAGAGAGGACACGCGTCGTACTCCTTAGCTGGTGCTCAGGGCTGGTGCTCAGGGCTGTTGCTGGAGGGCCGTCACTCAAGACTGCCGGTTTCGAGGTGGGCCTACCCGAAGCCGGGCACGACCAGCACGAGCCACACCAGCGCGGGCACGGCCGCCACCACGATCCCTCCGTACATCATCAGCTGCCGGAAGAAGCGGTCGCGGTCCACGTCCGGCGCCGCCGCCAGGACCAGCGCGCCGTTCGTCGAGAACGGGCTGACGTCCACGACCGTCGCCGAGACCGCGAGCGCCGCCACCATGCCGATGGCCCCGATCTCGCCCTGCGCGAGGAACGGCACCGCGAGCGGGATCAGTGCGCCCATGATCCCCACGGAGGAGGCGAAGGCGGACACGATCGCGCCGATGTAGCAGAGCAGCACCGCGGCCAGCAGCGGGACGCCGATGCCGCCGACGCCCTCACCGGCCCAGGTGATGGTGCCCATCTCCTCCAGTACGCCGACGTAGGTGAGGACACCGCAGATCAGCAGCACCGTGGACCAGGCGATCTCGCCGACGGCGCGGCGGCTGTCCTCCGGCCAGGCGGTGCTCAGCAGCACGGCGAGGGAGACCGCGGTCAGACCCGCGTCCAGGTCGAAGCCGAGGACGGCCACGACGAGGGCGGCCAGGGCGACGAGGGTGGCGATCCGGGCGGGCGTGAGGCGGGTGGCGCCGGCGCCGTCGGTGTCCTGTTCGGGGCGGACGGCCACGGCGGTGGGGGCGGTGCCGCCACCGGCCTCGGGGCCCGAGGCGCGGCCCGTGCCCGAGCCGCCGGTGCCTGCGCCCGTGCCTGCGCCGGCACCGTCGCCGGTGGGCTGCTCCGCGTCCTTGCCCAGGCCGCCGCCGTCCTCCGGCGCCACCGCCCCGCGCGCCCACAGCTTCCGCCCGCCGAGCACCACGAACAGCACGCTCGCGATGAGGAGGTTGGCGATCAGCGAGGCGAGGAACAGGCCGACCTCGCTGCCCGGCAGGTGCTCGCGCTCGACGATGCCGTTGACGATCGAGCCGTAGATGCTGATCGGCGAGAACCCGCCGGCCTGCGCGCCGTGCACCACCATCGTGCCCATGAGCAGCGGGCTGATCGAGTACCGGGTGGCGAAGCTCAGCGCGATCGGCGCGACGATCGCGACCGCGGCCGGGCTGACCGCGCCGATCGCCGTGAGCGCGCCGGTGAGCGCGAACATCACCCACGGGATCAGCGCGACCCGGCCTCTCACCAGCCGTACGGCCGCGTGCACCAGCCAGTCGGTGGTGCCGTTGGCCCGCGCGATCGCGAACAGATAGGTGACGCCGACGAGGACGACGAACAGGTCGCCGGGGAAGCCGGCGAAGATGCCGTCCGCGTCGAGGTCAGCGACGAGCGTGCCCACCCCGAACGCGGCGGCGAAGGCGAGCGCGCCCATGTTGACGGAGCGGGTGGTGGCGATGACGAACACCACGACGAGGACGAGGATCGAGATGAGTTCGGGGGACATGCGGGGGCTCCCGAGTGCTGACCTGATTGGCTGAGTGGCTGAGCCACTTGGATGGTGCGGTTGGCTGGTCAGCGTGGGCCCGCCCCGGGCCCGCGTCAAGGGGTCGCGCAACGATTGGCTCAGCCACTCGGCCACCGAAGTCCCGGTGCTACGCTCCCGTCGAGAGGGGGATCTCGTGACCGACGCCCTGCGTCCGATGACCAGACAGCGGCTGTACGAACAGGTGCTGGAGCGGCTGCGCCAGTACGTCACCGACGGCGGCCTGCGGGCCGGCGACCGGCTTCCGCCCGAACGGGACCTCGCCCAGCGCCTCGGCGTCAGCCGCGCCTCGGTGAAGCAGGCCATCGTGGTCCTGGAGGTCCAGGGCCTGGTGGAGGCACGGCACGGCGGCGGGACCTATCTGGTCCGGGACAGCCTCGACGTCGAACCCGTCGAGAAGATGGTCGAGCGCCGACGCCGCCTCCCCGACGTCCTGGAGGCCCGCGAGGCGCTGGAGACCAAGCTCGCCGAACTGGCCGCCGAGCGCCGCACGGAGGACGACCTGGCCGCGATGCGGTCCGCGCTCGACGTGATGGCCGAGGAGATCGAACGGGGCGCGCACGGCGTCGAGGGCGACCGGCTGTTCCACGCGGCGGTCACGGCGGCGGCGCACAGCAGCCTGCTCGCCGAGTTCATGCGCTCCATCGCCCACCAGATCGCCGAGAGCCGCACCGAGTCCCTGCGCCAGCCCGGCCGCCCCGGCCGCTCCCTCGACCAGCACCGCGCGATCCTGGACGCCGTCGCCGCCCGCCAACCCCGGCAGGCCGCCACCGCGATGCGCCGCCACGTCCGCACCGTCGCCAAGGTCCGCCTGCTGGACTGGGACCCGGAGGACGAGCGATGACCGGCCCCCGCACCGCCCTGGTGACCTGCCGTCCCGGCCCTCAGATCAGTGCCGACCGCGATCTGCCCGTCCTGGTGCGGGCGCTGGAGGAGGCGGGGGCCCGCGCGTCCGCCGAGGTGTGGGACGACGACGGCGTCGACTGGGGCTCCTTCGACCTCGTCCTGATCCGCTCGACCTGGGACTACAGCTGGCGCGCGGACGAGTTCACCGCGTGGGCCGAGCGGTGCGGCGGGGTCACACGGCTGGCCAACCCGCCCGCCGTCGTGCGCTGGAACACCGACAAGCGCTACCTCGGTGACCTCGCGGCGGCCGGCGTGCCCACCGTCCCCACCCGGTACGTCGCCCCCGGTGAGCCGGCCGGCCTGCCCGACGGGCACGAGTACGTCGTCAAGCCCACCTCCGGGGCCGGCGCCCGCTTCGCCGCCCGCTACGGCCCCGACGAACACGCCACCGCCGTACGGCAGCTGGAGCGGATGCACGCCGAGGGCTTCACGGCGATGGTGCAGCCGTACGTGCGCGGCATCGACACCGCCGGCGAGCGGGCGCTTCAGTTCTTCGGCGGGCGCCTGCTGCACGCGTCCCGCAAGGGCGCCGTCCTCACCCCCGGGACGCCGTACGACGCACGCAAGGTCGCCCATCCGGGGCTGGAGCGCTGGACCCCGACCCCGGCCGAACTCGCCGTCGCCGAGCGCGCCCTGGCCGTCGTACCGGACGCGTCCGCGCTGCTGTACGCCCGCGTCGACCTGGTGGACGGGGAGGACGGGCGGCCGCAGGTGATGGAGCTGGAGCTGGTCGAGCCGAACCTGTTCCTGTGGCTGCACCCCGAGTCCGTGCCCAGGGTGGTCGAGGCGGTCCTCGCGGCGGCCGTCCGCTAGGACCCGACCGCCGTTCGCTGCAGCAGCCCCCACGTGAACTCCGCGACCACCTCGCGCGGGGTGCCGTCCCCGTCCGGGGCGGTGAAGGCCAGCCCCCACCGGGTCGGTGCCGAGCCCTGGAGCGGCCGGGCGGGGGCGAAGGCGCGGGCCGCCTCGTCGACCGTGCAGGACCAGGGCGTCAGGTCGTCCAGGGTGCGCAGGTCCGGTCGCCGCGCGCCGGGGGCGCGGACCAGCCACTCGTTCCAGACGACGCCCCGGTCGGCGACGAGGACCTCGAAGCGCAGGCCGGGCCACAGGGGCAGCGCCCACTGCCGGGCCTCGCACTCCAGGTCGCCGATCCGGCGGGGCGCGGTGGACTCGGGCTCGCCGAGGACGGAGCGGTACCGGGAGGCGGCCGAGCGGGAGCGCGGGGAGCGGAGCATCGCCTGCCAGCGCCTGTTGGCCTCCCGCATCTCGGCGAGCGAGGCGCCCAGCTCGCGGCGGGCGTCCTCCACCGGGCCCGGATTGTGGTCGGCCATGCGGCGCAGCAGCACCAGCTGGAAGTCGCGCGGGGTGAACGGACCGGCGGGCTGCTTTCCGGTGGGCGTGGGCATGGGCGGCGGGGGCATGGGCACCATCGTGGACCATGGACGGGGCGCACGCCCATTGCCCCGGGAAACACGGTGTGAGTAGCCTGTGTTCGCCATTCCGATCGTCTGTTGAAATCTCGAACATCGGGGTTCTTCACCGCAGGCGCCTGAGACACCTAGGGAGGGGGCCGGACATGGGACGACTCGTACCAGCCGTGACCCGGGCTCTCGACATACTGGAGCTCTTCCTCGACGGGGACGGCACGCTCTCCGCCCCCGACATCGTGCGCCGGCTCCAGCTGCCGCGCACCACCGTGCACGAGCTGGTCACCACGCTCGCCGCCCGCAAGTACATCGTCCCGGTCGCCGGGCAGCCCGGACGGTACCGGCTCGGCGTGCGCCCGTACCAGCTCGGCGCCCGCTACGCCGAGCACCTCGACCTCGCCGCCGAGGGCCAGCAGGTCGCCCGGACCGTCGCCGAGACCTGCGACGAGACGGTGCACGTGGCGATCCTGGAGGACACCGACGTCATCTACATCGCCAAGGTCGACTCCACGCACGCGGTGCGCATGGTGTCCGCGGCCGGCCGCAGGCTGCCCGCCCACTGCACGTCCGTCGGCAAGATGCTGCTGGCCTCCCTCCCCGAGCCGGAGGTCGCCGCGCGCTTCCCCGACGGTGCCGAGCTGGCCGCGATGACCCCGAACAGCATCACCGACCCGGCCGCCCTGCGCGAGGCCCTCGCCGCGATCCGTGAGCGCGGCACCGCGGTGGAGAGCCGCGAGTCCAACCCGGACGTCTCCTGCGTGGCCGCCCCGGTCCGCGACCGCACCGGCCGTGTCGTCGCCGCGCTGTCGATCTCCGTGCCCATGATCCGCTGGAGCGAGGAGCGCCGCGCCGAGCTGGAGCAGCTCGCCGTCAAGGGTGCCGCCGACCTCTCCGAGCGGCTCGGCCACCGGAGCGCGGCATGACGGGGACCGGCACGGCCTTCGAGGTGGCCGTCCACGAGGAGGCCGCCCTCGGCGAGGGCCCCACCTGGGACCCGGCGACCGACCGCCTCCTGTGGATCGACATCCTGAACTCCCGCGTCCACACCTATGACCCGTCCACCGGCCGGCGCACACTCCGCCGCACCGACCAGCACGTGGGCGCCGTCAAACCCCGCGCGGGCGGCGGCCTCGTCCTCAACCTGCGCGACGGGATCGGCCTGCTCGACCCCGACGACACCTTCCGCTGGCTGCACCGCGAGCCCGTCCCCGGCCGCCGCGGCAACGACGCAGCCGTCGCCCCCGACGGCAGCCTGTGGACCGGCACCATGCGCTACGACGAGGCGGCGGGCGGCGGCACGCTGTCCCGCGTCACCGGCGACGGCACGGCCGAGGTCCTCCTCGACGACGTGACGGTGAGCAACGGCACCGGCTGGAGCCCCGACGGCCGGCTGATGTACTACATCGACACACCGACCCGCCGTGTCGACGTCTTCGACACCGACCCCGCCAGTGGCCGGATCACCGGCCGCCGCCCCCTGGCCGTGATCGAGGACGGCGCCGGGTTCCCCGACGGCCTGTGCGTCGACGCCGACGGCTGTGTGTGGGTCGCCCTGTGGGACGGCGCCGCGGTCCGCCGCTACACCCCGTCCGGCGACCTGGACCGGGTGATCCCCCTCCCCGTCCCCCGGGTCACCGCCTGCGCCTTCGGCGGCCCCGGCCTCACCGACCTGTACATCACCACCGCCCGAGTGGGCCTAGCGGCCCCGCACCCCCTGGCAGGCTCGCTGCTGGTGGTGCCGGGCGCGGGGCGGGGGGTGGCGCAGGCGGCGTTCGCGGGGTGAGCTCACCGTCCCGTGCGGTCCAGCCCGGCGAGTACCTCGCGCTCACGCGCGGTCAGCGGGGCGCCGGTCAGCGGGGGGAGCGGGCTGCCGGCGAGGGCTGCCAGGACCGTGCCGGGGGTGGCGCAGGCGGCGTTCGTGGGGTGAGGTCACCGTCCCGTGCGGTCCAGCCCGGCGAGTACCTCGCGCTCACCTGCGGTCAGCGGGGGCCCGGTCAGCGGGGGGAGCGGGGCGCCGGCGAGGGCTGCCAGGACCGTGCCGGGGTGGAACATCCGGGTCGGGGGCGTGCGCATGCTGGTGACGTCCCAGAGGGCCGAGGCGGCCGGGTAGGAGCCGCCCGCGGCCGCCTTCATCACGCGTCGCGTGTACGCCGTCAGGACGCGGTCGGCGCCGCCCGGCCGCCCGCCGCGCACCTCCGGGTAGAGGACGTCCTGGCCGACGGCCATGGACCACGCCGCCTCCACCGACCGCGCCGCGCCCCGCAGCACCCGCCGGGCGAGACCGGGCTCGCCGAGACGGTCGGCCCGGCCCAGCTCCCCGCCGAGCACCCGCGCGCCGAACGCGGCCACCGACATGCCCTGCCCGTACGCCGGGTTGAACGTGCCCAGCGCGTCCCCGAGGACCACGAAACCCTCCGGCCAGCCCGGCGCCTTCTCCAGGTACCGCCGTACGTTGCTGGTCGACCGGCTCAGGTGCACATCGGTGAGGGGCTGCGCCCCCGAGATCAGCCGCCCCACGATCGGGTCCGGCAGATCGAGCGTGTACCGCAGGAAGCCGGCCGGATCCGCGGGCGGCTCACCACCGCGCGAGCCGCCGCAGCTCACCAGCCAGCGGTCCCCCTCGACCGGCATGACCATGGCGCTCCGGGCGGGTCGGGACACATAGGGGTTGGCCTGCACGATCGTCAGCGGAAACCCTTCCGCTCCGGCGGGTACGCGGTACAGCCGCGACGCGTTGACCAGTCCCGAGTCGACCGTCCGGGTGCGGACGCCGGCCAGCCCGAGACCGTCCAGCCAGGCGAGGACGCGGGTACCGCGCCCGCTCGCGTCGACGACCAGGTCGGCGTCGAGGTCCGCCTCTCCGTCCCGTCCCGCGATCCGCACCCCCCGCACGTGCCCCGCGGAGCCGGTCAGCCCGACCACGGCGGCCTTGCGGACCTCGACGGCGGACTGCTCGAGCACCGCGGCCCGCAGCGTCCAGTCCACCAGCGCCCGGGTGCACGTGAGCATCACGGGCCCCTCGCGCCGCCACCGGCGCAGCCAGCCCTCCGGGGTGAGGGCGAGCATGCCCGAGCTGAGGGATATCTCGTGGGCTCCGGCGGCGAGCAGCCGTTTGCGCAGGCTCACACCCGGCACGATCTCCTCCATGGCGGCCAGCCCGCCGGCCATGAGCAGATGCGCGTGCCGCCCCTGCGGCAGCCCCCGACGCTGCTCGGGGCCCTCGGGCAGGTCGTCGCGCTCCAGCACGACGACTTCCTCCACGCCCGCGGCGGACAGCACGGCCGCGGCCAGCATGCCCGCCAGGCCGGCACCGACGACGACAGCTCTACGCGACATGGGGCTCCTCGGGTTCGGTCATGGTTCCGGTCACGGCGGACGGCACCGCGCCGTCGGGCGCCTTTGCCCCGGCGGGCGGCCGGTGCAGTGCCTGCGCCAGCTCGACCAGCCCGCTCGGACCGGAGACCTCGGTGGCGTGCAGGCGATACGTCCCGGAGGTCTGAGGCGGTTCCTCGTGGGCGTCCGCCCGGCGCGCGGCGTCGGCGAGCATGGCCGCCTCCGCCGCCAGCCGGGCCTCGTGCGGGGAACGCCCCGCGCGCAGGGCGGTGTCCCGTACCCGCTCACGGACCTGGTGGTCGAAGTACGGCGCCAGGGCGAGCAGGCCGTCGTGGATGGACACCTCGCGCCACTGGAGCCGGGCCTGGGGGAGCTGCCACAAGGCGGTGGGCGGCTCGGGGGCGGTGGACACCGAACGCACCAGAAACCACAGCGGATCCAGCCGCCGGTAGTCGCCCAGCCCCCGCCAGTGGGCGAGCACGGGAGGCAGCAGCCGCGGCAGCAGGAACCCCGCCGAACACAGCAGCGCGGCCAGCGACGCCATCGGCGGGGCCACCGTGGTGGACAGGAAGTCGAGATCGTGACCCGACCAACGGGCCACGACCGCCGTGTACTTGGTCAGCTGGAACCCCACCACGTCCAGCAGTGCGCCGAGCAGGATCAGCCGCAGACCGGTCCGCAGCAGGCCGCCCACCTCGCGCCCCCACTTGACGCAGACGGCGCACATCACCAGCATCGCCGCGCTGTGCCCGAGCAGGTACAGCAGGATCATCTCCCGCATGAACGGGGTGCCGGCGTAGTAGGTGTCGAGGTCGGTCAGCCGCTCGGTGTCGGCGTCGGCGAGCGTGAACAGCACGACGACGGCGGCCACCAGCAGACCGTAGGCGGCCATGCTGCGCAGCACCATGCGCCGCACCAGTTCGCGGGGCCCGCCCCGCCAGTTGATCAGCAGCACCAGCACGGCGCAGCTGTACGCGGAGAGCATTCCGTAGGTCAGCGGGGCGCCGAAGTTGGGGACGCCGGTGAGTTCGTTGACGGCGGAGAGGGTGGCCGGGGCGGCGCAGACGAAGACCAGGGCGCCGAGGACGACCGCCACGCAGGTGGACAGGGTCAGCGGGTTCCGCATGGCCGTGCGCGGGCGGCGGAACAGCAGCACGGAGGTCATGGCGAACACCAGGGCCGCCAGGTACACGACGAGACTCACGCCGGACAACTCCTTTCGTACGGGACCTCTTCGCCGTGGCCGGAGGGGTCGTCGACGCGACCGCCGCCGTTCACGCCGTTCCCGCCGTGGTCGTACCGCTCGGCACCGCGGAGGCGGCCGGCCACGGTGCGGTGCCGGCCAGCACGTCGGCGATCCGGCCGAGGGCGGCCTGGCCCGGGGTCCGGTCCAGGGGCGGGCCGGTGTCGCGGGACGCCGGGGCCTCGCGCCGCGGGTCCGCCTCGTGCCGTACCGCGTCGGTGATCACCGCGGCCCAGGCGGCCGCCTCGGCCCGTTCCGGATCGCCGGTCGCCGCCAGCACACCGGCGCGGGTCCGGTCGTAGAGGTCCCGGTCGAAGTACGCGTCCAGGTGGCCGAGCGCGTTGTGGATGCTGGTCCGGCGCCACACCAGCCGGGTGCCGGGCGAGGCGAACCGGGGCCGGGGCAGCCGCAGCGCACGGCGGGTGAGCAGATCGTCCAGCGCGCGCTCCAGGGGCCCGAGACGGGCGTACGTCCGCTCCGCCCGCCGCCACTCGGCCGCCCGGGGCGCCACCAGCGGCACGAGCACCCCGACGACCGTCACGAGGGCGCCGAGACCGGCGGCGGCAGGGGAGACGGTGGTGCCGAGCGCCGACCAGTCGTGCCCGGACCAGCGGGCGCCCACCGCGACGAGCTTGGCCACACTGTAGCCGGCGCCGCACAGCGAACCGATCCCGAGCAGCGTCATGCCCGCCCGCAGCCCGCCCCGGACCCGGCGCGCCCAGCGCAGCGACGTGAGCGTGGTGACGGTCACCGCGGTGAGGTGCGCGAGCAGGTACAGCACGATCATCGCGGCGATGAACGGGGTCGTCGCGTAGTAGGTGTCCAGGTCGGTACGGCGCTCCACGGGCGCGTCCCCGAGGACGAAGGTCACCGCGATGCCGAGGACCACGGCGGCGTAGGCGAGGGCCCAGCGGCGCGCGGTGCGGCGCACGTGGGGCCCGCCGCGCCAGTGGACGACGAGGACCTGGGAGGCCGCGCAGTAGCCGGTGATCGCCGCGTAGGTGATCGGAGCCGCGAGGTTGGGCACCCCGCTCAGCTCGTTGACGGCGCCGACGGTCGGCGGCGCCCCGAGCAGGAAGCACAGGCCGGCCAGCCCCAGCACCGCGCAGATGGCGCGCAGATACGGGTCGCGGCGGTGGCGCAGCAGGTCGGGGGCCTTCACCACCAGGCCGAGCCACAGCGCGGCGCAGCTGATGTAGTTGATCAGGCCGTTCATCTCGTCGTCCCGCGGTAGTTGAGCGCGGCACCGATGCGTCCGGCGAGGTCCTGCGGGTTGTCCCGCGCGTCGTCGTGCTCGCCCGCCGTGGCGAACACCGAGTCGGTGGACGCCTCCAGCCAGGTGCGCAGCCGACGGCCCATCAGCATGCCGAAGCGGTCCGCCTCCTGTTCCTCGGCCAGACTGAAATCGGTGCGGGCTGCGACCGACCCGGGCCGACCGCTGCCGCCTCCGTCGGCCTCCGCGTCCGCCTGGCGGCGGCTCATGTGCCACACCTCGTGGCAGAGGATCACGATCTGGTGCCACACGGCGGCGCGTTCGTCGACCACGATGTCGTCGTGCCCCTCGCGCTCCAGCCACAGTCCGCTTGCGGTGTGCGGCGGGAAGGCCGCCCGGTGCACGATCACGTCCCGTCCTCGCCAGGCGCTCACGGAAGCCACGAGTGCCTCGAACAACACCTCGGGATCCGCGGGCACCGCCACCCGGATGGGGTCGATGAGGGCGTCAGCGAGACGACGCATCTCCTTCCTGGTACGCGCCACTGTCTCCCCGTTCCCCTGGATGTCGCTCGGTCACCAGTGCAATATGCCAAGACGGGTGCCGTCCCGGCCAGTTCCGCGTGCGGCAGGGTCACTCGGTGACCGCCGCGGTGTCCCGGGGTGCCACGGCGCGGGCGCGGATCTCCCGGAGGGTGTCGGGGTGGCGCAGAGCACGGGAGGCGGGCCCGATCTCGCGCAGGAGGTTCGTGGTGTCGTGGTCGTGCGTGCCGTGCGTGCCGCCCGCGCCGGGCCGGGACTCGACCGCGTCGAGGATCACCACGGCCGCGGCGAGGCCCTTCGCCCGTTCCGGCGTCAGGCCCAGGCCGAGGGCGGCGGCGTGGGACCGCTCGCCCAGGCGCTCGTCGGCGTGCCTGGCGAGCGGCAGCAGGACGTCGCGGATGAAGGTCTCACGGCGGGTCAGCCGCAGCTCGGGGCCGGCCCGCAGGACGAACGGCACTCCGGAGCCGTGCACGGTCCGCATCAGCCGGTACAGCGGCCGCAGTTCACGGTGGGCCAGCCGGATCCGCCAGCGCTCGTTCAGGTACTGGCCGGCATGGGGCAGGATGAAGCCGACCGCGATCGACACCGCGGACAGGCAGGCCAGCGCCGGAGCCACGTCCAGGCTGAGCCGGTCCAGGTCGTTGCCGGTCCAGCGGGCCGCGACGGCGGTGAGTTTGGCGGCGTCGAAGGCCAGGTTCAGCGCGTAGCCCACACCCAGGAACCTCAGTCCCCAGCGCAGCCAGGCATCGAACCCTCCGGTGCGGATCCAGGTCCAGATGAGCCGTGAGGTGATGAGCACGGCCGTGGTGTGCGCGACGAGGTACAACACGATCTCTTCGCGCATGAACGGCGTGTTGGCGTAGTACGTGTCCAGGTCGCGGGTGCGCTCCACGGGTACGTCCGCGAGGACGAAGAGCACCCACAGGGCGACGATCACACCGCCGTAGGCGACGACGACCCGGCGGACGGCCCGGCGGGTGCGGGCGGACCGCTCGGGCAGCCCGTCGCGCCAGGCGATGATCAGCACGAGGCAGGAGCCGCAGAACGCGGTGAGCAGCGAATACACCCAGGGCGCCGAGATGTTGGGCACGCCGGTGACGCGGTTGACCCACACGATGGTCGAGGGCGCCACGAACACGAACACGGCGCAGGCGAGCAGCAGCAGACCGCCGACCGCGCGCAGCAGGGGGTCCCGCCAGAGCCGGATGATCGTCGGCAGCTTGATGGCCAGAGCGGCGGCCAGGACGGCGGCCGGGATCCACCAGAAGGACGTGTAGAACGCGCTGAGGAACGAGGCCGGGCCCGTGGCCGCGTCCGCGGACTCCATCGCGTACCCCCGCTCCTCCTCGCCGGCGCGCACAAGGCCGTCCGAGCCTACGCGGCCGGATGTGTCCGCGTCAGGCGAGCGGCGCGCGCGGAAGTCCTGCCGGAAGTTCTGCCGGAGTTCCCGCAGGAGTTCCCGCACGAGTTCCTGCTCGAACCATTGACGCGCAAGCGCTTCACACCTACGGTCCCGTTCGAAGTTACGGGCATCATTCGATATTTCGAACACCCATTGTCTCCAACACTCATGAGCAGATAGGGCAGGGCATGGGACGACCTGGCCTGAATCGCAGGCACTTTCTGGCCGCGGCGGGCGGTCTGACGGTCGCGGGCAGCTTCGGCTTCGCCGCGCTCGGCACCGGAGCCGACGCGCTCGCCTCCGGAGCGGACACCCGTGTGCGCTACTGGAACCTCTTCAGCGGCGGCGACGGCTACAACATGATCGCGATGCTGGACTCCTTCCGTAAGGACCATCCCGGCATCGACGTGAAGGACTCCACCCTCCAGTGGGGCAGCCCCTTCTACACCAAGCTCGCCATGGCGGCCGCCGGCAGCCGCGCGCCGGACCTCGGCGTCATGCACCTGGGCCGCGTCACCGGCTTCTCGCCCGGCCGCCTCCTGGACCCCTGGGACGTCGGCCTGCTCGCCAAGTACGGCGTGAAGGAGGCCGACTTCAACCCCGAGCTGTGGCGGCGTGCCGTCATCGGCGGCAAGCTCTACGCCCTCCCGCTCGACATCCACGTCCAGCTCTGCTTCTACCGCAGGGACGTGCTGAAGAAGGCGGGCCTGCTCGGCGACGACGGCAGGATCGTGCCGGTCACCTCCACCGACGAGTGGTTCGACGTGCTGAAGGAGGCCAAGAAGGCCACCAAGAAGGGGCTGCAGACCATCGGCCTGTGGCACAACGACCAGAACTTCCAGTGGTGGTTCTTCGTCGCCTTCTACACCCAGCTCGGCGGCACCTGGTTCAACGACGCCAAGACCGAGGTCACCTTCGACACCGACAAGGCCGTCCAGGTCCTGGAGTTCCTGCGGCGGCACGTCGCCGACGGCTACGCCAACCCGGGCTTCGGGGGCGGCGCGGGCGCCGAACAGTTCGTCAACGGCGCTCCCTTCGCGTGGGAGGGCAACTGGTCCGTGCCCGTGTTCGACGCCGCGAAGGTCGACTACGGCGCGACCCCGCTGCCGCCGGTCTTCGGCAAAGAGGCCACCCACGCCGAGTCGCACTCCTTCGTCCTGCCGCACCAGGCGGACCGCGGCGGCGCCACCAACGAGGGCGCGCACCAACTGGCCGCCTACGTCGTCAAGCACGCCCGGCAGTGGGCGGCCGGCGGACACATACCCGCCTACACCCCGACCCTGTCCACGGCCGCGTACAAGAAGCTGAAGCCGCAGAACGAGTACGTCGGCGCGATGGACCACCAGGCCACCGAGCCGAAGGTGTGGTTCGCCGGCTCCACCGGCATCCTCGCGCAGCGCGTCGGACCGATCGTCGTCTCCTCGACGGTGGGCTCGGCCAAACCCGAGGCCGCCGCCCGCCGTATGAAGGGCGCGCTCACCGAGCTGCTCGCCACGAAGAACCCCATGGACGGCCGTACCGCCGCGCAGGGAGGTGCGGTCGCATGACGACGACCAGCGCTGAGACGATCATCCGCCCGGCCCGCGCGAAGAGCGCCGCGGACAGCGCCACCGTCCGCCGCAGGCAGGGATTCCAGCACGGCGGCTGGTTCGTCGCCCCGTTCCTCGCCCTGTTCGCGCTCTTCGTGATCTGGCCGCTGCTGCGCGGCCTCTACCTCAGCTTCACCGACGCCAACATCTCCGGCGACGGCGCGAGCTTCATCGGCCTCGACAACTACCGCGAGGCCCTCCAGGACCCGCTGATGTGGGACGCGCTCGGCCACAGCGCGTACTTCACGCTCCTCGTCGTGCCCTGCATCACCGTCCTGGCCTTCCTCCTCGCGATGCTCGCCCACCACATCGAACGCGGCAAGTGGCTGTGGCGGCTGTGCTTCTTCCTGCCGTTCCTGCTGCCGTCCACCGTCGCCGCCAACCTGTGGCAGTGGCTGTTCAACCCCGGCACCGGCATGGTGAACCACGTCTTCGGCATCGAGACACCGTGGCTGACCGACAAGTCGTACGCCCTGCTCGCGGTCGTCATCACCACCCTGTGGTGGACGGTCGGCTTCAGCTTCCTGCTCTACCTCGCCGCGCTCCAGGGCATCCCCCCGCACCTCTACGAGGCCGCCAAGCTGGACGGCGCGAACGCCTGGCACCGCATCGTCCACATCACGCTGCCGATGCTGCGCAACATCACCGGCCTCGTCGTCGCCCTGCAGATCCTCGCCTCGCTCCAGGTCTTCGACCAGGCCGTCGTCATCCAGGACTTCGGCCCCGGCCCCGAGGAATCGACCCGCACCTTCGTGCAGTACACGCTGGAGGAGGGCTTCACCAGCTACCGCGTGGGCTACGCCTCCGCGATCTCCATCATCTTCTTCGTGCTCATCGCGGCCGTCGCCCTCGCGCGGATGTGGCTGCTGCGCAACCGTGAGGAGGGCGGCCGATGACCACCGCCGCAGCACCGACGCGCACCAGGCCCCGCCGGGCCTGGACGCCGAGCCAGATCGTGCTCACGCTCATCGGCACCGCCGTCTGCGCGGTGTTCCTCGCCCCGCTCGCCTGGGCGCTGTTCACCTCGCTCAAGTCGGAGACCGAGGCGGTCGAGGTGCCCACGCACTGGCTGCCGAAGGACTGGACGGGCCAGGCCTGGCAGGCCCTCTTCGAGACCGGCAACATCACCAACTGGTTCGTCAACTCCCTGGTCGTGTCGGTCTGCGTGACGACCGTCGTGCTGCTGGTGAGCGCGCTGGCCGGATACGGCTTCGCCCGCACCGAGTTCCGCGGCAAGGGAGCCCTGATGGGCGTCGTGATGGCGGGCCTCATGGTCTCGCCCGCGGTGCTCGGCGTGCCCCTGTTCACCACCGTCCAGCAGATGGGGATGGTCGACACCTACTGGGGCATGATCCTGCCGCAGTGCGCGCCCGCCGCGATGGTCTACATCCTCTACAAGTTCTTCCAGGGCATCCCGCGCGAGCTGGAGGAGGCCGCCTTCATCGACGGCGCCGGCCGCTGGCGGGTCTTCTTCACCATCATCGTGCCGCTGTCGCGCCCCTCGCTCGCGGCGGTCGGCATCTTCACCTTCATCAGCTCGTGGAACAACTTCCTGTGGCCCTACATGGTCACCAACAACCCCGACCTGATGACCATGCCGAACGGCATCGCGACCGTCATGAACTCCTACGGCATCCAGTGGGCCCAGCTCATGGCCGGCGGCCTCATGGCGGGCCTGCCGCTGATCGTCGTCTTCGTCTTCTTCCAGCGCCAGATCGTGGCGGGCGTGGCGCACACAGGACTCGCCGGCCAGTAGAGCTCCCCCCGTAAGAACACCCCCCTCGAAAGGAAAAGATGCGCACCGCCCGCTTCACCCTCGACCCCGCCTTCACCGTCGGCGAAGTCAACCCCCGCCTCTTCGGCTCCTTCGTCGAACACCTCGGTCGCTGCGTGTACACCGGCATCTTCGAACCCGGCCACCCCGCGGCGGACGCCGAGGGCCTGCGCCAGGACGTCCTGGACCTCGTCCGGGAACTCGGCGTCACCGCCGTCCGCTACCCCGGCGGCAACTTCGTCTCCGGCTACAAGTGGGAGGACTCGGTCGGCCCGGTGGAGGACCGCCCCCGCCGCCTCGACCTGGCCTGGCGCTCCACGGAGACCAACCGCTTCGGCCTCTCGGAGTACATCGCCTTCCTCAAGAAGGTCGGCCCCCAGGCCGAGCCCATGATGGCGGTCAACCTCGGCACCCGCGGCGTCGCCGAGGCCCTCGAACTCCAGGAGTACGCCAACCACCCGGCCGGCACCGCCCTGTCCGACCTGCGCGCCGAGCACGGCGACAAGGACCCCTTCGGCATCAGGCTCTGGTGCCTCGGCAACGAGATGGACGGCCCCTGGCAGACCGGCCACAAGACCGCCGAGGAGTACGGCCGCGTCGCCGCCGAGACCGCCCGCGCCATGCGCCAGATCGACCCGGACGTCGAACTCGTCGCCTGCGGCTCGTCCGGGCAGTCCATGGAGACCTTCGCCGAGTGGGAGGCGACGGTCCTTCAGGAGACCTACGACCTGGTCGACCACATCTCCCTGCACGCCTACTACGAGCCGCACGACGGGGACGTCGACTCCTTCCTGGCCTCCGCCGTGGACATGGAGTCGTTCATCGAGAACGTCGTCGCCACCTGCGACCACATCGGTGCCCGCCTCAAGTCGAAGAAGAGGATCAACCTCTCCTTCGACGAGTGGAACGTCTGGTACATGGCCAAGACCCAGGCCGAGGTGAGCGCCCTGGACTGGCCCGAGGCACCCCGGCTGCTCGAGGACAACTACAGCGTCATGGACGCGGTCGTCTTCGGCTCGCTCCTGGTCGCCCTGCTGCGGCACGCCGACCGCGTCACCGTCGCCTGCCTCGCCCAGCTCGTCAACGTCATCGCCCCGATCATGACCGAACCCGGCGGCCCGGCCTGGCGCCAGACGACCTTCTTCCCCTTCGCCCAGGCCTCGAAGTACGGCCGCGGCGAGGTGCTCGACGTCCGGGTGGACTCACCGACGTACGAGACGAAGAAGTACGGCGAGGCGGACCTGCTGCACGCCACCGCCGTGCGCGCCGAGGACGGCTCGGTCACCGTCTTCGCCGTCAACCGCTCCCGCACCGAGCCCCTGCCGCTGGACGTCGCCCTGAGCGGCCTGGACCTGACGGAGGTCGTCGAGCACAGCGCCCTCGCGGACGCCGACCCCGACGCCCGCAACACCCTCGCCGAGCCCGAGCGGGTCGTCCCGCACCCGGTGGACGGCACGGCCCTGGACGACGGCAGGCTGACCGCCGCCCTGGAGCCGCTGTCCTGGAACGTGATCCGGCTGCGCTGAGCGCGGCCCGGGTCGGCGCCGTACGGGTCGGGGCGGGCCGGGTCGGCGCCGTACGGGTCAGCGCGCGCCGGGGGAGGGCACGGGCTTCACCGGCACTCCTCCGGCCGCGCTGCCCAGCAGCTCCAGGCGCACGGCGCCGGGACCCGACGCCGTGTCGCCGCCGGACAGCACCGCGAGGGCGAGGGTGTTGGCGGCGGCCCGGGTGCGCAGGATGCCGTTCGGCAGGACGAAGGTGTGCGGCGCGCCCGTGCGGCCGCCCGCGTACTCGCCCATGTTCCAGCCGTTCAGGAAGACCTGGACGCGGTGGTCGCGCAGATCGCGGCCCCGGCCGTCGAGGACGAGCCCGACCGGGGCGTCGACCTCCGGCGGCACGTCCAGCCGGAAGGTGGTCCGGTACCAGGTCACGCCCTGGCGCCGGTCCTGGCGGGCGAGGGAATCCGGGGACACCGGCTCCCAGTGGCCGTCGTCGTACCCGGGCAGCTGCCAGCCGTACCGTTCCCCGTACAGCCCGCCGTTGTTGAGCGGCCCGCGCACCGGGTCCGGGGCGGCCGTGCCCATGATCCGCCAGCGCACGTCCGGCGACGCCCCCTCGAAGCCGGCCGAGGTCAGCCCGCGGGCCGTCCGGTACGCGTCCTGGCCGTGCTGGGTGCGCCGGACCAGGACGGACAGGACGGGTGCGGCACCCGCGTCGGCCCGCTCGCGCAGCGCCCCGCGCAGTGCCTCGGGCAGCCGGAAGTCGGCCGTGGCCGTCCAGGTGCCCTTCCCGTCCTCCTCCGGGCCCACCTGGTGCGTGCCGAGCGGCTCCCCGTCCAGCCAGGCCATCAGCAGTCCGCGCGCGCCCGTGCTGTAGGAGAGGGACACCGACTCCAGCCCCGCGGCGCCGGTGAGCCGGCCCCGGTACCAGACGTCGCCGTAGTGGAAGCCGTAGTCGTCGGCGAAGAGCACGGGCTGCCCCTCGGGCACGGGGGTCGTGCCGTGCGACGTACGCCGGTCCGCGACCGTCCAGCCCTCGTCGCCGTAGTCGGGCCGGGACTCGAAGTTCTCGGTCCGCCGCCGCCAGCCGTCCAGCGCGGGCAGCACCAGCTCGGGTACGGCGGGCAGCGGCCACACGGCCATCAGACTCTGGGCGCGCCCCAGCGACGCCTCCACCGCCTGGCCGTTCCAGGTGACGTCGGTGATGCCGCGCGGCGCCCACACCTCCAGCTCGCGCTCCTGGACCGTGTCGCCGGTCAGCCGGATCGTGGCACCGTCGAGGGCGACGTCGCGCAGCAGCTCCGGGCCGCGCACGAGGACCCGGCCCGACGGGGTCTCGTAGGGCCAAAGGCGCAGTGAGGCGGCGTCGTCGGCGAAGAGCAGCAGCAGGGTGCGGTCGGACTCCCCGCTGCGCACCCGCACCCGGGTCAGCCGGTCCTCCTTCAGCGGCACGATCACGTGCAGCTCGCCGTGGTCGAAGGCCCAGGCCGCCTCCTCGTCGAGCCGGGTCGGCCACGGCTCGTTCGGGCAGTCGAGGACCAGGTGCGCCGTCTCGCCGGCCCGTCCCACGAAGGCGGCGATGTCCAGCCGCCCCACGCTCAGGGACATCATGGGCTGCACGGTGGCGTACGCCAGCTTCCGCCCGGCGCCCAGGTGGAGCCCGGTGGCGAGGAGCTTGGCGTCCCGGGCGGGGACGGTGACCTCCACGTCGCCGCCGCCCATCGGCACCGTCGAGGTCACGTCGGCGGCGGAGTCGTTGCGCAGGACGTACGCGTGGGCGCCGGTGTCCGGGTTGGCCAGGTGCCGCACCCGGACGCGGGCGTCCGACGCCTTCACCGCCGGCGCCTCGTCCAGCCGCGTGAAGTCCGGTACGTGGCGCAGGAGGTGCCCGAGCTGGTGGAGCGGGGCGAGCTTGGCCGTCGGCCGGCGCGCCTCGTCGATCGCCGCGGTGGGGTCATACGTGGGCGAGGGGGCGGAGGGCGCGGGCAGCCACCCCCACGAGGTGCCGCCGAACGCGGTGTGGACGTTGTGCAGCGTGCTTCCCCGGCCCAGGCGGGCGAGATGGACCCGCCGTGCCTCGGCGGCGTCCCGGGTCCGCTCCGGCTCCCCCCAGGCGAGCGGGGTGCCGGGGTGCAGGAGCGGTACGTCGATGCCGTCGGCGCGGATCTTCTCGCGCAGGTGGTCCAGGCCGGCGGGGTCGGGGGCGTCGGACCGGTAGAGCAGGACCGTGCCGGTGCCGCGGGTGAACTGGTGGCGGGCGACGATCGCGTCGACCCGGCCCAGCCACTCGTCGGCGTGGCGCAGATAGGCGGGGTCGGTGGTCCCGGCCCGGGCGTCGACCGCCGTCAGCCAGCCGGGCAGGCCCCCGGCGTCCACGTCCGCGCCGATGCGGGGGCCGGGGTCGAGGACGACGTACAGGCTGCACTCGGCGGCCGTGCGCAGGAACAGGTCGAGGTCGCGGACGCCGGTGAAGTCGTAGCTGCCGGGTGCGGGGGAGTGCTCGTTCCAGGCGAGGCGGACGCCGACCGCGTTGTGGCCGTACGCCCGCATCTTCTGCAGCACGTCGCGCCACAGGGACGGGCTCGGCAGCCGGAAGGGGTGCATCTCGCCGGACCACAGCGCCAGCCGCCTGCCGTCCACCAGCAGCGAGTACTGGTCCAGGGCGACCCGGTGACGCACCCCGTCGGCGCCGGGCGGACCGGGCGGCGGCCCGGTGGGCACCGGGCCCGGACCGCCGGAGCCGGGCAGCGCCGCGCTGCTCACGCTGCCGCCGAGCGCGAGACCGAGGACGGTGGTGCCCGCGAGTGCGCTGAACGCTCGTCTGCTGATCCTGCTGCGCTCCAAGGGAGCCTCTCCTGTTGCCTGTGTCTCCGGTCCCGCCGCCTGTGCGGGACCGCCCGTGCCCCGCTATTGTTCCAGCGGACCGCACAATGGTCGGTATGAGGATCTCGGCGCGTGCGGACTACGCGGTACGGGCGGTACTGGAACTGGCCGTCCGGCAGGGCGACTGCCCGGTCAAGGCCGAGGACGTGGCCGCGGCGCAGGACATTCCGCACAAGTTTCTGGAGGGGATCCTGGGCGACCTGAGGCGCGGCGGTGTCGTCGAGAGCCGGCGCGGCGGGGGCGGCGGGTACCGGCTGGCGCGCGCGTCGTCGGACATCACGGTGGCGGACGTGATCCGGGCGGTGGACGGCCCGATCGTCTCGGTGCGCGGGGAGCGGCCGACGGGGCTGGTGTACACGGGCACGGCGGGGCCCCTGCTGCCGCTGTGGGTGGCGCTGCGCGCCAATGTGCGCAGGATCCTGGAGGGCGTGACGATCGCGGACCTCGCGGCGGACACGCTGCCCGGCCCGGTGCGGGAGCTGGCGGCGGAACCGGCCGCCTGGGAGAACCCGTAGACCCGCAGGCGCCGCGCCCACGGGGTGGGAACCGGCCGGTTCGAATCCTCCCCTCCCTGGAGGGGGAGGGGATTCCTGGCTCAGGCTGCCCTCTGGAGCGGCGCTCCAGGAGGTCTTCGGCCTTCGGCGCCAGCCGGGTTGAGACCAGCCCGGAGGAGCATGACGCGTGCGGAGTTCTTGTCCCTGGGGGATGCGGTTCCGCAGGCGGTGCAGGTGTGGGTGCGTTCACCCAGCGGCAGGGCGTGCTTGGCTCTCGCTTCGCACCGCGCGCAGTCCGTCGTGGTGTACGCGGGGTGGACCGGGCGGATGTCCCGGGTAGACGCGTACCGAGGACGGCTCGGCCGGCAACTCCCGCGACCACACCACCGACACGGTGATCCCGCCCGCCAGACGCAGCCGCCCGTCGTTCAGCCGGAACCCCCGTCGGGTGTGGTTCAGCGTCGCCAGCGCCTCGCGCCTGGTCTTCCACGTCGGCATCCCGGCCCGGCGCGCTACGGGCAGACGTTCAGCGATGTCCTGGTGCGCCTTGGCGCGGGAGCGGCCGAAGCCGCGGATGATCTGCTGCTGGGGAACGCAGGAGCCCTCCCGCAGCCACGGCGTACGGGCGCGGGCCCCGGTCAGCATCCCGATCCCGTAACCACCATCCCGACCGGCGACACTGCTTACACACGTTCGCACCACCTCTGCGGCAGCGGCAGCAAGACGGGCGCTCCGTGCCCGGGACCGGACGTCCGCGACGCTCCGCGTGTTTTCCGGACGTTGAACACCGTCGCCGCCGGGGGCATTGACGCGCAAGCGCATCGATTCTAGGTTCCGTCACTGCAGCACGTCCGGAACCACGACCGCTGTTCGAAATACTGAACGGGCAGGAGCCCCCATGCGTCGCAGACGAACCGCACTCCTCGCTCTCCCCACCGCCGCCCTGCTCGCCCTCGTCCCGACCACGGCGTCGGCGTACCCCAACCCGGGCCGGGTCACCGGCTCCGTCGTCACCCACGACCCGACGATGATCCGCACCTCGTCCGGGCAGTACCAGCTCTACGCCACGGGCGGCGGCATCAGCAGCAAGACGTCCTCGGACCGCACCGCCTTCTCCGCCGGCGCGGACGCCTTCGGCTCCCGGCCCGGCTGGTGGTCCCGGTACTCCTCCGTCCCGGAGGCCTGGGCGCCGGACATCTCCTACCACGGCGGCAAGTACCTGATGTACTACTCCGTCTCGTCGTTCGGCTCCAACACCTCCGCCATCGGGCTGGCGGGCTCCACCACCGCAGCGCCGGGCAGCTGGAGCGACTACGGCATCGTCTACACGTCGGGTTCCGCGAGCGACTACAACGCCATCGACCCGAACCTCTTCGTCGACGACGACGGCAAGTGGTGGCTGGCCTTCGGCAGTTGGTGGACCGGCATCAAAATGATCCGGATCGACCCGGCCACCGGCAAGCAGCTCGCCTCCGACACCGCCCGCCGCTCCCTCGCCTCCCGCCCGACCGGGACCAAGGCCGTCGAGGCCCCGTACGTCGTCAAGCGGAACGGGTACTACTACCTCTTCGCGTCGTACGACACCTGCTGCGCCGGCACCAGCTCCACCTACAAGGTCAAGGTCGGCCGGGCGACGAGTGTCACCGGGCCCTACCGCGACAGGAACGGCGTCTCGATGACGAACAACGGCGGCACGCCGGTCCTCGAGTCGCACGGCGGCGTCATCGGCCCCGGCGGACAGTCGATCATGAACGACGTCGACGGCGACCTGATCGTCTACCACTACTACGACGGCAACGACAACGGCACGCCCAAGCTCGGCATCAACCTCCTTGACTGGAGCAGCGGCTGGCCCGTCGCGTACTGACCCGCGCGCCGGCCGCGAGGATCACTCCGTGCCGTCGTGGCCGCGCAGATGGAGCGAGCGGAGGGCCACCTCGAGGGCGAAGCGGTGGTCGGGGTCGGCGAGGCGGTCGCCCAGGTAGGCGTCCAGCGTCCGCAGGCGGTAGCGGACGGTCTGGGCGTGCACGCCCAGCATCTCGCCGACCTGCTCCGCGGGCGCCCGGGTGGAGACGTGGACCCGGAGGGTCTCGACGAGCCGGTCGCGCCGCCGGGCGGGCAGCTCGTCGAGCGGGGCCAGTTCACGCGCCGCGACCCGGTCGACGAGGGCGGAGTCGGACAGCAGCCACAGGGTCGTCAGGTGATCCTCGCAGCGGATCAGCGGAGCGTCGGGTATGACGTCGTCGTGGGCGAGCTGGAGCACACGGCGGGCCCAGCGGACGGAGTCGGCGGCCTGCGCGACCGGCACGGTCAGGCCCACCGCGGCGCGGGTGCCCGCGAGGGCCGTACGGAGCATGGCGAGGCGGGCGGGAGTGAGGTCCCCGGGGACGAGCAGGTGCGGCTGCGGTATGTCCAGGTCGGCGAGGACGTCCCGGTCGAGTCCCGCCTGGAGGTGCTCGGGCGCCGGAGACTGCAGGGCGACGAGGAAGCAGGATGGGGGCAGTTCCCAGGCGGCGGCCTTGCACAGTTCGGAGACGGTCGTCCGGGGCAGCGGCGAGGCGGTCAGGAGGAAGTGCAGTAATTGTCTTCGTAACGCGGACTCCTCGGAGGCCGCCCGCTCCCGTACCTCGGCGTACCCCTCGCGGGTGATCGACTCCAGCTCCTCGACATAGGCGAAGAGGGCGTCGGCGAAGGCGAGGACGAGGGCGGGGGAGAGGCTGTACTGCCGGCCCAGTGTCTTGGCCCGGCGCAGTGCGATGCGGGCGCCGAGCCGGTAGGCCCCCTGGAGGACCTCCAGGTCACGACCCTCGTAGGCCTCCACCCGGCCGAACCTGCGCAGCAGTTCGTCCCGCAGCTCCGAGCTGCTGCCGGGGTCGGCCACCCGGTCCACGAAGGCGGTCAGTGCCTGCTCCACACCCTGGCGTATCGCGTCCCCGTCCGGGCCGTTGAGCAGCCTGCCGTACACCGGATAGCTGCGGGTGACCTCGGTTCGTATCTCGTTCAGCAGACCGGGGAGCAGCGGGCGCATGAAGGCCGCGAACTTCTTGGGGAGAGGATCGAGCGGTTCACCGAGCACCGACGGACGCGCGATTGAGGGCATGAGTGTTCCCTTGGTCTGCGACATGTCCGGTGGGTGGCCGGCCGGGCCCCGCCGCCTCGTCGGGCGGGGCCCGGACCGGTCCACTGGGTGTTCACCGGCTTGGCAAGCCGACGGTAAATCAACTCTGTTGTGTTGTACATCGCTTGGGGAGGAATCTGGGGAGGAATCGTGCCCCGGTTGTGCGTGCGCTTGACGGTTACTTCACGGCGGAGTGCCAGTTCTCCGCCAGGACCTTGCCGGCGTCGGGGACGACGGTGCCGGGCGCGTTGAGACCGGTGAGGTGGGTCTGCGTGTCGTCGAGGGTCACGCTGTTGTTCCCGGAGGCGGAGGGCAGCCCGGTCTTCGCGTTGACCGCCGCGTTGATCAGACCGACGTTCAGGCCGCAGCCGGTGGCGCCGGGCACCGCGAAGGTGCTGTCGTTCTGGGTGGCGCCGGTGAGGTTGATCCGGCTCATCTCGCCGGCCGCGTCCGCGGTGCCGTCGCCCTGGAAGAAGGTCATCCCGAACTCCGGGTAGGTGCGGTTCTCCGGGCGCAGCACGATCGGGGCGGCGGCCGTGCCGATGTAGCAGTTGTCGCCGAGGAGCGGGTTCTCCAGATGGATGCGGACCGGCAGGGCGACGATCGGCATGTCCGTGAGGACCCCCGCGGTCTGGTCGAAGGCGTAGGGCGCGCCGGCGGACTCCATGGTCGCGGTGATCTTGTTGAGGCTGGAGTTCTCCAGCGACTCGCAGATGCCCGTGATCACGAATATGTCGCTCGGACACATCAGGCCGAGCAGTCCGCCGGGCACGGAGGCGGGCTCGGCGACCAGCGCGCCGGACGCCGGGGCGACCACGCTGCTGGTGCCGTCCGCGTTCTGGACGACGCCCATCTGGAGGTTGGTCCTGCCCGTGACCACGGTGGTGTCGCCCAGCTTGATGGAACCGCTGGCCGAGGTGGACACCACGCACTGCGGGGTCTTGTCGAAACCGTCGGCGGCCAGCATCGCCGGGGCGTCCACGGGGCAGCGGGTGAAGGGGGCCCACTCGCCGTTCAGCGCGGGGTCGGCGGCGGTCGCCGTGCCCAGCGAGGCGAAGGCGCCGAGCGCGGTCAGCGCGGAGACGGTGGCGAGGCGGGTGCGGGCGGAGATCGGGGGCATGGTGGTGGCCTTCCGTGGACGTTTCGGGAATGGGGGTGGGGGTGGCTGTTCGGCGCTCGGCGTTCAGCGTTCGGCGACCGGGATCTGGTAGGGCTGGAGATCCTTGGTGCACTCGCCCCTGGTGTTCGGGGTCTCGTACACGGGGTTGGCGATCGAGCACGTCTGGCCCTGGACCTGCTTGATGAGGTTGCCGGGACCGGAGACGGAGGCGGTGAGCAGACGGTCGAGGTCCTCGCCGTCGGTGCCGCAGCCGGTGAAGGCCGGGATGCTCGTCTCGCCGGACAGCACACCGCCGGTGAGAAGCAGGTAACCGGTGGCGTCCTGGCCGAGGATCTGCTCGCCCCGTCCGTACAGCACCAGGTGGTCACCGGGGAAGTTCGCGGGATCCGGGTCGACGGAGGTGAGGGACTTCTCGGTCCGGCACGCGGAACCGACGTCCAGGGGAGTCCCGTTGACCTCCAGGGCGGTCACGTGCAGGACCAACGGGGCCCGGACGTAGGTGTCCGTGGTGGTCAGGAAGTCGGAGAGGCGCATCTTCATGCGCGAGTCGATTCTCATCGGGCCCGTCTGCTCCAGCACCATGGTGGCCTTCACCGGGGCGAAGTCGAAGGACAGGAAGGTGCTCTGGAACGGCGGTGTCTCCTTGCGCTCCTGGTAGTGGAAGTTGGCATACGACACCGTGTCGAAGATGAGCCATTCCGGGTCCGGGGGGCCCATCACGGGTATCCCCTGTTCGATCAGCACGCAGGACGGCGGCAGGTATGCGGCGCCCTTCATCTTCTTCACGTTGGCGTAGCCGGTGACGTAGGCGCTGAGCGACACGTCCGTGGGCGGGTGCTGTTCGTCGTAGCGGCACGGCGGTACGTCGCGGTCCGCGGCGGCGCCGGGCAGGTTCTCCGTCACTTTCGGCGACCGCTCGGACTGCCGCTCCCGCTGCTGGTCCCCCCGTCCGTCCCCCTGCCCGTCCTCCGGCACCCCGGAGGGATCGGCCGACCCGGACGAGGAGGGCGAACCGCTCGGTCCCGAGCCGCCCGTGCCGACCGGTACGGTGGCCAGCAGCCCCTGGTCCGGCGCGTCCTCGGCCAGGGTGCAGTCGACGGTCAGCGAACCGGCGCCGGTGGTGTCCGGGTCGGTGGCGGCCGGGTCCGCCGCGCCGAGCGCCAGGTCGATCGCGAGGCCGCCCGCGGAGAACGTCAGGTCGCCGTCGCTCCGGCCGGCCACCGAGGGAACGTCGCCCGTCGACACCAGCGTCAGCGGCCCCGACTCCGGCACCGCGACGGGCTCGGCGCTCCCTCGCCAGGTCGCCTTGGCCGTGGCCGCGTTCTGGGCGACGCCGACGGCGAGCCTCGTGGCCGCCCGTACCTCGGTCGCGTCGCGCGCCGTGAGGTCCGCGACGGCCTCCGCCGGGAGTGCCACGGTCGTGGTGACGCCTGAGGGCGTGAACGCCTCGCCCACCTCGGCCCGTTCCGGGAACTCCGCCGAGATCCGCACCGTCGCGGGCAGTTGCCCCGAGGGGAGGGTGCAGACGTAGGGGAGTTCGGCCTCGACCTCCTGGGTGCCCGAGGCCGAGGCGCTCGTCGTCGGGATCAGGGCGGCGAGCACGACGAACGCGGCGATCGACGTGGTCCGGGCACGGACCCGGAGCGGCCGCGAGAGGGCGGTGTGTTGGGCTTTCATGCGACTCCGCTCGGACGTGGCGTGGGTGCGCGGCGCAGAGCCCGCGAACGCCCGGCCGGGGTGCCGGCCGGGCGGACGTGCGCGGGTCGCGGCCTACGGGTTGGAGCCGACGATGGTCGGGATGGTGCTGGTGCCCGCCACCTTGACGGCGTAGTTGCCCTTGAAGGTGGGCCGGGTGCTCTCCGTGACGATGGCACCGCAGTTGACCGGGTTGCTGACCGCCAGTTCACCGGCGACGCTGTTGACCGCCAGGATGCCCGTGGAGTTGGTGTAGGTGGCCGAGGCCTGGCCCGTCACCGTGAAGCTGCAGGCGCCGGCGGTCACGTTGGCCGTGACGCTGCCGACGTAGCCCGTGGTGACGCCCGTGGCGGCGTCGTAGTCCTCCGCGACGACGTCCCAGGGGACGACCGACGTGGTGTTGACGTTGCCCAGGACGCTGGTGCACGGCGAGGCGGACGTACCGAAGTTCATGGCGTCGATGTCGGCGACGTCCCCCGGGTTGCCGGTGGTGCTCGCCATCGTCCCGGCCGCGTCCGAGACCGTACAGGTCATGGGGATGGTGGCGGTCAGCACGATGTTGCCGACGTTCGTCGCGTCGAACGCGGCCGGCGACGGGCTGACGGTCCACACCGTGGAGGGCGCCGCCGACGCGGTGCCGACGGTGAGGCCCAGCGCGGCCGCGGCCGCACACGCCATGACGGCTGTCCTTCTCGTGTTCTTCTTCATGACTCGGGACTCTCCTAGGGGTTGACGGGGAGGAGAGCCGTGACGTTACTCGCGGGAAACATAGCCGAACAATGCGGCAGCCCATGATTCTTTGAAAAGTGGAACAAGCTGTTTCCGGCGTGAGTGATTCGCGGTTCGTTTTTGTGCCTTGCCTGACAGGTTCCGGATGGCTGAAGTCGGCATCCCGGAAAACTCCGATTCCGGTGTTGCCCGCCGAGGTTACTCGGCCGTAACGTGCCGGTGTGGTGCTCGGTTGCAGGTCGGTGGCCCCCGCCGGGCGGGCTGGACCCCGACCCCGCCCTGTCTCCCCGGAGACAAGTGCGGGGCCGGCGGGTTGTCTGCGCGGTGACAAGTTCGGGAGGGGGCCGGAGATCCGGCGTCGCACCCGTTGTCAGTGCGCTCCGTGCCGACTTAACGTGCGCCCGCAGCGCGTATCCGATTGACGTCCGCTGGAGGTGATATGGGAATCGAAGTAGTGGTCGAGGGTCTGACCAAGTCCTTCGGTAAGCAGAGCATCTGGCGGGACGTGTCACTCACTCTTCCGGCCGGAGAGGTCAGCGTGATGCTGGGCCCGTCCGGTACTGGTAAGACGGTTTTCCTGAAGTCGCTCATAGGGTTGCTCAAACCCGAGAAGGGCCGTGTCCTCATCAATGGAGTGGACATGGTGAACAGTCCGGAAAGAGACATCTACGAGACCCGTAAATTGTTCGGTCTCATGTTCCAGGACGGCGCCCTCTTCGGGTCCATGTCCCTTTTCGACAACATCGCCTTCCCACTGCGTGAGCACACCCGCAAGAAGGAGTCCGAGATCCGCCGCATCGTCATGGAGCGCATCGACGTCGTCGGGCTGCTGGGTGCGGAGGGAAAGCTTCCGGGAGAGATTAGCGGAGGCATGCGCAAACGGGCGGGACTGGCCCGCGCGCTCGTCCTCGACCCGCAGATCATCCTGTGCGACGAACCGGACTCCGGGCTCGATCCCGTTCGCACCGCCTTCATCTCCCAGCTGCTGATCGACCTGAACGCGCAGCTCGACGCGACGATGCTGATCGTCACCCACAACCTCGACATCGCCGCCACCGTGCCCGACAACATGGGGATGCTCTTCCTGCGCCAACTCGTCACCTTCGGGCCGCGCGAGGTGCTGCTCACCAGCGACGAGCCGGTCGTCTCCCAGTTCCTCGGCGGCCGGCGCGAGGGCCCCATCGGGATGTCCGAGGAGAAGGACGCGGCCACGCTCGCCGCCGAGGCCGACGCAGCCCCCGCCGTGCCCGACGGGCCCCGGGAGATCGTCCCGCAGCTGGAGCCCTCGCCGGGTCTGCCGCCGCGCCAGGCCGTCGCCCGGCGACGTGAGCGTGTCATGGGCATGATTGACACGCTGCCGCCCGCCGCGCGCACCGCCATCCGGGAGACCTACGCGAAGAACTCCGAGGCGGCCACCGTGGCGATGCCCGCCGCCGGGAGCGGCGCGTGATCACCGGCGCGCTGCGGCAGACCGGCCGGCTCTTCGCACTCGCCGCCGAAGTCACCCGCGCCGTCTTCCGAAGACCCTTCCAGTTCCGCGAGTTCGTCGAGCAGTTCTGGTTCGTGGCGAGCGTCACCATCCTGCCCGCCGCCCTCGTCTCGATTCCCTTCGGCGCCGTCATCGCCCTCCAGGTCGGCTCCCTGACCGAGCAGTTGGGCGCCCAGTCGTTCACCGGAGGCGCCAGCGTCCTCGCCGTCGTCCAGCAGGCGAGCCCGCTCATCGTCGCCCTGCTGATCGCCGGCGCCGGCGGCTCGGCCATCTGCGCCGACCTCGGCTCGCGCAAGATCCGCGAGGAACTCGACGCGATGGAGGTCATGGGCGTCTCGCCGGTGCAGCGACTGGTCGTGCCCAGGGTCCTGGCCGCCATGGCCGTGGCGGTCCTGCTCAACGGCCTGGTCTCCGTCGTCGGCATCCTCGGCGGCTACTTCTTCAACGTCATCATGCAGGGCGGCACCCCCGGCGCCTACCTCTCCAGCTTCTCCGCCCTCGCCCAGCTGCCCGACCTGTACGTCAGCGAACTCAAGGCGCTGGTCTTCGGGTTCATCGCGGGCATCGTCGCCGCCTACCGGGGCCTCAACCCGCGCGGCGGCCCCAAGGGCGTCGGCGACGCCGTCAACCAGTCCGTCGTCATCACGTTCCTGCTGCTCTTCTTCGTGAACATGGTGATGACGGCCATCTACCTCCAGATCGTCCCGCCGAAGGGAGGCTGAGGTCCGATGGCCTCCCCGCTCGTCTGGCTCGACCGCTCCGGCGACCAACTGCTCTTCTACGTCCGGGCCCTGCTGTGGATCCCGCGGACCCTGCGCCGCTACCTCAAGGAGGTGCAGCGCCTCCTCGCCGAGGTGGCCTTCGGCTCCGGCGGCCTCGGCGTCATCGGCGGCACCATCGGCGTGATGATCGCGATGACGCTCTTCACCGGAACCGTCGTCGGAATCCAGGGCTACGCGGCCCTCGACCAGATCGGCACGGCCGCGTTCACCGGATTCGTCTCCGCCTACTTCAACACCCGCGAGATCGCCCCGCTCGTCGCGGGACTCGCCCTCTCCGCGACCGTCGGGGCCGGCTTCACCGCCCAGCTCGGCGCCATGCGCATCAACGAGGAGGTCGACGCCCTGGAGGGCATGGGCATCCGCTCCATGCCCTACCTGGTCACCACCCGCATCATCGCCGGCGTCGTCGCCATCGTCCCGCTCTACGCCATCGGGCTGCTCTCCTCCTTCCTCGCCTCTCGCTACGTGACCGTCCTGTTCAACGGGCAGTCCCGGGGGACCTACGACCACTACTTCAACCTCTTCCTGTCCCCGACGGACGTGCTGCTCTCCGTACTGAAGGTGCTGATCTTCAGCGTGATGGTGATCGTCGCCCACTGCTACTACGGCTACCGCGCCTCGGGCGGCCCCGCCGGCGTCGGTGTCGCCGTCGGCCGGTCGGTGCGCAACGCCATCGTGCTGATCAGCGTCACCGACTTCTTCCTGTCGCTGGCCCTGTGGGGCGCGACCACGACCGTGAAGGTGGCGGGGTGAGATGAGCGGACCCCGAGGAACCGGCGGCCCCCGAGGCCTCCGCGGACAGAAGCTGCGCCACCGGCTGGCCGGAGTGGTGTTCGTGCTGGTGCCCGCCCTGCTGATCTGGCTGGCCGTCGCCGTCTACGACAAGGAGTTCACCGACTCCGACCCGGTGGTCGTCGAGACCGGCAGCGCCGGCAACCAGATGCACCCCGGCGCCGAGGTGAAACTGCGCGGCGTCGTCGTCGGCGAGGTCCGCGCCATCGACGCCACCGGCGAGGGGGCCCGGCTCACCCTCGCCATGAAGCCCGGCACGCTGGACGACGTACCGTCCGACGTACGCGCCCAGATGCTGCCGACCACCCTGTTCGGCGAGCGGTTCGTGGCCCTCGTACCGCCTCGGAACGCCTCGGCCGAGCCCCTGGCCGCCGGCGCCGTCGTCCCCCAGGACCGCTCCGCCAACGCCATCGAACTCCAGCAGGTGCTCGACAACGTCCTGCCGATGCTCACCGCCGTCCAGCCGCAGAAGCTGTCCTCGACCCTCTCGGCCGTCTCGCAGGCCCTGGAAGGGCGCGGAGAGCGGCTCGGCGACACGCTCACCCTGCTGGACGCGCACCTGAAGGACTTCAACCCCAACCTGCCCGCCCTCAACCGTGACCTCAAGGAACTCGTGAAGGTCAGCCATGTCTACGCGGACGCCGCGCCCGACATCATCACGGCGCTCACCGACTTCACCACCACCAGCGGCACCCTCGCCGAGCAGGAGGCCCAACTCGCCTCCACCCTCGGCGCCACGACCCGCACGGCCGAGGACGTGACGGCCTTCCTGCGCAAGAACGAGGACAACATCATCCGGCTCGGCGCCACGAGCCGGCCCACCCTTGAACTGCTCGCCGAGTACTCCTCCGCCTTCCCCTGCACCCTGCGCACCCTCGCCGAGTTCGTACCGGCCATGGACAAGGCGCTCGGCAAGGGCACCGACCGGCCCGGCGTCCACGTCGACGTCACCACCGTCGCCTCGCGCGGCGCCTACCGCCCCGGCCGCGACACCCCGGTGTACGACGCAGGCGGCGGGCCCCGCTGCCCCTCCGTGCCCTACGTCGGCACGCTGCCGAGGCCCACCGTGCGGGCCGCCTCCGCCGCGGCCGACCAGGACCTCGGGCCCGCCAACTCCCCGCAGGAGAACGACCTCGTCAACGAACTCCTCGCCCCCGCCGCCGGGAAGAGCCCCGGTGACCTGCCCGACTGGAGCAGCCTGCTCGTCGGCCCCGTCTACCGCGGTACGGAGGTGACGCTTCGATGACCAGGTCCGACAACGCGCACACCCGGCGCCGCCCGCTGACCGGACCGCTGCTCAAGTCCCTCGTCTTCGTGGTGGTCACCGCCCTCGCCACCACCGTGCTCGGCCTCAGCGTCGCCGGCACCGGTGTCGACTCCGGGACCGGCACCACCACCTACAAGGCCCTGTTCACCGACGTCACCGGACTCGTCGACGGAGACAGCGTGCGCATCTCCGGGGTGGAGGTCGGCGAGGTGACCGACGTGCGTGTCGTCGGGCGGCGCACCGCGCAGGTCACCTTCACCGTCCGCGAGGACCGCAGGCTGCCCCGGTCGACCACCGCCGCCGTGAAGTACCTCAACATGGTCGGCCAGCGCTACGTCTCCCTCGACCGCGGCAGCGGCGACCTCACCGGCACCCTCGAGGAGGGCGGCACCGTTCCGCTGGACCGCACCACGCCCGCGCTCGACCTGACCCTGCTCTTCAACGGCTTCAAGCCGCTGTTCGAAGGGCTCTCCCCGAAGGACGTCAACGAACTCGCCGGATCGATCGTGCAGGTGCTCCAGGGCGAGGGCGCCACCGTCGACAGCCTGATCCGCCACATCGGCTCGCTCGGTACGACCGTCGCCGCCAAGGACAAGGTGATCGGCCAGGTCGTCGAGAACCTCACCACCGTCCTGGACACCCTCAACGACCGGGAGGACAGCTTCGACGACCTCGTCGTCACCCTCCAGGAACTCGTCACCGGCTTCAACGAGGACCGCAAACCCCTCGGCAAGGCCGTCGCGGCCATGGGCGACCTGACCACCGTCACCGCCGACCTCTTCAAGGACGGGCGGGAGCCCCTCAAGAAGGACATCCGCGAACTGGGCCGGCTCTCGACGAACCTCGGTGAACACACCCCGCAGATCGAGGACTTCCTCGAGAAGACCCCCGCCAAGATGACCGCCCTGGCCCGCCTGTCCTCCTACGGATCGTGGTTCAACCTCTACCTCTGCGAGGCGCGCGTGAGCGGAGTGACCACCTCCGACGGCTCGAAGCCGCCGACCGGCATCGCGATCACCGAATCGAGGTGCCGGGGATGAGGCGCCCGCGCGGAAGGCCGCGTTTCAAGCCGGTCAAGGAACGCAACCCCGTCGCCGTCGGCGTCGTCGGGCTGCTCGTCCTCGCCGTGCTCGCCCTCCTCGTCTACAACGTCGACCGGCTGCCGTTCGGCGGCGGCACCTCCTACAGCGCCGACTTCTCCGAGGCCGCGGGCCTGGACGAGGGCGACGAGGTGCGCATCGCGGGCGTCAAGGTCGGCAAGGTCACCGGCGTCGCCCTCGACGGTGCCAAGGTCAAGGTCACCTTCGAGGTCGAGGACGCCTGGCTCGGCGACCGCACCACCGCCGCCATCGCGATCAAGACGGTCCTCGGCGACAAGTACCTGGCACTCGACCCGCTCGGCTCCGGCCGGCAGGACCCCGGCAGCCGCATCCCGCTGGCCCGCACCACCTCCCCCTACGACGTGACGCAGGCCTTCCAGGACCTCAGCGGCACCGTCGACGACATCGACACCCGGCGGCTCGCGGAGAGCTTCGAGACCATCTCCGAGACCTTCAAGGACTCCCCGCCCCACGTACGCAAGGCCGCCACCGGCCTGTCCGACCTCTCCCGGTCCGTCTCCAAGCGCGACTCGGAACTCTCCGAACTCCTCAAGGGCAGCGCCCGGTTCACCAAGACCCTGGCGAACAAGAAGTCCAGCTTCGAGACCCTCATCGAGGACGGCGGCTCCCTGCTCGGCGAACTGCGGGACCGCCGCGCCGCCATCAGCGCCCTGCTCAAGGGCAGCCAGGACCTCGGCACCGAACTCGGCGGCCTCGTCAAGGACAACGAGAAGCAACTCGGCCCCACCCTCAAGGCCCTCAGCCGCGTCACCGGCGTCCTGGCGAAGAACAACACCCAGCTCGGCAAGACCCTCGCACTGGTCGGCCCGTACTACCGCCTGGTCGGCAACACCCTCGGCAACGGCCGCTGGTTCGACAGCTATCTGTGCGGCGTCGTGCCCCGCGACTACCTGCCCGAGACCTCCCAGCCCGAGACCGGATGCCTGCCGCCGAAACAGCCCGCGGCGGCCCAGGGGAGCGGTGAGTGATGAACCGACGCCGAAAGATCCTCACCGGTGTACTCGCCTTCGTGGTGCTCGCGGCCGGCGGCCTCGTCACCGCCCGGGCCCTCGAAGCCGACGGCACCCGTATCACCGCCTACTTCGACCGCGCCATCGGCGTCTATGCCGGGTCCGACCTGCGCATCCTCGGCGTACGGGTCGGCGAGGTGGAGTCGGTGCGGCCCGAGGGCACCACGGTCCGCGTCGGCCTCCTCCTGGACGAAGGGGTGAAGGTCCCCAAGGGCGCCCGGGCCCTCGTCGTCGCGCCGAGTGTCGTCGCCGACCGCTACGTGCAGCTGACCCCCGCCTACAGCGCGGGCGCCGCCCTCGCCGACGGTGCCGTACTGCCCGCCTCGCGCAACCAGGTCCCCGTGGAGATCGACCAGATCTACGACTCCATCACCGAACTCGGCGAGGCCCTCGGCCCGGACGGCGCCAACTCCGAGGGCGCCCTGTCCGAACTGCTGCGGACCGGCGCCGCCAACCTCGACGGCAACGGCGAGGTCATCGGCGACAGCGTCGAGCAGTTCGGCAAGGCGGCCAAGACCCTCGACGGCAGCAGCGGAGACCTGTTCAAGACGCTCAGCAGCCTCCAGACCTTCACCACCATGCTGAAGAACAAGGACACCGACGTGCGCACCGCGCAGGAGCGCCTGGACGAGGTCGTCAGCTTCTTCGCCGACAACAAGGACGACCTCACCGGCGCGCTCGAGGAACTCGGCACGGCCCTCGGCCAGGTCAAGACCTTCATCGAGGACAACCGGGGCGAGCTGAAGAAGAACGTCGACCGGCTCGTCCCCATCACCCGGACCCTGGTCGAGCAACGCGCCTCGCTGGCCGAGGCGCTGGACGTGGCACCACTGGCCGCGGGCAACGTCGTGAACGCCTACAACCCCGACACCCGCACCCTCGACGGCCGCGCCAACCTCAACGAGATCAGCATCGGCGGCCCGCTGCTGCCGCTGCCCGTGACGGGCGCGGCCGACGAGGAGAAGGGGGACGGCCGATGAAGCGCGGCACGCTCACCGCGGGCCGGGCCGCGGGCCTCACCGCCGGCGGACTGATCGCCGTCGGTCTCGCCTTCGCCCTGACCCTCGGCGGGGTCACCGTCGTGCCGAGCGGCTTCGACGGCATCGAGGACCTGCCGCTGCCCGGCGGCGCCGACCTCGGTGACCACCCCTACACCGTCACCGCGGAACTCCAGGACGTGCTCAGCCTCGTCCCGCACTCCGCGGTGCGGGTCAACGACGTCGCCGTCGGCCGGATCACCGACATCGAACTCGGCAAGGACGACTGGTCGGCCCGCGTCACCATGGAGATCAACGGCGCGGTGCGACTGCCCGCCGACGCCACCGCACGGCTCGAACAGTCCAGCCTGCTCGGCGAGAAGTACATCCAGCTCGTCGCGCCCGCCAAGGAGACCGGAACCGGCCGGCTGACGGACGGGAGCGTCATCCCGCTGGCCCGCACCAGCCGCAACACCGAGGTCGAGGAGGTGTTCGGCGCCCTGTCCCTGCTCCTCAACGGCGGCGGCGTCAACCAGCTCAAGACCATCACCCAGGAGCTCAATTCGGCGCTCGGCGGCCGCGAACCCGAGGTCCGCTCCATGCTGAAGCGGGTCAACACCCTGGTGAGCGACCTCGACGACCACCGGGGAGACATCACCGACGCCCTCGACGCCGTCAACCGGCTCTCCTCCACCCTCGCCACCCGCAAGGACGACGTCGGCACCGTCCTCACCGACCTCTCGCCCGGACTGAAGACGCTGGAGAGGCAGCGCGGCTCCCTGCTGACCATGCTGCGCTCCCTCGACACGCTCTCCGGCGTCGCCGTCACCACCATCAACGCGAGCAAGGACGACATGATCGCCGACCTCAAGGCCCTCGCGCCGACGCTGAAGGCGCTCGCCGACGCGGGTACGGACCTGCCCGACTCGCTCCAGGTGCTGCTGACGTACCCGTTCACCGACGAGGTGCTGCGCGGGGTCAAGGGCGACTACCTCAACACGTACCTGACCATGGTCGCCGTGCCCGGGACCGAGGTGATCCCGCCGCTCGTGTCCGAGGGCACCCCCGCTCCGTCCCCCTCCATGACCCTGGACGCCGGAGCGGGCCCGGCCGCGAAGAAGCGGTCCTCGGGGAAGCGGAGCCCCTCCTCGCCGCTGCCACTGCCCTCGGTGTCCGAAGCCGGGGCCGCGTCCGGGGGTGAACGCGGGTGATCACCCTCGCCGTACGGCTGAAGAACCTCGCCTTCCTCCTCATCGCCGTCCTCGCCCTCTCCTTCCTCGGCATCCGCTACGCCGACCTCGGCCGGTATGTGGGCGTCGCCGACTACTACACCGTCGACGTACGACTCCCGCGCACCGGCGGCCTGTTCACCCACTCCGACGTCACCTACCGGGGCGTCTCGGTGGGCCGCGTCGGCCCCATCGGCCTCACCGCCGAGGGAGTCGTCGCCGAACTGCGCATCAAGAAGTCCGCGCCCCGCATCCCCGCCGACACCAAGGCCGTGGTCGCCGGGCTCTCCGCCGTGGGCGAGCAGTACATCGACCTGCGGCCCGAGAGCGACGGCTCGCCCTACCTCGCCGACGGCACCCGCATCGAACAGGCCGACACCCAGGTGCCGGCACCCGTCACCGACGTCCTCACCAGCGTCGACGACCTCGTGAGCTCGGTCCCGCTGGAGGATCTGCGCACGGTCGTCGACGAGTTCGGCAAGACCTTCGAAGGACACGGCGACGACCTCCAGGTGCTGCTCGACAGCGGCAGCGACTTCGTCGAGGCCGCCGACCGCGCCCTGCCGTCCACCACCCTGCTCATCAACGACGGCGAGACCGTCCTGCGCACCCAGGCCCAGGAGTCGAAGGCCATCCGCGACTTCGCCGTCGGGGCGAAGGACCTGGCGGTCGCCCTCAAGGGCTCCGACGCCGACCTGCGCCGCCTCCTCGCGGTCACCCCCGACGCCGCCACCCAGGTCAGCGGCCTGCTGCGGGACCTCGACCCGAGCCTCGGCGTGGTCCTCGCCAACCTGCTCACCACCTCGGAGGTCGCCGTCACCCGGCAGCGCGGCATGGAGGAACTCCTCGTGAAGTACCCGGCGGCCGTCGCCGCCGGTGCCACCGCCGTCGACGGAGGGAAGCTGAACCTCGGCATGGCCGTCACCTTCTTCACCCCCCTGCCCTGCACCGACGGATACGGCGGCACGCGCTACCGCAACGGTCTCGACCTCGGCACCGCCCCGGCCCTCAACACCGGCGCGTCCTGCACCGCCCCGGCCTCCAGCGGTTCGAACGTGCGCGGTTCGGCGAACGCGCCCGAGGGCGGCGCGGTGCCCGACCCGGCCAAACCCGGCTCCCTGCCCTCGGGCAGCGGCGGGACACCGCGGGCCGGGTCCCCGGCACTCCCCGGCGCCCTCGCCCTGCCCGGGCAGAGCGGCGAGGCACCGGCGGACCTGTCGGGACTCCTCGCCCCGGCCGGGGGCACGCGATGAGGCGGGCCCGCGTCCTCACCGGAGCGGGGCTCGCGCTGGCCCTCGCCCTGTGCGGCACCGGCGCGTGGACGTACGCGCAGGCCCGCACCGACGACTCGCTCGCGTACGGCCGGGAGCGGGACGAGGCGCTCGCCGACGGGCGCGAGGGCATCGCCGTACTCACCACGCTGGACGCCTCCACCCGGCAGCGGGCCGAGCGGAGCATCCGGGACTGGCGGGACGTCTCCACCGGCCCGCTGCGCAAGGAACTCGGCGGCACCGAGGCGAAGACCGGGGCCTCGGCGCGCGCCACGGTCACCGAGGCCGCCGTCACCGCGCTCGACACCCGCTCCGGCACGGCCAAGCTCATCGCCACCGTCCGCGTCGAGGTCACACCCGCCGCGACGAAGAAGCCGTCCACCGACCGCAAGCGCCTGGAGGCGGTCCTGACCCGCACCGGCGAGGGGGAGTGGAAGGTGCGGGCGCTGAGCGCCGTACCGGTCGAGGGGGAGAAGGAGGGCGGGGACCGATGACACCGACGTGGACACTGCGCAAGGGCGCCCCCCCGAAACCCGGCACGGCGGCGGACCCGGCCCCGGAATCGGACGCCGAGACCGCGCCCGCCGGGACCGCGGACTCCGGGACCGCGGACTCCGGGACCGCGGGCTCCGGGGCCGCGGCCGCCGGGACTGCGGAGGCCGGGACCGTGGACTCCGGGGCCGCAGGCTCCGGGGCCGCGCCCGCCGGGACCGCAGACTCCGAGACCGCGCCCGCCGAGACCGCGGACTCCGGGGCCGCGGACTCCGGGGCCGCGCCCGCCGGGACCGCGCCCGCCGAGACCGCGGACTCCGAGACCGCGCCCGCCGAGACGGAGGGCCCCGGGGACGCCGGGCGCCGGACGGGCGGGCGGCTGCGGCGGGCCGCGCTGGCCGGGAGCGCGGCGCTCCTCGTCCTCGGCGGCTGCGGCTTCTTCTACGCGGCCCACCAGTTGAGGTCGGCCGCGCCCGCACAGAACCACGCGCTCACCGACACCGAGGCCACCACCCGGGTCGCCGGCGACATCGGCAACGCCCTCGCCCGCGTCTTCTCCTACACACCGGACGGCACCGCGGCCGCCGAGCGCTCCGCGGACACCGTCCTGGACGGCCGCGCCGCCCGCCAGTACGAAACCCTCTTCGCCCGGGTGCGCGACGACCTCACCGACCAGCGCGTCACGCTGAGCACCCGCGCCGTCCGCACCGGAGTGGTCGAACTCGACGGCGACAAGGCCCGCCTGCTGGTCTTCCTCGACCAGACCTCCCGCCGCGGCAAGGACGCGGCCACCACCGTGGCAGCCCAGCTCAGCGTCACCGCACGGTTCGAGGACGACCGGTGGCGGATCGTCGACATCAAGGCCCGCTGAACATGCGCGGCAGACGGGAGTACCCCATGAAACGCGCGGTCCGCGTCCTCACCACGAGCCGTTCCCGGCCGCTGCCCGCCCTGGCCCTCGCCCTCACCCTCGTCGCGGGCGGCTTCGCCGCGTGGGCGGGCCAGGACTGGTACCGGGCGGCCCACGACGAGCAGGCCGCGTACGCGGCGCAGCGGGACAAGGCGCTCTCCGCCGGGGAGCAGGCCGTGCAGAACCTGAACACGCTCGACCACCGCGACCTGAAACAGGACCTCGACCTCTGGGAGTCGTCGACCACCGGCGAACTGCACGAACAACTGACGTCCGGCCGCACCGAGTTCGCCGAGCAGGTGAAGGAGGCGAAGACGGTCAGCACGGCCCGGGTGCTGTCGGGCGCCGTCACCGAACTCGACGACCGGGCCGGCCGCGCCCGGGTGCTGGTCGCCCTGCGCGTCACCGTCAAGGCGGCCGACGGCGCGAAGACCGACAAGGACAGCCGCATGCTCGGCGAACTCACCCGCACCGACGGCCGGTGGAAGCTGAGCGCCCTCGGCCAGGCACCCGTGGGCGGCACATCGGCCGGCTGACCCGGTCCCGTACCGCACAAGCCGGCCGCAGCGAGGAGGACACCGCACCATGTCGACGACCCGACACCACATCAACCGCCAGCGACGCCGTCAGGCCCGTGAGACCCGGCCCGCCGCCTCCGCCGGGAGCCCGCCGGGCACGCCGGCCCGCACCGGTGCGCGCGGCACGGCCGTCCTGCCCCGCTCGGACACCGCCGACGCCCCGCCCACGCCCTCGCCGCGGAGGACCGAACCGGCCACGGCCGGGGAGAAGACGGCACGGGCCCGGACCCGCCGCCCCGTGGGCCTCGTGGTGCTCTGCGCCCTGACGGTGCTCCTCGGCGGCTTCGCGGGCTGGGCGCACTCGGAGGCCGAGGCGCTCAGGACCGAGCCCGCGCGGAGCAACACCGCCCTGACCGACCTCGCCCGCACCAGCGAGATCAAGGGCCAGGCGGCCAAGGCCGTCGACCGGCTCTTCTCCTACGACCACGCCGACCCCGGTGCCCTCGAGAAGGCAGCCAAGGAGCTGCTGACGGGCAAGGCCGTCGGCCAGCATGAGGAGCTGCTCGCCGACGTCCGGAAACGGGCCGACGCACAGAAGGCGGTGATCACCACCACGGTCACCGAGAGCGCGGTCGAACGGATCGACGGCGACCGGGCCCGGGTCCTCGTCTACGCCGACCAGAGCAGCGTCGCCACCAACGGGAGCAAGACCCCGGCCGACAAGGACGACAAGGACGACAAGGACGACAAGGACGGCAAGGCGAGCGAGGGGGACGACGCCGCGAAGGACGAGGGCGTGTACGCCGCGGCCATGGTCGCCGTCGACGTCGTGCGCCGCGACGGACGCTGGCTCGTCTCCGGCATCGACACCTTCGGCCGCTGAGCGCACCAGGCCCCCGCCCCGCCCCGCCCCGCACCTCCGACGGATCCGACAGGAGTGACGACCATGTCCGTACGCCGTGCCCGCAGGGGACTGCGGACGACCGCCCTCGCCGTGGCGGCCATGGCGGCCCTCACCGCTTCCCAGGCCCCCGGCCTCACCCCGGACGCGAAGGACTCCCACACCGGACCGGCCGCCGACGACCTCGCACCGCCGACCGCGGACGGTCCGTTCGCCGGGCTCGCCCCACCGGGTGACGGCTCCTACCACACCGAACTCCCGCCCCTGGCGACGCGGAACGGCACGCCGGCCTCCCCCGCCCTCGCCCGGGACGTCCGCACCCAGTCGGGCATTCCGGCCACCGTGCTGCGCGCCTACCGCGCCGCCGAGACCTCCGTCGGCAGGTCGGACCCCGGCTGCCGGCTGCCCTGGGAACTGCTCGCGGCGATCGGCAAGGTCGAGTCCGGCCAGGCGCGAGGCGGTGCGGTCGACCGGAACGGCACCACGCGGGGCCGCATCACCGGGCCGCCCCTCGACGGCCGGGGCTTCGCCCTGATCCGGGACACGGACGGGGGCGCCCACGACGGCGACACGGTCTACGACCGGGCGGTGGGCCCGATGCAGTTCCTGCCCTCCACCTGGGCCCGCTGGGGCGCGGACGGCAACGGCGACGGCCGCGCCGACCCGAACAACGTCTTCGACGCGGCGCTGGCGGCCGGGCACTACCTGTGCGCCGGCGACCGGGATCTGGGCCGGGCGGCCGACCTGGACCGGGCGATCCTCAGCTACAACAACTCCCGCTCCTACCTGGAACTGGTCCGATACTGGCTGGAGTTCTACAGCCGGGGAGTCCACACCGTCCCCGACGGCAAGGGAGTCGTCCCGAAGAGCCCCGGCGCGGGCGGCGACACCCCGGCGACCGAGCCCGTCGACGGCGAGAGCGGCGGCCGGGGAGGCGGGGACGGGGGCGGCGGCATCGTCATCGGCCCGGACCCGAGTACCACGCCGGGCAGCCCCGGACCGTCCCCTTCCGCGCCCTCCACGTCACCGGCCCCGGACCCCTCCTCCCCGACGGACCCTCCGACGAGCCCCGACCCCTCCCAGCCGCCCACGGACACCCCGACCGAGACCCCCACCGACAGCCCGGCACCCTCGCCGGACCCGACCGACCCGGGCCCCTCGCCGAGCGACCCGGACGACTGCTCCCCGGGACCGGAAACACCGTCCCCCGACCCCACGGCCTCCCCGACCGGCGCACCCTGCCCGAGCCCGTCACCCACCTCGTCCACCTCGACCGGGTAGGGACGGCCGGCGGAGGGCTCAGCCAGCCCGGCCCATCCCCGCCGCGTTGGGCCAGCCCGTCGCCGGGACCGATTCCAGGCCGTTGGTGCCCCTGACCTGGGCCGCCGTGAGACCCCCGCGGGCCGGGACACCGGGCGGCGTGGGGCCGGGCGGGTATGAGGCGGCCGGTGCGACCGGTGCGGGCGCCGGAACCGGGGCGGGCATGGGTTGCGGGAGCGGTGCCGGCTGGGGGACCGGCACCGCTCCGGGATACGGCACCGTGCCGGGATACGGCGCCGGCTGGGGGACCGGCGCCGGTTGCGGGACCTGCTGGGGTGCCGTCGGCACCGGCACCGGGCCGACGGTGGCCGCCGCCGGAGCGACGGGCACCGCGGCGGGGAGCGGCATGCCGGTGCCGGTGCCGACGACGGCGGCCGGAGCGGCGGCGAGCCCCGGGGTACCGGCACCGGCGGTCTGAGCGGTGATCGCGCGCATGCCGGACCCGTTGGTCTCGTACATCAGGCGGTCCACCGCCGCCGTGCCCGAGCTGTAGCCGGTCCCGGTGGCGGGCTCGGGCACGGCGGCTCCCCTCCTGGACCCGTAGAGCACCTGCTCCAGGCCGGACACCAGACGACGCACGTCCACCTGGGGGCGCACCACGAGACGCAGGAAGCGGCTGGACGAACCGATCTTGTTGCCGCACTCCCGCACCAGGACCCGGTGCTCGGTGAGCATGCGGTCCCGCACGGCGGTGCCCTCCGCGCCCACGGGAAGGCGGACGAAGAGGAAGTTGCCCTGGGAGGGGTAGACGGTCAGGCCGGGCAGCGTGGACAACTGGCCGGTCATCTCCAGGCGGTCGCGGCGCACCTGGTGCAGGCTCTGCGCGTACTCGGCGCCGTGGTCGCGCAGCATGAACACCACGTACTCCGCGAAGGAGTTGAGGTTCCACTTGGGGAGCATGGCGCGCACCCGGCCCGCGAGCGCCGGGTTGGCGACGAGGTAGCCGAAGCGGATGCCGTGCAGCCCGAAGTTCTTGCCGAGGCTGCGCAGGACGACGACGTTGGGGCGCAGCATCGCCTCCTGGACCACGCTGGCGTCGGCCTCCGCGTCGGCGAACTCCAGGAAGGACTCGTCGACGACGACCAGGTCCCGGTCGGCCATCGCGTCCATGAACTGCACCAGCGCCTGCTTGTGCAGATAGCCGCCGTCGGGGTTGTTGGGGTTGCAGATCACCACGGCCCGGGTGCCCCTGGCCCGGATGAACTCGGCGTACCGGGCGAGGTCGAGGGCGAAGCCGCCGGCCTCCTGGAGCGGGAACATGTCGACCCGTTTGCCGGTCTCCATGGGCTGGTCGGTCCAGCGGCCGAAGGTGGGGACGGGGACGGCGAGGGACTCCCGGACCAGCAGGTGGTCGATCCAGGTGATCAGCTCCGTGGAGCCGTTGCCCATCGCCACGCACTGCGGCGGGAGTTGGAGCAGACTGCACAGTTCGGCGGTGATGGTGTCGGCGCTGCTCGGGTAGTACGTGATGATGTCGCGCAGCCGCCCGGCCATCTCGTCGAACATCGCCGGGGTGGGGAAGTACGGGTTGCAGGGGATGCAGAAGTCCACCGGTCCCGCGCCCGCCGCCTCGCCGCTCTCCCGCGTCAGCGCCGCCATCGACGGGCTGTGCGCCGCGGTGCTGCGGAACAACGAGGTGACGTTGCCGGACAAGTGGACCTCCGTAGGTCTCCGTAGGCGGGCGGCCCGCGCGGGGGACACGGGCCGCCCCTACATACGGAGGCGGACGGGGCGCCGTTCAAAGGGTGTGAAGAAAGTGTGCCTTCCCCGGACCGGGGGTCCTCACGCGTCGGTCCTCACGCGTCGGTTTTCACGCGTCGAAGGAGTGCACCGTCGACGTCCGGTACGTCTGCCCGGGCCGCAGCACCGTCGACGGGAACGACGGCTGGTTCGGCGAGTCCGGGAAGTGCTGCGTCTCCAGGCACAGCGCGTCGCCCTGGCGGTAGAGGGCGCCGCCGGTGCCGGTCAGGGTGCCGTCGAGGAAGTTGCCCGAGTAGAACTGCAGGCCGGGCTGGTCGGTGGCGATGCGCAGGGTGCGGCCCGAGGCGCGGTCGCGCAGGGTGGCGATGTGCTCGGGGCGGTCGGTGATCCCCTTGTCGAGGACCCAGTTGTGGTCGAAGCCCTTGGCGGTGACCAGCTGCGGGTGGGCGTCCCGGATGTCCCGGCCGACGGGTTTGGCCCGGCGGAAGTCGAAGGGCGTACCGGAGACCCGCGCCAGCTCGCCGGTCGGGATCAGGCCGGCGTCGGTGGGGGTGTAGCGGGACGCCTCGATCGACAGCTCGTGGTCCTCGACGGTGCCGCTGCCCTCCCCGGCCAGGTTCCAGTACACGTGGCTGGTGAGGTTGACGACGGTGGCCTTGTCGGTGGTGGCCTCGTAGTCGATGCGCCAGTCGCCGCGCCGGGTGAGTGTGTACGTCACCTTCGCCCTGAGCGTGCCCGGGTAGCCCATCTCGCCGTCGACGCTGGTGTAGTGCAGGAGCAGCCCGACGTCGGAGCCGTCGGTGAACGGTTCGACGTCCCACACCCGGTAGTCGAAGCCCAGGGCGCCGCCGTGCAGGGAGTTCTCGCCGTCGTTGACGGAGAGCTGGTACTGCCTGCTGTCCAGGGTGAAGCGGCCCTTGGCGATGCGGTTGCCGTACCGCCCGATCAGGGCGCCGAAGTGCGGGCTGCGGGCCACGTAGTCGTCGAGGTTGTCGAAGCCCAGGGAGACGTTCTCGTGGTGGCCCCGGCGGTCGGGGATCTCCAGGGACTGCACGACGCCGCCGTAGGACAGCACCTTCATCCGCGTGCCGCCGTTCTCCAGCGACCAGCGGTACACCTTCGTGCCGTCGGCGAGCTTGCCGAAGAGCTCCTTCACCGGCTTCCTGCCTCCCGTGGCGTGTGCCGTGCCGCCCACCGTGGCGGCGGCGATGCCGGCCGCGGCCGCTGACGCGATGACCGTTCGTCTGCTCAGTTCCATGTGCGGGCTCCTACTTCCGTGACAGAAGCGGGCCCCGTCCGCCACGGCGGACGGGGCCCCTGGTGACCTACGAACCGACCTTGCGCTTGTTCCACACGTCGAACCCGACCGCCGCCAGCAGGACCGCGCCCTTGATGACCTGCTGCCAGTCGGTGCCGATGCCGACGAGGTTCATGCCGTTGTTCAGCACGCCCAGGACCAGACCACCGATGATCGCGCCGAGGACCGTGCCGACGCCGCCGCTCATCGACGCGCCGCCGATGAAGGAGGCGGCGATGGCCTCCAGTTCGAAGTTGAGGCCCGCCTTGGGCGAGGCCGCGTTGAAGCGGGCGGCGAAGACCAGACCCGCCAGGGCCGCGAGCATGCCCATGTTCAGGAAGACCAGGAAGGTGACCTTCCTGTCCTTCACGCCCGACAGCTTGGCCGCGGGCAGGTTGCCGCCGATGGCGTAGATGTGGCGGCCGATGATCGCGTTGCGCATCAGGTAGCCGAAGCCGACGACCAGCACGCCCAGGATGAGCAGCACGACCGGGGCGCCCTTGTAGCTGGCGAGCAGCAGTGTGACGGCGAGGACGGCGGCGACCAGCGCGACCAGCTTCAGCAGGAACAGCTTGACCGGCGGCACCTCGAGGGCGAACTCCTGCTGCCGCTTGCGGTCGCGGACCTCCTGGTACACCACGAAGGCGATCAGGGCGAAGCCCAGCAGCAGGGTGAGGTTGTGGTAGTTGGTGTTCGGGCCGACCTCGGGCAGGAAGCCGTTGGCGATCTTCTGAAGGTCCTTCGGGAAGGGGCCGAGGGTCTGGCCCTTCAGGAAGATCTCCGTCAGACCGCGGAAGAGCAGCATGCCCGCAAGGGTCACGATGAACGACGGTATGCCGAGATAGGCGATGAAGAAGCCCTGCACGGAGCCCGCGACGGCGCCGATGGCCAGGCACAGCACCACCGCGAGGGGCCAGGGGAGGTCGTTGTTGACCATCAGTACGGCTGCCGTCGCGCCGATGAACGCGGTCAGTGAGCCGACCGACAGGTCGATGTGGCCCGCGATGATGACGAGCATCATGCCGATGGCGAGGATCAGGATGTAGCTGTTCTGCAGCACCAGGTTGGAGACGTTGCGCGGCAGCAGCAGGTCGCCGTCGGACCACACCGCGAACAGCACCACGATCAGGCCGAGGGCCATCAGCATGCCGTACTGGCGCATGTTGCGGCGCATGCCGTCGAGCATCAGCTGCAGCAGGCCGTCGCCGGAACCCGCTCCGTCCTTGCCGGGTGGCGCCGGGGCCGGGGTCTTGGCGGTCACGTCCGTGCTCATCGGGTTACCTCTTTGTCCTTCTGGTCCATCTTGTCCTTCGTCATCCGACGCATCAGCGCTTCCTGCGAGGCCTCGGCCCGCGAGAACTCACCCGTGAGCCGTCCCGCGGCCATCGTGTAGATGCGGTCGCACATGCCGAGCAGCTCCGGCAGCTCGGAGGAGATGAAGACGACCGCCTTGCCCTGGGCTGCCAGCCGGTCGATGACCGTGTAGATCTCGTACTTGGCGCCCACGTCGATGCCGCGTGTGGGCTCGTCCAGGATCAGCACCTCGGGACCCGCGAAGATCCACTTGCTGAGGACGACCTTCTGCTGGTTGCCGCCGGACAGCTTGCCCGCCGGCTCGAAGACGGTCGGCGCCTTGATGTTCATGGACTTGCGGTAGTCCTCGGCGACCTGCCGCTCCCCGTGCTCGTCGACGAGCCCCCGTTTGGATACCTTGCCGAGCGCGGTCAGCGAGATGTTCCGGTTGATGGTGTCGATGAGGTTGAGACCGTAGTGCTTGCGGTCCTCGGTGACGTACGCGATGCCGTGCTTGACCGCCTCCGGGACGGTCTTGGTACGGATCTCGGTGCCGTCCCTGAGGACCGTGCCGCCCGCGTACCGGCCGTAGGTGCGGCCGAAGACGCTCATCGCCAGCTCGGTGCGGCCGGCGCCCATCAGTCCGGCGATGCCGACGATCTCGCCGCGCCGCACCTCGACGGAGACGTCGTCGACGACCTTGCGCTGCTGGTCGATGGGGTGGTGCACGGTCCAGTTGCGGATCTCCAGGGCCGGGGCGGCGCCCTCCTCGGGCTGGTGCGGTGTCCGGTCCGGGAAGCGGTTCTCCAGGTCGCGGCCGACCATCCCGCTGATGATCCGGTCCTCGGTGGTCTCCGCCGCCTTCACGTCGAGCGTCTCGATGGACTTCCCGTCGCGGATGATCGTGACCGAGTCGGCCACCCGGCGGATCTCGTTCAGCTTGTGCGAGATGATGATCGAGGTCATGCCCTGCGCCTTCAACTGAAGGATCAGGTCGAGGAGTTTGCCGCTGTCCTCGTCGTTCAGCGCCGCCGTCGGCTCGTCGAGGATGAGCAGCTTCACCTTCTTCGACAGCGCCTTGGCGATCTCCACCAGCTGCTGCTTGCCCACGCCGATGTCGGCGACCCGGGTCTCGGGGTGCTCGTCGAGACCGACCCGGCGCAGCAGCTCCGTGGCGTGCTTGAGGGTGTCGTTCCAGTTGATCAGTCCGCGCTTGGCGTGCTCGTTGCCGAGGAAGATGTTCTCCGCGATGGACAGATACGGCACCAGCGCCAGCTCCTGGTGGATGATCACGATGCCGTGCTGTTCGCTCGCCCGGATGTCCTTGAACCGGCAGGTCTCGCCCTCGAAGAGGACGTCCCCCTCGTAGCTGCCGTGCGGATGGACTCCGGAGAGCACCTTCATCAGGGTCGACTTGCCGGCGCCGTTCTCTCCGCAGATGGCGTGGACCTCGCCCTGGCGAACGGTCAGCGTGACGTCCGACAGCGCTTTGACACCGGGAAAGGTCTTGACGATCGAGCGCATTTCCAGGACGGGTCCCGCCATGGTCGTGCCTTCCAATCCTTGAGGGGGCCCGGTTAGTTGAGCTGGTCCGCGGAGTAGTAGCCGCCGTCGACGAGGATCTTCTCGTAGTTGCTCTTGTCGACGCTGACCGGCTGCAGCAGGTAGGCGGGGACGACCTTGGCACCGTTGTCGTACGACTTGGTGTCGTTGACCTCGGGCTTCTTGTCGTTCAGGACCGCGTCGACCATGTTCGCGGCGACCTTGGCGAGCTCGCGCAGATCCTTGAAGACGGTCTGGGTCTGCTGGCCGGCCTTGATCGACTTCACCGAGGCGATCTCGGCGTCCTGCCCGGTGACGACCGGCATGGTCTTGCTGCCGGAGCCGTAGCCGTCCGACTTCAGGGCGGACAGGATGCCGATGGAGATCCCGTCGTACGGCGAGAGTACGGCGTCGACCCGGGCGCTGCGGTAGCTGGAGGTGAGCAGGTCGTCCATGCGCCGCTGCGCGGTGCCGCCGTCCCAGCGCAGGGTGGTGACCTGGTTGAGGTCGGTCTGCTTGGAGCGGACGACCAGCTGGCCCTTGTCGATGTAGGGCTTCAGGACGTTCATCGCGCCCTGGAAGAAGTACCGGGTGTTGTTGTCGTCGTTGGAGCCGGCGAACAGCTCGATGTTGAAGGGGCCCTTCTTGCCCGCCTTCAGACCGAGCTTGTCGACGATGTAACCGCCCTGCAGCTCGCCGACCTTCTCGTTGTCGAACGAGGCGTAGTAGTCGACGTTCTCCGTGCCGAGGATCAGCCGGTCGTAGGAGATGACCGGGATGTCGGCCTCCTTGGCCTGCTGCATGACGTTGCCGAGGGACTTGTTGTCGATCGCGGCCACGATCAGGGCGTCCACACCCTGCGTGATCATGTTCTCGATCTGCGAGACCTGCTGGTCCGGGTCGTCCTCGCCGAAGACGAGCTTGGTCTTGAACCCCTTGGACTTGAGTTCCTTCTCGACGTTGGCGCCGTCGGTGATCCAGCGCTCGGAGGACTTGGTCGGCATCGCGATGCCGACGGTGGCGCCGTCGCTGCCTCCCTTGTCGTCCTCGCTGCCGCCCTCGCTGTTCTGGCCGCAGGCGGACAGCGTGAGGGCGAGCGAGGCGGCGGTGGCTATGGCGGCGATTGCGGCTCTGCGGTTGCGCATGGTCATCATCCTTGATGTGGGTCAGGGCCTCGGTCCGGTGGTGCCGGCACGCGAATAGCTGAGGGTGGATCGACCGAGAGACAGGTGTGTGGGATTGTGCGCGGTCATGTCTTCTTTTGTGAAGGGAGTTTCCGGAACGTTATGACGAGATCTCGAACCGGTTGAGCGACCCCGGCAACCGCGTACCGAGCGGCGCCATCTCCCCGTCCGCTCCGTGCCGGGCGAGCAGGTCGAGGGCGAGCCGGCCGCGCCGTACCCGCTCCTTGGCCGTGGCCAGGGTCAGTTCCCGCAGGTGGTGCCCGTACGGATAGATCCCGGGCGCCTTGGAGAGGCCGAACTTCAGATACATCGGCGCGCCGCGCCGGACCAGCTCGGCGACCTCGTACATCCGCACATAGCCGCCGAGGTCGTCGGGAGCCTCGATGTACATGTCCATGGGCGCGGCCGAAACCCGCCGTATTTCGGTCAGGTGATCCGGCGTCAGGTCGCTGGGGACGTTGATGGAGTCGGCGCCGAGCCGCTCGTACACCGCGTACGAGGCCGGGTTGACCGGCCCGACGAGCGCCGAGACCTTCAGCGTGGTGTCGGCCGGGATGATGCCGGCACTGCGGGCCCGGTGCAGCGTCCACAGCACGCCCTCGTCGGCGACCAGCAGGCACGTGACGCCCAACTCGGTCGCGCGCACGGCGTCCTCGACGCATCCGGCGACCGCGTCGTGGCCGCGTGCCCGAAGTCCCGCGCCGCCCGAGTCGGTCCGGGTGGAGCCGCCGATGTCCCAGGTGCCGCGCGGGCCGGTGAACAGGCAGAGCTCGATGTCGCGTTCGGCGGTGGCCTCGACCATCTCGGTGATCTCGGCGTCGGTCAGCATCCACACGCCGCTGCCCTGGCTGATCCGGTGGATCGGCACGTCCAGCCGCGAGGACTCCTTGAGGACCACCCCCAGCGCCTCCGGCCCCTCGCAGGAGGGGATCTCGGTGCGCCAGCGGCCACCGCCCGGGAAGGAGTGCGGCGAGGCGTCGGCGGGATCGGGGGCGGGCGCGGCCAGGCCGAGGGCGGTGAGCGCCTGCTCACCGGGCCTGCGGGCGGCGGCCGTGGCGGAAGCGTCGGTCACAAGCTGTCCTTAGTGTTCGGTATGTCGGACGAAGTTCGCGGCTTTGGGTGCGAGACGGTCCGTCCGGTGGGTGTACGCCGGTACGGAGGCCGTCAGGTCGCCCCCGCACCGGCGTACGGCTCAGGGATGGGCGTCCGGATGCAGCAGCACCTTCCCGACCTTCGGGTCGCCCGAGCCCACCAGCTCGATGGCCTCGGGGAACTCCTCGAGCGGCAGTTCGTGCGTCACCAGCGGCCGCGGGTCCAGCAGGCCGGCCGCGAAGACCCGCACCGTGTGCGCCCAGGCGTCCGGCGGCGCCCCGAAGACGGTGTGCACCTCCAGCTGCCGTACGACCAGGTCGGTGGGGTCGAGACCGTCGGCACCCGGCGCCGGGATGCCGGTCAGCACCAGCCGGCCGCCCCTGCGTAGCAGCGCGGCGGCCGTGCGGGCGGCGTCCGCGGACCCGGCGGTCTCGATCACCACGTCGAAGTCGTCCGGGAGCGGCCGGTCCTTCGTACGGAAGTCGGTCGCGCCGAACTGCCGCGACAGCGCCTCCCGGTCCCCGCGCGTCCCGACGACCAGCAGTTCGGCCGGGGACGCGGCGCGCAGGAACTGCACGGCGAACATGCCGAGCGTGCCCGTGCCGACGACGGCGGCCCGCTCGCCGGGGCGCGCGTTCGCCTTCAGCGCGGCGGCGGCGATGCAGGCGGCGGGCTCGAGGAGGGCGGCGGCGGTGAGGTCGGCGTCGTCGGGCAGGACGTGCAGGAGCCGGGCGGGCAGGGTCAGCGTCGGGGCCATCGCGCCCGGCTGGGTGAACCCCGTCTCCTCGTACCCGGCCGTGCACAGCGTCGTCTCGCCCGCGTGACAGCGGTCGCACACCTGGCAGTTGCGAAAGCCCTCACCCACGACCTTCCGGCCGACGAGCGAGACCGGCACCCCGGCGCCGGTCCGCTCCACGGTCCCGGACCACTCGTGCCCGGGGGTGAGCGGGTAACGCACGTACCCCTCGGGCCGGTTGCCCTGGTAGACCTCGCGGTCGCTGCCGCAGATCCCGGCCGCGTGCACGCGCACCAGTGCCTCGCCGGGTCCCGGTTCACGCGGCTCGTGCGGCACGAGCCGGTGCACCCCCGGCGCCTCGACGACGACCGCGCCGCTCATGCCCCTCATTTCTCTGACCTCTTGGGCTTGCGCTGCTCCCAGCCCTCGGCCCACAGGTCGAACCGCGCCTGCTGCTGCGGGAACTCGGCCGCCGCGTCGGTGTCCAGCTCGACGCCGAGACCGGGCGCGTCGGAGAGGTGGAAGCACCCGTCCTCCGGATCCACCCGCGGCGCCCCCTTCACCACCTTCTTGATCTCCGCGTCCGCGAAGTCGTTGAAGTGCTCCAGGATCTTGAAGTTCGGGGAGGTGAACCCGACCTGGAGGGAGGCGGCGGTCAGCACGGGTCCGCCCACGTTGTGCGGGGCGACGAGCGTGTAGTGGGTCTCGGCGGTGGCGGCCAGCTTCCGCGTCTCCCAGATGCCGCCGATGTGACCGACGTCGGGCTGGATGACGTCCACCGACTGGTCCTCGAACAGCTCGCGGAACTCGATCCGGTCGTGGATGCGCTCACCGGTGGCGACCGGGATGTCCACCTTCTCGGCGACCTTCTTCAGCGCCTTGAGGTTCTCCGGCGGGACCGGCTCCTCCAGCCAGGCCGGCTTGAAGGGCGCCAGTTCGTGCGCGAGCCGTACGGCGGTGGCGGGCGAGAACCGGCCGTGCATCTCCAGCATCAGCTCGGCGTCCGGCCCGATGGCGTCCCGCACGGCCTCGATCAGCGACACGGCGTAGTTCGTCTGCTGCTGGTCCAGCTCGAAGTGCCCGGTGCCGAACGGGTCGATCTTCAGCGCCCGGTACCCGCGCTCCATGACGCCCTGCGCGGCCTTGTGGTACGCCTCCGGGGTGCGCTCGGTCGTGTACCAGCCGTTGGCGTACGCCTTCACCTTGTCGGTGACCCTGCCGCCCAGCAGCTGCCACACGGGGACACCGAGGGCCTTGCCCTTGATGTCCCAGCAGGCCATCTCGACCACGGCGATGCCGGACATCACGATCTCGCCCGCGCGGCCGTAGTCGCCGTACTTCATGCGGCGGACCAGGTCCTCGACAGCGAACGGGTCGGAACCGAGAATGTGGTTGGCCTCGGCCTCCTTCAGATAGCCGAGGAGCGCGTCGGTGTGCCCCAGCATCCGGGTCTCGCCGACTCCGGTGAGGCCCTCGTCGGTGTGCACCTGAACGTAGGTCAGGTTGCGCCACGGCGTCCCGACCACGTGTGTGCTGATTCCGGTGATGCGCACGGCGGCTGCCCTTCGGTCTGTTCGAAATTTCGTCACTCGTTCGAAATGCTGGCGTGACAGTAAGGACGGGGTGCTCGGAGTGTCAATGGGTCGGACACATAACGGTTTCGACAGTTTCGAAAGTGCGGGAGGCGGGCTCGCGAGCGCTTTCCCACACAACCTTCACAGGCGCCTCTAGGAACACACCCGCCCCGGAACTTAACCTTCCCGCGTCATGGACTACTGCAACCCGTGCCGACGGCACCTCAACGGCGCCCTCGCCTGCCCGGGGTGCGGCACGCCCGCCGGAGAACCCCCCGCGTCCGACGCCCGTCTGACGGCGAGTGAGGAAGCCTCGCCGCGCCTCGCCGACGAGGCGGATGCGGCCGACGACACCCCCGACGACGACGCCCCACCGGGCGCCCGGTCCAGCCGCCGTGACCGCAAGGCCGCCGCGCACCGCAGGCGCCGCCGCAGGACCCTGCTCATCGCCGCGGGCTTCGTCCTGGCGGCCGGGGGACTGAGCCTCGCCGAACTCGGCACGGACGCCCCGCACTCGCCGGACAAACCGGCGGCGGCGGGCGGCGAGACCGCCGACGGCGAGTCGACGCGGGAGGTGGGGGAGGCGTCGGCGGTACCCGTCGACAAGACCTCGGGGGCGACCACGGCCTCGGGCACCCCGTCCCCCGACGCCTCCGCTTCGCCGTCGGCGTCCGCGTCGGCGTCGAAGTCCCCGGACGCCGAGAAGTCGGAAACGGCGGACGACTCCGACACCCCCGACACCCCCGAGGCGCCGTCCCCGGACACCACCCGTCCCGCGGACCCGGACCCGTCGTCCCCGGAGTCCGACGACCCGCCCCCGGCCACCACCCCCACCCCCACGGACACCCCGGACCCGACCCCGACGGAAACCTGCGACCGCTTCCTGTGGTGGTGCACCTAGCCCCGAGCCCGAGCCCGAGCCCGAACCGCGGGCATTCGTGCCTCCCCCAGTGCCTGAACGGCCTGGGAGGCACCCCCAGGCGGCACGGGTGGGCGCAGCGGCACCCCGCCAACGCCGGGCCGCGTGACCCACCCCCTGAACGGCGGACATTCAGCCGTCCGCCCGCAGCATCCTCCGCAACGCGTCCCGCAGCGCGACCCGTTCCCCCTCCGACAGCCCCGCCAACGGCGCCCGCGCGAACCGCAGCGACTCCCGCAGCCCTCGCGCCACCCGCCGCCCCTCCTCCGTCGCCGCCGCGACCTTCACGCGCCGGTCGCCGGGATCGGACCGCCGTTCGACCAGCCCCCGCGACTCCAGCCGGTCCACGATCCCCGTGACGTTCGACGGCTCACACCTCAGCTTCTGGGCCAGCTTCCGCATCGGCAGCGGCTCCAGCGACAGCAGGCTGAGCAGCTTGGCCTGGGCCCCGGTCAGGGCGCGCTCCGCCGCCGCCTCCTCGTAGTCGGCGTGGAAGCGGGCCACGACCTCGCCGATCAGCTCGACGACTTCGAGGGTGAGAGCGTCGGGTCGGCGGGTGGTGTCGCGTGGTGTGGCCATGGAATCCAGGGTACCCATTTGTTTGACAAGCTGAAATGTTCAGCCGCATGGTTGTTTCATACCCTGAAACATTTCGGGAAAGCCCCAGGAAAGGTGCCCCATGACCGACTCCCCCGCCCTCCCCGCCGTCAACCGCGAATGGCACCTGGTCACCCGGCCGGTCGGCTGGCCCAAGCCCGAGGACTTCGCGCTCGTCGAGGCGGAGGTCCGCACCCCGCGTGACGGCCAGGTACTGGTGCGCAACCTGTTCGTCTCCGTCGACCCGTACATGCGCGGCCGCATGAGCGCCGCCAAGTCCTACGCCGCCCCCTACGAGCTGGGCAAGGTCATGCAGGGCGGCGCGGTGGGCGAGGTCGTCGCCTCCAACGCCGAGGGCATCGCCGTCGGCGACCACGTCCTGCACTTCTTCGGCTGGCGCGAGTACGCCGCCGTGGACGCGAAGAACGCCGTCAAGGTGGACCCGCAGGCGGCGCCGCTGTCGACGTACCTCGGTGTGCTCGGCATGACCGGGCTCACCGCCTACGCCGGTCTGCTGCGCACGGCCTCCTTCAAGGAGGGCGACTCCGTCTTCGTCTCGGGCGCGGCGGGCGCCGTCGGCAGCCAGGTCGGCCAGATCGCGAAGCTCAAGGGCGCCTCCCGGGTCATCGGCTCGGCCGGCTCGGACGACAAGGTCAGGCTGCTCCTCGACGAGTACGGTTTCGACGCCGCCTTCAACTACAAGAAGGGCCCGGTGAGCGAGCAGCTGCGCGCCGCCGCCCCGGACGGCGTCGACGTCTACTTCGACAACGTGGGCGGCGACCACCTGGAGGCCGCCATCGGCTCCCTCAACCTGAACGGCCGCATCGCCATCTGCGGCGCGATCTCCGTCTACAACAACACCGAGCCCGCGCCCGGCCCGAAGAACCTCGCCCGTCTGATCCAGACCCGCGGCCGCATCGAGGGCTTCCTGGTCGGCGACCACTACGACCTCCAGCCGAAGTTCGTCGAGGAGGTCGGCCCCTGGGTCCGCTCGGGCGAGCTGAAGTACCGCGAGACGGTCGTCCAGGGCATCGAGAACAACCTGGAGGCGTTCCTCGGCGTCCTGCGCGGCGACAACACCGGCAAGATGATCGTCAAGCTCTGAGCCGGGCGGGATCTTCCCGGAGTTTCCGGGATGCGGTAGCGTCTTTCCGAAATCTGTCGTGATCGTGGGCGCGAGTCACGGCGGACCGAGGAGGAAGACACCCGTATGCCCATCCAGCAGTCCGAGGTCCTCTACACCGCCGTCGCCACCGCCGAGAACGGTCGCGACGGACGGGTGGCCACCGATGACGGCAGGCTCGACGTCGTCGTGAACCCGCCCAAGGAGATGGGCGGCACCGGTGCCGGCACCAACCCCGAGCAGCTCTTCGCCGCCGGGTACAGCGCCTGCTTCCAGGGCGCGCTCGGCGTCGTGGCCCGTCGGCAGGGCGCCGACATCACCGGCTCGACCGTCACCGCGAAGGTCGGGATCGGCAAGAACGACGACGGCTTCGGGATCACCGTCGAGATCTCCGCCGAGATCCCGGCGGTCGACGCCGCCACCGCGCGGTCCCTGGTGGAGCAGGCCCACCAGGTCTGCCCGTACTCCAAGGCGACCCGCGGCGACATCACGGTGACGCTCGCCTGACGGTCTGCGCCACGGCGCCACGGCGGCGCTACGGCGGCGCTACGGCGCTACGGCGGTGCTCACCCGCCGAGCGCCGCCGTGTGCACCGCCGCCACCAGCCGCTGGTTCTCCTGCGCCGCCCCGCCCGGGTGGGCGAAACGGCGCCGGGTGTACCCGTACGCCAGACCGCCGGCCGGGTCCGCGAAGGCCTGGCTGCCGCCCGTGCCGCTGTGCCCGATCGTCCCGGCGCCGAGGAACGGGTGCCAGATGTCCGCCGTCGCCTGGAAGCCCAGACCGTACGACCGGTGCGTCCGCGTCACCAGGTCGTAGCCCACGGAGTGCAACTGCCCGAACTCCGCCACCGTGTCCGGCTTCAGCAGCGGCGCCTTGCCGTCCAGCTCACTGATGGCCGCCGCGTACAGCCCGGCCAGCCCGCGTGCCGAGGCCACGCCGCCCGCGGAGGCCGGCCCCGCGGCACGGACGGCTGGCTCGTTGGGCAGGGTCGCCAGGTCGGTGGGGTGCGCCGCGTTGCGGTTGAAGGCGATGGCGGACAGGGCGCGCGGCCCCTCCGGGAGCGGAGCGGACGACGCCTCCTGGACCGGCGTGAGGACCGCCGGCCGGGTCGTGCGGAAGCGCGGGTCGAGGGCGGGCGGCAGACCCAGGTGGAAGTCCAGGTGGTGCGGGACGCGCACCCGTTCCTCGTACACCTCCTGGAGGGTGTGGCCCGTGGCCCGGCGCACCACCTCGCCCACGAGCGCGCCCAGGACCAGCGCGTGATACCCGAAGGCCGTGCCGGGGCGCCAGTACGGCCGCTGGTCGGCGAGACGCTCGGCGATCACCCGGTCGTCGGCAAGTTCGGCGGTGGTGAACCCGGTGTCCGTGCCGATCACCCCCGCCCGGTGCCCGAGCAGGTCCCGCAGCGTCAGCGCCCCCTTGCCCTCGGCCGCGAACTCCGGCCAGTAGTACGTCACCTTGCGGTCCAGTTCCAGCGTGCCCTCCTGCACCAGCAGGGCGGCCACCAGGTGCGCGGCGCCCTTGGTGGCCGAGTGCACCCCGTACAGCGAGTCCGGGCCGGCGCCGTCGCCCGCCCACAGGTCGACGACTCTGCGCCCGTGCACGTAGGCGCACAACTGACCCTCGTAGTCCGGCCGTTCACCGGCGACGACCGCCGCGAACTCCTCCCGTACCGCCTCGAAGCCGTCGGCGACGGTGCCGTGGATCCCCTGCGTCATCCGCTTCTCCTCACCCACTCGCCGGAACTTCCCGGAACTTCCCCGTGGCCTTCCTCCGATCGGTACGGCGGGACGTGCGGGTTCGACTCAATCGTGGCGCGGGGGTGTGGGCGGCGACCGGTAGAGTTCCGCCCATGCGTGATCTTGGGGCGGGATTCGGCCATCTCCTGAAGGGCCAGCGCTGGGTGGCCCGGCACGGCAGGAGCTACGGCTTCGGGCTCGTCCCGGGCCTGATCACCCTCGTCCTGTACGTGGGCGTGCTGATCGCGCTCGCGCTGTGGGGGGACGACTTCGTCGGCTGGGCGACCCCCTTCGCCGACGACTGGTCGAGCCCCTGGCTCGGACTCTTCCGCGGCTTCCTCACCGCCGTGCTGTTCGCCCTCGCCCTGCTCCTGGCCGTCCTCACCTTCACCGCGGTCACCCTGCTCGTCGGCCAGCCCTTCTACGAGGCCCTCTCCGAGCGGGTCGACCGCGACGTCTCCCCGGACGGCACCGCTCCCGAGTCCGGCCTGCCGCTCTGGCGCGAGCTGTGGATCTCCGGCCGCGACAGCCTGCGCATCCTCCTCCGCGCCGCCGTCTGGGGCGTGCTGCTCTTCGCCCTCGGCTTCATCCCGGTCGTCGGCCAGACGGTGGTCCCGGTGATCGGCTTCTTCGTCACCGGCTTCTTCCTCACCGAGGAGCTGGCCGCCGTCGCCCTCCAGCGCCGCGGCATCGAGCTGCGCGAGCGCCTCGCGCTGCTGCGCTCCCGCAGGATGCTCGTCTGGGGCTTCGGCACCCCGCTGGCCGTGTCCTTCCTGGTGCCGTTCGTCGCGGTGTTCCTGATGCCGGGCGCGGTCGCGGGCGCCACGCTCCTCGCCCGCGAGCTGCTGGGTGAGGAGACCCGCGACGGCGACGACCCGGCCGGCGCCCCTCCGGCCGACGGCGGCTCCGCCGACCCGGCGGTCAGCTCCGGTCCGTCCCCGACGCGCTGACCGCCACCGTCAGGATCGCCCGCGCCTGCGCCACGATGTCCAGCCGGTTGCGCACGAACGCCGGATCGGTGACCGCACCCGTCGCCGGATCGGTGTTCCCGGCCCCGAACTGGAGCACCGGTGTGTGGACGTGCCCGCCCGGCAGCGTGCCGTGCAGTCCGAGCCGGTCCCGCAGCAGGGTCGCGCGGTAGGCGATCTCGTTGGAGAGGTAGTTCCCGCCGCCCCCTTCACGGGCCGTGGACCCCGGCGTGGGCCCGTCCGGCCGGACGACCGGCTCGGTGCCTCCCGCCGGGATCTCCGTCACGCTGGTGTTGTCGTACACCGGGAAGCGGCCGGTGTCCGCAGCTGTGATCGCCTCGTACGGCAACGTGGTCGTCGTCCACTGCGGCTGCGAGGACGGGTCGGCCACCGGGACCGTCTCCGTGCGGGAGACGTCGTCGTTGTCGGGGAAGCCGCCCCGCCAGGCCCCGTTGGTCCGCTCCACGTCGAACCGCCCGACCCGGCCCTGCGACACGGTGGTGAACAGATCCACCCCCGGCAGATACGGCCGCAGCGCCCGCTCCACCGCCCCCTGCGCGAAGTCCCCCCAGCGCACCGGGAACACCGCCGTCTCCACCCGCGCGGGCCCCTCCGCCGTCTCGATCACCGTGCCGTCCAGGGCGAGCGCGACGGCGCCGGACGGGTTGGAGATCCTGATGTCGCGGTCCAGGGTGAAGGGGTCGAAGCCGGTCAGCAGCACCCGCTTCATGCCCTTGCCGTGCCCGTCACGGTCGCCATGCCCGTCGCGCGGCAGGCGGAGGTCGGTCTGGCCGCGTGAGGTGCGCTCCAGCTCCGTCAGCAGCGCGGCCCGCTGACGCCCGCTCAGCCCGAACCCGGGCTCCCAGGTGCGCAGTTCCCGCGTCATCCCGAGCCGCGCCCAGTACAGCGGCCGGTCGTCGTCCCGGCTGAGGTCCCCGCGGGTCGGCCCGCGCCCCTGCACCCGGTCCACCGCCCGCCGCCACAGCGCCGAGCCCTGGCGCGCCACGACGGCACGCGCCTCGCGATAGGAGTCCGCCCGCCCGAGCCCCCGGGCGAACCCGGGTGCCGTCGCGGCGAATCCGGAGCGCCGCAGGATCTCCCGGGGCACGTCCCCGTCGAGCCGCCGCTCCTCGACGGTCGGTGCGGGTGCGGTGCCCGCCAGGGGTGCCGCCGCGGCCGTCGCGGGGGTGGCGAGCCCCGCCACCAGGGCCAGTCCGAGTAGGCCGATCCGAACGCGTATGGGTGTCAAGGGAGTCCAGGTCCTTCCGTCGCCGTGGGGTGCGCTGCCGGACGGCGGAAGTATCGCGTGACGGAAGGGGCGCGCGCTACGGCACGGACGGGTGGACGCTCGCCCTCACCCGATGCGAACGTGAGGCCGCCCGCCCCCGCGGCGCCTGGCCGGATTCGCCGGGGTCGAGAGCTGAGACCGGGCGACCGGCTCGTGGGTGTTTGTGAAGGGTTCGTACGAACTCCAGATCGGACGCTCGATCGCGGACCGCCGGATCACCGCGACGATTAACGTCTGACTCCGGGACGCCCGCGAGGGCGTGCCCCCGCGGACAGCCCCGGTCCGGGACCTGACGGCCGGGCCGGGGCTGAGCGGTGGGCGCGCGGCCTCCGCCGCCGCCCTGCGCACCGCGTACTCGCTAGCGCACCGAGAAGCCGTACACCGTCTCCGAGCGGAACACCTCGCCCGGCCGCAGCACCGTGCTCGGGAACTCCGGCCGGTTCGGGGAGTCGGGGAAGTGCTGTGTCTCCAGCGCGACTCCGTCACCGGGGGCGAGGGGCTCGCCCAGGTGGTCGGCGGTGTACAGCTGGATGCCCGGCTCGGTCGTCGCCACCGTGAGCACGCGCCCCGACGCCGGGTCGTACAGCTCGGCGACCTCCTCGGCGGTGGCACTCACGCTCTTGTCGAGGACGAAGTTGTGGTCGTAGCCCGAGCCGACCTTGCGCGCCCGCCGGAAGTCGAAGCGGGTGTCCGTCACGTCCTCGAAGCCGCCCGTCGGGATCAGGTCGCCGTCGACCGGCGTGATCCGGGAGGCGGCGAGCCGCAGTTCGTGGCCGCCCGCGTGCCCGGAGCCGCCCAGGTTGAAGTAGCTGTGGTTCGTCGGGTTCAGCACGGTCGGCGCGTCCGTGACCGCCTCGTAGGCGATCCGCAGCGCTCCCGTCTCCTCCAGCGTGTACGTCACCGAGATCTCCACCCGGCCCGGGAAGCCCTCCTCGTCGTGCGGGCTGACCCGGGCGAGCCGGATGCCGTGCCCCGCGTCCCCGACGGGCTCCACGTCCCACACGTGCTTGTCGAAGCCGCGCTCGCCGCCGTGCAGCGAGTTCGGCCCGTCGTTGAGCGCCAGCGCGTACGTCCGCCCGTCCAGCGGGAAGCGTCCGCCCGCGATCCGGTTGGCGTAGCGCCCGACGAGCGCGCCGAGGTAGGGCTCCGGGTGCGTCACGTAGCCGTCGAGGTCCGCGAACCCCAGCACCACGTCGGCCAGGTTCCCGTCCCGGTCCGGGACCTCGGCCGACTGCACGATCCCGCCGTACGACAGGACCCGTACGCGTACGCCGGCCCGCTCCAGGGTCCAGCGGTGTACCGGGGTGCCGTCGGAAAGTGTGCCGAAGAGTTCGCTCATGTGCGGAACTCTAGGACATGCCCAGGTCAGGCCGGTCAGGCCGGGCAGGTCGGTCACCCCGGTCAGGGCGTCTTCGCGGTCACCGCGCGGTAGGCGATCTCCGCCAGCCGGGCCTGGCCGCCGACACTCGGGTGGAACCAGTCCCAGTGGCTCAGCTGGTCGGTGCCGAACCGGTACGCGTGGACCGCGCCGTCGTCGGTGCGGCACCGCCGGTCCTTCGCGCAGACCTCCCGCAGCACCTCGTTGTAGTCCTCCACCCGGTCCCGCACGGTGTTGCGCCGCAGGGTCGCCGCCGAGTCCAGGGAGTCCGCGTCGCCCAGCATCGACGGGCACAGGCCCAGCTTCCACACCTGCTTGCCCAGCGCGTTGGTGCGCCCCTGGGACCACAGCCGCTTCAGGTCCGGGATGCTCGACACGTACACCTGCGCCTTCGGCAGCTTCTCGCGCAGGGTGGTCATCGCCTCCTCGAACTGGGCCCGGAAGTCCGCCACCGGGGTCATCGCCGAGGTCGTGGCACGGCAGGCGTCGTTCGCCCCCGCCATCACCGCCACCAGCTCCGGCTTGCGCGCCGCCGCCCGGGTCACCTGGGCGTTCAGGTCCGCCATCCGGGCCCCGGTGACCGCGTAGTTCCAGCTCCGCCCGGGCGCCTGCGCCTCGCCCAGCAGCCGTACGGCGAGGGAGTCGACCTCGGCGCTGCTGCCGGTCGCCCACGACACCTCGGGGCAGTCCGACAGGACCGTACAGGCGTCGAAGCCGCGCGTGATGGAGTCGCCCACGGCGGCGACCGACGCCGGGCTCGTGTCCCAGGCCGGGGCGGTCTTCGACGGCTTCGACGCGCTGGGGGAGGGGGCGGGGGAGTCGCCGCCCGCCGCGTCGCAGCCCGCCGCGCCCAGGACGGCGGCGGTCAGGACGGCGAGCGCGGCACGCGCACGGTGCCGGCCGTCCCGCGTCCCCTGGTCCGTCGCTCGCCCCATACCGGTCCCACCCCTCGCCTCGTGCCTCCAACGTCCTCAACCCATGACACCGCGCCAGGGTTCCCGAGGGCGGCGATGCAACGGCTCACACCCGTACAAGCGTCCTGCCGGGTGAATGGCGGAGGTTTGTCGGCGGCGGGACCGACGGTACGTCACACTCCTTGCGCCGTCGCACGGTAGCCTCGCCATCAACGTGACCCGCCCGGTCACGGCCGTTCCACCCGTTCCACCCGTTCCGAGATGTCCCGCTCAGCCCGGAGGTTCCGGTGACGACACGTGGAGTCCTGTACGTGCACTCCGCGCCGCGCGCGCTCTGCCCGCACGTCGAGTGGGCCATCGCCGGGGTGCTCGGCACGCGCGTCGGCCTGGACTGGATCCGGCAGCCTGCCGCGCCCGGCACCTGGCGCTCGGAGTTCTCCTGGCAGGGCCAGGCCGGCATCGCCTCCAAGCTCGCCTCCGCGCTGCGCGGCTGGCAGCTGCTGCGCTTCGAGGTCACCGCGGAACCGTCCGCGAACGCCGAGGGCGAGCGCTACAGCTGCACCCCCGACCTCGGCATCTTCCACGCCGTCACCGGCATCCACGGCGACATCATGATCCCCGAGGACCGGCTGCGCGCCGCCCTGGTCCGCTCCCAGCGCGGCGAGAGTGACCTGGAGGCCGACATCGCCAAGCTCCTCGGCAAGCCCTGGGACGACGAACTGGAGCCCTTCCGCTACGCGGGCGAGGGCGCCCCGGTCCGCTGGCTGCACCAGGTGGTGTGACTTTCCCCCGCCCCGGCACACGCAAAGGGCCCCCACCGACCGGTGGGGGCCCTTCACGTACGTACGGCGGTCGCTCAGATCGTCCGGAAGGCCAGGACCACGTTGTGGCCGCCGAAGCCGAACGAGTCGTTCAGAGCGGCGATACGGCCCTCTACCGGGAGCTTGCGGGCCTCGCCGCGGACGATGTCCGCGTTGGCCTCGGCCTCCGGGTCGAGGTTCTCGACGTTGATGGTCGGCGGCGCCACCCGGTGGTACAGGGCGAGGACGGTCGCGACCGACTCCACGCCGCCCGCGCCACCGAGGAGGTGACCGGTCATCGACTTGGTGCTGGAGACCGCCATGTGGTCGACGTCGTCGCCGAGGACCTTGCGCAGCGCCTTCAGCTCGGCGATGTCACCGGCCGGCGTCGAGGTGGCGTGCGCGTTGACGTGCACGATCTCGGCCGGGTCCAGGTCGTTGCGGTCCAGCAGGTTCTGCAGGGCGTTGGAGATGCCGCGGCCCTCCGGCTCCGGCTGCACGATGTCGTGGCTGTCGGCGGAGATGCCCTGGCCGACCGCCTCCGCGTAGACGCGGGCACCGCGCGCGGCGGCGTGCTCGGCGGACTCCAGGACGAGGACGCCGGCGCCCTCACCGAGGACGAAGCCGTCCCGGCCCGTGTCGAAGGGGCGCGAGGCACCCTGCGGGTCGTCGTTGTTCTTGGACATCGCCATCATGTTGCCGAACGCGGCGATGGGCAGCGGGTGGATCGCCGCCTCCGTGCCACCCGCGACGACGACGTCGGCGCGGCCGGTGCGGATCATCTCGATGGCGTAGCCGATGGCCTCGGCGCCCGAGGCGCAGGCGGAGACCGGCGTGTGCACGCCCGCACGGGCGCCCACGGCCAGGCCCACGTTGGCGGAGGGGCCGTTCGGCATCAGCATGGGGACGGTGTGCGGGGAGACGCGGCGGACGCCCTTCTCCTTCAGCACGTCGTACTGGTCGAGCAGGGTCGTCACGCCGCCGATGCCGGAGGCGATGACCGCGCCGAGACGGTCGGGGTCGACGTGCGCCGCCCCGTCGTCCACGGGGCTCTCGCCCGCCTTGCCGGAGTACCCGGCGTCCTTCCAGGCCTCCTGGGCCGCGATCAGCGCGAACTGCGCCGAGCGGTCCAGCCGGCGGGCCTGCGGCCGCGGGATGACCTCGGAGGGGTCCACGGCGGCCGTCGCGGCGATGCGGACCGCCTGGTCGGCGGCCCACTCCTGCTCCAGGGGCTTGACGCCGGACTTGCCGGCGACCAGGCCCTCCCAGGTCGAGGCTGCGTCGCCACCCAGCGGTGTGGTTGCGCCGATACCGGTGACGACCACGGTGCGATTGGTCGAGCTCACGGGAATTCTTTCTCCAACGGGATACGGATTCGTACGGCGCCACCGCCGGGTGGCGGGGCAGTCTGCCCGGACACTCGGACATGGCCCGAGTATCGGCGGATCAGGCCTGGTGGTCGAGGATGTACTTCGTCGCGTCGCCGACCGTCTTGAGGTTCTTGACGTCCTCGTCCGGGATCTTGACGTCGAAGCGCTCTTCGGCGGCGACGACGACCTCGACCATGGACAGGGAGTCGACGTCCAGGTCGTCGGTGAAGGACTTGTCCAGCTGGACGTCCTCAACCGGGATGCCGGCGATCTCGTTCACGATCTCCGCGAGACCGGCGACGATCTCTTCCTGAGTGGCGGCCATGATGGCGCTCCTTCTTTGTTGTCCAGAGGGTGTGGCGGCCCGCCGCGTCGGCGGCAGGTACTGCTGGTCTCCGTCCCGGACCGGGTGATCCGGCACGGAGTGCCTAGGGGAGGGTAACGACCGTCGCGGCGTAGACGAGACCCGCCCCGAAGCCGATGACGAGTGCGGTGTCGCCGCTCTTCGCGTCGCCGGTCGCCAGGAGCCGCTCCATCGCGAGCGGAATCGAGGCGGCCGAGGTGTTGCCGGTGGTGCGGATGTCACGGGCGACCGTGACGTGTTCCGGCAGTTTGAGTGTCTTCACCATCGAGTCGATGATCCGCACGTTGGCCTGGTGCGGGATGAAGACGTCCAGGTCGTCCGGGCTGATCCCGGCCGCGTCCAGCGCCTGCTGTGCGACCTTCGCCATCTCGAACACGGCCCAGCGGAACACCGCCTGGCCCTCCTGCGTGATCGCAGGAAACTTGACGTTGCCCTCGCGGTCGAGGGGCAGTTCGGAGACGTCGCCGATCCGGAACCGGTCCCAGGGGACGGTCTGCTTGATCGTCTCGGACTTGTCGCCCTCCGAGCCCCAGACCGTCGGGCCGATCGCCGGCTCCTTCGACGGGCCGACCACGACCGCGCCGGCGCCGTCGCCGAACAGGAAGGCCGTGGCCCGGTCCTCCAGGTCGGTCAGGTCGGACAGCCGCTCCACGCCGATGACCAGCACGTACTCCGCGGAGCCCTCGACGATCATGCCCTTGGCCAGGGTCAGACCGTAGCCGAAACCGGCGCAGCCCGCCGAGATGTCGAAGGCCGCGGCCTTGTCCGTGCCGAGCCGGTCGGCGATCTCGGTGGCGATGGCCGGGGTCTGGCTGAAGTGCGACACGGTCGAGACGACCACGGCGCCGATCTGAGCGGCGTCGATGCCGGCGTCCGCGATGGCCTTGCCGGACGCCTCGACCGACATCGCGGCGACGGTCTCGTCGGGGCCGGCCCAGTGCCGGGTCTCGATGCCGGAGCGCGAGCGGATCCACTCGTCGGACGAGTCGATCGTCTCGAGGATCACCTCGTTCGGCACCACCCGGGTCGGACGGTATCCGCCGACGCCGAGGATGCGCGCGTACGGGGCGCCCTTGCTGGGCTTGATCTTCGACATGCTCTCGCGCTCCTTGTCAGGCCTGGGTGTGCTCGGCGACGAGCTCGCGAGCCGCGTCGAGGTCGGCGGGGGTCTTCAGGGCCAGCGTCTTCACGCCGGGCAGCGCGCGCTTGGCCAGTCCGGTCAGCGTGCCACCCGGGCACACCTCGACGATCGCGGTGACGCCCAGCTCCTTGAACGTCTCCATGCACAGGTCCCAGCGGACCGGGTTGGCCACCTGGCCGACCAGCCGCTCCAGCACCTCGGCGCCGCTGGCGACGGCCTGCCCGTCCTTGTTGGAGACGTACGTCAGCTTCGGGTCGGCCGGGGTCAGCGCCTTCGCGGCCTCGGCGAGCCTGTCCACGGCGGGCGCCATGTGCCGCGTGTGGAACGCGCCGGCCACCTTCAGCGGGACGACCTTGCGCACCCCCTCGGGCTTGTCCTCGTTGAGCGCGGCCAGCTGCTCCATGGTGCCGGCCGCCACGATCTGGCCCGCGCCGTTCACGTTCGCCGGGGTCAGGCCGAGCTTCTCCAGGTGCGCGACGCTCACCTCGGGGTCGCCGCCGAGCAGCGCCGACATGCCGGTCTCGGTGACCGCGGCGGCCTCGGCCATGGCCAGGCCCCGACGGCGTACGAGGGTCAGCGCGGCGGTGTCGTCGAGGACGCCCGCGAACGCGGCGGCGGTGATCTCGCCGACGCTGTGACCCGCGACCGCGCCCGGCGCGAGGTCGGCGATGTCACCGAGTGCCGCGGCGGAGAGGATTCCGGCGGCGACGAGCAGCGGCTGGGCGACGGACGTGTCACGGATCTCGTCCGCGTCGGCCTTGGTGCCGAAGTGGGCGAGATCGAGTCCGATGGCGTCCGACCACGCGGCGACACGGTCGGCGGCACCGGGGAGGGCGAGCCAGTCAGTCAGAAAGCCGGGCGTCTGGGCGCCCTGGCCGGGAGCGACGAGTACGAGCACTCTCACACTCTCTCTTGAGGACGGCCAAGACCGCCCGTGGGGACAGGGACGAAGAACACGAAGGGGTTTTGTGGACCCTCGACAAAAGCTTAGAGTTGCGGATCTCCATCGGCCAGACGCCCCAGGATGAGCGCGATCCGCAGTGTGAACGCAGACCGTACATCAGAGGGTGACCATCCGGTGACGTCAGTCACACGTCGGAGCCGGTAGCGCACGGTGTTCGGGTGAACGAAGAGCATCCGGGCGGCGCCCTCCAGACTGCTCGCCTGTTCGAGATAGACGCTGAGCGTCTCAAGGAGCGCCGCCCCGGCCTCCTCCAACGGTCTGTAGATCTCCTCCACCAGCTGCTCGCGGGCCGAAGGGTCGGAGGCGATCGCGCGCTCCGGCAGCAGATCGTCCGCCAGCACGGGGCGCGGAGCGTCCGGCCAGGCGGTACAGGCCTTGAGCCCGGCCGCGGCGGCCTGCGCGGACCGGGTCGCGGCCAGCAGGTCGGGCACCACGGGCCCGGCGACGACCGCCCCCTGCGCGAACGGCCCGATCAGCGACTTGGCCACCGCGAGCGGATTGTCACTGCCCCCCGCGATGACCACGAGCCGGTCCCCGAGCACCCCGGTCAGCACCTGGAGCTTGGCATGCCGCGCCGCGCGCCGAATGGCCTCCACGGTCAGCTCGGAGTCCCCGTCGGGAGCGGTGCCCAGCACCACACAGACATGCTCGGGCGAGTTCCACCCCAGCGCGGCGGCCCGGGACACCGCCCCCTCGTCGGCCTCGCCGCTGAGCACGGCGTTCACCACCAGCGACTCCAGCCGCGCGTCCCAGGCACCGCGTGCCTCGGCGGCCTGCGCGTACACCTGGGCGGTCGCGAAGGCGATCTCCCGGGCGTACACGAGCAGCGCCTCGCGCAGCACCGACTCGTCGCCCGGCGCGGCCACCTCGTCGATGGCGGACTCCATCACCTCGATGGTCGTCCGCACCATCTCCACGGTCTGCCGCAGCGTGATCGCCCGGGTCAGCTCCCGGGGCGCCGTGCCGAAGACGTCGGTGGAGATGGCCTGGGGCGCGTCCGGCTGCCGGAACCACTCGGTGAACGCGGCGATGCCGGCCTGGGCGACCAGCCCGATCCAGGAACGGTTCTCCGGTGGCATGGCCCGGTACCACGGCAGGGTCTCGTCCATGCGCGCGATGGCCTGCGCGGCGAGCGACCCGGAGGACTGCTCCAGCCGCTTCAGGGTCGCGGTATGCGGGTGGGCGGGCTGGGCGGGGGCGTCAGGCTTGCCGGTCTCGGGTTCGGGCACGGGGACAAGACTGCCTTATCGGAACGGGCGGGGGTGCCGCCGGGTCTACGGTGGACGACGTGATGGACCTACGGCGCGCCGACGAGCGCTACCCCGGAGGCGACGAGGCGGCGGGCATCGCCTCCCGCCACGCCTTCTCCTTCGGCCCCCACTACGACCCCGACAACCTCCGCTTCGGAGCGCTGATCGCCTGCAACGAGGAACGCCTCGCGCCCGGTTCGGGTTTCGACGAGCACCCGCACAGCCACACGGAGATCGTCACCTGGGTGGTGGAGGGCGAGCTGACGCACCGCGACAGCACGGGCCACGAGACGGTGGTCCGCGCCGGTGACGTGCAACGCCTCAGCTCGGCGGTCGGCGTCCGCCACGTCGAACGCAACGACGGCGCCGTTCCCCTCACCTTCGTCCAGATGTGGCTGGCCCCGCTCGACCCCGGCGGCGACCCCGCCTACGAGATCGTCCGCGGCATCGCCGACTCCACCCCGTACGCCGTCCCCGAGGCCGGCGCGATGCTCCACGTACGCCGCCTGGCCGCGGGGGAGCGCACGGCGGTGCCGGACGGGGCGTACGTGTACGTCCACGTCGTACGCGGCGAGGTCCGCCTGGACACCGAGAAGCTGGGCCCGGGCGACGCGGCCCGCATCACGGACGCGGAGGGCGTGGACGCGGTGGCGGTGACGCCGGCCGAGGTGCTGGTCTGGGAGATGGCGGCGCAGTCTTGAGGCGCGTCAGCCTCGTACTTCCGCGAGCACCCCGTCCGTGAAGGGCGGCCAGGCTTCGACCGCCCAGGGGCCGAAGGCCCGGTCGGCGAGGGCCACGCAGGCGACGGCCGCGTCCGGGTCGATCCACAGGAAGGTGCCGGACTGGCCGAAGTGGCCGAAGGTGCGGGGGGAGGAGGCGGAGCCCGTCCAGTGGGGGGACTTGGAGTCGCGGATCTCGAAGCCGAGGCCCCAGTCGTTGGGGCTCTGGTGACCGTAGCCCGGCAGGACGCCCTTCGTGCCCGGGTACTGGACGGTCATCGCCTCGGCGACCGTGCGCGGGTCCAGTAGCCGCGGGGCCTGCACCTCGGCGGCGAAGCGGAGCAGGTCCTCGACCGTGGACACGCCGTCCTTCGCCGGGGAGCCCTCCAGCGAGGTCGCCGTCATGCCCAGCGGCTCCAGCACCGCCTGGCGCGCGTACTCGGCGAACGGCATGTCCGCCGCCTTCGCGATGTGGTCGCCGAGCTGCTCGAAGCCGGCGTTGGAGTACAGCCGGCGGTCCCCGGGCGGGGCGGTCACCCGGTGTTCGTCGAAGGCCAGGCCCGAGGTGTGTGCGAGCAGGTGGCGGACCGTCGCCCCGGGCGGACCGGCGGGCTCGTCCAGCTCGATCGCGCCCTCCTCGTACGCCACGAGCGCCGCGTACGCCGCGAGCGGCTTGGTGACCGAGGCGAGCGGGAAGCGGTGCGCGGCCGGGCCGTGGGTGCCGAGGACCGTGCCGTCGGCCCGTACGACGCCTGCCGCCGCGGTGGGGACCGGCCAGTTCTCGATCGACGCGAGGCTCTTCAAGGACATGCCGTCGAGCCTAAGCGTCTCAGAGGTGCAGCCGCATGGAGGGGTCCGAGTCCCGGGTGAAGCCCATCGACGCGTACAGGGGCTCGGCGTCCGCGGACGCCGTGAGCATGACGTATCCGGCGTCGCGTTCGCGGAACCACTCGAGCAGCTCCTCCATACAGGCGCGGGCGTAGCCGCGGCGCCGGGCCGACGGGTCGGTCGCGACGCTGAAGACGTACCCGATGAGGCCGTGCGGGTTGCCGGACCGCCCGATGCGGTACTCCAGCGTGCCCGCCACCAGGGCCGCCAGCGCGCCGGGCCGCTCCGGGTGCTCGACGACGAACGCCGCGAACTCCCCGTCCGGGTCGGCGAGCCTCGCCCGCAATGTCGGCAGGGACTCGGCGTGCCAGTCGGTGGGCGCGGGCGCCCGGCCCAGCGAATCGATCATCACCTGACGCAGACGGAGCACTTCCGCCACGTCCTCGGCCCCGGCACGGCGTACAAGACTCATGCCCGCACGCTAGTGACCGGCCGCGGCTTGTGTCCTGCGTATTTCCCACCGCCGGTTTCTTGCCGCGGCCGCTTGCCTGGAGTGCACTCCAAGGTCATAGCGTGGAGCACATGACGGTGATGCAGACCACGGCCGAGACCCTCGGGCCGAACGCCACCAGAACAGACATCTGCGCCGCTCCGCCCCGGCGCCACCCGCGCCCCGACGGACAGGACCACTACACGATCAGCGAGGTCGTCGCCTTCACCGGACTGACGGCCCACACGCTGCGCTGGTACGAGCGGATCGGCCTGATGTCCCACATCGACCGCTCCCACACCGGGCAGCGCCGCTACAGCAACGGCGACCTGGACTGGCTCGACTTCGTCGGCAAGCTGCGCATGACCGGCATGCCGGTCGCCGACATGGTCCGGTACGCCGAGATGGTGCGCGACGGCGAGAGCACCTACCTCGACCGGCGTGAACTGCTGGAGTCCACCCGGCGCGACGTGCTGACGCGGATCGCCGAGCTCCAGGAGACCGTCGCCGTACTCGACCGGAAGATCAGCTTCTACGGGGACGCCGGACGCGCCCGTGGGACGGAGAAGAGGACGCGATGACCGAGAGCAGGATCCCGACGGCACGGCTGGGCGTGCACGGCCCGGAGGTGGGCGTCCAGGGCCTCGGCTGCATGGGCATCAGCTTCGGCTACGGCCCCTCGGACGCCGAGGCGTCGCGCGCGACCCTGGAAAAGGCGCTGGAGCTGGGCGTCACGCTCTACGACACGGCCGACGCGTACGGCGCAGGGGAGAACGAGCGGTTCCTGGCCCCCTTCTTCAAGGCCCACCGCGACGAGGTCGTCGTCGCGACCAAGTTCGCCCTGTCGATCCCGCCGGACGACCCGGACAGGCGGATCATCCGCAACGACGCGCCCTACATCCGCGAGGCGGTCGAGGCGAGCCTGCGCCGCCTGGACGTCGACGTGATCGACCTCTACTACATGCACCGGCGCGACGTGAACGTGCCGGTCGAGGAGACCGTCGGCGTCATGGCCGACCTGGTGCGCGAGGGCAAGGTCAAGCACCTGGGCCTGAGCGAGGTGACGGGCGACGAGCTGCGGTCGGCGCAGGGGGTGCATCCGATCGCCGCCGTGCAGTCGGAGTGGTCGCTGTTCAGCCGGGACATCGAGGCGGGCGTCGTGCCGGCCGCCCGCGAACTGGGCGTGGCCCTCGTCCCGTACTCGCCCCTCGGCCGGGGCTTCCTCACCGGTTCCTTCGCCAACGCCGACCAGGAGCTCACCGCCGACGACTTCCGCCGCCGCCAGCCCCGCTTCACCGGCGACAACGCGGCGGCCAACGCGGCCCTGCTCGACCCGGTCCGCACGCTCGCCGAGGCCCACGGCGCGACCCCCGGCCAGATCGCGCTGGCCTGGGTCCAGCAGCGCGCCCGGGTCCACGGTCTGCCGGTGGTCCCGATCCCCGGCACGCGCAAGCCCGCGCGGGTGGAGGAGAACACGGCGGCCACCCGGATCGTCCTGACGGAGGACGAGCTGTCCTTGCTGGAGCCGATCGCGGAGAAGGTGGCGGGGGACCGGTACGCGGACATGACGTTCACCTCAGCCGGACGGGAGTAGGGACACCCGGGGGTGCGCTAAAGCTCCGCCAGCAACTCCGCCTTCTTCGAGGAGAACTCCTCGTCCGTCACCAGTCCCTGCTGGTGCAGCTCGCCCAGGTGCCGGATCCGCTCGGCGATGTCCGCCGGGTCGCGCCTGGGCGCCGGCACCGGAACCGGCACGGCGGGGCCCCGGTCCCGCACCGCCGCCAGCACCGCGGCGGCGAACGGCAGCGACTCGTGCACCGGCCCGTACCCGAGCCCGAACACGACCGCCGCCGGGTCCTGGTCGGCCTGCGGGACGGCCGGTGCGGCGGGGGCGGAGGAGACGGCGGAGACGGAGGAGGCGGCGAGGTCGCGCGGCAGCAGCCGCAGGTAGCCCTCGAACACCTCGGGGGACCGCCACTCCACGCCGCCCAGGTCGCCGACCGGGAAGCTCTGGTCGCCGGCCTTCCACTTCGCCGACGACGCGCCCGTCCACGACCACCGGAAGGACACCGCCTTCCCGTCGAAGGACGCCTTCCCGTCGTACGCCTTGAAGTGCAGCGGTGCCTCGGGCGCGGCGACCAGGTACCGCTCGGTCTCGCCGGACTCGGTCAGCAGCGCCCGCAGTTCGTCGGCGTAGTACTCCGCGAGCGTCTCGCGTTCGGCGGGCAGCACCAGGCGGTAGGGGTCGCCGCTCTCCTTCAGCTGTCCGGCCGCCGCCTCGATCAGCGGGTCGGCGCCCGCACGTGGTTCGACGCGCAGCACGACGGTGCCACGCCGGCCGGGCGTGAGCGTCACGCCGGCGATCGCCTCCAGGGGGACACGGCGCTCCCCCAGGGCCTGGAACAGCTTGGGTGTTCGAATCCCCCGTTCGTAGCGGATGAGCACGGAGTCGGACTCGAACTCCCAGGCGGCATGAAATCCGGCCAGTACGTCACCCATGCGGCTCATCGTATGCGGCACGAGCCTCTCCGTCCCCTCCCCGTGCAAACCGGAGTTTCTGCGCCTCTACGCGCGTCCGGCCGCCGTCGCCACGGACAAACCCGCCCGGCATGTGTCGTCTTCGGCGGCACAGGCCACCGTGCGGTATGCGCCAACCCCGATCTCCGCGAAGTTCCGCAGGCTGTCCGTGCCCGGTACGAAGTAGCCGGCGTGCCCCTCGGCGCCCCGTGCCGACAGCACCCGGGCACCGAACGCGGCGGACACCGGGTCGGCACCGTGCCCGAGGCCGCCGACCTCCAGGTACGGCACGTCCTGGATCCAGTCGTCGGCGTCCCGCATCGCCCACACATGGGCGGAGGTGTCCAGGTGGGAGGCGTTCTCGGCGCGCATGCCGGGACTGCCCGCCACCGCTATGTCGGTCACCCGGGCGGGCAGCGCGTCGGCGGCGAGGCCGCACACCACCGAGCCGTAGCTGTGGCAGAACAGCGAGACCGGGGCGCGGCCGGGCAGCGCCCGCAGCAGCGCGTTCAGCCGCACCGCCCCGTGCTCGGCGCGGTTCGCCGTGGCCGCCTCCATGCCGAGCCCGCTGGGGGAGGTGTAGTCGGCCCAGGCGATCACGGCCGTGCCGGTGCCGGGGCTCGTCGCGCGCTCGGCCGCGTACAGCGACTCGGCCATGCCGACGGGCGCCGAGTACTTCTTGCGGTCGGTGCGCTGGAAGGTGAGCAGTTCGGTGTCCACGCCGGGCACGACGACGGACACGCGGTCGGCGCGGTTCAGGTTCCCGAACACCTCGGCGACCTTGCCGGAGCCCGCCGGGTCGAAGGCGAGGACGTGCCGGTCGGGGTCGAGCAGCGACTCGTAGTTGCGCATGCGTCGGCCGGCCTCGCGCTGCCCGGCCGGGGACAGCCGCTCGTCGTGCATGCGCTCCCGCTCCACCGTCCGCGCCTTGTGCAGCGCGGCGCGGTTGGCGAGGTAGCGCAGTTGGACGGGGGCGCCGTTCATGTTGCCCACGGCCAGCGGATAGCGGCGGGCCAGGCTCCCGCGCTGCCACTCGGAGAGCGAGGCGAAGAAGCGGGCCAGCCGGGCGGGTGCCGCCTGCGCGTCGGGCAGCCGCCGTCCGTCGATCCGGCCGTGCTCCCAGGCCGTGACCGACGCTTCGAGGGCCGTGGGGCCCCGCTGGTTGCGCAGGGCGGTCCAGCCGGTGGTCGCCAGCATCACGAACACCACGGCCAGGGCGAGCAGTGCGCGCCAGACGTTCAGCTGCGGGGAGGTGTCGAAGGAAGTCACTGGGAGGACACACTAGGAGAACGGCACGGTCTCGCGTGAATCCAGTGACACGGATCACGTTTCGGTGCGCTGCCGGCGCTCGGCTACGGAGTTGGATCCGCGGGTCCGGCCAGGGGGCGGTCGCGCCAGTTCCCGGTGAGCGCGGGCGCCACCTGGTCGAGGTAGGACGCCGTCAGGTCCCGCAGCGCCGCCAGACTGGCGTCGTCCCGTGCCGACCAGATCCGCTCGGTCACCCGCATCACCGCTCCGAAGACGGCCACGACCACACGGGGCCGCGGGTCCGTGTCCACGTCCAGGCCCTCGCGGCGGGCGACGACGCGGGCGATCTCCTCCTCCAGCTCCGTCGCGCGCCGCAGATGGGCGGCTAGCAGTGCGGGTGTCGACTCGATCACCCGGTAGAACCGCATGTGCAGCTCGAGCGGGACCAGTTGCCCGACGGCCTCGCCGATGGTGCTCCAGTTCTCCACGAGGGCCAGGCGCAGGGCGTCCAGGGGCGCCTCCTCGGGCGGGCGGGCGCGTACGGCCTCGACGAAGCGCGACTCCGCGAGCCGCGACACGAAGAACGCCGCGTCCTCCTTGGAGGCGAAGTAGCGGAAGAAGGTGCGCTGCGAGACGGCGGCGGCCTCCGCGATGTCGTCGACGGTCGTCTCCTCGTAACCGCGCTCGGTGAACAGTTCGAGGGCGGAGCGCAGCAGGAGGTCCCGGGTGCGCTGCTTCTTGAGTTCGCGCAGGCCGCCCAAGAGTTCACTCCTTCACACAGGTGACACAGGTGCAATTTAAAATGTCAGTTACTGACTCGTGAATTGGTTTGTCAACTGTCAGAGGCTGTCATTAGCCTCACGGTATGACTAGTCAGACCACGCTCGACAAGTCGGGACCGGGCGACGGTGCCCCGTCGGGTTCCGCGTCCACCAGGGGACTGCGCGGCCATCCGTGGGTCACCCTCGTCACCGTCGCGGTCGGGGTCATGATGGTGGCCCTGGACGGCACCATCGTGGCGATCGCCAACCCGGCGATCCAGAACGACCTGGGTGCCAGTCTCGCGGACGTCCAGTGGATCACCAACGCCTACTTCCTCGCCCTCGCCGTCGCGCTGATCACCGCGGGCAAGCTCGGTGACCGTTTCGGCCACCGGCAGACCTTCATCATCGGTGTGGCCGGCTTCGCCGCGGCCTCCGGGGCCATCGGACTGTCCGGCAGCATCGGGGCGGTCGTCGTCTTCCGTGTCTTCCAGGGCCTGTTCGGCGCGCTGCTGATGCCGGCCGCGCTCGGCCTGCTGCGGGCCACCTTCCCGGCCGAGAAGCTCAACATGGCCATCGGCATCTGGGGCATGGTCATCGGCGCCTCCACCGCGGGCGGCCCGATCCTCGGCGGTGTGCTGGTCGAGCACGTCAACTGGCAGTCGGTCTTCTTCATCAACGTGCCGGTGGGCATCCTCGCCGTCGTGCTCGGCGTCCTGATCCTGCTGGACCACCGGGCCGAGAACGCGCCGCGCTCCTTCGACGTCGTCGGGATCGTGCTGCTGTCGGCCTCGATGTTCGCTCTCGTCTGGGCCCTCATCAAGGCCCCCGAGTGGGGTTGGGGTTCCGGCCAGACCTGGCTGTACATCGGTGGGGCGGTGGTGGGCTTCGTCCTGTTCTCCTTGTGGGAGACCCGGGTGAAGGAACCGCTGATCCCGCTGGGGATGTTCCGCTCGGTGGCGCTGTCGGCCGGTGTGGTCCTCATGGTCCTGATGGCCATCGCCTTCCTGGGCGGCCTGTTCTTCGTCACCTTCTACCTGCAGAACGTGCACGGCATGAGCCCGGTCGACGCAGGTCTGCACCTGTTGCCGCTCACCGGCATGATGATCGTCGGTTCGCCGCTGGCCGGCGTGATGATCACCAAGGTCGGCCCGCGCATCCCGCTGGCCGGCGGCATGGCCTTCACCGCGCTCGCCATGTACGGCATCTCCACGCTGGACACGGGCACCGGCACCGCCGTCATGTCGATCTGGTTCCTCCTGCTGGGCCTCGGCCTCGCGCCCGTCATGGTCGGCGCCACCGAGGTCATCGTCGGCAACGCGCCGATGGAGCTGTCGGGCGTGGCCGGCGGTCTCCAGCAGGCGGCGATGCAGATCGGCGGCAGCCTCGGCACGGCCGTGCTGGGCGCCGTGATGGCCTCCAAGGTCGACAGCGACCTGGCCGGCAACTGGGCGGACGCGGGGCTTCCCGAGCTGACGCCGGAACAGGCCCACAAGGCCTCCGAGGCGGTCCAGGTCGGCGTCCCGCCGGTGCCCGAGGGCACCCCGGCCCAGGTCGCCGGAAAGATCGCGGACGTCGCCCACGACACCTTCATCTCCGGCATGAGCCTGGCCTCGCTCGTCGCGGCCGGCATCGCGGTCGTGGCGGTGTTCGTCGCCTTCCTCACCAAGCGCGGTGCCAACGCGGAGGCGGGCGCGGGCGCGGGCCACATCTGATCCGCGCCCACGAAGTCCGCGGGCCCTGTCACTCGATTCGTCCATCAGGGTGACAGGGCGCGCGAACCCTCCCCTCGGCGGGACAGCGCAGGTCACAGTGGGTCAAGTCCTCCGCAGGGCACGGAGGGCCAGAGGCTGCGGCGCGCTGCCGGAGGGGGGCGGCGCGCAGGCAGCACGTTCGAAGCAGGCATGACACGCCACACGCGGGTACCCGAACTTCACGAGGAGTTCAGGGAGTTGATGATGGCGAGCTTCGGACAGGGATCGCGCAGGCACCCCCGCTCACGTGGCCGGACGTGGTCACGGACCGGGCCGGACCGCGCGACGCTCGCGATCGTCGGAGTCGTCTGCGCGGTCGCCGGGTTCTTCGTGCTGGGGATCGTCCTCGGCCCCGTGGCGATCGTCTGCGGCTGGCTCGCCATGGGCCGAAGCTGGGCGGGGTCCCGCCCGGTACCGGCCGTGGTCGCCCTGGTCCTGGGAGCCATCGACACGCTCCTGGCGCTCATCTGGCTCGTCGGCGCGGCAAGCCCGGGCTACGGCATGTTCTAGCCGCCCGCGGCATCACCCGTCGCCCAGATGTTCCCACCCCCGCCCGCCACGGACGGGGGTGAGCCACGTACACCCGCGTACGCCCTACGCGTCCCCGCCGGCCGCCCCCGGGTCCGCCGCGCTCACGTCGAGCAGCCGGTACCGGTCGATCGCCTGCTTCAGCACCGACCGGTCGACCTTCCCCTCCCGCGCCAGCTCGCTCAGCACGCCCACCACGATCGACTCCGCGTCGATGTGGAAGAACCGCCGCGCCGCCCCCCGCGTGTCCGCGAAGCCGAAGCCGTCCGCGCCCAGCGACTGGTACGTCCCCGGCACCCACCGCGCGATCTGGTCCGGCACCGACCGCATCCAGTCGGACACCGCCACGAACGGCCCCTGAGCGCCCGCCAGCTTCCGCGTGACCCACGGCACCTGCTGCTCCTCCTCGGGATGCAGCAGGTTGTGCTCCTCGCAGGCCACGGCCTCGCGCCGCAGCTCGTTCCAGGAGGTCGCCGACCAGACGTCGGCGCGCACGTTCCACTCCTCGGCGAGGATCCGCTGGGCCTCGACGGCCCACGGCACCGCGACGCCGGACGCCATGATCTGCGCCGGGACGGAGCCGCCCGTGCCCTCGCTGAAGCGGTGGACGCCCTTGAGGATGCCCTCCACGTCGACGTTCTCGGGCTCGGCCGGGTGCCGGATGGGCTCGTTGTAGACGGTGAGGTAGTAGAAGACGTCCTCGCCGTGCGGGTGCTGCTCGTCCCCGCCGTACATCCGGCGCAGCCCGTCCTTGACGATGTGCGCGATCTCGAACCCGAAGGCCGGGTCGTACGCCACGCACGCCGGGTTCGTCGAGGCCAGCAACTGCGAGTGCCCGTCTGCGTGCTGCAGTCCCTCACCGGTCAGAGTCGTACGCCCCGCGGTCGCGCCCAGTACGAAACCGCGCGCCAGCTGGTCACCCATCTGCCAGAACTGGTCGCCGGTGCGCTGGAAACCGAACATCGAGTAGAAGACGTAGACCGGGATGAGCGGCTCGCCGTGAGTGGCGTACGCCGATCCGGCCGCGATCAGCGAGGCCGTGCAGCCCGCCTCGGAGATGCCGTCGTGCAGCATCTGCCCGTTCGGCGCCTCCTTGTAGGCGAGCAGCAGATCGCGGTCCACGGACTCGTACTGCTGCCCGAGCGGGTTGTAGATCTTCGCACTCGGGAAGAACGAGTCCATGCCGAACGTGCGGTACTCGTCCGGCGCGATCAGCACGAAGCGCTTGCCGATCTCCTTGGCCCGCATGAGGTCCTTCAGCAGGCGCACGAAGGCCATCGTCGTCGCGATGGACTGCTGCCCCGACCCCTTCTTCACGGTCGCGTACGTCTTTTCCTCCGGCAGCGCGAGCGGCTTCGACCGCACGACCCGGGTCGGCACGTAGCCGCCGCAGCCCAGGCGCCGGTCGTGCATGTACTGCATCTCCTCGGTGTCCCGGCCGGGGTGGTAGTACGGCGGCGGGCCGGACTCCAGCTCCTTGTCGGAGATCGGCAGGTGCAGCCGGTCGCGGAAGCGCTTGAGGTCGTCGACCGTCAGCTTCTTCATCTGGTGCGTGGCGTTGCGGCCCTCGAAGTTCGGGCCCAGGGTCCAGCCCTTGATCGTCTTGGCGAGGATGACCGTCGGCTGGCCCTTGTGCTCCTGGGCCGCCTTGTACGCCGCGTAGATCTTCCGGTGGTCGTGACCGCCGCGGCCCAGGTGCAGGATCTGGTCGTCGGTCATGTTCTCGACCATCGCGCGCAGCCGGTGGTCGTCGCCGAAGAAGTGGTCGCGGATGTAGGCGCCGGACTCGGTGGCGTACGTCTGGAACTGGCCGTCCGGGGTCGTGTTCATGCGGTTGACCAGCAGGCCGTCGCGGTCCTGGGCGAGCAGTGGGTCCCAGGTGCGGTCCCACACCAGCTTGATCACGTTCCAGCCGGCGCCCCGGAAGACCGACTCCAGCTCCTGGATGATCTTGCCGTTGCCGCGCACCGGGCCGTCGAGGCGCTGGAGGTTGCAGTTGATCACGAAGGTCAGGTTGTCCAGGCCCTCGCGGGCGGCGATGGAGAGCTGGCCCAGCGACTCCGGCTCGTCCATCTCGCCGTCACCCAGATAGGCCCACACGTGCGAACGCGACGTGTCCGTGATCCCGCGCGCGTGCATGTAGCGGTTCATCCGCGCCTGGTAGATGGCGCCGATCGCGCCGAGGCCCATCGAGACCGTCGGGAACTCCCAGAAGTCCGGCATCGACCGCGGATGCGGATACGACGACAGTGCGTGCGGCGCCTTCGACTTCTCCTGCCGGAAGCCGTCCAGGTGCTGCTCGCTGAGCCGGTCCAGCAGGTACGCGCGCGCGTAGATGCCGGGCGAGGCGTGCCCCTGGAAGAAGACCTGGTCACCGCCGTCGCCCTCGTCCTTGCCCCGGAAGAAGTGGTTGAAGCCCACGTCGTACAGCGACGCGGAGGAGGCGAAGGTCGCGATGTGGCCGCCGACGCCGATGCCGGGCCGCTGCGCGCGGGAGACCATCACGGCGGCGTTCCAGCGGGTGGCGTTGAGGATCTTGCGCTCGATCTCCTCGTTGCCGGGGAAGAACGGCTCGCTCTTGGTCGGGATGGTGTTGACGTAGTCCGTGCTGCGCATCTCGGGCACGGCCACGCGCTTCTCGCGGGCCCGCTCGATCAGCCGCAGCATCAGATAGCGGGCCCGCTCCCGGCCGCGCTCGTCGACGGCGGCGTCGAGGGAGTCGAGCCACTCCTGGGTTTCCTCGGGATCGAAGTCAGGAACCTGACTCGGAAGGCCGCCAATGATGATCGGATTGCGATCGGATGCGGAAGCCACGCTGTTCCTTCGCTGTCAGAGGGCCACTTTTCCGGGTGTCTGCGCCGATTCCCCATCGTGTACCTCACGGGGGCAATCGTCATCTGTACCGTGGGGTAACCGGTTCTCCCGTGAGAATCGGGGGGCACGTTCATTCGAGTCTCGTACCCACACATGGTTCCCAAATACGCAAACGGGGCAGATAGGTGTGGTGTACGTCACCTTCGGGCTGGAGGGCATGGCTGGAGTTGCGGCGACACGGCCGGGATCGTCACCGTTTCGGCGGTCCCAGACGCCGGGTACTTGCGCGATCCGTCCCGCCCGTGTGGACTACGGCCAAGCTTCGCGCACGCGCGTGGCTGAAGACATCTACCGAAACATGATCAGGAGGCAACCCGTGAGCGCGACCGCGGACCACGCGGAGGAGCGGACGAACCCTGCCGCCAGGCTGGGGTTCCAGCCCGGGCAGGTGGTCCAGGAGATCGGCTACGACGACGACGTCGACCAGGAGCTCCGCGAGGCCATTGAGGGCGCCGTCGAGGGCGAGCTGGTGGACGAGGACTACGAGGACGTGGCCGATGCCGTCGTGCTGTGGTTCCGTGACGACGACGGCGACCTGACGGATGCGCTGGTGGATGCCACCACGTACATCGAAGAAGGCGGCTCGATCCTCCTTCTCACGCCGAAGACCGGCCGTGACGGGTACGTCGAGGCCAGTGACATCTCGGAGGCGTCGACGACCGCCGGACTGACGGCGTCCAAGAGTGTCAGCGTCGGCAAGGACTGGAGCGGCAGCCGGCTGGCTACGCCCAAGGCCGCCAAGTCCAAGCGGTAGCCCCAGGCTCCGCACCACCACGGACTCCGGACGGGCCGACCGCGGTCGGCCCGTCCGCGGGTTCGCGATCGTCCCTGCGTAGGGTGTTTCCAGCGAACCATCCTCGGAAGGGACGAAACAGGACATGGCGATCCAGGTCGGCGACAAGGCCCCCGACTTCGAACTCAAGGACAACCACGGCAGGACCGTCCGGCTGTCCGACTTCCGCGGCCGGAAGAACGTCGTGGTGCTCTTCTACCCCTTCGCCTTCACCGGCGTGTGCACCGGCGAGCTGTGCGAGGTGCGCGACAACCTGCCGCAGTTCTCCGACCGGGACACCCAGGTGCTCGCCGTCTCCAACGACTCCATCCACACCCTGCGCGTCTTCGCCGAGCAGGAGGGCCTGGAGTACCCGCTGCTGTCCGACTTCTGGCCGCACGGCAACGTCTCGCGCGCCTACGGCGTCTTCGACGAGGACAAGGGCTGTGCCGTCCGCGGCACCTTCATCGTCGACCGGGAGGGCGTCGTGCGCTGGACCGTGGTCAACGGCCTGCCGGACGCCCGTGACCTGACCGAGTACGTGAAGGCGCTCGACACTCTGTGACCGGCGCCCCCGGGCGGCATCACGGGTCGGCATCACCTGTCGACACCACGTGATTTGTCGACGCCGGGGACTGCGGGGGGCGGGAACCCGTCACTAGGATCGAATCGTTGATCCGATATCCACGCACTACGGGGCACCCCGCCCCTGGACACCAATGGAGGACTCGTGGGAGTCAGCCTCAGTAAGGGCGGCAATGTCTCGCTGACCAAGGAGGCCCCCGGCCTGACCGCGGTCATCGTCGGTCTGGGGTGGGACATCCGCACCACGACCGGCACCGACTTCGACCTCGACGCCAGCGCGCTGCTGCTGAACAGCGGCGGCAAGGTCGCCAGCGACGCGCACTTCATCTTCTTCAACAACCTGAAGAGCCCGGACGGATCCGTCGAGCACACCGGCGACAACATCACCGGTGAGGGCGAGGGCGACGACGAGCAGATCAAGATCAACCTCGCCACGGTCCCCGCCGACATCGAGAAGATCGTCTTCCCGGTCTCGATCTACGACGCCGAGAACCGTCAGCAGTCCTTCGGCCAGGTGCGCAACGCGTTCATCCGCGTCGTCAACCAGGCCGGCGAGGCCGAGATCGCCCGCTACGACCTGAGCGAGGACGCCTCCACGGAGACCGCCATGGTCTTCGGCGAGCTGTACCGCCACGGCGCGGAGTGGAAGTTCCGCGCCATCGGCCAGGGCTACGCCTCCGGCCTGCGCGGCATCGCCCAGGACTTCGGCGTGAACGTCTGAGCGACCCGACCACCGGGGCGACGGCCTCGAACGTCCGGCGAGGCCACGGTCTCGATACGTCCGGCGCCGCACGGTTTACGTGCGGCGCCGGACGCGCAGGAAACCCAAGAACCATCACCCGGGGAGGGACCATCACCATGGGCGTCACGCTTGCCAAGGGAGGCAACGTCTCCCTGTCCAAGGCCGCACCGAACCTCACACAGGTACTGGTCGGGCTCGGCTGGGACGCGCGTTCCACCACCGGAGCACCCTTCGACCTCGACGCGAGCGCACTCGTGTGCAGCAGCGGCCGGGTGCTCGGCGACGAGTGGTTCGTCTTCTACAACCAGCTCAAGAGCCCGGACGGCTCGATCGAGCACACCGGCGACAACCTCACGGGCGAGGGCGACGGCGACGACGAGTCGCTGCTCGTCGACCTCTCCAAGGTGCCCGCCCAGTGCGACAAGATCGTCTTCCCGGTCTCGATCCACGCGGCCGACGAGCGCGGCCAGACCTTCGGCCAGGTCGCCAACGCCTTCATCCGGGTCGTCAACCAGGCCGACGGCCAGGAACTCGCCCGGTACGACCTGAGCGAGGACGCCTCCACGGAGACCGCGATGATCTTCGGCGAGCTCTACCGCTACCAGGGCGAGTGGAAGTTCCGTGCAGTGGGGCAGGGGTACGCGTCGGGGCTTCGGGGCATCGCTCTAGACTTCGGAGTCAACGTTTCGTAAAGCCGAGTACGGCGCGGGGGAGCCCCGTACACACACGATTGGGTAGCCAGTGCTTCTGAAAACCTTCGGCTGGTCGTTCGCGGTCACCGCGCTCGGCCTGGTCGCGGCGGTCTTCTACGGGGGGTGGACCGCTTTCGGCATCGTGGCGATCCTCTCCATCCTGGAGATCTCGCTGTCCTTCGACAACGCGGTGGTCAACGCCGGGATCCTGAAGAAGATGAATGCCTTCTGGCAGAAGATCTTCCTCACCATCGGCATCCTCATCGCCGTGTTCGGCATGCGCCTGGTGTTCCCCGTCGTGATCGTGGCGATCAGCGCCCAGCTCGGACCGATCGAGGCCGTCGACCTCGCGCTCAACAACAAGGACCGCTATCAGGAGCTGGTGACGGACGCCCATCCGTCGATCGCCGCCTTCGGCGGCATGTTCCTTCTGATGATCTTCCTCGACTTCATCTTCGAAGACCGGGACATCAAGTGGCTGGCCTGGCTGGAGCGCCCGCTGGCCAAGCTCGGCAAGGTCGACATGCTGTCGGTCTGCATCGCCCTGGTCGTGCTGCTGGTCTCCGCGATCACCTTCGGCGCCCACGCCCACCAGCACGGCGGCGCCCACGCCGACAAGGCGGAAACCGTCCTGCTCGCGGGCATCGCGGGTCTGATCACCTACATGATCGTCGGCGGCCTCTCCGGCTACTTCGAGGACAAACTCGAAGAGGAGGAGGAGCGGGAGCACGAGGAGGAAGAGGCAGCCGAACGCGCCGGGAAGCCCAAGTCGGCCGTCAAGCTGGCCGGCAAGGCCGCGTTCTTCATGTTCCTCTACCTGGAGGTCCTGGACGCGTCCTTCTCCTTCGACGGTGTCATCGGCGCCTTCGCCGTCACCAACGACATCGTCCTGATGGCCCTCGGCCTGGGCATCGGCGCCATGTACGTCCGGTCGCTCACGGTCTACCTGGTCCGCCAGGGCACCCTCGACGACTACGTCTACCTGGAGCACGGCGCCCACTACGCCATCGGCGCCCTGGCGATCATCCTCCTGGTCACCATCCAGTACCAGATCCACGAGATCATCACCGGCCTCGTCGGCGTCGTCCTCATCGCCTGGTCCTTCTGGTCCTCGGTACGGCGCAACCGCGCGATCGCGGCGGCCGGGGGAGACGGCGACCAGGAAAAGGCGGAGGTCTCCTCCGGGGTGTGAAACCCTTTCGTTCCCGGGCAGGGTGCGCCCCCGGTGCGCCCGTACCACTGGTGTGAACACGGCCCGGGTGAGGAACGCTCTGTGCGGGGCGGCCGACGAGGACGACTCCTCGGGGCCGCCCCGTCGGCGGTCGAGTGAAGGTGGGGGCGGCAATGGGCTTCTTGGACGGACTGTGGCGCGGTCGCGAGTCCGAGTTCGACTCGGGCAGTGCGGCGACCAACTCCATCCAGCTGACCAAACGGCACAGCCAGGTCTCCCTGACCAAGCAGGGCGCGGCGACCGGCAATCTGCGCATCAACCTCTCCTGGCGGATGCGGACCTCCGACATCATGGGCGTCCAGCGGGAGAGCCTGCTGCGGCATCCCTTCAAGGCGCTCAAGCCCCCCGAGGTCGTCGGCCACAGCCAGAGCATGGTCAACGTCGACCTCGACCTCGGCTGCCTCTACGAACTCAAGGACGGCACCCGCGGGGTCGTCCAGCCGCTCGGCGGCTTCCTGGGCGACGTCAACGCCCCGCCGTACGTCAAACTCAGCGGCGACGACCGCTTCGGTTCGGCCTCCGGCGAGACGATCTACGTCAACCTCGACCACAAGGACGCCATCAAGCGCCTGCTGCTCTTCGCCTACATCTACGACCAGACCCCCGCCTTCGACCGGACCCACGCCATCGTCACGCTCTACCCGAGCAACGGTCCCCGCATCGAGATAGGCCTCGACGAGCGCCATCCGCAGGCCCGGTCCTGCGCCGTGGTGATGATCGAGAACATCAAGGACGAGATCTTCGTCCGCCGCGAGGTGAAGTTCGTGTACGGCTTCCAGGGAGAGCTGGACCGGCTGTACGGGTGGGGCCTGCAATGGGGCCGCGGACACAAGAGCAAGGCCGAGCGATGAGTCCCGGCCCGAGCCGCTGAGCTGGAGAGCCGCCACGCGGCCGGGCCGCCGCCGCCCCGACTACCGTCCGACGAACTGCGGTCCCTGCGGAGGCAGCCTGAAGTCCGGATCGGGTGCGCCCGTGACCGGCTGCGGATAGCCGTAGCCGGACTGCGCTCCGGCCACCCCGGCCGCTGCGGGCGCCTGCGGATAGCCGTAGGCGGGCTGCGTCGCGGGAGGCTGCTGCGGATAGCCGTAGGCGGGCTGCGCCGGTACGCCGGCGGGCTGCTCCGGCGGCAGCGGCCGCGAGGCCTCCGGGAGGGGCTGCACCGTCGTCGGGTGGTCGGGTCCGACCACCACGGCCGAGGGCACGGACTGGGCCGGCGTCGGCTGGTCGGGTGCGGACTGGGAGGGAGCGGACGGCACCGGTTGGGGCCGGGAGGCCGACATGGGGTCGTCCGCCCCCTCCGACTCGTCCACCGAGATGCCGAAGTCGGTGGCCAGGCCCTTGAGCCCGTTGGAGTACCCCTCGCCCAGCGCCCGGAACTTCCAGCCGTCCCCGCGCCGGTACAGCTCGCCGCAGATCAGCGCCGTCTCCTGGCCGGTCTCCGGTGTGACGTCGAAGTACGCCAGCGGCTCCGCGTCGGCCGAGGCGTCGTGCACCAGGATGCGCAGTGACTGGACCCGGTCGAAGGTGACGCCGTCCGCCGACGCGACCAGCAGGATCCGGCCCACCGAGGGCTCGACCCCGGAGAGATCCGTCTGGATCGTGTCCGTCAGGCCCTCGGCGACCCGCTTCTTGCCGAGCCGCCAGACCTGCCCGGAGGGGTGCCGGGGCTGGTTGTAGAAGACGAAGTCCTCGTCGGAACGCACGCGGTCGTCCGGTCCCAGCAGCAACGCGGAGGCGTCGACGTCGGGAACCCCCTGCCCGGGTGTCCAGCGCAGCACGGCGCGTACCGTGGTGGCTTGCAGCGGGACGTTCGACCCCTTCAGCATCGCGTGCGTCATGCCGTCATCCTGCCCTCTCGGTCCTGGTCACGACAATGCGGGGGCGGGTACTCGGCTCGTGTCCGCTCACCCCGGGTGGCCATCGCCGACATGGCCGGGTTACCTGGAATTCATGCCCGGTGGGAACCTCCGACATGGATACGTACGTACTATTACCGGCCACCTTTCGACGAATCACAGGTCGCCCAGACACCACGGGGGAGTTTAAATGCGTCATTTCGGACAGATAGCCCCTGATGTGCGGAAGCGTCTCTTTCATCAGGAGCCCTGCTCCTTCACGGCGGACTCCCCGGCCCGGCTGCTGTCCGCGGCCCTGGGTGCCACGCTCTACAGCCCGGCCACCAGACCCGGCCTCGCCGACGACATCCTGAAGCAGAGCGCGCGCGGCCTGGTGTCGATGGTGCTCTGCCTGGAGGACTCGATCGGCGACGCCGACGTACCCCTCGGCGAGGCGAACCTCGTCCGTCAGCTCGCGGACCTGGCGAAACGTTCCCCTTCCGACCTCCCCCTGCTGTTCGTCCGGGTCCGTACCCCCGAGCAGATACCCGACCTCGTACGGCGCCTCGGCCCCGCCGCGCGGCTGCTGTCCGGATTCGTGCTGCCGAAGTTCACCGAGGAACGCGGCATGCCCTTCCTGGAGGCGCTCTCCGCCTCCGAGGCCGCCAGCGGCCACAGACTCTTCGCCATGCCCGTGCTGGAGTCCCCCGACCTGCTGTACCGGGAGTCCCGGGTGCAGACGCTGGAGGGCATCTTCCGCGCGGTCGACAAGTACCGCGACCGCGTACTCGCCCTGCGGCTCGGCGTGACCGACTTCTGCTCCTCCTACGGGCTGCGCAGAGGCCCCGACATGACGGCCTACGACGTCCAGATCGTCGCCTCCGTGATCGCCGACGTGGTGAACATGCTCGCCCGCGCCGACGGCACCGGATTCACGGTGACCGGACCGGTGTGGGAGTACTTCCGCGTCCAGGAGAGGATGTTCAAACCGCAACTGCGCCAGAGCCCCTTCCTGGAAGGACAGGCCGTCGAACTCCGTCAGAAGCTCATCGCGCACTCGATGGACGGCCTGTTGCGGGAGATCTCCCTCGACCGTGCCAACGGCCTGCTGGGCAAGACCTGCATCCACCCCTCGCACGTGCTCCCCGTGCACGCGCTGTCCGTGGTCAGCCACGAGGAGTTCAGCGACGCCCAGGACATCCTGCGGCCCGAACGGTGCGGCGGCGGTGTGATGCGGTCGGCCTACACGAACAAGATGAACGAGGTGAAGCCCCACCGCGCCTGGGCCGAGCGGACACTGCTGCGCGCCGAGATCTTCGGGGTGGCGAACGAGGACATCGGCTTCGTGGAGCTCCTCGCCGCCGGCCTGTCCGACTGAACGCAAGGAATCCATGACCGACGCCAGGGCCCATGCCGCGACGGACAACGGGAGGCACGAGTACATGACCGAGAGGGCGCACGCCGAGGGGCGCGCCGGAGTGTGGTCCGGCAGCTGGGTCGCCGAGCGGCTCGGCGTCGAACTGACCGGCGACGACACACTGACCGGTCTGCTGGGAGTCGCCCTGCGCCGCAACCCCAAGCGGGCGCACCTGCTCGTCTCCAACGTGCTCGGCAAACACGTTCCGCAGTCGCCCTCCGTCGTCTACGGCCACGGCGTCGCCCTCGGCCGGCGCGTCCGTGAACTGCTCGGCGCGCAGGCGGCCGGACACGCCGTCGTCCTCGGCTACGCGGAGACCGCCACCGGACTCGGCCACTCCGTCGCCGACGGCCTGGGCCCCGCCCCTTATCTGCACTCCACCCGCCGTCCGGTCACCGGTGTCGCCCGGGCGGGCGGCTTCGAGGAGTCCCACTCGCACGCGACCTCCCACCTCCTGCTGCCGGAGGATCCGGCGCTGCTGGCCGGCGACGGGCCGCTGGTCCTCGTCGACGACGAGTTCTCCACCGGCAACACGGTGCTCAACACCATTCGCGCCCTGCACGAGCGCTATCCCCGCAAGCGGTACGTCGTGGTGGCCCTGGTCGACATGCGCTCGCCCGCGGACGCCGGCCGACTTGAGGACTTCGCCCGGGAGATCGGCGCCCGCGTGGACCTGGTGGCAACCGCCTCGGGCACGGTCCAACTGCCGCCGGGTGTACTGGAGAAGGGGCAGGAACTGGTCGCCCGCCACGAGGCGCGCGGCACGGACGGCGCGCCGAACGCCGCAGCACCCGCCAAGGCGTCCGACCCGCAACCGTCCGGCTCCGTCGCACGGGTCGAACTGGACTGGCCCGCCGGGATCCCCGACGGCGGGCGGCACGGGTTCACCGCCGCCCACCGCGACCGGCTGGAGGGCGCCCTGCCCGGCATGGCGGCGCGAATCGCCGAGGCGCTGCCCGCCGGGGCCCGCCGCGTGCTCGTCCTCGGCTTCGAGGAACTCATGTACGCCCCCCTGCGGCTGGCCCACGCGCTGGAGCAGACCCCAGACATCGAGGTGCGCTACTCCACCACCACCCGCTCTCCCGTCCTCGCCGTCGACGACCCCGGCTACGCCATACGCACCCGCCTGGTCTTCCCCGCGCACGACGACCCGGCCGACGGCCCCGGCGAGCGCTACGCCTACAACGTCGCGGGCGTCGGCTTCGACGCCGTCGTCGCCGTCGTCGACTCGGTCGCCGACACCCCCGCGCTGCACGCCCCGGACGGACTGCCGGCCCGGCTCGCCGCCCACGTCCCCCACGTCCTGCTCGCGGTCGTCCCGTCGTACGTCCCGCACCACCCGCACGCCCCCGAAAGGCCCTCCATGCTGCCCGAGCCCCTGCGCGGCCCCGACTTCTCCTCGTACGAGCCCGACGAGGTCGGCTGGCTGCTCCAGGACCTCTCGGACGTGACGCTGGAGGCGCCTACCGAGGAGCGCGAGGAGGCGATCCAGAGCGGCGGCGCACACTACGCCGAGTCGCTGCCCGTGGAGTACCAGCCCAGCGAGCAGTACCAGGACCTGTTCCACGCGGCGCTGGAGACGTCCGCGGCCCGGCTGGCGCGCGCCGTCGGCGCCGTCACCGAGATCGTGCTCGCGGAACGATCGCCCCGCCCCGTCCTGGTCTCCCTCGCCCGCGCGGGCACCCCCGTAGGCGTTCTGATGCGCCGCTGGGCGCAGTTCCGTCATAATCTCGACCTCCCTCACTACGCCGTGTCGATCGTCCGGGGCCGCGGCATCGACGCCAACGCGCTGCGCTGGCTGGCCGACCACCATGACCCCGCCGACGTCGTCTTCGTCGACGGCTGGACCGGCAAGGGCGCCATCACCCGCGAACTCGCCGCCGCCCTGCGCGACTTCGAGGCCTCCGACGGCGTCACCGGCTTCGACCCGGAGATCGCCGTACTGGCCGACCCCGGTTCCTGCGTACGCACCTACGGCACTCGTGACGACTTTCTCATCCCCTCCGCCTGCCTCAACTCCACCGTCTCCGGCCTGATATCCCGCACCGTGCTCCGCGACGACCTGGTCGGCCCGCACGACTTCCACGGCGCGAAGTTCTACCGCGAACTCGCCGGCGCCGACCTCTCGCCGGCCTTCCTCGACGCCGTCTCCGCCCGCTTCGCGGACGTCACCGACACGGTCGACGCCCAGGCGAAGGAGCTGCTCTCCGCCGACCGTGCCCCCACCTGGGAGGGCTGGGCCGCCGTCGAGCGCATCAGCGAGGAATACGGCATCCACGACGTGAACCTCGTCAAGCCCGGCGTCGGCGAGACCACCCGCGTGATGCTGCGCCGCGTCCCCTGGAAGGTGCTGGCCCGGGCCGGTGCCGGCACCGACCTGGACCATGTGCGCCTGCTGGCCGAACAGCGGGGCGTACCCGTCGAGGAGGTCGCCGACCTGCCCTACACCTGTGTCGGGCTGATCCACCCCCAGTACACGCGGGGCGCGACCGGCGCCGACGGCACGGCGGTGACGCTGTGATGCCGGTGCTCGTCGCCAGCGACCTCGACCGCACGCTGATCTACTCGGCGGCCGCGCTCGGGCTGACCATGCCCGATCTGAGGGCACCACGCCTGCTGTGCGTGGAGGTCTACGAGAGCAGACCCCTCTCCTACATGACCGAGACGGCCGCCCAACTGCTGACCGACCTGGGCGACACCGCGGTCTTCGTGCCGACCACCACCCGGACCCGCAAGCAGTACCAGCGCATCAACCTCCCCGGCCCGGAACCGAAGTACGCGATCTGCGCCAACGGCGGCCACCTGCTGGTGGACGGCGTGTCCGACCCCGAGTGGCACGCGCGGGTGACCGCACGGCTGGCCGACGAATGCGCCTCGCTGGCCGAGGTCCGCGACCACCTGATGAACACCGCCGACCCGCTGTGGGTGCGCAAGCACCGGGTCGCCGAGGACCTCTTCGCCTACCTCGTGGTCGAGCGCGAACTCCTGCCCGAGGACTGGGTGAAGGAACTCGCCGTGTGGGCCGAGAACCGCGGCTGGACCGTGTCCCTCCAGGGCCGGAAGATCTACGCCGTCCCCAAGCCGCTCACCAAGAGCGCCGCCGTGCACGAGGTCGCCCGCCGCACCGGTGCCGAACTCACCCTCGCCGCAGGCGACTCGCTCCTGGACGCCGACCTGCTCCTCGCCGCCGACCGCGGCTGGCGCCCCGGCCACGGCGAGCTGGCCGACTCCGGCTGGTCCGCTCCGACGATCAACGCCTTGCCCGAGCGCGGTGTCCTGGCCGGTGAGCGGATCCTGCGGGAGTTCCAGCGTGCGGTGAGCCCGGCTCGCTGACCCGGCCGTGCGGATCACCGGCATCGTCCCGGGTGCCGGTGCCGGTGCCGGTGCCGGTGCCGTCGGCGGGCGGTCGTATGTCCTGCCGCCCGTCGGGTCCGCGGCCCCGCCTGCGGTGGCCGGCTCCCGGCCGCAGCAGACGCAACCCGATGAAGACCAGCAGAGCCAGAGCGGCGATCGCGAGGATCACCTTCGAGTACGTGGAGGCGATGCCCGAGACCTGGGACCAGTTGTCCCCCAGCGCGTAGCCCGCGAGGACGAAGACGGTGTTCCAGATCGCGCTGCCCAGCGTGGTCAGGGCGAGGAAGACCGGCAGCCGCATCCTTTCGACACCCGCCGGCACGGAGATCAGGCTCCGGAAGATGGGGATCATCCGGCCGAAGAACACGGCCTTGGTCCCGTGCTTGAGGAACCACGCCTCCGTCCTCTCTATGTCGGACACCTTCACCAGCGGCAGCTTCCCCGCTATCGCCACCGTGCGGTCCCGGCCGAGCAGGGCGCCGATCCCGTACAGGGCGAGCGCGCCGATCACCGACCCCGCCGTCGTCCACAGCAGGACGGCGATCACGTTCATCCGGCCGGAGCTCGCCGCGAACCCGGCGAGCGGCAGGATCACCTCGCTCGGCAGGGGAGGGAAGAGATTCTCCAGAGCGATGGCGAGGCCGGCGCCCGGCGCGCCGAGCGCGTCCATGAGGTCGTTGATCCACTGCGGTGCCGCACCGCTGTCCACGGCCGGCTGCGCTGCGATGGCTGTCATGACGACCACGCTAGAAAATCCCGGCTGAAGGGACCCTGAGGAAGACCGCAGGATCGACTGCGGTGAACCGCAAGCGGGAATTGCGGTTTTCCGCAGTGTGCGCCACCACCGCGCCCGACTAGCCTCGCGATCATGCGAGACATGGCGCGACGAGTAGTGCGGTGCGGGGTGGGCCTCATCATGGGGACCGCCGCGGCCGCCGTCGAGCTGCTCTTCGCCCTGCTGGCCGGCGCGGCCCTGCTGCCGGTGGCGGCCTGGCCGGAAGGACGCCGTACCGTGCTGCGCCCGGTCCTCGCGGGCGCGCGGATACTGGCGGAGCTGGAGCGGGCCCGGCTGGGGATGTGGCTCGACCTGCGCGTCACACCCGCGTACGAAGACGTGCGGGCGCTGCGGTACGTGGCCTGCCACTGGGCGCTGGGCGTCCTCGGCGGGGTGGTGATGCTGACGGCCGCCATCGGCCTCGGGTACGGCACCTTCGGGATATACGGCTGGCTCCTGCTGGACGGCATACGCGACCCCGGTTCGTTCGTCCTGGGCAGTCTGGGCGGCTTCTTCCTCGTGTTCCTCGCCGTACAGGGAATATTCGGCGTGGTCGGACTGGAGGGGCAGCTGGCCCGTCACTTTCTCGGTCCCCGCCACCAGGAGGAGCTGGAGCGACGGATCGCCGAGCTGTCCGCCAGCCGCGCCGCGGTGGTCGACGCGGTGAACGACGAACGGCGCCGCATCGAGCGGGACCTGCACGACGGTGTACAGCAGCGTCTCGTCGCCCTCGGCATGCTGCTCGGCCGGGCCCGCCGCAGTCAGGACGCCGACCGCCGGGACCGGCTGCTGGGCCAGGCCCACGACGAGAGCCGCCGTGCCCTGGACGAGCTGCGCGAGGTGGCCTGGCGGATCTATCCGACCACGCTGGACGAGGCCGGGCTGCGCGCGGCCCTGGAGACGGTCGCCGAGCGGGCCTCCGTGCCGGTGGGGGTGGAGTACGACCTCGCCGAGGAGCCCGAGCAGGCCGTGGCGACCGTCGCATACTTCGTGGTCTGCGAGGCGGTCACGAACGCGGTCAAGCACGCGGCGCCGACCCGTATAAGCGTCGCCGTCAGAGCGGAGGAGGAACGGATGTACGTGAGCGTGCAGGACGACGGCTGCGGCGGGGCGAACGCCGCCGGCAGCGGACTGTTCGGGCTCGCCCGGCGCGTCGCCGCCCTCGACGGCAGCCTCAGCGTGCTCAGCCCGCCGGGCGGGCCCACCATCGTGGCCGCGGAGCTGCCATGCGGGTGATCCTCGCCGAGGACTCGACCCTGCTCAGGGAGGGGCTGGTGCGGCTGCTGGCGGAAGAAGGTCACGAGGTGCTCGCGGCTGTCGGCAATGCCGAGCTGCTGCTGAAGGCGGTCGCCGAAGATCCGCCGGACGTGGTCGTCGCCGACGTCCGGATGCCGCCCACGCACACGGACGAGGGCCTGCGCGCGGCCCTGGAGATACGCGAGCGCTGGCCGCAGGTCGGGGTGCTGGTGCTCTCGCAGTACGTCGAGAAGCGGTACGCGACCGAGCTGCTCACCGGGGAGACGGAAGGAGTCGGATATCTGCTCAAGGACCGGGTGGTCCAGGTCGACGAGTTCCTTGACGCGCTGGAGCGGGTGGCCGCCGGGCGCGCCGCGTTCGATCCGGAGGTCGTCCGTCAGCTGCTCGGCCGCACGACGCACACCGACCTGCTCGCCCGGCTCACCGTGCGGGAGCGGGACGTGCTGGCCGAGATGGCGCAGGGCCACACCAACGCGGCGATCGCCCGTCGGCTGCACATCTCGCAGAGCGCGGTGGAAAAGCACACCAACGCGATCTTCGACAAGCTGGAGCTGACCGGAGGTGAGGGCTATTCACGCAGAGTGCTGGCGGTCCTGCGCTATCTCGGGAGCTGAAGGGGGCTGAGGGGAGCTGATCTCAGCTGCAGCAGCCGCCACCGCAGCAGCCGCCACCGCCTCCGCCTCCCGGCGAGGGGGTCGGCGCGGATGCGGAGGCCGAGCCGCCGACCGCGACCGTCGACAGCAGCTTCACCGTGTCGTCGTGGCCGGCCGGACAGGCGGCGGGAGCGGAGGACTCGGCCATGGGACGGCTCAGTTCGAAGGTGTCGCCACAGCTTCGGCAGCGGTACTCGTAACGAGGCATGCGCACAGGTTAACCGGCAGGGTCAGTGACCGGCCCCGCGCTCCTCACGGATCTGGGTGACCACGTGGGCCACCGTCTGCCGGACCGCTTCCGTCTCCGTCAGGAAGTGCCAGTAGTCGGGGTGCCGGCCCTCCAGCGTGGTGATCGCCCGTTCCAGCCGGGCCACCGCCTCGTCGAGCGGGCGCGCGTCACGGGGGTCGGGGGTGTTGCGTCCGGCCATGGCCAGGCGCTGGGCGTCGCGGATCGCGAAGCGGGTGCGCTCGATCTCCTGCTGCGGGTCCTTCTGCACGGCGTTGAGCTGCCGCAGCCGGTCACCGGCCGCCGAGACGGCCTCGTCGGTCGAGTTCAGCAGGGCTCGCACCGTCGACAGCAGGGCGGTGGCGTCGGGCCAGCGCTGCTCGTCGCGGGCGGTCTGCGCCTCGGCGAGTTTCCGCTCGGCCTGCCGGACCGATTCGGTGGCCTGGTCCGGCACCTGCTGGAGGTCCTGCCAGCAGGCGGCGGTGAACCTGCGCCGCAGTTCGCTCAGTACCGGCTCGACCTGCTCGGTCCGGGTGGTCAGGGCCTGGGCGCGGGTGCGCAGGGAGACCAGGCGGTGGCCGATCTCGGCAGCGCGTTCGGGCAGCCGATCGGCCTCGGTGCGTACGGCCTCGGCCTCGCGGGTGACCCGTTCGGCACGCTCGAGGGTCTGGGGCACTCCGTGCTGTCCCGCGCCCTGGTTCAGCCGGGTCAGCTCCGGGCCGAGGGTGGCGAGACGGGCGGCGAGGTCGTCCGCCTGCAGCCCGGATCCACGCGCGGCGTCCAGGGCGTTGGAGGCGGCGAGCAGGGCCTGCCGGGCGCGCTCGACGGCGGGCGCCAGCCGAGCCAGCTGGGTCTCGGCCTTGCCGAGCAGCGGGCCCAGGCCCTCGGCGAAGCGGTCCAGTTCCTGCTTGACCCGGCCCAGCTCGTTCTTCGCGGCGGACAGTTCGGTGCGGGCGTGGGCGGCGGCCGAGGCCTCCAGGTCGTCCCGGTCCAGGTCGTGGGCGTCGACGGCGCTGATGTACTGATGGCTGGCCTCGTCGATGCGCCGGCCGAGTGCCTCGAAATCGGTGACCGCGCGCCGGGCGGCTGGGGAGGAGTCGACGGCCGCGATCGTCTCTATCGAGATCCGCAGGTCCCGCTGCGCGGTGTCCAGCTCGTAGAACGCGGCCGCCGCGTCGTCCTTCGCGGTCTGTGCCTCGGCCCGCTGGCTCTCGGCCCGCCCGCCGAACCAGCGCCGCGTACCGCCCCCGGCGAACGCGGCGGGCAGTGCGAGCACGGCGAGGAGCGGCAGGCCCATCAGGGTGAGCGTGTCACGGACCGCCCCGGGCGGGCGGCGGTGGGGGCGGTGCGGCAGGCGCTGGGCGCGCGCCACCATCGGCGAGTACGGCTGCGATGGTGTGCCCGTCACATCCCTCTCCCGTGTCGTCCGTCCTGCCCGGGTTCATTCTCCCACCCGTAAGGAACGAACACACGGGCCAGTCAGTTCGCGGTTCGGACCGTGACTTTGCCGTCACCGGTCCGGGCGTTCACCACGTGGGCGCTCACGTCGTCCCGCGGCACGGACACGTCGACCCCGCCGTCACCGGTCTTCGTCGACACCTTGTACGTGGCCCGGGGCAGGGTGATCGTCACGGAGCCGTCGCCGCTGCGGGACTCCACCAGGTCGGGAACGGTGCCGAGTTCGAGACGCACGGAGCCGTCGTTGGTGTGGGTGCTCACCCGGCGGGAGGAGACCTCCGCGCGCACGGAACCGTCACCGGTGCGCAGCTCGAGCGGTCCGGTCGAGTCGGTGACGTGCACGGACCCGTCGCCGGTGTGGATGTTCAGGGCGTCCCGGAACCCTCGCGCCCGTACGCTGCCGTCCCCGTCCTTCACCTTGACGGCGACGCCCCGCGGCACCTCGACGCGGTGCTTGGCGGCGCAGTCGGCGACCACGCCGGAGCAGTGCATCCGCAGCACCAGCTTGTCGCCGTCCATCTTCCAGGTCACCTCGGGATCCGAGCCGACGGCGACCGACCCGGAGAACCACCGGGTGACCTCGATCTTCCCGGACGCCTGGTCGTCCGAGGCGACGATCTCCAGGGCGGAGTCGTCGGAGTCGACGGTGAGCGTGCTGCCCTGGAGTGCGAACGACCGGTGCTCGGGGTCCTTGTCGTCCGAGGCGGAGGCGCAGGCGCTCAGGCCCGCGACGAGAACGGCGACGGTGCCGGCGGCGGCGAACGCGCGGACGGGAACGGTACGGGCGGGCATGACGGTCTCCCCCTGGAGCGGACGACGAGGGCCGCGCCAGGGACTCTCCGCAGTACCGGAGACACCCTTTTCGACGAGGCTCTTCGACCGTACGGAGCACGGGCGCCCGCGGGGATCCGGGCCACTACCGGAACGAAGGTGGGGTTAACCCCCGGCCGGAGCACGGCGCCCACACGTTTGCCGGGCAGTGCTCGGGGCCATGTAGGCTGTCGACTCGTCCTGGGTGCGTAGCTCAGGGGTAGAGCGCCTGCCTTACAAGCAGGATGTCGGCGGTTCGAAACCGTCCGCGCCCACCAGGACCGGCGCCGTCGTCGTCGGTGCGAGGGCCCCCGGAGTTCTTCCGGGGGCCTTTCGCGTGCCGCCCGTTCGCGACTTCCCCGGACACCTCTCCTGCACGCCTCAGGCGTCCCCGGGCGAGGGCTGGGGAAGCGGGACCTCGTGGGCGCGTTTCAGTTCCGATCTGGCGCTCACCTGGTCGGGGCCGGTCATCTCCGACCAGTACCGATGCGTGCTGACGAACACGGCCAGCTCGCGCTCGCGCTGTCGGAGCTTCTCGACCTCCGCCTGTTCGTCCGCGGACCAGCCGGGCGAGGCCGGGCGCTCGATCTTGCGCCAGCCGTTGTCGTCGCTGAATCCGTCGAGGGGCTCGACGGACCAGGGAAGCCTCTTCAGCAGGACCGACAGCTCGGCCCGGACCTGATGCAGTTCCTCCTGACCGGCGAGGAGATCACTGGGGAAATCATAGGTCGTAGCCACGTTCCAATGATACGCCTGTTCGATTTTGAGGCGCGCGTTCCCTTCGGCGGTTCACGCGAAAGGATGGCGCTGGGACCAGGACCCACTGTCAGACCCCTGCCCTACGGTGAAAGACATGGACGGCGTGGACGAGCGGACCGGAGCGGGCGGGGAGCGGGTGTGCCTGGTCCCCTGGGCGGAGGGGGATCTGTGGCTGCTGCGCAGGACCAACAGCCCGGAGATGACCGCGCACCTCGGCGGCCCGGAGACAGAGGAGCAGCTCACGGCCCGGCACCGGCGTTACGTGGAGCTGCGGTCGGGGCGGATGTACCGGGTGACGCTTGCGGACGGCGGCGAGACCGTCGGCTCCATCGGGTACTGGCAGCGGACCTGGCAGGACACCGAGGTCTGGGAGACCGGGTGGGCGGTCCTGTCCGAGTTCCAGGGGAGAGGGCTGGCCGTACGGGCGGCCCTCGCCCTGAGAGAGGCGGCCCGAGCCGCCGGGTCCCACCGGTATCTGCACGCGTTCCCGAGCGTCGACCACGCCGCATCCAACGCGGTCTGCCGAGGGGCCGGGTTCACCCTGCTCGGACAGGCCGACTTCGAGTATCCGAAGGGCCACTGGATCAGGTCGAACGACTGGCGGGTCGACCTGGAGAGAGGAGACTGACGTCATGTGCCGCAGCATCAAGACACTGCGTCCGCCCGCGCTGCCCGAGGAGGCCACCGAGGACGAGATCAGGGCCGCCGCCCTTCAGTACGTGCGCAAGGTCTCCGGATTCCGCGCGCCCGCCGCGCACAATCAGGAGGTCTTCGAGCAGGCCGTCGAGGCCGTCGCCGAGGCCACGGCCGAGTTGCTGGCCGGCCTGGAGATACGAGGAGGCGCCGCCGCACGCCGGGCGTCCTGACGCCAACCGGTGCCGCCGCGCCTCCGGTCCCCGGGTCCTCGCCGTCGTCCTCGTGCCCGTCCCCCTCCCTGTCCCTGTCCCTGTCTTGGCATGCTTCCGCGCGCCGTCGGCCCCTGGGCGCACCGGTGGCTTCACCCGGGCCGCGTGACAATGGCGCCGGTCGCCGGTCGTGCTGCGACCCGTCCCGCCCGTCGCCCGTCTCCCACTCGCCGAGTGACGCCCGCCGCTCGCGGCTCTACGCGCGCGCCCCGAGGCCTCCGTCGCTACGACGCCTCAGTCGTCCGGGGCTGGCGTCGCATCAGGTAGGCCGCGCCCGCCCCGGCGCCGAAGAGCGCCACCAGCGACACGGCCGTCGCCAGCCAGGTCGCGCCCAGCCACTGGCCGCCGAAGTAGCCGAGGGCGACGCTGTAGGCGGCCCAGGCGAGCCCGGCGAGGGCCGACCAGGGGAGGAACTCGCGGATCCGGCGATGGGCCGAGCCGGCGACCAGCGAGACGACCGATCGGCCGGCCGGGGCGAAACGGGCCAGGACGACGAGGGCGCCGCCACCGCGGGCGAGGGCACCGCCGAGACGTTCCTGCGCGGTGGTCAGCCGCCGGGAACGGGCGATCGCGCGGTCCAGCCGTGCCCCGCCGCGCCAGGCGAGGCGGTACACCGCGAGGTCGCCGAGGACGGAGGCGGTCGCCGCGCAGAGCGTGAGGACCAGGATGTCGGGGACGTCCTGCGGCACCCGTCCGGCAGCCGCTGCTCCCGAACCCGCGGCCGCCGCCGTGGCCGCCGTGATCACCAGGACACCGCTCGGCAGCACCGGCAGAAAGATGTCGAGGAGCACCGAAACAGCCACCAGCGCATAGATCCATGGGCTGCTGACCAGCGACGCGATACTTCCCAGACTCTCGGCCACCACAACTCCCCGTAACTCCCCCGTGGGCCAGACCATGCCGCGAGACGCGGGGACGGCAGGAGCGGCCTATGACAGCCATACAGCGTACGCCCGGGGTGTGACAGTGGGTTCACAGGGGGCTTGTGTGTTCGGCACGGGGCGTTCACCCCGGTGATGTCTTCACACCTGCTCGCAAAACGCCTGACGGTGAAGCACCTGCGCGCGAAGCGCGCCAGCGGTGCCCCCGGCCGGGAGAGCACCGCCCACCGCGCTGGGCACCGCTGTGGCGGTCCGGTCAGGCCGCGACCGGCGTCTGCCGCTCCGGAGCGGTGCGCTCCTGCTCGGCCGTACGCCGGGCGAAGAGCCGGTCCAGGCCGAAGGCGCCGGAACCGGTGAAGGCGAGCAGCAGGAAGGCCCAGCAGAACATGGCGGGGGCCTCGCCGCCGTTCTCCATCGGCCACAGGGCGCCCGGCTGGTGCACCTTGAAGTACGCGTAGGCCATCGAGCCGGAGCAGATGAGCGCTGCCGGGCGGGTGCCGAGGCCCAGCAGGACGAGGCCGCCGCCGACCAGCTGGATCACCGCCGCGTACCAGCCCGGCCAGGTACCGGCGTCGATCGTGCCGCCGCTTCCCGCGGCGCCGCCGAGGACGCCGAAGAGCGAGGCGGCGCCGTGGCAGGCGAAGAGCAGGCTGACGACTATGCGGAACAAGCCGAATACGTAGGGCTGGGCGCTGTTGAGGCGTCCGGACATGTGGGGGTGCTCCTTCGGTCGACCGGCCGGGGTGGGCCGGTGGGGGACGGAACCGAGTGGGCTGCCCACGTTAGGTGCGCCTAATGAGTACTTGCAAGTTCAACATTTAGCCATAGGCTGACGTGCAGTCACCTTCCCGCCGCCGTCGCCGTTCCAGGTGGGAGCGCTCCCACGCCCGCGGCGCGGGCCACGGATGTGTCTCAATTCATACCCGGGACCCATGCCGTTCCATGCCGGTCGATGCCGGTCGATGCAGATCGATGCGGATCGATGCCGGTCGACACCGGCCCGATGCCGTGCCGGCCTACGCCAGCTCGCGATCCGTGGCCGTCCGCAGTGTCGTCGTCCCGTCGCGGTCGGTCCGGGCCTGTTCCAGGCGCAGCCGCGCCGACCGTCCCCGCAGGGTCAGCGTCATGATCTGGTTGCCGAACCAGGGGCCGCCCGTCCTGCGCCAGCTCACCGCCGACGGTGTGCAGCGTCCGTGCCGGAGGACGCGCCGCCCGAGGGCGCGCGCCGGAGCGCTCCAGCCGAAGCGGAAGCCGAGGCGGATCGAGAGCGGCACGGAGTTGTGGACGGGGGAGCAGGTCAGCTGTGCCACCCGCGCGTCGGGCGCACGCCCCGGCCAGGACGGCTCGGCCACGTAGGCGTGGTGCACGTCGCCCGACAGCACGCTCACCGTCGCGGGCGCCCCCGGCCCGGAACCGGCCTCGGCGATCAGGTCGGCGAGGGCGTCGAAGGACGACGGGAAGGCGGCCCAGTGCTCGAGGTCGGCCCCGCGCCGGATCCGCTCCCCGCGCCGCGCCCAGCGTGCCCCCCGCTCGCCGCCGCACATCGCGGCGTTCCACGTCTCCACGTCGTGCACCAGGTGGGGCAGCAGCCAGGGCAGGGAGGTGCCGATCAGCAGGTGGTCGTAGGAGTCCCGCTCGTCCAGGATCTGCTCGCGCAGCCAGGCGGCCTCGCCCGGATCGAGCATCGTGCGGCGGTCCTCCTCCAGCACGCGGGCCGCGCGGGAGTCCACCATCAGCACCCGGGTGCGGCCGAAGTCGCGCCGGTAGCTCCAGCGGACGGAGGCCGGGTCGGCGTCGGCCTGCTTGGCGAAGGCGCGCAGGGCGTCGGTGCCGTCCGGGGTCTCGCGGAGGGCGGCGTAGAGCGGGTCGGCGGCCAGCTCGTCCGGGGAGAGGTTCCCCAGCTGCTGGTACACCCAGTAGGACATCAGCCCGCTCAGCAGCCGCTCCTGCCACCACTCCGTGGCCCGCATGTCGGCGAGCCAGGCCGCGGAGGTGTTCCAGTCGTCGATGACGTCGTGGTCGTCGAAGATCATGCAGCTGGGCACGGTGGACAGCAGCCAGCGCACCTCGGGGTCGAGCCAGGACTCGTAGTAGAGGCGGGTGTACTCCTCGTAGTCGGCGACCTGCTCGCCGGGAGGCTCGGCCAGGTCGCGGCGGCCGGCGATCCAGTGGCGCGTGGCGTCGGAGACCTCGTCGGCGTACACCTGGTCGCCGAGCAGCAGGAGTACGTCGGGCCGCGCGCCCCCGGGGTCGGCCGCCATGCGGGCGGAGAGGGTGTCCAGGGCGTCGGGGCCCACCTCGTCCTTGCCGCCGGCGGGCGGTGCGGCCCAGCGGCAGGAGCCGAAGGCGACGCGTATGCCGTCCTCCTCCGTGGGCGTGGCGATCACCGAGGGCGGGAACGGCGAGTCGGGCGGTGGCCACACGCCCGCCCCGTCGAGCAGCACCTCGTACTCCGTGGCCGTGCCCGGGGTCAGGCCGCTCACCGGGACCAGGGCGTAGTGGTGACCCGCGACCTGGAAGGTGCGGGCCGTGCCCCGGGCGCCGTCGGCGCAGCGCACCTCGGCGGTGCAGGGCCGGTTCGTCTCGACCCAGACGGTCGCGCACGAACCGTCGGTGTACCTCAGCAGTGGTCCCAGGCGCAGATCGGCCACGGTGTGATTCCCTCCTCCGTCGCCCCGTACGGTACGGAACGACGGAGGCCGGCGGGGAGGTTCCGCACCGAACAGTTGTTGGACGGGGCGTCAGCAGTTCGCGAGGTAGCCCTGCAGGGCCGACTTCTCGGCGGAGTCGACCGAGAGGTCGTAGTAGTACTTCACCTGGACCCAGGCGCGGACGTACGTGCAGCGGTAGGCGCTGCGCGAGGGCATCCAGGTGGCCGGGTCCTGGTCGCCCTTGGACTGGTTGACGTTGTCGGTGACCGCGAGGAGCTGGGGGCGGGTCAGGTCGTTGGCGAAGGACTGGCGCCGCGAGGTGGTCCAGGAGCCGGCGCCGGAGTCCCAGGCCTCGGCGAGCGGGACCAGGTGGTCGATGTCGACGTCGCCGGAGGCGGACCAGGTGGCGCCGTCGTAGGGGGAGTACCAGCTGCCCTTGGTGGCGGCGCAGGAGGAGTCGGTGACGACGCCCGAGCCGTCGCGCTTGAGGACGGTCTCGCGGGTGTTGCAGGAGCCGGACTGGGTGATCCAGTGCGGGAAGAGGTCGCGGTCGTAGCCGGTACGGCTCTCCGTCTTCACGGTGAGGGAGGCGAGGTAGGTGCGGGCGGTGGCGGCGCTGACCGGCGTGGGGAGGGCGGCGGAGGCGGCCGGGCCGTTGAGGAGCCCGGCGGAGGCTATGAGCCCGGTGAACGCGGCGAGGAAACCGAGGCGTCGACGCGCGTAGAACTTCGGCATGCGAACTCCCTTTGGGTGTGGGGGTGTTGGGACGCGGGCAGGGGAATGCTCGCGACGCCGCATGGCGCACAGATGTGCGGTCGGTAAGAAGCTAGTGACGTGTGCATGGCACGTCTATACGCGCGACGGGACTTTCGGCCCGCGGGACCGGTCGCCGGCTCGCGTACTATGGACGGCGCAGAAGGGGAGTAGCTCTTCGCCGGGACCGTCGACATACTGCTCAGCTCGTCTGAGCCGGCGCCCGGAGGCAGACCTCGCACGCGGGGCCGGCCAGCGAGACCTTCGGCAAGCAGTGCACGCCCGTGCCGTACGGCAGGGGTGGACCGTGTGCTGCCGTGCCGAGGTGTCACGCGACGCGGACGTGGTGAAGTCCGCGGGAACCAGCACTCTCGGTGGGGCGGCCCCGACCGATTGAGGAATCTTGATCAGCCTGACCGTGACGGCGCTCGTCTTCGGTGTCGTCTTCCTCGCCGAACTGCCGGACAAGACCGCGCTCGCCGGCCTCGTCCTCGGCACCCGCTACCGCGCCTCGTACGTCTTCGCCGGTGTGGCCGCCGCCTTCCTCCTGCACGTCGTGCTCGCGGTCGCGGCCGGCAGTGTGCTGACCCTGCTGCCCCAGCAGATCGTGCACGCGCTGACCGGTGTGCTGTTCCTGGGCGGCGCCGCCGTGCTGCTGATGAAGAAGGACGACGAGGACGAGGAGGTCCGCAAGCCGGAGGACCAGTCCTTCTGGAAGGTCGCCGGGGCGGGCTTCATGCTCATCCTCGTCGCCGAGTTCGGTGACCTGACGCAGATCATGACGGCCAACCTCGCGGCCCGTTACGACGACCCGCTCTCCGTCGGCCTCGGCGCGGTGCTCGCGCTGTGGGCGGTGGCCGGGCTCGGCATCGTCGGCGGGAAGGCCCTGATGAAGCGGGTGCCGCTGCGGCTGATCACGAAGGTCGCGGCGCTGCTCATGCTGGGCCTGGGCGTGTGGAGCCTGTGGGAGGCGATCGCCGGCTGAGCGCCGGCACGTGGCGGCCCCGGCGATGAGCCCCGTTGGCGGGTGCGGGACGGCGTCGGGGCTGAACGGCGGGTGAACGACCGGGCGGCCCGGTGGCGCGATCCCCGGTTGGTTTTGTACCGTGGGTGAACAAAGTGGCTCCCGCCCGTTCTCCCTGACCGGCGGGCGGGGCCGCCTTGTTTCCTCCCCGCGCCTTGGAGTCTGCCGATGACGGCCACCGCCACCACCGTTCTGCCCGCCCGTGCCCTGCTGCTCGACATGGACGGCACCCTCGTCAACTCGGACGCCGCCGTCGAGCGCGTCTGGCGGCGCTGGGCCGGCCGGCACGGGCTGGACGGCGACGAGGTCATGAAGGTCGTCCACGGACGCCAGGGCTACGCCTCGATGGCGCTGCTGCTGCCGGACCGGCCCATGGAGCACAACCACGCCGACAACGCGCGCATGCTCGCCGAGGAGACCGCCGACACCGAGGGCGTCGTCGCGATCCCCGGGGCGGCCGGCTTCCTCGCCTCGCTGCGCGGCCTGCCGCACGCCCTGGTGACGTCGGCCGACGTGGCGCTGTCCACCGCGCGGATGGCCGCCGCCGGGCTCGCACAGCCCGACGTCCGGGTCACCGCCGAGTCGGTCGGCGCCAGCAAGCCCGACCCCGAGGGCTTCCTCAAGGGCGCCGCCGAACTGGGCATCGCCCCCGCCGACTGCATCGCCTTCGAGGACTCCGGCGCCGGCATCGCGGCCGCGCGCGCCGCCGGGATGCGCGTCGTGGGGGTCGGACCGCGCGCCGGGTTCCACGGGCCGGACGTGGTCGTGGAGGACCTGACCCGGGTGCGGGTCGAGGCGGACCCGGACGGCGGGGACGGCGGGCTGCGTCTGCACATCGGCTGACGGCCGCGCTACGGGCTCCGGCGCCCACCCTTCCGGAGCCCACGGCTCCCGCGTCCACGGCTCCTGCGGTTACGGCTCCCGCGTCCACGGCTCCTGCGGTTACGGCTCCCGCGTCCACGGCTCCTGCGGTTACGGCTCCCGCGTCCACGGCTCCTGCGGTTACGGCTCCCGCGTCCACGGCTCCTGCGGTTACGGCTCCCGCGTCCACGGCTCCTGCGGTTACGGCTCCCGCGTCCACGGCTCCTGCGGTTACGGCTCCCGCGTCCACGGCCCCTGCGGTTACGGCGCCTGCGGTTACGGCTTCCGCGTCCACGGCGCCTGCGGTTACGGCCCCTGCGGTTACGGCCCCTGCGGCTACGGCTTCCGCGTCCACGGCCCCTGCGGCTACGGCTCCCGCGTCTCCGACTCGAGTCTGCGGCGGGTGTCCGAGCCGTAGACGCCGAGGTCGTCGGAGTAGATGCCGCGGTACCACTGGTAATGGCGGACCGAGTCCTCGACCTGGCGGTTGTAGTCGCCGTTGAAGTCGCCGCTGTAGAAGCGTTTCTCGGCGAGGCGCTGCTGGAGTTCGACGACCTCCGGACCCTGGTCGCCGCGGTGCAGCGTGGGGCCCCCGTCACGGTCTTGATCGTCGTCCTCGGTCTCCTGCGGGGCGTCCTCGGCCGGCGCGGTGGTGGTCTGCGTCGGCTCGGCCGACCGGGACGGTGTGGGCGAGGCGCTCGATGCCGACGGGGACGGCGAGGCCGAGGCGCTCGCGCCGACGGACGCGGACGGGGACACGGAGGCGGAGGGCGACGGGGAGGCGGAAGGGGACGACGGGGCGGAGGACGCGCTCGGTTCGGCGCTCCGCGAGGCCGCGCCGGTCGACGGGGCCGGCACGCCGGCCCGGACCTCGTCCGGCATCGCCCCGTCCCGCGACGGCGTCTCGTACGAGAACAGCCCGCTCGCGAATCCCGCCGCGCCCACCACGACCACGACCGCTCCCGCGGCGCTGAGCAGTACGCCCTTGCGCCGCCTGCGCGGCGGCCGTCCGCCGCCGTCCGCACCGCGCGCACCGTCCGGGTCCGGAGTCACGGACGGGAGGGGCGCGGTGGCGGAGGACTCGAACAGGCGCAGGTCGTGCGCGCTGGGCGAGCCGGTCGAGGGAGCGAGGGGCGTCGGCAGTACGGGGTCCGCCTCCGTGCCTTCGCCGGATGCCGCTCCGGGTGCCGCTACGGACGGATCGGCACCGGCATCGACCGCGCGCAGCGTCATCGTGGCGTCCGGGTCCGGCGCGGGCGTCCCGGCCTCTATGGCAGCCGCAGCCGCAGCCGCAGCCGGGGTCGCCGGCGAGGGCCCCTCGTCCGCCGAGTCACCCGGCGAATCCAGCGCCTCAGCCGCCTCAGCCGCCTCAGCCGCCTCCGTCGCCTTTGCCGACTCCGAAGGCTCCCCGGCCGCCCCGTCCAGCTCGACGTACGGCCGTATGCGCAGCGGATCGAAGTCCTCCGCCGCGGCCGCCTGGGCCGTACGCGCGTCGCGCAGGGCGTCGGACGCCCGGGTTCCGCAGGCGCAGGACGGGGTGTTGTCCGCCGCCCTGGGTGTGCCGCACTCCGGGCACGATGCCCCCGCAGGCTGCTCCTGCGACGGCTCATTCTGCTGTTCCACGCGTTCGTCCCTCCCCTCGCGACTCCCCTCGCGAACTCCAGAGATTATGCAGATCTTCTCCACACTTCCGCGCACACGCCCCCGGAATGCGGACTTCCGCAGGACTGAAAGGGCCAAATTCGGTCACACCGGCCAGGATGGACGTGCGCGACCGCACCCGTGTCCGCCGTGGGCCACGGGTGGGACCCGCACGAGACACCTGTGGAGGTCCACATGGCCGGAGATGTGCGCGAGGCGACGGACCCGGCGGGTCCCGCGTCCGAGGGGTCGGGGGAGGGCCGGGAGCAGGTCTCCAGTGGCGTGCTCGTCTCCATCGGAGCCCTGCTCCTCGGCATGCTGCTCGCCGCACTCGACCAGACCATCGTGTCGACGGCGCTGCCGACCATCGTCAGCGATCTGGGCGGCCTCGAGCACCTGTCCTGGGTGGTCACCGCGTACCTGCTGGCGGCGACCGCCGCGACCCCGCTGTGGGGCAAGCTCGGCGACCAGTACGGACGCAAGAAGCTGTTCCAGCTGGCGATCGGGATCTTCCTGGTCGGCTCCGCGCTGTGCGGCGTGGCGCAGAGCATGCCGGAGCTGATCGCCTTCCGCGCCCTTCAGGGCCTGGGCGGCGGCGGGCTGATGGTGTTGTCGATGGCGATCGTCGGCGACCTGGTCCCGCCCCGCGAACGAGGCCGCTACCAGGGGCTGTTCGGTGCGGTCTTCGGTGCCACCAGCGTGCTCGGGCCCCTGCTCGGCGGAGTCTTCACCGAACACCTCAGCTGGCGCTGGGTCTTCTACATCAACCTGCCCATCGGCATCGTCGCGCTCGCCGTGATCGCGGCGGTCCTGCACATCCCGCGCCGGGCCGCCCGGCACGTCATCGACTACCTCGGCACCCTCCTCATCGCCTCCGTCGCCACCTGCCTCGTACTGGTGGCCTCGCTCGGCGGCACGACCTGGGCCTGGGGCTCCCCGCAGATCATCGGGCTGGCGGTGGCCGCGGTCGTCCTGGCCGTGTTCTTCGTGGCCGTGGAGCGCAGGGCGGCCGAACCCGTCCTGCCCCTCAAGCTCTTCCGCGTCCGCACCTTCACCCTCTCCGCCGTCATCAGCTTCGTCATCGGCTTCGCGATGTTCGGCGCGATGACGTACCTGCCGACGTTCCTCCAGGTCGTGCGGGGCGTGAGCCCCACCATCTCCGGTGTGTACATGCTGCCGATGGTGTTCGGCCTGCTGCTGGCGTCGACCGTCTCCGGGCAGATCGTCAGCCGTACCGGCCGCTGGAAGGTGTTCCCCGTCGCGGGCACCGCCGTCACCACCCTCGGGCTGCTCCTGCTGCACCAGCTCGACGAGAACAGCGCCACCGCCGAGATGAGCGTCTACTTCTTCGTCTTCGGCCTGGGTCTCGGCCTGGTGATGCAGGTCCTCGTCCTCATCGTGCAGAACGCCGTGCCCTACGAGGACCTGGGCGTCGCCACGTCCGGCGCGACCTTCTTCCGGTCCATCGGCGCGTCGTTCGGCGTGGCCATCTTCGGCACGATCTTCGCGAGCCGCCTCGGCGACCAGCTCGCGGACGCCTTCCGGGGCACCGCCCTGCCGCCCGGCATCTCCGTGGACACCCTCAAGGCCGACCCGCGCGGCATCGGCGCCCTGCCGCCCGCGCTGCGCCCCGAGGCGATCCACGCCTACGCCTCCTCCATCACCCAGGTGTTCCTGTACGCCGCCCCCGTCGCCCTCCTCGCCTTCCTGCTGGCCTGGTTCCTGAAGGAGGACCGGCTGCGCGGCTCGGTCACGGCCCCGGACGCCACCCAGACCCTCGCCAGCAACCCGGTGGAACGGTCCTCCCACGACGAGGTGTGCCGCGCCCTGTCGGTCCTCGGCACCCGTGAGGGCCGCCGGGAGATCTACCGCAGGATCACCGCGCGGGCGGGCTACGATCTGCTGCCGGCGTCGAGCTGGATGCTGCTGCGGGTCAGGAAGTACGGCCGGGTCGAGCCGGCCGTACTGGCGGAGCGCAGCCCCGTCCCGCTGGCCACCGTGATGGCGGCCGCCCGCGAGGTGGAGGAGCGGCACCTCGCCGTCCGTGAGGGCCCCGACCTGGTCCTCACCGCCCGGGGCCGCGAAGTCGCCGAGCGGCTGGCGCTGGCCCGGGAGGAGTCGCTCGCCGAGCTGCTCGGCGACTGGTGGGGCCCGGACCGCCCGACCGACCTGGTGCGCCTCGTGCGGGAGCTGACCGGCGAACTGTGCGGCTCGGAGCGGGAACGCCCGCACGAGGGGCGCACCCCGGCGCGGGCCGGCTGAGCCCCGTGCTCCGTGGCCCCCGGCTCCGTCAGCCCTCGCGCCGCAGCTCCTTGACGAACCAGTGCTCGGCGTACGGATCTTCCTTGTACGCCTCGGTCTCGGTGTAGCCGAGGCGCGCGTACAGGGCACGGGCCTCGACGAGGTCGCCGCGCGTGTCGAGGACGATGCGCCCGGCGCCGAGCGACCGTGCCACGTCCTCGGCGGCCGCCACCAGCAGCGCGGCGCCGCCCCGGCCGCGCAGCCCGTCGTACAGGAACACCCGGGTCAGCTCCGCGGTGGTGTCGTCCAGCAGCCGTACGCCGGAGGTGCCGGCCGGTTCACCGCCGTACCGCGCGACGAGCAGGCGCCCCCGGGGCGGCACGAGGTCGGCACCGGAGTGTGCGGCGATCTCCCGCTCCAGCTCGCCGGGGTCGGTGGGCCGCCCCTCGTGCAGCTGGTACCAGCGGTCGCTCACCTCCGTGTAGTACGCGCGCCACAGGGCGGCGGCGACGGGGGAGTCGTACGGTTCCGGGGCGACGGTCCAGGTCATGTCCGGCATTGTCGGGAGGGGACCGGCTCGGTGCGCAAGCGTATTTTCCCACCGGTACGCGGTCGGCGCGCGCCGTGCGCCGTTTGAGCGCGGACTGCGGGGCAACCCGAAGGGCGAACCGGCCCGCTCGGAGAGCCGGCAGGGCCGAAAACCCGGAAGGCACTCATGTCCACAGGCGTGATCATCGCTTTGATCGTGATCGTGGCGGTCGTGCTCGTCGTCGCGGCCGTACTTGCCCTGCGCGCACGGGGCCCCCAGCACGGCGGAAGCCTGAAGCGGCGCTTCGGGCCCGAGTACGACCGTGCCGTGGCCCGGCACGACGGCGACACCAAGGCCGCCGAACGCGAACTGACCGAACGGGTGGAGCGGCACGGATCGCTGCGCGAACGGTCGTTGGAGCCCGCCGAGCGCGAGCGCTTCGAGGCCCGCTGGACCGCCGCCCAGGAGCGCTTCGTCGACTCCCCGCGCGAGGCGGTCAGCGAGGCGGACCGGCTGCTCGCGGAACTCGCCGGCGCCCGGGGCTTCCCGGACGGCGGACAGTACGAAGAGCAGCTCACGGCGCTGTCCGTGCACCACGCCCACCACGTCGAGGGCTACCGCCGCGTGCACCGCGTGACGCACGCGCGCGTGGACGGCGCGCAGGACGGGGGCGCGGGCACGGAGGAGATGCGCGAGTCCATGGTCGAGGCCCGCGCGCTGTTCGAGGCCCTCATGCGCCCGTCCCGGCACGACGGCACCCGGCACGACGGCACCCGGCACGACGCGGGTCGGCGCCGTCCCGGAACCGACGGCCACGGGCCGGCACCCGCCCGCGCGCACCGCACCCGCACCTGGTCCTTCAACAAGCGTCAGCCGAAGGAGAGTTGAGGCACATGTCCGATGTGACCCGGCAGGTCGGCGGCACCCCCGTCGAGCCGGACAGGCAGACCCAGACCCAGACCCAGACCGAGATCCAGACACCGACCGGGACCCAGACACCGACCGGGACCCAGACACCGACCGGGACCCAGACCGGGACCCGGACACCGACACCGACCCACGGCGAGGGCGCGGCGGCCCTCCCGCGCGACGAGTGGGACAAGCTCGGTCAGCGGCTGCACCATGCGGTGGCCGGGTTCGTCGACGCGCCCCGCGCCTCCGTCGAGGAGGCCGACCGGGTCCTCGAGGAGATCACCGCCCGCTTCACGGACGCCGTGACGCACCGGCGCCGGGCCCTGCGCACGTCATGGCAGGACGTCCCGGAGGACAGCGGCGCGCCGAGCACGGACACCGAACAACTCCGCCTGGCCCTGCGGGACTACCGCGAGCTGGCGGACCGCCTGATGCATCTTTGAATCCTCTCCCGGCTGAAGCAGGGAGATTCCTGGCTCACGCTGCCTGCCGGGTCAGCGGCCAGGCAGGTCTTCCACGGTCAACACCAGCCGGGTTGAAACCAGCCCGGTTGGGACCACAAGCGTGGAGGTGCATGTGCTGTCTTGGTTCTCGATCAGCACGGTGTACGCGCTTGGTTCTCGCAACGGGGCATCCTCGGAGGTAGCCGGTGAACGATGAACGACCCTGACGCGCCCGTGAACGAGGGGCGTTACCGCTCCGCCCGGCGCTCCCGCCACTGCCGTACGACCTCTTCGACGTCGTAGGGCTTGAGACCCAGCGGGGGGCCGGGCGGCGGCTTGAACATGACGTCGCGGATCTTGACGTTGATCTCCTCGACGATGCGCCGCACCACCCGCTCCGACGGTGCCTTCGACGCCGCCTCCAGGGCGTCCTCCGCCTCCTTGCGCAGGGCCAGCGTGGGCGGCAGCACGGAGAAGCCCTCGCGGGCCATCTTCCGCTTGACCCACCACAGTTCGTCGTAGGTGCTGTCGACTTCGCTGGGCAGGGGCTTGCCCGCACCGGGCAGCTGGGCGAACTCGCCGCGCGCGTCCGCATCGCGAATCTGTTTGTCGACCCAGGACTCGAAGTCGACGCCGGGTGGCTTTCGCTCGGTCATGACCCCATTGTGCCGGACACCGCACCACCGGTCGATCTATCATTCTGCGGCGACACGCCGGCGACACGCCGGCGACGGACGTCTCGGGGACCTCGAAGGAGCGCACGTGCTCGAACTCACCATGGCCGCCGTCACCGCGGCGGACGCGGGTGCCACGGCCGGTATGCAGATGGCGGACGCCCCCAGCGAGCCGGACGCGGTGCTGCGGGTGGGCAGGGACAAGTCCGTGTGCCGGCTGTCGACGCCGGACGACTGGCTGTTCGTCTCCCGGGCCCACCTGGAGTTCCGGTGCGGCCCCGACGGCACGTGGGGCCTGACCTGGCTGCGCGGCTCGCAGCAGGACCCCTCCTGCGAGGTCCGGCTCACCGTAGGCGGCCACGCGCAGTCCCTGGCGTACGGCGGCACGGTGCCGCTGCCGCGGGGTGGCAGCGGCGAGGTCGTGGTGCAGGACCGCACGGAGCCGCGCAGCGTCAACGTCGGCTTCTACCACGAGGTGTAGCGCCCGCAGCCGTCGTTCAGGCGAGCACGCGGGCCAGTGCGAACCCGTCGTAGCCCTTGGTGCCGACCGTCTGGAGCGCGGTGCCGCTGAGCCGCGGGTGGCTGCCGATCAGCTCGATGGCGGCGCGGGTGCCGCGTACGTCGTCGCCGGTGTCGTCGGCGTCGGCCACGCGGCCGCCGCGGACCACGTTGTCGATGACGATCAGGCTGCCGGTGCTGGTGAGTTTCAGGGCCCACTCGAGGTAGTGCGGGTTGTTGCCCTTGTCGGCGTCGATGAAGACCAGGTCGAAGGGCGGCGGGTTCTCGTCGGCGAGCTTGGGCAGCGACTCCAGGGCCGGGCCCACGCGTACGTCGACGAGGGCGTCGAGGCCGGCGCGGGCGATGTTGCGGGTGGCGACCTCGGCGTGCCGGGCGCTGTACTCCAGCGTGACCAGGCGGCCGTCGGCGGGCAGGGCGCGGGCCAGCCAGATGGTGCTGTAGCCGCCGAGGGTGCCGAGCTCCAGGATGGTGCGGGCGCCCTGGATCTGGGCGAGGAGCTGGAGGAGCTTGCCCTGGTTGGCGGCGACGTTCACCGGGGGCAGTCCGGCGGCGTCGCTCTCCCTGCGGGCGGCCGTCAGGACGTCGTCGTCGGGTGCGAGGTGGGTGATGAAGTAGGTGTCGACGTCGTCCCAGAGCTGCGACTCGCTCATGCCGGTGTGCACCCCGTGTCTCCAGTCGGTCTAGTTAGCTCTTCTAAGTAGTTGCGCTAACGAATATAGACTCGGGGTGCGGGCACCGCAGGTTCTTTCAGAGGCGTTTTCCGGGGGTGGCCTCCACCGCGGGAGCCGAACCCGGCAGCGGCCGGCCCGCCGACTCCGTCATGAACCACACCGCCACGCCACCGACCACGGCCGCGGCCATCATGTAGTACGCGGGCATCATCATGTCGCCCGTCGCGCCGATCAGCGCCGTCACCACCAGCGGAGTCGTCCCGCCGAACAGGGACACCGAGACGTTGAAGCCGATCGACAGCGAGCCGTACCGCACCCGTGTCGGGAACAGCGCCGGCAGCGCGGACGGCATCGACGCCGTGAAGCAGACCAGCAGCATCCCCAGCGCGGCCATGCCGAGCCCCACCGCGAGCAGGCTGCCCTCGCGGATCAGCAGCAGCGCCGGGACGGACAGCAGCAGGAAGCCCGCGCAGCCCGCCGCGATCACCGGCCGCCGCCCGACCCGGTCGGTCAGCGCGCCCGCGAACGGCTGGACGACCATCATCAGCGCCATCACGGCCAGCACCACGAGCAGCCCGTGCGTCTCGTCGTACTTCAGCTCGCTGGTCAGGTAGCTCGGCATGTACGACAGCAGCATGTAGTCGGTGACGTTGAAGACCAGCACCAGACCGACGCAGAGCAGCAGGGCCCGCCACTGCCCGGTGACCATCTCCCGCAGCGGCACCTTCTTCCGCGTCGCCTCCGCCTTCTCGACCTCGGCCGCGAACGCCGGCGTCTCCTCCAGCCGCATCCGCAGATACAGTCCGACGATGCCCATCGGCCCGGCGATCAGGAAGGGGATGCGCCAGCCCCAGGACGTCAGGTCGCCGTCCGACAGCAGCGCCGTCATCAGCGTCACCAGGCCCGCGCCGCCGATGTACCCGGCGAGCGTGCCGAACTCCAGCCAGCTCCCCAGGAACCCGCGTCGCCTGTCCGGCGCGTACTCGGCGATGAAGGTGGACGCGCCCGCGTACTCGCCGCCCGTGGAGAACCCCTGCACCAGCCGCGCGACCAGCAGCAGCACCGGCGCCCAGACGCCGATCGTCGCGTACGAGGGGATCAGCCCGATGGCGAACGTGCCCGCCGCCATCATGATCATCGTCACGGCGAGCACCTTCTGCCGTCCGACCCGGTCCCCGAGCGGCCCGAAGACCATGCCGCCAAGGGGTCGGACCAGGAACGCGGCGGCGAAGGCGCCGAACGTGGAGAGCAACTGCGCGGTCGGGTTGCCCGAGGGGAAGAAGACCTTGCCCAGCGTCACGGCGATGTAGCTGTAGACGCCGAAGTCGAACCACTCCATCGCGTTGCCGAGCGCCGCCGCCTTGACGGCACGCCGGACGAGCGCGGGATCGGTGGCGGTGGGCGCGGCGACGGCACGCGGGGGGACGGGCGCGGGGGTCGTGCGGGACGGGTGAGTGGCGACGGGGGCGGCCGACAAGACTTCGCTCGCCTACCTTTCGACGGGAACAGGGACGCCACGACCCGCACGGCGGCACTGTCGCCGGGCCGGAAAGAGCCCGCGGCACTCGGCCACGGGCGGAAAAACGACCATAGGCGTTGATGCGCCGCTTACGCCCGGTATGCTTTTCGTTGCACAGTGCACCAAAGTGGCATGCACGCAGGGGACATGCGCGAGCCGCGCGCCGTGCCCCCACCCGCGAGCTGTGATCCTTCTCGCTCCCCGAATCGAAAAGCGGGCGGCAGTCAGGTTGAGTGGGGGTCGCTCGCGTCTTCCTCCGGGGGTGGTGCGAGCCTCATAGGGTTCGCAGGGACGACACACTGCGTACACGAGCGCGGTACGTAGGGTACGTGCGGACGGTACGAACGGGGCGGGAGGCCGACGAGGCGTGGCGAATGCGGAGCACAGTGGGCGACCGGCGGAGTCCTTCGGAGCCTCGGCCGCCGACGCGACCAGAGCACGACTGCGGGTCGCGCGCCTCGGCCTGTGGCTGGTCGCCGCCGTCCTCGCCGTCAGACAGGTGGCCGCGGTCCTCGCCACGCCGCGCGGGGAACGCCTGACGGACCTGGAGACCTGGGTCGGCGAGCACGGCGTCCTGCACGTGGAGGGATCCCTCTACGACTCCACGCAGTTCACCGGCACCCCCTTCGTCGGCCTCGTCCTCAAACCGTTCACCCGCGCCGCCGAGCAGGCCCTCGGCTGGGGCTGGACCTTCGGCTCGCTGCTGCTGGTCGTGGCCCTCGGCCTGGTCGCCGCCCGCGCCCTGCCCAAGCCGGTCGGACGCCGTACGGCGCTGCTGGCGGCGCCGGTCGCCATCAGCCTGCTGATGCTGTCCCTCCCGGTGCGCAACGCCTTCTGGCTCGGCCAGACCAGCATCATCCCGGTCCTCCTGGTCCTGCTGGGCTGCTTCGCCGTACGCGGAGAGCACGGCGACCGGGTGGGCGGCGTGCTGATCGGCGTCGCCGCCGCGTTCCAGCCGACCGTCCTCCTCTTCGTTCCCCTGCTGTGGTTCACCGACCGCAGACGGGCGGCCGCGACGACGGGGCTCACGTTCGTCGCCTGCACCGCCGTCGCCTGGGCGGCCATGGCGCACGACTCGTACACGTACTGGGTCCACCACATGGCCGGCGTGGGCCTGGGCGGGGAGGCCGACGACCTCGCCAACCAGTCGCTGCACGGCGTCCTGCTGCGACTGGGCCTCTCCGGCCCCCTGGAGATCGTCCTCTTCCTCGCCCTCGGCGCGGCCGTCGCCGTCCTCGCCCTGCGCCGCGCCGTGCGCTACGCCCGCGACGGCCAGCTGCTGCTCGCGGTCGCCGTCACCGGCTGCGCGGCCGTGGTCGTGTCCCCGGCGACCTGGCAGCACCAGCTGCTGTGGGTGCTGCCCGCGGTCGTCGGCCGGGTCGGCAGACGGGCCTCCGACCGGTACGTGTGGCCGGTCGCGGTCGTCCTGGTCATGACGCTGCCCGCGAAGATGATGCTGCCGAACATGTCGGCCCTCTACCCGCTGCGCGACAACGTCGTCCTGCTCGCGGCCCTGGCCGCCGCCGTCGCCGTGCCGTTCCTGCCGCGCACGTCGCCGCACTTCGACGCGCCGGTCCCGACGAGTGCCGCGCCGCCGGTCCCCACCCGCTTCAAGCACGTCCCCCTGCTGCCGTTCCTGCGCCGGGTCCTCACCCGCCCCAACCTCCTCCTGGAGCTGCTCCTCATCCGGGTCACCTACGCCGCCTACTCCCAGGTCCGCCTCGCGGCGACCGGCGGCAGCAACTCGGCGGGCCGGGCCCGTGCGGAGGAGCACGGCCAACAGATCTTCGACCTCGAGCGGTTCCTGCACATCGACATCGAGCACGCGATCAACCACGCGGTGGTCGGAGTCGGCTGGCTGCGGGACTTCTTCGACTTCTACTACACGTCGTTCCACTTCATCGTCCCGCTGACCGTCCTCGGCATCCTGTACTGGCGCCGCCCCGTCGACTACCGGTGGGCCCGCGCCTCCCTCGGCTTCGCCACGCTGCTGGCCCTGGTCGGCTTCTGGCTCTACCCGCTGGCCCCGCCGCGGCTGATGCCGGGGCTCGGGATCATCGACACGGTGCACGGCGCGCAGGACTTCACGAAGCCGGACTACGGCACGCTGACGCACCTGACCAACCAGTACGCGGCGATGCCGTCGCTGCACTTCGGCTGGTCGCTGTGGTGCGGGGTGGTGATCGCGCTCATCGCGCCGAGGGTGTGGATGAAGGCCCTGGGCCTGCTGCACCCGCTCTTCACCGTCTCGGCGATCGTGGCGACCGGCAACCACTGGGTCCTGGACGCGGTGGGCGGCGCGGCCGTGGTCGCCGCGGGCTTCGGCCTGACGTACCTGTTCCAGGGCCCGAGGGCCCGGACGGTCACGGCTGCGGCCGAGGCCGCCAACGCCGCGCAAGCCCCGGCCCCTCAGCCGACGCCCGCGCCGACCAAGGAGGGCGCCACCGCCGCCGAAGGCCTCAGCAGTGATCCCCCGCACCCGGCGACGGACCGTACCGGGAGCTGAGCCGGTACTCACCTGGCGCCTCGACGGTCAGCCGGGTGAACTCGCCGTCCTGGGCGAGGCATCCGCCGTCGCTGTGCAGCCATGGCGACCAGGCGACCCGTACGGTGACCGCGCCGGGCCGGTCCACGCGCAGCACGAGGTCGGCGCCGGTGGCGGTCACGACGGTGCCCGGCGCGGAGACGAGCGGTACGGCGTCCCGCACCCGGTAGACCCGCCAGTGCGCGTCCTGCCACACGGGCTCCAGCCACCCGGGCCGCAGCTCCTGGTCCCGCACGAGCGCCGCCTCGGCCCTGGCCGGGCCGTCCGGCTTGCCGAGAGGGAGGACGACGAAGCCGACCGCCCAGTGGTCAAGCCACTCCCGGTAGGTGGCGGCGGAGAAGGTGCCGTCGTAGAAGAGGCGGGCGCGTTCCACGTCGAGCTGCCGGTTCCAGCCCCGGGCCAGGTTGACGTGCGGGGCGAGCCGGGCCGCCTCGCGGTGGTTGCGGGCGGGCACCACCTCGACCCGCGAGCGGTCGGCGCCGAGCCCCTCCAGCGCGTGCACGACACCGTCCGTCTCCGCGGCCCAGGCGGGCACGACGGTGTACTCCTTGAGATCGTCGGCGGTCTTCTTCCCCACCCACCCGACGGAGAAGACGAGCGCGACGACCAGCAGACCGCGCGCGAGCCGCCGCAGCCGGGCCGCGGTGAACGGGGAAGCGGCAAGCGGGGAAGCGGCGAGCGGGGAAGGGGAAGCGGCAAGCGGGGAAGCGGCAAGCGGGGAAGCGGTGAGCAGGGCCGCGAGCAGCACGGCGGGCGCGAACAGCTCCGCGAATCGTTCGACGTTCGTGCCGACCGGCGAGGCGACGAGGTACGTCAGTACGGTCCCGGTCGCGTAGACGGCCCCGCTCCACCGGGCGACCCGCCAGGTGCGCGGGGCGAACAGGGTGAGGGCGAGGCCGAGCACGACCGGCGGCCATATGCGGCCCGCCGGCATCGGCTGCTCCCCCGTGAAGGGGAACAGCAGCGTCGTCAGTCCGACGACGCCGGCCGGGGGTATCAGGAGGACGAGGGCGCGCCGCCAGTCCCGTACGAGCAGGAACGCGGCCCCCACGACGGCCAGGAACAGCCCGGCCACCGGCGAGGCCATGGTGGCGAGCGCCGCGTACCCGGCGGCGAGATACAGCCGCCGCTCCCGGACCAGCGGCACGCAGGCGGCCAGGGCGAAGGCGACGCCGAGCGCGAACGTGGTCCGGCCCGAGGCGACGTTGCACCACAGCGCGAGCGACGCGAGCAGCGCGGGCCACAGCGGCCGGCGCACCCCGCCCCGCACGATCAGCACGGCCGCCAGCCAGGAGGCGGCGAGACCGGACACCACGGTGACCGTGCGCACCCCGAGCACGGCCATCAAGTACGGCGAGATCACGCTGTAGTTGGCGGTGTGCATCCCGCCGTACCAGAACAGCCCGTACGCCGAACCGCCGTGCCGCGACGCGAAGTCGGCCCACGCCTGCTGCGCGGCGAGGTCACCGCCGCCCGTGGCGAGAAACGCCCACCACACCACGTACAGCGGAATGGTGGGCAGCGTCGCGAGCAGCGGCACACGATGCCGGTGCCCGAAGGCACGCAGGGCCTCGCTCGGACGTCTTTCCCGACGCCGTTCGGGCCGGGGGACGGTCAGTTCGGCAGGGACCACGGTCGCGGTTTCCGTTCGGCGTCATCGGGGTGCACGGCAGGGACACGTGCGAAGACGATAAATCGAACAGAAACGTTGACCTGGACCGGTCAGATCCTGAGCTCTGCGAGGAAGGGGTCGATCGCCGCCCAGGTCGCGTCCGGAGCTTCGAGGTGAGGGAGGTGTCCGGCTTCCGGGACCTCGACGAACCGCGCGCCGGGTATCGCGCGTGCGACGGCCCGTCCATGGGCCGGCGTGACGATGCGGTCGCTCTCGCCCCACACCACGAGTGCCGGGACGTCCACCGCGCCGAGCCGGCCGAGCAACGTCGGATCGCTCATGCTCCGGCCCGCGACGGCGGCGATGGCGCGTCCGTTCGCCCGCTGGGTCGCGCGCTGCTCGTCGGTGAGGCCGGCCGGGTCGACGTAACCGCGCTCCGGGTGGTGCCAGGCGGCCTCGGCGAGTCCGCGGGCGTCGAGGGCGAAGAAGTCCGCGACGGGTTCGCCGTCCACCACCGCACCGACGCCGTCGATGACGACCACGGCCCCGATCACGCCTGCGTAGCGGTCGTCGGCCGCCGCGGCCTGGACCGCCATCTCGAGAGCGACCCACCCGCCGATCGAGGACCCGATCAGCACGACGTCGCGCTCTTCCTGCTCGCGCAGGCGCGCGAGGTAGGCGGCCGCGAGCTGGGCGACCGAGGCGATGGAGTCGGGGCGCGCCGTGCCCTCCCAGCCGGGATGCGTGGGCGCGCACGCGTGCATGGTGGCGGCGAGGTGCCCCACGACGGGCGCGACGGTCCGGGGTCCACCGCCGCCGTGCAGCACGAGTGCCGTGCGTGACGCGGGGGAGCCGGCCTGGAGGGCGGGAAGGTCTTCGAGGAGAGAGAGGTTCATGGCGTTGTTCATGGCGCTCCGCTGTGAATCAACATGTTTATATACGAGTGTTGATACGGTACCACCATGACGACCGACCTGGAAGCCCTCGGGCAGGCCATCAAGCGTGCCCAGTACCGCAACCACCGCACGATGGACGCCGCGCTGCGCGAGACCGGGGTCAGCCTCGTCCAGTGGGACGCGCTGCGCGCCATCGAGCGGATGCCCGGAGCCTCCGGGCACGAACTCGCCGTCGCGACGTTCCAGAGCGACCAGGCGTTCGGCACCCTCGCGAACCGGCTCGTGGATCGCGGGCTCATCACCCGGTCCGCAGGCCATGGACGACGCCTCGATCACGCGCTCACCGAGTCGGGGCAGGCGGCACTCGCGGAAGGCCGGCAGCTGGCGACGGGTGTCCTGCGGGACCTCTTCGCACCTCTCGACGAGGCGCAACGAGCGCAACTGCTTCGAGCGCTCCGGGATCTCACCGAGGGCACGCACTGAGCCGTCACCCTGATCGACATGGCCGGCGGCAACAACCTGCAACTCCACGTCTGCCCCGGCACCCCGGACCACCCTCACATCGCGCTGGTCCACCGACCGAGCCGACGGGCCTGGTCCTGGAGGGCCTGTATCAGGGTGCCGGCCTGGGGGTGGTCGCGGCGGTGGATCGTGGCGATGCCGAGGTGCCGGGTCGGAGTCGGCGGTGTGATCGGGACGGTGCGCAGTCCTGGTGTCGGCGGGGTCTGCGCGATGGAGGGGATCAGCGAGATCCCCATGCCCGCGGCGACGAGCGAGCGGGCGAAGAAGTAGTCGGTCGTCGTGCCGCGCACCTGCGGGTCGAACCCGGCGCGTTCGGCGTGGCGGCGCAGGTAGGCCTCGGTCTTCAGGCAGCCGAGTACCCAGGGTTCGGCGGCCAGTTCGGCGAGGGAGAGCGCCTCGCGGCCGGCCAGGGGATGGGCCTCGGGCAGGACGACGTGCAGGGGGTCGTCCATGAGTGCCGTCCACTCCAGGCTGGAGCTCTGGCCCGGCCGGCCGGGCAGCGGGCCGTCGAAGTGGTAGGCGAGGGCGAGGTCCACGGCGCCCTGGCGGACCAGCGGCAGGCTCTCTTCCGGCTCGGCCTCCCTGACGTGGACCACGGTGTCGGGATGGGCCGCGGCGAGGTGGGTGAGCGCGCCGGGCAGGAGGAGTCTGCCGCCGCTGGTGAAGGTGGCGACGGTAAGCCGGGTGCGACCGCTGCCGAGCCGGTCGACCTGCTGTTTGGCGTGTACGAGCTCCGCGGCGACCGACTCCGCGGCCCCGACCATGATCCGGCCGGCCGGGGTGAGCGTGACGCCACGGGTGCTGCGCGCCACGACCTGGGCGCCGAGGCTGCGCTCAAGTGCGGCGACGTGCTGGGACACGGCCGAGGGGGTGAGGTGGAGGGCGGCCGCCGCCCGGTTGAAGCTGCCGTGTTCCGCCACGGCCCGCAGGACCCGCAGCCGCTGCACATCGATCAACAGTTTTCCTTCATACGTATCCAGTAGATGGGCACTTCTGCTGTCGACCGTAGATGCCCAGGATGGGCGCATGCGAAAGATCAGAAAGATCTGCGTGATCGGCGGAAGCCGGTACTTCGGGAAGCTCCTGGTGACGCGCCTTCAGGCCGCCGGTCACCGGGTCACAGTCATCAACCGCGGTTCGGTGCCGCCGCCGCCCGGTGTGGAGCACCTCGTCGTCGACCGCGACGACGAGGCCGCCCTGACCGCCGCGCTCGGCTCCCGCACCTTCGACGTCGTCGTCGACCAGGTCTGCTACACCCCCGTGCAGGCCGCCGTCGCCGCCCGGGTCTTCGGCGGCCGCACCCGGCGCTACGTCATGACCTCCACCATCGAGGTCTACGATCCGGCGACCGCCGCCCTGCCCGCCGTCCCGCACGACACCCTGGTGCCGGAGACGATCGTGGACCCCGCCGCGTGGCTGGTGCGCACCGACCTGCCCTGGCACGACACGGCGTACCTGGAGGCGCACTACGCCGAGGGCAAGCGCCAGGCGGAGGCCGTCTTCGCCCGGCATCACGGGTTCGACTTCGCCTCCGTGCGCAGCGCCCACGTGCTCGGTGGCGGCGCCCAGGAGTTCACCGGCCGACTGGCGCACTACGTCGGTCACATCGTCCGGGGCACGCGGATCCTGGTGCACGCCGAGGCGTTGCCCACGGTCTTCGTCCACTACGAGGAGCTGGCGGACCTGTTGGTGTGGGCGGCCACGGGCACCGACGCCGTGGGCCCGGTCAACGCCTGCTCCGACGGCCCGCTCGACGTCCGCGGCCTGGCCGCCGTGATCGCCGCGCGGACCGGCCGGGAAGCCGTGTTCCACAGCGTCGCCGCGGGCGAGCCGGCCTCCCCGTTCTCCTTCGACCGCCACTACGCCATGAGCAACGCCCGCGCGAAGGCCCTCGGCTTCCGCTTCTCCCACACGACCGACTGGCTTCCCGGTGCCGTCACCGAAGCCCTCGACGCATCCGGCGCCCACGCCTGAGGAACGGACGGACCATGCGATACCGCACGATCGGAAACACCACCGTCAGTGCCGTCGGCCTGGGCGCCATGCCGCTCTCCATCGAGCACCGCCCGGACGAAGAGCGGGCGACGGCCACCATCCACGCCGCCCTGGACGCCGGGGTCACGCTCATCGACACCGCCGACAGCTACCACTGGCACGCCGACGAGAGGGGCCACAACGAACTCCTCGTCGCCCGCGCCCTGGCCTCCTACGGCGGCGACACCTCGCAGATCCTCGTCGCCACCAAGGGCGGCCGCGGACGCCCCGGCGACGGCAGCTGGACCGTCACCGCCGGCCCCGCCCACCTCAAGCGGGCCGCCGAGGACTCCCTGAAGCGCCTGGGCGGCGACGCCATCGGCCTGTACCAGCTGCACAAGCCGGACCCGGCCGTGCCCTGGGCGGATTCAGTGGGCGCGCTGCGCGAGTTGCTCGACGCCGGAACGATCCGTGCCGCCGGGATCTCCAACGTCACCACCGGCCAGATCCACGAGGCGCACGCGATCCTCGGCGACGGGCTCGTCTCCGTACAGAACCAGTACTCGCCCGCCGTGCGCGAAAGCGAGCCCGAGCTGCGGCTGAGCACGCGGCTGGGACTGGCCTTCCTGCCCTGGAGCCCGTTGGGCGGCATCTCCCGCAGCTCCCTCGACGGACCCTCCGGACCCTCCGGACCGGCCGGACCAGCTTCCGCGAGCACCGCCTTCCACCGCATCGCGGCCGAGCACGGCACCAGCCCGCAGCAGATCGCCCTGGCCTGGCTGCTGACCCGCTCCCCGGCGATAATCCCGGTGCCGGGAGCCAGCCGCCCGGCATCGATCCAGGACTCCGCGAAGGCGGCCGAGCTGAAGCTGAGCGAGGCGGAGCGGGCGCAGTTGGACGACGCACTGCCCGGCTGAGCCGACGCACCGGTGCGCCGCGATTCCGGGCTGAAGCGGGGTCGGGAGAACGAGTTCACCGCGGCCTGAGCGTTGTCGGCTCTTCGCGGACCCGAGCGTATACGCAGGCGTATACTCCGGGCATGAGCGATGCGATGATCAGGGTTCAGGCCGAGGTGCGGGACCGGTTGGCAGTGATCGCGGAGGCGCGGGGGACGTCGATCCGGTCCCTGGTGCAGGAGTTCGCGGAGTCGACGCTGACAGAGGAGGAGCGTCGGGAGCGGGCCGAGCGGGCGCGCGCCTATCTCGCCGACAACTTCGGAGTCGAGGTGGGTGACGAGGAGAGCGCGGTGATGGGACGCAGGCTCCGGGAGGCGTTCGCCCGGCAGCAGGGTGAGCCCGCGTGATCCTGCACCACCTGGTCCTCGACACGCCCACGCTCGTGGCGCTGTCGGGCAATCGGCAGGTGTCCGCCCTGATCCACCGGGCCCACTTCGAGACGGAGACCCGTTTGTGGGTGCCGACCCTGTCCGTTCTGGAGGCGGAGAACGAACTTCTCGGCATCGCCGAGCACGTCGGACAGCTGGACGTGGTGCACACCGTTGACCTCGATTACCCCGCAATGCTCGCGGTTGCACGGATGAGTCGCGACGGTGTGCCGTCGGGAATCGGCGCGGCCGTCCACGCGGCTCGTCATCTGCCCGAGTGGGGTGCAGACGCGCTGATCGCCACGGTGGATCCGAAGGCGTACGAGGGGCGCGGTCTTCCGGTGCTGGACCTGAACCGTTGACGCCAGGAACACCACCGCCCGGACACGCGAAGGCGGTGGCCCGGGGGATCAGGGGTCGCCGCCGTCCGTCGGCTACGAAGGCCGCTTCGTAGGTGAACCCCGTCACCTGGGGCGGCTCACCTCGTCGGCCTTCTCGAACGTGACCGGGGCCTCGAAGGCCGCTCTGCGGGTCGCGCGGCGGAGGGCCTTGAGGACGGGGGTGCCGAGTGCGAGGGTCAGGACGACCGTCATGGCGGCGCGGCCTCCGTCCCAGCCGAGGGACGTGGCCAGGCAGTAGGCCGCGAAGCGGGCCAGGTTGGCGGGGATCGACGCGTCCGGGTCGAAGGCGATGTTCGAGGCGAGCGTGTTCATGAAGGTCCAGCCCGCGAGGTTCATGACCGTGCCGTAGGCGAAGGCGGCCAGGAAGCCGTAGGCGGCCAGCATGAGCAACTCCGCGCGGCCGCGCAGGCGGTCGGGGCCCGGCAGCAGGCCCGCGCCCATCGTGAACCAGCCCATCGCCAGCATCTGGAACGGCATCCACGGCCCCACCCCGCCCGTGAGCAGCGCGGACGCGAACATCGTGATGGAGCCGAGGACGAAGCCGAAGCCGGGGCCCAGGACCCGGCCGCTGAGGACCATGAGGAAGAACATCGGCTCCAGGCCGGCCGTCCCCGCGCCGATGGGCCGCAGGGCCGCGCCCGCCGCCGCCAGCACGCCGAGCATCGCCACCGCCTTCGGCCCCAGGCCCGACTCCGAGATCGTCGCCGCCACCACGGCCACCAGCAGCACCAGCACGCCCGCGAACAGCCACGGCGCGTCCTGCGCGTGCGCGTTCAGCGAGGCGTCCGGCGGGGCCAGGAAGGGCCAGCCGAAACCCGCCACGCCCACGGCGCTGACCAGCACGAGGGCGGCGACCGAGCGGGGACCGAGGCGGACCGCGCGGACCTGGCGGTCGCGGGGAGCGACAGCGGCAGCGGGAGCGGGAGTGACGCGGCTTCCGGTCATGACAGGGCCTCCTTCACCTGCGCCACCGTCAGCCATTTCCTCGGCGCCAGTACCTTGGCGACCTGCGGGGCGAAGGACGGGGAGGCCACCACCACGTCCGCCGCCGGACCGTCGGCGATCACCTCGCCCTCGGCGAGCAGTACGACCCGGTGGGCCAGTTCGGCGGTCAGTTCCACGTCGTGCGTGGCCAGCACGATCGCGTGGCCCGCCGCCGCCAGCTCGCGCAGGACGCGGGCCAGCCGGGCCTTCGCCGCGTAGTCCAGGCCGCGCGTCGGCTCGTCCAGGAGGAGAAGCGGAGGACGGGCCGTCAGGACGACGGACAGGGCGAGAGTCAGGCGCTGGCCCTCCGAGAGGTCCCGGGGATGCGTGTCGTCCGCGATGCCGGGGAGCAGCTCAGTCAGCACCGCGCGGCAGGTGCCGGGCGGCGCGTCCGCGTCCCGGTCGGCGGCCGCGCACTCGGCGGCGACCGTGTCGGCGTACAGCAGGTCGCGCGGCTCCTGCGGGACCAGTCCGACGCGGCGTACGAGGTCACGGGGGGCGGTGCGGTGCGGCACGGCGTCACCGGCGCGCACGGAACCGGCGGACGGTTCGACCAGGCCCACGAGCGCGGAGAGGAGGGTCGACTTCCCGGCACCGTTGCGGCCCATCAGGGCGACCGTCTCGCCGGGGGACACGGTCAGGTCGACGTGGCGCAGGGCCTGGACGCGGTCGCGGCGGACGGCGAGCGAACGGACCTCGGCGGCGTACGGGGAGGGGGCGGCGCCCGGCTCCGCGGCCCGAGTACGGAACCGCCAACGGCGGGCGGCGGGCCGCAGCGGCGGCGGCGTCGGCAGCGTGGACGCCGGCGGTGTGCGGTCCGGGATCTCCCGGTCGGCCAGCCGCTCCCGCAGCGGGGCGGCGCGGCGTCGGGCGTCGCGGACCGTCAGCGGCAGCGGGGACCAGCCCGCCAGCCTGCCCAGGCCCACCACTGGCGGATACACCGGGGACACGGCCATCACGTCCGCCGGGAGACCGAGGAGCGGGGGCGCGCCCGGGGCCGGGAGCAGGACGACCTGGTCGGCGTACTGGACGACGCGCTCCAGACGGTGCTCGGCCATCAGGACCGTGGTGCCGAGGTCGTGGACGAGACGCTGGAGGACGGCCAGGACCTCCTCGGCGGCGGCGGGGTCCAGGGCCGAGGTCGGCTCGTCCAGGACCAGTACGTCGGGGTGCGGGGTGAGGACCGAGCCGATGGCGACCCGCTGCTGCTGACCGCCGGACAGCGTCGCGATGGGACGGGACCGGAGGTCGGCCAGGCCGAGCAGGTCGAGGGTCTCCTCGACGCGGCGGCGCATCACGTCCGGGGCCAGGCCCAGGGACTCCATGCCGTACGCGAGTTCGTCCTCCACGGTGTCCGTCACGAAGTGGGAGAGCGGGTCCTGGCCGACGGTGCCGACCACGTCGGCGAGTTCGCGCGGCTTGTGGGTGCGGGTGTCGCGGCCGGCCACGGTGACCCTGCCGCTCAGCGTGCCGCCGGTGAAGTGCGGGACCAGGCCGCCGACCGCGCCGAGGACGGTGGACTTGCCGACCCCCGACGGGCCGGCGAGCAGGACGAGTTCGCCCTCCGGGACCTCGAAGTCCACGCCTCGGACCGTGGGTTCGGCGGCGCCGTCGTACGTGACCGACACGTTCTCGAAGCGGATCACGACGGCTCCTTCACAGCGGTCTCGGGTGCGGGGGTGACGAACGCCGGGAGCAGGCCGACGAGTACGGCCGCCGCCGGCCACAGCGGCAGCGACGGCGCGACCAGCGGGACCACGCCCGGGTGCAGCGCCGCCGGGTCGCGGGCGGCGGCCAGGAACAGCAGCGCCGCGACCGCCGCGCCGGACGCGGTGACCAGCCAGGCGCGGCCGTCCCAGCGGTCCGGGCGGTAACGGGTGCGGACCGTCCGGCGGCCGCCGAGCCACAGGCCCGCGAGCGCGGCGGCGACACCGGCGACGAGGACGGGGACGCCGTACGTGCCGCCCGCGGCCGTCAGCAGCCCGTACGTCCCCGCGCAGACGCCGAGCAGGCCGCCCAGGGTGAGGGCGGCGGTGGTACGGCGTACTCGGGCCGGGACTTGGGCGGTACGGCCGTAGCCGCGGGCGTCCATCGCGGCGGCGAGGGCGACGGAGCGTTCCAGGGCGCCCTCCAGCACCGGGAGCCCGACCTGGAGCAGGCCGCGCAGGCCCCTGTCCGGGCGGCCCCGCAGGCGGCGGGCGGCGCGCAGGCGCTGGACGTCGGCGATGAGGTTCGGGGCGAAGGTGAGGGCGACGACGACGGCCACGCCCATCTCGTACAGGGCGCCGGGGAGGGACTTGAGGAGGCGGGAGGGGTTGGCGAGGGCGTTCGCGGCGCCGACGCAGATGAGGAGGGTGGCCAGCTTCATCGCGTCGTACAGCGCGAAGGTGAGGCCCTCGGCGGTGACCCGGCCGCCGAGGCGGATGCCCTGCGCCCAGTCGGGGAGGGGGACTTCGGGGAGGGTGAGGAGGGTGTGGGTGCCGGGGATGGGAGAGCCGAGGACCGTGGTGAAGAGGAGGCGGATGACGAGGACGGCCAGGGCGAGTTTGACGAAGGCGCCGTAGGAGCGGGACCAGGGGGCGTGGGGGCGGCGGGTGACCACGACGTAGGCGGAGACCGCTATGAGGAGGGCGAGGAGGAGGGGGTTGGTGGTGCGGGTGGCGGCGGTGCCGAGGGCCAGCGCCCAGAGCCACCAGGCGCCGGGGTGTACGGTCTCGCGGCGCCGGCGGGGGGTGGGGGCGCCGGCCCGCGCCGGCGGGGTGCCGCCGCTCGGTGGGACGGGCGCCGCCCCGGCGGCACGACTGCCCGCGGGCTCAGTTGGGGGCATTTCTGCGCCGCCTTGCCTGCCAGGCTCCTGCCGCACCCAGGGCGGCGACGACGGCGATGCCCGCGTAGAGGCCGACCGACGGGCCGTCGTCGTCCTGTGCGGACTTCTGGTCCGGGGCGGCGGAGGCCGTCGGGTCGGCCTTTTGTGACACCTGCTCCCCGCACCCCGTCTTCGGATAGCCCGCGATCGCGCACAGCAGGGCGTTGGTGTTGTAGCGCAGGGGGTCCGCGACGGCGGCCAGGGCGTCGGCCGTCGTCGCGTCGGGGGAGACCTGGGCGCAGGCCGTGCGCGGGGCCGGCGGGGTCTCGCCGGAGGGGGCGTCGGAGGCCGTACCGAAGTCGAGGACCAGGGCCACCCGCTTGCTGCCGTCCTTAGGCGGCGTCCTCGCGCAGATCGAGTCGAAGTCCGCACCGCCGCCGCGCGGCTGGGCCGCGTCGCCCGAGTCCTCGCTCACCGCGAAGCGGAAGCCCTGCACGTCGCCGTCGGAGGGGCGGACCAGGGAGGGGCCCTGGGTGGCGTAGACCCAGTGGTCGCCGTCGCGGTCCCAGAAGGACCAGTAGCGGTAACCGGCGGCCTGCGCCTGGCCCGCGCTCCCGATCAGCAGGAACGCGGCCAGGAAGAGGAGGGCGACGCGGCGGGTCACGGCTGCTGCCTCTTGTTGCGGTTGCTGAGCAGGAAACCGATGCCGATGCCGAAGACCAGGCAGACGCCGACGAACCACCAGACGCCGAAGGGGGAGTCGTCCTTCTTCTCGTCCTCGTCCGCGGCCTTGTCGCCGGCGGTCGCGGTGTCGCTCGCCGTCACTCCCCGCGGTGCGGGACCCGTGGCGTTCAGCGACTCGACCAGGTCCGTGCCGCCGAAGTCGCGCGGGTCGGTGCCCGTGGCGTGGGCGGCGAAGATCAGCTGGGCGTAGGCGGCGGGGCCGCTCTCCTCGGCCCACTTCGCGGCGTTCTTCTCCAGCCAGGCCAGCGGCTTCGCCGCCCGGTCCGCGCCGCCCCGTGCGGCGAGGGCGACGACGGCGTCGGCGGTGTTGCCGTAGTCGGGCTGGTCGGCGGAGCCGCCGAGGGCGGACTTGAGGTGGCCGTCCTCGGCGAGGGCGGCGGTGAGGTACGCGGCGCCGTTGGCGGCGGCCTGCTCGCGGGTCGGCTTCTTCGCGTCGGCGCAGGTGGCGGCGTCGGCCTTCTTCCCCGCCTCGGCGACCAGGTCCTTGCCGAGCACGCCGAGGACACCTGCGGCGGTGGCGTCCGCGTTGGCGAGCAGCTTGCCGTCCTTGTCGGGCTGGAAGGCGAAGGCGCCCTCGCCCTCGTCCTCGGCACAGGGCAGGGCGAACGTCAGCAGGGCGTCGTACGGGGACTTGCCGTCCTTGACGACCTGCTCGGGGTCGGTCTCGGTGGCGGTCAGCGCGCCGATGACGACGGAGGTGGAGTTGGCGTCGCTGGGGCCGCCGGGGCTGTAGCCCCAGCCGCCGTCCTTGTTCTGCACGGACTTCAGCCAGCCGAGGGCGTCCTCGAGGACCTCGCCGTGCCCGCCGACGGCCCACAGCGCCTGGACGGCGGCGGCCGTGCTGTTGGTGTCGACCATGGTCTTGGCGTCGCAGGCCTTGGCCGGGTCGGCGCGGAAGGGGGCGAAGGCGCCGTTGTCGCACTGCTGGTCCGTGAGCCACTCCACGGCCTTCGACGACGGGATCACGCCCGCCGTCTTCTGGGCGAGCAGGGCGAGGGACTGGCGCCAGACGCCGTCGTACTGGGGATCGGTGGTGCCGAACAGCCCGGAAGACGAGGGCGCCGAGGACGGCGCGGACGGTGCGGAGGCGGACGGCGACGGATCGGCGGCGACCGCGGGCGCGGCGGCGGCGCCGATCACGGCTATGGCGGCCAGAGCCGCGGCGCTGCTGCGACGGCGGACGTTCATGATCGGCGGGTGCCTTTCCCTGTGCGGGGCCGGGCAGCACGGGGCACCCCCGGCGGCTCGGCCCCGTATGCCTCGACGGTGCCCGTGCGCCGGCGGCGCCGGGCACGTGAGCCGGTCACATCCGTGCGGGGCAGTCCGGCTCACCGTCGCGAAGCCTCGAAGGGCTCGGCGGGCGGCTCACGGTTGCGGGTCAGCGCCGGAATTGCACCGGCTTCCCCCCGTACGGGTGATGACGACGCCGCCACTTTACCCGCCCCCCGGGTCCGGGCCGAGGGGTGGCCGGACGGCAGGGGCGGCCGGGGGATACGTTCCGGGCATGCGGACGGGGAGACTGATCGGGACGGGGCGTACGGCCGACGTGTACGAGGCCGACGCGGGGTGGGTGCTGCGGCGCGACCGGGAGGGCTTCGGGGACGCCGCGGCCGAGGCCGCGGTGATGGAGCACGTACGGGCGCACGGCTATCCGGTGCCCCGGGTGCGGCCCGGCGGGCCCGGGGGACCGCGTACGGACCTGGTCATGGAGCGGCTGTCCGGGCCGACGATGCTGCGGGCGTGGGAGGACGGCGCGCTGACGCCGGACGAGGCGGGCGCCGTGCTCGCCCGGCTGCTGCGGCAGCTGCACGAGGTGCCCGCGTTCCGGTCCGCCGACCCGGGTGTGCGCGTCCTCCACCTGGACCTGCACCCGGACAACGTGATCCTCACGGCCGACGGGCCCCGGGTCATCGACTGGTCCAACGCCGAGGAGGGCGACCCCGGCCTCGACTGGGGCACGTCCGCGGTGATCCTCGCCCAGGTGGCGGCCGGTGACGGGGCGATGGCCGGGCCCGCCGCGGTCATGCTGGCCGCGCTGCTGGCCGACCCGTCCGCCCTCACGCCGGACGGGCTCGCCCAGGCGCTGCGGCGACGGGCGGCCAACCCGACCATGAGCCGCGACGAGGTGGAGCTGCTGCCCGCCGCAGCGGAGCTGATCCGCTCCCACCTGGGCTGAACACGGGCCGCCCTCAGAGGTGCGCCGCGTCCCCTCCCGCGACCGCCCCGGGTTCCGTCACGTCGACCGTGCCGGCGTCCGTCAGGTCGATGAGCCGGCACACCGTCTCGATGTCCACCCGCACCTGGGCGAGGGACGTGCGGCCGGCGAGCCAGGTGATCAGGGTCGAGAGCCAGGTGTGCTCGATCACCCGGACGGCCGACAGCTGCTCGGGCGTCGGGTTCTCCAGGCCGCCGACGGCGTCCAGGATGATCGCCGTGGTCTGCCGGGAGACCTGGTCGACCTCGGCGGAGACGCCGCGGTCGGCGAAGGTCAGGGCACGGGCCATCGCCTCGGCCAGCCGGGGCTCGCGCTGGAGCGCGCCGAAGGCCCGCATCAGGGTCTGCGCCACCCGGTCCGCGGCCGTCGCACCGGTGGGCGGGCTCTTGCGCAGGGTGCCGTGCAGCCGCTCCAGCTGGTCGTGCATGGTCGCGACCAGCAGATGCACCTTGGACGGGAAGTAGCGGTACAGCGTGCCGAGGGCGACCTGCGAGGACTCCGCGACCTCCCGCATCTGCACCGCCTCGAAGCCGCCCCGGCAGGCCAGCCGGGCGGTCGCGTGCAGGATGCGGCGGCGGCGCTCCCGCTGCCGCTCGGTGAGGGGCGGGGCGGCGGAGCGGGGCGCGGAACCGGCCGCTTCCGCTTCCGCTTCTGCTTTTGCCCTGTCCCCGTTGGCCACCTTGGTCACCTTCTCCCCCTCACCCGGCCCGGCGGCGTGTCGCGCCGTGGCGTGAATCACCTGATCCACTCGTCACAGCTTCCCTACCTGCCGGTAGATTCGGAGCCTCTGACGATCAAGTCTGAAACTTGTTCTAGATTAACGTCCCGACGTAGTGTCACGGGAGCGCAGTGAGAAGGGGGCCCAGAGTGACCGCCGAGGCCAGTCAGACGGGTCCCCGTCCGGAGCCCGCCGCCGACGGCTTGCGACCGCTCCGCATCGCACTCCTCACGTACAAGGGAAACCCGTTCTGCGGCGGCCAGGGCGTCTACGTCCGCCACCTCTCGCGCGAACTGGCCCGCCTCGGCCACCGGGTCGAGGTCATCGGCGCCCAGCCCTACCCCGTGCTCGACGAGGGCCCCCTCGTCGGGAACCGGCTGTCCCTCACCGAGCTGCCCAGCCTCGACCTCTACCGCCAGCCCGACCCCTTCCGCACCCCGAAGCGCGACGAGTACCGCGACTGGATCGACGCGCTCGAGGTCGGCACGATGTGGACCGGCGGCTTCCCGGAGCCCCTGACGTTCTCGCTGCGCGCCCGCCGCCATCTGCGCGCCCGCCGCGGCGACTTCGACGTCGTCCACGACAACCAGACCCTCGGCTACGGCCTGCTGGGCGACGTGGGCGCACCCCTCGTCACCACCATCCACCACCCCATCACCGTCGACCGGCAACTCGAGCTGGACGCCGCCGAAGGCCGCAAGCGCCGCTACTCGGTACGCCGTTGGTACGCCTTCACCCGGATGCAGAAGCGCGTCGCGCGCCGCCTGCCCTCCGTGCTCACCGTCTCCGGCACCTCCCGCCAGGAGATCGTCGACCACCTCGGCGTCCGGGACGACCGCATCCACGTCGTCCACATCGGCGCCGACACCGACCTGTTCTCGCCCGACCCGTCGGTGCCGCGGGTGCCGGGCCGGATCGTGACGACGTCCAGCGCCGACGTGCCGCTCAAGGGCCTGGTCTTCCTCGTCGAGGCACTGGCCAAGGCGCGCACCGAGCACCCCAGGGCCCACCTCGTCGTCGTCGGCAAGCGGCCCGCGGAGGGACCCGTCGCGCAGGCGATCGAGCGGTACGGCCTCGAGGACGCCGTCGAGTTCGTCAAGGGCATCTCGGACGCCGAACTGGTCGGCCTCGTGCGGTCGGCGGAGGTCGCGTGCGTGCCGTCGCTGTACGAGGGGTTCTCGCTGCCCGCCGCCGAGGCCATGGCGACCGGCACCGCGCTGCTCGCCACCACCGGCGGGGCCGTCCCGGAGGTGGCCGGACCCGACGGGGAGACCTGCCTCGCGGTCCCGCCCGGCGACGCGGACGCGCTGGCCGCCGGACTGAACCGGCTGCTCGGCGACCGCGAACTGCGGGCCAGGCTCGGCGCGGCCGGACGCGAACGCGTGCTGCGGCACTTCACCTGGGCCCGCGCCGCCGAGGGCACGGTCGCCCGCTACCGGGAGGCCATCGGCCCCTCCGACCCGGCCACTTCGAGGACTGCGACCGCGACTCCACCCCCGACCACCAGTGACACCGGCGTCTATCCCGAAAGCAGGGCCACGTGCTGACCGTCGACTTCTCCCGGTTCCCGCTCGCCCCGGGAGACCGCGTCCTGGACCTCGGCTGCGGCGCCGGACGGCACGCGTTCGAGTGCTACCGGCGCGGCGCCCGGGTCGTCGCGCTGGACCAGAACGGCGAGGAGATCCGCGAGGTCGCCAAGTGGTTCGCGGCGATGAAGGAGGCCGGCGAGGCCCCGGCCGGCGCCACCGCCACCGCGATGGAGGGCGACGCGCTCGCCCTGCCCTTCCCGGACGAGTGCTTCGACGTCGTCATCATCTCCGAGGTGATGGAGCACATCCCCGACGACAAGGGCGTCCTGGCCGAGATGGTCCGCGTCCTCAAGCCCGGCGGGCGCATCGCGGTCACCGTGCCGCGCTACGGCCCCGAGAAGGTCTGCTGGACGCTGTCCGACGCCTACCACGAGGTCGAGGGCGGCCACATCCGCATCTACCGGGCCGAGCAGCTCCTCGCCCGGATCCGCGAGGCGGGCCTCAAGCCGTACGGCACCCACCACGCGCACGCGCTGCACTCGCCGTACTGGTGGCTCAAGTGCGCGTTCGGCGTCGACAACGACAAGGCGCTGCCGGTGCGGGCGTACCACAAGCTACTGGTGTGGGACATCATGAAGAAGCCGCTGGCGACGAGGGTCGCCGAGCAGGCACTGAACCCGCTGATCGGCAAGAGCTTCGTCGCCTACGCGACCAAGCCGCACCTGCCGCCGGTGGACGCCGCGTGACCTCGCCCCGCACCTCCGGCACTCCCGGCACGCCCCGCACCGAACACCTCGTCCTGCCCGGAGTGCTCACCGAGGAGCAGGCCGCCGCGACCGTCCGCGGCATCCTCGCGGTGCAGCGCGAGGACGGTGCGATCCCGTGGTTCCGCGGCCACCACCTCGACCCGTGGGACCACGTCGAGGCGGCGATGGCCCTGGACGCGGCCGACGAGCACGAGGCCGCCGAGCGGGCCTACGAGTGGCTGGCCGGGCACCAGAACGAGGACGGCTCCTGGTACGCCGCCTACGCCGACGGGGACTTCGCCGACGTCACCGACCGCGGCCGGGAGACCAACTTCGTCGCCTACGTCGCGGTCGGCGTCTGGCACCACCACCTCGCCACCGGCGACGACACGTTCCTGGACCGGATGTGGCCCGTCGTCCACGCGGCGATCGAGTTCGTGCTGCGCCTCCAGCAGCCCGGCGGGCAGATCGGCTGGCGCCGCGACGACGACGGCACGGACACCGCGGACGCGCTGCTCACCGGCAGCTCCTCCGTCCACCACGCGCTGCGCTGCGCGCTCGCCATCGCGGAGCAGCGCGAAGAGCCGCAGCCCGACTGGGAGTTGGCGGCGGGCGCGCTGCGGCACGCCATCCGCCGCCACCCGGAGCGGTTCCTCGACAAGGGCCGCTACTCGATGGACTGGTACTACCCGGTGCTGGGCGGCGCGCTGACCGGCACGGAGGCCAGGTCCCGCATCGCGGAGAGCTGGGACCGCTTCGTCGTCCCGGACCTCGGCGTACGCTGCGTCGTCCCCAACCCGTGGGTGACGGGCGGCGAGTCGGCCGAACTCGCGCTCGCCCTGTGGGCGGTGGGCGAGTCCGACCACGCCCTGGCCGTCCTCCAGTCCATCCAGCACCTGCGGGATCCGGACAGCGGCCTGTACTGGACGGGCTACGTCTTCGAGGACGACGCCATATGGCCGCGGGAGCTCACCACCTGGACGGCAGGGTCCCTGCTGCTCGCCGTCGCGGCACTCGGCGGCCACGAGGCGACCTGCCGGGTCTTCGCCGGTGACCGGCTGCCGAGCGGGCTCGACCCGGACTGCTGCGTCTGACCGCGGGGTCGCAGGGCCGCCGGGCCGCCGGGCGGGGCCCGGCGCCGGATCAGTGCCGGTGCAGGCGGTTGGCGATGGCGTGGCCGATGAAGAGGTAGACGACCGCGGCCAGACCGTAGCCGGCGACGACCCGGGCCCAGGCCTCGTCGAACGTGAACAGGTCGTGCGACCAGCCGGCCAGCCAGTCGGCCGCGTCATGGACGAATTGCACCAGGTCGTTGGCCCGGTTGGCGTCCAACAGGTACATCAGGATCCACAGTCCGAGGATGAAGGCCATGATGTCCGCGATCACCGCGACGGCCGTTCCGGCGGAGTTGGACCCACTGCGCGTTCGAGGGGACATGCCTTCCGTCTGGCCCCGGATGCCTGTTTGAAACCAACGACGACGGCCCCCCGCCCGGAAGTACCGGTGGGCGAGGGGCCGTTGCCGTTGAACGGGTGGGCGGACGCGGTCAGCCGCGCTGGATGCCCGAGGTGTCCTGGAGGACGCCGCGGCGGCCGTCCTGAGTCTGGGCCACCAGGTTGGCGCCGCGCTGCTCCACGGCCAGGTACCAGGTGCCCGGCGCCAGCTCGGCGATCGGCGTGGGGGAGCCGTCCTCCGCGAACAGCGGACGCGGCACCGGCACGGCGAACCAGAACGGCGAGAAGTCCCCGGCCGGCTGGGCCTGCGCCTGCTGCGGGGCCTGCGGCTGCGGCGCCTGCGGCTGACCGGGCTGCGGCTGGCCGCCGAAGGACGGACCCGGCTGACCCGGCTGACCGGGCTGACCCGGCTGTCCGGGCTGGGCGCCGTACGGCTGCTGCTGGGCGCCCGGGTAGCCGTAACCACCCTGGGGCTGGCCGCCGTAGGGCTGCGGCGCGGCCGGACGGGAGGCCGGGATCAGGGACCCCTTGAGGGCCGGGAGCAGCGGGGTGGCCACGGCCGCGGCGGCCATGACCAGCGTGGCGATCAGAGCGAGGATCAGGCCCAGGCCTGCGCCGATGCCCTCCACGCCGCCGTCGTTGTCGAAGGCGCCCGCCGGGTCGAAGATGTTGCCGAGCGCGCACCACGCGGCGAAGACCGTGAACGCGATGCCGAACGGGCCGAGGTCGAGACCCGCCACCTTCTTGGGCTGCGGCAGGGTGCGCGCCACGACGATGAGCGCGGCCCCGATGACGCCCGCCAGGACGACACCGAGCACGACCGAGCCACTGCCCCACAGGCTGGGGATTTCGGCGCTGTCCGGGGCACCGTCGATCGAGTAGATGTCGAGGAACGACGCGATCAACAGCAACACCGCTGCTCCGATCACCACGCCGTCGCCTCGAGTGAGGGAGCGGATATTCACTTCAGGTCCTTCGTAGGTCGTCTCGTCGTCGGTAGAGGCGTCGCTGTCACGATGGCGCCGAAAGGTTCCGGTGTGAAGCGCGGGGGTGGCCCCTCATCGTACGGACGACACTATCGTCCGTACCTCGGCGCTGTCCGCAGGGATCGGGGCGCTGATCGCTACCCGCGCAGGAAACTCACGATTCCCTCAGACATTCCCTGCGCCGCCTTCTGCCGCCAACTGCCGCTGGTCAGCAGCGCCGCGTCCTTGGCGTCGCGCATGTTGCCGCACTCGATGAACACCTTGGGAACCGTTGACAGATTGAGACCGCCCAGGTCCGTGCGCGTGACCAGGCCGGTGCCGTCGCCGAGGTAGTTGGAGGGCGCGGTGCCCGTGACGCGCACGAAGCTGCCCGCGACGCGCTCGCCCAGTTCGGCGGAGGGCGCCACGATCGCGCGGGTGTCGGCGGCCCCGTCGTGCACCGGGCCGGGCATGATCACGTGGAAGCCCCGGTTGCCCGCCCCCGATCCGTCGGCGTGGATCGAGATCGCGGCATCCGCCTTCGCCTCGTTGCCGATCCGGGCGCGCTCGTCCACGCAGGGGCCGAACGAACGGTCGCCGTCGTGCGTCAGTTTCACCGTGGCGCCCTGCTTCTCCAGCAGGGTGCGCAGCCGGTGGGCCACGTCGAGGGTGAACTTCGCCTCGGCCCAGCCCGCGTTGGTGGCGGTGCCGGTCGTGTCGCACTCCTTCCAGTGCGTGCCGACGTTCACCTTGCGGTTGATCTCGGCGGCGTGCTGGAAGTTGGCCGTGTTGTGTCCCGGGTCGATCACGACGACCTTGCCCTTGAGGGCGCCCGAGACAGCGGGTCGGGAGGCGGACGGCTTCTTCGACGTGGGGGCGGGGGAGGAGCCCGCGGGCTTCTTGGCGTCGTCGCCGCCCGGGGACGCGGGAGCGCGGGATGCGGGAGCACCGGAGGACGGCGCCGCCGACGTCCGTACGCCGACCGCGCGGTCGGTGCCGCTCCCGCCTCCGTCGTCCGAGCCGCCGACCGCCGCGTACACCCCCCACCCGAGCAGCGCCCCGGGCACGAGCGCGGCGACCGCCACGGTCAGGGGGCGGCGCAGCGGGGAGCGGCGGGGCTGGGGAGGTTCGAAGTCCGGGCCTGTGTACGACACGTCAGCGACTCTAAACCGCGCCCTCAGATCCCCGCGCCCGTTCGCCGCAGGACGCGCAGCGAGTCGGTCGCGGAGACCTCGGTGAACGCGCCGGACGCGAGGGCCTTGAGGTAGACGCGGTACGGGGCCTGGCCGGTGAACTCGTCGGCCGGGTCCGGGAAGACGTCGTGGATCACCAGGAGGCCGCCGTCGGCCACGTGCGGGGCCCAGCCCTCGTAGTCGGCGTTGGCGTGCTCGTCGGTGTGGCCGCCGTCGACGAAGACGAGGCCGAGCGGGGAGTTCCAGACCGCCGCGACCTGGGGGGAGCGGCCGACCAGGGCCACCACGTGCTCCTCCAGGCCGGCCCGGTGCAGGGTGCGGCGGAAGGTGGGCAGGGTGTCCATCACGCCCAGCTCGGGGTCGACGGTCTCCGGGTCGTGGTAGTCCCAGCCCGGCTGCTGCTCCTCGCTGCCCCGGTGGTGGTCGACGGTGAGCGCGGTCACCCCGCAGCGGCGGGCCGCGTCGGCGAGCAGGACGGTGGAGCGCCCGCAGTACGTGCCGACCTCCAGCAGCGGCAGCCCGAGCCCGCCGGCCGCCACGGCGGCGGCGTACAGCGCGCGGCCCTCGTGCGCGGGCATGAACCCCTTCGCGGCCTCGAAGGCGGCCAGGACGTCAGGGGCGGGAGCGGGGTCGGGGGCGGGGGCCGCGGTCATGGGGGCCTTTCGGTGGTGGTGCGGGTGTGCCGGCGCCCCATGCTGCCGCACCCCCCGCCGCGTGGGTGCGACAGGGGGGTGCGGGACCGGCCGGGGCCGGAGCGTCGGGCAGGACCCGTCAGGCGGGGACCGTCTCGCCCGGCAGGAACAGGTCCAGGTCGACCGGGCGGTCGCCGCCGTGGGTCGCCGAGTGGGCGAGCGGGCCGTGGCCGGCGGCCCGGGCGGCCAGCACGTACGGGCCCTCGGTGGGGACGGCGAGGATGTAGCTGCCGTCGCCGGTGGACAGGGTCGCGCCGGCCTGGCGTCCGTGCCGGTCGATCAGGGTGACCTTGGCGCGGGCGACGGGGGCGCCGTCGGCGGCCAGCACCCGGCCGCGGAAGCCGTGCGGCCCCTCCGCAACACCGGCGAGCGCCTGCTCGGCACGGGCCAGGTTCGCGTCCTCCTCGCTGCTCGCGCGCAGCTGGGTGACGGTCGACGGGGTGCGGCGGGGGAGGAAGAAGGCCAGCGCCAGGCCGACGGCGACCGCGGCGGTCGCGATCAGGAAGGAGACGCGGAAGCCGTGCATGGTGGGGACGGCGACGCCGCCGACGTCGTTCGCCGAGTTGGCGAGCACCATGCCGATGACGGCGCTCGACACCGACGTACCGATGGACCGCATCAGGGTGTTGAGGCCGTTGGCCGCGCCCGTCTCCGAGGCCGGGACCGCGCCGATGATCAGCGCGGGCAGGGAGGAGTAGGCGAGGCCGATTCCCGCGCCGATCAGCACCGAGGTGACGATGGTCTGCCAGGCGGCGCTCATCAGGCCGAGGCCGCCGGCGTAGCCGATCCCGATGATCACCAGGCCGAGGATCAGGGTGGTGCGCGGGCCGTAGCGGGCCGACAGGCGCGCGTACACCGGCGCGGTGAACATCATCGTCAGGCCCAGCGGGGCCACGCACAGGCCGGCGACGACCATCGACTGACCGAGGCCGTAGCCGGTCTCGGAGGGCAGCTGGAGGAGCTGCGGCAGGACGAGGGAGATGACGTAGAAGGAGACGCCGACCATGATCGAGGCGAGGTTGGTGAGCAGCACCTCGCGGCGGGCCGTGGTGCGCAGGTCGACCAGCGGAGCCTTGACCCGCAGCTCCATCAGGCCCCACAGCAGCAGGACCACGACGGCGGCGGCGAACAGGCCGAGCGTGGTGGGCGACGACCAGCCCCAGTCGCTGCCCTTGGTGATCGGCAGGAGGAAGAGGATCAGACCGGCGGCCAGGCCGAGTGCGCCCGGCAGGTCGAAGGAGCCCTTGGCGCGCAGCGGGGACTCCGGTACGACCAGCAGGGTCAGGGCGATGGAGAGGACACCGAGGCCGGCGGCTCCGTAGAACAGGGCGTGCCAGTCGGCGTGCTGCGCGACCAGGGCCGCGGCGGGCAGCGCCAGGCCGCCGCCGACGCCGATCGAGGAACTCATCAGCGCCATCGCCGAGCCGAGCCGCTCACGGGGCAGCATGTCGCGCATCAGGCCGATGCCGAGGGGTATCGCGCCCATCGCGAAGCCCTGGAGCGTACGGCCGACGATCATCGGAAGCAGGGCGTCGGTGAACGCGCTGACCAGCGCGCCGACCACCATCACCGACAGGCTGGCGATCAGCATGCGGCGCTTGCCGAACAGGTCGCCGAGGCGGCCCATGATCGGCGTGGCCACGGCTCCGGACAGGAGCGTGGAGGTCAGGACCCAGGTGGCGTTGCTGGGCGTGGTGTCCAGAAGTTGGGGCAGGTCCTTGATGACCGGGACGAGCAGGGTCTGCATCACCGCGACGACGATGCCCGCGAAGGCGAGCACCGGGACGGTGGCCCCGCTCGCTTTCCGGACGGGTTCGTCGGTCGTCGTGTGGGACATGGGGTGGGGCCTCCAGGCCGGAGTCGGCGAATGCGTGTGTGTCGTGGTGTGTGCAGGCTGAACCTCGTGCGCCCGGGCAACTATTCCGTTGCTTCGAGTCCCTAACTAATTCTTGACCTTCTCTTGGGGAGGCGCCTACGTGCGGTTCACCGGCCGACACCCCCTAGGTCGCTGGTCCTAGGACGGACTGGGACTGGGCCGGGACCAAATTCCGATGCAAGGGGCGCCGCCGGGTTGAGACCATGACGCTCATGCTCGAAGCCCCCGGTACCTCCACCGCCGCCCGAATATCCCCGCCCCGCACACCACCGACCTGGCTCGTCGTGGCGCTGGCCTGCGCCGGACAGTTCCTCGTCGTGCTCGACGTGTCCGTCGTCAACGTCGCCCTGCCGTCGATGCGGACCGACCTCGGGCTGAGCGCGCAGGGGCTGCAGTGGGTGGTCAACGCCTACGCCATCGCCTTCGCCGGGTTCATGCTGCTGGGCGGGCGGGCCGGCGACCTGTACGGGCGCAAGCGGATGTTCCTGATCGGGCTCGGGCTCTTCACGCTGGCCTCGCTGGGCGGCGGTCTCGCCCAGGAGGGCTGGCAGCTGCTGGCCGCGCGGGCCGTGCAGGGGCTGGGCGCGGCCGTCCTTGCGCCGTCGACGCTGACGATCCTCACCGCGGCGGTGCCGGAGGGCGCGGCGCGGGCCCGGGCGATCGCGACCTGGACCGCCGTGGGCGCCGGTGGCGGGGCCGCGGGCGGACTGGTGGGCGGCGCCCTGGTGGACGGGCTGTCCTGGCGCTGGGTGCTGCTGATCAACGTGCCGGTGGGCGCGGTCGTGCTGGCCGGCGCCGCGCTGTGGCTGACCGAGAGCCGCGGCGAGGGGCGGCGGCGCCTCGACCTGCCGGGCGCGCTGCTGGTGACCGTCGGTCTTGCCACCCTCGCCTACGGCATCTCGCAGACCGAGTCGGAGGGCTGGTGGGCGACCGCGACGCTGGTGCCGCTGGCGGCCGGGCTCGCCCTGCTCGCGCTGTTCCTCCTCGTCGAGATGCGCACGAAGACACCGCTGATGCCGCTGGGGCTGCTGCGGCTGCGGTCGGTGGCGTCGGCGAACGTGGCGATGCTGGTGTCCGGCTCGTCGATGTTCTCGATGTGGTACTTCATGACGCTGTACGCCCAGAACGTCCTGGGCTACTCCCCCTTCGAGGCCGGTCTCGCCCTCGTGCCCAGCTCGCTGGCGGTGATCCTCGGGTCGAAGGCGGCACCGCGCTTCATGCCGGTGATCGGGGCGCGGAACGTGGCCGTACTGGGCACGGTCGTGGCGGCCGTCGGCTTCGGCTGGCAGTCGACGATGACCGCGGACGGCGGCTATCTGGCCGCGATCATGATCCCCGGCGTGCTGATGATGCTGGGCGCGGGCATGGCGGCGACCCCGCTGGCGTCGCTGGCCATCTCCGGCGCTGCGCCCGGGGACGCCGGACTGGTCTCCGGGCTGATCAACACCTCCCGGACGATGGGCGGTTCGCTGGGACTCGCGGTGCTGTCGACGATCGCGGCCACCAGGGCCGGGGGCGAGGACGCGGGCCCGGTGGCCCTGACGGACGGCTACGCGCTGGTCTTCCGCACGGCGGCGGTTGTCCTGGTCGCCGCGGCCCTGCTGATGCGGACGTGGCTCCCGGCAGGACGCCCGAAGCCCACCCCGACAGCCGGCAGCACGGACTGATCGCCCCAAGGGGACACCCTCTGCCACCGGGTTCCCGGAGCGCCCCTCAGGGGCGCGGGGCGGTGTTCATGCGCGGCTCCGCCGCGGGGGCGCGAGCGGCTTGCGTCATCTCCGTTCCCCCGGGGCTCGCCAGAGCGCCCCTCAGGGGCGCGGGGAACTGCGCGAGCAACCCCCACCGGCCCGCAGCCGACGAACGGTCCCGCTCCGGCCCGCGGCCGACGGACCCCCCTCGGCCGGGGCCGGTCTAGAGCCACCCCTGCCCCCGCGCCGCGCGGAGCGCTTCCGTGCGGTTGCGGGTGGCGGTTTTGCCGATGGCGGCGGAGAGGTAGTTGCGGACCGTGGACTCGGAGAGGTGCAGGGCCGCCGCGACGTCGGCGACGGTCGCGCCGTCCGCCGAGGCCCGCAGCACGTCGCACTCCCGGGCGGTGAGCGGGCTGGGACCCGCACTGAGCGCGGCGGCGGCGAGCGCCGGGTCGACGACCGTCTCGCCGTCCAGCACCCGTCGGATCGCCTCGGCCAGCCCCTCCACCGGGCCGTCCTTCACCAGGAAACCCGCGGCACCCGCCTCCATGGCCCGCCGGAGGTAACCGGGGCGGCCGAACGTGGTCAGGATCAGCACCCGGCAGCCGGGCGCCCGCTCCCGCAGCTCGGCGGCGGCGTCCAGGCCGCTCAGGCCCGGCAGTTCGATGTCGAGGAGAGCGATGTCCGGGCGGTGCGCGAGCGCGGCGCCGACGATCTCGTCCCCGGCCGCCACCTGCGCGACGACCTCGATGTCCTCCTCCAGCCCGAGCAGCAGCGCGAGCGCGCCCCGCATCATGCCCTGGTCCTCGGCGAGCAGGACGCGGACGGGGCGGGCGCGGGGCTTCTCGTCGGTCACGGGGCAAGATTAGGGGGGAACGGCGCAGCGTTGAGGCGGAACGGCGCAGCGTTGAGGCGGAACGGCGCGACGCGGGGACTACGCCGGTGCGCCCACCGGCGCCCCCTCCTCCCGTACCGGCAGCTCCGCCGTCACCGAGAAGCCGCCCCGCGGCTCCACCCCAGCCCTCAGCGAACCGCCCGCCGTGGCGAGGCGTTCCGTGAGGCCGGTCAGGCCCGTGCCCGGGCCCTGGGTGGGGCCGGCGACGCCCGTGCCGTTGTCCGTGACCGTCAGCCGGACCCGCTCCCCGCTGCCCGACACCGCGATCTCGCACCGGCTCGCCCCGCTGTGCCGTACGACGTTGGTGACCGCCTCCCGCACCACCCACCCCAGCAGCGCCTCGGCCTGCGGGGGCAGCGGCGGTCCCGACCGGCGGACCACCGGCTCCACGTCGGCCGCGCTCAGCGCGGAACGGGCCCGGTCCAGTTCGGTGCCGAGGCTGCCCTCCCGGTAGCCGGTGACCGCCTCGCGAACCTCGGTCAGCGCCTGGCGGCCCACCGACTCGATGTCCGTGATCTGGGTCAGGGCCGCGTCCAGGTCGCGGTGCGCCAGCCGGCGGGCGGCCTCCGACTTGACCACGATCACCGACAGGGTGTGCCCCAGCAGATCGTGCAGGTCCCGGGAGAACCGCAGCCGCTCCTCCGCCACCGCCCGCGTGGCCAGCTCCTCCCGCGCCGTGCGCAGTTGCCGTACGGCGTCGGACAGGCTCAGGATCGCGGCCGTCACCATCGTCGAAAGGAACGTCCCGTAGGCGATGTTCAGGCCGGTCCAGCCGTCCTTGACCCCGGCCACGGCACCCGCCACCACCGCCAGCGACCAGCCCCACCGCCCCAGCCACCGGCCGCGCAGCGCCGCCCCCGCCGCCAGGCCGAGCAGCGGGAAGAACAGCAGCCAGCTGCCGCCGTACGCCAGGGCCAGACCGCCGGTCACCGTTGCCATGGTGGCCAGCGCCAGCCGCGTCGAGAGCGACTCGCGCAACTCCTTGTGGAAGGAGCGGAAGGTGACGTAGACGTACAGCGAGTTGAAGACGAGCAGGCCCGCGCCGCCGATCCAGGGGTTGGCGCTGTTCCCCTGGAAGATGTTCGCGAGGCTGCCCAGGCCCATCAGCAGCCACGGCAGCAGCGTGAAGCCGGTGGGCGGCGGACCGGCCCGCTCCGGCCGCTCGCCGTCCCCGGCCGGCTCGGACTGCCGCGCCAGCTGCCACGCGTCCAGACGGCACGAGATCCTGCGCAGCCGCCCTCGGGTCCCGGTCATGACCGTCGCCTCCCTTCCACGTCCACTCCCACTTCCGTGTCTCTCGTCTCTCGTCGCTCGTCCGTCGCTCACCCGGTGCCCGCGCCCCGGCGGTAGGACAGGACGGCGTACGCCCCGAACACCAGCAGCCACGCGGTCAGTACGAGAATCCCACCCGCCGGGGGCGCGTGCCCCGTGGCGACCGAGGTGCCCAGCTGGGCGAAGCGGTTGGTCGGGGTGTACGCCGACACCGCGCGCAGCCACTCCGGGAACAGCGCGAGCGGGAACCACAGCCCGCCGAGCACCGCGAGACCCAGATTGGCCACCATGTTCGCCACGCCCGTGGTCTGCCCGGTCAGCCGGTAGCCGTTGCCGAGCCCCAGCAGCGTGAAGGGGACGGACCCCAGCCAGAGCAGCAGCGCCAGCGCCGCCCACTGCCAGGCCGCCAGCCGTACGCCGTTGATCAGACCGCCCGCGGCGAGTACGGCCGCGATCGCGGGCAGCACGGTGACCGAGGCGGTCAGGGCCCGGCCTATCACCACCTGGTGCGAGGGCATCGGCGTCACCCTCAGCTGCCGCAGCCAGCCGATCGCCCGGTCCTCGGCGACCCCGCCCCCGGTGTTCAGGGCCGAGCCGACCGCGCCGTACGCGGCCATGCCGACCATCGCGCCGGTCTTCCACTCGCCCACGTCGCCGCCCCCGAGGTTGGTGAACAGCAGGTACATGAGCACCGGCATCGCGACGCCCCCGACGACGAAGCCGGGATCGCGCAGCGTACGGCGGGTCTCCAGCCGCAGATAGTCCCTCATCGCGCCCTTCATCGCACGCTCTCCCCGTCCCTCACGTCCATCACGTCGATCACGTCCACCCCGTCCATCCCGTCCGCCGTCGCCGTCAGAGCCAAGAACGCGTCGTCCAGGGAGGCGGGGGCGACCTCCAGGCCGCGGATCGCGCCGAGTTTCGCGAGGGCGACCACGGTCGCGTCGGAGTCCTCGGTGCGCAGCAGCGCGCGGTCTCCCCGTATCTCCAGCGCGCGCACCCCGGGCAGCAGTGTCAGGTCCCCGGTGGGCCGGCCGGCCAGGTCGAAGGAGACGCGGCTGCCGCCCGCCGCCCGGCGCAGCTCGTCGCCGGTGCCGTCCGCGACGATCCGCCCCCGGTCGACGACCAGGATCCGGTCGGCGTGCGCCTCGGCCTCCTCCAGGTAGTGGGTGGAGAAGAGGACCGTGCTGCCGTGCCGCGCGTAGGCCCGCATCGACGCCCAGAAGGTGTGCCGGGCCTCCACGTCCAGGGCCGCCGTGGGTTCGTCCAGGACGAGCAGGTCCGGGTGGCCGGCCAGCGCGAGGGCGAACCGCACCCGCTGGGTCTGCCCGCCCGACAGCCGGTCCACGCGCCGCCCGGCCAACTCGGCGATCCCGGCCAGCTCCAGGGCCTGCCCCACCGGCATCGGCGCCGGATAGCGGCCGGCCACGAAGGCGACCAGCTCGCCCACGGTGACCCGGGGCACCGCCCGTGCCTCCTGGAGCATCGCCCCCACCCGGCCGTCGCGCACGGCGCGCTCGGGAGGCCCGCCGAACAGCTCCACCGTGCCCGAGTCGGGCGGGCACAGGCCGAGCAGCAGCGCGATCGCCGTCGACTTGCCCGCGCCGTTGCGGCCGAGCAGCGCGACGGTCTCGCCGCGCCCGATACTCAGGTCCACGCCGTCGACGGCGCGGACGTCGCCGTAGGCCTTGACCGCTCCCGCGAAGGAGACGGCCGGGGTGGTGCCCTCGGTGCCCTCTGTTGATCCCATACCGGCGACGCTACGGAGCGGGCGGGGGTGAGCGGCAGATGCGGTTGTCCAGAGTTCGGCAGGACAAATGTCACGGTGGCCGACGTCCCGTACGGTCGTGGCTGTCCGCGATCGTCACGGTGATCGGGCTACCGGGGTGCTGTGGCCGGGCTGCTGTGATCGGGTTGTCGTGGCTGGGGTGCTGTGGCCGGGCTGCCGTGACCCGGTCGTCGTGATCGGGCTGCTGTGATCGGGTTGTCGTGGTCGGGCTGTTGTGGCCGGGTCGTCGTGGCTGGGGTGCTGTGGTCGGGCTGTTGTGGCCGGGCTGCTGTGATCGGGTCGTCGTGGCCGGGCTGTTGTGGCCGGGTCGTCGTGGTCGGGCTGCCGTGACCCGGTCGTCGTGATCGGGCTGTTGTGGCCGGGCTGCTGTGATCGGGTCGTCGTGGCCGGGCTGTTGTGGCCGGGTTGTCGTGGTCGGGCTGCTGTGGTCGGGCTGTTGTGACCGGTCGTCGTGATCGGGTCGCCGTGACCGGTCGTCGTGATCGGGTCGCCGTGACCGGTCGTCGTGATCGGGTCGTCTCGACCGGGAGGAGCAGGAGGGCCATGCCCATCGACGCAGCCGGAGCGCTCGCCGCCGTGCCACGGGTCCGTGAGATCGCCTGGGACCACAGGGACGTCCAGCTCTACCACCTCGGCATCGGCGCAGGCCGGCCCGCCACCGACCCGCGCGAACTGCGCTACACCCTGGAGTCCCGGCTGCATGTCCTGCCGAGCTTCGCGACGGTGGCAGGCGGTGGCCGCCCGGGCGTCATCGGCGCCCTGTCCATGCCCGGCGTGGACGTCGACCTCGCCCGCGTCCTGCACGGCGGGCAGCGACTGCGCCTGCACCGGCCCGTTCCGGTGCGCGGCCGGGCGAGCGCGGCCTCGCGCGTCGTCGCCGCGTACGACAAGGGCACGGCGGCCGTCCTCGTCCTGCGCACCGAGGTCACCGACGCGGACGGGCCGCTGTGGACCGACGAGGCCGAGGTCTTCGTACGCGGGGAGGGCGGCTGGGGCGGCGAGCGGGGCCCGTCCGGACGCCCGGCGCCACCACCCGCCGAGCCGCCGGACCACGTCGTCGAACGGGCCGTACGCGAGGACCAGGCACTGCTCTACCGGCTCTCCGGCGACTGGAACCCCCTGCACGCCGACCCGGAGTTCGCCGCCCGCGCCGGCTTCGAGCGGCCCGTCCTGCACGGGCTGTGCACCTACGGCGCCACGCTCAAGGCGGTCGTCGACACGCTGCTGGACGGTGACGTGACCCGGGTGCGCGAGTACCGCACGCGGTTCGCCGGGGTGCTGTACCCGGGGGAGACGCTGCGGATGCGGATGTGGCGGCCGCCCGGATCCCGCGGCAGCGCGGCCGGGGAGGCCGGGGAGGCCGGGGAGACCGGGGAGGCGCGGGTGGCCGTGAGCGCCGTCGAGCGGGACGACGCGCCCGTCCTCGCCGACACCTTCGTCCGGTACGAGTGACGACAACGGCCCCGTCCGCCGGATGCGACGAACGGGGCCGGAGCCGCTTGCTTCGTGTGTTTCCGTGCCTTGTCCGGGCCGTCAGGCGGCCGTTTCGGACTCCTCGGCCGGCCTGCGGTGGCGGCCCTGTGGAGTCGCCACGCCCTCCTGGCTGGAGACCGGTCCGCGGTGCTTGCCGTGGCCGGTGTCGGTCTCGGAAACGTCGGCACCGGCGGCCTGGATCGGCTGGTTCGTGCTGGCGTCGTTCATCGGAAGGAATTCACCCCGTCAACATGATCTTTCCTACAGCCGGGCGAGTCTAACCGGCACACCTCGGGCCGAATCCAGGCGGCCACGCCAACCGGCACTACTTCGTTACAAGCCGCGCCAGCGGGGCCTGTTGCAGCGGTACGGGGCGCGGCGGAGCGGGTGCCGGGGTGTCCGCCGTGCCGGGTTCGCCGGACTCGCCCGGAGCCGATTCCTCCGCATCCGTATACCCCGCATCCTCCGCATCCCGCACACGCTCGTCACCCGCGCCGGGTGCGGCCAGCCGCGCCACCCCGCACGGCAAGTGCGGTGTGGAGCACGGCAGCCGCAGCTCCCCCTCCGGGGTCCACAGCCCGGCGCCCGTCAACCACCCCTCGGGCGCCGGAAGATGACGCACCTGCCGCTCGGCGGGCCGCCACACCCCGACCCAGCTGCCGAACGCGCCGTCCACCCGCAGCGCCACCGCGCAGCGTTCGGGGGTCAGCACCTGCCCCGGCTGGATGGCGAACGGCGTCACGACGCAGTCCGGCAGCCGCAGGCACTCCGGGAAGCGCACCGGCAGCGTGCTGCCCAGCACCCCCCAGCCGAGCCGTTCGTGCCCCGGCGAGGGGGCGTCCGAGCGGATCAACACCAGCCCGCTGTCGGGGTCGGCCAGCAGTATCCGGTCGTCACTGTCCGCGGCGATCTGGAGCAGCGGCGACACCTCGCCGCCCCGCTCCAGGTCCACCACGACCGCCTTGGTGCGCCCGCCGGTCTCCCGGTCCACGGCCAGTATCCGGCCCGTGCGGTCCAGCCAGGCCCCGCCCGAGCAGCGGCCCGGGATCTCGGTGAGCCGCTCGGGCCCCAAGGCGCCGCCCGCGACCTGCCACAGCACCGTGGAGCGCGGGCCGACCGCGAGGGCGTACGCCCGCTCGCCGTCCGGGGCCGGCGGCAGCAGCCGCAGCCCGGTGGTGTCCGCCGGGCACTCGACCGCGCCGAGCGGCAGTTCGCCGGTGTCGGGTCCGGTCGGGTAGAGCAGCGAGAAGACGTGCCGGCCGGCCGCGACGCGGTGGACCAGGACCCGCCCGTCGCCCATCGGCTGCACCTCGGTGCCGGGCTCCTCGGGCTGGTTGCCGGGCAGCGGCACCGCGTACGGCTCGGGGCCGTCCAGGGTCCAGCGCTCCGGGTACCAGGCGTCCCCGCTCTCTCCGCTCCGGGCGAGGCGCGCGGCGTAGGCGCCCTCCGCCGTGATGCTGCAGCCCGCCCGCGGGGACCCGTCGTTCCCGGGGTCCGCCGAAGGCTCGATCGCACAGGCCGTCATCGTTCGGTCACCTCCGGCCACGAAGCTAGTTTTCGTACGCACGGGCGGGGACCGACAGCGGACCCCATCACACATACGTGTGGCACAGGAACGATTCGCCTGAGGGGAGGGCGGGCCGTGTGCTGTGCGGACCGGGGCGGCCCCGGGGGCGGACGGCGGGTGCGCGCTGCCGGTACAACGGCACAGAACCTCCAGGTAGCCTTGCAGGCGTGCCCCGTCTGTCAGAAGTCATCGCCGCGCTGGACAACCTGTGGCCCGCCGAGCGGGCCGAGTCCTGGGACGCGGTCGGCACCGTCGTGGGCGACCCCGACCAGGAGGTCTCCCGGGTCCTGTTCGCCGTGGACCCCGTGCAGGAGATCGCCGACGAGGCGGTGAAGCTGGGCGCCGACCTGCTCGTCACCCACCACCCGCTGTATCTGCGGGGGACGACGACGGTCGCCGCCTCCACCTTCAAGGGCCGCGTGGTGCACACGCTCATCAAGAACGACATCGCCCTGCACGTCGCCCACACCAACGCCGACTCCGCCGACCCGGGCGTCTCCGACGCGCTGGCCGGCGCCCTCGACCTGCGCGTCGTACGGCCCCTGGTGCCGGACCCGACCGATCCGGACGGACGTCGGGGCCTCGGCAGGGTGTGCGAGCTGGAGCATCCGCTGACCGTCCGCGAGTTCGCCGCCCGCGCCGCCGAGCGGCTCCCCGCCACCGCGCAGGGCATCCGCGTCGCCGGTGACCCGGAGGCGACCCTCCGCACGGTCGCCGTCAGCGGCGGCTCCGGCGACAGCCTCTTCGCCCCCGTACGGGCGGCCGGCGTCGACGCCTTCCTCACGGCGGACCTGCGCCACCACCCCGTCTCGGAGTTCACCGCGGACCGCGACCGCGCCCACAGTCCCCTCGCGCTGCTCGACGCGGCGCACTGGGCCACCGAGTGGCCCTGGTGCGAGCTGGGCGCGGCCCAGCTCGACGAAGTCTCCGACCGCAACGGCTGGGACCTCAGGGTCCATGTCTCCAAGACGGTCACCGACCCCTGGACCGCCCACGCGGCGTCCACCCCGACCTCTAACGCAATGGGAGCCCCCAACTGAAAGCCGCGCCCGCCGACCAGATCCGACTCCTCGACGTGCAGGGCCTCGACACGCGCCTCCAGCAGCTCGAGCACAAGCGCCGGTCCCTGCCCGAGCACGCCGAGATCGAGTCGCTGACCAAGGACCTCACCCAGCTGCGCGACCTGCTCGTGGCCGCGCAGACCGAGGAGAGCGACTGCGCCCGCGAGCAGACCAAGGCCGAGCAGGACGTGGACCAGGTGCGCACCCGCGCCGGCCGCGACCAGCAGCGGCTGGACTCCGGCGCCGTCACCTCCCCGAAGGACCTGGAGAACCTCCAGCGCGAGATCGCCTCCCTCGCCAAGCGGCAGGGCGACCTCGAGGACGTCGTCCTGGAGGTGATGGAGCGCCGTGAGTCAGCGCAGGAGCGGGTCGCCGAGCTGACCGAGCGGGTCGGCTCCGTCCAGGGGAAGATCGACGACGCCGCCGCGCGCCGCGACTCGGCCGTGGAGGAGCTGGACGCCGAGGCCACCTCGGTGACCAAGGAGCGCGAGGTCATCGCGGGCTCCGTCCCCGACGACCTGCTGAAGCTCTACGGCAAGCTGCGCGAGCAGCAGGGCGGCGTCGGTGCGGCCAAGCTGTACCAGCGCAGCTGCCAGGGGTGCCGCCAGGAGCTGGCCATCACCGAGCTGAGCGAGATCCGTTCGGCGGCGCCCGACACGGTCGTACGCTGCGAGAACTGCCGCCGCATCCTGGTGCGTACGGCCGACTCAGGGCTGTGACCGGTCCCGCGCGGGAGTTCGTCGTCGAGGCCGACGGCGGGTCACGGGGCAACCCGGGGCCCGCGGGCTACGGGGCGGTGGTGCTGGACGCGGCGACGGGGGAGGCCCTCGTCGAGGCCGCCGAGTACCTCGGGGTCGTCACCAACAACGTGGCCGAGTACCGGGGTCTGCTGGCGGGCCTGCGCGCCGCGAAGGAGCTGGACCCGGAGGCGACCGTGCACGTGCGGATGGACTCCAAGCTCGTCGTCGAGCAGATGTCGGGCCGCTGGAAGATCAAGCACCCGGACATGAAGCCGCTGGCGGCCGAGGCGGCGCGCGTCTTCCCGCCGGGGCGCGTGACGTACGAGTGGATCCCCCGCGCGAACAACAAGCACGCCGACCGCCTGGCCAACGAGGCGATGGACGCGGGGGCGCGCGGCGAGCAGTGGTCGGCTTCGGAGTCGACGGCGGAACTGGACACGGGCGGCTCCGCCGGACACGCGATCCGGGCCCGCCGTACGGGTGTTGAGGCGACCGTGGCTCCCGCCGGGGCCGGAGACAGCGCCGACGCGGAGGCCGCCCCCGACGCGGGGTCCGTCGACCCCGCCGGGCTAGGTGACCGCGGCGGTGCCGGTGCCGCCGGTGCCGAGACGGCGCCGCCCGGCACGGCGCGAGACGCCGACGCCGTAGCCGACGCGAGTGCCGATGCGGGGTCCGTCGACCTCGCCGGGCTAGGTGACCGCGGCGGTGCCGGTGCCGCCGGGGGCGAGCGTGTCGCGCGGGCGGCCCGGACCGGTGCCGAGACGGCGCCGCCCGGCACGGCGCGAGACGCCGACGCCGTAGCCGACGCGAGTGCCGATGCGGGGTCCGTCGACCTCGCCGGCCTCGGTGACCGCGGCGGTGCTGCCGGGGGCGAGCGTGTCGCGCGGGCGGCCCGGACCGGTGCCGAGACGGCGCCGCCCGGCACGGATGCGCGGGAGACCGCCGCCGGTACGGTGCGAGACACCGCCGCCGACGCCGACGTGCGGGCCGCGAAGACCGTGGCCTCGTCCGGCTGGGGACCCCCCGACATGGGCGCCCCCGCCACCTTCGTCCTGCTGCGGCACGGCGAGACGCCGCTCACGCCCCAGAAGCGGTTCTCCGGGAGCGGCGGCAGCGATCCGTCCCTGTCGTCCGTCGGCCGGGAGCAGGCCGAGAAGGTCGCCGCGAGCCTGGCCCGGCGCGGCACGATCCAGGCGGTCGTCGCCTCGCCCCTGGCCCGTACCCGGGAGACCGCCGGCATCGTCGCCGCGCGCCTCGGTCTGAGGGTGACCATCGAGGAAGGGCTGCGGGAGACCGACTTCGGCGCGTGGGAGGGGCTCAGCTTCGGCGAGGTGCGCGAGCGCTACCCCGACGACCTGGACGCCTGGCTGGCCTCCCCGGACGCGGAACCGACCGGCGGCGGCGAGAGCTTCGCGGCCACCGGCGCCCGGATCGCCGCCACCCGCGACAAGCTGGTCGCGGCCTACGCGGGCCGCACGGTGCTGCTGGTCTCCCACGTCACGCCGATCAAGACGTTCCTGCGACTCGCCCTGGGCGCCCCGCCCGAGTCGCTGTTCCGGATGGAACTGTCGGCGGCGTCGCTGTCGGCGGTGGCGTACTACGCGGACGGCAACGCGAGCGTCCGCCTGTTCAACGAGACGTCCCACCTGCGCTGAGCGCCGCCGCCTCGCGGGCCAGTGCCTCCACCCGCCCCCAGTCCCGGCCGGCCACCGCGTCCTTCGGCAGCATCCAACTGCCCCCGACGCACCCGACGTTGGGCAGCGCCAGATACTCCGGAGCGGAGGCCGGACCGATACCACCGGTCGGGCAGAAACGGGCCTGCGGCAGCGGTGCGGCGAGCGCCTTGAGGTAGGCGGTGCCGCCCGCGGCCTCGGCCGGGAAGAACTTCATCTCCCGCACCCCGCGCTCCAGCAGCGCCACCACCTCCGACGTGGTCGACACCCCCGGCAGGAACGGCACCCCGGACGCCCGCATCGCCTCCAGCAGCACGTCCGTCCACCCCGGGCTGACCAGGAACCGCGCCCCGGCCGCCACGACCTCCCCGACCTGTTCCGGCGTGATGACCGTGCCCGCGCCGACCACCGCGCCCGGCACCTCACCGGCGATCGCGCGGATCGCGTCGAGCGCGACGGGCGTCCGCAGCGTCACCTCGATCGCGGGCAGCCCGCCGGCGACGAGCGCCCTGGCGAGCGGCACGGCGTCGGCGAGGTCGTCGACGACCACGACGGGCACGACGGGCGCGAGATCCAGCACCGAGGCGGCGGGGGAGGAGGGCAGCGGAGAACTCATGACGTCATCGTGCCGCCGCAACGCACTCTCTGCAATCGCGGTTGCAAGGAATGCAACGACGGCGGACGCGGGTCAGGGCCGGGTGGCTCTCGTCGGCGTCAGTGGACCTCGTCCACGAGCACGTCAAGCGACCACGGCCGCCCCGCCCTCGCGGGCGCCTCCGCCTCCACCTCGTACCCGAGGTCCCGCAGCGCCTCCACCAGCTCCGCAGGCCCCCCGGGGGCACTCCCCGACGTCAGCAGACTCCGTACGATCCGGCCCTTGGTCGCCTTGTTGAAGTGGCTGACCACCTTCCGGGTCGGCGCGTGCAGCACCCGCACGGTCGCCGTCCGCGAGGCGACCTCGCCCTTCGGCTTCCAGGCCGCCGCGTACGCCGACGAACGCAGGTCCAGCACCAGCCGCTCCCCGGCCGCCTCGGGCAGCACCTCGGCCATCGGCGCCCGCCAGTGCGCGCCCAGCGCCCCGAGCCCGGGCAGCTTCACGCCCATCGAGCACCGGTAGGAGGGAATCCGGTCGGTCACCCGCACGGCACCCCACAGCCCGGAGAACACCAGCAGCGAACGGGCGGCCCGCCTCTTGGCGGCCGCGTCGAGGGAGGCCAGGTCCAGCGCGTCGTACAGCACGCCGGTGTAGACCTCCCCGGCCGGACGCGCTCCCGCCGTCAGCAGCTCCACGTTCTTGGCGACCTCGCCGCGCAGTCCCTCGCTCAGCCCGAGCACCTCGCGCGCCTTCTCCTCGTCGCCGGCGCACAGCTCGACCAGCTCGCCGAGGACGGCCTCCCGGGCCGCGGTGAGCCCCGGCAGGGACAGCGACCCGGTCTTCAGCGGGGCACCCCGGCCGGACGCGGCCTTCCCCTCGGACGGCGGCAGCAGGACAAGCACACGTACTCCTTCACTCCGAGCTCCCAGGCTCCAGGGCTCCTGGTCAGGGTACGGCGTACCCTTCCCGCGCCTGCTTGACGGCCCGTACGAGACCGTCGGCGTCGTCGGCGTGACAGCGCACCACGCGGACCTCGCGCCGCCGCCCGAAGAAGGTGACGTGGGTGACGGGCTCGGCGAGCTCGACGGTGACGGAGGTCTGCGCGCCCACGGCGAGATCCAACGCGCCCTCGGCCCGCTCGTGCGTCGCGTGCAGCTCACGCCGGACGGAGGCGATCCGCTCCAGCGGTATCCGTACGTCGACGTGCACGGCCCGGCGGATCCGCAGCGTCCCGGCGGCCGGGTCCAGGACGTGCGGCCGGACCACGGACGCGGCGTGCAACCCGACCACGATCACGACCGTGTACACGTCCAGGAACAGCACCACGTGGTGCACGGTGGGCCAGTCGCCCAGCAGCACGGACATCCCCACCGACTCGACCACGCACACGAAGGCGAACCCGAACATCATCGCGCCCTGCCCCCGCGCGTACCCGAAGGCCGACCCGCCGGCCACCGCCCCGTGGGTCCGCCGGGCCGCCCAGAGCCACAGGCTCACCAACAGCCGCAGCTCGTGCCGCACCAGAAGGTAGGGGACCGTGAGGAAGGACGACGGGCCCTTCATGACCGCCGCTCCCGCGAGACCATCTCCATGGCCTGCCGGATCGCCTCGGCCTGCCCCGGCGCGAAGTCGGCGTACAGGGCGCGCAGGACCCCGTGCCCGGAAGCGAGGTCGACGCCCTCCGCGGGCAGCAGCTCCGCGGGGATGCAGTCGGCGAGCGTCCGCGCGGCCCCGGCCACGCGGGGATCGTCGGCCCCGGCGTCCGCCAGCTCGTCGAGCAGGGCGTACGCCCGGTGGGCCCGCGCCACCGCCTCCGGTGAGTCGAGGGCACCGCGCAGCGCCGCCAGCAGCCCCTCCCGCGCCTCCGGCGCCACGGTGCTCTCCATCATCGCCAGCATCTCCCGGTCCCGGACGGCCATCGGCGAGCCCGAGACGTCCCCCATCCCGGCGAACAGCGCGGCCAGCTCCGGCGAGACGGGCCCCTCGGGTGGCAGCCCGCCCTCCGCCTCCAGCAGCGCCCGCAGCCGCGCCCGGCGGTCCCGGATCGCCGCCTCCTGCCGCGCCAGATCCGCGTCCAGCTCCGCCAGCACCTCGGCCAGATCCTTCCCGGCCTCGTCCGCCAGCACGTCCCGCACCTCGGCAAGACCGAGCCCCAACTCGGTCAGCCGCCTGATCCTCGCCAGCACGACGACGTGCCGCAGGGTGTACGCCCGGTATCCGTTGGCCAGCCGCTCCGGCTCGGGCAGCAGGCCCTGATGGTGGTAGTGCCGCACGGTCCGCGTGGTGACGCCGACGGCGTCGGCGAGTTCTCCGATCCGCATGCCCCCAGTAGAAACGTTGACGTTGCGACAGGGTCAAGCGCAGGCGGTCCGACTTGTGACGCGGAGCGTGATCGTGTGCCACGATCGAGGGAACGGTTTCCGATCTCTCGGACAGGTGATCAGCCGATGCCCCAGTCTGGCGAGCGACCGAAGGAGGGGCGTGACATGACTGCCATGGCACACGAACCGATCACGCAGGACCTCTTGCTGGAGTGGTTTCTCGCCCTGGACACCCCGGAGGGGTTCCGGGCGGAGCTGATCGAAGGGGAGATCGTCGTGACGCCGCCGCCGGATGGGGACCATGAGGACTACATCGAGCTGATCGTGGAGCAGATGTACCGGGGTTCCATGACCCGCATGCAGTTCTCCGGCAACAAGGGCCTCACGCTGAAGAACGCTGACGGCCTCTTGGCGGACCACGTGATCCCCGACGGCACCTTCGCGCCCAAGAGGTCCCGGCTCTATCGCGGAGCCGAGCCCTGGATGCCTTGCGACGGTGTCTCGCTGGTGCTGGAGGTGACCTCCACCAAGCCCAAGGCCGACCGCGAGGCCAAACGTCACGCGTACGCGCGCGGCGGTATTCCGTTCTACCTGCTCATCGACCGTCAGGAGTCGTCGATCACGTTGTTCAGCGATCCGGGCCACGACGACTACCGACAGCACTGCACCGTCGCCTTCGGCAAGCCACTCACCCTCCCCACCCCCTTCTCCTTCGACCTGGACACCACCGACTTCCTCTGAGCCCGTCCGGAAGCCGCCCCCGCGCCCGGTACCATGGTCCACACGGCAGACGAGCCGGGCGGGCGGCCGCGTGGAGTCCCTCACGGGACTTCCCGAGGAACGTCCGGGCTCCACAGGGCAGGGTGATGGCTAACGGCCACCCGGGGTGACCCGCGGGACAGTGCCACAGAAAGCAGACCGCCGGAGGCTTCGGCCCCCGGTAAGGGTGAAACGGTGGTGTAAGAGACCACCAGTGCCCAGGGCGACCTGGGCAGCTAGGTAAACCCCACCCGGAGCAAGGTCAAGAGGAGCGCCGTGAAAAGCGCTCTGCGCGGACGTTCGAGGGCTGCCCGCCCGAGTCCGCGGGTAGACCGCTGGAGACCGGTGGCAACGCCGGTCCTAGATGGATGGCCGTCGCCGGAAGGCCCGCGAGGACCTTCCGGAACAGAACCCGGCGTACAGCCCGACTCGTCTGCCGCTCTTTATTTCCGCAGGTCAGAGCGCATGTTTACTCGCTGAACAAACTGCCTGGGTCGAATCTCTCGTCTGGATCCCACTGGCACCACGACAGCAGCAGCTGCAGGCCGTAGGGGGTGGCATGGCCGACATGCTCGGCGAGCTGCCACTGTTGTTCCGGCCCACTGGGCCGAGTAGCCGGCGCACGTAGTCCTGCATCCGACGCCGCGGCTCGATGCGCCCGAACCGTTGGCCTACCCGCAGCAGCAGCGGCGACTCCAACTCGGTGGCCCACAGCCCCGCTTCGATATCCGGCTCCATGACGGGCAACGCACCCCGATCGGGTGGGTCACGAAGCACCACCGCCGTGATGAAGCGTCAGCTCACTAGGCTCGAAGCAGGCACCCTGACCAGGACAAATGGAGAAGCACAACTGGAGCACTAATACTCCAGCAGCAATTTGACGTCTTCCCAGTTCAGGGACGGTTTGGGCGAGTGCAGTGGGCTGGTTGTCGGACCGTGCTCAGCTTCTCGCTGATGCTCCGTGGTGAAGAGGTGGACGCGGCGCTCGCGTGGGAGGCGGGCGAGGGCGGCGCCGGGGATGCCCTCCGCGCCCGGACTGCGTGTGCGTGGTAGATCACCCTGAATTCGTACAGCTCGTCGAAGGTGTGGAACCCGTCGGAGATGCTGCCGGTGTCGGTCATTACTGGCTCCAGATCGTGTAGAGCCCGCGGCGCGGGCTGCGCCGCCAACACCCGGCGGGTCTTGCCCACCTTGCCGGGCACCTCGACAGCCTGGCCGGGCTGAAATGGTCAGCCCGGCAACGTGACTCAGGCCAGACTTCAGTGCAAGCGTTGTCTGCCGAGAGCCGCTTGAGTGAGGACCCGGGATAGCGGCGGCAGACTCAGGGACCGCTCGCGGATCGGGTTCTTGTGTACCGCACTCACAGGAGGGACGCCGACACCGTTGGCCCGTGGCCGACAAAGTGTCCGAAGTGATGACGCAGGGGCAGTCGCTCATCCGAGGGGCCAACAGTCCTCTGGCCCGCCTCGGGATCCTGTTGGTTCGCGCGCCGCAATCCATGCCGCTGAGCGAGGGTACCTGTGCTTGGGCCGAACATGTCGCGCTGCACGTAGTATCGGCCTTTTCCGGGTCGAGCAGGAACGTGTCGCCGCTCTCGGCGCGACGCAGGTCCCGATCCGCCGAGCCCGCGTGACGACGGCGAGGCTCGACAAAGCCGCCAACCGCAGCCCCGTCGATCGAGGTGGTGAACTGGCGTAAGACGTAAAGGATGTGTTGGTGATGAACAGCAGCAAGTCTCGTCGGCCGGACGTCACGACGGTCGAGATCATCGGTGGTCCAGAAGCGCTCGAGGTCGGCCTTGGCGGCTATGACGCCCGGTGGGGGGAGGTCTACCTGCAACACCGGCGTCGGATCCTTGACGCATTGGCGGCAGTGGACGTCGATGTCGAGCACATTGGATCGACTTCGGTTCCAGGCCTTGCAGCCAAACCGATTGTTGACATCGTCGTTGCGGTGGCCGACATCACAGCAGAGGAGGACTACCTCGACGGGTTGTTGGCCACAGGTTACGAACTGCGGGTTCGCGAACCAGGACATCGGCTCGTGCGTACGCCGACTCGCGACGTTCATGTGCACGTATATGAACGAGGGGACGTAGCGGTGCACGAGTACCTTCTCTTCCGCGACCACTTGCGCACCAATGCAGACGATCGCGCCCTGTACGAGAGTGTCAAACGATCTCTGCTCAGCCAGCAGTGGAACGACATGAACGACTACGCCGACGCCAAGAACGACGTCATCCTCGCGATCAAGAATCGGGCCAGGTCAGCTCGCCAATGACGCGGGACGGCGTCACGGGTTTGTGATCTGTGAATCTGTTCGACTGGCGACGCCTGCGTCACCGGCGCGGAACAGTCGTGAGTCACGAACTGCCACTGTCGCCGGGGCGAGGGCTCCGTTCCGGTTCGCTGTGTTTCCCTCAGGCGCTCGCGCCTCGCGCTTCCCCGCCGCTTCCCGTAACACCTCCGCAGCGGCTGGACAGAGCATCCGCTAATGGCGGCCGCGGAGAATGCGGCCTCCGGGCTGCGGGGCCTCACGGAATTCCTTACGCTGATCGCCTACCGCCACGGCCCGGACGACGGCTACGTAGCGTCCCGGCCGTGTCCGAGATGCTCGTCCAAGAAGTGCTCCACTGCGTGGTACACGGCGATCAAGTTCTCCGGGTTCTCGATGGAGTGCCCTTCGTCCGCCATGAGTATGTACTCGACGGGGACCCCACGTGCCCGCAGAGCCTGGACCATGTTGTCGGATTCTGCCTGCGCCACCCGGGCGTCGTTGGCGCCTTGGGCGATGAGTAGCGGTGTACGGACGTGGTCCACCGGCTGATCGGTGAGCGGGCCAGCATGTCGGCCTCCTGCTGCGGATCCGCGGGGTCGCCGACCCAGCGGAACCAGTTGGCGGCCAAGGCCGGTCGGACGAATTCCGGCTGGTTGCGCAGGAAGTTGGCGAGGTCACAGACCCCGAAGATGTCCACAGCAGCGGCGAAGACATCGGGTGTGAAGGTGACTCCGACCAGTGCCGCATAGCCCCCGTAGGAGCCGCCCACGATCGCCACCCGGTCCGGGTCCGCGTATCCCTGCTGGATGGCCCAGTTCACACCGTCGATCAGGTCGTCGTGCATTTTGCCGGCCAACTCTCCGATTCCGGCCTTCATGAACGACTTGCCGTACCCCGTGGAGCTGCGGAAGTTCACCTGAAGCACTGCGTAGCCCCGGTTGGCCAGCAGTTGGACGAGAGGGTTGAACCCCCAGCTGTCTCGGTCCCAGGGGCCGCCGTGCACAAGCAGGACCAGCGGCAGCCGGTGCGGCTCTGTCCCGATTGGCAGTGTCAGGTGGGAGGGAGCGCGAGACCGTCCCGAGCGGTGATCGTCACCGGTGTCATCGGTGCCAGCTGCTCGGGATCCAGGTGGCCAAGGGGCCGGAACAGTAGGCGACTCTCGCCCGAGGAGTGGTCGTAGAAGTATGTGGTCCCGGGATCGCGGTCGTGGGTGAAGCTGACGACCCACCGCTGCTCGCTCTCGTCGGACGAGATGTGGGCCAGGTCGCCATCGGACAGATTCCTCAGGTTCTCCAAGACCTCGGCGAAGTGCGGGTCCAGTGCGTTGATCACCATTCGTTCCCCGAGGTAGCGAACTCCGATGAGCTCGCCGGTGGCCACGTATTCGAGGAGTTCAAATGGATCTCACGCTTCCGCAGCAGATCTACCTGTGTGCCTACGCCTTCAAGAAGAACAAGTTTCCGGCTACTCTTCTGCAGTTCCGCGGGCAGCGGCTGCGCGCTGCCGCCCTGACCGGGCTGATCCTTGCGGGGCAGGCTGAGACCGACGGGCGCCGGGTTCGAGTACTTGGGGACCAATCACCGGCGGATCCGTTTCTTGCCTCTGTGTGGGAAGAACTGCACGCGAGGCCGAAAAAGTGGATGGCACTGGTGCACAACACCGCGCACAAGGCGGAGAAACCGGTGGAAAACCAGCTGACGGCTGCTGGGATTATCGAAAAGAAGACCGGCCGCACCGTGAGTCTGCTGGGAGGGAGCAAGGTTGTCTTGCGGCGGGAAGAGGAGGCCCGAACTGTGCAGCAAGTGTTGCGCACGCGAGTCACCGCCACTGCCGAGCCGTCCACTCTGCCCCTGGCGCAAGTGGCACTGCCGGTGATCGCCCTGGAGAGCGACGCGACCATGGGGGTCGTACTGAACCGTTCCGAGCGCCGCAAACACAAGGATATGCTTGAGGAACTCGCCAAGAAATTCGATCGAGAAATTCCGGGCCTGCGCAAAGCCCTGTCAAACTCGGCGCTTTCCAGTCGGTCTGTCGGCGGCGGATGGAGCTGAGCAGGACAAACCTGAAAATGCGCACGTTCGCAGAATGCGACCCTAAGTAGAATCGAGCGACATCAAGTCCGGTGCTGGAGACTCCGGTCGCCGCGTTCGCCACAAGGTGGCTGATGGAGCCAAGTGCCGAGCTCACGTCCACCCCGTGGCTCCTGCTGATCACCGTCGCTCGTCACAGTCGTTGTGACGAGCGACGACGGAGAAAAACCGTGCCACGGCAAGACAAACGCCGCAAGGGAACACCGCCGTACCCGGACCGTGTCCCGTACACCCCCCAAATATCGTCCGCGACCGGTGAATTCGCCACCGGTGAGCGGGAACCCATCACGCCGCAGCGAGCCTTCCTGGCCGTCTGGCCGCCGTCACCGGAACCGCGGTCCGGGCCGGTCGGCGACCAGGTCTTCATCGACGTCGAGCATGGCCTGGAGCATTTCGCGTTCGTCGACGTCCTGTCTGACGACGTCGACCCAGTGGAACGCCGCGCTCTGGTCGAGCGAGAGCAGCAGGACTACTCGGCACCTGGGTCGTGCTGGACATCAAGCCCCGTGGCGGCCAGGCCGCATACGGCTCGGGGTTGGCACCACCTCTTCTCCCAGAGACTTCCACCCTCAAGTCCGGTCGGCGCGGTGGCATCGATGGGATAAGGTGTTCGGGATTTCGCGCGGCAGGTTCTCTGCCGCCCCGCTCGACGCGCTCGGCGTCGACACGCACCGCGTGCCCTACCCGGAAGGAGGCGAGAGACATGGACCGTGCTGAATGCGTTGCGGCCATAGTTGCCTCCGGCCGTGTGCCCTCCCTCCTCTGCGGCGCGCGGTAACTCTTCCCCCTTCTTGTTTCTTGTTCTCGGCATCTTCCTGAGATGCCGCGTCACGAGATGTCCTGGCCTGCGCGGTTCGTCGCCGTGCGGGCCGCGGGGGCGCGCGCCCGAAGACGGGCCCTTCTTTTGCTGGTCACCGTGAACTCGGCGCTCTCCGCCTCACGACCAGCAAGAGCGCCGGCGTAGCTGACACGCGGCTGGTGAGGCAGGCCCCGGGTGCTGTCCGCGGTTCCCGCTGCCCCACCGCCATGCCGTGTCCCCGTGCTGCGTACCCCGGCCCGTCGTCACCACTGCGACCGTCCCTGGCCGGCTGTCTCGACAGCACTTCGACACGAAACGCGTGATCGCCATGAGCAAGAAACGTCCCGGAGAGGAATCCCTCCCGTTCGCCCCTTCCACGGCCGCCGACCGTTCCCCGGACCGCGAGGTTCCCGCCGCGACTCCGCCATCGGCACCGGCACCGGATCCGAAGCGCTGGTGGGCGCTGGCCGTCATCTCCCTCGCCCAGCTGATGGTGATCCTTGACGGCACCATCGTGAACATCGCGCTGCCCTCCGCCCAGCACGCTCTCGGCATGTCGGACGCCGACCGGCAGTGGGTGATCACCGCCTACACGCTGGCCTTCGGCGGGCTGCTGCTGCTAGGCGGCCGGATCGCCGATCTGGTGGGCCGCAAGCGCACCTTCATCATCGGCCTGGCCGGGTTCGCAGCGGCCTCCGCGCTGGGCGGCGCGGCGGCCGGTCCCGGGATGCTGTTCGCGGCGCGGGCCCTGCAAGGTGCGTTCGCGGCGGTCCTGGCGCCCTCGGCCCTGTCGCTGCTGACGACGACGTTCACCGACCCCAAGGAGCGGGCCAGGGCGTTCGGGGTCTACGGTGCGCTGGCCGGCGGCGGCAGCGCGGTCGGGCTGATCGTGGGCGGTCTGCTGACCGAGTACCTGAACTGGCGCTGGTCCCTGTACGTCAACGTGCCCATCGCGCTGGCCGCCCTGCTCGGCGCACCAGCCTTCCTGCGCGACCGCTCCGGCCGCCGGGGCGGGCACCTGGACGTGCCGGGCGCGCTGCTGGGCTGCGGCGGGCTCGTCGCCCTCGTGTACGGCTTCAGCGAGGCCGAACCTCGCGGCTGGACCAGCCCGTCGGTGCTCACGCTGCTCGTGGCCGGCGTGACCTTGCTCGCCGCCTTCGTGTGGTGGCAGAGCCGCGCGGCGAGCCCGCTGCTGCCGTTGCGCATCGTCAAGGACCGGGTCCGGGCCGGATCGCTCGCGACGATGGGCTTGGCCACCATCGGCATGTTCGGCGTCTTCCTGTTCCTGACGTACTACCTGCAGGTCGTCCTCGGCTACCCGCCGGTGCGGACGGGCCTGGCCTTCGTGCCGATTTCGGCCGGTATCGCCATCGCCGCGGCCCAGATCGCGCCCCGCCTGCTGCCACGCACGGCGCCGCGCACCTTGATGTCGTCCGGCATGGTGCTTGCCGCCGCCGGCATGGTGCTGCTCAGCCGCCTGACCGTGCATGCGCAGTACCTCCCGCACGTGCTGCCCGCCCTGCTGCTGCTCGGTCTGGGCATGGGCCTGACCTTCATGCCGGTCTACGCGACGGCCACCGCCGGCGTGCCCGCGCAGGACGCCGGTGTGGCCTCGGCTGTCCTCAACACCGTTCAGCAGATGGGCGCTTCGCTGGGCACCGTGCTGCTCAACACCATCGCCACCGGCGCCACCAGCCGTTACGTCCACTCGCACGTGCACGATCCGGCCGACGGCGGCGCGACCCTCGACGAAGGCATGGTGCACGGCTTCTCCGTCGCCTACTGGTGCTCGGCGGGCGTCCTGCTGCTCGCCGCCCTCGTCGCGGGCGTCACCGTACGGCACAAGACGCCGAAGCACGCCGGAAACGACGCACCGGCCTAGCGAGCCGGGGTCGTGTCCCGCCGCCGTCCACCTCACCCCTCGAAGGATCCCTCCATGAAACCCCTGACCGAGCACGACATCCGTACCTCGTTCGTCAACTGTTCGAAGGGCGAGGCCAAACGCCTCCCCCTGCCCAAGAACCTGGCGGACCTCGACCACTGGGACGACCTGGACTTCCTGGGCTGGTTCGATCTGTCCGCGCCCGATCGCAGGTATCTCGTCGTCGAACGCGCCAATGAACTCGTCGGCCTGTCCCTGCGCTCCGCTTCCGGCAACCGCGGCTTCCAGCGCCGCAGCCTGTGCTCGCTGTGCCTGACCACGCATCCCGGCAGCGGCGTCTCCCTCACGACTGCCCCCAAGGCAGGCCCGGCAGGCCGCGAAGGCAACTCGGTGGGCCTCTACATTTGCGCCGACCTGGACTGCTCGTTGTACGTACGGGGCAGGAAGAAGGCGGCACCGGGCGGGCGCATGGAGGAGTCCCTCACTGTCGAGCAGCAGATCGAGCGCCTGCGCGGCAACCTCGACGCGTTCGTGGAGCGGGTCTTCCACTGAGACCGACGGGGGCTCGACGGCCATCGTCGCCGAGCCCCCGTCCGCTCCTTGGACCGCCGCCTCCTCGCGGCTCCTCCGGTCTTACGCGCCGGACGCACGCCGCCCGGGATGCCGATCCTGTGGGCGTTGGCGAACCCGAAACTCGACGAACGCGAAGTGCTCCAGGGCCACGCTCGACGTCGATGAAGACCTGGTCGCCGACCGGCCCGGACCGCTGATCATCGCGGACAAGGGCTTCGCCTCCGACTCCGGTGCAGCGCAAAGCACTTGAGCTCGTCGGGGGTGCGCCCGAGGCACCGGAGGAAGAGCCCTTCACGCAGGGGCCTCTCACCCTGGGAGGGTGGCGGTGACCATGAGCCCGCCGCGTTCCCGGGGGGCCGCGGTCACATCGCCGTCGTGGGAGCGCGCGATGGCTCGAACGATCGCCAGGCCGAGGCCCGAGCCCCGCTCGGAGTCGGTGCGGTCCGCTCCCAGGCGGCGGAAGGGCTGGAACAGCGCCTCGATGTCCTGGCAGGCGACCACGGGACCGGTGTTCTCGACCGTGAGGGTTGCGGCGCCGTGCGGGGTGGTGCGGGTGGTGAGGCGGACCCAGCCGTTCGGTTCGTTGTAGCGGATGGCGTTCTCGAGCAGGTTGTGGATGATGCGCTCCAGCATCACGGCGTTGCCCGAGGTGGTGGCGGGCCTGGTGTCGAGCCGGAGGCCGATACCTGCTTCGGCTGCCTGTGACTGGTGCAACTCGACGGTATGACGGGCGAGTTCGGTGAGGTCGACGGGTGTCCGGTTGGCGACCTCTGTCTCGCCCTTGGCCAGCGCGAGGAGGCCGTTGATCAGTCTTTCGTTGCGTTCGTTGACGGCGAGCAGTGAGGTGCCGAGGCGTTTGGTGTCTTCGGTTGCGGTCTTGCGGCGCAGGGCCACCTCGACGAGGGTCCGGTTGATGGCGAGGGGCGTGCGCAGTTCGTGGGAGGCGTCCGCGATGAAGCGCTGCTGGTCCTGGAAGGACTTCTCCAGGCGCCCCATCATCGAGTCGAAGGTGTCGGCGAGCTCGGTGACCTCGTCGCGGGGGCCGGTGAAGGCCAGCCGCTCGCTGAGGTCGCCGCGGGAGGTGATGCGGCGCGCGGTCTGGGAGATGCGGTTGAGGGGACGCAGCACGCGGCCGGCCATCAGGTAGCCGAACAGCGTGGCGACGACGGTGAGCACGCCCAGGGCCAGAGCGCCTTGGCGGAGCAGGGACTGCAGGGTCGCGGCCCGGTAGCGGTCCTGCAGTTCGCGTAGCTCGGGACTGCCGGCCAGTCCGGCGGCGGGCTCCGACAGGAGGGTGTGGGCGGACGCTTCGGGTACCGGGGCGATCCCGCCCTCCTTGGTGATCTGCAGGGCCACGCCGTCGAACCGGTCGGTCAGTCCCGCGTCGAGCAGCAGATAGGTCACGCCGAGCAGGATCACGCCGCAGGCCATGAACAGGGCGCCGTACAGGAGCGTGAGCCGGACGCGGATGGGGAGACGCGGCAGCCGCGAGGTGAGCCTCATGGGATCTGGTACCCCGAGCCCGGGACGGTCTGGATGACCTGCGGCAGCCCGAGTTTCTTGCGCAGTTTCATCACGGTCACGCGGACGACGTTGGTGAACGGATCGATGTGCTCGTCCCAGGCCCGCTCCAGGAGTTCCTCGGCCGAGACGACCGCGCCGTCCGCCCGCAGCAGTTCCAGCAGGACGGCGAACTCCTTGCGTGCGAGGGATACGTAGTGGCCGTCGCGGTAGACCTCGCGGCGGGCCGTCTCCACCCGCAGGCCGGCCCGTTCGTAGGTGGGCGGGCCCGCGGGCTGGGTGCGGCGGGCCAGGGCGTGGACGCGGGCGACGAGTTCCTCGAAGGCGAAGGGTTTGGTGAGGTAGTCGTCGGCTCCGATGGCGAGGCCCTCGATGCGGGAGGGCACATCGGAGGCGGCGGTGACCATGAGGACGCGGGTGCGGCCGCCGGATTCGACGACGGCCCGGCACACCTCGTCGCCGTGTACGACGGGCAGATCGCGGTCCAGGAGGAGCACGTCGTAGTCGTTCACGGAAAGGCGTTCCAGAGCGGAATCCCCGTCGTGCACGACGTCGACGGCGAACGCCTCCTCACGCAGCCCCTCGGCGACGGCGTCGGCCAGCATCCGCTCGTCCTCGGCGATCAGCACTCTCATGATCCCCAGAGTGCCAGAGGCCGGGATAACCAGGACGTAACCGCCCGCGGTTACGGAGGGGATACCGGGCCCCGCCTCTACTGGTCCCCGACGCCGGGAGAGACCCGGCACAGAAGGGACTGCCGAGCGCATGCGTACCGTTTCACGCACCAACTGGGGGCTGCTGGCAGCCATACCGCTGCTGAGCCTGAGCCTGGCCGCCTGCGGGGGCGGCACCGGCGGGAACGACGACGTCGCGTCGGCCGGCGGCGACAAGAAGTGGGGCGGGCAGCAACTCACGCCCGCGGAGAAGACCAAGAAGTACAACGCCTGCCTGGCCGAGCGGGGCGTGGCGCCGGGGAGCGGGAAGGCCGGCGAGGACGCGCCCACGCAGACCGCGTCGCCGGAGGAGGTGCAGGCCGCGCTCGCGGCGTGCAAGGAGTTCGCGCCCACCGCGCAGGACATGCAGCAGGCACCGAAACCTGACGCGAAGCAGCTTGAGCAGGCGCGCGAATACGTCAAGTGCCTGCGGGCCAACGGCTATGACGCCCCGGATCCCGACCCGGAGACAGGCGGCATGCCGCTCGACCAGGACGCGAACATGGACAAGCTGCAGGCGGCCGCCGAGAAGTGCAAGGACGTCAACCCCGCGGCCCAGCGGTGACAGGCGAGACCGACATGACGCACACACCCGAATCCACCGGCGACGAGACGACCCGGATGCACCGGTTTCCCTCTCAACCGGACCCGGTAAAGGATCCGTCAGGGGCCTCGGCGGGCAGGTCACCAGACGGCCCGCGGTACGCCCCACCGCGTCGCCGCCGTGCCCGTACCACCGCCGCGCTGATCGCCCTCGCGGTCGTCCTCAGCGGGGCCGGCGTGGCGGCGTACGGCTTCGGCGGCGGCAACGGCAAGAAGTCCGAAAAGGGCAGCGGTCTGCCGCCGGCGACCGCACTGGTGACCCGCTCCGACCTCGCCCAGCAGGACACCGTCACCGGCAGCCTCGGCTACGGCGACAAGCAGCCCCTGACCAGCGGCGCGTCGGGCACCGTGATCTGGCTGCCGAAGCTCGGTGCCACCATCAAGCAGGGCCAGAACGCGCTCAAGGCCGACGGTCGGCCCATCCCCCTCATCTACGGCGACACACCTCTCTACCGCGAACTACGCGCCGGCACGAAAGGCCCCGACGTCGCCGAGGTGGAACGGGTCCTGGCCGCCCTCGGTTACACCGGCTTCACCGCCGACGAGGAGTACTCTGACCAGACCGCGGCGGCCGTCAAGCGCTGGCAGAAGCACCTCGGAGTGCCACAGACGGGCACGGTCAAGCCCGCGGACCTGGTCGTTGCCGACGGTGAGATACGCGTCACCGGCCAGGAGGTGAAGAAGGGCCAGATACTCCAGCCCGGCTCACCCGTGCTGACGTACACCGGCACCAGCCGGCTTGTCGCCATCGACCTCGACGCGAAGAAGCAGAAACTCGTCCGCCGTGGCGACAAGGTCACCGTCGTCCTGCCCGACGGTGCACACGCGGCCGGGACCATCACCTCCGTCGGCAAGGTCGCCAGCACCGAAGGCGGGGACGGCGCTCCGGGAGAGGGCGACGGCAAGACCGTCATCAAGGTCACGGTCCAGATCGACAAGAAGGACAGGGGAAAGCTCGGCAGCTACGACGGCGCGCCCGTCGATGTGGAGATCACCTCCGCGGAGAAGAAGAACGTGCTGACCGTGCCCATCTCCGCGCTCCTCGCGCTGTCGGAGGGCGGATACGGCGTCCAGGTCGTCAAGGGCTCCGTCAGCAGCACGGTCGCGGTGGAGACCGGCATGTTCGCGAACGGCCGGGTCGAGATCACCGGCGCCGGCTTGAAGGCGGGCGACAAGGTCGGGGTGCCGCGATGAACCACAACGTCGTACGCCTCGACCACATCACCCGCTCGTACGCCGGCGGCGTCACCGCCCTCGACGGCGTCTCGCTCGACATCCGCCGCGGCGAGCTGGTCGCCATCGTCGGGCCCTCCGGGTCGGGCAAGTCGACCCTGCTCAACATGATCGGCAGCCTGGACCGGCCCAGCAGCGGCACCGTCACCGTCGACGGCCACGACATCGCCGGCCTGGGCGACCGGGAGCTGTCCGCGCTGCGCGCGCTCAGCATCGGCTTCATCTTCCAGCACTTCCACCTCACCGCGGGCGTACGGGCCCTCGACAACGTCGCCGAGGGCCTGCTGTACGCGGGCATCCCGCTCGCGGAACGCCGCCGCGCGGCCCGCAACGCCCTGGAGCGAGTCGGCCTGGGCCACCGGGTGTACCACCGGCCGCACGAGCTGTCCGGCGGGGAGAAGCAGCGCGTCGCGATCGCCCGCGCCCTGGTCGGCGGGCCGAGCCTGCTCCTCGCGGACGAGCCGACCGGCGCCCTGGACTCCCACTCCGGCACCACCGTGATGAACCTGCTGCGCGCCCTGAACGCCGACGGCACCACCGTCGTGATCATCACCCATGACCGGGAGATCGCGGCCTCGCTGCCCCGCCAGGTCCACGTTCGCGACGGGCGCATCGTGCACGACTCCGCCCAGAACGCCCAGGGCGACGTTCAGGCGGTGTCCGCGTGCTGAAGGTCTCCCGCATGAGCACCCGCGACGTCGTACGCGTCGGCGCCTCTGGGCTGCGCGCCCGCCCGCTGCGGGTCTTCCTCTCCGCGCTTGGCATCGCCATCGGCATCGCGGCGATGATCGGCGTGGTGGGCATCTCCACCTCCAGCCACGCCGAACTGCAGCGCACTCTCGACCGCCTGGGCACCAACCTCCTCACCGCGTCCCCCGGCCGAACCTTCACCGGCGGCGAGGCCAAACTCCCCGAGCGTTCCATCGACATGGCGGGCCGGATCGCCCCGGTCGAGTCCGCAACCGGCACCGGCAAGGTGACGGCGTACGTCTATCGCAACGACCACATCCCGGCCGCCGAGACCGGCAGCATCAACGTCAAGGCCGCCCGCCTCGACCTCCTGGACACCGTCGGCGGCGCTCTCTCCCGCGGCAACTGGCTCAACGCCGCCACCGCCAAATACCCGGCCGTCGTACTCGGCAGCGGCGCCGCCGACCGCCTGGGTATCGGGGAAGTCGGCCCGGACACCCGGGTCTGGCTCGGCGGTCAGTGGTTCAGTGTGGTCGGCATCCTCGACGAGGCGCTCCTGGCACCCGAGCTGAACGACAGCGCGCTCGTCGGCTGGGACGCCGCCAAGCGGTACCTGGACTTCGACGGACACCCCACGACAATCTACGTCCGCACCACAGACAGCGCGGTCACGTCCGTACGCGACGTCCTCGCCGCCACCGTCAACCCCGAGGCTCCCACCGAAGTGACCATCAGCCGCCCCTCGGACGCCCTCGCCGCCAAGGGCGCCACCGACAAAGCCTTCACGGGCCTGATGCTCGGCCTCGGCGGCGTTGCGCTCCTTGTCGGCGGGGTCGGCGTGGCCAACACCATGGTCATCTCCGTCCTGGAACGCCGCGCCGAGATCGGCCTGCGCCGGGCCCTCGGCGCACGGCGAGGCGACATCCGCACCCAATTCCTCGCGGAATCCCAGCTGTTGGCAGGACTCGGCGGGATCGCCGGAGTCGTCATCGGGGTGGGCGTCACCACCGCGTACGCCGTCGCGCAGGGCTGGCCGGCAGTCGTCCCGGCCTGGGCGATGGCGGGCGGCCTGCTCGCCACCCTCGCCATCGGGGCCCTGGCCGGCCTGTACCCCGCCGTACGGGCGTCCCGGCTGCCCCCGACGGAGGCGCTGTCCGGGGCCTGATCCCAGGCGGGCACGTCCAAGGTCTGGATGCCCGATCGCGTCGTGCCCGTCCCACTCCGGGGCTGCTCGATGATCCTGCTCGATACGAACGGAGGCCCGTGTGCCGCAGCACGAGCTGCGGCGCGCGGTGGGTCATGACTGTGCACGCGAACGCGCCCCTCCCCCCGGAAGGGCGGCTCCGGTTGTTCCTACGCGTCGACGCTGGACGCCCCATCGCGCACATCGCGTCGGAAGCCGGGATCTCGCGTCGCTGCCTGGCGAAATGCTATGCCCGATGGCGGACACACGGCGAGGGCGGCCTGCTCGACCCCTCCTCCCGACCGCCTGCCAGCCCTACGCGCACCAGCGAGGGCATCGACGACCTGGTGGAAGCGCTGCGGCGGCAGATCAAGTACGGGCCTGCCCGGCTCGCCGCAGAACTTGAGCGGCTGCACGCCGTCACCGTGGCGCCGGCCACCGCATCCTCGTGCGTCGCGGCCTAACCGGACTGCGCGACCTCGATCTGCGGGGCGCACCCTTCTCGTCGAGGGCGTCGAGGGCGTCGAGGGCGTCGAGGGCGTCGAGGGCGTCGAGGGCGTCGAGGGCGTCGAGGGCGTCGAGGGTATCGAGGGAGGCGTGGGGAGCGCGGCAGTCGAGATCGCTGTAGCACAAGGTGCCACCGTGATAGGGACAGCTAGCGAACCCAACCACTCCCCACCTCTCTCGGCGCCGTTCCCACCACCTACGGCCCCGGCCTCGCACAGCGCCTCACCGCTCCCGCTCCGCACTGCGTCGACCTGACACTCGACACTGCGGCTCCGGCTCGCTGGTCGACCTCGTCGCGATCACGGCCGACCCGACGCGCGTCGCGACGGTCGCCGACCAAGCAGGCGGGTGGCGCCTGGGCACTCTCCACTGCCTTTGGTCGACGCCTCGGCGAGGTCGGCACGGGGTGTGTCTGTAGGGGGCGGGAGGGCGCGGCCGCCGGCGGCGATGGCGCTCTCCTCGGCGAGTCGCTCCATGCTGGTGGTCGTCTTGAGTGGCTTCTCCTCGATGAACAGGACGGCGATCAGCGCCAGCAGGGCGAACGGGGTGGCCCAGAGGAAGAGTTCGGCGGTGGCGATGCCATAGGCGTTCTCCACGAGCGCACGCACGGGGGCGGGCAGGGTCGTCGCGTCGGGGACATCATGCCCGGCCCCACCTCCCGGCGTCTCACCTGCCGCCGTGCGGCCGGCGGCCAGTTCGGCGGCGACGCGGTGGGCGAGGACCGCCCCCAGGACGCTGGTGCCCACGGTCCCGCCCATGCTGCGCGAGAAGGCCAGGACGGAGGTCGCGCCCAGAGTGTCGGCCGGGCACCTCGTTCTGCGCGGCGAGGACCAGGTTCTGACAGCTTGCCCCACGACGGAACGGTGGCCGTCATGGCCAGCAGCTCCGCGATGATCACCCAGGTGTACGGGGATTGGCTCGCCCCCAGTTCGGCGGTATTCCGGGGCAGCGCGTTGGCCACCACGGTTCCGGCGAGGATGGGCCGAAATAGCGCCCTGGGCCACAGAGTTCATATGGGCGCTACGGCGTTGTCGTGCCCTGGGAGATCGGCGGTTGAGCGGCGTACACAGTACGTGCAGCAGCGGCCGTGCCCCCTCCTGCCTCCGTGGCTGAGCCCATCGGAGTGTGCCGCTCAGGGGGCACCGTTTACTCCTGTCGATCGGCGGCGCCCTCGTCCGGCGCGGCGGGCGCCTCGTCGACCTGGACCGGGTCGCCCACGGCGCCCCCGGTGGCCGTGCGGACAGCGTCCGCAATGAAGGCGAAGCTCTCGTCACCGAGCTTCCGCGGATCGGTGCCGTCCAGAAGGCCGGCTCCGACATACTCGTTGATGACTCGCAGGGCGGCCGCGGCGGCAGCGGCGTGCAGACGTACCTGTAGGTCGTCGAGCTTGAGTCCGAGGCGAGTCGCGATGACCGCGGCCAGTTCGTGTTCCACCTGGTCGCAGGCCATCAGCCAGGCCGTGCGCAGGGCCGGTTCGGTCTCGGCCAATCGAATCATCTTGACGCCCAGCCCGGCATCGGCCTGCTCCGAAGGGCTGATCTCGCTGACCAACCGTTTCGCCTCCGTGGCGAAGTGCTCCTCCAAAGAGCGGCGCAGCGGCCAACTGCGCAGAGTGGCCAGTTCCCACTCCACGCTCTGCGCAACGATCGGCTCCGCGCAGCTCTCCTTGCTTCGGAAATGACGCCAGATGGTGCGGGTCGACAGGCCCACCGCCTCGGCGATCTGGTCACCGCTCGTGCCGTCGACGCCCTGCGCCCAGAACAGGCGTGCCGCCTCCCGCGAGATCTCCAGACGTACACGACGGCGGCGCTGCTCACTCATCCCGCCACGGCTGCGTTCGGTCGATACCACGTCGTCGGCCATCTTTTCGCCACCCTTCCACCAGCACGCTCACTCAGTGCCATATTGACATTAAGTGACGTCGCGTGCCAGCTAGTGTGCGCGCCTCGGTCCGGACTCGAGTGCATCCACTTGCAATGTCTGTCACTTAGTGACATTGTCACTAAGTGACAGAAGGATCCCGCCGCGCGGTGGCCTTGCCGCTCGCTGTGCAAGGCCGACCTGCGCAGCGCAGTGATCCCTTTCCAAGCCCACCCCCCTACCCGAGCTCCGGAGTGCCGCATGAGGAAACGACCAGCCGCCACCGCCGCAGCCTTGCTCATGGCCTGCGCTCTGACCTGCGGCCTCACAGGGGCAACCGTCGCCGCGCCGGACCCGGCAACCGACGGCGGCCGAACCGGGAGGACGACCGTCGCCACTGCTACCGATTCGGTCACGCACGAGGAGAACGAGCGGGTGCCGGAGGGGGCGCGCTGGACCCAGCACTACTTCCCCTCCTCGGACGGCTCCAAGACCGAGCTGCACGCCGACGTTCTGCTTCCTGAGAAGCTCCCCGAGGGTGCGAAGGTGCCCGTCATCATGTCGGCCAGCGCGTACTTCGGTCACTCGGGGGAGATGGAGGTCGAGGAGGAGCACGCCGGCCCCTCGGAGCGCTTTCAGGACCTCCTGGAGGGGACCGACCTGTTCGACAAGGGGTACGCCTTCGTCATGGTGGACACGCGCGGCTTCGGCGGCTCCACCGGCTGTCTCGACCTCGGCGGGCCCGGAGACCAGGCCGACGTCAAGGCCGCGATCGACTGGAGCGCGAAACAGCCCTGGTCCACAGGCGCGGTGGGAATGTACGGAAAATCCTTCGACGCCTACACCGGTCTCCTCGGCAACAACGTCAAACACGACGCACTGAAAGCCGTCGTCGCCCAGGAGCCCATCTGGGATCTGTATCAGCAGCTCCACTCCAACGGCGTGCCCCGCCCGAACAGCGTCCAGTTGCCCACCAGCTACAACCGCATTGCCGGCCTGGCCCAGTTGCCGGACGAGGACAAGCGGTACCGGACCAACGCCGCGTATGAGAAGAAGCACCCCGAGTGCCTGGTGCTCAACTCCTTCGGTCCCTCCATCGGTGACCCGGCCGACCCGTACTGGAAGGACCGCAGCCCGGCCAGGAACGCGAAGGACACCGCCACTCCCCTTCTCTTCACCCAAGGCACCGCCGAGACCAACACCCTGCCCGTGGGGATGGAGGAGTTCCTCGACAATCACCGCGGCCCCCAGCGGGCCTGGATCGGCCCCTGGGACCACGTACGCGGCAATGAGCGCACACAGGACGGGAAGCTCGCGATGGGCCGCGCGACCTGGTTCAAGGAGACACTGTCCTTCTTCGACGAACACCTCAAGGGCATCGACCCGAAGATCCAGTACTCGAACTACGCCGTCCAGGACAACCTGGGCAACTGGCGCGCGGAGAAGTCCTGGCCCACAGCGAACCGCTCCGCGAACCTCCGTCTCGGCAACGGCTCGTACATGGACAGCGGAGCGGGTTCGCAGCCGACACCCCCGGAACAGGAAGCCGGTCGTGACGCTGCGAGCTTCATCGTCTGGTCCGGACCTCTTGAGACGGCCACCCGGGTCACCGGCACGCCCCGAATCACCATGACGGCCAAGGGTGAGGGGAACGTCATGGTCAAGCTGTACGACGTGGACGAGGACGGCAACGCTGTCGCATTCGACGAGCGAGTCTCCCGGCTGGACCGGGACCGGCTGGACATCGGCCTGAAGTCGACCGACTGGACCCTGCGGGCCGGCCACCGCCTCGCCGTGGAGATCGGCTCGGTGCGGACCGGCGATTGGCTCGACACCCCCTCCAAGCAAATAATCCGGATCAGTAACGCCCGTCTCCAGCTGCCCCTGGACAACCCGGCTGAAGACATCGCGACCGGTGGCGACCGGGCGCCGTGGCTCGACACCTTCACGCAGATCAACGCTGCGCAGCTGAAGCCCGGCCCAGCCGCGTTCACGGTGCCCCCGGCCCGTGCGCGGCGCTGAGGCCGCCACACCGCTGAACAACCTCGTCGCGTTGGCTCACGGGGCGGAGCACCGCCACCGACCCCCCACCGACCAGCGCGAACGACAGGTCGGAAACAGATCAGTTCATCGAACCGAGGGAATACCCGTGCCCCATCAGCCTTCTGCCTCTCTTTCACGTCGGCATCATCGTGGAAGACTTCGACCGCGCCGTCGCCGATTGCGAGAAACGGTGGGGGGCAACACAGAGCAGATAACGGATCTGACATTCTCCACAGCCGAACTTCACGGGGAAAAGGTTGGCTTCTCTGCCCGTTACGGCTTCATCAGGACGGGATCTTCGGAGATGAACTGATCCAGCCGCTCGATGGCCGCTCGCCGTACACGGAGTTCCTCGACCTCCACGGTGAAGGCGTCCACCACCTCGCCTACGTGGTGGGAAGCATCGACCAGTTCCTCGAAGCGCTGCGAGCGACGGGAGAGGCAGGTCGTGTCACCTTCGAGGCAACCATCGCAGGGCAGACACGCTTCGTGTACCTGGACGGTCTGGCCCATGGGCCGGCTATCGAGCTGATCGAAACCACCGGCGAAGACGCCTGGCCGCGACACGGTTCCGGACGGACGCGACACCACAGCGGGCTCTCACACCTTGCGGTCGCGGTTGCCAATGTTCACGAACAGTCGCCATCTTCCCCGCTCGCGCGCGTGCCAACGGTCCGTGCGCCCGAGCGGCAACCGGCGACCAGCGGGCATCTGATACGCCCGCCGTGCTCCGAAGCGCCTTCGCGTCCACGTCAAGGAGGGCTGCATGACGAGCGGCACGATGCGGTCTGCGGCCCAACGTCCGAGTTCGGGCCCAGCGCGCGCCAGAGCCCCTGTCGTCAGAGGGTGGGTGCGAGGCCGACCCGGAGGATGTCGAGGTAGTTGTCGATCGCGTCTCCCTGCCGCTCCGCCGGGTGCTCGCTGACGGCGTGGATCAGGCCGCACAGGAGCTTGAGCAGGTTTTCGCCGGTGAGGACAGGGGCAGGGCGGATGCGTGCGAGCAGGTGGGAGGTGACTTCGACCAGCTCTCCCTTGGCCTGGTGCAGAGAGTCCGTCTCGTCGGACCCGGTGATCAGAACGTCGGTGAGGCCCGGTTGCGCCAGGGCCGTCAGGAGCGCCGTGCGGAGGAAGTCAACGAGCGCCTTGGCGGGATCGGGGTCTCCGCCGGCTGCGGCCGCCGCATCGATGAGCTCTCGGACCGCCTCTTCCAGGACGGACTCCAGCATGGCCCGCTGCGTGGGGAAGACCCGGTAGACCGTCCCGACCCCCACGCCCGCCCTGCGCGCGAGCTCGTTGAGGGTGAGCGCGATCTCCCCGCCGATGACGGCGCCGCGGGCCTCATCGAAGATCCTCTGCCTGTTGCGTGCGGCATCCGACCTCATGACCCCTCCCTCGCACACCTATGCGGATAACCTATCAGGTTGATGCTACGGTTAAGTCGATAACCAATCCACTTCACTTCGTCAGGAGCGGTCATGGCCGTTGTGTTCATCCATGGAGTACCGGAGACGCCCTCCGTCTGGAACGACCTCCGGGGGCGGATCGACCGCCCCACCACGGCCCTGCGGCTGCCCGGATTCGGCAGCCCTCGCCCGGCTCACCTGGACGGCAAGGGGGCGTACGCCGACTGGCTGGCGAACGAACTGCGCGCCTTCGGCGAGCCCGTCGACCTCGTGGGCCACGACTGGGGTGCACACCTGGTGATGCGGATCGTCTCCGCCTACGACGTTCCGGTACGCAGCTGGGTGTCCGACGTCGCACACGGCTGGCACCCCGACTATCAGTGGCATGAGGCTGCCACCCTCTTCCAGAAGACCCCGGAGGGCGAGGAGCTGCTCGCGTCGCTGCGCACCCAGACCCCCGGCAGCCCCAGCTTCGGGGACTTCCTCCGCCCCCGGGGGATGAGCGCCGAACTGGCGACGGAAGTCGACACCGTCCACGACGAAGAGATGAGCACGGCCATCCTCACGCTCTACCGCTCGGCCTGGCCCAACTTCTACACCGACTGGGGCAAGGACTTCGACCGCCCCACTCAGGTGCCGGGGCTCGTCCTGATCCCGACCGGCGATCCGATGGCACAGCCCGCGATGGACCTGGATATGGCCATGCGAATCGGGGCACAGGCAGTGGAACTGGACAACCTCACCCACTACTGGATGCTCCAGGATCCTGATCGGGGCGCGGAGGTACTCAACCGATTCTGGGACTCCCGGCCAGCATGACATCTGGTACCGGTGGGCGACGTTTTCGCGGTGATGAGGTTCGCTTGCGCGTGAGGGAATAGCCATGATGGCGCTGACTCGCAAGATGTTCATTGCCCGGGAGGTGGTCGGTCGGGTCGCTGTCACGGATGTCGGCGGCGTCCGCCATACACAGGACCGGCACCCGGTCCGGGAACCCCTGCAAGGAAGGCTCCCGGCGACGCCGCAAGGCTGAGTCCAAGCCGATCGCCTTCCGCCCCGAGGCCTGGCGATGTCCCGGGTCGTTGCTCACGGATCGCCCTGCAGGTAGGAGCGCGCCGCGGTCATAACCTCTGTGAAGTGGCGCCCTGCCGCCGTCTGCCGAAACGATGCGGGTCGGCAGCGCCGCAGCAGGATTCTGCGCTCCTTCCGTTTGTCGTGCCAAAAGTGGGCCTTGGCTTGCGTCCGGCCTGGGAGCAGCTGACGGGACCACGAGGACGTGGTCCTGGAGAACGGCTGGCTCGCTGCCCGCCATGAGGCTACTGCCGTGCTTGATCATCACCTACGGCCAGTGGCTGCGGTCGGAGCTTCTCGACAGGCGCTGTCACGTTGTTGGGTGCGTGAGTGCCTGACAGCGTGCTGGAGTGTGACCGGCCCGGGCGTCGGCCTGGGTCAGGCTGTTGCGGGCAGGCCGGCGATGCCGGTGATGTGGTCCCTGATGGCGAAAGTCCTAGTCGTTCCAGCGCCTCCCGGTACGCCGCACGCTCAGCCACATGCAGCGCCCTGCGCCGGGCAGCGAGCCACACCGTGGCGGTCCTCGAGCCGGACCACGGTCCGGCCGTTGGAACTCGGTCTGCTGTAACTGCCTGCCGCATAACGGCCGGTGAGGTCCTCAAGCAGAATGAGCTCAGCTGCAGCCGTAGGCAGCTGGTGAAGGCCCAGCCGCTTGCTCGGGTGAAATGGCCGCCGGGGGAACCTGTCTGGTGAGTGCTGTATGGCACTGTGGAGCCGTCCCGCAAGGACAGAGACGCCACCCAGGCCCGCTAAAACCGCGGGTGGTGTCCGGTACCGACCTCCAATCGGTGCCAGCGAAGCCTCCAGGATGGACATCCTGGAGCCCTTCGTATGCCTGGCTCCGCTGTTGGAGGCAGGCGTCCCCGTCGCGGCTCGACCAAGGTCGATTCCGAGTACCTTCAGAGGATTCATCTCCTCATCAACACCGTCCGACCTGAGCCGACTCGGACCAAACCAGAGAGCGTTTTCCTCAGACTGCCTCCGATCGCCTCTGCAACCCGACCTAACAGGTCACAACCGATCCGGCCCACGAAAGCGTAGGTCAGAAAGGTGCCTCGGATAGACCCGGCGTACAGCCCGACTCGTCTGCCGCCTCCAGCGGTGCCGGTGCCCAACGGGTGACCGAAGCCCCACGAGGGATCTCGCCTGAGGGAGTCGTCCGCTGACCGGCTCAGTCCTTGCGCCCCGTGGCGGCGACGGTGACGCCGAGACCGATCATCGTGAGCCCGCCGACTCCGCCGACCAGCGAGAGCCGCCGGGGTGAGCGGGCGAACCAGTCGCGTCCGGTCGCCGCGGCCAGTCCCCACACGCTGTCGCAGGCCACCGCGATGAGGTTGAAGACCAGCCCCAACGCCAGCATCTGCACCATCACGTGTCCTTGGGCGCGGTCCACGAACTGCGGCAGTACGGCGGCGAAGAACACCATGGTCTTGGGGTTGGCCACACCGACAGCGAACCCCTCCCACAGCGTGCGCAGGCCCCCGTTCCGCGTGGCCGTGTCCGCCGTGTCCGCCGTGACCGCGGCGCGCAGTGAGCCGCGCTGCCGCCACGCCCTGACACCCAGGTACACCAGGTACGCGGCACCGGCGAACTTCAGTGCCGTGAAGACGAGGACGGACCGTTCCACGATCGACCCGACCCCGAGCGCCACGGCCACGACGAGCACATACGCGCCCACCGTGTTCCCCACGACCGTGGTCAGCGCGGCCGGGCGCCCCTGGGCCAGCGCCCGGCCGATCACGAACAGCACGCTGGGTCCGGGGATCACGATCAGCAGGAACGACATGGCCGCGAAGGCGAGCAAGCGGTCGGAGGACACCATGGCGCCCATGGAAGCACGGCCGGGCCACGCTCCTCAGCCCCTTTTCCGTGCCGTGAGAGGCGCCGATCAACGCCGCCCACATCAGGGGTGGTTGGGAATCGGTGCCCTCGGGTGTCGGTATGGTTGCCACTGTCTTTGCGGGTGCTGGTGGTAGCGAGAGGGATGTGAGAGACCGGTGCTGACCGGTGTTCCTGATCAGCAGGCCGACGAGGGCTCCGAGCGGCTGATCGCCGGCCGCTATCTGCTGCACGACGTGCTCGGCAAGGGCGGCATGGGCACCGTCTGGCGTGCTCACGACCAGCTCCTCGACCGGCAGGTCGCCGCCAAGGAACTGCACTTCGCCACCGAGGCCGACGAGGACCACCGGGTACGGATGCGTCGCGCGGTCCGTGAGGCACGCGCCGTCGCCCGGGTGCCGCATCCCCATGTGGTCGGCGTGCACGACCTGGTCGAGTACGAGGACCGGCTCTGGATCGTCATGGAGCTCGTGCAGGGCCCCTCGCTCGCGGCTCGGGTCGCCCGTTCCGGGCCGCTCACCCCGGCGCACACCGCACGCCTCGGCCTCCAACTCCTCGACGCCCTCAAGGCCGTCCACCTCGCCGGGACCCTGCACCGCGACGTGAAACCCGCCAACGTGCTGCTGCGCCCCGACGGCAGCGCGGTGCTGACCGACTTCGGCATCGCGGCCCTCGACGACGGCGAGCCGCTCACGTCCACCGGCCAACTCGTCGGCTCCGTCGAGTACATGGCACCTGAACGGGCCTTGGCACACGAGGGCGGGCCGGAGTCCGACCTCTGGTCGCTCGGCGCCACGCTGGTCACCGTCTGCGGAGGGCAGTCGCCCTTCCGCAGGTCCGCGTACGCCGCGACCATGCACGCCGTCGTGTACGGGGACCCGGCGCTTCCGGAAGGGCTCGGCGCGCTCCGCCCCGTCGTCGAGGCCCTGCTGCGCAAGGAGCCGGGCGAGCGCCCCACCGCCGACGAGGTGGCGGAGGCCCTGCGGGACGTCGCGGCGGGGGAGACGACGGACCTCGCCCCGTTGCCCGTGGCCGACGGCAGCGGCGTCGCGCCCGACGCCGTCACCGTTGTCGTCAGCCATGCTCCCGGGCCGTCGGACCGGGCGGGGGACACGAGAATCGCGCCCCCGGGCGGATTCGGGGGCACGGGGGAGCACACCGCCGACACCACGTACACCCCGCCCCCGGCACGCCAGGGAGGCGCCGCCCGCTGGCTGGCGTGGACACTCACCGGAGCAGCCGCGCTCGTCGCCCTCGTGGGCGGCGGGCTGCTCCTCGCGGGCGTGGCCCCCTTCCAGGGCGACGAGCAGGGGTCGGCCCAGGGAGCGGCCCAGGGCAGGACCGAGGCCCCCGCTCCGGCGGCGACACCCCTGGCCTCCCCCGTCGGGGCGCCCCAGGTGACGTCCTACGAGCTGGTCGTGAGCGCCCACGAGGGCTGGCAGCCGGTCGAGAACGCGGTGGTCCGCGAGGGCGACACCGTCACCGTGAGCTTCCAGCAGGGCGCGTGGACGGTCGACCAGCAGAGCATGCCCATGACCGGACCGGCCGGCTACGACACACAGACCGACCGGACGCTGGACTTCGCTACCCAGTGCAAGGTCGTCCCCGAGGCCCCCTTCGGCACCCTCGTGACCCGCCTGGCGGACACCGAGGACGCACCGGCCCTCGCCATCGGGGAGGCGAAGACCTTCAAGGCGGGCGGCGACGGCCTGGTCCAGCTCCGGATCAACGACGCCGAGGGCTGCCTCGACGACAACACGGGCGAGATCAGCGTGGTCGTCGAGGTCACCCACCAGCCCTGACGGACGGGAGATTCCCAGCGGCCGGATCCGGCACGGGGAGGAAACTCACGTTGCGGAAGCCCAGGCCTCCATCAGCCGCCCGGGCCCGTACGTCGCCGCCAGGCCGTCCACGGTGAACCCCGAGCGGGACACCGCGACCAGGGGAGTGTCCTCGTCGGCCCCGGGGACGGCCAGGGCGTCCCGTGCCAGCGAGGCCAGGGCGCGGCGGTCGAAGGAGCCGCGCTCGTGCCACTTGACCGAGCCGACGAACCCGATCTCGCGCGCCGGATACCGGTCCGCGCCCACGAGATCGACCTCTGGATTGTTCGTACGAGGCCACCAGCCGCCCACTTCTCTCACCTGCGGCCACGTGTCGTCTGGCAGCAGCCGGGCCAGGGACTCCCGTACGACGGGTTCGATCGCCCGCCCCCGCCACGAGGTCCAGCCGCGCTCGACCGTCTCGACCACGATCCGGCTGCGCCCGCGCTCGATCTCCGGGATCCCCTGTTCCAGAAAGGCGAGCCAGAAACGCAGGTAGGGGTCGGCGACGCGGTAACGGCGGTCACGGTCACCGGGGCGGGCGGAGAGCGGGGTGTCGACGGCGATCAGCCGCTTGTCCAAGAGGGTGCGCAGGGCCGGGGTGAGGGAACCGGGCGGGAGGGGCCGGTCGGCTGCCCCGGCCTTCGCGGCGATCGTCCCGAAGGTCCGCTCGCCACTACCGATCACGGAGAGCACGTGCCTGGCCTGGAGGGCAGCCGGGAACTCGGCGGCCAGCGCCCGCTCGGCGGACACGAGGAGGGGCGAGGTGGGGTCGGCGAGGGCCCGGGAGAGGAAGTCGGTCCGGCTCTCGCCCTCCCGCCACTCCTGGCAGACGAGGGGCAGACCACCGGTGATCAGGTGCGCGTCGAAGGCGTCGGCGGCGGGCAGTCCGGTCATGGCCATGACCTCGGCGGGGGAGAGGGGCGCGAGGACCATCTCGACCCCGCGCTGGTGGAAGGGGCGGCCGTAGGCGGAGAGCTGCTCCATCATCGCCAGGTCGCTGCCGATGAGGACGAGCAGCACGGGCTTCCGGCTCAGCACCCGGTCCCACACGGTCTGCAGGGTGCCTTCCAGGACCGGGTCGCCTTCGAGCATCCATGGCAGCTCGTCGAGTACGACGACACTGGGGGAGTCGTTCGGAAGCACGGCTGCGAGCTGGCGCAGAGCGGTGTCCCATTCGGCGACCGTGGTGACGCCGGTGAGGAGAGCGGTGTCGGGCAGCGAGGAGTGGCGGACCTCGTCGAGGAAGCGGGCCCGTTCCCGCTGGGCGTCCTCACCTCGGGTGGCCTGGTGGACGACGTACGGCACCTGGGCGCGCTCGCAGAAGAGGTCCACGAGCCGTGACTTCCCGACACGGCGCCGGCCGCGCAGGAGCAGAGCACGGCCGCGCTGGTCGCCCCGGCCCTTGCGCACCCAGTCGAGGTGGCGGTCGAGGGCGGCCAGCTCGGATGTGCGTCCTACGAAGCCTGGCATGGTCACCTTTCGAAGTTGCTCGGATTGAGCATACTCAAGTGAACCATAGTATGGACAATGTGAGTGTCCAGAGGGTTGCTTTCAGTGACGGATCAGCTGCCCTTCCGTAGGGGGTCGGGTGGTGACCTGCGACGTTGTGGCGCGTCGTAACGTCGGCACTCGCCGCGACCGCGACCCCAAGAAGGGCCTCTACGGCAGCACGCCTGTGCTGCGGAGGGCATCACCGACCTTCTGGTAGGAGTCGATACGATGCTGCGCGCGGCGGGCGCGTTCCTCCGGGTCTCGCACGAAGAGAGCCTGCCGTCCGGGGTGGTAGGTGCTGACCACCTCCAGGGTCCTGTCACGGACGGCTTCGGGGTGTGCCTTGAGCAGGCGGCGCCAAACGTCTTGGGCTTCGTTGCCCTGGAGGAGCACGACCTGTGCCTTCGGCATCAGCCCCAGCAACTCTTTCAGGACCTCGGCACCGGCCTGGAGCTCAGCCGCGTTCGGTGAGCGGTTGATGTACCAGGGATAGGCGTTCCAGGGAGTGACGTCACGCGGCGCTATCCCGGCCTCCTCGAAGATCTGGGCCTGGAGCTCCGCCGTCGGGTCATCGTTTTCCACACACAGGAATCCCGAGCCTGCGCCTTCCTGCGTCTTGGGGCCCGGGTCCCGAAGGATGGACAAGACGCGAGCCTCCGCTCCCCCGTGCCAGGGTGCGACCTGCGGCATCCAGCCACGCCCGTCCTGATCGCGCAAGGCGTCGACCATCTCGTTGATCGGACGGACATGGGGGGCATAGCGCCCCTGCTCCTGCTCCACCCGGAAAGCCTCTTCACGCATCCTTCTCGCCATATTTCCTCCAACACCGGCCGACAATCCATCACATGGGTACAGGCAACAAGTGGCGAAGGACGCGATGGCAGTTGCGGGCAACCCTGCCGATGAAGCCCTGGGCACCACAGTGAGCTGCAACATTGTCTAGCTGCTTCCACGCCTCCTTGGACTGGCCGTACCCGTGCTGCTGGTGACAAGGGAGAGCCCCGCCGTCCGAAGGGAAGTGGCAGGGCTCTCGTGACCGTACGAGGATCAGACGCGCCGCTCCGAGGAGGCCAAGCCGACGAACCCGGCCCACGCGTCACGCGACACCGCGACGACGGGCCCGGCAGCGGCTTTGGAGTCCCGGACGTGCACAACTGCCGTACCGGCCGCGACCTCTACACAATCGCCGCCCTCGGCTCCGCTGTAGCTGCTCTTGAACCAGGCGAAGCCGGACGCGGCGGTCGAGGACTCAGCGTTGTTCATAGCGATCCCAGCAACCCTTCGACGAACTCCAGTGACTCTCGCGAGGTGAGAGTCTGTGATCGGATGATCCCATAGCGGGCGGCGGCGAGAGTGGTCTGTTCCGGGTCGGTCTGAAGAGCGCTGGTGCCCTGGGCCTCGGCGTAGACGAACCTCATTCCGTCCTTGCGCGTGACGATCGTGAACGGCCCGTCCACACCCGCGCTTTCCTCGCAGGAGAGCGGCATGACCTGGATGACCACGTTCGGCTTCTGCCCCATCAGCAGCAGGTGCTCCAACTGCCCGCGCAGGACCGCCTCTCCACCGTACGGACGCCGCAACACCGACTCATCCATCACGAAGCTCAGCAGTGGTGCGGGCCAGCGGTTGAAGATGTCCTGACGGGCCAACCGTGCCGTCACGCGCTGCTCGATGGTCTCCGCGTCCAGGACCGGTCGTCGCATCCCCAGCAGCGCCCTCATGTACTCCTCGGTCTGAAGCAGGCCCTTGACCACGAGGGTGTCGTAAGAGAGGAGCTCAACCGCCTCCTTCTCCAGCGTCGCCATCCCCTGGAAGAACACCGGATACTGAGCCCGCTCCACCTCCTCCTTCCACAAACGCAGCAACCCGCCCGCCCCCAACACCTCGTCCGCCCGGTCGATCGTCCCCGGCGACGGAATCCTCCGCCCCTGCTCGAACGACGCGACCGTGGACGCCGAATACCCGATCCGGCTGCCGAACTCCCCCCGGTCCAGGCCTTCCCGCAGCCGCAGTGTCTTCATGGTCTGCCCGAACGCGGCGACGACGCCCTTCCCGGCGCCGTCCTCGGGGCGCCGCCCGTCACCGTTGCCGTCCTCGCCGCCCGAACCCGTACGCTCCGTCATCGAACACCGCCTCCCTGGCCCAACGCCCCCGCAGGGAACGCCGTCACGCCCCGCACCTCGTACTCGGGGAGGCACCGCGCGTACAGCGGCCCGCGTCGGTGCGTCACCACTGGTCACGCTACGCGACCGACGGGACCGTGGGAGTCATGACGAGCAAGCCCACCGACACCCCCGGCCCCACCCAACACATCGCCCTCAGGCACCACTTGATCGACAGCCCGGGCGCATCGGCGGCAGCGACGGCGCAGCGCACCTTCGAGATGCGCTTCACCTCCACGCCGCGCGGTGCCCGCCTCGCCCGCCGCCTGGCAGCCGTCCGCCTCGACGCCTGGGGCGTCCCGTACGGCACCGACGCGCACGACGCGATCGTGCTGATCGTCGCGGAGCTGACCGCGAACGCCGTCGTACACGGCCACGTCCCCGGCCGGGACTTCCACTTCCGCCTCCACCTGCACGCCGACGCCCGCTCCACGACCGTCCTGGCGGAGGTCACCGACACGCGTGCCGAACGCGTCCCGCCCCGGCCGGGAGCGGTGGCCGTCGACCCCGCCCCCGGCGCCGCCGAAACCGGCCGGGGCCTCCTCCTGGTCGCCGGCCTCGCCACCCGCTGGGGCTGGCACCCGCGCCCCGACGGTCCGGGCAAGACCGTCTGGGCTGTGTACGAGATCGAGCACGATGCCTGGCTCAACCAGTTGGCCGACGAGGCCGAGTCCGAGGGCGTCGAAGGATCCGTTTCGCTCGAAGAGATGGCTGCCCTGGCGGCCGGGGTGCCTGGCGGCCCGGAACGAGGAGGCATCATGTCCGACGCCGACGTCCGTATCCCCCTCGAGGCCCGAGACAGGCTCGCCCGGACAGCTTCCTCCGAAGGTATGTCCCTGCGGGGATAGCTCTCGCACCTCGCCGAGACATTGCTCACCCCCGAGGAGCGAGCGCTGCGGGCCGAACAGACCCGCACCGCCCTGCGCGAGTGGAATGGCTACGACCCGAACGCGAGCGAACAGGCGGATCTCGACCCGGAGCTGGACCGGCGGCTGAGTGAGGCCGGAACGAGGTGACCGCAGCCGTCCGTCTCATCGACCTCGGGCCCTGATCCCGCCGAACCCGGCGGGGTTGTCGGACCTCAGCCGTAGAGTGGCGCGGCCCCCCCCCGTCATCCGAAGGTCGGCATCACCCGCTCCGCGATCAGCCGCAGCTGCGTGTTCACGTCGGCCGCGTCCGGCAGGTCCCGGCCCGTGAACGCCTTCACCAGGGCGCGGTCGGTGATCGCGCAGATCATGTGGTTGACGCCGCTGGGGGCGATGTCGCGCTCGATCTTCTCGCGGCATTCCTCGGGTGTGCCCGCGACGGAGCGGCGGTCGGCGATCTCGGGGGAGGTCAGTTCGATGCCGCGGGCCAGGTCGCCGGCGCCGATCGCGTCGATGACCGGCTTCAGTTCCGCCGGGTCGACGCCGTTGCGGCGCAGTTGCTCCTCCGGCATGGAGGAGGCGTAGATGCCGACCATGCTGCGCGCCGCCTCCTTCGCCGTCGCCGAGTCGGGGCCCGTTGCGAAGACCACCCAGGCCCCGATGTCCAGCGCGCGCCAGTCCTTGCCGGCCCGCTCCGCGCCCGCCCTGATGTGCCGCACCGCGTAGTCGTACGCCTCGCGGGTGTAACTCAGGGCGTGGTGGCAGCCGTCCGACAACTCGCCCGCCGCCTCGAAGGACTTCGGGCCGCCCATCGCGCCGAGCTTCAGCGGCAGCCGCTCCTGGACGGGCCTGGCGAACGTGCGAGGAACGTGCGCATCACGTGCAGGGCCTCCTTCACGCGGGAGAGCGGCCTGGTGCTGGCCCAGTCGATGCGGTACTGGGCCGGCAGGCCGAAGTTGCCGCTGGACACGACGCCTTCGGCGCGGCCGTCGGAGAGCGGCTGTGCCCGGTCGTGCGGTCGTGCTCTGCCTGTACCGAGGAGGTGAGTCCACGCTGCGGCTGTCCAGGGAGTGGGACTTCGAAATTTTCGGACGCAGGTACCTACCTTTCCAGTGCAGTGGACGAACGGCCCTTGTTCGGTGTGCGCGATTGCCGGTGACCTGCTTACTGAGCTGCGACTCACCCCTCCGTACCGGATCCTGTGCGATCTCGAAGGTTTCGAAATATTTACCGAAAGTGTTGACGCTTGACGGGTACAGGCCAACACTGGCGCCGTTGTCCGAACCCCGCAGGAGAGGAACACCTCCCATGAACCTGCTCGTTCAACCGGGGCGCCCCAGACGCGGTCCCGTCACGCTGCTCATCCGGGGTGCGTGGGCCGTCGCGCTCGCCGCGCTGGCCGCGCTGATGCTGCCGGGCACCGCCCAGGCCGACACGGTCGTCACGACCAACCAGGAGGGCACCAACAACGGCTACTACTACTCGTTCTGGACCGACAGCCAGGGCACCGTCTCCATGAACATGGGGTCCGGCGGTCAGTACAGCACCTCGTGGAGCAACACCGGCAACTTCGTCGCGGGCAAGGGCTGGAGCAACGGCGGGCGCAGGACCGTGCAGTACTCGGGCAGCTTCAACCCGTCCGGCAACGCCTACCTGACCCTCTACGGGTGGACGGCGAACCCGCTCGTCGAGTACTACATCGTCGACAACTGGGGCACCTACCGGCCCACGGGCGAGTACAAGGGCACCGTCACCAGCGACGGCGGCACCTACGACATCTACAAGACGACCCGCGTCAACAAGCCCTCCGTCGAGGGCACCCGCACCTTCGACCAGTACTGGAGCGTGCGGCAGCAGAAGCGGACCGGCGGCACCATCACCACCGGCAACCACTTCGACGCCTGGGCGCGGGCCGGGATGCCGCTCGGCAGCTTCAGCTACTACATGATCATGGCCACCGAGGGCTACCAGAGCAGCGGCAACTCCAACATCAACGTCGGTGGCACGGGTGGCGGCGGCGACAACGGCGGTGGCGGTGGTGGCGGTGGCGGGGGCTGCACCGCCACGGTGTCCGCCGGGCAGAAGTGGGGCGACCGGTACAACCTCAACGTCTCCGTCAGCGGGTCCAACGACTGGACGGTGACGATGAACGTGCCGTCTCCCGCGAAGGTTCTGTCGACCTGGAACATCAACGCGAGTTATCCCAGTGCGCAGACGCTGACCGCCAAGTCGAACGGCAGCGGCAACAACTGGGGCGCCACCATCCAGGCCAACGGCAACTGGACCTGGCCCTCGGTCTCCTGCGCCGCCGGCTGACCGCACCCGGTGACGAGGAACGAGGAACCAGGAGTGAGGAGGAAACACTCGTATGCGCACCAGACCACGTACGTCATCGCGCCCCCTGCGTAACCTGGTCACCGGCGTGGCCGTCGCCGCGCTGGCCGCCGCGGGCACCGTCGTCGCCGGCGCCGCCCCCTCGCAGGCCGCCGCCTGCAACGGCTACGTCGGGCTCACCTTCGACGACGGCCCCTCCGGCACCACCCAGTCCCTGCTCAACGCGCTCAAGCAGAACGGGCTGCGGGCCACCATGTTCAACCAGGGCCAGTACGCCGCTCAGAACCCGTCGCTGGTACGGGCCCAGGTCGACGCCGGCATGTGGGTCGCCAACCACAGCTACACCCACCCGCACATGACCCAGCTCAGCCAGGCCCAGATGGACTCCGAGATCTCCCGGACCCAGCAGGCCGTCGCCAACGCCGGTGGCGGGACGCCCAAGCTGTTCCGGCCGCCGTACGGCGAGACCAACGCGACGCTCCGGTCGGTCGAGGCCAAGTACGGGCTGACCGAGGTGATCTGGGACGTCGACTCGCAGGACTGGAACAACGCCAGTACCGACGCGATCGTGCAGGCCGTGTCGCGGCTGGGCAACGGCCAGGTCATCCTCATGCACGACTGGCCGGCCAACACGCTCGCGGCCATCCCTCGCATCGCGCAGACCCTGGCGGGCAAGGGACTGTGCTCCGGCATGATCTCGCCGCAGACCGGCCGCGCGGTCGCCCCCGACGGCGGGGGCGGGGGCGGGGGCGGCGGTGGTGGCGGTGGCGGGGCCTGTACCGCGACGCTGTCCGCCGGGCAGAAGTGGGGTGATCGGTACAACCTGAACGTCTCGGTCAGCGGGTCCAACGACTGGACGGTGACGATGAACGTGCCGTCTCCGGCGAAGGTTCTGTCGACCTGGAACATCAACGCGAGTTATCCCAGTGCGCAGACGCTGACCGCCAAGTCGAACGGCAGCGGCAACAACTGGGGCGCCACCATCCAGGCCAACGGCAACTGGACCTGGCCCTCGGTGTCCTGCGCCGCCGGCTGACCGCCTCGCCCCCCGGTCCGCACCCGTGACCAAGACCCGTCCACGGGTGCGGACCTCAGCCCGTTGCCCGGCGGTCCCGCCCCGCCACCCGCGCCAGCTGCCGCCCGAACACCTCCCGGGCCTCGGGCGTCAGCGTCCGCAGGGCCACCATCGCGGTGATCACGACGTCGCACAGCTCCGCCTCCACGTCCTCCCAGGTGTGCGTGACGCCCTTGCGCGGGTTCTGGCCGGTCGCGCCGATCACCGCCTCGGCGACCTCGCCGACCTCCTCCGACAGCTTCAGCATGCGCAGCAGCAGGCCCTCCCTGCCGCCGACGGGCTGGTCCGCCTCCAGCCACTTCCACAGGTCGTCGACGGTGTCCCAGGGGTCGGCGGGCGCGCCGCCGGGGTTGTCCTTCATGCCGGGCAGCCTGCCACGGCGGCCGGACCGCCGGGACCGCCCGGACCGGTACGTCAGTCGAACAGGGGCTCCTGCTGCCCCTCGGCGGCCCTCCGCAGCCGCTTGTTCCGTGCCCCCACGACCACCGTCGTGGCCGCCGCCGTCGCCGCGAGGGCGGCGGGGACCATCCAGTTCCGGTTGACCGCGTGCCCGATCGCGTGGTCCAGCGAGAGGCGGCCGGGTCCCGCGACCGCGAGGCCCGCGGCCGTCAGGCCGAGGGAGGCCGCGTACTCGAAGCCGCCGGCCTGGGCGAAGAAGCCGTTCGGGGCGTGTACCGCCGCGGCGCCCGCCATCGCGCCGGCCGCCGCCGCGCCCGCGGCCGGGGTGGCCAGGCCCAGCGCCAGCAGGGTCCCGCCGCCCGCCTCCGCGAGGCCCGCCGCGGTGGCGCTGGCCCTGCCCGGCGCGTAGCCCATGGCTTCCATGGCCTGGCCGGTCCCCTCGATGCCCCCGCCGCCGAACCAGCCGAGCAGCTTCTGCGCACCGTGTGCGGCCAGGACGCCGCCGGTACCCAGGCGGAGCAGCAGCAGCCCGAGATCACGCCGGTCATAACAGTTCACGTCGACTCCTTCGCGGACGGCGGCGGCTCGTCCCCCCACCGTCGCCCGCGCGCGGCCTCCGAGCCCGCCGCGGGCGCCGTTCGGGTGGTGGGCCCGGTGGCGCGCGCGTGGCGGTGGGCCGGATGGCGGGCCGACCGGTGGACCGGGTGGCGGGGGTGCGGAGCCGGTGTGACGCTGCCGCCATGACGATTCAGACCACGCGACTCAGCGACCCGGCCGTCCGCGCCTTCGTCGCCGCCGTCAACGCCCACGACCGCGAGGCCTTCCTCGCGCTGCTCGCGCCGGAGGCCACCATGGCCGACGACGGGGCCGACCGAGACCTCGCCCAGTGGATCGACCAGGAGATCTTCTCCTCCCACGGCCACCTGGAGGTCGACAACGAGTCGAACGGCGGTCGCGCCCTCATCGCCCGTTACAGCAACGACACCTGGGGCGAGATGCGGACCCGGTGGGACTTCACCGTGGACGAGGACGGCCGGATCGCCCGCTTCGAGACCGGCCAGGCGTAACCCCCCGGCACCCGCCATTCCCCGGCACCCGCCGGAAGAACTACGCGGCAGCCGTTCCACCCACCGGCGTGCATCCCGCGGTGCCACGCGGGATCCACCCCCTGCCGGTGCGGCACAACGGCTGCCGCCTCCCCCCTCGCCATGGCCTGCGGAGCGTCACGGAAGGCCAACGCTCCAAGTGTGAAGCTCTGGTGAAGGAGAGTTGAGCATATGCCCGCCACCGGCTGCAATACCGTGGACGTCTAAATTCCGATTGTGTGAATCATGGGCTGCTCGCGCACGCCGCGCTCAGCCGCGCCCCACGTACGGCATCGCCGTCGCCATGACCGTCGCGAACTGCACGTTGGCCTCCAGGGGCAGCTCGGCCATGTGCCGTACCGTCCGCGCCACGTCGGCGACGTCCATCACGGGCTCGGGTGCGGTCTCCCCGTCGGCCTGGAGCGCGCCGGTCTGCATCCCGGCCGTCATGTCGGTCGCCGCGTTGCCGATGTCGATCTGCCCGACCGCGATGCCGTAGGGACGGCCGTCCAGCGACAGTGACTTGGTCAGGCCCGTCAGCGCGTGCTTGGTCGCCGTGTACGCCACCGAGTGCGGACGGGGCGTGTGCGCCGAGATCGAGCCGTTGTTGATGATCCGGCCGCCCCGAGGGTCCTGCTCCTTCATCTGCCGGTACGCCGCCTGCGCGCACAGGAACGCCCCGTTGAGGTTGGTGTCCACCACGTGCCGCCACGCCTCGTAGGGCAGTTCCTCAACCGGCACGCCGCCGGGGCCGAACGTCCCGGCGTTGTTGAACAGCAGGTCAAGGCGCCCGAAGCGGTCGCGCACGGCGGCGAACAGGGCCGCCACATCCTCCGGGCGTGAGACGTCGGCGCGTACGGTGAGCGTCGCGCCGCCGCCCGCCGGCGCCGCCGCGGCCGTTTCCGCCAGGGGCTCGGGGCGGCGGCCGGCCAGGGCCACCGACCAGCCGGCGGCGAGCAGTTCGAGGGCGACCGCCCGGCCGATGCCGGATCCGGCGCCCGTGACGACGGCGGTCTTCCGTGCGCCGGAGCGTTCCTCGTCGGTGGTTCTCACGGTGTTCATGAGTCGGCAGCGTACGGGTCGCGGAACATGCGGAACTCATCCTTCCGACATGACGTCGCCATGTTCGCGCCAAGAGCGGGTCGTTCCCGGCCCGTCGAATGCCCCTTGCAACCACCGCAAGGGGAGGAACGGATGACACCCGCGAACCAGCACAGCCAGTCGCAGTCCTCGCACGCGCCCGAACTCCGCGCCGCCGCCCGCAGCCTGGGCCGCCGCCGCTTCCTGACCGTCACCGGCGCCGCCGCCGCGCTCGCCTTCTCCGTGAACCTGCCGGCCGCCGGCACCGCGAGCGCCGCCGAACTGGACGCCGCGCAGCTCTCCGACGACCCCTTCACGCTCGGCGTCGCCTCCGGCGACCCGCAGCCCGGCTCCGTCCTGCTGTGGACGCGCCTGGCCCCGGCCCCGTACCAGGCCGACAGCGGCCTGCCCCCCAAACGCGTCGACGTGAGCTGGGAACTGGCCCTCGACGAACGGTTCCGCCGCGTCGTGAGAAGGGGCAAGGCCACCGCCCACCCCGAGTTCCACCACACCGTGCACGTCGAGGTCGACCACCTCGCGCCCGGCCACGTCTACTACTACCGCTTCCGCGCCGGCCGCTGGGTCAGCCCGGCCGGCCGCACCCGCACCGCGCCCGCCGAGCACAGCCGGGTCTCCGACCTCACCTTCGGCCTCGTCTCCTGCCAGAAGTACGACCAGGGCTACTACACCGCGTACAAGCACCTCGCCCAGGAGGACGTGGACGTCGTCTTCCACCTCGGCGACTACCTCTACGAGTACGCCGTGAACGCCACGGGCGGCTCGCGCGCCTACCCCGCGGGCACCCTCCCGGACCTCTTCAACCGCGAGACGGCGACGCTGGAGGACTACCGCCTGCGGTACGCCCTCTACAAGTCCGACCCCGACCTGCGCGCCGCGCACGCCGCGCACCCCTTCGTCGTCACCTGGGACGACCACGAGACCGAGAACAACTACGCCGACGAGACGCCGGAGAACAGCGTCCCGCCGGAGGAGTTCCTCATCCGCCGGGCCGCCGCCTACCGGGCGTACTGGGAGAACATGCCGCTGCGCCGGCCCCAGCTGCCCGACGGCGCCGACCTCAAGCTCTACCGCCGCCTGCACTGGGGCCGGCTCGCCCAGTTCGACGTGCTCGACACCCGCCAGTACCGCTCCAACCAGGCGTACGGCGACGGCTGGCAGTTCGCCGGCCCCGAGTCCGAGGACCCGAGCCGCACGCTGACCGGCGACGCCCAGGAACGCTGGCTGATCAACGGCTGGCACCGGTCGAACGCCCTGTGGAACGTGGTGCCCCAGCAGGTCACCTTCTCGCAGCGGTACAACTCCACCACCCTGCCGTCCAAGGTCTCCATGGACTCCTGGGACGGCTACCCGGCCTCCCGCGAGCGGGTGCTGGCCGGCGCGCGGGCCGCCGGGATCGAGAACCTCATGGTCCTCACCGGCGACGTGCACGTCTCCTACGGCTTCGACATCAAGCGCGACTTCGACGACCCCGGCTCCCGGACCCTGGGCACCGAGATCGTCACCACCTCCGTCACCAGCGGGGGGGACGGTACGGAGAAGCCGTCCAGCTGGGACACCCTCATGGCCGCCAACCCGCACCTGAAGTTCTTCAACGGGCGGCGCGGCTACGCGACCGTGTCACTGGGCCGCGAGTCGGCGCGCGCCGACTTCAAGACCGTCTCCCACGTGAGCACCGAGGGCGCCCCGCTCACCACCGCCGGGTCCTTCGTGACGGAGGTGGGGGAGCAGGGGCTCAAGCCGGCGTGACGACCGGCTCCCCCGTTTCTCCCGGGTAGCGGACGCCGACGCGGTCCCGGATCGCGTCGAGCGTCCGCATCACGGCCAGCGTGCCCTCCAGCGGGACCAGCGGCGACTCGCTCTCCCCGGCACGCAGGGCCCGCATCACCTCCCGGGCCTCGTGCTTGAGGCTGGCCCGGGGGCCGTCCTCCGGGTCGGCCCGGAACTCCTGCGCCTCCTGGCCGTCGCGGTGCAGCACGAAGTGGTCCGGGAAGAAGAAGCCGTACGGGACGTCGATACGGCCCTTGGAGCCGGTGACCGACGCGGAGTTGGGCGTACCACCCGTGATGGAGCAGTGCACCGACGCGAGAGCGCCGCTGCCGTAGGAGAGCAGCGCACCCGTCTGGAGATCGACGCCCTCCTCCGAGAGCACCGCCCGCGCCGCGACGTCCGACGGCTCACCGAGCAGCAGCTGCGCGAACGACACCGGGTACACCCCCAGATCGAGCAGCGCGCCGCCGCCCTGCGCCGGGTCCCGCAGCCGGTGCGCGGGCGGGAAGGGGCCCGCGAGGCCGAAGTCCGCCTGGAGACTGCGGACCTCGCCGATCGCACCGTCGTCGACCAGCGCCTTCAACCGCCGCACCAGCGGGTTGCAGTACATCCACATCGCTTCCATCAGGAAGCGGCCCTTGTCGCGGGCGAGACCGACCAGCTCCTCCGCCTCGCGCACGTTCAGCGTGAACGGCTTCTCGCACAGGACGTTGCGGCCCGCCTCCAGGCACAGGCCGGCGGCCGTCCGGTGCGCCGAGTGCGGGGTCGCGACGTACACCACGTCGACGTCCTCGTCCCGCGCCAGCGTCTCCCAGTCGCCGTACGCGCGCGGTATCCCGAACCGCTCCGCGAACGCCTTCGCCGACGCCTGAGTCCGCGAGGCCACCGCCACGACCTCCGCGTCCGGCAGATCGACCAGATCCGCCGTGAACGTCGCCGCCATCCCGCCGGTCGCGAGAATCCCCCAGCGCACCTTCTGCCCGGTCACCGCTGACACCCTGCCCCACCCTCACTCAGGTTCGTTCGAGTCTGTTCGTACAACCGCGTACGAGCTGAGAGCATAGGTGGCGGATCTGTATGAGAGGGAGGGGCACATGCCCGAGCGCGGGCCGGCCATACCGCAGCAAGCACCGGACATGAACACCACACCGGACAGCACACCGGACACGACACTGAAGACTCTGAAGGCTTCGCAGCCCGCGCGGGCGGCCGGACCGGGAACGGGACCGGCCGTCCGCGCCTCGCGTGCCGACCGGCGCACCGGGCTGCTCGTCACCCTCATCCTCGGCAGCCTGACCGCCACGCCGCCGCTGGCGATGGACATGTACCTCCCCTCGCTCCCGGAGGTCACCCGGTCCCTGAGCGCGCCCGCCGCGACCGTCCAGCTCACGCTCACCGCCTGCCTGGCCGGCATGGCCCTCGGGCAGCTCGTGGTCGGACCGATGAGCGACAAGTGGGGCCGCCGGCGTCCGCTGCTGGCCGGTCTCGCCGTCTACGTCGTCGCCACCGTCCTGTGCGCGCTCGCGCCCACCGTCGAGACCCTCATCGCCTTCCGGCTGGTCCAGGGACTCGCGGGCGCCGCCGCGATCGTCATCGCGCGGGCCGTCGTCCGCGACCTGTACGACGGCGTGGCCATGGCCCGCTTCTTCTCCACCCTCATGCTGATCTCCGGCGTCGCCCCCGTCGTCGCGCCGCTCATCGGCGGGCAGATCCTGCGGGTGACGGACTGGCGGGGCGTGTTCGTCGTCCTCGTCGTGGTCGGCGTGGTGCTGGGCGCGGTCGTGTGGGCCAAGCTGCCCGAGACGCTGCCCGTCGAGGAGCGGCACGCCGGTGGCGTCGGCGACACCCTCCGCGCGATGCGCGGCCTGCTCGCCGACCGCGCCTTCACCGGGTACATGCTCGCGGGCGGCTTCACCTTCGCCTCGCTGTTCGCCTACGTCTCGGCGTCCCCGTTCGTCGTCCAGGAGATCTACGGCGCCTCCCCGCAGACGTTCAGCCTGCTGTTCGGCCTCAACTCGATCGGCCTGATCGTCGTCGGGCAGATCAACGGCAAGATCCTGGTCGGACGGGTCAGGCTGGACCGGGTGCTGGGCCTCGGCCTCCTGATCGTCATCGCCGCGGCGACCGCCCTGCTGCTGATGACCCTGGGCGTCTTCGGCGAGGTCGGCCTCGCGCCGGTCGCCGCCGGGCTGTTCGTGCTGATGTCCGCGATGGGCATCAGCCTGCCCAACACCCAGGCACTCGCCCTGATGCGGGTCAAGAAGTCCGCCGGCTCCGCCTCCGCGCTGCTCGGTACGTCCTCCTTCCTCATCGGCGCCGTCGCCTCCCCGCTGGTCGGGATCGCGGGGGAGGGCACGGCCGTTCCGATGGCCGTGGTCCAGCTGGTGGCGGCGGTCGTCGCGCTCGGCTTCCTCGTGACCCTGTGCCGCCCCTCGGCCGGGCGCACCGCCGACCGAAGAGAGGGAGCGGGAAACTGAGCGCTCCGAGACTGCGCAGCGACACCCCGGAGCGGGCCGGACTCGACCCCGGGCAGCTCCGCCGTGTCGTCGCTCAGGCCCACGACCTCACCACCGGCGAACGGCCCTGGGCGGCGGGCGCCGTCGTGGCCGTCGGACGCGGACCCGTGCTCGCCGTCGAGGAGGCGGCGGGCTGGGCCGTGCGCTACGCCTCCTACGACCCGCACACCGACACGGGCGTGGAGCTGCCGGCGCGCGCACGGGTGCCGATGACCGTGGACACGCCCTTCGACCTCGCGTCCCTGACGAAACTGTTCACGGCGGTCGCCGCCGTGCAGCAGATCGAACGCGGCACACTCGGCATCGACGCGGAGGCCGGCGCCTACCTGCCGGACTTCCGGGCCGCCGCCGAGCACCGCGTCACCGTACGGCAGCTGCTCACCCACACCTCAGGGCTGCGGCCCGAACTGCCGCTGTACGACTGCGCCGACAAAGAGGAACGGCTGCGGCGGCTGCGTGCGGAGCCACCGGTGGGGGTGCCCGGCACGTACTGCTACTCGGACCTGAACATGCTGCTCCTCCAGCAGGTCCTGGAACGCATCACCGGCCGCACGCTCGACGTCCTCGTCCGCGACGGGATCACCCGGCCGCTGGGCATGACGGCGACGTGCTTCGGACCGTGCCCGGGTGCGGCCGCCACGGAGGACCAGCGGCGGCCGTGGGCCAAGGCGGACCGGGGGATGCTGCGCGGGGTCGTCCACGACGAGAACGCGTGGGCGCTCGGCGGGGTGGCCGGTCACGCGGGGCTGTTCTCGACCGGCCGGGACCTCGCGGTCTTCTGCCGGACGCTGCTCGCGGGCGGCTCCCACGGTCCCGCGCGCATCCTCGGCCCCGACTTCGTGGAACTGCTCCTGGCCGAACCGGGGCTCGGCTTCGCTCTCGACCAGCCGTGGTTCATGGGCGAGCTGGCGGGTCGCGGCGCCGCCGGACACACCGGCTTCACCGGCACGATGCTGGTCCTCGACCGCGCGACCGACACCTTCGCCATCCTCCTCGCCAACACGGTCCACCCCCGCCGCCGCCCCCCGGACAGCCGCCCCCGCGCCGCGCTGGCCACGCGGGTGGCCCGGGCGGTGCGGTCCTGAGCGGGACGGGACGGGACGGTACGGGGCGGTGAGGGACGGCGCGGTGCGGTGCGGTGTGGTGCGGTGCGGTGTGGTGCGATACCCCACCCCCCGCCGCTGCGCCCGGGATAGCCGTCCCAGCGTCGGCCGGGCACGCGGGTGGCCCGGGCGGTGCGGTCCTGGCCGGGGCGGACGGGAAGGGGCGGCACGGTGTGGTGCGATACCCCACCCCCCGCCGCTGCGCCCGGGATAGCCGTCCCAGCGTCGGCCGGCCACGGGGGTGGCCCGGGTGGTGCGGTCCTGGCCGGGGCGGGCGGGAAGGGGCGGTGCGGTGTGGTGCGATAGCCCACCCCCCGCTGCCGCGCCGGGGACAGCCGTCCCAGCGTCGGCCGGGCACGCGGGTGGCACGGGCGGTGCGGTCCTGAGCGGGGCGGGACGGCGTAGGGGGCCAGGGGTGTCGCCTCGTACAATCGGTGGGTGAACGAGCCCGCCGACCCCGCCGACGCGCTGCGTGCCGCCCTTGCCGACCTCGTCGACGGGCTGCCGCCCCGGCAGGCCGCGCAGGCCGTGGAGCGGCTGATCGCCAACTACCGCGGGGACACCCCGACCGACGCCCCGATCCTGCGGGACCGTGCCGACGTCGTCGCCTACGCCGCGTACCGCATGCCGGCCACCTTCGCCGCGGTGCGGTCGGCGCTGGCCGCCTTCGCCGAGGCCGTGCCGGGGTGGGTGCCCGGCAGCCACGTGGACGTGGGCGGCGGGACCGGCGCCGCGACCTGGGCCGTCAGCGACACCTGGGGCGGGGAGCGTCCGGTGACCGTGCTCGACTGGGCCGAGCCCGCGCTCGCCCTCGGCCGGGAGATCGCCGCCCGGCTCCCGGCCCTGCGGGACGTCCGCTGGCAGCGCTCCCGGATCGGAACCGCGCTCACCGTCGAGAGCGCCGACCTCGTCACCGTCTCCTACGTACTCAACGAGCTGACCGCGGCCGACCGTGCCGCCCTCGTCGACGCCGCCGCCGGTGCCGGGCGGGCCGTCGTGATCGTGGAGGCCGGCACCCCCGCCGGTTACGCCCGCGTCATCGAGGCCCGCGACCGGCTGATCGCCGCCGGGTTCCAGGTCGCCGCGCCCTGTCCGCACAGTGCCGCCTGCCCCATCGTGCCGGGCACCGACTGGTGCCACTTCGCGGCGCGGGTCAGCCGTTCCTCCCTGCACCGGCAGGTCAAGAGCGGTTCCCTCGCCTATGAGGACGAGAAGTTCAGCTACGTCGCCGCCACCCGCCTCCCCGTCTCCCCGGCCCCCACCCGCGTGGTCCGGCGCCCGCAGATCCGCAAGGGCCAGGTCCTGCTCGACCTCTGCGAGCCCGACGAGCAGCTCCGCCGCCGCACGGTCACCAAGCGCCACGGCGACCTGTACAAGGCGGCCCGCGACGCGGCCTGGGGCGACCCGTGGCCCACCGACGAGCGGTGACAACCCGCCTGCCTAGTAGGGTCGTTGGCGGCCCGACGACCTGGAAGTGAACCTCTCCCGTGGAACGTGAAGCGCACCCCGCCCTGCGGATCGTGATCGCCGAGGACGACTCGCTGCTGCGCGAGGGCCTCGCCCTGCTGCTGCGCGCCGAGGGCCTGGACGTGGTCGCCACCGCGGACACCGCCGAGGCGGTGCTCGAGGCCATCGACGCGCACGAGCCCGACGTGGCCATCCTGGACGTACGCATGCCGCCCACGCACACCGACGAAGGCGTCCGCGCGGCCGTCGAGGCGCGCAGGCGCCGCCCCGCGCTCGCCGTCCTGGTGCTGTCCGCGTACGTCGAGCAGTCCTTCGCCACCGACCTGCTCACCGGCGGGGTGGGCGGCCTCGGCTATCTGCTCAAGGAACGCGTCGGACGGGTCGAGGAGTTCATGGACGCGCTGCGCCGGGTCGCGGCCGGCGGCACCGCCATCGACCCCGAGGTCGTCGCCCAGCTGTTCACCCGCACCCGTCAGGACACCCGCCTGGAACGCCTCAGCCCCCGGGAGCGCGAGGTGCTCGCCCTGATGGCCGAGGGTCTGGGCAACAGCGCCATCGCCGGACGGCTCGTCGTCACGGACGGCGCGGTCCACAAGCACATCCGCAGCATCTTCGCGAAGCTCGACCTGTCTCCGGCCGACCAGGTCGACCGGCGGGTGGCCGCCGTACTGCACTACCTGGAGAACGCGCGGGCGCAGCCCCACTGACCTTTGGCCGACCGGCGCGGTACAGCCTGCTGTACCGCGGGTCGGGGCGTGCGCGGCAATGTGTCCCGGGGCCACGACTGGTGTGCTGAACAGGCCGGTTCAGCAGGCCGGTTCAGGCATCCCGAAGGGACATCGCGGTGAGTACGCACGCGCAGATCGGCACCGGCTCCGCTCCGGAGTCGCACATCGGCCCGACGCACCGGCCGAGCGGGGGCACCGGCTCGGACGACGGCTCGGACAAGGGCCGGGGCGGCCTGCGGGGCAGCCTCCGCCGGCACCCGCTGACCTAGTTCTTCGCCCTGGCCTTCGGGCTGAGCTGGGTGGCGTGGACGCCGTACATCCTGGGCGGGAACGGCCTGGGCGTCCTGGGCTTGACCTTCCCGGGCGGCGAGGCCGGGGGGCAGCTCCTCGGCGTGCTGCCCGGCGCCTACCTCGGCCCCATCCTGTCGGCGTTCCTGGTCACCGCGGCCTCCCAGGGCCGGGCGGGACTGCGGGCCTGGGTGGGACGGATGGCCAAGTGGCGCGTCGACTGGCGGTGGTACGCCGCGGTGATCGTCGCGGTGCCCGCCGTGCTCACCGTGACGTCGGCGGTGCTCGGCGGCAGCGCGCCGGTGCTGCCCGGCGCCGCCGTGCTGGCCGCGTTCGTACCCGGTCTGATCCTGCAGATGGTCACCACCGGTCTCGCCGAGGAGCCGGGCTGGCGGGACTTCGCCATGCCGATCCTCCAGCGCCGCCACGGTGCCCTGCTCGGCACCCTGATCCTCGGTCCGCTGTGGGGCGGGTGGCATCTGCCGCTGTTCCTGTCCGACTGGGGCGGCTATCCGGACGTGGCCTGGTGGGAGCCGGTGGAGTTCATCGCCACCACGATCGCCTTCAGCTTCGTGATGACCTGGGTGTTCAACCGCACCGGCGAGAGCCTGCCGCTGGCGATGCTGCTGCACGTCGGCGTCAACAACTACATCTCCATCGCCTGGTCGGACATGTTCCCGGAGCTGTCCTCCGGCTACGCCGCGCACACGTTCCTGGCCGCCTCCGTCGTCGTGGCCGCGATCCTGCTGATCGCCACCCGGGGCCGGCTCGGCTACGAGCCGGCCCCCGAGTCCGTGCGCTCATGACGCGTCTTCGGCCGCGTCCGTTCCCCGCCGGTCCTGCTCCTGGCGTCGTTCCTGGAGTGTGCGCAGCAGCTCCCGCTTCTGGGCCTGCGGGGACAGTCCGCCGCCGACGCGGCCGGCCCGGTCGCCGCCGCGCAGGGCGTCGCGGCCGAGCTTCTGGCGCGTGCCGCCGACGCCCAGCATGTTTCCGCTTCCACCTCGGGTCATGGGTCTTCTCCCTGTGATTGAGGAACGAGACGGTTCGTCTCGCTTCAGTGGTTCCACTGTCGGCGAGACGTACCGTCTTGTCAACCTGTTAGATTCGGACCATGGCCGCCCAGAAATCCACCCACGTCCCCACTCCCGCCTCCGAGAGGCCGCACCCCGACGCCACCCGGCGCAGTCAGCGGTCCCGCCAGGCCATCTACGACGCCGCCCTCGCCCTCATCGGCGAGGTCGGGTACCCGAAGACCACCATCGAGGGCATCGCCGCCCGCGCCGGCGTCGGCAAGCAGACGATCTACCGCTGGTGGTCCTCGAAGGCGGAGGTCCTGCTCGAGGCCTTCGTCGACCTCGGCGAGCAGGCCGTCCGGGCCCAGGGACAGGAGGCGACGTACGTCATCCCGGACACCGGCGACTTCGCCGCCGACGTCAAGGCCGTACTGCGTGCCACCGTCGACCAGCTGTACGACCCGAAGTTCGAGGCACCCTCCCGGGCCCTGGCCGCGGAGGGCCTGGTCAACGAGCAGCTCGGCCGGGAGTTCGTGGCCAAGCTCCTGGAGCCGTCGCTCCAACTCCACGCCGACCGGCTGCGCGCCGCCCAGGAGGCCGGCCAGGTGCGGCCGGAGATCGACCCGCGCATCGCACTCGAACTCTTCGTCTCGCCGCTCGCCCAGCGCTGGCTGCAGCACACGGCCCCGATCTCTTACGAGTACACCGACACACTCGTCGACTACGCGCTCCACGGGCTCGCCCCGCGGTGACCGAAGACGCCTGACCAGGGAAGTTTGTCCCTTCGCGACCCCGAAGCGCGCAATGGTGCGACCATAGGGCATGCTGGTGCGCACGACGGCGAGGCAAGGGGATAGATGAGCGCGGAGTTCGGCGGTCGGAGCGGTCTGCAGGGCAAACTCTCCTCGTGGCTGCGCGGACGCCGCCCCAAGGAGGCCGCCGGAGACGGTGGCCGGGAGGACCTGCTGCTCGCCGCCGCCGGCGCGGGACTGCCCCTGGCGCCCGCCGCGCACCCCGCCGGATACCGTTGCTCCTGCGACCGCGTCGGCTGTCCCACCCCCGCCCGGCACCCGGTCTCGTTCGCCTGGCAGACGCAGTCCACCACCGACCGCGGGCAGATCGAGCGCTGGGCCCGGCACCAGCCCGAGGCCAACTTCATCACCGCGACCGGCATGGTGCACGACGTCCTGGACGTGCCCCTTCAGGCCGGTCGCGAGGCACTCCAGCGGCTGCTGGACGCCGGTATCGAGGTCGGCCCGGTCGCCGAGAGCGACGACGGACGCATGCTGCTGTTCACCCTCACCCGCGGCACCCCCGAGGACGAGGACGAGTGGTGGCCCTGCGAGCTGGACTGCCACCCCGAGACGATGGACGAGCACCCCGGACTGCGCTGGCACTGCCGTGGTTCCTACGTCCTGGTACCGCCGGCCCGACTGCCCGGCGAGCACCGCTCCGTGCACTGGGTGCGCGGCCTCGAGCACCCGCTGCCCGACCCGCTGACCCTGCTGGAGACCCTCACCGACTCCTGCGCCCGGCACGCCGGTGAGGAGAGCGACCACGCGGGCACGGCCTGGCCGCTGCGCCGCTGAGCTACTCGCCCTTCCCGGACGTCAGCCCCTGGACCCGTCCCAGCACCGACACCTGCCCGCTCCCCGAGCCGTCCGCCGGGTCGAGCGCGACCTCGTTGGAGACGAACTCCATCGTCAGCGACTGCTTGATCTCGCCGTCCGTCAGCGCCAGCACGTCCTTGTTCGGCGTGGGCACGGACGCGCCCCGCGCGGCGGTCTGCTTCTCGAAGTGCCGCGAGGTGAAGAAGACCAGCGCCCCGCCGTCCTCCGTACGCAGCGCCAGCGGCGCGTAGTCGCCGTTCGTCAGCGGCTCGTCGATGTACTGCGTGACCAGTCCTGGACGGGTCGACCGCTTCTTGCGCAGTTCCCGCCAGGAACTGGTGTGGACGCCGTCCGCGAAGGACTTCCCGCCGTCCTGCAGATACGTCGTGTAGCCCTTGCTCAGATCGGCCGGCGGGACGGCCACGTCGGTGGAGTTCGCCGGCACGGCCTCGGCCCAGCCGTCCTCGTCGGTCTTGAACTCGGGCACCTTGCCGGGGGCGACCAGCGTCAGGTACGCCGCCTCCCAGGTCTCCTCCAGGCCGTCCCGGGTGAAGACCAGCAACCAGCGGGAGTTCCCGCCCTTGTTGGCCTTGGCGTCCGCGACGAACCAGCGCGGCCAGCCCGCCTTCTTCGGGATCGTGAACTTCGCGTCGGACAGCTCCAGCGGCTCGTGCGCCGGATTGCCGTCCGGGTTGTTGGCCGAACCCGCCTTCAGCCGCGCCGAGTCGATGGCGGCGAGGGCGCCCGTGGTGTGGTCGGCGTCCAGCGAGGCGTCGTACGCCTTGTCGGCCGCGTTGTACGAGGAGGTGAACTGCTCCAGCGCCTTCGCGGCCTCGGCCCGGGTGGCCGAGGGGAGCACCTCGCGCTCACCGTGCACCACCACGCATCCGCTCGCCGTCAACGACAAAGCGGTCGCCGAGGCGGATATGAGCGCGCACTTCTGAAGCCTGCGGGGCCTTCGAGGGCCGCGATCCCTGCTCATCAGGTTCCTTCACCTTCCCCTTCCCGGAGGCGAACCCTACCGGGACGGGACGGCGCCCGGACGCCGGGACCGGGTACAGCGGCCACACCGTGACCTCACGTCACGCCTCCCGCCTCGGGACGACCAGCGGCGCGCCGGTGCGCGGGTGCGCGAACACCTCCACCGGCTGGTCGTAGACCTCGGACAGCAGCCCCTCGGCGAACACCTGCGCCGGAGCGCCCTCGGCCGCGATCCGGCCCGACCGCAGGATCGCCACCCGGTCCGCGTACGCCGCCGCCAGCGCGAGATCGTGCAGGACGACGACCACCGCGTCCCCGGCCCGGGCCCGCTCCCGGCACAGCCGCAGCACGAGCTCCTGGTGCCTGAGGTCCAGGGCCGCGGTCGGCTCGTCGAGGAGCAGCAGGGGCGCGCGCTGCGCGAGCACCCGGGCGAGCGCGACCCGGGCCCGCTCACCGCCGCTGAGCGCGGAGTACGGCCGCCCGGCGAAGCCGGTCACCTCCGTGCGCGCCATCGCCTCGGCCACCGCCGCGTCGTCCTCGCCCTCCAGGTCGCCGCCCGCCCAGGGCGCCCGGCCCATCCGGACGACCTCCTGAACCGCGAACGGGAAGGACAGCGACGCCGACTGTGGCAGCACCGCCCGGCGCAGCGCGAGTTCGGGCGCCGACCACTCGGTCACCGGGCGGCCGTGGACGCGTACGACGCCCTCCGCGGCGGGGACATCGGCGGCCAGAGCGCCCAACAGGGTGGACTTGCCCGCCCCGTTGGGGCCGACCAGGGCAAGCACCTCGCCCGCGCGGACGGTGACGTCCACACCGTCGAGGACCGGCCGCCCGCCCAGGTGGACGCACAGCCCCTCGGCCTCGGCGAGGACGTCGCCCGGCGCGGCCGGGGGCGGCGGCACCGGACGGGACGGCACGAGCCGCGACAGCCTCACGACTCTCCTGTCCCTCCTGTCCCTCCTGTCCCTCCTGCCCCTCATGCCCTTCATGCCCTTCGTGTCCTTCGCGGCCCTCACGCCCAGCCTCCCTGCCTGCGCCGGGTGCGGCGCAGCAGCCAGAAGAAGAACGGGCTGCCCAGCAGCGCCGTCAGCACCCCGAGCGGCAGCTCGGCGGGCTCGGCGACCGTGCGGGCCGCCAGGTCGGCGGCGAGCAGCACCAGCGCGCCGAGCAGCGCGCTGCCCGGGACCAGGAACCGGTGCCCCGGGCCCGCCACCATCCGCAGCAGATGCGGGACGACCAGGCCGACGAAGCCGATGACACCGGCCACGCTCACCGCCGCCGCGGTCAGCAGCGCGATCACCAGCACCAGCACGATCCGCAGCCGCTCCACGTCCACGCCCAGGTGCCGGGCCGGACGTTCGCCGAGCGCGAGCAGGTCGAGGCGGCGGGCGTACAGCGGGGCGAGCCCGAGTCCGAGCGCCGCGCACGGCAGCACCGCCAGCACCTTCGGCCAGGTCGCCTGGGCCAGCGAGCCCAGCTGCCAGAAGGTGATCTGGTTGACCGCCGCCGTGTCCGCGAAGAACAGGAACAGCCCGATCAGCGCGCCCGCGAAGGCGTTCACCGCGATGCCCGTGAGAATCAGCGTGACGACCTCCGTACGGCCGCCCGAGCGGGACATCGCGTACACCACCAGGACCGTGACGAGGCCGGAGACGAACGCGAAGACGGACACCGTCCAGTTGCCGAGGAAGTTCAGGCCGAACGCGATGGCGGCCACCGCGCCGACCGCCGCGCCCGAGGAGACGCCGATGACCCCCGGCTCGGCGAGCGGGTTGCCGAACACGCCCTGCATCAGCGCGCCCGCGCAGCCCAGCGAGGCGCCGACGAGCAGCGCGAGGACGATCCTCGGGAACCGCACGTTCCACAGCACCGACTCGGCCACCCGGTCCAGTTCGGTGCCGCCGAGCCCGGTGCGGTGCAGCAGCGAGCCGAGCACGTCGCCGACCGGGACCGGGTAGGCGCCGGTGCCGGCCGCGACCGGGACGAGGACCAGGAGGCCGGCGGTGAGGGCCGCGGTCAGCAGCCAGGCGGTGGTGCGCCGGGCGCGGGGCGGGGCGGCCCCGGCGGGCGCCTGGGGGCGGACCGGCTTGTCGTCCAGGACGGTCACCGCGCGCCGTCCTCGCCGTACAGCTGCGCCACGACCGACTTCAGCACCTGGTCGGTGCGCGGGCCGTAGTTGAGGAGCACGCCGTCCTCGACGGAGACGATCCGGCGGTCCATCCCCGCCGGGGTCTGGGCGACACCGGGGATCTTCACCAGTCCGTCGACGCCGCCGACCGATTCAAGTCCCTTGCTCATCACCAGGATCGCGTCGGGCGCGGCCTTGACGAGGGCCTCGCTGGTGATCGCGGTGAAGTCCTTGTCCAGGCCCGAGGCGGCCCCGGCGTCCACCGCCCCGGCCGCCTCGATCAGCGAACCGGCACCGGAATCCTTGCCGCCGATCAGGTAGACGGAGGCCGAGCCGCGCAGGTACAGGAAGGCGACCCGGGGCTTCCCGCCGTGCGGAACGTCCTTGCGCGCGGCCTCGATCCGCTGCTCCGAACGCCGGGTCAGCTCCTTCCCGGCCGCCGGTACGCCGAGGGCGTCGGCGACCGCCCGGATGCGCGGGCCCACGTCGTCGAGGCCCTTGGCCGCCTCGACGAAGAGCACCGGGACCCCGGCGGCGCGGATCTGGTCCACCGCCTCCTCGGGCCCGGTGGTGGTCTCGGCGATCACCAGGTCGGGCTTCAGCGACAGCACGCTCTCGGCGGAGACGTCGTGGCCCCGGGTGACCACGGGGAGCTTCGCCGCCTGTTCGAAGGTGGCCGTGACGTCCCTGGCGACGACCCGGTCGCCGAGCCCGAGGGTGAAGACGATCTCGCTGAGGCTGCCGGACAGGGGTACGACGCGCCGGGCCCCCTCGACCGTCACCTGCTCGCCGTCGGCGGAGCGGACGGTCACCGGGAGTTCGGGCTCGGGGCGCTGCGCGAGCGGCTCGACCCGGTTCGCGACGGGCGACGCCGCCGCGGCGGCCGCCGAGTCCGTCTCGCCGCCGGACGCGGCCTCGGAGGAGCCCTGGCATCCGGTCGCGGTGAGGGTGAGGGCCAGCACGGACAGCGCTGCTCCCGCCAGTCGGTTTCGCAAGCGTCGCACGGTGTGCCCGGTCCTTTCGTCGACCGCCAGTATCAGTCGGCTAGAGCTTAGGTTAGCCTTACCTTCGTTCGCTACCGGCCCCCCGATCCGGAGGACTTCGCATGCCCGCCCGCCTTCGCGCCCTGGTCACCGTGCTGTGTGCGGCGGTCCTCGGAGCCCTGCTCCCCGCGTCCGCCGCACACGCCGAGAGCCGGACCGTGCAGGGCGGACGGCTCGACTGGGGCATCAAGTCGTCGTTCCAGAGCTACGTCACCGGCCCCATCGCGAAGGGCGGTTACTCGCTCACCGGGGGAGCGGCCACCGTCGGCGGCAGCGCCTTCCGCTTCCACTCGGCGACCGGCACCTACGACGGCGGCACCGGCTCCTTCCGCGCCGCCTTCTCGGGCGGCGTGCACTTCCTCGGCCACCGCACGAGTGCCGGGTCCTACCAGCTCGACCTCACCCTCAGCCGTCCCACCGTGAGCATCTCCGGTTCCACCGGCACGCTCCACGTGGACGTCGTCAGCCGGGCGAAGGACACCGGGGCGGTCACGACGTCCCGTCAGGTGCCCTTCGCCACCCTCTCCCTCGCCGGCATCGACATGCGGGGCGGCGGCAGCACCGTGGCCCTCGACAACCTGCCCGCCACCCTCACCGCCCAGGGCGCCCAGTCCTTCGCCGGGTACTACACCGCCGGAACCGCGCTCGACCCGGTGAGCCTGTCGGCGGACGTCCGGGCCGCGGCGCAGCCGCAGGGGAAGCAGCAGAAGCAGCCGTCCAGCACGCCCACCAAGGCCGACAAGTCGACCAAGCCCACGAAGACTTCGGGCGGCGCGATCAAGGACGGCGCCGTCGACTGGGGTGTGCGCCGCACCTTCCGCGAGTACGTCACCGGCGACATCGCCGACGGCAGGTGGACCCTGACCGCGGGCGCCCAGGACGGCGGCGCCCTCTACCGCTTCCCCGGCGGCGAGGGGACGTACGAGGACGGCGACCTCACCGCGGCCTTCGAGGGCACGGTGCGCTTCACCGGCGCCCACGGGCTCGACCTGAGCCTCGGCGCGGTACGGGCCACCGTCGAGGACGGCAAGGGCACGCTGTACGCCGATGTGGCGAGCCCGGACCTCAAGAGCGAGAAGGTGCCCCTGGTCACCTTCACCGCCAAGGACCTGAAGCCCTCCGACGGCCTGGTGAAGGTCACCGAGGCCCCCGCCAAGCTCACCGCGCGCGGCGCGAAGGCCTTCGGCGGCATGTACCCGGCGGGCACCGAGATGGACCCGGTGTCCCTGGCCGTCGCCCTCACCGCCGACGCCGAACTGCCCGCCCTCCCCGACCTCGGCAGCACGCCCACGGCGAGCCCGAGCCCGAACCCGCGGCCCACGAAGGCCGGGTCCGACACCTCCGCCGCGCCCGTCGCGAGCGCCACCGACGACGGCGACTTCCCCGCACTGCCCGTCTCCCTCGCGGCCGGCGCCCTGCTGCTGGCGGCCGCGGCCCTCGTGGCCGTCGCCCTGCGCAGGCGCCGCGCCCGGCCCACCGGGCCCGAGTCCGCGTCCGCGGCGGACCAGGGCTGAACCCACGACACCGGGCCGCCGCCGCGCGGCCCCACCACCCAAGGAGAACCGAGCCATGCCCGTCAGACGACGCCGCTCCACCGCACTCGCCGCCGCCGTGGCCACGGCCGCCGCGCTCGGCGCGACCGCCCTCGCCACGGTCGGCGCCTCCGCCGCCTCCAGCGCCTCGGCCGCCGAGGTCCCGCTCAAGGACTACGAACTGACCTGGGGCATCAAGCAGTCGTACCGCTCCTACGTCGGCATGTTCGGCAGCTTCACCGCGTCGGACGGGGCCACGCAGGCCGCCGGCAACGGCGCGTTCACCTTCACCGACGGCACCGGCACCTACGACCCCGCGGACAACACCGCCGACCTCGCCTTCCAGGGCACGCTGGTGAGCGCCTCCGCCGCGCACCACTTCGAGGTCACGCTCACCGACGTGCGGTTCGACAGCGGGGCCGGCGAGATCACCGCCGACGTGACGACGGTCGACACCTCGGGGGCCACCCCCACCAAGGAGGGCGACGACGTACCGCTCGCCACGGTCGCCGTGACCCGCGAGATGACGGACATGGCGACCACCCTCACCGCGGAGGCCGGGGAGTACCTCGGCAGCGCGGGCTACGCGGGCGCGGCCGGCGACCCGCTGACGGTCGTGCAGAAGACCCCGCCGACCACGGAGCCCACCACCGACGCGCCGACGCAGCCGGGCTCCCCGGACCCGACCGGCACGGAGACCACGCCCGGCACGGCGCCGGGGACCCAGGACCCGAGCCCGACGGCGAGCACCGGCACCTCCCCGTCCGCCTCCCCGTCCACCTCCCCGTCCACCTCGGCCTCCTCCTCGCCCACCGAGGCCGCCGCCCGGGGCGAGATCGCCGACGGCGCCCTCGGCTGGGGCGTGAAGGAGTCCTTCCGCGCATACGTCGTCGGTCCCATAGCCAAGGGCGCGGTCACCGTCTCCGGCGGAGCGACCCAGGCGGCCGGCAACGGCGCGTTCACCTTCAAGGACGCCACCGGCACCTACGACACGGACGCCGGCAAGCTCACCGCCTCCTTCCAGGGCGCCGTCAACTTCAAGGGCCACGCGTCGGGCGGCACGTACGGTCTCGACCTGACCCTGAGCAGTCTCAAGGCCACCCTCGACGGCGGCACCGGCAAGCTCACCGCCGACGTGAACAGCCTCGGCGAGCAGACCAAGGGCGTGGTCCTGGCCGACCTCAAGGCCAAGTCCGCCGACCTGGGCGCCGCCGAGAACGTCATCACGGTCGACGACGTGGCCGCCACCCTCACCGACGCCGGCGCGAAGGCCTTCGGCGACTTCTACCCGGCCGGCACCGCGCTCGACGCCGTCGACCTGTCGGTGGCGCTGACCGAGGACGCGCAACTGCCGGACGGCGGCGGCACGGGCACGACCGGCTCCGCCGGCGGCGGCACGGGCACCACCGGTGGCAGCGGCGGCACGGGGTCGACCGTCGGCGGCACCGGCACGACCACGGGCGGCACGATCGGCGGCGGCAGCCTCGCCTCCACCGGCTCGGACCTTCCGGGGCCGGCCCTGGGCGCGGCGGCCGGCGTCGCGGTCGCGATCGGCGCGGGCGCGGTGTTCGCGGCGCGCAGGCGGCGGCCCCAGGCACAGCCCGCCGAGTAACCGTTCCTACTCAGTGAGCAGGAGTGGGTTTCGGGCCCATTCCTGCTCGCTGCGGACACCCCGTACGGCCCGCTGCACGACGGACGTCGGTCGGTCACCGAACCCCCGTCGGTGGGCGATGCTTGAATGCCTCCGTGACTGACTACGACGTACTGCGCGTCTTCTGCGCGCCGAACGGCGGATACGGCAACGAACTGGGCGTCGTCCGGGACGGCTCCGTGCTGCCGGAGCCCGCGCGGCGACAGGAGCTGGCGGCCAAACTCGGCTTCAGCGAGACCGTGTTCGTCGACGACCCCGAGCGCGGCGTCGTCGACATCTACACGCCCACCCTGCGCCTGCCGTTCGCCGGCCACCCCTGCGTCGGCACCGCCTGGCTGCTCGACGTGCCCGAACTCGTCACGCCGGCCGGGGTGGTGGGCACCCGGCTGGACGGGGAGTTCAGCTGGATCGAGGCCCGCCCCGAGTGGGCCCCGCCGCGCACCCTGCGTCAGTACGCCTCCGTCGCCGAGGTCGACCATCTCGCGGTACCCGTGAAGGGGGAGTGGATCTATGCCTGGGCGTGGGAGGACGAGGCGGCGGGGCGGATCAGGGCCCGCGCCTTCCCCGGCCGCGACGACGGGATCGACGAGGACGAGGCGACCGGCGCGGCGGCGCTGCTGCTGACCGACCGGCTGGGCCGCGCCCTCAACATCACGCAGGGGGCCGGTTCGCAGATCCTCACGGCGCCGCAGCCCGGGGGCTGGGTCGAGATCGGCGGCCGGGTGCGGCTGGAGCGGTGACGACGTCCGCCACCGCTCCCGCACCCGAGGAAGACCCGCACCGCCGTCCGGTCAGGCGGAGAGCGGGAATTCCTCGCCCAGCGCCCGGAAGACCGCAGTGTTGAGCGCGAAGGCGCGCTTGCACTCGGCGACGATCCGCTGCTTCTCCAGGTCGTCGGCGCGGACGCCGTCCAGCAGCTCGCGGTACTCCCGCTTGAAGGCGGCGGGGTTGGAGATCTCCTCGAAGACGTAGAAGCGGACCCCGTCGCCCTTCCTGGCGAAGCCCCACGTCCGCTCGGCCTTGTCGCGGATGATCTGCCCGCCCGAAAGGTCGCCGAGGTAGCGCGTGTAGTGGTGGGCGACGTATCCCGCCGGCCACTGCTCGGCGCACTCGCGCACGCGGGCCGCGTACGCCTCGGTCGCGGGCAGGGCGGTCAGCCCCGTGCGCCATCCGGCGCCCCGCAGATGCGCCAGGTCCCGCTCCAGGGAGGCCAGCCGCAGCAGCTCCGGCCGGACGAACGGCCCGGCCACCGGGTCCGACGCCAGCCGCCCGGCGGGCGCCTCCAGGGCTTCGTAGACGAACCACAGCTGCTCGGTGTAGCGCGCGTACGCGTCCACGCCGAGCCGGCCGCCGAGCAGGTCGCTCATGAAGGTGGAGGTCTCCGCCTCCACGTGCTGCTCGTGCGACGCCGTGCGGATGAGGGTCGAGAAGGAGTCCATGAGCCCGATTTTCTGTGGTTAGGCTTACCTAAGTCAATAGCTTTCCGACGTCCTGTCGGTAAAAGCGTACCCGGACACGAAAGGGCCCGCCCTCCATGTGGAGAGCGGGCCCCGAAAGGTGCGTGCGACGCGGCTACGGCAGGGTCAGGATCTCGGCCCCGGAGTCCGTCACCACCAGCGTGTGCTCGAACTGCGCCGTCCGCCTGCGGTCCTTCGTCACGACCGTCCAGCCGTCGTCCCACATGTCGTACTCATGGGTCCCGAGCGTCAGCATCGGCTCGATCGTGAAGGTCATCCCGGGCTGGATGACGGTCGTCGCGTGCGGACTGTCGTAGTGCGGGACGATCAGCCCGGAGTGGAACGAGCTGTTGATCCCGTGACCGGTGAAGTCCCGCACCACCCCGTACCCGAACCGCTTCGCGTACGACTCGATGACCCGGCCGATGATGTTGATCTGGCGGCCCGGCCGGACCGCCTTGATCGCGCGGGCCAGGGACTCCCGGGTGCGCTCGACCAGCAGCCGGCTCTCCTCGTCCACGTCGCCGACCAGGTAGGTCGCGTTGTTGTCGCCGTGCACACCGCCGATGTACGCGGTCACGTCGAGGTTCACGATGTCGCCGTCGCGCAGCACCGTGGAGTCGGGGATGCCGTGGCAGATGACCTCGTTGACCGAGCTGCACAGGGACTTGGGGAAACCGCGGTAGCCGAGCGTCGAGGGGTAGGCGCCGTGGTCGCACATGTACGCGTGCGCCACCCGGTCCAGCTCGTCCGTCGTCACACCGGGCGCGATGAGCTTCGCGGCCTCCTCCATCGCCCGCGCCGCGATCCGCCCGGCCACGCGCATCGCCTCGATGGTCTCGGGCGTCTGCACCTCCGGCCCGGTGTACGGCGTCGGCGCGGGTTTGCCGACGTACTCGGGCCGACGGATGTTTCCGGGCACGGGACGGGTGGGAGACAGCTCCCCTGGAACGAGCAGCGACTGGCCAGACATGCAAGCGAGTCTAACCAGCGGGCATGGGGGAACATGTCGGTGGCGAGAGGAGCTGTCCATGGCCCTGTTCAAGAAGCGCACGGTCGGAAAGCCGGGCGAGTGGTACTACTGCCTGGAGCACCAGAAGGTCGAGGAGGGCCCGGACTGTCCGGGCAAGGACCGCTTCGGGCCGTACGCCTCCCGCGCGGAGGCCGAGCACGCGATGCAGACCGCCCGGGAGCGCAACCTCGAGTGGGAGAACGACCCCAAGTGGCACGACGCCTCGACGAAGCGAGCCGCCGAGGGCACGGACGAGGACTGATCGCCCCGGCCGCTCACTTGACCTCACTCACTCACTTACTCTCACTCACTCACTCGCGGCGGCCGCGCGCTTCTCGCGCAGCCGCACCGCGTGCTCGTTCGTCCGCACGTCGTACGTCATCATCGTCGGCAGGCACAGCGCCAGCAGCCCCACCGCGCCCGCGCACAGCAGCCCGCCCGACCACACCGACGCCCGCACCCCGGCGAGCGCGGCCGTGCCGCCCGCCCGGACCTGGCCGAGCTGCGGGCCCACCGAGTACGACAGCAGCTCGATCCCGGCGAGCCGGCCGCGCAGCTCGTCCGGGATGGTCTGGTTCCACATCGCCCCGCGGAAGATGCCGCTGACCATGTCGAAGGCACCGGCGAGGACGAAGCACAGCAGCACCAGCCACACGTTCCCGGCGATCCCCGCGGCGGCGATCGCGAGTCCCCAGCCGGCCGCCGCGAGCACCACCAGCCGCCCGTGCCGGTGCACCCGCGACGTCCACCCGCTGCTCACGCTCACCAGCAGCGAGCCCGCCGGAATCGCCGCGTACATCAGCCCGAGCGACCACTCGGCGTCCAGCTCGTCCGCCAGGAACGGCAGCACCGCGAGCGGCATCGCCAGGAACATCGCCGCGATGTCCACCGCGTACGTGCCCAGCAGCTCCTTGCGGCTCCACGCGTACCGGGCGCCCTCGGCGATCGCCGCCCACGACGGCTTCCGCGCCTCGTTCGACGCCGGCGAGGCGGCCAGACCGATCCCCAGCGCCACCGAGACGGCGAAGGTGACCAGGTCCACCGCGTACGCCCAGCCCAGCCCCGCGTAGGCCACCACCACGCCCGCCAGCGCCGGCCCGGCGACCCCGCCGACCTGCCAGCGCAGCGAGTTCAGCGAGGCGGCGGCCGGCAGGTGCTCGTGGGCCACGATCCGCGGGATCAGCGAGTCCAGGGCCGGTCGCTGGACCGCGCCGAGCGCCGAGGTGAACGCGGCGATCACGTACAGCGGCCACACGGCGGGGCTCGGCATCAGCGCGTTGGCCAGCAGGGCCGCGCACAGCACCCCCTGACCGGCCTCCGTCCACACGATCAGCTTCCGCTTGTCCCAGGCGTCGGCCAGCGCACCGCCGTACAGCCCGAAGACCACCATCGGGACCAGCTCCACCGCACCGATCGCGCCCACCGCCGCCGCCGAGCCCGTCAGCTCCTTGAGCTGCACCGGCAGCGCGACGAACGTCAGAAAGCTCCCGAAGTTCGTGATCAGACCGGCCAGCCACAGCCGGCGGAAGTCCGGGGAGGCCCGCCAGGGGGAGAGGTCGGGCAGCAGCGCGCGCCAGCCGGTGGGCGTGGTGGAGGGGTCTTCGGAAGCCGGCGGGGCGGAGTCCGCGGGGACGGTGTCGGTCACGAGGGGTCATCGTCGGACGGCGGCCGGGGCACGGGCAACAGGTTTTCCCGGTGGCCGTCACCAGCCGGACGGAGGCGGCGCCGTCAGATGGTCGGCCAGGCGGGACAGGCGGTCCCTGAAGCGCCTGCGGTGCCGGGGCGGCGGCCCCGCGTTCTCCCCGGCCGCCGCGCTGACCAGGTGCTGCACCGTGTCCAGGTCCAGCTCGGCGCCGTCCGGCACGGTCAGCGTCTCGTGCGCCATGACCCTCAGCTCCCGCTCGCCCGGCTCCCGGTCGGTGCCCAGCGCCAGCACCGTCGCCCCGGCCCGGCGGGCGTCGTGCACCCGCTCCAGGAGGTGGGCGCCGGGGTCGTCGGGCGTCACCACGAGCAGCGTCTCCCCGCGCCTGGCCGCCGCAAGCCGCCCCAGGCCCACCGCCAGATGCGCCGGGTCGGACGGGCGCGCGTCGTGCCGTACCAGCCTGGGCGCCAGCTCCGGCGTCCCCGACCAGGCGGCCTCGTCCACCAGGTGCGCGGCCAGATGCCAGGGCTCGTGCTCGGCGGTGCCCACCAGCAGCAGACCGCCCCCGTGCGGGACGACCGACCCCCGCAGCGCCCCCGCGAAGCGCCGGGTGGCGCCCAGCCACTCGGTCCCGGCGAGCACTTCCCGCAGCAGTGCCACCCGTACGGCGTCCATGGGGCCGCATCCTGCCGCAACCCGGCCCTCCCGGTCCGGTGTTCGCCGCCGATTCCCCCGACCCGGGGACGCCCGCGCCCCGCTGCGACCCGTACTTCTGCGGCGGCCGGGGCGGACGTAGGGTCGGCCCATGACCTCTACCGACAGTGCCGCACAGAAGGCCCCCGCCAAGGACCCGTGGGACCTGCCCGACGTATCCGGGCTGGTCGTCGGCGTGCTCGGCGGCACCGGCCCCCAGGGCAAGGGCCTCGCGTACCGCCTCGCCAAGGCCGGCCAGAAGGTGATCGTCGGCTCACGCGCCGCCGAGCGCGCCGAGGCCGCCGCCGGGGAACTCGGCCACGGCGTCGAGGGTGCCGACAACGCCGAGACCGCCCGCCGCAGCGACGTCGTGATCGTCGCCGTGCCCTGGGAGGGCCACGGCAAGACCCTCGAATCCCTGCGCGGGGAACTGGCCGGCAAGCTCGTCGTCGACTGCGTCAACCCGCTCGGCTTCGACAAGAAGGGCGCCTACGCGCTCAAGCCCGAGGAGGGCAGCGCCGCCGAGCAGGCCGCCGCACTGCTGCCGGACAGCCGGGTCGCCGCCGCCTTCCACCACCTCTCCGCGGTCCTCCTCCGGGACCCGGAGATCGACGAGATCGACACCGACGTGATGGTGCTCGGCGAGGAACGCGCCGACGTGGAGATCGTGCAGGCCCTCGCCGGACGCATCCCCGGCATGCGCGGCGTCTTCTCCGGCCGGCTCCGCAACGCCCACCAGGTCGAGTCCCTGGTCGCCAACCTGATCTCCGTCAACCGTCGCTACAAGGCACACGCCGGGCTCCGCGTCACGGACGTATGAGGCGATGGGGGACACTGGTGGGTGCCCGCGGTACGCACCCGTAGTACTCGCGGCCCCCGCACGTGTCCCCCGACAGGAGCCCGCATCATGCCCCGCCTCGCCCTCTACGCCCTGGCCGTCTGCGTACTCGCCGTGGCCGCCGCCGTCGTCTCCTTCGTGCGGGGCAGCGTGCTGATCGGCGTCGTGTGGGTGCTGCTGTCGGGGCTGTCGTCCAACATGTGCTGGTACTACGTCAAGCGCGGCCGCGACACCCGCCGCTCCACGTCCCTCACGGGCTGAACGGCGTCAGCCACCGACCGTGCACAGCTCGTCGGTCTGCCAGAAGCGGTACAGCTCGAAGCCGCAGTACGTGTCGACCTCGCCGATCCCCAGCCCGCGCAGGAGCGCGTCGATCACGTCGAAGAACACGCCGTTGAGCGCCGGGATCCACAGCAGCGCGAACACGATCAGCAGCCCGAACGGCGCGAGCGGCTCCACCTGCCGCCGCACGTTGTACGACAGCCAGGGCTCTATCACCCCGTAGCCGTCCAGGCCCGGCACCGGCAGGAAGTTCAGGATCGCCGCCGTGACCTGGAGCAGCGCGAGGAAGGCCAGCGCGAGCCGGAAGTCGCGCGGCACGCCGTCCAGCGCGTCCAGCCAGAACGGCGCCGTGCACACCACGGCGAACAGGACGTTCGTCAGCGGGCCCGCCGCCGAGATCAGGCTGTGCCGCCAGCGGCCCCGGATCCGGCCGCGCTCGATGAAGACGGCACCACCGGGCAGACCGATCCCGCCCATGATCACGAACAGCACCGGCAGCACGATGCTCAGCAGGGCGTGGGTGTACTTGACCGGGTTCAGCGTGAGATAGCCCTTGGCGCCGACCGAGATGTCGCCGCTGTGCAGCGCGGTACGGGCGTGCGCGTACTCGTGCAGGCACAGCGAAACGACCCACGCCGCCGTCACGAACAGGAACAGGGCGAGCCCCGGCTGCTCGGCGAACCCGGTCCAGGTGGCCCAGCCCGTGACCGCGGCGACGGCGACGATCCCGAGGAAGACGGGACTGATCCGCCGGTCACTGGGGCGGGCGGTGGCGGTGGTCATGGAACTCCCTGGCTGTCGGACACGCGCGGGCACCTGCGGGACTGCCCGACCGTACCGGGCGCACGGGGGGAACGTCTCGGGGCGGTGACCGGTTCCCCGGGAGGCGAGGGGGAGACGTCGGCCTCGTGGTGACGGCTCTCTCCCGCGGTTTGTGGCGCCGCTCCGTCAAAACCCCGTGACCGGCTCCGACGGCAGCGGGGACAATGGACCCCGTGCGCTATCGCATTCTCGGCACCACACAGGTATCCCGTCCCGACGGCACGGCCGTCCCGCTCGGCGGGGCGCGGCTGCGCGCGCTGCTGACCGTGCTCGCCCTCCGCGCCGGCCGCGCCGTGCCCGCGGGGCTGCTGGTGGAGGAGGTGTGGGGCGGCGATCCGCCCGCCGACGCGACGGGCGCTCTACAGGCACTGGTCGGGCGGCTGCGCCGGACGCTCGGCGCCGGCTCGGTCGCCTCGGCCGACGGCGGCTACCGGCTCACCGCCGCCCCGGACGACATCGACCTGCACCGCTTCGACCGGCTGGCCGGCGAGGGTGCCCGCGCCCTCGCCGACGGCGACCCCGCCAAGGCGGCCGTCGTGCTCGACGACGCCCTGACCCTGTGGCGCGGCCCCGCCCTCGCCGACCTGCCCGACCACACCGCCGAGGCGGCCCGCTGGGAGACCCGGCACCTGGACGCCCTGCGCGCCCGCCACAGCGCCGCCCTGGACCTCGGGCAGGCCGAGCACTCCCTGCCCGAGCTGACCGCCCTGTGCGACGGCCACCCCCTGGACGAGCCCCTCCAGGCCCTGCGGCTGCGCGCCCTGCGCGACACCGGCCGCACCGCCGAGGCACTGGCCGCCTACGAGGCCGTACGACTGCTGCTCGCGGACCGGCTCGGCGCCGACCCGGGACCCGAACTGCGGGCGCTGCACGGGCAGTTGCTCGGGCCAACGGCTCCAGTGCCCGCCGCGGCACCCGAGCCCGCCACGGCACCGGCCGCAGCCGCGGTGCCCGCGTCCGCCCCGGCGTCGCGACCCCGGGGCAACCTCCGCGCCCGGCTCACCTCCTTCGTCGGCCGGGACACCGACCTGGAGACCCTGCGCGCCGACCTGGCGAGCGCGCGTCTCGTCACCCTGCTCGGACCCGGCGGCGCGGGCAAGACCCGGCTGTCGCAGGAGGCCGCCGAGGGCGCCGGGGACACGGCACACGACGGCGTGTGGCTGGCCGAACTCGCCCCCGTCGACGACCCCGGCGCCGTCCCGGAGGCCGTGCTGACGGCTGTCGGCGCCCGCGAGACCGTGCTGTACGGCGCCGGCGCCGAGGAGATGCGGGCCGTCGGCGCCGACCGGCAGGCCACCGCCGTCGAGCGGCTCGTCGAGCACTGCGGCCGGCGCCGCATGCTGATCGTCCTCGACAACTGCGAACACGTCGTCGACGCCGCCGCCCGCCTCACCGAGGAACTCCTCGCCCGCTGCCCCCATCTGACCGTCCTCGCCACCAGCCGCGAACCCCTCGGCGTGCCGGGGGAGTCGCTGCGCCCGGTGGAGCCGCTGCCCGAGCCCGCCGCGCTCCGGCTGCTCGCCGACCGGGGCGCCGCCGCCCGCCCCGGCTTCCGCGTCGACGCCGACGAGGAGACGGCCGCCGCCTGCGCCGAGATCTGCCGCCGCCTCGACGGCCTGCCGCTGGCCATCGAACTGGCCGCCGCCCGGCTGCGCATGCTCACCCCGCGCCAGATCGCCGACCGCCTCGACGACCGCTTCCGCCTGCTCACCTCCGGCAGCCGCACCGTCCTGCCGCGCCAGCAGACGCTGCGCGCCGTCGTCGACTGGTCCTGGGACCTGCTCGACGAGGACGAACGCGACGTGCTGGGGCGGCTGTCCGTCTTCGCGGGCGGCTGCGACGTCGCCGCCGCCGAGGCCGTGTGCGGGCCCGCGGCCCTGGACGCCGTCGGCTCCCTCGTCGACAAGTCCCTCGTCGTGGCCGCCCCCGTGCCGGACGGGAACGGCGGCGAGGCCATGCGCTACCGGCTCCTGGAGACCGTCGCCGAGTACGCGGGGGAGCGCCTCGACGCGTCCGGCGGCCGGGCCGGCGCCGAGCGCGCGCATCTGACGTACTACCGCGAACTCGCCCGCACGAGCGACCCGTTGCTGCGCGGACCACGGCAGCTCGTCGCCATCGAACGACTGGAGCGCGAGTACGAGAACCTGCGCACCGCCCTGCGCCACGCCGTCTTCGAGCGCGACGAGCAGGAGGCGCTGTGCCTGGCGCTGTCGCTGGTCTGGTACTGGCAGATGCGCGACCTGCGGGTGGAGGCCCGCGGCTGGTTCAGCGAGGTCATGGCGCTCGGCCCGGACCCCTTCGCCGAACCGGTCCGCCCCGCCCGGCCCGTGTGGGAGCGGTGCACGGCCGCCCCGCCCCCCATGACAGGCGAGGTCCTCGCCGAGGCCCGGCGCGGCGTGCACCTGGCCCACCTCGCCTGCATGGACACGGAGCTGGACGCCTGGCAGAAACCGGCGGCCCAGCAGAAACTGCGGGTCATCGCCGCGACCTACGAGCCCGGCCTGCCGCAGACCTGCGCCAGCCCCGGCCTGCTCTGGTTCTTCGCCGTGATGCTCACCGGCGACATGGAGCGGATGCGCGAGATCATGGAAGCCACCGTGCGCACCTGCCGTCGCACCCCGGGGTACGAGTGGGAGCTGGCCGGAGCCCTTCAGATGCGCGCCAACATGCTCGCCAACCGCGCCGACTGGGCGGGCGACGCGATCCGGGACGCCGACGAGTCGCTGGAGATCTACCACCGCCTCGGTGACGCCTGGGGCACCGCCGAGGCCCTCTCCGGGCGCGCCGAGGCCCATGAACGCAGGGGCGAGTACCGGCTCGCGGCCGCCGACTACCGGGCCGCCGCGGAGCACGCCGCGTGGATCGGCGCGCACGCCCAGGTGGACGTGCTCGACGCCCGGCTCGGCAGCGTGCTGCTGGAGGCCGGCGACGCCGAGGAGGGCGAACGCATGCTGCGCGACGTGATTGAGCGCACCGCGGGCACGGGCCACAACGGCGCGATGCCGGCCGCCCGGCTGTTCCTCGCCGGCCGGCTCGGCATGACCGGCCGCACCGTCGAGGCGAGCGAGCAACTGCGGCTGCTGCGCGAGGAGTTCTCCATCGCCCACTTCGTCGTCTTCGACGCCTTCATCCTCGCCTCGGAGGCCTGGCTCGCCACGCTGGAGGGCCGGCACGAGGAGTGCCTGGCCAAAGTCCGCAACTCGATCGAGCGGTCCGAGGACCCGCTGTCCAAGGCCATCGCCCCGCACATGGGCTCCGCGTACCTGACCATCGCCGCGATGGCGCTGGCCCGGGTGGACGGCGGGCGCCGGGCCGCGGACGCCGCCCGGTGCCTCGGCGTCGCCGAAACGATGCTGCCGCCGGGCCACGTGCCGACGGGCATGGAACGGGACGTGCTCCAGCGGGCCGTCGACCGGATCCGCGAGGTGCTCGGCGCCGAGGCGTACGACGCCGCGTACGCCGAGGGCGGCCGCCTCTCTTCCCAGGAGGCCGCCGCCCTCGTCTGACCCCGTCAGGTCTTCGTACGGAACTTGTGGATGGCCACCGGCGCCATCACCGCCGTGATCGCCACCGACCAGCCGAGCGTGATCCACAGGTCGTGCGCGACCGGGCCGCCCACCATCAGTCCGCGCGCGGCGTCGGCGAGCGTGGACAGCGGGTTGTAGTCGGTGAAGGACTGCAGCCAGCCGGGCATCGACTGCGTCGGCGCGAAGATCGAGGAGCCGAACTGCAGCGGGAACAGCACCATGAAGCCCATCGCCTGCACGGTCTGCGCGTTCTTCAGGATCACACCCAGGGTGAGGAACACCCACATGATCGACGAGGCGAACACCGCGGACAGACCCACCGCCGCGAACAGCCCGGGCCAGTGGTTGATGTCGAAGCCGACCAGTACGGCGACGATCATCAGCACGGTGGTGGCGAACAGCATCCGTGCCATCTCGACCGCGATCTTCGCGAAGAGCACCGAGCCGCGCCCGATCGGCAGCGACCGGAAGCGGTCCATGACACCGGAGTTGAAGTCCTGGCTGAACCCGGTGCCGACGCTCTGGGACAGCGTCATGCTCATCATCGCGATCATGCCGGGGATCACGTACTGCACATAGCCGTCCTGCCCGCCGCCCAGGGCCTGGCCGATCGACCCGCCGAAGACGTACACGAACAGCAGGGTGAAGACGACCGGCATCAGCAGCGCGTCGAACATCGACTCCGGGTCCTGCCGGATCCACAGCAGGTTGCGGCGGATCAGGGCGCCGGTGTGCCGCACGTGCGCGCGCGGCGTGATCCGGGCGTCGGGTGTGGGAGTCACGGCGGGGGAGGGGGCGGGGGCGGTGGTGGCGGCGCTCATACGGCGACCTCCTCGCGGGCGTCGTCGGTGGCCGGCGCGGGGTCCTGCGGGGCACTGGCGCGGTGGCCGGTGAGCGACAGGAAGACCTCGTCCAGGCTGGGCAGTTCGGTGGTGATGGAGGCGATCGTGATGCCGCGCGCGGTGACCGCGCCGACCACGGCGGTCAGCTGCTCGTCGCTGAGGATCGGCACCAGCACCGCGTCGCGCTGCGTGTCCACCGTGGAGCTGGCGAGCCCGGTGATGCCCAGCTCGTCCAGGAAGGCGGCGAGCGGGCGCAGCTGGAGCGGGTCGGCCGGGCGGACCCGCAGGGTGCGGCCGCCGACCTTGGACTTCAGCTCCTCGATGCCGCCGTTCGCGATGACCTTGCCGCGGTCCACGACGGTCAGCTCGGAGGCGAGCTGCTCGGCCTCCTCCATGTACTGGGTGGTGAGCAGCACGGTGACGCCGTCGCCGACCATGCGCTTGACCTCGTCCCACACCTCGTTGCGGGTGCGCGGGTCCAGGCCGGTGGTGGGCTCGTCCAGATACAGCACGGCCGGATGCCCGATCATGGAGGCGGCCAGGTCGAGACGGCGCCGCATGCCGCCGGAGTAGGTGGACGTGGGCCGCTTGCCGGCCTCGGTGAGCGAGAACCGCTCCAGGAGTTCGTCGGCGCGGGTCCGCGCGGCCCGGCGGGGCAGGTCGAGCAGCCGGCCGATCATGTAGAGGTTCTCCCAGCCGGGGAGCTTCTCGTCCACGGACGCGTACTGGCCGGTGAGCCCGATCACCCGCCGCAGCTGCCGCGGCTGCCGTACGACGTCGTAGCCGGCGACGTGCGCCTGACCGGAGTCCGGTGTGATGAGGGTGGACAGGATGCGGACGAGGGTGGTCTTGCCGGCGCCGTTCGGCCCGAGCACGCCCATCACGGTGCCCTCGCGCACATCCAGGTCGACGCCGTCCAGTGCCTTGGTCTCGCCGTAGTGCTTGACCAGCCCCCGCACGGTGACCGCGCTGTCCGCGGCCGGGGGGTTGTCGTCGATTCGCTTCATGGGCAAGACGTTGTCACCCCCCACCGACAAACCGCCGACATCCCGCCGACATCAGCTCGGGTGCGACTCCGCCGCGCAGGCCAGGTCGGTGCGCGGACGCTCCCCGGTGACCAGGGAGTGCGTCGTGGCGTCGTTGAGGCACCGGTTCTTCAGGAAGAGGTAGGCAAGGTGTCCGCCCTGATCCGCGGTGATCATCCGGGCCCGCTCGCCGAAGGCGCGGCGCAGCGCACGGGCGCCGGACAGCGGCGTCGACGGGTCGCGCAGGTTCTGCACGATCAGCACGTTCGACGGTCCTCGGTCGGTGATCCTCACCGGGGGCTCGAGCGGCTCGGTCGGCCAGAACGCGCAGGGCCAGATGTTCGCGGCGGCCGCGCCGAACATCGGATGGCGGGCACGGTCGATCTCGACGTTGCGCTGGTACGTGGCGACCGACTCAGGCCAGTCGCGGTCGTTGCAGAGCACGGCGAGCTGAGAGGCGACGGCGTTGTCGGCCGGCTCCCGGGGCGGCGCCGGCGGGGAGGCCGGCGGGAGGGGCCCTCCGGTCGCGACGGCACGCCAGATCGAGGCCAGTTCGGGCAGCCACTGGTCCAGGTAGAGCTTCTCGAACGTGGCCTTGCGGAACCGCTTGCCGTCGAAGCCGTCCGGCCTCGGCTCCGCGTCCAGCCGGGCGGCGATCTCGAAGTACTTGCGCCTGATCTTCTCCACCGAGGTGCCGAAGCCGTACTCGGGATGCTCGGAGAGGTACTTCGCGAAGTCCGGGAACCTGTCCTCGACACCCTCGCCGAAGCCGCGCGAGGCCGACGGGCCGCTGCCCTGCGGGCCCATCGCACTGTCGAGGACGATCCGGTCGCCGCGGCGCGGGAACAGCGTGGAGTAGACCGCGCCGAGATAGGTGCCGTACGAGATGCCGAGGTAGGAGATCCTCGGCTCGCCCAGCGCCGCGCGGATCCGGTCCATGTCACGCGCGGTGTTCGCCGTGCTGATGTGCGGCAGCATCGGCGCCGTCGCCGCCGAGCCGCACTTCTTCGCGACCCCGGCCGCGTACTCGGCCTGCTCGGCGACGTCGGCCGGGTCCAGCGCGTACTCGGGGATGTTCGCCGTCGCCGTCGCCTCACCCTCCAGGCCGCAGGTCACCGGAGAGCTGTGGCCGACCCCGCGGGGATCGAAACCGATCACGTCGTAGGTGTCAAGGACGCTCTGCGGCACGCCGTAGTACTTCAGCACCAACGGGTAGTTCAGGCCCGGTTCGCCCGGCCCGCCGGCGTTCGTCAGCAGCACGCCGCGGCGCTTGTGCGGGTCGGCGGCGGCCATCCGCGAGATCGCGATGTCGATCTTCTCGCCTTCGGGCTCGCGGTAGTCCAGCGGCACCTCGAGCGTGCCGCACTCCAGTCCCGGCAGTGAGGTGCCGTCCGGGCACTCGCCCCAGCTCACCCGCTCGGGCGACGCGCGCGGCACCGTCTCCGCGGCGGCTCCCTGCCAGGTGAGAAGCGCCACCATGACGGTGGCGAGAGCGGCAACGGCGTACTTTCGCATGCACGTGCTCCTTCTGATGAAGGGGCGGCCCGCCGCCCCGTCGACCTGGTGAACGAGTCTGTCCGCGCGGCGCGTCGGGCACGTCGGCCCCGCGGCCGGAGACGTCCTGGACCAAGGGCGAAGGGGCGGTTCGACTCAGGTCCAGTGCGTATCGGCCCGTGGTCTGACGACAAGGACGACAAGGACGACAAGGGCAACAAGGACGACAACGGCGAAAGACCGGGCACGCAAAACCGCCGGCCCCGCCGACGGGGGAAGATCGGCGGGGCCGGGGATCGTACCGCGGTGGCTCAGTGGACGGAGTGCTCCTCCTGCGGGAACGTTCCGCCGACGACGTCCTCGGCGTACGCCTTCGCCGCGTCGCCCATCACCTTGCGCAGGTCGGCGTACTGCTTGACGAACTTCGGCATCCGCCCGCCGGTCAGCCCGAGCATGTCGGTCCACACCAGCACCTGAGCGTCCGTGTCCGGACCCGCCCCGATGCCGACCGTCGGGATGTGCAGCGTCCGGGTCACCTCGGCGGCCAGCTCGGCCGGCACCAGCTCCAGGACGACCGCGAAGGCGCCCGCGTCCTGCACCGCCTTGGCGTCGCGCAGCAGCTGCTGGGCCGCCTCCTCGCCCCGGCCCTGCACCCGGTAGCCCATGGCGTTGACGGACTGCGGGGTGAGGCCGATGTGCGCCATCACGGGGATGCCGGACTCCACCAGCAGCTCGACCTGCCGGTGCGAGCGCTCGCCGCCCTCCAGCTTGACCGCCCCGACCCCCGCCTCCTTCACCAGCCGGGTCGCCGAGCGCAGCGCCTGCACCGGACCCTCCTGGTAGGAGCCGAAGGGCAGGTCGCCCACGATCAGGGCGCGGCTGGTGCCCCGTACGACGGCGGCCGAGAGCATCGTCATCTCGTCCAGCGTGACGGGCACGGTGGTCTCGTAGCCGAGGTGGCAGTTGCCCGCGGAGTCGCCGACGAGCATGACCGGGATGCCGGACTCGTCGAAGACGGACGCGGTCATCGCGTCGTACGCGGTGAGCATGGGCCACTTCTCGCCGCGCTCCTTGGCGGCGGCGATGTCCCGGGCGGTGATACGACGGTTGATCTTGCCCCCGTACAGCGCCCTGCTCCCGTCGGAGGGCGTGCGCTGCGGCGTCTGGGCAGCCGAAAGCTGCGTCATGGCAACGGCTCCTTCATGTCATCTCGAGGCACCCTCACGGCGTCCCCGGATCCCTTCCATGGTGGCACCTTCCGCCTCCTGACGGCTAGGGGGTGTCGTTTGGATCAGGTCGGCTCCAGCGAACGTTGCGTTGTTGCCGACCCGAGCCCCGCGACCCCGGCATGATCCAAACGACACCCCCTAGAGGCTCCTCGTCACGTGTCGTCGTACGACTCATGGGGTGAAATATGCCCGTTGTGTCACAGAGGGGCCCGTCCCGGCGGTGCGCGGAACTCCGCACGGTGACTCGTACGTCCTCGTGCCCGTACGGCCGTCGAGGGACGGCGGGATCGGAACCGATCATCCCCTATGGTGCTGAGGCACGGGGGGCGACGGTGGGCACGGCAGGCAGTGAGGCAACGGTATGGCGCAGCAGGCGTACATGACGGAGACGGACAACGGAGGCTCGGATCCCGAGCGCCGGGAGACCCGGATTCGGCGCCTGTTCGACCGGGTGGTCACCGGCTGGCGCGGCGACCGGCGGATCTGGACCCGGGGCCTGGTCACCGCCGCGGTCGCGCTGCTCCTGGCGGCCGTCATGGCGGCCCACTCGCGCATCCCGAACGCCATCGGCAACCTCGGCAGCCTCACCGACACCTTCTTGCCGTGGTTCGGCCTGCTGATCCCGGTCCTGCTGGTGATCGCCCTCGTCCGCAAGTCGGCCACGGCGCTGATCGCGCTGGTGGTGCCGGTGAGCGTGTGGCTCAACCTCTTCGGCGGGCTGCTCTTCGACAAGACCGGCCCCGGCGGCGACCTCACGGTGGCCACGCACAACGTCAACGCCGACAACGCCGACCCCGCCGGCACCGCCCGCGCCGTGGCCGCCGCCGGCGCGGACGTGATGGCCCTGGAGGAACTGAAGTCGTCCGCCGTACCGACGTACGAGAAGGCGCTCGCGGCGAAGTACCCCCACCACGCGGTCGTCGGCACCGTCGGGCTGTGGAGCAAGTACCCGGTCAGCGGCGTGAAGGCGGTCGACATCGAACTGGGCTGGAAGCGCGCGATGCGCGCCACCGTCGCCACCCCGTCCGGACCGGTCGCGGTGTACGTCGCCCACCTGCCCTCCGTACGGGTGAAGCTGGAGGCCGGTTTCACCGCCCGGCAGCGGGACAAGAGCGCCGACGCCCTCGGCGAGGCCATCGCCGACGAGAAACTGCCCCGCAAGATCCTGCTCGGCGACCTCAACGGCACCATGAACGACCGCGCGCTCACCGCGATCACCTCCCAGCTGCGCTCCCCGCAGGGCGCCGTGGGCAGCGGCTTCGGCTTCAGCTGGCCCGCGTCCTTCCCGATGGCCCGCATCGACCAGATCCTGGTCGACGGCGTCGAGCCGATGACCAGCTGGACCCTCCCGGCGACCGGCAGCGACCACCTTCCGATCGCCGCGCGTGTGAAGGTCGACACAACGGCTTCCTGAAATTCGTCTGCGGAATACCTGCCCTGAGAGGCTTTGTTCCGTACGGGAACATACAGTCGTCCCTCCCGTACGCACTCCGCTCTCGAAAGGCGAGACCCTTCATGCCCCTGGCCCTGCTCGCCCTTGCCGTGGGCGCCTTCGGCATCGGTACCACCGAGTTCGTGATGATGGGCCTGCTGCCCGACGTCGCGGACGACCTGAACATCTCCATCCCCACCGCGGGACACCTCGTCTCCGCCTACGCGCTCGGCGTCGTCATCGGCGCCCCGCTGCTCGCGGCGGCGACCACGCGGATGTCCCGCCGCGCCGTCCTCATCGCCCTGATGGCGCTCTTCGTGGTCGGCAACGCCCTGTCGGCCGTCGCGCCCGGCGAGATCTCCCTGCTGGCCGCCCGCTTCGTCAGCGGCCTGCCGCACGGCGCCTTCTTCGGCGTCGGCGCGGTCGTCGCCACCGGCATGGTCGCGCCGGAACGCAAGGCCCGCTCCGTCTCCCTGATGTTCCTCGGCCTCACCGTCGCCAACATCGTGGGCGTCCCCGCGGCCACCGCCATGGGCCAGCAGCTCGGCTGGCGGGCCACCTTCCTCGGCGTGAGCGCGATCGGCGTGGCGGCGATAGCGGCCCTGGCCGCCCTGATCCCGCGCGACCACGCCCCCGCCCCCACCACGGGCCTGCGCGGCGAACTGGCCGCCCTGCGCTCCCTGCCCGTCTGGCTGGCGCTCGGCACGACGGTCGCCGGCTTCGGCGCGCTCTTCGCGGCGTACAGCTACATCACGCCGATGCTCACCGACGCCGCCGGCTTCGCCGAGACCAGCGTGACGCTGCTGCTCGCCCTGTTCGGCGTCGGCGCCACCGCGGGCAACCTGCTGGGCGGCCGCCTGGCCGACCACTCCCTGCGCGGCACCCTCTTCGGGGGCCTCGCCTCGCTGGTCGTGGTGCTGGCCCTGTTCCCCCTGCTGATGCGTACGCCGGTCACGGCGGCCGTGTCGGTGGCCCTCCTCGGCATGGCGGCCTTCGTCACCGGCTCCCCGCTCCAGCTGATGGTCATGGAGAAGGCCGCGGCGGCCCCTTCCCTGGCCTCCTCCGCCAACCAGGCCGCCTTCAACCTCGCCAACGCGGGCGGCGCCTGGATCGGCGGCCTCGCCCTCGCGGCGGGCCTCGGCACCACCTCCCCGGCCACGGCGGGCGCGGCCCTGGCCGTCCTCGGCCTGGCGGTCGCGGGCACGGCGTACGCGGTGGACCGGCGTCGCGCGGTCGCCGCCCCGGTGCGCGGGCGCGAGCGCGTGGTCGCGGGGCACGTGCCGGAGGCGGCCGAGCCGGCACGGCGGTGACGGCGGGCGGGGGCGTTTCGGCGCCTCCGCTCCGCGCATACTCATCTCTGCGTTGCTAGCTGGCTAGTTTGCTAGCATTGCCATGTGGCCGACGACGAGAGTGTGAAGCAGTTCAACGTGTACCTGCCGATCGGGTTGATCAAGCAGGTCAAGTACCGCGCCATCGAGTCGGAGCTGTCACTGTCGGCGCTGGTGGCCGACGCGCTGCGCGCCTATCTCGACGGCCCCCGCACGGAGTCCGACCGACCGTCCGACAAGGAGAGCTGACATGACGACCGAAGGCATCGAGGCCGTGTTCCTGGAGACCCACAACTGGGGCAGGGCGGCCAAGTTCTGGCAGGGGCTCGGCTACGAGCTGGAGTTCGCGACGGACCACGCCTCCGGCCTACTGCGCAACGGCGACGGCCCCTACCTCTTCGTCGCCGAGGTCCCCGAGCACAAGGAGCCCGAGGTCCGGCTCGTGCTGAAGGTGCCGGACGCCGACGCCTTCAGCCCCGCCCCCGGAGTCGAGGTGGTCTCCCCGTTCGAGGACACCCACTTCGGGACCCGGGAGATGACCGTCCGCGACCCCGACGGGCGCCTGTGGAGTCTCCAGGCCCCGGCACGGAACTGATCACCCGACGCGAAGGGAGCGCCCCATGCCCGACGAGCGGACAGCGGAACCGGACGACACCGCGGTGCGGGTGGCCCTGTGGCGGGCCCTGCACGTCCAGGTGGACGCGCCGCCTCATGTGATCGAGGACGAGGTCGGCCTGCGACTGGCCGACCCCGGCGACGACTGGCGCGGCCGCCCGGACATGGACCCGGCCACGACCAGCTGGTTCAGGGCCGCGATCGTGGCCCGGGCCCGCTTCGTCGAGGACCTGGTCGTCGAGCAGGCCGCACGGGGAGCCGCCCAGTACGTCGTCCTGGGCGCGGGACTGGACACCTTCGCCCAGCGCAGACCGGACATTGCCGCCCGGCTCCGCATCTTCGAGGTCGACCGGCCCGGCCCTCAGGCCTTCAAGCGCCGCCGCCTGAACGAGCTGGGCTTCGGCGTCCCGGACCGGCTCAGCCTCGTCCCGGTCGACTTCGAGGCGGGCGAGTCCTGGTGGGACCGGCTCGCGGCCGCCGGTTTCGACGCGGGCCGGCCGACGGTGGTCGCGTCCACCGGCGTCGCCATGTACCTCACCAAGGAGGCGAACGCCGCCACGCTGCGGGGGATCGCGTCACTGGCCCCGGGCTCCACACTGGCCATGACCTTCCAACTGCCCCCGGAGCGCCTCGAACCGGAGCGCCAGGCCCAACTCCGGGCCGCACGCAAGGGCGCCGGAGCGGCCGGCACCCCCTTCCTCAGCTTCTTCACCCCACCCGAGATGCTGACCATGGCCCGCGACGCCGGCTTCAAGGACGCCCGGCACGTGACGGCCGCGATGCTCGACGAGCGGTACTTCGCCCACCGGACCGACGGCCTCGGCACGTCGAGCGGCGAGGAGATGCTGGTGGCCACCACCTGACCGTACCGAGGGACCCGTGGGTGCGGACCGACGGGACGGTCAGGCGGCGCGGCGTCGCAGCGCCGACGCCACCGGCACCACCGTGCCGAGTACGGCGAGGAACGCCGAGGCCGCCGTCACCGCGCCGACGGCGGCCCACGGCACGACGACCGGCGCCGTGCCGAAGAGCTGGTGGAGGGCGGCGCCGAGGCCGAGGATGTTGACCCCGGCGGCGAGCAGCGCCAGGGTCACCCCGACCGCCGTGACCAGCAGTGCCTCGGCGACGAAGAAGTGCAGGACCTGGCGCGGCGTGGCCCCGGTCAGGCCGAGGACGGCCAGGTCGCGGCGCCGGTCCGCGGTCGCCATCAGCAGGGTGTTCAGGATCGCCACGAAGCAGAAGAGCACGACGATCACGGCGGTGGACCGCTGCCGGGTCTCGGTGAGCCGGCGCGCCTGCGCGGCCTCGGCGGCGACCAGCCCGTCCCGGGTGGTGAGCCGCGCCCCGCTGCCCGCGAGCACCGCCCGTACGCGCGCCAGGGCGGCCGGACGGTCCGTGCCCGGGGCCAGGGAGAGCGCGGCCCGGCGGACCAGTCCGTCGCGGGCGAACAGGCCGGTCCCGGCGAAGCGTTCCGGCAGATAGGCCACGTCCTCGCCGGGCAGCGCCGCATAGGTGGCGGCCACCCGCAGGGTGACCTCGCGGCCGTCCGCGAGCCTCGTACGCACCCGGTCGCCGACCTCCATCCCCCACCGCGCGGCGACCGCCATGCTCCGCTCGTCCAGGTCGTCCAGCGACCCGTGCACCACCTCCAGACGGGTCGACCGGCGCAGGGCGTCGGGTGCCACCGCGAGCCCGTCGTTCTCCTCCAGCCGCCCGTCCCCGTCCGGGAAGTAGACGGTGGTCAGCACGGGCGCCGCGACGCGTACCCCCGCCACCCGGGCCACCCGCTCCGCCACGCTCGGGCCGAACCCGGGCGTCCCGTCCGGCACGACGGCGTACGGCGCCCCGACCCCCGCCCGGAACCCGGCGTCCCGGGCGGCCCCCAGCGAGTCGGTGGCCGTGAGCAGGGACAGCGCCAGCCCGACCGTCAGCAGCACCGGTGCCGCGGTGGCCGCCGTACGCCGGCGCGAGGTGAGCGCGCTCTGCCGCACCACCAGGGCCGCCGCCCCCGGCAACCGCCGCAGCGGCCACATCAGCACCCGAACGACGGGGCCCACGAGCAGCGGTGCCAGCGCGGCGACCGCGACGACGGGCACCAGCAGCGAGACCACGTACGCGGTGGGGGAGAGGACCGTCCGGGGCGCGGCGAGCCCGATCCAGCACGCCGTCCCCGCCCCGCCGACCAGCCCCACGACGCCGAGGGCGGCCCGGCCGGGTGTCACCGCCGTGTCCTCGGCCGTACCCTCCCGCAGCGCCTCCACCGGCCTTACGCGCGAGGCCCGGCGCGCGGCGGCCACCGCACCGCAGAGGGCCACGAGCAGCCCGGTCAGGACGGCGGCCCCGAGCGGCGCGAGCACTCCTGGGCGTGCGGAGATCTCCACCGCGAACCAGGGCGGTGCGATGTCCATCCCGACCAGCAGACCCGTCAGCGACCGGGTGCCGAGGAGCCCGAGCACCCCGCCCCCGGCCGAGGAGAGGGCGCCGACCAGCAGAGCCTCGACGCGGACCATGCGGCGCACCTGCCGTCCGGTCGCGCCGACGGTCCGTAGGAGGGCGATCTCCCGGCGCCGCTGCACCACCGCGAAGGCGAACGTGGAGGCCACCACGAACACGGCCGTGGTACCGGCGACCGCGGCCATGACCGGCAGCAGGGTGAGGGTGTTGTCCAGGGCCTCCCGGTCGTTCGCGGCCTCCGCGTCGGCACGGTGCCGGTCGGCCCCGGTGAGCACCTCGGCCGTGTCGGGGACCGCGGCGCGCACCCGTTCCACCGGCCCCAGCGCGACCAGGGCGTCGACGCGGGGCGACAGCTGTTCCGCCTCCTGCGCGCTGAAGAAGACGGCGTCCTCCCAGCCGACCGGCGCGACGGTGCCGACGACGGTGTAGCGCCCCGGTCCGTCGGCGGCCGTCAGCACGGTCACCGACTCCCCGGTGCGCGCTCGGCCGGAGGGGACGACGATCTCGTCTCCCGCACGCGGCGCCCGCCCGTCCCGCAGCGCGTACCCGCCGAACTCGGCCACCGGCCACGGGTGCCCGACCTGCTTCTTCGTTCCGCCGTCTGCGAGCTGTGCGTAGAAGGCCCGGTCGACGACCGTGGTCCCGGTCGCGGACACGTCCCGTATCAAGCGTGGGGACAGTCCGCGGGCCGCGGCGGGCGACCGTACGCCCAGATCGTGCTGTGCGGAGTCCCAGCGCGGGTCGGCGGGCAGGACGACGGCCGGCGCGCGGGCGAACCGGTGCGGGGGCCGCTCGGGCGGCTCGGCGGCCGTCATCAGCACGACACCCAGAGCGGTCAGTTGTCCCACCGCGAGGACGAGCGCGACGACCGTCCCGAGGAACGACACCCAGCGGAGCCGAAGCGTGCCCAGCGCGACTCTCAGCACGGGGCACCCGCCGCCTCTTGCGCCGCGGGCCGGCCCAGCGCCGTCATCCGCTCGGCGACCGCTTCCGGAGTGGGCGAGCGCAGCTCTCCCGCGAGGAGCCCGTCGGCGAGGAAGACCACGCGGTCGGCGAACGCGGCGACCTGCGGATCATGCGTGACCATCACGACGGTCCCCGCCTCCCGCTCACCGGGGGAGTGCACGAGGTCCCGCAGGACACGCAGCAGTTCGTGCCCCGTCGTGAGGTCGAGCGCCCCGGTGGGCTCGTCGGCGAAGAGGACCGCCGGGCGGGTCACCAGCGCGCGGGCGACGGCCACTCGCTGCTGCTGGCCCCCGGAGAGGTGATGCGGACGGCTCCCGGCCCGGTCGCCGAGCCCCACCTGCTCCAGCGCCCGCCGCACCTCCCCGCGCGCCGGGCGCCGGCCGGCGAGCCGCAGGGGCAGCGCCACGTTTTGCCCGGCGGTGAGGGAGGGCAGCAGGTTGTACGCCTGGAAGACGAACCCGGTGGCGGTCCGGCGGAACCGGGTCCGTTGAGTCTCGCTCAGGGAGGTCAGGTCCGTCCCGTCCAGCAGGACGCGTCCGGAACTGGGCCCGTCGAGCCCGGCGGCACACTGCAACAGGGTCGACTTGCCGGACCCCGAGGGCCCCATCACGGCGGTGAAACACCCCCGCTCGAACCCCAGGTCGACCGGTCCCAGCACGGTCACCTCGGTCCTCCCCGAGCCGTAGCGCCTGGTCAGCGCCTCCAGACGCACCGCGTCGTCCCTCATGCCGTCCCCCTCGCGCACATGTGGACACCGTCCACTTCCTCGATGCGTCGTAGACTAGCCCTCGATGTGGACGCCGTCCACATCGAGGGGGCGGGAGAACAGCGGACAGAGGAGCACCGATGGCCCCACGGGACACCTACCGGCACGGCAACCTGCGCCACGCGCTCATCGCGGCAGGCGTCGAACTGGCCCGCGAGGGCGGCCCGGACGCGGTGGTCCTGCGTGAGGCGACCCGACGGGTGGGCGTCGCCCCAAACGCCGCCTACCGCCACTTCGCCGACCGCCGTGCCCTGCTGGCCGCGGTCTCCCAGGCGGGCCTGGCGGAGCTGGCCCGCACGATGGAACGCGAGTCGACGACGAGTTCCCCGCCCCGCGCCCGCCTTCGCGCCCTGGCCCGCGGCTACCTCGCCTTCGCCCTGGTCGAACCGGGCCTGTTCCGCGCCGCGTTCGCGACGACGGGCATGGCGGACACCGACACGGAGGAAGCGACCGGGGCTGAGGGCCGGACCGCCTACCGTCTCCTCACCGAGGTCTTGGACGACCTGGCCGCCTCGGGCGTCCTGCCCTGCGAACACCGCCCGGACGCCGAGTACTTCGTCTGGTCCACCGTCCACGGCATGGCCGTACTCCTGACCACCGGCCCCCTGCGCGGCCTCACCCGGTCGCAGGTGGAGGAGGCGGAGCGCCGGGTGATGGACGCGGTGGAGCGGGGGTTGTGTCCGTAGTGTCGGGAGCACCGGCTGGCAATCGGTCAGACCACGGCCTGGATCTCGATGGCCAGGTCGGCGAGGTGTGGGTACTTGACCCGTACCTCGATCGCTTTGGTGCCCGCGGTGACGAGCTCGAAATACTGACGGCAGAGGTTGAGCTCGCGGACGCGGGCGGTGCGGTCGGCCATCGGGCGGTGGTGCTCCTCGTGGACTGGGCGGTCACCGGCAAGGAGCGAGCCCCGGACACAGCAGTCGTGCTCGCGCCAGGCGTGCGCGACTCAGGCCATGGCCGTGTGCGCCTGACCCTGGTCCCACGCGATCAGTCCTCGGGCTTGATCTTCGAGGCCACGAACAACAGTCCTGCCGTAGCCGCGATGAAACCTCCGGCCAGTTCGTCGTAGCCCTGGAAGTAGGCGATGGGGATGGCGAGGGCGCAGGCCACTGCGACCAGTTCGAGGGAGCCCCCGATCAGCCGACGGGGACGGTTCGGAGGCGACGTGGTCGTGCCACGACGCCGGTGTGGCCTCCCGGCAGAACCAGCACTCCCGCACCATGAGGTCCCCTTCCCCCGGGCCTCCCGACGGCGACCTCCCGAGCTGTGCCGCACGTCCGAGTGACAGCGCGACCGTATCCCGTCACCCGGCGTTCCCTCTCCCTCTAGCGTGACGCCCATCGCGATACGACGCGTACGAGGGAGGGGTGCGGATGTCGGTGAACGGCGAGGTGGACGAGGCGGGTTGGGAAGTCGACCCGGACGACGAGTGGGGTGTGGCCGTCATCGCCACCGTGGGGAGGCAGCTGAAGCTGCGCCGCGAGGCGGTGGGGATGCGGGCGGCCGACTTCGGTGTGGCCGTCGGATACGGGGAGGACCTGGTCTACAAGGTCGAGGGCGGCAAGCGGATTCCCCGCCGGGAGTACCTGGAGAAGGCGGACCAGGTGCTGGACGCGGGCGGGCTGCTCGCGGCCACGTGGGAGGACGTGAAGAAGGTCCGGTATCCCAAGCAGGTGCGGGACTTGACGAAGCTGGAGTCGCGAGCCGTCGAGTCTCTTTCGTACGGCAGCTACAGCCTGCACGGGCTTCTCCAGACCGAGGAGTACGCGCGCGCACTGCTCGGCAGGAGGCGACCAGCCCTCACGGACGACGAGGTGGAGAGCGCCGTCGCCGCACGTATGGGTCGCAAGGCGATGCTCGAACGGGACCCGGCACCGGAACTCTGCTTTGTCCAGGAAGAGGCGACCCTCAGGCGTCCTGTGGGAGGCATGATGGTTCTCCGGCGCCAGCTCGAACACCTGCTGGAAGTCGGGCAGTTGCGGCACGTCGAGATCCAGGTGATGCCGACGTCCCGTGGTGACCATCCGGGAGGAGGGCGGCTTCAGGTGCTCAAGTTCGACGACGGCACGGCGGTCGGCCGGGCGGACGACGAATTCGGTGGCAGGCCCGTCACGGACCCTCGGCAGCTGCGCATCCTCGAACTGCGCTATGGCAGTATCCGGGCCGAGGCCCTGCCCGGCCGGGAGTCAATGGCCTTCATCGAACAACTGCTGGGGGAGACATGAGCCGTAAGAACACGTCCGGACACCTCGCCGACCTGGCCTGGTTCAAGAGCAGCTACAGCGATACCAGCAATCCCAACGACTGCGTAGAGGTGGCGATAACCCCCGCCACCATCCACATCCGCGACTCCAAGCGCCCCGACGGCCCCCGCCTCGCCGTGGCCCCGGATGTCTGGACGGCGTTCGTGGGGCCCCGGACGCGGTGATCCGGGGCCCGGGTGCGCTTCGGTCCGAGGGTCAGACGCAGGTGGTGTGCGCCTCGGTGGTGCCGAGCCCTGCCGAGGCGCCGACGCCCGCGCTGACGGCGAACGGGCCGGACTCCACGTAGAGACCGGCACCGAGCGCACCGTCGGCCGCTATGACGGCCGCGCTGGCGGTGACGCCGGCGTGGCCGCCGGACACCTGGTCCAGGTCCGCGTCGGAGATTTCAGCCGTTTCGACCTGGGGGACGAGGTTCATTGCGGGTCATTCCCTTCGTGCGAGCGACATCGGAGCGATGAGGCACCGATCAAAGCACGGGGCTTGACGGCCGACCGTCGGCGAGCCGTCGGTGAGGACCCGCGTCTTCACGCCGTCCGCCGGAAAGGGAAATCCCGGGTGCCGAAAAGCGCCCACTCGTCCCCGCCCGCCCCCGCGGAGCCCGTGCCTTGCGACCATGAGATGAACGGTGTGCGGATACGTGGGATTTTCAGCGGCGGCCGGGACCGGGACCCGCGCTACAGCACCGGCAGGGACTTGCGCAGCTCGAACGCCGTCACCTGGGAGCGGTACTCCTCCCACTCCTGACGCTTGTTGCGCAGGAAGAAGTCGAAGACGTGTTCGCCGAGGGTCTCGGCGACCAGGTCGCTGCGTTCCATGAGGGCGAGGGCCTCGCCGAGGTTCTGGGGGAGGGGCTCGATGCCCAGGGCGCGGCGTTCCGCGTCGGAGAGGGCCCAGACGTCGTCCTCGGCGCCCGGCGGGAGTTCGTAGCCCTCCTCGATGCCCTTGAGGCCGGCGGCCAGCAGGACGGCGTAGGTGAGGTACGGGTTGGCGCCGGAGTCGATGGAGCGGACCTCCACGCGGGCCGAGCCGGTCTTGCCGGGCTTGTACATGGGGACGCGGACCAGGGCCGAGCGGTTGTTGTGGCCCCAGCAGATGTAGGAGGGGGCCTCGCCGCCGGCGCCGGCCGTGCGCTCGGTGCCGCCCCAGATGCGCTTGTAGGAGTTCACCCACTGGTTGGTGACCGCGGAGATCTCGGCGGCGTGCCGCAGCAGGCCCGCGATGAAGGAGCGGCCCACCTTGGAGAGCTGGTACTCCGAGCCGGACTCGTAGAACGCGTTGCGGTCGCCCTCGAAGAGGGAGAGGTGGGTGTGCATGCCGGAGCCCGGGTACTCCGAGAACGGCTTCGGCATGAAGGTGGCCTGGAGGCCCTGCTCCAGCGCGACCTGCTTCATGACCAGGCGGAAGGTCATGATGTTGTCGGCGGTGGAGAGCGCGTCCGCGTAGCGCAGGTCGATCTCCTGCTGGCCGGGGGCGCCCTCGTGGTGGGAGAACTCCACCGAGATGCCCATCGACTCCAGCATGGTGATCGCCTGGCGGCGGAAGTCCATGCCGATGTTCTGCGGGGTGTGGTCGAAGTAGCCGGAGTTGTCGGCGGGGGTGGGCACCGTGCCGTCGACCGGCTTGTCCTTCAGCAGGAAGAACTCGATCTCCGGGTGGGTGTAGAAGGTGAAGCCCAGGTCGGAGGTGCGGGCCAGGGCGCGCTTGAGGACGTAGCGCGGGTCGGCGAAGGACGGCGAGCCGTCCGGCATGAGGATGTCGCAGAACATGCGGGCCGTGCCGGGTGCCTCCGCGCGCCAGGGCAGGACCTGGAAGGTCGACGGGTCCGGCTTGGCGATCATGTCGGACTCGTAGACCCGGGCGAAGCCCTCGATCGCCGAGCCGTCGAAGCCGATGCCCTCGTCGAAGGCCTGCTCCAGCTCGGCCGGGGCCACGGCGACGGACTTGAGGAAGCCCAGAACGTCCGTGAACCACAGGCGTACGAACCGGATGTCGCGCTCCTCCAGCGTCCGGATCACGAACTCCTGCTGCTTGTCCATCTTCCGCTTCCCCATCCTTGCTGGTCAGGCCGCCCGTCTCCGGTAAGGCGCGAGGTGACCCTGCACCTCAGCATCACACCACAGCGCCGTTACGTACGCGTTGCGGACCCCGGTCGGCCGGCCCACCCCGTGACCGCAGCGTAGAGGCCACCTGTTCGATCGGGCCATTCCTGGGATCCGGCCGGGACAGATCCTGTGACCTCCCTACGAAGGAGCGGCCCCGCGCGACTACGATCAGCTCACTCACCGCCCCTTTGCTCACCAGTCTCCCCAGACGTTTTCCCAGAAGGGCAACACCCCATGGGTTCCGCCAAGAAGAGCACCAATGCCGCGCGACAGGCCCGCATAGCCGAGATGCGGCGTGCCGAGGAGGCCCGCGAGCGCCGGAACCGGATCCTCACGATCGCGGTCAGCACCGTGGTCGTCGCCGGCCTCGTCGTCGGCGGTGTCCTCCTCGTCCGGTCGCAGTCCGACGACTCCGCCGACGACACGGCGTCCGACGGCAAGACCTCCGGCAAGTTCGTCACCGACGCGGACGGAGTGCGGACCTGGAAGGGAGACCTGGGCCGCAACCACGTCACCAAGAAGGTGACCTACCCGGTCGAGCCCCCGGTCGGCGGCGACCACAACCAGGTCTGGATGAACTGCAACGGTGACGTCTACACCAAGCCGCTGAACAACGAGAACGCCGTGCACTCGCTCGAGCACGGCGCCGTCTGGGTGACGTACACCGACAAGGCGCCGAAGGCCGACGTCGAGAAGCTGGCCGACAAGGTCAAGAAGACGCCGTACTCGCTGATGAGCCCCGACGACAAGCAGAAGGACCCGATCGTGCTGTCCGCCTGGGGGCACCAGCGCACGGTGACCGGCGCCGACGACCCGAACGTGGACGAGTTCTTCGAGAAGTTCGTCCAGGGCGAGCAGACCCCCGAGCCGGGGGCCGCGTGCACCAACGGGCTGTCCCAGTGACCACGAAGCGGGCCGGCTGGATCGCGGGGGGCGCGGCCGCCGTGCTCGTCGCGGCCGGCGCGATCACCTACGCGGTCGCCGGGGACGACGGCGGAAGCAGGACCCCGGCCGCCGACTCGGCGGACGCCGGGTTCGCCCGCGACATGTCGGTCCACCACCAGCAGGCCGTGGAGATGTCGTACATCGTGCGCGACCGCACCGACGACGAGGAGGTGCGGCGGCTCGCGTACGACATCGCGCAGACCCAGGCCAACCAGCGCGGCATGATGATCGGCTGGCTCGACCTGTGGGCGCTGCCGAAGGTGTCGTCCGACCCGCCGATGACCTGGATGGGCATGGGCGGCGCGCCCTCCGCGGGCGAGGGCTCGCTGATGCCGGGGATGGCCACCGACGCGGAGATGAAGAAGCTCGGGACGCTGAACGGCGAGCAGGCCGAGGTCTACTACCTCCAGCTGATGACCGAGCACCACAAGGGCGGCGTCCACATGGCCGAGGGGTGCGCCGAGAAGTGCTCGGTCGGCGTGGAGAAGCGGCTGGCCCGGGGCATGGTCGAGTCGCAGGAGTCGGAGATCCGGCTGATGGCCGACCTGCTGGACGAGCGGGGCGCGAAGCCGCGCACGTGAGCCGCGCACGCACAGGCCGCCGCCGGGCGTGAGCGGCCGGACATGAGGCGGCAATCGCCACGTCACCCCATTGCGTCGTTCTGACGATTACACTGGGCGCGTGCCTCGACTACGACTCGCCCTGAACCAGATCGACTCCACCGTCGGCGACATCGACCACAACGCGGAGTCGGTCCTCCGCTGGACCCGGCACTCGGCCGGGCAGGGAGCGCACCTGGTGGCGTTCCCGGAGATGATGCTGACCGGGTATCCCGTCGAGGACCTGGCCCTCAGGTCGTCCTTCGTGGAGGCCTCCCGAGCCGCCCTGCGCGCCCTCGCCGCGCGGCTCGCCGAGGAGGGCCTGGGCGGCCTGCCGGTGGTCGTCGGATACCTCGACCGCTCCGCGACCGCCCAGCCGAGGTACGGCCAGCCGGCCGGCGCCCCGCAGAACGCGGCGGCCGTGCTCCACGGCGGCGAGGTGGCCCTGAGCTTCGCCAAGCACCACCTGCCGAACTACGGCGTCTTCGACGAGTTCCGCTACTTCGTGCCCGGCGACACCATGCCCGTCGTGCGCGTGCGCGGCGTCGACGTGGCGCTGGCCGTCTGCGAGGACCTGTGGCAGGACGGCGGCCGGGTGCCGGCCGCCCGCTCGGCCCGGGCCGGGCTGCTGCTCTCCGTCAACGCCTCCCCGTACGAGCGCGACAAGGACGACACCCGGCTGGAGCTGGTGCGCAGGCGCGCCCAGGAGGCCGGGTGCACGACCGCCTACCTCGCGATGACCGGCGGGCAGGACGAGCTGGTCTTCGACGGCGACTCGATCGTGGTCGACCGGGACGGGAAGGTCGTGGCGCGGGCGCCGCAGTTCACCGAGGGCTGCGTGGTGCTCGACCTGGACCTGCCCGCCGCCGGGGCCGGGGCGCCGACCGGCGTGGTGGACGACGGACTGCGCATCGACCGGGTGGTGCTGTCCGAGGAGCCGGTGCCCGAGGACGGCCCCCCGCTGTCCGGCGGGCACGCCGAGCCGCTGGACGACGACGAGGAGGTCTACTCGGCCCTGGTCGTCGGCCTGCGCGCGTACGTCGCGAAGAACGGCTTCCGCTCGGTGCTGATCGGGCTGTCCGGCGGCATCGACTCCGCGCTGGTCGCGGCCATCGCCTGCGACGCGCTCGGCGCGGAGAACGTGTACGGCGTCTCCATGCCGTCCAAGTACTCCTCCGAGCACTCCAAGGGCGACGCGGCCGAGATGGCCCGGCGCACCGGCCTGAACTACCGCACCGTGGCCATCGAGCCGATGTTCGACGCGTACATGGGCGCGCTGGACCTGACCGGCCTGGCGGAGGAGAACCTCCAGTCGCGGCTGCGCGGGACGCTGCTGATGGCGATCTCCAACCAGGAGGGCCACCTCGTGCTGGCCCCCGGCAACAAGTCGGAGCTGGCGGTCGGGTACTCGACGCTGTACGGCGACTCGGTGGGCGCGTACGGGCCCATCAAGGACGTGTACAAGACCTCCGTCTTCCGCCTCGCCGAATGGCGCAACCGCGCGGCCCGGGACCGGGGCCGTACCCCGCCGATCCCCGAGAACTCGATCACCAAGCCGCCGAGCGCCGAACTGCGGCCCGGACAGGTCGACACGGACTCGCTGCCGGACTATCCCGTACTGGACGCGATCCTCGCCCTGTACGTCGACCGGGACCGGGGCGCGGACGAGATCGTGGCCGCCGGGTACGACCGGGAGCTGGTGACGAAGACGCTGCGCATGGTCGACACCGCGGAGTACAAGCGGCGGCAGTACCCGCCGGGCACCAAGATCTCGGCCAAGGGCTTCGGCAAGGACCGCCGCCTGCCGGTCACCAACCGCTGGCGGGAGACCGGCTGAGGCGGCGGCCGGTGCCCCGCGGGAGCGGGGGCTAGCGCTGCCGCTTCAGGTCCGCCAGTGCCTTGTGCAGCGGCTCCGCCTCGCGGCGCCGGTACTCCTGGACCGACCAGCCGTTGCCGTCCGGGTCCTTGAAGTACATGAAGGTGGCGCCGTCGTCCGGCGCGTACTGGACCGGCTCCGAGACGTCGAGGCCGCGCGCGGTCAGCTCCGCGTGGGCGGCCTTGATGTCGGCGACGCACAGCTGCAGGCCCTGGTACGAACCGGATTCCGGGCGCGTCTGGCCCTGCGCCATGTCCCAGATGGCGTCGCCGAGCGCGATCGAACAGCCGGAGCCCGGAGGCGTCAGCTGGACGATCCGCATCCCCGGCATGACCTCCTGGTCGATGTCGACGTGGAAACCGACCTTGTCGCGGTAGAAGTCCCGGGCGCGGTCGATGTCGGTGACGGGCAGCGGGATCACTTCGAGAGTGAAGTCCATGGCATGACTCCTTCGACGTCCTTGTCGAGCACGATGTGGGCTGTCAGTAGTGATAGCGGGCCTGCACGATGACCAGTACGCCGTCGGCGGGCTTGTACACAAGACGGTGCGTGTCGTCGATGCGCCGTGACCAGTAGCCCGACAGGTCGCCCTTGAGCGGCTCCGGCTTGCCGATGCCCTTGAACGGGTCACGGGTGATGTCGGTGATCAGTCTGTTGATCCGCTTGGTCACCTTCCGGTCGCTCTCGGCCCAGTGGACGTAGTCCTCCCAGCCGTGGGACGTGAAAGTGATCTTCACGCCCGCTCCGCGTCCGGGTCGATCAGCTCGCGCCGCCGCGCCCCGCCGGCCTCGGCCTCCGCGATGGAGTCGAGCAGACGGCGGGCGTTCTTGGGCGAGCGCAGGAGATGCACCGTCTCCGTCCACGCCGTGAAGTCCTCCTCGGACATGAGCACGGCGTTCCCCTTGCGGGAGGTGATGTGCACCGGGGCGTGGTCCTCGTTGACCTGCTCTATCAGGGGGAACAGGTTCTGACGGGCTTCGCTGGCGGTAATGGACATACCGGAGCCTCCCTTCCTCGGCTTGTACAAGATATCGTACGAGTCCGGAGCGGTCCACCGGAGGCCGGGACCGGTACGCCCCGGCGCCCGAGCGCGGCTCCCCGGCTACGCTCAGGCCGTAGACCTTGATCCCGCATGTCACGCGAGTCCGACAGGAGGCCGAGATGACGGCGCCGGGGCGCAGGAGCAGTACCTTCACGCGGCTGCTGCGGCACGGCTTCACCGCTCCCTCGGCCGCCGAACGGCTGCTGGACGGCCCGGAGCTGGCGGAGCTGCGCGCCGACCCCGTCCTGCTGGAGGCGCTGGGCGCCACCGCCGACCCGGACCTCGCCCTGTTCGGACTGGTGCGGCTCCTGGAGGCGCAGCCCGACCCGACCGCCCGGCAGGAGCTGCTGGACACGCTGATAGCGGCCAAGCCGCTGCGCGACCGCCTCCTCGGGGTGCTCGGCGCCTCCGAGGCGCTCGCCGACCACCTCGCCCGGCACTCCGGCGACTGGCAGGCCCTGGTGACGTACGAGCCGCGGGACCTGCACCGCGGCGTCGAGGAGTTCGAGCGGGGGCTCGCCGAGGCCACCGACCCGGTGTCCCTGCGCGTCGCCTACCGGCGGTGCCTGCTGTCCATCGCCGCCCGCGACGTGTGCGGCACGATCGACGTCGCCGAGACCGCCGCCGAGCTGGCCGACCTCGCCACCGCGACCCTGCGCGCCGCGCTGGCCCTCGCCGAGGCCGCCGCGCCCGAGGACGCGGCGCGGTGCCGGCTGGCGGTGATCGCGATGGGCAAGTGCGGCGGACACGAGCTGAACTACGTCTCCGACGTCGACGTCATCTTCGTGGGCGAGTCCGCGGAGGGCACGGACGGGGACGAGACGAAGGCGCTGCGGGCCGCGACCTCGCTCGCCTCGCACATGATGCGGATCTGCTCCGAGACCACCGTCGAGGGCTCCATCTGGCCCGTCGACGCCAACCTCCGCCCCGAGGGGCGCAACGGCCCGCTGGTGCGCACCCTCAGCAGCCACGTCGCCTACTACCAGCGCTGGGCCAAGACCTGGGAGTTCCAGGCGCTGCTCAAGGCCCGTCCGGTGGCCGGCGACCCCGGCCTCGGCGCCGAGTACGTCGCCGCCCTCCAGCCCCTGGTGTGGCAGGCCGCCGACCGGGAGAACTTCGTCCCGGACGTGCAGAAGATGCGCCGCCGGGTGGTGGAGAACATCCCCGTCACCGAGGTGGACCGGCAGCTCAAGCTGGGCCCCGGCGGCCTCAGGGACGTCGAGTTCGCCGTGCAGCTGCTCCAGCTGGTGCACGGGCGGGCGGACACCTCCCTGCACAGCGCCACGACGCTGGACGCGCTGGAGGCCCTCGCCGCGGGCGGCTACGTCGGCCGGACCGACGCCGCCCAGCTCGACGACGCGTACCGCTTCCTGCGCTCCATGGAGCACCGCATCCAGCTGCACCGGCTGCGCCGCACCCACCTCGTGCCCGAGGAGGAGGCCGACCTGCGCCGCATGGGGCGCTCCCTGGGCATGCGCACCGACCCGGTCACCGGACTGCTGCGCGCATGGAAGCGGCACGCCGCCGTCGTCCGCAGACTGCACGAGAAGATCTTCTACCGGCCGCTGCTCGACGCCGTCGCCCAGCTCGCGCCCGGCGAGGCCCGGCTGAGCCCCGAGGCGGCGCGGGAGCGGATGGTCGCCCTCGGCTATGCCGACCCGGCCGCCGCCCTGCGGCACCTGGAGGCGCTGGCGTCCGGCGTCACCCGCAAGGCGGCCATCCAGCGCACCCTGCTGCCCGTGCTGCTGGGCTGGTTCGCCGACTCCGCCGACCCGGACGCCGGGCTGCTGGGCTTTCGCAAGGTCTCCGACGCGCTCGGCAAGACCCCCTGGTACCTCAGGCTGCTGCGCGACGAGGGCGCGGCGGCCGAGAACCTGGCCCGCGTGCTCTCCGCCGGGCGGCTCGCCCCCGACCTGCTGATGCGGGCCCCCGAGGCCGTCGCCCTGCTCGGGGACGGCGCCGCCGGGGGACTGGCACCCCGCGGACGGGTCCAGCTGGAGCAGGAGATACTCGCCGCGGTCCGTCGCGCCGACGGCGCCGAACAGGCGGTCACCGCGGCGCGCGGCGTACGGCGCCGTGAGCTGTTCCGTACGGCCGCCGCGGACATCGTCGGCTCCTACGGCACCGAGGCGCAGCCCGTCGAGGCCGACCAGGGCGCCCTGGTCGACATGGTCGGCGGCGCGGTGTCCGACCTGACGGCGGCGACGCTGGCGGGGACGCTGCGGGCGGTCGTGCGGGAAAGGTGGGGCGACACCCTGCCGACCCGGTTCGCGATCATCGGCATGGGCCGCTTCGGCGGACACGAGCTGGGCTACGGCTCGGACGCCGACGTGCTGTTCGTGCACGAGCCCCGCGACGGCGTGGGCGAGCGGGAGGCGGGGGACGCCGCCAACAAGGTCGTCTCCGAGATGCGGCGCCTGCTCCAGGTGTCCAGCGCCGACCCGCCGCTGCTGATCGACGCCGACCTGCGCCCCGAGGGCAGGTCCGGGCCGCTGGTGCGCACCCTGAAGTCGTACGAGGCCTACTACCGGCGTTGGTCGCTGGGGTGGGAGTCGCACGCGCTGCTGCGGGCCGAGTTCGTCGCCGGCGACCAGGATCTGGGGCGGCGGTTCATCGAGCTGGTCGATCCGCTGCGGTACCCGGCGGACGGGCTCGGCGAGGACGCCGTACGGGAGATCCGGCGGCTCAAGGCCCGGATGGAGTCCGAGCGGCTGCCGCGCGGCGCGGACCCCAAGCTGCACGCCAAACTGGGTCCCGGCGGCCTCTCCGACGTGGAGTGGACCGTGCAGCTGCTCCAGCTGCGGCACGGGCACAGGGAGGCCGGGCTGCGGACCACCCGGACGCGCGCGGCCCTGACCGCCGCACGCGAGGCCGGCCTCATCTCCGAGGAGCACACCGACACCCTCGACGAGGCGTGGGTCCTGGCGACGCGCGTCCGCAACGCCGTGATGCTGGTCCGCGGCCGGGCCGGCGACACCTTCCCCAGCGACCCGCGCGAGCTGGCGGCCGTGGGCCGCTACCTGGGCCACGGCCCCGGCCACGCGGGCGACATGCTCGACGAATACCGCCGCACGGCCCGCCGGGCCCGTGCGGTGGTGGAGGACCTGTTCTACGCCTAGCGGAACTGCGCACCCTCAAGCCCGCGTGGGCGACCACACCCTCCGCCGCCCGGCGCCGGGCACCACCCGGGGCAAGGCGTAGGGCAGGCTGCCGTACCAGACCAGAGCCACGCCGTAACCGAACGCCAGACACATCACGCCCCCCACCGCGTCCAGCCAGAAGTGGTTGGCGGTCGCCACGATCACCACCAGCGTGAGCACCGGGTACACCAGACCCAGCACCCGCACCCACGGCACCGAGGCCAGCGCGAAGATGGTCAGCCCGCACCACACCGACCACCCGATGTGCATCGACGGCATCGCCGCGTACTGGTTGGACATGTTCTTCAGGTCCCCGGACGCCATCGAGCCCCACGTCTGGTGCACCATGACGGTGTCGACGAAGTGGCCGCCGTTCATCAGCCGGGGCGGGGCGAGCGGATACAGGTAGTAGCCGGCCAGGGCGACGCCCGTGGTCGCGAAGAGGACCAGCCGGGTCGCCGCGTAGCGGCCGGGATGGCTGCGGTAGAGCCACACCAGCACACCGAGCGTCATCACGAAGTGCAGCGTGGCGTAGTAGTAGTTCATGCCGACGACGAGCCAAGTCACCGAGTTCACGGCATGGTTGACCGACTCCTCCACGGCGATGCCGAGTTGCTGCTCGACGCGCCAGATCCAGTCGGCGTTGCGCAGCGCCGCCGTCCGCTGTTCCGGTACCGCGTTGCGGACCAGGGAGTACGTCCAGTAACTGAGCCCGATCAGCAGGATCTCGAACCACAGACGGGGCCGGCGCGGGGTGCGGAGCCGACGCAGACGCCCCCGCCCCGTCCGCTCGGGGACGGGGTGCGGAACGCGGTCCTCCAGGCGTTCCCGAGTCCTCACGATCGCGTCACCCATAGGCATCAAGTCTGCCAGAAAAGCCTTCTTGTACCGATGATCCTCCGGTCTGTTCCGGCCCGCATCCGCCGGCCGCAGGGGGAGGTCAGGAGCGCTTGCGTTCGCCCGGTGCCGACGCCGTCGAGCCGCGTACCACCAGCTCCGGCATGAACACGAACTCGCTGTGCGGCGCGGGGGTCCCGCCGATCTCCTCGAGGAGCGTGCGCACCGCCGCCTGCCCCATCGCCGGGACCGGCTTGCGGACGGTCGTCAGCGGCGGGTCGGTGAACGCGATCAGCGGCGAGTCGTCGAAGCCGACGACCGAGATGTCCTTGGGCACGTCCAGACCCAGCTGCCGGGCGGCGCGTATCGCGCCCAGCGCCATCATGTCGCTGGCGCAGACCACCGCCGTGCAGTCGCGCCCGATGAGCGCGGTGGCCGCCGCCTGGCCGCCCTCCAGGGTGTAGAGCGAGTGCTGGACCAGTTCCTTCTCCACGGTCTCGGCGCTCAGCTCCAGCTGGTCCTGGACGGTGCGGACGAAGCCCTCGATCTTGCGCTGCACCGGCACGAACCGCTTCGGCCCGAGCGCCAGCCCGATGCGGGTGTGTCCGAGCGAGACGAGGTGCGTGACCGCCAGGCTCATCGCGGCCCGGTCGTCGGGGGAGATGAACGGCGCCTGCACCTTCGACGAGAAACCGTCGACCAGGACGAACGGCACGCCCTGCGCGCGCAGCCGCTCGTAGCGCTGCATGTCGGCGGTGGTGTCCGCGTGCAGACCGGAGACGTAGATGATGCCGGCGACCCCGCGGTCGACCAGCATCTCGGTCAGCTCGTCCTCCGTGGAACCGCCCGGGGTCTGGGTGGCGAGGACCGGTGTGTAGCCCTGGCGGGTCAGCGCCTGGCCGATGACCTGGGCCAGCGCCGGGAATATCGGGTTCTCCAGCTCCGGCGTGATCAGGCCCACCAGGCCCTCGCTGCGCTGCCGCAGCCGCACGGGCCGCTCGTAGCCCAGCACGTCGAGCGCGGCGAGTACGGACTGGCGGGTGGTGGCGGCGACGCCCGGCTTCCCGTTGAGGACGCGGCTGACGGTCGCTTCGCTCACCCCCGCCTGGGCGGCGATGTCGGCAAGCCGTGTGGTCACAGGGGTGGACTGTACCTGTCGGCCGCCGCCTTGCACACCGATCGGGCGCCGTGGGCGGCCTGTTGGACGGCCCTGCGCGGGCTGCTGCGTCATCGCGCTCCCTCAAGAAAGTGGCGGCAAGAGCTTGCAGAGTCTTGCACAACCGGCCCGATACCGCTCGAGCCCCGTAAACAAGCGTCTCATGACGGTCGCCGAGAGGTCACGCCCGGATAACTTCGAAGATCTCTTGCACATTTTTGCTGCAAGACCTTTCGCCGGGCTTTCAACGCTGTTACGTTCACGTCGCCCGACGGCAGCAACGACGCGGTCGGCAGCGGCAGGAGCGGCGGACGGGCCCGCACCCTGCACCACACGGGCTTTCACCCTCAAGGAGAACTCATGCGGCGTGGCATAGCGGCCACCGCGCTGGTGGCGTCCCTCGCCCTGGCGGCGACGGCGTGCGGCGGAGACGGCGACAGCGACAGCGAGTCGGGCGGACCGGTCACCATCACGTACTGGGACACCTCGAACGCGACCAACGAGGCGCCGACCTACAAGGCCCTGGTCAAGGAGTTCGAGGCCGCCAACAAGGACGTCAAGGTCAACTACGTCAACGTCCCCTTCGACCAGGCGCAGAACAAGTTCGACACCGCCGCCGGTTCGAAGGGCGCCCCGGACGTGCTGCGCGCCGAGGTCGGCTGGACCCCCGCCTTCGCCAAGAAGGGCTTCTTCCTGCCGCTGGACGGCACCGAGGCCCTCGCCGAGCAGGACAAGTTCCAGCCCAACCTGATCGAGCAGGCCAAGTACGAGGACAAGACCTACGGCGTGCCGCTGGTCACCGACACCCTCGCCTTCGTCTACAACAAGGAACTGTTCAAGAAGGCCGGCGTCGAGGCCCCGGGGACCTGGGACGACCTGAAGAAGGCCGCCGCCACCCTCAAGGACAAGACCGGCGTCGACGGCTTCTGGGGCTCCACCGCGGGCTACTACGCCCAGCCGTTCCTCTACGGCGAGGGCACCGACACGGTCGACGCCGACGCCAAGAAGGTCACCGTCAAGTCGCCCGCCGCCGAGAAGGCCTACGGCACCTGGCTGAGCCTGTTCGACGGCAAGGGCCTGCACAAGGCCGACACCACCGCGGACGCCTACGCCCACATCCAGGACGCCTTCGTGGGCGGCAAGGTGGCCTCGACCATCCAGGGCCCGTGGGAGATCACCAACTTCTACAAGGGCTCGGCGTTCAAGGACAAGAACAACCTCGGCATCGCCACCGTCCCGGCCGGCACCACCGGCAAGGCGGGCGCCCCGACCGGCGGCCACAACCTGTCGGTCTACGCCGGTTCGGACAAGGCGCACCAGGAGGCGTCGCTCAAGTTCGTGAAGTTCATGACCTCGGCGAAGTCCCAGGAGACCGTCGCCCTCAAGAACTCCACGCTGCCGACCCGCGACGACGCCTACACCGCCGAGGTCAAGGCCGACCCGGGCATCGCCGGCTACCAGACGGTGCTGCCCGCCGCCCAGCCGCGCCCCGCCCTGCCCGAGTACAGCTCCCTGTGGGGCCCCCTCGACGACGAGCTGCCCCAGATCGCCGGCGGCAAGAAGTCCCTGGACGAGGGCCTGGGCGACGCCGAGACCGCGATCGCCAAGCTGGTGCCGGACTTCTCCAAGTGAGCCCGCGTGACCGCCGGGTCCCCCGCCCCGGGGGAGGGGACCCGGCGGTCACCGGCCGTGCGCCGCACCCCTCGATCCCGTACCACCTGATCTTCCCGATGCTCCCGAAGGTGTCGAACCATGACAGTCGCCATCGACCGCGCTACCGGCAAGCGCCGCGGTGACCACACCCCGCGGCCCGGCCTCGGCCGGCGTCTGAAGGACGGATACCAGAAGCACTGGTACGCCTACGCGATGATCGCGCCGGTGGCCGTCGTGCTCGGCGTCCTCGTGCTGTATCCGCTGGGGTACGGCCTCTACCTCACCCTCACCGACGCCAACAGCCTCAACACGGGGCGCACGATCGGCGTCAACGAGATCGAGGCCACCTACAAGTTCGTCGGCCTGGACAACTACGCCGACATCCTGTGGGGCCCGACGGCGTACGACCGCTTCTGGTCGCACTTCATCTGGACGATCGTGTGGACGGCGGTCTGCGTCGGCCTGCACTACTTCATCGGGCTCGGCCTCGCCCTGCTGCTCAACCAGAAGCTGCGCGGCCGCACCTTCTACCGGCTGATCCTGGTCCTGCCGTGGGCCGTGCCCACCTTCGTCACCGTCTTCGGCTGGCGCTTCATGCTCGCCGACAGCGGCATCATCAACGCCGGCCTGGACTGGCTGCACCTGCCGACGCCGCTGTGGCTGGAGGACACCTTCTGGCAGCGGTTCGCCGCGATCATGGTCAACACCTGGTGCGGTGTGCCGTTCATGATGGTCTCGCTCCTGGGCGGCCTCCAGTCCATCGACGCGACCCTGTACGAGGCCTCCGAGATGGACGGCGCGAACGCCTGGCAGCGCTTCCGCCACGTCACCCTGCCCGGGCTCAGGTCGGTCAGCTCCACCGTCGTCCTGCTCGGCATCATCTGGACCTTCAACCAGTTCGCCGTGATCTTCCTGCTGTTCGGCAACACCGCCCCGGAGGCCCAGATCCTCGTCACCTGGGCCTACCAGCTGGGCTTCGGACAGCAGCCGCGCGACTTCGCGCAGTCGGCGGCCTACGGCATCCTGCTGCTGGCCATCCTGATCGTCTTCACCTCCTTCTACCGCCGCTGGCTGAACCGCAATGAGCAGCAGCTCGCGAACTGAGGCAGGAGCCCCGATGAGCACCCTCTACCGGTCGTCGTCTTCCTCGGCGGAGGTTCCGTCGGCTGAGCCGACAGCCCCCCGGCGTAACAAGCCACGGTCCCGCGGCGAGCAGAGCCGCGCCGCCTCCCTCGCCTCCCACGGCATCCTGACCGTCGCGAGCCTCGTCGCGCTCTTCCCGATCGCCTGGCTGGTCTTCCTGTCCCTCGGCCCGGACAAGGACGACTACCTGCACCCCGGGCGCATCTGGTCGAAGATGACCTTCGACAACTACGCGTTCGTGCTCCAGGACACGAACTTCTTCGACTGGCTGAAGAGTTCGCTGATCGTCTCGCTTGGCACCACGGTCATCGGCGTCATGGTCGCCGCCACCACCGGCTACGCGGTCTCGCGGATGCGCTTTCCCGGCTACAAGAAGCTCATGTGGGTCCTGCTGGTCACCCAGATGTTCCCCATCGCGGTACTGATCGTGCCGATGTACCAGATCCTGTCCGAGCTCCAGCTCATCGACAACTACTTCGGCCTGATCCTCGTCTACTGCTCGACCGCGGTGCCGTACTGCGCCTGGCTGCTCAAGGGCTACTTCGACACCATCCCGTTCGAGATCGACGAGGCCGGGCGGGTGGACGGGCTCAGCCCCTTCGGCACGTTCTTCCGGCTGATCCTCCCGCTGGCCAAGCCGGGCCTCGCGGTCGCCGGCTTCTACAGCTTCATCACGGCCTTCGGCGAGGTCGCCTTCGCCTCGACGTTCATGCTGAGCGACACGAAGTACACCTTCGCCGTCGGACTCCAGAGCTTCGTCAGCGAGCACGACGCGCAGCGCAACCTGATGGCGGCCACCGCCGTGCTCGTCGCGATACCCGTCTCCGCGTTCTTCTACCTCGTACAGAAGAACCTGGTGACCGGCCTCACCGCCGGCGGCACGAAGGGCTGAGTGCCCGCCCCGGAAAACGTCCGGCCGCGGTGCCATCCGACCCCGCTGCACCGCGGCCGGCCGCCTCGGCCCCCACCATGCCTCCCACTCCGTTACGTACCAAGGACGACATGAGCCAGCAGCACTCCGCCGCACCGGCCCCCACCTCCGCCGTCGCCACCGTCCCGGGGCGCCGTGACTGGTGGCGGGACGCGGTCATCTACCAGGTCTATCCGCGCAGCTTCGCCGACAGCAACGGCGACGGCATGGGCGACCTGGAGGGTGTCCGCACCCGCCTGCCGTACCTGCGCGACCTGGGCGTGGACGCCGTGTGGCTCAGCCCCTTCTACGCCTCGCCGCAGGCCGACGCCGGTTACGACGTCGCCGACTACCGGGCCGTCGACCCCATGTTCGGCACCCTCCTGGACGCCGACGCGCTGATCCGCGACGCCCACGCGCTGGACCTGCGCGTCATCGTCGACCTGGTCCCCAACCACTCCTCCGACCAGTACGAGTGGTTCAGGCGCGCCCTGGCGGAGGGCCCCGGCTCCCCCTCCCGGGACCGCTACCACTTCCGCCCCGGCAAGGGGAAGAACGGCGAACTGCCGCCCAACGACTGGGAGTCCATCTTCGGCGGGCCCGCCTGGACCCGGGTCACCGAGCCCGACGGCACGCCGGGGGAGTGGTACCTGCACCTGTTCGCCCCCGAACAGCCCGACTTCAACTGGGAGCACCCGGCCGTCGGCGACGAGTTCCGCTCCATCCTGCGGTTCTGGCTGGACATGGGCGTGGACGGCTTCCGCATCGACGTCGCCCACGGCATGGTGAAGGCCGCGGGCCTGCCCGACCTGGGATCCCACGAGCAGCTGAAACTGCTGGGCAACGATGTCATGCCGTTCTTCGACCAGGACGGCGTCCACGACATCTACCGGCAGTGGCGGCTCATCCTCGACGAGTACAGCGGCGAGCGCATCTTCGTCGCCGAGGCGTGGACCCCGACCGTCGAGCGCACCGCGAACTACGTCCGCCCCGACGAACTGCACCAGGCTTTCAACTTCCAGTACCTGGGCACCCACTGGGACGCGGACGAGCTGCGCACCGTCATCGACCGCACCCTGGACGCCATGCGCCCCGTCGGCGCCCCGGCCACCTGGGTCCTGTCCAACCACGACGTCACCCGCCACGCCACCCGCTTCGCCAACCCGCCGGGCCTCGGCACCCAGATCCGCCTGGCCGGCGACCGCGAACTCGGGCTCAGAAGGGCCCGCGCCGCCACCCTCCTCATGCTGGCCCTGCCCGGCTCGGCCTACGTCTACCAGGGCGAGGAGCTGGGCCTGCCGGACGTCGTCGACCTCCCCGACGAGGTGCGCCAGGACCCGGCCTACTTCCGGGGCGCGGGCCAGGACGGCTTCCGCGACGGCTGCCGCGTCCCGATCCCCTGGACCCGCGAGGGTTCCTCGTACGGCTTCGGCGACGGCGGCAGCTGGCTGCCGCAGCCGGCGGGCTGGGGCGAGCTGAGCGTCGAGGCGCAGACCGGCGAGCCCGGCTCGACCCTGGAGCTGTACCGCGAGGCCCTGGCACTCCGACGCTCCACCGCCGACTTGGGCGCGGGCGACGCCGTCGAGTGGCTGCGCGCCCCCGAGGGCGTCGTCGCCTTCCGGCGCGGGGGGTTCGTGTGCGTCGCCAACACCACCGGCGAGTCGGTGTCGATGCCCGCCTACGGCCGGGTGCTGCTGGCCAGCGGCGAGATCACCGAGGCATCCGGCGAGGCGAAGGTACCGACGGACACGACGGTGTGGTGGATCCGGGCCTGACGGCTCGGCACCTCGCAGGGCCCGCCACCTCCTCACCGGAGGCGGCGGGCCCTCGCCCTGCACGGCCCGCCGCAGGCTCGGGGGCCGAAGCCCGGGGCAGGGTCAGACCCGGTCCAGGGCCCGGTGCGGCCCGCTGGGAAGTTCCGCCTCGACCGGGTCCCCGGGACGCACCGTGCCGCCTTCCTTCACGACGCTCATGATCCCGGCCTTGCGCACGACGTTCCCGGCCTCGTCACGGCCGACGACCTGTTTCAGGAGCCCGCCCTGGAAATGGTCGATCTGCAGGCAGGGATTGCGCAGGCCGGTCACTTCGAGGACCGCCTCGTCGCCGATGCGCAGCAGGGTGCCGACGGGCAGGGCGAGCAGGTCGATGCCGCGGGTGGTGATGTTCTCACCGAGCTCACCGGGTGCCACCGGGAACCCCGCGTCGCCGACTTCCGCGAAGAGCTCCGCGTGGATGAGGTGGACCTGACGGAGGTTCGGCTGGGTGGGGTCCTGTGCGACGCGCGAGCGGTGCTTGACCGTCACACCGGCGTGTACGTCGCCCTCCACGCCCAGCCCGGCGAGCAGCGTGATGCTGTCCCGGTTCGGTTTGGTGAACGAGTACTCGCCGTTGCTGCTGACGGCCGTCACTCTTGCACTCATACCTCGCAACCCCCTCCTCAGCAGGACTGATCAGCCACGACCCTACCGCCGGGACCAGACACGGCTGCCGAACGGTCGCGCCAAGCAAGGGGGGTGGGCAAGGCTCGTGAAACTTCTTTCTGCTCCTTGCAAGACCCTTGCCGCAAGTCTTGCGACAGCGCTACGGTCTCGCCGGGGTCGGACCCGACAGAGCCGTAATCGCAAGGAGTTCACACCGGTGATACCGAGATGGCCGGCGCCTGTGAAGCGCCGAACCGCCGCTGTCCCACGGGTCGCGGCCGTCACCGTCGCCGCCCTCGCGGCGACACTCCTGACAGCCCCCGTCGCGCGGGCCGGCACCCCGCCCGCGCCTCCGTCCGACGCGAAGCTGGCGAAGAGCGCCGCACGCCACGACCTCACCCGTGAGCAGTTCTACTTCGTCCTGCCGGACCGTTTCGCCAACGGCGATGCCCGCAACGACAAGGGCGGTCTGACCGGCTCTCGGCTCAGCACCGGCTACGACCCCACCGACAAGGGCTTCTACCAGGGCGGCGACCTCAAGGGCCTCACCGACCGGCTCGACTACATCAAGGGCCTGGGCACCACGTCCATCTGGATGGCGCCCATCTTCAAGAACCAGCCCGTCCAGGGCACCGGCAAGGACGCGTCCGCCGGCTACCACGGCTACTGGATCACCGACTTCACGCAGGTCGACCCGCACTTCGGCACCAACAAGGACCTCAAGAACCTCATCTCCAAGGCGCACGCCAAGGGCATGAAGGTCTTCTTCGACGTCATCACCAACCACACCGCCGACGTCGTCGACTACGAGGAGAAGTCCTACGACTACCTCTCCAAGGGCGCCTTCCCGTACCTGACCAAGGACGGTGAGCCCTTCGACGACGCCGACTACGCCGACGGCGACCGCGGGTTCCCCCGGGTGGACAACGGCTCCTTCCCGCGCACCCCGACGGTCCCGGCCGCGAAGAAGAACCTCAAGGTGCCGTCCTGGCTCAACGACCCGGCGATGTACCACAACCGGGGCGACTCCACCTGGGCCGGCGAGTCGGCGACCTACGGCGACTTCAACGGCCTCGACGACCTGTGGACCGAACGGCCCGAGGTCGTCCGCGGCATGGAGAAGATCTACCAGCGGTGGGTGAAGGACTTCGCCATCGACGGCTTCCGGATCGACACCGTGAAGCACGTCGACATGGAGTTCTGGACCCGGTGGGCGACCGCACTGGACGCCTACGCCGCGAAGAAGGGCCGCGACGACTTCTTCATGTTCGGTGAGGTCTACTCCGCCGACACCTCCGTCACCGCGCCCTACGTCACCCAGGGCCGCCTGGACTCCACCCTGGACTTCCCCTTCCAGGACGCGGCCCGCGCGTACGCCTCCCAGGGCGGCAGCGCGCAGAAGCTCGCCTCCGTCTTCGGCGACGACTACAAGTACACGACGGACAAGGCCAACGCCTACGAACAGGTCACCTTCCTCGGCAACCACGACATGGGCCGCATCGGCACCTTCCTGAAGCAGGACGACCCGAAGGCCACCGACGCCGAGCTGCTGAAGAAGGACCGGCTCGCCAACGAGCTGATGTTCCTCAGCCGCGGCAACCCGGTGATCTACTACGGCGACGAGCAGGGCTTCACCGGTGCCGGCGGCGACAAGGACGCCCGCCAGCCGATGTTCGCCTCCCGCACCGCCGACTACCTGGACGACGACCAGCTCGGCACCGACCGCACCCATGCCGAGGCGGCCTACGACACGCGAGCGCCGCTCTACCGGCAGATCAGCGCCCTCGCGGGGCTCCGCAAGGCCCACCCCGCCCTCGCCGACGGCGTCCAGACCGAGCGCTACGCGGCCGACGGCGCCGGCGTCTACGCCGTCTCCCGCACCGACGCCGGGAGCGGCACCGAGTACGTCGTCGCCTTCAACAATGCCGAGGCCGCGAAGACGGCCATCTTCGCCACCGGCTCGGCGAACATGACCTTCCGCGGCCTCTACGGCACCGACGACGACGTGAAGTCGGGCGCCGACAAGAAGGTCACCGTCACGGTCCCTGCCCAGTCGGCCGTCGTCCTCAAGGCCGCGGGCCGGCTCGCCCAGCCCGCCGCCAAGCCCACGATCGCCCTGACGGCCCCCGCGCCCGGCGCCACCGGCACCGTCGAGCTGACCGCCGACGTCGCCGGCGGACAGCTCAACCGCGTCGTCTTCGCCGCCCAGACCGGCAACGGCAAGTGGCGCACCCTCGGCACCGCCGACCACGCCCCGTACAAGGTCACCCACACCATCGGCGAGGACACCCCCGCCGGCACCGCCCTGCGCTACAAGGCGGTCGTCGTGGACTCGGCGGGCCGCACCGCGAGCACCACGGCCGCGTCGACGACCGGCACCCCGCCCGTCGAGGAAGTCCCCACCGCCGCCTCCCGGGACTACGCGATCGTCCACTACAACCGCGAGGACGGGAACTACCAGGACTGGGGCCTGTACGCCTGGGGCGACCTCGCCGACGGCGAGGCGACCACCTGGCCCGAGACCCACCCCTTCGTGGGCCGCGACGCCTACGGCGCCTTCGCCTACGTCAAGCTCAAGCCCGGCGCCTCCGACGTGGGCTTCCTCGTCATCGACAAGGACGGCAACAAGGACGTCGCCGCCGACCGCACCATCGACGTCACACAGACCGGCGAGGTGTGGATCGAGCAGGGCAAGGAGCAGGTCGCCACGGAGCGGCCCGAGTACCCCGCCCAGGACACCACCAAGGCCGTGCTCCACTACCAGCGCGCCGACGGCAACTACGACGGCTGGGGCCTGCACGTCTGGGGCGACGCCGCGAACCCCACCGACTGGGCGAAGCCGCTGATGCCGGTGAAGACCGACCCGTACGGCGCGGTCTTCGAGGTGCCCCTCACCGAGGGCGCGAGCAGCCTCAGCTACATCCTCCACAAGGGCGACGAGAAGGACCTGCCCACCGACCAGGCCCTGGACCTCAAGGCGAACGGCCACGAGGTGTGGCTGGTGAGCGGGCAGGAGCAGTACCTGCTGCCGCAGCCCGCGGGCTCGGCGGCGGCCGTCGACCTCGCCACCTCCAAGGCCGTCTGGATCGACCGGAACACCGTCGCCTGGAACGGCTCACAGGGCGCCGCCTCCACCCAGCTCCTCGCCTCCCGCACCGGCTCGGTCGAGACGGCGGACGGCACGCTGACCGCCGACGACGAGACCACGTGGCTCCGGCTGGGGAAGACCACCCTCACCGACGCCCAGAAGGCGAAGTTCCCGCACCTGAAGGACTACACCGCCTGGTCGGTCGACCCGCGCGACCGCGACCGGGTCCGCGAGGCCCTGCGCGGCCAGGTCGTCGCCTCCCAGCGCACCGCCACCGGGGCCGTACTCGCGGCGACGGGGGTGCAGATCGCCGGCGCCCTCGACGACCTGTACGCGGACCGGGCGACGCAGGCGGATCTCGGTCCGGTCTTCCGCCACGGCCGCCCCACCCTCTCCGTGTGGGCGCCGACCGCGCAGTCCGTGCGGCTGGAGATCGGCGGCGACACCGTCCGGATGCGCCGCGACGACGCCACCGGCGTCTGGTCCGTCACCGGGCCGAAGTCCTGGAAGGGCGAGCCCTACCGGTACGCCGTGAAGGTGTGGGCGCCCACCGCGGGTCAGGTGGTCACCAACAAGGTCACCGACCCGTACTCGCTCGCCCTGACCACCGACTCCGAGCGCAGCCTCGTCGTCGACCTGGACGACCGGTCCCTCGCCCCGCGCGGCTGGGACAGCTATGACAAGCCCGAGGCGGTGCCGCTGCGGGACGCCCAGATCCAGGAACTGCACATCCGCGACTTCTCCGTCGCGGACCGTACGGCGGACGCCGACCACCGGGGCACCTACCTCGCCTTCACCGACAAGATGAGCGACGGCTCCCAGCACCTGCGCGAGCTGGCGAAGGCCGGCACGTCCTACGTGCACCTGCTGCCCGCCTTCGACATCGCGACGATCCCCGAGAAGAAGTCCGAGCAGACGACACCCGACTGCGACCTCGCCTCCTACCCGGCCGACTCCGACAAGCAGCAGGAGTGCGTGACGAAGGCCGCCGCCAAGGACGCCTTCAACTGGGGCTACGACCCGTACCACTACACGGTCCCCGAGGGCTCCTACGCGTCCGACCCGGACGGCACCGAGCGCACCGTCGAGTTCCGCGAGATGGTCAAGGCCCTCAACGACGACGGGCTGCGCGTCGTCATGGACGTCGTCTACAACCACACGGCCGCGAGCGGCCAGGCCGGGACGAGCGTCCTCGACCGGATCGTGCCCGGCTACTACCAGCGGCTCCTCGCCGACGGCTCGGTCGCGAACAGCACCTGCTGCGCGAACACCGCCACCGAGAACGCCATGATGGGCAAGCTGGTCGTCGACTCGATCGTCACCTGGGCCAAGGAGTACAAGGTCGACGGCTTCCGCTTCGACCTCATGGGCCACCACCCGAAGGCCAACATCCTCGCCGTCCGCAAGGCCCTCGACGCGCTGACCCTCAAGAAGGACGGCGTCGACGGCAAGAAGATCATCCTGTACGGCGAGGGCTGGAACTTCGGCGAGGTCGCCGACGACGCCCGCTTCGTCCAGGCCACCCAGAAGAACATGGCCGGAACCGGCGTCGCGACCTTCTCCGACCGGGCCCGCGACGCCGTACGCGGCGGCGGCCCCTTCGACGAGGACCCCGGCGTCCAGGGCTTCGCCTCCGGCCTCTACACCGACCCCAACGGCTCGGAGAACAACGGCACCGAGGCCGAGCAGAAGGCCCGCCTGCTGCACTACCAGGACCTGATCAAGGTCGGGCTGACCGGCAGCCTCGCCGACTACGCCTTCACCGACACCGACGGCAAGGAGGTCAAGGGCGCCGAGGTCGACTACAACGGCGCCCCCGCCGGATACGCGGCGGCACCCGGCGACGCCCTCGCCTACGCCGACGCGCACGACAACGAGTCCCTGTTCGACACGCTCGCCTTCAAGCTGCCCAAGGACACCTCCGCCGCCGACCGGGCCCGCATGCAGGTCCTCGCCATGGCGACCGCCGCCCTCTCGCAGGGCCCGGCGCTCTCCCAGGCCGGCAGCGACCTGCTGCGCTCCAAGTCGCTGGACCGCAACTCCTACGACAGCGGCGACTGGTTCAACGCCCTCCACTGGAACTGCGCCGACGGCAACGGCTTCGGCCGGGGGCTGCCCCCGGCCGCCGACAACCAGGACAAGTGGCCCTACGCCAAGCCGCTGCTGGACACCGTGAAGGTCGGCTGCCCGCAGATCACCGGCGCCTCGGCGGCGTACCGGGACCTGCTGAAGATCCGCACGGGCGAGGACGACTTCTCCCTCGCCACGGCGGGCCAGGTGCAGTCCCGGCTCTCCTTCCCGCTCTCCGGCAGGGACGAGACACCTGGCGTGATCACCATGGAGCTCGGTGACCTCGTGGTCGTCTTCAACGCCACGCCCCAGCGGCAGGAGCAGCGGATCGAGGCCGCGGCAGGCACCGGCTACCGACTGCACCCGGTGCAGGCGGCGGGCGCCGACTCGGTGGTGAAGGAGTCCGCGTACGCGGCGGACACCGGCACGTTCACCGTGCCGGACCGCACGGTCGCCGTGTTCCAGCGGGCCGGCTGACGGGCGCGGGCCTGCGGTTAGGGTGAGCCCTGCTGTTCAAGCAACGGGAGGGCTCATGCCGCAGATCACCGTGGAGTACTCCGCCGAGCTGGCGGACGACTTCGACCGGCCCGCCTTCGCGCGGGCCCTGCACGAGGCCGTCGTCGAGATCGCGGCGGCCAGGCCGCCGGCGTGCAAGACGCAGTTCCGCCGGTCCGAGGACACCGTGGTCGGCCCGGACACCGAGGGGCACGCCGTCGTGCACGTCACCCTCGGGCTGCTCGCCGGCCGCACGGAGGAGACCAAGGCACGCCTCACCGAGGCCGTACTGGAACTGCTCCGGCAGTACGCCAAGCCGGGCGACGACCTCGCCCTGCACGCCTCGGCCGAGGTCCGCGACCTTGACCCGTCGTACCGGAAGTTCGAGAGCGAGTAGGTCTCAGGAGAGGTCGCGGCGGCCCAGCCAGGCCGGCCGCACCGGCACCCCGTCCGCGTCCAGCTCGGGCTCCCGCTCCACCGGGGGAGAAGGAGCGGGCGGGGGCGCCGCGACCACGGGCTCGGGGGCCTTCGGCGCGGCGGAGTCCTCAAGCAGTTCCGCCACCGTGAACCGGGTGACGAACGACTGCCAGGCGCCGTCCACGACGAGCAGGAACCCGTCGCCGACCCGCAGGAGCCGACGGCGCCTGGGACTGAGGGGATGGGTGGGGGAGTAACTCCGCGCCCGCCGTTCCAGCTCCTCGAGCGCCTCCTGGCGGGACCCGGCGACGTGCCCCACCACCTGGGCCTCCGTGTGCTTGCGCTCCCCGGTGCCCACGGTCGTCTCCACGACCAGGCCCCACGTCGGCGCGGCGCTCACCGGGCCGTCAGCGTGAGGAGCCTGCCGACCAGGTCCGCGAAGGGGCCGTCGGCGGGCTCGTCGGCGATGACGCGGCGCAGCAGGGCGCCCATCTCCTCGTCGTAGGCGGCGCTCACCGCCGCCAGCGCGGCGAAGTCGTGCACCAGCTGGGCCTCCAGCTCGGCGCGCGGGATACGGCGCCCGTCCAGCCAGATCAGCGCCGTCGACTCGGCGAGCGAGATCCAGGAGCGCACGACCAGTTCCAGCCGGGCGGGCGGATCCGTGACGTCCAGGTGCGAAAGGATCTGGACATACGCTGCCTGCCGCACGGAGTCCACGAGCGCGTTGGTCGTGGAGGAGCCGACGGCCGGGCCGCCGCGCATCAGGGCCGAGAAACCCGGGCCGTGCTCGTCGACGAAGTCGAAGTAGCGGCCCATGACCCGCAGCAGCCGCGCGCCCAGCGGGCCCGTGCGCGGCTCCACGAACCGGGCCGCCAGATCGTCCGAGGCACGCCTCAACGCGGCCTCGTACAGGCTGAGTTTGCCGGGGAAGTAGTGGTAGACCAGCGGGCGCGAGATGCCCGCCGCCGAGGCTATCTCGTCAATGGAGACCTCGTCGGGCGAGCGGCGGCTGAACAGATCGAGCGCGACGCCGATCAACTGCTGCCGCCGCTCCTCGACGCCCATTCTGCGGCGTACCCCGGTAGTCATACGAACACCTTACCGATCGAATCCGGCCCTCGAACGAACCGGACCTGGCATCGGTGTTCACTGTGCGGGACTTGATGACGCAAGCGTCGGCGACCGGCGACCGGCGACCGGCGACTGGCGCCCTAGCGCAGGCCGCCGATCGTCCGCCCGCTCTCCAGCGTGCCCTTCAGCTCGGCCTGCGCGCCCTGCTCGGCCTTCGCCGTCAGCAGGTTCCCGTCGGCGGCGCCGCTGATGCCGCCCGTCGCCTCGACCGACTCGGTGCCGCGGCTCCCGGCGGCCAGCAGATACCAGTGCCCGCCCTCCGACTTCCACAGCACCCCGGCCAGCACGTGCGGGTCGCGCTCGCCGCACGCCGGCACGTCCTGCGCCTTCGCCGCCACCGCGCCCTGCGCCCCGCCCGGCGTCCGGAACTGCGCCAGCACCCGGGCCCCCTCGCCGCGCCAGGTCTCGGCCCGGGTGCACACCCACGCGCCCGACCCCGTCGCGTCGGGCAGCGGCTGGGACGCGAACTCCCAGGCGTTCACCGACCGCACTCCCTGCCCGAGCACCGCGCCCAGCGAGCAGGCGTACGGCGCCCAGGTCCCCAGCGCCTTCGTGCCCGAGGCGTCCTTCACCGCGCCGGGGCGCCCGGTGGTGAGGCGGGCCGGCACCAGCTCGCCGAGGTCGGTCACCACACGGGTGTCCGAACCGTCGGTCAGCTCCAGCACGTTCCACGACGTACACCCGCCGGACTGCCGCTGCGCCGGGCCGGCCAGCGGCGCCGTCACACCGTCGGTGAGCGTCAGCTCCCGGGCGCCGGAGTCCGGCTCGACGAGATCGCGCCCGGCCGCCTTCGTCACCCAGGGCGCCGTCAGATAGCGGACGTTCCCGTCGGCCCGGCCCAGGACCACCGCACTCGCCCCGGCCCGCCCGGCACCGTCGGTCCGCGCGAAGTCCAGGGCGGCACCGGCCGAACCGTCCTTCGGCTCGGCGTACCGCACGACGCGCAGACCGTCGTGCAGGATCACCACCCGCGCGTTGTCGACGTCCCCGGCGTACAGCAGCTGCGGCGGGCCGGCCGGTCCGCCGGTCGCGGTGCCCGGCGTCGCTGACACCCCCACGCTCTCGCCGGGCCGGGCCCAGACGGCCAGGGCGCGGCGCAGCAGCTCCTCGTCGCCGGTGAGGTCACCGCGCGCCGGCCACACCGAGAAGTCCGTGCGCGCCGACGTCTCCCACGCGGTGGGCGGGACCTTCGTGAGCCTGCCGGGGTCGAGGGCCGCCTCGGCCGCCGGGTTCTGCGCGTACGGCGGGGCGGCGGCGCCGTCGGGGCCCCAGCCGTCGCCGGGCAGGCCGAGCAGCGCCCCGCACACCACCAGCGCCGCCCCGGCGACCAGCGCCGCCCGCGCGTGCTGCCGCCGGCGCAGCAGATCGGTCGGCCGGGCCTGGAGGGAGCAGGGGTCGAACTCGGGGGAGCCGAGCAGCGCGAACTGGCCCGGCACCCCGTCGGCCTCCCGCAGCGCGGCGTCCACCTCGGCGACCCCGGCGGCGCCGAGCAACTCCCGTACGCCGTCGTCGGGGAGCCGCTCCAGACCGCGCAGCACGTAGGCCGCCCGGCCCGGCCCGGAGAGCGCGGACAGCCGCTGGTCCAGGGCGAGTTCGTCGGCGCCACCGGAGCGTGGGAAGAGCTTGAGGCCCCGCACGTGCGGCAGCAGCGGCGGCAGCTGGGACCGCCTGGGCCACGCCCGCCGCAGCGGGAGCCCCGCCTCCAGCGCCGTACGCACCACCCGCAGCCGGACCAGCGCGTAACCGGGATCGACCTCGCGGCCGGTGGACTGGGCCGGGATCACCGCGGTCGTCGTCCGGTTGCGGGGCAGCGCGCGCTGGGTGAGGGCGTGCGCGGTCAGGACGCGCCGGCCCCGGCCGAGATTCGGCGGCAGCACCAGATAGGCCAGCCGGGCCAGGCGCGGATAGTGCTCGACGAGCGCGGCCTCGGCCTGCTCGACGTCGACGACAGGGTCGGCCGAGGAGGCGGAGGACGGTGCGGGGCGCGGGGCGACATCCTGTGGCTGCACGTTCAGCAGAACGAGCGAACGCGGTGATGGTCACCGTGCGCCCGTCGCCCGTCGCCCGTCGCCCGTCGCCCGACGCGAACCGCGCCGCCGGACCCGGCCACCCGGCTGCCCCGGTTACTCCGGCTGCTCCACCAGCAGCCGCGCGTAGTTGGCCATCGACCTCTGGTAGCGCGGCAGATGGGCCGCGAGCGCGCCGAGCACCAGGGACAGGCCCTCACGGTCGCGGCCCATGCTCGACAGGCACAGCGCGAGCGCGGCGCGCACGGCGTCGTCCAACTCGTCGGACGGAGCCAGCAGTTCGGGCGACAGGAGCTTCACGCCCTCCTCCGGGTGCCCGGTGTTCCGCAGGGAGCTGGAGAGCTGGATCTTCGCCCGGCGGCCCTTGTACGCGCTGGCCTCGCCGAGACCGCGCTCCAGCGCCTCGCGGTACAGGGGCACGGCCCGGTCGGAGTGGCCCGTGGAGTCCCAGGCGCAGGCCCGCTCGAACAGACCGAGGGGACTGTCCGCGGGCAACTCGTCGGCGAGGGCGCCGACCACCGCGCGGAAGCCGGCGGCATCCTCCTCGGCGTAGTCGTCGAATGCCGCCCAGGCGGCTGTCACGCGGTCTTCCCAGTCCTGGTCCACGGCGCCACTCTCGCACGGTGGCCGCAGAAGGGCACCCGGGTTCCTGAGTACTTCGCGCCCCGCGCCCGTATCGATGACGAGAGCCCCTCGCCGGGGCTCCGTGCGGCATGTCGCCACAGCGGACCGGAGGAACACATGAGGCTGACCCGACCGATGCTCGCGCTGAGCGCCGCCGCGGCGGCACTGGTGCTGGCGGGCTGCGGATCCGACGGGGACGGCGGGGACGGCGGGGCCGCCGTGCCCGAGACGGCGACCGGCAGCCTGGAACACCTGGCCGCCGAGGCGAAGTGCGCCCCGAACATGCAGACCGACGCCGACACCATCCGACAGGCCATCTGCGAGAAGGGCGAGGAGAAGTACATCCTCGCCACCTTCTCCACCGACCGCGGCCAGCGCGAGTGGATCAACACCGCCAAGGACTACGGCGGGTACTACCTCGTCGGCCGCAAATGGGTCGCCGTGGGCCACGAGGACGTCGTGGCGGACCTGCGCGGCCGGCTCGGCGGAACCCTGGAACAGGGCGCGCAGCACGGTGGCGGCGAGCACTCGGGCGGCGAGCACTCGTCCGGCCACGGTGAACACGCCGGCCACGACGGCTGAGCCCCCGGGAGACCACGAAGAGGGCCGGTGGCGGGAACTCCGCCACCGGCCCTCCCGGTCTGCCGGTGTGTCTGCCCTCGGTGGGACTACTGGCAGTCCTCACCGCGGTTGATGCAGTCGACCACCTCGTTCATCAGGTCCTCGTCCATGACGTTGATGAAGTCGTTGTGGTCGGTGATCGGCTTGTGCAACTGCTCCGGGAAGCTGTCCACGGCGTACGGGTTCTGCACCGAGCCGTTCTCGACGGTCGGGGTGGGGATGTCGTACGCGAGACGGATCTGAAGCTGCGGGATGGCCTGGAAGCCCTCCGGGCAGCTGCCGTCCTGCTGGACGAACGCCATGTGGTCCCGGTGGTTGGCGCTGTCGATGTTCTGGCCGTCCCAGCAGCTCTGGAAGTTGACCGTCCGCAGCACCTGGCTGCCGTCGGGGCACAGCGGGTACTTGTCCGTCACCTGCCGGTCCTCGAAGCCGGAGCAGCTCCACGAGGTGTTGGCGTTCGCGTCGCCGTTGGTGAACGACTTGGCGTCACCGGTGATGATGCGCAGGAACTTCGGCATCGCGACCACGTCGCCCTGCTGGCTGCCGACGAACTTCAGCTCGGCCTGGGCAGGCTTGAGGATCTTGCCGATGTTGCCCTCGGCGCCACCGCCCTGGTCGTTCGCGTCGAACTCCTCGGTACCGTCCTGGAGCCGCAGCACCGGCCAGTAGTACGTGGACTTGTCGCCCTGGTTCTGGCACGAGGTGTCGGCGGCCGCCAGGTCCTGGTCGCTGGAGAAGGCGTCGTTGTCCTGGTTGCCGACGTAGTCGTGCACGTGGTGCGCGCCGTTGTCGACACCGGGGGCGGCGATCAGGTTGTCGCTGTTGAACAGGTTGTTCTCGTTGACACCGCAGTCGGTGGTGAAGGTGCCGGTGGAACCGCCGTCGCCGTTCGCGGCCAGACCGTTCTGGCTGTTGCGGGTGTTCGGCTGGACGTCGTTGATGTCGATGAAGTCCTCGGCGACCGGACCCGCGACACCGTTGCCGTTGTCGTCCTGGTTCTGACCGTCGCCGTTCTGACCGTCGCCGTTCTGACCATCGCCGTTTTGGCCGTCTCCGTTCTGGCCGTCACCGTTCTGACCATCACCGTTCTGGCCGTCCTGGCCGTCCCCGTTCTGACCGCCGCCGTTCTGCGGCTGGTCCGCGGGGCGTCCCTGGCATCCGGCCAGCTCGTCCAGGTTGTCGTCGGCCCTGCCGCCGGCCCGGTTGATCTCCAGCTGGATCCGGTCGATGATCGCCTTCCGCCGGTCCTTGAGCGGACCGAGGATGGTGTTCTGGACGTACTGCGAGTCACCCGCCTGCGCCCGCCGCGTGGTGGCCAGGCGCTTGTAGGCGTTGGTGATCTGGCTGTCCATCGTGGCCAGTTCGCCGTCGACCTCCCCCCGCGCCCGGTCCGGCACACCGGAGATCTTCTGGCCGATGTCGGGACAGTCGATCGTCGCGACCTGCGCGGCGGCCGACCTGGTCCGGTTGTGGCCCGAATGCTCCTCGTGCGCCGAAGCGTAGAAGTTGGCCCAGATCAGCCCGCCCCCGCCGACCGCCAGGGCCGCCGCCCCGGCTACGACCTTGGTGGCCAGTGGCGTACGGCGTTTTCTTGTGTTGCGTCCCATCAGTCTCCTAGCGAAGGGCGCTCGGCCGGGGCCGAGGGGCTTCCCTGTGCTCTGGTATTTGTCCTTTGTCCCGTGAGGGGCCGGTTCGGGCAGTACCGCGGCCTTCGGGCTGGAAGCCACCGCGTCGGCGGAGGCGGAGTCACGGAACTCCTCTGACTTCGTTGAGGAGCACCGGGCGCCGAGGCGCCCAACCTGAGTGGAGCGGCTCCCTTGATTACGAGAGCCGCTCCAAGGATGTTCACCCGTCCCGGAAATTGCTGGGGCCCGTGGGACGCACGAGACCGGTGACGGGGTCAGGGGCCGCCGTCCAGATACGCCAGAACCGCCAGTACACGGCGGTTGTCGTCGTCCGAGACCTCCAGGCTCAACTTCGCGAAGATATTCGCCGTGTGTTTCGCGATCGCCCGCTCCGTGACGACGAGCTTGCCGGCGATCGCCGCGTTGGTCCGGCCCTGTGCCATCAGCTCCAGCACCTCCAGCTCCCGGGGCGTCAGCCGCTCCAGCGGCCGGTCCTCCGCCGCACGCCGGCTGAGCAGCTGCTGGATGACCTGCGGGTCCATCGCCGTACCGCCCGCCGCCACCCGCCGTACGGCGTCCACGAACTGCTCCGCGTCGAACACCCGGTCCTTGAGCAGGTACCCGACCCCGCCGCTCCCGTCGGCCAGCAGCTCACGCGCGTACAGCTGCTCCACGTGCTGCGAGAGGACCAGGACCGGCAGCCCCGGCCGGTTGCGGCGGGCATCGAGCGCGCACTGCAGGCCCTCGTCGGTGAGGGTGGGCGGCAGGCGTACGTCGACCACGGCGACGTCCGGTTCGAGTTCGGCCAGGGCGCGGGACAGCTCGGGGCCGGTCTCGACGGCCGCGGCGATCTCGAAGTCGTGGGCCTCGAGCAGCCGGACCAGTCCGTCGCGCAGCAGGAACAGGTCTTCGGCTAGGACAACGCGCAAGGGATCTCCATGGTGACCATGGTGGGGCCGCCCGCGGGCGAGCTGACGGCCAGGACACCGTCGAATGTACCCAGTCGCCGCTCCACCCCGGCCAGGCCCGAGCCCGCTCCGATCGCCGCACCGCCCTTGCCGTCGTCGGTGACGGAGACGCGCAGCCGGCCCTCCTCGTGGTGCATGTCGATCCAGATCCGGTCGGCGCCCGAGTGCTTCACGGCGTTGGTGAGGATCTCGCTGACCGCGAAGTACCCGGCGGCCTCCACCGGCGCGTCCGCACGCCCGGGCAGGTCCACGTCGACCTCGGTGGCGACGGGCAGCCGCAGCGCCAGGGCGCGCACCGCGTCGCCCAGCCCGCGTTCGGCGAGTACCGGAGGGTGGATGCCGCGGACGAGTTCACGCAGCTCGGTCAGGGCGTCGGCGGAGGACTGGCGGGCCTGGGCGAGCAGTTCCCGGGCCTTCGCCGGGTTCTTCTCGAGGAGCGCCTCGATGGTGCCCAGGTCCATGCCCATGGCGACCAGCCGGGCCTGCGCACCGTCGTGCAGGTCGCGCTCGATGCGGCGCAGTTCGGCGGCGGAGGTGTCGACGGCGTCGCGCCGGGTCTCGGTCAGTACACGTACCCGCTCGGCGAGTTCGCCCTGGCCGGTGCCGAGGACCGCGCCGGTGAGCCGGAAGTGGGCGTGCAGCAGGAGCGGGGTGAGCCAGAGGGCGGCGAAGAGGAGCACGACGGCCAGGCCGGCGGCGTAGAGGGCGGAGATCTGGCCGGTGACGTGGACGAAGCCGTACCAGTACCCGTCGGGCAGGACCCGCCACAGCCCGGCCGCGATGGTGAAGCCCTCCAGGGGGTAGAGCACAAGCGCGAAGGCCAGCAGCGCGGTGACGAAGCCCGCCGTCATGTCGACCGGCAGCCAGCACAAGTCCCGCCAGGTGGCCGGGTCGCGGAGCATGCCGAAGGTCCGGGCCCACGGGTTGGCGTCCTCGGGCAGCGGCCGGTACGCCCGCGGGATCCGCACCCCGCTCCACTCGGCGGCGAGCAGTCGCCGCCCGTCCGCGAACGCCCGTACTCCCGTCAGCACCCACGGCGTGGTGACGATGCCGACCCCGATCGGGATGAGGGCGATCGACACGAGGGTCAGGACGAAGCACACCACCGCGCCGGGCAGGGAGATCAACGTCAGTGCCAGTCCCCGTACGGCCGACAGGGCCAGGCCCCGTGTCCGCGCCCCTGTCCGTGTCTGCCCCGTGCCGCTCTTCGTGTCGATGCTCATGACATCAGTCTCCCGGACGGAGCGGGGCGGGGCACTGGGCCGGGCACCCCGGTCAGGGGGTGGTGTCAGATACACCGTTCCCATTCAGTGAGCAGGCGGCGGGTCCGGTGAGGTCGTAGAAGAAGCGGCGTGGGTCCCCGACCGGGTTGCCGTGGGTGTCCAGGCGCCAGGCGGCGAGATGGTCGGCGTTCATGTCGACCCCGATCACCCCCTCGGTCAGCGCCGCGGTCAGGGGGAGGGTGCGGGTGGCGGGTTTCTGCCAGGACGCGGTCACCTACCAGCGCCCACGGCTGACGTCGTGGTGGATGCGGTAGGCGACGGCCCGGTTCGCTTCGATGCGGTCGGCCCATTCCTGTCCCCGGTGCGCGAACCCGATCCGGCCGGTCAGGACGTACCGGCCGTGCGGAGCGTTGGCCAGGTGGGCGAGCGGGGCGGGCAGCCGGACGGACACCTCACCGTCCGGGCTGATGCGGATCGTCTCGTTCCCGAACCGCTTCCCGGACTCCCCGTCCGCCTGCACAGACCACCGTGCCGCCTCCCACCCCGCACCACACGCACCCGCCCGGCCGTCCAGTCCGCGCGGGCCCGTGCCAGCCGGTCCTCCAGCACGTGCAGACGCCGGGCCTTGGCGTGCCACTCCCGCCGACTGCGATACCCACCCGGCGCGCGCTTCGTCCCCTTCTCGCCGACGGGCAGCGACAACCGGTGCCGCAGGGCCCGCACCCCGCCTCCAACGACTGGAGATGCGCGCGGGCACCACGGCGGGCCAGCGCCCACTGCTCATGCGACGCCTTGGTGATCGCCCCCGCCCACCGGGCCGACGACTCGGGTGTCAGCGCCCGCTTACGCACCGCCCACGCCCCGGCGTCATGCCCCAGCCCGTCACGGCAACGCGCCTTCAGGTCACGGGAGGCAAGTGCGCCCAGGTGGGCGCCCACCTGCCGCAGGACTTCCATGTCCACGTCGGTGAGCTGCTTGAGCCGGGTACGGACCGCCACTCCCGACGGGCCCAGCGCGACGAACGGCGCCGCAACCCCCCGCAGACCACCCACCCCACACCCCCGCCCAGCCGTGACAACCCCCGTACACCCCACCCAACGAACAGCCCCGCCCAAGGCCACGCATTCGACAGACAGACTCCCGTTCCCACCCCAGACACCAAACCCTCCGACCCCACCCCGCACTCACTCATTCACGCCGGATCACACTCATGCAGAGTCATCGGCCAGCAGTTCCCAACCCCCGTCGGGGCGGTCCCCGCGGGGCGCGTTGCCGCCGGGTCAGCTCCCGCCGGGTCCGCTCCCGTCGGTGGCGAGGACCTTCGCCTCCGTCTCCGGGTCCAGGCCGACCGGTGGGCGGTCCGGCCGCCGGGGCGCGGTGCCGCCGATGGCGCGCAGCCAGGTCCAGGTGTCGGCCACGGTGTCCTCGACCGGCCGGCAGGTGAGGCCCGTCGCCACGGCCCGGGAGACGTCGGCGCTCTGCAGGGCGTCGTGCAGGTCGCTGCCCGGGGGCGTCCACACCGGCAGTTGCCCCCACGGCTCGATGCCGGCGGCGAGGACGGTCCCGGGGTCGGTCCAGCGCAGCTCGGCCGCGCCGCCCGTGGCCCTGGCGCAGGCGTCGAGCAGGCCGCCCATGGTGGTGTGCCCGGGCGGGGAGGCCAGGTTGTACGGTCCGCTCAGCTCCCGCTCCACCGCGCCGAGTACCCAGTCGGCGAGGTCGCGGACGTCGATGTACTGCAGGGGCAGGTCGCGCGGGCCCGGCGCGAGGACCGGGCCGCCGCGGGCGACGCGGTTCAGCCACCACGGCAGCCGGCCGATGTTCTCGTACGGGCCGAGGATCAGCCCGGCCCGCACGAGCACCGAGCGGTCCGCTCCGAAGGCGTCCAGAACGGCGAGCTCGGCGCCCCGCTTGTCCCGGGCGTAGTCGCTCTGCTGGGCGTCCGCCGAGGCGCCCTCGACGAGCGTGGCGTCCTCGGTGTACCCGGCGGGCGGGGCCCAGGCGTACACCGAGCAGCTCGACACGTACACGTACCGGCCGGCGCGGCCCCGCAGCAGCCGCGCCGCGTCCCGTACTACGTGGGGCGCCGCCGACCAGGTGTCGACGACGGCGTCCCACGTGTCCTCGGCCAGGGCGGTGAGCCCGTCGGGCGCGGTGCGGTCGCCGTGCAGCGCCCGCACTCCGGGGGGCGGGGCGTGCCGTCCGCGGTGCAGGACGGTCACCTCCCAGCCCCGGCCGAGCGCCGCCTCGACCACGGCCCGCCCCACGAACTCCGTACCGCCCAGCACCAGTAGTCTCATGCCGGTCACTGTGCGGGGTGCGGCGGCCGAAGGGAACGTCCCTCTGCCGTCAGCAGACCGGCGTGCGGGCTCAGCGTCCCGTGGGCGGCGTGTACTTGTAGCCGACGCGCCGCACGGTCTGGATCGTCTGCCGGTGCTCCGCGCCGAGCTTGCGGCGCAGCCGGGCCACGTGCACGTCGACGGTGCGGCCGTCGCCCACGTGTCCGTACCCCCACACCGTGGTGACCAGCTGGTCGCGGGTGTGCACCCGGTGCGGATGGGTGACGAGGTGGGCGAGCAGTTCGAACTCCAGGTAGGTCAGGTCGAGTTCGCGTCCCTCCACGGCGGCGGTGCGCCGCGCGGAGTCGATCCGGACGAGCGGGTCGCCCCCCTGGTCCCGGGCCCCGTCGGCGCTGTCCTTGTGCGACGGGCCGGCCACGCCCACCGGGCGGAACGGCGACTGCTGGTCGGCCGGGACGAGTACCAGGTAGCCGACCATCGGCGGGCGGCCCGGGAGCGCGGGCAGGGTGTGCTGGGGCGCGGGCAGCCAGGTGGCGCCCGGCGGCAGCAGGTCCGCGACGTCCACCACCTCGTCCCGGTCCACGGCGCGCAGCCGGTGCCGGGGGCCGCCGGAGCCGGGGAGGGCGGTGGCGGGGGTGGGGGAGTCGAGGGGGACGGGGGACAGGGAACGGGTGGTCGCCATGAGACGTCAGCTCTTTCGCGCGAGAGGTTCGTCGGGAGGGGCGACGGGCGCGAGTTCGTGGTCGGGCGCGTCGCGGGGACGTACGTCGTGCGCACCGGCCGAAGGCCTGGGGTGTACGGCTTTCTAGCGGGCCGGCGCGGTCGTCGCGCGGCAACACACCCGGTCGAAGTCGTCGTGCTGACGGGAAGGCCAGAAGGGCTCGAGGTCATGGCGACCCGTCGCTGCGTACTTCCGGAAGCTGGCCATGGGCCCATTGAAGCAGACGGCGGCGCGGGACAGGAGACTCCTCTCACTGCGTGGACGCCGACTGGCGTGAACTGGGTGTTGGCCCGGTCACCCCTCCAGGCGTTTGCGCCAGTTCAGCGGGGCGACGGTGATCGCTCTGCCCGGGTCGCCGTCCCACTGCGTGGACAGCCCGGATCCCGCGAACGCGGCCACGACCTCGTGTCCGACGGCCGTGGTGGTCTTCTCGGAGCCGTCGAAACCGCCGTAGTACAGCATCAGGCCGTGCCCCTCGGCGGCGGCCTCGGTGCTCTGCTGGTGGAAGAAGACGAAGCCGCGGGCCCCCTCGCGCTCCGCGCCCATCTCCGCGGTGCCGCAACTCCGGCAGCAGGCGAAGTTCTCCCGGGCGGTGACGCCGGCCGCGTCCAGGGCCTGGAAGACCCGGGTGAGCCGGTCGGGGTCGGTGGTCTCCTCGCCCCACGCCTCCTGCTCGGCCAGCCGGTCCAGCCACAGCCGGTCCACCAACTGCCGGGCCTGGTCCTTCGACACCGGCCGCTCGTCGTCGGCGTCCGTGACCCGGTACTCCTCGGCGATCTCGGCCAGGACCTTGCGGCTGTCGTAGCCGCAGCGCAGCCGCTCCCGCACCCGTTGCTCGACGTCCCCGCGCACCTCGTCCGGAAGGTCGGGAACGTCCTTGCGGGGTCCGACGTCGACGGGCTCCCAGTCGACGCCGGTGTCCCAGCCGGTCTCCTGGCGTGCCCAGCCGGCCAGGAGGTCTGCCACGCGGTCGCACGCGTCGAGCCGCGTCCCGAAGAACAGGTCCTCGGCGGCCCGGTGCTCCAGCCGGTAGTCCCCGCCCTCCTCGTGCCAGACCTGGGCGAACACGTCGGGGATGTCCGGTATCCGCTGGACGACCAGGAAGCGGTCGCGGGGGCCGCCGATCCGCGCCACCAGCTCACGCAGCCGGGCGGCCGGAATCCGTGCGTGCGTCTGCCAGTTCTCCGTCTCGACCTTGATGGCGAGGTCCCCGTCGATCTCCATGCCCCCACCATGGCACGCGCCACTGACAACGCGGCCGGGGCGGCGGCCCGGTCACCGCGGGCAGCGCCGGCAGCGCGAAGGGCGTCCGCCGCGACGGTGGACGCCCCTTCGGAGCGGGTGGGGCCGGATCAGACCTGGCCGGCCTTCTCCAGCGCCGTGCAGCAGGTGTCGACGAGCAGGCGGGTCACCACGTACGGGTCGACGTTGGCGTTGGGGCGGCGGTCCTCGATGTAGCCCTTACCGTCCTTCTCGACCTGCCACGGGATGCGCACCGAGGCGCCGCGGTCGGAGACGCCGTAGGAGTACTCGTTCCACGGGGCGGTCTCGTGCAGGCCGGTGAGGCGGTCGTCGATGCCGGCGCCGTAGTGCTTGACGTGGTCCATCGGCTTGGAGCCCTCGCCGAGCGACTCGCAGGCGGTGACGATCGCGTCGTAACCCTCGCGCATCGCCTTGGTGGAGAAGTTGGTGTGCGCGCCCGCGCCGTTCCAGTCGCCCTTGACCGGCTTGGGGTCGAGGGTGGCGGAGACGTCGAAGTCCTCGGCGGTGCGGTAGAGCAGCCAGCGGGCCACCCACAGCTGGTCGGAGACCTCCAGCGGGGCCAGCGGGCCGACCTGGAACTCCCACTGGCCGGGCATGACCTCGGCGTTGATGCCGGAGATGCCGAGACCGGCCTTGAGGCAGTTCTCCAGGTGGGCCTCGACGACGTCGCGGCCGAAGATCTCGTCCGAGCCGACACCGCAGTAGTAGCCGCCCTGCGCGGCCGGGAAGCCCCCCTCGGGGAAGCCGAGCGGGCGGGCGCCCCTGAAGAAGGTGTACTCCTGCTCGATGCCGAAGATCGGCTCCTGCGCGGTGAACCGCTCGGACAGCTCGGCCAGCGCGGCGCGGGTGTTGGTCGGGTGCGGCGTCATGTCCGTGTCCAGGACCTCGCACAGCACCAGGATGTCGTCGCCGCCGCGGATCGGGTCGGGGCAGGAGAAGACCGGCTTGAGTACGCAGTCCGAGGCGCTGCCCTCGGCCTGGTTGGTGGAGGAGCCGTCGAAGCCCCAGATCGGCAGGGCGTCCAGACCGGCGGGGGCGGCCGTGATGATCTTCGTCTTGGAACGGAGCTTGGCCGTCGGCTCGGTGCCGTCGATCCAGATGTACTCGGCCTTGAAGGTCACGGGGGCCACATCCTTCGGGGTGGGTCTGGGCGCACTTGCGGGTGCTGCGGCGCCGGGCGGCTGGAGCGCCGCGTCTACGCCGTGCAGCGTGCCAACAGGCGATTTCCCGTCCGTTGCCCGTATGTGAACCCCGTGTTACCCGGGGTCGGTGTGGTGCGGCTCACCCGGGAGCGCGGGGTCCCCGTGCCCCGGGTGTCCCGAGCCGTCCTCCTCGGCCGCCTCCCGCACCCCGGTCAGCAAGCCCCTGACCGCCGCCAGTTCCCGCTCGTCGCGCACCCGGCGCACATGGCCGGCCCGCTCCAGCCGGTCGACCAGCGCGGTCGTCCCCGCGGAGTTCAGTCCGAGCGCGGTGCCCAGCCGCCCGGCGGTTCATCTCCTCTCCGGCCCGCGAGGCGTCCATCAGCGCGATCAACGCGCGGACGTCGGTGGGGTGCATGCCGTTGCGCTGCGCGAACCGGGCGGTGTGCGCGCCCAGTTCGACGGTGACCGCGCGCAGCAGATGGACGATCTCCATCTCCGGTCCCTGGTCGGGCATGCGGGGCGCCCCTTCCGGTCTTCGTCTCGCTCGACAAGTATCTCGTTCGGCGAGGTAATACCGGAGAAGCAGAGCGCGGGAAGCAGGAGAACCGAGCGAAACAGGGGGCACCGTTCATGAGCGCTCGCGGTCCGTACGACGCCGGCCGTTCCACGACGCCTACGACAAGGTCATGGCCAAGTGGCCGGCGCGGTGCGAGGCGCTGACCGTGCCCACCCCCTTCGGCGAGACCCACGTCAACGTGACCGGCCCGGCCGACGCCCCGCCGCTCGTCCTCCTGCCGGGCGGCGGCGCGGCGACCTCCGCCTCCTGGTACGCGCAGGCCGCCGAGCTGTCCCGCACCCGCCGCGTCCACGCCGTCGACCTGATCGGCGCCCCCGGCCGCAGCACGCCGGCCGACGACCGCCACCCCCGTACGGTCGCCGACCTCACCGGCTGGCTCGACGCTCCCCCACTGCCTTAAGGGCGTGGGAGGTGCCCCCACCTGAACGGACTCGGCATCGAGGCGACGGACCTCGGCGGGCACTCCTACGGCGCCTGGATCGCCCTGCACCACGCCCTGCACGCACCCGGCCGGGTACGCCGCCTGTTCCTCCTGGACCCGACCCGGTGCTTCGCCGGGTTCAAGGCGGCCTACCTGCTGCGCGCGCTGCCGATGCCGCTGCGGCCCACGCCCCGCCGGGTCCGCGTCTTCCTGGACTGGGAGACGGGCCCGGCCCCTCTCGGCGCCGACTGGCTCACCCTCCAGGAGGCCGCCGTCGGCTTCCCGGCCCGCGGAGGTGGCGGCCCGGGCGAAGGCGCTGCTGCCGCACGTGGAGACGGCCGTCCTGCCGGACGTGTCCCTCCCCCACTCTCGGCTTCGCTCGAGCGGGGGCCCCATCGCGCTGCCGCAGTCCGCGCCGCCCGAACTGGGCCGCCGCCTCGGCGAGTTCCTCGCCGGGCCGGGTGACTGAGCCTCACCCGACCTTCTCGATCAGCGCCCGCCGGATCAGGAACTTGCCCTCCTCACGGACCTGTTCGAACGCCGCGTTGTTCAGCAGCGCGCAGCTGCCCGAGACCGAGTTCACCTCGACGGTCGTGGACTTGTTGTTGTCGAGGTTGGTCACCTTGAGCTTCGTCCCCACCGGGAACTGGTTGCTGGAGGCGGCGGGCGCGCCGCCCTCGCCGGAGAGGGTGACGGTGGAGCCGTCGCAGACCTGCTCGCCGGCCTGCGCGGCACCCCCGGCCTGGTCACCGGCCTGATCCCTGGCCCCTTGTCCGGCTTCCTGGCCCGCCTCCTGGCCGTTCCCCGGGGGCTGCGAGGCCTGGGAGTCCTGAGCCGACTCCCCAGCCGTGCACCCGGATGCCTCCTGCTTGCGCTCGATCTCCGCGACGACGGCCTCGCGGTTCGCGATCCGGGCCTCGGACTGCGCGTCGGGATTGGCTCGCTGGCCCTCGATGAACCGCAGGTTGTTGCCGAGCGCGGTGGCCAGGCCCTGGCAGACGTTGGAGTCCTGGGCTGCCTTCGTCTGCGCGTTCTGGGTGGTCTGCGCGGCGTTCGAGGCGTTCGCCATGACGAAGGCGCCACCGCCCGCCACCGTCGCGGCGCCGACCAGCAGCGCGATCTTCTTCTTCGTGCCGAGACTTCTCCTGCGCGACATGCGCGCCTCCTGAAGAGGTAGGGGAGCGTACGCCGCTATGTACGAGATACCGAACGGAGTTACTCAGCGGTCGCCTCGACGCGCGCACGTAACCTGCGTCACACCGCGCCCCTTCCTTGCCTCCGGCGCGTCACGTCCTACCGCGACAGGGCGTCCCGGACCGCCTCGTCGGTGCGGCCCACGACGGCCGTTCCGTCGTCCGCCGTGATGATCGGGCGCTGGATCAGCCCGGGGTGTTCGGCGAGCGCGGCGACCCAGCGCTCGCGTGACGCCTCGTCACGAGGCCAGTCCTTCAGGCCCAGCTCCTTGGCGGCCGCCTCCTGGGTGCGGGTGATGTCCCACGGTTCGAGTCCGAGACGGGTCAGCACCTCGCGGATCTCGTCCGCGCCCGGCACGTCCTCCAGATAGCGGCGGACGGTGTAGTCGGCGCCCTCGGCATCGAGCAGACCGATCGCGCTGCGGCACTTCGAACAGGCCGGATTGATCCAGATCTCCATGGCGCACACGGTAGCCCGAGGGTTGTGAAAACCCGTTCTCCCCATGCGTCACAACCACCCCGAAAGCCCTTGTGGCCAGGGGCTTTTGTCAGTGGGGGGCGGTAAAATAGAAGCAGTGTTCGAGGGTGTCGCCGGGAGGTCCGGACGGCGCCCTGACCGCGACAGGAGGATGCCCGTGCCCGCTGCCGCACTGAAGCCGAAGCCGTTGCCCACCCAGTCCACCGCCAAGCGGCCCGTCCTGCTCGACCTGCCGTACGAACCCGTGGAGAAGCGTCCGCTGCCGGCGGGCCGCCCCCGCGAGTGGTACGTCACGCACAACCGCCGGCTCAAGGCGATGCGGCTTGCCATCGCCCTGCTCGACTCCGGCGTCTACCTGCCCAACCAGGCGCGCAACGAGAGGATACGGAGCGCTGCTCTGACGATCGGCGTTCACCCGCCGTCGGACACCACGTGCCACATGGTGCGGGCGTTGATGCGGTACTCGCGGTGAGCGGAGCGCAGGGTGCCGTTCGTTTCGCGGTGCCCTGCGCTCGTGTCGCCGTAGCCGGGAATGCCGACCGGCGACGGTCACAGGCCGGGGGCGCCCCACACGGGGAACCAGCGGCCCAGGTCGCCCTCCACCGGCAGTTCGTCGGCGAGTACCGCCCGCGTCCGCAGCTCCAGGGCGTTGTCCCGCTGCTGCCGGTCTCCGGGCAGCGGGGCGAAGGGATAGAACGTGCCACGCTTGTAGAGGTAGACCAGTGCCAGCCGGCGTCCGTCGTCGTCGACGAAACCGGCGAGGGAGCAGAGCAGCCGCGGGCCGAAACCGCCCGTCTCCAAGGTGCTGTTCACCGCGTGCAGGTCGTTCACCAGCACCGGCAGCTCGCCCGGAGAGCGGTGCGAGACCAGCCAGGAGTAGCCGTAGGAGTCGTGGGTCAGCTCCACCGGGGTGCGGCCGGCGTCCGCGTCCAGCAGCTCGCGGACCTCGCGGTGCGTGCGCTCGAAGGCGGCGCCCTCGACCGTCGCGAAGCACACCGCCCCCTGCCCGGTCGGCGTGAAACCGGCCGCGGCCTCCAGGCTCACCGCCGCCGAGGGCAGCGCGAAGAGCCGGTCGAGGTCGGGCGCGACGGCCCTGGTCCGGCCGAGCAGGATGTCCAGCAGCCCCATGTCGGCCCTCCCGCCCCTCAGGCCTTCCCGGGGGCGGTCGCCTCACCCAGCTCGGCGGAGATCCGCCCCAGCTGGTCGAGCCGCTGCTCCAGGCTGGGGTGGGTGGCGAAGAACCGTCCGAGGCCCGGCTCGGCGCCGAAGGCGGGGGTGAAGTAGAAGGCGTTGAAGGCCTGGGCCGTGCGCAGGTCCTTGGTCGGGATGCGGGCGATGTCGCCGGTGACCTTGGTGAGGGCCGACGCCAGGGCCGAGGGACGCCCGGTGAGCAGCGCCGCGGCCCGGTCGGCCGCCAGCTCCCGGTACCGGGACAGGGCCCGGATCAGCAGGAAGCTGAGCGCGTACACGGCCGCGGAGACGCCCATCACGACCGCGAGGACGGCCATGGTGTTCTGGTCCCGCCGGCCGAAGAGCTGGGAGTAGAAGGCGAACCGCACGATCAGCCCCGCGATCACACCGAGGAACGAGGCGATCGTGATCACCGCGACGTCCTTGTGTGCCACGTGCGACAGCTCGTGCGCGAGCACGCCCTCCAGCTCCGCGGGCTCCAGCCGCCGCAGCAGCCCGGTGGTGACGCAGACCACCGCGTTGTCCGGATTCCGGCCGGTCGCGAACGCGTTCGGCATCTCCATCTCCGACACGGCCACCACCGGCTTCGGCATGTCGGCCATCGCCGCCAGCCGGTCCACCACCCCGTGCAGCTCCGGATACTCGTCCCGCTCCACGACCCGGCCGCGCATCGCGAACAGCGCGATCCGGTCGGAGAACCAGTACTGCACCCCGAGCACCGCCGCCACGATCACCACGACCAGCACCCAGGACTTCAGCACCACGATCAGCGCGGCGACGAACCCCACGTACAACAGGCCGAGCAGGAACAGCGTGATCCCCATGCGCACGGTCAACCGCCGGTCACTCCGGAAGCGGCTCTGCATCTGCATCACCTCACAGTCGGGCACTCGTCCCGATGTCCAGTGTGCACCCGGCGCAGGCCTTAGTAGGGCGCCCGGAAGTCGATGTACCCCAGCAGCACGATCACCGCGGCGACGCAGCCGAGCACCACGACGGTGGACACCCACGACGACCGGTGCCCGGAGCCCACGTGCTCGGGGTCGGCGCGGAAGGGGACCGGCCCGGGAGGGTTCTCCTTCCAGCGCGCGGCGAGCATCCGGGCACGTGCGGAGGGCTCCTTGTGCTCGGCGCCGTCCGCCCACCTCAGGTCGTACTCGCGCTCCTCGTCGTCCCGTTCCGGCATCTCCGGCACTCTCCCCGTCCCCCTGACTCGAACAACCGTGTCAGTGGACATGATCCCGGCGCATGTTCGTCCTGTGAAGTGTTTTCGGCCACGCACGACGGCGCCCCCGCCCCCGGGGAGGGGGGACGGGGGCGCCGGACGGCTCAGGCGTCGATCACACGTCGAAGTACATCTCGAACTCGTGCGGGTGCGGACGCAGCTGCAGCGGGGCGATCTCGTTGGCGCGCTTGAAGTCGATCCACGTCTCGATCAGGTCCGGCGTGAAGACGTCGCCCTGGAGGAGGAACTCGTGGTCGGCCTCCAGGCGGTCCAGGACCGCGCCGAGGGAGGTCGGGACCTGCGCCACGTTCGCGTGCTCCTCGGGAGCCAGCTCGTAGAGGTCCTTGTCGATCGGCTCGGCCGGCTCGATCTTGTTCTTGATGCCGTCCAGGCCCGCAAGGAGCAGGGCCGAGAACGCCAGGTACGGGTTGCCGGAGGCGTCCGGGGCGCGGAACTCGACGCGCTTGGCCTTCGGGTTCGAGCCCGTGATCGGGATACGCATCGCGGCCGAGCGGTTGCGCTGCGAGTACACCAGGTTCACCGGCGCCTCGAAGCCCGGCACCAGGCGGTGGTAGGAGTTCACCGTCGGGTTGGTGAAGGCCAGCAGCGAGGGGGCGTGCCGGAGGATGCCGCCGATGTAGTAGCGGGCGGTGTCGGACAGGCCGGCGTAGCCCTGCTCGTCGTAGAAGAGCGGCTCGCCGCCCGTCCACAGCGACTGGTGGACGTGCATGCCCGAGCCGTTGTCACCGAAGATCGGCTTCGGCATGAAGGTCGCCGTCTTGCCGTTCTTCCACGCCACGTTCTTCACGATGTACTTGAAGAGCTGGAGGTCGTCGGCGGCCGCGAGCAGCGTGTTGAACTTGTAGTTGATCTCGGCCTGGCCGGCGGTGCCCACCTCGTGGTGCTGGCGCTCGACCTGGAGGCCGGACCGCTCCAGCTCCAGGGAGATCTCGGCGCGCAGGTCGGCGAAGTGGTCGACCGGCGGGACGGGGAAGTAGCCGCCCTTGTAGCGGACCTTGTAACCGCGGTTGTCCTCGATGGCGCCGGTGTTCCAGGCGCCGGCCTCGGAGTCGATGTGGTAGAAGGACTCGTTCTCGCGGGTGGCGAAGCGGACGGAGTCGAAGACGTAGAACTCCGCCTCAGGACCGAAGAACGCCGTGTCGGCGATGCCCGTGGAGGCCAGGTACGCCTCGGCCTTCTTCGCCACGTTCCGCGGGTCGCGGGAGTACTGCTCGCCCGTGATCGGGTCGTGGATGAAGAAGTTGATGTTGAGGGTCTTGTCCCGGCGGAACGGGTCGATGCGCGCGGTGGACAGGTCGGGGCGCAGCGCCATGTCCGACTCGTGGATGGCCTGGAAGCCGCGGATCGAGGATCCGTCGAAGGCCTGCTCCGCGTCGGGGTCGAACGCCGTGGCGGGCAACGTGAAGTGCTGCATGACGCCCGGCAGGTCGCAGAACCGGACGTCGACGAACTTGACGTCCTCGTCCGCGATGAACTTCTTGACGTCGTCGGCGTTCTGGAACATCCAGCTCCTCCTACTCCCGACCGTCCCGCCGGGGTGGTAGATCGTTTGTGCGACCAGTGCGGGTGGCACACGCTTCGACGACCCTAGGGACGGGTGATTTCTCTGGCGTGACCCATTTGTTTCGCACAAGTTAACCGGCTCCTTCCCCAGCCTAGGCTGGATCAGGTGCCCCCACACCCCGCCGTTCTCGGTACGTATACGGGCGCAGTACCGTGGTCGGGTGGACAACAGGCAAGCAATCGGATCGTGGCTCTCCGGCCCCCGCGCGGCCGTCGAAGAGGCCGGTGCCGACCTCGGACACCGCGGCGAGCAGCTGGGCCTGCCCGAGGAGGGACCGGGTTCGATCGCCCGCCCGGGCAGGCGGCTCGGCGCGCTGGCCGTCGACTGGGCCCTGTGCACCCTGATCGCATACAGCCTGATCACGGGCAGCTACGGGCAGACGGCGAGCAACTGGGCCCTGCTGCTCTTCTTCGTGCTGAGCGTGCTGACCGTCGGCACGGTCGGCTTCACCCCGGGCAAGCGCCTCTTCGGCCTGCGGGTCGTGGACCTCGCCACGGGCCGCCCGAGCCCGCTGCGCGCCCTGCTGCGCTCGGTCCTGCTGTGCCTCGCCCTGCCGGCGCTGATCTGGGACCGCGACGGCCGGGGTCTGCACGACCGGCTGGCCCGCACCGTGGAAGTCCGGATCTGACCCGCCTCGGCGTGTGACGACGCCGGTACGGCGAGGGGGGCGGCCCGAGTGATCGGGCCGCCCCCCTCGCCGTACCGGCGTCCGGGAGTCCTACGGGGTCAGCGCTGCCTGGGGTTGCCGCCCCGGGGCATGCGCATGCCCTTGGGCATCGGGCCCTTGGGCAGCGGCATGTTGCTCATCAGGTCGCCCAGCGCGCGCAGCCGGTCGTTGGTCACGGTGACCTGCGGGCCGGACAGGACGCGGGGGAGCTTGAGCATGGTCGTGCGCAGCTTCTTCAGCTCGACCTGGCCCTCGCCGGTGCCCACCAGCAGATCGTGCACGGGCACGTCGGACACGATGCGGTTCATCTTCTTCTTCTCGGCCGCGAGCAGGGACTTGACCCGGTTCGGGTTGCCCTCCGCGACCAGCACGATGCCGGCCTTGCCGACCGCGCGGTGCACCACGTCCTGGTTGCGGTTCATCGCCACCGCGGGTGTCGTCGTCCAGCCCCGGCCGATGTTGTCCAGCACGGCCGCCGCGGCGCCCGGCTGTCCCTCCATCTGACCGAAGGCCGCCCGCTCGGCCCGGCGCCCGAACACGATCGCCGTCGCGAGGAAGGCGAGCAGCAGGCCCAGGATGCCGAGATAGATGGGGTGACCGATCAAGAAACCGATCGCGAGGAGGACACCGAAGACGACGATGCCGACACCCGCGAGCACAAGACCGATCTTCTTGTCGGCCTTGCGGGTCATCTTGTAGGTCTGAGCGATCTGCTTCAGTCGCCCGGGATTCGCAGCGTCCGCTGCAGGTTCCTTCCTCGCCATGGCACGAAGTCTACGTGCCCCCGAAAGCGCCGACGACGGCAGTGTCCGGCGTGGGAGGCGGGAGGGAGGCGGGAAGAAGGGAGGAGTCGGGTCAGGGGCGGCCGGCGACGGACTGCCGCAGCGCGCGCTCCGTCTCGATCCGGTCCTTGGCACGGCGGCGGTCCTCCAGCACGGAGGTCCAGGCGTTGCGCCGGGCGGTGCGCTGGCCGCTGCTCATCAGCAGCGACTCGACGGCCCGCAGCGCGGTGGTGAACGACGGGATGGCGGTGGCGCGGACGGCGGTGGCGCGGACGGGCGCGGCCTGCATCGTGGAGGTCCCCCCTCGGTACGGCTCCGGGTACGGAGACGGGTGTACGTGGCGTGATACCAGGGTCACTGACTGGTGTTACCAGGGCGTGACCCGCCGGTCAAACGGACATGAAGCCGCGATGCCAGGGTCCACAACGGGCTCGCGGCCCCGACCGGTGCCCTCATCTGCGAGGACGGTCGGGGCCGCGGAGTATCGGCCACTACTGGTGAGTAGCGTCTTGTGCGTGAATTCACACGGTGGCGGAGCGGCGCTGGTCCATGGCCATCCCGTAGAGCCGTCCGGCGCGGTACGAGGACCGCACCAGCGGACCCGACATCACGCCGGAGAAACCGATCTGCTCGGCCTCCTCCTTCAGCTCCACGAACTCCTGCGGCTTGACCCAGCGCTCCACGGGGTGGTGGCGCACGGACGGGCGCAGGTACTGCGTGATGGTGATCAGCTCGCAGCCGGCCTCGTGCAGCTGCTTCAGGGCCTCGCTGATCTCCTCGCGGGTCTCGCCCATGCCGAGGATCAGGTTCGACTTGGTGACCAGGCCGTAGTCGCGGGCGTCGGTGATGACCTTCAGCGAGCGGTCGTAGCGGAAGCCGGGGCGGATGCGCTTGAAGATCCGCGGGACGGTCTCGACGTTGTGCGCGAAGACCTCGGGGCGGGAGGCGAAGACCTCCTGGAGAAGCTCCGGCACCGCGTTGAAGTCCGGGGCGAGCAGCTCGACCTTGGTGCGGCCGGTCTCGCGGCCCGCCGTCTGCTCGTGGATCTGGCGTACCGTCTCCGCGTACAGCCAGGCACCGCCGTCCGGGAGGTCGTCACGGGCGACGCCGGTGATGGTGGCGTAGTTCAGGTCCATGGTGACCACGGACTCGCCGACGCGGCGCGGCTCGTCGCGGTCGAGCGCCTCGGGCTTGCCGGTGTCGATCTGGCAGAAGTCGCAACGCCGGGTGCACTGGTCGCCGCCGATGAGGAAGGTCGCCTCGCGGTCCTCCCAGCACTCGTAGATGTTGGGACAGCCGGCTTCCTGGCAGACCGTGTGCAGGCCCTCGCTCTTCACGAGGTTCTGCATCTTGGTGTACTCGGGGCCCATTTTCGCCCGGGTCTTGATCCACTCGGGCTTGCGCTCGATGGGGGTCTGGCTGTTGCGGACCTCGAGGCGCAGCATCTTGCGTCCGTCGGGTGCGACTGCGGACACGACCGGCTCCCTAGCGTTTGATTCTTCGGCGTTCTTCAGGGTACGCCCGTTGATTTGTTGGTCGGCGTCGGTGCTGGCCTTGCCGGGGGCTGCCGCCCCCAGGCCCCCGCTTCGGCCCGGAACCGGCCTTGCGGTCAAACGCCGGACGGGCTGGATTTATGCCCCGTCGCCGACATCAGGCCGGGGTCTTCTCGATCACACGTGGCTTCAGGTCCGCGTTCTCCAGGACGTCGCGCAGGTGGCGTTCCGCCACCGGGAGTACCTCGTCGATGGTGACGTCGCGGCCGAGTTCGTTCGCCAGGGAGGCGACGCCCGCGTCGCGGATGCCGCAGGGGATGATCTTGTCGAACCACTTGTTGTCGGGGTTCACGTTCAGCGCGAAGCCGTGCATGGTGACGCCCTTGGCGACCCGGATGCCGATCGCGGCGATCTTGCGGTCCTCGCGGCGCTGGCCCGCGTTGGACGGGGCGTACTCGGGCCCGTTCATGCGGGGGTCGAACTCGTCGTCCGTCAGGCGGGGGTCGAAGTCCAGCGAGAGGCCGCCGAGCACCGGACGCCGTTCGACCGGGTCGCCGAGGACCCAGACCCCGCTGCGGCCCTCGACCCGGGTGGTCGCGAGGCCGAACTCCGCGCAGGTGCGGATCAGGGCCTCCTCCAGCCGCCGTACGTGGGCCACCACGTCCACCGGGCGGGGCAGCTTCTGGATGGGGTAGCCCACCAGCTGGCCGGGGCCGTGCCAGGTGATCTTGCCGCCGCGGTCCACGTCGACGACCGGAGTGCCGTCCAGCGGACGCTCGCTGTCCTCGGTGCGCCGGCCGGCGGTGTAGACCGGCGGGTGTTCGAGGAGCAGCACGGTGTCGGGAACCTCGTCGGCGAACCGCGCGGCGTGCACCCGGCGCTGCTCGTCCCACGCCTCCTGGTACTCGACGCGATCGGCACCGAACCCCATTCGGACGAACCGCAGCTCACTCACGGCAAGTGCCTCCCTGGAAGGTCGTAAGGCACGAACCGTGCCCACGCCACTGTACGACCGCCCGCTCGTCGTCAGCCGGGCGGGCAATCCTCACACGATCGGATGAATGCTGGGCGAACTGTGCGATCGGGTGCTTACTCTCCGCTACATTCACGCCGTTCACGAGGCCATAAGGGCTGCTCACAGGCGCTCCGGGCACATCGAACGGCCCGGAAGGCAGGAGACCGCACCGCACCATGACGGAACGACCCGCGCAGCGCACCCCAAACCGCCAGCTCGCCGCGCTCATCGCCGAAGCGGGGTTCTCCAACGCGGGTCTCGCGCGTCGCGTCGACCAGCTCGGACTCGAACACGGCCTGGACCTGAGATACGACAAGACGTCCGTCACCCGGTGGCTGCGCGGCCAGCAGCCCCGCGGCACCACCCCGGCCCTGATCGCCGAGGTCTTCACCCGGCGTCTGGGCCGCCGCCTGACCGCCCAGGACCTCGGCCTGGACGCCTGCGCGCCCGTCTACGCGGGGCTGGAGTTCGCCGGGAGCCCGGAGGAGGCGGTCGACATCGTCGGCGGCCTGTGGCGCAAGGACTCCGGCAGCCACGCCGAACTGCGGAAGATCGCCTTCACCCCGGCCGGGCTCGTCGTGCCCAGCCGCGACTGGCTGATCGGCCGCGCCGACGAGAAGGTGGCCCGCACCGAAGTGGCCGTGCCCGTCCGCATCCCCGCGCAGGGCCGACCCCTGACCCCCCGGCTCGCCGTGCCGCTCGACCCGTCCCGGCGCCGGGCACCGGCCGAGCGCGGCCCCGGCCAGAAGGTCAGCGGCGGCGACCTCGCCGCGCTGCGCTCGGTCGGCGAGCTGTTCCGCAGCCTCGACGACCGCTACGGCGGCGGCCACGCCCGCCAGGCCCTCGTGCGCTACCTGGAGCACGAGCTGGAGCCGATGCTGCGCGGCACCTACGGCGAGCAGACCGGACGCCGGCTGTTCGCCGCCGCGGCCGACCTGACCCGGCTCGCCGGCTGGACGTCGTACGACATCGCCGCGCACGGCCTCGCCCAGCGCTACTTCGTGCAGGCGTTGCGGCTGGCGCAGGCCGCGGGGGACCGGGCGTACGGCTCGTACGTGCTGGTGACCATGAGCCGCCAGGCCGTCTATCTGGGGCACGGACGCGAGGCCGTGCAGCTCGCGCGGGTGGCGCAGCAGGGGGTGGGGACCTCCGCGCCGCCGGTTGTGCAGACCCTGCTGCACGCCGCCGAGGCGCGGGCGCACGGCCTGCTCGGCGAGGTGCGGGCCTGCACCGCGGCCCTGGTGCGGGCCGAGCGCGCGCTGGAGACCGCCCGGCCGGGCGACGAAGTGCCGCACTGGGCGCGGTTCTTCGACGAGGCGCAACTCGCCGACGAGTTCGGGCACTGCCACCGCGACCTGCAACAGTTCCGCGCCGCCGCCCAGCACGCGGAGCGCTCGCTGCAACTGCGCGCCCCCGTCTACGCCCGCAGCCGGCTGTTCTGCCGGGTGGTCCTCGCCACCGCCCGCCTCGGCCTGGGCGAGCTCGACCAGGCCTGCCAGCTGGCCGCCGAGGCGGCCGGGCAGGCGGCCGAGATGCGCTCGGTACGGGCCACGGAGTACGTCCGCGACTTCGAACGACGCCTGGAGCCCTACCGGGACGCGCCTCCGGTGCGGGGGTACCGGGACAAGGTGGCGGCCCTGGGGTAGCGGCAGGCCGCGACGGGACTAGGCCGCGCGGGCCGTCGCCGCCTGCTCCGCCGTGTGCATCGGCCGGCCCGCCCCCAGGTCCGTCAGGATCGCCGCCGAGGCCCGGTGGCCCGAGTGCAGCGCGCCCTGGGCGGTACTGGTGTCGCGGTGGTCGCCGCACACGTACAGGCCGGCCAGCAGCCGTACCGGCCTGCGCGGGTCGTGCGGCGGGCGCATCGCGGGCACCGCCTCGGGCGTGTGGTGCACGGCGAGGGTCTCCCAGCGGGTGGTGGGGGTGCCGTACAGGCGCGAGAGGTGGATGCGTACGGCGGTGTCGACGTCGGACGGGGGAGGACCGAGGACCGTCGAGGAGACGAGGGTGCGCCCGGTCGGCGCACGGGACGGGTCCACCCGGCTGACCACCGCCGTGTGGGCGACCGGGCCGCCGCGGTCCGCGTCGAGCAGCAGGGACGCGCCGGTCGTCGGCGGTTCGTCGGTCGTGTGGTGCACCACCGTCACCGGGTGGAAGTCCGGCACCCGCAGCCCCGGCAGCAGCTCGGCCGCCGCGCGGGCGTCGGTCGCCACCAGGACCGCCCGGCACCGGATGACCCCGTGCTCCGCGGTGGTCACGGCGTTGGTCGCGACCGAGGTGACGCGGACGCCGGTGTGTACGGTGCCCGGCGGCAGCGTCCGCGCGAGCTGCTCCGGCAGGGCCTCGGCGCCGCCCTCGGGCAGGGCGAGCCGCCCACCGGCGAAGGCGCGCAGCGCGAGGTCCGCGCACCGGCTGGAGGTCGTCAGGTCCGGGTCGCACAGCAGGGCGGCGAGCAGCGGACGCAGGAAGCCGTCGATCGTGCGGGCCGGCAGCCCGCGGGCCGCCAGTGCCCGGGCCGCGGGCAACTCCGGGCGGGCCAGCAGCCGTTCCGCCGGGGTGCTCGCGAGCCGGGTCAGCGCGGCGCCGAGCCGGGCCTGGTCGACCGCGGTGCCGAGCGGGGCGCCCGCCCGGGTACGGGGCAGGGTGGCGGTCCTCCCGGACGCGCCGGGCGCGTGGATCGCACGCCGGGGCGTGGGCATCGACCGAGGGGCGCTCGCGAGGGCGCGCACCGCGTGGAGTGCGCCCCTTGCGCTCCGTCCGCCCGCCGGGGCGCCCGCGCGGTGGTGACGGCCCTCGCTGTGCAGCAGGACCCCGGGGGCGAAGGGCAGCAGCGCGAGGCCGTCGAGCCCGGGGGTGCGGCGCAGTTCGGGGTACGCCGTGGACAGCAGCTGTGCGATTCTGTCGAGCCGGAAACCGTCGACCTTCTCGGTCGCCATCCTGCCGCCGACCGTATGGGCGGCCTCAAGGACCGTCGTCGTCACTCCTGCGCCGGTCAGCCGATGCGCCGCGGCGAGTCCGGCGATCCCGGCTCCCACGACGACGACGTCCGCCTGGTACGCGGGCTCAAGCACGTGCCCCTCCTCGAGGTTGCGCGGCCGCTGGAGACGTCATGCCCCCAACCGGCTTGAGGAATACCCGAGTTCAAGACGAGGTTAGGACCCGGAACGGTCAACGGGAGTCGCACGGAGACAGGGCACGGTCGCACGACGGTCGCATATGGACGCGGTAGGGCCGTCATGTGGTCGGAGGGCGTCGAAATGCGGTCGGGACGCGGTCGGGAGGCGGTCGGGAGGCAATCGAAGGCATCGCTCCCGGCACACCCCTACGCCCCTTCGCCGCCCCCACGTCCCCACGTCCCCACGCCGCCCTCACCTCACAGCGCCGCCCGGATCGCCCCGTCGATCTCCGGGAAGGCGAAGCGGAAGCCCGACTCCAGGAGGCGGGTGGGGAGGACCCGGGCACTGCCGAGGACGTCGCCCGCCATCTCGCCGAGCGCGGCGCGCAGCACCGGCGCGGGCACCGCGAAGGGCGTCGGCCGGTGCAGCACCCGCCCCATCGCCACGGTGATCTCACGGTTCGTCAGCGGGCGCGGGGCGGTCAGGTTGAACGGGCCGGACAGGTCCTCGCGGTCCATCAGGTGCCGGATCGCCGCCACCTCGTCGTGCAGCGCCACGAAGGACCAGTACTGCGACCCGTCGCCCAGCCGTCCGCCGAGCCCCGCCCGGAAGAGCGGGAAGAGCCGCCCCCAGGCCCCGCCCCCGCGCGCGACGACCAGCCCGGTCCGCGTGAACACCGTCCGTACGCCCGCCTCCCGGGCGGGTGCCGCCGCGGCCTCCCACTCCACGCACACGGAGGGCAGGAAGCCCTCGCCCGCGGGCGCGCTCTCGTCCACGGCCCGGTCGCCGGTCTCCCCATAGAAGCCCATCGCGCTGCCGTTCACGAAGACCCGCGGCGGCCGCTCCAGCGAGGCGACGGCCTCCGCGAGCGCCGTCGTCCCGTGCACCCGGCTGCTGCGGATGCGTGTCTTGTACGCGTCGGTCCAGCGGCGGTCGCCCACCCCGGCCCCGGCCAGGTTCACCACGGCGTCGCAGCCGGCGAGTCCGGCCGTGTCCACCCGACCGTTCTCCGGGTCCCACCGGACCTCGTCCGTGCCCCGGGGCTCGTGCCGCACCAGGCGCACCACCTCGTGCCCGTCCGCGGTCAGGGACCGCACCAGTGCGCTGCCGATGAGACCGGAGGCGCCGGCCACCGCGATGCGGGAACGTTCCAAGTCCATGCGCCCATCCTGCCGGGTGGCCACGGGAAAACCCCGGACCGGCCCCCGCCACCGCGTCGTACAGTGATCGTCATGCCAGCCCCGCACATACGCCCTGCCAGGTCCGATGACGAGGAAGCACTGCGCCGGCTCGACCGTGACACCTGGTCCCCCCTGCACGCCGTCGACTCCCCGCCCGGGCCGGACGCCCCCTTCTTCCGCGAGCATTCGGGCCCCGGCGACCACCTCGTCGCCGAACTCGACGGCACGCTCGTCGGCTACGTCCGCCTCGGCTTCCCCACCGAACTGGCCTCCAACGCCCACGTACGCCAGATCCGAGGCCTCGCCGTCGCCGACGCGGCCCGCGGGCACGGCGCCGGGCGCGCCCTGGTCCGCGCCGCCGTCGAGGAGGCACGGCGCCTGGGCGCCCGGCGCATCACCCTGCGCGTCCTCGGCCACAACACCACCGCGCGCAAGCTCTACGAGTCCGAGGGCTTCGTCGTCGAGGGCGTGCAGCCGGAGGAGTTCCACCTCGACGGCGCGTACGTCGACGACGTGCTGATGGGCCGCTCGCTGACGTGACCGGCCGCGCTCGCGGTCACGACGTGACCGGATCGCCCGTGTCCACCGCCTCCGTCGCGTCCGCCGCGCTCCGTGCCTCGCCGGCCACCTCGGCCGCCGTCAGCACGTAGCCGGTCTCGGCGTCGGAGGTGGAACGGGCGAACACCACGCCGTACACCCGGCCGTCGGTGGTCAGCAGCGGTCCGCCCGAGTTGCCGGGACGGACCGTGGAACGGATCGAGTAGATCTCCCGCGTGACGTTCTCGTCGTTGTAGATGTTCTGGCCGGTGGCGCGGATCCGGTTCGCCACCGTCGCCGCCCGCAGATCCAGGTCGCCGTCCTGCGGATAGCCCGCGACCACCGCCGCGTCGCCGCGCGAGGCGTCCTGGTCGAAGCGCAGCACCGGCGCGGTCAGGTCCGGGACGTACAGCACGGCCACGTCCTTGTCCGGATCGAAGAGCACCACCCGCGCCCGGTACTCGGGACCCACCCCGCCGATCCGCACCCCCGGGTCGTCGATGCCGGCCACCACGTGGGCGTTGGTCATCACGTGCTCCGGCGCGTACACGAAGCCGCTGCCCTCCCGGCCCTGGGTGCCGGCGACGCCCTCCACCTTCACCGTGCTGAGCTTGGCCGCCCTGGTGGCCGCCGCCGTGACACTGTCTCCCGAGGGCTCGGCGACCTCGGCGGCCGACTCGTTCTCGAACGGGTTGAAGACCTGCGGGAAGCCCGCGTCGGCCAGCGCGGACGTCGCCCCCGAGAACCACGCCGGGGTGGTGTCCGGCATCACCCGCTGCACGGCGCCCAGCAGCGTCGAGTCCCGGATCGCCGAGGTGAGCAGCGGGGACGAGGAGGCCGCCAGGACGCTCGCCGCCACCCACGCCACGATCAGCGCGGCCGCCGAGTTCGCCACCGCCCCGCCGACGCCGTCGGCCACCCGGAGCGGTCCGGCGTCCAGTTCCCGGCGCAGGCGCAGTGCGAGACGCCCCGCCAGCTCGTGGCCCACCATCGCCGGCAGCAGCACCGTGACCACCGCGGTCACCGTCGCCGCCGTCGAGCCCGCCGCCACCAGGTCCATCACCCACGGCAGGATCCACACGCCGAGCACCGCGCCGCCCACGAAGCCGGCCAGCGAGACACAGCCGGCCACCAGTCCGCGCCGGTAGCCGGAGGCCGCGTAGACCAGCACCACCAGCACCAGCACGATGTCGAGCAGGTCCACGCGAACCGCCTTTCTACCGGACCCCGGGACCCTCAGTACGTGCCGTACCGGCCCGGTGATCAGCCTTGGGCGCACGACTGTCCAAAAAACGGCCACCCGTGCGAGCGAGTGTGTGTGCGGTCACCCCTGAAACGCCGTGGACCAGGACGATGGTTCCACCGGGTGGCACAGCACACATCGCGGACAGACCGGATCCGCCGGACAGTGGGACCATGCGAGTCTTCCGAGGACTGCGTGGGGCCCGGGAGCGACGTGCCGGCCGCATACCCGGCGCCCACCGGATGCCGGTGGCGGTACGGGCGCTGCTCGGCGCCCTGCCCGGGCTGGCCGCCGTCGCCGCGCTGGCGCTGTGTGCGAACGGTGTGGAGCGGGCGGCCGATGCGCAGGCCGGCCCGGCCGCCGTCGCCGACCGGTACGCCGCGCCCCGGCCGCCCATCGTGCCCCGGTCGCGATGGCTGGGCGACGCCGCCCGCACGCAGCCCGCCCCGCGCTACGACGACCGGGTCCTCGCCGTCTTCGTCCACCACACGGACACGCCGAACGGCTACGACTGCGCCGACGTGCCGGACATCCTGCGCGGCGTGTACCTCGGCCAGACCGGCGGCCGGGACTGGGACGACATCGGCTACAACTTCGTCGTCGACCGCTGCGGCACCGTCTACGAGGGCCGGGCCGGCGGCATCGAGCGGCCCGTCACCGGCGCCCACACCCAGGGCTTCAACCACCGCACCACCGGGATCGCCGCCCTCGGCACCTTCACCGAAGGGGTGCCCGTGCCCGACGAGCTGACCGACGCGATCGCCGCCGTGGCCGCCTGGAAACTCGGCGAGAGCGGCACCGACCCGCGCGCGAAGGTCGCCCTGATCTCCAGCAACGGCCTCAGCCGGTACGCCGCGGGCGCCACCGCGACCCTGCCCGCCGTCGCGGGCCACGACGACGGCTACCAGACCAGCTGCCCGGGCGCGGCCCTCACCGCCCGCCTCCCGGACATCAGGGACACGGCCGCCCGCCTCCAGGGCCGCTCCGGATGACCCCCGCCCGGGAGCCTCACTGAGGTGACTGCGGTCACTCCGGCCCGAACCGCTCCGTCAGCCGGGGCAGCCGCTCGGCGAGTGCCCGGTCGTTCTCCAGGTCGACCGGCGTGCCCAGCGGCTCCGCGGGCGCGGGCGCGATGCCCAGGTCAGGGGCGACGGTACCGGTGAGCTGCTCGTAGGCCTCGTCGGCCGCGTAGCCCAGCTCCTCGCCGTCGCCGTCCAGCTCCTCGTCGAAGTCGTCCAGCAGCTCCGCGAGCGAGTCGGGCTCGTGCACCGCGCCCTCGTACACCTCACGGCCCTGGCCGATGAGCCAGCACCGGAAGAAGTCGAAGGCGTCGTCGCTCGCCCCGCCGAGCAGCACCCAGGCGGCGCCCCACAGGTCCCAGGTGCAGGCGCGGTTGTAACGGGCCTCGAAATGGCGGGCGAAGTCGAGCACCAGGTCCGGGTCCATCCCGAGCAGCCGCTCCACGAGCAGGTCGGCCTGGTCCTCGGGATCGCCGTCGGCGCCCTGCCGGGCGGCGTCGATCAACTCCCAGAACTCCGTCTCGTCCATCACTGGTCCAGCATCGGTCCTGGAGGGGTGGGACGCACGTGGAGTGCGGCGGATCGTTATGCGGCGATCGTCAGCCGCCGGCGGGGTCCGCGCCGGCGTACAGCCCCGCCAGCCGCCGGGCGTCCCGCGCGAACCGCTCCCGCAGGCTCCCGGGCGCCAGCACCTCCACCTCGGGACCCAGCCCCGTCAACTGGGTGTGCGCGACCTCCTCGGACTCCACGGGCAGCGTCACCGTCACCCACCCGTCCGCGTCCGGCGCCCCCGCGGCCGACAGCGCCTCCCGGGCGGACAGCGCGTCCACGGCGTACGACAGGGCGCGCACGCCCTCCGCGGACAGCCGCACCACCACCTCGGACCGCAGGATCGACCGCGCGAACTGCTCGGCCCGCTCCGCCCAGAACGCGGGCAGATCGAACTCCTCGTCCCGCGCGAAACGCTCCTCGCCCGCCTCCACCGCAGTGAACCGGTCGATCCGGTACACCCGGTACGGCCCGCCGTCCGCCGCCCCCGCGACCCGTGCGCACAGGTACCAGACCCCCGCCTTCAGCACGAGCCCGTACGGCTCCAGCTCCCGGACCACCTCGTCCCGCCCGCGCCGGTAGCGCGCCGCGACCAGCCGGTCGTCCCAGACCGCGTCGGCCACCGCCGGCAGCAGCTCGGGCGTCCTGGGCTCGCGGAACCAGTTCGGCGCGTCCAGGTGGAAGCGCTGGGCCGCCGTACGGGAGGCGTCCCGCAGGGAGGGCAGCAGGGCCGCCGACACCTTCAGACGGGCCGCCGAGGCCGCGTCCTCCAGGCCCATCTCGCGCAGCGCGCCGGGGACCCCGGACAGGAAGAGCGCCTCCGCCTCGCCCCTGGCCAGCCCCGTGAGCCGGGTGCGGTACCCGCCGATCAGCCGGTAGCCCCCGGCGCGCCCGCGCTCCGCGTACACCGGCACGCCCGCCTCCGACAGCGCCTGCGCGTCCCGCGTCACGGTCCGCTCCGACACCTCCAGCTCCCGGGCCAGCTCGGCGGCGGTCATGCTCGGGCGGGACTGGAGGAGCAGCACCATCTTGATGAGGCGGGCAGCGCGCATGTCCACATCATGCAGGAGGCCCCCGCCGAAGCGAGGGCCTCCCGGACAGCTGCCTGGCCTCTACCGGCCCAGGCGCCTACAGGCCGTAGCGCTCGCGCGCCTCCTTCACGGCCGTCGCCTTGACCTCGCCGCGCCGGGCGAGCTGGGCCAGGGCCGCGACCACGATGGACTCCGCGTCCACGCCGAAGTGGCGGCGGGCGGCGTCGCGGGTGTCCGACAGACCGAAGCCGTCGGCGCCGAGCGACGAGTAGTCCTGCTCGACCCACTGCGCGATCTGGTCCGGGACCTGGCGCATGTAGTCGGAGACCGCGAGCACCGGGCCCTCGGCACCCTGGAGCGCCTGGCGGACGTACGGCGTCCGCTCCTCGCCGAGCAGCAGCGCAGCGTCGGCGTCCATCGCGTCCCGGCGCAGCTCCGTCCAGGAGGTCGCGGACCACACGTCGGCGGCCACGCCCCACTCCTCGGCGAGCAGCCGCTGCGCCTTGAGCGTCCAGTGGATCGCCGTACCGGAGCCGAGGAGCTGGATGCGCGGGGCGTTCGCGACCGGGGTCAGACCCGCGGACTCCGCCGTGTTGAAGCGGTACAGGCCCTTGACGATGCCCTCGTCGACACCGGCGCCGGACGGCTTGGCCGGCTGCGGCATCGGCTCGTTGTAGACCGTCAGGTAGTAGAAGACGTTCGGGTCCTCGCCCGGGGCCGCCTCGCCGTACATGCGGCGCAGGCCGTCCTTGACGATCGTCGCGATCTCGTACGCGAACGCCGGGTCGTACGACAGCGCGGCCGGGTTGGTCGCCGCGATGGCCGGGGAGTGGCCGTCCGCGTGCTGCAGGCCCTCACCGGTCAGCGTCGTGCGGCCGGCGGTGGCGCCCACCAGGAAGCCGCGGCCGAGCTGGTCGCCGAGCTGCCACATCTGGTCGGCGGTGCGCTGCCAGCCGAACATCGAGTAGAAGATGTAGAACGGGATCATCGCCTCGCCGTGCGTCGCGTACGACGTCGAAGCGGCGATGAAGTCGGCCATCGAACCGGCCTCGGTGATCCCCTCGTTGAGGATCTGGCCGTTCTTGGCCTCCTTGTAGTACATCAGCTGGTCGCGGTCGACCGGCTCGTACGTCTGGCCCTTGGGGGAGTAGATCCCGAGGGACGGGAAGAGGCTCTCCATGCCGAAGGTGCGCGCCTCGTCGGGGACGATCGGCACCCAGCGCCTGCCGGTCTCCTTGTCGCGGACCAGGTCCTTGACCAGGCGGACGAAGGCCATGGTGGTGGCCACGTTCTGCGAGCCGGAGCCCTTGTCGAAGGACGCGAACGCCTTGTCGGCGGCCGGGGGCAGCGGCGCCGGCGGGTGGACACGGCGGGCCGGGGCCGGACCGCCGAGGGCGGCACGGCGCTCCTGGAGGTAGCGCACCTCGGGGGAGTCGGCGCCCGGGTGGCCGTAGGGGACCACGCCGTCGACGAAGGCGCTGTCCGCGATCGGCAGGCCGAGCAGGTCGCGCATGTCCTTGAACTCGTCCACCGAGAGCTTCTTCATCTGGTGGTTGGCGTTCTTGGACGCGAAGCCCGAGCCGAGGGTGTGGCCCTTGACCGTCTGGGCCAGGATCACGGTCGGCGCGCCCTCGTGCGCGAGCGCGGCCCGGTAGGCGGCGTACACCTTGCGGGACTCGTGACCGCCGCGCGAGAAGTGGAAGCACTCGAGGATCTTGTCGTCGGACAGGAGCTTCGCCATCTCGGCGAGCTGCGGGTCCTTGTTGAAGAAGTCCTCGCGGATGTAGGCGGCGTCGCGCGTCTGGTACGTCTGCACCTGCGCGTCGGGTACCTCGCGCAGCCGGCGTACGAGAGCGCCGGTGGTGTCGAGCTGGAACAGCTCGTCCCACGCCGTGCCCCACAGCGACTTGATCACGTTCCAGCCGGCGCCGCGGAACTGGGCCTCCAGCTCCTGCACGATCTTGAAGTTGGCGCGGACCGGACCGTCGAGGCGCTGCAGGTTGCAGTTGATGACGAAGGTCAGGTTGTCCAGGCCCTCACGGGAGGCGAGGGTGAGCGCGGTGGTGGACTCCGGCTCGTCCATCTCGCCGTCACCGAGGAACGCCCACACGTGGGAGTTCGTCAGGTCCTTGATGCCGCGGCTGGTCAGGTAGCGGTTGAACCGCGCCTGGTAGATCGCGGAGATCGGGCCGAGACCCATGGAGACGGTGGGGAACTCCCACAGCCAGGGCAGGCGGCGCGGGTGCGGGTAGGACGGCAGTCCGTTGCCCCCGGCCTCGCGGCGGAAGTTGTCGAGCTGCTCCTCGCTCAGCCGGCCGTCGAGGAAGGCGCGGGCGTAGATGCCGGGGGAGGCGTGGCCCTGGATGTAGAGCTGGTCGCCGGAGCCGTCACCCTCCTTGCCCTTGAAGAAGTGGTTGAAGCCGGTCTCGTACAGCCAGGCCGCGGAGGCGAAGGTGGCGATGTGGCCGCCGACGCCGTACTTGCTGCCGCGGGTCACCATCGCCGCCGCGTTCCAGCGGTTCCAGGCGGTGATCCGCTGCTCCATCGCCTCGTCGCCGTCCACGGTGGGCTCGGCGGCGGTCGGGATGGAGTTGACGTAGTCGGTCTCCAGCAGCTTCGGCAGCGCGAGGCCCGCGCCCTCGGCGCGCTCCAGCGTGCGGCGCATCAGATACGCGGCACGGTGCGGCCCGGCCGCCTGGGTGACGGCGTCCAGGGAGGCCTGCCATTCGGCGGTCTCCTCGGGGTCGCGGTCCGGGAGCTGGTCGAGCTCGCTCGGCTGGATGGCTTTGGGGTCGGTCATGTCGCCGCCTTCCTCAGTCGAAGGGGGTTCCCTCATCGGCAAGGGTTCGGGGGTGCCCTAAGTCTTTGGCAGGACAGGGCTGGGCTCCGGTGAGAGTCCAAAGGTGACTCTAACTCCCTGATCGATGATCGATCAAAGGGTTGAGGGGCAAAACCTCTTGATCACGAGAAAGTCGGCACGGGGTGCCTTCGGCGATGGCACGGAGTGACGGTTCCGTTGGGGGTTTGTGCAGGTGAGAGAGGGTGGGCGCGGATGAGCTCTGGGGTTCGGCGGTGTGGCGTCCGCGGGTGCGTCGGGGCTGGTCGCGCAGTGGGCTGGTCGCGCAGTTCCCCGCGCCCTGCCCCTGAACGGCTGCGCCGTTCGTAGCGGAACGGGGGTCTACGCCCGGGGGGCGCAGCCCAGGACGTGGGACTTGACGATCTCCGGGATGCGCGGGTCACGGCGGCGGAAGGCCGCGACCAGTTCCTCGTGCTCCTCCGCGTAGGACTGCTGCACCGTTCCCAGCCACCGTATCGACAGCGCCGTGAACACCTCGATCCCCAGCCCCTCCCACGTGTGCAGCAGCACCGAGTTGCCCGCCGCCCGCACCAGCTCCCGGTGGAAGCCCACCGTGTGCCGGACCTGGCCCGTCCCGTCCGACACCCGGTCAGCCTCGTACAGCGCGGCGACATGCGGTTCGAGGGCCGAGCAGTCCACGGCGAGCCGCTCCGCCGCCAGCTCGGCCGCGATGGCCTCCAGACCGGCCCGGACCGGGTAGCTCTCCTCCAGGTCGGCGGCGGTCAGATTGCGCACCCGCACGCCCTTGTTCGGCGCCGACTCGATCAGCCGCAGCGATTCGAGCTCCCGCAGCGCCTCCCGCACCGGCGTCTGGCTGACCTCGAGCTCGGTGGCGATCCTGCGCTCCACGATCCGCTCGCCCGGCTGCCAGCGTCCGCTGATGATCCCTTCCAGGATGTGCTCGCGGATCTGTTCGCGCAGCGAGTGGACGACGGGCGCGGTCATGAGAGCTCCTTCGGGAGAGGGCCCCTTCGGCCCTCTGGGGCGATTGACGTTTAGACAATACGGCCGTCACGGCGGGCGGGAAGGGCGCACGGGGGCGCTTTGACGCAGGTGAGACGAGACTTACACGGCATACCCTCGTCACAACGTGACGGTGCCCCCGTCCGGACGACTCCGGGCGGGGGCACCGTACAGGCCCACTGTGCGCAGGGACTACAGGCCGAGCTCGACCTCGAACTCGCCCGCCTCCAGGATCGCCTTGACCGCCGTCAGGTAACGGGCGGCGTCGGCGCCGTCCACCAGACGGTGGTCGTAGGACAGGGTCAGGTACGTCATGTCGCGGACGCCGATGACCGTGCCCTCCTCCGTCTCGATGACGGCCGGACGCTTGACCGTGGCACCGATGCCGAGGATGGCGACCTGGCCCGGCGGCACGATGATCGTGTCGAACAGCGCGCCGCGCGAACCGGTGTTGCTGATGGTGAAGGTCCCGCCGGACAGCTCGTCCGGAGTGATCTTGTTGGCGCGGACCTTGCCCGCCAGCTCGGCCGTGGCCTTGGCGATACCGGCGATGTTGAGGTCACCGGCGTTCTTGATGACCGGGGTCATCAGGCCCTTTTCGGAGTCCACCGCGATACCGATGTGCTCGGTGTCGAAGTAGGTGATGGTCCCCTCGGCCTCGTTGATCTTGGCGTTGACGGCCGGGTGGGCCTTCAGCGCCTGGGCCGCGGCCTTCACGAAGAACGGCATCGGGGAGAGCTTGACGCCCTCACGGGCCGCGAACGACTCCTTGGCCCGGCCGCGCAGCTTCATCAGGCGGGTGACGTCGACCTCGACGACCGACGACAGCTGCGCCTGCTCGTGCAGCGCCTTGACCATGTTGTCGCCGATGACCTTGCGGATCCGCGGCATCTTCACGGTCTGACCGCGCAGCGGGGAGGCCTCCAGGACGGGGGCCTTCTTCGCGGCGGCGGCAGGAGCGGCGGCGGCCGGAGCCGGGGCGGCGGCCTTCGCGGCCTCGGCGGCGGCGATGACGTCCTGCTTGCGGATACGGCCACCGACGCCGGTGCCCTTGACGGTGGACAGGTCGACACCGTTCTCGGCGGCGAGCTTGCGCACCAGCGGGGTGACGTAGGCACCGTCGTCCACCGGCTGGGCGGCGGCCGGGGCAGCCGGAGCGGCGGCCGGGGCCGGCGCGGGCGCCGGAGCGGTGGGCTGCGGGGCGGGAGCCGGCGGTGCCTGCGGTGCGGGCGCCGCGGCGGCCGGAGCCGGAGCCGGGGCGGCCGGTGCGGGCGCCGGAGCGGCCGGGGCCGGGGTGGGCTCGGGCTGGGCCGGGGCGGCGGGGGCAGCCGGAGCGGCGGCCGGCGCGGCACCGGCGGCGCCGATGACGGCGAGCTTGGCGCCGACCTCGGCCGTCTCGTCCTCGCCGACCACGATCTCCAGCAGGGTGCCGGAGGTGGGCGCCGGGATCTCGGTGTCGACCTTGTCCGTCGACACCTCGAGCAGCGGCTCGTCCTCCTCGACGCTGTCACCGACCGACTTCAGCCAGCGGGTGACGGTGCCCTCGGTGACGGACTCGCCGAGCGCGGGCAGGACGACGTCCGTGCCCTCGGCGGAGCCGCCGCCGGTGGACTGCTCGGCGCTCGGAGCGGGCGCCGGGGCGGCCTGCTCGGTGGACGGGGCGGCCGCGGCGGGCTCGGGGGCCGGCTCGGCGACCTGCTCGGCCTGCGGGGCGGCCTCGGCGGCCGGGGCGCCGGAGCCGTCGTCGATCAGCGCCAGCTCGGCGCCGACCTCGACGGTCTCGTCCTCGGCGACCTTGATGGAGGACAGCACGCCGGAGGCCGGGGCCGGGATCTCGGTGTCGACCTTGTCGGTCGAGACCTCGAGCAACGGCTCGTCGGCCTCGACGCGCTCACCCTCGGCCTTCAGCCAACGGGTGACGGTGCCCTCGGTGACGCTCTCGCCGAGCGCCGGAAGGGTTACGGAAACCGCCATGGTTTCGGTTGCTCCTTACGAATTGCGGAAGTCTGTGTCGTCGCGCCCAGTGACCGGGGCAGGTCAGTCGTGGGAGTGCAGCGGCTTGCCGGCCAGCGCGAGGTGGGCCTCGCCCATCGCCTCGTTCTGCGTCGGGTGCGCGTGGATGAGCTGCGCGACCTCGGCGGGCAGCGCCTCCCAGTTGTAGATCAACTGCGCCTCGCCGACCTGCTCGCCCATACGGTCGCCGACCATGTGGACGCCGACCACGGCACCGTCCTTGACCTGGACGAGCTTGATCTCGCCCGCGGTCTTGAGGATCTTGCTCTTGCCGTTGCCCGCGAGGTTGTACTTCAGGGCGACGACCTTGTCCGCGCCGTAGATCTCCTTGGCCCTGGCCTCGGTGATGCCGACGGAGGCGACCTCCGGGTGGCAGTACGTCACCCGCGGCACGCCGTCGTAGTCGACCGGGACGGTCTTCAGGCCGGCGAGCCGCTCCGCCACCAGGATGCCCTCGGCGAAGCCGACGTGCGCGAGCTGGAGGGTGGGAACGAGGTCACCGACGGCGGAGATGGTCGGGACGTTGGTCCGCATGTACTCGTCGACGAGGACGAAACCGCGGTCCATGGCGACCCCGGCCTCCTCGTAACCCAGACCCTGCGAGACGGGGCCGCGGCCGATGGCGACGAGCAGGACCTCGGCCTCGAACTCCTTGCCGTCGGCGAGGGTGACCTTGACGCCGTCCTGGGTGTACTCGGCCTTCTGGAAGAAGGTGCCGAGGTTGAACTTGATGCCCCGCTTGCGGAAGGCGCGCTCCAGGAGCTTGGAGCTGTTCTCGTCCTCGACCGGGACGAGGTGCTTGAGGCCCTCGATGACCGTGACGTCGGTGCCGAAGGACTTCCACGCGGAGGCGAACTCGACGCCGATGACGCCGCCGCCCAGCACGATCGCGGACTTCGGCACGCGGTCCAGCTTGAGGGCGTGGTCCGAGGAGATGATCCGGTCGCCGTCGATCTCCAGGCCCGGCAGCGTCTTCGGCACGGAGCCGGTCGCGAGCAGCACGTGGCGGCCCTGGACGCGCTGGCCGCCCACGTCGACGGAGGTGGGCGAGGACAGTCGGCCCTCACCCTCGATGTAGGTCACCTTGCGGGAGGCGACCAGACCCTGCAGGCCCTTGTACAGGCCGGCGATCACGTCGTCCTTGTACTTGTGCACGCCCGCCATGTCGACGCCCTCGAAGGACGTCTTGATGCCGAACTGCTCGCTCTCGCGGGCCTGGTCGGCGATCTCGCCCGCGTGGAGCAGGGCCTTGGTGGGAATGCAGCCGTTGTGCAGGCAGGTGCCGCCGAGCTTGTTCTTCTCGATCAGGGCGACGTCCAGGCCCAGCTGCGCCCCGCGCAGGGCCGCGGCGTAACCACCGCTGCCACCGCCGAGGATCACTAGGTCGAAAACGGTGCTGGCGTCGTTCGCCACGTCACGTCCTCCATGCATGTGCGCCACGCCGGTCTCCAGTGACCGGTCGGGCGGCGGGGTGTCCGGCCGCTCATTGTTCTCGGCCCTTGGGTGGGCCCTGTCCTGCCGAGCTCCATCTTCGCACTTGTGAGAGGCGAACGAGACGTGGGGCCGGGGTGTGAGACGCCCCACGTTCGAGCCCGCCCTCCCACTATGACCGGGTCCCCGCCCGAACTGTGACGGGCTTCCCCGGTTCCTTCGGCGGAGGGCAGGACACCCACCCAAGGGGGGCGGGGCTGCGTTTGATCAGCGGCTGTGCAGCGTGGGCGCGACAAGCCACAACGGACCCGCAGCCGCCGATCACCCGCACCCCCGACCCACCGGGCGGCCTAGCCCAGATCCCCCGCAGCCGCCAGCTCGGCGACCCGCACCAGCGTCCGCACCGCCGTACCCGTGCCGCCCTTCGGCGTGTACCCGAACGGGGCGCTCTCGTTGAAGGCGGGGCCCGCGATGTCCAGGTGCGCCCAGGCGATGTCCTCGCCGACGAACTCGCGCAGGAAGAGACCGGCCACCAGACCGCCGCCCATCCGCTCACCCATGTTGGCGATGTCAGCGGTCGCCGAGTCCATGCCCTTGCGCAGGTGCTCCGGCAGCGGCATCGGCCAGGCCGGCTCGCCGGCCTCCTCCGCCGCCTCGTGCACCGCGGAGCGGAACGCGTCGTCGTTCGCCATGATCCCGTACGTGCGGCTGCCCAGCGCCAGCATCATCGCGCCGGTCAGCGTCGCCACGTCGATGATCGCGTCCGGCTTCTCCTGCGAGGCCGCCCACAGCGCGTCGGCGAGCACGAGCCGGCCCTCGGCGTCGGTGTTGAGCACCTCCACCGTCTTGCCGCTGTACATGCGCAGCACGTCACCCGGACGCGTCGCGGAGCCCGAGGGCATGTTCTCGGCCAGCGCCAGCCAGCCGGTCACGTTGACCTCGAGGCCCAGGCGCGCGGCGGACACGACGGCGGCGAACACGGCGGCGGCACCGGCCATGTCGCACTTCATCGTCTCGTTGTGCCCGGCCGGCTTCAGCGAGATGCCGCCCGAGTCGTAGGTGATGCCCTTGCCGACGAAGGCGAGGGACTTCGTCGCCTTGGACGAGGTGTAGGACAGCTTCACCAGGCGCGGGCCGGCCGCCGAACCGGCGCCGACGCCGAGGATGCCGCCGTAGCCGCCCTTGGTGAGCGCCTTCTCGTCCAGCACCTGCACCTTGATGCCGTGCTCCTTCGCGGCCGCCTGCGCGACGGCCGCGAACGCCTCGGGGTTGAGGTCGTTCGGCGGGGTGTTGACCAGGTCGCGGGCGCGGTTCAGCTCCTCGGAGACGGCCGCGGCACGCTCGATCGCCGCCTTGTACGCCTTGTCGCGGGGCTTGCCGCCGAGCAGCGCGGCCTCGGCCAGCGGGGCCTTGCCGTTCTTGGCCTTGGCGGAGCCCTGCGCCTGGCCCGCCTCCTTGTAGGCGTCGAAGGAGTACGCGCCGAGCAGCACGCCCTCACCGACGACGCCCGCGTCGGCGGCCTCGGTGAGCGGGAGGGCGAAGGCGGCCTTCTTGGCGCCGGCCAGGGCGCGGGCGGCCACGCCCGCGGCCCGGCGGAGCACCTCGGCGTCGAACCCGGCGTCCTTCTCGGGCTCGGCACCGAGGCCCACCGCCACCACGACGGGTGCCTTGAAGCCGGACGGAGCGGGGAGCTTCGTCACCTCGCCCTCGGCGCCGGAGGCACCGAGAGTCTCCAGGACGGCGGCGAGCCGGCCGTCGTACGCCTTGTCCACGGCCTCGGCGCCCGGTGCGACGACCAGGTTCCCGGACCTGGATGCCGCGCCCTTGGCGACACCGATCACGATCGCGTCGGCCCGCAGGCCGGGCGCCGCGGCGGTGCTGAGAGTGAGAGCAGTCACGGTGGTGAAATCTCGCTTCCGTATGAAGTCCTGAGTGGCCGAATGCGGGTGGGTCGACCGGGCCCGACAACCGACCCTAGATCCCTCCTGCGATGCGGTCTTTACCTGGGCAGGCAAACACCCGGCACGAGCCTACGCTCGCGCCCGCCTCCGCTCCCTCCCGCGGGGCCGCGGTTTCCCGCCGGTGAGCCGGGATGGGAGATCATTCCTGGGGTACGCCACCGCGCCGCCCCCACCCTGGAGCACCCCCGTGAGACGCCCGGTCCTGTCCATAGCCCTCCTCCTGCCGCTGCTGGCGGGCTGCACGTCGTCCCCCGACGAAGGGGCGTCGGGGGACCGTGACCACTGGCGGCCGCGGCCCGGCACCGCCTGGCAGTGGCAGCTCAGCGGCGAACTGGACACCTCCGTCGACGTGCCGGTCTACGACATCGACGGCTTCGACCACCCCGGGTCCACGGTCGCCTCTCTGCACGAGGACGGCCGCAAGGTCATCTGCTACGTCTCCACCGGCGCCTGGGAGGACTTCCGCCCCGACGCGGAGGAGTTCCCGGAGTCGGTGCTGGGGAAGGGCAACGGCTGGGAGGGCGAGCGCTGGCTCGACATCCGCGCGACCGACGTCCTGGAGCCGCTGATGGCCGAGCGCGTCGACATGTGCCGGGACAAGGGCTTCGACGCGGTCGAGCCGGACAACATGGACGGCTACAAGAACGAGACCGGCTTCCCGCTCACCGCAGACGACCAGCTCCGCTACAACCGCCTGATCGCGGACCTCGCCCACGACCGCGGCATGGCCGTCGGTCTGAAGAACGACCTGGACCAGATCCCGGAACTGGTCGACGACTTCGACTTCGCCGTCAACGAGCAGTGCGCCCAGTACGGCGAGTGCGCCGACAACCAGCCGTTCATCGACGCGGACAAGGCCGTCTTCCACGTCGAGTACGAGCTGCCGACCGAGCGCTTCTGCGCCGACTCCCGTGAGCTGCGGCTGAGTTCGATGCTGAAGAAGTACGAACTGGGGGTGTGGCGCGAGGCCTGCTGAGCGCACCCCGCGCTCAGGTCTCAGCCGAGGACGAGCACCACGAGAGCCGTGGTGGCCGCCGTCTCCGCGACCCCGCCGAAGACGTCGCCCGTGACGCCGCCGAAGCGGCGGACGCAGTGCCGCAGCAGCAGTTCGGCGACCGCGACGGCGCACACGACGGCGAGCGCCGTGCGGAGTGCGTCGTACGGCCCCAGGTACGCGCCCGCCGCCGCGCCGGCCAGCGTGACCGCCGTGGCCACGGCCGTCGCACGGCCCGCCGGAACGACCCCGGCGACCGCCGCGCCCAGCCCCTCCGGGCGGGCGGCGGGCACCCCGGCGCGGGCGGCGAGAGTGAGCGCCAGCCGGGCCGCGGTCGCCGAGACGACGGCCGCGATCGCGCCCCGCGCCCAGGAGCCGTCGTAGGCCTGCGTCAGGGCGGCCACCTGTGCGAGGAGCGTGAACACGAGGGCGAGTACGCCGAACGGGCCGATGTCCGACTGCTTCATGATCCGCAGGGCGTCGTCGGCGGGCTTGCCGCTGCCCAGGCCGTCGGCGGTGTCCGCCAGCCCGTCCAGGTGCAGTCCACGGGTGAGTACGGCGGGTACGGCGGCGGTGGCGACCGCGGCGAGCAGGCTTCCCGCGCCCAGCACCAGCAGCAGGAGCCCGACGCCCGCGGCGGCGACGCCGACGGCCAGCCCGGCCAGCGGCGCGCACAGCATGCCGCCGCGCGCCGCGTCCCGGTCCCAGCGGGTCACCTCGACCGGGAACACGGTGAGGGTGCCGAAGGCGAACCGGAGGCCGTCGGGGGAGGGGGTCCTGAGCACCGGCGCAGACTACCCGGCGGCCGGGAGGGCGCCGGCGAGGGGCGGGGATGCTGCGTCATCCGGGGGACAACCTCGGGGCCCCGGCCGGAACAGCGCAAGCGAGCAAGGCTGTGCCCGGCGTATCGCCGTAACGTGCGCATATGGGAGATTGGTGGCAGCGGAACATCATGGAACCGGGCAAGCTGCCGCTGCTCCTCGCGCTGACGGCGTTCGTGCTGACGTTCGTGATCACCCGGGTCATCACCCGCCTCATCCGGGCGGGCAAGGGCCCCTTCGGAAACGTCAAGGCGGGCGGGGTCCACATCCACCACGTGGTCCCCGGGGTCGTCCTCACCGTCATCGGCGGCTTCGGCGCGGTCGCGGGCGGCCGGCACGGGTTCGGTTCCGCGTTCGCGGCGGTGGTCTTCGGTATCGGGGCGGGGCTCGTCCTGGACGAGTTCGCGCTGATCCTGCACCTCGACGACGTCTACTGGACCGAGGCGGGGCGCAAGAGCGTGGAGGTCGTGGTGCTCACCGCGGCCCTGGTCGGGCTGGTCCTCGCCGGGTTCACGCCCTTCGGTGTCGACGGCGTGTCCCAGGACGAGTTGCAGGACCGCGCGAACGTCATCGCGACAGTCGCGGGGAACTTCCTGTTCTCCCTGCTCGCCCTCGCCAAGGGGAAGGCGCGGCTCGCGATCTTCGGCGTGATCGTCCCGCTCGTCGCGCTGATCGGCGCGATCCGGCTGGCCCGCCCCGGCTCACCCTGGGCGCGACGCTTCTACGCCCGCCGCCCGCGCGCCCGCGCCAGGTCCCGCCTGCGCGCCTACCACCACGACCGCCGCTGGTCCGGCCCCCGCCGCACAGTCCAGAACTGGATCGCAGGCCCCCCAGACCCCACCCCAAACAAACACTGACGCCGCCTGCGCAGCTGCCGGCAGCCGCCGCTCCCCCTCCATTAGCTGCGGGCAGCCGCCGCTCCCCCTCCCATAGCTGCGGGCGGTGGCCGCTCTCCCTCCCGTAGCTGCGGGCAGTGGCCGCTCCCCCTCCCGTAGCTGCGGGCAGTCGTGCCGCTGGGGCGGCACGGGTGGGCGCAGGCGGCACCCGGCCAGCGCCGGTCCCGCGTCCCCACCCCCACGCCGACACCCACGCGGGGCGCCGGGGAAGCCCCGGACCACCGACGGCACCCGCGCCGACCGAGCCGGCGGCGCCGGTTCACTGCGCGTCGGGCACGGCCTCACCATCGGAGACCTCCGGCAGCTCCGCTGCCAGCGTCGCCGCCGCCTGTACCAGGGGCAGCGCCAGCAGACCCCCCGCACCCTCACCCACCGTCACGCCCTGGGACAGCAGCGGCTCCAGGGCCATCCGGTCCAGCGCCTTGGCCTGGCCCGGCTCCCCGCTGTCGTGCGCGGCCAGCCACCAGTCCGGCGCCCGGAAGGCGACCCGCTGCCCCACCAGCGCACACGCCGCCGTCACGACGCCGTCCAGGATCACCGGCATCTTCCGCACCGCGCTCTGCAGCAAAAAGCCCGTCATCGCGGTGAGGTCCGCCCCGCCGACCGTGGCGAGGAGCTGCAACTGGTCGCCGAGCACCGGCCGCGCACGCCGCAGCGCGTCACGGATCGCCGCGCACTTGCGCATCCAGGCCAGGTCGTCGATCGGCAGCCCGCCCCGCCCGGTGACGACCGACGCGTCCGTCCCGCACAGCGCCGCGACCAGGACGCCCGCCGCCGTCGTCCCGCCCACGCTCACATCGCCGAGCACCACCAGATCCGTGCCCGAGTCGGCCTCCTCGTCGGCCACCGCCATCCCGGCCCGGAAGGCGGCCTCCGCCTCCTCGAGGGTCAGCGCGTCCTCGACGTCGATGCGTCCGCCCGCCCGTCGCACCCGGTGCCCCGCGACCTCGGCCGGCAAGGTCTCCGGGTCGCAGTCCAGGGCCAGGTCGACGACGCGCACGGGCACGTCCAGCCGCCTGGCGAGCACCGACACCGGCCGGCCGCCCTCCAGCACCTCGCGCACCAGCTCACCGGCACCGCCCGCGGGCCGCGCCGAGACACCCAGCTCGGCGACCTTGTGGTCACCGGCGAAGAGCACCACCCGGGGCCGCTCGACCGGCCGCACCGGTACGGCGGACTGGGCCGCCGCCAGCCACTCGCCCAGGTCGTCCAGGCGGCCCAGCGACCCGGGCGGGACGACCTGACGCTCCCGGCGCGCCTCCGCGTCGCGGCGTACCCCGCCGTCGGGGCGCTCGATCAGGTCGGTGAAGTCGTCGAGATTCAGCGAGCTCATTCGCCGAACAGTACCGGCCCCGGTCGAACACGAAGGAGGGCCCGTGGGCAGCGCGCCCGGGCGGCGTCGTTGCGCCCCGGATCGTGATCACCTACGTAACGTTTTGCCTGGATTGTCGTACGTCCCCCTCGTACGTCCCTCGTACGTCCTCGCCTCGCGTCGGGAGCCGCCCATGTCCGCACCCTCCGCACCTCCCGCCTCCGTCCCTCCGGTGCCTCCCGTCCCCCCGTACGGGCCGTACCGCGAGGACTGCCCCTGGTGCGGCTCCCGGCGGCTGCGCACCCGCCCGCGCGGTGACGGGCCGCGGCAGGGCGCACCCCACCGGTCCGCCCTCGAACGGTGTGCGGACTGCCGCCACGTCTTCCGGAACCCGCCGCTCACACCCGGCCCCGCACACCCCGTGGTCCGCGCCGGCGTCCGGCTGAGACACGGACTGGCCGCCCGCGCGATGCTCCGCCGCTGTCCCGAGCCCGAGAGCTGGCTGGACGTCGGCACCGGCGACGCCGACTTCCCGCGCACCGCCCGTACGCACTTCCCGTACACCTCGTTCGACGGCCTGGACCCCACCCACCGCGTGCTGCGCGCCCGCGCGGTCGAGCGCGTCGAGGAGGCGTACGTCGGCCGCCTGACGGACCCGCACATCGCCGCCCGGCTGCGGGCCCGCTACGACGTCGTCAGCCTCTTCCAGTACCTGGAGCGCGTCGCGGACCCCCGGGCCGAACTGCGGGCCGCGCTGGGGGTGCTGCGGCCCGGCGGTCACCTGCTCGTCGACGTGGCCGACCCGCGCCGCCTGCTGCCCGTGCACCCCGTGGGGCTGAGCGCCGAACTGGTGGCCCAGGGCTGCACCGTCCTCACCGGCGCCCGCGGCCACCGCGTCATCGCGCGCAAGGAGGCGTCAGCCCCGTAGCACCAGCGCCTGGCCCGCCACCACGAGCAGCACCTGCTCGCACTCGTTCGCGAACGCCGCGTTCAGCCGCCCGAGTTCGTCCCGGTAGCGGCGGCCGGACGCGGTGGCCGGGACGATGCCCGAGCCGACCTCGTTCGACACCGCCACGACCGTGCGCCGGGTGGCGCGGACCGCCTCCGTCAGCTCCCGCACCCGGTCCCTGAGCGCCCGTTCGCCGCCGTCGGCCCACTCCGCGTCGTCCCACGCGCCGACCGCGTCCATCACGTCCGTCAGCCACAGCGACAGGCAGTCGACGAGCAGCGGCGGGCCGTCGTCCTTCAACAGCGGCACCAGGTCGCAGGTCTCGGTGGTGCGCCACGACCCCGGGCGCCGCTCCCGGTGCGCGCAGACCCGGGCCGCCCACTCCGTGTCGCCGCCCCGCGAGCCGCCGGTGGCCACGTAGAGCACGTCCGGGAAGGACTCCAGGCGGCGCTCGGCCTCCACCGACTTCCCCGACCGGGCACCGCCCAGCACGAGGGTGCGCCGCGGTACGTCGGGTACGTCCTCGTAGGCGCCCACCGTCAGCGTCGTGCCGTCCGGCACCGCCCGGGCCCCGGCGGCCGCGAGCCGCCGCGCCAGTTCCGGGCCCGGCGGCGCGTCGTGGTCCAGGTGGACGGCGACGACGTCCGTCGTCGAGCCCGCCGCGCCCACCGCACGCAGCTTCGCCAGCCCGTCCGGCCGCCCCACGACGTCCGCGAGGACCAGGTCGTACGGCTCCGCGGGCTCCTCGAGACCGGCCGGGGCGCCGCCCGGCGGCACGTACAGCAGCCGCCGGCCGTCCGGTCCCGTCACGGCGTACCCGGTGCCCGGCGCGTCCAGCGCCACCGCCCGCACCCGGTGCCCGGTCAGCAGCGCCAGCTCCCGCCCGTCCGGCACCCGCCCCGGCTGCGGCAGCCCGGCCGGCACCTCCACGGCCGGGCCGTCGTGCGGGTGGGAGAGCAGCACCTGCCGCACACCGGTCAGGGAGCGCCCGGCCCGGGCCGCGGCGAACGCGGCGCCGGGCGTCAGGTCGAGCAGCAGCGCCCCGTCCACCAGCAGCGCGGTCGCCGCGCGCGCCTGAGCGCCCTGCGCCGCGGCACAGGCCGCGCAGGAACAGTCGGGGCGGGGGAGTCCCGCGGGGGCACCGGTGCCGAGCAGAGTCACGTCCACGCACCGATTTTCGCCGGTCGCCCGGCGACATGCGCGCCCGAGTCCCCCCTCGGTGCGCGGACGGCCCCCCGCACCCGGTCGACCCGGCCTTCTACGGCGCACCCGGCCCAGCGCATAGGCTGCGGTCGGAGGCCGGACCAAGATCCGGCTTCCGCTCTGCAGGTGCTCACATCTTGGAGGCGTACATGGCGGCATGGACGTGGCGGTTCGAGACGGCCGACGGGACGGAGGTCCAGCCCGCGGTGCAGCCCGAGGAGTTCACCACGCAAGGGGACGCCGAGTCCTGGGTCGGGGAGTACTGGAAGGACCTCAAGGAGGGCGGCACCGACCAGGTGCGGCTCTTCGAGGACTCCACCGAGATCTACGGCCCGATGAGCCTGCACGCCGAGGACACCGAGACCGAGGCCGAGGCCGAGGCCTGAGGGGCCACGGCCCGAGGGGCGGGCGGGGGCGGCTGCGCCCCCGTCACTGCTCGCCCAGCGTCACCTCGGCGGTGTGCTCGTCGCCGCCCCGGGTGTACGTCACCTTCGTCCGGCCGCCCGGCCGCATCGGCGCCAGCGCCTCGGCCAGTGAGGTGATGGTGGTGATGTCCGTGCCGCCCAGCTTCACGATGACGTCCCCGGACCGCAGCCCCGCGTCGTCGGCGGCCCCGCCGTCACTCACCTCGACGACGGCCACGCCGGCGGGCCGGTAGCCGTCGTCGACGACCGTACGGGCGGTGATGCCCAGCGCCGCCCGGCCCGAGTCGGTGACCCGGCCGTCCTTGACGATCTGGTCGGCCACCGTCGTCACCATCGACGCCGGGATCGCGAAGCCGATGCCGGGCGCCGCGCTGTCGCCGAGGCCCGGGTCGGTCGCCGCCAGCGTCGGGATGCCGACGACCTGCCCGTCGAGGTTCACCAGGGCGCCGCCGCTGTTGCCGGGGTTGATGGCCGCGGACGTCTGCACCATGTTGGCGATGGTGGCGCCCGTACCGCCTCCCTCGCTGCCCTCGGTGACGGTCCGTCCGGTCGCCGACACGATGCCCTGCGTCACGCTGGAGGACAGGCCGAGCGGCGAGCCCATCGCCAGCACGATCTGCCCGACCTCGACCTTCGCCGAGTCCGCGAAGCGGGCCGCCTTCATGCCGTCGGGCACCTTGTCCAGCTTGATGACGGCCAGGTCCTGCTCCGGATAGGAGGAGACGAGCTTCGCGGCCATGGCGCCCTCGTTGCGGGCGGTCGTCACCCGGAAGGACTTGTCGTCCCCGACGACGTGCGCGTTGGTGACGACGTGCCCCTTGTCGTCGTACACGACCCCGGACCCCAGCGAGTCGCCCGCCTGGATCTGCACGACCGACGGCAGTACGTCCTTGATCACCCGCTCGTAGTCCGCTTGCAGGTCGTTGGCCGCGCGCGGCGCCGCCGCCTGCGCCGTGTCGCCCTCCCGCGCGCCCCCGGAGCCCCGGTCGGAACCGGCGCCCGAGCAGCCGGTGACGAGCAGCAGGAAGCAGGCCAGCACCGTCACCGGACCGAGCAGCCGGGACACACCGATACGGGAATCGTCCATGCCCCGAGTCTCGCCGCGCACCGTGCCCCCGGCCCCCGGTGAACACCCGAACGGGCGCCGGAGCCGGGTCCTAGCCCCGCACCCCGCACAGATGCAGCAGGGCCGCGATCGCGCGGTAGGGGTCCGTCCGGCCCGCGCGCTCCTCGGCGGCCAGCAGGGTCTCGAGGTCGTCCGGGGCGGGGGCGCCGTCGGGCGCCGTGTCCGTGAAGACCCGTACGCCGTACCAGGTGTGCAGCGGGGCGCCGATGCTCGCGAGCTTCGCCGTCAGCGTCGCGAGGCGGTCCGCGCGGACGTCGAGACCGAGGCGGTTGCGATAGGCGGTGGTGTCGAAGGCACCCAGGGTGCCGGCCCAGTCGCCGTGCAGGCCGGGGCGCATGGCGAGCGCGTCGCCGTTGCGCACCAGGAGCGAGAGCAGCCCGCCCGGTGCGAGCATCCGGGCCAGTCCCGCGAGCAGCGGATCGGGCTCCTCCACGTACATGAGCACGCCGTGGCACAGCACCACGTCGAAGCTGCCCGGAAGGAAGTGCACGCCGGTGTCCCGGCCGTCGCCCTCGACGATCCGCATCCGCTCGCGGATGCCCTCGGGGTGGCCGGCCAGGGCGGCACGCGCCGCGGCGATCATCGTGGCGTCCCGCTCCACGCCGGTCACCTGGTGCCCGGCCCGTGCGAGCCGCAGCGCCTGGGTGCCCTGGCCCATGCCGACGTCGAGCACCCGCAGCCGCTTGCCCACGGGGAAGCGCCCGGCTATCTGCTCGTCCAACTGCCGGGCCACCATCTCCTGCCGTACGACGTCACGCAGACCACCCAGCTTGTCCAGCCAGGTCTCGGCCGCGCGCCCGGCGAACGGCGTCGTGCTCAGGGCCGCTCCCCGCGCTTGACCTGCGGCTTGGGCAGCCGGAGCCGGCGCATCTGGAGCGAACGCATCAGCGCGTAGGCGACCGCGCCACGCCTGCGCTCGTCCGGGAAGCGCTCGGCGAGGCGCTTCTTCAGCCGGAAACCGGTGACGACCGAGTCCAGCACGATCAGCACGATCACGACCAGCCACAGCAGCAGCGCGACGTTCTGCAGCGAGGCCACCCGGATCATGCTCAGCACGAGGATGATCACGGCCATCGGCAGGAAGTACTCCGCGATGTTGAACCGGGAGTCGATGAAATCGCGCGCGAACTTGCGCACCGGACCCTTGTCACGGGCCGGCAGGTACCGCTCGTCGCCCTTCGCCAGCGCCTCGCGCTGCCGCGCCATCGCGGTCCGGCGCTCCTCGCGCTGGCGCTTGGCGGCGTCCTTGCGCGTCACGGGCGTATTGGCGACGCTGCGGCGCTGGGACTGGGCCGCACTGCGCTTGGGCGTCGGCCTTCCCTTGGGGGCCTGCGGGTCACGGGGCTGCTTGGAGTCGGTCACCGGCGCTCTGACGGCGCTCTGGGCCTTCTCATCCTTGGCACGGCTACGGAACACAAAACCCAAGGGTACGGGGTGCGGGGGTGTGGACCCCAGCCCGGTGGGGAACGATCCGGCAACGCCGGTCGTCTGTAAGTGGACAGAGGTGATGTTGCGTACAGCCCCGGACACCGGGACTTTTCGGACAACCCCGGGGAGCACCTACTCCCTGCGCCGGACCGGGAACGTACGCAGTCGTCCTTGGGGATGAGCGCATCCGTCCCCGAACAGTGCGGTAATGGATGCAGGGCCCGTACTGTGGGTTCTGTTGCAGTCGCTGGAGCTGGAGTCGGTCAGAAGGGGGCGCGCGAAGCCCATGAGCGGTGTCATGAAGCGTATGGGGATGATCTTCCGCGCGAAGGCCAATAAGGCCCTTGACCGGGCCGAGGACCCGCGCGAGACCCTCGATTACTCGTATCAGAAACAGTTGGAGCTCTTGCAGAAAGTGCGCCGCGGCGTCGCCGACGTGGCGACCAGCCGCAAGCGCCTCGAGCTTCAGCTCAACCAGCTCCAGTCCCAGTCGGGCAAGCTGGAGGACCAGGGCCGCAAGGCGCTGGCGCTGGGCCGCGAGGACCTGGCCCGCGAGGCGCTCTCCCGGCGCGCCGCGCTCCAGCAACAGGTCACCGACCTGGAGACGCAGCACGCCACGCTCCAGGGCGAGGAGGAGAAACTCACCCTTGCGGCCCAGCGCCTCCAGGCCAAGGTGGACGCCTTCCGCACGAAGAAGGAGACCATCAAGGCCACCTACACGGCGGCCCAGGCGCAGACCCGCATCGGCGAGGCGTTCTCCGGCATCTCCGAGGAGATGGGCGACGTCGGCCTGGCCATCCAGCGGGCCGAGGACAAGACCGCCCAGCTCCAGGCCCGGGCCGGTGCCATCGACGAGCTGCTCGCCTCGGGCGCCCTCGACGACCAGTCCGGCATGCACAAGGACGACATCCAGGCCGAGCTGGACCGGCTCTCCGGTGGTACGGATGTAGAGCTGGAACTGCAGCGCATGAAGGCCGAGCTGGCCGGAGGCAGCACCTCCGACCGCCAGGCCATCGAGGGCGGCCAGGATCAGGGTCAGGGCCAGCCGCAGTCCCAGCAGCAGCCGCAGGACACCCCGCGCTTCGACAAGCAGTAGCCCACGCCTAGGAGGGCCGACATGATCGTACGGATCATGGGGGAGGGACAGCTGACGCTGGCCGACGGCCGGCTCACGGAGCTGAACAAGCTGGACGACGAACTCCTGGCCGAGATGGAGAACGGCGACGGCCCCGGCTTCCGCGCGACCCTCCAGGCCCTCCTGGCCAAGGTCCGAGAACTGGGCGAACCCCTCCCGGACGACACCCTGGAGCCCTCCGACCTCATCCTCCCCTCCCCGGACGCCACCCTGGAGGAGGTCCAGGAGCTGCTGAGCGACGACGGCCTCATCCCGGGGAGTGCGTGAGTCCCGGTGTCTTCCACTCCCGAACGGTGAGTGAATCCTTCAGCCCGTCCGGGGGTGCCCCCAGCCAACGCCCACTGAATGCGGGCCCAGTCATAAGACACGCCCACTCCAGCTACCGTAAACAGCCGTGAGCACCCTCGCCCGCGCCCGCTGCACCCTCGGCGCCCACCCCTCCGCCCTGGACACGGCCCTCGCCGCCGCCGTCCTCGTGTGCATGGTCGCCGGCTCCTTCGTGGACCCGCACGGTCCGGAGGGCGTCAGCTGGGGCCTGCGCACCCCCGACGCGCTCAGCCTGGCCCTCATGACCGTGGGCGCCGCCGCGCTCGCCTTCCGCCGCCGCGCCCCCCTGGTGGTCCTCGGGGTCACCGGCTGCGTCTCCGTCGTCGAGAGCATCACCGGCGAGCCCCGCGCCCCCGTCGTGATGTCCGCGGTCATCGCCCTCTTCACCGTCGCCGCCACCACCGACCGCCCCACCACCTGGCGGGTCGGCCTGCTCACCATGACCCTGCTCACCGGCGCCGCCATGCTGGCCGGCCCGCTGCCCTGGTACGCGCAGGAGAACCTCGCCGTCTTCGCCTGGACCGGCATCGGCGCCACCGCCGGGGACGCCGTCCGCAGCCGCCGCGCCTTCGTGCAGGCCATCCGCGACCGGGCCGAGAAGGCCGAGCGCACCCGGGAGGAGGAGGCCCGCCGCCGGGTCGCCGAGGAGCGGCTGCGCATCGCCCGGGACCTGCACGACGTGGTCGCCCACCACATCGCCCTGGTCAACGTCCAGGCCGGGGTCGCCTCACACGTCATGGACAAGCGGCCCGACCAGGCCAAGCAGGCCCTCGCCCACGTACGGGAGGCCAGCCGCTCCGCGCTCGACGAGCTGCGGGCCACCGTGGGCCTGCTGCGCCAGTCCGGCGACCCGGAGGCACCGACCGAGCCCGCTCCGGGCCTCGCCCGCCTCGACGAACTCGTGGGCACCTTCCACCACGCCGGGCTGCACGTCGAGGTGGCCCGCGCCGACCAGGGCACCGAACTGCCCGCCGCCGTCGACCTGGCCGCGTACCGGATCATCCAGGAGGCCCTGACCAACGTGCGCAAGCACGCGGGGCAGCAGGCGAAGGCCGAGGTCAGCGTCGTGCGGGTGGGGCCGAACATCGAGGTGACCGTGCTCGACGACGGCACCGGTGAGGGCGACGCCGCCGACGCCTCCGCCGACAGCGGCGGACACGGGCTGCTCGGCATGCGCGAGCGCGTCACCGCCGTGCGCGGCACCCTCACCACCGGTCCCCGCTACGGAGGCGGGTTCCGGGTCCATGCGATCCTTCCGGTCAGAAGCCGCACCGATGCCGCGGAGGACCCCGTATGACGATCCGTGTCCTGCTCGCCGACGACCAGGCGCTGCTGCGCAGCGCCTTCCGGGTGCTGGTCGACTCCGAGCCCGACATGGAGGTGGTGGGGGAGGCGTCCGACGGCGCGGAGGCGGCCCGGCTGGCCGCCGAGCAGCGGGTCGACGTGGTGCTGATGGACATCCGGATGCCCGGCACGGACGGCCTCGCCGCCACCCGCATGATCAGCGCCGACCCGTCCCTCGCCCATGTCCGCGTGGTCATACTGACGACCTTCGAGGTCGACGACTACGTGGTGCAGTCGCTGCGGGCCGGCGCCTCCGGCTTCCTCGGCAAGGGCTCGGAGCCCGACGAACTGCTCAGCGCGATCCGCGTCGCGGCCGGCGGCGAGGCGCTGCTGTCCCCCACCGCCACCAAGGGCCTGATCGCCCGCTTCCTCGCCCAGCAGGGCACGGACGACGAGGAGCGCGACCCGGCCCGCGCCGAGCGTCTCGAGTCGCTGACCGTGCGCGAGCGCGAGGTGCTGGTCCAGGTCGCCGGCGGGCACTCCAACGACGAGATCGCCGAGCGTCTCGAGGTCAGCCCGCTCACCGTGAAGACCCACGTCAACCGGGCCATGGCCAAGCTGGGCGCCCGCGACCGCGCGCAGCTGGTCGTCATCGCCTACGAATCCGGGCTGGTACGTCCAAGGGTGGAGTGACCTCTACCCGCGTGTACTGCGGCGGGAGTATGCGCCGGATAAGGAAATGGACCTGGGGCCTAGGGAACCGGGGCCCCGCATGGCCCAGGGTGTTGAGGTGGGCGTACAGATGTGCCCCGTCCCCTCCGCTCGGCCACAGAAGAGAGACCCTGATCCATGTCCTGGCTGTCGAGATTCAGCCTCGCGCAACGGGCCCTGATAGGCCTGATGTCGATCGTCGCGCTCGTCTTCGGCGCGATCGCCATCCCCCAGCTCAAGCAGCAGCTGCTGCCCACCATCGAACTGCCCATGGTGTCCGTGCTGGCGCCGTACCAGGGCGCCTCGCCGGACGTGGTCGAGAAGCAGGTCGTCGAACCGATCGAGGACAGCCTCGAGGCCGTCGACGGGATCTCGGGCGTCACCTCCACCGCCAGTGAGGGCAACGCCGTCATCATGGCGTCCTTCGACTACGGCCCGGACACCCAGCAGCTCGTCGCCGACGTCCAGCAGGCCGTGAACCGGGCCCGCGCCCAGCTCCCGGACGACGTGGACCCGCAGGTCATCTCCGGGTCGACGGACGACATCCCGACCGTCGTCCTCGCCGTCACCTCGGACAAGGACCAGCAGGCGCTGGCCGACCAGCTCGACAAGACGGTCGTCTCCGAGCTGAAGGACATCGACGGGGTCGCCCAGGTCGCGGTCGACGGCGTCCGCGACGTCCAGGTCACCGTCACCCCCGACCAGGCGAAGCTGGCCGCGGCCGGAGTGAGCCCGCAGGTGCTCGCCCAGTCCCTCCAGGCCGGCGGCGCGACCGTCCCGGCCGGTTCCTTCGACGAGGCGGGCGCCAACCGCACCGTCCAGGTCGGCGGCGGCTTCACCTCGGTGAAGCAGATCCAGGACCTCATGGTCACCGGCGAGGGCGTCGACAAGCCGGTCCGCCTCGGCGACGTCGCCACCGTCAAGGAGGAGGAGGCCAAGGCCGACTCCCTCACCCGCACCGACGGCAAGCCGTCCCTCGCCGTCGCCGTGACGATGGACCACGACGGCAGCGCGGTGGCCATCTCGAACGCCGTCGAGGACAAGCTCCCCGACCTGCGCGAGCAGCTCGGCTCCGGCGCGACCCTCACCGTCGTCAGCGACCAGGGCCCGGCGGTCTCCAAGGCCATCTCGGGTCTGACCACGGAGGGCGGGCTCGGTCTGCTCTTCGCCGTCCTGATCATCCTGGTCTTCCTGGCGTCGATCCGCTCCACGCTGGTCACCGCGGTCTCCATCCCGCTGTCGGTGGTGCTGGCGCTGATCGTCCTGTGGACGCGCGACCTGTCGCTCAACATGCTGACGCTGGGCGCCCTGACCATCGCCATCGGCCGGGTCGTCGACGACTCGATCGTGGTCCTGGAGAACATCAAGCGGCACCTCGGCTACGGCGAGGAGCGCCAGGAGGCCATCCTCAAGGCCGTCCGCGAGGTCGCCGGGGCGGTCACCTCCTCGACGCTCACCACGGTCGCCGTGTTCCTGCCGATCGGTCTGGTCGGCGGCATGGTCGGCGAGCTGTTCGGCTCCTTCAGCCTCACCGTCACCGCGGCGCTGCTGGCGTCCCTGCTGGTGTCGCTGACGGTCGTCCCGGTCCTGTCGTACTGGTTCCTGCGGCCCCCGAAGGGCACGCCGGAGGACGCGTCCGAGGCCCGCCGGCTCGCCGAGGAGAAGGAGGCGAAGAGCCGCCTCCAGCGCTTCTACGTCCCGGTCCTGCGCTTCGCCACCCGCCGCCGCCTGACCAGCGTGGCCATCGCGGTCGTCGTGCTCATCGGCACGTTCGGCATGGCGCCGCTGCTGAAGACCAACTTCTTCGACCAGGGCGACCAGAAGGTCCTCAGCATCAAGCAGGAGCTGAAGCCGGGCACCAGCCTCGGCGCCACCGACGTCCAGGCCAAGAAGGTCGAGAAGCTGCTCGGCGGCACCGAGGGCGTCAAGGACTACCAGGTCACCATCGGCTCGTCCGGCTTCATGGCCGCCTTCGGCGGCGGCACGGACACCAACCAGGCCTCGTACCAGCTCATGCTGGAGGACTCCGCGTCCGCCGAGGACGTCCAGGACCACATCGAGGACGGGCTCGCGAAGCTCGGCGACGGCATCGGCACCACCACGGTCGCCGCCGGTGACGGCTTCGGCAGCCAGGACCTGAGCGTCGTCGTCAAGGCGGGCGACGCGCAGGTGCTGCGCGACGCCGCCGAGCAGGTCCGCAAGACGGTCGCCGACCTCGACGACGTCACCGACGTCACCAGCGACCTGGCGCAGAGCGTGCCGCGCATCTCGGTCAAGGCCAACGCCAAGGCCGCCGCGGCCGGTTTCAACGACCAGACGCTCGGCGCGGCCGTGGGCCAGGCCGTGCGCGGCACCCCGGCCGCCAAGGCGATCCTGGACGACACCGAGCGCGACGTCGTCATCAGGTCGGCCCAGCCCGCCGAGACGATGGCCGAACTGAAGGCGCTCAACCTCGGCCCGGTCAAGCTCGGTGACATCGCCACCGTGCGGCTGGTGGACGGTCCGGTCTCGATGACCCGTATCGACGGGCAGCGCGCGGCGACCATCACCGCCAAGCCGACCGGCGACAACACCGGCGCGGTGGGCACGGACCTCCAGTCGAAGATCGACGGACTGGACCTGCCGACCGGGGCCACGGCCGAGATCGGCGGCGTCACCGCCGACCAGGACGAGGCCTTCGTCAACCTGGGCCTGGCCATGCTCGCGGCCATCGCCATCGTGTTCATGCTGCTGGTCGGGACCTTCCGGTCGCTGGCCCAGCCGCTGATCCTGCTGGTGTCCATCCCGTTCGCGGCGACCGGCGCGATCGGTCTGCTGATCGCCACGGGCACCCCGATGGGCGTCCCGGCGATGATCGGCATGCTGATGCTGATCGGCATCGTGGTCACCAACGCCATCGTGCTGATCGACCTGATCAACCAGTACCGCAAGCAGGGTTACGGCGTCGTGGAGGCCGTGATCGAGGGTGGCCGCCACCGGCTGCGCCCCATCCTCATGACGGCCCTGGCGACGATCTTCGCCCTGCTCCCGATGGCGCTGGGCGTCACCGGCGAGGGCGGCTTCATCGCGCAGCCGCTCGCGGTGGTCGTGATCGGCGGTCTGATCACGTCGACCCTGCTGACCCTCCTCCTGGTCCCGACGCTCTACGCGATGCTGGAGCTGCGCAAGGAGCGGCGCGCGAAGAAGCGGGCGGCGAAGAAGGGCGGCGGCGACGTGCCGCCGCAGGCCGCGGCCTCGGACGAGCCGGAGCCGGCGAAGGTCTGAGCGCCGTACACACGGCGGCCGTACACCCGGCGGCCGTACACACGACGAAGGGGTGCTTCCACGAGGCTGTGGAAGCACCCCTTCACTTTCACTTTCACCTTCATCGCGGGCGTCACTGCCCGGACAACGCGGCGATGCCGCCGAACAGCACGACGGCCACGAGGATCACCAGGGCGAGCAGGACCCCCATGCAGAAACCGCACCCCTGACCCGCCCCGCGGCCGAACGAACCGTCGCCCCCGCCGGACACCTGTCCCTGACCCGCCATGCCGGCCCCCCCGGTCTCTCCCGGACCTCACCGTCGCACGGGCGTCCCCGCGGACCAACGGATCAGGTGGAGGTGTGCGCTCAGGGCCTGACCTTCGTGCACGAAGTGCGAGGCGGGGCCCGCGAGCCGCTACGGCAGCGCCAGCATCCGCTCCAGCGCCAGCTTCGCGAACTTCTCCGTCTCCGGGTCGACCTCGATGCGGTTGACGAGGGTGCCCTCGGCGAGGGACTCCAGCGTCCAGACCAGGTGCGGCAGGTCGATGCGGTTCATGGTCGAGCAGAAGCAGACCGTCTTGTCGAGGAAGACGATCTCCTTGTCCTCGGCGGCGAAACGGTTCGCCAGCCGTCGGACCAGGTTCAGCTCGGTCCCGATGGCCCACTTGGAACCGGCCGGGGCCGCCTCCAGGGCCTTGATGATGTACTCGGTCGAGCCGACGTAGTCCGCGGCGGCCACGACCTCGTGCTTGCACTCGGGGTGCACCAGGACGTTCACGCCCGGTATGCGCTCGCGCACGTCGTCGACCGAGTCGAGGCTGAAGCGGCCGTGCACCGAGCAGTGACCCCGCCAAAGGATCATCTTCGCGGCGCGCAGCTCCTCGGCCGTCAGCCCGCCGTTGGGCTTGTGCGGGTTGTAGACGACGCAGTCCTCCAGGGACATCCCCAGGTCCCGCACCGCGGTGTTGCGGCCCAGGTGCTGGTCGGGGAGGAACAGGACCTTCTCGCCCTGCTCGAACGCCCAGTTCAGCGCGCGCTCGGCGTTGGAGGAGGTGCAGATGGTGCCGCCGTGCCTGCCCGTGAACGCCTTGATGTCCGCGGACGAGTTCATGTACGAAACGGGCACGACCTGCTCGGCGATCCCGGCCTCGGTCAGCACGTCCCAGCACTCGGCGACCTGTTCGGCGGTGGCCATGTCGGCCATCGAACAACCGGCGGCCAGGTCGGGCAGGACGACCTTCTGGTCGTCGGAGGTCAGGATGTCGGCCGACTCCGCCATGAAGTGCACACCGCAGAAGACGATGTACTCGGCCTCCGGGCGCGCGGCCGCGTCCCGGGCCAGCTTGAACGAGTCGCCCGTGACGTCCGCGAACTGGATGACCTCGTCACGCTGGTAGTGGTGACCGAGGACGAAGACCTTGTCCCCGAGCTTCTCCTTGGCCGCACGGGCGCGCGCGACCAGGTCCGGGTCGGAGGGTGAGGGCAGGTCGCCGGGGCACTCCACACCGCGCTCGCTCCTCGGGTCGGCCTCACGGCCGAGCAGCAGCAGGGCGAGGGGCGTCGGCTGTACGTCGAGCTCCTGGGTTTGGGCGGTGGTCACGACACGCACCCTTTCTACTTTTCGTCGACCCTTTTCGTCGAACTGACGCTATATATCATAACCGGTTCACGTCAGTTTGACGATGCCCATAGTGTCGATGTGACGTGAGTCCCGGCGCCGGAGCGGGCGTCCGCGACCGCCCTCGGCGGCCGTCGTCCACAGGCGCTGTCCGCTTCCCGGGGCGTGTGCGAGCATGAAGGGAAGGCCGAAGGGCAAGACACGGGTCCGACCCGGAATGAATCCGCGGCCCCGCCGGTTGGAACCGTCGGCAAGCAGTCTCCGTACAACCTTGGAGAGATGTAGATGTCCGTATCGGACGAGACCACCACCGTCACCGACGGCATCATCGTGACCGACGCCGCCGCGGCCAAGGTCAAGGCCCTGCTCGACCAGGAAGGCCGCGACGACCTGGCGCTGCGCGTCGCCGTCCAGCCCGGGGGCTGCTCCGGCCTGCGTTACCAGCTCTTCTTCGACGAGCGCTCGCTCGACGGTGACGTGGTGAAGGACTTCGACGGCGTCAAGGTCACCACCGACCGCATGAGCGCCCCGTACCTGGGCGGCGCCACCATCGACTTCGTGGACACGATCGAGAAGCAGGGCTTCACGATCGACAACCCGAACGCGACGGGCTCCTGCGCCTGCGGCGACTCCTTCAGCTGAGCCGCGCGGCACCAGCGCACGACAAGGGCGGCGGCCCGGGGACAACCCCGGGCCGCCGCCCTTCTCGCACGTTCCGCGTCCTCGCCGTCACCGGCCGCCGGACGGAGCCGGCAGCCGCGCCCCGGGCTTGTGCACGGGGACGTCCTCGTCGTCCGAGCCGACGACCGTCCGGTCGCCGAGCGGCTTGTCGAGCGGCACCGTCCGCTCGTACTCCTTGGCGATCAGGATGCAGACCTTGTCCGGGTGCGGGGTCTCGGTCACCGTGACGGTCACCTTGCCCCCGCTCTCCTTCGCCTTCGCGTCGTAGTCGGAGCACACCCCGCCGGTGAAGTGCACGGTCAGCTCGCCGTCGGCGGCCGTGTAACCGCTCACCCGCACGTCCCGCGGCTCACCGGGCTTCGAGGTCGGCTCGTCGGAGGGGGAGGGCGAGGCGGGGGCCGCGGTGGTCAGGTACTTCGGCTCGACCGCCGGGTAGGTGACCGTCACGGCGTCCCGCGCGCCCGGCGCCCGCACCTCGAACAGCCAGGACGGCACCAGTGTCTGCCGCCCCCGCACCGGATGCGCGGCCAGCCCGAACACCGCGTCCTCCACCGTCGCGGTCTGCTTCCCGGGCTTCTCCGGCGTCCCCGGCTTCCCCGTCGGCAGCGCGCAGGGCATGTCCGCGCCGTCCTGATGCGGCACGGGGCTCGCGCAGCCCCCGATGCCCGCGCCGGAACCGCCGCCCGGCTCGTTCAGCAGCGCCAGCGTCTCCTGCGCGCCCAGGACGGGATACGCGTCCCCCTTGACCGGCGCCTTCACCTGGCCGCTGCCGCCGACCACCTCGCCCCGCGCGTCGACGACGACCCCGGTCGTCCAGCCGTACGTGGGCAGCCCGCCCACCTCCGGTTCCGCGTTCACGGCACGCCGGGCTCCCATCACCTGACCCGCGTCCAGCTTGGCGTCGTCCTGGCCCAGCGCCTTCAGCACCGGCGCCGCCGCCTTCTTCGCGGCCGCCTCGCCCACCGGGTCCCCGTCGGCCGAGGGGGCCTTGCAGACGGCGCCCTTCTTGCAGTTGTCGGTGCCGGGTGCGTAGCGGTGGAAGGTCCAGGTGCCCGGCGCCTGCCGGCTCACCGTGAGCAGCGGTCCGGAACCGTCTTTGGCGTTGCCGGCCTTCCACGCTTCGCCCTGGACGCGGGGCGCGCCCTCCACCCCCAGCGCCTCGGCCAGCCGGGCCACCTCGGCCTCGGTGACCTCGCCCTTCGCCCGGTACACGGGCGCCGAGCCGGGACCCTCGGGGAGCGGACCGTCCGCGCGGTAGACGACGCCGTACGGATTGGGCTCGCCGGGCGCGATGCCGTTCGTGCCGCCCTCGGAGGACGCCTGGTGGTCGTCGAGGGCGAGCGGCGGGGGAGTGTCGTCGCCGGACGACCCGGACGCCGTACCGCCGTCCGGGTCACCGTCGGAGGCGGACGTGGCCAGATAGGCCCCACCGGTGCCCACGAGCAGGACGGCGGCGGCGACCGACGCGACGGCGACCGCACGGGCGCGCCGCCGCGCTGGACGCCCGGTGCCGGCCTCGTCGGCGGCGGAGGCGTCGTCGTTGTCGGGTCGCTCGGTGTTCACCGCATCGCTCCTTCGGCTGTTACTGGGGACAGCGATGGGACGCGGTGGGGCGGGATCCGGTTCCCGGGCGGCGGCGGGCGCCGCCCGGACGGCCTCAGTCGCCGTAGTCCGACATGGCCTCCAGCAGCCGGGCCGACGTCTGGGGCACCCGTACGCCGTGGATGAGCGAGACCGGCACCGGGTGGGCCAGGACGTGCGCCGGAGCCGACCAGCGCGGTGTCATCCGGGCGCAGTCGCCGCGCAGCGACGCCAGGTCGCCGTCCAGGTCGGCCGGGGCGGGGTCGGCGGTCCTCAGGTTCGTCATAACAGAACCGTAGGCACGTCCCGGACCGCGAAGAAAGTTGTACTACCGGGTAGTTTCGCCTCCTTCGGCCTGGCGGCGTCGCCGGGTAGCGTGAACTGTCAACCCGCCCTCCCCTCAGGAGAGAGTCCACGCCGTGCGCATCGCAGTCACCGGCTCCATCGCCACCGACCACCTCATGACCTTCCCCGGCCGCTTCTCCGACCAGCTCGTCGCCGACCAGCTGCACACGGTCTCGCTCTCCTTCCTGGTCGACCAGCTGGACGTACGACGGGGCGGCGTCGCCGCGAACATCGCCTTCGGCATGGGACAGCTCGGCACCCGGCCGATCCTGGTCGGCGCGGCCGGCTCGGACTTCGACGAGTACCGGGCCTGGCTGGACCGGCACGGCGTCGACGCCGGCTCGGTCCGCATCTCCGAGACCCTGCACACCGCCCGCTTCGTCTGCACCACCGACGCCGACCACAACCAGATCGGCTCCTTCTACACGGGCGCGATGAGCGAGGCCCGCCTCATCGAGCTGAAGACCGTCGCCGACCGCGTGGGCGGCCTCGACCTGGTCTCCATCGGCGCCGACGACCCGGAGGCGATGCTCCGGCACACCGAGGAGTGCCGTACGCGGTCCATCCCCTTCGCCGCCGACTTCTCCCAGCAGATCGCCCGGATGAACGGCGACGAGATCCGGATACTGCTGGACGGGGCGACCTACCTCTTCTCCAACGAGTACGAGAAGGGGCTCATCGAGACCAAGACCGGCTGGACGGACGAGGAGATCCTCGACCGCGTCGGCCACCGCGTCACCACCCTCGGCGCGCGGGGCGTCCGCATCGAGCGGGCCGGCGAGGAGTCCCTCGAGGTCGGCGTCCCCGACGAGGAGCGCAAGGCCGACCCCACGGGCGTCGGCGACGCCTTCCGGGCGGGGTTCCTGTCGGGACTGGCGTGGGGGGTCTCGCTCGAGCGAGCGGCGCAGGTCGGGTGCATGCTGGCGACGCTCGTCATCGAGACGGTGGGGACGCAGGAGTACCAGCTGCGGCGCGGGCACTTCATGGAGCGGTTCACGAAGGCGTACGGGGACGAGGCGGCGGGGGAGGTTCAGGCGCACCTGGGCTGAAACCGGGGTTGCGACTGCTCGACCGCCTTGCGGCGGGTGCGTTGTCGCGTGCCGCTGCGTGGTGGGCTGGTCGCGCCCACGCGGCGGAGCCGCACAGCGACACAGCCCCGCGCCCCTTGCCGGCGTCAGGTGATCCGGCGGACCACGTAGGCCGTACCTTGGTCCGCCGGTTCCTCGCCCACGTACTCCTGCCCCCGCATCTCGCACCACGCCGGGATGTCCAGGCGGGCCGCCTCGTCGTCGGAGAGGACGCGGACGGTGCCGCCGACGGGGACGTCGCCGATGACCTTGGCCAGTTCGATCACCGGAACGGGGCAGCGGCGGCCGATCGCGTCCACGACGAGAACGGCCCCGTCCGCCCGGACGGCCTTGGCCTCCGTCGGCGCCCCCAGCTTCTCGCGCACCGCGGCCACCGTCCCCGGCAGCACCTCCAGGAACCGCTCGACGTCCTCGGCCGGGGTCCCCGGCGGCAGGGACACCCGGACGTTGCCCTCACTGAGCACCCCCATCGCCCTCAGCACATGGCTCGGCGTCAGCGTGCTGCTCGTGCAGGACGATCCGGACGAGACGGAGAAACCGGCACGGTCCAGCTCGTGCAGCAGAGTCTCCCCGTCGACATAGAGACACGAGAAGGTGACGACCCCGGGCAGCCGGCGGGCCGGATCGCCGACCACCTCGACGTCCGGCACCAGGGCCGGCACCCGCGCCCGGATCCGCTCCGTCAGCTCCCGCAGCCGGGCCGCCTCCTGGGCCGCCTCGGCCCGCACCGCCCGCAGGGACGCCGCCGCGGCCACGATCGCCGGGAGGTTCTCGAACCCCGGCGCCCGGCCCGACTCCCGTTCGTCCCCGGGTCCTTGCGGCGCGAACCGGACACCCTTGCGCACGACGAGCAGCCCCACCCCCGAGGGCCCGCCCCACTTGTGGGCGCTGCCCGCGAGCAGCGACCAGTCGCCCTCGACCCGCGCCCAGCCCAGTGACTGGGCCGCGTCCACCAGCAGCGGCACCCCGGCCGCCCGGCAGACCTCGGCCACCTGGGCCACCGGCTGCTCGGTGCCCACCTCGTGGTTGGCCGACTGGAGACAGGCCAGCGCCGTGTCCTCGCGCAGGGCCGCCGCGTAAGCCGCCGCCTCCACCGCGCCCGTCCGGTCCACGGGGACCTGGGTGACCGCCCCGCCGTCGGCCTCGTGTGCCTCGGCCGCATGAAGCACGGAGGAGTGTTCGACCGCTGACACGATCAGGTGGCGTCCGACGCGCCGTCGCCCGGCCAGCGCCCCCGCCATCCCTGAATGCACCGCCCGCGTTCCCGAAGAGGTGAACACCAACTCGTCCGCCCGGCACCCCACCGCCTCGGCCGCCGCCTCCCGAGCGGCATCGAGCAGCAACCGCGCCCGCCGCCCCTCCCGATAGAGCCGAGCAGGATCGGCCCACCCCTCATCGAGCGAGGCCAACAGCGCCTGCCGGGCAACGGGATGAAGGGGAGCAGCGGAAGCAGCGTCGAAGTAGGCCACACAGCAACGCTATGACGTCCGGTGAGGAAGCGCCCCAAAGGGGCGCGGGCTGTGCTCGACATGCGGCTCCGCCGCGTGGGCGCCAACAACCACAACGAACCGTCAGGCGCCAACGAAACCGAACCCTCCCGCCCCGTAGGCGCCCTCGCTCCCACCCTTTCAGGGTGACCCCCGGCGCGTATGCCACCCTCCCCGCGACCCCCCGGAGGGCGTCGGCTAGGGTTTGGTCCGCATAAACATCAAACCCCTGCCCGACGCAGGGCGGCGACCGACCAGCGAGAAGGCCGCAGCCGAACAGCGCGGGCGAGACTCTCGGGAAGGCGCTACGTGAGTCCCAACGGCTCCGACCTCCCCCACGCCGCGGGCGGCGCGGGCGGTACCCCCACGCCTCGGCGCCCGATGCGGCGGAAGCTGCTGCAGGCGCTGACCGCGGGCCTGGTCCTGGCGACCGCCACCGGTTGCACATACGAGGACTTCCCCCGCCTCGGCATGCCCACCCCAACCACGGAAGAGGCTCCGCGGATCCTCTCCCTGTGGCAGGGCTCCTGGGCTGCCGCGCTGGCCACCGGCGTGCTGGTGTGGGGCCTGATCCTTTGGAGTGTGTTCTTCCACCGGCGCAGCCGCACCAAGGTCGAGGTCCCTCCGCAGACCAGGTACAACCTGCCCATCGAGGCGCTGTACACCATGGTTCCGCTCGTCATCGTCTCGGTGCTGTTCTACTTCACCGCGCGTGACGAGTCCGACATCATGAGCCTCAAGGGGAAGCCCGACCTCACGGTCAACGTGGTCGGCTTCCAGTGGAGCTGGTGCTTCAACCACATCGAGGACGTCCCGGGTTCCACCGGCGACGCCAAGACCTCCAAGGAACTGGCGGGCATCCCGGACCGGTTCATCGAGGACTTCCCGGCGAACGCCGGCGGTGTCTACGACTGCGGCACCCCCAGCACGCGGAACCCGCAGACCAACAACCCGGGCCCGACCCTCTGGCTCCCCAAGGGCAAGACGGTCCGCTTCGTCCTGACCTCGCGTGACGTCATCCACTCCTTCTGGGTGGTGCCGTTCCTCATGAAGCAGGACGTGATTCCGGGCCACACCAACGCCTTCGAGGTGACCCCCAACAAGGAGGGCACCTTCATGGGCAAGTGCGCCGAGCTGTGCGGCGTGGACCACTCCCGGATGCTGTTCAACGTCAAGGTCGTCTCCCCGGAGCGCTACGAGCAGCACCTCCAGGACCTCGCGAAGAAGGGGCAGACCGGTTACGTTCCCGCGGGCATCGCTCAGACGAGCCACGAGAAGAACCGGGAGACGAACAACCTGTGAGCATCCTCAACGAACCCCAGGGTGCCTCGGCAGCGGAGGACTCGTACGAGAACGAGCTGCCGGTACGGCGCAAGAAGCCCGGCAGCGTCGTGATCTCGTGGTTGACGACCACGGACCACAAGACGATCGGCACGATGTACCTGGTGACGTCGTTCGCGTTCTTCGTGATCGGCGGCGTGATGGCGTTGGTCATGCGTGCCGAACTGGCCCGGCCCGGTCTGCAGATCGTGTCGAACGAGCAGTTCAACCAGGCGTTCACGATGCACGGCACGATCATGCTGCTGATGTTCGCGACGCCGCTGTTCGCGGGCTTCGCGAACTGGATCATGCCGCTGCAGATCGGCGCGCCGGACGTCGCGTTCCCCCGGCTGAACATGTTCGCCTACTGGCTGTACCTGTTCGGCTCGACCATCGCGGTGGGCGGCTTCCTGACCCCGCAGGGCGCGGCCGACTTCGGCTGGTTCGCCTACTCGCCGCTGTCCGACGCGGTGCACTCGCCCGGTATCGGCGGCGACCTGTGGATCATGGGTCTGGCCTTCTCCGGCTTCGGCACCATCCTCGGCTCGGTCAACTTCATCACCACGATCATCTGCATGCGCGCGCCCGGCATGACCATGTTCCGCATGCCGATCTTCACCTGGAACGTGCTGCTGACCGGTGTGCTGGTCCTGCTGGCCTTCCCGGTGCTGGCCGCGGCCCTGTTCGCGCTGGAGGCCGACCGCAAGTTCGGTGCCCACATCTTCGACTCGTCCAACGGCGGCGCGTTGCTGTGGCAACACCTGTTCTGGTTCTTCGGGCATCCAGAGGTGTACATCATCGCTTTGCCGTTCTTCGGCATCGTCAGTGAGATCATCCCGGTCTTCTCCCGCAAGCCGATCTTCGGTTACATGGGCCTGATCGGCGCGACGATCGCGATCGCGGGCCTGTCGGTGACGGTGTGGGCCCACCACATGTACGTCACTGGCGGCGTGCTGCTGCCGTTCTTCTCCTTCATGACCTTCCTGATCGCGGTCCCGACCGGTGTGAAGTTCTTCAACTGGATCGGCACCATGTGGAAGGGATCGCTGTCCTTCGAGACACCGATGCTGTGGTCCACCGGCTTCCTGATCACCTTCCTCTTCGGTGGTCTGACCGGTGTCATCCTGGCCTCGCCGCCGCTGGACTTCCACGTCTCGGACTCGTACTTCGTGGTGGCGCACTTCCACTACGTGGTGTTCGGCACCGTGGTGTTCGCGATGTTCGCGGGCTTCCACTTCTGGTGGCCGAAGTTCACCGGCAAGATGCTGGACGAGCGTCTGGGCAAGATCACCTTCTGGACGCTGTTCGTCGGCTTCCACGGCACGTTCCTGGTCCAGCACTGGCTGGGCGCCGAGGGCATGCCGCGCCGCTACGCCGACTACCTGGCGGCGGACGGCTTCACCGCCCTGAACACGATCTCGACGATCAGCTCGTTCCTGCTGGGCATGTCGATACTGCCGTTCTTCTACAACGTCTGGAAGACGGCCAAGTACGGCAAGAAGGTCGAGGTGGACGACCCGTGGGGCTACGGCCGTTCGCTGGAGTGGGCGACCTCCTGCCCGCCGCCGCGGCACAACTTCCTCACGCTGCCGCGCATCCGCAGTGAATCCCCGGCCTTCGACCTGCACCACCCCGAGATCTCCGCGATCGACCAGCTGGAGAACGTCGGCCACGGTGAGAAGGCCCTCGCCGGCGGCAAGGAGGCCGGGAAGTGAAGATCCAGGGCAAGATGTTCATCTGGTTGAGCGTCTTCATCCTCGCCGTGGCGGTCGTCTACGGCTACTGGTCCAAGGAGCCGGCCGGTACCACGGCGCTCTTCCTGGCCTTCGGCCTGTCCATCATGATCGGCTTCTACCTCGCCTTCACGGCGCGGCGGGTCGACGTCGGTGCGCAGGACAACATGGAGGCGGACGTCGCGGACGACGCCGGCGAGGTCGGGTTCTTCAGCCCGCACAGCTGGCAGCCGCTGGCGCTCGGCTTCGGCGGCGCGCTCGCCTTCCTGGGCGTGGCCGTCGGCTGGTGGATCATGTACTTCTCGGCACCGATCCTCCTGGTCGGCCTGTTCGGCTGGGTCTTCGAGTACTACCGCGGTGAGAACCGCACCCAGTAGCACGCGCCGAGCGCCAAGGGGCCCGGACACTCCGCACGGAGCGTCCGGGCCCCTTCGTCTGCCGTACCGACTCTCACTCTTCCGGATTACCCGCCGTGCCGCCGTTGACGTCTCTCCCTAGCGTGAGGTCATGAGCAACACGGTTCACTTCCAGGCGCGGGGGCGTACGGTCGTCGGCTGCACCCTGCTGGTGATCGCCCTCGGCGCGAGCGCCACGGCCTGCCTCGGCGACGACGACAACCCGCTCTCCGCGACGCCCTACGACGCGGCCGGCCAGATCTCCTTCAACGGCCCCACGGACGCCGGGAAGAAGGCCGACCCGGACAAACCCCTGGAGGTGGTTGCCGAGGGCGCCGACGGGCGCATCACGGACGTCACGGCCCTGGACGCGTCCGGCCGCTACGTCGCGGGCGAACTGTCCGCCGACGGCGCCCGCTGGCACAGCACCTCGCCGCTCGCGGCCAACGCCAGCTACACGGTGCGGGTCAGCACCGAGGACGGCGACGGCGCCCCCGGCCGCAAGGTGCTCACCTTCGAGACGGGCAAGCCCGGCGCCAAGAAGGCCCTGGACGTCACCTTCGGGCCCAAGGCGGGCGCGTACGGCGTCGGGCAGCCCATCACCGCGGAACTGAGCCAGCCGGTCCAGGACAAGGCCCAGCGGGCCATAGTGGAGCGCGCCCTGAAGGTGGACTCCACGCCCGCCGTGGAGGGCGCCTGGCACTGGGTGGACGACAAGAAGCTCCACTACCGGCCGAAGGAGTACTGGCCCGCCCACGCCACCGTCCAGGTCCGCAGCACCCTCGAGGGCATCAAGATCGGCGACCGGATGTGGGGCGGCAAGGCCAAGCCCCTGAAGATCACCACGGACGACCGCGTCGTGGCCGTCACCGACGCCGCCGCGCACACGCTCACGGTCTATCAGGACGGCGAGGAGATCAGGCAGCTCCCGGTCACCAGCGGCAAGCCCGGCTTCGAGACCCGCAACGGCGTCAAGGTCGTCCTCGGCAAGGAACCCTTCGTACGCATGCGCAGCAGCACCGTCGGCATCGCCGAGGGCTCCTCGGAGTCCTACGACCTGCCGGTCTACTGGGCCACCCGCGTGACCTGGAGCGGCGAGTACGTGCACGCCGCCCCCTGGTCCGTCGGCTCCCAGGGCATCGCCAACGTCAGCCACGGCTGCGTCGGCATGAGCACCGACAACGCGGAGTGGTTCTTCGACACCGTCCAGGAGGGCGACCTCGTCGAGGTCGTCAACTCCGGCGGCGAGACGATGGAACCCTTCGGCAACGGCTTCGGCGACTGGAACATGGACTGGGCCAAGTGGCGCACCGGCAGCGCTCTGACAGGCGCCGGCAACGCCTCAAACAACCAGGACACGGCACGTCTGCGCCCGACGGCTGTGTGAGGCTCCCAGGGGCGCGGGGCTGTGTCTGTCTGCGGCTCCGCCGCGTGGGCGCGACCAGCCACAGCCACAACCGAGCCGCACTCGCCACACGACGCGCAGCCCTTGCCACACGACGCGCAGCCTTTGCCCAGTAGGCGTCCTAAACGCCCTGCAGCCTCTTCTCCCGCAACAGCGCGGCCAGCGCGGACGCGAACTCCACCGGCTCCACCGGCAGCGTCACAGCCGCCTCCGCCCGGCTCCACGTGGCCAGCCACGCGTCCTGCGGCCGTGCGATGAGCAGCAGCACCGGCGGGCACTGGAAGACCTCGTCCTTGATCTGGCGGCACATGCCCATGCCGCCCATGGGCACGGCCTCGCCGTCGAACACGCAGACGTCGATCCCGCCCTTGTCCAGCTCCTTGAGCACGGCCGCCGGAGTGGCGCACTCCAGGAACTCGACCACGGGCACGTCCGGAGCCGGCCGGCGGCCGGTCGCGAGCCGCACTTGTTCGCGGGTGTTGGAGTCGTCGCTGTAGACCAGCACCGTGGCGGTCGCCTGCATGCTTCCTCCGATACGCGGTGAAGACCGGTGAAGGCTGTCGTAGCCCGTTGGGCCGGATGCTACTCCCTCGAACGCCTCGTCAGCACTGCTTCGGACGCGGCTTCGACGGCCCGTTCGATGGGCCATACGGGCAGTACAGACAGGGCGAACACTCCGAACGGCACCCCCCGGGGTGAGGGCGGGATAAGCGACCGACATAATGTCGGTCGTGGCGACAGCAACGACAGTAGAAACCGGGCACGCGCACCCGTCGGTCAACCGGCCGAACCTCACCAGCGTCGGAACCATCATCTGGTTGAGTTCCGAGCTGATGTTCTTCGCGGCCCTCTTCGCGATGTACTTCACCCTGCGATCGGTGACGGGCCCGGACTTCTGGTCCGAGAAGGCTCACGCGCTGAACGTCCCGTTCTCCGCGACGAACACCACGATCCTGGTGCTCTCCTCCCTCACCTGCCAGCTCGGCGTGTTCGCGGCCGAGCGCGGTGACGTGAAGAAGCTCCGGATGTGGTTCATCGTCACGTTCGTGATGGGTGCGATCTTCATCGGCGGTCAGGTGTTCGAGTACACCGAGCTGGTCAAGAAGGACGGGATCTCCCTGTCCTCCGACCCGTACGGTTCGGCGTTCTACCTGACCACCGGCTTCCACGGACTGCACGTGACGGGCGGACTCATCGCCTTCCTGCTGGTCCTCGGCCGCACCTACGCGGCCCGGAGGTTCACTCACGAGCAGGCGACCGCCGCCATCGTCGTGTCCTACTACTGGCACTTCGTCGATGTGGTCTGGATCGGCCTGTTCGCCACGATCTACCTGATCAAGTAGTCGCGGCACGCACCCGCGCAATACCAGAAGCATCGACGCAGAAGATCCTGACACCGGGGTAATCCGTGAAAAAGCTCTCCGCACGACGACGCCACCCGCTGGCGGCACTCGTCGTCCTACTCCTCGCGCTGGCATGCACAGGGGGGCTGTACGCCGCGTTCGCACCCGCGAGCAAGGCGCAGGCCGATGAAACCGCCCAGTCCCTCGCCATCGACGAGGGCAAGAAGCTCTACGCCGTCGGCTGTGCCAGTTGCCACGGCACCGGAGGTCAGGGCACCAGTGACGGTCCGAGCCTGGTCGGCGTGGGCGCCGCGGCCGTCGACTTCCAGGTGGGTACCGGCCGTATGCCGGCCCAGCAGCCCGGCGCGCAGGTCCCGAAGAAGAAGGTCATCTACTCCCAGGCGGAGATCGACCAGCTCGCGGCGTACATCGCCTCGCTGGGTGCCGGTCCGGCCGTCCCCTCGGAGGAGAAGTACGGCCCGGAGGGCGCGGACATCGCCAAGGGCGGTGAGCTGTTCCGCACCAACTGCGCGCAGTGCCACAACTTCACCGGCAAGGGTGGCGCCCTGACGCACGGCAAGTACGCGCCGAGCCTCGAGGGTGTGGACCCGAAGCACATCTACGAGGCCATGCAGACCGGCCCGCAGAACATGCCCTCCTTCCCCGACACCACGCTGTCGGAGCAGAACAAGAAGGACATCATCGCCTACCTGGACGCGGTCAACGGCGACGACACCGAGAGCCCCGGCGGTCTCAGCCTCGGCGGACTGGGCCCGGTCAGTGAGGGTCTGTTCGCCTGGGTGTTCGGACTGGGCGCGCTGATCGCCGTCGCCGTCTGGGTCGCCGCTCGGACCGCAAAGGCCAAGAAGTCATGAGTAGCCAAGACATTCCAGAAGAGAACCTGCCCGCTGAGCAGGACACCCCGCACAGTGCGGTGAAGGTCGCGGACGAGCAGCACCCGTTCGCCGACCCCGGGCTGCCGCCCCACGAGCACCGGATCCAGGACACCGACGAGCGGGCCGCCAAGCGCTCCGAGCGCACGGTCGCCCTGCTGTTCACGCTGTCGATGCTGGCCACCATCGGCTTCATCGCCTCGTTCGTGGCGATCGACGTCGACAAGTCGGTCTACATCTTCCCGCTCGGCCACATCAGTGCGCTGAACTTCGCGCTCGGCATGACGCTCGGCGTCGCGCTGTTCGCCATCGGCGCCGGCGCGGTCCACTGGGCCCGCACCCTGATGTCCGACGAGGAGGTCGCCGACGAGCGTCACCCGATCGAGGCGTCCCCCGAGACCCGTGCCAAGGTCCACGCGGACTTCAAGCAGGGTGCCAAGGAGTCCGTGATCGGGCGCCGCAAGCTGATCCGCAACACGATGCTGGGCGCGCTCACCCTGGTGCCGCTCTCGGGTGTCGTCCTGCTGCGCGACCTCGGCCCGCTGCCCGGGACCAAGCTCCGCCACACCCTGTGGTCCAAGGGCAAGCTCCTCGTCAACATGAACACCAATGAGCCGCTGCGTCCGTCCGACGTCGCGGTGGGCTCGCTCACCTTCGCCATGCCCGAGGGCCTGGAGGAGCACGACGAGGACTTCCAGGTCGAGATCGCCAAGGCGGCCCTGATGATCATCCGGCTGGAGCCGGAGTCCATCAAGGACAAGCGCGAGCTCGAGTGGTCGCACGAGGGCATCGTCGCGTACTCGAAGATCTGCACCCACGTCGGTTGCCCGATCTCCCTGTACGAGCAGCAGACGCACCACGCGCTCTGCCCCTGCCACCAGTCCACCTTCGACCTTGCCGACGGTGCCCGGGTCATCTTCGGTCCCGCCGGTCACGCCCTGCCGCAGCTGCGCATCGGCGTGAACGACGAGGGTTACCTCGAAGCGCTCAGCGACTTCGAAGAGCCCGTCGGTCCTGCCTTCTGGGAGCGCGGATGAGTACTGCAGCCAACGAACCGTCCCGCTCACGCGGAAAGGCACCGGCCGGCGAGCGCGTCGCCGACTGGGCCGACGGACGGCTGGGGATCTACTCCCTGGCCAAGTCCAACATGCGCAAGATCTTCCCCGACCACTGGTCGTTCATGCTGGGTGAGGTCTGCCTCTACAGCTTCATCGTCATCATCCTCACGGGTGTGTACCTGACGCTGTTCTTCCACCCCTCGATGAACGAGGTGGAGTACCACGGCGCGTACGTCCCGCTGCAGGGACAGATGATGAGCGAGGCGTTCAAGTCCACCGTGGACATCTCGTTCGAGGTGCGCGGCGGTCTGCTCATCCGGCAGATCCACCACTGGGCAGCGCTGATCTTCCTGGCCGGCATGTTCGTGCACATGATGCGCGTCTTCTTCACCGGCGCGTTCCGCAAGCCGCGTGAGATCAACTGGCTGTTCGGCTTCCTGCTGTTCGTCCTGGGCATGTTCACCGGCTTCACCGGTTACTCGCTCCCGGACGACCTGCTCTCCGGCACCGGTGTCCGCTTCATGGAGGGCGCGATCCTGTCCGTGCCGATCGTCGGCACGTACCTGTCGTTCTTCCTCTTCGGCGGCGAGTTCCCGGGCGGGGACTTCGTGGCCCGCTTCTACTCGGTCCACATCCTGCTGTTGCCCGGCATCATGCTCGGCCTGATCGTGGGCCACCTGATCCTGGTCTTCTACCACAAGCACACGCAGTTCGCGGGTCCGGGCAAGACCAACAAGAACGTCGTCGGCATGCCGCTGCTGCCGGTGTACATGGCGAAGGCCGGAGGCTTCTTCTTCCTGGTCTTCGGTGTCATCGCCGCGGTCTCGGCCATCGCCACGATCAACCCGATCTGGGCCATCGGCCCGTACCGGCCGGACATGGTCTCCACCGGAGCACAGCCCGACTGGTACATGGGCTTCTCCGAGGGCCTGATCCGCGTGATGCCGGGCTGGGAGATCAACCTCTGGGGCCACACCCTCGTCCTGGGCGTGTTCATCCCCTTGGTCATCTTCCCGTTGGTCCTGGTGGCGATCGCGGTCTATCCGTTCATCGAGTCCTGGGTCACCGGCGACAAGCGCGAGCACCACATCCTGGACCGCCCGCGCAACGCCCCGACCCGTACGGCGTTCGGTGTCGCCTGGATCACCTGGTACATGGTGCTGCTGATCGGTGGCGGCAACGACCTGTGGGCCACGCACTTCCACCTGTCGATCAACGCGATCACCTGGTTCGTGCGCATCGCGTTCTTCGTGGGCCCGGTCGTCGCCTTCATCGCCACCAAGCGGATCTGCCTCGGCCTCCAGCGCCGGGACAAGGAGAAGGTGCTGCACGGCCGCGAGTCGGGCATCATCAAGCGCCTGCCGCACGGTGAGTTCATCGAGGTGCACGAGCCGCTCAGCCAGGAGCAGCTGCACACGCTCACGGCGCACGAGCAGTACGCGCCGGCCGAGATCGGCCCGACGGTCGACGAGAACGGCGTCGAGCGCAAGGCGACGGGCCCGCAGAAGCTCCGCGCCAAGCTCAGCGAGGCGTACTACGGCGAGGAGTCGCAGATTCCGAAGCCGACCGTCGAGGAGTACAAGGAGATCACGAGCGGCCACGGCCACCACTGACCCTCCAGCGTCGCCACACCACGGTCGAAGGGCCCCGTTCCGGTCTGCGGACGGGGCCCTTCGCCGTGCCCGGAGCTGGATAGGGTGGCACCCGTACCCCCCTGCCACGACTCACACGATTCAGGAGCGGCTGATGAGCGCTGTGACCCCCGCTGGAGGCGACACCGCGGCGGACCGCTCCTGGCCCGCCCTGCTGAACGGACTGCTGGACGGCCGCGACCTGTCCGCGGACGACACCGCCTGGGCGCTGGACGTGATCATGCGCGGCGAGGCGACCGACGCGCAGATCGCCGGCTTCGCGGTGGCCCTGAGATCCAAGGGGGAGACCGTCGAGGAACTCTCCGGTCTCGTCCGCACCATGTACGCCCACGCCAACGTGATCGAGGTGCCGGGGGAGACCGTCGACATCGTCGGCACCGGCGGCGACGGCGCCAAGACGGTCAACATCTCCACCATGTCGGCGATCGTCGTGGCCGGCACGGGAGCGAAGGTCGTCAAGCACGGCAACCGGGCCGCCTCCTCGGCGTCCGGCGCCTCCGACGTCCTGGAGAAGCTCGGGGTCAATCTGGAGCTGACGCCGAAGCGGGTCGCGGAGGTCGCCGAGGAAGCCGGCATCACCTTCTGCTTCGCCGTGAAGTTCCACCCGGCGCTGCGCCACGTGGCGGCGGCGCGCGGCCAGCTCGGCATCCGCACGGTGTTCAACTTCCTGGGCCCGCTGACCAACCCCGCCCGGGTGAAGGCCCAGGCGATCGGGGTCGCGCACGCCCGGATGGCGCCGATCATCGCCGGTGTCTTCGCCGAGCGCGGTCACTCGTCGCTGGTCTTCCGCGGCGACGACGGTCTCGACGAGCTGACCACGACGTCCACGTCCCGGGTCTGGGCCGTGCGGGACGGCCGGGTGAGCGAGCAGACCTTCGACCCGCGGGACGTGGGCATCGAACTGGTGCCGGTCGAGGCGCTGCGCGGCGCCGACGCCTCCTACAACGCCGACGTCGCCCGCCGCCTGCTGGCCGGCGAGACGGGCCCCGTACGGGACGCGGTGCTGCTGAACTCGGCGGCGGCGCTGGTGGCCCTCGAGCCCGGCGAGGGGCCCCTGGCCGAGCGGATCCGGGCCGGTATGGACCGGGCCGCCGAGGCGATCGACTCGGGCGCCGCCAAGCGCGCCCTGGACCGCTGGGTGGCCGCGAGCCACGCGTAGCGGCCCCCGCGTGTGACGTGCGTCCCGCGATCCGGACCCGGGTTGCGGGACGCAGTTCCTTTCCCATAGGTTTTTCGACAGGTCATGAGTGACAGTCATGAGGCCCCGGCCGACTGTCCGGCAACCCTCCGTCCGTGGCGGGGTGCCCCGGGTGAAGACCAGGTCGTGGACAGCAGGGTCCACGGCAAGCGCGGACCCCTCGCACGCTTTTGAAAAGTGTGGGGCCAGGGGTCCTGGTCGTCCGAGGGAGTCTCCCGTGAACCAGCGAATGCGATAGGGCCGCAGAGCCCCGCCTCCGCACGCACCCTTCGTCTCTTCTTCTTTCCCCGCGCCCTTCTTCGCGCTGGTCCTCACGGGAGTCCGCCATGTCCGTACCCACCGCTGTCGCCACCCCGCTGCCCGTTCTCGGCCGCGACGTCACCGTCCCGCTCGTCACCGGCGGGGAGGTCACCTACGCCGCGCTCGACTACGCCGCCAGCGCGCCCGCGCTCCAGCGGGTCTGGGACGACGTGGCCGCCTACGCCCCGTACTACGGCAGCGTCCACCGTGGCGCCGGGTACCTCTCGCAGCTGTCGACCGACCTGTTCGAGAGCGCCCGGAAGACCGTCGCCGAGTTCCTCGGCTGCCGGGACGACGACCAGGTCGTCTTCACCCGGTCCACCACCGACTCCCTCAACCTGCTCGCCGCCGCGCTGCCGGCCGGCTGCCAGGTCTTCGTCTTCGAGACCGAGCACCACGCCTCGCTGCTGCCCTGGCGCGACGCCGACGTGACCTGCCTCGACGCCCCGCGCACCCCCGCGCAGGCCGTCGAGACCCTGGAGCGCGCCCTCGCGGCCCGGGAGCCGTACGGCCCCGCCCTGGTCTGCGTCACCGGCGCCTCCAACGTCACCGGCGAGCTGTGGCCGGTGCGTGAACTGGCCGCCGCCGCACACGCCCACGGTGCCCGGATCGTCCTGGACGCCGCCCAGCTCGCCCCGCACCACCCCGTCTCGGTCGCCGGCCTGGACGTGGACTGGGTCGCCTTCTCCGGGCACAAGCTGTACGCCCCCTTCGGCGCCGGCGTGCTGGCCGGCCGTGCCGACTGGCTGCGCGAGGCCGAGCCGTACCTCGCCGGCGGCGGCGCCAGCCGCAGCGTCACCCGGCGGGCCGACGGCGGTGTGGACGTCCATTGGCACGACAGCGCCGCGCGGCACGAGGCCGGGTCGCCCAACGTCATCGGCGCCTACGCCGTCGCCTCCGCCTGCAAGGCGCTCACCGAGGCCGGTTTCGACACGCTGGTCGCCCGCGAGGAGCACCTGATCGGGAAGGTGCGGGAGGGCCTCGCCGAGGTGCCCGAGGTGCGGATCCTCTCCCTCTTCGGCGACGACGCCCCCCGCGTCGGCGTGCTCTCCTTCGTCGTCGAGGGCTGGAACAGCTCGCACTTCGCCGCCGCGCTCTCCGCCGAGTACGGCATCGGCGTGCGCGACGGCCTGTTCTGCGCCCACCCGCTGGTGCGCACCCTGCTCGGCAGCGACCCGCAGACGCAGGGCGAGTGCGGTGCCCCCGAGGCGGCGCCCGGCGAGAAGTCCCTCAACGCCATCCGCGTGAGCTTCGGCGCCGGCACCCCGGACGAGCACGTCGAGCGGTTCGTGAACGCCGTCAAGGAGCTGGTGAGCGACGGCGCCCGGTGGAACTACCGCACCGAGGACGGGCGTTGCGTGCCCGACACCACCTCCGGTGACACCACCTCCCCTGACACCCTCTCCGGCGACACGACCTCCGCCGCCGCCTGAGCCGCCCGGCCCGGCAGCCGCGATCCCAGCAGGACCATCCGCAGCGCCCGTTCCGAGGCGTCCGTGAGGAGTTCGCAGGCGCGCAGCAGCGCGTCCGCCAGGGTCATCGGCGCCGGCATGATCCCGTGGCAGGCGTCCACCCCCGGCACCTCGTGCGCGCCCTCGCCGAGCGTGCCGGCCAGGGCGAGGACGGGACGGCCGTAGAGCTTGGCGCGGCGGGCCACCTCGGCCGGGACCTTGCCGCGCGGCGTCTGGTGGTCCAGGGCGCCCTCCGCGGTGAGCACCAGGTCGGCACGGGCGAGGCGGGCGTCCAGGTCGAGGTGGTCGAGGAGTACGTCGAAGCGGGGCAGCAGCCGGGCGCCGACGGCGGCAAGGCCCGCGCCAAGACCGCCGGAGGCGCCGGTGCCGGGGCCGCCCCGCAGATCGGTGCCGACGGCACCGAGGTCGCGGGTGAGGACGCGCGCCCAGTTCTCCAGTCCGGCCGACAACTCCTCGACCTGCGCGGGCGTCGCCCCCTTCTGCGGGCCGAACACCCGGGCCACGCCCCGCTCCCCGCACAGCACGTTGAACGGGTTGCAGGCGACGAGCAGCTCGGTGTCCTTCAGGCGGGCGTCGAGACCGGACGGATCGACGCGGGCGAGGCGGCTCAGCTCCCGTCCGCCGGGCGGGAGTTCGAAGCCGTCCGCGTCCAGCAGCCGGGCGCCCAGTGCCTGGAGCGCGCCCGCGCCCCCGTCGGACGTACCCGAGTCGCCGCAGCCGACCAGGACGCGCCGCACCCCGGTGTCGAGCGCGGCACGGATCAGCTCGCCGACGCCGTACGTCGTCGTGGCGCCCGGATCGCGCAGCGCGCGGGGGACCAGGGAGAGGCCCGCGACGGCCGCCATCTCCACCACCGCCGTGTCCCGGGCGCCGAGCAGCGCGAAGTGGGTGCCGACGGGTTCGCCGACCGGGCCGGTGGCGGCCAGCGCGACCAGCCGCCCGCCGGTCGCGGAGGCCAGCGCCACGGCCGTGCCCTCGCCGCCGTCCACCAGCGGGATCCGGTCGATCTCGGCGCTCGGCAGCACCCGGCGGACGCCCGCCGCGATGGCGTCGGCGGCGGCCTGGGCGGACAGGGACTCCTTGAAGCCGCTGGGGGCCACGACGACACGGTTCAGCAGGGACGGCGTGGCGGGCAGGGAAGGGATGGGGGGCGTGGCGGACATGGGGGCTCCTTCAGCGGGTCACGGGTACGCCGAGCAGCGGCCAGACGGCGGCGGCGAAGAACAGCACGAGTACGGCGGTCAGCGGCGCCAGGACGGCGGACAGCCGCAGCAGGTCGCGCGGGGTGTAGGTGGGGGTGCCGGGGATGTCGGAGAAAAGCGTGACCGGCTTGGCGGAGGCCGGGAGCGTGTGGCAGAAGCCGGCGGCCGCCGTGGACGCGAGCGCGGCGGCGACCGGGTTGACCCCGGCGCCCACGGCCGCGGCGACGACCAGGGGGACCAGGACCGAGGAGCGGGCAGAGCGGGACTGCAGCAGCAGGTGGGCCGCCGTGCTCACGGCGACCACGACCCCGAGGAAGACGGCCGGCGCGACGTGCGCGGGCAGCCCCGACACCAGCCACTTCGCCGCACCGGAGTCGGCGAGCGCCACGCCCATCGCCATGGTCGCCGCCATGAACAGCAGCAGCGACCAGGGCACGGTCTTCAGCGCGTCCTTGAGCCGTACGGTGCCCAGCGCGGGGGACGAGGCGACGACCGCGCCGATCAGCGCCACCACCGCGGGCGAGACGTGATGCAGGGGCTCGCTGCACCACAGGGTCACCACCGTGGCCAGCAGCAGGGCGCAGCGCTTCTCCGCCTGGGTCCAGGGACCGGTGACCGGGCTGTCGCTGTGCCGCTGTATCTCCTCGGCGGTGATGCGGACCGGGCCCTCGCGGTCCGCCCGCCGCGTGGTCGTCAGCAGGACCGTCTCGGCGGCCAGATGGGAGGAGGCGACCGCCAGCGGCAGCCCGAGCAGCAGCCACTGGGTGAAGCCGATCCGGTCCCCGGTCGCCTCCCACAGCACCGACACCGTGATCAGATGTGCGCCCGCGCCGATCAGGGTCGCCACCGCGGACAGCAGGATCACGGTCGGGAACAGCAGCGCCAGCATCACGACCAGTCGCTTCCGGTCGGCCAGGGCCTTGGCGAGGGCGAGGAACACGGGCAGTGCGAGCGCCGCCCGGCCCGAAGTCGCCGGCACCGCGAACGCGGTCACGACCAGCGCCGCCGTCGTCAGGTGCACCAACTGCCGGACACTGCGCGCCCCGCCCACCAGGAACGCCGCCGCCCGCCCCGCGAGCCCCGTCCGCGCCACCGCCGCCGCGAGCACGAAAGCGCAGATCAGCAGCCAGACGGTGGCGTCCCCGAGGGTGCCGAACAGCGTGTCGCTGCTGATCACACCGGTCGCGGTCAGCGCGAGCCCGGCACCCAGCGCGATGTACGTGTCGTCGATCGGCGTACCGATCCAGGCGCAGGTGGCCAGCGCGAACACGGCGAGGGTGAGGCGTGCGTCGCCGCCCAGGGCGGGGAAGTTGGCGGGGACCGCCAACAGCGCGCACAGGGACAGCGCCACGCACAGGGCCGCCGCGAGGCGGAGGTTCAACGTCACGTCGTCGATGGTTCACGGGGGCGGTGAGCCCTCAATGAGCCTCACATGAAGGAAACTTCACCAGGTCGGGAGCCGGTACCCCATCCCGCGCACGGTCTCCACCTGCTGCGCCCCGAGCTTCTTGCGCAGCGCCCGCACGTACACGTCCACGATGTTGGAGCCCGGGTCGAAGTCGTACCCCCACACGTGGGACAGGATCTGCTCGCGGGACAGCACCTGCCCCGGGTGGCGCAGGAACAGCTCGAGCAGCACGAACTCACGGGCCGTCAGGTCCACGGTCCGACCCTGGGCACGGGCCCGGCGGGTGCGCAGGTCCAGGGTGAGCGTCCCCGACTTCAGCACCGTCACCTCCGGCGCCCTGGCCGCCGTACGCAGCCGCAGCCGTACCCGGGCGAGCAGTTCCTCGAAGCGGAACGGCTTGGTCATCCAGTCGTCGGCGCCGCCCTCGAGGCCGGCCACCGTGTCCCGTACGGAGTCCCGGGCCGTCAGCACGATCACCGGGGTCGTCACCCGGGCCTCACGCAGCTCGCGCAGGACCGTGAAGCCGTCCCGGCCGGGCAGCCCGATGTCCAGGACGACCAGGTCGAAGCCGCCGGTGAGGGCGTACTCGTAGGCGGCGTCGCCGTCGGCGACCGCGGTGGTGGTGAAGCCGTTGGCGCGCAGGCCCTTCTCGACGAAGGAGGCGATGCGCTCCTCGTCCTCGACGATGAGGATGCGGTTCATGGACGTGCCTCTTCCGGAAATCAGTCCAGCGTGAGTACGAAGGTGGCGCCGCCGCCCTCGGTGGCGCGCAGGTCGGCCCGGCCGCCGTGGCCCTCGGCGATCGCCCTGACGATCGAGAGACCGAGCCCGGCGCCGGACCCGCGCACCCCGCGCCGGGCCGTGCCGCGCCGGAACCGCTCGAAGATCACCTCGGCGTCCTGCGCCTGGACCCCGGGGCCGGAGTCGGCGACGTACAGCTCGACGCGGGCGCCGTCGGCACGGGAGCCCATGCGGATGGTCTGGCCGGTGGTGGTGTGCTGCACGGCGTTCTGCGCGAGCTGCACCATGGCCTGGGTGATGCGCTGCGGGTCCAGCCGGGCCTCGCGGTCGGCGACCTCGGCCAGCACCCACTCCCGGTCGCCGAGGGTGCGCGCCTTGACGTAGACGTCGGCGGTGAGTTCGGCGAGCTGTACCGGCTCGGGGGTGACGAAGTCGGGGCGTTCGGCCTTGGCGAGCAGCAGCAGGTCCTCGACGATGCGGCTCATCCGGTCCAGCTCGTCGGTGACGAGGCGGACGGTCTCCTCGCGCTCGGCCGGATCGTCGCCCATCAGTTCCAGGTGCCCGCGCACGATGGTGATCGGGGTGCGCAGCTCGTGGCCCGCGTCGTCGACGAACCGGCGCTGGGTGGCGAAGGCGCGCTCGAGGCGGTCCAGCATGGCGTTGAACGTCTCGGCCAGGGCCGCCACGTCGTCGTGGCCGTGCACCGGGATGCGGCGGGTCAGGTCCTGCTCGGTGAGCTGCGCGGCGGTCGTGCGCACCAGCCGGACCGGTTTCAGGATGCGGCCCGCGACCACCCAGGCGATGCCCGTCGTCATCAGCAGGGCGACGCCGGAGATGGCGAGCAGGACGCGGAACACCTCGTCCGCGCGCGCCTGTTCGCGGCCCGGATGGAAGGCGACCACGAACGCGGCCGCCGGTTCACCGCCGTACCTGGCCACGGTGACCTTGGCCCAGCGGATCTCGCCCTCCGGCCGGTCCAGGGTGCCGGTGGAGTCGGGGGAGGCGTAGATGCGGCGCCGGGCGTCGGCGTCCTCGTGCAGGGGCCGGCCGACCGGGATCTCGCGCTGCTGGATGATCTGCGTGGGCCTGCTGCCCACCTCGCCGACCAGGCCGACCAGTTCCTCGTCCAGGTCGGCGTACTGCCGCTCCAGGAAGACCCGCAGCAGCCGCCCGGGGTCGGTGAAGGGGCGGCCGGTCTCCGGGTCGAAGCCCTGTTCCTCGAAGTTGGCGAACTCGCCGGCCTCCTGCGCGAGCAGGCCGTTGATCCGCTGGTCGGTGTCGCGCAGCAGGATCGAGCGGGTCGTCGCCGCCACCGAGGCGAGCGCGACCGCCATCACGAGCAGCAGCCACAGCAGGATGCGGACCCGGGCCGAGATCCGGCGGCGCTCGCGCTCACCCGTCTCCGGCCGCGTCGTCCCCGGCCCCGTCGTCGTCTGAGGCGTCCCCGCCCCGGTCGTCGTCATCGTCGTCATCCGAAGGGCCGTCGGTGACCGGCGGCCGCGTCACCACCTGGTCGCTGGGCGTCGGCTCGGGCGAGGAGGAGGTCGGCTTCGGAGTGGGGGAGCCGCTCTCCAGCTCCACCTTGGCCGGGACCCTGGGCTCCTGGGGAGTGTCGGTCAGGGCGAAACTGGTCGCGGCGATGCCGAGTGGGATCAGGACGACGGCCGCGAGGGCCGCCATCCGGCGAGAGAAGACCATGCCCCGGATTCTGCGCGGGGTGTCCGGTGGTGGTGATGAGTCCCGCATGAAGAACTCTTCATCCGCCGGGCGCGGCGCACGGCCTCAGTTGTCGAGCCCGATGGCGAACGCCGCCTCCAGGTCGTGCTGCGAGTACGTACGGAACGCCACATGGGTGTCCGTGCCCTCCACGCCCGGGATCTTGCTGATCCGGCCGGGGATGACCTCCGCGAGGTCCTCGTGCTGATTCACCCGCACCATGGCGATCAGGTCGTAGGTACCGGTGACGGAGAAGACCTCGCTGACGCTCTCCAGCGCGGCGATCTGCTCCGCGATCTCGGGAATGCGGTCCACGCTGGTCTTGATGAGGACGATCGCGCTGATCACGGCTGGTTCTCTCCCTCGGGCGCCGCCACTGGAACGCCCTTCACTCTAGTCGCACGCCCGAACCGCACCCAGGCGAAGGCGAAGCCCAGCGCGAAGCCCACCAGGTGCGCGAGATAGGCCACCCCCGGCCCGTCGCCGGCCCGGCCCGCCGCCATCCACTGGAGCGCCGCCCAGAACGGCAGGACGAGCCAGGCGGGGAAGCGCAGCGGCAGGAAGAAGAGGAAGGGCAGGAGGCTGGTCACCCGGGCGCTCGGGAAGAGGAAGAGGAACGCGCCGAGGATCGCGGAGATCGCCCCCGAGGCGCCGACCAGGGACTGCTGGGAGTGGGCGTTGGCGCCCGCGTAGCCGAGCAGGGCCAGGTAGCCGCAGCCGAGGTAGAACAGGGCGAACTGGAGCCGGCCCATCCGTTCCTCGGTCATCGCGCCGAAGACGTAGAGGAAGAGCATGTTGCCCAGCAGGTGCACCCAGCTGCCGTGGACGAACAGCGCCGTGGCGGGGGTGAGGGCGGACCCGGGGGAGTCCTCGAACAGTTCTGCGGGGATCACGCCCCAGCGCCGGAAGTAGGCGCGCTGCGCGGCCAGCAGTTCGTCCCCGGTGCCGTACACCGGATTCAGGCCCGCCGCCGGGCTGAGCAGGAACAGCAGGCAGCACAGCGTGATCAGCGTGTACGTCACCGGCGCCGTCCGGCCCCGGGGCGTGCGGGCCGGGCCGCGCTTTCTGAGCCTTCCGAGCGTGCCGCGGGTCGCCGTGCTCCAGTTGCGGATCATGGACACAGAGCATGACGTAGCGGGACGCGAGGGCCCATACCGCCTCGCCGCCGTGGACACGCGGGCGTCGGGTACCCGCCAGGCCGTAGGGTTACGAGCCACACGCACCGGGTGGAGCCCGGCGCGTCACCGACACTGGAAGAGAGTGAACAGCCACGATGACGGTTCCCCTGCCGACCGACACGACGCGGTGGCGCTGCACCCTCTGCGGCAACCTCACCCGCTTCGACGTGACCCGGGCCTCGAAGGTCGTCGAGTACGTGCACCTCGACCTGGCCGGTGAGCCGAAGGTCGAGGAGCGCGAGGTGCTCAGTGAGACCATCGAGTCGGTTCGGTGCCGCTGGTGCAACGCCGTGGACCAGGTGGAACTCGTGGACAGGCCGGGTGCCGCCTCCTGAGCGGAGCGGCCCCGCACAAGGCGATTCCGGCCCGGGATCGCCCTGAGACATTGGGGTGACGGATGGTGGAGACACACGGCGGGGGGCCGGGCGACGGCGCCGCTGAGGTGCTCGACCGCCCGCTGCCTGACGGCGTGCGCCGCCGGGTCGTGCAGATCGTGTCCGACGGCTTCGGCTCGCTCACCCTCGGCGAGCTGCCCGCACAGCTGAGGCAGTACGCCCGGTTCGCCCCCAACCGCAGGGCCAAGTTCGCCGGCAACGCCATGGCCGCCGCCGTGGAGACCGACCCGCTCTTCCGCCAGCGCATCGGCGACAAGTTCCGCGACGCCCAGCCGGAGCTGGCCGGTGCCCTGGACGCCGGTTCCGCACCTCCCGCGGCCGACCCGCTCGACGTGGCCGCCGCCGCCTACGTACTGCGGCCGCACGGCTGGGTGAAGCTGGTGACCGCCGCCGGTGAGGAAGCCCAGCGAGCCGACGCCGAGCGCGCCGACGAGGAGAGCCGCGCCGAGCTGGAGCGGCTGCACGAGGAGCTGGCCCGGGCCCGGGAGCACACCAGGACCGAGACCGAGCGGCTGCGCGCCGAGCTGGAGACGACGAAGCGGGAGACCGAGTCCCTGCACCGCAAGCTGCGCTCCGCCCTCAGCGACGTCAAGCGCGGCGAGGCGGCGCTGCGCAAGATCCAGGCCGAGATGGACGCCGTCCGCGCCGAGGGGCAGACCCAGGTGTCCGCCGCCGAGAGCGAGAGCCGGCGGCTCAAGACCCGCCTCGGGGAGGCGGAGGCCGCCCTGGAGGCCACCCGCAAGGCCGCCCGCGAGGGGCGCAGCGTCGAGGACATGCGCGTACGGCTGCTCCTGGACACCCTGCTGGACGCCACCCAGGGGCTGCGCCGCGAGCTGGCGCTGCCGCCGGTGTCCGTGCGGCCCGCCGAGACCGTGGACGCGGTCGAGCCCGGCCGGATGACGCCGAAGGACATCGCCGCGCGCGCCCTGTCCGAGAACGACCCGGCCATCCTCGACCAGTTGCTCGCGCTGCCCCAGGCGCACCTGGTCGTCGACGGCTACAACGTCACCAAGACCGGCTATCCCCAGATGCCGCTGGAGAAGCAGCGGCTGCGGCTGCTCGGCCAGCTCTCCCAGCTCGCCGCGCAGACCGGCGCCGAGATGACCTGCGTCTTCGACGGCGCCGAACTCGTGGCACCCGTGCTGCTCGCGCCGCCGCGCGGGGTCAGGGTGCTGTTCTCCAAGCCCGGCGTCACCGCCGACGAGCTGATCCGCCAGCTGGTGCGGGCCGAGCCGCCGGGCCGGCCGGTCATCGTCGTCTCCACCGACCGCGAGGTGGCCGACGGCGTGGCGCGCGCCGGCGCACGCCCGGTGGCATCCGTGGTGCTCCTCAAGCGCCTTTCCTAGGCCCGCGCAGACCGCCGTCCGCGCCCCTCGTTCACTTCCGTACCAACCGCAACGTAGGCGCCCTATGCCCGAATTGACGGAAGCGTCACGCAACGTAGTGTCAAACAGGGGTCACTGCAGGTGAGTTGTGGCAAAGAATGCGGTGCGTAACCGGGATTTTTCGGCGGAGGATTTGAACTGATCACGAGTGGGTCACTAGGGTCAGCCCTCGAACCCTCGAACGGGTGATCCCTCTCAAGAAGGAGCTCGTCTCCGTGGCGTCCCACCGTCGTCCCAAGCAGCCGAGCCGCACGCGCGTGACCGTGCTCACCACCGCTGCCGCCGCCGCCGTCGCTCTCAGCTCCCAGGCCGCCAACGCCGCGCCGAGCGAGAAGCCGAGCAAGGACGAGGTCAAGGCCAAGGTCGACAAGCTCTACGAGGAGGCCGAGCAGGCCACCGAGAAGTACAACGGCGCCAAGGAGAAGCAGGAGAAGCTCCAGAAGGAGATCTCCACCCTCCAGGACAACGTCGCCCGCGGCCAGGAGGACCTCAACGACCTGCGCGACGGCCTCGGTTCGATGGCCAGCGCCCAGTACCGCTCCGGCGGCATCGACCCCTCCCTCCAGCTCTTCCTGTCCGCCGACCCGGACAACTACCTGGACAAGGCTTCCACCCTCGACCAGCTCAGCGGTCAGCAGGTCGAGGCGCTGAAGAAGATCCAGGAGAAGCAGCGCGACCTCGCCCAGCAGCGCTCCGAGGCCTCCGAGAAGCTCAAGGACCTCTCCGCCACCCGCACCGAACTGGGCAAGAAGAAGAAGGAAGTCCAGGGCAAGCTCTCCTCCGCGCAGAAGCTGCTCAACACGCTCACCGCGAAGGAGAAGGCCGCCCTCGCCGCCGAGGAACAGCGCGCCAACCGCAGCAGCGAGCGCGAGGTCCTCTCCGGCGCCGGGACGCCCGCCTCCGGCCGGGCCGCCGCGGCCTTCGCCGCCGCCCAGAGCAAGATAGGCACGCCCTACGTCTACGGCGCCACCGGCCCGTCCTCCTTCGACTGCTCGGGCCTGACCTCCTGGGCCTACGCCCAGGCCGGCGTCGGCATCCCGCGCACCTCCCAGGCCCAGACCGGCGCGGGCACCCGCATCTCCTCCATGAGCGACCTCCAGGTCGGCGACCTCGTCTTCTTCTTCAGCGACCTGCACCACGTCGGCCTCTACGCCGGCAATGGCCAGGTCCTGCACGCGCCGCGCACCGGCACGAACGTCCGCTACGAGTCGATGGGCACCATCGGCGGTCCGTTCATGTTCGGCGTCCGGGTCTGACCCGAGGCCCCGCGCCACCCGAAGTCGCCCTCGCCGTGCCGCCCGTTCGGGTGAATCACGGTCCGGCCTTGTGGCCCCCGCCCCGCCGTTGACCTGCGTCAGCGGCGGGGCGTCGCGCTGTGCGGCCCCCGAGGTCGTTGGTCACTGCCCCGCCGCGGGGTTACTGTCTGCCGCGTTTCCCCGTCCGCCAGCGGAAGGAGTGCGGCTTCCCGTGGGGTCCCATCGCCGCCTTGCACCATCCGGGTTCGACCGTGGCTCCACCGCCGCCGTCGGCCTGCTCTCCGTCGCCGCCGCGGTACTGGGCGCCGTACCGGCCACGGCCGCCCCGCACGACGACCGGCGGGCGGAGGTGGACCGGCTCCACACCGAGGCGGAGCAGGCCACCGAGGCCTACAACAAGGCCGACGCGCGCACCGACACGCTGCGCGAGGAGGTCACCGCCGGCCAGGACTCGATCGCCCGGCAGCAGGAGCGGGTCAACACCATGCGGGACGCGCTCGGTTCGCTGGCCGGTGCCCAGTACCGCTCCGGCGGCGTCGACCCGGCGCTGGCGCTGCTGCTCTCCGCCGACCCGGACGACTACCTCGACCGGGCCCTGGTGCTCGACCGGATCACCACCCGCCAGGCGGGCGAGCTGAAGGAACTCCAGCAGGCCGTGCGCGACCTCGCCCAGGACCGTGCCGAGGCCGCCCGCAAGCTCACCGAGCTGGAGAAGGGCCGCAAGGCCGTCGCCGCCCACAAGGAGACCGTCGAGCGGAAGCTCGCCAAGGCCAGAAAGCTGCTCGGCGCCCTCCCGGACGACGAACGCGCCGCCTACGGCCGCGGGTCCCGTTCCGGCCGCGACGACCTGACCGTCCTGGCCGGCGCCGCCCCCGCCTCCGGCCGTGCGGCGGCCGCCTTCGCCGCCGCCCGCTCCGCCCTCGGCAGGCCCTACGTCTGGGGTGCCAACGGTCCCTCCGGCTTCGACTGCTCGGGCCTGACCCAGTGGGCGTACGCGCAGGCCGGGGTCGGTCTTCCCCGCACCTCGCAGGCGCAGTCCGGCGCCGGTCGGCGGGTGTCCCTGGCCGAGGCACGGCCCGGCGACCTGGTCGCCTACCGGAACGACGCCAGCCACATCGGCATGTACGCCGGCAACGGCCAGGTGATCCACGCGCCCTACCCCGGCGCGCCGGTGCGCTACGACCCGGTCGGCATGATGCCGGTCTCCTCGGTCACCCGGGTGTGATCCGCACGGCCGCCGAGAGCGCCCCGCCCGCTGCCTTCCGCCCTCCCGCGCCCGTACGATCGGGAAGGTGGCTGGTCGAAGGCGGGTGTCGGGTTCCTCGGTGGTGGCGCTGTGCCTGCTGCTCGTCGCGCTCGTGGCCTGCGGGGGCCGGACCGGCGCCGACCCCGTCCGGGCCGACGTGCAGCGAGTGCTCGACCGGCGTGCGGCGGCCGTCCTCGACCACGACCGGGCCGCCTACGCGGGCACGGGCGGCGCCGGAGCCGGCTTCGACAACCTGGACGCGCTGCCGCTGGCCGACTGGTCGTACCGCGTGCGGGACGTGGAGCGCACCGGCGACACCGCCACCGCCGACGTCGAGCTGCGCTACCGCGTCGAGGGCTACGACCGGGGCCCCGTCACCACCGGCCGCACCGTGCGGCTGAGCCGGGACGGCCGGGCCGGGAAGTGGGCGGTGGCCTCCGACCGTCCCGCCAAGGAGTCCGGCCAGCAGCCCTGGGACCAGGGCGCCGTGCGGGTGGTCCGGGGCACGCACAGCCTCGTCCTCGGCGTCGGGCAGTCCACCGAGGCCCTGCGCCGCTTCGCCGATCTGGCCGACCGGGCGGTGCCCGCCGTCTCGGACGCCTGGGACGGCGACTGGGCCCGCCGGGTGGTGGTGCTCGTCCCCCGGTCGCTGGAGGGCATGGCGGGCCTGCTCGGCTCCCCCGCCTCGTCCTACCGGGGCATCGCCGCGGTCACCACCGGCGAGACCGGCGGCCGGGAGCACGCCCCGGCGGACCGGGTCATCGTCAACCCCGACGCCTACGGGCTGCTCGGCGACCTCGGCAAGCAGGTCGTGCTCACCCACGAGACCACCCACGTCGCCACCCGCGCCGACACCACCTCCGCCACCCCGCTGTGGCTCTCCGAGGGCTACGCCGACTGGGTCGGCTACCGCGACAGCGGACGCACCGCCGCCCAGGCCGCCCCAGAACTGGCCGCGGAGGTCGCCGAGGGCCGGGTGCCCGCGCGGCTGCCGACGGACGAGGACTTCGGTTTCACCGCCGACGCCGACGCACTGGCCCGCGCCTACGAGGGCGGCTGGCTGGCCTGCCGGATGATCGCCGAGCAGTGGGGCGAGGACCGGCTGGACGCGTTCTACCGTGCCGTGGGCACCCACGACGAGCGCGCCGGCGCACTCGAGGACGCGATGAACGACGTGCTCGGGACGACACCGGAGGACTTCACGGCGCGCTGGCGGGACTATCTGCGGGCGCGGTTCGCCTGAGCCGCCCGAACTGCCCGGGCCGCTCGGACACCCCGCGCGCCGCCGTGCCCCGCCACAGCGCGCGGGCCGCGACCAGCGCGGCGGCCACCAGCAGCCCGTTGCGCAGGAACAGGAGCGTGATGCCGAGCGGGTCACTGGCGACGACGTTCGCGAAGAACAGCGGGAACTCCAGCACCGTCACCAGGGCCGCCGCCAGCACCAGGGCGACCGGCACCCGCATCCGGCTCGCCCGGAAGCACCGGCAGACCGCCGCGAGCCCGATCAGCCACACCAGGTACTGCGGGCTGATCACCCGGCTCGTCACCGTGAACATCAGCACCGCCACGAAGGCCGCGTCGGCCGCCGTGTGCGCCGCGAACCGCGAGGACACCAGCCGCCACAGCAGCAGCCAGCCGAACGCCACCGCGCTCAGCCCCAGCGAGACCGTGCCCACCGTGCCCACGTGCGGGCCCAGGAACTCCATCGAGCCGTAGTTCAGCAGCACCCCGCCCTCCCAGCCGAAGTGCCGCGCGATGTGGAAGACCAGCGAGCCCAGCGACTCCACCTCGACGCCCCGCTCGCGCTGGAAGGTCAGGAACGCCCACGCCCCGGGCATCGACACGGCGAACAGCACCGCGAGACCGGCCCCGCCGAACACGGCGGCGGCCCACGGAGCCCGCCCCCGCATCCCGAGGAGCACCAGCGCCGGCCACACCTTCAGCAGCGCGCCAAGGGCCGCCAGGGCCCCCGCCACCCGCGGATGCCGGCCGGCGGCGAGCAGCGCGGCCACCGCGACGGCGGTGACCATCACGTCGTAGCGGGCGTACACCGTCGGACCCAGCAGCGGTACGCCCGCCACCCACACCCACGCACCACGCGGCGAGCGCCCCGCACCCCGGCCCGAGTGCCACAGCAGCGCGAGCACGGCGGCGTCCGTGACACAGACGAGGACGAAGAAGGCCGTCGCGTACTCCAGGAAGGGCAGCAGGGCGGGGGAGAGGATCGCGAAGGCCGCCGCCGGCGGGTACTGCCAGGTGACGTCGTCCAGCGGAAACGTTCCGGTGCGCAGGACGTCGTACCAGTCCCGGTAGATGACGGAGACGTCGCTCGTGACGTCCGGCCCGGGGAAGGCCAGCACCTTCAGCACGAACAGCAGCAGCACCAGGCGCGAGGCGCCCCAGGCCGTCAGCAGCCACACCGGTGACCGCCCCGCGTCCCTCGTCTCCACGTGCTCCCTGCCCGTCCACGCCTGCCGTGCTGGTGCGGCCATGATGACCCGGACACCTGTGGGCCTGCCACAGGACGCGGCCGGGCCCGGGCCCCCGTGGCGGGTTCGGTAGGGTCGGCGGCGTGCGCAAGACCTTGATCGTGACGAACGACTTCCCGCCCCGCCCGGGCGGCATCCAGGCCTTCCTGCACAACATGGCGCTGCGCCTGGACCCCGAGCGGCTCGTCGTCTACGCCTCCACCTGGAAGCGGACCCGCGAGGGCATCGAGGCCACCGCCGCCTTCGACGCCGAGCAGCCCTTCACCGTCGTACGGGACCGCACCACGATGCTCCTGCCGACGCCGGGCGCGACCCGGCGGGCGGTCGGGCTGCTGCGCGAGCACGGGTGCGCCTCGGTGTGGTTCGGGGCGGCCGCGCCCCTGGGCCTGATGGCACCGGCGCTGCGGAAGGCCGGGGCCGAGCGCCTCGTCGCCACCACCCACGGCCACGAGGCGGGCTGGGCCCAGCTGCCCGCCGCCCGGCAACTGCTGCGCCGGATCGGGGAGTCGACGGACACGATCACCTACCTCGGCGAGTACACGCGCTCCCGGATCGCCGGCGCGCTGACGCCCGAGGCCGCCGCCCGGATGACGCAGCTGCCGCCCGGCGTCGACGAGAAGACCTTCCACCCGGGCAGCGGCGGCGACGAGGTGCGAGCCCGCCTCGGACTGACCGACCGGCCGGTCGTGGTGTGCGTCTCGCGGCTGGTGCCCCGCAAGGGCCAGGACACCCTGATCCGGGCGCTGCCGCGCATCCTCGCCGCCGAGCCGGACGCCGTCCTGCTGATCGTCGGCGGCGGCCCCTACGAGAAGGACCTGCGCCGCCTCGCCGAGCGGACCGGCGTCGCCGCCTCCGTCCGTTTCACCGGCGTCGTGCCCTGGTCCGAACTCCCCGCGCACTACGGCGCCGGGGACGTCTTCGCCATGCCCTGCCGCACCCGCCGGGGCGGCCTCGACGTGGAGGGCCTCGGCATCGTCTACCTGGAAGCCTCCGCCACCGGCCTGCCCGTCGTCGCCGGCGACTCCGGCGGCGCCCCCGACGCGGTGCTCGACGGCGAGACGGGCTGGGTGGTGCGGGGCAACGACGCGGCACAGACCGCCGACCGCGTCATCACCCTCCTCGGCGACGCGGAGTTGCGCCGCAGGATGGGGGAGCGGGGCAGGACGTGGGTCGAGGAGAAATGGCGCTGGGACCTACTGGCGGCCCGCCTGAAGACCTTGCTGTAACGCAGGATGCCCTGGAAGCGAGGGGTACCTGTATGCCGCTGAGGGGCGCGGGGAACCGCAACGCACCCGCACCCGCCCGCGGCGAATGGGAGGCACCCCGGTAGGCGCCTCCTACTTGGAGTAAATCGCCTCGATTTCGTCCGCGTAATCCTTGGCGACAACACTCCGCTTCAGCTTCAACGACGGAGTCAAGTGCCCCGAATCCTCCGTGAACTGAGCCCCCAGCACCCGGAACTTCCGCACCGACTCCGCCTTGGAGACCGCAGAGTTCCCGTCATCGATCGCCGACTGAATCTCCGCAAGCAGATCCGCGTCGTCCCGCAGCGCCACCGCCGTAGAACCCGCCGGCTTGCCGTGATCGGCGCACCACCGCCCGAGGAACTCCTCGTCGATCGTGACCAGCGCGCCCACGAACGGCCGCCCGTCGCCGACCACCATGCACTCCGCGACCAGCGCGTGCGCGCGGATGCGGTCCTCTATGACGGCCGGGGCGACGTTCTTGCCGCCGGCGGTGACGATGATCTCCTTCTTGCGGCCGGTGATCCGCAGATAGCCGTCCTCGTCGAGGGTGCCGATGTCGCCGGTGTGGAACCAGCCGTCGGCCAGCGCCTGGGCGGTCGCGTCCGGGTTGTTCCAGTACTCCTTGAACAGGTGCTCGCCGTGCAGCAGCACCTCCCCGTCGTCCGCGATGCGCACCACCGAGCCGGGCAGCGGCTGGCCGACCGTGCCGATCTTCTGCCGGTCCCAGGGGTTGAAGGCGGTGGCCGCGCAGGACTCGGTCAGGCCGTAGCCCTCCAGGACGGTGAAGCCGATGCCGCGGAAGAAGTGGCCGAGCCGCTCGCCGAGCGGGGCGCCGCCGGAGATGGCGTACTCGCCGCGTCCGCCGAGGACCGTGCGGAGCTTGCTGTAGACGAGTTTGTCGAAGACCTTGTGCTTGATCTTCAGGCCCACGGACGGGCCCGACGGGGTGTCCAGGGCCTTGCTGTACTCGATGGCCGTGTCGGCGGCCTTGTCGAAGATCTTGCCCTTGCCGTCGGCCTGCGCCTTGGCGCGCGCCGAGTTGTACACCTTCTCGAAGACGCGCGGCACGCCGAGGATCAGCGTGGGCCGGAACTCGGCCAGCTCGTCGGTGAGGTTCTTGATGTCGGGGACGCAGCCCAGCTTGATCGGCGCGATCATCGGCGCGACCTGGACGAGGCGGCCGAAGACGTGCGCGAGGGGGAGGAAGAGGAGAACGGAGCACTCGCCCGTGCGGAACAGGGGGCGCAGCCGTTCGACGACGTTCCCGCACTCCGCGAAGAAGCTGCGGTGGGTGAGGACACAGCCCTTGGGACGGCCGGTGGTGCCGGACGTGTACACGATGGTCGCGGGGTCGTCGGCCTTCGCGATCGAGCCGCGCTCCTCGACGGTCCGGTCCGTGACGTCCTGGCCCAGGCGCCCCAGCTCCTCCACGGCCCCCGCGTCGATCTGCCAGACGTGCTTGAGGGCGGGCAGCTGCTCGCGCACCGACTCGACGGCGGCGGCGTGCCCGGCCGACTCCACGACACAGGCGGTCGCCCCGGAGTCGCTGAGAATCCACTGCACCTGCTCGGGCGAGCTGGTCTCGTACACCGGCACCGTGATCGCGCCCGCGCTCCAGATGGCGAAGTCCAGCAGCGTCCACTCGTAGCGCGTGCGGGACATCAGGCCGACCCGGTCGCCCGGCTGGACACCGGAGGCGATGAGGCCCTTGGCGGCGGAGTGCACCTCGGCGAGGAAGGTGCGCGCGGTCACGTCCTGCCAGGCGCCTGCCACCTTGCGGGCGATCACGGCGACGTCGGGATGCTGCGCGGCGTTTCTGCGGACGATGTCGGTCAGGTTTCCGTCCGCGGGGACCTCGTACAAGGCCGGAAGGCTGAACTCGCGCAAGACTGCTGCTCCTCATAGGGCGCCGGCGCCACGACGTTGTGTGATGCGACGGTGCGGTCCAAGGGTCGGGCAAGTGCTCGGGAGAACTGATGCGGGATTCACATGTTGAAATCCCGAGCACGACTGGACTGCCCGGACGTTACCCGCCGGTATGCGTCTCCGACAGGGGGTCCCCGCGAGATGTTCGCTGCGTCACACGGTTGGGGTTTCCTTTGCGCACAGTAGTCGACGGATCAACCGACCAGCCAGTAACCGCAGGTCCGACCGCCACTGTTCACAAGAGGCGCGCGCTGTTTACGCTTGATCGCCATGGCACCCACACCGCCCCGTAACACGAGCACGCGCGTCCATGTGGTCAGCGACGTCCACGGCAACGCCCGCGACCTGGCCAGGGCCGGGGAGGGCGCCGACGCCCTGGTCTGCCTCGGGGACCTGGTCCTCTTCCTCGACTACGCCGACCACTCGCGCGGCATCTTCCCCGACCTGTTCGGCATCGCGAACGCCGACCGCATCGTCGAGCTGCGCACCGCCCGCCGCTTCGCCGAGGCACGGGAGCTCGGGTCCCGGTTGTGGGCCGAGACCGGCGGCGAACCGCGGGAGCTGATCGAGCGGGCGGTGCGCAAGCAGTACGCCGAGATGTTCGCCGCGTTCCCCACCCCGACGTACGCCACCTACGGCAACGTCGACGTGCCGCCGCTGTGGCCCGAGTACGCCGGCCCCGGCACCACCGTGCTCGACGGGGAGCGGGTGGAGATCGGCGGCCGCGTCTTCGGCTTCGTCGGCGGCGGCCTCAGGACCCCGATGCGCACGCCGTACGAGATCAGCGACGAGGAGTACGCCGCGAAGATCGAGGCCGTCGGCGAGGTGGACGTGCTGTGCACGCACATCCCGCCCCAGGTGCCGGAACTGGTCTACGACACGGTGGCGCGGCGCTTCGAGCGGGGCAGCAGGGCGCTGCTGGACGCGATCCGGCGCACCCGGCCGCGGTACTCGCTGTTCGGGCACGTGCACCAGCCGCTGGCCCGGCGGATGCGCGTCGGGGCGACCGAGTGCGTGAACGTCGGCCACTTCGCGTCGACGGGACGGCCGTGGGTGCTGGAATGGTGAACAGGTTACGGCGGACCTGCGCAGGTGGGTGGTGACGTTCGCCGGGCCCGTGCGCGATAGCCTTCACGCGGCACACACGTGCGCGCCACGGGCGCACGACGACCTCAGTAGCGGCCCGCATCCGGAGGAGCCACGGCGATGGCGGAACACACCAGCTCGAGCATCACCATCGAGGCGGCACCGGCCGACGTGATGTCGGTGATCGCCGACTTCGCCCGCTACCCGGACTGGACCGGCGAGGTGAAGGAGGCCGAGGTCCTCGCGACCGACAGCCAGGGCCGTGCCGAACAGGTCCGACTCGTCATGGACGCCGGGGCGATCAAGGACGACCAGACGCTGGCCTACACCTGGACCGGCGAGAACGAGGTGTCCTGGACGCTGGTGAAGTCCCAGATGCTGCGCTCCCTCGACGGCACCTACCTGCTCCGCCCGGCGGGCACGGGCACGGAGGTCACCTACCGGCTCACGGTCGACGTCAAGATCCCGATGCTCGGCATGATCAAGCGCAAGGCGGAAAAGGTCATCACCGACCGAGCCTTGGCAGGCCTCAAAAAGCGAGTGGAGTCAACCCCACCCGCATAGCTGCGGCAGTCGCCGCCCCCCGTAGCTGCGGGCAGTCGTGCCGCTGGGGCGGCACGGGTGGGCGCAGCGGCACCCGGCCAGCGCCGGCCCGCGACACCCACCCCCGGCCCACCCCCACGTCGCGCACAAGCCCAACCGGCGGAGCCCCCAGGTACCGTTCACCCCCATGCGCACCATCCTGATCACAGGCCCCGGCGGCAGCGGCCGTACCACCGTCGCCGCCGCCACCGCGCTCACCGCCGCCCGGCACGGCACCCGCACCCTGCTCCTCGGCGCCGACCGCGACGACACCCTCGGCGCCGCGCTCGGGGTGCGCACCGGCCCGACGCCGACCCCCGTCGAACCCGGGCTCACCGCCTGGCGCCCCGACGCCGCCCAGGGGTTCCGGGACGGCCTCGCCGCCCTCCAGGACCGTGCCTCCTCCGCCCTCGACCTCCTCGGCGCCTCCCGCCTCGACCCCGAGGAACTCACCCCGCTGCCCGGCGCCGACGAACTCGCCCTGCTGCGTTCGCTGCGCGAGGCCGCCCTCGCCGAGGCGCACGACCTCCTCGTCGTCGACCTCCCGCCCGCGCCGCGCGCCCTCGCCCTGCTCGCCGCCCCCGAGGAACTGCGCCGCTGCCTGCGCCGCCTGCTCCCGCCCGAGCGGCAGGCCGCCCGCGCCCTGCGCCCCGTCCTCGGCCGGCTCGCGGGCGTCCCCATGCCCGCCGAGGCGCTGTACGAGGCCGCCGCCCGCTGGGACCTGGAACTCGCCGCCGCCGAGGCCGTCGTCGCCGACCGGAACACCGTCGTACGGCTGGTCGCCGAACCCGGACCGGCCGCGGCCGACGCCGTCCGCGCCACCACCCTCGGCCTCGCCCTGCGCGGCCTGCGCACCGACCTGCTGGTCGCCAACCGCGTCCTGCCCGAGGACACCCCGGCGGACAGCTGGCTCACCGGCCCCCTCGCCCAGCAGCGCAAGGCAGTGGAGGAGTGGCGGGGGACGTACGACGTACGCGCCGTCGCCCACCTCGGCCGGGACCCGCGCGGCACGGACGACCTCGCGGCCCTCGACGTGCCGGGCGTCAACCCGGACGCCTCCCCGGTCGAGTGGCCCGTCACCGACCGGCTGGCCGAGGACGGCGTACTGGTCTGGCACATCCCGCTGCCCGGCGCCGTACGCGAGGAACTCGACCTGGTGCGCCGCGGTGACGAACTGGTCGTCGCCGCGGGGCCGTTCCGCCGCATCGTCCCGTTGCCGTCCGCCCTGCGCCGCTGCACCGTCGAGGGTGCGGCGCTGCGGGAGGGCACCCTCGCCGTGCGGTTCGCGCCGGACCCGCGGCTGTGGCCGAGAGGACACTGATCCCGACGGGGGCCGGGCCCGTTCGGGTAACGTCGTAAGGACGAACCGTAGTCAGGAGTCCGTCATGAGCGAAGAGCTCCCCCCGTCCGAGGCCCCCCGCCCCGACGAGGCCGACGCGGTCGAGGAGACCGACGAGCTGCGAGCGACCGACGCCGACGCCTGGGCGACGGCGTGCGCCGAGGACCTGGAGGCGGAGAAGGCCCGCCGCCGCGCCGAGTACGGGCCGCCGCCCGGCTCCGCCGCCGAGGAGCTGCGCCGCCTCGTCGACACCGTCGCCGACAAGCTGTCCGCTCTCCAGTCCCCGCTGCTCGGCCAGGTCGCCGGACCCGCCGCCCAGCAGGTGGTCCGGCAGGTCGTCCAGCAGGCGAAGGCGGCCGTCGAACCGGTCCTCGAGCGCAACCCCGACGTGTTCGACCACCTCGCGGCCGCCGGCGGCGAACTCCTCGCCGCCTACCGCTCCGCCGTCCAGGACCAGGAACGCCGCTGGACCACCGGCGACACTGCGCCGGGGGACCCGCGCGACCCACGTGACCTGGACGAACGCGAGGCCGACGGCCGCGACGAGGGCGACGAGGGCACCGGCCCCGGACAGCGCATCGACCTGGACTGAGCCCCGCCTCGGGTACGGTTGCCCTTAGCGGGGCTCGACCGAACTGAGGGATTCATGGGACTCACCATCGGCGTCGACATCGGCGGCACGAAGATCGCGGCCGGCGTGGTCGACGAGGAAGGCAACATCCTCTCGACCCACAAGGTGCCGACCCCCAGCACACCCGAGGCCATCGTGGACGCCATCGCCTCCGCGGTCGAGGGCGCGCGCGTGGGGCACGAGATCGTCGGAGTGGGCATCGGCGCCGCCGGATACGTCAACCGCCAGCGCTCCACGGTCTACTTCGCGCCCAACATCGACTGGCGCCAGGAGCCGCTCAAGGAGAAGGTCGAGGCCCGTGTCGGCCTCCCCGTCGTCGTGGAGAACGACGCCAACGCCGCAGCCTGGGGCGAGTACAAGTTCGGCGGCGGCAAGGGCCACCGCAACGTCATCTGCATCACCCTCGGCACCGGCCTCGGCGGCGGCATCATCATCGGCAACAAGCTGCGCCGCGGTCACTTCGGCGTGGCCGCCGAGTTCGGGCACATCCGCATGGTGCCCGACGGCCTGCTGTGCGGCTGCGGCTCGCAGGGCTGCTGGGAGCAGTACGCGTCGGGCCGGGCGCTGGTGAGGTACGCCAAGCAGCGTGCCAACGCCACCCCCGAGCGCGCCGAGGTGCTGCTCGCGCTCGGTGACGGCACCCCCGAGGGCATCGAGGGCAAGCACATCTCCGTCGCCGCCCGCCAGGGCTGCCCGGTCGCCGTCGACTCCTACCGGGAGCTGGCCCGCTGGGCCGGCGCCGGCCTCGCCGACCTGGCCTCGCTGTTCGACCCGTCCGCCTTCATCGTGGGCGGCGGCCTCTCCGACGAGGGCGACCTGGTCCTCGACCCGATCCGCAAGTCCTACAAGCGCTGGCTGGTCGGCGGCAACTGGCGCCCGGTCGCCGACGTGATCGCCGCCCGGCTCGGCAACAAGGCAGGGCTGGTCGGCGCGGCCGACCTGGCGAGGGAACCCGACCCGATCATGTAAGGGCCGCGAGGTCTCTCGTACGACCGAGCCCGTCGAGCCCCGTCCGGGGACGACGGGCCTCGTCGTATCTTGATCCGCATGGCGACATCCTCCCTTCCTCCCCTTCCCAACTCCTTTACCGAACCCGACGGTTCCGCGGTCGTCCGCGTCCTGAGCTACAACATCCGCTCGCTGCGCGACGACACCGACGCCCTCGCCCGCGTGATCAAGGCCTGCGCGCCCGACCTCGTCCTCCTCCAGGAGGCCCCCCGCTTCTTCCGCTGGCGCAAGAAGCTCACCCGCCTGGCCCGCGCCGCGGACCTGGTGCTGCTCTCCGGCGGCGGCACCGCCGCGGGCCCCGCGCTGCTGTGCTCCCTGCGGGCCACCGTGGAGCGCACCGAGGACGTGCTGCTCCCGCTCACACCCGGTCAGCACCGTCGGGGCCTGGCCGGCGCGGTGGTCCGCGTCGGCGGGGCCCGTCTCGGCGTACTCAGCACCCATCTGTCGCTGCGACCGGACGAGCGCTACGAACAGGCCGGCCTGCTCCTCGACCAGCTGGCCGCCCTGGGCGTGAAGCACGCCGTGGCGGGCGGCGACCTGAACGAGCGCCCCGGCGGCCGCACCTTCCGGCGGCTCGGCGACGGACTGCGGGACTGCTGGACCGCCGCGCCCTGGGGCGGCGAGTACACCTTCCCCGCCACCGCCCCGGACCGCCGTATCGACGCGGTCTTCGTCACCGAGGACGTCGAGGTGCTGGGCTGCGGGGTGCCGTCGGGACTGCCCGGCGTAGCCGAGGACGACCTGAGGGCGGCCACGGACCATCTCCCGGTCCTGACCGCCCTCCGCGTACCCGCGACCACCTGATCCCGGACGGGCCCTACACCACCGCGCCCCGCCCCGGATCGTCGTCCTCGTCACCCGTGCGCATCCGCACGACCAGGGTGGCGAAGCCGCCGAGGAAGCCGCCGATGCTCAGGGTCGTCAGCCACCAGGTCATGTCCCAGCCGAGCACCACCGCCAGCAGGAGCAGCACCGGGCCGCCGAGGACGCCCAGCCAGGCGAACTTCGAGGTGGGATCCGCGTCGGGCAGCGGCGGCGGCTCGGGCGGTACGAAGTGGCCCTCGTCGTCCTCGTCGAAGTCGTCCTCGGCCGGCTCGGCGGGCGTGTGGTCGCGGGGACCCACGCCGGGCGCGAACGCGACGGAGCTGCCCAGCGGCCGGGCCGAGGAGGGCCGGTCCGCCGAGGGCTTCTCGTCGTTCACCTCCGGCTCCAGGAGCGCCAGGTCCTCGACCGACTTGAACGGCTTCGCGCCCGGCGGGTCCGGGGGCTCGTCCCCGTACCCGGCGACGATCGCGGCCCAGGCGGCGTCCTCGTCCAAGGGCACGGCCTGCTCCTCGGGGCCGCCGTCCGCGCGCTCCCGTCCCTCGCGGTGCTCCCGCTCGAGGTCCCGCTCCTCGCGCTCCTCGCGGTCCTCGCGGTCGGAGTCGTGCTCAGCCACCTGCGGCCGTCCCTTCCTTGCCGAGACCGGGCTCCGGTTCCCTGACGGAACCGGGCGCGAGCCGGCCGATGAACGCGACGCTCTGCGCGAAGATCCGGTCCGCATCGTGGTCCAACGTCGCCACGTGGTAGCTCTGTTCCAGCAGGACCTCCGTCACGTCCGTCGACGACACCCGGCCCAGGATGCGGGCCGAGTCGGCCGGCGGCACCACATGGTCCTGCGGACTGCGCAGCAGCAGCAGCGGCTGGGTCACCTGCGGCAGGTCGCCGTCGGCGAGACGGAAGAAGGCGCGCAGCGAGTGCGCCGAGTGCAGCGGCACCCTGTCGTACCCCAGCTCCCTGCCGAGCGGCTTGGCGATGTCGCTGGCGATGCCCTTGGTCGCCGGCACCAGGTGGCGCAGGACCGGAAGGGCGTGCTGGGCCACGCCGTGCATGCGGTTCGCCGGGTTGACGACCACGACGCCCGAGACGTCCTCCCCGTGCTTGGCGGCGAGCCGCAGCGCCAGCGCCCCGCCCATGGACAGGCCGGCCACGAAGACCCGCGCACAGCGCTCGCGCAGGGCGCGCAGCTCGCGGTCCACCTCCGCGTACCAGTCCTGCCAGCCGGTGACCTGCATGTCCTGCCAGCGTGTGCCGTGCCCGGGCAGCAGCGGCAGCGCCACGGTCAGGCCGCGCGCGGCGAGGTACTGGGCCCAGGGGCGCAGCGACTGCGGGGAACCCGTGAAGCCGTGACAGAGGAGGACGCCGGCCTCCCCGCCCTCGTGGCGGAACGGCTCGGCTCCGGGCAGGACCGGCACGTCTCGGTCTCCTGTCGTCAGGGGGCCGGCACAGCCGGCACGTCGGGTGCGGTGCTCGTGGGTACTTGCGGCTACTTCACCGTACGCGACCGCACTGACACCGACCAGGGCCGTCGGGGCCATTGACGGCGCCCCGGGATAGGGTCTGACCCACAGACACGGGAGGCACTCGGTTGTTGTACGGCGCGATGAAGGTCACCGTCGGGGGTTCGCTGAAGCTCGCCTTCCGGCCCTGGGTGGAAGGCCTGGAGCACATCCCGGCCGACGGCCCCGCCATTCTGGCGAGCAACCACCTGTCGTTCTCCGACTCGTTCTTCCTGCCCGCCGTCCTCGACCGCAAGGTGACCTTCATCGCCAAGGCCGAGTACTTCAACACCCCCGGGGTCAAGGGCAGGCTGACCGCCGCCTTCTTCAAGGGGGTCGGCCAGCTCCCGGTGGACCGCTCCGGCGCGCGCGGCGCGGGGGAGGCCGCCATCAAGAGCGGCATAGAGGTTCTCGAACGCGGTGAGCTGTTCGGCATCTACCCCGAGGGCACGCGCTCCCCGGACGGCCGCCTCTACCGCGGCAAGCCGGGCGGCCTCGCGCGCGTGGCGCTCGCCACCGGGGCGCCCGTCCTCCCGGTCGCCATGATCGACACCGAGAAGATCCAGCCGCCCGGGCAGGTGATGCCGAAGCTGATGCGGCCCGGCATCCGCATCGGCAAGCCGCTGGACTTCGCCCGCTACCAGGGCATGGAGCACGACCGCTTCGTGCTCCGCGCGGTGACCGACGAGGTCATGTACGAGATCATGAAGCTCTCCGGCCAGGAGTACGTCGACATGTACGCGACCGCCATGAAGCGGCAGCTCGCGGAGGCGGCGAAGGCCGAGAAGGAGGCGGGCAAGGTGGCGAAGGCCGCGCTCGCCCAGGCCGAGAAGGAACAGGCCGAGAAGGAACAGGCGGAAAAGGAACAGGCTCAGAAGGAGCAGGCCGAGAAGGACCGGACCGGGCCCTAGCCGGTCCGCCCGTACCGGTAACCGGGGGGAGGGGGGACATGGCCAGGCGCGAGCGGGTCATGAGGATGTCGGTCGAGCAGCCGCTGTGGCGCGCGCTCGCCGGCTACCGCGTGCTCACCATGCTGTACGCGATCGGCTTCTTCGCCACCGCCTACTCCGGCTTCGCCCGCCCCTGGCTCGCCGTCGCCTACTACGCCGTCCTCTTCGTCTGGACCCTGGCCACCCTCCCCAAGGTCGCGGGCGCGGCGAGCTGCACCAAGCGGTTCCTCGCCGCCGACCTCACCGTCGCGCTGACCGGCATCCTGCTCACGCCCTTCGCCGACGCGCACGAACGGGTCATGGACGGCGGCCCGACCCTGCCGTCGATATGGACCGCAGGCTCCGTGCTGGCCTTCGCCGTCAAGGGCGGTTGGCGCTGGGCCGCCGTCGCCTCCACCCTCGTCGCCGTCGCCAACCTGGTCGAACGCGGCACCCCGGCCCGCGACACCGTCCACAACGTGATCCTCGTGTGGGTCGCCTCCATCGCGATCGGCTACGTCGTCGAGGTCGCCCGCGCCTCCGAGCGCACCCTCGCGCGCGCCCTGGAGATCGAGGCGGCGACCAGGGAACGGGAGCGGCTGGCCCGGGACATCCACGACAGCGTGCTCCAGGTGCTCGCGATGGTGCAGCGGCGCGGCGCCGTCATCGGCGGCGAGGCCGCCGAGCTGGGCCGGATGGCCGGCGAGCAGGAAGTGGCGCTGCGCACCCTGGTCTCCGGCGGTCTGGTGCCCGTCTCCCGAGTGTCGGAGGACGCCGCCGAGGGCGCGGTCGTACGGGCGGTGGAGGAATCGGAAGGGGAGGGGCCGGACGGTCCCGTCGATCTGCGCGCCCTGCTCGCCCCGTACGCCTGCTCCCTGGTGAACCTCGCCGAGCCGGGTGCTCCGGTCCTGCTGCCCCCGGTCGCCGCGCGGGAACTGGCGGCCGCCGTGGGTGCCGCCCTGGACAATGTGCGCAAGCACGTCGGTGAGCACGCGCGCGCGTGGATCCTGGTCGAGGACGAGCCGGACGAGGTGATCGTCACCGTCCGCGACGAGGGCCCCGGCATCCCGGAGGGGCGGCTCGCCGAGGCCGAGGGCGAGGGACGGCTCGGCGTGGCCCTGTCGATCCGGGGCCGGCTGCGCGAACTCGGTGGCACGGCCGAGCTGATCTCGGTGCCCGGACAGGGCACGGAGGTCGAACTGAGGGCACCGAAACAACCGGCGGCGTCGCCGCGTGGGGGAAAGGCAGCGGACCATGAGTGAACGACAGGACCCGATCAGGGTCATGGTGGTCGACGACCACCCGATGTGGCGCGACGCCGTCGCCCGCGACCTGGCCGAGTCCGGCTTCGACGTGGTCGCCACCGCGAGCGACGGCGACCAGGCGGTGCGCCGCGCCCGGGCCGCCGCGCCCCAGGTCCTCGTGCTCGACCTCAACCTGCCCGGCAAGCCCGGCGTCCAGGTCTGCAAGGAGGTCGTCGGCGCCGACCCGAAGCTGCGCGTGCTCGTGCTCTCGGCCAGCGGGGAGCACGCCGACGTGCTGGAGGCCGTGAAGTCCGGCGCGACCGGATACCTGCTGAAGTCGGCCTCCACCGACGAGCTGCGGGACGCGGTGCGCCGCACCGCCCTCGGCGACCCGGTCTTCACCCCGGGTCTGGCCGGACTGGTCCTCGGCGAGTACCGACGCCTCGCCTCCGAACCCGCCCCGGCCGCGGGCACCGACGAACCCGGGGCGCCCCGGCTCACCGACCGGGAGACCGAGGTGCTGCGCCTGGTCGCCAAGGGCCTGAGCTACAAGCAGATCGCCGAACGCCTCGTCATCTCCCACCGCACCGTGCAGAACCACGTCCAGAACACCCTGGGCAAGCTCCAACTGCACAACCGGGTGGAACTGGTGCGGTACGCGATAGAACGAGGTCTGGACGACGCCTGACCCCACGCGGGACAGTGGCAGTGGCCTGAACCACCCACTGTGGCAAGGGGATTACGCGATGAAGGTCGGAGTACTGACCGGAGGCGGTGACTGCCCCGGGCTCAACGCCGTCATCCGGGCCGTCGTCCGCAAAGGCGTACAGGAGTACGGCTACGAGTTCACCGGCTTCCGGGACGGCTGGCGCGGTCCACTGGAGGGCGACACCGTCCCGCTCGACATCCCGGCCGTCCGCGGCATCCTGCCCCGCGGCGGCACCATCCTCGGCTCCTCGCGCACCAATCCGCTCCAGCGGGAGCACGGCATCCGGCGCATCAAGGAGAACCTCGCGAAGCTCGGCGTCGAGGCGCTCATCACCATCGGCGGCGAGGACACCCTCGGCGTCGCCACCCGTCTCGCCGACGAGTACGGCGTGCCCTGCGTCGGCGTCCCCAAGACCATCGACAACGACCTGTCCGCCACCGACTACACCTTCGGCTTCGACACCGCGGTCGGCATCGCCACCGAGGCCATCGACCGGCTGCACACCACCGCCGAGTCCCACATGCGCGTCCTGGTCGTCGAGGTCATGGGCCGGCACTCCGGCTGGATCGCCCTGCACTCCGGCCTGGCCGGCGGCGCCAATGTCATCCTCATCCCCGAGCAGCGCTTCGACGTCGAGCAGGTGTGCTCCTGGGTGACCTCCCGCTTCCGGGCGTCCTACGCCCCGATCGTGGTCGTCGCCGAGGGGGCGATGCCCCGCGACGGCGACATGGTGCTCAAGGACGAGTCCCTGGACTCCTACGGGCACGTCCGGCTGTCCGGGGTCGGCGAGTGGCTGGCCAAGCAGATCGAGAAACGCACCGGCAAGGAGGCCCGCACCACCGTCCTCGGCCACGTCCAGCGCGGCGGCACGCCCAGTGCCTTCGACCGCTGGCTGGCCACCCGCTTCGGTCTGCACGCCATCGACTGCGTGCGCGACGGGGACTTCGGCAAGATGGTCGCCCTGCGCGGCACGGACATCGTCCGCGTCCCGATCGCCGACGCCACGGCTCGGCTGAAGACGGTCGACCCGGCGCTGTACGACGAGGTCGGCGTCTTCTTCGGGTGACCGGCCGCCGACGGGCGCCTGACCGGCCGCCGACCGGCGACGGTGGGCCGAGGGCCGTATATTCGGCCCGGAGCCCACCAGAACGGGAGCGGTCGTGGAGATCCTTGCCTTCGGCGTCCAGGCCGACGAGAAGCCCCTGATCGAGCGGGCCTTCCGCGACCTCGAGGACATCCGCTGCCTGGACGTCTTCCTCAACGAGGACACCGCTCCCATCGCGGCCGGCCACGAGATCGTGTCCACCTCCGTCAACGCCGACCTCGGCGCGGCGGTCCTGGAGATCCTCGCGGCCGGCGGCACCCGGATGGTGGCCCAGCGCTCCACCGGCTTCAACAACGTCGACCTCGACACGGCCGAGCGGCTCGGCATGACCGTCGCCCGGGTGTCGTACTACTCGCCGTACTCGGTCGCCGAGTTCGCCTGGGCCCTCGCCATGGCCGTCAACCGGCGGATCGTGCGGGCCGCCATCCGCACCCGTGACTTCGACTTCCGCCTGCACGGCCTGATGGGCCGGGACCTGCACGGCCGCACCGCCGGTGTCCTCGGCACCGGCAAGATCGGCGAGGCCTTCGCCCGGATCGCCCACGGATTCGGCATGCGGCTGCTCGGCTGGGACGTCGCCGAGAACCCGGCCTGTGCGGAGCTGGGCATGCGCTACGTCCCGAAGGAGGAGCTGTTCGCCCGCTCCGACCTGATCACCCTGCACGTCCCCCTGATGGCCGAGACCCGGCACCTGATCGACGCGTCCGCCCTGAAGGCGATGCGTGACGACGCCATCCTGGTCAACTCCAGCCGCGGCGGCCTGATCGACACCGCCGCACTCGTCGGCGAGCTGCGCGAGGGCCGCTTCACCGGCGTCGGCCTTGACGTGTACGAGGCGGAGGCGGGCCTGTTCTTCCTCGACAAGTCCCTCGAGGCCGTCGAGGACGACACCCTGGCCCGCCTCGTCACCTTCCCGAACGTGCTGGTCACCTCGCACCAGGCGTACTACACCGAGGACGCCGTCGGCCAGATCGTCGAGACGACGGCGCGCAACGTCCTCGACTACCGGGAGGGCCGCCGCTCGGAGAACGTGCTCGTCCCGCGCAGCTGACCGGTCAGCTCCCGCACGATCGCCGCACCGTTCAGAGTCAGCACCGACTCCGGGTGGAACTGCACGCCCGCGAAGCCTTCGCCGCGCAGCGCGTGCACCTCGCCGCCCGCCGAGCGGCTCACCTCCACGCCGTGCGCGGCCAGTTCGGCGGCCGCCTCGTCATCGCAGCGCGCGGTGAAGCTGTTGTAGAAGCCGACGGTCTCGTGCCGCCCGAACAGGTCGATCTCCGTCTGCGCGCCCTGGTAGGGCACCTCCTTGCGGACGATGTCCAGCCCCAGCTCCGCCGCGATCAGCTCGTGCCCGAGGCAGACACCGAGGACGCCGTGCCGGTTCGCCCCGATCACCTCGGCGGTCAGGGCGCGCAGGAAGCGCATCTTCGGGTCGGCCTGGTCGCCCGGATCACCGGGTCCCGGCCCCAGCACCACCGGGCCCTCGTGCCCGAGCACCGCCTCGCGCAGCCCCGGCTCGTCGTAGCGCCGCACGCTCACGGTGAGCCCCGAGGAGCGCAGCACGTGCGCGAGCATCGCCGTGAAGGTGTCCTCCGCGTCGACGACCAGGGCGTGCCCGGTGAGCATGGCCGACGGCTCCTGCATCCGCAGCCAGAACGGGGCCAGCGAGGCGCGCCGCCCGTCCAGCGCGGCCCGCACCCGGGGGTCGTCGGCCAGCCCCGGCCGCCCGGCCTCCGCCCGCGGTCGGGAGGGACGTACGCCCAGCGCCGCCAATACCCCGGCCGCCTTGGCGTGCGTCTCCGCGACCTCGCCCGCCGGGTCGGAGCCGCGCACCAGCGTCGCGCCGACCGGCACCCGCAGCCGCCCCTCGGCGTCGATGTCGGCGGTGCGGATCAGGATGGGGGAGTCGAGCGTCTGGGGTCCGGCCGGCTGCCCCGGCCCGCCGGCCGGATCGCGCCCGAGCAGCGCCAGCGCGCCCGCGTAGTAGCCCCGCCCTCCGGCCTCGTGCCGCTCGATGACCCGGCAGGCGTTCTGCACCGGCGAACCGGTGACCGTCGCCGCGAACATCGTCTCCCGCAGCACCTCCCGCGCGTCCAGGGAGGACTTCCCGCGCAGCTCGTACTCGGTGTGCGCGAGGTGCGCCATCTCCTTCAGCCGCGGCCCGACGACCACCCCGCCCATGTCGCCGACGGTGCACATCATCTTCAGTTCCTCGTCGACGACCATCGACAGCTCCTCGATCTCCTTGCCGTCGGCGAGGAAGCCCAGCAGGTGCTCGGGGGTCGGTCCCTCGGCGGGGTAGCGGTACGTCCCGCTGATCGGGTTCATCACCACCGTCCCCCCGGACATGCGGACGTGCACCTCCGGGCTGGCGCCCACCAGCGTGCGGTCCCCGGTGTGCACGACGAACGTCCAGTACGCGCCCCGTTCGCCCTCGAGCAGCCGCCGGAACAGGGCCAGCGCGTCGGCCCGCCCGAACCCGGGGATCCGGCCCTCGTAGGTCCGCCGGATCACGAAGTTGGCGCCCTCGCCCCGCCCGATCTCCTCGTCCAGCACCCGCCCGACGATCCGGGCGTACTCCTCGTCGCCGACGTCGAAGCCGCCGCCCTCGACCCGGACCTCGTGGGCGGGCAGCTGCGCGAGCGCCTCGGCGAGCGGGATGTCGTGGCGCTCCTCGGGGGTGAGCACCAGCAGCGGCGTGCCGTCGTCGCGGACGTCGAAGCCGCGCTCGCGGATCTGCCGGAAGGGGACCAGGGCCAGCCCCTCGTCGGGCAGGTCGGCGAGTCTGTCGTGCTCCGCGACCGGGCCGAGCAGCAGTTCCACGACGTCGTGGTCGCGGCCGGGGGTGCGGCGGCGGAGCAGGGCGAACGGGCGGGGGTCGGCCAGGAGGCCGTCGAGCGGTGTGGTGCGCGGTGTCATGGGTGGTGTCCCTGCTGTTCAGGAGGGACGGTCCCGGTCGCGAAAACACCGAAGGCCGCCCTCGGGCGGCCTTCGCGAAGTCTTGCGTTACGCGCAGTCAGTGGGCCGCCGGATGAGCGGTCCACCACCAGTTCTGGATCGAGTGCGCGAACATGCCGCCGACCCTAACGCATCCGCGCGCGCCGCCGCGGCACATCCCGGGACACGGGACGGCGACCGGGCCGGCCCCGATATGCGCGACAGGAATGCGAGGTGCCCGTGATGCGGATTCAAAAGCGCGTGGGAGTACCAATGCGGCGGCGGCGGCCCGCACCGGGTCCCGTCTCACCTGTCGAGCCACGCGAAAACCGCGTGACACGACCCCGTAGTGTTGAGGCGTGACCGTGAACGCTAAGACCAGCCCGAGCGCTGGCAACACCTGGCGAGACCTGCCCGCGGCGCAGCAGCCCGAGTACCCCGACCTTGAGGCTCTGCGCGCAGTGATCGCGGACCTCGAGTCGTATCCGCCGCTCGTCTTCGCGGGCGAGTGCGACCAGCTGCGTGCCCGGATGGCGGCCGTCGCCAAGGGAGAGGCGTTCCTCCTCCAGGGCGGCGACTGCGCCGAGGCCTTCGACGGGGTGTCCGCGGACCACATCCGCAACAAGCTGAAGACCCTGCTGCAGATGGGCGCCGTCCTCACCTACGCCGCGTCCGTGCCCGTGGTGAAGGTCGGCCGGATCGCCGGCCAGTACTCCAAGCCGCGCTCCAAGCCGACCGAGACCCGCGACGGCCTGACGCTGCCGACCTACCGCGGCGACTCCGTCAACGGCTTCGACTTCACCGAAGAGGCCCGGATCCCGGACCCCGAGCGGCTCAAGCGGATGTACCACGCCTCGGCCTCCACGCTGAACCTGGTGCGCGCCTTCACCACCGGCGGCTACGCGGACCTGCGGCAGGTGCACGCCTGGAACCAGGACTTCGTGAAGTCCTCCCCCTCCGGCCAGCGCTACGAGCAGCTCGCCCGGGAGATCGACAACGCGCTGAACTTCATGCGGGCCTGCGGGACGGACCCGGCCGAGTTCCAGACGGTCGAGTTCTTCTCCTCGCACGAGGCGCTGCTGCTCGACTACGAGTCGGCCCTCACCCGCGTCGACTCCCGCACCGGGCAGCTGTACGACGTCTCCGGGCACATGGTGTGGATCGGTGAGCGCACCCGGCAGCTGGACCACGCGCACATCGAGTTCGCCTCCCGGATCCGCAACCCGATCGGCATCAAGCTCGGCCCGAACACCACGCCCGAGGAGGCGCTCCAGTACATCGAGCGTCTCGACCCCGAGCGTGAGCCCGGCCGGCTGACCTTCATCGTCCGCATGGGCGCGGACAAGATCCGCGACCGGCTCCCGGAGCTGGTGGAGAAGGTCACCGCGTCCGGCGCCACCGTCGCCTGGATCACCGACCCGATGCACGGCAACACCTACGAGGCGGCCTCCGGTCACAAGACCCGCCGTTTCGACGACGTGCTCGACGAGGTCAAGGGCTTCTTCGAGGTCCACAAGTCGCTCGGCACCCACCCGGGCGGCATCCACGTGGAGCTGACCGGTGACGACGTCACCGAGTGCGTGGGCGGCGGCGACGAGATCTTCGTCGACGACCTGCACCAGCGCTACGAGACGGCCTGCGACCCGCGGCTCAACCGCAGCCAGTCGCTCGACCTGGCGTTCCTGGTGGCGGAGATGTACCGGGACCAGTGACGGTCCGCCCCCGGGCGGGCGGGTGAAATGGGGCGCGGGTCACACGGGATCCGCGCCCCTCCCACTTTTGCCGGCCTGGCGTGATGGGTAAGGTTAGGTTTGCCTCACCGATCAGTCGGGCCCTCCGGTCGTCGGTACGGCACGACCTTGTACCCCGCCCGGGAGGTGAACCGCGTGTTCGTCTGCAGCTGCTTCGGTGTCACCGAGGAACAGGTGAAGAGCCACGCGGACGCCGGTGCGTGCACGCCCCGGCAGATCGCCTCCGCCTGCAAGGCGGGCACCGACTGCGGCGGCTGCGTACGGCGCATCCAGGCGCTCCTCGGCCGCGGGTCCTGCCCCCGCCGGCAGCTGGCCGACCAGGGCGCACCGGTCCTCGCGGAGCTTCCCGAAGCCGCCTAGCTCCTGCCGCCCGGCCCCTGCCGCCCGGCCCCTAGAGGGAGCCGGGTCCCGACGCGTCCGGCTGGGTCTGCTCGATGACCGTCGACAGGTAGAGCGACTCGCCCAGCTTCTCGATCAGCTCCAGCTGGGTGTCCAGGTAGTCGATGTGGTGCTCCTCGTCGGCGAGGATCGCCTCGAAGACGTTGGCCGACGTGATGTCGTTCTTGGCCCGCATCACCTCCACGCCCCGGCGCAGCCGGTCGATCGCCTCGACCTCGATCTCCCGGTCGGCCTGGAACATCTCGGTCACGCTCTGGCCGACCCGCACGTGGAAGAGCCGCTGGTAGTTCGGCAGGCCGTCCAGGAGCAGGATGCGGTCGGTGAGCACCTCGGCGTGGCGCATCTCGTCGAAGGACTCCGCGCGCGTGTACTTCGCGAGCTTGGTCCAGCCCTTGTGGTCCTGCAGCTTCGCGTGCAGGAAGTACTGGTTGATCGCCGTGAGCTCGGCGGTCAGCTGCTCATTGAGGAACTCGATGACTTCCGGGTCGCCCTGCATCGCTTGATGCTCCTTCGAACGGGAACTGGCGTGTTGCGCGGCATGATTGCACCGGCATCGAAGATCGTCCAGTAAGTCTTGACTTAGTAAGTAAGTACAGGCTTAGTCGTGATTGACGGTGTCCTCCCTGTTTGCCCGAATGTAAGTGAGGTGGGTCAGGGGCATCGGTCCGGGTCTGTCAGGATGGAGGCATGGGTCAGCCGGTGGGAAACGAATCGGGAGAAGACGGTTCGCGGGGAGCGTCGCGGTTCGAACTCCCACCCGGGCAGCGACTGCAGCGCGGCTGGCCCGTCACACACTACGGACCGGTCCCCAAGTTCCGTCCCGAGCGCTGGGAGTTCAGGGTCTTCGGCGCCACCACCGACGACGAGAAGCACGGCTGGACCCACGACGAGTTCACCGCCCTGCCGTACACCACGGTCGTCGCCGACCTGCACTGCGTCACGAAGTTCAGCATGCTCGGCTCCGAGTGGGGCGGCGTGCCCGCGGCCACGATCCTGGACCTCGCCCCGCCCGCGCCCGCCGTCACCCACGTGATGGTGTGGGCCGAGTACGGATTCAGCTCCAACCTCAGGCTGTCCGACTTCGCCGCCGAGCGCACCCTCTTCGCCACCCACAAGGACGGCGAGCTGCTCACCGCCGAGCACGGCTTCCCGCTGCGGCTGGTCGTCCCGCACCTGTACGCCTGGAAGGGCCCCAAGTGGGTCCGCGGCATCGAGTACATGACCACCGACCGGCGCGGCTTCTGGGAGGAGCGCGGCTACCACAACATCGGCGACCCGTGGGAAGAGCAGCGCTACTCCTACCAGGAGGAGCCCGGGGACGGCCCCGAGCTCTGACCCGGGACCCGGCTCCCGGGCGGCGATCAGCCCTCGCGCAGCTTCTTCAGCCGCTCCACGTCCGCCGCGTGCCCTTCCTTGCCGCCCGGCGTCTCGATGACCAGCGGCACACCCTCGGTGGCGGGATGGGTCATCAGCGCCCGGAACGGATCCTCGCCGATGTGACCGGCGCCGATGTTCTCGTGCCGGTCCTTGTGCGCGCCGGCCACGTCCTTGGAGTCGTTGGCGTGGATCAGCTCCAGCCGGCCCTCGCCGACCGTGTCCACCAGCAGGTCGAGGGTCTGGTGCATGCCCGACGGGCCCGTCAGGTCGTGGCCCGCCGCGAAGATGTGGCAGGTGTCCAGGCACACGCCCAGCTTCGGATGGGCGTCCAGCGCCTCGAAGTACGGCCCGAAGTCCCAGGTCCGCGAGCACAGGGAGGCGCCCTGGCCGGCGGTCGACTCCAGCAGCAGCCGCGGGTCGTCGTCGTGCGTCAGCTCGTCCAGCAGCGGCAGCATGTGCTCCCGCACCTGCTTCAGCGCCACCGACCGGTCCCGTCCGCCGGTCGCGCTCCCGGTGTGCACCACCACGCCGCGCGCCCCGATCGCCCGCCCGCGCCGCAGCGAGTGCCGCAGCGACTCGACCGACCGCTCCACCGTCGCCTCGGTGTGGGAACCGAAGTTGATCAGGTACGGCGCGTGCACGTACACGGGCATCGACCCGGCCGCGCAGGCCTCCCGGAACGCCTCGTCCTGCTTCGGGTTGCCGGCCGGCGTGGCCCAGCCGCGCGGGTTGGCGACGAAGACCTGCACGGTCTCCGCCTTCAGCTCACGGGCGTAGGACAGCCCCACGGAGTGCAGCCCGCCGGCCACCGGCACGTGACCGCCGACGGGGTTGCGGGGGAGCGCCGCGGGGGTGCGGGAGGCGGCGGACCGTTGACTGTTCACCCATCAAGGGTGTCATGCGCCGTGCGGTGCCCCGTCACCGGATGGTGATCTTGATGGTGGATCCCTCGGGAGCCGTGTCCCCGCCGTCCACGGACTGCTTCTTGACGGTGTCGCCGAACAGCCCGAGCAGCCCGCGGTCCTCGTCCACCTCGAAGCCCGCGTCCTTCAGCTTCTGCTTGGCGTCGTCCACGCTGTCGCCGACCACGTCCGGGACCTCGATCTGCCGGGGGCCCTTGGACACCGTGAGCGTCACGGTGTCGCCCTCGGCGGCCCGGCCGCCCGGGTCCGGGGTCTGCCGGGCGACCTGGCCGCTGTCGTACTCGGAGTTCACCCGCTCCTCGGCGACCTTCACCTTCAGACCGGCCTCGGTCAGCTCGGTCCTCGCGTCCTCCAGGTCGTCGCCCGTGACGTCCGGGACGTCCACCGGGCTGCCCTTGCTGACGACCAGCGCGACCGCCGAGCCCGCGCGCACCGTGGTGCCCGAGCCGGGCTTGGTGGAGAGGACGAAGCCCCGGGCCACCTCGTCGCTGAAGGCCCGGGTCACCATGCCCGGCTCCAGCCCCTCGTCCTCGAGCAGCGTGCGCGCCTTGTCCAGCTTGTAGCCCGCCACGTCCGGCAGCTTCACGGTGTCGGGGCCGTCGGAGACCGTCAGCGACACGGAGTCGTTCTTGCGGATGCGGTCGCCCACCCCGGGGTCGGTGCTGATGACCTCGCCGCGCTCCACGGTGTCGCTGTAGGCGTGCCGCACCTTGCCGACGTCAAGACCGGCGTCGTCCAGCCGGTCCCGGGCCTGCGCCTCGGTCTTGGCCAGCAGCGGCGGCACCTTGGTGAACTGGCCGGAGTTGATGTACCAGATGCCCGTGCCGACGCCGAGCACCAGCAGGACGGCCACGACGATCGCCAGCGGGCCGCGCCGCAGCCGGGGCCGGCGGGGCCCGGGCGGGGCCGGCGGGGGAGTCGCCAGCCGGCTGGTGTGCTGGACACCGCCGTCGGCGGGGTCCTCGTCCTCGTTGACCGGCAGCGGCCGGGGCACCGTGAGCGAGCGCGGGATCACACTCGTGCGGTCCTCGGCGTTGTCGTGCTCCGTGGTGAGCGCCTGCGGCGGCACCGCGTCCAGCTGCTCGACGGTGAGCCCCGCGCGCGCCTCGCGGGCCCGCGCGAGCAGCGCCACGGCGTCGTACGGCCGGATCTCCGGGTTGCGCGCGGTCGCCGAGGCGACCAGCTCGTCCAGCTCGTACGCCATTCCGGGCACCTCGGAGGACGGCGGCGGCACGTCCTCGTGCAGGTGCTTGTAGAGCACCACCGCGGCCGAGTCCCCCTCGTGCGGCTTGCCGCCGGTCAGCATCTCGTACAGCACCACGCCGCAGGCGTACACGTCGACCCTGGGGTCGGCCGCGCCGTGCTCGACCTGCTCGGGCGCCAGGTAGGAGACGGTGCCGAGGACGGCGCCGGTGGTGCTGGTGACGGTGTCCACGGAGCGGACCAGGCCGAAGTCGGCGACCTTGACCCGGCCGTCGTCCCCGATCAACACGTTCTCCGGCTTCATGTCCCGGTGCACGAACCCCGCCCGGTGGGCGGCGCCGAGCGCGGCGAGCACCGGCTCCAGGATGTCCAGCGCGGCCCGCGGCCGGAGCGCGCCGCGCTCGCGGAGCACGTCACGCACGGTGCAGCCCGCGATGTACTCCATCGCCAGGTAGACGTACGCCCCGTCGGCCCCCTGGTCGAAGACCTGGACGACATTGGGGTGGTCGAGCCGGGCCACCGACTTGGCCTCGCGGATGAACCGCTCGACGAAGGCGGCGTCGGTCGCGAGCGCCGGGTGCATCACCTTCAGCGCGAGCACGCGGTCCAGGCGGGTGTCCACGGCCCGGTAGACCGTGGCCATCCCGCCGACCGCGATCCGCGCCTCGACGCGGTACCGGCCGTCGAGCACCTGCCCGACCAGAGGGTCCTGAAGGGTCGTGTCCACGCAGGCGAGTGTACGAGCCACGACCGACACCCGACGCCCACCGCCCGCCACCGGGGCGGTACTGAAGCGCACCTGTGACGCACATGACACGCACCGAGCGAGGCTGCCAACACCCACTACCCCACCCACGCACGGCCGGCCGCCGACGGCGATGAGCCCCCACGGGAGAGGCCAACCTCTTTCCCGACTGGAAACGGGCCGTGCGCGGGTGGGAGAAATCCCCGGAACAACACAGGCTCACTGAAAAGCGGGCCGCTCCGGATCAAGCACCGCCAAGCCCTCCGCAGGAGAAGACGCCGAGGCGAAATGCCGCCGCGGAATCCGCCCCGCCCGCCGCGCCAGCCGCCCCGCCTCCACCGCGAACCGCATCCCCTCCGCCATGAGAACCGGCTCCTGCGCCCGCGTCACCGCCGAGGCCAGCATCACACCCGCGCACCCCAGCTCCATCGCCAGCGCCACGTCCGACGCCGTACCGGCCCCCGCGTCCAGAATCACCGGCACGCGCGCGTGCTCCACGATCAGCTGGAAGTTGTGCGGGTTGCGGATACCGAGCCCGGACCCGATCGGCGACCCGAGCGGCATGACCGCCGCACACCCCACGTCCTCCAGCTTCCGCGCCAGCACGGGATCGTCGCTCGTGTACGGCAGCACCGTGAACCCGTCGTCGACCAGCGTCTCCGCCGCGTCCAGCAACTCGATCGGATCCGGCAGCAGCGTGCGCTCGTCGGCGATGACCTCCAGCTTGACCAGGTCCGTACCGAGCGCCTCGCGCGCCAGCCGCGCCGTGAGGACCGCCTCCCCGGCGGTGAAGCAGCCGGCCGTGTTCGGCAGTACCCGGATGCCGAGCCGGTCCAGTACGGACAGCACGGACCCGTGCACCGAGGCGTTCACCCGCCGCATCGCGACGGTCGTCAGCTCCGTTCCGGAGGCCACCAGCGCGCGCTCCAGCACGTCAAGGCTGGGCGCCCCGCCCGTACCCATGATCAGGCGGGACCCGTACGACGTACCGCCGAGGACAAAGGGATCGTCGGCCATGGTCAGCCTCCTTGCACAGCGGTGAGGACCTCGACGCGGTCGCCGTCGGCCAGCGCGGTGGCGGGCCACTGCGCGCGCGGGACGACGGTCTCGTTCAGGGCGGCGGCCACTCCGGACGGCGCCGCGGTGAGCGTGCCCACCAGGGCTTCCAGGGCCGTGCCGGCAGCCACCTCGCGCGACTCGCCGTTGACGGAGATGTTCATACGGGCTGCTCCGAGAGTTCCGGGACTGCGGGGGCGGCGTCGAAGCGCCGGGGGGTGAAGGGGCGGGCCTCGTCCGGCAGCTCCCCGGTGGTCAGGGCGTGCGCCATGGCGTCGCCGGTGACCGGGGTGAGCAGGACGCCGTTGCGGTAGTGCCCGGTGGCCAGCAGCAGCCCCTCAAGACCGGTCGGGCCGAGCAGCGGGGCGTTGTCCGGGGACCCGGGACGCAGACCCGCGCGGGTCTCGGTCAGGGGCAGCTCCGTGATGCCGGGGACCAGCTCGTGGGCGTCGCGCAGCAGCTCGTAGACGCCGCCCGCGGTGACCGTCGTGTCCCAGCCCAGCTCCTCGCTGGTGGCCCCGACGACCAGCTCGCCGCTCTCCCGGGGCACCAGGTAGACGTGGTTGCCGCGCACCACGGCGCGCACCGTCCGGTTCAGCAGCGGGCCGTGCGTCCGCGGCATCGTCAGCCGCAGCACCTGCCCCTTCACGGGCCGCACCGGCGGCAGTACGGCCTCCGGCACGCCCCCGAGCCGCCCGCTCAGGCTGCCCCCGGCCAGCACCACCTGCCCGGCCTCCAAGGCGGTGCCGTCGGCGGTGACGACACCCGTGGCCCGGTCCCCGCGCCCGACGGTGAGGCGGTCGGCCCACACCCGGTGGAAGACCACGCCCGCGTGTTCGCAGGCGGCCACCAGCGCGTGGGCGAGGCGCCGGGGGTCGATCTGGTGGTCGCCGTCCACCCGGAGCCCGCCGCGCACGCCAGGCGCGAGCATCGGCTCCAGACGCCGGCACTCGCGACCCGACAGCCACTCCGACTCCAGGCCGGAGCGCTGCTGGAGTGCGTGCAGCTCGCGCAGGTGGGCGCGGTCGTCGGCGTCCAGCGCGACCGCGAGCGTGCCGCAGCGGCGGTAACCGAGGTCGAGCCCGGTGAGGTCGGTCAGCTCGGCCGCGAACTCCGGGTAGCGGCGGGCCGAGGCGAGGTTCAGCGCGAGCAGCGTCTGCTCGCCGTAGTGCAGCTCCGTGACGGCGGCCAGCATCCCGGCCGCCACCTGGGCCGCCCCGCCGCCCGGCTCGGGGTCCACGAGGGCCGTGACCAGCCCGCGCTGCGCCGCCCGCCAGGCCGTGACAAGACCGACGATCCCGCCGCCGACGACGAGTACGTCCGGTGTACGGGACGGCTGCGAGCCGTTCGGCGCGGCCGATGTGTGCGGTGCGGACGATGTGTGCGGTGCGGCGGACGACGTGTGTGATGGAGACGACATGGGCGTCCAGCCCCTCCCTTCGCCGGCATGACCCGGATCAGGTTCGTACGGTCGGAGGCCGCCAGCCTCCCTCTCAGCCCGGTGCGTCCGGACTCCCGCGAGTGCTTTACGTCGGCCACCCTAGCCCTCGGGGCGGCGCACCTGTAAGGGAGCCTCCGCGGCCGCGGGACGTTGCGCAGCTCACCGCGCACGAGCACTGACCGACGAATCGCCGGGTGTCTAAGGTGATCAGGTGAGCGAGCAGAGGCGGGAACGGGGACAGGAACCGGCGGCGGACGCGGAGCGCCGTGTGGTCGTGGTGGGCGCCGGCATGGCGGGCGTGCAGACCGCGGTGGCCCTGCGGGAGCAGGGCTTCACCGGCACCGTGACGCTCATCGGCGCGGAGCCGCACCAGCCGTACGACCGCCCCCCGCTGTCCAAGGCCGTCCTGCTCGGCACCGCCGAGGGCTCCGCCTTCGACGTCGACTTCGAGGCACTCGGCATCACCCTGCGGCTCGGCTGCGAGGCCCTGGGCGTGCGCCCCGGCGCGCACGTCCTGGACACCTCCGAGGGGCCCGTGCCGTACGACGTCCTGGTCCTGGCGACCGGCGCCGAACCGGTCCGGCTCCCCGGCGCCGAGGGCGTGCCCGGAGTGCACCTGCTGCGCACCCTGGACGACGCCGAACGGCTGCGCCCGGTACTCGCCCGGCAGCACGACGTCGTGGTCGTCGGGGCGGGCTGGATCGGCGCCGAGTTCGCCACCGCCGCGCGCGAGGCGGGCTGCGCGGTGACCGTCGTGGAGGCCGCCGACCGGCCCCTCGCCGACGCGCTGCCCGCCGAGGTCGCCGCGCCGATGACCGCCTGGTACGCCGACGCCGGCGCCGTACTGCGCACCCACGCGCGCGTGGAGCGCGTCGAGCCCGGCGGCCCCGGCGAGCCCTGCCGGGTCGTCCTCGACGACGGCACGCCGCTGCCCGCCGGCGCGGTCGTCGTCGGCATCGGCGCCCGGCCGGCCACCGCCTGGCTCGCCGGCTCCGGGATCGACCTCGGCAAGTACGGCGACGTCCTGGCCGACGACCGCCTGCGCACCTGCGCGCCCGACGTCTACGCGGTCGGCGACTGCGCCTCCTTCCCCTCCGGCCGCTACGGCGAGCGGCTGATGGTGCACCACTGGGACAACGCCCTCCAGGGCCCGCGCACCGTCGCCGCCAACATCGTCGGCGCCCCCTCGGGCGAGGCCCCGGCCGCCTACGACCCGGTGCCGTACTTCTGGTCCGAGCAGTTCGGCCGCTTCGTCCAGTACGCGGGTCACCACACGGCCGCCGACACCACCCTTTGGCGCGGCGACCCCGAGGGCCCGGCGTGGACGGTCTGCTGGCTGCGCGAGGGCCGCCTGGTCGCCCTGCTGGCGGTGGGCCGCCCCCGCGACCTGGCGCAGGGCAAACGCATGATCCAGGCGGGTACGACGATGGACCCGGAACTGCTGGCCGACCCGGTGCGGCCGCTGAAGGCGGCGACGGCCTAGCCCGGCTTGCGACCGTCGGCTTCCGGCTGCCGGCTTCCGGTCGCCGGTTTCCGACTGTCAGTGGCAGATGGCAGGCTGGTGACGTGACCGAGATTGACGCAAAGACCGATGCTCTCGTGCCTGCCTGGCTCACCGTTCCCGACATCGCCGAGATGCTCGGCGTCGAGGTGACCCGCGTACGCCAGCTGATCAAGGAAGGCCAGCTCATCGCCGTACGCCGCGGTGAGAACCGCGCGTTGCACATCCCCGCGGCCTTCATCGACGAGGACAAGGTCGTCAAGGGCCTGGTCGGGACCCTGACGCTGCTGCGGGACGACGGCTTCACGGCCGAGGAGATGCTGGAGTGGCTCTTCACGCCCGACCCGAGCCTGCCCGGCACCCCCGCCCAGGCACTGAGTGAGAACCGCGGTACGGAGGTGAAGCGCCGCGCCCAGGCGCTCGCCGTCTGACCCACCCCACGCACGGCTCGCGGGCCGCGGGCCGTGCGGCCACGGGCCCCAGGGCCGGCAGGTGCCGCGGCCCGTGTGCCAGAATCGCGCGGCCCGCCGTGGGCCCACGCCACCGACCCGGGGGACACCCGCATGCCCGACACCGCCCCGACCACCGCCCGTGCCCGGCTCGCCGACGCCCGGCTCTACCTGTGCACGGACGCCCGCCGGAGCCAGGGCGACCTGCCCGAGTTCCTGGACGCCGTGCTGGCCGGCGGCGTCGACATCGTGCAGCTGCGCGACAAGGGAATGGAGGCGGCCGAGGAGCTGGAGCACCTGGAGGTCCTCGCCGACGCCTGCGCCCGCCACGGCAAGCTCCTCGCGGTCAACGACCGGGCGGACGTCGCGCACGCCGCGCGCGCCGACGTGCTGCACCTCGGGCAGGGCGACCTCCCGGTGCCGGCCGCCCGGGCGATCCTCGGCGACGACGTCCTCGTCGGCCGCTCCACGCACGCCGGGTCCGAGGCCGCCGCTGCCGCCGTACAGGAGGGCGTGGACTACTTCTGCACCGGTCCCTGCTGGCCGACCCCCACCAAGCCCGGCCGCCACGCGCCCGGCCTCGACCTGGTCCGCCACACGGCGGCACTGGGCACCGACCGCCCCTGGTTCGCCATCGGCGGCATCGACCTCGGCAATCTGGACGAGGTGCTGGAGGCGGGCGCCCGGCGCGTCGTGGTCGTCCGGGCCATCACCGCGGCGGACGACCCGGGTGCGGCCGCGGCCGGGTTCGCCAAGCGGCTGCGGCAGGCGTAGGCGGGTGCCGCGGGCATGTGTCCAAGGGGTGGACAACAACACGACAATGTGGACAAATATCCCGCATCCGGTTGGGTGACCGCCGCCCCCTGGCTAACCTGCCCGTATGGCCCTCGGAACCGCATCCACCAGGACTGATCGCGCACGCACCGTGCGCGACGTGCTCGCGTCCGGCAAAACGACGTACTCGTTCGAGTTCTCCGCGCCGAAGACGCCCAAGGGCGAGAAGAACCTCTGGAGCGCGCTCCGGCGGGTGGAGGCCGTGGCTCCGGACTTCGTGTCCGTGACCTACGGCGCCGGTGGCTCCACGCGCGCGGGCACGGTGCGGGAGACCGAGCAGATCGTCGCCGACACCACCCTGACCCCCGTGGCGCATCTCACCGCCGTCGACCACTCCGTCGCCGAACTGCGCAACATCATCGGCCAGTACGCCGACGCCGGGATCCGCAACATGCTGGCCGTGCGCGGCGACCCGCCCGGCGACCCGAACGCCGACTGGATCGCCCACCCCGAGGGCCTGACCTACGCCGCCGAACTGGTCCGGCTCATCAAGGAGTCGGGCGACTTCTGCGTCGGCGTCGCGGCCTTCCCCGAGATGCACCCGCGCTCCGCCGACTGGGACGCGGACGTGACGCACTTCGTCGACAAGTGCCGGGCCGGCGCCGACTACGCGATCACGCAGATGTTCTTCCACCCCGAGTCCTATCTGCGCCTGCGCGACCGGGTCGCCGCGGCCGGCTGCGCGACCCCGGTCATTCCCGAGGTCATGCCGGTGACCAGTGTGAAGATGCTGGAGAGGTTGCCGAAGCTCAGCAACGCCTCGTTCCCGGCGGAGCTGAAAGAGCGGATCCTCACAGCAAAGGACGATCCGGCGGCTGTACGCTCGATCGGCATCGAGTTCGCCACGGAGTTCTGCGCACGACTGCTGGCCGAGGGTGTGCCCGGACTGCACTTCATCACGCTCAACAACTCCACGGCGACGCTGGAAATCTACGAGAACCTGGGCCTGCACCACCCACCGCGGGCCTAGACCGGCCGCACGTATCTACGACACACTGCGTAACGGCCACTGGGAGAGGGGCGTACATGGGCTGGACGGTCCTCTACATCGCGTTCGGCGGCGTCGCGCTGTGGCTGCTCGGCGAGGTGCTGCTGCAGTACAAGGCGCGGCTGCGCTGGCGGCTGCTCGCCTTCGGCGGCTTCGTCGGCGTCGTCGCCGGCGTGCTGATGTCCAACGTGCTCGTCATCGGTCTAGGCGCCGCCGCCTTCGCGGTCGGCCAGACCTACGTCACCCTGTCGTTCCGCCGCGGCTTCGAGGCCGGCTGGGCGGTCAACGCCCCGGCGAGCCTCGTCGGCAAACGCGGCCGTCCCGAACGGGGCCGCCAGGAACCGACGTTGGAGGTCTCCGGGCTCGACTCCGCCGAGGGCGGCCAGGACCACCGCGACGGCTACGACGACCCGGCGCAGGGCCACGCCCCGGGTCAGGACGGCCCGTCGTACGGTCAGGACGACTATGACCGCGACGACGTCTTCACCCCGGCCCGCCCCGCCGACCCCGCGGCCGCGGAGACCACCGCCTTCTACGCACCGCAGCCCATGCCGGACGACACCGGCTCCTACGGCGTGTACTCCGACGCCGGCTACGGCACCGACCAGCAGCAGGCCGCGCCGGCGCCGGGCGCGGACCAGGCCTACGCCTACGACTACTCGGGCTACGGACAGCAGGCGTACGGCTACGACACCGGTGCGCAGCAGCAGTACGCCGCCTACTCCGACCCGTACATCGGCACCCACACCTACGGCGGGGCGTCGTACGACACCGGCGGCTACGACACGACCGGCGTGCAGCAGCAGTACGGGCAGCAGGGCTACGGGCAGGACCCGTACGCCACCGGCACCCCCGGCGGGTACGGCGGCGAGACCCCGTCCGGCGGAGTGTGGGTGCCGCAGCAGCGCAGCACCGACGACCCCTACGGCGGCGAACTCCCACCGGAGCAGCAGTACCCCTACCAGGGCAACGGCCAGACGCAGGACCAGAACCAGGGCCAGAACCAGGGCTACGACGAGCAGTACCGCTTCTGACGACCCGTCCGGCGCCCGGTGACCGGTCCCGACCGCTCACTGGGAGCCGCGGAACTCCGGGCCCTCCACCACCAGTCCGGCGACCAGCGCGCCCGACATGCCCGCGTGGGGAAGCCCTCCACCGGGGTGCGACCAGCCGCCCACCGTGAACAGGCCGCCCGTGCGCGTGCCGTTCGCCGGGTGCAGCAGCCGTCCGCCGGCCCCCGCGAGCGCCGGCACCGGAATCGCGCCGTCCGCCACACCGGTGGCCGCCGCGACGTCGGCCGGGGTGCGCACCTCGTGCCACAGGAGACGGTCGCGCAGGCCGGGTACCGCGCGCTCGGCGGCCTCGAGGAGACGCTCCGCGCGGTCCTCCGTGTCCGACCCGTCGTCGCCCGCGGGCACCACCGAGGTGACGGTGACCGCCTCGTGGTCCGAGTCCGGAACCAGCGCCGGGTCCTCGGGCCGCAGGACGGTGACGGTCGGACGCGAGGGCATGCGGGGTGCCGCGCCGAACAGCGCGTCCAACTCGGCGTCCCGGTCCGGCGCGTGAACCACCGTCCGATGCACCGTGCCCGGGGGACGGCCGCCCCGCAGCGCCAGCAGCACCGTCAGCCGGCTCGCCCCACCGCGCTGCGGCGGCACCTCGCCCCCGCCCCGCAGCGGCGATCCACCGCTCAGGCGGTCCAGCACGCCGGGCGCCACACCGGCGAGCACGAACTCGGCCTCCGCCAGGGCCCCGTCGGCCAGCTCCACGCCCGCCACCCGGCCGTCCTTCTCGACGATTCCCGTGACCTCGGCCCCGAAGCGGAACTCGACCCGCCGGGCCAGGCACCGCTCGTACACCGCCCGCGCCAGCTCCCGCAGGCCGCCGCCGCGCACGTACCACATACCGAAGGCGTACTCCATGTACGGCAGCACGGCGGTGTTCGCCGGGGCGGTCCGGGGGTCCAGACCGTACGCGAGGGCGTGGCTCTCCAGCAGGGCGGCGATCCGGGCATCGCGCAGCTCCCACGCACCGACCTCGGCGAGCGTGCCGGCCCGGCGGGTGCGCAGCCGCCGCTTGTGCGGGACCGCCGGATAGGGCTCGCGCTCGGCCAGCACCCGCCAGTTCGGCCACAGCGGCTCCTCCAGGAGCGGGCGGCGCGTCCGGTCCCAGGTCTCCCGGGCCCGCACCAGGAAGTCGCCCCAGCGCTGCCCGGCCGCCGGGCCGAGTGCCGCGTCCAGGGCGGCGACGACACCGGCCCGTGAGGCGTTCGGCAGCGAGACCCGCGTGCCGTCCGCGAAGACGTGCCGGGACGAGGGGTCGACCTGGACCAGCTCGACGCGGGACTCCAGCGGCTCCTTGCCGGTCTTCACGAACAGATCGCGCCAGACCGCGGGCAGCGGGAGCAGACCGGGGCCGGTGTCGAAGGAGAACCCGTCCCGCTCGAAGCGGCCCAGGGCTCCGCCGTACGTCGCCGTCCGCTCGTAGACCACCACCCGGTGGCCCGCGACGGCCAGCCGGGCGGCCGCCGCCATCGCGCCCATCCCGGCGCCGATCACCGCAATCCGTGCCATGCCAGGGACCTTATCCGCCACCACCGGCAGTCCGGCCCCTGAGTACCGGGACGGGCGCGCATGTGACCGGCCGGTGCCGCGACGCGGTGGGCCCGGATGCGCAGGGCTGAGTATCCGTACTCAGTCCGGTAGATGAGTACGCACGCGGATGGGCCCCGACCAGCGGGAACGAGAGAGTGGAGGCACGGAGAGGGGCACGGCTCCGGAACCGGCGGCACGGGGCGCCGGAACGGAGCCGGGCCCGCGATCCGCTCCTTCCGCCGGCCGCGGTCGGCGGGAGAGAGGCACGGGGGAGCCCGGGGGGAACGACCGGCGACGGGGGTTCCGCCGGGGGGACGTACGGGGGAGCAGGAGAAGGCGCCGGTCCGACGGCGGCCCGCGGGGGACGCGGCCACCACGGACCGGCGTTCTTCGTGCCCGGTCCGTGGCCACCGGGGCGGCGTCCCTCGCCTCAGGGGCGGCCGCTCACGCGCCCCTGGAGCAGCCGCGACAGCGCGGCGTGCACGTCGTCGAGCGAGCGCTCCGGCTGGAACGACTTCCAGTCCAGCGCGGCCACCAGGACCATGCCGACCAGCGCGGCGGCGGTCAGCGGCACGTCGATCTCCTCACTGAACTCCCCGCTCGCCACACCCTCGCGCAGCACGCCCTCCACCACCGCCACGGCCTCCTGCCGGACCACCAGCAGGGTGGACTGCCAGGCCCGGTTGGTGCGCCACAGCTCGGCCACGTACAGCTGGGTGAAGGCCGGGTAGCGGTCGATGAAGACGAGCCCCGCGCGGATCATCGCGTCCAGGGCGTCGACCCGGCCGCGACCCTCCCGGGCCGTCCGCTCGGCGGCCTGGCGCAGCGAGGCGGTGAGGAGTCCGACGCCGTGCCGCAGCAGTTCCTCGAAGAGGACGGACTTGCTGGCGAAGTTGTAGTAGACCGTGCCCTTCGCGACCCCGGCCCGCTCGGCGATCTCGTCCACGGTGGTGGCCGAGAAGCCCTGCTCGGCGATGAGGGTGACCGCCGCCTCGTAGAGCTTCTGCCGGGTGGCCTCGCGACGGCCGCCGGCCTGCGAGGCGGTGCTGCTGCTTTCCATGGTCCCGATTCTCACAGCACCCTGCCCGGTGCGGTCACCGCAGGGCCCGCACCGGGCCGACCCGAACGGGCGATCCGAACGGGCGATCGAAACGAAAGCCCAGGTCAGAACGGATTGTCAGTGCCATACCTCACGATGGGCACATACGGCACCTCTTGCCGGGGCGTGCCGTCACGGAGACGACAGGAGGATCGTCATGGCCCACTCGTCCGCAGCCGCCGCCCGGCGGCGCCGCGCAGCCGGCCCTGCACCCTCACTGACCGGACCGGCGAGCGACGTGCACCCCGTGCTCCGCCGGACAACCGCCCCGCCCGCCGCCCTGGACCTGCTCGCCCAGGCCCGGGCCGGACTGGAGGAGGCCACCGTCCTCGAAACGCCGAACGAGCGCTATGCGACCGCCCATCTCGCCGCCCTGCGCACCGCCGCCGCGGTGCTGGCCGCGCGGGGCCGACCGGAGACCACCCCGCGGGCCCGGGCCCGCATCCGCAGCGCCTGGGAGGTGCTCCCCGAGATCGCGCCCGAGCTGTCCGACTGGAGCACGCTGTTCGCCTCCGGCGCGCGGCGCCGGGCGCGGGCCGAGGCCGGCATCCAGGGCGCGGTGGGCCGCCGGGACGCCGACGACCTGATACGCGACGTGGCGATGTTCCTGCGCCTCGTGGAGCGGATGCTGGTCCTCCAGCCGGTCCTGCCCCAGCCCCGCCCCGACCCGGACCTGCCGGACGCGGGATGAGCGCGCGCAGGCCCACGGACCGGCCCGGGGACCGGTGGCACGGGGTGCCCGGCGGGCGTACCGGAGGCAATAGGGTGGGAGGCGCCTGAAGCCTCCCCCACCCCGCACCGGGCGGGGGCGGCAGCCCGTTCGCTCCGCCCGTGTCCGAGGCGGTGCCGCGCCGAGGAGTCAACTGCCGTGTCGGACCCGATGCGCCCGCCCGTCTCCCACCCCCGTCCGCAGACGGCGTCGCCGCGCTCCGAGCCCTCGCGTTCCCGGGCCGCCCTTCGTACCGCCGTGGTCTGGGACGTCCTCCAGGACGCCCTGGACCGCCGGGTCAAGGCCACGGGCCGCGAGACGCTGGACGTCCTCGACACCGGCGGCGGCAGCGGCAACTTCGCGGTGCCCGTGGCCCGCCTCGGTCACCGCGTCACCGTCGTGGACCCGAGCCCGAACGCCCTGTTCGCCCTGGAGCGCCGCGCCGCCGAGGCCGACGTCGCCGACCGCGTGCGGGGCGTCCAGGGAGACGCCCGCGGCCTCTTCGACGTCGTCGAGCGCGGTGGCTACGACGCGGTGCTGTGCCACGGCGTCCTGGAGTACGTGGACGACCCCGCGGAGGGCGTGCGCAACGTGGTGGCCGCCCTGCGCGCCGACGGCGTCCTCAGCCTGCTCGCCGCGGGCCTCGGCGGGGCCGTGCTCGCGCGGGCCCTCGCCGGCCACTTCACGGAGGCCCGCCAGGCCCTGGACGACCCGGACGGCCGCTGGGGCACGGGTGACCCCGTGCCGCGCCGTTTCACCGCCGAGCAGCTCACCGCGCTGGTCGAGGCCGCGGGGCTCCGGATCGGCGCCGTGCACGGCGTACGGGTCTTCGCCGACCTCGTTCCCGGGGTGCTGGTGGACACCGAGCCGGGCGCCATGGAGGCCCTGCTGAAGCTGGAGGCCGCGGCGGCGGAACTCGCCGCGTTCCACTCCGTGGCCACCCAGCTTCACGTGCTCGGTGAGACGCGAGGGGCCGACGGGGCCTGAGCCGCCCGGTGGTGTACGGCGCTGATCAGGGGCGCGACTGCAGATGGAGTACGCCACAGGCCCCCCGAACGGGGGCCAGTCGCCGTATGATCGAGGGAGACCGCCCGGCATGACGGGTCGGCTGCTGGGGAATGGGAACTTCAGCGAGCCGGCACGGCCATGACGGAGTCCGGTTGGCCAATTGGCGCAGAGGGGCGGGTTTCACGGGGGCGATTCCCTGCCTATCCTGAAGGGACCCCCCCGGGTCGCCCCGGCGACTGCACGATGAGGAGGACTCCGTGCCGCTCTCGGAGCACGAGCAGCGCATGCTCGAGCAGATGGAGCGAGCGCTGTACGCCGAAGATCCCAAGTTCGCGACAGCGCTCGAGGGAAGCGGGCTGCGTACGTACACCCGGCGACGGGTTTACCAGGCGGTCGCGGGCTTCCTCGTAGGTATTGCGCTCCTCATGGCCGGTATGGTCGCCCAGCAGGTGTGGCTCAGCGTGGTGGGCTTCCTGGTGATGCTGGGCTGTGCGGTTCTCGCCGTGACCGGCTGGCGCAAGGCCCCCAAGCCGGGTGAGCAGCCGGCGGCGGGTGCCACCGGCCCGCAGACAGGCCGTCAGGGACGCCAGAAACGCTCCATGATGGACCGCATCGACGAGCGGTGGCAGCGCCGCAGGGATGAGCAGCAGGGCGGCCAGTAGCGCCCGAGCAACCGCTCACCAGGACAGCTGTGTGAGGGGGTGACCACCGTCCGGGTGGTCACCCCCTCACGCGTACCCACGAGTCCCCGGGAGCCCTGCCCCCGCGAGGGGGCGGCACCCCCGGTCAGCCCTGCTGAACCGACGGGGGCCGCACCCCCCGGTCAGCCCTGCTGAACCGACGGGGGCCGCACCCCCCGGTCAGCCCTGCTGACCCGACGTCTTCCGCAAGGTCGGCCGCGCCGCCGCGACCCGCCGTTTCAGGACCGTCCACCGGTCCGACACCGCCCAGGTCACCCGGATGGCCGAACGCGGGGCGAACCGTGCGCGCAGCCGGGTGCCACGGCCGACCGTGGCCCGCAGCCCGGCGGTCGCCAGCCGGGCGTCCTCGGCCAGTCCCGCCGTCAGGCGCGGTCGGGGCGCGTAGAGCACCTGCTCCACGGCGTCCGCCAGCCGGTGCACCGCGGCCGCGGCCGTCGGGTCGAGGTGGCCGAGCCGGACGATCCTCGCCGCCGTCTTGCGCGGGGTCTGCGACTCCCTGGGCAGGATCCCGAAGTCCCACGCCGTGTCGGTCAGCTCCTGCCAGACCGCGAGGGTGTGCGGGCCGGCGTCCGCCTCGCCGCGGCCGTGCGCCCCGAGCCGCACCGAGCGGGCCCGCAGCCGCCACAGCATCGGTGCCAGCGGGATCAGCAGCACCAGGAGCCCGCCCAGGGCCCAGGCCAGCAGCGCGTACCACTTCGGCCCGTCGCCGCCCGTGACGGGCACCGCCACGGCGGACTCGGTGGAGCAGGCGTCCAGCTTCTTGTCCTGCGCCGAGCAGCTGTCGCTCGTCGAGGGCGCGGCCGACGGCTCCGTCTGCGCGTCCTGGGACGGCAGGGCGGGATCCGGCACCGAACTGCCCGGCGTGTCCGTGATCGTGTACGGCGGGGTCGAGCCACGCGTCGGCGTCGGCTCGAAGCGGGTCCAGCCCACGCCCTCGAAGTACACCTCGGGCCAGGCGTGCGCGTCCTGCAGTCCCACCGACACCGTGCCGTCCGCCTGCGGGGACCCCGGCGCGAAGCCGACCGCGACCCTGGCCGGTATGCCCAGGGAGCGGGCCATCGCCGCCATGGCGAAGGAGAAGTGGACGCAGAAGCCCTCCTTGTCCTTCAGGAACCGGGCGATCGCCTCCGAACCGCTGCCCACCTTCACCTGGGTGTCGTACTCGAAGCCGCCGTTGACCGCGAAGTACTCCTGGAGCCTGACCGCCTGCTCGTACGGGTTCGCGGCGCCCGCGGTCACGTCGCGGGCGGTCTTGGAGACCACCTCGGGCAGCGAGTCCGGCAGCTGGGTGTACTCGCGCCTCAGCGCCTCCGACGGCTGCGGTGCCGCGGCGAGCTGTTCCGCCGTCGGCTGCACGTTCAGGCTCCGGACCTCGTACTTCAGCCCGCGGGTGTTCTGGCCGTGGTCGCCGACCAGGGTCATGCCGACGGGTTCGTAGCGCCAGTTGCCCGCGACGCGCACGCCGCTGGGCGGGTACGGCATCGGGAGCCAGTCCTGGGCGTACCAGTCCGCGGCCGAGACGAGGGTCCGGGTCTCCGTGCGCCTGATGCCGGCGCCGAGGCCGGCCGGGAGGGGGAACGTGCCGTCCGGCACGTTGGTGATGTGCCGCTTGGACGGCTTCCAGGTGGTGCCGTCGAAGTCGTCCAGGGACACGATGCGCAGGTACAGGTTCGACAGGTCCTCGGAGTCGGTCTGGACGGAGAGGACCTGCTGGTTCTCTTCGACGTTGAGACTGTCCCGCAGGGAGACCAGCGGGTTCACCGCGGAGATCGTGCCGCCGCCCCCGGTGCCGGAACCGGCGCCGCTCCTGGCACTGTCCAGGAGTCCGCCGTCCATCGCGGGCAGCGCGAGCGGCACCACCAGGGCGATGCCCAGCGCGAAGGCGCCGATGCGCCGTCCGGTGCGGACCGGGGCGAGCACGCCGCCCTGCTCCCCGCCCGGGGCGCGCGGCGCGCCGCCGAAGACCCGGCCCCACTGCGAGAGGCGGTCACGTCCCTCGGCCAGGAGCAGCGTCAGATAGCCGGCCGCCGCGACCAGGAACCACAGCCACTCCGCGCCGCTCTCGGACAGCCCCGCGGCCACCGAATAGAGCGCGAGCAGTGGCAGACCGGCCGGGGCGGCACTGCGGAAGGTCACCGCGAGGGCGTCCACCAGCAGACCGACCACCAGGACGCCGCCGACCAGCATCAGCCGGATGCCGTCGGACTCCAGCGGCGCCGGGATCGCGTACCGGGCGATGTCGTCGCCGCCCTGTTGGAGCAGGTCGGCGAAGCGCTGGAAGGCCTGCGGGCCGGGGATCAGCCCGGCGAGCGCCTGCTGCCGGGCGAAGACCACGGTGAGCAGGATCAGCGTGACCAGAGCCTGTACGCCGATGGTCAGCGGCCGGGCCAGCGGCACCCGCCGCGCCACCGCGCCCACCCCGGACTGCACCGCCAGCAGGAGGGCAGCCTGCAGAATCCACGTGGCCGGATCCACCAACGGCAACAACGCGCACGCCGCCATCAGGGTGGCCGCCCACGCACACAACGCCAACCGCGCCCGCCCGCTCATCGCGTCCCCTCCCGGCCGGTGGGTGTGGGGCCGGCCGGTCGCCCGGGTGTTCCGGTTGTCGTCGTGCCGGTGTGTGGCACGAGTCGGGCCCGTCCGGTCGTCCCCGCCCTCCGGGCCCGCCCGCAGGACCGCCCGCACCGCGCCGGTCGCGTCCGCCTACTCATCGCGTCCCCTCCCGGCCGGTGGTCGTGGCGGGGCCGGTGGGTGTGGGGCCGGCCGGTCGCCCGGGTGTTCCGGTTGTCGTCGTGCCGGTGTGTGGCACGAGTCGGTTACGTCCGATCGTCCCCGCCGCCCGGGTCCGCCCGCAGGACCGGGCGCACCGCGCCGGTCGCGTCCGCCCGCTCATCGCGTCCCCTCCCCGCCGGTCGTCGTCGCGAGGGTGGTGCGTTCGTGGTCGGCCAGGCGCCACAGCTCCTCCACGGTGGCGCCCCGTGGCACGACCACGGCGGTCCAGCCGGCCTCGCGCAGCATCCGCAGCCGCTCCTCGCTCCTGTCCAACGGACCGGGTACGTCGGCCGGTTCCCGTGCCCAGGTCCCGCTGTCCAGGACGAAGGCCACGGCCCCGCCGCTGCGCTGCCGCATCCTGGCGGCCACCGTGGCCTGCTCCTCGTCCAGGTCGCCGAAGAACGCCACCAGCAGGCCCTCGCTCCCGCCGCGCAGCATGTCGTACGCCGGGGACAGGTCCGTGCCGTCGGAGTGGTCGATCACGGCGAGGGTGTCCAGCATCAGCCCGGCGGAGTCGGCCGTGCCCTGGCTCGCGCCCGCGAAGCCGTCGGTGCCCTCGCCCGGCACCGAGTCGCCGGTGCCGGTGAGCAGCCGGACGGAGAAGCCCCGCTCCAGCATGTGCACCAGCACGGACGCCGCGCCCGACACCGCCCACTCGAAGGCGGAGTCGGGGCCCGCGCCCTCGAAGGCCACGACCCGGGTGTCCAGGAGCACCGTGCAGCGGGCACGCTGCGGCTGCTCCTCGCGGCGCACCATCAGCTCGCCGTAGCGCGCGGTGGAGCGCCAGTGCACGCGGCGCAGGTCGTCGCCGTAGCGGTACCCGCGCGGGATCACGTCGTCGTCGCCGGCCAGCGCGAGCGACCGCTGCCGGCCCTCGCCGTACCCCTTCGCCTCGCCGCTCAGCCGCACCGGCGGCAGCGCCTCCACGCGCGGGATCACGGTCAGGGTGTCGTACGTCGAGAACGACCGGGTCAGCTCGCACAGCCCGAACGGGTCGGTCAGGCGCAGTTGCAGCGGGCCCAGCGGGTAGCGGCCGCGCAGGTCGGAGCGGACCCGGTAGGACACCTCGCGCCGCCCGCCCGGTTCCACCCGGTCGAGCACGAAGCGGGGCCGCGGGCCGAGCACGTAGGGCACCCGGTCCTGGAGCATCAGCAGACCGGTGGGCAGCCGGGAGACGTTGTCGATGCGCAGATGGACCCGGGCCTCGCTGCCCGCCGGGACCCGCCCGGGGGAGAGCCGGCGACTGCCCGCGACCCGGTAGCGCGTGCGGTACAGCACGGCCGCGCAGACCAGGGGGAGCACGCCGAGCAGCAGTCCGACGCGCAGCAGATCGCTCTGCCCGAGAACGTACGCGCAGACCGCGGCGGCGATGCCGGCGGCCAGGAAGGAGCGCCCCCGGGTGGTCAGACCGGCCAGGGCGGTCCGGATGCCGCCGCCCTCACCCCGGCCGCCCTCTCCCCGGTCGTCCTCGGACCGGTCCGTCCCCCCGGCGTCCATCACAGCCTCCGCGGCGCTTGCCGGCCGTACGCCGACGTGCCGTGGGCCCCGCCGAAGCCCGTCTGCTGCTGGGGCGCCGCGGGCACCGGGGTGCGCTGGAGGATCTCCTGGACGACCTGCTCGGCGGTGCGGCGGTTGAGCTGGGCCTGCGCGGTCGGCAGCAGACGGTGGGCCAGGACGGCGACCGCGAGGGCCTGCACGTCGTCCGGCAGCGCGTAGTCCCGGCCGCTGAGGGCGGCGGACGCCTTCGCCGCGCGCAGCAGATGGAGTGTGGCGCGCGGCGAGGCGCCGAGTCTGAGCTCCGGGTGGGTGCGGGTGGCGGCGACCAGATCCACCGCGTACCGCCGGATCGGGTCCGCCACATGGACGCCGCGGACCGCCTCGATCAGCTTCAGGATGTCGTGCGCGTGCGCCACCGGCTGCAGATCGTCCAGCGGATTCACCCCGCCGTGCACGTCGAGCATCTGCAACTCGGCCTCCGCGCTGGGATAGCCGATGGAGACCCGGGCCATGAAGCGGTCGCGCTGGGCCTCCGGCAGCGGGTAGGTGCCCTCCATCTCGACCGGGTTCTGCGTCGCCACCACCATGAAGGGGCTGGGCAGCTCGTAGGTCTGGCCGTCGATGGTGACCTGGCGTTCCTCCATCGACTCGAGCAGCGCCGACTGCGTCTTCGGCGAGGCGCGGTTGATCTCGTCGCCGATCACGACCTGCGCGAAGATCGCGCCCGGTTTGAACTCGAAGTCCCGGCGCTGCTGGTCCCAGATGGACACCCCGGTGATGTCCGAGGGCAGCAGGTCCGGCGTGAACTGGATCCGGCGCACGGAACAGTCGATGGACCGCGCCAGCGCCTTGGCCAGCATGGTCTTGCCGACTCCCGGGACATCCTCGATCAGCAGGTGTCCCTCGGCGAGCAACACGGTCAACGAGAGCCGCACGACCTCGGGCTTGCCCTCGATCACGTCTTCCACCGAACCGCGGACCCGCTCGACCACAGCGGTCAGATCGTCCCCCACGCTCCCGTACGCTCGCGCGGCGGCGCCCCCATGGCTCGCCTGATCGTCATAGGTCGTCACCCGGCCCTCCTCGGCCTTTCCCCGCACTCCCTGAGAAGTGGGGGTACCCCAACTTGCCGGGCCGGCCCCGCACCGCGGACCGGCCCACCCCGAATCACGGACACCGCCCGGAAGAAGTTCCGTGCGACACCACTTCCCGCATTCTTGCTGCCGTTACCGATTCGTGTCACTCGCCTGTGGACAACTGACCGCGATATGTCGCCCCTTAGGGCCTTTGCGGTGCTTGCCCGGCGAGAATTGCCGGGTGGGCAACCCGGTCAGGCGGGGTCGACCTCGCGCAGCAGGCCCGTCTTCACGTCGAAGACGAAACCGCGCACGTCCTCGGTGTGCAGCAGGAACGGCGAGGTGCGCACCCGCTCGATCGACTGCCGCACGTCCTGGTCGGCGTCCCGGAAGGACTCCACCGCCCACGCGGGACGCTGGCCGACCTCCAGCTCCAGGTCGTGCCGGAAGTCCTCGGTGATGGACTCCATGCCGCAGTTGGTGTGGTGGATGAGGGCCACGCTGCGGGTGCCGAGCGCCCGCTGGCTGATGGTCAGGGAGCGGATCACGTCATCGGTGACCACACCGCCCGCGTTGCGGATCGTGTGACAGTCACCGAGCTTCAGGCCGAGCGCGGCGTGCAGGTCCAGGCGGGCGTCCATACAGGCCACGACGGCGACACGCTGTACGGGGCGGGCGTCCATCCCGGGGTCCGCGAACGCCGAAGCGTAGCGCTCGTTCGCCTCGACGAGCCGGTCGGTGACGGTGTGGTCGCCGTCCATGGCGGATCCGGAGCCGGCGGGTACCGATGCAGAAGTCGTCATATCCATGACGTTACTGGCCGTCCCCGGCCGTGGCCCGCTGTGAAGCGGGACAAAGAACATCATGGAGGCTTGTTGTGAGCCAACCCACAGGGCGGCGCGAACGCGTCCATCCGAGTGAAAAGCCGCGCGGCACCGGTTTGCGGACGCCGGCCTCCGCGACGCGCAGGCCGGTTGATTGACCGGGCGACACGGTGGACTAAAGTGACGCGAAGCGGGAGGCGAGGTTCTCCCTGCTGGACTGAATTCCCCGGAGACCTGGGCGACGTCCCGCCAGATCTCCCCACGTGCGCGGCGCGTACGTACGGCTCGGCCTCCTCCCGCTCCTGGCCGGCCGACGCTTTTGGCGCCGGCAGGCCTCCCCTTCAGATGTGAGCGGGAGGGGACCCGGCAGTGCGTGACGCCGCGCCGGACCTGAGAGGCCGCCCCACTTGAGCCAGAGTCGACACGTCCCGGTGATGCTCCAGCGGTGTCTGGACCTGCTGGCGCCCGCCCTCACCGAGCCGGGAGCCGTGGTCGTCGACTGCACGCTGGGACTGGGCGGGCACAGCGAGGCGCTGCTCGAGCGCTTCCCCGAGGCCCGGCTCGTCGCCCTCGACCGGGACAAGGAGGCCCTGCGCCTGTCCGGCGAGCGGCTCGCACCGTACGGGGAGCGCGCGACCCTCGTGCACGCCGTCTACGACGAGTTGCCCGACGTGCTCGACCGGCTCGGCGTCCCCCGCGTCCAGGGCGTGCTGTTCGACCTCGGCGTCTCCTCCATGCAGCTCGACGAGGCCGACCGGGGCTTCGCCTACGCCCAGGACGCCCCGCTCGACATGCGGATGGACCAGAGCACCGGCATGAGTGCCGCCGAGGTCCTCAACACCTACCCGCCCGGCGAACTCGTCCGCATCCTGCGGGCGTACGGCGAGGAGAAGCAGGCCAAGCGCATCGTGTCCGCCGTCGTGCGCGAGCGCGAGAAGGAGCCGTTCACCAACAGCGCCCGGCTGGTCGAACTGATCCGCGCCGCACTGCCGCAGGCCGCCAAGCGCACCGGCGGCAACCCGGCCAAGCGCACCTTCCAGGCCCTGCGCATCGAGGTCAACGGCGAGCTGTCCGTCCTGGAGCGGGCGATCCCGGCCGCCGTCGAGACGCTCGCCGTCGGCGGGCGGATCGCGGTGCTGTCGTACCACTCGCTGGAGGACCGGCTGGTCAAGCAGGTCTTCGCGGCCGGCGCCGCGAACACCGCGCCGCCCGGCCTGCCGGTCGTCCCCGAACGCTACGCGCCCCGGCTCAAGCTGCTCACGCGCGGTGCCGAACTTCCCACCGAGGAGGAGATCGCCGAGAACCGGCGGGCGGCACCGGCACGGCTGCGCGGGGCCGAGCGCATCAGGGAGTCCATCGGGTGAAGCGAGTGAGGCAGGCCAGGCGCGGGTGCGCACGGCACCCGGGCCGAGGGGAGGGTCAGTGAGCAGGAAACCCGAACTGAAGGGCAGGGCGGCCCGGCTCGCCCGGCTCCTCCCGACCGGCGGCACCCGCGGCCAGGCGGCCAGGGCGCCCTTCGTCCTCCTGGTCGTCGTCCTCCTCGGTGGCGGCCTCATCGGGCTCCTGGTGCTGAACTCCGCCCTGAGCGAGGGCTCCTTCCAGCTGGACGACCTGAAGCAGGAGACCAAGAGCCTCACCGACGAGGAGCAGGCGCTCCAGCGGGACATCGACGCCTACTCCGCCCCCCGGGCCCTCCAGCGCCGCGCCCGCGAACTGGGCATGGTGCCCGGCGGCGACCCCGCCTTCCTCGAGCCCGACGGCACCGTCAAGGGCTCGCCCAGTCCCGCGCCCGCCGCGGACACCCCGCTGGTGCTCGCCCCCGAGGCGCTGACCGCGATGTCCGCCGGCCCGGCCGCCGGCACACCGTCCCCCTACACCGAGCCGCCCGGCCCGCCCCCCACTTCCGCCGGCGCGGCCGCGCCCAGCACGGCCGCCACCCCCACCGCAGCGGCGACGCCCACCCCGACCCCGACTCCCGGCAGGTGACGGAAGTGTCCGACAGGGAACCGCCGCGCCGCCGCGTGCCCGGACCCGCCAGGCCCGCCCGCCCCGGCGGACGGCGGCAGCCCGGCCCGGGCGCCCGGCCGGCCCGCAGGCCCGGGCCGCCCCGCCAGGCCGCGCCCCGCGCCATCCGGCTGGGCAGCCCGCGCCCCCGGCTGCGCATGATCGGCCTCGCGCTGACCCTGGTGCTGTCCGCCTTCGTCGTACGGCTCCTCCAGGTGCAGGCCGTCGACGCCGGCACGTACTCCGCGAAGGCCGAGCAGAACCGCTACGTGGTGCACACGCTGCCCGCCGAACGCGGCGGGATCACCGACCGCAACGGCGTGGCCCTCGCGACCACCGTGGACTCCTACGACATCACCGCCGACCCCACGATGTTCACCCGCGAGCAGCTCAAGGTCGACGACGGACCCGAGCAGGCGGCCGCCCTCCTCGCGCCGATCCTCGGCGAGGACCAGCAGGACCTGGTCGACCGGCTCCGCCCGGAGAACAAGGGACTGCGCTACGTCCGCCTCGCGCGCCGGCAGACCCCCCAGGTCTGGAACCAGATCAAGGACCTGAAGACCGCGCTCACCACGAAGTCCGAGACGGACAAGTCGGCGGTCAACGTACTCGCGGGCGTCTTCGCCGACCCCAGCAGCAAGCGCGTGTACCCGAGCGGCGACCTCGCCGCCGGCGTCCTGGGCTGGGTCGGTGCCGACGGCAAGGGCGGCGGCGGCCTGGAGCGCAAGCTGGACAGGACACTGGCCGGCGAGGACGGCAAGATCCGCTACGCGCAGTCCGGCGGCCGCCAGGTGCCCACCGCCGGTTCGACCGAGACGCCCGCCGTGCCCGGCAGCGACGTCGAGCTGACCATCGACCGCGACATCCAGTGGGCCGCGCAGCACGCCATCAGCGAGCAGGTCGAGAAGTCCAAGGCGGACGGCGGCTACGTCATCGTCCAGGACACCGCCACCGGCGAGATCCTCGCCATGGCCAACTCGCCCGCCTTCGACCCGGGCGACCTCGCCCACGCCGACCCGGACGCGCTGGGCAACGCCGCCCTCCAGGACGCCTTCGAACCGGGCTCCACCGCCAAGGTGCTGTCGATGGCGGCCGTGCTGGAGGAGAACGTCGCCACCCCCAAGACCCACCTCACCGTCCCCAACCGGCTCAAGCGCGGCGACCGGTCCTTCAAGGACGACATCGACCACCCGACCTGGTACCTCACGCTCAACGGAGTGCTCGCCAAGTCCAGCAACATCGGCACGATCATGGCCACCGGCGAGCTGGGCGAGACCCAGGCCGAGGCCAACAAGGTGCTCTACTCCTACCTGCGCAAGTTCGGCCTCGGCGGCTACAGCGGGCTCGGCTTCCCCGGTGAGACCAAGGGCATCCTCGCGCCGCCCGACCAGTGGTCGACCTCGCAGCAGTACACGATTCCTTTCGGCCAGGGCGTCTCCGTGAACGCGCTCCAGGCGGCCTCCGTGTACTCGACCATCGCCAACGGCGGCGTCCGGGTCGAGCCCACGCTGGTACGCGGCACGAAGGGCGCCGACGGCCGCTTCACACCATCCCCCGATCCCAAAAAGACCCGCGTGACCAGCGAGAAGACCGCCAAGACTCTCGCGCAGATGCTGGAGTCCGTCGTCGACGACGAGGAGGGCACCGGCACCAAGGCCCGCATCCCCGGCTACCGGGTGGCGGGCAAGACGGGCACGGCCAACCGGGTGGATCCGGCCACCGGCAAGTACCACGGCTACACCTCGTCGTTCGCCGGGTTCGCCCCCGCCGACAAGCCCCGCGTCACCGTCTACTGCGCCATCCAGAACGCCACCGAGGGCAGCTACTTCGGCGGCCAGATCTGCGGCCCCATCTACAAGCAGGTCATGGAGTTCGCCCTGAAGACCCTTCAGGTCCCGCCCACCGGGGCCGCCCCCGCGAACCTCCCGGTCACCTTCAAACCCTGAGCACCACCGAGCCCGTACCGAGCCAGCGCCGATTCAGTACCGAGCCACCAGGAACCACCCGTGACAACGATCACCCCCGACCCCGGGAACCAGAACGCCTCCCAGGCCTCCCCCCGGCCCTCACTTCGCCGGGAGGCGGGTACGCCCGGTACGCTCACCGCCGTGCCACACCCTGATCAGTCCCAAACCACCCAGAAGGGCCACCCCGTGACATACCCGGGACCGCCCCGGCCGGTGCGGATCTCCGCCACACCCCTCGCGGAACTCGCCGATCAGCTGGGTGCCGCCGCGCCGGACGGCCCCGCCGAGGTCACGGGCATCACCCATGACTCGCGCGCAGTCCGCCCCGGTGACCTGTACGCCGCCCTCCCCGGAGCCCGCGCCCACGGCGCCGACTTCGTCACCCAGGCCGCGGGCCTCGGCGCCACCGCCGTGCTGACCGACCCGGCCGGCGCGGAGCGCGTCGCGGCCACCGGTCTGCCGGCCCTCGTCGTCGACGACCCGCGCGCGCGGATGGGTGAGCTGGCGGCCACGATCTACGGCCACCCCGGCCGCGACCTGCTCCAGATCGGCATCACCGGTACCTCCGGCAAGACCACCACGGCCTACCTCGTCGAGGGCGGCCTGCGCACGGCGAAGTCCACCGGCCTGATCGGCACGGTCGAGATGCGCATCGGCGACGAGCGCATCAAGTCCGAGCGGACCACGCCCGAGGCCACCGACCTCCAGGCGCTGTTCGCGGTGATGCGCGAGCGCGGCACCGACGCGGTCGCCATGGAGGTCTCCAGCCACGCCCTGGTGCTCGGCCGGGTCGACGCCTGCGTCTTCGACATCGCGGTCTTCACCAACCTCAGCCCGGAACACATGGAGTTCCACTCCGGGATGGAGGACTACTTCCAGGCGAAGGCGCAGCTGTTCACGCCGAAACGCAGCAAACTCGGCGTGGTCAACGTCGACGACGAGTACGGGCGCCGCCTCGCGAACGAGGCCACCGTCCCGGTCGTCACCTACTCCGCCGAGGGCCACCCGGACGCCGACTGGCGCGCCGACGAGGTCGAGGTGGGCCCGCTGGACTCGACGTTCACCGTGCTCGGGCCGAAGGGCGAGCGGATCACCGCCAAGTCCCCGCTGGCCGGACCGTTCAACGTGGCGAACACCCTCGCCGCGATCGTCGCCCTGGCCGCCGCGGGGCTCGACCCGCAGACCGCCGCCGACGGCGTCGCCGCCGTACCGGGCGTGCCGGGCCGCCTGGAGCGCGTGGACGAGGGCCAGCCGTACTTCGCGGTGGTCGACTACGCCCACAAGACCGACGCGGTCGAATCCGTCCTCAAGGCGCTCCGCAAGGTGACCGAGGGCAAGCTGCACGCCGTGCTCGGCTGCGGCGGCGACCGGGACACCACCAAGCGGGAGCCGATGGGCGCCGCCGTGGCCCGGTTCGCCGACACCGCCGTACTGACCTCCGACAACCCCCGCTCCGAGGACCCCCTCGCGATCCTCGCCACCATGCTCCAGGGAGCGGCGTCCGTGCCCGCGCACGAGCGCGGCGAGGTGCAGGTCTTCGAGGACCGGGCCGCCGCGATCGCCGCCGCCGTCGCCCGGGCCGAGCCCGGAGACACCGTGCTGGTGGCGGGCAAGGGCCACGAGCAGGGCCAGGACATCGCCGGGGTCGTCCGTCCCTTCGACGACCGCCAGGTGCTGCGCGAAGCCATCCAGAAGACCCAGGGATGAGATTGCGAATGATCCAGCCGATCCTGATCCCGATCCAGGGGACGAACTTGTGATCACCCTCTCACTCGCCGAGATCGCAGAAGTCGTCGGCGGGCGGATGCATGACATACCGGACGCGTCCGTGCAGGTCACCGGGCCGGTCGTCCGGGACTCCCGGGAAGCCGGGCCCGGCAGCCTCTTCGTCGCCTTCGTGGGCGAGCGGGTGGACGGCCACGACTTCGCCGCCGCGGTCGTCGAAGCGGGTGCGGCGGCCGTCCTCGGCTCCCGCCCCGTCGGCGTGCCCGCGATCGTCGTGCAGGACGTCCAGGCCGCCCTCGGTGCCCTCGCCCGGCACGTCGTACGGCGCCTGGGCACCACCCTCGTGGCCCTCACCGGGTCGGCCGGCAAGACCAGCACCAAGGACCTGATCGCCCAGGTGCTGCGCCGCAAGGCGCCCACGGTGTTCACGCCCGGCTCCCTCAACAACGAGATCGGGCTGCCGCTCACCGCGCTCACCGCCACCGACGAGACCAGGTTCCTCGTCCTGGAGATGGGCGCCCGCGGCATCGGCCACATCCGGTACCTCTGCGAACTGACCCCGCCGAAGGTCGGCCTCGTCCTCAACGTCGGCTCCGCGCACATCGGCGAGTTCGGCGGCCGGGAGCAGATCGCCCAGGCCAAGGGCGAACTCGTCGAGGCGCTGCCGCCGGCCGAGGAGGGCGGCACCGCGATCCTCAACGCGGACGACCCCCTCGTACGGGCCATGGCCTCCCGAACGAAGGCGAAGGTGGTCCTTTTCGGAGAGTCCGACGAAGCGGACGTGTCCGCCGAGAACGTGCGACTCACGGACAGCGGACAGCCTTCCTTCAGCCTTCACACACCCTCCGGTGCAAGCGATGTGACCATGCGCCTGTACGGTGAGCACCACGTGTCGAACGCGCTCGCCGCGGCCGCCGTCGCCCACGAGTTGGGCATGTCCGCAGACGAGATCGCCACCGCGCTCTCCGAGGCGGGCTCCCTCTCCCGCTGGCGGATGGAGGTCACCGAGCGCCCGGACGGCGTGACGGTCGTCAACGACGCCTACAACGCGAACCCCGAGTCCATGAAGGCAGCGCTGCGCGCGCTGGTGGCCATGGGCAAGGGGCGTCGCACGTGGGCGGTGCTCGGCAAGATGGCCGAGCTGGGGGACGAGGCGCTCGCCGAGCACGACGCGGTCGGACGGCTCGCCGTCCGGCTCAATGTCGGCAAGCTCGTCGCGGTCGGGGGCAGGGAAGCCCGATGGCTGCAACTGGGCGCATATAACGAGGGTTCGTGGGGTGAGGAGTCGGTGCACGTGTCCGACGCACAGGCGGCGGTCGACCTGTTGCGCAGCGAGTTGCGCCCAGGAGACGTCGTGCTCGTGAAGGCGTCCCGTTCGGTGGGTCTGGAGAGCGTCGCCACGGCGCTGCTCGAGACCGGCGCCGAGGGTGAGGTTGCCGCCCGATGATGAAGCAGATCCTGTTCGCAGGAGTCATTGGCCTCTTCCTGACGCTGGTCGGCACCCCGTTGCTGATCAAGCTGCTGGCCCGCAAGGGCTACGGCCAGTACATCCGCGACGACGGCCCGCGCGAGCACGCCGCCAAGCGCGGTACGCCGACCATGGGCGGTATCGCCTTCATCCTGGCCACGGTCGCCGCGTACTTCCTGGCCAAGGTGATCACCAGCTACCTGGATCCGAAGACGAACACGGGGCCGACCTTCTCCGGTCTGCTGGTGCTCGGCCTGATGGTGGGCATGGGCCTGGTCGGCTTCCTCGACGACTACATCAAGATCGTCAAGCGGCGTTCGCTGGGCCTGCGGGCCAGGGCGAAGATGATCGGCCAGCTGACCGTCGGCATCGCCTTCGCCGTGCTGGCGCTCCAGTTCGCGGACAACCGCGGCAACACCCCGGCGTCCACGAAGCTGTCGTTCATCACCGACTTCGGCTGGACCATCGGCCCGGTGCTGTTCGTCATCTGGGCGCTGTTCATGATCCTCGCGATGTCGAACGGCGTGAACCTGACCGACGGCCTGGACGGCCTGGCCACCGGCGCCTCCGTCCTGGTCTTCGGCGCCTACACGTTCATCGGCGTCTGGCAGTTCCAGGAGTCCTGCGCCAACGCGCTGACCCTGACCAACCCGGGCGCCTGCTACGAGGTGAGAGACCCACTGGACCTCGCGGTGGTCGCGTCCGCGCTGATGGGCGCCTGCCTCGGCTTCCTGTGGTGGAACACCTCGCCGGCCAAGATCTTCATGGGCGACACCGGTTCGCTCGCGCTCGGCGGTGTGCTCGCGGGTCTGGCGATCTGCTCGCGCACCGAACTGCTGATGGCCATCCTGGGCGGCCTGTTCGTCCTGATCACCATGTCGGTGGTCATCCAGGTCGGCTCCTTCCGCCTCACCGGCAAGCGGGTTTTCCGGATGGCGCCACTCCAGCACCACTTCGAACTCAAAGGCTGGTCCGAGGTCCTTGTCGTGGTCCGCTTCTGGATCATCCAGGGCATCTGTGTGATCGTCGGACTCGGCCTCTTCTACGCGGGATGGGCAGCGGACAAGTGACCTCCTCGGTGCCTTCGGAATTCACCGGCAAGCACGTCACCGTCGCCGGACTGGGCGTCTCCGGCGTCCCGGCGGCCAAGGTGCTGCACGGGCTCGGCGCGCACGTCACCGTCGTCAACGACGGCGCGGACGAGCGCGCCCGGGCGCAGGCGGCGGAGCTGGAGGCGCTCGGCGTCACCGTGCGCCTGGGCGAGGGCACAGCATCCGACAGCGGCTCCGCCGCGGGGCTCCCCGAGGGCACCGAGCTGATCGTCACCGCACCGGGCTGGAAGCCCACCAAGCCCCTGTTCAGGGCGGCCGAGCAGGCCGGCGTCCCGGTCTGGGGCGACGTCGAGCTGGCCTGGCGCCTGCGCGGCCGGGACGGCAGGAAGGCGGCGCCGTGGCTGGCCGTCACCGGCACCAACGGCAAGACCACCACCGTCCAGATGCTCGCGTCGATCCTGAAGGCGGCCGGTCTGCGCACCGCCGCCGTCGGCAACATCGGCGTCTCCCTGCTGGAAGCGGTCACCGGCGAGGAGGAGTACGACGTCCTCGCCGTGGAGCTGTCCAGCTACCAGCTCCACTGGGCGCCCTCCCTGCGCGCCCACTCGGCCGCCGTGCTCAACCTCGCGCCCGACCACCTCGACTGGCACGGCTCGATGGAGGCCTACGCCGCCGACAAGGGCCGTATCTACGAGGGCAATCGCGTCGCCTGCGTCTACAACGTCGATGCCACCGACAAGCCGTCCACCGAGGACCTGGTCCGCGAGGCCGACGTCGAGGAGGGCTGCCGGGCCGTCGGTTTCACGCTCGGCCCCCCGGCGCCCTCCCAACTCGGCGTCGTGGAAGGCCTCCTGGTCGACCGCGCCTTCGTCGAGGACCGGCACAAGAACGCCCAGGAACTCGCCGAGGTCTCGGACGTCAACCCGCCGGCCCCGCACAACATCGCCAACGCCCTCGCCGCCGCGGCCCTCGCCCGCTCCTTCGGCGTCTCCGCGGCCGCCGTACGGGACGGGCTGCGCGCCTTCACACCGGACGCCCACCGCATCGCGCACGTCGCGGACGTGGACGGGGTGGCGTACGTGGACGACTCGAAGGCCACCAACACCCACGCCACCGAGGCCTCTTTGGCGGCGTACGAGTCGATCGTCTGGATCGCCGGCGGGCTCGCGAAGGGCGCGACCTTCGACGAGCTGGTCGTGGGCGCGGCGAAGCGGTTGCGCGGTGCCGTCCTCATCGGAGCCGACCGCGCCCTGATCCGCGAAGCCCTGGCGCGACACGCCCCGGAAGTACCCGTGGTCGACCTCGGCCGGACCGACACTGGTGCGATGCTCCAGGCCGTCCAGGAGGCGCGGCGGCTCGCCCGGCCCGGTGACACGGTGCTGCTGGCTCCGGCCTGTGCCTCCATGGACATGTTCACCAACTACAACAAGCGCGGTGACGCGTTCGCGCAGGCCGTTCGCGAACTCGGCGCCTGACCCGGCCGCCTCCTGCGCCGGGTGAACTCGGGAGGACGGGTGGGACGGTCCATGCCGACGTACAGCGGAGGCAGCGATGCCCGGTAGTCCCCAGAGCCGTACCGGACGTCCGCCCGTACAGCGGGCCGTCAGGCGACCCGCGACGCCGGGGCCGCCGCACGAGAACCCGGTGATCCGCCTCTACCACCGCCTCCACCGCGCCTGGGACCGGCCGCTGACCGCGTACTACCTGATTTTCGGCGGCAGTCTGCTGATCACCGTGCTCGGCCTGGTGATGGTCTACTCGGCGTCCCAGATCACCGCGCTCCAGCTGTCGCTGCCCGGCTCGTACTTCTTCCGCAAGCAGGCCCTGGCCGCCCTGATCGGCGCCGGCCTCCTGGTGGCCGCGATGCGCATGCCGGTGAAGCTGCACCGGGCGCTGGCCTACCCGATCCTCGCCGGCGCCGTCTTCCTGATGATCCTGGTCCAGGTGCCGGGGATAGGAGTGGCGGTCAACGGCAACCAGAACTGGATCGCGCTCGGCGGCTCCTTCCAGATCCAGCCCAGCGAGTTCGGCAAGCTCGCCCTCGTGCTGTGGGGCGCGGACCTGCTCGCCCGCAAGCAGGACAAGAAGCTGCTGGCGCAGTGGAAGCACATGCTGGTGCCGCTGGTGCCCGCCGCGTTCATGCTGCTCGGGCTGATCATGATCGGCGGCGACATGGGCACGGCGATCATCCTGACGGCCGTCCTGTTCGGGCTGCTGTGGCTGGCCGGCGCGCCCACGCGGCTGTTCGCGGGCGTGCTGTCGATCGCCGTGCTGCTCGGCTTCATCCTCATCAAGACCAGCCCCAACCGCATGGCCCGGCTCAACTGCCTCGGCGCCACCGACCCGGGACCGGGCGACTCCTGCTGGCAGGCCGTGCACGGCATCTACGCCCTGGCCTCCGGCGGACTGTTCGGGTCCGGGCTCGGTGCCAGTGTGGAGAAATGGGGGCAACTCCCCGAGGCACACACCGACTTCATCTTCGCCGTCACCGGCGAGGAACTGGGCCTGGCGGGGACGCTGTCGGTACTCGCCCTCTTCGCGGCTCTAGGCTATGCGGGTATCCGCGTGGCCGGACGCACGGAGGACCCCTTCGTGAGGTATGCCGCGGGAGGCGTGACCACCTGGATCACGGCCCAGGCCGTGATCAACATCGGTGCGGTCCTCGGGCTGCTGCCGATCGCCGGTGTCCCCCTCCCGCTGTTCTCCTACGGGGGTTCCGCCCTGTTGCCGACCATGTTCGCCATCGGACTGCTGATCGCCTTCGCGCGTGACGAACCCGGTGCGCGGGCGGCGCTTGCGTTGCGGCAACCTCGCTTTGGTAGAAAGCGGGGAGCCAGGGGACCCGCGGCCAAGCGGAGCCCTGGGAGTTGGAACACGATGCGACGGCGCGCCTCGGCGGCGCGCTCGTCCGGAGAGCGGTGAATTTCGGTGCATGTCGTACTCGCCGGCGGAGGAACCGCGGGCCACATCGAGCCCGCGCTCGCCCTCGCGGACGCCCTGCGCAGGCAGGATCCGACCGTGGGTATCACGGCCCTGGGCACGGAACGCGGCCTCGAGACCCGCCTCGTACCCGAGCGCGGTTACGAACTGGCGCTGATCCCGGCCGTACCGCTGCCGCGCAAGCCCACCCCCGAGCTGATCACCGTCCCGGGCCGGCTGCGCGGCACGATCAAGGCGGCCGAGCAGATCCTGGAGCGCACCAAGGCGGACGCCGTGGCCGGCTTCGGCGGCTACGTGGCGCTGCCCGCCTACCTCGCGGCCAAGCGGCTCGGCGTGCCGATCGTCGTCCACGAGGCCAACGCCCGCCCCGGCCTGGCCAACAAGATCGGCTCGCGCTACGCCGCACAGGTCGCCGTCTCCACCCCCGACAGCAAGCTGCGCAACTCCCGCTACATCGGCATCCCGCTGCGCCGCTCCATCGCCACCCTCGACCGGGCCGCCGCCCGTCCCGAGGCCCGCGCCATGTTCGGGCTCGACCCCAACCTGCCCACGCTGCTGGTCACCGGCGGCTCGCAGGGCGCCCGCCGCCTCAACGAGGTGGTGCAGCAGGTCGCGCCCTGGCTCCAGCAGGCCGGCATCCAGATCCTGCACGCGGTCGGGCCCAAGAACGAACTGCCGCAGGTCCACCAGATGCCGGGAATGCCCCCGTACATCCCGGTAAGTTACCTGGACCGGATGGACCTCGCGTACGCCGCCGCCGACATGATGCTCTGCCGCGCGGGCGCGATGACCGTCGCCGAACTCTCCGCCGTCGGGCTCCCGGCCGCCTACGTCCCGCTGCCCATCGGCAACGGCGAACAGCGGCTCAACGCCCAGCCGGTGGTCAAGGCCGGCGGCGGACTGCTGGTCGACGACGCGGAGCTCACGCCCGAGTGGCTCCAGCAGAACGTGCTGCCCGTGCTGGCCGACCCGCACCGGCTGTACGAGATGTCCCGCGCCGCCGCCGAGTTCGGCCGCCGGGACGCCGACGACCTGCTCGTCGGCATGGTGTACGAGGCGATCGCCGCCCGTGCGCATCGCTAGACACGTATGACGGAAGGCAGGGAGCGTGGCCGGACCGACCACCGCCGAACGCGGTGCACGCCAGCAGGAGTCGTCCGGCCCGCCCCGCGCGCGCCGGTTCGGCCCGCCCCGTCTTCGTACGATCATCATTCTTGCCGTCGCGCTGGTGCTCGTGGCGGGCGGGACCCTCTGGGTGCTCTACGGCTCGGACTGGACGCGCGTGGAACGCGTGTCGGTCTCGGGAACCCGGATCCTGACCGCCGCACAGGTGCGCGAGGCCGCCGACGTGCCTGTCGGGGACCCGCTGATTTCCGTCGACACGGAGGCGGTCGAGGCGCGACTGCGCCGGAAATTGCCCCGCATTGACGAGGTCGGCGTGGAGCGTTCCTGGCCGCACGGAATCGGACTGAAAGTGACCGAGCGTACCCCGGTTCTGATTGTCCAAAAGGGCCGAAACTTCGTGGAAGTGGACGATGAAGGTGTCCGTTTCGCCACGGTTTCCCGCGCTCCGAAAGGCGTGCCGGAGCTGAAATTGGATCCCGTGCGTTCCGGCTCCGCCGCGGCGAGCCTGCGCCGCTTCGACGACGACCGCCTGGTACGGGAGGCGGTACGGGTGGCCGGGCGGCTTCCGGACGCGGTCGCCCGGGACGCACGGCTCGTCAAGGTCCGTTCCTACGACGACATCTCGCTGGAGTTGAGCGGCGAGAGGACCGTGTCGTGGGGGAGCGGTGAGCAGGGTGTGCAGAAAGCCCGCGCACTCACCGCGCTGATGAAAGCGACGCCGGATGCGCGGCACTTCGACGTGAGTGTTCCCACCGCCCCGGCGTCATCCGGGAGTTGACGGGTATACGTGCAGGCCAGCACCCTGGTTGGGCAGCGCTACGGCTGATCACATAGGGTGAAAAGAAAAACGGGAGGTTCGGCGTGTTCGTTGAACGTGCGCCACTTGTCGACTTAGTGTCCTGTTCGGAAGAGTCCAAGGAACAGACACACTGGTAACCCTAAACTTCAGCGTTAGGGTTCGGGTCGGCGCTACGGACCGTCCCAATCGGCATCAGTCGTCGGGTCGCGGGGGCATCAGTGCTTCGGCGGTCGGGCGACACGTAACTCGAGGCGAGAGGCCTTCGACGTGGCAGCACCGCAGAACTACCTCGCAGTCATCAAAGTCATCGGTGTCGGCGGCGGTGGTGTCAATGCCATCAACCGGATGATCGAGGTCGGTCTCAAGGGCGTCGAGTTCATCGCCATCAACACCGACGCGCAGGCGCTGTTGATGAGCGACGCCGACGTCAAGCTCGACGTCGGCCGCGAACTCACCCGCGGACTCGGCGCCGGAGCCAACCCGGCCGTCGGCCGCAAGGCCGCCGAGGACCACCGCGAGGAGATCGAGGAGGTCCTCAAGGGGGCCGACATGGTCTTCGTGACAGCCGGTGAAGGCGGCGGCACCGGCACCGGCGGCGCGCCGGTGGTGGCGAACATCGCCCGCTCGCTGGGCGCCCTCACCATCGGTGTGGTCACCCGCCCGTTCACCTTCGAGGGGCGGCGCCGGGCCAACCAGGCCGAGGACGGCATCGCCGAACTCCGCGAAGAGGTCGACACCCTCATCGTCATCCCCAACGACCGGCTGCTGTCCATCTCGGACCGCCAGGTCAGCGTGCTCGACGCGTTCAAGTCCGCCGACCAGGTGCTGCTGTCCGGTGTCCAGGGCATCACCGACCTCATCACCACCCCCGGCCTGATCAACCTGGACTTCGCCGACGTCAAGTCGGTCATGTCCGAGGCCGGTTCGGCCCTCATGGGCATCGGCTCGGCCCGCGGCGACGACCGCGCGGTGGCCGCCGCCGAGATGGCGATCTCCTCGCCGCTCCTGGAGGCGTCCATCGACGGCGCCCGGGGCGTCCTGCTCTCCATCTCGGGCGGCTCCGACCTCGGTCTGTTCGAGATCAACGAGGCCGCCCAACTGGTCAGCGAGGCGGCCCACCCCGAGGCCAACATCATCTTCGGCGCGGTCATCGACGACGCCCTGGGCGACGAGGTGCGGGTCACCGTGATCGCGGCCGGCTTCGACGGCGGCCAGCCGCCGTCCAAGCGGGACAACGTCCTCGGCTCCTCCTCGGCCAAGCGCGAGGAGCCCACCCCGGCGCGGCAGTCCGAGAGCCGCCCGTCCTTCGGTTCGCTCGGCAGCGTCAAGCCGAAGGAGGAGCCGGAGCAGGCGCCCGCGCCGGAGCCGGTGAGCGACCTGCCGCCGGTCTCCGCGCCGCCGGTCCCGCCGTCGCGGACCTACTCGGACAGCGCCGCCGAGGAACTGGACGTGCCGGACTTCCTGAAGTGATAGGACAGCGCGACACCGTGAACGGCGCGCACTTCGGCTTCACCGACCGGTGGGGCGGAGTGAGCGCCGTTCCGTACGAGGAGCTCAATCTCGGCGGCGCGGTCGGTGACGACCCAGGCGCCGTCACCGCCAACCGGGAGCTGGCGGCGAAGTCGCTGGGTGTCGACCCGGCACGGGTGGTCTGGATGAACCAGGTGCACGGTGCCGACGTCGCCGTGGTCGACGGGCCCTGGGGGGAGAGCACGGTCCCCCGGGTCGACGCGGTCGTCACCGCCGAACGCGGTCTCGCCCTCGCCGTCCTCACCGCCGACTGCGTGCCCGTACTGCTCGCCGACCCCGTCGCCGGCGTCGCCGCCGCGGCCCACGCGGGCCGGCCGGGACTGGTCGCCGGGGTCGTCCCCGCCGCCGTCCGGGCCATGACCGAACTGGGCGCGGACCCCGCCCGGATCGTCGCCCGCACCGGACCCGCCGTCTGCGGGCGGTGCTACGAGGTGCCCGAGGACATGCGCGCCGAGGTGGCCGCCGTCGAACCGGCCGCGCACGCCGACACCAGCTGGGGCACACCGGCCCTCGACGTGAGCGCCGGCGTGCACGCGCAGCTCGAACGCCTCGGGGTGCGCGACCGGGCGCAGTCGCCGGTGTGCACCCGGGAGTCGAAGGACCACTTCTCGTACCGACGCGACCGCACCACCGGGCGGCTCGCGGGCTATGTGTGGCTGGACTGATGGGGCATGACGGACCGTAAGCACGAACTCGCCGAGAACCTGGCGAAAGTGGAGGAGCGCATCACGGCCGCGTGCGCGGCCGCGGACCGGCCCCGGGAGGAGGTGACCCTCATCGTGGTCACCAAGACCTATCCGGCGGACGATGTGCGCATTCTCTCCGAACTCGGGGTGCGCCACGTCGCCGAGAACCGCGACCAGGACGCGGCACCCAAGGCCGCGGCATGCTCGGATCTGCCGCTTTCGTGGCATTTCGTCGGTCAGCTGCAGACCAACAAGGTGCGCTCCGTGATCGGTTACGCCGATGTCGTGCAGTCCGTGGACCGCGCCAGGCTCGTCACGGCCCTGTCGAAGGAGGCGGTGCGGGCCGGACGCGAGCTGGGCTGCCTCGTCCAGGTCGCGCTCGACGCGGGGGAGGGCGCGCGCGGCGAGAGGGGTGGCGTCTCACCCGCCGGAATCGAAGAGTTGGCCGACCTCGTCGCCGGATCGGACGGGCTGCGGTTCGACGGTCTGATGACCGTGGCCCCGCTCACCGGCGAGTACGCGGGACGCCAACAAGCGGCGTTCGAGCACCTCATGGATTTGTCGACCCACGTGCGCCGAGCTCATCCTGCTGCGAACATGGTCTCCGCAGGGATGAGTGCGGACCTCGAACAGGCCGTGGCCGCCGGAGCGACACATGTACGCGTCGGCACTGCGGTACTCGGAGTCCGACCCGGGCTCGGGTAACGTCGCCAAGAAGTCGGACCACAGCAGAAAATATGGTCATTACCGCTGAAAGGCGGACGCAACGACCTCGTGGATCGCAGGCACTTGGCAGTCGTCAGCCGATCCACCACAGAGCGGAGGACTCAGAGAATGGCCGGCGCGATGCGCAAGATGGCGGTCTACCTCGGCCTCGTGGAGGACGATGGGTACGACGGCCGGGGGTTCGACCCCGACGACGACTTCGAACCGGAACTGGACCCGGAGCCCGAGCGGGACCACCGACGGCATGAACCGGCGCACCAGTCACATGGTTCGCATCAGTCCCAAAGGGACGAAGAGGTACGAGTCGTACAACCGCCCGCACAGCGCGAGCCGGTGCCCCGTTCTGCTTCGCTCGCGGCGGAATCGGGCCGTCCGGCGCGTATCGCGCCCGTGGCGTCCATCACACAAGAACGCGCAAGCCTGGAAAAGAGCGCACCGGTCATCATGCCCAAGGTCGTGTCCGAACGAGAGCCCTACCGGATCACCACGCTTCACCCCCGGACCTACAACGAGGCCCGTACCATCGGGGAACACTTCCGTGAGGGCACGCCGGTGATCATGAATCTCACTGAGATGGATGACACAGATGCGAAGCGACTTGTCGACTTTGCGGCCGGTTTGGTGTTTGGTCTTCACGGCAGTATCGAGCGGGTGACGCAGAAGGTGTTCCTGCTGTCTCCTGCTAACGTCGATGTCACGGCGGAGGACAAGGCCCGCATCGCAGAGGGCGGGTTCTTCAACCAGAGCTGAGACGCACCACCGGTACAGAGCAAGAACGCGGGCCCGAGGAAGGGTCCGAGAGATGGTTCAGGGGAGAGGGAAGCACAGGTCATGAGCGTGGTCCTGGATGTCGTCTACATCGCGCTGATGTGCTTCCTCATCGTGCTCATCTTCCGGTTGGTCATGGACTACGTCTTCCAGTTCGCCCGCTCGTGGCAACCCGGCAAGGCGATGGTGGTCGTTCTGGAGGCCACTTACACTGTCACCGATCCACCGTTGAAGCTTTTGCGGCGGTTCATCCCGCCGCTGCGTCTCGGGGGCGTGGCGCTCGACCTGTCCTTCTTCGTACTGATGATCATCGTCTACATCCTGATCTCGATCGTGAGCCGGCTGTGATCGATGAGAGAGATACGGGCTTGCCGAATGCCGACGACAACGTTGAGGTGAAGAGATGCCGTTGACCCCCGAGGACGTGCGGAACAAGCAGTTCACGACCGTCCGCCTCCGAGAAGGCTATGACGAGGACGAGGTCGATGCCTTCCTCGACGAGGTCGAAGCCGAACTGACCCGCCTGCTCCGCGAGAACGAGGACCTGCGCGCCAAGCTGGCCGCGGCGACGCGTGCGGCCGCGCAGAACCAGCAGAACATGCGCAAGCCTCCGGAACCGCCGCAGGATCAGCAGCCACCGCACCAGCAGGGACAGCCGCCGCACCAGCAGGGTCACCCGCAGCAGGGTCACCCGCAGCAGGGCGGGATGCCGCAGCAGGGCATGCGAGGTCCCGGCGCTCCGGTGCCCGCCGGCATATCGGGCCCGCCGCAGCAGCAGATGGGTGGCCCCATGGGTGGTCCGCCCCAGCTGCCGAGCGGCGCCCCGCAACTGCCCGCCGGCCCCGGCGGTCAGGGTGGCCCGCAGGGTCCCGGCCCGATGGGTCAGGGTCCGGGGCCGATGGGCCAGGGCCCGGGTCCGATGCAGGGTCAGATGGGTCCCGGTCCGATGGGTGGCCCCATGGGCGGCCCGCAGGGTCCCGGTGGCCCCGGCATGCCCGGTCAGGGTGGCCCCGGTGGCGACAGCGCCGCGCGTGTCCTCTCGCTGGCCCAGCAGACCGCCGACCAGGCGATCGCCGAGGCCCGTTCCGAGGCCAACAAGATCGTCGGCGAGGCGCGTTCGCGTGCCGAGGGTCTCGAGCGGGACGCCCGCGCCAAGGCGGACGCCCTGGAGCGGGACGCGCAGGAGAAGCACCGCGTGGCGATGGGCTCCCTGGAGTCCGCTCGCGCCACGCTGGAGCGCAAGGTCGAGGACCTGCGCGGCTTCGAGCGCGAGTACCGGACGCGGCTGAAGTCGTACCTGGAGTCGCAGCTGCGACAGCTGGAGACCCAGGCGGACGACTCGCTGGCCCCGCCGCGTACGCCCGCGACGGCCTCCCTGCCGCCGTCCCCGGCGCCCTCGATGGCTCCGGCCGGCGCGAGCGCCCCGTCGTACGGCGGCAACCAGTCGATGGGCGGTGGGCCGGGCCAGTCCGGTCCGTCCTACGGCGGTCAGCAGCAGATGTCGCCCGCGATGACCCAGCCGATGGCGCCGGTGCGGCCGCAGGGGCCGTCGCCGATGGGGCAGGCGCCCTCGCCGATGCGCGGGTTCCTGATCGACGAGGACGACAACTGAGCTGCTTCGGACTGACGTCCGGCAGGTAGTACGGCGTTGCCGTCGGCAGCGTTCAAGGGGCGGGCCCCGGGTTTTCGAACCTGGGGCCCGCCCCTGTGTTGTGTGCGGGTGCGGGTGCGGGTGCGGGTGCCGGTCCGGGCGGGGTGTGCTGCCCGGCGTTGCGGGGTGCCGCTCTCTTTGGGACGGGTGCCGCCCTGGGGGTACCTCCCAGGCCGTTCAGGCACTGGGGGAGGCACGACTGCCCGCAGCTCTGCGGCAGAGGGCCCGCATCCCCCGGATGCGGGCCCTCGTTGCGTTCCCTCGGCTACTGCTTGCGCAGGCGGAACACCAAGGACAGGCCCTCGTCCGTGAACGGGGCGCCGTACGTGTCGTCCGCCTCGCCCTGGGCGAAGTCCGTCGCGAGGACCTCGTCGGCGATCAGGCCGGCGTGGCCGGCCAGGGCCGCGATCGTCGCCGGGTCCGTGGCAGTCCAGCGCAGGGCGATCCGGTCGGCGACGTCGAGGCCGCTGTTCTTGCGGGCCTCCTGGATCAGGCGGATCGCGTCCCGGGCGAGGCCCGCGCGGCGCAGCTCCTCCGTGATCTCCAGGTCCAGCGCGACCGTGGCGCCCGAGTCGGAGGCGACCGACCAGCCCTCGCGCGGCGTCTCCGTGATGATCACCTCGTCGGGGGCGAGGGTGATCGTCTCTCCGTCGACCTCCACCGAGGCCGTGCCCTCGCGCAGGGCGAGGGACAGGGCGGCGGCGTCCGCGCCGGCCACGGCCCTGGCCACGTCCTGGACGCGCTTGCCGAACCGCTTGCCCAGCGCCCGGAAGTTGGCCTTCGCGGTCGTGTCGACCAGCGAGCCGCCGACCTCGCTCAGCGACGCGAGCGACTCGACGTTCAGCTCGTCCGTGATCTGTGTGTGCAGCTCGGGGGAGAGCAGGTCGAAGCCCGACACCGCGATCAGCGCGCGGCTGAGCGGCTGCCGGGTCTTGACGCCCGACTCCGCGCGCGTGGCACGGCCCAGCTCGACCAGGCGGCGGACCAGGACCATCTGCGTCGACAGCTCCGGGTCGATCGACGACAGGTCGGCCTCGGGCCACGAGGACAGGTGGACCGACTCCGGGGCGCCCGGGGTGACCGGCACGACCAGGTCCTGCCAGACCCGCTCGGTGATGAACGGGGTCAGCGGCGCCATGAGCTTGGTGACCGTCTCGACGACCTCGTGCAGGGTGCGCAGCGCCGCCTTGTCGCCCTGCCAGAAGCGGCGACGGGAGCGGCGCACGTACCAGTTGGACAGGTCGTCGACGAACGCGGACAGCAGCTTGCCGGCGCGCTGGGTGTCGTACGCGTCCAGTGCCTGGGTGACCTGGTCGGTCAGCGCGTGCAGCTCGGAGAGCAGCCAGCGGTCCAGGACCGGGCGGTCCGCCGGGGCCGGGTCCGCCTCGCTCGGGGCCCAGCCCGAGGTGCGGGCGTACAGGGCCTGGAAGGCGACCGTGTTCCAGTAGGTGAGGAGCGTCTTGCGGACGACCTCCTGGATGGTGCCGTGGCCGACCCGGCGGGCCGCCCACGGGGAGCCGCCCGCCGCCATGAACCAGCGGACGGCGTCGGCGCCGTGCTGGTCCATCAGCGGGATCGGCTGCAGGATGTTGCCCAGGTGCTTGGACATCTTGCGGCCGTCCTCGGCGAGGATGTGACCGAGGCAGACCACGTTCTCGTAGGACGACTTGTCGAAGACCAGGGTGCCGATCGCCATCAGCGTGTAGAACCAGCCGCGGGTCTGGTCGATGGCCTCGGAGATGAACTGCGCCGGATAGCGGCTCTCGAACAGCTCCTTGTTCTTGTACGGGTAGCCCCACTGCGCGAACGGCATCGAACCCGAGTCGTACCAGGCGTCGATGACCTCCGGCACGCGCGTGGCGGTCCTGCCGCAGCCGTCCTGGGGGCAGGCGAAGGTCACGTCGTCGATGTACGGGCGGTGCGGGTCCAGGGCCGACTGGTCCGTGCCGGTCAGCCCGGTCAGCTCCGCGCGCGAGCCGACGACCGTGAGGTGGTCCTCCTCGCAGCGCCAGATCGGCAGCGGGGTGCCCCAGTAGCGGTTGCGGGAGAGTGCCCAGTCGATGTTGTTGTTCAGCCAGTCGCCGTACCGGCCGTGCTTGACCGCGTCCGGGAACCAGTTGGTCTTCTCGTTCTCCTCGAGGAGACGGTCCTTGATCGCCGTGGTGCGGATGTACCAGGACGGCTGCGCGTAGTACAGCAGCGCGGTGTGGCAGCGCCAGCAGTGCGGGTAGCTGTGCTCGTAGGGGATGTGCTTGAAGAGCAGGCCCCGCTCGTGCAGGTCCTCGGTCAGCTTCTCGTCGGCCTTCTTGAAGAAGACGCCGCCGACCAGCGGGACGTCCTCCTCGAAGGTGCCGTCCGGGCGGACCGGGTTGACCACCGGCAGGCCGTAGGCGCGGCAGACCTTGAGGTCGTCCTCGCCGAAGGCGGGGGACTGGTGGACGAGGCCGGTGCCGTCCTCGGTGGTGACGTAGTCGGCGTTGACGACGTAGTGGGCCGGCTCCGGGAACTCCACCAGCTCGAAGGGGCGCTGGTAGGTCCAGCGCTCCATCTCGGCGCCGGTGAAGGACTGCCCCGTGGTCTCCCAGCCCTCGCCGAGGGCCTTGGCGACCAGGGGCTCGGCGACGACGAGCTTCTCGTCTCCGTCGGTGGCGACGACGTAGGTGACCTCGGGGTGCGCGGCGACCGCGGTGTTGGAGACCAGGGTCCACGGGGTCGTCGTCCAGACGACCAGCGCGGCCTCGCCGGCCAGCGGTCCCGAGGTGAGCGGGAAGCGGACGTAGACGGACGGGTCGACGACCGTCTCGTAGCCCTGCGCCAGCTCGTGGTCGGACAGGCCGGTGCCGCAGCGGGGGCACCAGGGGGCGACGCGGTGGTCCTGGACCAGCAGGCCCTTGTTGAAGATCTCCTTCAGCGACCACCAGACGGACTCGATGTACTCGGGGTCCATCGTGCGGTACGGGTCCTGGAGGTCGGCCCAGTAGCCCATGCGGGTGGTGAGCTCTTCGAAGGCGTCGGTGTGGCGGGTCACCGACTCGCGGCACTTGGCGTTGAACTCGGCGATGCCGTACGCCTCGATGTCCTGCTTGCCGGAGAAGCCCAGCTCCTTCTCCACCGCCAGCTCGACCGGGAGCCCGTGGCAGTCCCAGCCGGCCTTGCGGCCCACGTGGTAGCCGCGCATGGTGCGGAAGCGGGGGAAGACGTCCTTGAAGACGCGCGCCTCGATGTGGTGGGCGCCGGGCATGCCGTTGGCGGTGGGCGGGCCCTCGTAGAACACCCACTCGGGGCGCCCCTCGGACTGCTCCAGGCTCTTGGCGAAGATCTTCTGCTCACGCCAGAAGTCGAGCACCGCGTGTTCGAGCGCGGGCAGGTCGACCTGGGCGGGCACCTGGCGGTACTGCGGCTGCGTATTCAACGAGCTTCCTCCGGCGGACGTGCTGCCTTCCGTCGGAGGGACGAGAGACGTGCTCCCGCGGTACCACCCTCCTTGGCTCCCCGGTGCGTCGTGTGCGCCGGTCAGCCCCCTCATTGGGGTCGCGAGCCGGTTCTACTCGCCCCGGCTGTCCTGCCACGGCTTTCTTCCGGCGGCTCCGGGGTGATCTTCACGTCGCGCTCGCCCCCGGGCTCACACCGTCCCCGGGTCGCTCTGGGCTGCTGACGCCGCTACTCGTCCCCATCCACGCTTTTCGCTCCGCCCAGTGTACGGCGCCGCACGGACAGCGGCCGACCGCTTTTCGCGCCCGGGGAAGCGGGGGCGGCGTACGGCCTCCGTATGGCCCTGTGTGACCCGAATGCCACCGCGCGGCATCCGGCCTCCCGGGCGGTCCCGGCCGGGAGCCGTTCCGGCGGATTACCGGGCGGGGAGCTGGGCACAACGCATTCATGCTCGCCGCGTGGCGCACGGTGGGCGGGCGAATCGGGCGGCGTGCCCCGTTGCCGCGGGGCCGGAGTCGATTTATCGTCCCAGCACGATTCGCGCGCAAGATCACAATATGTGAAGGGGCCGCGGCCATGGTGGCGAAGAAGACCGCCGAAGAGCAGTCGCAGGCGGCTGCGGAGGAGACCGCTGCCAAGAGGACGACGGCCGGGAAGGCGACCGCCGAGAAGGCGGCGGCCACCAAGAAGTCGACCGCGGCGAAGAAGAGCACCGCCAAGAAGAGCACCGCCAAGAAGAGCACTTCCAAGAAGAGCAGCACCGCGGAGCAGAGCACCTCGAAGCAGGCCCCGGCGAAGAAGACGGCGGCCGAGACGAGCCCGGCAGAGAAGACCGCGGCCAAGACGGCGAAGAAGAGCACGGCGAAGAAGAGCACGGCGAAGAAGAGCACGGCCAAGAAAGTGGGCGCGGCCGAGGCCGCGGAGCAGACGGGAGCCACGACGGTGGTTGCGAAGAAGACTCCTGGCACGGCCACGGCGGCCAAGACCGCTGTTCCCAAGGCCCGCGGCGCCGCCGCCGACCCCGGCGAACTCGCGGTACGCCCCGGCGAGGACCCCTGGACCCCGCAAGAGGTCGAGGAGGCGCGCGGGGAGCTGCAGTCCGAGGCCGTACGGCTGCGCAGCGAGATCGACTCCTCCGAGCGGTCCCTCCAGGGCATGATGCGGGACTCCGGCGACGGCGCGGGCGACGACGAGGCGGACACCGGCAGCAAGAACATCACGCGCGAGCACGAACTGGCGCTGGCCGCCACCGCGAACGAGGTGCTCACCCAGACCGAGCGCGCCCTGGACCGCCTGGACGCCGGCACCTACGGCCTGTGCGAGAACTGCGGCAACCCCATCGGCAAGGCGCGGATGCAGGCCTTCCCGCGGGCCACCCTGTGCGTGGAGTGCAAGCAGAAGCAGGAGCGCCGGTACTGACCAGCAGCCGGGGCGGAAGGTGTGCCGTACCCTCGTCCTCAGTCAAGGACCTAGGCTGAGGGACTCACGTGGCAGAGGCGGAGCGCATCATCGGTACTCCGGACACCCCGGACACCCCGGACGCGGCGGGGGACGGGCAGGAGCGGCCCGACGCCGAGCGGGAGCAGGAGCGGGAGCAGGCTCCGGAGCGCCCCCGGGGCAAACGGCGGGTCGCCGTGCTGTTCGCGGTCGCCGTGTTCGCGTACCTTCTCGACCTGGTCAGCAAGATGATCGTGGTCGCGAAGCTGGAGCACCACGAGCCGATCGAGATCATCGGGGACTGGCTGAGGTTCGCCGCGATCCGCAACGCGGGCGCGGCCTTCGGCATCGGCGAGGCCTTCACGATCATCTTCACGGTGATCGCGGCGTCCGTGATCGTCGTGATCGCCCGTCTCGCGCGCAAGCTGCACAGCCTGCCGTGGGCGATCGCGCTCGGCCTGCTGCTCGGCGGAGCCCTGGGCAACCTCACCGACCGGATCTTCCGCTCGCCCGGCGTCTTCGAGGGTGCGGTCGTGGACTTCATCGCGCCCAAGCACTTCGCCGTCTTCAACCTCGCCGACTCGGCGATCGTCTGCGGCGGCATCCTGATCGTGATCCTCTCCTTCCGGGGCCTGGACCCGGACGGGACCGTCCACAAGGACTGACCCGCACGGGGAGCCCGCCTGTCCACAGGGGGCCCGTCGTCCACAGGGACCGGGCGCGCGTTCGGGAGTGTCCGGTCCGTCCGGCATACTCGACGGGTGAGCACGCTTCCCGAGATCCGCACCCTGCCCGTGCCCGACGGCCTGGAGGGCGAGCGCGTCGACGCCGCCATCTCCCGCATGTTCGGCTTCTCCCGTACCAAGGCCGCGGAACTCGCCGCGGCGGGCAAGGTGCAGGTCGACGGATCGGTGGTCGCCAAGTCCGAGCGGGTGCACGGCGGCGCCTGGCTCGAGGTCGAGATGCCGCAGGCGCCCGCGCCCGTGCAGGTGGTCGCCGAACCCGTCGAGGGCATGGAGATCGTGCACGACGACGACGACGTGGTCGTGATCGTCAAGCCGGTCGGTGTCGCCGCCCACCCGTCCCCGGGCTGGAGCGGTCCGACCGTCATCGGCGGCCTGGCCGCCGCCGGGTACCGGATCTCCACGTCCGGCGCCGCCGAGCGCCAGGGCATCGTGCACCGCCTCGACGTCGGCACCTCCGGCCTGATGGCGGTGGCCAAGTCGGAGCGCGCGTACACCTCGCTCAAGCGCCAGTTCAAGGAGCGCACGGTCGACAAGCGCTACCACACGCTCGTGCAGGGCCACCCCGACCCGACCAGCGGCACCATCGACGCCCCCATCGGCCGCCACCCCCAGCACGACTACAAGTGGGCCGTCACCGCCGAGGGCAAGCCCTCCGTGACGCACTACGACCTGATCGAGGCCTTCCGCGCCGCCTCCCTGCTGGACGTGAAGCTGGAGACCGGCCGCACCCACCAGATCCGCGTCCACATGGCCGCCCACCGCCACCCCTGCGTCGGCGACCTCACCTACGGAGCCGACCCCACCCTCGCCAAGCGGCTGCGCCTGACCCGCCAGTGGCTGCACGCCGTCCGGCTCGGCTTCGAACACCCCGGTGACGGCCAGTGGGCCGAGTTCGCCAGCGACTACCCGGAGGATCTCCAGCAGGCCCTCGACCTGGTCCGCGAGGAGACCTACGGATGAGCAGCCCGGCCTACCGCGTGCGTGTCGCCGAGGACCCCGCCGACCGGGAGGCCTGCTTCGCGGTGCGCAAGGACGTCTTCGTCGCCGAGCAGAAGGTCCCCGAGGACATCGAGTACGACGCCTACGACGCCGACGCCGTGCACGTCCTCGCGGTCCGGGAGGACGGCGTGCCGCTCGGCACCGGCCGGCTCCTGCACGGCGAGGCCGCCGCGGGGAAGAACGGCGACGGCGACCCGGCCGTCGGTTCCCTGGGCCGGCTCGCGGTGACCGCGTCGGCCCGCAGTCTCGGTGTCGGGGCCGCGCTGGTGCGGGCCGTCGAGGACGCGGCACGCGCGCGTGGACTCACCGCGGTGGACCTGCACGCGCAGACCCACGCCCTGGGTTTCTACGAGCGCCTGGGGTACGAGGCGTACGGACCCGAGTTCCCCGACGCCGGCATCCCCCACCGCGCCATGCGGCGCGCCCTGTAACCGCGGTTTCCGAACGGGCTGGTGGCGCGGGTGGCGTGGCAGGCTTGAGGTCAGCCGTGTGAACGCCGAGACCCCACTGGAGCGGTGACCGTGGATCAGCTGGCCCTGTTGTTCATGCTGCTGTTCGGGGCCCTGCTGAGCGTCCCCATCGGGGCTCGGCTCGGGCTGCCGGCCCCGGTGCTGATGACACTGCTCGGGATCGTGCTGGCGCTGCTCGAGTTCGTGCCCAACGTCGACATCCCGCCCGAACTCATCCTGCCCGCGCTGCTGCCGCCGCTGCTGTACGCGGCCGTGCGGCGCACGTCCTGGCGGCAGTTCGCGGCCAACAAGCGCCCGATCTTCCTGCTGGCGGTCGCGCTGGTCTTCGTCACCATGGCCAGCGTGGCCGCGGTGGCCAGTGCGATCGTGCCGGGCCTGCCGATCGCCGCCGCCTTCGCGCTGGGCGCGCTGGTCGCGCCGCCCGACCCGGTCGCGGCGACCGCCGTGGCCGGGCAACTGGGGCTGCCGCGCCGCCTGGTGTCCATCCTGGAGGGCGAGGGGCTCTTCAACGACGTCACGGCCATCGTCCTGTACCACGTGGCCATCGCCGCGGCCGTCGGCGGCACGTTCTCGCCGTGGCAGGCCGGGCTGGACCTCGTGCTGTCCGCCGTCGTCGCCGTCGCGGTCGGCCTCGCGCTGGGCTGGGCCACCAACAGGCTGCTGGGCCTGCTGGGCGACGCCACCCTGCAGATCGGCCTGACGCTGCTGGTGCCGTACGGGTCGTACGTCCTCGCCGAGGAGCTGCACGGCTCGGGGGTGCTCGCGGTGCTCACCACCGCGATGTTCCTCGCCGAGTACGCCTTCGACGCCGACGACGTGATGACCCGGCTCACCGGGCACACCGTGTGGGACGTCGTCGACACCCTCGTCACCGGAGTCGCCTTCGGTCTGGTCGGCCTGGAGCTGCACAACGCGATCCGCACGGCCTCCGGACGCTGGACCGAACTGCTCGGCTGGGCCGCGGCGGTCGTGGGCGTGGTGATCCTGGTGCGGCTGCTGTGGCTGCTGCCTGCCACCTGGCTGACGAAGCGGCTGCACGCCAGACGCGACCACGACGAGGACATCCCCATGTCCATGCGGGAGACCGTCGTCATGTGGTGGGCGGGGATGCGGGGTGTCGCGTCGGTCGCGCTGGTGCTCGCCATCCCGCTGGAGACGGACGACGGATCCGCCTTCCCGCACCGCGACGAACTCGTCTTCATCGCGTTCGGCGTGATCATGGTCACGCTGCTGCTCCAGGGTCTGACCCTGCCCTGGCTGGTGGGCCGGCTCGGCGTACGGGCGGACACCGAGCGGGAGAAGGACTACGAGAAGCAACTGGCCGTACGGGCGGCCAGGGCGGCGAAGCAGCGGCTCAAGGAGATCGAGTCGGTCGAGGAGCTGCCGGAGGAGCTGACCGAGCAGCTGGTGCGGCGGGCCTTCGACATCGGGCTGCGGATCAGCCCCGACATCGGCGACGAGGAGCGCCGTGAGGCGCAGGAACAGCGCTCGCGGCGGCTGAAGCGGATTCGCCGGATCCAGGGCGAGATGCTGAGCGCCGCCCGCCACGAGGTGCTGGCCGCCCGCAGCGAGGCCGGCGCCGACCCGGAGATCGTGGACCGGGTCCTGCGCCACCTGGACGTGCGCAGCCTCAGATGAGGCCGGGGACGGGACCGTCCGGACCGGCCCTCACAGACTCTTCGTCGGCCGTTGCGGGAAACGGCGGGGCCCGGCCGCAGGGGGCCGGCGGGCGCGGGGGAAGCCGTCTCGGGGCGGGCGCAGGGCCGCGTCCGCCGTGTTGACCCGCGGCAGCGCGTAGGGGTGCTCGTCGGCGAGGAAGCGGATCATCCCCTCGCGGACCGTGACCCGCACCGTCCAGATGTCGTCCGCGTCCTTCGCCGTCACCAGGGCCCGTACCTCCATGGTGTTCGGGGTGGAGTCAGTGACGGTCAGGTTGTAGCCGCGCCCGTCCCAGGCCGGGCACTCGCGCAGCAGGTCGCGCAGCCGCTCGCGCATCGGCTCGAGCGGCGCCGTGTGGTCGAGGTGCCAGTAGACGGTCCCGGTCATCTGCGGGGTGCCGCGCGACCAGTTCTCGAACGGCTTCGAGGTGAAGTACGACACCGGCATCGTGATCCGGCGCTCGTCCCAGGTGCGCACCGTCAGGTACGTGAGCGTGATCTCCTCGACGGTGCCCCACTCCCCGTCCACCACGACCGTGTCGCCCATGCGCACCATGTCGCCGAAGGCGATCTGGAACCCCGCGAACATGTTGCTGAGCGTGGACTGGGCGGCCACACCGGCGACGATGCCGAGGATGCCGGCCGAGGCCAGCAGCGAGGCACCCGCCGCGCGCATCGCCGGGAACGTCAGCAGCATCGACGACACGGCGACCACGCCGACGACCGCCGAGACCACCCGCATGATCAGCGACACCTGGGTGCGCACGCGCCGTACCCGGGCCGGGTCCCGCTCGGCGTGGGCGTGCGCGTAGCGGGAGTACGACGTCTCGACGACCGCCGCGGCGATCCGGATCACCATCCAGGCCGCCGAGCCGATCAGCACCAGCGTCAGCGTCCGGCCGACCCCCTCCCGGTGGTCGGGGAAGACCTCCGCCTCGACGTAGGACCCTCTCAGCAGCGCCGAGCACAACAGGAGCTGGTAGGGGATGCGGGCACGGCGCAGCAGCCCCCACAGGGGGGTCTCGGGGTGCCGTCCGTCGGCCTTGCGCAGCAACAGGTCGGTGGCCCAGCCGATGACGAGGGTCAGCAGGACCGAGCCGCCGACCACGATCAGCGGGCGGAGTATGGTCTCCATGCCCTCGAACGTAACCGCCACCGCCGCGCTGTGAACCTGTGACATACGTCCCGCCCCGGATGTCGCCGGGCTCCGCCCTGTCACACCCGGCTGGCACCATGGCCTCATGAACATCGTGCTCTTTCACTCGACCCTCGGCCCGAGGCCCGCGGTGCGGCAGGCCGCCGACCGGCTGCGCGACGCCGGGCACCAGGTGTGGACCCCGGACCTCTTCGAGGGCCGTACCTTCGACGCGGTCGAGGAGGGCATGGCCCATCAGGACGGGATCGGCCGGGAGGAGCTGCTGAAGCGGGCGGTGCTCGCCGCCGCGCCCTACTCCGAGCGGGGACTGGTGTACGCCGGGTTCTCGCTCGGTGCCTCCATCGCCCAGACCCTCGCCCTCGGCGACCACCGGGCGCGCGGACTGCTGCTCCTGCACGGCACCTCGGACCTCGCGCCCACCGCCTCGGTCGACGACCTGCCGGTCCAGCTGCACGTGGCCGAGCCGGACCCCTTCGAGACGGACGACTGGCTCAGCGCCTGGTACCTCCAGATGGGCCGGATCGGCGCCGACGTCGAGGTGCACAGATACGCCGGGGCCGGCCACCTCTACACCGACCCCGAGCTGCCGGACTACGACGAGGAGGCCGCCGAGGCCACCTGGCGGGTGGCGCTCGGCTTCCTCGAGTCCCTTCAGGAGGCTCAGACCGGCGCGTAGACGCGCTCGACCCGCTGTGTCCCGCTGCGCGTGCGGTAGGAGCGGGCCCAGGCTGACGTGGCGTCCGGGTCCGTGCGGTCGGAGACGACGTAGTAGTCCATCTGCGCCCGGTCCGCGGTGATGTCCAGCACGCCGTAGCCGTGCCGGTCGGTGTCGACCCAGTGGACGTGCCGGTTCGCGGCCCGGATGACCGGCGCCGCGATCGCCGAGACCGTGCCCTCGGGGACCTTCACGATGTCGTCGAGGTTGTCGGAGGTCACCGAGGTGACGACGAACTCCGTGGCCGCCGAGGCGGACAGCGGGTACGTGCCGGCGTTGTGGGGCACGTCGTTGGCCCACGCCATGTGGATGTCGCCGGTCAGGAAGACGGTGTTGCGGACGGCGTTCGCGCGCAGGTGGGCCAGCAGCTCGCGGCGGTCGTCGGTGTAGCCGTCCCACTGGTCGGTGTTGAGGGCGAGGCCCTCCTTGGGCAGGCCGAGCAGCTCGGCCAGTGGCTTCAGGAGCTCGGCGGAGAGCGCGCCGATCGCGAACGGCGAGATCATCACCGGGTTGCCGACCAGCCGCCAGGTGGCGTCGGAGGCCTTGAGGCCCGCCTTGAGCCAGTCGAGCTGGGCCCGCCCGGTGAGGGTGCGCTCGGGGTCGTCGACCTCGCCCTGGCCGAGTGCCACCTGCTGCGAACGGAAGGAGCGCAGGTCCAGGAGCGAGAGGTCGGCGAGCTTGCCGAAGCGCAGCCGCCGGTAGGTGGTGCCGGCGATCGCGGGGCGGACCGGCATCCACTCGAAGTAGGCCCGCTTGGCGGCCGTCTGCCGTGCCGCCCAGGTCCCCTCGGCGCCCTCGGTGTGGTTCTCGGCGCCCCCGGACCAGGTGTCGTTGGCGATCTCGTGGTCGTCCCAGATCGCCACGACCGGCGCCGTGGCGTGCAGCGCCTGGAGGTCGGGGTCGGTCTTGTAACGGCCGTGCCGGATGCGGTAGTCGGCGAGCGTGAGGATCTCGTGGGCCGGCGCGTGCGGGCGGACGACGGTGTCGCGGGTTCCGTACTCGCCGCTGCCGTACTCGTAGATGTAGTCGCCCAGGTGCAGCCAGGCGTCCAGGCCGCCGCGGGCCGCGAGATGGCGGTACGGGGAGAAGTACCCGGCCTCCCAGTTGGCGCAGGAGACCACGCCGAAGCGCAGGCCGGTGACGGCCGCGTCGTGCGCGGGGGCGGTGCGGGTGCGGGCGACGGGGGAGTCGGTGGGGCCGGCGGAGAAGCGGAACCAGTAGTCCGTGGCGGGCACCAGGCCCCGGACGTCCGCCTTGACGGTGTGGTCGGAGGCGGCCGTCGCGGTGACGGACCCCTTGGCGACGATGTTCGTGAGGGCCTTGTCCGCGGCGACGACCCAGCTCACTTCGGTGTCCGGGCCGGCTCCGGAGCCCGGTATGGCCTCGGGCGTCGGTGTCACCCGGGTCCACAGCAGGACGCCGTCGGGCAGCGGGTCGCCGGAGGCGACGCCGTGCAGGAAGGCGGGGGCCGCGCCGACGGCGGCGGCGGGCAGGGCGGCGGCGAGCGGGGCGGCCAGGACCGCGCCGGCCGCCGCGGCCTTGACGACCGTACGGCGGCTGGGGGTTCGGGAGGCCGCGTGCGCGGCGGAGGACGGGACGGTGGTCTCGGACGATCTGTGTCGACTGGTCACGGCCGATCAGGTTACTGATCGGTATGCGCGCGAGCGGGCGAACTCGCGAAAGTTCGCCCGCTCGTCAGGCGGGGATCACCTGGTCACTTGGTGACGCCGGCGTCCTTCAGGGCCTTGTTCCAGGCGTCGGCCGTGCTCGGGGTCTCGATCACCTTGTCGTTGATCTTGATCGTCGGGGTCGACTCGACGCCGTCGGCCTGGTCGAAGGACTTGCTCATCCGCATCGCCCAGGCGTCGTAGGTGCCCTTCTCCACGGCGTTCTGGAACTTCTTGTTGTTCTTCAGTGCGTCGACCGTGTTCGCCACCTTGATCAGGTAGTCGTCCTTGGCGAACTCGTCGGTCGACTCCTCCGGGTGGTACTCGGTGGAGTACAGCGCGGTCTTGTAGTCGACGAACGCCTCGGGGCTGACGTTCAGCGCGGCGCCCAGCGCGCTGAGCGCGTTCTTGGAGCCCTCGCCGCCCAGATTGCCGTCGAGGAAGGTGCCGACGGTGAAGGCGAGCTTGTAGTCGCCGTCCTCCATGCCCTTGTTGACGGTCTCGCCGATGCTCTGCTCCATGGCGGCGCAGCCCGGGCAGCGGGGGTCCTCGTAGAGGTGGATGACGTGGTCGGACTTGGACTCGCCCATGACGACCGTGGTGCCGTCCTTGCCGGAGGTGTTGGCCGGGGCCACCACCTTCGCCTCGGCGGCCTTCTCCCAGCCGCTGGGCTTGTTGCCCTGCACGACGGCATAGCTGATGCCGCCGGCTATCGCCAGCACGCCGACGATGGAGGCGGCCACGATGACCTGCCGCTTGACCTTGTCGCGCTTGGCCTGGCGCTCGCGCTCCTGGCGCAGGCGCTCACGGGCCGCCGACTTCGCCGACTGACTGTTCCGCTTGCTCATGATGGTGATCTCTCCGGGGACGCGCACACGGACGTGTGCGGAAGTACGTACAGGGCCACTGCTGCTGTGCTCGGTCGGGTCACACGAAGGCGACCGGGCACGGTGGTCCGCGCCGTCCCAGGGAGTGCGTGAGGATCCGCTCGCGGGCGCCGGTGGTGCGGCGGGCCGGGAGCGCCCGGCGGCGCACCGAAGGGGCCCTGCGCACGCTCACGGCCGCGACGGCGAGCAGCAGCGGCCGGAAGGTGGTCGCGGCCACCGCGCTCAGCAGCCGGCCCAGCGCGCGCTCGCCGCGCCGCAGCCAGGCCGCCGCGAGCAGGCCGACCCCGACGTGGGCGCCGAGCAGCAGCCAGGAGGTCCCGGGGTCGGCGTGGGCGAGCAGGGCCGCCATCCGGTCGGTCTCGGCGCCCGTCACCCGGGTCAGCGGGGCGGCGACGCCGGTCCCGACGCCCGTGCCGTCGCCGCACAGCACGTCGAAGCCGACGGAGCGCAGCGGTCCCGCGACCGGGCCGCCCGTCCGGCCGTAGCAGACGTGCTGGCCGGTGGTGAAGACCGTGTCGGCGGCCAGCTCCAGCGGGATCAGCAGGGCGGCGATCCGCCCGAAGCCGCGCTCGCGCCGCCCGGCCAGGGCGTACGCGATCAGGAACACGGCGGCGGCGACCGCGGCCACCGTGCTCAGCGGCAGCGGAACCCCGGACAGCAGCACGTGCGACGCGGTGCTGAGGGTCACGACGAGTGCCGTGAACAGCGCCGCGCGTACGGCTCTGAGCGGGGTTCCGGATATGTCCATAGCAGTAGAAGAGTGTGTCACGGGGTCCGGTAAGAGACCCCTAAAGGGTTCCTGTGAGAGTGCCGAGAGGTCGTGGTCCCGCTACAGGCCCGGAATCCGGCCGTTGCGGAACAGGTCGACGAAGGTCTGGTGGTCGGCACGCGCGCGTGCGCCGTACCGGTGGGCGAAGTCGACCAGCAGCGGAGCGAACCCCTCCTCGTCGGCGGCGATCGCCGCGTCGATGGCCCGCTCGGTGGAGAACGGCACCAGGGACTCCCCGGACTGGTCGTCGGCCGCCCCGTGCATGGTGGCGGTGGCCCGGCCCAGATCGGCGACGACCTCGGCGATCTCCTCCAGGTCGTCGATGTCGCCCCAGTCCAGGTCGACGGCGTAGGGAGAGACCTCGGCGACCAGCTGACCGGCGCCGTCCAGCTCGGTCCAGCCCAGCCACGGGTCGGCGTGCGCCTGGAGGGCGCGCTGGGAGATCACCGTGCGGTGGCCCTCGTGCTGGAAGTAGTCCCGGATCGCCCGGTCGGTGATGTGCTGGGAGACGGCCGGGGTCTGGGCCTGCTTGATGTAGATCACGACGTCGTTCTCCAGGGCGTCGCTGTTGCCCTCCAGCAGGATGTTGTACGAGGGCAGGCCGGCCGACCCGATGCCGATGCCGCGGCGGCCGACGACGTCCTTCACGCGGTAGGAGTCCGGGCGGGCCAGGGAGGACTCCGGGAGCGTCTCCAGATAGCCGTCGAAGGCCGCCAGCACCTTGTAGCGCGTGGCGGCGTCCAGCTCGATGGAGCCGCCACCGGGGGCGAAACGGCGCTCGAAGTCACGGATCTCGGTCATCGAGTCCAGCAGCCCGAAGCGGGTCAGGGAGCGGGCGACACGCAGCGCGCCCAGCAGCGGCCCCTCGGCGGTGTCCAGCGTGAAGGGGGGCACCTCGTCGCTCTTGGCGCCGGTGGCCAGGGCGTGGATCCGCTCGCGGTACGCGCCCGCGTACACCCGCACCAGCTCGCTGATCTGCTCGTCGCTGAACGCCTTCGCGTACCCGATCAGCGCGACGGAGGCGGCGAAGCGCTTGAGGTCCCAGGTGAAGGGGCCGACGTAGGCCTCGTCGAAGTCGTTGACGTTGAAGTTCAGCCGGCCCGTGGAGTCCATGTAGGTGCCGAAGTTCTCCGCGTGCAGATCGCCGTGGATCCACACCCGGGAGGTCCGCTCGTCCAGGTAGGCGCCGCCGTGCTGATCACCGATCGCCGGGTCCTCGGTCAAATCACGGTAAAAGAGGCCGGCGGTACCGCGGTAGAACGCGAAGGCCGAGGCCGCCATCTTCCGGAACTTCACGCGGAACGCCGCGGGATCCGCGGCCAGCAGCTGGCCGAAGGCGGTGTCGAAGACGGCGAGGATCTCCTCGCCGCGGTGCTCCTCGTTGAGCTGCGGGACCGACATGCCTGGTGCCTCCTGGTGCGGGTGGTGCCTGACGAGTGGAGCGGATCTCCACTCGGGCCAACGTTCGAAGGGGTGCGGGAGTGCCCGCCCCAGAAGGTACGCGTGGGGAGCCTCGGAGTGTCAGTCCCGAGGCATAGACTTCGACGCTGACCCCCCGGACCGACCGCAGCCCGTCGCCCGTCCGTCGTCCGTAGTTTCCTCAGGAGGCCGCACGTGTCAAAGCCGCCGTTCACGCACCTGCACGTCCACACCCAGTACTCGCTGCTGGACGGTGCCGCGCGGCTCAAGGACATGTTCGACGCCTGCAATGAGATGGGCATGTCGCACATCGCCATGTCCGACCACGGCAACCTGCACGGGGCCTACGACTTCTTCCACTCGGCGAAGAAGGCCGGGGTCACCCCGATCATCGGGATCGAGGCGTACGTCGCCCCCGAGTCCCGGCGCAACAAACGCAAGATCCAGTGGGGCCAGCCGCACCAGAAGCGGGACGACGTCTCCGGTTCGGGCGGATACACCCACAAGACGATGTGGGCGACCAACAGCACCGGCCTGCACAACCTCTTCCGCCTCTCCTCCGACGCGTACGCCGAGGGCTGGCTGCAGAAGTGGCCGCGGATGGACAAGGAGACCATCAGCCAGTGGTCCGAGGGCATCGTGGCCTCCACCGGCTGCCCCTCCGGCGAGGTGCAGACCCGGCTGCGCCTCGGCCACTTCGACGAGGCGCTGAAGGCGGCCGCCGACTACCAGGACATCTTCGGCAAGGACCGGTACTTCCTGGAGCTGATGGACCACGGCATCGACATCGAGCACCGGGTCCGCGACGGACTGCTCGAGATCGGCCGGAAGCTCGGCATCCCGCCGCTGGTGACCAACGACTCGCACTACACGTACGCGCACGAGGCGACCGCCCACGACGCCCTGCTGTGCATCCAGACCGGCAAGAACCTGTCCGACCCGGACCGCTTCCGCTTCGACGGTACCGGCTACTACCTGAAGTCGACGGACGAGATGTACGCCATCGACTCCTCCGACGCCTGGCAGGAGGGCTGCGCCAACACGCGCCTGATCGCCGAGATGATCGACACCACCGGCATGTTCGAGAAGCGCGACCTCATGCCGAAGTTCGACATCCCCGACGGCTTCACCGAGGTCACCTGGTTCCAGGAGGAGGTCCGCCGCGGCATGGAACGCCGCTTCGCGGGCCAGGTCCCCGAGGACCGCCAGAAGCAGGCCGAGTACGAGATGGACGTCATCATCCAGATGGGGTTCCCGGGCTACTTCCTCGTGGTCGCCGACTTCATCATGTGGGCCAAGAACCAGGGCATCGCGGTCGGCCCCGGCCGAGGCTCCGCGGCCGGTTCGATCGTGGCGTACGCGATGGGCATCACCGACCTCGACCCGATCCCGCACGGCCTGATCTTCGAGCGGTTCCTCAACCCCGAGCGCGTCTCCATGCCCGACGTCGACATCGACTTCGACGAGCGCAGGCGCGTCGAGGTGATCAGGTACGTGACCGAGAAGTACGGCGCCGACAAGGTCGCCATGATCGGCACCTACGGCAAGATCAAGGCGAAGAACGCCATCAAGGACTCGGCGCGCGTCCTCGGCTACCCGTACGCGATGGGCGACCGGCTCACCAAGGCCATGCCCGCCGACGTGCTCGGCAAGGGCATCGACCTCAACGGCATCACCGACCCGACGCACCCGCGCTACAGCGAGGCCGGCGAGATCCGCGGGATGTACGAGGCCGAGCCGGACGTGAAGAAGGTCATCGACACCGCCAAGGGCGTCGAGGGCCTGGTCCGGCAGATGGGCGTGCACGCGGCCGGTGTGATCATGTCCAGCGAGCCCATCGTCGACCACGCCCCGATCTGGGTGCGGCACACCGACGGTGTGACCATCACGCAGTGGGACTACCCGCAGTGCGAGTCGCTCGGCCTGCTGAAGATGGACTTCCTGGGCCTGCGCAACCTCACGATCATGGACGACGCCGTCAAGATGGTGAAGTCCAACAAGGGCATCGACCTCGACCTGCTGTCGCTGCCGCTGGACGACCCCACGACCTTCGAACTGCTCCAGCGCGGCGACACGCTCGGCGTCTTCCAGTTCGACGGCGGCCCCATGCGCTCCCTGCTGCGGCTGATGAAGCCCGACAACTTCGAAGACATCTCCGCCGTCTCCGCGCTCTACCGTCCCGGCCCCATGGGCATGGACTCGCACACCAACTACGCGCTGCGCAAGAACGGCCTCCAGGAGATCACGCCGATCCACAAGGAGCTGGAGGAGCCCCTCCAGGAGGTCCTCGCGGTCACCCACGGCCTGATCGTCTACCAGGAGCAGGTGCAGAAGGCCGCCCAGATCATCGCGGGCTACTCGCTCGGCGAGGCCGACATCCTGCGCCGCGTGATGGGCAAGAAGAAGCCCGACGAACTGGCGAAGAACTTCGTCCTCTTCCAGGAGGGCGCCAGGAAGAACGGCTACAGCGACGAGGCGATCCAGGCCCTGTGGGACGTGCTGGTGCCCTTCGCCGGCTACGCGTTCAACAAGGCGCACTCCGCCGCGTACGGACTGGTCTCGTACTGGACCGGCTACCTGAAGGCGAACTACCCGGCCGAGTACATGGCCGCCCTGCTCACCTCGGTCAAGGACGACAAGGACAAGTCGGCCGTCTATCTGAACGAGTGCCGGCGCATGGGCATCAAGGTGCTGCCGCCCAACGTCAACGAGTCCATGTCGAACTTCGCCGCGCAGGGCGACGACGTGATCCTCTTCGGCCTGTCCGCCGTGCGCAACGTCGGCACCAACGTCGTCGAGTCGATCATCAGAAGCCGCAAGGCCAAGGGGAAGTACGCCTCCTTCCCCGACTACCTGGACAAGGTGGAGGCCGTCGTCTGCAACAAGCGGACGACGGAGTCGCTGATCAAGGCCGGCGCCTTCGACGAGATGGGGCACACCCGCAAGGGCCTCACCGCGCAGTACGAACCCATGATCGACAATGTGGTCGCGGTCAAGCGCAAGGAGGCCGAGGGCCAGTTCGACCTCTTCGGCGGCATGGGCGAGGAGCAGAGCGAGGAGCCCGGCTTCGGACTCGACGTCGTCTTCGGCGAGGACGAGTGGGACAAGACCTATCTCCTCGCCCAGGAGCGGGAGATGCTCGGTCTCTACGTCTCCGACCACCCGCTCTTCGGCCTGGAGCACGTGCTGTCCGACAAGGCCGACGCGGGCATCCAACAGCTCACCGGCGGTGACTTCGGCGACGGCGCGGTCGTCACCATCGGCGGCATCATCTCGGGCCTCCAGCGCAAGATGACCAAGCAGGGCAACGCCTGGGCCATCGCCACCGTCGAGGACCTCGCCGGCTCGCTGGAGTGCATGTTCTTCCCGGCGACGTACCAGTTGGTGTCCACCCAACTCGTCGAGGACGCCGTGGTGTTCGTCAAGGGGCGCCTCGACAAGCGCGAGGACGTGCCCAGGCTGGTCGCGATGGAGCTGATGATTCCCGACCTGTCCAACGCGGGGACCAACGCGCCCGTGGTCCTCACCATCCCGGCGACCCGTATCACGCCGCCGATGGTCAGCCGCCTCGGCGAGATCCTCACCCACCACCGGGGCGACAGCGAGGTGCGGATCAAGCTCCAGGGGCCGACGAAGACGACGGTGCTGCGCCTGGACCGGCACCGGGTGAAGCCCGACCCGGCCCTGTTCGGAGACCTGAAGGTGCTGCTCGGGCCGTCCTGCCTGGCGGGTTGAGCCGTATTCGGCACCACGACGGACGAGGGGCGCACCCGGTTTGCCGGGTGCGCCCCTCGTCGTGCGGGGGCCGCAACGGCCCGTTCCGCGGATGTCAGTTGTGGCCGAAGCGCTTCTGCCGCTTGCGGGAGGCCGCGTCGCCGGGCGTCGTCAGCTGCGGGGAGTGCTGCTCCTCGCGGTCCAGCACGGACGACTCGGCGGACTGCGGGGTGCGCTCGGCCTGGGGCTGCTTACGATCACGGTTGTTCTTGTTCTTGGCCATGGTGATCTACCTCCTGATGGGGCATCTAGGGGCCAGGGCCGCAACCAGACTCACATAGGTCAACAAAGAACGCATATCGGGCAATTACCGTGTGTGACGCGGTTCGACGGAGCGCGGGGTGCCGAAACGCCACGCCGAAGATCGAGTTCGGGCCGTTAACCTCCGCGTGGTCGGGCAGACTCGAAGGAAGCCCGAAGCAAACCTCCCGGAAAGAGGGTGGATCGCGTGGACCGCTGCATCGTCCTGGTGGACGCCGGGTATCTGCTGGGGGCGGCCGCGAGTCTCCTCGCCGGGGAGCCCTCGCGCTCGCGCATCACCGTCGATCACGCCGCCCTCGTCCAGGGGTTGCGCGACCGTGCCGAGTCCGACACGCAGCAGCCCCTGCTGCGCATCTACTGGTTCGACGGCGCCCCCGACCGCGTCCCGCAGCCCGAACACCGGCGGCTGCGCGTGATGCCCCGGGTCACCGTCCGGCTGGGAGCCCTCACGCGCAGTGACGGACGCTGGGCGCAGAAGGGCGTGGACGCCGCCATGCACGCCGAACTGACCGAGCTGGCCCGCAACCGCGCCTGCTCCGACGTCGTCCTGGTGACCGGCGACGGCGACCTGCTGCCCGGGATGATGGCCGCGAAGGAACACGGCGTCGCCGTCCACCTGTGGGCCGTACAGGCCGCCGACGGCGACTACAACCAGTCCGAGGACCTGGTCGCCGAGGCCGACGAACGCCGCGTGCTGGACCGCATCTGGATCACGAAGGCCGTACGCGCCAAGGAACTCGGCGGTATCTGCGCGCCGCCGCCCGTGCCTCGCCCCGAGATCGCCGCGATCCTCTCCGCGCCGCTGCCCGAGTCCGCGCTCTCCTCCGCTCCCGCGCGGCCCGTCGAGGAACCCGAGCACCCCACCACGACCACCGCGGGGCCGGGCGGCACCGGCGAGCGGGTGCCGCCCGCCAAGGGCGTCCCCACCCCCAAGGACCTGGCCGCCCTGCGCGCACCCGGCGCCCACCCCGCCCCGCAGCCGACGAGCGCCACCCTGCGCTGGTCCTCCGACAAGGGCTGGGTCGACCGGCCCGGCGCCGAGCCGTCCGAGGCCGCCTCCATGCCGACGCTGGCCCAGCTCACCACCGCCGAGCAGCGCTGGGCCGACCGCGAGGAGGACATCACCACGGTCGGCGGCGACCCCTACGAGGTCGGGCAGGTCTTCGCCCGCCGCTGGCTGGACCGCCTCGGCGACCAGGGCCACCTGCAGAAACTCTCCGGGATGTACCCCCGCATCCCGCACCGCGTGGACGGGGAGCTGCTGCGCTACGCGGCCCGCTTCGGTCTGCTGGCCCACAAGGACGACCAGATCGACGAGCACGACCGGTACGCGATCCGGGCCGGGTTCTGGCGGGAGATCGACGTGCGGACGGCGACCGAACGCACCCCCGCGGCGGAGTGAGATCCCCCGGCATTCCCCCGGCATTCCCCTGGCATTCCCTCGGCTGAATCGACACTTATGGGCGGACCCGGGAGCGGGGCGCGAGGACCGACCCCGTAGTCTCGTCCCTTGTGAGTACGCGCGCGGCACAGGCACTTCGTCCCGGTGGGGATGCCGTGTGCGTGGTGCGCGGACTGACGAAGACCTATCCCGCCGTGCGCGGCAGGCGCGGCGTTGTGGCGACTCCCGAGGTACGGGCCACCGACGACGTGACCCTGGACATCCGCCGCGGTGAGATCTTCGGACTGCTCGGACCCAACGGCGCCGGAAAGTCCACCCTCGTACGCCAGCTCACCGGGCTGATGCGCCCCGATCGCGGCGGCGTCGAGATCCTCGGGCACGACATCGTGCGCCACCCCGAGCTGGCCGCGCGGATCCTCGCCTACCTCGGACAGGAGTCCAGTGCCCTGGACGAGCTGACCGTGTCGCTCGCCGCCGAGACCACCGGGCGGCTGCGCGGCCTGGAGGCGCGGCGGGCGCGCGCCGAGCGGGACGCCGTCCTCGAGGAACTGGGCCTGACCCCCCTCGCCGGCCGCCCGATCAAGAAGCTCTCCGGCGGCCAGCGCCGCCTGGCCTGCTTCGCCGCCGCACTGGTGGGGGAGCGTCCGCTGCTCGTCCTGGACGAGCCGACCACCGGCATGGACCCGGTGGCCCGGCGCGCGGTGTGGTCGGCCGTCGACCGGCGGCGCGCCGGACACGGCACCACCGTGCTGCTCGTCACCCACAACGTCATCGAGGCCGAGACCGTCCTCGACCGGGTCGCCGTCCTCGACCGGGGCCGCGTGATCGCCTGCGACACGCCCTCCGGGCTCAAGGAGAAGGTCGCCGGAGAGGTCCGCGTCGACCTGGTGTGGCGCGAGACGGCCCCCCTGCACGTCCCGGAGGTCGCCGCCCTGCGCGACCGCGTCGTCGAGTCGGGGCGCCGCTGGACGCTGCGGCTCGCCCCCGAGGAGGCCCGCGCGGTCGTCGCCACCGTCACCGGCGGCGCGGCCTTCGCCGCCCTGGACGACTTCACCCTGGCCACGCCCAGCCTGGAGGACGTCTACCTGGCACTGGGCGGCGCCGCCCGGCAGGGACTGGTGAGGGCTTGAGCACGCGAGCGGTGAGAACACCGGCCACCGCATCCGTACCCATCAGGGCGACCGCTTCGAACGGCCCTAGCGAAGGGGAACAGCGCGACGTGAGTGTCGTACCCGCCGATGCCCTGCCGGGCGCTGCCCTGGCCGTCGAACAGCAGCGCGTGGCCGCCCCGGCCGAGCTGGGGCCCAAGGCGCGGCTGTGGCCCTCCCTGGTGGCCGTGTACCGGGCGCAGCTGTCCCGGGCGCGGGTCGCGCGCATCCCGCTGCTGTTCGTGGCGACCTTCCAGTCGATCGGCATCATGATCCTGATGCGCGGCGTCGTGGACGGTGGCGGCGAGGCGCAGGCCGTGGTCGCCGGTTCGGCGGTACTCGTCGTGGCCTTCGTGGCGCTGAACCTCCTCGCCCAGTACTTCGGTCAGCTGCGCGCGAGCGGCGGCCTCGACCACTACGCGACGCTGCCCGTGCCGCCCGCCGCGGTGGTGCTGGGCGCGGCGGGCGCGTACGCGTCCTTCACCGTGCCCGGGACCGTGGTGACGGCGGTGTTCGGGTGCCTGCTGTTCGGGCTGCCGATGACCCACCTGTGGGTGCTGGTGGCCGTGATCCCGCTGGCCGGCGCCGCGCTCGCCGGACTGGGCGCGGCGCTGGGCCTGCTCGCCCCCCGGCCCGAGTTCGCCACCCTGCTGGGCCAGCTCGGCATGTCGGCGGCGCTGCTGCTTGGCGTGCTGCCGCCCGAACGGTTGCCGGGGGTGGTCCGCCTGGCCCGGGACCTGCTGCCGTCCACCTACGGCGTGGAGGCCTTCGCCCGCACGTTCGGCCCGCGGCCCGACTGGGCCTTCGTCCTCGGCGACCTCGCGGTGTGCGCCGCGGTCGGGGTGATCTCGCTGGCCGTCGCCACCTGGGCGTACCGCCGGGCCGCCGTCCGGTGACGCGCCGCACGGGCGGGTTTGGCACGATGGCGGGGTGACCGCACCTCTGACTCCGCCACCGCCGCCGAACGAACGCTCGTCGTACCAGGGCGCGCCGGTGCCGCCGCCCGCCGGTGCCCACGCGGTGGGTACCGCCTTCGGCGCCCCGTACGACGATCACGGCGAACAGGACGGCCCAGGGATGTTGAGCGAAGTGCGGCAGGCCGCCGTGACCGTGGTGGCGGTCGCCCTCTCCGGCGCGCTGCTGGGCGTGCTGTGGTGGAAGCTGGCACCGAGCGTGCCGCTGGTCGGCGATCTGGTCGACGACCGGTGGATCGTCTACCTCAAGGACTCCGAGGGCGAGCAGGCGGTCGGCGTCGACGGCACGTTCACCCTGCTCGCGCTGGCCTTCGGGGTACTCAGCGCGGTGGTGGTCTTCCTGGTGCGGCGGCGCGGGGGCGTGCCCCTGGTGGCGGCCCTCGGCGTCGGCGGGCTCCTCGGATCGCTGCTGGCATGGCGGATCGGGGTGTGGCTCGGGCCCGCGCAGGACGTGATCGCCCACGCCAAGGACGTCGGCAAAGGGGTGACGTTCTCCGCGCCGCTGAAACTGGGCGCCAAGGGGGCGCTGCTTGCCTGGTCGGTGGCGGCGCTCGTGGTCCACCTGGGTCTGACGGGACTGTTCGGGCCCCGCGATCCGGAGCCCGACGCCTGGCCGGCACCGTACGGGGACAAGCCGACCCCATACGGAGACAAGTCGGCCTAGGCGGGACGGCGGCCGTGGTTCGCCCGGCCCTTTTTGGTGCGCCACCTGCGTTTGCGCGTTCGCTTCGACATGTCCTGTCTGATTAGCCGAGAACGGGGCGTTCGTCGAGGGGCTACGCGCGGCCGATCGGGGCGAGGACCGCGCCTGTGAGCCTGGCCAGGTCGTCGGGGGAGAGTTCGACCTCCAGGCCGCGGCGGCCCGCCGAGACGCAGATCGTGGCGTGGTCCGAGGCCGACGCGTCCAGAACCGTCGCGAGCCTCTTGCGCTGGCCCAGCGGGGAGATACCGCCCCGCACGTAGCCGGTGGTGCGCTCGGCCAGGGCGGGGTCGGCCATCGCCGCGCGCTTGCCGCCCACCGCGGCCGCCAGCGCCTTGAGGTCCAGCTGGCCCGCCACCGGCACCACCGCGACCGTCAGGGCGCCGTCGACGTCCGCCACCAGCGTCTTGAAGACCCGCGCCGGCGAGACGCCCATCGCCTCGGCCGCCTCCTCGCCGTAGGAGGGGTGGGCCGGGTCGTGCTCGTAGGCGTGGACCGTGTAGGTCACCCCGGCGGCCGTGAGCGCCACGGTGGCCGGGGTGCCGCCGGACGGTTGCTGCTTCTTGGACTTCTTCGCCATGCGCGCCAGTACCTCAGTTGAGACTCGTCGGGCCGCGCGTCAGTTCCAACGCCGGCAGGGACGGCAGCGTACGGATGATGGAGGTCTCGGAGCGAAGGAGTTTCAGCTCGTCCCGCAGCCGGGAGGCGGTGTCCGGGGCCTGGAGCAGCCGCTGTTTCGTCGGCGTGTCCAGCATCATCGCGGCGGCGACCAGGTAGGAGACCACGCCCGGTTCGTCCGGCAGTTCGGCGCCGGTCGCCAGCGACCGTTCGCGTGCCCCCGCCAGCCGCTTCTGGTACTGCCGGAAGGACCGCAGTACGCCCTCGGCCAGCGCGCCCGCCTCGTCGCCCGGCTCCTCGGGCAACTGCTCCAGCTCGGCCGTCAGGAAGGGACCCGAGGCCTCGACCGAGAGCAGTCGCACCCGGTTCGTGCCGGTCGCCAGCACCTCGAAGGAGCCGTCGGCCCGCTCGCGGATGGTCGCCGCGTCCGCGATGCAGCCCACCTTGTGGAAGGACTTCACCGGGTCGGTGCCGAACCCGGCCGTCGGCCCGCGCTCGACGGTGGCCGTCGGGTCGGGCAGGCCGGGGGCGGTCTGGGCCACCTCGTGGCCGTCACGGATCGCCACGACGGCGAACCGGCGCGGTTCGTCCTCGGAGGTCTTCAGCAGTTCGCGCATCATGGCGCGATAGCGCTCCTCGAAGATGTTGAGCGGGAGCACCAGCCCCGGGAACAGGACAGAGTTCAGGGGGAAGAGGGGGAGCCGGACGGTGGTCACGACGCAGAAGCCTAATGGTCGCCGGGGCGGACGCGTCCGCCGTGCCCATTTCGTGGATGCCCCGCCCCCTTCCCGCCGGCCGCGATGCCGGTCGTGGAGGCCACCGCCGTACGGACGTCCTCGCGCACCTGGAGGAAGCGGCCGAGCGGGTCGTCCGTGTCCCGGTCCCACGGAAACGACGTGACGTACGGGCCGGTCAGCCGCAGTTGCTCCGCCGCGTCCCGGAGGCGTTCCAGGCGTAGGAGGACGTACACCAGCAGGTTCCGCAGCTCAGCCGCCCACGGGTCGTCCGCCGGGCGGCCCGCCGAGAGGGCGATCGCGCTGTCGGCCGCGGCGTCCAGGCGCCGGCGGTGCGTGCGCAGGGCGGTCGCGGTGGCGCCGCCGGTCGTGGTCGTCAGGCAGGTGAAGGCCGCGCGCAGCGGCAGTGCCCGTACGAGCGCGTCCTCGGGGGCGTCCTGCGCGGCCGTCTCCGCGAAGTCCAGGCACTCGCCGTGCGCGTCGGGCGAGGCGGCGGCCAGGTAGTCGAGGGCGGCGACATGACAGCCGTAGTGGTGCGGGCAGCGGCGGACCGCCTGCCCCCACAGCCGCTCGAACTCGGCGTGTCCGGCGCCCGCGCCGCGTGCGGCGTCCAGCGCGGTCCGCCACGGCACCGGGTCGGGTCCTGCGGCCTCGGCGGCGGCGACGACCGCGGGGATCACCTGGCGCAGGAGTTCAGTGCGGGCCGGTGAGTCCCAGTGCCGGTGGACCGACAGGCGGGCCGCGACCAGCAGGGCGTCCGGGTCGTCCGGGGCGGCGCCCTGCCAGTCGTCCAGCCACTGGGCACGGGAGCGGGCGAAGGCGGCGAGCCGGGTCGCGTAGCGGTCGCGGTGGTCCCAGGCGGCGTTCTCGCGGGTGCCGGCGAGGAGGCCGGCGGCCAGGCCGTGCTCGCCGCGGGCCGCGGCGACGAGGGCGGGGCCGAGGCGGTCGTCGGGGGCGTCGAGGAGCACGTCGTCGTCTTGGGCGGGCCGTGGCGACCGGGACCGGGCCCGGGCCGCGGTCCGAAGGAACGCGCGCAGCATGGCCAGTACGACGACCGAGGGTTCGTGATGGTTGTGCACCCCCGGCCCCGCCTTCGGCCGGACGTGTCACCCGGGGGAACGCGTGTCCCTCCGGGGGGCCCCGGCGGGCTCAGCTGCGGCGGAGTAGGCGGGTGCTGCCACCGTCGCGGCCACGACCGCCGGTACGCCGGCCGAGGGTACGCGATGGCTGTGCGCCCCGGCCCCGCCCCGGCCCCGCCCTGGCTCCGCTCCGGTTCCGCTCCGGCTCCGGCCCCGGCTCCGGCTCCGGCCTCGGCCCCCCCCGGCCTCGGCCCCCCCCCGGCCTCGGCCCCCCGGCCTCGGCCCCCCGGCCTCGGCCCCCCGGCCTCGGCCCCCCGGCCTCGGCCCCCCGGCCTCGGCCCCGCCTCGGCCCCCGCCCCGCCTTCGGCCGGACGTGTCACTCGGGGGGAACGCGTGTCCCCCCGGGGGGCCTCGGCGGGCTCAGCTGCGGCGGAGTAGGCGGGTGCGCTCCCGCTGCCACCGTCGTGGCCAGCCCGCCGGTACCACGGCCGAGGGTTCGCGATGGCTGTGCGCCCCGGCCCGGCCTCGGCCCCGGCCCCCGCCCCGGCTCCGGCTCCGGCCCCCCTCGCCTTCGGACGGACGTGTCCCCCTGAGCCCCGGCGGGCTCAGCTGCGGCGGAGTAGGCGGGTTGCGCCTGCTGCCACCGTCGTGGCCAGGACCCAGCCGAGCAGGACCAGGGCCGTCGCCAGCCACTGCCAGCCGTCGTGGAGCTGCCAGGAGCCGGCCTGGCCCAGGTCGATCACCGGAAGGAGCAGGTCGAGGGCGAAGAGGGCCGGGTTCCAGTCCGGGTGCTCGCCGTGTTTCAGCGGTGGCGGGTCGGCGCGGGCGAAGGCGAGCGCGCCCGCCGCCCACAGGACCGCCATCCACACCGCCGCCCGGCCCGGCCGGTAGCCGTAGGCGACCGTCCAGTCCTGCGCGAAACCCACCAGCTTCGCGGCGAGCGGCAGGCTCTCGCGGCGCCTGCGATGCTTGGCGAGCAGCACCTCGCGGGCGTCCTCGTCCTCGCCGCCGGCCCGCAGCACGGCGGCGAGCCGCTCGTACGGCTCCGGGTGGTACTCGGCGGTCGCGGCGCCCACCCAGCGCAGCCGCTTCTGAAGCGGGAAAGGACCGCGCGGCACCAGGTTCTCGTAGGCGAAGCCGCCCATGTGCAGCCGGCCGGGGCCCGGCCAGCTGTCCGCACGGTCCATCAGGTTGACCACCCGCGCCCCCGACAGCACCACCCGCCCGCGTGCCGGCCGCTCGCCCAGGAACCGCAGCTCGGGCGTCTGCACCCGGCGCAGCGACAGCTCCTGGTCGTCGGTGAAGGTGAACCGGGCGTGCTCCAGGTCGAGCGCGTCGCCGAACCGCCCGTCGTCCAGCCGCACCCCGCCCTCGCACTCGAAGCGCTGGATGCGGGTGCCCTGCGCGGGGGTGGTGCCCCGCAGCAGCGGGCTGCCCAGGCCCGCCGGGGTCAGGTACAGCGTGCGCTCCACCGTCAGCTGCGGGGCGTTCAGCGCGTGCCGCGTGTACGGATTGAGGAGCCGGGCGCCGCGCAGGCTCAGCGAGACACCGACCTGGGCGCTGCGCAGGCTCACCTCCCCGTGCGACTCCAGCATCTCGGCCTGGAGGTCCTGCCCGACCGTCATCCCGTCCGCGGCGATGGAGCGGCCGCTGCGGTCCCGGTGCACGATCGCCTGGTTGAGCAGCAGGTCGGTGCCTATCTGCGCGTCCGTGAGCCGGATCCCCCCGGGGAAGCGGGAGCGCGGCAGGTGCAGGTCGCCCTCGGTGTGCAGCCGGGCCGCCTCCAGGCGCGGCACCGCGCAGTCCACCAGCCGCACGGTGGTGAACCGGGTCTCCGGCAGCAGCACCTCCCGCTCGAAACGGCAGCCCCGCAGCTCGACGTAGGGCACCACCGTGCCGCCCGCGAGGTCGACCGTGTCGCTGATCCGCACGCCCACCAGCTGGAGCGAGGACACCCGGCCCGCGAGCGCCGGCGGACCGTCGAGAAGCAGCCAGCACACGATGCGGGCCCGCACGGTCCGCTCCGGCCCCCACGGATGCCCGCCGTGCGGGTCGTCGGCGAGCGCGTCGCCGCTGCTCAGGTCGTACACGCTGCCGTTGCGGAAGGCCTGCCACATGCCGGCCTCGGCGGCGGTCAGGTCATCCGGCAGCTCTCCGTCACGATGGCCGGCCCCCTCGGTCACGGTGCTTCACTCCCTCCCCAACTACTCGTCGGTCGCTCACTCTTCGTACAACCGTTCATGCCCATTCCGTGACACTCCGAACACTCAAAGTGAGCACGGATCACGCGAGTTCGCCGTGGGCCGCGAGCGCCCGCCGCGTTCTGTATCAGCCATTGATACGCGCGGACCGTGCCGGACGCGGGTCTGAGAGAATTGGTTCCGTGATCTCCCGAATCGATCTGCGCGGCGACGCCCTCCCCGAGGGACCCGCCCTGCGCGACCTGCTGCCCCGAGCCGACTTCGACGTCTCGGTCGCCCTGGAGAAGGTGCGTCCGATCTGCGAGGCCGTGCATCATCGTGGCGACGCGGCGCTGATCGACTTCACCGAGCAGTTCGACGGCGTCCGCCTTGACCGGGTGCGGGTTCCGGCCGCCGCGCTCACGCGCGCGCTGGAGGAGCTCGACCCGGCCGTCCGCGCGGCCCTGGAGGAGTCCGTCCGCCGCGCCCGCCTCGTCCACCGCGAGCAGCGCCGCACCACCCACACCACGCAGGTCGTGCCCGGCGGCTCGGTCACCGAGAAGTGGGTGCCGGTCGAGCGGGTCGGGCTCTACGTGCCCGGCGGCCGGTCGGTCTACCCGTCGTCCGTGATCATGAACGTCGTGCCCGCGCAGGAGGCCGGTGTCGGCTCCGTCGCGCTCGCCTCGCCCGCGCAGGCCGAGTTCGGCGGGATCCCGCACCCCACCATCCTGGCCGCCTGCGCCCTGCTCGGCGTCGACGAGGTGTACGCGGCGGGCGGTGCCACCGCCGTCGCCATGTTCGCGTACGGCACCGAGTCCTGCCCGCCCGCCAACATGGTCACCGGCCCCGGCAACATCTGGGTCGCCGCCGCCAAGCGCTTCTTCACCGGGAAGATCGGCATCGACGCCGAGGCGGGACCGACCGAGATCGCGGTCCTCGCCGACGCCACCGCCGACCCGGTGCACGTCGCCTCCGACCTGATCAGCCAGGCCGAGCACGACCCGCTGGCCGCCGCCGTCCTGGTCACCGACTCCGTGGACCTCGCGGACGCGGTCGAGAAGGAACTCGCGCCGCAGGTCGAGGCGACCAAGCACGTCGAGGACCGGATCCGCCCGGCCCTCGCCGGCCGCCAGTCCGCGATCGTGCTCGTCGACGGCATCGACGAGGGCCTGCGCGTGGTCGACGCCTACGGTGCGGAGCACCTGGAGATCCAGACCGCCGACGCCGCCGCCGTCGCCGAGCGCGTCAGGAACGCCGGTGCGATCTTCGTCGGCCCGTGGGCCCCCGTCTCGCTCGGCGACTACGCGGCCGGGTCCAACCACGTCCTGCCCACCGGCGGCTGCGCCTGCCACTCCTCGGGACTGTCCGTGCAGTCCTTCCTGCGCGGCATCCACATCGTCGACTACACGCGCGACGCGCTCGCCGAGGTCGCGCGGCACGTGGTGACGCTGGCGGAGGCCGAGGACCTGCCCGCGCACGGCGCGGCGATCAAGGCGAGGTTCGAGTGGAAGGTCCCGGCAGGCAAGTGACGTTCGGAATCGACGACCTCCCCGTACGGGACGAGCTGCGCGGCAAGTCCCCCTACGGCGCGCCCCAGCTGGACGTGCCGGTACGGCTGAACACCAACGAGAACCCCTACCCGCTGCCCGAGGCGCTGGTCGAGCGGATCGCCGAGCGCGTCCGCGAGGCCGCCCGCGACCTCAACCGCTACCCGGACCGGGACGCGGTCGAACTGCGCACCGGGCTGGCCGCGTACCTGACGAACACCTCGGGACACCCCCTGGACGTCAGCAACGTCTGGGCCGCCAACGGCTCCAACGAGGTCATCCAGCAACTGCTGCAGACCTTCGGCGGGCCGGGCCGCACCGCGATCGGCTTCGAGCCGTCGTACTCGATGCACGGCCTCATCGCGCGCGGCACCGGCACCGGCTGGATCTCCGGTCCGCGGCACGAGGACTTCACCATCGACGTGCCCGCCGCCGAGCGGGCGATCGCCGAGCACCGCCCGGACGTCGTCTTCATCACCACCCCCAACAACCCCACGGGCAACGCGGTTCCGGCCGAGACGGTCCTCGCCCTCTACGAGGCGGCGCAGGCCGCGAAACCCTCGATGGTCGTGGTCGACGAGGCCTACATCGAGTTCAGCCACGGCGCCTCGCTGCTGCCGCTGCTGGAGGGCCGCCCCCACCTCGTCGTCTCCCGCACGATGTCAAAGGCGTTCGGCGCCGCGGGCCTGCGCCTGGGCTACCTCGCCGCGCACCCGGCCGTCGTCGACGCCGTCCAGCTCGTACGGCTGCCGTACCACCTGTCGGCCGTCACCCAGGCGACCGCGCTGGCCGCCCTGGAGCACACGGACACGCTGCTGAAGTACGTCGAGCAGCTGAAGACCGAGCGGGACCGGCTGGTCGCCGAACTGCGGGCCATCGGCTACGAGGTGACCGAGTCCGACGCCAACTTCGTCCAGTTCGGGCGGTTCGCGGACTCGCACGCGACCTGGCGGAAGATCCTCGACCGGGGCGTCCTGGTCCGGGACAACGGCGTGCCGGGGTGGCTGCGGGTCACCGCCGGCACCCCGCAGGAGAACGACGCGTTCCTCGACGCGGTACGTGAAGTCAAGAAGGAGCAGCACACATGAGCCGCGTAGGGCGCGTGGAGCGCACCACCAAGGAGACCTCGGTCCTCGTCGAGATCGACCTCGACGGCACCGGCAAGACCGACATCGCCACCGGCGTCGGCTTCTACGACCACATGCTCGACCAGCTCGGCCGGCACGGTCTGTTCGACCTGACCGTGAAGACCGACGGCGACCTGCACATCGACTCCCACCACACCATCGAGGACACCGCCCTCGCGCTGGGCGCCGCCTTCAAGCAGGCCCTCGGCGACAAGGTGGGCGTCTACCGCTTCGGCAACTGCACGGTCCCGCTGGACGAGTCCCTCGCCCAGGTCACCGTCGACCTGTCCGGCCGCCCCTACCTCGTGCACACCGAGCCCGAGAAGATGGCGCCGATGATCGGCGAGTACGACACGACGATGACCCGGCACATCCTGGAGTCCTTCGTCGCCCAGGCACAGATCGCCCTGCACGTGCACGTGCCGTACGGACGCAACGCGCACCACATCGTGGAGTGCCAGTTCAAGGCGCTGGCCCGCGCCCTGCGCTACGCCTCCGAGCGCGACCCGCGCGCGGTGGGCATCCTGCCTTCCACGAAGGGCGCGCTGTAACCCATGAACGGTACGTCCACCGCGCTGATCGTCGTCGGTCTCTTCTTCCTCGGCGGCATCTACTCCTTCGCCAAGCAGCAGATGCCCAAGGGCCTGATCGTGCTGCTCTCCATCGGCGCCGGCATGTGTCTGCTCGCGGGCGTCCTGAGGCTGGAGGTCTGGAATTGACCAGTGCCGCCCCGGCCAAGAAGGTCGTCGTCTTCGACTACGGCTTCGGCAACGTCCGTTCCGCCGAGCGTGCCCTCGCGCGCGCGGGGGCCGACGTCGAGATCACCCGTGACTACGACAAGGCCATGAACGCCGACGGGCTGCTGGTGCCCGGCGTCGGCGCCTTCGCCGCCTGCATGGAGGGACTCAAGGCCGCGCGCGGCGACTGGATCGTCGACCGCCGGCTGTCGGGCGGGCGCCCGGTCATGGGCATCTGCGTCGGCATGCAGATCCTCTTCACGCGCGGCATCGAGCACGACGTGGAGGCCGAGGGCCTGGACGAGTGGCCCGGCACGGTCGGACCGCTCCAGGCCGACGTCGTGCCCCACATGGGCTGGAACACCGTCGATTCACCGGCCGACTCCCAGCTCTTCGCCGGCCTGGACGCGGACGCCCGCTTCTACTTCGTGCACTCCTACGCCGTCCACGACTGGGCCCAGGAGTCGCACAACCCGCTGATCGCCGCCCCCAGGGTCACCTGGACCACCCACGGCAAGCCCTTCGTGGCCGCCGTGGAGAACGGTGCACTGTGGGCCACGCAGTTCCACCCCGAGAAGTCCGGCGACGCCGGAGCCCAGCTCCTCACCAACTGGATCGAGACCCTGTAGAGATGAGCAAGCTCGAACTCCTCCCCGCCGTCGACGTCCGCGACGGCCAGGCCGTGCGCCTCGTGCACGGCGAGTCCGGCTCCGAGACCTCCTACGGCTCGCCCCTGGAGGCCGCTCTCGCCTGGCAGCGCTCCGGCGCCGAATGGCTGCACCTGGTGGACCTGGACGCCGCGTTCGGCACCGGGGACAACCGCGAGCTGATCGCCGAGGTCGCCAAGGCCATGGACATCAAGGTCGAGCTGTCCGGCGGCATCCGCGACGACGGCACCCTCGCCGCCGCGCTCGCCACGGGCTGCACCCGGGTGAACCTCGGCACCGCCGCCCTGGAGACCCCCGAGTGGGTCGCCAAGGTCATCGCCGAGCACGGCGACAAGATCGCGGTGGGCCTCGACGTACGCGGCACGACGCTGCGGGGCCGCGGCTGGACCCGGGACGGCGGCGACCTCTACGAGACGCTGGCGCGCCTCGACCAGGAGGGCTGCGCCCGGTACGTCGTCACCGACATCGCCAAGGACGGCACCCTCCAGGGCCCGAACCTGGAGCTCCTGAAGAACGTCTGCGCCGCCACCGACCGCCCGGTCGTCGCCTCCGGCGGTGTCTCGTCCCTGGACGACCTGCGGGCGATCGCCGGTCTCGTCCCGGCCGGTGTCGAGGGGGCCATCGTCGGGAAGGCCCTGTACGCGAAGGCGTTCACCCTGGAAGAAGCCTTGGAGGCTGTGGCGTCATGACATCCGAAGCCGTACGGCGCGTGCAGAGCGGAAGTCCCTGGGAAGAGTCCTTCGGTTTCGCACGGGCCGTGGCGGCGGGTGATCGTGTGATCGTGGCGGGCACCACCGCCTTCAAGGGCGACATGCTGTACGGCGACGGCGACCCGTACGAGCAGACCAAGGTCGCCTTCGCCTCCGCGGTCGAGGCGATCGGCGAGTTCGGGCTCGGCATCGAGTCCGTGATCCGGACCCGTGTGTGCCTGGCACATTCGCGCGATGTCGATGCGGTGGGCCGCGCCCACAAGGAGCTGTTCGACTCCGTACGCCCCGTGACGACCCTGCTGGTCGTGCAGGGCTTCATCGACTCGCGGGTCCTGGTGTCAGTCGAAGTGGAAGCGTATAGAGGAGCCGTGGATTCATGACCCTGGCGGTCCGAGTCATCCCCTGCCTGGACGTGGACGACGGCCGGGTCGTCAAGGGCGTCAACTTCCAGAACCTGCGCGACGCGGGCGACCCCGTCGAGATGGCCAAGGTGTACGACGCCGAGGGCGCCGACGAGTTGACGTTCCTGGACATCACCGCCTCGTCGGGCGACCGCGAGACGACCTACGACGTGGTGCGCCGCACCGCCGAGCAGGTGTTCATCCCGCTGACCGTCGGCGGCGGCGTGCGCACCGCGGAGGACGTCGACAAGCTGCTGCGGGCCGGTGCGGACAAGGTGGGCGTGAACACGGCCGCCATCGCCCGCCCCGACCTGATCCGGGAGATCGCCGAGCGGTTCGGCCGGCAGGTGCTCGTCCTGTCGGTCGACGCCCGCCGCACCGAGGCGGGCACCTTCGAGGTGACCACCCACGGCGGCCGGCGCGGCACCGGCATCGACGCCGTCGAGTGGGCGCACCGGGCCGCCGAGCTGGGCGCGGGGGAGATCCTGCTCAACTCGATGGACGCGGACGGCACGAAGGACGGCTACGACCTGGAGATGATCGAGGCGGTCCGGGGGCACGTGAGCGTCCCGGTGATCGCCTCCGGCGGCGCGGGCCGCCTCGCCGACTTCCCGCCGGCCGTCGCGGCGGGCGCCGACGCGGTGCTGGCGGCGTCCGTCTTCCACTTCGGCGACCTGCGGATCGGGCAGGTCAAGAGCGCACTGCGCGAGGCGGGACACCCCGTCAGGTAGGCACGGGCGGGCGGACCTGCCGCACCCAGGAGATTACGAAAGAAAAATTGCGCAACGCGTATTGCGCAATTTTCCTTTCGTAATCTAGCGTGGCGGCATGCCGAGCCAGGAGAACCACTCGATCACCGACCTGGGCACTCTCAAAGCCCTGGCCCACCCCCTGCGCATGCAGCTCTACCGCGGGCTGTGCGTCGCGCGCACGGCGACCGCCTCGCAGCTCGCCGAGCAGGTGGACGAGGCCGTCTCCCTGGTCAGCTACCACCTGCGCAAGCTGGCCGAGCACGGGCTGGTCGAGCAGGCCGACCCGCAGAGCGCAGACGGCCGGGAGCGGTGGTGGCAGCCCGCCTCGGACGGGGTGACCATCCGCGACGAGAACTTCCGCGACGCCCCCGAGCGGGCCGCCGCCCACCTCGCCGCCACCCGGCTCTTCCACGAGCAGCGCGCCGACATGTACCGCCGCTACCTCGACGAACGCCCCACCTGGGGCCCCGAGTGGAACTCCGCCGCCCCCGACAACGAGTCCCTGCTCCGGCTGACCCCCGCCGACCTGAGCGAACTGGGCGCGGAGCTGCTCGCCCTGGCGAAGAAGTACGACGAGCGGGGCCGGGCCGCCGAAGCCGACGGCGACACCGAGGGCCGCGAGAACGTCGCGCTGCACGTGTACGGATTCCCGTTCCGTGTCTGAGAGGGGCACGGCCGTGCCGGACACACTCATACCCCGGGTCCCCGCCCCGGGCCGTCCCGCCCACCGCGACGCCAACGTCCTGCGCTGGGTCGCGGCCTACACCGCCTCCATGCTGGGCGACAGCGTCTTCTTCCTCGCGCTGTCCTGGGCCGCCGTGCAGCACGGCAGCGCCGCCGAGGCCGGGATCGTCACCGCCGTGAGCGCGGTGCCGCGCGCGCTGCTCATGCTCGGCGGGGGAGTGATCGTCGACCGGCTGGGGCCGCGCAGGGTCGTCATCGGCAGCGACACCGTACGGTGCGTGGCGGTCCTCGTGGTGGCCGCGCTGCTCTTCGCGACCGATCCCGGACTGTGGCTGCTCGCCGTCCTCGCCCTCGTCTTCGGCGCGGTGGACGCCCTCTTCCTGCCCGCCGTCGGGGCACTACCGGCGCGTCTGACGGGCAAGGACCAGCTCGCCCGCGTCCAGGGCATGCGGGGCCTCGCCGTCCGCTTCTCCTCCGTCGTGGGCGCCCCGCTCGGCGGCCTCGGGGTGGCGATCGGCGGCGCGGCTGCCGCCTTCGCCTTCGCCGGTCTGCTGATCGCCGTGTCCGTGCCGCTGCTGATCGCCGTACGGCTGCGCGAGCTGCCCGCCGACGACGCGGCGGCCGCTCCCGGCGGCACCGCGTGGCGGGACCTGCGGGACGGGCTCCGGTACATCCGCCGGCACCGCGTCCTCGGCCCGCTGATGCTGGTCATCGCCCTCGGCGACCTCGGCTTCGTCGGCCCGCTCAACATCGGCCTGACCCTGCTCGCCGACGAACGCGGCTGGGGAGCCTCCGGAATGGGCTGGATACTCGCCGGCTTCGGGGTGGGCGCCGGGGCGGCGGCCCTGCTGCTGACCGTCCGGGGACGCGTGCCGCACGCCGGGTACGTCGTCGCCGGCGCCATCATCCCCGGCGCGGTCGCGATCGGCGCGCTGGCACAGGCGCCCGCCCTTCCCGCGGCCGTCGTCACGGCGCTGCTCGTCGGCCTGCTCGCGGGGCTCAGCGGCGCCCTGTGCGGGGCCCTGCTCCAGACCCAGTCCGCCCCCGCACTCCTCGGGCGCGTCACGGCGGTCTCCGGGATCGTCAGCCTGGGCATCGCGCCGCTGAGCATGCCGCTGTCCGCCGCCGCCATCGGCATCTGGGGCACAGGGCCGGTCTTCGCCGTCAGCGCCGCGGTCTGCGGCCTCGGCGGGGTCGTCGCCCTGTGCGCACCGGGGGTACGCCGGGCCGAACTGCCGACGTGAGAGGCGGACCTCAGATCCCGAGCTGCTTCGTCTCCCGGAGCTTGGCGATCGCGTCCTGCTCGCCCTCCAGCTCCACCTTCGCGGCGCTCTGCCGGCCGTAGGCGAACAGCAGCAGCTCGGACGGCTCGCCCGTCGCCGTCACCACCGGCGTACCGCGGTGGGCGACCGTCGTCTGCCCGTTGGGGCGGCGCAGCACGAGGCCGGTCGGGATGCCGCGGCCCATCAGGCGGGCCGCGCGCTCCAGGCGGGACCACAGGGCGTCCTGGAACACCGGGTCCAGCTCGCGCGGCGACCAGTCGGGCTGGGCCCGGCGGACGTCCTCGGTGTGCACGTAGAACTCCACCGTGTTCGCCGCCTCGTCGACCTGCTTGAGCTGGAAAGGCGAGAACCGCGGCGGCCCGGTGCGGATCAGCTGGAGCAGCTCCTCGTACGGCTTCGCGCCGTACTCCTCCATCACCCGGTCGAGCCGGGACGCCAGCTGCTTGATCAGACCGGCCCCGGCGGCGTCCGGCCGGCGCTCGCGCACCACCACGTGCGCGGCGAGGTCGCGGGTGCGCCAGCCGTCGCACAGGGTCGGGGCGTCCGGACCCGCCGTCTCCAACAGGTCCGCGAGCAGAAGTCGTTCACGCTTGGCGAAAGTCGACATGGAGTCAGCCTACGGCGGCCGGCCGGGTCCGCCCAATGGACAGCCCCGGGACGTGTCCGTCCCGCGCGGCACAATGGGCGCATGACCAGCAGCTCCCCCCGGCGGCCCAGCCCGCTCGCCCCGGAGATCGCGGCCCGCCTCAAGCGCGGCGCCGACGGCCTCCTGCCCGCCATCGCCCAGCAGTACGACACCGGAGAGGTGCTGATGCTCGGCTGGATGGACGACGAGGCACTGCACCGGACGCTGACCACGGGCCGCTGCACCTACTGGTCGCGCAGCCGCCAGGAGTACTGGGTCAAGGGCGACACCTCCGGCCACTTCCAGTGGGTGAAGTCCGTCGCCCTGGACTGCGACGCCGACACCGTGCTGGTCAAGGTCGACCAGGTGGGCGCCGCCTGCCACACCGGCGCCCGCACCTGCTTCGACGCCGACGTCCTCCTCCCCGAGGGCGCCGACGCCGCGGGGGCCGACACGCCCGGCGCGGATCAGTAGGGTCTGCCGCCATGGATGACATGGACCTCGAGACCTTCCGCAAGCTGGCCGTCGACCGCCGGGTGATCCCGGTGAGCCGCAAGCTCCTGGCCGACGGAGACACCCCGGTCGCGCTGTACCGCAAGCTCGCCGCCGAGCGCCCCGGCACCTTCCTGCTGGAGTCCGCGGAGAACGGGCGAGCGGCGTTCCGATGGTCTCGCTACTCCTTCGTCGGCGTCCGCAGCGCCGCCACCCTCACCGAGCGGGACAGCGAGGCCCACTGGGAGGGCACCCCGCCCGTCGGCGTCCCCACCGACGGCGACCCGCTCGCCGCCCTGCGCGCCACCGTCCAGGCCCTGCACACCCCGCGCGACCTCGCCGACGACCTGGGCCTGCCGCCCTTCACCGGCGGCATGGTCGGCTACCTCGGCTACGACATCGTGCGCCGCCTGGAGAAGGTCGGCCCGGGAGAGCGCGACGACCTGAAACTCCCCGAGCTGACCATGCTGCTCACCAGCGACCTCGCCGTCATGGACCACTGGGAGGGCTCGGTCCTGCTGATCGCCAACGCGATCAACCACAACGACCTGGAGACCGGCGTCGACGAGGCCTACGCCGACGCGATCGCCCGCCTGGACGTCATGGAGGCCGACCTCACGCGCGCGGTCGCCCAGCCCCCGGCCGCGCTGCCGCCCTCCGAGCTGCCCGAGTACACCGCGCTGTGGGGCGGTCCCGACTTCCAGGACGCCGTCGAGGACATCAAGGAGCGCATCCGCGCGGGCGAGGCCTTCCAGGTCGTCCCCTCGCAGCGGTTCGAGACGCCGTGCACCGCGAGCGCCCTGGACGTGTACCGGGTGCTGCGGGCCACCAACCCCTCCCCGTACATGTACCTGCTCCGCCTCGACGGCTTCGACGTCGTCGGCTCGTCCCCCGAGGCGCTGGTCAAGGTCGAGGACGGCCGCGCCATGGTGCACCCCATCGCCGGCACCCGCCCGCGCGGCGCCACCCCGCAGGAGGACCAGGCCCTCGCCGAGGAACTGCTCGCCGACCCCAAGGAGCGCGCCGAGCACCTCATGCTGGTCGACCTCGGCCGCAACGACCTCGGACGCGTCTGCGAGCCCGGCTCCGTCGAGGTCGTCGACTTCATGTCCGTCGAGCGGTACTCGCACGTCATGCACATCGTCTCGACGGTCACCGGCAGGGTCGCCCCGGACCGCACCGCCTTCGACGTCCTCACCGCCTGCTTCCCGGCCGGCACGCTCTCCGGCGCGCCCAAGCCGCGCGCCCTGCAGATCATCGACGAACTCGAACCCTCCCGGCGCGGCCTGTACGGCGGCTGCGTCGGCTACCTCGACTTCGCGGGCGACTCCGACACCGCCATCGCCATCCGCACGGCGCTGCTGCGCGACGGCACCGCCTACGTCCAGGCCGGCGCGGGAGTCGTCGCCGACTCCGACCCGGTCGCCGAGGACACCGAGTGCCGCAACAAGGCGGCGGCGGTCCTGCGGGCCGTGCACACGGCCAACCGGCTGGCGCAATAGGGCCAACCGGTCGGATCGGTGGGGCGATTCTCACGCCCCTCAATTCGAACCCCGGGTGACGGTTCGCCCGGGGTTCGGGTGATAGTGGAGTACGTGACAGCTGTTCCGCACCCCCGCACCCCAGCCGCAGGACCCGCCCGGGCCGGCCGCCGGAGCCTCGCCGTAGCCCTGATGTGCGGCGCGCTCGGCGCCGCCGTCGCCCTGCTCGCCACCCGGCAGGAGTGGGCCGAGGGCACCGCGACGGTGGCCGGCGGCGCGTTTCCCCTGACCGCCAGGGGCAGCGACGTCACGGGCGTCCCCGCGGCGCTCGCCATAGTGGGCCTCGCCGCGCTCGTCGCCGTCTTCGCCGTCCGCCGGGCGGGCCGTTTCGCCGTCGCCGCCCTGCTCGCGCTGAGCGGCGCGGGCACCGTCGCCGCCGCCCTGGCCGGTGCCTCCGACAGCTCCGCGCTGGACGACCAGGCCGCCAAGGCAGCCGGCGACACCTCGGCCACCGTGGACGCGCTCTCCCACACAGCCTGGCCGTACGTCGCGGCCGTGGGCGGCGCCCTGCTCCTGCTGGCCGGGCTGCTCGCGCTGCGCTACGGCCGCCAGTGGCCCGCGATGTCCGGCCGATACGAGCGCGACGGCACCCCGCGCCCGCGCCGCAGGCCGCAGACCGTCGACCCGAACCGCCCCGAGGACCTGTGGAAGGCCATCGACCGCGGCGAGGACCCCACCGGCGCCTGACCCGCTTTCACCCGCCGGAGCCACCCCCGCTCACGGCGCGTGCCCCCGTGCGGGACAATGGGCGCGAGCGTCCTGCTCAGACATGGCACACAGCAACGAGGAGCAAGCAATGGCGGGCAGCAGCCACGGTCACACCCCGGCCGCCTGGACCGGTGTCATCATCGCCTTCATCGGTTTCTGCATCGCGGGCCTGTTCATGGTGGCGGCCCAGCCGTGGGGCTTCTGGGCCGGCATGGCGGTCGTGCTCCTCGGCGGTGTGGTGGGCTACATCATGCGCATGATGGGCCTCGGCCAGCCGAAGCAGAACCACCCCGTGCACCAGGTCGCCGGCGACGGCGCGCAGGCCGGCGCCCGGGGCTGACCGGCCGCGGCGGTCACGGACCTCATGAGGGGCGGGCCGGCACCCGGGTGCCGACCCGCCCCTCACGTGCGGGTGCGGACCGCCCGGGGCAGAATGCGGGCGTGGAAGCCGAGAGCGCCGAGCCGCGCCCGAACAGCGTCGTGAGCCGGACCGGCACCCCGACACGGGGCGCCTTCGCCCGTCTGGCCGTACCGGCCGGGGTGCTCGCGGCCGTCGCCGGGGCCTTCGCGTACGTCGGGAGCGTCGATCCCAACGAACCCGGTCACTACCCCGTCTGCCCCCTGCTGCGCTTCACGGGCCTGTACTGCCCCGGCTGCGGCGGCCTGCGCAGCGCCCACGCCTTCGTCCACGGGGACGTGCTGACCGCGCTGCACGCCAACGCGCCCGCCGTCCTCGGCTATCTGGGCCTCGCCGTCCTGTGGACCGTCTGGGTGATCCGCGCGGCCCGCGGCCGGCCGGTGCGGCTCGACCTCGGACCCGTCCACCTGTGGACGCTGGGGACGTTGCTGCTGGTCTTCACGGTGGTCCGGAACCTGCCGTTCGGTGGCTGGCTCCTCCCTTGATTCCTCCCTCGATCGTCCGACGAAGGCCCGGGGCCGGGGAGGGACCGGCGTCGGCCGGATGCGGGTCCCGTGCCCGGCTCCGGATACCATCACAGTGACCACACGTTTTGCCGTCAGAAAGGGGGCCGCTCGCGTGAGTGTGCTCGACGAGATCATCGACGGAGTCCGTGCCGACCTCGCGGAGCGGCAGGCGCGCGTCAGCCTCGACGAGCTCAAGGAGCGCGCGGCCAAGGCTCGCCCCGCCAAGGACGGCGTGTCCGCGCTGCGCGGCGACGGTGTCAAGGTCATCTGCGAGGTCAAGCGCTCCAGCCCGTCCAAGGGCGCGCTGGCGGCCATCGCCGACCCGGCCGCCCTCGCCGCGGACTACGAGGCGGGCGGCGCCGCCGTCATCTCCGTCCTCACCGAGGAGCGCCGCTTCGGCGGCTCGCTCGCCGACCTGGACTCGGTCCGCGCGCGCGTGGACATCCCCGTGCTGCGCAAGGACTTCGTCGTCACCTCGTACCAGCTGTGGGAGGCCCGGGCGCACGGCGCCGATCTCGTGCTGCTGATCGTCGCGGCCCTCGAGCAGCCGGCCCTGGAGTCGCTGATCGAGCGCGCCGAGTCCATCGGACTCAATCCGCTCGTCGAGGTGCACGACGAGGACGAGGTCGAACGCGCGGTGGACGCCGGCGCCAAGGTCATCGGCGTCAACGCGCGCAACCTGAAGACGCTCGAGGTGGACCGCGGCACGTTCGAGCGGGTCGCCCCGGAGATCCCCGCGCACATCGTCAAGGTCGCCGAGTCCGGCGTCCGCGGCCCGCACGACCTCATCGCCTACGCCAACGAGGGCGCCGACGCCGTCTTGGTCGGCGAGTCCCTGGTGACCGGCCGCGACCCCAAGACCGCCGTCTCCGACCTGGTGGCCGCGGGCGAACACCCGGCTCTGCGGCACGGCCGGGGCTGATCCCCGCTAATCTGGCCCCGATGACGCTTCCGATCACCCCGACGCCCCGGGACCCGTACGCCCGCCTCGCGCGCGGCTGCCGGCCCCGGGGTTGCCGCGCGCCCGCCCGCCGGGTGCACGGCCGCCGGGTCAGGTACGTCATCGGAGCCGAGCCCGGGCAGGTAAACGGCATGCGATGGCAACAGCCGACCTAGGGGCCGCGGGGCCTTGTTGATCTGCGACTCCGTCGCGTGGGCGGGACCAGCCACAGCCGGTCCGCAGCCGACAACCAGCCCCCACCCCAACGGCGATTAGTCACCACCAGACACTCACCGTGAGGTTCACGCATGCCCAGCAACTTCTTCATTCCCGACCCCGAGGGTCACATTCCAAGCGCGGAAGGCTACTTCGGCGCCTACGGCGGCAAGTTCATCCCGGAGGCACTCGTCGCCGCCGTGGACGAGGTCGCCGTCGAGTACGACAAGGCCAAGTCCGACCCGGAGTTCGCCCGCGAACTGGACGACCTGCTCGTCCACTACACCGGCCGCCCCAGCTCCCTCACCGAGGTGCCGCGGTTCGCGGAGCACGCCGGCGGTGCCCGGGTCTTCCTCAAGCGCGAGGACCTGAACCACACCGGCTCGCACAAGATCAACAACGTGCTCGGCCAGGCCCTGCTCACCAAGCGCATGGGCAAGACCCGAGTCATCGCCGAGACCGGCGCCGGCCAGCACGGCGTGGCGACGGCGACCGCCTGCGCCCTCTTCGGCCTCGACTGCACCATCTACATGGGCGAGATCGACACCCGGCGCCAGGCCCTCAACGTGGCCCGCATGCGCATGCTCGGCGCCGAGGTCGTCGCCGTGAAGTCCGGCAGCCGCACGCTGAAGGACGCGATCAACGAGGCCTTCCGCGACTGGGTCGCCAACGTCGACCGCACCCACTACCTGTTCGGCACCGTCGCCGGGCCCCACCCCTTCCCGGCGATGGTGCGCGACTTCCACCGCGTCATCGGCGTCGAGGCCCGCCGCCAGCTCCTGGAGCAGGCCGGACGCCTCCCCGACGCCGCGATCGCCTGCGTCGGCGGCGGCTCCAACGCCATCGGGCTCTTCCACGCCTTCATCCCCGACGCGGACGTCCGCCTCATCGGCTGCGAGCCCGCCGGGCACGGCGTCGAGAGCGGCGAGCACGCGGCGACCCTGACCGCGGGCGAGCCCGGCATCCTGCACGGCTCCCGGTCCTACGTCCTCCAGGACGACGAGGGCCAGATCACCGAGCCGTACTCGATCTCGGCCGGCCTGGACTACCCGGGCATCGGACCCGAGCACTCCTACCTCAAGGACTCCGGCCGCGGCGAGTACCGCGCGGTCACCGACGACGCCGCCATGCAGGCCCTGCGCCTGCTGTCGCGCACTGAGGGCATCATCCCGGCCATCGAGAGCGCCCACGCACTGGCCGGCGCCCTGGAGGTCGGCAAGGAGCTGGGCAAGGACGGGCTGATCGTGGTCAACCTGTCCGGCCGCGGCGACAAGGACATGGACACCGCGGCCCGCTACTTCGGGCTGTACGACACCGACGCGGAGGTCGCGGCCGACGAGACCGGCGCCGCGGAGATCGAGGGGGACGCGAAGTGAGCGGGAACGTGCGACTGCTGAACGACACCCTCGCCGCGGCGAAGGCCGAGGGGCGCGCCGCCCTGATCGCCTACCTCCCGGCCGGGTTCCCGACCGTCGACGGCGGCATCGAGGCGGTCAAGGCCGCCGTCGACGGCGGCGCCGACGTCGTCGAGGTGGGCCTGCCGCACAGCGACCCAGTCCTGGACGGCCCGGTCATCCAGACCGCCGACGACATCGCCCTGCGCGGCGGTGTGCGGATCGCCGACGTGATGCGCACCGTCCGTCAGGCGCACGAGGCCACCGGCAAGCCGATCCTCGTCATGACCTACTGGAACCCCATCGACCGCTACGGCGTCGAGCGCTTCACCGCCGAGCTGGCCGAGGCGGGCGGCGCCGGGTGCATCCTGCCCGACCTGCCCGTCCAGGAGTCGGCGCTGTGGAGGGAGCACGCCGAAAAGCACGGGCTCGCCACGGTCTTCGTGGTCGCGCCCAGCAGCCAGGACGCACGGCTCGCCGAGATCACCGCGGCCGGCAGCGGCTTCGTCTACGCCGCCTCCCTCATGGGCGTCACCGGCACCCGTGAGTCGGTCGGCGCGCAGGCCGAGGACCTGGTGCGGCGCACCCGCGCCACCACCGACACCCCGGTCTGCGTCGGCCTCGGCGTCTCCAACGCCGCACAGGCCGCCGAGGTCGCCCGCTTCGCCGACGGCGTGATCGTCGGCTCGGCATTCGTCAAGCGGATGCTGGACGCCCCCGACGACGCGGCCGGCCTGGAGGGCGTCCGCGCACTCGCCGCCGACCTCGCGAAGGGCGTGCGCGGACAGGCGTAGGACCTGGCACAACCGCAGGTAAGTCATACGGGTCCCTCGTACGGGTGGACCTGGGACCGGGGAGGCGCGCTGCGCCTCCCCGGTTCGTTCTGCGGGGTGTGAGCGAGAAGAACCGACAGGGAAAGCGCGGCGCCCGCGAGAAGCTGGCGGCCGAGCGCGAGAAGCAGAAGTCCAGGGACAAGCGCCGCCGTGCGCTGATCGTCGGCGCGAGCGTGGTCTGCGTCCTGGGACTCGCGGCGGTGATCGGCGTGGTCGCCGCGAACGCGGGCAAGGACGACGGCAGCGAGTCCGCCGGCCCGATCGTGGCGCCCTCCGGCGCGCAGGGCAAGGACGGCCTCGCGATCCCCGTCGGCAAGGAGAGCGCCAAGTCCACGCTCACCATCTGGGAGGACTTCCGCTGCCCGGCCTGCAAGGCCTTCGAGCTGGCGTACCGCGACACCGTTCACGAACTCACCGACGCCGGACAGCTCAAGGTGGAGTACCACCTGGCCACGATCATCGACGGCAACATGGGCGGCACCGGCTCCCGCAAGGCGGCCAATGCCGCGGCCTGCGCCCAGGACGCCGGAAAGTTCACCCCGTACCACGACGTGCTCTACGACAACCAGCCGTCCGAGACCGACGACGCCTTTGCCGACGAGAACAAGCTGCTCGACCTGGCGGGCAAGGTCGACGGCCTCGACACCACCCTGTTCCAGGAGTGCCTGAAGAACGGCAAGCACAACAGCTGGGTGGAGAAGTCCAACAAGGCCTTCCAGAAGGGCGGCTTCAGCGGCACCCCGACGGTCCTCCTGGACGGCAAGAACATCTACCAGGACCGCTCGATGACACCGGCCAAGTTCAAGCAGATGGTGGAGGACGCCAACAAGTAGGGCGCCCGCTCGTTACGGACCCGTAGCCGGGCTGCCCGCCGCGCGTCCCGTCCGACACGGTAGCGTCGACCCTGCCATGGAACTTGCCTTCATTCCCAGCCCGTCGCGCGGGGTGCTGCACCTCGGTCCCATCCCGCTGCGCGGCTACGCGTTCTGCATCATCATCGGCGTCTTCGTTGCCGTCTGGCTCGGCAACAAGCGCTGGATCGCCCGGGGCGGGCGGCCCGGCACGGTGGCCGACATCGCGGTCTGGGCCGTTCCCTTCGGTCTGGTCGGCGGACGCCTCTACCACGTGATCACGGACTACCAGCTGTACTTCAGCGAGGGCCGTGACTGGGTCGACGCCTTCAAGATCTGGGAGGGCGGCCTCGGCATCTGGGGCGCGATCGCGTTCGGCGCGGTCGGTGCCTGGATCGGCGCCCGGCGCCGGGGGGTTCCGATGCCCGCGTACGCCGACGCCGTCGCCCCCGGCATCGCCCTGGCGCAGGCCATCGGCCGTTGGGGCAACTGGTTCAACCAGGAGCTGTACGGCAAGGCGACCGACCTGCCGTGGGCCGTGGAGATCACCTCGACGGCCGACGGACGGGTACCGGGCACCTACCACCCGACGTTCCTGTACGAGTCGCTGTGGTGCATCGGCGTCGCGCTGCTCGTCATCTGGGCCGACCGCCGCTTCAAGCTCGGCCACGGGCGGGCCTTCGCGCTGTACGTCGCCGCGTACTGCGCGGGCCGGTTCTGGATCGAGTACATGCGCGTCGACGACGCCCACCACATCCTGGGCCTCAGGCTCAACAACTGGACCGCGCTCTTCGTGTTCCTGCTCGCCGTGCTGTACATCGTGCTCTCGGCGCGGACGCGGCCGGGCCGGGAGGCCGTGGTCGAACCCGGCGCGGAGTCGGCCGACGGCGAGGCCGGGGACGCCGGAAGCGCCGGCGACGAAGCGAAGGCGGACGCGGAGGCACGCCCCGCTGACGACGGAGCCGACGGCGCGGACGAAGCCGGGCAGACCGACGAAGCCGACGACGCCAAGGACGGCGAGAGCGCCGAGAACGTGAAGGACGGGGCCGACTCCGCCAAGAAGGGCTGACGGCCCGCAGTACGCCGCCGAGGGCGCCCGGGACTCTCCCCGGGCGCCCTCGGCGTGTGCCGGGACGCGCGGGGTCAGGACAGGGTGGGCCGCCGGGCCAGTGACAGGGTGCGCCGGGCCGTCGCCACCACCGCCGCGTCGATGAACCGGCCGTCCGGCAGCGCCTGCGCGCCCGGCTGGACCGTCGCCGCCTTGACGATCGTCTCCGCCTCCTCCAGCTCCCGTTCGGTGGGCAGGTACGCCCGCTCGATGATCGGCAGCTGGCGGGGGTGGATCGCGGCCCGCCCGAGGAAGCCCAGGGCACGGCCGTGGGCGCAGGACGCGGCCAGGCCCTCCAGGTCCCGGGTGTCCGGATGCACCGTCTGCGACGGCGGCGCCAGCCCCGCCGCCCGCGCGGCCACGACCACCCGCGAGCGCGACCAGTCCAGGCCGGTGTCCCCCCGTACCCCCAGGTCGGCGCGGAGGTCCGCCTCGCCGAGGGCGATGCCGCGCAGCGACGGGTGGGCGGCGGCGATCCGGTAGGCCCGCTCCACCCCCAGGGCCGACTCCAGCAGGGCGTACAGCGGCGGCCCGCCGACGGCCGCGGCGACGCCGGTGACCTGCTCCGGCGACGTCACCTTGGGCAGCCGCAGCCCGGACAGCCCCGGCAGCGCGGCCAGCGCCGCCAGGTCCCCGGCGGCGAGCGGCCCGTCCAGGGCGTTGACGCGGACGTGGACGGGGACCGGCTGCGGCTCGGCGAGCAGCTCGGCGGTGGCCTCGCGGGCGTACTCCTTGCGGTCGGCGGCGACCGCGTCCTCCAGGTCGACCACCACCACGTCGGCACCGGCGGCCAGCGCCTTGGCGACCACCCGGGGCCGGTCCCCGGGCGCGTACAACCAGGTCAGCGGGGGTGCGTTCATACGACGCCCTCCTCACGCAGCTCCTTCACGTCCGCCGGCGTCAGGCCCAGCCCGGTCAGTACCTCCTCCGTGTCCGCGCCGTGCGGGCGGCCGGCCCAGCGGATCGCCCCCGGGGTCGCGGAGAGCCGGAAGAGGACGTTCTGCATGCGCAGTGGGCCCAGCTCGGGATCGTCGACGGTGGTGACCGTGTCCAGGGCCCGGTACTGCGGGTCCGTCATCACGTCCCGCACGTCCTGGACCGGCGCGACCGCCGCCTCGGCCTTCTCGAAGGCGGCGAGCACGTCGGCGCGGCTGTGCCGGGCGATCCAGTCGCCGACCGCCGCGTCCAGCACGTCGGCGTGCCGGGCCCGGTCGGCGCCCGACGCGAACCAGGGTTCGTCGATCAGCTCCGGGCGCCCCACCAGGCGCATCACGCGCTCGGCGACCGACTGCGCCGAGGTGGACACGGCGACCCAGGTGCCGTCGGCGGTGCGGTAGGTGTTGCGCGGGGCGTTGTTCTGCGAGCGGTTGCCGGTGCGCGGCTGGACGTGGCCGAGCTGGTCGTACCAGGTGGGCTGCGGGCCGAGGACGGTCAGGATCGGCTCGATGATCGCCATGTCGACGACCTGGCCCTCGCCGGTGCGCTCCCGGGCGGCCAGCGCCGTCATCACGGCGTACGCCGTCGCCAGCGCGGCGATCGAGTCGGCGAGGCCGAACGGCGGCAGGGTCGGGGGCGCGTCCGGCTCGCCGGTCATCGCGGCGAAGCCGCTCATGGCCTCGGCGAGGGTGCCGAAGCCGGGGCGGCGCGCGTACGGGCCGAACTGGCCGAAGCCGGTGACCCGGGTGAGGACCAGGCGCGGGTTGACGGCGGACAGCTCGTCCCAGCCCAGGTCCCACTTCTCCAGGGTGCCCGGGCGGAAGTTCTCGACGACGACGTCCGCGGTCGCGGCGAGCCGGAGCAGGGTGGTGCGTCCCGCGGGCTTGGACAGGTCCAGGGTGATCGTGTGCTTGTTGCGGCCCAGCAGCTTCCACCACAGGCCCACGCCGTCCTTCGACGGGCCGTGTCCCCGGGAGGGGTCGGGCCGGGTGGGGTGCTCGACCTTGATCACCTCGGCGCCGAAGTCGCCGAGCATGGTGGCGGCGAGCGGGCCGGCGAAGAGGGTGGCGAGGTCGAGGACGCGCAGGCCGGTCAGCGGGGCGGTGGCGGGGGCAGCGGTCACGGCGGGCTGGGGCATGGGCGGGTGGCCTCCCGGTGGGTGAGGTGGGCGAGGGTGTCGAAGCCGGTGCCGTCGAAGTCGCCGACGGAGGTGGCCAGGCGGTTCTTCAGCGGCGCCGTCCAGTGCTCGGGCAGGGCGGCCGGGGAACCGGCGAGCAGGCCGGCGACGCTGCCGGCGGTGGCGCCGTTGGAGTCGGTGTCCCAGCCGCCCGAGACGGCGCGCGAGACGGAGCCGGTGAAGTCGCCGTCCGCGTGGGTGAGCGCGGCGGCGATCAGGGCGGTGTTGGGGACGGCGTGCACCCAGTGGTGGGCGGGGGAGTGGACGGCGTGGAGCTCGTCCACGACCGTGTCGAAGTCGGTGTGCGCGCCGGCCAGCCGTACGGCGTGGCGGACGGCCCCGGCGAGACGGGAGCCGGGCGGCACGACCGCGAGGCCGGCCCGCACACAGGCGTGGACGTCGTGGGCGCCGGACGCGGCGGTGGCGATGACGGCCGCCGCGAACATCGCCGCGTGGACGCCGCCCGCGGTGTGCGTGAGGGTCGCGTCGCGGTGGGCCTGTGCGGCGGCGGCGGCCGGGTCGCCGGGGTTGGTCCAGCCGTGCACGTCGGCGCGGATCAGGGCGCCGATCCACTCGCGGAAGGGGTTGCGGTGGCGGGCGGTGTGCGGGGGCTCCAGGCCGCTGAGGAGGTTGCGGTAGGCGAGGCGTTCCGCGGTGAAGGTGCGGCCCGCCGGGAGTTCGTCGAGCCAGACGCGGGCCACGTCGGCGGTGGTGAAGGCCCTGCCGTGGCGCTGGAGGAGCAGCAGGCCCAGGAGGGGGTAGTTGAGGTCGTCGTCCTCCGGCATGCCGTCGATGTTCTCGGCGAGGGAGTTCGGCGCGGAGCGGCGGTTCCAGGGGTGGGCGGTGAGCAGGTCGCGGGGCAGGCCCCGGGCGGTGAAGTACGTGGTCGGGGGCCAGTTCCCGGCGGCCCGGGCGAGGCGACGGATGCCGGTGAGGGGGAGCTTCTCGACGGGTTTGCCGAGGAGGCAGCCGGCGGCCCGGCCCAGCCAGGCGGCCTCCAGCCGCAGCGGGAGGCCCGGGTCCGGGTTCGGGTTCGGGTTCTGGTCCGGGTTCTGGTCCGGGTCTCCGGGCGCTGCCGGTGGCGGCGCCGGCCAGTCGGGGCAGAGCCTTCTGATGTCCGCCAGGTCCGTCGGCTCCGCGTCCGCCAAGGGGCTCGGCAACCCCGCCAGTTCGTCCAGCAGGTCCTCCGCCAGCAGGCGCAGGTGGGGGGAGGCCGGCTGCGGGGAGACCCCGGCTCGGGCGGGGGCCCCGCAGCCGCCCGCCGCCCGCCAGCGGGCCGCGACCGCCGACGCGTCCCGGCCGTCCAGGGCCGCCTGGCGCAGCTCGTGCCCGATCAGGTCCTCGGGCTGCGTCCAGGTCAGTCGGAGCATCCCGGGCCTCCGATCGCCGCGAACGCCCGCTCGTGGGCGCGGCGCCGCCGGACGTCCCGTTCGAAGACCTCCCGCGCGACCTCGGTGAGCGTCGTCGCCGGCTGCCACAGGTCCAGGCGGCTCGCCTCCGCGACCGTCTTGGCCCAGTCCTCCGGCACCGGCGAGCCCAGCGCCCCGGCGAGCGCGCCCGCCATCGTGGCGATGGAGTCGCAGTCCCGGCCGTAGTTGACCGCGCCGAGGACCGCGTGCCGGAAGTCGCCGCCGGAGACGAGTAGCATGCCGAGGGCGACCGGCAGTTCCTCGATCGCGTGCAGCCGGGACGGGCGGCGGGCGGCCAGCGAGGGCGCCCGGTAGTCCGGGCCCACCGTGTCGTACGGGGTGACCGCTTCCCTCAGTGGCGCGAGCGCCGACTCGAAGTCCGAGTGGCGCGAGGCCACGTCGCAGACCGCCTCGATCGCCGTCCGGGTGCCGTCCTTGGCCAGGGACAGCGCGGCCGACACCACCGAGTCCGGTGTCGCCCGCGGTGCGCAGGCCGCGGCGACCGCCGCCGCGAAGACACCGGCCGCCTCACGCCCGTACGACGACTGGTGCGCGCCCGCGACGTCCAGGGCCTCGGCGTAGGCGGCCGCGGGGTGGGCCGCGTTGACCAGGCCGACCGGGGCCATGTACATCGCGGCACCGCAGTTGACGATGTTGCCGGTGCCCGCCTCGCGCGGGTCCACGTGGCCGTAGTGGATCCGCGCCACCAGCCACTTCTCCGCCAGGAAGATCCGCTGGAGCGGGAGTGCCTCGGCCTCCAGCTCCGGGATCCAGCGCGGGTGCGTGATCAGGTCCGGGACCAGGTGCTCGGCGACCGCGTACGCGTCGAGGTGATCGCGGACCGTGCCGTAGACCCGGACCAGCGCGTGGGTCATCAGGGTGTCGTCGGTGACGTGGCCGTCGCCCTTGTGGTAGGGCGCGACGGGGCGCGCGGTGCGCCAGGCGTCGCCGTTCCAGGGGCCGACGACGCCGTGGATCCGGCCGCCGTGGCGTTCGAGGATCTGCTCGGGGGAGTAGCCCTCGACCGGTCCGCCGAGCGCGTCGCCGACGGCCGCGCCGACGAGGGCGCCGGTGACGCGCTCGTCCAGGCTCGCCGTGCCGGGTTCCGGGGTGATGGGTGTCATGGGGCGTCTCGTCCTTCTGGTCGTCCTTCTGGCCGGGCTTCTGGGCGTCCTTCTGGCCGGGCATCTGATCGGGCTTCCGGTCGGGTTTCGGGTCGGGTTTCCGGTTGGGACGGATGCCGGGCGTGCAGGAGACCGGCGAGTTCGACCAGGTCGGTGCCGGTGAGCCGGGGCAGTACGCAGCCGGGCAGGGTGCGGCAGGCGTCCCGCCAGGAAGCGGGGACCGACGTGCCGCCGCCCAGCGCGCCGGTGAGCGCGCCCGCCAGCGCGGGGGCGGAGTCCGCGACCCTGGACAGACAGGCCGCCGCCGGTACCGCCTCCGCGATGCGGCCCCGGGCGGCGGTGGCCAGGGCGAGGGCGACCGGGACGGTCTCGGCGGCGGCGATGCCGTAGCTGTAGACGTGGTCGACGATCCGGTGCTCGAGCAGCGGGACGAGGGCGAAGGTGCTCTCGGCGTCCGCCGCCAGGGCCAGTGCCTGGCGGGCGTTGCGGCCGATCTCGGTCGCCTCGGGGAGCTCGGCGAGCGCGGCCGACACGCAGTCGCGGACGTCGGCGCCGTCCAGGGCGCAGGCCAGTGCCGCCGCCATGGCCCGGGCGCCGTGCACGCCGTCGCCGTCCTGGGTGTAGCGGGCGTCGAACTCGGCGAGGTCGGCGGCGAGCCGCGGGGCGCCGGGGTGGACGACGGCGAGGACGCAGGCCCGGACGCAGGCGGCGTCGTCGAAGTAGTGCGGGTTGTCGTGACCGGTGGCGGGCGGGCGCAGGCCGGCGGCGAGGTTGCCGAGCCCGGCCCGTACCGAGATGCGGGCGCGCAGCGGCAGGACCGCCGACTCGACCTCGGGGGCGCGTTCGGAGGCCGCGGCGACCTCACTGGCGACGGCGTTCCAGGTCAGGTCGATCGCGGCCCGCATCCGGCGGTCCCGGCTCAGATCCCCGAGCGCGCTGTCGTCCCCGGCCCGCAGTACCGCCTCCGCCGCGAACGCCGCCCACTCGGCGTCGTCCGAGGGACCGAGACGCAGCGGTTCCGGGGGCTGGTTCAGGGCGATGGGGACGGGGAGGGTGGTGGTCGCGTTCTGCTCGGCGAAGGTGTCCAGCTCGCGGGTGAGCCGACGCGTCCACCGCGGCATCCGGGCGGCCCGGTGCCGGGCGGCGGGCCAGCCGGCGGCGTCTCCCGCGGCGAGACCGAGGAGAAGTCCCTCGATGCGCTCGGGGAGCGGCACCGCACCGTCCGGCACGGCCGTCCCCGGATCGGTCCCCGGATCGGCCCCCGGCCGGTGCCCGCTCCCGGCCGGCGCGGCCTGTGGCGTATCGGGCGCCTCGACGTACGCCGTGGTGGCGGCCGTTGTCCCGGCGACAGGACGGCCCCTGCTCACGACGACACCTCCGCCGCCGTGCCGATGCCCGGGACGGGTGGGTCCTCCGGACTCCGGGGCACTCCCCGCGCCGCGCGTGTCAGCAGGTCCGCCACCTCCAGCACATGGTGGCCCGCCATCGTCGGGAGGCAGGTGCCGCGGGCGGGGGCGATGGCGGCGGCCCAGTCGGCGGGGATGGCCTGGACGCCCCGCGTCGCCCCCGCCAGGGCGCCGGCCACCGCGGCCGTGGTGTCGGCGTCGCGGCCCATGTTGACGGCCGTGAGCACGGCGTCCGTGAAGTCGCCGTCGGCCGCCGCGTACGCGCCGAAGGCGAGGGCGACCGCCTCGGGGGCCAGGTCGGTCCACGGGTAGCCGCCGATGACCACCGCGGAGCGCACCGCGCGTTCGCCGCGGTGGGCCGCCGTCATCGCGCGGCGCAGACAGCGGGCGGTCCAGGAGTCGTCCGGTACGACGGCCAGGGCGGAGGCCACGACCACGACCGCCGGCGCCCCGGCCATCGCCGCCGCGACACCCGCCGCCACCGCCTGGCCGCCGTAGATGCCCTCGCCCTCGTGGCTGACCGAGCCGTCGATCGCCACCAGCCGGGCCGCCTCGGCGGGCCGCCCCGCCGCGAACACGCCGTGGGGCGCGGCCCGCATGGCCAGCCCGTCGCTCCAGGCGTGGCGGTGCTGGGCGGAGATGGGGGCGGCCAGTCCCCGGCGCAGGTTCTCCAGGGTGCCGCGTTCGCTGAACCCCGCACCCCGGAACGGGCCCTCCTCCCGGTCCGCGATCCACTCGTGCCAGGCCGTCTCCACGTCGACCGGGGTGAGCGCGGAGCCGTACCGGGCCAGCAGCAGGCCCGAGAAGATCGCGTACTCGGTGTCGTCCGTACCGGCCGGGTTCTCGGCCACGTATCCCGTGATGCGGCCCCAGCGGGCGCGGATCTCGGAGGGCTTCATGTTCTCGGCCGGAGCCCCGAGGGCGTCCCCGACGGCCAGCCCGAGCAAGGCGCCCCGGGCCCGGTCGCGGAGTCCGACGGCGCCGTGGGGCGCGGGAACCGGGGGAATGCAGGCGGTGGATGCCATGCGGCCGCTCCTCTCCCTTTGCGCATCTGTCCCCGGTGCGGTGCGCACCGCAGCCTCACCGGGCTCAGCGTCACCCGGTCGACATCTGTGCGGGCAAGATCACGAATGAGCGCACAACGGCATAACCGCAGGTAAGCCGAGCCTTTCCTTGCTGGCGACATGGAAATGATCGGCGTAGATTGGTTGTTGTCAAAAGGTAGAACGAGTCCAGACTAGTTCCCGGGGGGAACCCGCGTGGCCATCATCGACACCGAGGCGCCGCTGCACGAGGCGCACCGCGACAACCACACGCACCGCGACGTGAACGGCGGCTGGCTGCGACCCGCCGTCTTCGGCGCGATGGACGGGCTGGTCTCCAACCTCGCCCTGATGACCGGCGTCGCGGGCGCGGCGAGCCAGCAGACCGTCGTGCTGAGCGGCATGGCGGGTCTGGCCGCCGGCGCCTTCTCCATGGCCGCCGGCGAGTACACCTCCGTCGCCTCGCAGCGCGAGCTGGTCGAGGCCGAGCTGGACGTGGAGCGCCGCGAGCTGCGCAAGCACCCGGCGGACGAGGAGGCCGAGCTGGCCGCGCTCTACGAGGCGCGGGGTGTCGAGCCGAAGCTCGCGCGCGAGGTGGCCCGGCAGTTGTCGAGCGACCCCGAGCAGGCCCTGGAGATACACGCCCGCGAGGAACTGGGCATCGACCCCTCCGACCTGCCGTCGCCGCTGGTCGCGGCCGTCTCGTCGTTCGGGTCCTTCGCGCTGGGCGCGCTGCTTCCCGTTCTGCCGTTCCTGCTCGGCGCCACCGCGCTGTGGCCCGCCGTGCTGCTCGCGCTGGCCGGCCTCTTCCTGTGCGGCGCGGTCGTCGCCAAGGTCACGGCCCGCAGCTGGTGGTACAGCGGACTGCGGCAGCTCGCCCTCGGCGGCGCGGCGGCCGGTGTGACGTACGCCCTGGGCAGCCTGTTCGGAACGGTCGTAGGATAGCCCGGCCCGAACTTATGCGAGGGACTGCATAAGTAGCCGTTACTCGCTGGTTTCGAGGACGTAATCTCCGGGCATGAGCCGTAAGCGCTGTGGGCAATGAGGCCTGACGCGCATCCGTGGAGTGGGCGACGACGCCCCCTTCGCGCCCTCGGACCGACGGACATCGATCTGTTCGCTTCGGTCTCCATAGCTTCCACCGCCGGGCGCGGTACCCCCGCCGTAGCCCCCGGTGTCCGCATGTTGGAACGGATTGTCCCGTTTACCGAGAACCAATCCATCATGTAACCTGCACCAAATTTTGCACCGAACCGCAGAGGGCCAACGTCGTCCCTCGGCACTTTGCACCTGCCAGATGACGACGACGGGAGAGCCGATGCGTACGCCGCGCCAGCCGTCCCAGCATTCCGTGGATGGCCAGAACTGGTCCTTCATGGATGCTCGCCCTGCTGCCCAGGGTATGTACGACCCCCGCAACGAGCACGACGCCTGCGGCGTCGGTTTCGTCGCCACTCTCACCGGCGAGGCGTCCCACACCCTGGTCGACCAGGCACTCACCGTGCTGCGCAACCTGGAGCACCGTGGCGCCACCGGCTCCGAGCCCGACTCGGGCGACGGCGCGGGCATCCTCTCCCAGGTGCCGGACGCCTTCTTCCGTGAGGTGGCCGGATTCGAACTGCCCGAGGCCGGGGCGTACGCCGTCGGCATCGCCTTCCTGCCGCCCGAGGGCACCGAGGACGCCGTCTCGCGGATCGAGACCATCGCGTCCGAGGAGGGCCTCACCGTCCTCGGCTGGCGCGAGGTCCCGGTCGCCCCGCAGATGCTCGGCGCCACCGCCCGCTCGACCATGCCGGTCTTCCGCCAGATCTTCGTGAGCGACGGCGCCTCCCGGGGCATCGCCCTCGACCGCCACGCCTTCACGCTGCGCAAGCGCGCCGAGCGGGAGGCCGGTGTCTACTTCCCGTCGCTGTCCGCGCGGACCATCGTCTACAAGGGCATGCTGACCACCGGCCAGCTGGAGCCCTTCTTCCCGGACCTGTCCGACCGCCGCTTCGCCTCCGCGATCGCGCTCGTGCACTCCCGGTTCTCCACCAACACCTTCCCGAGCTGGCCGCTCGCCCACCCGTACCGCTTCGTCGCGCACAACGGCGAGATCAACACGGTCAAGGGCAACCGCAACTGGATGCGCGCCCGCGAGTCCCAGCTCGCGTCCGGCCTGTTCGGCTCTGCCGACCATGGGCACAGCGGCTCCTCCGCGGACCTCGAGCGGATCTTCCCGATCTGTACGCCGGACGCCTCGGACTCCGCCTCCTTCGACGAGGTCCTGGAACTGCTCCACCTCGGCGGGCGCTCGCTGCCGCACTCGGTGCTGATGATGATCCCGGAGGCGTGGGAGAACCACGCCTCCATGGAGCAGGACCGGCGCGCCTTCTACCAGTTCCACTCCACGATGATGGAGCCCTGGGACGGCCCCGCCTGCGTCACCTTCACCGACGGCACCCAGGTCGGCGCCGTGCTCGACCGCAACGGTCTGCGCCCCGGCCGCTACTGGGTCACCGACGACGGCCTCGTCGTCCTCGGCTCCGAGGTCGGCGTCCTCGACATCGACCCCGCGAAGGTCGTCCGCAAGGGCCGTCTCCAGCCCGGCCGCATGTTCCTGGTGGACACCGCCGAGCACCGCATCATCGAGGACGACGAGATCAAGGCCCAGCTCGCCGCCGAGCAGCCGTACGCCGAGTGGATCGAAGCCGGCGAGATCGAGCTGTCCGACCTGCCCGAGCGCGAGCACATCGTCCACACCCACGCCTCGGTCACCCGCCGCCAGCAGACCTTCGGGTACACCGAGGAGGAGCTGCGCGTCCTGCTTGCGCCGATGGCCAAGGCCGGTGCCGAGCCGATCGGCTCCATGGGCACCGACTCGCCGATCGCCGCGCTCTCCGAGCGCCCCCGGCTGCTCTTCGACTACTTCACCCAGCTGTTCGCGCAGGTCACCAACCCGCCGCTGGACGCCATCCGCGAGGAACTGGTCACCTCCCTGCGCAGCTCGCTGGGCCCCCAGGGCAACCTGCTGGACCCCACGGCCGCCTCCTGCCGCAGCGTCCTGCTGCCCTTCCCGGTGATCGACAACGACGAGCTGGCCAAGCTCATCCACATCAACGCCGACGGCGACATGCCCGGCTTCAAGGCCGCGACCCTCTCCGGCCTCTACCGGGTGCACGGCGGCGGCGACTCGCTGGCCGCGCGCATAGAGGAGATCTACGCCGAGACCGACGCCGCCATCGAGAACGGCGCCCGGCTCATCGTCCTGTCCGACCGCCACTCGGACGCCGAGCACGCGCCGATCCCGTCGCTGCTGCTCACCGCGGCCGTCCACCACCACCTGATCCGCACCAAGCAGCGCACCGAGGTGGGCCTGCTGGTCGAGGCCGGCGACGTCCGCGAGGTCCACCACGTCGCCCTGCTGATCGGCTTCGGCGCCGCCGCGGTCAACCCGTACCTGGCGATGGAGTCCGTCGAGGACCTGGTCCGCGCCGGCACCTTCCTGCAGAGCGTCGACGGCGAGCCCGAGCAGGCCATCCGCAACCTGATCTACGCCCTCGGCAAGGGCGTCCTCAAGGTCATGTCCAAGATGGGCATCTCCACCGTCGCCTCCTACCGCGGCGCCCAGGTCTTCGAGGCCGTCGGCCTCGACGAGGAGTTCGTCGCCAAGTACTTCAACGGCACGGCCACCAAGATCGGCGGCGTCGGCATCGACGTCATCGCCAAGGAGGTGGCCGCCCGCCACGCCAAGGCGTACCCGGCCAGCGGCATCGCGCCCGCCCACCGCGCCCTGGAGATCGGCGGCGAGTACCAGTGGCGCCGCGAGGGCGAGCCGCACCTGTTCGACCCGGAGACGGTCTTCCGCCTCCAGCACTCCACGCGCTCCGGCACGTACGACACCTTCAAGAAGTACACCGAGCGCGTGAACGAGCAGTCCGAGCGGCTGATGACGCTGCGCGGCCTGTTCGGCTTCAAGAGCGACCGGCAGCCGATCCCCGTCGACGAGGTCGAGCCCGTCTCCGAGATCGTCAAGCGCTTCTCCACCGGCGCCATGTCGTACGGCTCCATCTCCCAGGAGGCGCACGAGACGCTCGCCATCGCCATGAACCAGCTGGGCGGCAAGTCCAACACCGGTGAGGGCGGCGAGGACGCGGAGCGCCTGTACGACCCCGCGCGCCGTTCGTCCATCAAGCAGGTCGCCTCCGGCCGCTTCGGCGTCACCTCCGAGTACCTGGTCAACGCGGACGACATCCAGATCAAGATGGCCCAGGGCGCCAAGCCCGGCGAGGGCGGCCAGCTGCCCGGCCACAAGGTGTACCCGTGGGTCGCCAAGACCCGGCACTCCACCCCCGGCGTCGGCCTGATCTCCCCGCCGCCGCACCACGACATCTACTCCATCGAGGACCTGGCCCAGCTGATCCACGACCTGAAGAACGCGAACCCGCAGGCGCGGATTCACGTCAAGCTGGTCTCCGAGGTCGGCGTCGGCACGGTCGCGGCGGGTGTGTCCAAGGCGCACGCGGACGTGGTGCTCATCTCCGGCCACGACGGCGGCACCGGCGCCTCCCCGCTCACCTCGCTGAAGCACGCGGGCGGCCCCTGGGAGCTGGGCCTCGCCGAGACCCAGCAGACCCTGCTGCTCAACGGCCTGCGCGACCGGATCGTCGTCCAGACCGACGGCCAGCTCAAGACCGGCCGCGACGTCGTCATCGCCGCGCTGCTCGGCGCCGAGGAGTTCGGTTTCGCGACCGCGCCGCTCGTCGTCTCCGGCTGCGTCATGATGCGCGTCTGCCACCTGGACACCTGCCCGGTCGGCATCGCCACCCAGAACCCGGTCCTGCGGGACCGGTTCTCCGGCAAGGCCGAGTACATCGTGAACTTCTTCAGGTTCATCGCCGAGGAGGTCCGCGAGATCCTCGCCGAGCTGGGCTACCGCTCCATCGAGGAGGCCGTCGGCCACGCCGAGACCCTCGACGTGACCCGCGCCGTCAACCACTGGAAGGCGCAGGGCCTCGACCTGGCACCGCTGTTCCACGTGCCCGCGCTGGCCGAGGGCGCCGTGCGCCACCAGGCCGTCGGCCAGGACCACGGCCTGGAGAAGGCGCTCGACAACCAGCTGATCAAGCTCGCCTCGGACGCCCTGGCCGCCTCGGACGCCACCGAGGCCGCGCCGGTGCGCGCCCAGGTCGCGATCCGCAACATCAACCGCACGGTCGGCACCATGCTCGGCCACGAGGTGACGAAGAAGTTCGGCGGCGGCGGTCTGCCCGACGACACCGTCGACATCACCTTCACCGGCTCGGCCGGCCAGTCCTTCGGCGCCTTCGTCCCGCGCGGCATCACGCTGCGCCTGGAGGGCGACGCCAACGACTACGTCGGCAAGGGCCTCTCCGGCGGCCGTGTGATCGTCCGCCCCGACCGGGGCGCCGACCACCTCGCCGAGTACTCCACCATCGCCGGCAACACCATCGGATACGGCGCCACCGGCGGCGAGATGTTCCTGCGCGGCAAGGTCGGCGAGCGCTTCTGCGTCCGCAACTCCGGCGCGCTGGTCGTCTCCGAGGGCGTGGGCGACCACGGCTGCGAGTACATGACCGGCGGCCACGCGGTCGTCCTCGGCGAGACCGGGCGCAACTTCGCGGCCGGCATGTCCGGCGGCGTCGCCTACGTCGTCGACCTCGACCGGGCCAACGTCAACGTCGGCAACGTGGACGCGGTCCAGGTGCTGGACGACTCCGACAGGGACTGGCTGCACGACGTGGTGCGCCGCCACGCCGAGGAGACCGGGTCCACGGTCGCCGAGAAGCTGCTCGCCGACTGGACCGTCGCCGTGGAGCGCTTCAGCAAGATCATCCCCAGCACGTACAAGGCAGTGCTCGCCGCCAAGGACGCCGCCGAGCGAGCCGGTCTCTCCGAGACCGAGACCACCGAGAAGATGATGGAGGCGGCGACCAATGGCTGATCCCAAGGGCTTTCTGAACCACGGACGCGAGGTCGCCAGGACCCGCCCGGTCGACGAGCGCGTCAAGGACTGGAACGAGGTCTACGTCCCCGGCTCCCTGCTGCCGATCATCAGCAAGCAGGCCAGCCGCTGCATGGACTGCGGCATCCCGTTCTGCCACAACGGCTGTCCCCTCGGGAACCTGATCCCCGAGTGGAACGACTACGCCTACCGCGAGGACTGGTCGGCGGCGTCCGAGCGCCTGCACGCCACCAACAACTTCCCGGAGTTCACCGGCCGCCTGTGCCCGGCTCCGTGCGAGTCGGCGTGCGTGCTCGGCATCAACCAGCCGCCGGTCACCATCAAGAACGTCGAGGTCTCCATCATCGACAAGGCGTGGGAGACCGGGGACGTCGCCCCGCGGATCCCCGAGCGCCTGTCCGGCAAGACCGTCGCCGTGATCGGCTCGGGCCCGGCGGGTCTCGCCGCCGCCCAGCAGCTCACCCGGGCCGGCCACACCGTCGCCGTCTACGAGCGCGCGGACCGCATCGGGGGCCTGCTGCGCTACGGCATCCCCGAGTTCAAGATGGAGAAGCGGCACATCAACCGCCGCATAGAGCAGATGCGCGCGGAGGGCACCCGCTTCCGCACCGGCGTCGAGATCGGCCGCGACCTCAAGGCCACCGACCTGAAGAAGCGGTACGACGCCGTCGTCATCGCCGCCGGGTCCACCACCTCCCGCGACCTGCCGGTCCCCGGCCGCGAACTCAAGGGCATCCACCAGGCCATGGAGTACCTGCCGCTGGCCAACAAGGTCCAGGAGGGCGACTACGTGGCGCCCCCCATCTCGGCCGAGGGCAAGCACGTCGTCGTCATCGGCGGCGGCGACACCGGCGCCGACTGCGTGGGCACCGCCCACCGCCAGGGCGCGGCCTCCGTCACGCAGCTGGAGATCATGCCCCGGCCGGGCGAGGAGCGGAACCCGCTCGCGCAGCCGTGGCCGACCTTCCCGATGCTCTACAAGGTCACCAGCGCCCACGAGGAGGGCGGCGAGCGGGTCTACGCCGTCTCCACCACCCACTTCGAGGGCGACGAGGACGGCAACGTCCAGTGGCTGCACATGAGCGAGGTCGAGTTCGTCGAGGGCAAGCTCACCCCGAAGCCGGGCACCGAGCGCAAGATCCCTGCCCAGCTGGTCACCCTCGCCATGGGCTTCACCGGTACGGACCGGGAGAACGGTCTGGTCGACCAGTTCCGACTGGAGCTCGACGCACGCGGTAACATCGCCCGGGACGCCGACTTCCAGACCAACGTGCCGGGTGTGTTCGTCGCCGGTGACGCCGGCCGCGGCCAGTCGCTCATCGTCTGGGCGATCGCCGAGGGCCGCTCGGCCGCGCGGGGCGCCGACCGCTTCCTGACCGGAGCCAGCGAACTGCCGGCCCCGATCCGCCCGACCGACCGCGCCCTCGCGGTCTGACGGACGGAACAACCGAAGACGGAACAACCGAAGATCGTCCCGCACAATGGCGTGCGGAACACTGATGGCGCCTGCCCTGTCCCCGACCGGACGAAGGGGCAGGCGCCGTCGCACGCTCAGGGCACGTTGTAGGTGTCCCCGTACATCTCCCACACCAGAGGCGTCGCCAGCTTCAGGTTCCCGGCCTTCAGGAACCGGCGCTGGGCGGTGTCGACGCGGGAGGTGTCGATGCCCGGACGCTTGGCCTCCATGGCCTGCTCGCGGACGTCCAGGAACGTGTCCAGGTAGGCCTCCTCGGAGCCGCCCTGGCCCGGCGTCTTCGCCTCGCCCAGGGCCTGTTCGCGCAGCCCGTAGAAGCCCTCGGCGTCCGTGTCGGGGCCGTGGAAGACCATCGCGTCGTAGTAGACGAACTGGCCGAGCGTGCCGAGGCCGTCCAGCTTGGCGAGGCGGACCGCCGGTTCGAAGTACACGCGGTCGCGCTCCTCCTCCTGGGCCGTGCGGAACGCCGGGACCTCCGCCTCCGCCTGCCAGGCCGCCGTGAAGCCCGGGTCCAGGCCCTCGTGGGAGTCGGTGCCGTCGACCTCGCGCAGGGCGGGCAGGTACTCGGCCAGGCCGTTGTCGGGGTGGGCCTCGGTGTAGCGCTCGACCAGGGTGAGCAGGTCGTGGGTGCCGGTGCAGAAGCCGATGATGCCCGCGGTGTATCCGTCGCCGTCCCCGAGGTCCTCGATGGTGCCGTAGGCGGTGCGCCACTCGGTGGTCGAGTTCTCCGCGCTGGAGACGATTTGCTGGGCCAGCTCCTTCTTCGCGGGCGCGGCGAGCCCCGGCGGCAGGTCGGCGATCAGCGCGTCGTCCGCCTCCCGCTCCTCCTCGGCCCGGTCCTTGGCGTCGTCGCGGTCGCGGGTCGACCGGGCGGTGGCGGAGGACGCGGCGGTCGGGACCCCGGCCGAGTCCGCGGAGTCCCCCGGCACCACGAAGTACACGCCCGTGGCGATCACGGGAACGGCCGCGAGAAGCAGCACTCCGGCACGTTTCATAGGGGAATACCTCCGCCTGTCATTTCGGACACCTTGACCGCCGCCGTCACCGCCAGCAGCACCACCAGCCCGGCCCCCGCACCGGCCTGCACCGCCACCCGGCGCCCGTCCCGGGGCGCGTACGCGAAGGCCAGGGCCAGCGCGCCGCCCACCAGGAGGCCGCCGAGATGCCCCTGCCACGAGGTGAACGCGGCGGAGACCAGCAGCCACAGCACCAGACCGGCCATGAAACGGTTGACCCGTGCCATGTCGGCGCCCAGCCGGCGGTGCAGCACGTAGTACGCGGCCCCCACGCCGAAGACCGCACCCGACGCGCCGACCGAGACCTGCCCGGGGTCGGTGAGGACCAGTTCCAGGACGGAACCGCCGAGCGCCGAGAGCAGGTACAGGACGGCGAAACGCAACCGGCCGAGCATAAGCTCCACCACCCGCCCCAACTGCCACAGCGCGAGCATGTTCAGCGTGATGTGCAGGATCCCAAAGGTGCCGTCGAAGGGAGACTGGTGAAGGAACGCGCTGGTCAGCATCCGCTCCCACTCACCCCCGGCGACGCCCTCGGTCCGCACGGGCCCGGAGGTCAGGTACGGCCCTCCGCCGACGTAGTAGGTGCCGTCCGGACCGACCAGCCGAGCACCGACCATGGCGAACCGGTCCACGATCTCCGGCCGCACCACCTCCGCCAGGTACGCGAGCACGTTCAGCGCGAACAGCACGTACGTCACCACGGGCGTCGCCGAGACCCGGCCGCCCACGATGGTCCGGGCCTGCCGGACCGACCGCGCCCCCTCCTTCACGCACTCGGGGCACTGGTGGCCCACCGGCGCCTCGCGCATGCAGTCCGGACAGATGTAGCGCTCGCAGCGGGTGCAGCGCACGTGGCACTCCACCGCGGGATGGCGGTAGCACGTGGTGATGGTGGACTCGGAATCCACGGCCGGCTCCTTGGGACGGGGGACGGTGAGCCGGTGGGGACGGCGGCGAACAAAATAGCGAATGCCGGAGAGTGGGCCGGTCGGCGGGGTGCGCCGTGCCGTAGCCTCGGCACCCAGATGCCGTACGTACGGGGTGACGGGGGAGTCCGCATGGCCGCGATCAGTCTCACCAAGGTGCAGGAAACGGCGCCGGCGCTGGTCGATCTGTACAAGAGCGCCGGGGTGTCCCTGACGAAGAACGGGATGGAGGGGACCCGGGCGGCGGTCTACCTCGTCGTCGACTACTCCGGCTCGATGAAGCCGTACTACAAGGACGGCAGCGTGCAGGCGCTCGCCGACCGCGTACTCGGACTGTCGGCGCACCTCGACGACGACGGCACCGTGCCGGTGGTGTTCTTCTCCACGGACGTCGACGCCGTCACCGAGATCGCGCTCGCCGACCACCAGGGGCGCGTCGAGCGGATCGTGGCGGGCCTCGGGCACATGGGCAAGACCAGCTACCACCTGGCCATGGACGCGGTCATCGACCACTACCTGGACAGCGGCTCCCGCCACCCCGCTCTGGTCGTCTTCCAGACCGACGGCGGCCCGATCAACCGGCTCGCCGCGGAGCGGTACCTGTGCAAGGCGGCGCCGCTGCCGCTGTTCTGGCAGTTCGTCGGCTTCGGCGACCCGGGCAGCCGCCAGTTCGAGTACCTGCGCAAGCTCGACGAACTCGCGGTACCCGACAAGCGGGTCGTCGACAACGCGGGCTTCTTCCACGCGGGCCGCGACCCGCGCAAGGTGAGCGACGCCGAGCTGTACGACCGGCTGGTGGGCGAGTTCCCCAAGTGGCTCGTGGCCGCACGCGCGCAGGGCATCGTGCGGCCGTAGAGGGTGGGGCGGGGCTTTTGAGAGGTTCAGTGCCTCAGGGAGAAGCCCAGAACCACCTTGGCGGTCACCTCCACCGCGCCCGGAGCCAGGGCGCCGGACGGACCGCCGCCCTTGGCGGCGCGGAACGCGGCGAAGGGCTCGGACTCCACGTCCTGGATGTGCAGCACCGGTCCCAGCCGCGTCTCCGCCGCCTCCGCGTACACCTGGGCCTTGCGGCGGGCGGCGGCCACGGCCCTGCGCCGCGCCTCGTCGAGCAGCGCGGGCCGGTCGCGTACGTCGAACTCGACGCTGTCGATCCGGTGGGCGCCCGCGTCGACCACGTCCACGATCAGCCGCTCGAGGTCGTCCAGTGCCTCGGTCTCCACCGAGTACGAGGCCTGGCACCGGTACCCGAGCAGTGTCCGCTCACCCCCGTGCCCGTCGTACTCGGAGCTGAGACTGAGCCGGGAGCCCGAGACCGAGACGTCCGGCACGCCGTGCCGGCGCAGCACCTCCCGCAGCCGGGCCACGGCCTCACCGGCCTTCTGGAATGCCCGGTCGGGCGAGGGCTCCAGCACGTCCACCGCCGGCTGCACCCGCGCGAGTCCCGGCTCGGCCCGCACCGTGCCCGAGCCGAACACGCTGATGCCCCAGGGTTCTTCGATGGCCTGTGTCATAGGCGCATTGAAGCAGTGCCCCCGCGCCCCGCGCGCCGCATTACGTGTCGCACTCCAGCACCGTCCGGCACAGCCCGCACCGCGCCCGGACCCGCCCGCGCACCGGCACCCTGATCCGCTGGTGGCAGGTCGGGCAGGGGAACGACACCCGGAGCTGTCCGGGCGCCTGCGCGGTGAAGGAGTAAGGGCCGTCCGCCGCCGCGCCCGCGGCGTGCGGGTCCTGCGCGTGGCGGCGGTCCCGGGCGTAGCGGCGGCGGCCCGCCCAGCCGGCCGCGGTGAGGGGCGGCTGCTGCTCGTCCCGGCGGGCCCGGGCCATGCCCTTGCCGTACGCCGTGTAGGCCTGCGGACTCGTGAACCACACCGAGGGGTCCTCGCCGAACAGCAGCGCCCGCTTGGCCAGGACGTAACCGAACTCCTCCGGCGTCAGGTACCCCAGCTTCTGCGAGGACGTCGAGTCCTCCCGGAAGGCGTCGAGGAGCAGCCAGCCGGCGCCCAGGTACGTCGTCGCCGTGTCGGTGAGGATCTCGTTGTCCCGGGTGCCGGGGAAGGACAGGTCGAGGCGGTGCAGGTAGACGTGCATCACCTCGTGCGCCAGGGCCGCGCCGATGTCCCGGCGATGGGTGCGGAAGCGGTCGTTCAGCTCGATGAAGTACTCCGGGCCCGCCGTGAGCTCCACGTTCGCCGCGTGGGTCATCTCGCGGAAGGAGACGATCATGCGGGCATCGGGCAGCCGGTAGTGCCGTACCAGCTCGTGCGCCACCCGCTGCGCGCCCAGATACAGGTCGTCGGTGTCGCAGAACGCCACGTCGACCGGGGCCACACTGGCCGAGAACGTCTGCACGGTGTCGTACGACAGCCGCCGGTACAGCGCGGTGACGGCCTCCCGCACCGTCTCCAGGTGCGGGAACCCGTGCTCGACCGGTCCGCCGTTCGCCACGCCCGACCCCCAAGACGCCTGAACCCTGTTTCCCACTCTACGAGGACTGTAAGGCGTTCAGCGCCTGAGACGGTCTGCGACAGCCGGGGCCCCGCCCGTAGGGTGTGCGCCCATGACCACCAGCAACACCGGTACCGATGCCGTCGACCCCGCCGTCCGTGAGGAGCTGGCCCGGCTGCGGGACAGCATCGACAACATCGACGCGGCCGTCCTCCACATGCTCGCCGAGCGCTTCAAGTGCACCCAGCAGGTCGGCCACCTCAAGGCCCGCCACCAGCTGCCGCCCGCCGATCCGGCCCGTGAGGCCCAGCAGATCGCCCGGCTGCGCGCCCTCGCCGAGAGCGCCAAGCTCGACCCGGCGTTCGCCGAGAAGTTCCTCAACTTCATCATCGCCGAGGTGATCCACCACCACGAGCGCATCGCGGAGAGCAACGGCAGCGGCCCGGCCCCGGCCGCCGACTGACGCGGGGTGCGCCCCCGCCCACGGGGCGCACGCCCGGGGGCGCGCGGTGGCAGGGGCGGCGGACCGGACATACTCCGCGTACCGAACCGCCTCTGTGCGCTGCCCACCGCATCAGGCAGCATGTCGTGCATGTCCGTACTGACGCGCGACGAAGCGCAGACCCGTTCCCGGCTCCTCGACGTCCACCACTACGCGATCGACCTCGATCTGACGCGTGGGGACGAGACCTTCGACTCCCGTACCGTCATCCGGTTCACCGTCCGCGGCGACACGGACGGCACGGACACCACGGACACCTTCGTCGAGGTCAAGCCCGCCGAACTGCGCGCCGTCACTCTGGACGGACAGCCCCTGGACCCGGCCGGCCTGGACGAGAACCGGCTGGCGCTGAAGGGACTCACCCCCGGCGAGCACGAACTGCGCGTCGACGCGGCCATGCGCTACTCCAGCACCGGCGAGGGCATGCACCGCTTCACCGACCCCGCCGACGGCGAGACCTACGTCTACACCCAGCTGTTCCTCGACGACGTCCAGCGCGTGTACGCCGCCTTCGACCAGCCCGACCTCAAAGCGGTCTTCGACCTCACCGTCACCGCCCCCGAGGGCTGGACCGTCCTGGCCAACGGAATTACCGAGCACACCGGCGACGGCCACTGGAAGGCCGCCACCACCCCGCTGATCTCCACCTACCTCGTCGCCGTCGCCGCCGGACCCTGGCACTCCGTGCGCACCGAGCACCGCGGGCTGCCCTTCGGCATCCACTGCCGCCGCTCGCTCGCGCCCCACCTGGACGTGGACGCCGACGAACTGTTCGAGGTCACCCGCGGCTGCTTCGACCGGTACCACGAGAAGTTCACCGAGCCCTACCCCTTCGACTCCTACGACCAGGCGTTCGTCCCCGAGTTCAACGCCGGCGCGATGGAGAACCCGGGCCTGGTCACCTTCCGCGACGAGTTCGTCTTCCGGTCCGCGGTCACCGAGACCCAGCGGCAGACCCGCGCCATGGTCATCGCCCACGAGATGGCCCACATGTGGTTCGGCGACCTCGTCACCCTGCGCTGGTGGGACGACATCTGGCTGAACGAGTCCTTCGCCGAGTACATGGGCTACCAGACCACCGCCGAGGCGACCCGCTTCACCGACACCTGGACCGACTTCGGCGTCACCCGCAAGGCCTGGGGCTACGACGCCGACCAGCGCCCCTCCACCCACCCCGTCGCCCCCGAGAACGTCGAGGACACCGCCTCCGCCCTCCTCAACTTCGACGGCATCTCCTACGCCAAGGGCGCCTCCGCCCTGCGCCAGCTGGTCGCCTGGCTCGGCGAGAAGGACTTCCTGGCGGGCATCAACATCCACTTCGAGCGGCACAAGTTCGCCAACGCCTCCCTCGCCGACTTCATCGACTCCCTCGCCGCCGCCACCGACCGCGACGTCCACGCCTGGGCCGACGCCTGGCTGCGCACCACCGGCGTCGACACCCTCACCCCGCGCGTCACCGGCGACAACGGCACCCGCGCGCTCACCGTCGCCCGCACCGGCGAACGGCCCCACCGCATCGCCGTGGGCCTCTACGACCAGGACCCCGCGGGCGAGGGCAGCCTCACCCCGCGCGAACGCCTCGACATCGACGTGCCCCAGGCCGAGCCCCGGCCCATCGGCAAGCTCCCCGCCCTGATCGTCCTCAACGACGGCGACCTGAGCTACGCCAAGATCCGCTTCGACGCCGAGTCCTTCCGGACGATCCGCGCCGGCCTGTCCGGCCTGCCCGACCCGCTCACCCGGGCCGTCGTCTGGAACGCCCTCAGGGACGCCGTCCGTGACGGCGAACTCCCCGCCCGCACCTACCTGGACATCGCCCGCGCCCACCTCCCCCACGAGACCGACCTCGCGCTCGTCGACGGCGTCCTCGCCTTCGCCGCCGGCCAGGTCGCCGACCGCTACGTCACCCCCGAGGAGCGGCCCGCCGCCCTCACCACCCTCGCCGAGCTGTGCCGCGACCTCATCCGCCGTACCGAGGACGGCGACCACCCCGGGCTGCGCCTGATCGCCGTACGCCACCGCATCGCCACCGCCGCCCACCCCGACACCATCGCCGCCTGGCTCGCCGACGGCACCGTGCCCGGCGGACCCGAACTCGACCCGGAGCTGCGCTGGCGCATCCTCACCCGGCTCGCCGTCCTCGGCGCCACCGACGAGGCCGCCATCGCCGCCGAGCTCGAACGCGACCCGAGCGCCACCGGCCAGGAGGGCGCCGTCCGCTGCCGTGCCGCGCTGCCCGACGCCGAGGCCAAGAGCCGCGCCTGGGAGGCCATGTTCGCCTCCGACGACCTCTCCAACTACCTGTTCACCGCCACCGCCCAGGGCTTCTGGCAGCCCGAACAGGCCGACCTCGTGCGCGACTACGTGCCGCGCTACTACGCCGCGGCCGTTGCGCTCGCCGCCCGCCGCGGCCCCGCCATCGCCGACGCCGCCGGCCGCTGGGCCTTCCCCGGCCACGCCGTCGACGCCGACAACCTGCGCCTGGGCCAGGAGTGCCTGAGCGACGCCGCCCCGATCCCCGCCCTGCGCCGCAAGCTCGCCGACCAACTCGACGACCTCGCCCGCGCGCTGCGAGTACGGGCGGCGGACACGGACTGACCCGCGAATCGGCTACCACGCTCCACCGGGGCCCGCGATGTCCGGAGCCGGCCCCCGGGCCGCACGCCCCCGCTTCCGGCGGGAAGCGGTCGACCGTGGGACCAGGCGCCCACCCGCCCCGGACACGGAGGGTGCCTCCCGCCGGGCCGGCCGGGGTTTTCGTACCGCGGGCACGTGGACATCGGGTTCGGGAGGTGCCCGCGGGGGCCCCACCGAGCCCGGCGGCGCAGGAGGCGGCTCGCGCTGAGGTTGGTGGCGGCCCGAAGTGAGCCCAGTGCGGGCGGGGTGGGAGCGGGCGCGTGTTCGCCCTGGGCGCGGTAGATGTCTCTCGCCGGGTCGGCCGGGTTCCGTGTCGTGGCTGTGGCCACGGGGGTTCGGGGTGTGTCCGCGGTGCGGGGGCGGCCCGCTCTGGGCCCGGTGCGGGTGGGGATCAGCTGTAGGGGCAGGTGCCCGCCCGCCTCAGGGTGAGGCCGGTGTGTCTCGCTGGGTCGGTCGGGTTCCGTGTTGTGGCTGTGGCCACGGGGGTTCGGGGTGTGTGCGGTGCGGGGGCGGCCTGCTCTGGGCCCGGTGCGGGCGGGGATCAGCTGTAGGGGCAGGTGCCCGCCCGCCTCAGGGTGAGGCCGGTGTGTCTCGTCGGCTCGGCCGGGTGCCGTGTCGTGGGCTTGCGGGCACGGGGCGTGTTCGCGGTGCGGGGCGGCGTGCACCGAGTTCCGTGTGGGCCGGGATCAGCGGGGGAGGGGCTGTGCCGGTACCCCGTTCGGGTTGTGATCGCTGAGCTGTCCGGGCGTACGCGCGCATCCGCGTACAAGCTGGAACCCCAGTCCCCGCCCCCGGAGGACAGCCCATGGGCCTGCCGCCCCTCGCCTCGGGCCCGCACGGCTCCGACGCCCTGCGGCCCCTGCTCGACACCGTGCTCGACGCCCTGCGCACCGGCACGGCCGCACGCGGCGGACCGCTGCCCCCCGGCGGCCCCGGTGCCGTCGCCGCCCGGGTGGCGGCCGCGGCCGGTGAGATCCTGCCCGACCGGGGCGACCCCGAGGCGCTCCGCGTCCTGGTCACCGCGCTCGCCGAGGGCGCCGCCGACCCCGCGCACCCCCTGTGCGCCGCCCACCTCCACGCCCCGCCCCTCGCCGTCGCCGCGGCCGCGGACCTCGCCGCGAGCGTCCTCAATCCCTCCCTCGACTCCTGGGACCAGGCGCCCGCCGCCTCCGCGCTGGAAGCCCTCGTCACTCGTGCCCTCGCCCGCGAGACCGGCGCCGCGGACGCCCTCGTCACCACCGGCGGCACCGAGTCCAACCAGCTCGCCGTCCTGCTCGCGCGCGAAACGCACGGCGCCGGCCTGCGGCTGGTCCACGGGGCGAACGCCCACCACTCGCTGCCCCGCGCCGTCTGGCTGCTGGGGCTGCCCGAGCCCGTCGTCGTCCCCGCCCCCGCCGGCACCCTCGACCCCGCCGCCCTCGACGAGGCCCTCACCCAGGTCCCCGGACCGCACCTCGTCGCCGCCACCGCCGGCACCACCGACGCCGGGCTCGTCGACCCGCTGCCCGAGATCGCCGCCCGCTGCGCCGCCCACGACGCCCGCCTCCACGTCGACGCCGCCTACGGTGCCGGCCTCCTGTTCAGCGACCGGCACCGCCCCAGGCTGGCGGGACTGGAAGCCGCCCACACCGTCGCCCTCGACCTGCACAAACTCGGCTGGCAACCGATCCCCGCCGGCCTCCTCACGGTCACGGACGCCGACGACCTCGCCGCGCTCCACCACCGCGCCGACTACCTCAACGCCGACGACGACACCGAGGCGGGCCTCCCCGACCTCCTCGGCCGTTCCCCGCGCACCAGCCGCCGCCCCGACGTCCTCAAGACCGCCGTCACCCTCAAGACCCTGGGCCGCTCGGGACTCGGCGCCCTCGTCGACGCGGTCTGCTCCCTCGCCCAGGAGTTCGCCGGCCTGGTCGAGGCCCACCCGGGGTTCCACCTGCACACCCCGCCCACCATCAGCACGGTCCTGTTCCGGCCCGCCCACGCCACCGACGACGCCGTCGCCGCCGTACGCCGCACGCTGCTCACCACCGGCCGCGCCGTCCTCGGCCGGGCCCGCGCCGACGGCCGGCTCTGGCTCAAGGCGACGCTCCTCAACCCCCACACCCGGCCCGACGACCTGGCCGGGCTCCTCACCCTCGTGGAAAGCTCCCTGGAAGGACGCACCCCCCGATGAACGCCGCCCAGCACCCCACCCCCGACGCCCCCCGCGACCTCGTCGGCATCGGCATCGGCCCCTTCAACCTCTCCCTCGCGGCCCTCGCCGACCCCCTCACCGGCCTCGACGCCGTCTTCTACGACCAGCGCCCCGACTTCCACTGGCACCCCGGTCTGCTCATCGACGGCGCGCGCGTCCAGGTCCCCTTCCTCGCCGACCTGGTCACCCTCGCCGACCCGGCCAGCCCCTGGAGCTTCCTCAACCACCTCAGGGCAAGACAGCGTCTCTTCCCCTTCTACTTCGCCGAACGCTTCCACATCGAGCGCGCCGAGTACGACGCCTACTGCCGCTGGGTCGCCCAGAACCTGGCCTCCCTGCGCTTCCACCACCAGGTCGACGCCGTCCGCTGGAACCCCGAACGGGGCCTCTTCGAGGTCGACTACACCCAGCTCGACGCCGAGGGAGAGGCCGAGGCCCTCGGCCGCACCCACACCAGGAACGTCGTCCTCGGCGTCGGCACGGAACCCCACGTCCCCGACCCGCTCCGGCCCCTCGTCGACGATCCCGCCGTCCCCGTCGTCCACGCCGCCGACTACCTCGGCCACCGCGACGCCCTCCTCGCCGCCGGGCACGTCACCGTCATCGGCACCGGCCAGTCCGGCGCGGAGGTCTTCCTCGACCTGCTCCGCCACCGCCCCGCCGGCCGGGAGAAGCTGCACTGGCTCGGCCGCACCGAGGCCTTCGCGCCCATGGAGTACTCCAGGCTCGGCCTCGAGCACTTCACCCCCGACTACACCCGCTACTTCCACGGCCTGGCCGAACCGGTCCGCGACCGCCTCGTCGCCCAGCAGTGGCAGCTGCACAAGGGCATCGACGCCGACACCACCGCCGCCATCCACGACGAGCTGTACCACCGCACCCTCGACGGCGGCTGGCCCGACACCACCCTCACCCCCGGCGTCCACGTCCGCACCGCCGGGCGCATCGCGACCACCAGGGTCGAACTCCACCTGGAACACGCCCAGCAGAAGACCCGCTCCCGCCTCACCACCGACGCCGTCGTGCTCGCCACCGGCTACCGCGAACGCCCCCTCGGCCGCGTCCTGGCCGGCCTCGACCCCTACATGCGGCGCGACAGCCGGGAACGCCCCCGCGTCGACGACCGCTTCCGCCTCGTCCTCGACCCCTGCGTCACCGGATCCGTCTACGTCCAGAACGCCGAGACGCACACCCACGGGGTCGGCGCGCCCGACCTGGGCCTCGCCGCCTGGCGCGGCGCGACCATCCTCAACGACCTGACGGGGCAGGAGCCGTACCCGCTGCCGGGCCGCACCGCTTTCACCACCTTCGGCCTGGAAAACGGGCAGCCCCAGATCCCGTCCGCGCGCCACCACCGGGCGCTCACCCCCCTGGTGGACGGAATCTGAGGCTGCCGAAGCACGGGCGGCTCCTGGACGGGGTTCAGAACACCGGTGCGCCCTCGCGCGTCAGCGACCAGTCCACGGACGCGAAGTCCTTCGGGTCCAGCACACCCTTCTCCGTCGCCCACTCCGCGATCCGCGTGCGGATCTCCGTCGACTCCGACCACAGCTCCTTGGCCGAAGCCACGTGCGGGAAGGCGCCGCCGCCGTTGGCCCGGTAGTTGTTCACGGCCAGCACGAACTCCTGGGCGTCGTCCAGCGGAGCACCGTCGCGGGTGACGTTCTTGATCCGCGAGCCGGGCGCCTGCGCGACGTCGATCTCGTACTTCAGGCCCGACACGTAGTCGTAGTTGTAGTCCGGACGGCCGTTCGCGTTCGTCAGCTTGTCCACGTCCACCGGCGCACCGGCGGCGGTCCGCACGTAGTACTCCGCCGAGTACTCCAGGTACGCCCGCAGCTGCGCGCCCGTCATCAGCTTGGCGACCAGCGTGTTGTCGTACACGTACAGGCTCGACAGGTCCCGGATCGTCACGTCGCCGGCCGGGATCTCGGAGGTCCGCGAGAAGGGCGACGCCTGGGCCAGCACCGGCAGCGAGGCGTACTCCGTGCCCGCCAGCGCCTCCTTGACCACGTCCTCCTGCACCTTGGTGATCAGGTCGATGATCGGCGCGTCCTTGTACCGCGCCTCGACCGTCGTCAGCGTCTCGGTCGCACTCCCGACGACCTGGTTGACGTACGCCACCACCTTCTCGTGCTCGTCCGTCAGCAGCCTGGTGATCCGCGGGTCGTCGGCGACCGAGCCGGAGTCGCGCAGCGACGCCTTCACCGACTCCACGTGCCAGCGGCCCCGCTCGAAGACCAGCTCGAAGTCGAACAGGGTGAGCCGCTCGGCGAAGCACAGCGGCTCGGAGAGCACGACCGTCCTCCCCGTCTCGTCGTTGACGACCCTCAGCTCCGCGATCTCCTCGTGCGCGTGCCCGACGAGGATCGCGTCGATGCCCGGCACCTGCCTGGCCACGTTGGCCGCCGCGTTCTCGACGTACGGGACCTGGTCACCGTAGGAGGAGGTGCCCGACGAGCCGGAGTGCGCCGACACGACCACCACGTCCGCGCCCATCGAGCGCAGCTTCGGCACCCACTTGGCCGCCTGCTCCTCGAGCCCCGGGAAGGCCAGCTTCCCCTGCACGTACGCCTTGTCCCAGATCGCGATGCCCGGGTTGGTCAGCCCCAGCACCGCCACCTTCACCGGCGGCGCGCCCTTCACCCGGAACGTCTTCATGAAGTACGGCGGGAAGGCGGGCCTCAGGGTCTTCGCGTCGACCGCGTTCGCGCCGAGCAGCGGGAAGTCGCACTGCTCCTCGAACTTGCGCAGGGTCTCGATGCCGTAGTTGAACTCGTGGTTGCCGAGCGCCACCGCGTCGTAGCCGATGGTGTTCATCGCCTGCGCCATGGGGTGCACCGGACCGCCCTTGGCGGTGATCGGGTCCACCTTCGCGTAGTAGTACGTCAGCGGGGTGCCCTGGATGGTGTCGCCCGCGTCCAGCAGCAGCGTGTTGTGGCGGCCCTTCTCCTCGCGGACCTGGTTCACCAGCGTGGAGATCCGGGCGAGGCCCTGGGCGTTGCCCGCGGCGTCCGTGTACTCGGCGTCCTTGAAGTAGTCCCAGTTGAAGACGTGGCCGTGCAGGTCGGTGGTGCCGAGCACGGTCAGGGCGTATCGCTTGGGCTTCTTGTGTCCCTTGTGTCCCTTGTGCGCGGGGGTGGTCGCCTCGGCCGCCGGAGCCGCCGCCGCGCCGGCCAGCGCGACCCCCGCCCCCGTCACGGCGGACCTGCTCAGGAACTTCCGGCGGTTCAACGGCATGGCTGGTTCTCCTTGACTACACGGCATCAACAACGCGCGTAGATTCCTTCGTGATCACCCTGCGTGTCAACAGGTCGTCGCTCAATTGCCCGAAAGGCGCAATAAGAACCGCCCGGAATGCTCATCGGAGCGCCCCGGCGCACAATTCAACACTTGTCAATAACCCTTTACTCAAAGGTTGTTGAGTGGTCATACGCGGCCAATTCGCTACCGGCCGGTAAGTCATAGGCTCGAGTCATGCGCCGAGCAAAGATCGTCTGTACTCTTGGGCCCGCCACCGACTCGTACGACCAGATCAAGGACCTGGTCGACGCCGGAATGGACATCGCCCGCTTCAATTTCAGTCACGGCACCCACGCCGAACACGAAGAGCGCTACCACCGTGTCCGGAAGGCGTCCGACGAGACCGGCCGCAGCGTCGGCGCCCTCGCCGACCTTCAGGGTCCGAAGATCCGCCTCGGCCGCTTCGCGGAAGGACCCGTACTCCTTGAACGCGGCGACGCCTTCACCATCACCGTCGAGGAGGGCGTCGCCGGCGACCGCCACACCTGCGGCACCACCTACGCGGGCCTCGCCGCCGACGTCACCCCCGGTGAACGCGTCCTCGTCGACGACGGCAAGGTCTGCCTGGAGGTGACCGGCGTCGAGGGCCCCCACGTCCGCACGACGGTGATCGAGGGCGGCATGGTCTCCGACCACAAGGGCCTCAACCTGCCGGGCGTCGCCGTGTCCGTGCCCGCCCTGTCCAAGAAGGACGAGGACGACCTGCGCTGGGCCCTGCGCAGCGGCTTCGACGTCATCGCGCTGTCCTTCGTGCGCAGCGGCCGGGACATCGTCGACGTGCACCGCATCATGGACGAGGAGGGCCGCCGCCTCCCCGTCATCGCCAAGGTCGAGAAGCCGCAGGCCGTGGAGAACATCGAGGACATCGTCGCGGCCTTCGACGGCATCATGGTCGCCCGGGGCGACCTCGGCGTCGAGATGCCCCTGGAGCAGGTGCCGATCGTCCAGAAGCGCGCGGTCAAGCTCGCGAAGCGCAACGCCAAGCCGGTCATCGTCGCCACCCAGATGCTCGACTCGATGATCGACAACGCCCGACCGACCCGCGCGGAGGCCTCCGACGTCGCCAACGCGGTGATCGACGGCACGGACGCCGTGATGCTCTCCGGCGAGACCAGTGTCGGCAAGCACGCGACCGACACGGTGCGCACGATGGCCCGGATCGTCGAAGCGGCCGAGGAGGACATCCTCGCCAAGGGGCTGCCCCCGCTGACCGAGCGCAACAAGCCCCGCACCCAGGGCGGCGCGGTCGCCCGCGCGGCGGCGGAGATGGGTGACTTCCTCGGCGCGAAGTTCCTGGTGGCCCTTACGCAGTCCGGCGACACCGTCCGCCGTCTCTCCCGCTACCGCTCGCCCATTCCGCTGCTCGCCTTCACCCCGGAGCCGGCGACGCGTTCGCAGCTGAGCCTGACCTGGGGCGTGGAGACCTTCCTCGGCCCGCACGTGGACTCCACGGACGCGATGGTCGACCAGGTGGACGAACTGCTCACCAGGTACGGGCGCTGCGAGAAGGGCGACGTCGTGGTCATCACCGCCGGCTCCCCGCCCGGGGTGTCGGGCACGACGAACCTCGTGCGCGTGCACCACATCGGGGAGGACGACCGCTGAACGGGTGCCCCGCAGGCGCTCGGGGGTGCCTTCGAAAGGAAGGTAAAGTGCCCCGGGTGGGACTCGAACCCACACTGAATGCCTTTTGAGGGCATCGTCTCTGCCGATTGGACTACCGGAGCCTCTTCGAACCGAAGGTCAGTGTAGCCCCTCGGTGACTCAAACATACAGGAGCTAGGTAGGCTCTTGTCAGCAGTACCCCTGCCCCGAACGAGGAGCTCACGTGACCGCCCCCGAGCCGCCCCAGCCCGTAGACGTGCCCGACGACGACCAGTCGCACGTGCCTCCGCTGACGACCCGTGTCGTCATCGCCGAGGACGAGGCGCTCATCCGGCTGGATCTCAAAGAGATGCTGGAGGAGGAGGGGTACTCCGTCGTCGGCGAGGCCGGTGACGGGGAGCAGGCCGTGGAGCTGGCCCGGGAGCACAAGCCCGACCTGGTGATTCTCGATGTGAAGATGCCCAAGATGGACGGCATCTCCGCGGCCGAGAAGATCGCCGAGGAGAGCATCGCGCCGGTGCTGATGCTGACCGCCTTCTCGCAGCGCGACCTGGTGGAGCGGGCCCGGGACGCCGGGGCCATGGCGTACCTCGTGAAGCCGTTCAGCAAGAGCGACGTCGTACCGGCGATCGAGATGGCCGTCTCGCGGTTCACCGAGTTGAAGGCGCTGGAGCAGGAGGTCGCCGACCTCAGCCTGCGGCTGGAGACCCGCAAGCTGGTGGACCGCGCCAAGTCGGTGCTCCAGACGGAGTACGGCCTGACCGAGCCGGCCGCCTTCCGCTGGATTCAGAAGACCTCCATGGACCGGCGGATGTCGATGCAGCAGGTGGCCGAGGCGGTCATCCAGGACGCCGAGGAGAAGAAGGCGTCCAAGGGCTGAGACCCGGGACCACGACGAGGCCCGCGTCCCCATCGGGGGGCGCGGGCCTCGTCGTGGCTCGGGAGCGTCAGTCCTCGCCGAGGTAGGCCTTGCGGACCGACTCGTCGTGGAGCAGGTCCTGTCCGCTGCCGGACAGGACGATGTTGCCGACCTCCATGACGTGGCCGTGGTCGGCCAGGGAAAGGGCGGCCTGGGCGTTCTGCTCGACGAGCAGGATGGTGGTGCCCTGGGACTTCAGCTCGGCGATCGTGGACATGATCTTCTGCATCATGATCGGGGAGAGCCCCATGGAGGGCTCGTCGAGCATGAGCAGTTTGGGCTGGGACATCAGGGCACGGCCCATGGCGAGCATCTGCTGCTCGCCGCCGGACAGGGTGCCCGCGGCCTGCTTGCGGCGCTCCCCGAGGATCGGGAAGAGGTCGTAGGCGCGCTGGATGTCCTTCTCGATGCCCGGCCTGTCGTTGCGCAGGAAGGCGCCGAGGCGCAGGTTGTCGGCGATCGTCATGCGGGGGAAGATGTGCCGCCCCTCGGGCGAGTGGGCGAGCCCCAGCGAGACGATCTGGTGGGCCGGAACCTTCTTGAGCGACTTGCCCCCGAACCTGATCTGGCCGCCGACCGGCTTCAGCAGACCCGACAGGGTGCGCAGGGTCGTGGTCTTGCCGGCGCCGTTGGTGCCGATGAGGGTGACCACTTCACCGGCGTCCACCTTGAAGGAGATGCCCTTGACGGCCTCGATCTTGCCGTAGGCGACGCGGAGGTCCTCGACCTCGAGCAGTGCGGTCATCGGTCGTTCTCCTTGCCGGCCGCGGTGTCCTTGGTGGTCTCGGCCTGGGCGGCCTCGGCGGCCTCCACCTCGGCCGCCTCCGCGGCGCCGGGGTCGTTCTCGAGGGGTTCGCCGAGGTAGGCGGCGACGACGCGTTCGTCGCCCTGCACCGTGGCGCTGTCGCCCTCCACGAGCTTCTCGCCCTGGACGAGCACGGCGACACGGTCGCAGAGGTTGAAGATGAACCGCATGTCGTGCTCGATGACGAGGACGGCGACGCCCTTGTCGCGGATGGCGAAGACCAGTTCCTCGGTGGTCCGCGTCTCCTGCGGGTTCATGCCGGCCGTCGGCTCGTCCAGGAGCAGCAGCCCCGGCTCGCTGGCCAGCGCGCGGGCGATCTCCAGCTTGCGCTGCTCGCCGTAGGGCAGGTTCCGCGCGAGATGGTCGGCCTTGCTGTCCAGGCCCACGAACTCCAGCAGCTCCATGGCGCGTTCCCGGGAGGCCGCCTCCGCCCGGTGGAAGCCGGGACCGCGCAGGACGGCCGACCAGAAGCCCTCCTTGGTCCGGGTGTGACGGCCGACGAGGACGTTCTCCAGGACCGTCATGTTGGCGAACAGACGGATGTTCTGGAACGTACGGGCGATGCCTGCGGCGGTCACCTTGAAGGACTTCGCGGGCAGGATCTGGCCCTTGTAGCGGACCTCGCCCTCGGTCGGTGTGTAGAGACCGGTCAGACAGTTGAAGAAGGTCGTCTTGCCGGCGCCGTTGGGCCCGATCAGGCCGACGATCTCGCCGCTGTTGACCGTGAGGTCGACGCCGTTCACGGCGGTCAGACCGCCGAAGCGCATCGTGACACCGCGTGCGTCGAGGATGGTGGTGCCGGGGGCGGGGGCGCCCGGAGCGGTGTCCTTGGTGGTGGTGTCGGTGGTCATGGTGGTCAGGCCCCTGTCTTGCTCAGGACTGTGGGCGCTTCGGCCTCTTCGTGGAACTCCAGCTTGCGGCGCCGGTTGGCGATGAGTCCCTCCGGGCGGAAGCGCATCAGCAGGACGAGCGCGAGTCCGAAGGCGAGGAGCTGGTAGTCGTCGAGGAACTGGAGCTTGTTGGGAATCAGGAACAGCAGCGCCGCACCGATGAGCGGTCCCGCGATGGTGCCCATGCCGCCGAGGACGACCGCGGCGAGCAGGAAGGCCGAGTTGGGCGGCGTGGTGCCGGCGAAGAGGTACTGCTCGGGGGTGACGGTGTAGGTGACGTGCGCCTGGACGGTGCCGGCGAGTCCGGCCAGCGAGGCGCCGACGGCGAACGCGATGAGCTTGACGCGGAAGCCGTTGATGCCCATGGCGAGCGCGGCGGTCTCGTCCTCGCGGATGGCGACCCAGGCACGGCCGATGCGGGAGTCGCCGCTGCGCCGGAAGACGAGGACGACGACGGCCGTGATGATCAGCATCAGCAGGAAGTAGTTGGCGAACCGCCCGAGGGTGAAGCCGCCGATGTCGTGCGCGACCCCGAGGTCGAAGCCGAGGACGTTGAGATCGGGGATGGACGAGATGCCGTTGGAGCCGTTGGTGACGTCCGGGCCCGAGGTGCCGTCCAGGTTGTTGGCGGTGATCCGGAAGATCTCACCGAAGCCGAGGGTCACGATGGCGAGGTAGTCGCCGCGCAGCCGCAGGGTCGGCGCGCCGATCAGGACGCCGAACACCAGGGAGGCGGCGGCGCCGACGAGGACGGCGGCCCAGAAGGGCAGGTGCAGGTCGAACGGCGAGCTGGGGGAGCCGGAGACCATGGAGGCGGCGTAGGCGCCGACGCCGAGGAAGGCCACGTAACCGAGGTCGAGCAGGCCGGCGAGGCCGACGACGATGTTCAGGCCGAGCGCGACCGTCGCGAAGATCAGGATGTAGACGCCGAGGGTGGCGTACTGGTCGTCGGACTGGGTGAAGGGGAAGCAGGCCGCCGCGATGAAGGCGCCGCAGACGGTGATGTTCTGGTGCCGCGAGGTGATCTCGGTGGCGTGGCTGATCAGACCGGACCGGTGCAGGGCGGTGAAGCCGAAGCCGGCGACGATCAGGAAGCCGACGAAGAGTTCGTCGTACTCGGTGCCGATGCCGTAGGTGAACACGAGCAGGGCCACGGCGAGGATCGCGACGATGACCAGGATCTCGACGTAGGACGGCAGCGCGCGCACGGGGCGCGGGTCGTCCGAGGAGAAGGCCGCCCTGACGGTCTGCCAGTTCTGCGAGCTGCTGTGCTTGAACCGGTCCCAGCCGGTGTCGTCGGGGTCGAAGGGATCCGGCTCGGGGCGCTCGAAGGGCAGGGCGAGCGAGCCCAGGAACGCGATGAGGGTGACGGCCGCGGCGACGTAGGCGCCGGGTTCGAGGTTGACGACGCCGCCGAGCTGGGCGCTGATCGCGACGACCGTGTACCAGGTGGTGGCGAAGGCGGCGAGCGCGGCGAACTTGAGCGCGGCGTCGGCACCCGCGGGCGCGAGCCAGCGCAGCCCCTTGACGCCGTACGACGCGAGGCCGAACAGGGCGGTGAGGGCGCCGGCGATCAGCACCAGGACCTGAAGGCCGCCCGGGTAGCCGTAGACGGTGAGGTCACCGGGGAACTCGGCGGTCCAGGTCCAGGCGAGGAACGTGGAGACGACGGTGAGGACGCCGCCGCCGGTGGCGAGGGCACGGCCGAGGTGCGGGGGTATCCCGATGAGGCCGGACGCGTCGCCCGCGGCGGGGGTGCCGGCGCTCTTCGGCGCGGTGGTCTGTGTGGTCATCGGTGTCACGCCCTGTCCGCAACGCGTTCGCCGAGCAGGCCCTGTGGCCTGAACAACAGCACGAGGATGAGGAGGATGAAGGCCCAGACGTCGGACCAGGACTGGCTGCCGAACTTGTCCAGGCCGGGGATGTCGGCGATGTAGGCGGTGGCCAGGGTCTCGGCGACACCGAGGGTGATGCCGCCGATCATGGCGCCGTAGATGTTGCCGATACCGCCGAGAACGGCCGCGGTGAAGGCCTTCAGGCCGAGGATGAAGCCCATCTTGAAGTCGATCTGGCCGTACTTGAGGCCGTTGGCCACGGCTCCCACGGCGGCGAAGACGGCGCCGAGCGCGAACGCGACCACGATGATGCGGTCGGTGTTGACGCCCATCAGCTTGGCCGTGTCCGGGTCCTGGGCGGTGGCCTGCATGCCGCGTCCGGTGCGGGTGCGCATCACGAAGAAGCCGAGGATGGCCATGCTGACCGGCGCGGCGATGAACAGGAAGATGTCGCCGGTCTGGAGGGTGACACTGCCGATGTGGAAGGGTCCGCCGTCGATCTGGGGGAAGGTCCGCGCCGACTTGGCCTCGGGGTACCAGGCCCACACCGCCTGCTGGAGGGCGAGGGAGAGGCCGATGGCGGTGATGAGGGGCGCGAGGCGGGGAGCGCCGCGCAGCGGCCGGTAGGCGAACCGTTCCGCCCCGACGGCCACGGCGACGGAGACCACCATGGCGCCGAGGAGCATCAGGGGCAGGGCGATCAGCATGGAGGTGCCGTCGGGCAGGATGTATATGTAGACCGTGAGCGCGCCGAAGGCCCCGGTCATGAAGATCTCGCCGTGGGCGAAGTTGATGAGCTGGACGATGCCGTAGACCATTGTGTAGCCGATGGCGATCAACCCGTACATGGATCCCAGTAGCAGGCCGTTGACCAGCTGCTGCGGCAGTTCGTTCACCGCATGTCCTCCGAGACTTTCGGACGTTCGACGGATGAGTGTGGCCGGATGCGAGTCCGCGCGGGGCGCCAGTGGAACAGCGCCCCGCGCGGCTCGTCTCAGTGGTGCGGGGGTCAGCCGGTGTAGGTGCCGGACTTCACCGACTTCCAGGCACCGTTCTCGACGGCGTACACGGTGAGCTGCTTGTTGGTGGCGTCACCGAACTCGTCGAAGGAGACCTTGCCGGTCACACCGTCGAAGGAGACGCTCTGCATGGCGTCCACGACCTTGGCGCGGGCGTCGTCGGGAAGCTTCCCGTCGTTGTCCTCGACGACCTTCTTGACGGCCTCGATGATCGCCCAGGCGGAGTCGTAGGAGTAGCCGCCGTACGCCTCGTAGGCCTCCTTGTATCCCTCCGTCTTGTAGTTGGCGACGAACTCCTTGGCGGAGGGGAGCTCCTCCACCGGGGCGCCGACGGAGGTCGCGAGGTCGCCGGTGCCGCTCGCGCCGGCGAGCTTGATGAAGTCGGCGCTGTAGATGCCGTCGCCGCCGACCACCGGAATCTTGGCCCCGGCGGCCTTGATCTGCTTGCTGAGCGGACCGGCCTGCGGGTATTCGCCGCCGTAGTAGACGACGTCGGCGCCGGAGTTCTTGACCTTGGTGGCGACCGCGTTGAAGTCCTTGGTGTCCGGGTTGATGTGCTCGGTGCCGACGACCTTGCCGCCGAGCTTCTTGAACTCCTGCGTGAAGGTGGCGGCGAGGCCGGCACCGTAGGTCTTCTTGTCGTCGATGACGAAGACCTTGCGCTTCTTGGAGTCGTTGTAGACGTACTGCGCGGCGAACGGGCCCTGGATGGCGTCCGTGGTCGCGGTGCGGAAGTACGACTTGTACGGCCGGACCTTCTTGGTCTGCCAGTCCACGCCCTGGGTGAGCGAAGGGTTGGTGTTGGCCGGGGAGACCTCGACCAGTTTGGCCGTGTCGAAGACCTTCTGCATGGACTCGCCGACCGAGGAGTTCAGCGGGCCGACGACGCCGAGGACCTCGTCGTCGGCGACGAGCTTGGTGGCGTTCTGCTGGCCGACGGAGGGCTGGCCCTGGTCGTCGAGGGCCTCGACCTTGAAGGTGATGCCGTCGACGGTCTTCTCCTTGTTGGCCGTCTTGGCCGCGAGGTCCGCCGAGTTCTTGATGCCGAGGCCGAGCGCGGACAGGTCGCCGGTCAGCGGGGCGTCGACGCCGATGACGACGGTGGTGCCACCGCCGCCGTTGCCGGAGTCCGAGCCGCCGTCGTCGTCGCGCGAGCCGCAGGCGGTGAGGGTGAGCGCTCCCGCCGCCAGAGCGGCGGTGATGGCGATGAGCGAACGTTGACGCACGATCAGTCCTTTCCCTGGCACGGCCGCTTCCCCGTGGAGGCGGTCGAGTCGAGCGCTGGGCCGAAGTGACAATCCGACGGCGCGGTGACTGGCCGTGACTCTAAGCGGGTGTGGGGAAGGTGGAGGAGAGTCTGACTCATGCTGTGACTCTCTTGTTATGACACCGGGTAATGCAGAGCGGTACTGGGTGGGAAGAAGGGCGGAATTCAGGCCGATTCGCCCTGTCCACATGCTGAGAACTTGCAGGACCGGTGGCCCGCGTTCAGGTGTCTGGGGCGTTTTGGTGATTACCCCGAATCGTTGCTGCAGGCGACCTCAAGGGCCTGGGAGAGGTCCTGCGCATAGCGCGTCCCCAGGATGAAACTGTGCGCTTGTATTGCGCGTGCATTACGCAGTGTTACATCCAAGAAAGGGAGTCCGGGATTCCGGGGCGCTTTTTCACATTCCGTCACCCGGAGCGTGACGATGATCTTGCGGGAGGAATGCGATTTTGTCTGGAAAGGTGCCGCGGGGGACGACGTCAGCGACAGACCGTCGTAGGGCTGGGTCAGCCGCGTCAGGGTGACGGGCGGGCCGGACCGCACGCTCAGCAGCACGGCGAAGCTGAAGCCGCCGGCCGGGGCCCCGGGCGAACCGGCCACGGGGGACACGTAGGCGAGGCCGACCGCCTGGGACGGGTAGGGCGGCGGGGGAGCGGGCCGCGGTTCTGGCCGGCTCGCGTACAGGTAGCCGGCGCCCGCCAGTACGACGAAGGCCGCGACGGACGCGAGGACGGTCCGGCGGTGACGGTCGTAGCGCCGGGCGAGCGGGCTGCGCGGCCGGGGTCGCGGGGTGTCCCGGGCGTGGGTGTCCTCGCCCGGCTCGACGGGGCCGACGCCGCTCGTCACTGCCACGGACCGTCGCTCGGACCGCCGTCGCGGTACGCCTCGGCACACGCCGCCCGCACCTGGCGGTCCATCAACTTCCGGGCGGCCCGGGTGCCTTGATCGCGCCTCGTGGCCCGCGCCGTGTCCACGACCTCCCGCAGGACGTCGTACTGCCGGTTGGACAGCCCCATCGACTGATAGTCGCCGTAGGGCTCCCCGCCGTCCAGCATCTCGCGCGCCCAGTACCCGACGGCGCTCACGCACAACCGCGCGCCGGACACGGCTCGCGGGGGTACGGACGACGCGCTCGCGTGGTGCCCGGGGGCACCGGAACCGCCCGCCCCGTCACCGAAGTCGCCGCAGCCGACGGCCGCGACGGCGATCAGCGACGCCGCCACCACCGCCCCCGGCCCGAGGGCCCCGCCCCGTCCCATGCCCCGACGTTATGGGTGCCCGACGGCCGGGAGCAATGGCGGCGCCGGGTGACGCGGTGGTCGGCCCGGGCCGGTGCTCAGCCCGCCGCGCCCGCCCGCGCTCCGTCGCCGGGGTTCACGTCCCGCAGCAGGCAGGTCAGGCGGGCGGTGCACACCCGGCGGTCCTGCTCGTCGCTGATCACGATCTCGTACGTCGCGGTCGACCGGCCCCGGTGCACCGGCGTGGCCACCCCGGTGACCAGGCCGGAGCGGGCCCCGCGGTGGTGGGTGCAGTTCAGGTCGACACCGACGGCGATCTTTGAACTGCCGCCGTGCAGCATCGAGCCGACCGACCCGAGCGTCTCGGCCAGCACGGCCGACGCGCCGCCGTGCAGGAGACCGTAGGGCTGGGTGTTGCCCTCCACCGGCATGGTGCCGACGACCCGGTCGGCCGACGCCTCGACGATCTGGACGCCCATGCGCGTCCCCAGGTGCCCGGCCGAGAACATCGCGACGAGGTCGACGCCGAGCGCCGCGTACTCGTCGATGACCTCCTGCGGGAACTGCACCTGCTGCTGCTCGCCCATGGGCCGGCTCCGTTTCGTTCTCCGTCTGTCCGGTCCGCCGGCCGGTCGCTGCGGCCGGCGGTTCGGCTGAGCAAACGCTCAGTCGGTCGCCGATTGTTCCAGACGGACGACCACGGACTTGCTGGCCGGGGTGTTGCTGGTGTCCGCGGTGGCGTCCAGCGGCACCAGGACGTTGGTCTCCGGGTAGTACGCCGCCGCGCAGCCGCGGGCCGTCGGGTAGTGCACGACGCGGAAACCGGGCGCCCGACGCTCCACCCCGTCCTTCCACTCGCCGACCAGGTCGACGTACGCGCCGTCCCGGACGTCCAGCTTCCGGGCGTCCTCCGGGTTGACCAGGACGACCCGGCGGCCGTTCCTGATCCCCCGGTAGCGGTCGTCCAGGCCGTAGATGGTGGTGTTGTACTGGTCGTGCGAGCGCAGCGTCTGGAGCAGCAGCCGCCCCTCGGGCAGCTCGGGGTACTCGACCGGCGCGGCGGTGAAGTTGGCCTTGCCGGTGGCGGTCGGGAAGCGGCGCTCGTCGCGCGGGGCGTGGGGGAGGGCGAAGCCCCCGGGGTGCGCCACGCGCGCGTTGAAGTCCTCGAAGCCGGGGACGACCCGCCCGATGCGGTCGCGGATCGTCGCGTAGTCCTTCTCGAACTCCTCCCACGGCGTGCGGCTGTCCTCGCCCAGCACCCGGCGCGCCAGCCGGCACACGATCGCCGGCTCGGACAGCAACTGCCCGCTCGCGGGCTCCAGCCGGCCCCGGGAGGCGTGCACCATGCCCATGGAGTCCTCGACGGTCACGAACTGCTCGCCGCCGCCCTGGAGATCCCGCTCCGTACGGCCCAGCGTCGGCAGGATCAGCGCACGCGCGCCCGTGACCGCGTGCGAGCGGTTCAGCTTCGTCGACACGTGCACGGTGAGCCGCGCGCGGCGCATGGCCGCCTCCGTGACCTCCGTGTCGGGGGACGCGGAGACGAAGTTGCCGCCCATGGCGAAGAAGACCTTCGCCTCGCCGTCGCGCAGCGCGCGGATGGCCCGTACGACGTCGTAGCCGTGCTCGCGCGGCGGGGCGAAGCCGAACTCCTTCTCCAGGGCGTCAAGGAACGCGGTCGCGGGCCGCTCGAAGATGCCCATCGTGCGGTCGCCCTGCACGTTGGAGTGGCCGCGCACGGGGCAGACGCCCGCGCCCGGGCGGCCGATGTTGCCGCGCAGCAGCAGGAAGTTCACCACCTCGCGGATGGTGGGCACCGAGTGCTTGTGCTGCGTGAGGCCCATCGCCCAGCACACGATGGTGCGCTTCGAGGCCAGCACCATGCGCAGCGCTTCCTCGATCTCCGCGCGCGTGAGACCGGTCGCCGCGAGCGTCTCGTCCCAGTCGGCGGCGCGGGCGGCCTCGGCGAACCCCTCGTAGCCGTGCGTGTGTTCCTCGACGAAGGCCTCGTCGACGGCGCCCTCGGTGTCGAGGATCAGCTTGTTCAGGAGCCGGAACAGGGCCTGGTCGCCGCCGAGGCGGATCTGCAGGAACAGGTCGGTGAGCGCGGCGCCCGCGGTGAGCCCCTTGGGGGTCTGCGGGTTCTTGAAGCGCTCCAGGCCTGCCTCGGGCAGCGGATTGACGCTGATGATCTTCGCGCCGTTCGCCTTGGCCTTCTCCAGGGCGGAGAGCATCCGCGGGTGGTTGGTCCCCGGGTTCTGGCCCGCCACGATGATCAGATCGGACTTGTACAGGTCCTCCAGAAGGACACTGCCCTTGCCGACGCCGATGGTCTCGGACAGGGCCGAACCGGACGACTCGTGGCACATGTTGGAGCAGTCCGGCAGGTTGTTCGTACCCAACTCGCGCGCGAAGAGCTGGTAGAGGAACGCCGCCTCGTTGCTGGTGCGCCCCGAGGTGTAGAAGACCGACTCGTCCGGCGAGTCGAGCGCGGCGATCTCCTGAGCGACGATGTCGAAGGCGCGCTCCCAGGTGACCGGCTCGTAGTGCTCGCCGCCCTCCGGGAGGTACACCGGGTGCGTCAGCCGGCCCTGCTGGCCCAGCCAGTAGCCACTGCGGGTCGCGAGGTCGGCCACGGAGTGCGCGGCGAAGAACTCCGGCGTGACCCGGCGCAGGGTGGCCTCCTCGGCCACGGCCTTCGCGCCGTTCTCGCAGAACTCCGCCTTGTGCCGGTGGTCCCCCTCCGGCCAGGCGCAGCCCGGGCAGTCGAAGCCGTCCTTCTGGTTGACACTCAGCAGCGTCAGCGCGGTGCGCTTCACGCCCATCTGCCGCTGTGCGATGCGCAGGGTGTGACCGATCGCCGGGATGCCCGCCGCCGCGTGCTGGGGCTCCGAGACCTGCGGCGCGTCCTGAACCGGATCACCCTTGGGCGGCTTGGTGGCCATCGCGCGCTCCTTCGCCTACACATGTGAGGTACGTCTCCGATCCTCGCACGCCCCGCCGACAACTCGTCCTGCCGGGCCGGGCGGAGATCGTGAGTGATGTTCGCGGATTTCGCGCGCACCGCCGCGCCCACGACGTGGAAGGGGCGCGGCCGGGACCGACTGTCAGTGGTCCGTGGCAGGATCGGGGTTGTGGCGAAGACAGCATCGAAGAAGACCGAAAGCACCTCCGGCGGCGCCCGCCCGCGGCTGATGCTCATGGACGGGCACTCGCTGGCGTACCGCGCGTTCTTCGCGCTGCCCGCGGAGAACTTCACGACCGCGACGGGCCAGCCGACCAACGCGATCTACGGCTTCGCGTCGATGCTGGCCAACACCCTGCGTGACGAGGCGCCCACGCACTTCGCGGTGGCGTTCGACGTCTCCCGCAAGACCTGGCGCTCGGAGGAGTTCACCGAGTACAAGGCGAACCGCTCCAAGACCCCGGACGAGTTCAAGGGGCAGGTGGAGCTGATCGGCGAGCTGCTCGACTCCATGCACGTGCCCCGCTTCGCCGTCGAGGGCTTCGAGGCGGACGACGTCATCGCCACGCTCGCCACCGAGGCCGAGGCCGAGGGCTTCGACGTGCTGATCGTCACCGGTGACCGGGACTCCTTCCAGCTGGTCAGCGAGCACACCACGGTCCTGTATCCGACCAAGGGCGTCTCCGAGCTGACCCGCTTCACACCGGAGAAGGTCTTGGAGAAGTACGGGCTGACCCCCGCCCAGTACCCCGACTTCGCCGCCCTGCGCGGCGACCCCTCCGACAACCTCCCGGGCATCCCGGGCGTCGGCGAGAAGACGGCCGCGAAGTGGATCAACCAGTTCGGGTCGTTCGCCGACCTGGTCGAGCGCGTCGACGAGGTCAAGGGCAAGGCCGGGCAGAATCTGCGCGACCACCTGGAGTCCGTCAAGCTCAACCGCCGGCTCACCGAGCTGGAGCGGCGCGTCGAGCTGCCGAGGACCGTCACCGACCTGGAGCGGACGGCGTACGACCGCAAGGGCGTCGCGGTGATCCTGGACACCCTGGAAATCCGCAACCCCTCCCTGCGCGAGCGGCTCTACGCCGTCGATCCGGGCGCCGAGGAGGCCGAGGCCACCCCGGTGGTGGCGGACGGCGTGGAGCTGGACGGCACCGTGCTGGGCACCGGCGAGCTGGCCGGCTGGCTCGCCGAGCACGGCGCGCAGCCACTCGGCGTGGCCACGGTCGACACCTGGGCACTGGGCACGGGCTCGGTCGCCGAGGTCGCGCTCGCCGCGTCCGACGGCACGGCCGCCTGGTTCGACCCCACGGAGATCGACGAGGCCGACGAGACGGCCTTCAGGACCTGGCTCTTGGACCCGGACCGGCCGAAGGTCTTCCACAACGCCAAGGGCGCGATGCGCGTCTTCGCCGAGCACGGCTGGAGCGTCGCCGGCGTCGGCATGGACACCGCCCTCGCCGCCTACCTGGTCAAGCCGGGCCGCCGCTCCTTCGACCTGGACGCGCTGTCCCTGGAGTACCTGCACCGCGAGCTGGCCCCCGCCGCCGCGGCCGACGGACAGCTCGCGTTCGGCGCGGACGAGGGCGCCGAGGCCGAGGTGCTGATGGTGCAGGCCCGCGCGATCCTCGACCTGGGCGAGGCCTTCGAGGGCCGTCTGGCGGACGTCGGCGCCGCGAACCTGCTGCGCGACATGGAGCTGCCCACGTCCGCGCTGCTCGCCCGCATGGAGCGGCACGGCATCGCGGCCGACCGGGAGCACCTCCAGGCCATGGAGCAGATGTTCGCGGGCGCCGTCCAGCAGGCGGTGAAGGAGGCGCACGCGGCGGCCGGACGAGAATTCAACCTGGGCTCGCCCAAGCAGCTCCAGGAAGTCCTCTTCGGCGAGCTGAACCTGCCGAAGACCAAGAAGACCAAGACCGGCTACACCACCGACGCCGACGCCCTGGCCTGGCTGGCCGCCCAGACGGACAACGAACTCCCGGTGATCATGCTCCGCCACCGCGAGCAGGCCAAGCTGCGCGTCACGGTGGAGGGCCTGATCAAGACGATCGCCGCGGACGGCCGCATCCACACCACGTTCAACCAGACGGTCGCCGCGACCGGCCGCCTCTCCTCCACCGACCCGAACCTGCAGAACATCCCGGTCCGCACCGACGAGGGCCGCGCGATCCGCCGCGGCTTCGTGGTCGGCGAGGGCTTCGAGTCCCTGATGACGGCCGACTACAGCCAGATCGAGCTGCGGGTGATGGCCCACCTCTCCGAGGACGCGGGCCTGACCGAGGCGTTCACGTCGGGCGAGGACCTGCACACCACCGCCGCCGCCCAGGTCTTCTCCGTCGAGCAGTCCGCGGTCGACGCGGAGATGCGCCGCAAGATCAAGGCCATGTCCTACGGCCTGGCGTACGGCCTGTCCGCCTTCGGCCTGTCCCAGCAGCTGAACATCGAGGCGGCCGAGGCCCGCGGCCTGATGGACGCCTACTTCGAGCGCTTCGGCGGCGTACGGGACTACCTGCGCCGGGTCGTCGACGAGGCACGGGCCACGGGTTACACGGCGACGCTCTTCGGCCGCCGCCGCTACCTGCCCGACCTCAACAGCGACAACCGCCAGCGCCGCGAGGCGGCCGAGCGCATGGCCCTGAACGCGCCGATCCAGGGCACGGCGGCCGACATCGTCAAGATCGCCATGCTCAACGTCGACAAGGCGCTGCGCGAGGCGGACCTCAAGTCCCGCATGCTGCTCCAGGTCCACGACGAAATCGTCCTGGAGATCGCCCCCGGCGAGCGCGCGTCCGCCGAGGAACTCGTCCGCCGCGAAATGGCGAACGCGGTGCGGCTCAGCGTCCCCCTGGGCGTCTCGGTCGGCGACGGCCGGGACTGGGAGTCGGCGGCCCACTAGCCTCCGGCGGTTGGCGGCACGGCGCGGAGCGGGCGGCGGCGCAAAGTTTCCCGCCTGCCGCGCCGCCCGGCACGGGTCGGTAGGCGCACGCGGGCGGTATGGACGCGCCGGTCGGTGCGGACACGTGGGTCGGTACTGGCACGGAGGTCGCGCGCCGCGTCGGTCCGTGAGGGCACCCGGTCGGTGCCCTCGCCCGGCTGGGCAGCGCCCGCGCCCCGCCCGCCGCGACGGTACCCGCGCCTCGCCTCCCCAGGGACCGTCACTCCGGTGGCCCCCGACGAAACGCCCCGGCCGACGTCTCCCGTGAGGATGCGGGCATGGGTATACGCATGCTCCACCACCGGACGACACCGGCACGGGCAAGCACAGACGGACCCGCCCGCGTGCCACTCCTCCCGGTCCCGGTCTTCGCGCCGGGCGCAAGTACCGGCCGCATCCCCGCCACCGTCGCGACGGTCCTTCGCCGCACCGCGACCGACCTCCGCCGCAGACTCGCCCACCGGACCCCGGCGACCGCCGCCCCGCGCGAGACACCGCCCTGGCGCCTGTGGGCCGACCTGGCCCGCGGCTACCTCGCGCTGGCCCTCACCCTGCTGCCGCGGTCACGGCCCGCCCACACCTTCACCGTGTTCGTCGCGACCGCCGACACCCTCAGCGCGCGACCCGGCGGTCCGGTTCCGTACCGGCGCCCCACGGGCTGGTGGGGACCGGGGCCGGGCGCCACACCCTGACCCCCACGGCGTACAGCAGCAGCGCCGGTACAAGACCGGCGCCCGCCCCGAAGCACACCGTCGGGATCAGTTCCCAGGGCTTCGCGACGTCCCCCCAGTAGTCCCACCACCGCGTCGCCCGCCGCACCGCCCCGGCCACCGCGCAGCCGCCGAGGACCGCCCCGGCCCACCACCGGTCCCGTACCGAGAGGACCGGAACACCCGGCGGCTCGGCCGCCCGGGGCACCCGGCGCAGCGACCGCGCCAGGAAAACGACGATCACGACCGCGGCCACCGCGGAACCGCCGTACTGGAGATACCAGTACAGCGGCGAGCCCGCGATCTCCCGGCCGAGGACCGGGAACACCCGCATCCCCCAGCGGTCGAGGTGCGTGAACGCGTCCCACACCACGTGCGTCAACGCCCCCAGCACCGCCGACACGTACCACCGCACCACCAGGGACGGCAGCACACGCGCGCGTGGCGTCCCGCAGCGCAGCAGGGCGGCGGCCCGGCCCTGCCCGGCCCTCGGCAGCAGCGCCACCAGCGGCTCACGGAGCAGCAGCCACAGCCCCACCAGCGCCCAGGCGATGATCACATCAACGGTGAACACGCCCGGGAAGGAGTGCGTGACGTCCCCGAACTCCATCGCCCCGGACAGAAAACTCGCCGCGTAGTAGGTCAAGTCGGGCGCGAACGAGCCCGCGACCAGCACGGCCGGTACCAGCCGCCCGCGGCCGCCGCCGTCGCCCCGCACGGCGGGCAGCACGGCGGCGGCGTGACTGAGGGTGAACGGCAACAGAACTCCTCATATGGCCAACTGGTGAATATCGGGCGCGAACGGGTGCCCGTGCAAAGCAAGTTGTCGTAGGGTCGCCTGCGGCACCGTACTGGTCGAACAGACGAACACCGTGCTCGGAAAGTTGTGGTGCAACCGTCGGCGCGAACCGATCGTCACAACAGGTCGAGCGCAGCGGTACGACGGGCGAGTACGACAGCCGAAGACGTACGGAGAAGGGCGCGCGCGAGCGTCCACGGGAGGGGTTCACTCTATGGCGGCGCATTTCGACAGGAGGCTCCGCAAGGCGGCGGTCACCACCACCGTGGCGGCGGTCGCGGTCGCGGCCCTGTCCGCGTCCCAGGCCCCCGACGTGACGGCCGACGGCAACGGCAGACGGACCACCGCCGACAACGCGCCGACGTCCGACACGTCCTCCCAGGACAGCGCCACCGGCAACTCGCCCTACTACACCGACCTGCCGCCGCTCAACAGCCCCAGCCCCGCCCCGACCGCAGGCACCCCCTCCTCCCCGGGCTCGTCCGAGGCGGGCATTCCGGCGACCGTCCTCGACGCCTACAAGAAGGCCGAGTCGGAACTGCGCCAGTCCAAGCCCGGCTGCAACCTGCCGTGGCAACTCCTCGCCGCCATCGGCAAGGTGGAGTCCGGACAGGCCCGCGGGGGGCACGTCGACGCCTACGGCACCACCATCGGCCGCATCATCGGCCCGCAACTCGACGGCAACGGCTTCGCGCTCATCAAGGACACCGACAACGGCGTCTACGACGGCAACAGCAGCTACGACAACGCCGTCGGCCCCATGCAGTTCATCCCCTCCACCTGGGCGTGGGCGGGCCGCGACGGCAACGGCGACGGCAAGGAAGACCCCAACAACGTCTACGACGCCGCGCTCGCCGCCGGCCACTACCTGTGCCGCTTCGACTGGGACCTGTCCGACCAGGACGACCTCGACAGCGCGATCCTCAGCTACAACAACTCGCAGGACTACCTGAGCACGGTCCTGTCGTGGCTGGAGCACTACCGCAAGGGCACCCACGAGATCCCGGACGGCACCGGCAGCCTCCCGGTCGGCCGCAGCGACGACACGTTCGGCTCCGGCTCCAGCCCCTCACCGGGCCGGACGGGCGCGAGCGGCAAGCCCCAGACCCCCGGCACGGCGTCGCCCAGCCCGAGCCCGGGCAAGCCGTCGCAGCCGGGCGAGCCCACCAGCCCCGGCACCTCGAACCCCAAGCCTCCGACGGAGCCGGACCCGCCGACGGAGACGCCCACCCCCACCGACACGGTCCACCACTTGGAGAACGCCGGCACCACCGGGCTCACCGCGATCGCGGGCGACACGTTCGCAAAGAAGATCAGCACCCGCGCCGAGACCAAGACCGGAGAGGCCGTCGGCAAGGTACGCGTCCGCTTCACCGTCCTGGGCGACACGGACGCCACCTTCACCGGCGGCGACAAGGTCGCCGCGGTCACCACCAACGCCTCCGGCGTGGCCGTCGCGCCCGCGCTGGTGGCGGGTGAGAAGACCGGCGGGTTCACCGTCCGGGCCACCGTGATCGGCCGTACCGTCGCGGGCCTCGACTACAAGGCCACCGTCACCGAGCGCGTCGCCGACGCCCTCACCCGCACCGGTGAGACCGACCTGACATGCACGCCCGGTGGCACGTTCGCGGACCGGGTCGAGGTGAAGGCCACCCACAAGGGCGCCGCCGCGGACAAGGTCGCCGTCACCGCCACGCTCGTCAAGTCGGTGCTCGACCCGACCGAGAACGACAAGGGCCCCTACTTCAAGGACGCCGACGGAAAGGCCGTCCGTACGCTGTCCGGCCTGAAGACCGACGCCAAGGGCCAGTTGAAGCTGCCGGAGCTGTACGCCGACGACGCCGAGGGCACGTACGTCCTCCACCTCGCCACGGCCGGCGGCGCCACGCTCAACGTCACCCTGAAGGTGGCGGCCAAGTCCGAACCGACACCGGACCCGTCCACGGAGCCGTCCGAGAACCCCTCCACCGAGCCGTCGACCGAGCCGGAGGCGTAGGCACCGTCCCGGCCGGCGGGGCGCCCTTCGCCCCGCCGCCGGGCCGTCACTTCCCGAGCCGGGCCTTCGTGTACCGCGTCGGCTCCGCCGTGGCCGGGTCCTCGGGCCACGGATGCTTCGGATACCGGCCGCGCAGCTCCGCCCGCACGCCGCTGTAGCCGTCCTTCCAGAACGAGGCCAGGTCCGCGGTGACCGCGGCAGGACGGCCCGCGGGAGAGAGCAGATGGACGAGGAGCGGCACCCCGGCGATCTCCGGCGACCGCTGGAGCCCGAACATCTCCTGCAACTTCACCGCGAGGACCGGCTGTTCAGGGTCGGCGTAGTCGATCCGGATCCTGGACCCACTGGGGACCACGATCCGCTCGGGCGCCAGCTCGTCGAGCCGCGCCGCCTCGCCGGAGGCCCAGGGCAGCAGCCGTGTCAGCGCCTGCCCGGCGTCGATCCGGCCCAGGTCGGCCCGTCGCCGGGCCCGGCTCAGCTCGGGCTCCAGCCATTCGTCCACGCGCGCGAGCAGCGCGTCGTCGCGGACGTCCGGCCAGGGCTCACCGAGATGCCGCCGCAAGAACGCGAGCCGCCCGCGCAGTACGTCCGCCTCGCCCGACCGGCGCAGCAACCCGAGCCCTTCCCGCCGCAGCCCTTCCAGCAGCGCGCCCCGTACGAGGGCGGGGTCGGAGCCCGTGAGCGGCCGCGCCGCCAGTTCCACGGCCCCGAGCCGCTCGACACGCCGGGCCACCACGTCTCCGTCGGCCCAGTGCACCTCGTCCCGCTCCGTCAGCAGCGCCCCCGCCGCGAGCCGGGCCGTCCCCTCGTCGACGACCGCGCCGAGCTGTACGCGCGCGTGCCCCTTCCCCACGGGCCGGTCGGCCACGGCGACGGCGATCCACGGTGCTCCGCGCAGCGCCGACGCCTCCGGCAGCTCGGCGCGGGTGCCGGAGACCATCAGATACGAACCGCCGTCCTTCCTGGCCACGCGCTCGGGAAACGCCAGAGCGGCCACCAGCCCGGCAAGAGTGTCCTCGGTGGCCCGCCCCGCCCGCCCCGCCCGCCCAGCCCGCCCGGCGCTCCCGCGCTCCACCGCGGCCCGCAGCCGCCGCACCTCTGCCCGCCACCGCGCCCCGTAGGCGTCCCCGCCCCGCCGAGCGGCCCGCAGTACGGACACCAGGTCGTCCCCGTACTCCCGCGGCGGCTCCTCACTCAACAGCCCCACCACCTCGGCCACCACCTCCGACGCGTCTCCCTTGGCCGCACCCGCACCCGCACCCGCACCCGCACCGGCGGCGGTCGGTCGGGCGGCGCCTCCACGGGTGTGCCGTGTGTCCGAGGCCCCCGCTCCCCTTCCTGGGGCGGCCGCGGGTGACACTCCCGCGGCCAGTTCCTCCGCGTCCAGCAGTGCCCGGCCCAGCCGGGGGTGCAGGCCGAGCCGGGCCAGGCGTACTCCGCGCTCTGTGGCCCGGCCGGCGGAGTCCACCGCGCCGACCGCCGTCAGCACCGACCGGGCGGCCGCCATCGCCCCGCCCGGCGGCGGATCGAGCAGTGCGAGACCGGACGCGTCCGGATCGCCCCAGCAGGCCGCCTGCAACGCGAACGCCGTCAGGTCGGCCACCTTGATCTCCGGTGCCGGGAACCGCGGCAGCCGGGCGTCCTCCGCCTCCGCCCAGCAGCGGTAGACCGCCCCCGGCGCCTCACGCCCGGCGCGGCCCGCCCGCTGCCCCGCCGCGGCCCGTGAGGCCCGTACCGTCGTCAGCGCGCTCAGTCCGCGCGCGTGGTCCACCCGCGGCTCCCGCGCCAGCCCCGCGTCCACGACCACCCGTACGCCGGGAACGGTCAGCGACGACTCGGCCACCGACGTCGCCAGCACCACCCGGCGCCGCGCCCCGGGCGCCAGCACCGCGTCCTGCACGGCCGCCGGCGCCCGCCCGTGCACCTGGAGCACGTCCACGTCCCCGCGAGCGCCCAGCTGTCCGGCGACGCGGGAGATCTCCCCGACCCCCGGCAGGAAACACAGCACGTCCCCGTCCCGCTCGGTCAGTGCCCGCCGCACCACCGACGCCACGTGTGAGAGCAGTGCGGGGTCCACCCGCATCCCGTGCGGCGGCCGCACCGGACGCACCGGTGGCGCCCACACGACCTCCACGGGGTAGGACGCGCCCCGGGCCTCGACGACCGGCGCCCCGCCCAGCAGCCGGGCCCAGCCCTCCGCGTCGGTCGTGGCCGACGCGGCCACCAGCCGCAGCTCCGGCCGCAGGGCCTGCCGCACGTCCCACAGGAACGCCGCCGTCGTGTCCGCGTCCAGATGCCGCTCATGGCACTCGTCGAGCACCACCACGTCGACGCCCGTCAGCTCCTGGTCCCGCTGGAGCCGCTGCAACAGCACACCCGTCGTGACGACCTCCACGCGCGCGTGGCGCCCGACGACCCGCTCGCCGCGCACGGTGTACCCGACACTCGCGCCGGGCTGCTCACCCAGCAGCCACGCCATGCGCCGGGCCGCCGCCCGCGCCGCGATCCGCCGCGGCTCGGCCACCACCACGCGCCGCGCGGGACCCTCGCCCAGCAGCCCGGCCAGCGCCAGCGGCACCAGTGTCGTCTTGCCGGTGCCGGGCGGCGCGACCAGCACCGCCGTGCCGTGCCCCTCCAGGGCGTCGTGCAGCGCGGGCAGGGCACCGCGTACGGGCAGCGCGTCCAGGGCGTCGTAACGGATCACGCCCCCAGTGTCGTACGCCGGGGAAACGACTCCTCCACGCGCGCGTGCACACGCACCGTGGGTACGGGTCAGTCGCGCTCGCACACGAAGATCGCCGTCCCCGGGATCAGCTGCCCGCGCAGCGGCGACCAGCCGCCCCACTCGGAGGTGTTCCAGTCCGGCCACTGCGGCTCCACGAGGTCCACCAGCCGGAACCCCGACGTCACCACGTCCCGCACGCGGTCACCGAGCGTCCTGTGGTGCTCGACGTAGACCGCGTGGCCCTCGTCGTCCTGCTCGACGTAGGGCGTGCGGTCGAAGTACGAGGAGGCCACCGACAGCCCCTCGGGGCCCGGCTCGTCCGGGAACGCCCAGCGCAGCGGGTGCGTGACCGAGAAGACGAAACGGCCGCCCGGCCGCAGCACCCGGCGCACCTCCCGCAGCACCAGCCGCGGGTCGGCCACGAAGGGCAGCGCCCCGTACGCCGAGCACGCCAGGTCGAACGAGCCGTCCGCGAAGGGCAGCACCGTCGCGTCGGCGCAGACCAGCGGGAACGAGCCGCCGATGCGCAGGGCGTGCTGGAGCTGGCGGTGAGAGAGGTCCAGGGCGACCGGCCGGGCACCCTGGGCGGTCAGCCAGCGCGAACACTGGGCCGCGCCGGCGCCGATCTCCAGGACGTCCTTGCCCTTGAGGTCCTCCGGGGGACCGAGCAGCTCGGCCTCCACCTCGTCCAGGCCCTCGGGACACCATACGAAGCGGTCGTCGCCCAGGAAGGTGCCGTGCTCGGTCTGGTACTCGTCCGCGTTCCGGTCCCACCAGCCGCGGTTGGCGCGGGAACTCTCCGTGACACCGGCGGCACGCCGGGTGGCCTCGGGTTCGGCTCCTTCGTCCCCGGGTGCGGCTCCGGATGCGGCCTCGGACGTTACGGGCTCTTGGATGACCGGCTCCCTCGTACTAGTCTGCGGGCTCTTCCGTGCCGCCTGCCCCGTGTCACGCATGGGGCGTCCGGGGGTCCACGTGGCCTCGGGAGACGGCTTTTGTGCCGGGTATGCGGCGATCCGCCCCGGGTGTGCGGCTTCGCGCATTGACCCTGCCCGGCTGCCCCCGTATGCTACAAGTTGCGCTGCGGGCCTGCGCACCTCAGACGTAGCAGGTCGCGCTCGCATCTGTTGTATGTCCCCTCGGTTCTCGAGGTGTCACCCCTGGTTTCGGTGACGCTTCCTAAGCTGTCCGGCTTCTTCAGAGCGAAACGGGCTCCCGGCGTAAGCAGTACCTACGACTTCAATGTCCGTACCGGAGCCCTTTCCCACATGACGAGCAGCACCGAGACCACCGCCACCACCCCGCAGGTTGCGGTCAACGACATCGGTAACGAGGAAGCCTTCCTCGCCGCGATCGACGAGACGATCAAGTACTTCAACGACGGCGACATCGTCGACGGCGTCATCGTGAAGGTCGACCGGGACGAGGTCCTGCTCGACATCGGTTACAAGACCGAAGGTGTCATCCCGAGCCGCGAGCTCTCGATCAAGCACGACGTCGACCCCAACGAGGTCGTCGCCGTCGGTGACGAGATCGAAGCCCTTGTTCTCCAGAAGGAGGACAAGGAAGGCCGCCTGATCCTCTCGAAGAAGCGCGCCCAGTACGAGCGCGCCTGGGGCACCATCGAGAAGATCAAGGAAGAGGACGGCATCGTCACCGGTACCGTCATCGAGGTCGTCAAGGGTGGTCTCATCCTCGACATCGGCCTCCGTGGCTTCCTCCCGGCCTCCCTGGTCGAGATGCGCCGCGTCCGCGACCTCCAGCCCTACGTGGGCAAGGAGCTCGAGGCGAAGATCATCGAGCTGGACAAGAACCGCAACAACGTGGTCCTGTCCCGCCGTGCCTGGCTGGAGCAGACCCAGTCCGAGGTCCGCCAGACGTTCCTCACCACCCTCCAGAAGGGTCAGGTCCGTTCCGGCGTCGTCTCCTCGATCGTCAACTTCGGTGCCTTCGTGGACCTGGGTGGCGTCGACGGTCTGGTCCACGTCTCCGAGCTGTCCTGGAAGCACATCGACCACCCGTCCGAGGTTGTCGAGGTCGGCCAGGAGGTCACCGTCGAGGTCCTCGACGTCGACATGGACCGCGAGCGTGTCTCCCTGTCGCTGAAGGCGACCCAGGAAGACCCGTGGCAGCAGTTCGCCCGCACCCACCAGATCGGCCAGGTCGTGCCCGGCAAGGTCACGAAGCTGGTTCCGTTCGGTGCGTTCGTCCGCGTGGACGAGGGCATCGAGGGTCTGGTCCACATCTCCGAGCTGGCCGAGCGCCACGTGGAGATCCCGGAGCAGGTCGTCCAGGTCAACGACGAGATCTTCGTCAAGGTCATCGACATCGACCTCGAGCGCCGCCGCATCAGCCTCTCGCTGAAGCAGGCCAACGAGGCCTTCGGTGCCGACCCGTCGGTGGTCGAGTTCGACCCGACCCTGTACGGCATGGCCGCGTCGTACGACGACCAGGGCAACTACATCTACCCCGAGGGCTTCGACCCCGAGACCAACGACTGGCTCGAGGGCTACGAGACCCAGCGCGAGGTGTGGGAGACGCAGTACGCCGAGGCCCAGCAGCGCTTCGAGCAGCACCAGGCGCAGGTCATCAAGTCCCGCGAGGCGGACGAGAAGGCCGCTGCCGAGGGTGTCGACACCGCGGGTGCGGCTCCGGCCGCGTCCGGTGGCGGCGGCGGTGGCGGCGGCGGCTCGTACTCCTCCGAGGGCGGCGACAACTCCGGCGCCCTGGCGTCGGACGAGGCGCTGGCCGCGCTGCGCGAGAAGCTGGCCGGCGGTCAGAGCTGAAGCTGAACACCAGCCGCTGACGCACAGCGGTTGAAGTACAGCGGTTGACTGAGGGGCCGCACCTTTCGAGGTGCGGCCCCTTCAGTGTTTCCCGCCGGGAATGCCGCACCCCGCAAGGGTGTTGTGACATACGAACACGAGGAGGGGAGCGGTCACTGTGCTTGATCCGCAGGATTTGTACGCATGGGAGCCGAAGGGCCTGGCCGTCGTCGACATGGCACTTGCCCAGGAGTCGGCCGGACTGGTCATGCTGTACCACTTCGACGGATACATCGACGCCGGCGAGACCGGCGACCAGATCGTCGACCAGGTGCTCGACTCGCTGCCCCACCAGGTCGTCGCCCGCTTCGATCACGACCGGCTCGTCGACTACCGGGCGCGCCGGCCGCTGCTGACCTTCAAGCGGGACACCTGGACGGACTACGAGGAGCCCACCATCGAGGTGCGGCTCGTCCAGGACGCCACCGGGGCACCGTTCCTGCTGCTGTCGGGCCCCGAGCCGGACGTCGAGTGGGAGCGCTTTGCGGCCGCCGTCGGGCAGATCGTGGAGCGGCTGGGCGTCCGCCTGGCGGTCAGCTTCCACGGCATCCCCATGGGTGTCCCGCACACCCGTCCCGTCGGCATCACTCCGCACGGCAGCCGCACCGACCTGGTGCCGGGCCACGGAAGCCCCTTCGAGGAGGCGCAGGTCCCCGGCAGCGCGGAGGCGCTGGTCGAGTACCGGCTGATGCAGGCCGGCCACGACGCGCTCGGTGTCGCCGCGCACGTCCCGCACTACATCGCCCGCTCCCCGTACCCGGACGCGGCGCTGACCGTCCTGGAGGCGATCACCGCGGCGACCGGCCTGGTCCTGCCGGGCATCGCGCACTCCCTGCGCACCGACGCCCACCGCACCCAGACGGAGATCGACCGGCAGATCCAGGAGGGCGACGAGGAACTCACCGCCCTCGTCCAGGGCCTTGAGCACCAGTACGACGCGGCCGCGGGCGCCGAGAGCCGGGGCAACATGCTCGCCGAGCCCGTCGAGATCCCCTCGGCGGACGAGATCGGGCGCGAGTTCGAACGGTTCCTGGCGGAGCGGGAGGGCGACGGCTGATCCCGTATCCTGGCGGCCGAGCGCGCCCCACCTCTCCCCGCCGTAGCGGGGATGATCCGGTGGGCCTGACCGGCGGTATCGGAGTCGGTAAGTTGCTCCCCGCACCTGCGGGGATTGGTGAGGTGGAGGCGCGGTCATGCTGTCCGTGGGCCTGACCGGCGGGATCGGCGCCGGCAAGAGCGAGGTGTCGCGGCTGCTCGTGGAGCACGGCGCCGTACTGATCGACGCGGACCGGATCGCGCGCGAGGTCGTCGCGCCGGGCACTTCCGGGCTCGCCTCGGTCGTCGCGGCCTTCGGCGAGGAGGTCCTCGCCGAGGACGGCGGCCTGGACCGGCCGAAACTCGGCTCGATCGTGTTCTCCGACCCGGAGAAGCTGGCCGTCCTGAACTCCATCGTGCACCCCCTGGTCGGTGAGCGCTCCCGCGCCCTCGAGGAGGCCGCCACCGAGGACGCCGTCGTCGTCCACGACGTCCCCCTGCTCACGGAGAACGGCCTGGCACAGCTGTACGACCTCGTGGTCGTCGTGGACACCGACCCCGCCACCCAGCTCGACCGGCTGGTCCGGCTGCGCGGCATGACAGAGCAGGACGCCCGCGCCCGCATGGCCGCCCAGGCGACACGGGAGCAGCGCCGGGCGATCGCGGACCTGATCGTCGACAACGACGTACCGCTGGAGGAGCTGCGGCGCCGGGTGAAAGAGGTCTGGGCCGAACTGGTGCGCAGAGCGCACACGGAATAGCGGTGCCCGCGCGGGCGTTGATCCCTTTCAGTGAGGGAAGGACTCTGCCGTGCCCGAGACCAGCGGATCGACCGGACGTACTCCGGAGACGGATGTCATCGACTTCCGTGCCGCCGAGCATCTGCTCGCGGCGCGGGACCCGCGGGGCGCGGTGAAACTGCTCGACGGAGTCATCGGCGCGCATCCCGAGAACACCGCCGCGCGGCTGCTGCGCGCGCGTGCCTTCTTCGCGGCGGCGCAACTGCGACCGGCCGAGCTGGAGTTCACCATCGTCCTGGAGCGTGAGCCGGACAACGCCTTCGCCCACTTCGCGCTCGCCCGCACCTACGAGCGCCGTGGCTGCCCCGACCAGGCCCGGCGCCACTTCCGGCTGGCGGCGGCTCTGGACCCGAATCCGGACTACCTGCAGCAGGCGCGGTTCGACTCCTGACGGAGGGCGCTTCAGGGCTGTCGGCGCCTCGGGGGCAGGTACGGCGGGATGTCCCGGCCGGGCTGGTAGTGCGGGCCCTGGCGGAGGTGCCGCAGGATCACGGTCAGGTCGACCGTGACGACGAGCCACAGCACCCCGCAGGCGAGCGCCCACCAAAACCGCCCGGTGAGCGCGAAGGCGGCCGTGCCGAAGATCGCCCAGACCAGCCCCCACAGGCTCAGCCAGAACCGCGCTCGCAGCGCACTGCGCGCGGTCGCCGGTTCACTGCCCGTACGCATCGGTTCACCACTCCTGTCAAGAACGTACTCCGGTGGGCCGCGGCGGGGAAGCCACGAGGGAGGGCAAGGTGCACCACCGGACCGACCGCGCCACAGGACCGCCGCGTTCACTCGGTCGGGTGAACCCATGTCGAGTGGGAACGGGTGTGCGGGAGCGGGCCGTTGGACGGGCATGGAGCTGAAAATGCGAGAGGGACACCAGGGCACGGGACCCGGAGCCATCACCCCGGACGGCTGTGCGGTCGAGCTCTATTCGCGGCTGCCCGCCGGAGCCGAGCCGGACATCATCGCCGCCGCCGCGCCCGACGGTGCGCGGATCCTGGAGCTGGGCTGTGGGGTGGGGCGCATGACCCACCCACTGCTGGAGCGGGGGTTCACCGTCACCGCGGTGGACGAGTCCGCCGAGATGCTGGAGCACGTGCGCGGGGCGCGGACCATATGCGGCCCGATCGAGGAGCTCGACCTCGGCGAGGGCTTCGACGTCGTGATGCTGGCGTCGTTCCTCGTGCACGCCGGGGACGTCGAGGTGAGGCGGGGGCTGCTGCGCACCTGTGCCCGGCATGTCGCCGAGGACGGCTGTGTACTGATCCAGCGGGAGGGCGCGGACTACCACTCGAATCTGCCGCGTGAGCGGGTGGACCCCAGCGGCTTCACCGTCCGGATCGTGTCCGCGGAGCCGGTGGGCGACGGCGTCAACTCGGTCCGCGCGGAGTACGAGTTCCCGGACGCTGTCTGGACGCAGACCTTCCGGGCCAGGCCGCTGACCAGGGAACAGTTCGAGGAGGCACTGGGAGAGGCGGGACTCGCGGTGGACCGCTATCTGACCGACGACGGGACGTGGGCCAGGGCGGTTCCCGTGCGGCGGGGGTAGCGGTCCGGCGACGACGTCCGGGACGGCGGCCCATGGGCCGGATCAGGGCCTGGTCTCGGCGTCCCTCCGGGCGCTGCTCAGGCTCTCCAGCCCGCGCAGACGGTCCATCTCGCGGCGGTCGCGCTTGGTCGGGCGGCCGGCGCCGCGGTCGCGGATGCCGGCCGGGGCGACGGCCTCGCGGGGCGGGGGCGGCGGGGAGTTGTCGAGGTAGCACTGGACGGCGACCGGGGCGCCGACCCGCTTGCGGATCAGCCGCTTCACGACGACGACGCGTTCCCGGCCCTCCTGCCGCAGGCGCACCTCGTCGCCGACACGCAGGGAGTACGCGGGCTTCACACGCTCGCCGTTCACCCGGACATGGCCGCCGCGGCAGGCGGTCGCGCCCAGGGAGCGGGTCTTGATGAGGCGCACGGCCCAGATCCAGCTGTCCACCCGGACGCTCTCGCCGTTCTTCGGCCCGGCCGCCTCGGCGGCGGCGATCGCGGCAGTGGCCTTGGGGTCCGGTGTCTGGGCGGCGGCAGGGGCACCGGCCTGCGGGGCGGCCACCCCGTCACTCCTGCCTTCGTCATGCTCGGAAGCCATGCTTCGACCTTAACCGCCCCGGCCGGCGAGAGGGGCCGCATTTTCCGCTGGGGCGCCCGGGCCCCTCCGGTACGGGCGCCGTCGCGTACCGGATTCCAGACGTACCGGATCCATCGCGTACCCGGAGATGGTCTTACGGTGGGGGCATGGACACCGGCGGCCTCTCCGTGCTCGACCAGCGGATCGTGGGGTGCCGGGCCTGTCCGAGGCTGGTCGACTGGCGGGAGGAGGTGGCCCGTACCAAGCGGGCCGCCTTCGCCGACTGGACGTACTGGGGCCGGCCGGTACCGGGCTTCGGTCCGCCGGACGCGCGGCTGCTGATCGTCGGTCTTGCCCCCGCGGCCCACGGCGGCAACCGCACCGGCCGGATGTTCACCGGCGACCGCTCCGGAGACGTCCTGTACCAGGCGCTGTACGACGTGGGACTCGCCTCGCAGCCCACGGCCGTCTCCGCCGACGACGGCCTGGAGCTGTACGGCGTGCGCGTCACCTCACCGGTGCACTGTGCCCCGCCCGCCAACAAGCCCACGCCCACCGAACGCGACACCTGCCGGTCCTGGCTCGTCCAGGAGCTGGGACTGCTGCGGCCGACGCTGCGGGCGGTGGTCGTACTCGGCGCCTTCGGCTGGCAGGCCGCGCTGCCCGCGTTCGCCGGGGCCGGCTGGACCGTGCCCCGCCCGCGCCCCGCCTTCGCCCACGGCGGGCAGGTCACACTGGACGCCGCCGACGGGCCCGGCCTGCGTCTCTTCGGCTGCTTCCACGTCAGCCAGCGCAACACGTTCACCGGCCGGCTCACTCCCGAGATGCTCAGGGACGTGCTGCGCACGGCGGCGGAGACGGCGGGCCTGCCCGTCAGGTGAGGGCCGCCCGGCAAAGGAGGTGAGCGGCCCGGGCCGCCGCGGTTACGATGCTCCGATGAGCCTGTATCCGGAGATCGAACCGTACGACCACGGCATGCTCGACGTCGGCGACGGCAACCACGTCTACTGGGAGACGAGCGGCAACCCGCACGGCAAGCCGGCGCTGGTGCTGCACGGCGGACCGGGATCCCGCACGAGTCCGGGACACCGACGGTACTTCGACCCGGCGGCCTACCGGATCGTGCTCGTCGACCAGCGCGGCGCCGGACGGTCGCTGCCCCGCGCGAGCGCCCACGACACGGACATGAGCGTCAACACGACCAGGCACCTCATGGCGGACCTGGAGCGGCTGCGTGCCCATCTGGGCATCGAGCGCTGGCTGGTGTGGGGCGTGTCGTGGGGCTCGGTCCTGGGCCTGCGGTACGCGCAGACGCACCCCGGGGTGGTGTCCGAGCTGGTGCTGACCGGCGTCGCGACCGGCTCCAACGCCGAGGTGGCCCTTCTGACCCGGGGGTTGGGAAAGATCTTCCCCGAGGCGCACGAGCGGTTCCTCGCCGAGTTGCCCCCGGACGAACGCGACGGCAATGTGGCCGCCGCGTACAACCGGCTGCTGGAGTCACCGGATGTTGCGGTACGCGAACGGGCCGCGCGCGCCTGGACCGACTGGGAGACGGCGACGATCCCCGCGCCGCCCCGCTCGGTCGCCCGCTACGAGGACCCGGACTTCCGCATGGGCTTCGTCCGTACCGTCACCCACTACTGGGGCAACGACCACTTCCTCGGTGACGGCAACGACGAGGACGTGGTCCTGAGGGACGCGCACCTGCTGAAGGGCGTCCCCGGCACCCTGGTCCAGGGCAGCCTCGACTTCGGCAACCTCCTCGGCATCGTCTGGCGCCTTCACCACGCCTGGCCGGACAGCGAGTTGGTGATCGTGGACGAGGCGGGGCACGACGCCGGAGCGACCGGGGACGATGTCCTGTGCGCGGCGACCGACAGGTACGCGCGCGGCGACGCCTGACGCCCGCTCACGCGAGGAGCGAAGACCTGGCTAGGGCCGCCACACGTAGCGCACGTCCGGCTCCCGCTCCTCGTTCCGGGCGCCGTCCGTCCACTCCACGGCCGTGAAACCGTGCCGCGCGTAGAAGCGGTGCGCGGGCGCGTTGACCTGGAAGGTCCACAGCGACAGCCCGGCCGGCCGGTGTTCCTTGGCCAGGGCGACGAAACGGTCCCCGATCCCGTGTCCGCGCAGGTCGGGGGCGAGATACAGCTGCGACAGCTCTTCGCCCTCCAGCACCATCACGCCGACGACGGCGCTGTCGGCCCCTTCCGCCACCCATGTCTCGTGCCGGGGCACCACCACGTGCCGGAAGTACTCCCGGACCTCCGCGTCGGTGCGGGGCCGTACCACCGTCGGCAGCGCGGCGGTGAAGGAGCGCAGCCAGACGTCGGCGGCGGCGCGCGCGTCGGCGGCGGAGGCGCGCCGCAGGACGACCGCCGCGGCGCTCGCATCCCGGCTCACGGGCGGCGCTCCTCAGGCACGACCGCGGTCGCCGTGATCTCCACCAGCTGCCCCGGATAGCCGAGGCAGCTCACCCCGAGCAGCGTCGAGGAGTGCGGACCGGCGCTGAGGCCCGACGCCTCGACGACGTCCCAGACGGCGGACAGCGCGGCTGTCTCGGTGCTCACGACGTACACGTCGGTCGACAGCACGTGTTCCAGGCCGCTCCCGACGGCGCGCAACTGCTCGGTGAGGTTCGCGATCACCTGCTGGGCCTGGCGGACCGGATCGCCCTCGCCGACCAGCTTTCCCTCCGCGTCCAGCGGGACGGACCCGGCGAGGAAGGCGAGCCTGGTCCCGGCCTCGACGACGGAGGCGTGGGAGTAGGTGGGCGGCGGGAACAGACCGGGCACGGTGACGCGCTGAATCACGAGGGCTCCTGGTGGGCGAACGGCCGACGGCGATCGGACAACCTCCCGATCGTCCGTGCTCCGCCCGCCCGGCGCACCCGAATTTCCCTCGCGACCCACGACCGGGCCGCCTAGGCTTCCGGCGTCCGTCCCACCCCGCCCCCCAACCATCAGGAGCCCGCAGCAGTGCCCACCCTCACGGACCAGGCCTTCCTCGACACGACCGCCGACCGGCTCGCCGCCCTGCCCACCGTCCGGGCGGTCACCCTCGGCGGCTCCCGGGCCCAGGGCACCCACGGACCGGACAGCGACTGGGACCTGGCGGTCTACTACCGGGGCGCCTTCGACCCGGACGACCTGCGCGCCCTCGGCTGGGCGGGCGAGGTCTCGGAGATCGGCGCGTGGGGCGGCGGGGTCTTCAACGGGGGCGCCTGGCTGACGATCGACGAGCGCCGGGTCGACGTGCACTACCGCGACCTCGACGTCGTCGAGCACGAGGCCGCCGAGGCGGAGGCCGGGCGCTTCGGCGTCGAGCCGCTGATGTTCCACCTCGCGGGCATCCCGACGTACCTCGTGGTCGCGGAACTGGCTATCAACGAGGTGCTGCGCGGCGTACTGCCCCGCCCCGCCCACCCGCAGGCCCTGCGCGCGACCGCTCCCGAACGCTGGTACGGCGCGGCCACGGCCACCCTCGCCTACGCCAAGGCGGGCCACGCACCCAAGGGCGCGCTCACCCAGGTCGCCGGCGCGATCGCCCTCGCCGCGACCCAGACGGCACACGCGGTACTGGCCGCCCGCGGTGAGTGGGTCACCAACGAGAAGGGGATGGTCCGGCGGGCCGGGCTGAGCGCGGTCGACGCACTGGTGGCGGGCCTGACACCGGAACCGGAGAGCCTGGCACGGGCGATCGATGACTGCGAGACGCTGCTCGGCCGAGCAGTGAATGCAGCCCGGCACGGGTGACGCGACGTGGCGGGCCCGTGGCTCACTGCACTGCCGTGGGGACACGCGGCGTACGCACCGAATCGACCTGGGGGAAACCAGGGGGAGCCGCGCTGAACGGCCGGCTAGCCGGCCAGCATTCCGATAACCGCCTGCACGGCCTCGGCCACCGGCTGGCCCACCGCGCCCAGGGTGCCGGCGACACCGGCGACAGTCATCAGGGCGCGGCGCCGCTCCTGCGCCGGGACGTCCGCCCCGGCGTCGAGGGCGGGCAGCGACTCGGTGATGAGCTGGGCGTCGGGCCCGTCGAGCCGGGTGCGCAACTCCTCGATCATGCGGTGGAGCTCGCCGATGGCCGCCACCACGGCCGGCGGCAGTTGCTCGGCCCCGCCGCCCGTCTGGTTCTTGACCATGCCGGTGCTGTTGTGCGTGCCGTGCATGTTCACGTTGTCGCCGTAGTAGTAGCTGTTCCCGCTCATGCCGCCATCCCCACGTTCCCGCTGCCGCCGTACATGTTGACGTTGTCGCCGAAGTAGTAGTGGCTCGGCGAGATGTTGATGCTCTCGACCGTCACGTGGAGCTCGGTGTCCGGGTGGTCGATGGCGTGCGAGATCTGCCCGACGAGCTGGTTCAGGTAGTGCGGGTGCCGGCTGGTCACCACGCCGGTGGACGCCCCGTTGGTCTCGACGGCGAGAACGTAGTGGGAGGGAGCGCTCAGGACGATGATCATGTCGACCAGGCAGAAGATCCACAGGCCCACCGCGACGAACCAGATCAGGGCCAGGAAGGTGCCGTTGCCGGACAGTGCGGCGTCGGCCATGGCGGGGAGAGTGGCGATCATGGCCACGGCCACGATCAGTCCCGAGCGCTTCAGGAAGCGCATGACCGCCTCCTTGCGCCGCGGTTGCAGCGTGAGGGTGTAGACCCGTGCGATGTTCTGAAGCGGATACGCGGCGGTCCCGATCCACAGCAGCCGCCTGCTGATGCGCAGTTCCACCGACGTGGCCAACCCGACCGGCGGAGGGGCCGAGGGGGGTGGGGGTGGCGGGAGCTCCACCGGTGGAGGCGCGTGCTGAGGGCGTTCGGGTGGCTGGGTGGTCGTCATCCGTACTCCGGGGATCACGTGAGGGGGTGAAATTAAGTGAAGACCATTAACCACCTACGATGGGTGGAAGGCAAGCCGGTGGTGCATCCCAAGAGGCAGATGGCGGTGGAGAGTTGACGGGCAAGCGGCGTGAACGTCTGCGCGCCGAACTGGAACGCGAGGCGAAGACCGAGGCACGGAGACTGACGGCCTCGCACGGCATCGACGGTCTCAGCCTGTCGGCGGTGGCGAGGGCGGTCGGGGTCACACCGCCGGCGCTCTACCGGTACTTCGACGGTAAGAAGGGGCTGGCGCTCGCCGTCTACGAGGACGTGACCGCGGAGTTCGTGGCGGTCGTGGCCGAGGCCGTCCGGCAGAAGGACCAGGAGGACCTGGCCGCCTGTCTGTACGCGGCGACCCGTGCCGCCTTCGACTGGTCCGTCGCCCACCCTGCGGAGTTCGACCTGCTCACGGGTGCGGGCTACGCGCGCCTGGCCGCCTCCGTGGAGGCCATGGACGCAGTGTTTCTGCGCGAGCTCGGCGGCCTGTACGCGTCCCTGTTCGGACGAGTGCTGAAGGAGAGGGGGTTCGACTACCCGGCCGACGGCGAGATCGCCCCGGACCTGGCGCGGCAGCTGGCCGCCTACCGTCGCCTGATGCGCAGCCCTGAGCTGCCCTTGGGTGTCACCTTCGTGATGATCAGCTGCTGGCGGCAGATCTACGGTCTCACCTGCATGGCGGTCTACGGGCACCTGGCGACCGCCTTCGACGACTGCCTCCCCTTGTTCGACCGGATGCTCGACGAACTCCTCGGGCGCCTCGGACTGACGCGCACGCCGGGTCGGAGGTGACGGAAGCGCCGTCCGGACCGACGAGCCGGACCGGGTCGGGGCGCCCTTCGACCCGGACAGCGTCGACGGAGTCGACTTCGCCCGAACAAGGTACACAAACGATCGTCACGCCCACGCAACACGCGCGTTCCCGCTTCGCCCAAAAGCTCCCCTATCGTTGAAAGCACGCACCACGCACCACGCACCACGCACCCAAGCCCGGCCACCGTCGTCCGAAGGCTCACCCCCGCCCTCGACCGGACGACAGGAGGCCCGCACCCCGTGCTCCGTACCGCTCGCCGCGCCGCCCAAGCGCTTCCTCCCTGGCTCGCGCACGCCCTGAGTGCCCAGCGCGGTCCCGTGCCCTGGAGCGCGGTCACGCGGGGTGCGCTGGCCGGCGGACCGCTGCTGCTCGCCGCGCTGCTCGCCGGCCGGGCCTCCCTGGGAGTCGTCGCCGCGATCGCCGCCATGCTGGCCGGCATCAACGACCGGCCGGGCAGCCGCCGTACCTCCGTGCTGCGGATCGGCGTCCCCGCGCTCGCGGGAGCGGCCGGGCTGCTCGTCGGGACGTACGCCGGGCAGCACCTGGGGGCCGTCGCGCTGACCCTGGTGCTGACCGGGCTCGGACTGGTCGCCGGAGGCGTCAGCGCGGTGGGGCCCGTGGCGTCGGCGACCGGGACGCAGTTGCTGGTCGGCGGTGCCGTGGGCGCGGGGATGCCGCTGCCCGACCCCGGATGGCAGAGCGTGCTGGCCTTTCTCGCCGGTGCCGGATGGCTGCTCGTGCTGCGGCTGGTCCTGCCCACTCCCGGGTCCCTCAGCGGCGAACTACGGCTCGATCTCCGTCTCGACTACCGCTTCGACGGGGAGCGGGCGGCCGTCGCCGACGTCTACGAAGCCGTCGCCGCGCTCCTTGACGCGGTCGGCACGGAGCACGCCGTGGCCCGCCGGGCCGCGCTCACCGCCGCGCTCGACCACGCGCAGGACGCGCTCGCCGGACCCCGGCTGCGGCGCCGTGCCTCCACCGCGGTCGAACGGCGGCTGCACGCCCAGTACGCCGCGGCACTGCCCCTGGGCGAGGCGGCCACCGCGCTCGCCTGGGCGGAGCAGGCGGTGTCCGCGCGAGCCGCCGAAGGACCCAGGCGGCTCGCGGCGGCCGTCCGCGGCAACGCCCCCGCCGGCCCGCTGCCCGCGCCCACCCGCACCGAACCCGCCCTGCGTGCCCTGGACGACGCCCTGCTGCATGCCGCGGAGGCCTTCGACCGCGGCGGCGGACAGGACCTGCACACCCGCAGGCGGTCACCCCGCACCCTGGCCCGCGCCGTCCTCGGGGCCGGCGGGAGGGAGTACGGGATGCGGGTCGGGCTGTGCTTCGGGGCAAGCGCCGCCGTCGCCCAGATGCTGCACCACGGCCACTGGCACGGGTCGCACCAGCACTGGTACTGGCTGCCCGCCACCGCCGTCTTCCTCGTCAAGCCCGACCTCGGCCCGCTCGTGTCCCGGGTGCTGTGCCGGGCGGCGGGCACCGTGCTCGGGGCGCTGCTGTTCGCCGGGTTCGCGGCCGTGCTGCCCCGGCCAGGAGGGCTCGTCGCGCTCGTCGCCGTCTGCGGTGCCCTGGTGCCGGTCGCCGCCCGGCACTTCGCCGCCCAGACCACGGTCGTCACCGTCCTCGTCCTCGCCCTGGTCATGATGGGCGGCGAACCCCAGGCCTCCACCGGCCGCATCGGGGAGACGCTGCTGGCCTGCGCGATCGTGCTGGTCGTCGGACACCTGCCGATGCCGGGGCGGCGCGGCGCCGGCATCCGGGCCGGCCTCGAGGCCGCCGACGCCGCCGCGCACGCCTACCTCGCCCACGTACTGAGCGAGTCCGACGACCGGGCCACCCGGTGGACGCTGCGCCGCGAGGCCTACCGCACCCTCGCTCAGGCCCGCGCCGCCGGCGCCCGTGCCGCCGCCGAACTGCCCGCCCTCGCCCGGCACTCCGCGGGCACGGACGAGGTCGCCGCGGTCCTCGAACGGCTCGTCGACACCACCACCGCCTGCGCAGTGCACCTCGACGACACCGGCCGGCTCACCCCGCGCCACACCGAGCGGCTCGCCGCCCTGCGGGACGAACTCGCCGAGCGGCGCGGACGCGTGGGCCGGCGAGACGCGGAACTGCCGCTCGCGGGGTGAGCGTCCGTGCCGGACCGGTGCCGGACCGCCGCCCGCCCCGTACGTTGGCGTGATGACGCCTTCTTCGCACGGGAAGCCCGCGGATCTCGTCATCACCGGCTGCACCGTCCTCGTGCACGACGACCGGGAGGAGATCGGATTCCGGGAGGACGCCGCCGTCGTCGTACGGGACGGAGTCGTCGAGTCCGTGACGACCGCCGCGGCCGTGGACGGCCTGGCCGCCGCCGACCGCATCGACGCCCGGGGCCAGGTCACCCTCCCCGGCCTGATCAACTGCCACACGCACACGCCCATGGTCGCCCTGCGCGGTCTCGCCGAGGACCTGCCCACCGAGGAGTGGTTCAACGACGTCGTCTGGCCCGTCGAGTCCAACCTCACGGTACGGGACGTGATCCTGGGCGCCCGACTGGCCTGCGCCGAGATGATCCGCGCCGGGGTCACGACCTTCGCGGACAGCTACTTCCACATGGACGCCGTGGCAGCGGTCGTCACCCAGTGCGGGATGCGGGCGCAGCTGGGACAGGCGTACTTCTCCTCGCAGGGGCCCGAAGCTCTGGAGGCGTCACTGGAGTTCGCCCTGCGGCGCCGTGATGCCGCCGGTGGCCGGATCACCACCGCCCTCGCCCCGCACGCCCCCTACACGGTGACCGACGGCGACCTCGCCGCCACCGCGGAACTCGCCCGCGCCCACGGCCTGCCCGTGCACCTGCACGCCGCCGAGAACCGCGACCAGACCGACACCAGCCTCGCCCGGTACGGGGTCACGCCCATCGAGGTCCTGGAACGCACCGGCATCCTCGACACCGACGTGCTCATCGCCCACGGCACCGGCATCACCGAGGGCGACCTGCCGCTCCTCGCGCGCGCGAGCGGCCGTACGGCGGTGGCGACCGCGCCCCGCGGCTATCTCAAGTTCGCCTAGCCCAGCACCACACCCGTGCGCGCCCTGCGCGACATCGGCGTCCCCGTAGGGCTCGCCACCGACGGCGCCGCCTCCAACAACTCCCTCGACGTGTGGGAGTCGATGGCGCTCACGTCCCTGATCCAGAAGTCCACCGAGAACGACCCCCGTTGGCTGACCTCCCGTCAGGCCCTGCACCACGCCACCGTGCAGAGCGCCCACGCGGTCGGGCTCGGGGACGCCGTCGGCCGTATCGCGCCGGGGCGGCGGGCCGACCTGATCCTCGTCGACCTCACCGGACCGCACACCCAGCCCGTGCACGACCTCGCCGCCACCCTGGTCCACAGTGCGCGCTCCGCCGACGTGCGGACGACGATCGTCGACGGGCGCGTGCTCATGCGGGACCGCGAACTGCTCACCGTGGACGTGCCCGAGGTGGTGCGGGAGCTGGGGGAGCGGCTGCCCGCCCTGACCGACCGCGGGCACGGCCGGCGCGTCCAGGAGTACGACACCTGAAGGACCGGCTCAACGGCGCTCTGAAAAGAATCTTGCCGGGCAGCGATGAGTTCCGCTCCGCCCTTCGGTCACCACCCCGACGGACCGTCGGGTCCTCGGACCGAAGCACGCCGCACAGGAGGCTGGAGCCATGTCGCTGCCCGAGATCGTCACCCGCGCGGACTGGCGCGCGGCGCGCGAGGCCTTACTGGCCAAGGAGAAGGCGGCCACCCGCGCGCGTGACGCCCTCAACGCCGACAGACGCGGGCTGCCCATGGTGGAGATCGACAAGGAGTACGTGTTCGAGGGCGGCGACGGCAAGACCACCCTGCTCGACCTCTTCGAGGGCCGCGACCAACTGGTCGTGCACCACTTCATGTTCGCGCCCGAGTGGGACGCGGGCTGCCCCAACTGCTCGGCCTTCCTGGACCAGATCGGCCACCTCGCGCACCTGAGGGCACGCGGCACGTCGTTCGCGGCCGTCTCCCGGGCGCCGTATCCGAGGATCCTGCCGTTCAAGGCGCGGATGGGCTGGACAGTGCCCTGGTACTCGTCGTACGTCAGCGACTTCAACAGCGACTTCGAGGTGACCCTCGAGCACGAGGGCGAGCTGGTCGAAAGGCCGGGGATCAGCTGCTTCCTGCGGGACCGCGACCGGGTCTTCCACACCTACTCGACGTACGAGCGCGGCCTCGACGGGCTCGGCTCGACCACCAGCCTGCTCGACCTGACCGCGCTGGGCCGGCAGGAGCCGTGGGAGAAACCCGAGGGACGCGCGTCGGCTCTCGGTGCGCCCGCGGGACGTGGGAGGGTCCGCCACCACGACGAGTACGAGGACTGAGACGCTCCGTAGCGAAAACGGCCGAACGGCCGAGGCGCCGCTCACACTTTGCGGTGAACAGGTGTCAACTATGTCTCAGTACCATCACCGCGCGAGGCGTTCGCTCCATGGTTGGCGTTTAACTCTACGAGTACAGCGCTACATGGAGGTGCGAGGTGAACGGGCGAACGGTGCTCGAACGCTTTCCCGCCGGCGGGCCGCGGGGGTCCTGGCCGGCGGAGGAGTTCGCACAGGCGCGGCGTCTTGAGGGTCTGCCCGCCGAGGTCGTCATGGACCTCGCCACGGACATGTTCCTGGTCGTCGTGCGCGGTGGCGACACCGCCGGCGGCGCGGCGGCCTGACGGCCCGGTACGCGGTCGCGGTCCGGTGCTGCGGTCGGCCCGCCTCGTAGCGCAGGGTGGGCTTACGCGCTCACCGGGCGCGACCAGGTGGGCGTCGTGTTCGTCAGCCGGCACAGGGCCAGGTAGAGCGGAATCGGCGGGGTGTAGGGGACCGTGCCGTCCGAGCGGTGGATGAGGCCGGGCAGGCCCGGGCCGTCGGGTACGACCGCACCGGTGGCGTAACGCGCGGGCGCGGGCCACTCCAGGGCGTAGTCGGAGTCGGACGGAACGATCCACCACCAGTGCGTCTCATCGGCGTAGACGCACCCCACCCGCGGCAGCCGCGGCAGTACCAGGGGACCGAGCCGGGCGGGCACCGCCACCGCGTCGCAGCCCAGCGGCGCCGTCATGCCGTCCGGCACGGGCAGCCTCAGGGGTGTCCCGGGAGCGCTTCGGCCGCGCTGGAGGCGGACCATCGTGTCCAGACCCAGCGGCCGGATCCCGGACGCAGCCCTCATAGCCATTCGGTCCCCGTTCCGCGGAATGCCTCGCGACGACTCGCCTCCGCCTCGCCCTCGTCCCCCGCGGGGCCGGGCTTCGGGCGGGCGCCCCAGCCCAGGTCGTTGTGGGGCTCCGACGGGTCGCGCGGTCCGTCGGCCTTGCGCGGCAGCTCGGCCCAGACCAGCAGTCCGGGACCGTGCTCGTGGGCCCCCCAGGCATCGCACAGGGCGTCGACGAGGAGCAGTCCCCTGCCGTGCTCGTCCTCGGGCTGCTGATCGGCCGAGGGGTGGGGCTGGCCGGGAGCGCAGCCCTCGTCGCGCACGGCTATGCGGACCAGGTCGTCGACGTCGTGCAGCTCGCACACTATGTGTCTGCTCGCGGTGTGCACGATCGCGTTGGTCACCAGCTCGGAGACCACCAGGGCCGCGGTGTCACAGGTGTCCTCGCACACCGACCAGCCGCTCAGCCGGGCCCGTGTCAGGCGTCTGGCCTGTGAGGGAGAGCCCGGATGAGCGGCCAGCTCGAAACGGAACCGGCGCTCGACGGCGGCGGCCCCCGAGGAGCCGGCTCCCATGGCGGCACCGAGGCCCAGGGAGCCCGCGGTGGCGTCTGTTCCTAAGGGCGCGGACGGAATCACGCTTGCCACTATCGCCCCGCCGTGAACACTTGGCAAGTGTCACTCTGAAAAATGCAGAGTGCTGTGTGACGTTCTGGACGGCCGTGGCACACTGCTCGCAACAGCACGTCGAGCGGCGCCACTTCAGGCCGTCGAAGGCCCTTTCCGGGTTTTCGAACAGGTCTTCGAATGGCGCCGCCGGGCTGTCCGCACCGGGGCACCGCGGGGCTGTCCGCACCAGGACACACCGGGCTTGTCCGCACGAGGGCACAGGGACGCAAGGACTCTTTCGGGACTCTTCAGGAGGTGGGCGGTGAGCGAGCCGCGGTCCGCGCCGACGGTCGGCCAGGTCGTACTCGGCCGGCGCCTGCTGGAACTGCGGGAACGTGCCGGTCTCAAGCGCGAGGAAGCCGCCCGCATCCTGCGTGTCGCCCCCGCCACGGTCCGCCGGATGGAGATGGCCGAGGTCGCCCTCAAGATCCCGTACCTCCAGCTGCTGCTGAAGGCCTACGGCGTCGGCGACGAGGAGGCCGACGCGTTCGTCCGGCTGGCCGAGGACGCCAACAAACCGGGGTGGTGGCAGCGCTTCCACGACATCCTCCCGGGCTGGTTCTCGCTGTACGTCAGCCTGGAGGGCGCGGCCGCCCTGATCCGCGCTTACGAGCCCCACTTCGTCCCCGGGGTGCTGCAGACCGAGGACTACGCGCGCGGGGTGCTGCGCTCCGGCGCCATCGGACAGACCCGGCCCGACGACATCGAGCGCCATGTCGACCTGCGCATGCAACGCCAGGAACTGCTCACCCGTGAGGACGCACCCCGGCTGTGGGTCGTGATGGACGAAACCGCGCTGCGCCGCCCCGTCGGGGGCCCGGAGGTGATGCGGGCCCAGATCGACCGGCTGCTCGAGGCCACGAAGCTGCCCAACGTGACGCTGCAGGTCGCGCCGTTCTCCAGCGGGCCGCACCCCGGCACGTACGGGCCCTTCGTGCTGTTCCGATTCGCCATGCCGGAACTGCCCGACATGGTCTACAGCGAGTACCTGACCGGCGCCGTCTACCTCGACGCGCGCTCCGAGGTGGCGACCCACCTCGAGGTCATGGACCGCATGGCGGCGCAGGCCGCCACGGCACATCGCACGAAGGAGATCCTCCGGGATCTCCGCAAGGAGCTGTGAATGAATCGCATCAAGCCCCAGCGCTCGCCACGCAACCGCGCCGAGCGGATCTACAACGGCATGCCCGCCCGTGAGCTGGGCAGCGAGGGCTGGCACAAGCCGTGGAGCGGCGGCAACGGAGGCAACTGCCTGGAGGCGATGAAGCTCTCCGACGGCCGGATCGCGGTACGGCAGTCCACCGACCCGGACGGGCCGGCGCTGATCTACACCTCGGCCGAGATGACGGCCTTCATCGAGGGAGCGAAGGCGGGAGAGGCGGACTTCCTGCTGTCCTGAAACGCGCGCCCTGTTGATTGTTGTTCTTGTTCTTGTTCTTAAGCTGTTTGGCACAGATTTGACACAGAGTTGATCACCCATCGCGACGAGGACTCAACACCTGGGAGTGCGCCATGACCGGGCAGAACCGCTCCGAGATCGACACGAGCAAGCCGCACCCCGCGCGGATGTACGACTGGTATCTCGGCGGAAAGGACAACTACCCGGTCGACGAGGCGATGGGCCGGCAGATGCTCACCCTCGACCCGAGGGTGCCCGTGATGGCGCGGGTCAACCGCGCCTTCATGCAACGGGCCACCCGATGGCTGGCGGGCCAGGGCACACGGCAGTTCCTGGACGTCGGCACCGGTATCCCGACCGAGCCCAACCTGCACCAGGTCGCCCAGGAGATCGCGCCCGACGCCCGCGTCGTCTACTGCGACAACGACCCCATCGTGCTGGCCCACGCGGCGGCCCTGCTGCGTGGCACGCCCGAGGGGGCGACCGAGTACCTCCAGGCCGACGTCCGGGATCCGGACGCCATCCTGGAGGGCGCCAGGAAGATCCTGGACTTCGAGCGGCCCGTCGCGCTGTCCCTGGTGGCGCTGCTGCACTTCGTCTCCGACCAGGACGGCGCGCACGAGCTGGTCCGCCGGCTGCTGGCCGAGCTGCCCTCGGGCAGTCACCTGGTGATGACCCACGCGACGGCCGACTTCACGCCGGAGGAGTCACGGGCGGCAACCGAGAAGCTCCGGGCCGCCGGGGTCACCCTGGCCCTGCGCTCACGCGAGGAGTTCACCCGCTTCTTCGACGGCCTCGACCTTGTCGAGCCCGGCGTCGAGGTGCCGCACCTGTGGCACCCCGAACTGGGCGAACCGGTCGCCGGACAGGAGGACGGGGTCATCCCGGGGTACGGCGCCGTCGCCCGCAAACCGTGACCGGGCGGGGCCGCCGGTGACGGGCGCTCAGGCCGTCATCGGACGGTCGTACGGGCCGACCGGGGCCGGCAGCCGGGTGCTGCCGCCGGACAGGTGGCGGTCGACGGCCGCCGCCACCGCCCGCCCCTCCGCGATCGCCCATACGACCAGCGACTGCCCGCGCGCCGCGTCCCCGGCGGCGAACACCCCGGGGACGTTGGTCGCGAAGTCCCGGTCCCGGGCGATCGTGCCACGGGGCTCCATCTCCAGCCCCAGCCCGTCGACGAGCCCGTCCTCGCGGTCGGGCCCCGAGAAGCCGAGGGCAAGCAGGACCAGGTCGGCGGGGAGCGAGCGCTCCGTGCCGGGCAGCGGACGCCGCCCGGCGTCCACCCCGACCAGGTGCAGCGAACGCACATGCCCCTCGGCGTCACCGGTGAAGCGGAGTGTGGACGCCGCGAACAGCCGCGCGTCCGCGTCCGCCGCGGGCGCCGACCGCAGGTCCCGTGCCTCCTCGTGCGCGGCCGACAACCGGTACAGCCGCGGATACGTCGGCCAGGGCTCGGCCTCCTCGTCACGCTCCGCGCCCGGCTGCGCGTAGATGTCCAGCTGCGTCACGGACGCGGCCCGCTCCCGCACCGCCGTACCGAGACAGTCCGCGCCCGTGTCGCCACCGCCGACGATGACGACGTGCTTCCCGGCGGCGGACAGCGGGGAGGACTCCAGGTCGCCCTCGCACACCCGGTTGGCCAGCGGCAGGTACTCCATCGCCTGATGGATCCCCGCCAGCTCCCGGCCGGGCATGGGCAGCTCCCGCCACGCCGTCGCCCCGGTGGCGATCACCACCGCGTCGTACCGGGCCCGCAGCTCGGCGGCGCCCACGTCCCGTCCGACCCCCGTCGACGTACGAAACCTCGTCCCCTCGGCCCGCATCTGGTCCGTGCGCCGCTCCAGGTGCCGCTTCTCCATCTTGAACTCGGGGATGCCGTACCGCAGCAGCCCACCGATCCGGTCGTCCCGCTCGTACACGGCGACCGTGTGCCCGGCCCGGGTCAGCTGCTGCGCCGCCGCGAGACCCGTGGGTCCCGATCCGATCACCGCCACCGTCCTCCCGGACAGCCGGTCCGGGGGTCGTGGCGGGGTGAAGCCCTCCTCCCAGGCCCGGTCGGCGATCGCACACTCGACGTTCTTGATGGTGACGGCGGGCTGGTTGATGGCGAGCACACAGCCGGCCTCGCACGGCGCGGGGCACAGCCGGCCGGTGAACTCCGGGAAGTTGTTCGTGGCGTGCAGCCGCTCGCTCGCCGCCCGCCAGTCCGACCGGGAGACCAGGTCGTTCCACTCCGGGATCAGGTTGCCCAGCGGACACGCCTCATGACAGAAGGGGACGCCGCAGTCCATGCAGCGGTCGGCCTGCCCGCCGACGATCGGCAGCAACGCGCCCGGTACGTACACCTCGTTCCAGTCCCGGACCCGCTCCCCGGCAGGCCTGCGGGGCCACTCCTCGCGGGGCGTCGTCAGGAAACCCTTGGGATCGGCCATGGCCGTCTTCCTTGCGTGCGGGCTGGCTGGCCGTGCGTCGTCGGGCGGCGCTCTCGCGCTCCACGATACGACCGGCCCGCCCCGCGCGCAGAGCGCCGGACGACTCCCCGACCAGGGCGCCCCGGGCTGTGGCGGCGCCAGGCCCCTCCCTCAGGCGAGGGCCAGCACGTACGCCACCGCCGCGGCGGCCGAGGCGCCGGTGCGGACGTGATTCCAGGCCGTCCACTCGCGCACGTACGACGGCCAGCGGGCGGCCGCCTGCGCGGAGCCCGGCTCCAGCCGGAGCAGCGCGGCGTTGCGGGGCACATTGGCGGCCATGGTCACCCCGAACGACCCGACCAGGTACAGCGCGCTGCCCAGCAGCAGCTCCACCGCGGCCTCCTCGGGCCACAGCACGAACGTCACCACGGCGATCACCGCCGCCAGCACCGCCGTCCCGAGGAACACGAACATGAAGGCCGGCCGTACCGCCGCCGTGTTGATCGCGTTCATCGCCGCGACCCCCTGCGCCGGCGGCAGAGCGGCGAGCCCCCGCATGACGAAGGTCGAGAAGGCGCAGAAGACACCGGCCGCCAGACCGGTCCCGAGCACGCCCAGCACCGTCAGCACGAAGTACGGTCCGTCGATCATGTCGTGTCCACTCCCACCCGTCGAGTAGCTGCCCGCCCGGCACCGCCGGCCGTCGATCACCCCAAGTCAACCGCCGCACCGGCACGGTGACCATGGCCGAGCGCCGCGAGCCCATGCGTGAACGTCCACGCGCACGGAGCGGCGACTGACGCATCATGGGCGGGTGCGACTGGAAGCGATCACCTGGGACCGGCTCGGCGAGCGGCTCGCCGAGCGCCTGCTCGACCTCGAGCCCGCCGACGGCAGCGCCTGGACGCGCGTCGCCGTCGACGGCGCCCCTGCCGCCCGCCCCGGCGACCTCGCGGAACGGGTCTCCGAGGCACTGCGTGTCCGCGGCCGCCCCTCCTTCGTCGTCGCGACGGAGGGCTTCCTGCGCCCCGCCTCGCTCCGTCTGGAGTACGGGCACCAGGACGTCGAGTCCTACTACAACGGCTGGTACGACACCGGCGCCCTGTGGCGCGAGGTCTTCGACCCCCTCGGGCCCGGCGGCAACGGGCGGGTCCTGCCCGACCTGTGGGACCCGGTCACCGACCGCGCCACCCGCAGCCCCTATGCCCAGCTCCCTCCCGGCGGTGCGCTGCTGCTCCACGGTCCCTTCCTGCTGCGCCACTGGTTCCCCCTCGATCTGAGCGTCCATCTCCTCCTCACCCCTGGCGCCCTGCGCCGCCGCACTCCCGGAACCGAGCACTGGACCCTGCCCGCCTACGAGCGCTACGACGAGGAGAGCGACCCCGCCGGCACCGCCGACGTCCTGGTGCGTGCCGACGATCCTCGGCATCCCGCGTGGAACGGCTGACGCCCGCGGTGCACGGCGGGCCCGTCGCCGCTCAGAGCCAGCCGTTGCGCCTGAAGCCCCGGTGCAGAGCCAGGCAGCCGACGGCTATCACGCCGATGACCAGGCCGTAGCCGTACCGCCAGCCCAGTTCCGGCATGTGGTCGAAGTTCATGCCGTACACGCCGCAGACCATCGTGGGCACGGCGACGATCGCGGCCCAGGCCGTGATCATCCGCATGTCCTCGTTCTGCGCGACCGTCACACGGGCGAGATGCGCCTGGAGGATGGAGTTGAGCAGTTCGTCGAAGGCCGCGATCTGCTCGGTGGCCCGCAGCAGATGGTCGGCGACGTCGCGGAAGTAGGCCTGTATCTCCGGCTCGACCACGCGCAACGGCCGCGTGGCCAGCTCCTCCAGCGGCCGGCCGAGCGGCACCACGGCCCGCCGCAACTCCAGGAGTTCACGCTTGAGCTGGTAGATGCGTCCCGGGTCGACCCGTGCGCCGTTCTCCGCGAACACCTCCGTCTCGACATGGTCGATGTCCGCCTGGACCGACTCGATGACGCCGAGGAAGTCGTCCACCACATGGTCCGCGATCGCGTGCAGCACCGCCGAGGGCCCCTTGGCGAGCTGCGCCGGATCGGACTCCAGCCCCTCGCGCAACGGTCCCAGCGAGCCGTGCCGCCCGTGCCGCACGGTGATCACGAAGTCCTGACCGACGAACACCATGATCTCGCCGGTGCTCACCACCTCGCTCGTGGCCGTGAGTTCCTCGTGCTCCACGTAGCAGACCGTCTTGAACACGGCGAAGAGCGTCTCTCCGTACCGCTCCACCTTGGGCCGCTGGTGGGCCTCGATCGCGTCCTCGACCGCCAGCGGATGCAGCTCGAAGAGCTCCGCGACGCCCTCGAACTCCTGGTCCGTCGGCTCGTGCAGCCCGAGCCACACGAAGCCCGCTCCGCGCCTGCGCATCCGCGCCACCACGTCGACCGGATCGCCACCCTCGGGGGTGCGGACACCGTCCCGGTAGGTCACGCAGTTCACCACCGAGGAACCCAGTGGGGAGCGGGCGGGGTGGCTCAGGTCCACCCGCGGCCGCCGCCGGGCCAGCCGTGCCACCTTCCGGAGGCCGCCGACCCTGCCCAGTCCCGTGACCTTCCGCAGATTGCCTGCCATGGTCATCCGAATCTCCTCGCGTGGGTCCCCTCGCGCCGTGCTTCCCGCGCCTTGGCACGCCAGTTTGCCAGGCCGGCGGATACGACGAACGAGCCTGTGGAAACGGAGGATTCCGCTTTGTTCCCGCCTGTGGACGGGCCGTTCGGGCCCGCCCGCGCTCTCGGCCCGGCCGACTCGCAGGGCCGCCCGCGCCGGAGCGTCGCCCCCTTCGGCCGAGCGGGAGAACTGGGATGATCGCGGCATGACGCGAACCGACGGATATCTCCTCGACAACGGGCAGACCGAGGCGGCGGAGCGCTTCGACGCCTTCGCCACGCTCTTCGACCCCACGACGTTCCGGCACCTCGAGACGCTCGGCGTCGGCCCCGGCTGGCGCTGCTGGGAGGTCGGGGCCGGAGGCACCTCCGTGGTGTCGTGGCTGGCCAAGAAGGTGGGGCCGACCGGCAGGGTCCTCGCGACGGACATCGACACCTCGCGGGTCGCTCCGGCCGGCCGGCCGCCGGTCGAGGTGCGGGTGCACGACGTGGGCGCGGAGGAACCGCCGGGGGAGGGCTTCGACCTGGTGCACGCAAGGCTCGTACTCGTCCATGTCCCCGACCGGGAGACGGCGTTGCGGTCGATGATCAAGGCCTTGCGTCCCGGCGGCCGCCTCCTGGTCGAGGACGCCGACCCTGCGCTCCAGCCCTTGCTCTGCCCCGACGAGCACGGACCCGAGCAGCAGCTGGCGAACCGGCTGCGGCACGGCTTCCGCCAGCTGCTGTCCCGTCGCGGCGCCGACCTCTCCTACGGCCGCCGGCTGCCGCGGCTGCTCCGGGAGGCGGGGCTGCGCCGGGTCGAGGCCGACGCCTACTTCCCGGTCACCTCACCCGCGTGCGCCGCCCTGGAGTCCGCGACGGTCCGTCAGATCCGCGACCAGCTGGTCGACGCCGGGGTGGCCACCCACGACGACATCGACCGCCACCTCGCGAACGTCGCGTCCGGACACATGGACCTCGCGACGGCCCCGATGATCTCGGCATGGGGTCGCAAAGGGTAAGGAGGCCCGTGGGAGCGGGTCCCGACTCCTGCCCTGAGCCGCCCGCGCCGCCGGCCGCCTCGGCGGCTCCCGACGCCTCCCCCCCTTTCCACACCCACCGGTCGGCCGGTCACCGGTCGGCCGTTCCTGGCGGTCTCCCGCCCACCCGTTCGACCGCCCGTGCTCCTGCCCGGCACCCCGCGGCCGCCGCCTCCCTCGGCTCCGCGCCCGCGAGCAGCGCGGCGAGGAACGCACCGGTGAAGGCGTCACCGGCGCCCGTACTGTCCCGCGGCGACGCCGTGACGGAGGCTACCCGCGTGCTCACGGCGCCGGTCCGGGCCACCAGGGCCCCTTCCGCGCCCTGCTTGACGATCACCAGCGGTACGTGCCGACTGAGCTTCGCGGCCGCGTCCGCCGTGTCGGGCAGCCCGGTGAGCAGGCACGCCTCGTCACGACTGGGCAGCAGGACGTCCACGCCCTCGACCAGGCCGAGGAAGCGGTCGACGCCCAGTTCGGTGAGGAACCCGGCCGACGCGGGGTCCAGGCTGACCGGCACCCCACGCGCCCGGGCCGCCGCCAGGGCTGCCGACACCAGGGCGCGGCTCGGCTCCGAGAAGAGGAGATAGCCCGAGAGGTGCAGCCACGCCACGCCGTCGAGCAGCGTGTCCGACCAGTCGCCCGGACCGATCCGCAACGACGCCCCGCTGTCCGTCAGGAACGTCCGCTCGGCGGAGTCACCCGTGTCGACCAGGCAGATCACCGTCCCCGTGGGCGCCGTCGCGTCGACGACCAGAAGCGGGCGCACACCGTGCGCCGCCAGCTCCCGCTCGTGCCAGACCGACGTGTCGGCACCGACCCGGCCCAGCAGCCGTACGTCCCCGCACCCTTCGTACGCGGCCCAGCAGGCCACGTTGGCCCCCGCCCCGCCGGGCAGCCGCCGGATCGAGGCGGCGGTGTCCGTGCCGGCGGCCAGCGGTCTTTGGTGCCGGGCGACGACGTCCGTGACGACGTCCCCGACGACCAGCAGCGCACCGTCCGGCCTCGCGGTCATGCCCCGGTCCAGGCCGCGGCGATCCGGGCCGCCAGCCGCACGTTCCCGCGCACGGCTGCCAGGTTGGCGTCCAGCGAGGCGCCGTCGGTGAGCCGCACCAGACGGTCGAGGAGGAACGGCGTGACCGCCTGGCCCGTGATCCCCTCCGCCTCGCACGCGTGCAGCGCGTCGGCCAGCACGCGCGCGTGGAGCGCGGGATCCAGCTGCTCCTCCTCCGGAACGGGGTTGGCGACCACGAGTGCGGACTGCGGCCCGCCCAGCGCGTCCTGCGCCCGCATGACCGCCGCCACCTGCTCCGGATCGTCCAGCGTCCAGTCCACCGGATGCCCCGAGTCGGACAGGTAGAAGCCGGGGAAGCGGTCCGTACCGTATCCGGCGACCGCCACACCCAGCGTCTCCAGGCGTTGCAGGGTCGCCGGCACGTCCAGGATGGACTTCACGCCCGCGCAGACCACCGTGATCCTGGTGCGTGCCAGCAGGCCCAGGTCGGCCGACTCGTCCTGCGTCACCGTCCACTCCCGGTGGACGCCGCCCAGCCCGCCGGTCGCGAACACCCGTACGCTGGCCAGCGCCGCGAGCTGGGCGGTGGCCGACACGGTGGTCGCCCCGCTCACGCCGGTGGCCGCCGCGAGCGGCAGGTCCCGGTGGCCCAGCTTCCGGATGCCGTCCTCATTGGCGACCCGCTCCAGCTGCTCCTTGTCCAGGCCGACACGGGGCCGTCCGTCCAGCACGGCGATCGTCGCCGGTATGGCGCCCTCCCGCCGCACCGCTTCCTCCAGCTCCCGCGCCACCAGCAGGTTGCGGGGACGCGGCAAGCCGTGCGCGATGATCGTGGACTCCAGGGCCACCACGGGGCGGCGTGCGTCGATCGCCGCCCGTACCTCTTCCGACACCACCAGCATCAGCGCCTGCCTCCTGTCCGACGGTTCTCCCTCGGCTGCCCGGTCTCACCTCATCTCTGGCGGGCGGGGGACCGGCCCAAACCCCAACGGAGCCGCAGTGGGCCCTTGCGGCTCTCGGGACGGGGCACGAGCCTGGAGACCATGACGGACAACACGACACGTCTCGACCACGTGGTCCTCTGGGTGCGCGACCCGGTCGCCGCGGCCGCCTTCTACGAGAAGAACCTGAGGCTGGAGCCCTTGCGGGTCACCGAGTACGCGGCGGGAACCGTGAGCTTCCCCTCCGTGCGCCTCAACGACGAGACCATCCTCGACCTCGCGCCGCACTCCATGGCGGAACGCATGCGCGTGGTCCCCGGCGCCGACGCCAGTGCGGGCCATCCCGTCAACCACATCTGCCTGTCCCTGGCACCGCACGACTTCGACGCACTGCGCGTCCGGCTGGAGGAGCAGTCGATTCCGGTCTCGGAACTCTCCTACGACTCCTACGGAGCCCGCGGCATGGCCAGGCGAAGCTTCTACTTCGGCGACCCGGACGGCAACATCATCGAGGCCCGGCACTACGAGTAGACCCCGCCCGGCCGGGGCCGCCTCGCAGAACAAGGGCTCGGGTCAGAACAAGGGACCGGGTCAGAACAGGGGCTCGGGCAGCACGCCCTCCAGCGCGAGCAGCCGCCGCTTGGTGTCCACGCCGCCGCCGAACCCGCCGATGCCGCCGTCGCTCTCGACGACCCGGTGGCACGGCACGACGACCGGCAGCGGATTGGCGCCCATGGCCATGCCCACCGCCTGGGCGGCGCCCGGCCGGCCCACCCGGTCGGCCAGGTCGCCGTAGCCGACGACCGAGCCGTAGGGGACGCCGGACGCCAGCTCACGCAGCACCTGCCGGTTGAAGCCCGAGATCAGCGACCAGTCCAACGGCAGCTCGAAGTCGCGCCTGACGCCCGCGAAGTACGCCTCCACCTGGCGTATCGCCTCGGCCAGCAACGGTGAGCCGGGCGCCTCGACGGGCTCCGTGCCCAGCCGGGCCGCGAGCCCTTCCAGCGCCCGGTCGCGCGCGGCGTCGGTGGCGTGGAACACGACGTTGACCAGGCCGTCGCGGGTGGCGGCCAGCAGCAGCGGACCGATGTCGGTGCCGACGACGGTCCACACGGCCTGCTGCTCGTACTGCCCATGGCTGTCCATGCGCCCACCGTACGGCCGGCCACTGACAACGCCCGGGTCAGCCCACGGCGTCGCGCACCACGTCCGGCTTGTTGGTGATGATGCCGTCGACGTCGTACCCGGCGACCCGGCGCGCGGTGTCCGCGTCGTTCACCGTCCAGGTGAGAACCTCCAGCGGCCTGCCGTGCGGCCCCGTGAACGCGTGGACCGACGACACGTAGCTCATGGAGAGGGAGCCGTACGACGGGTTGATCTGGTCGGTGAACTCCGCGTACGCCGGCAGATCCGACACGGCCGGGGTGCCGAGGAACCCGGTCTTCACGGCGGGCTTGAGGTCGTGGACCGTCCGGATGCTGTCGGCGTCGAAGCTCTGCACGACCAGCCGCCCGGCCACATGCCACCGGTCGAGCCAGCCCTCGTTGGCCAGCACCTTGAGGGTCTGCTGCTCGATGCCCGGGTACAGCCCGGGGCTCTTCAGCTCCAGCAGCAGCTTCTGGTGGTTGTGCTCCACACGGTCCACGTACTGCTTCAGCGTCGGCACGCGCGCGCCCGCGTACTGGGACCCGAACCAGCTCCCCGCGTCCAGCCGCGCGATCTCCGCGGCGGTGAAGTCCTTCACGTTCCAGGGCGAGCGGTCCGGGAAGACCTCCTCCACGTCGGTCGTACGCTTCAGGCTCTCGTCGTGGAGGACGACGAGTTCGCCGTCCCGGGTGCGCTGGACGTCGTTCTCCACCCAGCGGATGCCCAGCTCGGCCGCCAGGTCGACGGCGGCCAGCGTGTTCTCCGGCGCATACCCGGAAGCACCCCGGTGGGCGACGACCGTGGGCCCGTCGCCGCCCGCCTCGTCGGCTCGGGCGTGCGAGAGGGGAGCCGTGAGGGCGACCCCCAGCAGGGCGGTGGTCGTGACGGCAACTGCGCGCACGTGCATGCGTACTCCTCGCGTCGAACGATCACGGACAGCACCACTGTGACATCGGAGAGTCAACGAAAGAGGGGCGCAGAATGGCCACAGGCTGAATGGAGTTGCTCAACTACGCTCACCGGGGCGGCACAACTGGGGCGAGACCGTGATTCTTTGCCGGAGAATCGTTCGACCATTCCGGTGGAAGTCATACTCTCTGCCTCGACCCTGACCGTTCGCGCGGTCCCGGGAGGGGGCGCACATCAGGAGAATCCGGGACGTAACCGGGGCGTAAGTAGGCGGAAGGGCAGCCGCACATGCAAAGCACGGTCGACGGATTCAGCTACGGACTCGTCACACCGCTGGTGGCCTACCTCATGGCCTGCCTCGGCGGTGCCCTCGGCCTCCGCTGCACCACCAGGGCCATGCTGGTCACCCGTTCCTGGCGCCCCGGGTGGCTCGCCCTCGGCTCGGCGGCGATCGGCTCCGGCATCTGGACCATGCACTTCATCGCGATGATGGGGTTCACGATCGAACACACACCGATCCGCTACGACTGGCTGATGACCTTCGCGAGCCTGGCCGTCGCCATCGTCATGGTGGGCGTGGGGATCTTCATCGTCGGCTACCGGGGCGCGCGCGGGACGGCCCTGTTCACCGGCGGCACCGTCACCGGCCTGGGCATCGCCTCGATGCACTACCTGGGGATGGCCGGGATGCATCTGGACGGGCAGCTGACGTACAACACCTTCACCGTCGCCGTGTCCGTCGTCATAGCCATGGCCGCCGCCACCGCCGCCCTGTGGGCGGCCGGACAGGTCCGGGGCTTCCTGTGGAGCGTGGGCGCCGCCCTGATCATGGGACTGGCCGTCACCGGCATGCACTACACGGGGATGGCCGCCCTCGACGTCCATGTCAGCGGCACGTCCGAGCCCTCCGTCGGCGGGTCCCCGGCCGAACTGCTCGCCCCCATGCTGATCGGCCCCCTCGCCTTCCTCGTCCTCGCCGGCGTCGTCGTCCTGTTCGACCCGCTGATGGTCATGGGGAAGCCCGCCGGGGTCCCCGTCGAGCGGAAGCCGGGCATCCCCGCCCACACCGAGGTCCCGCGCGGTGTCCGCCACCAGGCCCACCACCCCGTGGGCCACACCCGCCGCCCCCTCGTCCACCGGCGCCCCCGCACCCCGCAGAACCGCTGATCGGGACCGGTTGTCAGTGCGGGGTCGTACGGTGGAACCCATGCGGCCCGTTTCCCAGATCGAACGCACGGTGGCGCCCTTCGAGGTCGTCAGCCCCTACCAGCCGAACGGCGACCAGCCCGCGGCCATCGCCGAGCTGGCCCGGCGCGTCGAGGCCGGCGAGAAGGACGTCGTCCTGCTCGGCGCGACCGGCACCGGCAAGTCCGCCACCACTGCGTGGATGATCGAGAAGCTCCAGCGCCCCACCCTCGTGATGGCGCCGAACAAGACACTGGCCGCCCAGCTGGCCAACGAGTTCCGCGAGCTGCTGCCGAACAACGCCGTCGAGTACTTCGTCTCGTACTACGACTACTACCAGCCCGAGGCCTACGTCCCCCAGTCGGACACCTACATCGAGAAGGACTCCTCGATCAACGAGGAGGTGGAGCGCCTGCGCCACTCCGCGACCAACTCGCTGCTCACCCGCCGTGACGTCGTCGTGGTCGCCTCCGTCTCCTGCATCTACGGCCTCGGCACCCCGCAGGAGTACGTGGACCGCATGGTCCCGCTGCGGGTCGGCGAGGAGCACGACCGGGACGAGCTGCTGCGCCGCTTCGTCGACATCCAGTACACGCGCAACGACATGGCCTTCGCCCGCGGCACCTTCCGGGTGCGCGGCGACACCATCGAGATCTTCCCGGTCTACGAGGAGCTGGCCGTCCGCATCGAGATGTTCGGCGACGAGATCGAGGCCCTGTCCACGCTCCACCCGGTCACCGGCGAGATCATCAGCGACGACCAGCAGCTCTACGTCTTCCCCGCCTCCCACTACGTCGCCGGCCCCGAGCGCCTGGAGCGGGCGGTCAACGACATCGAGAAGGAGCTGGCGGAGCGCCTGACCGAGCTGGAGCAGCAGGGCAAGCTCCTGGAGGCCCAGCGCCTGCGGATGCGCACGACGTACGACCTCGAGATGCTCCGCCAGATCGGCTCCTGCTCCGGCGTCGAGAACTACTCGATGCACTTCGACGGCCGCCTGCCCGGTTCCCCGCCGAACACCCTGCTGGACTACTTCCCGGACGACTTCCTGCTCGTCATCGACGAGTCGCACGTCACCGTGCCGCAGATCGGCGCCATGTACGAGGGCGACGCCTCCCGCAAGCGGACGCTGGTCGACCACGGCTTCCGGCTGCCCTCCGCGCTGGACAACCGCCCGCTGAAGTGGGAGGAGTTCCAGGGGCGCATCGGCCAGACCGTGTACCTGTCGGCGACCCCGGGCGCCTACGAGCTCTCCCGCTCGGACGGCGCCGTCGAGCAGATCATCCGCCCCACGGGCCTCGTCGACCCGGAGGTCGTCGTCAAGCCCACCGAGGGCCAGATCGACGACCTGGTGCACGAGATCCGCAAGCGGACCGAGAAGGACGAGCGCGTCCTGGTCACCACCCTCACCAAGAAGATGGCCGAGGACCTCACCGACTACTTCCTGGAGCTCGGCATCCAGGTCCGCTACCTCCACAGCGACGTCGACACCCTGCGCCGCGTCGAACTGCTGCGTGAGCTGCGTGCCGGTGAGTACGACGTCCTGGTCGGCATCAACCTGCTGCGTGAGGGTCTCGACCTGCCCGAGGTCTCGCTGGTGGCGATCCTCGACGCCGACAAGGAGGGCTTCCTGCGCTCCGGCACCTCCCTCATCCAGACCATCGGCCGCGCGGCGCGCAACGTCTCCGGCCAGGTCCACATGTACGCGGACAAGATCACGCCGGCGATGGAGAAGGCCATCGACGAGACCAACCGCCGCCGCGAGAAGCAGGTCGCCTTCAACAAGGCGAACGGCGTCGACCCGCAGCCGCTCCGCAAGAAGATCAACGACATCGTCGCCCAGATCGCCCGGGAGGACGTCGACACCGAACAGCTCCTCGGCTCGGGCTACCGCCAGACGAAGGACGGCAAGGGCGCCAAGGCCCCCGTGCCCGCGCTGGGCGGCCAGGCGACGGGCGGCACCAAGGCGGCCAGGGGCAGGGCCAAGGAGACGGCGGTGACCGACCGACCGGCGGCGGAACTCGCCGGACAGATCGAGGACCTCACCACCCGGATGCGGGCCGCCGCGGCCGACCTCCAGTTCGAGATCGCGGCCCGGCTGCGCGACGAGGTCTCCGAGATGAAGAAGGAACTGCGCCAGATGAAGGAGGCGGGCCTGGCCTGACGGCCCGCCCGGACACGCGCTGTGTTGCAAGACCGACACAAAGCGCGGACCGGGGTGGGGCGCTGTCAGTGCCCCTGCGTAGGGTTCTGGTCAACCGCGGGTAGCGCGGCAACAGGGGACAGTTCGAGAGGGGATCAGCGCGTGACCGTCAACATGACCAAGGGTCAGGCCATCAGTCTGCAGAAGAGCGACGGCGGCAGCCTGACGTCGGTGCGCATGGGTCTCGGCTGGCAGGCGGCTCCCCGGCGCGGCCTGTTCGGTTCGCGCACCCGGGAGATCGACCTGGACGCCTCCGCGGTCCTCTTCGCGGACAAGCAGCCGGTCGACGTCGTCTTCTTCCGCCACCTGGTGAGCGACGACGGCTCGGTGCGCCACACCGGGGACAACCTCGTCGGCGGTGTCGGCCAGGGCGGCGACGACGAGGCGGTCCTCGTCGACCTGCAGCGCGTTCCGGTCCACATCGACCAGATCGTCTTCACCGTGAACTCCTTCACCGGCCAGACCTTCCAGGAAGTGCAGAACGCGTTCTGCCGCCTGGTCGACGAGACCAACGGCCAGGAACTCGCCCGCTACACGCTGGCCGGCGGCGGGGCCTTCACGGCCCAGATCATGGCCAAGGTGCACCGCGCGGGCCAGGGCTGGTCCATGACCGCCATCGGCACCCCGGCCAACGGGCGCACCTTCCAGGACCTGATGCCGGCGATCCTGCCGGTCCTCTAGCAGGCCGCCTCGAACCGCCCGCCCCCGCCGGGGGCGGGCGGACGCCGCACGACACAGCACGAGTGACGCACGAGTGACACAGGGGGAAGGCGATGACGGCCGAGCTGATGCGGGGACAGAACCACCCGCTTCCCCGGGCCCGTCTCGAGATCCGGGTCTCGGCCGGCACGCCGATCGTGGCCGGGGCCACGCTCGGCGACGAGAACGGCACCATCCACGGCGTCGAATGGGTGGCCCACCCGGGCACACCCACCCTGCCGGGCCTGGAGGTCTCCCGGCAGGCAGCCGCCGACCATCGCCTCGCGGTGGACCTGGACGCCGTGCCGGACGCCGTGCACCGCGTCAGTGTGCTGCTCGCCCTGCCCGTCGGCGGGCAGGGCCCGGCCCGGTTCGGGGCCGTGGCCGCCCCCTTCGTCGCCGTCACCGGCCTCGACGGCGACGAAGTCGCCAGTTACACCATCACCGGCCTGGAGGCCGAGTCCGCCGTCGTCGCGCTGGAGCTCTACCGCAGGCAGGGCGCCTGGAAGGTGCGCGCCGTCGGACAGGGCTACGCGGGCGGCCTCGCCGAGCTCCTCACCGACCAGAACCTGGCCGAGGCACACCAACTCGCGCAGAACATCCACGAGGCGGTGGCGAGCGGGCTGGCCCGTTCGGTGCCGGCCCCTCCGGCACGCGCCGCGGACGGCGACCGGGCCCGGCCGGCCGCCGCCCCGGCGCACGGTCCGGACCACGGCAACGCGACCCAGGCCGGTACCGGCCCCGCGGCGCCGGCGTCCCCGTACGACCGCCCCCGGAGCGACGCTCCCGGCCCGCACGCACCCGGTGTGCCGGGACAGAACGGAACACAACAGCCGTACCCGGGCGGACCGGGGGAGTCAGCCGGCACCGGCCAGTCGTCCGCGCCCGCCGCGGGCGGCCCGATCGACTACAGCCACCCACGCCGGCAGACCGGGGCCCCGCCCACGCCCCCGCCGACCGCACCCCCGGCCGAACCCGGGCAGCCCGCCCGGCCCGTCGCCGGTGACGCCACCGGCTGGTCCATGGAGGAGCGGCTCTACAACCAGGTGTGGGGCATGTTCGAGGACCTGGCCCGGACCACGGCCGCCTACCGCAGCGCCGTCGACTTCGCCGACTCCCGCATGGAGAAGGAACTCGACCAGGTCCTGTCCGACCCCCGCAGCCGGATCGGCGGGCAGGGCGACGCCGCCCGGGAAGCGGCCCGCGCCCGGCACGGCCAGCTGGTGTCCCAGGCCAGGGAGGTCCTGGACCGGGACGTCGCTCAGCTCGTCGCGGAGGCCGAGGTCGTCGAGCCCGCCCTGCCGGCGGCCTTCGCACGCTGGGACAACCCCGTCTGGCACGCCTACCGCGTCCCCATGGAGATCCCGATGGCCCTTCGGCTGGGTGATCTCCATCTGCCCGAGGCGGACCGCATACGCGTCCCGATGCTGATACGGCTGCCGATGGAGCGGGGCCTGTGGATCGACAGCGGGCGCTCCGCCTCGCTGGACGGCTCGTTCGCCGACTCGCACGAGACGCGGCGCCTGGGCCTGGAGACGGCCGTCGCCCACGCGGCCCGGCTGCTCGCCATCCACCCCGCGGGCGAGTTCACCGTGCACGTCATCGATCCGGCCGGGGCCGGGGCTCAGGCACTGGCGCCGCTGGTGCAGACCGGGGTGCTGGCCGCCCCGCCCGCCCTGGGTGCCGCCGGGACGGCGGACGTACTCGCCCGTCTCACCCAGCGCGTCGACCTGGTGCAGATGGCGGTGCGCGGAGGCGCTCCCGACGCGCTCCCGCCCGGTCTCGACACCTCCCAGCAGCTGCTGATCGTCAACGACTTCCCGCACGGCTTCGACGACCGGGCGGTCAACCAGCTGCGCTACCTCGCCGACGAGGGTCCGGCCGTCGGCGTCCACCTGATGATGGTCGCCGACCGTGAGGAGTCCGCCGAGTACGGGCCGCTGCTCGACCCGCTGTGGCGCTCACTGCTGCGGCTGACACCCGTGGCCGACGACCACCTCGCCGACCCCTGGGTCGGGCATGCCTGGACGTACGAGCCCCCGCTCGTGCCGCCCGGCAGCCAGGTGCTTCAGCAGGTGCTCACCCAGGTCGCGGCGGCCCGCCGTTCGTGGGGCCGGTGACCCTTCCCGAGCTGGGCTTTTGAGCTTAATTTGCAAATCTCTTTACCTTCTCTTGGGGAATGGGGTACTGTCGTCCGTACGGAGGGGAGTACTCCCTGTCTGTGCGGCGTACCCGTCAATACGGATCAGGCCAGATCCCGGGGCGTCGGCCCGTGGCTTCCGGACGCGTCATGCGTCCCGGACACCCGGGTGGAAGAGACCTCCGGCAGCGACGACGCTGACATCTGCCGTGTGACGTACTGCCGGAGGCGTAGTGGAAGTTTCCGTGACCCTGTGGGTCCTGACCATCGTGGGCCTTGCCGCCCTTATCGCGGTCGATTTCTTCATCGGTCGCAAGCCGCACGACGTATCCATCAAGGAAGCGGGGATCTGGACGGGCGTCTGGATCGCCCTGGCGGGCCTCTTCGGGCTCGGCCTGCTCCTCTTCGGCGGCGGCCAGCCCGCCGGCGAGTTCTTCGCGGGCTTCATCACCGAGAAGTCGCTGAGCGTGGACAACCTCTTCGTCTTCGTCCTGATCATGGCGAAGTTCGCGGTGCCCTCGCAGTACCAGCAGCGGGTTCTGCTCATCGGTGTCCTCATAGCCCTGGTCCTCAGGGCCATCTTCATCGCCGCGGGCGCCGCGATCCTCGCCAGCTTCGCGTGGGTCTTCTACATCTTCGGCGCCTTCCTGATCTGGACCGCCTGGAAGCTCATCCAGGAGGCCCGGGCCGACGAGGAGGACGAGGAGTTCGAGGAGAACAAGCTCCTCAAGGCCGTCGAGCGCCGCTTCGGCGTCGCCGACCGGTACCACGGCACCAAGCTGTGGATTGAGGAGAACGGCAAGCGGATCATGACCCCGATGCTGGTCGTGATGCTCGCGATCGGCACCACCGACGTGCTCTTCGCGCTCGACTCCATCCCGGCGATCTTCGGCCTGACGCAGGACCCGTACATCGTGTTCACGGCCAACGCGTTCGCCCTGATGGGCCTGCGGCAGCTGTACTTCCTCATCGGCGGTCTGCTGAGGAAGCTGGTGCACCTCTCCTACGGGCTGTCGGTCATCCTGGGCTTCATCGGCGTCAAGCTGGTGCTGCACGCCCTGCACGAGTCCGGCGTGCACGTTCCCGAGATCAGCATCCCGGTCTCGCTGGGCGTGATCTGCTCCGTCCTGATCGTCACCACGATCACCAGCCTGCGCGCCTCCAAGAAGCAGGCCGAGGCGGAGGCAGCGGCCGGCGGGAGCGACGACGCCTCGAAGGACAGCGTCGAGGCCTGAGCGAGTACGCCCCAGTCGGGCGGAAGACCGATACCGGGAGCGGCGTGCGGCCAGGAGCCGTGCGCCGCTCCCGGCGCAAGTGGTGGGGCGGGACACGGAATGCGGCACCCGTCACCCTCTGCGACGATCACCGCATGGTCACTGGTCCGAGGGCGTTCCTCACACACTGGACGACCGTCACGCCCGTGATCGCGGTCGTGCTGCTGGCCCTCACCTGGGGTCGCGACCTGCCCGGCGCGGTCGTCGCACTGCTCACGATCGTCCTGGCGGCGTCCGTCCTGGCCGCCGTGCACCACGCCGAGGTGGTCGCCCACCGGGTGGGGGAGCCCTTCGGCTCCCTGGTCCTCGCCGTCGCCGTCACGGTCATCGAGGTCGCGCTCATCGTGACCCTGATGGCGGACGGCGGCGACAAGAGCGCGACCCTGGCCAGGGACACGGTCTTCGCGGCCGTCATGATCACCTGCAACGGGGTGGTCGGTCTCAGCCTCCTGGTCGCCTCCCTGCGGCACGGGATCGCCGTCTTCAACCCGGAGGGCACCGGCGCCGCCCTCGCCACGGTGGCGACCCTGGCCACACTCAGCCTGGTCCTGCCGACGTTCACCACCAGCGCGCCCGGCCCGGAGTTCTCGACCGTGCAGCTGACCTTCGCGGCCCTGTCCTCGCTCGTCCTCTACGGCCTGTTCATCGCGACGCTGACCGTGCGGCACCGCGACTACTTCCTGCCGATCACCCGGCAGGGCGAGGTGATCACGGTCGAGGAGCACGCCCACGCGCCGTCCTCCCGTACGGCCCTGGTCAGCCTCGGGATGCTGGGCCTGGCGCTGATCGGCGTGGTCGGCCTCGCGAAAGGCGTGTCGCCGACCATCGAGGACGGAGTGCAGGCCGCCGGACTCCACCACGCCGTGGTCGGCGTCGTCATCGCGCTGCTGGTCCTGCTCCCCGAGACCATCGCCGCCGTGCGTTCCGCGCGCCGCGACCGGGTGCAGACCAGCCTGAACCTCGCGCTCGGTTCGGCCATGGCCAGCATCGGCCTGACCATCCCGGCGGTCGCCCTGGCCTCCGTGTGGCTCACCGGACCGCTGATTCTCGGCCTCAGCTCCATCCACATGGTGCTGCTCGCCCTGACCGTGGTGGTGGCCTCGCTGACCGTCGTGCCGGGCCGGGCCACGCCCTTGCAGGGAGGCGTCCACCTGGTGCTGTTCGCGGCGTACCTGGAACTCGCCATCAACCCCTAGGCCCTCCCCGGCCGACGGCGGCGAAGCGTCAGTAGGTCACGGTGATGCGCCGGGCGGGGCCGTCGATGCGCACGGTGCCGCCGTACGGGATGACCACCTGGGGATCGGTGTGGCCGAGGTCCACGTCGAAGACGATCAAGGTGTCGGGGGCGTAGACCCGCATCGCCCGCAGCACCGCCGCACGCTGGTCCGCGGCGTACCGGGCGGCCTCCTCGGGGCTGTTGGGACGCTCGAAGGACCAGGTCTTCGGGCGGCCCATCAGCAGCGCGGAGAAGCGGCCGAGCAGCCCGCGCTCGCCCATGTTGCGCAGGATGCGGAACACTTCCTCGGCGCCCGGCAGTTCCTCGGACGTCTCCAGGAAGAGCACATCGCCGTCGTACTCCGCCGGATCGCGCGCGATCTCGCGGTCGGCCATCAGCAGCCAGGCGAGGATCTCCAGGCAGCCGCCCCACGTACGCCCCTCGACCACCCGGTCGGCGTTCACCCAGGACCAGCCCGCCCCGGGGCGCATCTCGGGCTCGGCGTCGAAGGTCGCGGGGTCGGCCCAGTCACGGCCGACGTCGTTCCAGCGCTCGGCGGGCCGCAGCTCGTAGGGGCCGGGGGTGAACAGCGCCGCGCGCAGGGAGTCGGCGGTCTGCGGGTGCATGGCGACGGGGCGTCCCAGCTGGACCATGACACTTCCGCCGTGGAAGCCGACGATTCCCGTGTTGCGCAGGTGGGCGAGCAGGTTGGTGTTGTCGCTCATGCCGAAGAACGGCTTCGGGTTGGCCCGGATCAGCTCCCGGTCCAGCAGCGGCAGCACGGTGATCTGGTCGTCGCCGCCGATCGAGGCGAACACCGCCTTGATGCCGGGGTCGGCGAAGGCCGCGTGGACGTCGGCGGCACGCTCGGCAGGCGTCGAGCCCATCTTCCGCGTGGTCGGATACTCGACCGGCTCGAGACCGTACTCCTTGCGCAGCCGCTCCAGACCCAACTCGTAGGGGAGCGGGAGGAGTCCCGGCAGCCCGGACGCGGGGGACAGCACAGCGACACGGTCGCCGGGGGAGGGCTTGGGCGGGTACGCGATCGTCGTCATGCGCGGAGGGTACGGCCGCCCGGCGTGTCGGTGCACCGTGATAAACCGGGGACCGAGCGGCGGTCGCGCAAGGACCTGCCGCGCCTCTCACGGACCGGAGGAACCGTGCCCCGCACCCTGGCCAACGCCCCGATCATGATCCTCAACGGCCCCAACCTGAACCTGCTGGGCCAGCGGCAGCCGGAGATCTACGGCTCCGACACCCTCGCCGACGTCGAGGCCCTGTGCGTGAAGGCGGCGGCCGGGCACGGCGGCACGGTGGACTTCCGGCAGTCCAACCACGAGGGCGAACTGGTCGACTGGATCCACGAGGCCCGGCTGAACCACTGCGGGATCGTGATCAACCCCGCCGCGTACTCGCACACGTCCGTCGCCATCCTGGACGCGCTCAACACCTGCGACGGGCTGCCGGTGGTGGAGGTCCACATCTCCAACATCCACCAGCGCGAGCAGTTCCGGCACCACTCCTACGTCTCGCAGCGCGCCGACGGCGTCGTCGCGGGATGCGGGGTGCAGGGGTACGTGTTCGGCGTGGAGCGGATCGCGACCCTGGCCGGGGCAGGGGCGGCCAGGGCCTGAGGCCGGGCCGCCGGCCGAGGGCGGGGATCGGGAGGCCGGCGGCCCGTGCCGCCCCGGAGCCGTCGTCCTGCGCGGGGCTGCGTCCAGTCGACCGCGCCGCTCCGGTGCCCGGGGAGCGCACGCGGCCCGCGGGTGTGTGCGAACGCTTCACACGGGGCGCGTACGGAGGTTCGAGCGCCGGGCACGCTCCTCCCGTGCCCCCGGTCACCAGCCGCGGGCCCGCCATTGCGGCAGGTGCGGCCGCTCCGTGCCGAGCGTCGTGTCGTCGCCGTGCCCGGGGTAGACCCACGCCTCGTCCGGCAGCATGTCGAAGACCTTGGTCTCCACGTCGTGGATCAGGCTCGCGAACGCCTCCGGATCCTTGAACGTGTTCCCCACACCGCCCGGGAAGAGGCAGTCCCCGGTGAACACGTGCGGATGCCCGTGCGGGTCGTCGTAGACCAGGACGACGGAGCCCGGCGTGTGCCCGACGATGTGACGTGCGGTGAGCTCCACCTGCCCCACCCGGATCGTGTCGCCGTCGTCGATCAGGACGTCGGTCGGCACCGGGATGCCCTCGGCGTCGTGCCGGCCGGCGTGGGTGCGGGCACCGGTGGCCGCGACGACCTCGGCGAGCGCCTGCCAGTGGTCGCCGTGGCGGTGGGTGGTGACGACGGACGCGATGCCGTCGTCGCCGATCGTGCCGAGCAGGGTGTGCGCGTCGTTGGCGGCGTCGATCAGCAGCTGCTCGTCGGTGGCCCGGCAGCGCAGCAGATAGGCGTTGTTGTCCATCGGACCGACCGCGACCTTGGTGATCATCAGGTCCTTGAGCTCGTGCACGTCGGCGGGTCCGCCGACCCTGACCTCTCCGCTGTACGTCATGACGGCAGCCTAGCGCCGGGAGGCGGCCCGGTCCTCGGACCGCCTCCCGGCGGCTACAGCGGCGGCAGCGCCGGCAGCGGGCCGCCCTCCACCGTGAGCGCCAAGCCCTCCCGACGACCGGCGAGCCAGCCGAGCAGATCGGCCGGGGGACCGGTGACGGTCACTTCCGGGTCGTCGGCCTCGCGTCCCGTGCGCCACGCGCGCGTGCCGTCCGTGAGCCGGGTGGGCGGCACATCGGGGTGCCCGGAGAACCGGGCGGCGAGGAACGCGGTCTCGCGCTCGGCGAACTCCGCCGGAAGATCCTCCAGCTCGTACCCGATACCCAGGTCCACGTGGTGCAGTTCCACCTCGATCCACCGCCGGAACGGCACCCTGGACGCGGAGTCGGTGACCGCGTTGCGCAGCTCCACGGTGCGCGACCAGTCCGCGGGTGCGGCTCCCGTCTCCTGGAACCGGGCCGCGCTCTCGCGCACGTCGGCGAGCTGCGCGTCGAGGGAGCGCGGGGCGTCCCGCTCGATGTCGGCGTCCCGGGCCTCGCCGGAGACGTACATGGGGCGTCCCTCGAGGACGTTCACGAGGGCGTCGGCGTTCCGGGCGAGGTGGGCGAGGACGTGGCCGCGACTCCAGCCGGGAAGCCGTGACGACTGCGTCACGGACGCGTTGTCCAGTTTCCCGACCGCGGTGAGCAGCCGCTCGGTCGCGTCACGTACAGACGCCAGGTCATGAGCGTGATCAATCATGCTGCTGACCCTAGACCGGGCCACACCTTCGGGTGAAGGTTGTGAACGACCCCCGTAATTCGAATGCGCGTGCTATAAGGTCGAAGGCGGCGTCGGGCATGCTGGGAAGTCGGGGTTTGTTGACAACCGGTGAATCCGACCGGCGTTGTCAGTGGCTCCCCCTAGTCTGAGAAAGACGGGGGCCCCGCCCCTGTCACTTCTCTCAAGAAAGGTGCGGACCGGCGTGGCCGACCGTCTCATCGTCCGTGGCGCGCGCGAGCACAACCTGAAGAACGTCTCGCTCGACCTGCCTCGTGACTCGCTCATCGTCTTCACGGGCCTGTCCGGGTCGGGCAAGTCCTCCCTGGCCTTCGACACCATCTTCGCCGAGGGCCAGCGGCGCTACGTGGAGTCGCTCTCCTCCTACGCCCGGCAGTTCCTCGGCCAGATGGACAAGCCGGACGTCGACTTCATCGAGGGCCTCTCCCCGGCGGTCTCCATCGACCAGAAGTCGACCTCGCGCAACCCGCGCTCCACGGTCGGCACCATCACCGAGGTCTACGACTACCTGCGCCTGCTCTTCGCCCGCATCGGCAAGCCGCACTGTCCCGAGTGCGGCCGGCCGATCACGCGCCAGTCGCCGCAGGCCATCGTGGACAAGGTCCTGGAGCTGCCGGAGGGCAGTCGCTTCCAGGTGCTGTCGCCGCTGGTGCGTGAGCGCAAGGGCGAGTTCGTCGACCTCTTCGCCGACCTCCAGACCAAGGGCTACTCCCGCGCGCGGGTGGACGGCGAGACCATCCAGCTGTCCAACCCGCCGACGCTGAAGAAGCAGGAGAAGCACACCATCGAGGTGGTCGTCGACCGCCTCACCGTCAAGGACACCGCCAAGCGGCGCCTCACCGACTCCGTCGAGACCGCGCTCGGCCTGTCCGGCGGCATGGTCGTGCTCGACTTCGTCGACCTCCCCGAGGACGACCCCGAGCGCGAGCGCATGTACTCGGAGCACCTGTACTGCCCGTACGACGACCTGTCCTTCGAGGAGCTGGAGCCCCGCTCCTTCTCCTTCAACTCACCCTTCGGCGCCTGCCCCGACTGCTCCGGCATCGGCACGCGCATGGAGGTCGACGCGGAGCTGATCGTCCCCGACGAGGACAAGTCCCTCGACGAGGGTGCCATCCACCCCTGGTCCCACGGGCACACCAAGGACTACTTCGGCCGCCTGATCGGTGCCCTCGCGGACGCCCTGGGCTTCCGGACGGACATCCCCTTCGCGGGGCTGCCGCTGCGAGCCAGGAAGGCCCTGCTGTACGGTCACAAGACCCAGGTCGAGGTCCGCTACCGCAACCGGTACGGCCGCGAGCGCCGGTACACCACCGCCTTCGAGGGCGCGATCCCCTTCGTCAAGCGCCGGCACAGCGAGGCCGAGAGCGACTCCAGCCGTGAGCGCTTCGAGGGCTACATGCGCGAGGTGCCCTGCCCCACCTGCGAGGGCACCCGCCTCAAGCCCCTCGTCCTCGCGGTCACCGTGATGGGCAGGTCCATCGCCGAGGTCTCGGCGATGTCCATCAGCGACTGCGCCGACTTCCTGGGCGAGCTGAAGCTCAGCGCCCGCGACAAGAAGATCGCCGAGCGCGTGCTGAAGGAGGTCAACGAGCGGCTGCGGTTCCTGGTCGACGTCGGTCTGGACTACCTCTCGCTGAACCGCGCGGCAGGCACCCTCTCCGGCGGCGAGGCCCAGCGCATCCGCCTCGCCACCCAGATCGGCTCCGGACTCGTCGGCGTGCTGTACGTCCTCGACGAGCCGTCCATCGGCCTGCACCAGCGCGACAACCACCGGCTGATCGAGACCCTCGTCCGACTCCGCGACATGGGCAACACCCTCATCGTCGTCGAGCACGACGAGGACACCATCAAGGTCGCCGACTGGATCGTCGACATCGGCCCCGGCGCGGGCGAGCACGGCGGCAAGGTCGTGCACAGCGGCTCCCTCAAGGAACTGCTGGACAACGCGGAGTCCCAGACCGGCCTGTACCTGTCCGGCAAGAAGGCCATCCCGCTGCCCGACATCCGGCGCCCGCAGGACCCCTCCCGGCGGCTCACCGTGCACGGCGCCCGTGAGAACAACCTCCAGGACATCGACGTGTCCTTCCCGCTGGGCGTCTTCACGGCCGTCACCGGCGTCTCCGGCTCCGGCAAGTCGACCCTGGTCAACGACATCCTGTACACGCACCTGGCGCGCGAGCTGAACGGGGCGCGCAACGTCCCCGGCCGGCACACGCGCGTGGACGGCGACGACCTCGTCGACAAGGTCGTGCACGTCGACCAGTCGCCCATCGGCCGCACCCCGCGGTCGAACCCGGCGACGTACACCGGCGTCTTCGACCACATCCGCAAGCTGTTCGCCGAGACGACCGAGGCGAAGGTCCGCGGCTACATGCCCGGCCGGTTCTCCTTCAACGTCAAGGGCGGCCGCTGCGAGAACTGCGCGGGCGACGGCACGATCAAGATCGAGATGAACTTCCTCCCGGACGTCTACGTCCCGTGCGAGGTCTGCCACGGCGCCCGGTACAACCGGGAGACCCTGGAGGTCCACTACAAGGGCAAGTCCATCGCCGACGTCCTGAACATGCCGATCGAGGAAGCGACCGACTTCTTCGAGGCGGTCCCCGCCATCTCCCGGCACATGAAGACCCTGAAGGACGTCGGCCTCGGCTACGTCCGGCTCGGCCAGTCCGCGACCACCCTCTCCGGTGGCGAGGCCCAGCGCGTCAAGCTCGCCAGCGAGCTGCAGCGCCGCTCCACCGGACGCACGGTCTACGTCCTGGACGAGCCGACCACCGGTCTGCACTTCGAGGACATCAGCAAGCTGCTGACGGTCCTCGGGGGCCTGGTCGACAAGGGCAACACGGTCATCGTCATCGAGCACAACCTCGACGTGATCAAGACCGCCGACTGGGTCGTCGACATGGGCCCCGAGGGCGGCGCCGGCGGTGGCCTGGTGGTCGCCGAGGGCACGCCCGAGCAGGTCGCGGGCATCCCCGCCAGCCACACCGGCAAGTTCCTGCAGGACGTCCTCGGTGCCGACCGGGTCAGCGACGCCTCGGTGACCCGGCCGCGCAAGGCGGCGGCGAAGACGGTCGCGACCAAGGCCACCGCCAAGAAGACCGCCACGAAGACGGTCACCGGCACGGCCGCGAAGAAGGCGACGGCCACCAAGACGGGCACGACGGTCAAGAAGGCCGCCAAGCCCGCCAAGCCCGCCGCGAAGAAGACCACGCGGACGAGCAAGGCCTGAGTCCCGACAGCGCCGGGCCCCACGGGATCATCCGTGGGGCCCGGCGTCGTTCGCGCGGCGCACGTCCTCAGACGCCTGCCGGATCCGGCTCCACGAACTGCATGTCGAGCTGGATCTTCACGACCTCTCCGAGCAGCCCCGGCGCGAAGTCCAGGCCGAACTCGCTGCGCCGGATCTCACCCGTCGCCTCGAACCCCGCGTGCCGGTTCCCGCCCGTCGGCACGTCCACCAGCCCGCCGAACTCCACGGCCAGCGCCACCGGACGGGTCACCTCGCCGATCGTCAGCTCGCCCTCGATGGTCCAGTCCTCGCCCTCGCCCGAGACCCCGGTCGAGCGGAAGGTCATCGTCGGCCGCTTCCCGACATCGAGCAGGTCGGAGGCGCGCACGTGCGCGTCCCTGTCGGTGTTCCCGGTGTCGATGGAGGCCAGGTCGATCGTCGCGGACACCCGGACGTCCTCGGCCCTCCGACCGACGTGAAGCTCGGACTCGAACCCCGTGAATCGGCCCCGGACCTTGGCGATGCCGAGGTGGCGGATGGTGAAGTTCACCGAGGAGTGGAACGGGTCCAGGACCCACTCACCGGGAGCGATGGGCAGAGCTGCGGCAGAGGTGTCGATGTCGTTCGTCATGCCGTCCACCCTGCGGGCCGCGCGCCCCGCAAGGGAGACCGGCCCGAGCGTGGTAGTGGCAGGGCCACCCTTTCTCCCGCGCGCGTTGGTACGTTCCAGAGGTGAGCGACAACGAGTTGGGCACGTTCCTGCGGACCTGGCGCGAGTCCGTCACCCCGGCCGAGGTGGGGCTGCCGGCCGGCCTGCGCCGCCGCACCCCCGGCCTGCGCCGCGCCGAACTGGCCACGCTCGCCGGAGTCAGCGTCGAGTACCTCACCCGGCTGGAACAGGGGCGCGACCGCAACCCGTCCGTCCAGGTGCTCGGCGCCCTCGCCGACGCGCTGAACCTGTCCCTGCGGGAGCGGACGCTGCTGCGCCGCCTGACCAAGGAGGCCGACGGCGGCGACCCGCTGCTCTGCGCCGCGGCCCCACCGCTCGGCAGGGCCGCGCGCCCCACCGTGCGGGCCGTACTGGACCGGCTGGAGCCGACTCCCGCCGTGGTGCTCAACTGGATCGGCGACGTCCTCGCGCACACCGGCGGCTATGCCCGGCTGACCGGCCCGATCGGACTGCTGGACGACGAGCGGCCCAACCTGCTCCGGTACCTGTTCACCGACAAGCGTGCCCGCGTCGCCTACCCCGACTGGGACCGCGTGGCCGACGACCTGGTCGCCCAGCTCCGGCACGAGGCGCCGCTGCGGGACCGGTACGTGAACGACCTGGCCGACGAGCTGACGGTGACGGCGGGGGCGGCCTTCACCGACCGGTTCTCCGACCTGGGCGTGGCGGCCCGGCGCGTCGGCACGCAGCACCTCGAGCACCCGGAGGCCGGACCGCTGCGGCTGCTGCACGAGACGCTGGCGCTGCCCGAGGAGGGCCAGCGGATCGTCGTACACCTGCCCGCCGACGACGCCACGGCCGTCGCCCTGGACCGCATGAACGGCCGCCGCCCGGGAGCCCTGCGGGCCGTCCGCCCGGCGGTCTGAGGGGCGGGACCGGAGCCGCCGCCGACCGAGCCCGTCAGACGGCGACCTCGTGGGCGTACGGCGGTTCCGCGCCCGCGCGGGAACAGGTGACCGCCGCCGCGCGGGCGGCGAAGCCCAGCAGCTCGGCCCAGCCGTGCGGACCCAGGGCGGCGAGACCCTGTTCGTCGAGTGCATCGCGCACCGCGAGACCGTGCAGCAGCGCCGCGTTCACCGTGTCGCCCGCGCCGATCGTGTCCACCACCTCCACCCGTTCGCCCGGCACCGTGTACTCGCCTCCGTCGCGGGTGAACGCCGTCAGACCGGCACCGCCCCGGGTGACCACGACCGCGGCCGGGCCCGCCGCGAGCCACTCCGGGGGTGTGCCGCCGAGCCACTCGGCGTCCTCGGCGGACAGCTTCAGCAGCGACACGGACGGCAGCCAGCTCTTGAACCGGGCCCGGTAGGCGTCCGGGTCCGCGATCAGCCCGGCCCGGATGTTCGGATCCAGCGCCGTGAACACACCCCGGGCGGCCGACTCGCGCAGCAGCTCCTCGTACGCGCTCACGCCCGGCTCCAGCACCAGCGAGCAGGTCCCGAAGGAGATCGCCCGGGTGCCGGGCGGCAGCACGTCGGGCACCGTGAACAGCCGGTCGGCCGTCCCGTCCACGTAGAAGGAGTACGCGGCCGAGCCGTCCGCGTCGAGCGAGGCCACGGCGAGGGTCGTAGGCTCGGCCCCGCGCTGCACCGGCGAGACGTCCACCCCGGTCTCCCGCAGCCGGTCGAGCAGCGCCTCGCCGAAGGCGTCGTACGACACCCGCGAGCAGAACGCGGTGGGCGAGCCGAGGCGGCCCAGCGCGACGGCCGTGTTGTACGGACCGCCGCCGAGCGCCGGCCGCAGCGCGGCGAGGGCGCCCGTGCCCTGCGGTACCAGGTCGATCAGTGCCTCACCGGCGACGACGATCACGGAAGGGTCCTTTCGTGAGCCTTGGCATGGGCTTGCTCGGACTGCTGGGTTTGCTGGGTCTGCTTGCTCCGTCCGGACCGCTCGTCGCAGCCGCAGGAGGTGCGGTGGACGAAGGCGCAGGGCAGCCGCACGGTCCGCGCGGGGCGGTCCGGCGCGGCGAGGCGTTCCAGCAGCAGCCGGACGGCCTGCGCACCCAGGTCCCTGCTGGGCTGGGCGACGGCGGTGAGCCGGGGGGAGAAGAGGTCCGCCCAGGCGAAGTCGTCGAAGCAGCACAGCGCGAGGTCACCGGGCACGGACAGGCCCCGGTCCCGCAGGGCGCGCAGGGCGCCGATGGTCATGGCGTTGTTGGCGGTGACCAGCGCGGTGGGCGGCACCGCCAGGGACAGCAGGTCGGCCGCGGCCCGTTCGCCGCCGGCCGCCTCGGAGTCGCCGTGGACCAGCAGCCGTTCGTCGAAGGGCAGCCCGGCGGCGGCCAGGCCGTGCCGGTACCCGGTGATCCGCTCGCGCGTGGTGCTGAGCCCCGGCCGGCCCGCGACCAGGCCGATCCGGCGGTGGCCGAGGCCGGCGAGGTGGCCGACCAGCCGGGTCGTCGGCTCGGCGCTCTCGGCGCAGACCTGGTCGAAGCGCGGCGCACCGTCGCTCTCCGGCGGGTCGACGATCCGGTCGAGGAACACGGCCGGCACACGGTGGCGTCCGAGGTAGGCCAGGAGGTGGCGCGGGTCGGCGGAGGGCGCCACGATCATGCCGTCCACGCGCCGCTCGTGCAGCAGCTGGACGACCTTGCGCTCGTGCCCGGGGTCGTCGTGCGGGTCGGCGATGAGCAGGCTGTAACCGTGCTCCAAGGCACTGGCCTCGACGCCTTGGAGGATCTCCGTGAAGTACGGATTGCTGATCGCCGACACCGCGAGCCCGATGGAGCGGGTGCGCGAGGTCACCAGGGAGCGGGCGAGGGTGTTCGGGGTGTAGCCCAGCTCCTCGACGGCGTCCAGTACCGCCTGGCGGGTGTGCGGCAGCACCGGGCGGGTGTCGTTGAGCACGTGCGAGACGGTCGCCACGGAGACCCCGGCGCTCCGCGCCACGTCGACCATGGTCGGCATCGGCATGCCCCCTTCTCTGCGTACTGGCGGGGACCGTATCCCATTCGGCGACAGACGTAAACGTTTGCGCAAGCGTTTACGTCGACGGCCCGCCCCCGTGCCGTTCCATCCCGCCCCCGAGCTGCGACCAGACCCACGACCCACCCCGCCGGCCGGCCGGAAGCTCCGGATATCGTCGCCCTGCATCCGCACGTCCCTCCCGACCAGTGGAGATTCCATGCCCGGCCGTCCCGCCCCGAGTCGCCGTACCGTCCTGCGCTCGGCGGCTCTCACGCCCGCCGCCGGACTCGGCCTGGCCGCCTGCTCCCCGGGCGACGACGGTGCCGCGCCGGCCAGGCCGACCGCGCCCGTGGACCTCGGCGCGGACGGAGAGATCGCCAAGGGCGCCACCAAGCTCCACCCGGACGGGAACGTGGTGGTCAGCCGGGCCGAGGACGGCTCCCTGAAGGCGTTCAGCACGGTCTGCACACACGCGGGGTGCCCCATCAAGAAGCTGGAGGGGACCAAGCTCGTCTGCCCCTGCCACGGCAGCGAGTTCGACGCCCGCACCGGTGAGGTGCTGCACGCCCCGGCGACCGCGCCGCTCATCGAACTGCCGGTCGGGGTCAAGCAGGGCCGGATCGTCGCGAGCCCCGGGACCTGACCGGCACGACCGGTGTCCTACTCCCAGTCCCAGCCGATCCCCAGCATCCCCGACCGTACCCGCGGCTCCACGAGGTGCACCGAGTGGTGCTGTCCGCTGAGAGCCAGCTCCTGCCGGCCACCGCGCGGTGCCGCCGGCGAGTGCTGGGTGAACCGGTGGCAGCGCACCGGCAGGGCCGCGGCGTCGAAGCGCACCTGGAGCGCGTACTGCCCGCCCGCCGTACCGAACCCGCGGACGTACTCGCGCGAGACCCCGGCCGTACCGTCCTCGACGCCGTAACGGAAGAGATGGGTGTCGCCCGCCCGCAGCCGCGCGTCGAAGAGCAGCTCGGTCACCAGCACACCGGTGTCCTGATGGGTGCGGACCCGTCCCGTGCGGCAGTTCTCCAGCGCGTGCACGGTCATCCGCTCGGGAGCGCATCCGGGATCGCCGTAGTGGACGGCGACGAAGCGGTCGACGCCGTCGCGGTGCGCGCGGACGATGTGGTGCGACTCGCGGCCCGCCAGCTCGCGGCGCGGTCCGATCCGGATCCGTTCGTGGTGCCCGAGGGTGTGCACCCCGCCGTCCGGCGAGGGGTGCCCCAGTTCGGCCAGCAGTTGGTCCAGGACGCCCGAGGCCGCCAGGTGGGCGCGGTAGGAGCGGGCGGCCGGCCGCCGGTCCGAGGTCTCCTCGTCGGCCTCGGCGAGCAGGCGTATCAGCGACTCCTCGGGCAGCTGGAGTATCTCCTCCAGGGCCCGTACGGCCCGCAGGGACTCCGGGCGCTGCGGGCGGCGGGCGCCCTGCTGCCAGTAGCTCAGACTCGTGACGCCCACCTTCACCCCGTGGCGCGACAGATGGTGCTGCACGCGCTGGAGCGGCAGTCCGCGAGCGGCGATCGCGGCGCGCAGAGCGACGTGGAAGGGGCCACCGCGCAGGGCCGAGTCGAGTTGCGCGGTGGCGACGTCCGCGAGCTGTGTGGCGTGCGGCATGCAGGGGCCTTTCTGCGAAGTTCACGGCGGCTGGTCAGACCGCCGACACGGATCGGCCGGGGCCGCCCCCCGGTCGCGGCGCAGAGGTCTTCACATCCGTACGCCGCGCTTCAGGGCCCCGAGTCCCCCCGCATTGAAGCGTGTTGACCTAGTCCCGACAACACCTGGCGCCCGACCGTCACGCGCTCCTGGCCGAGAACGCACGGGCCCGCCGCCCAAGGGGCCACCCGGCGTGACCGACCGGTCCCGCTCCGTCTTCTCCGGGCTTCCCGGCCGGCTGTCCACAGGGGGTGCGGTCCGTCGTCCACAGCCCCGTCGAAGTGTCGGTCCTCGCCAGTAGGGTGTGAGTCATGGCCGACCCCTCCAGCTACCGCCCCAGGCCGGGAGAGATCCCGGACTCCCCGGGGGTGTACAGGTTCCGTGACGAGCACCGCAGGGTGATCTACGTCGGAAAGGCGAAGAGCCTGCGCCAGCGCCTGGCGAACTACTTCCAGGACCTGGCGAACCTCCACCCCCGCACCCGCACCATGGTCACCACCGCGGCGTCCGTGGAATGGACGGTGGTGTCCACGGAGGTCGAGGCGCTGCAGCTGGAGTACTCCTGGATCAAGGAGTACGACCCCCGGTTCAACGTCAAGTACCGCGACGACAAGAGCTACCCGTACCTCGCGGTGACGATGAACGAGGAGTTCCCGCGCGTACAGGTGATGCGCGGCCACAAGAAGAAGGGCGTGCGCTACTTCGGGCCGTACGGGCACGCCTGGGCGATCCGCGACACGGTCGACCTCCTGCTGCGCGTCTTCCCGGTGCGCACCTGCTCCGCCGGCGTCTTCAAGAACGCCGCCCGCACCGGCCGGCCCTGTCTGCTCGGCTACATCGGCAAGTGTTCCGCCCCCTGCGTGGAGCGGGTCTCCGCCGAGGAGCACCGGGAGCTGGCCGAGGAGTTCTGCGACTTCATGGCCGGCCGCACGGGCACCTACCTGCGCCGCCTGGAGGGGCGGATGGCCGAGGCGGCCGAGGAGATGGAGTACGAGCGGGCGGCTCGCCTGCGCGACGACATCGGAGCCCTCAAGAAGGCGATGGAGAAGAGCGCGGTCGTGCTCGCCGACGCCACCGACGCCGACCTGATCGCGGTCGCCGAGGACGAGCTGGAGGCCGCCGTCCAGATCTTCCACGTACGCGGCGGACGCGTGCGCGGCCAGCGCGGCTGGGTCACCGACAAGGTGGAGGAGATCACCACCGGCGCCCTCGTCGAGCACGCCCTCCAGCAGCTGTACGGCGAGGAGACCGGGGACGCCGTCCCCAAGGAGGTCCTGGTCCCCGCCCTGCCCGACCCGGTGGAGCCCGTCCAGCAGTGGCTGACCGACCGCCGAGGGTCGGGCGTGTCGCTGCGCATCCCGCAGCGCGGCGACAAGAAGGCGCTGATGGAGACCGTTCAGCGCAACGCCCAGCAGGCCCTCGTGCTGCACAAGACCAAGCGCGCCTCCGACCTGACGACGCGCTCGCGCGCGCTGGAGGAGATCGCCGAAGCCCTCGATCTCGACAGCGCCCCGCTCCGGATCGAGTGCTACGACATCTCGCACCTCCAGGGCGACGACGTCGTGGCCTCCATGGTCGTCTTCGAGGACGGGCTGGCCCGGAAGAGCGAATACCGCCGGTTCCAGATCAAGGGCTTCAGGGGACAGGACGACGTCCGTTCCATGCACGAGGTCATCACCCGCCGCTTCCGCCGCTATCTCGCCGAGAAGGAGAGGACCGGCGAGTGGGTGGACGGCGACGAACGGGCCGGCGACGACCGGCGCACGGACGCGGCCTCCGCCACGGGCGCCGCACCCGCCGTGGCCGGCGTACCGGCCACGGAGGGCCGAACCAGCGCGGACACAACAGCCGCCACGAACGGCACACCCGCCACGAACGGCGAAGCCGCGCCCGATGGCCGACCCGCCACGAACGGCGAGGCCGCCACGAACGGCGAAGCCGCGCCCGACGGCCGACCCGTCACGGACGGCCGGTCCGCGCCCCACGGCCAAGGCGCGCCCCGCGGCCAAGGCGCGCCCCGCGGCCAAGGCGTGTCCCACCCCCAAGGCGTGTCCCACCCTCAAGGCGGGCACCACACCCAAGGCGCCCCCGACGGTCCGGCCGCAGTCGGCCGCGTGGGCGGCGCGTCCGGGCGAGCCGGTTCGGACGACGGCGCCGACCTCACGGACGGCCCGGCGCTCAAGGACGACGACGGCCGGCCGAAGCGGTTCGCCTACCCGCCCCAGCTCGTCGTCGTCGACGGCGGGCAGCCGCAGGTCGCGGCCGCCCAGCGGGCGCTGGACGAGCTGGGCATCGACGACATCGCCGTCTGTGGTCTCGCCAAGCGCCTGGAGGAGGTCTGGCTGCCCCGCGAGGACGACCCGGTCGTCCTGCCCCGCACCAGCGAGGGCCTGTACCTGCTGCAACGGGTCCGCGACGAGGCCCACCGGTTCGCGATCACGTACCAGCGTGCCAAGCGCGCCAAACGCTTCCGCTCCAGTCCGCTGGACGACGTGCCAGGCCTGGGGGAGACCCGCAAGCAGGCCCTGATCAAGCACTTCGGTTCGGTGAAGAAGCTGCGGTCGGCGACGATCGACCAGATCTGCGAGGTGCCCGGCATAGGCCGCAAGACGGCCGAGACCGTGGCCGTGGCCCTGGCCGGGGCCACCCCGGCCGCTCCCGCCGTGAACACGGCGACCGGAGAGATCATGGATGACGAGGACGGGGCACCCGAGACGAGGGCGGATGCCCCGGGGGAGCCCGTGTCCGCGGGCACCCCGGACGAACGACGGGGGCAGGAGAGATGACCGAGCACGAGGCACAGGCCACAGCGGGGCGAGAACAGGCACGGCCCACCACGGGGCCGGAACCGGCCCACGGCGCGACCGGCGAGGACACGGGCCAGCAGACGGCCGGCTCCGAGCCGCGCCAGGACAACGGAGCACAGGTGAGTACGGGCAAGGAAACAGCCGGGGCGCACGAGGCGGCCATCCCCGAGCTGGTGATCATCTCCGGCATGTCCGGGGCCGGCCGCTCGACGGCCGCCAAGTGTCTGGAGGACCTGGGCTGGTTCGTCGTCGACAACCTCCCGCCGGCGCTGATCCCCACCATGGTGGAGCTCGGCGCCCGCTCCCAGGGCAACGTCGCCCGCATCGCGGTCGTCGTCGACGTCCGCGGCCGGCGCTTCTTCGACAATCTGCGCGAGTCCCTCGCGGACCTCGACGCCCGCGGCGTCACCCGGCGGATCGTCTTCCTGGAGTCCTCCGACGACGCGTTGGTGCGCCGCTTCGAGTCGGTGCGCCGCCCGCATCCCCTCCAGGGCGACGGCCGCATCGTCGACGGCATCGCCGCAGAGCGGGAACTCCTGCGCGAGCTGCGCGGCGACGCCGACCTGGTGATCGACACCTCCAGCCTCAACGTGCACGAGCTGCGCGCCAAGATGGACGCGCAGTTCGCGGGCGAGGAGGAGCCCGAGCTGCGGGCCACGGTGATGTCCTTCGGCTTCAAGTACGGCCTCCCGGTCGACGCCGACCTCGTCGTCGACATGCGCTTCCTGCCCAACCCGCACTGGGTCCCGGAGCTGCGCCCCTTCACCGGCCTCAACGAGGAGGTGTCGAGCTACGTCCTCAACCAGCCCGGCGCCAAGGAGTTCCTCGACCGCTATGCCGAGCTGCTCCAGCTGATCGCCGCGGGCTACCGTCGGGAGGGCAAGCGCTATGTGACCGTCGCCGTCGGCTGCACCGGCGGCAAGCACCGGTCCGTGGCCATGTCGGAGAAGCTCGCCGCCCGGCTCGCCGCCGAGGGCGTGGAGACGGTGGTCGTCCACCGGGACATGGGACGGGAATGACAGGGGAATGACAGGACGTACTCCGCGGCTGAGCAGGCTGCGCCGGGTGGTGCCCGAGGGACGCGGCGGCAGACCCGCCGACACCCGCGCCGCTAGGCCCGAACAGACGCGCGGTGGCAAGCCGCGCCGCCGGGGCGCCCAGCCCAAGGTCGTCGCCCTCGGCGGCGGGATGGGTCTGTCCGCCTCGCTCGCCGCACTGCGCCGGATCACCGGCGACCTCACCGCCGTCGTCACCGTGGCCGACGACGGCGGCTCCAGCGGGCGCCTGCGCGACGAGCTGGGCGTCCTGCCGCCCGGCGACCTGCGCAAGGCGCTGGCCGCGCTGTGCGGCGACGACGACTGGGGCCAGACCTGGGCCCGCGTCATCCAGCACCGCTTCCAGTCCCAGGGCGACCTGCACGAACACGCGGTTGGCAATCTGCTGATCGTCGCCCTGTGGGAGCAGCTCGGCGACCATGTGCAGGCGCTGGACCTGGTGGGCAAGCTGCTCGGCGCGCACGGGCGCGTGCTGCCCATGTCCGCCGTCCCGCTGGAGCTCCAGGCCCTGGTCAAGGGTCACGACCCGGACCGGCCCGACGAGGTGGAGACCGTACGGGGACAGGCGACCGTGGCGCTCACGCCCGGCGAGGTGCAGTCCGTGCACCTGGTGCCGAACGACCCGCCCGCCGTCGTCGACGCGGTCGACGCCGTCCTGGACGCCGACTGGGTGGTGCTGGGCCCCGGCTCGTGGTTCTCCTCCGTCATCCCGCACCTGCTCGTGCCGGATCTGCTGGACGCGCTGGTCGAGACGAAGGCCCGCCGGGTGCTCTCGCTGAACCTCGCACCGCAGCCCGGAGAAACCGAGGGCTTCTCTCCGCAGCGTCATTTGGAGGTTTTGGGACGACACGCCCCTAAACTCGCCCTGGACGTGGTGCTGGCCGACGAGGCCGCCGTGCCCGACCGTGACTCGCTCACCGACGCCGCGAAACGGTTCGGCGCCGCGGTCGAGCTGGCTCCGGTCGCCCGGACCGACGGGACCCCGAGGCACGACCCGGAGCTGCTGGCCGCCGCGTACGACCGTATTTTTCGGATGCATGGAAGGATCGGCCCATGGCGATGACGGCAGCGGTGAAGGATGAGATCTCCCGGCTCCCCGTCACCCGGACCTGCTGCAGAAAGGCGGAGGTCTCCGCAGTTCTGCGGTTCGCCGGCGGCCTTCACCTGGTGAGCGGGCGCATCGTGATCGAGGCGGAGCTGGACACCGCACGGGCGGCGCGCCGGCTCAAGCAGGACATCCTGGAGATCTTCGGGCACAGCTCGGAGCTGATCGTGATGGCGCCGGGCGGGCTGCGCCGCGGTTCGCGTTACGTCGTTCGGGTGGTTGCGGGCGGTGACCAGCTGGCCAGGCAGACCGGCCTGGTGGACGGCCGCGGCCGCCCGATCCGGGGCCTGCCGCCGCAGGTGGTCTCGGGGGCCACCTGCGACGCCGAGGCCGCCTGGCGCGGGGCCTTCCTCGCGCACGGCTCGCTCACCGAGCCCGGCCGCTCCTCCTCCCTGGAGGTGACCTGCCCGGGCCCCGAGGCCGCGCTCGCCCTGGTCGGCGCCGCCCGCCGGCTCTCCATCCCCGCCAAGGCCCGCGAGGTGCGCGGCGTGGACCGGGTCGTGGTCCGCGACGGCGACGCGATCGGCGCCCTGCTCACCCGGCTCGGCGCCCACGACTCGGTGCTGGCCTGGGAGGAGCGCAGGCTGCGGCGCGAGGTCCGCGCCACCGCCAACCGTCTCGCCAACTTCGACGACGCCAACCTGCGCCGCTCGGCCCGCGCGGCCGTCGCCGCCGGTGCCCGGGTCCAGAGGGCCCTGGAGATCCTCGCCGACGACGTGCCCGAGCACCTCGCCGCCGCGGGCCGGCTCCGCATGGAGCACAAGCAGGCCTCCCTGGAGGAGCTGGGCGCCCTCGCCGACCCGCCGCTGACCAAGGACGCCGTCGCCGGACGCATCCGCCGCCTGCTGGCCATGGCGGACAAGCGGGCCTCGGACCTCGGTATCGCCGGCACGGACGCCAACCTCGGCGAGGAGGAAATGGCCGACCACCTCGTCGGCTGAGCGAGTCCGGGCCGCGGCCGGCCGGCGGGCCGAGCCGTGGACGGGCCGTCAACAGGCCGGTGCCGTCGCCCACTTGGGTGACCGGCACCGGCTTTCGCGTGTCCTTGCCGCACCCTTGACTCGATCATGAGCTGTCATGAGCCTGGCATCTGTTCGCCGCTGTGGCGAACCCAGGTCTGTTGGACAGGCCTCAGCTAGGGGGGTTCATGAGACGAAGAGCGAGATCGATCCTCGCCGTCGGCGCGCTCCTGATCGGCGGAGCGAGTTTCGCACCCATCGCCCAGGCACAACCCGCGGACCCGGGGGCCCCGGGCGCGGACGAAGTGAAGGTCTTCCGCGCAGACGTCACCCAGGAGCAGGTACCCCTGCTGCTGGCCGCCGGGCAGGACGGCCACGAACTCGGCGAGCAGGTACCCGACCGGGGTACGGCCACCGTCGAGATCTACCTCACCGGGCAACAGGCCGGCAAGCTGGAGAAACAGGGCGTCGACCTCACCGAGCACACCCTGTCCACCAAGGTCGAGAAGCGCGTCGAGAGCGCCGCCGACGGCGTCTTCCGCCCGTACAGCGGCAGCGGCGGTCTGCGTGAGGAGATCCTGCGGACCGCCCAGGAGAATCCGGGCCTCACCAAGGTCGTCTCCATCGGGAAGACCGTGAACGGCCAGGACATCCTGGCGCTCAAGCTCACCAAGCACGCGAAGAAGTCGAAGGACGGCTCCAAGCCGTCCGTCCTCTACATGTCCAACCAGCACGCGCGCGAATGGATCACCCCGGAGATGACCCGGCGGCTGATGCACCACTACCTGGACAACTACAAGAAGGACCGGCGGATCAGGAAGATCGTCGACTCCACCGAGCTGTGGTTCGTCCTGTCGGCCAACCCCGACGGCTACGACTACACGTTCGAGAGCACCGACAACCGTCTCTGGCGCAAGAACCTGCGCGACGTCAACGGCGACGGGACCATCAGCACCGGCGACGGCGTCGACCTCAACCGCAACTTCGCCTACAAGTGGGGCTACGACGACGAGGGCTCGTCCCCCAACCCCACCAGCGAGACCTACCGCGGCGCGAGCCCCGGCTCCGAACCCGAGACCAAGGCGCTGGACGCCTTCCAGAAGCGGATCGGCTTCACCTACGGCATCAACTACCACTCCGCCGCCGAACTCCTCCTCTACGGCGTCGGCTGGCAGGTGGCCACCAACACCCCGGACGACGTCCTCTACAAGGCACTCGCCGGCACCCCCGACAACTCCGCGATCCCCGGCTACCACCCGCAGGTGTCCTCGGAGCTCTACACCACCAACGGCGAGGCCGACGGACACGCGGCCAACGTCAACAACATGGCGATGTTCACCCCGGAGATGTCGACCTGCCAGACGGCCTCCGACGTGGACCCCGACGACGAGTGGAACGCCCGCGACTGCCAGTCCGGCTTCAACTTCCCCGACGACGAGAAGCTGATCCAGCAGGAGTTCGCCAAGAACGTCCCGTTCGCGCTCTCCGTCGCCGAGACCGCCGCCCACCCTGACCAACCGTCCTCCTCGGTCGGCCTGGACGCCGCCGACTTCACCCCGGCTCCCTTCACCACCTCCTACGCGCGCGGCGCCGACCAGGAGGTCTCCGTCGTCGTACGCAAGGCCGTGCGCGACAAGGAGCTGAAGTACCGCGTCAACGGCGGGCGCACCCACGACGTGGCGCTGCGGCCCTGGCGGGGCGGCGAGACGTACGGCGGTGAGGACAACCTCTACTTCGACGAATACCGGGCCAAGGTCGGGGACGGCGGCCCCGGCGACCGCGTCGAGGTCTGGTTCACCGGCGAGACACCGCGGGGAAGCCACGACCGGCACGGCAAGCACGGCAAGCGCACCGAGAGCGCGCACTTCACGTACACGATCGCCGAGCGGCCCCGCGCGGACGTCCTCGTCGTGGCCGAGGAGGGCGCGAAGGCCACGCAGACCCAGACGTACGTGGACGCCCTCAAGGCCACCGGCCACCGCGCCGCCGTCTGGGACGTCGCCACACAGGGCGCCCCCGACGCGCTCGGCGTCCTCGGGCACTTCGGCACCGTCGTCCACCACACGGGCGCCGCGGTACCCGGCAACGCCACCCAGCTCCAGCTGCGCGCCTTCCTCAACGAGGGCGGCAAGCTGATCGAGGCCGGCGAGCAGGCCGGCGGCGACGTCGACCTCGGCGGCGGCACCCTCTCCGACGACTTCAGCCAGTACTACCTGGGCGCCTACACCCGCACCTCGACCTCCGGCGCCACCGGGTTCACCGGCTCCGGCAAGCTCGGCAAGGCCGACGGCACCCTCGGCGACGCCCCCGGCAACCCGCTGGACGCCGCCGGCGCCTACAGCGTGACCTCCGACGAGCTGGACCCCGGTACCTACCCGCAGTTCGCGAGCGCGGGCGCCGGGAAGTTCGCCGGGACGGTCAACCCGTACGGGCCCTACGCGGGGGAGTGGATGGCCGCCGCCGTCCACACCGACGACGCCTACAAGCGCCTCACCCGCACCGTCGACCTCACCGGAGTCACCGCCGCCGACCGTCCCACGCTCCGCACCCAGCTGCTGTGGGACACCGAGCGCGGCTACGACCACGCCCTGGTCGAGGCGCACACCACCGGTGCCGACGACTGGACCACGCTCCCCGAGGCGAACGGCGCCACCGGCACGGCCGTGCCCGCGGAGTGCGCGGCCGGCTTCTACATGGCCGGGCACCCCTGGCTGGAGCACTACCTCACCCTCTCCGACGTCGGCTGCACCGCGACCGGCACGACCGGGCAGTGGAACAGCCTCACCGGCTCCTCCGGGGGCTGGAAGCAGGTCGAGTTCGACCTGAGCGCCTACGCGGGGAAGTCCGTCGAGCTGTCGATCGCCTACGTCACCGACCCCGGCAGCGGCGGCCGCGGCGTCCTCGCCGACGAGGCATCCCTGGTCGTCGGGGGCACGGCGACGCAGACCGAGGGCTTCGAGACCTCGCTGGGCGCCTGGCAGGTCTCCGGGCCGCCCGCCGGCAGCCCCGCCGTCCTGAAGGACTGGACCCGCACCGGGACCCTGTTCCAGACCTACGGCGCGGTCACCACGGACGACACCGTGCTGCTGGGCTTCGGTCTGGAGCACCTCACCGAGCCGGCCGCCCGCGCGGCACTGCTCCGCCGGGCACTGCGTGCCCTGGACGAGTGAATCCCGGCCCGCGGGGGACTGACCCGGTGTAGCCAAATCGGGTGATCGGTCCCCGGGGCCCAGGGCGGTCCGTACCCCTACTGGCGGGTACGGACCGGCCTGCCGGGTATGGGCCGTCTCGATGTCACCCCCGAGGCCCCGGGGAGGTAGGGTCGGACGTGGTCGGGGACATCCCAAATACAGCTCGCCGGCACATCGGGCCGGCGTACCAACGAGGAGATCGGTTCGTGACGATCCGCGTAGGCATCAACGGCTTTGGCCGCATCGGTCGTAACTACTTCCGCGCGCTGCTGGAGCAGGGTGCAGACATCGAGATCGTGGCTGTCAACGACCTGGGTGACACCGCGACCACCGCCCACCTGCTGAAGTACGACACCATCCTCGGCCGCCTCAAGCAGGAGGTCACGCACACCGAGGACACCATCACCGTCGACGGCAAGACCATCAAGGTCCTGTCCGAGCGCAACCCGGCCGACATCCCCTGGGGTGAGCTGGGCGTCGACATCGTGATCGAGTCGACCGGCATCTTCACCAAGAAGGCGGACGCCGAGAAGCACATCGCCGGTGGCGCGAAGAAGGTCCTCATCTCGGCTCCGGCCAAGGACGAGGACATCACCATCGTGATGGGCGTCAACCAGGACAAGTACGACGCGGCGAACCACCACGTCATCTCCAACGCCTCCTGCACCACCAACTGTGTGGCGCCGATGGCCAAGGTCCTCGACGAGAACTTCGGCATCGTCAAGGGCCTGATGACGACGGTGCACGCGTACACGAACGACCAGCGCATCCTGGACTTCCCGCACAAGGACCTGCGTCGTGCCCGCGCCGCCGCGGAGAACATCATCCCGACCACCACGGGTGCCGCCAAGGCCACCGCGCTGGTCCTGCCGCAGCTCAAGGGCAAGCTCGACGGCATCGCGATGCGCGTCCCGGTTCCCACCGGCTCGGCCACCGACCTGGTCGTGGAGCTCCAGCGCGAGGTCACCAAGGACGAGGTCAACGCCGCGTTCAAGAAGGCCGCCGACGACGGCGACCTCAAGGGCTTCCTGTTCTACACCGAGGACGCGATCGTCTCCTCGGACATCGTGGGCGACCCGGCCTCCTGCACCTTCGACTCCTCCCTGACCATGGTCCAGGAGGGCAAGTCGGTGAAGATCCTCGGCTGGTACGACAACGAGTGGGGCTACTCGAACCGCCTCGTCGACCTCACGGTCTTCGTCGGCAACCAGCTCTGATCGACTTCAGCAGGCACCTCGATGCGGTAGCAGGGCTCGGGCAGCGCAAGGTCGCGCTGTCCGGGCCCTGCGCCGCGTCCGCCGCGACCAGTCCTCGTAGGATCACGAGCGATCCGAGAACCCAGGAGCCCTCTTGAAGACGATCGACGAACTGCTCTCCGAAGGCGTCGCGGGCAAGCGCGTCTTCGTCCGCGCCGACCTGAACGTGCCGCTGGACGGCACCACCATCACCGACGACGGCCGCATCCGCGCCGTGGTGCCCACCGTCAAGGCCCTGGCCGACGCGGGCGCCCGCGTGATCGTCGCCTCGCACCTGGGCCGCCCCAAGGGCGCCCCGGACCCCGCCTTCTCCCTCGCCCCGGCCGCCGCCCGCCTCGGTGAGCTGCTCGGCGCCGACGTCGCCTTCGCCGAGGACACGGTCGGCCCCTCCGCCGAGGCCGTCGTCTCCGGCCTCGACGACGGCCAGGTGGCCGTCATCGAGAACCTGCGCTTCAACGCCGGCGAGACCAGCAAGGACGACGCCGAGCGCGCCGCCTTCGCCGACAAGCTGGCCGGGCTCGCGGACGTCTACGTCGGCGACGGCTTCGGCGCGGTGCACCGGAAGCACGCCTCGGTCTTCGACCTCCCCAAGCGGCTGCCGCACTACGCCGGCTACCTCATCGCCACCGAGGTCGGCGTCCTCAAGAAGCTCACCGACGACGTCAAGCGCCCCTACGTCGTCGCCCTCGGCGGCGCCAAGGTCTCCGACAAGCTCGCCGTCATCGACCAGCTCCTCGGCAAGGCCGACCGGATCCTCATCGGCGGCGGCATGGCGTACACGTTCCTCAAGGCCAAGGGGTACGAGGTCGGCATCTCCCTCCTCCAGGAGGACCAGATCCCGGCCGTCAAGGAGTACATGGAGCGCGCCGAGAAGAACGGCGTCGAGCTGGTCCTGCCCGTCGACGTCGTGGCCGGGCCCGAGTTCCCGGACCTGAAGACCAAGGCGCCGGCCGACGCCACCACCGTCGCCGCGGACGCCGTCCCGGCGGACCGGATGGGCCTGGACATCGGCCCCGAGTCCGGCAATCTGTACGCGTCCAAGCTCGCCGACGCCGCCACCGTCTTCTGGAACGGGCCTATGGGCGTCTTCGAGCACCCCGACTACGCCGAGGGCACCAAAGCGGTCGCCCAGGCACTCGTCGACGGCCCGGGCTTCACCGTGGTCGGCGGCGGCGACTCCGCCGCGGCCGTGCGCACGCTCGGCTTCGACGAGAACGCATTCGGCCACATCTCGACCGGCGGCGGCGCCTCCCTCGAATACCTCGAGGGCAAGACGCTCCCCGGCCTCGCCGCACTGGAGGACTGACCCGATGACCACCCGCACGCCGCTGATGGCGGGCAACTGGAAGATGAACCTCAACCACCTCGAGGCCATCGCCCACGTCCAGAAGCTCGCCTTCGCCCTCGCGGACAAGGACTACGACGCCGTCGAGGTCTCCGTCCTCGTACCCTTCACCGATCTGCGCTCGGTGCAGACCCTGGTCGAGCACGACAAGCTCAAGATCAAGTACGGCGCCCAGGACATCTCCGCCCACGACGGCGGCGCCTACACGGGCGAGATCTCCGGCCCGATGCTGGCCAAGCTGCGCTGCACCTACGTCGCGATCGGCCACTCCGAGCGCCGGCAGTACCACGCCGAGGGCGACGCACTTGTGAACGCCAAGGTCAAGGCCGCCTACAAGCACGGTCTGACCCCCATCCTGTGCGTCGGCGAGGAGCTGGACGTCCGTGAGGCGGGCAACCACGTCGAGCACACCCTCGCCCAGGTCGAGGGCGGCCTGAAGGACCTCCCGGCCGAGCAGGCCGAGACGGTCGTGATCGCCTACGAGCCCGTGTGGGCCATCGGCACCGGCAAGGTCTGCGGCGCCGACGACGCCCAGGAGGTCTGCGCGGCGATCCGCGGCAAGCTCGCCGAGCTGTACTCGCAGGAGCTGGCCGACAAGGTCCGCATCCAGTACGGCGGCTCCGTCAAGTCCGGCAACGTCGCCGAGATCATGGCGAAGCCCGACATCGACGGCGCGCTGGTCGGCGGCGCCTCGCTGGACTCGGACGAGTTCGTCAAGATCGTCCGCTTCCGCGACCAGTAGCCGACCGCAGGTCGACCGGCAGATCGACCAGTGAGTATGCGGTAGCGACGATACGTCGTACTCTTGCGGGGGCATGGTGGCCTGCTGTCACCGTGCCCCCGTCGTTCATCCGAATCCGAGGAAGTTGGTCCAGCCGTGGTTTTGGGGTTCTCGATCGCCCTGATCGTCTTCAGCCTGCTGCTGATGCTGCTGGTGCTGATGCACAAGGGGAAGGGCGGCGGCCTCTCCGACATGTTCGGTGGTGGCATGCAGTCGTCCGTCGGCGGCTCCTCGGTCGCCGAGCGCAACCTCGACCGGATCACCGTCGTGGTCGGTCTGGCCTGGTTCGCGTGCATCATGGTGCTCGGCCTGCTGATGAAGGCGAACAACTGACCCGCGTCACACCACCCCGGCACGCACTTGTGCACGTAAAGCCCCATGTCCGGTACGCGCTCCACGGCGCCGCCTATCATGGGGCTTGCGTCTGCGTGCTGGGGCTTGTAACTCCAATCACTGGACGCGCGTTGGGCCTTACGTAGACTGAGGCGCTCGCAGCGAAGCGAAACGCCGACTCGCTTTGCGGCACCATCACGCAGGGAGTTACGACCGTGGCAAGTGGCAACGCGATCCGGGGAAGCCGGGTCGGGGCGGGGCCGATGGGCGAGGCCGAGCGTGGCGAGTCCGCGCCGCGTCTGCGCATCTCCTTCTGGTGCTCCAACGGACACGAGACACAGCCGAGCTTCGCGAGCGATGCCCAGGTCCCGGAGACCTGGGACTGCCCGCGCTGCGGCTTCCCCGCCGGACAGGACCGGGACAATCCACCGGACCCGCCGCGCACCGAGCCCTACAAGACCCACCTCGCCTATGTGCGCGAGCGCCGCAGCGACGCGGACGGCGAGGCGATCCTCGCCGAGGCGCTCGCCAAGCTGCGCGGCGAGATCTAGTTCCGTCTCCGTCGGACGCCTTCACTCCTGATCATTTAGGTTGGAACAGCCGGGACAGCTGGGACACCCAAGGAAGAAGGCTGACGTCCGACATGAACGCAGACGGCCGTACCAGGCTCCATCAGACGCCCGAATGGGCTGCGCTGGCCAAGCACCGCGAGCAGCTCGGCGAGGTGCGGCTGCGCGAGCTGTTCGCCGCCGACCCGGGGCGCGGCACCGGCTGCACGCTCCGCGTGGGAGACCTGTACGTCGACTACTCGAAGAACCTCGTCACCGACGAGACCCTGCGGCTGCTGCGGGAGCTGGCCGCCGCCACCGACGTGTTCGGGCTGCGCGACGCCATGTTCCGCGGCGAGCGGATCAACATCACCGAGGACCGCGCAGTCCTGCACACCGCGCTGCGCGCCCCGCGGGACGCGGTGATCGAGGTCGACGGCGAGAACGTCGTCCCCAAGGTCCACGCCGTGCTCGACAAGATGGCCGACTTCGCCGACCGGGTCCGCTCCGGCGAGTGGACCGGCCACACCGGCAGGCGCATCAAGAACGTCGTCAACATCGGCATCGGCGGCTCCGACCTCGGCCCCGCGATGGCCTACGAGGCGCTGCGCGCCTTCACCGACCGCTCGCTCACGCTGCGCTTCGTGTCGAACGTGGACGGCGCCGACCTGCACGAGGCGGTCCGGGACCTGGACCCGGCCGAGACGCTGTTCATCATCGCCTCCAAGACCTTCACCACCATCGAGACGGTCACCAACGCCACCTCCGCCCGGACCTGGCTGCTCGACGCGCTCGGCGACGACGCGGCGGTCGCGCGGCACTTCGTGGCGCTGTCGACGAACGCCGGGAAAGTCTCCGAGTTCGGCATCGACACGGCCAACATGTTCGAGTTCTGGGACTGGGTCGGCGGCCGGTACTCCTTCGACTCGGCGATCGGGCTGTCCCTGATGGTCGCCGTCGGCCCGGACCGCTTCCGCGAGATGCTCGACGGCTTCCACCTCGTCGACGAGCACTTCCGCACCGCGTCCGCCGAGTCCAACGTGCCTCTGCTGATGGGCCTGTTGGGCGTCTGGTACGGCAACTTCCACGACGCACAGTCGCACGCGGTGCTGCCGTACTCGCACTACCTGTCGAAGTTCACCGCGTACCTCCAGCAGCTGGACATGGAGTCCAACGGCAAGTCCGTCGGCCGGGACGGCAATCCGGTCGAGTGGCAGACCGGGCCGGTGGTGTGGGGCACGCCGGGGACCAACGGGCAGCACGCCTACTACCAGTTGATCCACCAGGGCACCAAGCTGATCCCGGCGGACTTCATCGGCTTCGCCCGGCCGGTGGCCGAGCTGAGCGACGAACTCAAGGCCCAGCACGACCTGCTCATGGCCAACTTCTTCGCCCAGACCCAGGCGCTCGCCTTCGGCAAGACCCCGGACGAGGTACGGGCCGAGGGGGTGGCGGAGGAGCTGGTCCCGCACAAGACGTTCCGCGGCGACCACCCCACCACGACGATCCTCGCCCGCGAGCTGACCCCCTCCGTCCTCGGACAGCTCATTGCCCTGTACGAGCACAAGGTGTTCGTCCAGGGCGCGATCTGGAACATCGACTCCTTCGACCAGTGGGGCGTCGAACTGGGCAAGGTGCTCGCCAAGCGCGTCGAGCCGGCGCTGAGTGAGGGCACGGACGTTCCCGGACTGGACGACTCGACGCGTGCGCTGGTCGCGGCCTATCGGGAGCTGCGCGGGCGGGTGTGAGGACGCGGGAAGGGGCGGCGAGGGGTTTTCGCCCCCGCCGCCCCTTCAAACGCCGGACGGGCTGGATTATGCCGACGCCGGGGGGTACAGCGATCTCGGCAATTGCGACGCCGCCGCCGAGTCCAGGAGCCACAGGGTGCGGGCGCGGCCCCGGGCGCCCGCTGCCGGGGCCTGGATCTCGCCCGCGCCCGAGAGGGCGATCGCGACCGCGTTCGCCTTGTCCTCGCCCGCCGCGAGCAGCCACACCTCGCGGGCGGCGCGGATCGCGGGGAGGGTGAGGGAGACGCGGACGGGGGGCGGCTTGGGGGAGCCGTGGACGCCGATCACCGTGCGGTCCCTCTCGCGGACTCCCGGGTGCTCCGGGAAGAGCGAGGCCACGTGGGTGTCGGGGCCGACGCCGAGGAGCAGGACGTCGAAGGACGGGACCGCGGCGTGGTTCTCCGGGACGGACGCCGTGGCCAGCTCCTGTGCGTAGGCGGCGGCCGCCGCCTCCACGTCCGAGCCGTACGGGCCGTCGGACGCCGGCATCGCGTGCACCCGCTTCGGGTCCAGCGGCACCGTGTCGAGGAGCGCCTCGCGCGCCTGGGTGACGTTGCGCTCCGGGTCGCCCTCCGGCAGGAAGCGCTCGTCGCCCCACCACAGGTCGAGCCGGCCCCAGTCGATCGCGTCCCGGGCCGGGGAGGCGGCGAGGGCCGCGAGCAGGCCGTTGCCGTTGCGGCCGCCGGTGAGGACCACGGACGCGCTGCCCCGGGAGGCCTGCGCGTCCACGATCTTCGTGATCAGCCGGGCCGCCGCGGCCTCGGCCATCAGCTCCTTGTCACGGTGCACGACCAGCTGAGGGGTGTCGCTCATTTCGCCGCCGCCTTCCTCACCGGTGCCTTCTCCCGCGTCGCGTCCTTCGCGGGAGCTTTCGCAGCCGACCCGACGGGAGCGGCGGCCGCGAGGGCGTCCTCACGGTCGCCGGAGTCTCCTTTGGCCGGCGCGTTCAGCCGGTTCACCCCGTACCGCAGCGCCGAGGCGTACGTGTCGTCCGGGTCCAGGCGCCGCAGCTCCTCCGCGATCAGCTCGGCCGTCTCGCGGCGCTTGAGCGCGACCGCGCGGGCCGGCTGGCCCTGGATGGAGAGGTTCGCCAGCGAGCCGTCGGCCCGGTCCAGGACGACCGGACCGCAGTCGGTGTCCATCCGGACCGCCGTCAGCCCCGGGCCGTTCGACGCCGAGCGCTTCACCGGCACGTCCAGCCGGTCCGCGAGCCACATCGCGAGCAGCTCGCAGCTCGGGTTGAACTCCTCGCCCTCCACCTCGACCGACTGCACCTCGCAGTCGACCTGGTCCAGCGCCGCCGCCAGCATCGAGCGCCACGGCGTGATGCGGGTCCACGACAGGTCGGTGTCGCCGGGCGCGTAGGCGTCGGCGCGGGCCCCAAGCTCCCGAATCGGCTCCTCGCAGGCGTAGGTGTCGGTGACCCGGCGCTGGGCGAGCGCGCCCAGCGGATCCCGGGCCGGGTCGAGCGGCGCGTTCACCGGCCACCACACCACCACCGGCGCGTCCGGCAGCAGCAGGGGCAGGACCACCGACTGGGCGTGGTCGACGACGTCGCCGTACAGCCGCAGCACGATCGTCTCGCCGGTGCCCGCGTCGGCGCCGAGGCGTACCTCGGCGTCCAGCCGGGACCTGGTGCGGTCCCGGGGCGAGCGCGAGACGCGCTTGATGACGACGAGCGTGCGCGAGGGGTGCTCGTGCGCGGCGTCGCTCGCGGCCTTCAGGGCGTCGTAGGCGTTCTCCTCGTCGGTGACGATGACGAGGGTGAGCACCATGCCGACGGCCGGTGTGCCGATGGCCCGGCGGCCGAGGACCAGCGCCTTGTTGATCTTGCTGGCCGTGGTGTCCGTGAGGTCTGTCTTCATGGCCGGCGCCAGCTCCGTCCGTCTCGCTCCAGCATGTCGTCCGCCTCGACGGGCCCCCAGGTGCCGGCCGGATACTGGGCCGGGGTGCCGTGCGTGTCCCAGTACTCCTCGATCGGGTCGAGGATCTTCCAGGACAGCTCGACCTCTTCGGTGCGCGGGAAGAGGTTGGCGTCGCCCAGGAGGACGTCGAGGATCAGGCGTTCGTACGCCTCGGGGCTGGACTCCGTGAACGACTCGCCGTAGGCGAAGTCCATGGACACGTCCCGGATCTCCATCGACGTGCCCGGCACCTTGGAGCCGAAGCGGACGGTGACGCCCTCGTCGGGCTGGACGCGGATGACGATCGCGTTCGAGCCGAGTTCCTCGGTGGCCGTCGAGTCGAAGGGGGAGTGCGGGGCCCGCTGGAAGACGACCGCGATCTCGGTGACCCTGCGACCGAGGCGCTTGCCGGTGCGCAGGTAGAAGGGGACGCCCGCCCAGCGGCGGTTGTCGATGCCGACCCTGATCGCGGCGTAGGTGTCGGTCTTCGACTTGGGGTCGATGCCGTCCTCTTCGAGGTAGCCGACGGCCTTGGCGCCGCCCTGCCACCCGGCCGCGTACTGGCCGCGCACGGTGTCCCGGCCCAGGTCCTTGGGGAGCCTGACCGCGCCGAGCACCTTGGTCTTCTCCGCCGCCAGCGCGTCCGCGTCGAAGGAGGCGGGCTCCTCCATGGCGGTCAGCGCGAGCAGCTGGAGCAGGTGGTTCTGGATGACGTCGCGGGCGGCGCCGATGCCGTCGTAGTAGCCGGCCCGGCCGCCGATGCCGATGTCCTCGGCCATGGTGATCTGGATGTGGTCGACGTAGGACCGGTTCCAGATCGGCTCGAACATCGTGTTGGCGAAACGCAGCGCCAGGATGTTCTGGACGGTCTCCTTGCCCAGGTAGTGGTCGATGCGGAAGACCTGGTCCGGGGCGAAGACCTCGTGGACGATCGCGTTGAGCTCCTCGGCCGACCTCAGGTCGTGGCCGAACGGCTTCTCGATCACCGCGCGGCGCCAGGAGCCGCTCGACTGGTCGGCGAGCTGGTGCTTCTTCAGCTGCTTGATGACCACCGGGAAGGACTTCGGCGGCACGGAGAGGTAGAAGGCGAAGTTGCCGCCCGTGCCCTGTGCCTTGTCCAGCTCCTCGATGGTGCCGCGCAGCCGCTCGAAGGCGTCGTCGTCGTCGAAGGTGCCCTGGACGAAGCGCATCCCCTGGATGAGCTGCTGCCAGACCTCCTCGCGAAACGGCGTGCGCGAATGTTCCTTGACGGCGTCGTGCACGACCTGGGCGAAGTCCTCGTGTTCCCAGTCGCGGCGGGCGAAACCGACGAGCGAGAAGCCCGGCGGCAGCAGACCCCGGTTGGCGAGGTCGTACACGGCGGGCATGAGCTTCTTGCGGGAGAGGTCACCGGTGACGCCGAAAATGACCAGACCCGACGGCCCCGCGATACGCGGGAGCCGTCGGTCTGCGGGGTCACGCAGCGGATTGCTGCTTGACAATGTTTTAGCCCTCCGAGGGGGCGAGGCGCTTCAGCTCCGCCTCGGTCGACTTCAGCAGGTCCGTCCAGGAGTCCTCGAACTTGTCGATGCCCTCCTTCTCCAGCAGCTGGACCACCTCGTCGTAGCCGATCCCGAGCTTCTCGACCGCGTCGAGGTCGGCGCGGGCCTGCTCGTAGGTGCCGGCGACGGCGTTGCCGGTGATCTCGCCGTGGTCCTCGGTGGCGAACAGCGTCGCCTCCGGCATGGTGTTGACCGTGTTCGGCGCGACCAGGTCGGTGACGTACATGGTGTCGCTGTACGCCTTGTCCTTCACGCCCGTCGACGCCCACAGCGGACGCTGCTTGTTGGCGCCGGCCTTCTCCAGGGCGGCCCAGCGGTCGGTGCCGAAGACCTCCTCGTACGCCTGGTAGGCGAGGCGCGCGTTGGCGACGGCGGCCTTGCCGCGCAGGGCCTTGGCCTCGTCGGTGCCGAGCGCGTCGATCCGCTTGTCGATCTCGGTGTCCACGCGGGACACGAAGAAGGACGCCACCGAGTGGATCTGTGAGAGGTCCAGGCCGCGCTCCTTGGCCTGCTCCAGGCCGGTCTGGAAGGCGTCCATGACCGCGCGGTAGCGCTCCAGCGAGAAGATCAGCGTGACGTTGACGCTGATGCCCCGGCCGATGGTCTCGGCGATGGCCGGAAGGCCTGCCTCGGTGGCCGGGATCTTGATGAAGGTGTTCGGCCGGTCCACCAGCCAGGCGAGCTGCTTGGCCTCGGCGACCGTCGCCTTGGTGTTGTGCGCCAGGCGCGGGTCCACCTCGATGGAGACCCGGCCGTCCTTGCCGCCGGTGGCGTCGAAGACGGGGCGCAGGATGTCGGCGGCGTCGCGGACGTCCGCCGTGGTGATCATGCGAATGGCCTCTTCGACCGTGACCTTGCGGAACGCGAGGTCGGAGAGCTGCTGGTCGTAGCCGTCGCCCTGGGAGATCGCCTTCTGGAAGATCGACGGGTTGGTGGTGACGCCCACGACGTGCTGCTGGTCGATCAGCTCGGCGAGGTTGCCGGACGTGATCCGCTTGCGCGACAGGTCGTCCAGCCAGATCGCGACGCCTTCATCGGAGAGGCGCTTGAGTGCGTCTGTCATGGAAAATGCATCTCCTACGTGTCGTATACGAGCGTCAGCGCTGGACCGCGGCGAGGGATTCCCGCGCGGCGGCGGCAACGTTCTCGGCGGTGAAACCGAACTCCTTGAAGAGCACCTTGGCGTCAGCCGAAGCACCGAAGTGCTCCAGGGAGACGATGCGGCCCGCGTCTCCCACGTACTTGTGCCAGGTCAGACCGATCCCGGCCTCCACCGCGACCCGGGCCCTCACGGACGGGGGCAGGACGCTGTCCCGGTACCCCTGGTCCTGCTGCTCGAACCACTCCACGGACGGCATGGACACCACACGGGTCGGCACACCGTCGGCCTGGAGCTGCTCGCGCGCCCCGACGGCGACGTGCACCTCGGAGCCGGTGGCGATGAGGACGACCTCGGCGTCGCCGCCGTCGGCCTCGAACAGCACGTAGCCGCCCCTGGCCGCCTCCTCGTTGGGCTCGTACGTCGGCACGCCCTGGCGGGTGAGGGCGAGGCCGTGCGGCTGGCCCTTGCCGAACTCCTTCGTCCAGCGGCGCAGGATCTCGCGCCAGGCGATCGCCGTCTCGTTGGCGTCGGCCGGCCGGACCACGTTCAGACCCGGGATCGCGCGCAGCGAGGCGAGGTGCTCGACCGGCTGGTGGGTCGGACCGTCCTCGCCCAGACCGATGGAGTCGTGCGTCCACACGTACGTCACCGGCAGGTGCATCAGCGCCGACAGCCGCACCGCGTTGCGCATGTAGTCCGAGAAGACCAGGAACGTTCCGCCGTAGATGCGGGTGTTGCCGTGCAGCGCGATGCCGTTCATCTCCGCGGCCATCGCGTGCTCGCGGATGCCGAAGTGGATGGTGCGGCCGTACGGCTCCGCCTCGGGCAGCGGGTTGCCCGCCGGGAGGAAGGACGACGTCTTGTCGATCGTCGTGTTGTTCGAGCCGGCCAGGTCGGCCGAGCCGCCCCACAGCTCGGGGACGACCGCGCCGAGCGCCTGGAGCACCTTGCCGGACGCGGCGCGGGTCGCCAGGCCCTTGCCCGCCTCGAAGACCGGGATCTTCTCCTCCCAGCCCCCCGGCAGCTCCCCCTTGGCGACGCGGTCGTACTCGGCGGCGCGCTCCGGATTGTTGTCCCGCCACTGCTGGAAGGACTTCTCCCACACCGCGCGGGCCGCCTGGCCCTTCTCCAGCGCCTTGCGGGTGTGCTCGATGACCTCGTCGGAGACCTCGAAGGACTTCTCCGGGTCGAAGCCCAGGACCCGCTTGGTGGCCGCGACCTCGTCGTCGCCGAGCGCCGAGCCGTGCGCGGCCTCGGTGTTCTGCGCGTGCGGGGCGGGCCAGGCGATGATCGAGCGCATCGCGATGAACGACGGCCGGTCGGTGACCTGCTTCGCCGCCTCGATCGCGTCGTAGATCGCGTTCGGGTCGAGGTCGCCGTCCGGCTTCGGGGCGACCCGCTGCACGTGCCAGCCGTACGCCTCGTACCGCTTGACTGTGTCCTCGGAGACGGCGGTCTCGGTGTCGCCCTCGATCGAGATGTGGTTGTCGTCCCACAGCAGGACCAGGTTGCCCAGCTTCTGGTGGCCCGCGAGGGAGGAGGCCTCGGCGGAGATGCCCTCCTGGAGGCAGCCGTCACCGGCGATGCAGTAGATGAAGTGGTCGAAGGGGGAGGTGCCCTCGGCGGCCTCCGGGTCGAACAGGCCGCGCTCGTAGCGAGCGGCCATGGCCATGCCCACCGCGTTGGCGACACCCTGGCCCAGCGGGCCGGTCGTCGTCTCCACGCCCGTGGTGTGCCCGTACTCCGGGTGCCCGGGGGTCTTGGAACCCCAGGTGCGGAACGACTCGAGGTCCGCCAGCTCCAGGCCGAAACCGGCCAGGTACAGCTGGGTGTAGAGGGTCAGCGACGAGTGGCCGGCGGACAGCACGAAACGGTCGCGCCCGACCCAGTTCGCGTCGGCGGGGTCGTGCCGCATCACCTTCTGGAAGAGGGTGTAGGCGGCGGGCGCCAGGCTCATCGCCGTACCCGGATGGCCGTTGCCAACCTTCTGTACGGCATCGGCGGCCAGGACGCGGGCGGTGTCCACGGCCCGCTGGTCCAGTTCGGTCCACTCGAGGTCTGTGGTGGTCGGCTTGGTGCTCACCCTGAGTCAGGGCTCCTCTCCACATGTCGGATGCCGGTGCACGTGGGCGCCCACCGGCTGCCGGCGCGTCCGTGAGATCGGCCGGCCGTTGTCGAGCCTACCCCCGTAAGTACGTGCGTTTTTCCGCTGGAAACAAGACTGCCGGGACTCTTCGCGATCCGCCTGTCGACTGGGCGAAACCGCATTCGGCAAGTGAATACGGAGCCGCTCATCTGACTGCTCAATCGACTCTCCGAACGCACGTCGGAGCACCCCCTTCAACACGACCCCACCCCCGCGAAGGCCGAGGTATGGGCAACGTCTAAAGTGGCGTGGTACGCGCGAGCCTTTACCGCCACTTCACACGGTCGGGCTTGCTGGGATGTCTCTGTCAGGGGTGTGCGTGACGGCCGTTGAATCCCGTCCTGCGGGGGTTATCGGGACGAACCAGAGCCCGAGTCACCGGCCGTTCGGGGCCCGTGTCAAGGCGTTCGTGGCGCTGACCAAGCCGCGGATCATCGAGCTTCTGCTGATCACCACCGTTCCGGTGATGTTCCTCGCCGAGCAGGGTGTTCCGAATCTGAAGCTGGTGCTGCTGACCTGCCTCGGCGGGTACCTGTCGGCCGGCGGCGCGAACGCGCTCAACATGTACATCGACCGCGACATCGACGCGCTGATGGACCGGACCTCGCAGCGCCCGCTGGTGACCGGCATGGTCAGTCCGGCCGAATGTCTCGTCTTCGGCATCTCCCTGGCCGTCGTCTCGACCGTGCTGTTCGGCCTCACCGTCAACTGGCTGTCGGCCTGGCTCTCCCTCGGCGCGCTCCTCTTCTACGTCGTCGTCTACACGATGATCCTCAAGCGGCGCACCTCGCAGAACATCGTCTGGGGCGGCATCGCCGGCTGTCTGCCGGTGCTCATCGGCTGGTCGTCCGTGACCAACTCGATGTCCTGGGCACCGATCATCCTCTTCGCGGTGATGTTCTTCTGGACGCCGCCGCACTACTGGCCGCTGTCCATGAAGGTCAAGGAGGACTACGCGCGCGTCGGTGTACCGATGCTCCCGGTCATCGCCTCCAACAAGGTCGTGGCCCGGCAGATCGTGATCTACAGCTGGGCGATGGTCGCGGTGTCGCTGCTGCTGACGCCGCTCGGCTACACCGGCTGGTTCTACACGGCCGTCGCGCTGCTGGCCGGCGGCATGTGGCTGTGGGAGGCGCACGGGCTGCAGAACCGTGCCAAGGCCGAGGTCACGGGCGGCAAGCTCAAGGAGATGCGGCTGTTCCACTGGTCCATCACCTACGTGTCGGTGCTGTTCCTGGCGATCGCGGTGGACCCCTTCCTGCGCTGAGAGCCTCTTGCGCACCGCTTCTGAAGCCGTCCGACGGGCGGGGCGCGTGGTCAAGGCCACGCACCCCGCCCGTCGCCGTTCGATCTACCCGTCGGTAGCATCCTGGTCATGGCAGACACGCAGCAGGTGGACACGGAGCAGGGCAGCGCGAAGGCCGCCGGGTGGGCGGACCGGTGGGCCGAGCACCGGGTGACCCGGACGGCCGGGCGGATCGACTCCTTCGCCAAGGCCCACGGCGGCGCCGAGGCCCAGGTGGCCTACCTCGGTGAGCGCGGCGCCCGCATCGTGCTCGTCGGCGAGGACGGCGCCTGGGGCGACCTGGTCGCGCGCTCCCACGAGGCGGCCCTGAAGGCCGTCGAGCAGTCCGGGATCACCGTCCACGAGGACTTCGACGGCGAGTTCGCGGCCAAGGTGACGACGGGCCGCTACGAGTGGTCGCGCATGGCCGGCATCCAGGTCGGCGGGCCGAGCAACACCTGAGACCCGGTTCACCCGTTAGGACCGTGGAAGGCCGCGAGGCGCACGGGTCCAGCAGGGGAGTCCGGATGATCGAAACGCCGTCCCTGGTGGACCAGTACTGCCACGGCGTCCTGAGAACGGAGCTGGGCCTCGGCACCTTCGAGGCCCAGCTGGCCCGCACCGAGGGTCCGCCCGCGCCGGGCACCACCCTCTTCGACACCCAGACCGGCTTCGCGGTACGCCGCTGGTGCCCGCCCCTGCTCGGCCTGGAACCGCACTGCCCGCCCGCCCGCTATCTGGCCCGGCGCCGCGAACTGGGCGTCATGGAGGCCGACCGCCGGCTGCTGCGCGGCAGCGGCATCACGACCTACCTGGTCGACGCCGGGCTGCCCGGCGACCTCACCGGTCCCGCCGAGATGGCCTCGGCCGCGGACGCGGACACCCGCGAGATCGTGCGCCTGGAGCTGCTCGCCGAGCAGGTCGCCGACACCTCCGGCACCGTCGAGTCCTTCCTCGCCAACCTCGCCGAGGCCGTGCACGGCGCCGCCGCGAACGCGGTCGCCTTCACCTCCGTCGCCGGTGTACGGCACGGCCTGGCGCTCGCGCCGGAACCTCCCGGCGCCGGTGAGGTGCGCGGCGCCGCCGCCCGCTGGCTGACGGGACGTGAGGTCGGCGGGGAGCTGAGCGACCCGGTGCTGCTGCGCCACCTGCTGTGGATCGCCGTCGCCTCGGGCCTGCCGCTCCAACTGCACGCGGGCCTGGGCGAGCCGGGCCTGCGCATCGACCGCACCGACCCGGTCCTGCTCACGGACTTCGTACGGGCCACCGCCGGCCTCGGCACCGACCTGGTCCTCCTGCACGGCTACCCGTACCACCGCCACGCCGCCCACCTGGCCGGCGTCTTCCCGCACGTCTACGCCGACTCGGGCGCCGCCCTGGTGCGTACCGGCGCCCGGGCCGCGACGGTCCTCGCGGAGATCCTGGAACTGGCCCCCTTCGGCAAGATCGTCTTCTCCAGCGGCGCGCAGGGCCTGCCCGAACTGCACGTGGTCGCCGCCCGCCTGTTCCGCGAGGCCCTCGGCCGGGTGCTGGGCACCTGGGTGGCCGAGGGGGCGTGGTCGCTCGGGGACGCGCAACGGGTGGCCGGGATGATCGCCTCGGGCAACGCCGGGCGGGTGTACGGGCTGGACTGAATCGCCGAGACTGGGCGGATGCCGACCGACGCCCTGCTCGACCGCTTCCTCACCGGCCTGCTGCCCCTCGGCCCCGTCGCCGTCTGGGCCCACGGTTCACTGGGCGGGGGCGACTACCAGGAGGGCCGCAGCGACCTCGACCTGATCGCGGTCCTGCCACGGCCGGCCACGGCGCGCACGGCCTGGCGGCTGGGACTGCTCCACGCCCGCCTGCGCGCCGAACCCCTGGCCGGACTGCTGCACTGCAGCTACCTGTCACCCGACACCGCCGCCGACCCCGACCAGCGGCACCTGACCTGGGCCCACCGGCAGCTCTTCAAACGCACGGTCACCCCGGTCACCCGGCGCGAACTCCACAGCTTCGGACGCGTCCTGCACGGCAAGTCCCCCCGGGAGCTGCTGCCGCCGGTGACGGACGGCGAACTGGCCGGGTTCGTCGTCCGGGAGCAGCGGGACTACTGGCGGCCGACCGTGCGCAGGGCCGAGTTGTGGCGGCAGGACGTCTGGGTCGACCTGGGTCTGCTCACCTTCGCCCGCGCCACCGTCACGCTGCGGGAGGGCCGCCTGATCACGAAGCGGCAGGCCCTGGCGGAACTGCCCGCCCTCGGGGCGCCCGGCGAGGTCGTCGAGGACATCACGCGGCGGCGGTACGGGAAGCCCGCGGGGCCCACGGCCGCGGCGGAGTGGAGCGCCCGCCGCGCCGAGCTGACCCGGAGCTACCTGGGACCCGCCATCGACACGCTGGTCGCCTCGTACTCCTGAGCCGGCAGCCCGGTCGCCGCCTCCCGCGACCGCTCGCGCAGCGACAGCAGCACCCGCAGCACCGCGATCCACACCAGGCACGAGCCGAACATGTGCAGGCCGACCAGGACCTCCGGGAGGTCGGTGAAGTACTGGACGTAGCCGATGACCCCCTGGGCGAGCAGCACCAGGAACAGGTCGCGGGTGCGGGCCAGCGGCCCCTTGGGCGCGTCGACCGCCTTCAGCACGAACCACAGGGCGAACGTCAGCGTCACCACGACCCACGCCAGCACGGCGTGCGCCTTGGTCACCGTCTCCCAGTCGATCGGCATCCGCTCGACCTCGCTGGAGTCGCCCGCGTGGGGGCCCGCGCCGGTGACCACCGTGCCGACCGCGATCAGCAGCGCGGAGACGGCGGTCATCACCCACACCAGCTGCTGCACGGACTTGCCGACCAGGGGACGCGGTGCCGTGTCACCCTCCCGGGTGCGCTGCCACATCACGGTCGCGACCGCGATCAGTGCGCTCGACAGCAGGAAGTGCGCCGCGACGGTGTACGGGTTGAGACCGACGAGGACCACGATGCCGCCGAGGATCGCGTTGCCCATCACGATCCAAAACTGCGTCCAGCCCAGCCGCGTCAGGCTGCGCCGGTACGGCTTCTGCGACCGGGCGGCGATGATCGCCCAGCCGACCGCGGCGCACAGCACGTACGTCAGCATGCGGTTGCCGAACTCGATGACGCCGTGGAAGCCCATCTCGCTCGTGGTGGTGAGCGAGTTGTCGGTGCACTTGGGCCAGGTCGGGCAGCCGAGGCCGGAGCCGGTGAGGCGTACGGCACCGCCGGTGACGACGATGACCACCGCCATGGCGAGCGCGATGAAGGCCGCGCGCCGAACCGTGCGAGGGTGCGGGGTCCAGCGTGCGGCGATGAAGGCGAGCGGGTTGCGCACGGCTGCTGCGGCGTCGGCGCGGGTCACGTTTGGCACGCCGTCCATCGTAGGCGCCCGCTTGTGCACGCTTTCACGAGGGTCGGTCCACGGCATGTGTTCCTACTCCCAGCGGAAGAACTTCCCCGCGGCCGCGAGCCCCACGACCGCCCACACGGCGAGGATGCCCAGGTCGCCCCAGGGCATCGAGGCCCCGTGCTGGAGGACGTCCCGCAACCCGTCCGACAGGGCGGAGATCGGCAGCAGCCCCAGCACGCTCTGTGCCGCGTCCGGGAACTTGTCCAGCGGCACGATCACCCCGCCGCCCACGAGGAGCAGCAGGAAGACCAGGTTGGCGGCGGCCAGCGTGGCCTCCGCCTTCAGCGTGCCCGCCATGAGCAGCCCGAGCCCGGAGAAGGCCGCGGTGCCGAGGACCAGGAGCAGCAGCACGGCCGCCGGGTTGCCCTGCGGCGACCAGCCCAGCGCGAAGGCGATCACCGTCAGCAGGACGATCTGGAGCACCTCGGTGACCAGGACCGACACCGTCTTCGCGGTCATCAGGGCCCAGCGGGGCAGCGGCGAGGACGCCAGCCGCTTCAGCACCCCGTACCGGCGCTCGAAGCCGGTGGCGATGGCCTGCCCGGTGAACGCCGTCGACATCACGGCCAGCGCGAGGATGCCGGGAGCGAGGAAGTCGACGGCCTCGCCGGCGCCGGTGTCGATGATGTCCACGGAGCTGAACAGGACGAGCAGCAGCGTCGGGATGATCACGGTCAGCAGCAGTTGCTCGCCGTTGCGCAGCAGCATCTTCGTCTCGAGCACGGCCTGCGCCGCGATCATGCGCCCCAGCGGAGCGGCGCCGGGCCTGGGTGCGTAGGCGCCGGGGGTGCCGGTGCTCCCGGCGGTGTCCGTGGTCGTTGTCATGAGCGCAGCTCCTTGCCCGTCAGCTCCAGGCTGTGTCTTCCCGGGGGACGACCCCCGGACCCCCGGCCGTCCTCAATACCGACCGAGATCATGAGCGCAGCTCCTTGCCCGTCAGCTCCAGGAACACGTCCTCCAGGGTGTGCCGTTCCACCGAGATGCGGTCCGGCATCACCCCGTGCTGGGCGCACCAGGAGGCCACCGTCGCGAGCAGCTGCGGGTCGACCTCGCCGTTCACCCGGTAGGAGCCCGGCGTCAGCTCGGCGGCCGCGGAGTCCGGGGGGAGTGCCTTGAGCAGGGACGCGACGTCCAGTCCCGGGCGGCCGGAGAACCGCAGGGTGTTCTCGGCGCCGCCGCGGCACAGCTCCTCCGGGGAGCCCTGCGCGACGACCCGGCCGGCGTCGACGATGGCGACGTCGTCGGCCAGCTGCTCGGCCTCGTCCATGTGGTGCGTGGTGAGGATCACCGAGACGCCGTCGCCGCGCAGGTCCCGTACGAGGTCCCAGGTGGCGCGGCGGGCCTGCGGGTCCAGGCCGGCGGTCGGCTCGTCCAGGAACACCAGCTCCGGGCGGCCGACCACGGCCATCGCGAGGGCGAGCCGCTGCTGCTGCCCGCCCGAGAGCCTGCGGTACGTCGTGCGGCCGCACGAGCCGAGTCCGAGCCGCTCGATCAGGGCGTCGACGTCCAGCGGATGGGCGTGCAGCTTCGCGACGTGGCGCAGCATCTCGTCCGCGCGCGCACCCGAGTAGACGCCGCCGGACTGGAGCATCACGCCGATCCGCGGGCGCAGCGCGGAGCCCTGTCTCACCGGGTCCAGGCCCAGGACACGCACGGTCCCGGAGTCCGGCCTCCGGTATCCCTCACAGGTCTCGACCGTGGTCGTCTTGCCCGCCCCGTTGGGGCCGAGCACGGCGGTGACACCCGTATGGGCCACCAGGTCGAGGCCGTCCACCGCGGTCTTCGTGCCGTACCGCTTCACCAGGGCCTGGACCTGGACCACGGGCTCGCTTCGCATGGGTCACGAGTCTAGGTAGCTGGACGGGCCATCGGGCGCGGGGGTGTGGAAAACTCCTCCCGCCCCTCCGACGGGCCTCACTCGCGCGGGCGATGCGTGGTCAGCCACCGTTCGGCGTAGGCGACCGCGTCCGGCAGCGGGAACAGGCGTACGTCGGCCGCGCCGATCCTCGCGCGTACGACCGGACGGTCGCGCTCGAAGTCGTGGCCCAGCTCGTCGAACCGCTCCGACGTGATCGACACCTCCGTCACCCGCTCCCAGCCCACCGGCCCCGGGCGCCCCACCTGCACCAGCGGGGAGGGAATCCGGTACTCGGCGAGGTGGAAGCCGGTGCACGCCTCGTAGCCCGCGCCGAGCAGCAGCACCCGGGCGTCCAGCCGTTCCAGCGTCGCCAGCGGACTGCGCTCGCCGAGCCGGCAGTCGGTCGCGTGGCCCGCGACCACCTCGGCGGCACGGGCGCCGAGGGCCGCGAAGGAGGTCTGCGGATGCGCGCTGCGCCGGGCGCCCGGCCAGGTGCGCACCGTCTCGGGGATCACGCCGACCCCGCGCGAGGGCGTGATCAGCGGGTCGTAGGCGGGCATCGCGGCCCGCACGGTGTCCCACCACTCCTCGGGCACCGGCGGGCTCTTCCACAGCGCCGGGTCCGAGAGGTCGCCGGTCTGGGTGGGAACCACCAGCGTGCCGCTCGGACCGAGCACGTCGAGCAGTGCCTGGACGACGGCGACCGGTCCTCCGCAGACCCAGCCGAGGGAGCTGAGGGAGGAGTGCGCGAGGAGGGTGTCGCCGGTGCGCACACCCAGCTCGCGCAGCCCGGCGGCGATCGTGCCCCGGGTGACGAGTGGGCCGGTGGGAGGGGGTGTGGGCATGCGGGGGAGTGTTCCGGAAACCGGTTGGGCACGCCACCGGATTGGCGCCGTGCCCGCTCCGGAGTGATCGATCAAAGATCGTTTCCGCAGGTCACGTTAGGTATACCTAAGTGACGCAGGGCACCGTCCGATGATCCGGACCCGGCTTGCCCGCCTCGGATGAATTACGCAACAATGGCGTTGTGAAAAACGTTGGCGAGGCTCCGCAGGAGGAACTCGCGACCGGTGAGCGGTCCACCCGCAACCGCGTCGCGCGCTCCATCCTGGACCACGGGCCGTCGACCGTCGCCGAGCTCGCCGGACGCCTGGGCCTGACCCAGGCCGCCGTCCGGCGCCACCTCGACGCCCTGGTCGCCGACGACGTGGTGGAGGCCCGCGAGCAGCGGGTCTACGGCGCGCGCACGCGCGGACGGCCCGCCAAGGTCTTCGCGCTCACCGACTGCGGCCGGGACGCCTTCGACCAGTCGTACGACAAGCTGGCCGCCGACGCCCTGCGCTGGATCGCCGAGCAGGAGGGCGGGGAGCAGGCGATCGCCGCCTTCGCCCGCGCCAGGATCGCCGCCCAGTCGGGCGCGTATCGCAAGGCCGTCGAATCCGTCCCCGCCGAAAAGCGCGCCGAAGCCCTGGCCAAGGCCCTGAGCGAGGACGGGTACGCTGCTACCGCGCGGAGCGCACCCCACCCCCAGCAGGGCGAGCAGCTGTGCCAGCACCACTGCCCGGTCGCCCACGTCGCGGAGCAGTTTCCGCAGCTGTGCGAGGCGGAGACGGAATTTTTCGCCGAGCTGCTCGGTACGCATGTACAGCGGCTCGCGACCATCGCGCACGGCGACGGGGTCTGCACCACGTTCATTCCGAAGACTTCGAAGCCTTCCGAGACTTCCAAGACCCACAACGCATCTGCAAGCACGGCCGGGAGGAACCCCGCATGACTCTCCCCACGGAGACTGCTCACCCCGAGCTCGAGGGCCTGGGCAAGTACGAATACGGCTGGGCCGACTCCGACACGGCCGGCGCCTCTGCCAAGCGCGGCATCAACGAGGACGTCGTCCGCGACATCTCCGAGAAGAAGTCCGAGCCGGAGTGGATGACCAAGCTCCGTCTCAAGGGTCTGCGCCTGTTCGAGAAGAAGCCCATGCCGAACTGGGGCTCGGACCTGTCGGGGATCGACTTCGACAACATCAAGTACTTCGTGCGCTCCACGGAGAAGCAGGCGGAGTCCTGGGAGGACCTGCCCGAGGACATCAAGAACACCTACGACAAGCTCGGCATCCCCGAGGCGGAGAAGCAGCGCCTCGTCGCCGGTGTCGCGGCCCAGTACGAGTCCGAGGTCGTCTACCACCAGATCCGCGAGGACCTGGAGGAGCAGGGCGTCATCTTCCTGGACACCGACACCGCCCTGAAGGAGCACCCGGAGCTCTTCAAGGAGTACTTCGGCACCGTCATCCCCGTCGGTGACAACAAGTTCGCGTCGCTGAACAGCGCCGTGTGGTCCGGCGGCTCCTTCATCTACGTGCCGAAGGGCGTGCACGTCGAGATCCCGCTCCAGGCCTACTTCCGTATCAACACGGAGAACATGGGCCAGTTCGAACGGACCCTGATCATCGTCGACGAGGGTGCCTACGTGCACTACGTCGAGGGCTGCACGGCTCCGATCTACAAGTCGGACTCGCTGCACTCCGCCGTGGTCGAGATCATCGTCAAGAAGAACGCCCGCTGCCGCTACACGACCATCCAGAACTGGTCGAACAACGTCTACAACCTGGTCACCAAGCGCGCCGTGGCGTACGAGGGCGCGACCATGGAGTGGATCGACGGCAACATCGGCTCCAAGGTGACGATGAAGTACCCGGCCGTCTACCTGATGGGCGAGCACGCCAAGGGCGAGACCCTGTCCATCGCCTTCGCGGGCGAGGGCCAGCACCAGGACGCCGGCTCCAAGATGGTCCACATGGCGCCGAACACCTCCTCCAACATCGTCTCGAAGTCCGTGGCCCGCGGTGGCGGCCGCACCTCCTACCGCGGTCTCGTCGAGATCGGCGAGGGCGCCCACGGCTCCAAGTCGAACGTGCTGTGCGACGCGCTGCTCGTCGACACCATCTCGCGCTCCGACACGTACCCCTACGTGGACGTCCGCGAGGACGACGTGTCCATGGGCCACGAGGCGACCGTCTCCAAGGTCTCCGAGGACCAGCTCTTCTACCTGATGAGCCGCGGTCTGAGCGAGTTCGAGGCGATGGCGATGATCGTGCGAGGCTTCGTCGAGCCGATCGCCAAGGAGCTGCCCATGGAGTACGCCCTCGAGCTCAACCGGCTGATCGAGCTGCAGATGGAAGGCGCGGTCGGTTAAGACCCGTCCCCGAAGCAGTCGCCAGATTTCTGACGTAGGAAGAGAGCAGACCGACAGCCATGGCTGAGGCTCAGAACATCCCCGTGGGGTCCACCACCGCGGGACAGATCGCGGTGGCCGCCGAGTCGACCGTCGCCACGCGCATGAGCGCGCCCGCGTCCTTCGACGTGGCGGACTTCCAGGTCCCCCACGGCCGCGAGGAGGAGTGGCGGTTCACCCCGCTGGAGCGGCTGCGCGGGCTGCACGACGGCACCGCGGTCGCCACCGGCGACGGCGTGAAGGTCGACATCGACGCCCCCGAGGGCGTCGTCGTCGAGACCGTCGGCCGCGACGACGCGCGCATCGGCAGGGCGGGCACCCCGGTGGACCGGGTCGCCGCCCAGGCCTACTCGGCGTTCGAGAAGGCCGGCGTGATCACCGTCCCCAAGGAGACGGTCCTCACCGAGCCGATCCGCATCGCCGTGCACGGCCAGGGCGGCACCGCCTACGCCCACCAGGTCGTCGAGCTGGGCGCCTTCGCCGAGGCCGTGGTCGTCATCGACCACACCGGTGACGCGGTCCTCGCCGCCAACGTGGACTACGTCCTGGGCGACGGCGCCAAGCTGACCGTCGTCTCCGTCCAGGACTGGGACGACAAGGGCGTGCACGTCGGCCAGCACAACGCCCTGATCGGCCGGGACGCCACCTTCAAGTCCTTCGTGGTCACCTTCGGCGGCGACCTGGTCCGGCTGCACCCGCGCGTGGCCTACGCGGGCCCCGGCGGCGAGGCCGAGCTGTTCGGTCTGTACTTCACCGACGCCGGCCAGCACCAGGAGCACCGCCTTCTGGTCGACCACAACGTCCCGCACTGCAAGTCCAACGTCGTCTACAAGGGCGCGCTCCAGGGCGAGGACGCGCACGCGGTCTGGATCGGCGACGTGCTCATCGAGGCCGCGGCCGAGGGCACCGACACCTACGAGATGAACCGCAACCTCGTCCTCACCGACGGCGCGCGGGTCGACTCGGTGCCGAACCTGGAGATCGAGACCGGCGAGATCGTCGGCGCCGGCCACGCCTCCGCCACCGGCCGCTTCGACGACGAGCAGCTCTTCTACCTGATGGCGCGCGGCATCCCCGAGATCGACGCCCGCCGCCTGGTGGTCCGCGGCTTCTTCGCCGAGCTGGTCCAGCAGATCGGTGTCCCGGACATCGAGGAGCGCCTCATCGCCAAGATCGACGAGGAGCTGGAGGCGTCGGTCTGATGACGTTCGTACGCGTCTGTGGAGCGGACGAGCTGGAGGAGGACACCCCCAAGCGGGTGGAACTCGACGGCACGCCGATCTCCGTCGTGCGGACCGAGGGCGAGGTCTTCGCGATCAACGACATCTGTTCGCACGCGAACGTGTCCCTCGCCGAGGGCGAGGTCGACGACTGTCACATCGAGTGCTGGCTGCACGGCTCGCGCTTCGACCTCCGTTCCGGCAAGCCCGACAGTCTTCCGGCGACGCGCCCCGTTCCCGTTTACCCCGTAAAGATCGAAGGGGACGACGTGCTCGTCTCCCTCACCCAGGAGTCCTGAGGCACCCATGGCAACGCTTGAAATCCGAGACCTGCACGTCACCGTCGAGGCCGACAACGCCACGAAGGAGATCCTCAAGGGCGTCGACCTCACCGTGAAGCAGGGCGAGACGCACGCCATCATGGGCCCCAACGGCTCCGGCAAGTCCACGCTCGCCTACTCCCTCGCGGGTCACCCCAAGTACACGATCACCAGCGGCACCGTCACCCTCGACGGCGAGGACGTCCTGGAGATGTCCGTCGACGAGCGCGCCCGCGCCGGCCTGTTCCTCGCGATGCAGTACCCGGTCGAGGTCCCCGGCGTCTCGGTCTCCAACTTCCTGCGCACCTCCGCCACCGCCGTCCGCGGCGAGGCCCCCAAGCTGCGCCACTGGGTGAAGGAGGTCAAGGAGACCATGGAGCGCCTCAACATGGACCCCGCCTTCGCCGAGCGCAACGTCAACGAGGGCTTCTCCGGCGGTGAGAAGAAGCGCCACGAGATCCTCCAGATGGAGCTGCTCAAGCCGAAGATCGCGATCCTCGACGAGACCGACTCCGGCCTCGACGTCGACGCCCTGCGCGTCGTCTCCGAGGGCGTCAACCGCGTCCACGAGTCCGGTGAGGTCGGCACCCTGCTGATCACGCACTACACGCGCATCCTGCGCTACATCAAGCCCGACCACGTCCACGTCTTCGCGAACGGCCGCATCGCCGAGTCGGGCGGCCCCGAGCTGGCCGACAAGCTGGAGGCCGAGGGCTACGAGGCATACACGAAGGGTGGCGCATCCGAGTGACACAGCTGCCGGGCCTCCTCGACGAGTCCAGGCTTTTGGGCGAGGCGATCCGCAAGGACTTCCCCATCCTGGACCGCCAGGTCCACGACGGGCACAAGCTCGTGTACCTGGACAACGCGGCGACCAGCCAGAAGCCGCGACAGGTGCTGGACGCGCTCAACGAGTACTACGAGCGCTACAACGCCAACGTCCACCGCGGTGTGCACGTCCTCGCCGAGGAGGCCACGGCGCTGTACGAGGGCGCGCGTGACAAGGTCGCGGAGTTCATCAACGCGCCCTCGCGCGACGAGGTGATCTTCACCAAGAACGCCTCGGAGTCCCTCAACCTCGTCGCGAACATGCTGGGCTGGGCCGACGACCCCTACCGCGTGGACCACGAGACCGAGATCGTCATCACGGAGATGGAGCACCACTCCAACATCGTGCCGTGGCAGCTGCTGGCGCAGCGCACCGGCGCGAAGCTCCGCTGGTTCGGCCTCACCGACGACGGCCGCCTGGACCTGTCCAACATCGACGAGGTCATCACCGAGAAGACGAAGATCGTCTCCTTCGTGCTGGTCTCCAACATCCTGGGCACCCAGAACCCGGTCGAGGCGATCGTGCGCCGCGCCCAGGAGGTCGGCGCCCTCGTCTGCATCGACGCCTCCCAGGCCGCACCGCACATGCCGCTGGACGTACAGGCCCTCCAGGCCGACTTCGTGGCCTTCACCGGCCACAAGATGTGCGGCCCGACCGGCATCGGCGTCCTGTGGGGCCGCCAGGAGCTGCTCGAGGACCTCCCGCCGTTCCTCGGCGGCGGCGAGATGATCGAGACGGTCTCGATGCACTCCTCCACCTACGCCCCGGCCCCGCACAAGTTCGAGGCGGGCACGCCCCCGATCGCCCAGGCGGTCGGTCTCGGCGCGGCGATCGACTATCTCGGCTCGATCGGCATGGACAAGATCCTCGCCCACGAGCACGCGCTGACCGAGTACGCGGTCAAGCGTCTGCTGGAGGTCCCGGACCTGCGCATCATCGGCCCGACGACGGCCGAGGAGCGCGGCGCGGCGATCTCCTTCACGCTGGGGGACATCCACCCGCACGACGTGGGTCAGGTACTGGACGAGCAGGGCATCGCCGTCCGGGTCGGCCACCACTGCGCCCGACCGGTGTGCCTGCGCTACGGAATTCCTGCGACCACGCGAGCGTCGTTCTATCTGTACTCCACGCCGGCCGAGATCGACGCGCTGGTCGACGGCCTGGAGCACGTACGGAACTTCTTCGGCTGACGGGACGAGCGAAGAGCATGAAGCTGGACTCCATGTACCAGGAAGTCATCCTGGACCACTACAAGAACCCGCACGGGCGGGGCTTGCGGGATGGCGACGCCGAGGTCCACCACGTCAACCCGACATGCGGCGACGAGATCACGCTCCGCGTGAAGTACGACGGCACGACGATCAGTGACGTCAGCTACGAGGGCCAGGGCTGCTCGATCAGCCAGGCGAGCGCCTCCGTGCTGAACGACCTGCTGGTCGGCAAGGACCTGGCCCAGGCGCGGCGGATCCAGGAGACCTTCCTGGAGCTGATGCAGTCCAAGGGCCGGATCGAGCCCGACGACGCGATGGAGGAGGTCCTGGAGGACGCGGTCGCGTTCGCCGGGGTCTCGAAGTACCCGGCCCGGGTCAAGTGCGCCCTGCTGAGCTGGATGGCCTGGAAGGACGCGACGGCCCAGGCACTGGACGGCGCCGACGCCGAGAAGGAGACGACGGCATGAGTGAGACCGTGGAAATGAAGCCGGCCTCCGAGGAGGAGGTCCGTGAGGCACTGCTGGACGTCGTGGACCCCGAGCTGGGCATCGACGTCGTCAACCTGGGCCTGATCTACGGCGTCCACATCGACGACGCGAACATCGCGACCATCGACATGACGCTGACGTCTGCGGCCTGTCCGCTGACGGACGTGATCGAGGACCAGGCCAAGTCCGCCACGGACGGCCTCGTCAACGAACTGCGCATCAACTGGGTGTGGATGCCGCCGTGGGGCCCCGACAAGATCACGGACGACGGGCGCGAGCAGTTGCGTGCGCTCGGGTTCAACGTCTGAGACACACCCGGTCACACCCGGCACTGTTCCGGAAAACGGCGGCACCCCTCGGGTGTCGCCGTTTCCATGTTCCCGCGCACCCTCGTTATGTACGCTCGTACACATGGGATATCTGCTCCTGGCCGGAGCCATCGCCGCCGAGGTCGCCGGGACCACCGCCATGAAGTACAGCGAGGGCTTCAGCAGGCTGGTGCCGTCGCTGCTGACGGCGCTCGGCTACGTGCTCTCCTTCGCGCTCCTCGCCCAGACCCTGAAGATCCTCTCCGTGGGCACCGCGTATGCCATCTGGGCCGGCGTGGGCACGGCCGCCATCGCCACGATCGGGGTGACGTTCATGGGCGAGGGGATGACGGCGACCAAGGCCGCCGGCATCGCGCTGATCATCATCGGCGTCGTCGTCCTCAACCTGGACGGCGCGCACTGATGTCCCGCCGCCACGACCCCGAGCGACGGCAGCGGATCATCGACGCGGCGATCCGGGTCGTGGGGGAGAAGGGCATCGCCGGCCTCAGCCACCGCACCGTCGCCGCCGAGGCGGACGTCCCCCTCGGCTCCACGACATACCACTTCGCGACCCTGGACGAACTCCTGGTCGCCGCCCTGCGCCAGGCCAACGAGGGCTTCGCCAAGGTGGTCGCCGCGCACCCGGCCCTGTCCGACGAGGGCGCCGACCTGCCCGGCGAACTCGCCCGCGTCCTCGGCGAGTGGCTGGGCGGCGACCGCACCGGCGTCGAGCTGGAGTACGAGCTGTACCTGGCCGCCCTGCGCCGCCCCGCCCTGCGTCCGGTCGCCGCCGAGTGGGCCGAGGGCGTAGGCGGCCTCCTGGCCCGGCGCACGGACCCGGTGACGGCCCGCGCCCTGGTCGCCGTACTGGACGGCATCTGCCTACAGGTCCTGCTGACGGACACGCCCTACGACGAGGTGTACGCACGGGAGGTCCTGGCGCGGGTCGTCCCCGGGACCGGCACCCGAGACGGCCGGGGTCCCGGCTCGCCTCCACCGGCGACGGCCGGTTAGGTTGCCCTCATGACCGACACGACTGCTCCCCGTACGACCGGCGCCGTGGCCGCCGGGCTTGCCACCGTGGCCGCCGACGGCACCGTCCTCGACACCTGGTTCCCGGCCCCCGAACTCACCGCCGAGCCGGGCCCGGCCGGCACCGAGCGGCTCACCGCCGAGCAGGCCGCCGACCTCCTCGGCGGCGGCGCGACCGCGGCGACCGGTCCGGACGCCCGCCGGGGCGTCGAGGTGGTCGCGGTCCGCACGGTCATCTCCTCGCTGGACGACAAGCCGCTCGACACGCACGACGTCTACCTGCGCCTGCACCTGCTCTCCCACCGCCTGGTCAAGCCGCACGGCCTGAGCCTGGACGGCCAGTTCGCCCACCTCGCCAACGTCGCCTGGACCTCGCTCGGCCCGGTCGCCGTCGACGACGTCGAGAAGGTCCGTCTCAACGCCCGCGCCGAGGGCCTGCACCTCCAGGTCACCTCGATCGACAAGTTCCCCCGCATGACGGACTACGTCGCCCCCAAGGGCGTCCGCATCGCCGACGCCGACCGCGTCCGCCTCGGCGCGCACCTCTCCGAGGGCACCACCGTCATGCACGAGGGCTTCGTCAACTTCAACGCCGGCACGCTCGGTACCTCGATGGTCGAGGGCCGCATCTCCGCGGGCGTCGTCGTCGGCGACGGCTCCGACATCGGCGGCGGCGCGTCCACCATGGGCACCCTCTCCGGCGGCGGCAACGTCCGCATCACCATCGGCGAGCGCTGCCTGGTCGGCGCCGAGGCGGGCGTCGGCATCGCGCTGGGCGACGAGTGCGTCGTCGAGGCCGGCCTCTACGTCACCGCCGGCACCCGCGTCACCATGCCCGACGGCCAGGTCGTCAAGGCCCGCGAACTCTCCGGCGTCTCCAACATCCTCTTCCGCCGCAACTCGGTCACGGGCACGGTCGAGGCCCGCCCGAACAACGCGGTGTGGGGCGGCCTGAACGAGATCCTGCACAGCCACAACTGATCACGGGTGGCCGTGACCTGCGGCCGCCTTACCGATCAACGCCCTGACCTGCTGCTGAGCTGTCGGTAGCTGTCGACGTTGGTCAACGCTGAGCGCCCTTCCACGGCCCTAGGACGGCCCGGGAGGGCGCTTGTGCGTTGATGGAGACAGCCACTTTAAGCAGTTCGTCCTCGCCCCAACGTAGTTGCAGTCCACCAGACGTACCGGCGCCGTAAGCGTCTACGTGTTGTGCACGTTGGTGTCAACGCTGGATGTCAGCGGGACACCTTAGTCCTATCAAGCATGCCGTCGGCACACACTTCCACAGCGAACGACAGGCTCGCCGACCACGTCTGCGCTCGGGAGGTAATCAAGGTGCCCAGCCACAGGTGTCAGGGCACGCGCGACAGCTCACCCGTTGCCGTTCTGCCCTGAAGTCTGTACAGTTCTAGAACAACCAAGACTGAGGAGGGCTCATGGATGCAGCACCGCTGACCGATGCCCGGGACCGGTTGAGTGAAATTGTCGACAGTGTCGCGGCATCCGGTGAAGCGTTCATGATCACCAAGCATGGCAAGCCAATGGCGGTCATCTTGGGTGCGGACGAGTATGAATCGCTGATCGAAACGCTCAATGTGCTTTCGGACTCCGACACCATGGATGCGATCAATGAAGCCCGAAGTGAGGCTGAGGAGTTCGCAGAGAAGGAGTGAAAGATGCCTACGCTGAGTCGGCGCGCTCAGAAGGACCTTGAACAACTCCCAGATCCTCTGCGGACTAAGGCGCTCAACATCATTGACCGCTTGGACTCTGAGCCTGGGCTGGGAAAAAAGCTTTTGGGTGCCCTGTCGGGCATTCGCTCCGCTCGCTTGGGTCGGTCTCACCGTATTCTGTACGAGGTGAAAGATACGGGGATTTCGCACGTGCTCACCGTGTCTCAGCGGAGGGACGCTTATCGGTGACAAGTGAAATGATTCCCGAGAGTGGACCAGAGAGAGAAATCTTTCTTCGTGCATTACGATTGTTCAGCGACTCGTGCCGTCCGCCAGACCTGCTACCCGGGTGCCCATTCTCCGTGGATCTCCCGAAAGGGGGAAGAGGGTGTGGGGAAGAGTGCATTGATCTCTTGGAGCGGTACGGGGAACCTGAACAAGCTGGTGGAATCGAGTTCGGTCACGGGATTGCTGCCGCTCCTCTGAGGAACCCTGCGGGTGCGGAGTTGGCCACGATGGCGAATGGCCGTCCCTTTGATGCGGCGGAAATTAGGCTGCGGGATAAGGGTGTACCAGATCTCTCACGCTGGTCGACAACCACTCTTGTCTCTGAGTTGCGCGACAGTTTCATACCCAGCCCTCAGGCCCTATCCCTCGCAGGGCGGGCCGACTTCTGTCGTCAGGTCTGCGTCGAGATTGATCGACGAGGGATATCGGCGAGCGGATTAGTCCGCTATGGGCTAGGGGCCCAATTCGCGCATACGATCCCGCTCGCCGTCACAGCCCCGGCCCTGATGGCTGTGGACAAGAGTTTCGCTAAGCGCAACGGGTACGGAGAAGGGGATACTCTCCCCGAGGCTCCGCCTGACTGGCTTCAGCTGGCTGATCTTATCGCGGCTGACACCGAAGCTACAGGACTTCCGCCGCTGGCTGGAACTGCCTCACCACGAGCGCTGGCTCGTCGCAGGATGAACGCTGCCCTTACCAACGCGTTCACAGACAGGCTTCACGGTTGGGTGGAGGTAGCCGGGTTCGAAGCCTTGATTGATTGGAGAGCACCAGGGGTTAGCGAGTTTCTGGATCTCTCTCTTCCTGCATCTACGAGTGCCAGGAAAGAGGCCCTTGGCCGCAATTTCTGGCTAATGGATCGCCTGACGGAGACTTACCTTTCTGACTGGCGTTTCCGGTCATTGCAGCTTGAATGGCTCTATTGCCGGGGCGAGGGAGAAGCTCCCTGTTCCCGTAAGGTGCTGCGAGAGAGGCGTATCGAGCGAAATGACCTAGCGCTCGCCTTGTCGGATGCAGCTTCGCGCCGAGGTAAAGTGAACGAGGAGTCGGCGGCGCTGCATTCAATGGCGACCCGACTGGTAGTGGCCGGGCAGGTCGCCTCGGCGACGGAGCTTCTGAAACTCGCACAAAATAATGACCCCGAAGATCCCAAGCTGCTCAATTCTCTTGGGTTCTGCCTGCTTCCTGAGGATCCGCAGGCTGCGCTTGGTTATTTGGAGCGGGCTCGCTCATTCGGCTATAGGCACACAATAAATGTGTGCAACATGCTTTACGGACTTCTCCGACTGGGTAAGCATGCCGCCGTACTCGAGCTCTCGGAAGTAACGTTGGCCAACTGGTCAGACTTGGACCGGGCTTATTCAATTCTGTGGGACTACTCCTCAGAGCAGCCCAGGATCCTTAAGCGGGCGTGTCCGCGGTGCTACATCCGAGAAGTTGCGCTCTATGTGGTCCGTCACCACGGTGATGAAACTAGCCGTCTGCGATGGCGTGAGATCACACGGGGCTTGCGGCATGACTCTTAGGTTGGCGGAGCGGCTTTGGGCTGGAGCTGCTTTGGGGCGAGTGATCTTGGCCCCGTAAGCTCATGGCGAGTCGGGCAGTCTGTGGACCTGCCCGTTAAAGCACGACGTTGGGGCCAAGATCTTAGAGGCTCGCCCCAAAGTGGCTGCCTAAAGCCGTGGAGCCGACCGCCCCAGCCACAGAGGGTGTCTCCCCACTTCATGCCCGCAGCCGCCGAGCGCGCCGCCGGGCGCGGCCAGCCGGGGCGAAGACAGGAGGCGGGCCGCGCCGTAGAGGCGGCGCGCGCCCGCGCCGTGCGCGGGCCTTGATGAAGTAGGGAAAGTTCTACCGCGTCCATGATCCGGAACGGACACTCCCGGGCTGTCGGCTACGTGCCCGTCTCGGCTACCGTGCGACCTATGCCCTCTGGATTGGACACGCCCCAAGGCGCGGCCGAACTGGCCGAGTCGCTGTTGCCCCCGCTCGGGAACCGCTGGCTGCACACTCAGGCCGTCGCGGCTCGTGCCCAGGAGGCATCCGCGGCTGTGCCCGAGGAGGATCGCGAACTGCTCGTCGCTGCGGCCTGGCTGCATGACCTCGGCTACGCGCCCGAGCTTCGCGACACGGGGTTCCACCCGATCGATGGTGCGCGGCATCTCAAATCGCTCGGGGCGCCGGCACGCCTCGTCCGCCTGGTCGCTCACCACTCCGGGGCTGTCTACGAGGCCGAACAGCGTGGTCTGACTGCGGAGCTGGACGCCTACGAGCGGGAAGACTCCCCGGTGCTGGATGCCCTGATCTACGCCGACATGACGACCGGCCCGGCCGGGCAGCCCTTCGACTTCGATCGTCGCATTGACGAGATCCTGGAGCGGTACGCAGAGGGCAGCGAGGTGCACAACGCGATCAGCAAGGCGCGTCCGTACCTCGGGGCCGCCGTCGAGCGGACGCGCGCTCGCCTCGCTGGCTAGCCGATGTGGGGAGCGGTCTCGTCGGACAGGCCGTGATCGATCCGCATCCGCATCGACGGGTGGATGTTCAGGCTGTCGAGTCGGCTCGGGTCCACGAACGCCACCTCCTTGCTCTCGCTGCTCGTGCGCAGCTCGCCGCCGACGATGCGGGCCCGGAAGCAGATGGAGAACTGCTGGCGGACCTCGCCGTCGTCGTACGCCATGACGTGAGCCGGGTTGGTGTAGATGCCGACCAGGCCCGTCACCTCGACGTCGAAGCCCGTCTCTTCCTTCGTCTCCCGTACGGCGGCGTCGGGGGCTGACTCGCCCACGTCGACTCCGCCGCCGGGCAGGGCCCAGAGGTTGTTGTCGGTCTTGTGGATGAGCAGGACTTCCCCGGCCTCGTTGACCGCCACCGCGGTTACTGACGGGACGATGCTGTTCGCCTTCGGGGCGTCCGGGTCGTTGAAGTAGTCGATGCGGGCCATGGGTCAAGCCTCGCATGTCTGGGGGCTGGTCGCGGTTGTGCAGGCATCCCCCTACGCAGGGCCTCCGCGCTCCCAGGCGTAGTCGAAGCTGCGCATGTAGTGCCGGAACGTCCGGGCTCCCGGGATGTACCGGAAGTGCAGGACCGGGTTCTGTCCGGCCGGTGCTCCGAGGACATGCGGGTTCACCAACACGTCGTCGTCGAAGCGGTAGATCGAGTTGTAGAGGATCGTGTCGTGCAAGCGGACCTCGACGCCGGGCGTCGTCATCGCCGGTTCGAGGTAGCGACGTGTGATGCGGGCGCGTGCGGCCAGGTCGCCGCCGATGCCCTCCTCCTCGCCGCGCTGGCGGACCATTTCGGAGTCGGGGTCTCCCAGGAGGATCCGGATCTGTGCTCCGGCCTTGGCCTTCTCCGCCAACTGGTCCGGCAGGTCCGGGTGGCTGTCGAAGAGGAACAGTCCCGCGTACACGAGGACGTCTACCTGGTTCTTGGCCTTCTCGATCAGCGATGACCACAGGGCGGTCGGCACGGCTCCCCGGTGCGGGTAGTACGTGATCAGTTCCGACGTGCTCGCGGTCTCCGCCTGCTTCTGCACGCTGGGCCAGATGTAGACCTCATCGACGCCGAGGAAGCTCGCGGCCTTCCAGCGGTGTCCCCGGTGCGGCGTGCGGTCCGTCGTGATCCACCGTTCCACGCTCTTGGGGTCCACTCCGACGTGTTGAGCCACGGACTGAATCGTCTCGCCCTTCGCTGAAATGGCCGCGCGCAGACGCTCGTTCGCCATGACGTGTCCTCCCCTGGGACGCCGTAGGGACGTTTTGACGATAGCTCAGACGTCCCTAAACGTCCATACGGACCGTGATGCGTCCACCACCTTGCGCGGTCTCCTGAACTCACCGACGGAAGCCGTCGGTTCGACACCCCAGTGAGTTCAGGAGACAGACGATGCGTCAGATCCCCGTCGAGACCTCCACCGCCACCGTGATGGTGGCCCAGGCCCCCGAGCCGAAGATCCGTGACCGCCGTACCGGCGAGATCGCCACCGACGCCGAGACCGGCGCGACCCTGATGACCGTGAACGTGATGTTCGCCCTCAACGGCGACGTCGAGATCCTGAGCGTCACCGTGCCGGAGACCGGCGTCTCCGGAGAGCTGACCATGGGCACCCCGGTCGCGCTCACGGGACTGATCGCCCGACCGTGGGAGAACGAGTTCAACGGCCAGAAGCGGCACGGGATCGCCTTCCGCGCGGTCGCCGTCACCTCGCTCGCCGCCGACATGTCGAAGTCGAAGGCGGCCTGACCGTGACGTCGCTCATCGTCCTTCTGGTGCTGGTCGCCGCCGCTGCGGGACTCCTGCGGTGGCGGCGCCCCGCCTGGTTCTGGCTGACTTTCGGGGTCACCTTCGCGGCCCTCCGGGTCCTGGTCCGGTACGGCTCGGTCATGGACGCCTGCGGCCTAACGGTTCCCGCCGCCCGCTGGCGCATCGGCCTGGCCCGGATGACCAACCGGCCCGTCCCCGGCCCTCGCGCCCCGCGCATCCTCCGGGTGCGGCCGACCCGGACCGGCCTGGTGCTCCGGCTTAAGCTCCGGCCCGGTCAGGACGCCTTCGACGTAGCCGCGTCGTGCGACCGGCTCCGGCACTCGTTCGCCGTGTACGGCGTCACCTCCCGTGAGCTGCGCTCCGGCGTGGTCGAAGTGCGGATGACCGGCTATGACGTGCTCAAGCGCGTGCAGATGCCCGCCGTGACCGAGACCCGTCCGATGCGTGTTCCGGTGGCCCTGCGCGAGGACGGCTCGGTCCACTTCCGCGACTACCGCACGGTTCCGCACGCGCTGACGCTGGGCGCCACGGAGTCCGGCAAGTCGGTCTATCAGCGCAACCTCGTCGCCGCTCTCGCCTCACAGCGGGTCGCCCTGGTCGGCATCGACTGCAAGCAGGGCGTAGAGCTGTTCCCGCTGGCTCGTCGCTTCTCCGCGCTGGCCGACAACCCCGACTCCGCCGCCGAACTCCTCGATGCGCTCGTGTCCCACATGGAGGACGTCTACCAGCTCATCCGTGCCGAACAGCGGATCACCGCTGACGTGCCGGACGCCGATATCGCCGCCGATATGTGGGACCTGCGCGAGGACCTGCGACCGATACCCATCGTGGTCCTGGTCGACGAGGTGGCCGAACTCGCCCTCTTCGCTACCAAGGACGAGGAGAAGCGGCGGGACCGGATCATCACCGCGCTTGCCCGTCTCGCCCAGCTCGGCCGCGCTGCCGGCATCTACCTCGAAATCTGCGGACAGCGGTTCGGCTCCGAACTCGGCAAGGGCATCACGATGCTTCGTGCCCAGCTCACCGGCCGTACGGCACACCGCGTCAACGACGAGTCCAGCGCCAACATGGCCTTTGGAGACATCGCTCCGGATGCCGTGCTGGCCGCGATCCAGATCCCCACGGACACGCCGGGCGTCGCCGTCACGGGTGACTCCACGGGCGGCTGGGCCCGTATCCGTGCCCCGCACACCTCGCTGCGGCAGGCCGTGAACATCTGCAACCGGCATGCCGACCTGACCCCGGACGTGCCCGCTCTGGCTCCCTTCCGGCCCGTGCTCGGCGCTCCTGCTCCGACCCTGGTGCCCGCCGTCGAGTCGGCTCCGGCTGCGGCCTGAGACCGCCCTCTCCCTGGCCTGACTCTCGCGAAGGAGGTGACGACATGACCCGCTCGATTCGCCCGGACGCCGTTCTCGTTCAGGCCGTGATCGCCGGAGCCCTGTCCTTCGCCCACCTGCACGACCTCGCCGCCGCTGCCGGGCAGACCGGATGGAAGGCATGGGCCTACCCGGTCAGTGTCGACTTGCTGTTGGTCGCGGCCTGGCGACGGCTGCGCAACGACGGGCCGTCCCGGCTGGCCTGGTGCTGGTTCCTCATCGCCCTGGTGGCCTCGCTCGGTGCCAACGTCGCTACGGCCGGGTTCCTCGACCTGGAGCACCCGCCCGCTCTCCTCCGGCTCGGCGTCGCCGGGTGGCCTGCCCTCGCCTTCCTCGGCGGCACGCTGCTCGCCCACGCTCCCAACTCCGGCACTGAAGACCGGACGCCGGTTCCGCCGCCGCCCACGGCAGTTCCTGCCTCGGACCCCGCTCCCGCCGCTGAGCCTGAGCCGGTCTCGGCCGCCGAGGACACTCCGGCTCTTCCGGCCGCTGCCCCTGCTCCCGCGGTGCCGGTCCCGGCCGCGCTGGTCGAGCACGCCCGCAAGGTCGCCGCCGACCACGAACAACGGACCGGTGCCCGAATCGACACCGACACGCTTCGCGCTCGCCTCGGCGTCCCCGCGCCCATGGCCGATGCCATCGCCGCCCAACTCGCCTGAACCGAGAGGAGATCACCCGTCATGCCTGCCCGCGACTTCTTCCACTCCGTGATGCGGATCGGACCGGTGCAGATCGGCACCCACCGCGACCGCCACGGCCAGACCAAGCACGCCGCCGTGTGCAGCTCCGACGGCTGCGGCTGGTCCGCCGACTACACCAGCCAGTCCGCCGCCCAGCTCGCCGCCCGCACCCACCGTTGCAAGGTCCGCTAGGAGGCCATCGTCATGGACGTCCCGCTCTGGTTCGCCCTGCTCTGCGTCGGAGTCCTCGGCGTCAAGCTCATCCGTCCGCCCTGGTGGCTGATCGGCGTACTCCTGCTCGGCGGGTTCCTCCTCGCTGACAGCGTCTTCGCCCCCGCCGTCGACGGCTTCGTCAAGTAGCTCACTCAGAAGGGAGATCACCCATGCTGCGTCCCAAGGTCCCGACCAACCCCGCGCCCACGGGCTTCGTGTCCCCGCCCGCCGTCATCGAGCCGACCGCCGTCGTCCCGAGCGTCCCGGCCTCGCCGCCCGTCATGGCGGCTCCGGCGCCCGCTCGTCCCACGGTTCAGCTCACGCCCGGCTCCGTGCTCGCCCTCGTCGGTGGCGGCACCGCCGTGGTCCTCGTCGTCGGCGCCGTCCTCGTCTCGATGCTGCTCGCGGTCGCCATCACCGGCGCCTCGGTCGCCGTGTGCGCCGTCGTCCTGCGCTCGCTGCTCGCCTCTGAGTCCAAGCGGCGCTGACCGGCCCCCGGAGCGGCCTCAACCGCCAAGTCTCGTCCGCTCCAGGCGCCGTCCCTGTCCGATCTCTCAACCGGAAGGAACCTCCATCATGACCGGCTCCGCCCCGGCCACCGCCGCATCCCCGCGGATCTGCCCGAACTGCGACGGCTTCGCCACCGCCGCCGTATCCTCCGGCGACCGCGACGCTTCCGGGCAACTGCCCACGCTCGCCGTCGACTGCCCGGCCTGCCACGGTGCCGGCACGCTGCCCGCCGCCGTCCAGTTCGTCGGGGGTCGCGCATGACCAACCCCGCGACCTTCGCGGGCCTGGACCCGGTCACCCTCTCCGACACGCTGAGGGTGGCCGGGTCTCCGGGCTTCGACCGCTGGCAGGACCAGGTCCGCCGTACCGGTGGCTGCGCCGATCCGGTCCACCTGTCCGGCTGGGTCATTCACAAGGACAAGACGACCGGCGAGACCCTGCACCACTACTCAACCGAGCATGAGCCTGGCGGACGCCTCCGGGTAGCCTGCGGCAACCGCCGTGCTTCTCGCTGCCCGTCGTGCGCCTGGACCTACGCGGGCGACACCTACCGTCTGATCCGCGCTGGGCTCGCCGGAGACGAGGACAAGGACATACCTGCCACGGTCCGGAATCACCCCCGCGTCTTCGCGACGCTCACGGCGCCTTCCTTCGGCCCGGTTCACAACCGGCCCGATCACGGACGTTGCCGTTGCGGGACCCGGCACCCCTCGGACGACTCCGCCCTCGGTACTGCGCTGGACCCGGAGACGTATGACTACGCGGGCAGCGTCCTGTTCAACAACCACGCCGGGGACCTCTGGCAGCGATTCACGAATCGTCTCCGGCGCGAGATCGCCGCCCGCGCGGGCCTCACACAGCGAGAGCTGAAGGAGTGCGCTCGCCTCTCGTACGGCAAGGTCGCGGAGTTCCAGAAGCGGGGCGCCGTGCACTTCCATGCCGTGATCCGCATCGACGGGGCCGAGGGTCCTGACTCCGCGGCGCCGTCCTGGGCCAGTACGGAGCTGCTCAGTGATGCGATCCGGGCCGCTGCCCATCACTCGTACACGACCGTCAGTGTCCCCGCCTCGGGGGGCCAGCCTGCCCGCACCTTCCGGTGGGGTCGCCAACTCGACGTCCGGCCAGTCAAGGCGTTCGGGGACGGCTCCGATCTCACTGAACAGGCCGTGGCCTCGTACGTGGCGAAGTACGCGACCAAAGCAGCCGAGAACACCGGAACCCTCGATCGCCGGGTGGGTGAACTCGCCGAACTCGACCGTCACGGCGTCCCGGACCACGCCCGGCGCCTGATCACCGCATGCCGGGACCTGGACGGGCTGTACCCGGACCGGCGCCTGTGGGCCTGGGCTCATATGCTGGGCTTCCGGGGCCACTTCTCCAGCAAGAGCCGCCGCTACTCGACCACGCTCGGCGCCCTGCGACAGGCACGCGCCGACTTCCGCGCCGCACAGGAACGCGAAGCCCTCGCACTTGAAGACCGCGAGCCTGGCACCGTCCTCGTGCTGGCCGACTGGCAGTACGCGGGCCACGGTCACACCCCTGGTGAATCCGCCCTCGCCGCGACGATCGCCCGCGATCTGCAAGGCAACCGCGAGACCGCTCGCGAAGCTCTGGCAGAGCTGCACGCCGAGGGGGAGTGGTGACCATGGCGACTCGGCTGCCTGAGCGCTACCTCACGCCGGAAGACCTGGTCCAGCTCTTCGACCTCCCCAGCGTCGAGACCGTCTACCAGTGGCGGCGAAAGCGTTTGGGTCCCCGCGGCTTCCGGGTCGGCCGGCACCTGCGCTACGACCCGAAGGACGTGCAGAGCTGGGTGCAGTCCCGCATGAAAGGGGCTGCCGCCTGATGGCCGGACATGTGCAAGACCGCTGGTATAAGAACGTCCCCGGACCGGACGGCAAGACCGTCAAGGTCAAGACCGAGCGGTACGGCGTCGGCCACCGATACCGCGCTCGGTACATCGCGCCGGACGGCTCCGAGAAGTCGAAGAGCTTCCCGGACAAGCAGAAGCGCAAGGCTGATGCCTGGCTGTCGAACATCGAAGCGGACATGTCGCAAGGGCGATACATCGACCCTGCGGCGGGTGCGGTGACCTTCGGGCAGTACGCCAAGGAATGGATGGCGGGGCTCACGATCGACCCGGTGACCCGTGAGAGCGTCGAGATCCGGTTGCGGGTTCACGCCCTGCCGTACCTCGGTGACCGGCCCTTGGCGTCCTTCCGGCCCTCGCACCTCCGCGCCTGGATGCGCCAGCTGGAGGAGACCGGGCGGGCCGCCTCCTACCGTCGGTCCATCTTCGCCAACGTGTCCGCCGTCTTCACGGCCGCCGTGGAGGACCGGGTCATCGCCGAGAACCCGTGCCGGGCTCGCTCGGTGCGGGCGCCTGCCCTCGACGGACGCAAGGTCAAGCCGTGGTCGGTCGATCAGGTCATGGCCATGCGTGGGGCGCTGCCGGACGTCTACCGGGAGATGGTGTCCCTTGGCGCGGGCTGCGGTCTGCGTCAGGGGGAGATCTTCGGCCTGGCGCTCGAAGACCTCGACTTTCTCGGCGGCGTCCTCCGCGTCACGCGGCAAGTGAAGCTCATCCGTGGTGTTCAGGCGGTCTTCGGCCCGCCCAAGGGAGGCAAGGAACGCCATGTGCCGCTGCCTGAGTCGGTCGCCACCGCGCTTGAAGCGCACGTCACCGCGCATCAGCCTGTGGACCTCACTCTGCCGTGGAAGACCCCGGACGGCCCGCCCGTCACGGCCTCGCTGCTCTTCGTCACCGCGGGGCGGCAGTGGCTCCACCGAACCCGGTTCAACGAGAACGTATGGCACCCGGCACTCACCTCTGCCGGCATACCTCGTGGCCGTGAGAACGGAATGCACGCCCTTCGGCACTTCTACGCGTCGGTCCTCCTGGACGGAGGGGAGAGCATCAAGGCCCTGAGCGAGTACCTCGGTCACCACGACCCGAGCTTCACGCTCCGCACCTACACCCACCTGATGCCGAACAGCGAGGCGCGCACCCGGGCCGCCGTCGATCGCGTCCTTCGCGGCCCGGACCACCCTCAGGACGGCCCCGATACGGCCCACGGCCCGGGTCGGGCGTCTGACCTGGAACGCAGTCAGAACAGCCACAACTGACACGGCGTCCGCCGAGCGCCCTCCCGGCCCCTCGCGGGGAGGGCACTCACGCGTTGCCGGGTGCGGCCTTCTCCTGCTGTCGGCGCGCGATCTCCGTGATCCAGACGGGGGCGTACGGGGAGGTGCAGCCCGGGGGAGTCGGGTAGTCCTTCAGGACTCCGAGGCGCTCGCCGATGGCGATCGCGCGGGCGCGGTGCTCGGGGTGTTCGATGCCGATCTGGGCCAGGCAGTGGTTCATCGCCCACTGCAGGCGGTCCGGGGCGTCCTTCATCTCCGACTCGACGGTGGCGAGCAGACCCGGTAGGTCGAGACCGGCCGGCTTCTTCGCCACGCGTTCGGTGGTGAGCGCCCAGCCGGCACTGGCGACTACCGGGTCCGGGTCGGCGGTCCAGGCCACGCGCAGTTCCTCGGCGTGCGGGTTCTTCTTCACCACGTAGTTGACGAGCCAGTCGTGCACCTTGGGGGTGCGTGACTCGCGCAGCATGGCGTCCAGTTCGTCGCGCTCGAAGGTCTTCGGACGGCAGATCAGGATGCCCAGCAGCCGCGCGGCGGTGTCGTCCGTGGACCAGAGCCGGCGTGCCAGTTCCGGCTGTGTCCTCAGGCGCTTCGCGAGCGCGCGCAGTTTGGTGAGGTTCACGCCGTGGTCGTCGCCGTGCTTCTCGTTCACGGCCCGGATCCTCGGGTCCTCGAGTCCGGCCAGCTCGGTCATCACCTCGGCCGCCGTCGGCCCGGTCGGCGGGTTCTCCGGCATCTCGGCCGCCTCCTGTCGCCGTCTGTCGGTCAGCTGCGGGGCTCAGCCTACGGCGGTCATCGTTTCAGGGCCCGGTACCGCTTCAGCAGGGCCGTGACGCGGGCCTGGTCGGCCGCGCCGTTCAGCTCGGTCAGGAGGTCGTCGGGGCACAGTTCGTAGAGGTCGCCCCACCAGCGGCGGCCCCGGCTGTCCCAGATCCGGTATCCGCCCGGGACGCCCCGGGCCACGTAGCGTCGTCTGCTCATCGGGGTGACCGTAGGGCGGGCGGGGCGCCTCGCGCCAACGTATTGGGCGGCGCCTCGCGCACGTACGGATGACTCACCGTGACCTTCCGGTGGTCTTGGCGGATGAACGGGTGGACGCAGAGTCCGATCAGACGCCGATCCGACGAAACGAGGCCCTGGGATGACGCCTGAGATGTCGCCTGAGATGACGAACGAGCGGGTGGGGACCGTGGCGCGCCTGCTGGCCGGGGCGGGCGCCGCGGTGCTGGTGTGCTGGGTTTCGGCAGGGGCCGTGGGGACCGCGCACGCCGACGAGACGACGACCGGCTCGCACAACGGCCCCCGTGTGGGGCTCCTCAACGTCAACGTGGGGCAGATCGACGACCCGGCGGAGGACGTGCTGGAGCACACCCTGCTGTTCGGCGACGGCTACGCCTGGGACTGATCCGCGCCGGCGGCCAGTTCCTCGTACGCCGTCAGCAGACCTGCCGTCATCTCCCGGTCCGCGGGGCGCAGCGGTGCGCGGACCGGGCCCGCGGGCAGGTCCAGCGCGCCGAGGAGGGCCTTCGTGGTGACCGTGCCGGGCAGGCCGGCCGCCATCATCGCCTCGATCAGCGGGATGGCGCGGCGCTGGAGCCCGGCGGCCCGTCGAGTGTCGCCCGCGTCGAAGGCGTCGAGGACAGCCCGGAACACCTCCGGTGCGGCGTTCGCGACCGTGCTGACGTATCCCGCCGCCCCGATCGCGTACAGCGCGAGGATCTGCTCGTCGCAGCCCGCGTAGTACGCCAGGCCGGTGCGGGAGAGCACCTTCTGGGTGCCGAGGAGGTCGTAGGAGCAGTCCTTGACGGCGACGATCCGGGGGTGCTCGGCGAGGCGGACGACGGTGTCGGGCTCGATGCGGGTGCCGGTGCGGGCGGGGATGTCGTAGAGGGCGATCGGCAGGCCGCCGGCGTCGGCGACCTCCAGGAAGTGGGCCTCCAGGGCGTCCTGCGGAGGCCTGCTGTAGTACGGCGCGACCACCAGCAGTCCGTCCGCGCCGGCCTTCTCGGCGGCCAGGGCCAGCTCCACGGTGTGTCGGGTGTCCGCGGTGCCCACCCCGGCGACGACGGCCGCCCGGTCCCCGACCGCCTCGCGCACCGCCGTCACCAGCGCGGTCTTCTCGGCGTCCGTGGTGGTCGGCGACTCGCCCGTGGTGCCGGACAGCACGAGGCCGTCGCAGCCCCGGGAGACCAGCCGGTCGGCGAGCCGCTGGGCACCGTCGAGATCGAGCGCGCCGGACTCGGTGAAGGGCGTGACCATGGCGCACAGGGCCCGTCCGAAGGGCGGCGGGGAGGGGCGGTCGTGGACTGTCGTCATGGGAGTAGTGTCGGCCCGCAGATCGTGTAGCTCCACTTAAATTTGCTACGACGTATCTGTAAGAAACGCTGCGCGGTTGGGTGGGGGAGAGGGCAGGGGTAGTGCCGGTCGGCCACGGGTACTCGGGGTGCTCCGAACCGAGAGGAGGCGGAACACCGTGACCGGAACCATGCACACCAGGCCGGTGCACGACGAGCAGCACTCCGTGGGCGAGCTCGTCGGTCAGGCCACCGAACAGCTCTCCCGGCTCGTGCGCCAGGAAGTGGCCCTCGCCAAGATGGAGCTGGCGGAGAAGGGCAAACGCGCCGGTCGGGGCGGCGGAATGCTCGGTGCCGCGGGCGCCATCGCGTATGTGGGCCTGTTCGCCCTGGCCGGCACGGCCACCGCCGCGCTCTCGCTGGTGCTGCCCGTCTGGGCCGCCGCGCTCATCGTGACGGCGGCTCTCTTCGTGATCGCCGGCGTACTGGCCATGACCGGTCGCGCCCAGCTCCGCCGGGCCGTGCCACCCAAGCCCGAGGAGACGCTCGGCAGCGTCCGGGCCGACGTGGACCAGATCAAGGAAAGGGCACATCGATGACCGACGCGACGAGCCGGGACGGTACGGCGAGCGGCGCCACCGCGCAGCCGGTCGGCGGGGCCAAGGGCCCCGACGAGCTGCGAAGGCAGATCGAACAGACCCGCGGCCAGCTCGGCGACACCGTGGAGGAGCTGGCGGGCAAGGCGGACGTGAAGGGCCGCGCCAAGGCCCGCGCCGCCGACCTGAGGGACAAGGCCGGTGCCATGACCGTCCAGCTGCGCAGCACCGCCACACAGGCGGGCCACACCGCACAGGACAGGGCGGGCAGGGCCGGTCACACGGTGCAGGACAAGGCCGGCCGGGCCCGGCACACCGCCGGGCGGCGCGTGCCGGGCGGGGCGCGCGGCCCGGTGCGGGCCGGGCTCGGGCATCCGCGCGCGATGCTCGTCGCCGGGGCGGCGGCGGGCGCGGTGGTCGCCGTCGGCCTGTTGAGCCGCCGGCACCAGGGACACTGCTGAGCCGGGCCTCGCGCGAGCGAACCGGTACCGGCAGGGGAGAAGACGGTACGAGGAGGGGCCCGCTTTCCGGGCCCCTCCTCGTCGTGCGCGCCAGGCCTACGGCCGGAAGCGCAGCACCTGCGGGTCGTGGTCGCTGATCTGGTCGTGGAACTCGGCGTTGACGTGGACGCTGTCGTAGGACAGGTGCCCGCCGCGGCGGACCGACGGGCTCACCAGGATCTGGTCCAGGACCTGGCTGTTGCCCTGGTAGACGTACGAGTAACGCTCGCTCTTCGGCAGCGACTTCACCGCCGACCACAGGGCGCCGTCGTCCTCCAGGATGCGCGCGGTCGTCGAGAACTCGAAGTCGTTGATGTCGCCGAGAGCGATCACGTCCGCGTTCTTCTGGACGGAGAGGAGCTCCTTGACGAAGGTGTTCACCGCCTTCGCCTGGAGGTGGCGCTGGGTCTCCGAACCGCGCGACGGCGGCTGGTACTGCGCCGTCAGGCCCTGGTCGCCGCCTTTGGAGTTGAAGTGGTTGGCGACGACGAAGACCGTACGGCCGCGGAAGGCGAACTCGCCGGCCAACGGCTTGCGGCTGTCCTCCCAGGCCGGGTTCGCCGGGTCGACCCGGCCGGGCGAGAGGGTCAGCGCCGCCTTGCCGCGCACCTTGCGCACCCCCGTCGCGGTGGTCGCGTCACCGCCCTCGCGGTCGGTGAAGGAGACCCGCTCCGGGTTGAACAGGAACGCCTGGCGGATGTTGCCGCCGGGCTCGCCGCCGTCCGCCTTGTCGACCGGGTCGATGCCCCGCCACGCGTAGCGCGGGCCGCCGGCCGCCACGATCGCGTCGATCAGCCTGCCGACCGTCGCGTCGGCGGCCACCGTGCCGTCGTCCGTGGCGCCGTTGTTGTCCTGGATCTCCTCCAGCGACACGATGTCGGGGGACTTGAGGTGGTGCACGATCGCGTCGGCGTGCGCGTCGAAGGTGTCGTCGGACGGGTCGAGGTTCTCGACGTTGTACGTCGCCACCGCCAGCTCGCGGGCGCTCTGCCGCCGGGTCGACTCGCGCTCCGGGCCGCCGCTCTCCAGCGTGCCGATCTCGCTCGCGACCAGCGTGTAGCCGCCGTACTGGTTGTAGTCCAGCGGACCGGCGGTGGTGCCGGCGAGGGTGTCGCCCACGGTGGCGTCGGGGAAGTCGGCCGGCTTGCCCAGCGACTGGATCTGGAGCCGGCCGGTGTTCTGCGCGTCGTAGGAGCCGTACACCGTGCCGCCGCGGCGGTTGGCGTTCTCCCGGGGCTTCACCGTGACCCACAGCTCGGTGTACGGGTCCGAGGCGCCGACCACGCGGGCGTCGGCCACCTTGACGTTCATGCCCTCCAGGGACTCGTAGTGGTCCAGGGCGTACTTCCCCGGCCGCAGCGTCAGGCCGTTGACCGAGCCGTTCGCGGCCTCGTCGCCCTCGGGGGCGTACGCGCGCGGCACCGAGCGGGCGGAGACGGTCGTCGCGGCCGGGACGGCGTTGCCGCTCGAGACGACGGTGACCGTCGGGCGGGTGATCTCGGTCAGCGACTGGTTCCCCGAGGACGTACCGCCCGGGACGTACTCCGAGACCGTGCCGGAGACGGTGACCGCGTCACCTACGGCGACCTCCGGGGCGGAGTTGGTGAAGACGAAGACGCCCTCGCTGGTGGCCGGGTCGGCGTCCGGCCGCGGATCCTGGATCCAGAAGCCCTTGGAGCCGTAGCCGCGGACGCCGGTGACGATTCCGGCCACGTCCGCGACCTGCTTGCCGGCGTACGGGGAGAGCCGGGTGCTGCCCTGGACATCGTGGACGCGCACGGAAGCGGCGTCGGCGGAGCCGCCCTGCGCGGGTGCCGAGCCGGCCTGCGCGGGTGAGGTGAGGACGACGGTGGACGCAGCCGAGCAGACGGCGGCGACGGTGAGCGCGGCGAGGCGCGCGGAGGACGTGCTGGCCAACGGGATCCCTCCGGGGACGTGACGTGGCGCCGGGACGAGGGTGGGGCGAGGGGCCACCGGGCACACCCGGACCCGCGTGAACACGTGTCCACCCGGCTTCCCCGGCCCTCGGATTCCCCCGCTTTCTACGCGCGTCAATCTCCTGCTTGGCCACGCCGGTTGTCAAGGTTTCGGCCATGTACACCACCCGACGGGGAGATGAACCGGGCGGCATGGGTGGAAACCCGTCTAGGCTGAGCGGTTGAGCCGTACGGCGTCCCGACCGGTCGTACGGCGGTCAAGGCGCGCGAGGAGAAACAGCCGATGTCAGACAGCTCCACCCTGCCGCCCGCACGGCTGCGTCCCGAAGCCGAGCTGGCCCGCGACGCACTGTCCGCGCCGGTGCTCGCCCGGGCCGCGCGGCTGGCCCGCTGGGCCGGACCCGACACCCGCGTCGACGCCGGCGGCGGACTCGTCGAGGAGCAGCTGCCCGCGGCGGCCGAGCAGCTCGGACTGACCGGGAACGACGCGGCGGCGTACGCGAGCGAGGCCTGGCGGATCGCCGTGGACACCGGGCTCGTCGAGATCACCGACGAGGAGGCCGGCACCGTGGCGGCCGGCGAGGATCTCGCCCTGCTCACCGGCGGCTCCCCCCAGGACGTGCTCGGGGTCTGGCTCACCGCCCTGGAGGCGGTCCTCGCCGACGCGAGCGTGCCCGACCTCGACGACCTGGTCGACGCGATGGCCGAGGGCGGCGAGGTCGACCTGTCGTCCCTCGACTGGGATCCCGACGCCGAGTCCGAGTTCCTCGACGGCGTCCTCGGCAACCTCTACCTGCTCACCGTCGGCGAGGACGGCCCCGGCGACGCCCCGGTGCCCCTGCCCGCGCTGGCCGCCTCGGTGATCGTGCCCAGCGACATGGGTGAGCCCAGCAACGAGGTCCTTGAGCAGGTCTCGGACGCGATGATGCGCCTCGACGACCAGTTCCGGCTGCTCGAACCGGCCGGACTCGTCGAGTACCAGCCGGTCGACGAGGCGCTGATGGCCGACGCCGACGAGGAGCCCGCGGCGCCCGTCGACGACACCGACGTCGCCCGCTACGGCATGGTGCGCCTCACTCCGCTGGGACTGTACGGACTGCGCGCCCGGCTCCTGGACGCCGGCTTCGAGGCCCCCGCCGTCGGCGACCTCGCCGACAAGGGCGCCGACGCGCTGCTCGACGGCACCGCCCCCTTCCCGCCGGCCGCGGCCCACGCCGAGACCGAGCTGTGGCTGGCCGGACGGAGCCCGCTGGAGGCGGCCCGCGAACTGCTGGCGGCGGCACGCGGCTCCGACCCCGGCGCGCCCCTGCGCCGGCTGCGCTGCCAGCAGGCGCTCTCGCTCGTCGGCGCCGAGGCCGAGCCCGCGCTGCGCGAGGTCCTCGGCGACGCGGAGCTGGGCGGCCTGGCCCGGGTGTGGCTCACCGAGCACGGAGCCCGGGACGTGCCTGCCCCGCCGCAGGAGATGGTCTTCTGGCTGACCATCGACACCGTCGCCGCACAGCTCGCGGCCGAGGGCAACTCCGAGGAACTGCGCGCCCTCGTGGAGGGCCTCGCCCGCCAGCACAGCGGCTTCTTCGACACGGCCTGGCGGGTCGAGCACCCCGCCACACCGGACGTCCTGGAGGCGATGGGGCGGCTGCACCCCGACAAGAAGATCGCCAAGGAAGCCCGCAAGGCGGCGTTCAAGGCCCGCTCGCAGCAGGGCGGCTGACGCGCGGAGCGGCACGAGGCAGAACACCGACCGGCGTGCCGGGAGACCGGGAGTGGGCGGTCGGGCCGGCCTGTGGGCGGTAGGAGACTGCCGGTCTGCGGTCGACGCCCATTGTGTGGGGAGCGGCGGCCCGCCTGCGGCCGAGGGCGGCGGTCGACCCGCGGGTCGGGAGCGACGGCTGGTCGGCGGGCGAGGGGCGGTGGTCGGGAGACGGCGGTCCCTCCGCAGACCGGAGAAGCGCGCCCTGCGGGCTGTCCCCTGCGGGGAGAAGTAGACGTGTGGGCGGTGGGTGGAAGTGGGCGCGTGGCTTGTGGGCGGGCGCGGGCGCGTGGGCGGCGGGTGGAAGTGGACGCGCGGCTCGCGGGCGGGGGGCGGACGCGCGGGGCGCGGGCGGCGGATGACGCGTTGCCCGTGGGCGGGAGGAGCCGCGCCCCCGTGGGCGGGAGGAGCCGCGCCCCCGTGGGCGGGAGGAGTCGCGCCCCCGTCGGCGGGAGGCGTCTTCGCCAGTTCAACTTCCGTTCAGGTACGGGTGGGATCCCCGTTCAGGCGCGGGCGCAAGCGTGACGCCGGAACGAGGTCCGCCACCCTCCACGGCACGCCCACCGTCACAGGAGACACCATGTCGCTCACCCGCAGGGACTTCGCCAGTCGATCCGCGCTCACCGGCGCCGGAGTCGTGCTGGCGGGCAGTGTCGGCGCCCTCTCCACCGCCCCGAACGCCCTCGCGTCCACGGACACCGAGAGTGTGGGGGAGGAACACGGCCGCGGACACGGGCACGGGCACGACCACGGCGGGGTCGGCTACGGACCGCTGATCCCCGACCCGGACGGCATCCTCGCGCTGCCCGCCCGCTTCAGCTACGAGGTCATCACCTACTCGGGCCGGACCAAGCTGGAGTCCGGCGAGTACACCCCGTCCAACCACGACGGCACCGCCGCCTTCGACGGCCCCCGCGGCACCACCCTCCTCGTCAACAACCACGAACTCGGCGGACACCGCGACGACTGGCCGCACCCCGTCCCGCTCACCGAGGGCCTCGTCTACGACCCGGCCGCCGCCGGCGGTTGCACCGTCGTCGAGGTCCGCCGCGGCGGTCACGTCGCCGAGTGGGTCGGCATCGCCGGCACCGCCACCAACTGCGCGGGCGGCAGCACCCCGTGGGGCACCTGGCTGACCTGCGAGGAGACCGAGGACAAGGCCGGCGAGGAGGGGATGACCAAGGACCACGGCTACGTCTTCGAGGTCGACCCCGAGGACCGCCGCGCCAACCGCGACCCCGAGCCGATCAAGGCGCTCGGCCGCTACGCCCACGAGGCCGTCGTCATCGACCCCAGGCGCGGCCACGCCTACCTCACCGAGGACGCCTCCGGCCCCAACGGCCTGCTCTACCGCTGGACCCCGCCGGAGCACTTCCGGCACGGCCGGGGTCGGCTGCGCGGCCTCGCCGACGACGCCGGGGTCCTCCAGGCCTTCAAGTGCTTCGACTCCGGCGGCAAGTTCGTCGACGACCTCTCCCGCGCCACGAAGACCGGCACCGTCTACGGCGTCGACTGGGTCGACGTACCCGACCGCGACGCGCAGACCACGTCCGTGCGGGGGCAGTTCGCCGCCGGTGAGGTCACCCGCGCGCGCAAGCTGGAGGGCATGTGGTGGGCCGACGGCGGCACCTACATCGTCTCCTCCTACGCCCGTGACGAGAGCCCCGGCCGCCCGCACGACGGCCAGGTCTGGTTCTACGACCCCAAGCGCCGCACCCTCACCCTCAAGGTGCTCCTCGGCGTCAACGCCGACCCGTCGGCGGACGGCGCCTTCGACGGCCCCGACAACATCACCGTCTCCCCGTACGGCGGCCTGGTCATCGCCGAGGACGGCGAGGGCGTCCAGCACCTGTTCGGCGCCACCGACAGCGGGCGCACCTACCCCATCGCCCGCAACGAACTCAACCTCGGCACCGAAGACGACCCCGAGTACAGCGAGTTCACCGGCGTCACCTTCTCACCCGACGGCCGGACCCTGTACGCCAACATCCAGACGCCCGGCATCATGGTGGCCATCACGGGGCCGTGGAAGAGGCAGCGGCGTCACTGACTGTAGGTCACTCGAACTAGTGAGACAGTGCGGTAGTCCAGTGAAGTCAAAACGCAGGCGATACTGCAGCAACCGTTGCAGCCTCTTGGGGACCGCGACACAACGCGCCGAGGCGAAGCGCAGACCGAAGCCACTTTGCCCGCAGTGCGGAGAGCCCGTTCTGACGCGGGGCGCGACCCATTGCAGTAGAGCTTGCGCCAACACCACCCGTCGCCAGTCGGCGGAGGCGCGGCGCGGCGAACCCGCACCGTGCCTCCGTTGTGGAGTAACGGAGCGGCGCCCCCGGTCCGACGGGCCGTACTGCTCGTGGGAGTGTTTCAACGAGGACCGGTACGAGCGGACCGGCACGTTCGCGCGGTGGCTTGCTTCATGGCAGTCCGGCGCGGTCAGCGCCACGAAAGAGGACGGCCGTCCGGACTGGCGGGTCAGGCAAGCCCTCGTCCTGCTCAGAGGACAGCAGAGGCAGAGCCGCCGGTACCAGGAGGTCTGGCTGGGCGCACGTACTGCCTAGCCGGCTGGGAGAAGTGGAACGGTCCCGCCACCTGGCACTTGGTCGCTTCGGTCCTCCGGCGTCCCGGTGAGCTGCTCGCGTACGGGACGCCGACTGGCCCTGGGCGGTCTGAGCCGGCGGCGCGCGGGGTAGGGTGCCCGGAAGGTTGCCCGGCGGGCAGGGAGTGGCGATGGCGCAGGTCAGGCCTTTGCGTGCGGACGCCCGACGCAATCGTGAGCGGTTGCTCCGGGTGGCCGCGGAGGTGTTCGCGGAGCGCGGTGCGGGGGCGGCGCTGGACGACATCGCCCGGCGTGCGGGGGTCGGGGTCGGCACCTTGTACCGGCACTTCCCCACGCGGCAGGCGCTGTTGGAGGCCGTCTACCTCGAGCGCGTCGAAGCGGTCGCGGCCCGTGCCGACGCGATCGCCGGCGCCCTGCCGCCGGGTGCGGCGCTCGTCGCGTGGCTCGACGAGCTGGCCGTCGGGATGCTGCAGGCGCGCGGGCTGAAGGCGCTGCTCGGTACGGCCGTCACCCGTGGCGCTCCCGCGTGCGGCGACTGTGTGCGCGGCGCGGCGGCGCGACTGGTGCGGGCGGCGCAGGACGCCGGCGCCCTGCGCCGCGACGTGGAGCCGATCGAGGTGCTGCGGCTGGTGCACGGGGTGGTGACGGCGTGCGAGTCCGCCGACGAGGTGGACGGGACGGCCGCCCGGCGGTATCTGGCGCTGCTCATGGAGGGGCTGACGCCGGCGTAGGGCGCCCGGCTGTCCGGACGCCCTCTTGCCGTCCGGTCCCCTACAGTGCCTGGGCCGCCGGCTTCACCATGCCGCGGACCGTGCGGGACTTGACGAAGTCGCCGATGGCGGTCATCTCCCACTCGCCCGAGAACTGGCGGATCAGCTTGGCCATCATCACGCCGGTCTGCGGCTCGGCGCTGGTGAGGTCGAAGCGGACCAGCTCCTCGCCGCTCGCGGCGTCGACGAGGCGGCAGTAGGCCTTGGCGACCTCGGTGAACTTCTGGCCCGAGAACGAGTTCACCGTGAAGACCAGGCCGCTGACCTCCTGCGGGAGCCGGCCGAGGTCGACGACGATCACCTCGTCGTCGCCGCCGCCCTCGCCGGTCAGATTGTCGCCCGAGTGCTTGATCGCGCCGTTCACGATCGAGAGCTTGCCGAAGTAGCAGCTGTCGATGTGGTTGCGCTGCGGGCCGTAGGCGATGACCGACGCGTCCAGGTCGATGTCCTTGCCGCGGTACGCCGGCTCCCAGCCGAGGCCCATCTTGACCTGCGACAGCACCGGCCGGCCGCCCTTGACCAGGGACACCGTCTGGTTCTTCTGGAGGCTGACCCGGCCCTTGTCGAGGTTGATCTTGCCGGACCCCGGGGCGGGCGCCGGCGGGGCGGGCGGAGCGGCGGGCATCGTGGGCGCGGCGGCGGGCGGGGGAGGCGTGGCCGCCTGGGCCCGGGGCGGGGGCGCCGCCTGGGCGGGGGCCGCCGGCTCCTCCACCGTGACGCCGAAGTCCGTCGCGATGCCGGCGAGGCCGTTGGAGTAGCCCTGGCCGACCGCGCGGGCCTTCCAGGCGCCGTTGCGCAGGTAGACCTCGACGATCACCAGGGCGGTCTCGGTGCCCAGCTGCGGGGGCGTGAAGGTGGCGAGTACGGAGTTGTCGTCCGCGTTGCGGATGGTGGCGGTCGGCTCGATGCCCTGGAAGGTCTGGCCGGCGGCGTCCGGGCTGGCGGTGACGACGATCTTCTCGATGCCCGGCGGGACGGCCGAGGTGTCGACCACGATCGCGTCCGGGGCGGCGCCGCCGCCGGAGCGGTAGGTCACGCCCTGGCCGGTGGGCTGGTTGTAGAAGATGAAGTCGTCGTCGGAGCGCACCTTGCCGTCGGCGGTGAGCAGCAGGCCCGATACGTCGAGCCGCACGGGCGCGGCGACGTCCACCGTCACGCGGGCGGCGGAGAGGGGGATGTTCGAGCCGGGGGTCATAGCTGTCATGCCGGGTGAACGAGCGAGGGCGTTTTACCGTTCCCTTACCCGGCGGCCAATCGGGTCGGGGTCGTGTCCCACCCGGTCAGCGGCGGTTTCGGGGGTGGTTTCGGGCGGTGCGTTCGTTGCCGTGCTTGTAGTTTCCGGTCCAGCGGGCCATGACCAGCTGGGGGTCGCCTGCCGTGACCTCTTCGAGGAAGCGGGCGGCTCGGGCGCCGTTGAGGGTGGTGGCGGGGTGGTTGTGGTGGGTGATGTGGACGGTGCCGTTGTCGTGAGCCGTGTAGGCGAAGCCGTGGGGTCTGGGCATGGGGGGACTGTACGGGGGGCGGGGTGGCGTGGCCCATCGGGTTTTCGCCCCGCCACCCCTTCCCTTTTCCCGTCCCGTCCCTGGGGGCCGCCGCCCCCGGACCCCCGCCTTCGGCCCTGCACGGGCCTTGTCCTCAAGCGCCGGACGGGCTGGGTGTGCCGGGCGTTGGCTGGACAGCGTTACGGCACGACCACGATCTTGCGGCCCACGCCCGCCGCGAACTGCTCCAGGGCTTGCGGGTAGCGGTCCAGTTCGATGCGGTCGCTGATGAAGACGTCGGGGTCGAGGACGCCGTTGGCGAAGAGTTCGGCGGCGCGTTCGTAGCTGTGGAGGACGGCCATCGAACCCGTGATGGTGATCTCCTGGTTGTAGATGCGGTACGGGTCGATCTGGACGCGGGTCGCGTAGTCGGCGACGCCGAACTGGAGGAACGTGCCGGCCTTGGCGACGCGGTCCAGGCCGTCCTGGATGGCCGCCGCGTTGCCGGTCGCGTCGATGACGAGGTCCCAGCCCTGGGGGCGGTCCAGTTCGTCCGGGGTGGCGGCGGAGGCCGTGACGCCGAGGCCGCGGGCCGTTTCCAGGCGGGCCGGGTTGAGGTCGACCATGTCGACGCTGGCCGCGCCGGTGCGCTTGGCGAGCTCCAGCATCATCAGGCCCATCGTGCCGGAGCCGTAGATCAGGACGTGGGCGCCGAGGCGGGACTGGAGGACGTCGTAGCCGCGGACGGCGCAGGAGAGCGGCTCGATCAGGGCCGCGTCCTGGGTGCGGACGTGCTCGGGGAGCTTCACGCAGTTCGCGACCGGTGCCACCGCGAACTGCGCCGCGCCGCCCGCCGTCGTCACGCCGATGGCCGCCCAGCGCTCGCAGAGGTTGTTGTGGCCGGTGCGGCAGTAGCGGCACTCGTAGCAGTAGAGGGAGGGGTCGACGGCCACCTGGTCGCCGACCGCCACCTCCGTGACCTGGGCGCCGACGCCGACCACCTCCCCGGCGAACTCGTGGCCCGGCACGATCGGGAGCTTGGGCGCGAACTCGCCCTGGAGGATGTGCAGGTCGGTGCCGCACAGGCCGCAGGCGGCGACCTCGACGACGACCTCGCGGGGTCCTGGCGTCGGGTCCGGGACCTCGGTGACGACGGCGCGGCCCACGGACTCGATGACGGCGGCCTTCATTTCACGGCTCCCAACGACAGGCCCTGGACCAGTTTGTCCTGGGCGGCGAACCCCGCGGCGAGCACCGGCAGGGAGATGACGAGCGACGCGGCGCACACCTTGGCCAGGAAGAGGCCCTGGCTGGTGATGAAGCCGGTCAGGAAGACGGGGGCGGTCTCGGCGACCACGCCCGTCAGCACCCGGGCGAAGAGCAGTTCGTTCCAGCTGAAGATGAAGCAGATGAGCGATGTCGCGGCTATGCCGGGCAGGGCGATGGGGGCGACCACCCGGACCAGGATCGTCGGCAGTTTCGCGCCGTCCACCCGGGCCGCCTCGATGATCGCGACCGGGACCTCGGCCAGGAAGGACTGCATCATCCAGACCGCGATCGGCAGGTTCATGGAGGTGTAGAGGATGACCAGCAGCCAGATGTTGTCCAGCATGTCCGTGTTCTTGGCGAACAGGTAGATCGGCAGCAGGCCCGCCACCACCGGCAGCATCTTGGTGGACAGGAAGAAGAACAGGACGTCGGTCCACTTCTTCACCGGGCGGATGGACAGGGCGTACGCGGCGGGCAGGGCCAGGACGAGGACGAACAGGGTCGAGGCGATCGACGCCACCGCGGAGTTGACCAGCGCAGGCCAGGGGCTCGCGCCGCCGCCCGCGCCGAAGAACTCGCGGTAGCCGTCCAGCGTCAGCGACGCCGCGAAGGACGGCGGGTTGGTGGCCGCGTCCGACTCCGAGTGGAAGGAGGTCAGCGCCATCCACGCGACGGGCAGGAAGAAGACGATGCCGACCAGCCAGGCGACCAGGCCCAGGCCGGCGCCCGCCTTGCGGCGGGCTCGTACGGGCTTGGGGCCGGTGGCGGCGGGTCGTACGGCGGTGGCACTCATGCGCGGCCAACCTCCTCGCGGAACAGGGACGACACCACGCGCAGCGCGAAGGTGGCGATGATGATCGAGCCGATGACGACCAGGACGCCCGCGGCCGAGGCGAGGCCGTTCTCGTGGGCCTGGTAGAAGCTCTGGTAGACGGTGTAGGGCAGGTTGGCCGTGCCCAGGCCGCCGGACGTGATCGTGAAGACCGCGTCGAAGTTCTGCACGATGTAGATCGAGCCGAGCAGCGCGCCCAGTTCCAGGTAGCGGCGCAGGTGGGGGAGGGTGAGGTGGACGAAGATCTGCCAGTCGCTCGCGCCGTCCACCCGGGCGGCCTCGATCTGCTGCTGGTCGCGGCTCTGCAGTCCGGCCAGCAGGATGAGCATCATGAAGGGCGTCCACTGCCACACCAGTGAGGCCTCGACCGCGAGCAGCGGGGTGTTGGAGATCCAGTCCGGCTGCGGTCCGCCGACGTAGTGCAACAGCCCGTTGAGCAGGCCGTATTCGGGGTTGTAGAGGACGTGCTTCCACAGCAGGGCAGCGGCCACCGGGACGACGAGGAACGGGGCGATCAGCAGGGTGCGGACCACGCCCCGGCCCTTGAACCTCCGGTCGAGCAGCAGGGCGAGGGCCAGGCCGAGGATCAGGCTGACCAGGACCACCGCCACGGTGAGCAGGATCGTCGTCCACACCGACTTGCGCAGGGCCGCGTCGCCGAGGACGTCGCCGTAGTTGGCGAAACCGGTGAAGCTGCGGGCGTCCGGGTAGAGGGCGTTCCAGTCGAAGAAGGAGATCACCAGGGTCGCCACGAAGGGCAGCTGGGTCACCACGATCATGAAGATCAGGGCGGGGAGGAGGGGGGCGCGGGTGGCCCAGGCGCGCAGCCGGTTGGACGGCGGGCGGACGGTGGGGCGTACGTGGTCGGGTGCGGCCGAGGGGGCCGTTGTCGTGGCGGTCATCGTCCCTCGTACTCCTCGGAGATCTTCTCGGCGAGCTGCTGGGACTTCTTCAGGGCCTCCTCGACGGACTGACGTCCGGCGATGGCCGCGCTGATCTCCTGGGAGACCTTGGTACCGAGGTCGGTGAACTCGGGGATGCCGACGAACTGGATACCGGGCGCCGGCCGCGGCTGCACGCCGGGGTCCTTGGGCTTCGCGCCCTCGATGGCCTCCCGGGTCATCTCCTGGAAGGCGGCGGCCTCCTTGACGTAGTCCGGGTTCTCGTACGTCGAGGCGCGCTTGCCGGCCGGGACGTTGGACCAGCCGAACTCGTCGCCGACGAGCTGCTCGTACTCCTTGCTGGACGCCCAGGAGACGAACTTCCAGGCCTTGTCGGCGTTGCGGGAGGCCTTCTGGATGCCCCAGGCCCAGGTGTAGAGCCAGCCGGCGGAGTCCGTCTTCTCCACGGGGGCCGGTGCGTAGCCGACCTTGCCCTTGACCGGGGACTTCGCGGCGTCCAGGGAGCCGGCCGCCGAGGTGGCGTCGTACCACATGGCGACCTTGCCCTGCGTCATGTTGTTCAGGCACTCCGCGAAGCCGGACTGGGCGGCGCCGGACTCGCCGTGCTCACGGACGAGGTCGACATAGAACTTCGTCGCCTTCTCCCACTCGGGGGAGTCGAGACGGGCCTGCCAGTCCTTGTCGAACCAGGTGCCGCCGAAGGTGTTCACGACCGTCGTCAGCGGTGCCATCAGCTCGCCCCAGCCGGGCAGTCCGCGCAGGCAGATGCCCTTCATGCCGGGCTCGGACCCGTCGAGCTTCTCGGCGAAGCCGGCCACCTGCGTCCAGGTGGGGTGCTCGGGCATGGTCAGGCCCGCCTTGGCGAACAGGTCCTTGCGGTACATCAGGAAGGACGACTCGCCGTAGAAGGGCTGGCCGTAGAGCTTGCCGTCGTCGCCCGTGAGGGACTCGCGCATCGGCCCCAGGATGTCCTTCTCGTCGTACGCGGGGTCCTTGGCGACGTAGGAGTCCATCGGCTGGAGCCACTCGTTGCGGGCGTAGATCGGTATCTCGTAGTTGGAGAGGGTGGCGGCGTCGTACTGGCCGGCCTGGTTGGCGAAGTCCTGGCTGATCTTGTCGCGGACGTCGTTCTCCGGCAGGACGGTGAAGTTCACCTTGATGCCGGTCTCTTTGGTGAAGTGGTCGGCGGTGAGCTTCTGCAACTCGACCATCTGCGGGTTGTTGACCATCAGGACGTTGATGGCGTTGCCGCCGGATCCGGCGCCGCCCGCCCCGACCCAGCAGCCGGTGAGCAGCGGGGCGAGCAGCGTCCCTGCGGCGGCCATGGCGAGCGTGGCTCGCGGCCTCCGTCGGCTCTGGGTTCGCATGGATCGCTCCTGAAGATATGGGGAGGTATGGGGCAATGAGGGGTGCGGGTGTGGAGTGTGTGCGGGTCTGGGTCTGGGTCTGGGGGTGACGTGGGTGCTGCGTCTTGCGGGGAGCGGGTTGGGTGGTCAGACGCGGATGACCTGCGGCCCGAGCAGCGAGTAGCGGTGGGCCTCGGCCGTGGGCAGCAGCGTGCTGGTGACGATGGCCTCCAGGGTGCCGACCTCCGCGAACCGGCAGAAGCTCACCGCTCCGAACTTGGTGTGCGCGCCCGCGAACACCGTGCGGCGGGCGGCCCGGATGGCCTGTGCCTTGACCTCGCTGACCGCGGGGTCGGGGGTGGTGAGGCCGTGCTCGCGGGAGATGCCGTTGGCGCCGATGTACGCCAGGTCGATGACGAAGCCGGCCAGCATCTTCGTCGTCCAGTGGTCGACGGTGGCCAGGGTGCCCGAGCGGACCCGGCCGCCGAGCAGCAGGACGGAGGTGTCGCCGGCCTCGGCCAGTGCGCCGGCGACCGGCAGGGACGCGGTGACCACGGTCAGCGGACGGTCCCGGGGCAGGGCCTCGGCGATGAGCTGGGGGGTGAAGCCCTCGTCGACGAAGACCGTCTCCGCGTCGCCGAGCAGTTCGACGGCGGCGGTGGCGATCCGGCGCTTCTCGGGCACGTGGCTGGTGGCGCGGAAGGCGAGGGTGGTCTCGAAACCGGCGCTCTCCACGGGGTAGGCGCCGCCGTGGGTGCGGCGGACCAGGCCGTGGTCCTCCAGGGCGCGCAGATCCCGTCGTACGGTCTCCTTGGCGACGCCCAGTTCGGCGGCGAGCGCGGTGACGTCGACCGATCCGGTGGCGCGGGCGACCCGCACGATCTCGCGTTGGCGTTCCTCCGCCGTCCTCGTGCCCATGCCGAACACCTGCCTCACCGCCTCGTCGCCGTGTGGTTGCCCGTTCGGGCCCGTGTGACCCTTGGGGGAAGTTCTACAGCGGCCACGCGGCACTGACCAGGCCTGTTGCGGACCCGATACTGCCCGTGTGCGCCCGTTTCCGGCGTCGGGTGCCCGTCTCGGACCTGGGGCGCAGCGCGGGGCGGGGTGAGAACGGGCAGTGCGGATGCCCGCATGCGGAAGCGGACGGGCCCGTTCGGTGCCCGTCCGCTTCTTGTGGGGTCGTGTTCCGGTCAGTACGGCCAGATCGGGGGGTCGGTCACGAAGTGGCCGCCCAGGCGGGCGTGCGCCGGGTCGTCCGGGTCCAGCTCGCCCTGCTCGGCGACGAGCTTGCCGGCGTACGGCTCGGAGTCGTCCCGCGGTTCGTAACCGAGCGCCCGCGCGGAGGTGAGGTCCCACCACAGGCGGGTGTTGGCGGAGGAGCCGTGGACCACGGTGTGCCCGACGTTCTCCGCGGTGAGGGCGGCGTGGAAGAGGCGGGCGCCGTCGGCGGGGCTCATCCACACCGAGAGCATGCGCACGCTGGTCGGCTCCGGGAAGCAGGAGCCGATGCGGACGGAGACGGTCTCGATGCCGTGCTTGTCCCAGTAGAGCTGGGCGAGGTCCTCGCCGAAGCACTTGGACAGTCCGTAGAAGGTGTCCGGGCGCCTCGGGGTGTCGATCGGGATGAGGGGGTCGTCGCCCCGCGGGCGCGGCGTGTAGCCGACGGCGTGGTTGGAGGAGGCGAAGACGATACGGCCGACGCCCTCCTCGCGGGCGGCCTCGTACAGGTTGTACGTGCCCTCGATGTTCGCCGCGAGGATCTTCTCGAAAGAGGCTTCCAGGGAGATGCCCGCGAGGTGGATGATCGCGTCGACGCCCCGGACCGCCTCGCGCAGGGCGTCCCGGTCGGCGAGGTCGGCGACGATCGCGTCCGGCTCGCCCTCGATGGGACGCAGGTCGAGCAGGCGCAGCGCGTAGCCGTGGTCGGGGAGCAGGTCCCGCATCAGGGTGCCGAGGCCGCCGGCGGCGCCGGTGAGCAGGACGGTGCGGGGAGCGGGCATCCTCGGGATCTCCTGGGTCTCCTGAAGCGGCAGCCGTGCTGATGCTTGCCTGGCGTTCATATGTGTGGACACGGTAAGGAACGGGTGGTCACGCGTCAAGGGGTGGCGCCTGCTTGACGGTGCTCGCGGGGCGGCTTAGCGTGGTTGCGTTCAGAAATATAGACGCAGATCATGCATATGACGACGACCATGAATGACACCATGGACATGGAATGGGGAGCGCCCGTGACCTCAGCCCCTCTCGCCAGCCGGCTCACCGCCCCCCGCGGGCCGCTGTTCTTCCCCGTCACCGCGTACGGCCCCGACGGCGCCCTCGACCTCGAGGTCTACCGCACGCATGTGCGCCGCGGGGTCGAGGCCGGGGCCGCCGCCGTGTTCGCCTGCTGCGGCACCGGCGAGTTCCACGCCCTCACGCCCGAGGAGTTCGAGGCCTGCGTCCGGGCCGCCGTCGAGGAGACCGCGGGACGGGTGCCCGTCCTGGCCGGCGCGGGCTACGGCACCGCCCTCGCGGTGCGCTACGCCCGCCTCGCCGAACAGGCCGGGGCCGACGGGCTGCTCGCCATGCCGCCCTACCTGGTGGTCGCCGGGCAGCAGGGACTGGTGCGGCACTACCGGGAGGTGGCCGCCGCGACCGCCCTGCCCGTCGTCGTCTACCAGCGCGACAACGCCGTTTTCACCCCCCGGAGCGTGGTCGAACTGGCCCGCACGGACGGCATCGTCGGCCTCAAGGACGGGCTCGGCGACCTCGACCTCATGCAGCGGATCATCAGCGCGGTGCGCACCGCGCTGCCCGGCGACGACTTCCTCTACTTCAACGGCCTGCCGACCGCCGAGCAGACCCAGCTCGCCTACCGCGCCCTGGGCGTCACCCTCTACTCGTCCGCCGCGTTCTGCTTCGCCCCCGAGATCGCCCTCGCCTTCCACCGGGCGCTGCGCACGGGCGACGAGGCCACGGTGCACCGTCTGCTGGACGGCTTCTACCGGCCCTTCGTGGAACTGCGCGACCAAGGCCGCGGATACGCCGTCGCCCTGGTCAAGGCGGGTGTACGGCTGCGCGGCCTGGACGTGGGCGAGGTGCGCACGCCGCTCCAGGAACCGGCCGAGGACCATGTGAAGCAGCTCGCCCAGATCATCGACCGGGGCTACGCGCTGCTCGACGCGGAGGAGGCCCGGTGAAGGCGTCGGCGTTCGTCTACCCCTGGGACGTCAACGGCGACCCGGAAGCCCCCGCGCGCGTCGCGGACCTCGGCGTGGCGCAGGTGACGCTCGCCGCCGCCTACCACTCCACCCGCGCCCTCACCCCGCGCCACCCGCGCCACCGCGTCGTCACCGCCGAACACGCCGCCGTCCTCTACCCACCGGACACCGCCCGCTGGCAGGGCCGTACGCCCCGCCCGTACGAGGCCGGCGACTGGGCGCCCGGCGACGCGTACGGCGAGGCCGCCGCCGCCCTCGCGGACGCCGGCCTCGACGTGCACACCTGGGTCGTCCTCGCCCACAACTCCCGCCTCGGCGCGGAGCACCCCCACACCTGCGTCGTCAACACCTACGGCGACCGCTACCCCTGGGCGCCCTGCGTCGCGCAGCCCGCCACGCGCGCGTACCTCACCGACCTGGCCGCCGAGGCTGCGGTGCGCCCCGGGGCGCGCGGCACCGAACTGGAGTCCCTCGGCTGGTACGGCCTCGCCCACCTGCACGCCCACGACAAGATCGGCGGAGTCGGCCTCGGGGACGCCGGGCAGTACCTGATGTCGCTGTGCTTCTGCCCCGACTGCCGTTCGGGATACGACGGCCGGGGCCTCGACCCCGACGAACTGGCCGCCGCCGTACGCGCCGCGCTGGAGCCGGTGTGGCGGGGCGCGGTGCCCTCGGACGGAGGCTGGCCGGGGGTGGAGAAGCTGCTGGGCGAGGCGAAGGCGAACGCCACACGCGCGTGGCGGGACGACACCGCCCGCACCCTCCAGGAGACGGCAGTCTCGGCGGTCCGCGCCGCCGCGCCCGACGGCTTCCAGATCCTGCTGCACGCCGACCCCGTCTCGTACCACTGCGGCGCCAACGCCGGCGTCGACCCCGCCCACATCCTCTCCGTCGCGGACGGCGTGGTCGTGCCCTGCACGGGCGGCGCGGGCCTGCTGACACCCTTCGCCGAACAGAACCGCGCCGACTCCGTCCTCGCCGCCAACCTCACCGTGGTCGCCGGCATGGGCGGCAGCCCGCACACCCTCGCGGCCGACGCCGCCCGGGCCCGCGACCTGGGCGCGACGGAACTGCGGCTGTATCACGCCGGGCTGGCGTCGGACGGCGACCTGGAGGCGGTGAGGTCGGCGCTCGCGGGGCGGTGAGCGCGGCAGGCCGCGGGGCGGCTGACCTTCGTTGGCAAGGCGCACGCGGTGCTCGCACCCCCGTGTGGGCACTGTGCGTGGGTGTGCTCAAGGTGGACACCGCCGGTGCGGTGCTCCACGTGGCTTCCGCCTCGTGCCATCGGTCGGCGTCATCGGCGCCGGGGCGGTCGGGCAGGTTGTCGGCGGGGCGCTGGTGGCGGCCAGGGCGTCCAGGCGGCTTGCGGGGCCTGCCGCTGCGGGACGGCTGGGCGTTGCTGCACGCCTCGGCCGTCGTCCAGGAAGGGCGCACGGTCCTGACGTTCGACGGCAAGGGCGCGGGCAAGACGACGACCGCTCTCGCCCCGGCCTCCCGTCACGCGCTCGGCCTGCTCGCCAACGACCGCGTGTTCGTCCGGCCCGGCGAGCGGGGCGGCGTGGACGTCCTGCCCTGGCCCTCGGCGGCGGCCGTCGGCCTCGGCCTGCTGGAGGCGCTGGGCTGGTCCGAGACCGCCCGGGAGCGCCTGGAGGCAGGCGAGGTGCTGCACCCGACAAAGACCCGGACGTGTTCGGGCTTCTCGGGGTCGAAGGCGGTGGCACCGTGGCCGCCCGCGAGAACGTCGCCCGGTGCTTGGCGGAGCTGCCGCACCACTCGGTCGTCCTCGGTCACGACGTGGCCGCGAACGCCGACTTCCTGGCCAAGGTCACCGGGCTCGCGGTGTAGTCGGCTCCCGCGTCGTCAGGCCCTGGCACGGCGCTTGGGAGCCGATGTGCTCGGCGATGCGCCGCCGGTAGTTCGGGCACTCGGTGATGTCCTCGTACTCGCAGTGCAGGCCGCCCTCGATGAGCTCCAATGAGGCCCGGGCCGCGGCAATTCTCGATCGCAGGTCCTCGGCCTCGGCCCGCAGGATCTCGTGCCGGGCAGCGCGGTCGACCGTGGCGGACAGGCTCCTGATGGCGCCCAGGCCGAGGCCGGCCTCCTTCAATATGAGGATCGTCGCCACGCGGGTGAGGTCGCCCGCACCGTAGCGGCGACGTCCGCCCGCGTCCCGTACGGGGTGCAGCAAGCCCATCGACTCCCAATGCCGCAGGACGTGCGTGGCCAGACCGAACCGTCCCGCGAGGGCGCCGATGCTCATCGCGCTTGCGCCGCTGTCTCCGCTTGACTTCATGCCGACATTAAGTCGCAGCCTGGCGTCCATGGCCAAGAACCAGGAAGCGGTGGAAAAGCACCGCGACACCAAGGCACTGCTGTCCGTCCTCGACGCTGCGGACCGGATGCCGAGCGCCACTCGGCTGCGGGCCCGCTCCTACGAACTGCTCTCCCTGGTCCCGGACTCGACTGTCGTGGATGTCGGCTGCGGTGCCGGACGCGCCGTCGCGGAGCTGGCCGGACGCGGCGTTCACGCGGTGGGCGTGGATCCCGACCCGTGGATGCTGGGCGCGGCCCGGGAACGATGGTCGGCGGCCGAGTTCCGGGAGGCGGGCGCGGAGGATCTGCCGTTCGCCGACGGAAGCGTGCGCGGCTACCGTGCCGACAAGGTTTTCCACGTACTTCAGGAGCCGGGGCGCGCGGTGGCGGAAGCGCGGCGGATCCTCTGCCCGGGCGGCAGGATCGTCCTGGTCGGGCAGGACTGGGACGCTCTCATGATCGACTCGGATGACGCGGCGCTCACCCGCACGATCGTGCAGGCCCGCGCCGACCTTCTGGGCACGCCCCGCGCCGGCCGCCAGTACCGCAATCTGCTCCTGGACGGCGGCTTCAACGACGTCACCGTAGAGGTGCACACCAGCGTGTTCACCGACCCCGAGATGCTGTCCCTGCTCACCAGGCTCGCCGAGCCGGCCTGCACGAGCGGCGCCGTCGGCCGTGACCAGGCCGACGAGTGGCTCGCCGAGCAGCGCCGACGCGCCGACGCGGACCGCTTGCTCATCGCCATTCCGTTCTTCGTTGCCGCCGGATGCCGAACCGGGGGTGACCGGCCATAGGCGAGGCCTTTGAAGGGTGTGCGCTTCGGGGGCGCCCGGGCGTTGCGCCTGCTGCCAGGGGCGCCCCGCCCGCGCGGGCTGCGGAGTCAGCGGCACTGCTCCCAGCCGTCGCCCTCGGGGCGACGGGATTGGCCCTGCGGAGTGAAGGTGAGGCTGTCTGCGAAGTCGCCGTCGCCGCATCGCACGGCGAGGAGCAGCGGCTCCTCGTGACTTGGCCCGTCCTGGAGACCGGGGTCGGTGCCGTTCCACATGTGGAAGGTCACCATCGGCTGTGCGAGATCGTCGGTCACGTAGCAGAGACTCTTGCCGTAGCGCGGATTGTTGCCCCCGATTTGGATCGATGGGGGTCCGAAGGCCGCGGTGACGTCAGCCCACGACCGGTCGTATTCGGCCCACCGGCCGACTTCGTCCCGGAGTACGGAGTACGCCTCCGCGTTCAGCACGCGGTCGGGCTTGAGCCAGCCCTCCCTGCGTACGAACTCGGCGTAGACAGAGGACTCGCCGTGTTTGTGATCGACCGGGAAGTAGCGAGCGAACACGCCCCGTATTCCCGTCGAACTCCACACCCACTGTCGCTCCCAGCGGTCCTCCTGCTCCTTCCACACCTCGGGCCTGCGCTCGAGGATGAGGAGATGGTTGATCAGGAACCACATACTCATTCCCAGGTCCCCGTACATGCCCACCCTGCGGAGCGCGAGGTTCAGCTCGTCCACGAGATGGCCGTGCATGTCCTCGGATGTCGCCAGCGTCCGATCAGTGATCATTCGAACAGGGTCGCGCAGGGCGTCGGGGATTGTCACGAAAATCTGAAGGGAGTCCGGAAGAGCGTGGCCGGGAACTCTCCGGTGCCCCGGCAGGCGACGTTCGCCCCCGTGGCGACGCCCGGCACGCACTCTCTTCGATCAGCAGGGCTGACGGGGAAGCGCCGTTCGTTCAAGCCGTCGTCACCTCGGCGGCCGATGCTGCTCGACCCGGCGATCGGCGCCGGCATGTTCACCGAACCGGGGGCGGCCGCGCTGCACCCGACCGGTGTGCTGATCAATCCCGGGGACGTCGCCCAGGCGTTCCCGTACCTGGCCTCCGACGTGTCGGAGCACGTCACCGGGCACGACCTGCCGGTCGATGCGGGCCTGGCGGCCGGCTGATGCCCGGCCGGCGCCGATTGAGGGAGTCGGCCCGCGTCGCGCCAGGGGTCCGGCAGGATGGATGACGGACGGGCCGGAGGCCGACGCGTCCGCCGTGGCCCCGGCGTTCACTGGTCGGCCGGTCTGCTGGTCGGAGTCAGTGTCAGCGTCAGCGCCGTCGCCAGTAGCACCGCGCCCATGGTCGGCAGCAGCAGTCGCAGGTCCGTCAGTTCCACCAGGGCCGCGCCCGCCGCCAGGCCGAGGACGTTCGGGGTGAAGACGAGGGAGTTGGCCGTCGCGGTCACCCGGCCCAGCAGCGGGCCCGGCGTGGCGTGCTGGACGCGGGTCAGGGCGGCGATCAGTACCGCCGGCAGCCCCGCGCCGATCGCCGCGCTGGAGGCCAGGGCCACGGTGTCGTACGGCGCCGCCCGTGCCGTCACCGCCACCGCGAACAGGGCGATCCCGGCGGTCGCGAACCACCGCCCGCCCAGTCGGCGCAGCGCCGGGCCGGCCAGCAGCCCGACCAGCACCGAACCGGCGCCCTGGACGGCGTACAGGGCGCCGGCGTAGGTGGGGGAGTGGCCGAGGGTGTCGACGACGGCGTAGGTCGTGGCGCCGTTGACGCCCGCGCACAGCATCGTGACGCCGCCCGCGAGGACGAGTGGGCGCAGCCCGGGGTGTCCCCAGAGGTACCGGGCGCCCTCGGCGGTCCGGCGCCGCCAGTTCGACGCGGGTCGCTCCGGCGGCGTCTCCCGTACCCGCAGGGCCGCGTACAGGCCCGTGGCCAGCACGAACGTCGCCGCGTCCAGCAGTGCCACGCTCGCGCCGCCGTACGCCGCGTAGAGGCCCGCTCCGGCCAGGGGCGCCACGAGCTTCATGCCCTCGTTGGCGGTCATGCGCAGTCCGTTGAAGTCGCCGAGCAGGTCCGGTTCGACGGCGGCGGCGACGAGTGCCGACTCCGCCGCGTCGTGGACGACGCCCGCCGCGCCGTACACGAACAGCACCGCGAACAGCAGCCACAGCGTGTCCGGTGAGCCGACGGCGCAGAGCGAGAGCAGGACGCCGGCCATCAGCAGGCTTGTGGCGATCAGCAGCGGTCTGCGGCGCACACGGTCCGCCAGGGTGCCCAGTGCCGGGCCCGCCAGGGTCGGCGCCCACATCGCGAGCATGCACAGCGCCGCGAGCCCGTCCGAGCCGGTGAGGTCCTTCACCCACACGCCGGCCGCCAGCCACAGCGCCGAGGTGCCGAAACCGGACACCACCACCCCGGCGAGATACAGGCCCGCGTCGCGGTCGCGCAGGACACGGAGGACCGAGCAGCGATCGCCCGTTCCCGCGGATCTTTTCACCCTCGCTGTCGTCATACCTGGTCAGCGTGGGCCTAAGGCCCGGGTACGGGCATCGGGCAGGTGCCCTACCGGCGGCCCCGGCGGCCGATGAGTTTCGCGGGCGCGATCGGTCCACCTTCTCAGAGAGCCGGCTCAGAGAGCAGGCCACGCACATCCCCGAGGAGCAGCCGATGACCGCCGACACCACCACCCTCGACCTGGGCCCGCAGACGCGGATCCTCGCCCGCCTCGCCGAGGGCGTGAGCGACGCGCGGCTCGCGGACCCGACGCCCTGTCCCGACCTGGCGGTGCGCAACCTGCTCGGCCATCTGACCGGCCTGGCCGCCGCCTTCCGCGACGCCGCGCGCAAGGACCTGGGCACCACCACCGGCACCAGTCCCGAGGCGAGCGTGCCGGACATCGGGCCCGCCTGGCGCGAGGACCTCGCCGAGGTGCTCGGCGAACTCGCGCAGGCGTGGCGCGACCCCGACGCCTGGACCGGTATGACCCGGGCGGGCGGCATCGACCTGCCCGGCGAGGTCGCCGGCGCCGTGACGGCCGACGAACTGGTGATCCACGGCTGGGACCTGGCCCGCGCGACCGGCCAGGACTACGCCCCCGACCCGGCCGCCCTCCAAGCGGCGTACGGCCTGCTCAGCGCCGCCGCCGGGGAGTCCGACCGGGACGAGGGGATGTTCGGCCCCGTCGTCGCCGTGCCCGCCGACGCGCCGCTGCTGGAGCGGGCGGTGGGGCTGAGCGGACGCGACCCGCGCTGGACCCGCCCCGCCTAGCGAAGGCGGCCACCGCCCCAACTTCCTCTGTCAGAAGCATTGACGTGGCTCCGCGCCCCTCTTACCTTCAACGCGTCGTACTCCGTACGTCATATATGAGACGCGATACGCGAGATCAGATATCCGGCCTCACCTCCGAGGCACCGGACGTCCGAGGTCCGCGCATCCGACGCGAGATTCCGAGAGGCGCGCATGACCTCTGTGCCCACGCCGATCCCCTCCCGCACGCAGTACGTGCTGGAGGAGATCAAACGCCGCATCCTCACCGGCCGGCTGACGCCCGGCCAGGCCCTGGTCGAGACCGACCTCGCCGCACAGTTCGGGGTGTCCAAGACACCGGTGCGCGAGGCGCTCAAGACGCTGGCCGGTACCGGACTGGTCGTGAACAGCCAGTACAAGGGCGTCACCGTGCGCATGGTGGACGCGGACATGGCGCGCGAGGTCTACGACGTCCGGCTCCTCCTGGAGCCCGAGGCCCTCAGGCGCGCCGTGCGCCGCGAAGCCTCCCTGGACGCCGCCCGCGACGCGCTGACCCGGGCCGACCGGGCCACCGACACGGCCGAACGGTCGCTGGCCAACCGGGAGTTCCACCGCGCCCTGTACGTGCCGTGCGGCAACCCGCTGCTCGGCCGGATGCTCGACGAGGTCCGCGACCAGGCGGCGCTCGTCTCCGCGGTCGCCTGGGCCGCCGACCCCTCCTGGGAGCGGGAGGCCGGCGAGCACCAGGAGATCCTGCGTCTCGCCCTCGCCGGTGACGCGGACGGCGCGGCCCGCGCCCTGCACGCGCACATCGCGTCCTTCGTCGAGCGGGCCTTCCCCGAAGCGGGGACGGCGGCCCAGGAAGAGGACGGTCAGGCATGACAGCGACGTTCGAGACCCAGCGGGCGGCCCTGGCCGACGTGGTGGCGATCCCGGTGACCCCGTTCGCCGAGGACGGCTCCGTCGACCCCGCCACCTACCGGGCCCTGCTGCGTCGTCTCCTCGACGGTGGCATCACGACCCTCACCCCCAACGGCAACACCGGCGAGTTCTACGCACTCGACCCGGCCGAGCGGCGACTCGTCACCGAGCTGACGATCGAGGAGGCCGGCGAGCGCGCGGACATCCTGGTGGGCGTGGGCCACGACGTGCCGACCGCGGTGGCCTCCGCCCGGCACGCCCGCGACCTGGGCGCCTCGATGGTGATGGTCCATCAGCCCGTCCACCCCTACGTCTCCCAGGGCGGCTGGGTCGACTACCACCGCGCCATCGCCGAGGCCGTGCCCGAACTCGGCGTCGTGCCCTACATCCGCAACGCCCAGCTCACCGGCGCCCGCCTCGCCGACCTCGCCGACGCCTGCCCCAACGTCATCGGCGTGAAGTACGCCGTCCCGGACGCCTCCAAGTTCGCCGCGTTCGCCCGCGACTCCGGCCTCGACCGCTTCGTCTGGGTCGCGGGGCTGGCCGAGCCGTACGCGCCCTCGTACTTCTCCGCGGGCGCCACCGGCTTCACCTCGGGCCTGGTGAACGTCGCCCCGGCCGTTTCGCTGAACATGATCGAAGCGCTTCGATCCGGCGACTACCCGGGCGCCATGAAGGTCTGGGAGCAGATCCGCCGCTTCGAGGAACTGCGCGCCGCCAACGGCTCCGCCAACAACGTCACCGTGGTCAAGGAGGCCCTCGCCTCCCTGGGCCTGTGCCGCCGGGAGGTCCGCCCGCCGAGCAAGCCGCTGCCCGAGAGCGAACGCGCCGAGGTCGCCGCCATCGCCGCGGGGTGGTCCATATGACCCCCGGTACGACCCCCCATACGACTCCCAGGAAGTCGCCGCAGCAGCTCCGCAGCCACCAGTGGTACGGCACGGACGGCCTGCGCTCCTTCAGCCACCGCGCCCGCACCCGCCAGCTCGGCTACCTGCCCGAGGAGCACCTCGGCAAGCCCGTCATCGCGATCCTCAACACCTGGTCCGACATCAACCCCTGCCACGTCCACCTGCGCGACCGCGCCCAGGCGGTCAAGCGGGGCGTGTGGCAGGCGGGCGGCTTCCCCCTCGAATTCCCGGTCTCCACGCTCAGCGAGACCTTCCAGAAGCCCACCCCGATGCTCTACCGCAACCTCCTCGCCATGGAGACCGAGGAGCTGCTGCGCTCCTACCCGGTCGACGGCGCCGTGCTGATGGGCGGCTGCGACAAGTCCACGCCCGCCCTGCTCATGGGCGCCGCCAGCGTCGACCTCCCGGCGGTCTTCGTGCCCGCCGGGCCCATGCTCCCCGGGCACTGGCGCGGTGAGACCCTCGGCTCCGGCACCGACATGTGGAAGTACTGGGACGACAAGCGGGCCGGCCTCATCGGCGACTGCGAGATGCAGGAACTGGAGAGCGGCCTGGCCCGCTCGCCCGGCCACTGCATGACGATGGGCACCGCCTCCACGCTGACCGCCGCCGCCGAGGCCCTCGGCGTCACGGTCCCCGGCGCCTCCAGCATCCCGGCCGTCGACTCCGGGCACGACCGGATGGCCGCCGCGGCCGGACTGCGCATCGTGGAACTGGTCCACCGGGACCGGAAACTGAGCGACATCCTCACTGCCGACGCCTTCGAGGACGCCGTCACCACCGTGCTCGGCCTCGGCGGCTCCACCAACGCCGTGATCCACCTGATCGCCATGGCCGGCCGCGCGGGGGTCACCCTCACCCTCGACGACTTCGACCGCGTCGCCCGCACCGTCCCGGTGCTGGCCAACGTCCGCCCCGGCGGACAGACGTACCTGATGGAGGACTTCCACTTCGCCGGCGGACTGCCCGGTTTCCTCTCCCGCATCACCGACCTGCTCCACCTGGACCGGCCCACCGTCTCCCACGACACCCTGCGGGAACAGCTCGACGGCGCCCTCGTCCACCACGACGACGTCATCAGGACCCGCGACAACCCCGTCGCGGACGAGGGCGGGGTCGCCGTACTGCGGGGCAACCTCTGCCCGGACGGCGCCGTGATCAAGCACATCGCCGCCGAGCCCCACCTGCTCAAGCACACCGGCCCCGCAGTCGTCTTCGACGACTACCGGACCATGCAGCGCACCATCAACGACCCGGACCTGAACATCACCGCCGACAGCGTGCTCGTGCTGCGGGGCGCCGGCCCCAAGGGCGGTCCCGGCATGCCCGAGTACGGGATGCTGCCCATCCCCGACCACCTGCTCAAGCAGGGCGTGCGGGACATGGTCCGGATCTCCGACGCCCGGATGAGCGGCACGAGTTACGGCACCTGCGTGCTGCACGTGGCCCCCGAGTCGTACGTCGGCGGACCGCTCGCCCTGGTGCGCACCGGCGACTCGATCACCCTCGACGTCCAGGCGCGCTCGCTGCGGCTCAACGTGGACGACGAGGAGCTGGAGCGCCGCAGGGCCGCCTGGACACCGCCGCCCGCCCGCTACGAACGGGGTTACGGCGCCCTCTACAACGAACAGATCACCCAGGCCGACACCGGCTGCGACTTCGAGTTCCTGGCCCGCCCCGGCAAGGTGCAGGACCCCTACGCCGGCTGACCGCACGGCAGCTCCGCGCACACCCATGACCGTGGAGAAAGCGCTTCCCCCACGATCCGCGAAGAACACCGCACGACCCACGCACGACGTACCAGAACGGAGAACTGTCATGGCCCAAGCCGCAGCCGTGGCGAAACCGCCCGCGCCACCCCGGCGGCGCCGTGCCTCGGCCACGCCGCGCAGGCTCCCGTACCTGCTGATCGGGCCGGCCGCCCTGCTGATGCTGGGCTTCATCGCCTATCCGGTCATCAGCGTCTTCTACTACAGCCTTCAGGAGTACAACCCCACCAAGCCGTGGCGGAACGGCTTCGCGGGCTTCGACAACTTCGTCAAGATCTTCACCGACGACCCGATGTTCTGGGACACCCTCGTCTTCAGCGCCAAGTGGGTCTTCGTCGAGGTCGGACTGCAACTGCTCTTCGGTCTGGCGCTGGCGCTCATCGTCAACCAGACCTTCGTGGGCCGGGGCATCGGACGCGCCATGGTCTTCTCCCCGTGGGCCGTCTCCGGCGTGCTGACCTCCGCGATCTGGGTGCTGCTCTACAACTCCCAGACCGGCGTCACCCGTTACCTCGCCGACATGGGCATCGGCTCGTACGGCACCAGTTGGCTCTCCGACACCTCGACCGTGTTCTCCGCGGCGGTCGTCGCCGACCTGTGGCGCGGCGTGCCCTTCTTCGCGATCCTCATCCTCGCCGACCTCCAGTCCGTCTCGAAGGACCTGTACGAGGCGGCCGAGGTCGACGGGGCGAGCCGGATCAAGCAGTTCTGGCACATCACGCTGCCGCACCTGAAGGACGCCATCATCCTGTCCACGCTGCTGCGCGCGGTGTGGGAGTTCAACAACGTCGACCTGCTCTACACCCTGACCGGCGGCGGACCCGCGGGCGAGACCACGACCCTGCCGCTGTACATCGCCAACACCAGCGTCGACGCCCACGACTTCGGCTACGCGTCGGCCCTCACCACGGTCGCGTTCGTGATCCTGCTCTTCTGCTCGATCGTCTACCTGCGGCTGAGCAAGTTCGGAGGCGAGAAGAAGTGATCACCAAGGAGGCCACCACGGCCGCCCCCGCCCCCGCGCGCATCGCCCCCACGCCGCCGCGGCCGAACAAGAAGCGCCCGGCCTGGGACGAGGTGCCCCGCTGGCAGATCTACCTGCCGCTCGGGATCTACCTGGTCTTCACGCTGATCCCCTTCTACTGGATCCTGCTCTTCGCGCTGCGCCCGGCCGGCTCCACCTCGCTCGTGCCCTGGCCGATGACCACCGAGCACTTCGAGAAGGTGTGGACCGACCGCAGCTTCGGCACCTTCTTCGAGAACAGCGTGTACGTCGGCGTCGCGACCCTGGTGATGACCACGCTCGTCGCCCTGGCCGGCGGCTACGCCCTCGCCCGGTTCGACTTCAAGATCAAGCGGGCCTTCATGCTCGGCCTGCTCTGCTCCCAGTTCGTGCCCGGCGCGCTCCTGCTGGTGCCGCTCTTCGAGATCTTCGCCGAACTCCAGATGATCAACTCGCTCGGCAGCGTCATCATCGCCGAGACCGTCTTCCAACTGCCGCTGTCGATCATCCTGATCAGCAACTTCATCAAGAACGTGCCGTACTCCCTGGAGGAGGCCGCCTGGGTCGACGGCTGCGGCAGGCTCCGCGCCTTTCGTATCGTCGTGCTGCCGCTGCTGCGTCCTGGCCTGATCGCCGTGGGTTCCTTCGCCTTCGTGCACTCCTGGAACCACTTCCTGTTCGCCCTGATGTTCCTCAACAACCAGAGCAAGCAGACCATCCCGGTCGGCCTGAACTCCCTGATGAGCGCGGACAGCGTCGACCTCGGCGCGCTCGCCGCCGGCGGCATCATCGCCGCCGTCCCCGTCGTGATCGTCTTCGCCTTCATCCAGAAGTGGCTGATCACCGGCTTCAGCGCGGGGGCGGTGAAGGGATGAGCCGGGTTCCCGTCGTCCTCGCCGGCGCCCGCGGTCACGGCCGCTGGCACGTCGCCAACATCCGCCGCCTGGAGCGGGCCGGACTGGTCCGGCTGGCCGGCATCTGCGAACTGACCCCGCTGACCGAGCAGGAGGCCGGCGGCGAACTCCCCGAGCAGTCCGCCGACTTCGGCGCCCTCCTCGACTCCACCGGCGCCCGGATCGCCGTCATCTGCACGCCGATCCCCACCCACACCGACCTCGCGCTGACCGCCGCCCGCAAAGGCGTCCACCTGCTCCTCGAGAAGCCCCCGGCACCGTCGTACGCCGAGTTCCGGCGCATGGCCGACGGGGTCGCCGAGGCCGGCGTCGCCTGCCAGATAGGGTTCCAGTCGATGGGCTCGCACGCGGTGCCCGCCGTCCGCGAACTGGTCGCCGAGGGCGCGATCGGCGAGGTGGCGGGCATCGGCGGAGCCGGCGCGTGGGTGCGCGACGAGGCCTACTTCCGCCGGGCACCCTGGTCGGGCAAGCGGCGCCTCGACGGCGCCGACGTGATCGACGGCGCGCTGACCAACCCGCTGGCGCACGCGGTCGCCACCGCCCTCGCCCTCGGCGGCACCGCCCGCGCCGAGGACGTCGCCGGTATCGAGACCGAGCTGAGCCACGCCAACGACATCGAGGCCGACGACACCTCCTGCGTGCGGATCAGCACGGCGCGCGGGCACCGTGTCACCGTCGCCGCGACCCTGTGCGCCGAGCGGGCCGCCGAGCCGTACGTCCTCGTGCACGGCGGCAGCGGCCGCATCACGTTCTGGTACAAGCAGGACCGCATCCTGCTCCAGCGCGGCGGCCACGGCCCCGAGGAGTACCACTACGACCGCACCGACCTGCTGGAGAACCTGGTCGACCACCTCGATACCGGCACCCCCCTGCTGGTGCCCCCGGACGAGACGGGCGCCTTCATGCGGGTCGTCGAGGCGATCCGGCGGGCCCCCGACCCGGACCCGCTGCCCGAGGCCGCCTGGCGGCGCGTCCCCGGCGAGAGCCGCCGCGTGGTCCCGGGCATCGACGGGTTCGTGGCCGCCGCCGCCGACACCCTCTCCCTGTACTCCGAGCTGGGCGCGCCCTGGGCGCCGCACACCGAGCACCCGCGATACGAGGTGAGCACCCGATGACCGGCAACGACTCCCCGGTGCTGCGCGTGGCGGGCCGCCCCGTCGCCCGCTACGTCACCCGTCCCGAACTGCCCCACCGGCTCTCCCCGCGCCCCTACCTGCACCCCGTCACCACCCTGGCCGGCACCGCCGTGACCGAGTTCGGTCCCGCCGACCACCTCCATCACCTCGGCGTCGGTGTCGCCGTTCCCGACGTCGAGGGGCACAACTTCTGGGGCGGGCGCACCTACGTGCGCGACCGGGGTCCGACCGAGCTGGACAACCACGGCACCCAGCGGCACACCGCCTTCCAGCTCAGCGACCCCGACGGCTTCGTCGAGGAGCTGCGCTGGGTCGCCGCCGGCACCGAGCTGCTGCGCGAGCGCCGCACGGTCGCGGCCACCGAACTCACCGCCACCGCCTGGGCACTGGACTTCACCTTCTCCCTCACCAACGTCACCCCGGACCCGCTCACCCTCGGCAGCCCCGCCACCAACGGACGCCCCGGCGCGGCCTACGGCGGCTTCTTCTGGCGCGCCCGCAAGGAGGGCACGGCCCCGCGGGTCTTCACCGCCGACCGGGAGGGCGAGGGGGAGGTGCACGGCGCCGGCGCCGACTGGCTCGCCCTGACCGGCGACACCTGGTCGCTGGTGTTCGCCGGCGTCACCGAACGCACCCGGCGCGACCCGTGGTTCGTGCGCACCGAGGAGTACCCGGGAGTCGGCTCCTCGCTGGCCCACGACGACCGCGTGGCCGTCGCCCCGGGCGACACCCTGGTCCGCCGGATCGTCACCGTCGTAGCCGACGGCCGCCTCGACGCCGACGGCGCCGCCACCCTCGTACGAAAGGCGGTGAGCCCGTGACCTCCGGGACCGGATCGACGCCCGGGGCCGCCGTGACCCCCGAGGCACCGAAGACGTACACCAACCCCGTCCTGAACGCGGACTGGTCCGACCCGGACGTCGTGCGCGTCGGCGACGACTTCTACCTGACCGCGTCCAGCTTCGGCCGCGTCCCCGGCCTGCCGCTGCTGCACTCCCGCGACCTGGTCGACTGGACCCTGGTCGGGCACGCCCTGGACCGTCTGGAGCCCGAGCGGGCGTTCGCGGTGCCCCGGCACGACTGCGGCGTCTGGGCCCCGGCCCTGCGCCACCACGCCGACCGCTTCTGGATCTTCTGGGGCGACCCCGACCAGGGCGTCTTCCAGGTCAACGCGCCCGAGATCAGGGGCCCGTGGACCGCGCCACGGCTGGTGAAGGCCGGCAAGGGGCTGATCGACCCGTGCCCCCTGTGGGACGAGGAGACCGGCGAGGCCTACCTCGTGCACGCCTGGGCCAGATCCCGCTCCGGGATCAAGAACCGCCTCACCGGTCACCGCATGCACCCCGACGGCACCGAGCTCCTCGACGACGGCGAGGTGATCGTCGACGGCGACCGCCTCCCCGGCTGGTTCACCCTGGAGGGCCCCAAGCTCTACCGCCACGACGGCTGGTTCTGGATCCTGGCACCCGCCGGCTCGGTGGAGACCGGCTGGCAGGGCGCCTTCCGCTCCCGCGGCTTCTTCGGGCCGTATGAGGAGAAGGTCGTCCTCGAACAGGGCGACACCGACGTCAACGGCCCCCACCAGGGCGGCTGGGTGCGCACGCCGGCCGGCGAGGACTGGTTCCTGCACTTCCAGCAGCGCGGCGCGTACGGCAGGGTGGTCCACCTCCAGCCGATGCGGTGGGACGCCGAGGGCTGGCCGGTGCTGGGCGACGACGGCGTACCGGTCACCGAACACCCGCGCCCCGCGCTGCCCCCGCAGCCGGCCGCCGCACCCGCGAGGGACGACGACTTCCCCGGCGGACGGTACGGCCGCCAGTGGTCGTGGACCGCCAACCCCCGCGACGGCTGGGCCACCCAGCACTCCGGGGACGGGCTGCGGCTGGCCTGCGTCCGCTCGGCCGACGCGCACGACCTGCGGGTACTGCCGAGCGTCCTCACCCAGCGGTTCCCCGGCGAGCCCTCGGTGATCGAGGTCGAGCTGCGGCTGGAGGGCGAGGAACCGGGCGCGCGGGCCGGGCTCGCGGTGCTCGGCGACGCCTACCGCTGGATCGGGCTCCAGCGGGACCCGGACGGGACGGTGCAGTTGGTGCACCGGTTCGCCGAGTCGGTGGCCGAGACCGAGCGGGACGCCGACCGGCCCCGCCCCGCACCCGGGGGACGGGTCCGGCTGCGGATCGAGACCGTTCCCGGGGCGCGCTGCCGCTTCTCCTACGACCTCGGCGACGGCCCGCACCCCGTCGGCCAGGAGTTCGCCGCCACACCCTGGCGCTGGGTCGGCGCACTGCTCGGCCTGTTCGCGCTCGCGCCCGCCGGCCAGGGACACGCCGGCGTCGCCACCTTCACCCGGTTCCGGATCGAACCCCGCCCCCACCACTGATCCACCCCACCGCCCCCCACGCGTTCAGCACGTGCACCGCTCCGTTCCACCGCTCCGTTCCACTGCTCCGTTGGATCCAGAAGAAGAGAGCCGACCAATGAAGATCAGCATTCTCAGCAGCAGAGGCGCAGGCAGGCGCCGGACATCCGTCGCCGTCGCCCTGGGGGCCGTGCTCGCGCTGACCGCCACCGCCTGCGGTGACGACGGCAGCGGGTCGGGCGGCGACAAGGGCGCCGAGGGCAGCGGCAAGGGAAAGATCGTCTTCTGGGACAACAACGGCGGTATCCGTACGGCCGTCTGGAAGGAGATCATCGCCGACTTCGAGAAGGCGAACCCGGACATCGACGTGGAGTACGTCGGGATCGCCGCCACCGAGTACCAGTCCAAGGTCGACACCGCCATCCAGGGCGGCGGCCTGCCGGACGTCGGCGGCGTGACCGCGTCGATGCTCGCGGGCTTCTCCGCCCAGGGCGCCCTGGAACCGCTGGACGACCGGCTCGGCAAGTCCCCCCTGAGCGGCCAGCTCAACAAGGACATGGTCGAGTCCCTGAAGGCCGCCGGCGGCGGCGACGGCACCCTGTACTCGGCGCCGACCTCCGCCAACAACGGCGTCCTCTACTACCGCACCGACCTGTTCGAGAAGGCCGGTCTCGACGCGCCGACGACGTGGGACAAGTTCTACGAGGCGGCCGAGAAGCTGACCAACGCCGGCAAGAACGAGTTCGGCTACACCATCCGCGGCGGCTCGGGTTCCATCGCCCAGGCGCTCGACGCGATGTACGGGCAGTCCGGCATCACCTCGTTCTGGGACGCCGACAAGAAGAAGACCACCGTCAACGACCCGAAGAACGTCGAGGCGCTGGAGAAGTACGCGGCGCTCTACAAGAAGGTCACGCCGGCCGCCGACGTCAACAACGACTTCGCCAAGATGGTCGCCCAGTGGGACACCGGCACGATCGGCATGCTCAACCACAACCTGGGCTCCTACCAGGACCACGTGAAGGCGCTCGGCGTCGACAAGTTCCGCGGCATCCCGCAGCCGGTCGGCGCTACCGGCAAGCGGGTCCAGGTGTCCAACCCGGTCGACGGGCTCGGCATGTTCAAGAGCTCGAAGAACAAGGAGGCCGCCTGGAAGTTCATCGAGTTCGCCACCTCGAAGGAGCAGAACTCGAAGTTCAACGAGTCGGCCGGGCAGGTGCCGTCCAACACGGGGGCCTCCGGCGACGCGTGGATCCAGAAGGCCGAGCCCACCAAGCTGGCGGCGGACGCACTGAACGACGGGTCCACGACCATCGTCCAGCTGCCGTACTACCTGCCGGACTGGAACACCATCTCCAAGGCGGACAACGAGCCGAACTTCCAGAAGGTGCTGCTGGGGAAGATGAGTGCGAAGTCGTTCCTGGACACGGTGGCCGAGCAGCTCAACGAGGCGCAGGCCGAGTGGACGGAGCAGATGGGCTGACCGGCCCGAGCCGGAAATCGCCGCGGGGCGGTCTGTCGTGTGCGGGCCGCGGGCCTGCGGGCCGCCCCCGGGTTGTTGTCCCTCACCCCTCCTGGAAGGTGTGCCGACGTGTCCGTCACCCGAAGACAGATCGCCTCCGCCGCCGTAGCCGCTGTTCCCCTGGCGTTCGCCGCCACCGGTACCGCCCAGGCCGGCGGACGCCACCCCCGCACCCTTTACATCACCGGTGACTCCACCGCCGCGCAGAAGTACGCCGACGCCGCGCCCGAGACCGGGTGGGGGATGGCGTTGCCCTTCTTCCTCCGCAAGGACCTGCGCGTCGCCAACCACGCCGTGAACGGGCGGAGTTCGAAGAGCTTCGTCGACGAAGGGCGGCTGGACGTCGTGCTCGGCGCGATCCGCCCCGGCGACCTTCTGCTCGTCCAGTTCGCGCACAACGACGAGAAGGACGAGGACCCCACCCGCTACACCGAGCCCTGGACGACGTACCAGGACTACCTGCGGATGTACGTCGACGGCGCGCGGGCCCGTGGGGCGCGGCCGGTGCTGGCCACGCCCGTCGAGCGGCGGCGGTTCGACGCGGGCGGCACCGCGCAGCCGAGCCACGGGGAGTACCCGGCGGCGATGCGGGCGCTCGCGCGTCAGGAGGGCGTGGCGCTGCTCGACCCGCAGGCGCTGTCGCTCGCGCTGTGGCAGCGGCTCGGTGTGGAGGGGACCAAGGCGTACTTCAACTGGACCGCCACCGAGCAGGACAACACCCACTTCAACCCGCCGGGCGCGATCGCCGTCGCCCGGCTCGTCGCCCGGGAGCTGCTGCGCGGGCGGGTGCTGGCGCACCGGGACGTGCGCCGGCTGGACGAGGAGGTCCCCGGGTCCTGGATCGACTGGCCCGCGCCGGCCGACGTACGACACCCCTGATCGCCCCTCACCTGATCGCCGCCCCTCACCTGATCGCCCCTCACCCCACGATCCGATTCCGAAGGAGAGCCGTACCATGAACGCACGGAGATGGCATGGGCACGCCATAAAACTCGCCCCGAAGAGAGCGGCCGCGCTGGCCGGCTGCACCGCGCTCGTGCTGAGCCTGACCGCCGCCACGGCCGAGGCCCGCCCCGGTCACCACCAGCACCGTGACACCGCCCGGCAGACGCTGCCCGCGAAGGACGGCTGGGCCTCCCACGGCGCCGGCACCACCGGCGGGGCCGCGGCCGACGCGGACGACGTGTACACCGTCACCGACTGGGCCGGGTTCAGGGCCGCCCTGGCCGCCGAGGGCACCGCGCCCAGGATCATCAAGGTGAAGGGCACCGTCGACGCCGTCTCGGAGGGCTGCGAGGCCTTCGCCGCGCCCGGTTACGACTTCGACGCCTACCTGGAGACGTACTCGCCCGAGAACTGGGGCATGGACACCGACCTGAGCGCCGAGCCCGACGACAGCCCCGAGGGCCTGCGCCGCGCCTCCGCCGCACAGCAGGACCGGTCCATCAAGGTGGAGGTCCCCTCCAACACCACGATCATCGGCGTCGGCCGCGACGCCGGCCTCAAGGGCGCCAGCCTCCAGATCAAGGGCGTGGACAACGTCATCGTCCGCAACCTGACCTTCGAGAGCCCCGTGGACTGCTTCCCGCAGTGGGACCCCACGGACGGCGACCAGGGCAACTGGAACTCCGAGTACGACAGCGCCGTGGTCTACGGGTCGACGCACGTCTGGCTCGACCACAACACCTTCACCGACGGCGAGCACCCCGACAGCGCGGCGCCCATCTACTTCGGCATGCTCTACCAGCAGCACGACGGGCAGTTGGACATCGTGAAGGGCGCCGACTACGTCACCGCGTCCTGGAACGTCTTCACCGAGCACGACAAGACCATCCTGATCGGCAACAGCGACAGCGAGTCCACCGCCGCCGTCGACCGCGGCCACCTGAAGGCGACCTTCCACCACAACCTGTTCAAGAACCTCGTCGAGCGCGCCCCCCGCGTCCGCTTCGGCCAGGTCGACGTCTACAGCAACCACTTCGTGGCCACGGACGACTACGCCTACAGCTTCGGCGTCGGCAAGGAGTCCGCGCTCGTCGCCGAGCACAACGCCTTCACCCTGCCCCACGGCGTCAGCCCCGCCAAGGTGCTCAAGCGCTGGAACGACTCGCCCCTCACCGCCGCCCACAACCGCGTCAACGGCCGCACCGTCGACCTGATCGCCGTCCACAACGCGCAGATCCCGGACGAGACCCTGCGCTCCGGCGCCGGCTGGCGGCCCACCCTGCGCACCCAGGTCCTGCCCGCCTGGGCGGTCTCGGTCGTCGTCGACCACGGCGCGGGCGCCGGCCGCCTGCGCTGACGTCCGTCCCCGAACCGGGCCGGGGCGCCCGCACCGCCCCGGCCCCTTCGGTCCCGCACCCCGAAGGAGCACCCGTATGCACCGACCCGCCCCATCCCGCAGAGGCTTCCTCCTGACGACCGCCGGCGCGGGCGCCGCCCTCGGCCTCGCCGCCGGACCCGCGGCCGCCGGCACCCGACGGCGCCCGCGGCCCTTCGGCCGGTACGGCTCACCGGCCGCGCGCCGCAACCCGAAGACCCTGTACGTCGACCCGCACGGCCGCGGCGACTTCACCTCCGTACAGGCCGCCGTCACCGCGACCGAGGGCGACGGCTGGACGCTGGTCCTCGCCCCCGGCACCTACCGCGAGACGGTCTCCGTGGACGCCGACCGCACCGGGGCGACCTGGATCGGCGCCTCCAGGGACCCGCGCGACGTGGTCGTCGTCTACGACAACGCGGCCGGCACCCCCAAGCCGGACGGCTCCGGCACCTACGGCACCAGCGGGTCGGCGACCACCACCGTGCGCGCCGACGGCTTCACCGCCCGCCGGATCACCTTCGCCAACGACTGGCTGCGCGCCGACCGGCCCGACTGGACCGGCACCCAGGCGGTCGCCATCAAGGTCATGGGCGACCGGTCCGCCTTCCACGACTGCCACTTCCTCGGCCACCAGGACACCCTCTACGCCGACACCCGCGACCTCTCCCTCTTCGCCCGCCAGTACTACGAGCGCTGCTACGTAGAGGGCGACGTCGACTTCGTCTTCGGCCGGGCGACGGCCGTGTACGAGCACTGCCACTTCCGCACCCTGACCCGCACCGACCTCGACGCCGCCCCCTACGGCTTCGTGTTCGCTCCGTCCACGGCGGGCGCCAACCCGCGCGGCTACCTGGTGACCCGGGGCCGCGTCAGCAGCGAGGCCCCCGACGGCTACTACAAGCTGGCCCGCCCCTGGGTGCCCAGCTCCGACACCACCGCCCACCCGATGCTCACCGTGCGCGAGAGCCACCTCGGCGCGGGCATCGACGCGGTGGCGCCCTACGCCGACATGCGGGAGGCCCACCCCTGGCAGGAGCAGCGCTTCGGCGAGTACCGCAACACCGGCCCCGGCGCCGCGGTCACCGTCCCCGAGAACCGGCCCCGGCTCACCCGCGCCGAGGCCGCCACGCACACCCGGGAGGCGTACCTGGGCGACTGGCGGCCGTACGACCGGCGGCGCTGACCGGCGGCGCCGACCGGTCCCTCCCGGGCGGCACTTGACCTGCTTGACGCGATTTTTGCCAGGTAAAGGGGCGCGGATCCGGCCACGGGTCTCGCGCTCACCCGGGTGACGCGCGTAGAAACCTGTGTCATGCATAAACCACTGCGCGTTGCGACCGTCACCGCCGCCTGTGCCGTCGCCGGCGCCGTCCTGTACGGCACGGGCGCGGCCACCGCCGGCCAGTCGACGGCCAACTCCACCCACGAGCCGTACAACATCGGGGTGCTGGCCAAGGACATCGACGCCTACTACGGCACCACGCTCGACGCCGACGGCGTCTACCAGGCATCCCCGGACAGCCCGTACGCCGCCGATCTGGCCCGCCTCGACACGGCCGCGAAGAAGCAGATCGACCGGGCGGCCCGCACGGCGCACCACAAGCACACCAAGCCCGCGGTCGTCTTCGACATCGACGACACGCTGCTCCTCAGCCTCGACTACGAGAAGAAGAACAACTACGGCTACGACGGCGACACCTGGGCCGCCTACGTCGACCGGGCCGACCGCCCGGCGGTCCCCGGCAGCCCGGGACTCGCCACGTACGCCGAGAAGAGGGGCGTCGAGGTCTTCTACAACTCCGGCCTGAGCGAGGCGCAGCGCGCCGCCGCCGTCGAGAACCTGAAGAAGGTCGGCGCCGACGTGAACCTCGACACCGGCCACGTCTTCCTCAAGGACAAGGCCGACCCGCCGTCCTACCTGGCCCACTGCGCCACCCCGGGCACCTGGACCTGCACCACCGTGCAGTACAAGGCGGGCACCCGCCGGCACATCGAGCGGGACCTCGGGTACGACATCGTCGCCAACTTCGGCGACCAGTACTCCGACCTCCAGGGCGGCTACGCGGACCGCACGTACAAGCTGCCCAACCCGACGTACTTCGTCGAGTAGCGGTGCGCTCCCTCAGCCGCGGGGGGTGAAGCCGCCCTCCACCGAGAGGCGTCCGGACGCGGCGGTGGCCGTCGCGGAGTAGCCGTCGCCGCCGGCGTCCCGGCCACCGCGCTCGTGGTTGTACTGCCCGGCGAACATCCACTCGCCCGCCGGGACCGTACGGCCCCGCTCGAGCGTCCACCGGTAGACGAGGAAACCGTCCCGCTCGTCGACCGTGAACGTGAAGTCGCCCTCCGGCAGCGACCGCCAGGCCCCGGTGGAGGTCACCGAGCCGGTCTGCGCCACCCGCAGTTCCACGGTGAGCGCGGTCAGCGGGGCGCTCGTTCTCAGGGTGATGTTGCTCTGCGCCCAGAACTCGTTGCTGTGCGGGTCCACCGCGCCCCGCGACCACAGCGGGCCGCCCTCCCGAGACCCGCCCTCCCGAGACCCGGGCCCCCGAGGCACGGGCTCCCGAGGGCCCGGCGAGGTGGCGACCGAGCGCTGCGTGGGGGCGTCGTCCTTCACCGCGGACGCGACCGCGTAGCCGCCGGCGACCAGGACGCCCGCCACCGCGGCCGTCGCACCGGCCACCCGCACCCAGCCCGGCAGGGGCGGACGGGCCGGCCGGTGCTGCCCGGGACGGTCCCGGACCGTCATGCCGCGCTCGACCCGGGCCAGGATCCGGGCCCGGTCGGGTGTGTGCGCCCCGGCCGCCTCGCGCAGCCGGGCGCGCAGCTCCTCGTCCACGTCCCGCCGCCCGGTCATCGGCTGCCTCCCGCGGCCTCTGAGCTGTGCGCGACGGCCGCGCGCACCTGCTGGGGAGCACGGGGAGCGGCCCGGGTGCCGAGCAGCCGCTGGAGTTCGGCCACTCCCTTCGACGTCTGGCTCTTCACCGTGCCCACCGAGATGCCCAGGGCGAGCGCCGTGTCCCTCTCGGAGAGGTCGAACGCGTGCCGCAGCACCACGCACGCCCGCTTGCGAAACGGCAGCCGGCGCAGCGCCTCCTGCACGTCCACCACACCCGCGACGTCCGGGTTCTCCGCCCGCTCCTCGCGCTGCGACCAGAACAGGGCGACCCGTCTGCGCTCGCGCACGGCGGTCCGGATACGGGTGCGGGCGAGGTTGGCGACGACACCGCGCGCGTACGCCACCGGATGGTCGGCCGCGCGGACCCGGTCCCAGCGGTGCCACAGGGCGAGCAGGGCGTCCGCCGCGAGGTCGTCGGCGGCGTCCGGCTCGCCCGTCAGCAGATGGGCGAGCCGGGACAGTTCGGCGTAGTGACGCTCGAAGAAGGCGTGGAACTCCGCGGAGGCTGCGTCGTCGACGACTGTCCTCACGGGCGGACTCTCCTCGCAGCGGCTTCCCCGGTGTCGAACACCGTACGGCAGACCGAACCCGCGGGGGAGGGACTCAGCTTCCCAGTGCCGCCTCCATCATCGCCTTGGCCACCGGGGCCGCCAGGCCGTTGCCGCTGACCTCGCTGCGGGCCGCGTCGGACTGCTCGATGATGACCGCCACGGCGACCTCCTTGTCCGAGGAGTCGGACTTGGCGTACGAGGTGAACCAGGCGTACGGCGTCTTGCTGTTGTTCTCGCCGTGCTGGGCCGTGCCGGTCTTGCCGCCGACCGTGGCGCCGGAGATCTGCGCGTTGGAACCCGTGCCCTTCGCGACGACGGTCTCCATGGCCGACTGCAACTGCTCGGCGGTGGAGGAGCTGACGATCCGCTTCGAGTCCGGGTCGGAGTGGTCCTCGAGGACGTCGCCGCCGCTGTCGGTGACCTGCGACACCATGTGCGGGGAGACCAGCTCGCCGCCGTTGGCCAGGGCCGCGGAGACCATCGCCATCTGCAGCGGGGTCGCCGTCACGTCGAACTGGCCGATGCCCGTCAGAGCCGTCGACGAACGGTTCATGTCCTTCGGGTACACGCTGGTGTAGGCCCGTACCGGCACGTCCTGTGTCTCGTCGTTGAAGCCGAACTTCTCCGCCATGGCGCGCAGCTCGTCCTGGCCGAGGTCGACGGCCATCTTCGCGAAGACGTTGTTGCACGAGTACTGGAGCGCGGTGCGGATCGTGGCGTTCTCGCAGGGGGCGTTCGGGTTCTCGTTGGTCAGGTCCGTCGTGGTGTCCGGGAGGGTGTAGGGGTCCGGGCTGTCGGTCTTCTCGTCGACCGATCCGTACAGCCCGTTCTCCAGCGCGGCGGCCGCGACGACCAGCTTGAACGTCGAGCCCGGCGGCAGCGGCTGGCGCAGCGCGCGGTTGGTCAGCGGCTTGTCCGGGTCCTCGGTGAGCTTCTCCCAGGCCTCACCGGCGGTGTTGGCGTCGGTCAGCGACGTCGGGTCGTACGAGGGGGTCGAGACGACCGAGAGGATCTTGCCCGTCTTCGGGTCGATCGCGACGGCGGCGCCCTTCGTCTCGCCCAGCGCCTCGAGCCCGGCCTTCTGCACGTCCGGGTCGATGGTCGTGACCACGTTGCCCGGCTCGGCCCGGGTGCCGGTGACCGTGTCCATCACGGTCTTCAGCCGCGGATCGGTGCCGTTGAGCACGTCCTGGTAGATGCCCTCCAGCTGCGTCGGCGCGTACGCCTGCGAGGCGTAGCCCGTCACCGCCGCATACAGCTTGCCCTTCTCGTAGGTGCGTTTGTACGCGAGGTCGCCGCCCTCCGTCGACGCCGAGCCGGTGACCGACCGGCCGGCCACGATGATGTTCCCGAGCGGGCCCGCGTACGTCTGTATCGCGCCCCGCCGGTTGTCCTTGCTGTCCGCGAGCGCCTCGCCCTCGTAGAACTGCACCCAGGTCGCCCTGATCAGCAGAGCGAACACCAGGAGCAGCGTGAAGACCGAGGCGCGCCTGATCGTCTTGTTCATCCCGCTGACAGGACGAACGGGCGGGAAGCGATCGTTCCCATGTGCCCCGTTTTCTCATCTTTCTCATCGTCCGTTCATGAAGCCCGCCTCGTAGGCCCGGATCACCGCCTGCGTGCGGTCCCGGGCGCCGGTCTTCGCCAGCACCGCCGCCACGTGGGTCTTCGCCGTGGCCGGGCCCACACCGAGCCGCCCGGCGATCTCCGCGTTGGTCAGGCCGGTCGCCATCAGCCGCAGCACCTCGCCCTCGCGCCCGGTCAGCCGCGCCACCCAGGGCGGCGGCGCGGGATTCGCGCGCGCGTGCTCGGCCGCCAGCGTCCGCACCGCCGCCGGGAACAGCAGCGTGTCGCTGTGCGCCACCAGCCGTACCGCCCGGACGAGGGTGTCGGCGTCGGCGCGCTTGAGCAGGAAGCCGGCGGCACCTGCGCGCAGCGCGTCGTAGACGTAGGAGTCGTTCTCGAAGGTGGTCACGACCACGACGCGGGGCGGTCCGGCGAGCGTGGCGAGGATCTGCTCGGTGGCGCGGATGCCGTCGACCTCGGGCATCCGGACGTCCATCAGGACCACGTCCGGGCGGGTCTGGCGCACGACGGAGACGGCCTCGGCGCCGGTGGCGGCCTCCCCGACGACCTCCAGGTCCGGTTCGGCGGAGAGGATGGCGCGCAGGGCGGTGCGGACCATGCGTTCGTCGTCGGCGAGGACGATCCGGATCGGCGGACGGGTCACGCGGTTCCCTTCAGCGGCAGTCGGACAGGGGCAGTCGGACGTGGAGCCGCCACAGCGGCCCCGCGGGGCCCGCCTCGGCCGCGCCGCCCAGCAGCCGGGCCCGGTCGGTGATGCCGCGCAGGCCGTGACCGCCGCCGGGACGCGGGACGGGGCAGGACCCCCTCAGGGGATTCTCGACGGTGATCCGCAGATCGCCGTCCAGCACCTCGACGCGCAGCGCCACGCCGACCTCCTCGCCCGCGTGCCTGAGCGCGTTGCTCAGCCCCTCCTGCACGATGCGGTACGCCTCGCGGGAGACCAGCGGCGGAAGCGACTCGGGGTCGGCGGCGACGGTGGCCGTCACCCGGGGTCCGCCCGCGCGGGTGCGGCGCAGCAGGCCGTCCAGGTCGGCGGCGAGCGTCGGCGCGGGCGCGGTGTCCCAGGCGTCACCGGGAGCGTCGCCCTCGCGCAGTACGCCCAGTACGGCGTCGAGTTCGCCGACCGTGCGGCGCGTGGTGTCCTCGATCGCGGCGAGCGCCTCGCGCACGAACTCCGGGTCGGACTCCAGCACCCGGCGGGCGGCGCTCGCCTGGAGGGTGACCGCGCTCAGGGCGTGGCCGACCGAGTCGTGCAGTTCACGCGCGAGCCGGTTGCGGACGGCGAGGTCGGCGGCGCGGGCCTCGGCCGCCGCGAGGCGGTCCTCGGCACAGGGGCCGAGCAGCGCGGGCGCCCAGCGGGCCAGCAGCGTGCCGCAGACGCCGGCGCACCCGGCGAGCGCGACCAGCATCGCGGCGCCCGCGAACGGCGCGAGGAAGAGCACCCAGGTGTGGTGGAAGAAGCCCGGCATCCCCGTCCGGTCGTCACGCAGCGCCGGCACGAAGGGCAGCAGGACCAGCGCGGCCGCGAACGGCGGCACCGCCAGCGACATCCCCGCCACGATCCCGCCGGCCCCCAGATGCAGCGTGAACCAGGCCGCCGTACGCCCCTTCTCGCCCTTGGTCCGGGCGGGCCCGTGGGCCAGCCGGTCGCCCTCGACGCCGCACAGCGACCGCACCACGCCCGACTCCAGGGGCCGGGTGAGCGGGAACAGCGAGGTGACGGCGGCGAGCGGCAACCCGACGGCGAACGAGGCCAGTTGGAGGCGGAGCGAGCCGAACACGTTCGCATCCCCGGCGACCGGGCCGACGACGACCGAGCCGACGAGGACGTACGGCATGGCGAGCGCGCCGCCGAGGATCAGATGGATCCACCGCAGGCGCGCCCGTCGGCCGAACAGGAACCGGGCGAACGCGGTCACGGCCGGGTGCGGGCGGTGACCGACCGCCGGGTGAGGAAGTGGGCGCCGACTGAGGCGAGGAGGAGGCCGACGGTCATCTGCCCAGCGTAGGTGAGCGTCATCAGCGTGTCCGGGCGGTCGGCGGGATCGTCCGCGGGCATCAGCGTGGCGAGCAGCACCCAGCCGCCCCAGCAGGCCGCGGCACCGGAGCAGACCCAGGCCGAGGCGAGGGGCACCGCGACCGGAAGGCGCCGGGCGCGGCGGAGGGCGAGCAGCAGGGTGCCGGTGACGGCCGCCGCGAGGAACGCGACGTGCATGCCCTCCAGCACCCGCAAGCCGTCCGCGTGTTCCCCCGTCCCGAGCCCCGCCGTGCCGCCGCTCGCCCAGTACAGCCGGACCGCGAGCGGGAAGGCCGCGAGGACGGCACCGATGACGGCGACGGCCTTGAACGGCGCCGCGACGGCGCGCACCGGCAGATCCCCCACCCGTCCGTGCCACAACTGCCCCCAACGGCCCCGCGCGTAGAGGACGAACAGCGTCCCCAGGGCGAGACCCTGCACGATGAAACCGGTGTAGACGACCGCGAACACCCATGAGTGGAGGAAGGGCTCGCCTCCCGGTCCCGACGCCGTCGCGGTGTCCTCGCCGAACGCCCGCGTCAGGAGCTGCAACGGGAACCCGGCCATGATCGGCGCGAGCAGACCCGTGGCGACCCACACCGGGAACGCCAGCGGCCACGCGGGCACCCGCAGGCCCCACGGGCGGGTGAGCACCAATGCCAGCGCGATCACACAGCTGTCCAGCAGCACCGTGAGCCCGTTGGCCACGGCCATGGTGACCCGGTGGTCGAGGAGGACGCTGCCGGCCGGGATCCCCACGTGACTCCCGGCGATCCAGGCGACCTTGAGCCCCAGGTACGGCAGGCAGGCGACGACGGCGACCGCGCGCAGCAGCCGACGGGCACGGGCGGTCCCCGCGCCGGAAGCGGCCGGGAAGCCGTTGGAGGCGGAAGCAGCGGCCGGGAAGGCGGTGGAGGCCGTGGAGGTGGTGGAGGCGAGGGTCTGCGTCATGGCTCCACGCTCCCGCGCCCACACCCCCGGCACGTCCTGCGCACCGACGATCCGCCTCCGCCGCGCGGCGGAGACGCATCGGTCGGCGGGTCGTCAGCGGGGTCGCCGGCTCATTCCGCGAGGTGCAGGACGACCTCGTCGATCTCCTCGCCCCGGGCCGCGGCGAACCCCCGCGCCCGGGCGCTGGTCTCGAAGCCGCACTTCTCCAGCACGCGCCGCGACGCCGCGTTGTCGGCCGCCGCTCGCGCGTACAGCGGGCGGTCGCCCACCTCGGCGAGCAGGGCCCGCAGCGCGGCCGTGGCCACGCCCTGGCCCCAGTACGCCCGGTCGATCCAGTACGTGACCTCGCGCTCGCCCGGCTCCCCGTACACCGCCGTGCTGCCGATGACGTCACCGTCGCCGAGGATGGTGCGTACGACGTCGCGGGAGGCCCGGATCTTTTTCCAGTGGGCCTCGAAGGCGTCGCGGTCGGCCGGATCCTTGTGGGTGAAGGCCGCCATGTGCAGGGCCTCCGGATCGTTCATCTGCCGGAAGAAGACGGGCAGATCGCTGTCGTGTACTTCGCGCAGTGCGATGTGCATGGATCAGAGCCTACGCGTGGCCAGTGTCAGCCGGTCCCGGGCGTCGAACAGCGCGTCCTTCACCATCTGCTCGTGCGCGGGCGTGAGCCGCGCCACCGGGACCGAGCAGCTGATCGCGTCCCGCGCGGGAGTGCGGTACGGGACCGCCACACCGAAGCAGCGCAGGCCCAGCGTGTTCTCCTCGCGGTCCACGGCGAAGCCCTGCTCCCGCACCTGGTGCAGCTCCCCGATGAGCTTCTCCCGGTCGGTGATGGTGTGCTCGGTCAGCGCGGGGAGCGTCTCCGGGAGCATCTTGCGGACCTGCTCGTCGGTGTACGTGCTCAGCAGCGCCTTGCCCAGCGAGGTCGAGTGCGCGGGCAGCCGGCGGCCGACCCGGGTGAACGGCCGCAGGTAGTGCTGCGACTGGCGGGTGGCCAGATAGACGACGTTCGTGCCGTCCAGGCGCGCGAGGTGGATGGTCTCCGTCGTGTCGTCGGATAGCCGGTCCAGCGTCGGCCGCGCCGCCGCGACCACCTCGTCGCCGTCGATGTACGAGGTGCCGACCAGCAGCGCCCGCACACCGATGCCGTACCGCGTGCCCGTGGCGTCCGTCTCCACCCAGCCCAGCTCCACCAGCGTGCGCAGCAGCATGTAGAGACTGGACTTGGGATAGCCGACGGCCTCCTGGACCGACGCGAGGGAGTGCATACCGGGGCGTCCGGCGAAGTATTCGAGCAGCTCAACCGTCCGTACCGCGGACTTGACCTGCGCTCCGCCCCCCGTCTCGACAGCCGACATCGCCCTTGACCCCTTCGTTCGACGGGAAATAGTCTCGAACAGCATATTCATCAGCAGAGACAGCGTTCAGCATATCGAACGAGTCGACGCAGAGCACGTTCCGATGCACGTGGAGGGACCCGCGGTGGCAGCAGCACCAGTCTGGAGTGTCGACCCCCGTACCGGGAAGCAGCGTGAACAGGTCGCGGTGGAAGCCACGGCCCAGGAGGTGGACGCCGCCGTCCGCGCCGCGCACGCCGCCCGGGACGCCCTCACCGACCGAACCGTCCGCGCCGCCTTCCTGCGCGGCGCCGCCGACGAGCTGAAGGCGGCCGAGAGCACCCTCGTCGAGGTCGCCGACGCGGAGACCGCGCTCGGCCCCGTCCGGCTCACCGGCGAACTCGCCCGCACCTGCTACCAGCTGCGCGCCTTCGCCGACATCGTCGACGAGGGCGAGTTCCTCGGCGTGGTCGTCAACCACCCCGACGACACCGCCACCCCGCCGATCCCGGACCTGCGCCGCTACAAGGTGCCGCTCGGCGTCGTCGCCGTCTACTCGGCCTCCAACTTCCCCTTCGCCTTCTCCGTCCCCGGCGGCGACACCGCCAGCGCCCTCGCGGCCGGCTGCCCGGTCGTCGTCAAGGCGCACCCCGACCACCCGGCCCTGTCCGAGCTGGTCGCCAAGGTGCTGCGCCGGGCCGCCGCCCGCCACGGCATCCCGGACGGCGTCCTCGGCCTGGTGCACGGCTTCGAGGCGGGCGTCGAGCTGATCAAGCACCCGCTGGTCGCCGCGGCGGGCTTCACGGGCTCCGTCCGCGGCGGCCGCGCCCTCTTCGACGCGGCGGCGGCGCGTCCGGCGCCGATCCCCTTCCACGGCGAGCTGGGCTCGCTGAACCCGGTCGTCGTCACGGAGGCGGCGGCCACCGAGCGGGCGGCGGCCATCGGCGCGGGGCTGGCCGGTTCGATGACCCTGGGCGTCGGCCAGTTCTGCGTGAAGCCCGGCCTGGTCCTGGTGCCGGCGGGCGCCGCCGGTGACGGCCTGGTCAAGTCCCTCACGGACGCGGTCAGTGACACCGACGCCGGAGTGCTCCTCGACCACCGCATGCGGGACAACTTCGTCGCAGGCGTCGCCGAGCGCACCGCGCTGCCCGACGTGGACTCCCCGGTGACGCCGGGCTCGGGCGGCGAGCACACCGTCGCCGCCGGGTTCCTCACCGTGCCTGCCGCGCGGTTGACGGCACGGGGCGAGCACGACCTGCTCCTGGAGGAGTGTTTCGGTCCGGTCACCGTGGTGGCCCGCTACGAGGACGACGCCGAGGTGGCGGGCGTGCTGTCCCGGCTGCCGGGCAACCTCACGGCGACCGTGCAGGTCTCCGCCGAGGAGGCCGCCGGTGAGGGGCGCGGGGCGTCGATCCTCGCGGAGCTCGTGCCGCTGGCGGGGCGGGTGCTGGTCAATGGCTGGCCGACGGGGGTTGCCGTCGCCGCGGCTCAGCAGCACGGGGGGCCCTACCCGGCGACCACTTCGACGTCCACGTCGGTGGGGGGCACGGCTGTTGAGCGGTGGCTGCGGCCGGTGGCTTATCAGGGGGCGCCCGAGGCGCTGCTTCCCGCGGAGCTGCGGGACGACAATCCGCTGGGGCTGCCTCGGCGGTTCAACGGGGTGCTGGAGCGGTAGGGGTTCGCGGTTGCGCCGTGGGGGCGCGGTTGTTCCGCGGGTGTCGCGCCGTCGTGGCTGGTCGCGCCCACGCGGCGGAGTCGCAAATCGACACAGCCCCGCGCCCCTTAAGGCCGTCCACTGAGCCTGCGATGATCTGCGCATGACTCTCGAACTTCCCGAACTGCCGTTCTCGCTCCGCCCCTACGGGCCCCACGGCGACTGGGCCTACGCCGACGGCGTACTCACCGGAGTCGCCGGGCCCCGGCAGGACCGTTTCGTGCCGCCGACCGGGGAGGTGCTGGAGCCCGCGTCCGACGCGCCGCGGTTGCTGGGGGCGCCCGAGGGCGACTTCCAGCTGATCGCTCGTGTCACCGTCGGGTTCAAGGGGGCCTTCGACGCCGGGGTGCTCTACGTGCACGTGGGGGAGCGGGCCTGGGCCAAGTTGTGTCTGGAGTACTCCCCGGACGTGGCCACCGTCTGCACGGTGGTCACCCGGGGGCACTCCGACGACTGCAACTCCTTCACGGTGGAGGGAAGTTCCGTCTGGCTCCGGGTCAGCCGCACCGGACGGGCCTTCGCCTTCCACGCCTCCCTCGACGGGGAGCGCTGGACCTTCGTACGGCTCTTCACACTGGGCGAGGAGGAGGAGACCGGCTCCGCCCTGGTCGGCTTCCTGGCGCAGGCGCCGACGGGGGAGGGCTGCACCGTGACGTACGACCACCTGGAGTTCCGGCCGACCTGGCCCGCGGATCTGCGGGACGGCAGCTGACGGCGGGAATGGAACCGGCTGGTTGAAGGTTCACGTATGCGGCGGAGAAGGCCTCCGCAGCCGTACGACCTGGAGAAGAGCCGAGACATGCGCGTCGAGATCTGGAGCGACATCGCCTGCCCCTGGTGCTACGTGGGCAAGGCCCGCTTCGAGAAGGCGCTGGCGGCCTTCCCGCACCGTGACGGGGTCGAGGTGGTCCACCGGTCGTTCGAGCTGGACCCCGGGCGGGCCAAGGACGACGTGCAGCCCGTGCTGACGATGCTCACCGCCAAGTACGGCATGAGCGAGGCGCAGGCGCGGGCCGGTGAGGACAACCTCGGCGCGCAGGCCGCCGCGGAGGGCCTCGACTACCGCACCCGGGGCCGTGATCACGGCAGCACCTTCGACCTGCACCGCCTGCTGCACCTGGCCAAGGAGCGGGGCCGGCACGAGGCCCTGCTGGACGCGTTCTACCGGGCCAACTTCGCCGACGAGCGTTCCGTGTTCAACGACGACGAGCGGCTCGTGGAGCTGGCCGTCTCCGTCGGCCTGGACGCGGAGGAGACCCGCGCGGTGCTCGCCGACCCCGCCGCCTACGCCGACGAGGTGCGCGCCGACGAGCGCGAGGCCGCGCAGCTCGGGGCCACCGGAGTGCCGTTCTTCGTGCTCGACCGGGCCTACGGCGTCTCCGGCGCCCAGCCCGCCGAGGTCTTCACCCAGGCGCTGACCCAGGCGTGGGGCGAGCGCACGCCGCTGAAGCTGATCGACGACGGGAGCGCCGAGGCCTGCGGCCCGGACGGGTGCGCGGTGCCGCAGGACTGAAAGCCCCAGGAGCTCCAGGTGAGCGCCGGTACATAAGCGCTGCTTGGGGAAACCGCGTAGAAGTGCGCGATGGACGGGGAGGTCCAGGGGGCCGCACAGTGGTGCCATGGAGAGCTTCGAGAATCTCGTCCGTACCGAGTTCGCCCCGAAGACCACGTACCTGAACACCGCCAGCACCGGTCTCCTGCCCGCCCGGACCCTCGTGGCCATGCGCGACGCGGCGGCGTCCGCGGCGGACGGGCAGCCGCTCGACATGTTCGCCGACGTCGAGGCGTCCCGGGCCGCGTACGCCCGGCTCGTGGGGGTGCCCGCGACCCGGGTGGCGACCGGGGCGTCCGTCGCCACGTTCAGCGGGCTCGTCGCCGCCTCGCTGCCTACGGGGGCCGAAGTCCTCACCGCGGAGGCCGACTTCAGCTCCCTGGTGAACCCGCTGTACACGCGCGGCGACCTGAAGGTGCGCAGCGTGCCGCTGGAGCGGATCGCGGAGTCGGTGGGTCCGGACACCGCGCTCGTCGCGGTCAGCTCCGTCCAGTCCGCCGACGGGCGGCTCGCCGACCTCGCGGCGCTGCGGGAGGCCGCCCGGGCGCACGGGGCGCGGACGCTGATCGACGCCTCGCAGTCGAACGGATGGCTGCCGTTGGCCGCCGGCGACTTCGACTTCGTGGCCGCCGTCGCCTACAAGTGGGTGCTCTGCCCGCGCGGCGTCGCCTTCCTCGTCGTACCGCAGGACCTGGGAGCGGCGGCCGGGCTGGCGCCGCTGTTCGCAGGGTGGGCGTCCGGCGAGCACCCCTGGGACAGCTGCTACGGCCCCGTCGAGGAACTCGCGCACTCCGCCCGGCGCTACGACGAGAGTCCCGCGCTGTTCTCCTACACGGGCGCCCGGCACTCGCTGGCCCTGATCGAGGAACTCGGCGTGGACGCCGTGCACGCCCACGACACCGGCCTCGCCGACCGGTTTCGCGCGGGGGTGCGCTCGCTGGGCCACGAGCCGGTACCCGCGCCGGGCTCGGCGATCGTGTCGGTGCCCGGACTCGGCCACCGCCAGGGCGAGCTCGGCCGGGCCGGCGTCCAGGTCTCCGACAGGGCGGGCAATCTGCGGGCCGCCTTCCACGTGTACAACACGGCGGCGGACGTCGACCGGCTCCTCGACGTGCTGGCGGGCTGAGGCGACCCCCGGCCCGCAAGGCGCCGGACAAGAACAGCCCGGACCGGAACAGCATCGGGCAGGGGCCTCCCGTCCCACACGAAAAGGCCCCTGCCCGAGATCAGATGCGGATCACTTCACCGGCGTGAAGTCCCGCGCTCCAATGAAGTCCGGCCGCCTGATCGGTGCCGCGAACGGCTCGACCGCCGTGTTCTCCACGCTGTTGAACACGATGAACACGTTGCTGCGCGGGAACGGCGTGATGTTGTCGCCCGATCCGTGCATGCAGTTGCAGTCGAACCAGGTCGCCGAGCCGGCCTTGCCGGTGAACAGCTTGATGCCGTACTCCGAGGCCATCTTCGTCAGACCCTCGTCGGACGGCGTCCCCGCGTCCTGCATCTGCAGGGACTTCTTGTAGTTGTCCTTCGGCGTGGCCCCCGCGCACCCGAGGAACGTCTTGTGCGACCCCGGCATGATCATGAGACCGCCGTTGGTGTCGTAGTTCTCGGTGAGCGCGATCGAGACAGAGATCGTCCGCATGTTCGGCAGGCCGTCCTCGGCGTGCCAGGTCTCGAAGTCCGAGTGCCAGTAGAAGCCGCTGGCGCCGAAGCCGGGCTTGACGTTGATCCGCGACTGGTGGACGTACACGTCCGAGCCGAGGATCTGCCGGGCCCGTCCGACCACGCGCTCGTCGCGCACCAGCTTCGCGAACACCTCGCTGATCTTGTGCACCTCGAAGACCGAACGGATCTCCTTGGACTGCGGCTCGACGATCGAGCGCTCGTCCGCGCGGATGGCAGGGTCGCTGGTGAGCCGCTCCAGCTCGCGCTGGTACTCGCCCACCTCGTCCGGCCCGATGAGCTGGTCGACGGCGAGGAAACCGTTGCGGTCCAGGGACTGCAGGTCACCCTGCGAGACGGGGCCGGGCGTGTCCGGGGAGCCCCAGACGACCGGGTCCTGCCGGGGGGTTGCCACCTCGGTGGCGCCGCGGGTGGGATAGAGATCGGTGACGTTCGTGGTCGTGGTCACGGTGACTCACACCTCCTCGGTGAGCAGCGGGTAGACGCCGTTCTCGTCGTGATCCTCCCGTCCGGTGACGGGCGGGTTGAAGACACAGATGCAGTGGAAGTCCTCCTTGACCTTGAGCGTGTGCCGCTCATGGCCGTTGAGGAGATACATCGTGCCCGGCGTGATGTGGTACGTCTTCCCCGTCTCGCGGTCGGTCAACTCGGCGTCGCCCTTGGTGCAGACGACGGCCTCGATGTGGTTCGCGTACCACATCGACGTCTCCGTACCCGCGTACAGAATCGTCTCGTGCACGGAGAAGCCGACCTTCTCCTTGGCGAGGACGATCCGGGTGCTCTCCCATGTGCCGGACGCGCTCTTCACGTGCCGGTCGGTGCCTTCGAACTCCTTGAACGAACGGACGATCACGGTGTTGCGATGCCTCCTAGGTGAGGGTGTGCAGGGTCCCCGGCGCCCTCGGCCGCGCGAGCCGAAGGCGCCGGAAGCAGTGGTGGTGTCAGGCCGTCTCGCGCACGGCCCGGGCGAGGGTCTTCATGCCCTCGTCCAGCTCCTCGGACGTGATGGTGAGGGCCGGCAGCAGCTTGACGACCTCGCTCTCGGGGCCGGACGTCTCGATCAGCAGCCCCAGCTCGAAGGCGCGCTTCGCGACCTTCCCGGCGCGCTCCTTGTCGTGGAACTCCAGGCCCCAGACCAGGCCGCGGCCCCGGTACTCCTTGATGTCGGCGAGGTTCTCCTCGGTGATGGCGATCATGTGCTGCTCGACCTGCTCGCCGCGCTTGCGGGTCTGCTTCTCCATCGCCGACCCGTCGGCCCAGTAGGCCTCCAGCGTGGCCGTCGCCGTGACGAACGCGGGGTTGTTGCCGCGGAAGGTGCCGTTGTGCTCGCCCGGCTCCCAGACGTCCAGCTCGGGCTTGAAGAGGGTCAGCGCCATGGGCAGGCCGTAGCCGCTGATCGACTTGGAGACGGTGACGATGTCCGGCGTGATGCCCGCCTCCTCGAAGGAGAAGAAGGCGCCGGTACGGCCGCAGCCCATCTGGATGTCGTCGACGATGAGGAGCATGTCCTGGCGCTGGCACAGCTCGGACAGGGCGCGCAGCCACTCGGGCCGGGCGACGTTGATGCCGCCCTCGCCCTGCACGGTCTCGACGATCACCGCGGCCGGCTTGTTCAGGCCGGAGCCCTGGTCCTCGAGCAGGCGCTCGAACCACAGGAAGTCCTCGACCGTGCCGTCGAAGTAGTTGTCGAACGGCATCGGCGTGCCGTGGACCAGCGGGATGCCGGCGCCGGCCCGCTTGAAGGCGTTGCCGGTCACGGCGAGCGAGCCCAGCGACATGCCGTGGAAGGCGTTGGTGAACGACACGATCGACTCGCGCCCCTTCACCTTGCGCGCCAGCTTCAGCGCGGACTCCACGGCGTTGGTGCCCGTCGGGCCCGGGAACATGACCTTGTACGGCAGGTCACGCGGCCTGAGGACGGTGTTCTGGAACGTCTCCAGGAAGCGGCGCTTGGCGGTGGTCGACATGTCGAGACCGTGCGTGACGCCGTCCCGCTCCAGGTAGTCGATCAGCGCGCGTTTCAGGACGGCGTTGTTGTGCCCGTAGTTGAGCGAGCCCGCTCCGGCGAAGAAGTCGAGGTACTCGTGGCCGTCCTCGTCGTACATGCGGCTGCCGACCGCACGGTCGAAGACGGTGGGCCAGCCGCGGCAGTAGCTGCGCACCTCGGACTCTACGGTCTCGAAGACGCTGAGGTCGGGCTGGGTGATGGTCACGACGAATCGCTCCTCGTGGGGTGAGGGTGGGAGAGGAAGGTCGTACGGATCCGGGGACCGGTGCGGTCCGCCGGGAAGTCTGGGGAACCGGACTGGCACGGGGTGCCGGGCAGTCCGGAGGGCCGGTCGGTCAGCCTGCGGCGGACAGCGGACCTATGCGGTAGAGCACCTCGGGCTCGTGCGGTCCGTCGGGGAACAGGCCCGCGTCGAACAGCACCTCGCGCTCCAGCCGGGCGCCGTGGCGTTCGGCGAACGAGGTGAACAGCCGCTGGGAGGCGGTGTTGTCGGGCGAGATGGTGGTCTCCAGGGTGGTCAGCCCGCGCTCCGCGACGGTCCGGGAGGCCAGCCCGTCGAGCATGGAGGCCGCGAGCCGGCGCCCGCGGTACGCCCCGTCCACCGCCACCTGCCACACGAGCAGGGTGTCGGGCCGGTCCGGCCGTACGTATCCCGTGACGAAGCCGACCGGCTCACCGCGCTCGTCGCGGGCGACGGCCGACGTGGCGGCGAAGTCCCGGCACCAGAGCAGATAGCTGTAGGACGAGTTCAGGTCGAGGACCTCGGAATCCCTCGCTATCCGCCACAGGGCGGCCCCGTCGGCCACTCTCGGACGGTCGATTTGTAGGTCTGCTTGCGCGGCAGTCATGCAAATTGAATTTACCCAGCGAAATTCGAAATTGCATCGCCGAACGGGGTTACGAATGAGCGCCTCGTGTGTTATCACGCGGGCGCGTGCTTCCGCGCGAGTCGGCGGCGGAATGTGGTGATTTGACCAGGAGGTAAGCCGCAAAACGGACCGCATGTGTATCGGGTCACAATCGCGTAACCCGTGCGAGATGTGCCCGAAATGCGTAGATCGCGGTTCGTGGAATTTTTGTGTTTAGGTCCGGGGAAAGCGGGCAGAAGAATACGGGAAGCTGCGCTGAGTGGAATTCCCTAATTCTGCTTGTGTGAACTTAGGGAATTCCTTCGAATTCATCGTCCCGAAAGGCCGGGTCCGGCCGGCCGCTCCCACGCGTCCTCGACGGCCCGCCGGGCGGCCTCCAGATCGGCCTTCAGACCCCGCTCGGCCAGCGCGGCACCCAGTGCCGCCAGACAGCCCTGCACCGCCCCGCGCGTCGCGTCCGGACCGTAATGGTTGACCCGGATCATCTCGCCGGCCAGCGCGCCCCCGCCCGCGGCCAGCGGCAGCGCCGGGTCGGACTCCAGGGCCCTGGCGACCAGCGCGGACGCGTCGACGTCCGACGGCGTCCGCAGCGTCGTCGCGACCGGCGCCGCGTCCCTCGCCTCGTACACGTACGGCTCCAGACCGCCCAGCGCGAGCGCCCCGGCCCGGGTCGCCGCCGCGGCGGACGCGTGCCGCGCCATCACCGTCGCCGCGCCCTCCGCCTCGATGCGCTCCAGGCACGCCTCCAGGGCGAGCATCTCCAACTGCGCCGGCGCGTGCAGCAGCGCCTTGCGCCCGCCGTCGATCCAGCGCTCCTTCCAGTCGAGGAGGGACAGGTAGGAGCGCCGCGGAGCGTTCGGGTTCGCCGCCATCCGCGCCCACGCCCGCTCGCTCACCGACACCGCCGACACCCCGGCCGGGCCGCCCATCGCCTTCTGCGCGCCGATGACGCACAGGTCCACACCCCACGCGTCCGGCAGCACCGGCTCGGCCCCCACGGAGGCCACGGCGTCCAGATAGAACAGCGCGCCGTGCGCCCGCACCACCTCGCCGATCTCCGCGACCGGGTTGGTGTTCCCGGTCGCCGCCTCGGCGTGCACCAGGGACACGAAGTCGATCTCCGGGTGCTCGGCGAAGGCCTGGCCGACCTGCTCGGCGGAGACGGCCGTGTGGAACGGCACGGCGAGGTCGTGCACGGTCGCGCCGCAGTCCCGCAGCCAGTTCCCGAAGGTCTGCCCGTACGGCCCCGTGACGACGTTCAGCGCGACGGTGCCGGGACCGGCGGCGGCGCGGATCGCGCCCTCCAGCGGCAGCAGCGCCTCACCCTGCATGACCACGACGTCCTGCCCGGTGCCGAGCAGCCGCGCGACCCGGTCCTCGATCGCGGCGAAACGGCCGGCGGTCAGCGGGGCGAGGTCCAGGAAGGGATGGGTCACGGCGGTGCTCTCTTCGCTCACGGGCAGGTGTACGACGCGGGTACGTCGCGTACGGACGCGCGTACGCCGCGTACGGAGTCGAGAGTAACCGCGGGCCCCGTCGTCACTCGCGGGGGAGGTCATCCGTTGCGACACCCCCACGCCCGGAATCGTGGCTTCCGCCACAGCCGGAAGGGGCACCGCCTGATGGACTGACCCTCGTGTTCCTCGTACTCCTGCTGCTCGTCCTGGTCGCCGCGGTGTCCGCCGTCGGCCTGGCCGGCCACGGCGGAAGCGTCCTGGCGGCCCGGCGCGCCCGGGGCCCGCGTGCCGGGCAGCCGCTCCACGCCCTCGCCGCGTTCGCCGGTGCGGCCGCGCTCGTGGCGTACGCCTGGGGGCTGCTGCACGTGACGGGCGCCGTCATGGCCTCGGACGACTCCGGCGCCGGCTCCGCGCCCGCGGTTCCCTGCCGGATGCCCGGGTACGAGGAGCGGGCCCTGCACGTCGTCGACCAGTCGGTCTCCTTCCTGCCGCTGGACTTCGTCTGCGAGACCTCCGACGGCGGTGAATACGCGACCGACGACGTCCCCGGCTACGTCGGCCCCGCCACCGCCGTCCTCGCCCTCACCGCCGTCGCGAGCGTCGTCGGGGCCGGGTACGCGACGGAACTGCGCGCCCGCGCGGCCGCCCGTGAGGCCCGTGGGACGGCGGGGGACGGGGACGCCTGACCGGCCCCGGACACCTGTGCGGGCACCGTCTAAGGTGCGGGGCATGAGCGATCGCACGGTGCTGCACGTGAAGGGGCGGGTGCTCGTCGGACCGCGGGACGAGGACGTCCGCGACGAGGTCTGGGTGATCGGCGGCCGGATCTCCTACGACCGCCCCACCGGCGCGGCCGACGTCCGCACCGTCGAGGGGTGGGCGCTGCCCGGCCTGGTCGACGCGCACTGCCACGTCGGCCTCGACCAGCACGGGGCCGTGCCCGAGGACGTCGCCGAGAAGCAGGCGCTGACCGACCGCGAGGCGGGCACCCTCCTCATCCGCGACGCCGGTTCACCCTCGGACACCCGCTGGATCGACGACCGCGAGGACCTCCCGAAGATCATCCGGGCCGGCCGGCACATCGCCCGCACCCGCCGCTACATCCGCAACTACGCCTGGGAGGTCGAACCCGAGGACCTTGTCGCGTACGTCGCCCAGGAGGCCCGGCGCGGTGACGGCTGGGTGAAGCTGGTCGGCGACTGGATCGACCGCGACCTCGGTGACCTGTCGGCCTGCTGGCCGCGCGGCGCGGTCGAGGCGGCGATCGCCGAGGCCCACCGACTGGGCGCCCGCGTCACCGCGCACTGCTTCGCCGAGGACTCCCTGCGCGACCTCGTCGAGGCCGGGATCGACTGCGTCGAGCACGCCACGGGGCTGACGGACGACACGATCCCCCTTTTCGCCGAGCGCGGCGTCGCCATCGTGCCCACCCTCGTCAACATCGCCACCTTCCCGGCACTCGCCGACGGCGGCGAGTCGCGCTTCCCCCGCTGGTCGGCCCATGTGCGCCGACTCCACGAACGCCGCTACGAGACCGTCCGCAACGCCTACGACGCCGGGATCCCGGTCTTCGTCGGCACCGACGCGGGAGGTGCCCTCGCCCACGGACTGGCCGGGGCGGAGGTCGCGGAACTGGTCACCGCGGGCATCCCGCCCGTCGAGGCCCTCGCCGCGACGACCTGGGCCGCCCGGAGCTGGCTCGGCCGGCCCGGCCTGGAGGAGGGCGCGCCGGCGGACCTGGTGGTGTACGAGCAGGACCCGCGCGCGGACGTGCGCGTGCTCGTCGATCCGCGCCGGGTGGTACTCAACGGGCGGGTCGTCGGTTAGCCGACGGGAGTGACGCAGGGGAACACCCGTGCAGAGAGATTCGAAAAGATTCGCCAAAACCCCACGAAGGGGTGAAGTGCCCCGGGATTACTGACGGTTGGGCGCACGCGGGGACATCCTTTCCGGGTCCCAAGCATGTCGCTCATGCGTGCCCCGCACGCATGTCTCACTGGGGGTCCCACCACCTTGAACGGCAACACCTTCCGCATGCCCGCACGCCGTATTGCCACCGTCGCGGCGGCCACGGCCCTGGCCGCGGGTCCCGCGACCCTGGCCGGCGCGGGATCCGCCCACGCGACCGGCGACCACGGCCGCGCGAGCGCCACCGTCCTGCGCACCGGACTCGACGTCTCCCTGCTCAACAAGACCGTGAACGTCCCGCTCGCGGTCACCCTCAACGAGGTGCAGGCACCCGAGAGCGCCGAGAAGACCGCGCTCACCGCCCGGCTCGACGGCGTCGACGGCGGAAAGCCCTTCAGCGTCCTGCGCGCCGACGTCGCCGAGGCCAGGGCGACGGCGACCGCGCACAAGAGCGAGGGCGCGACCACCCTGGCCCGCGCCAGGCTCCACGTCCCCGGGCTGCCCCTGCTGTCGGTCGTCGAGGTCGAGCAGGTCACCTCCAGGGCGACCTGCGAGGCGGGCAAGCAGCCGGTCGCCGACGCCAACCTGCTGGGCAGGGTGACGGTCCTCGGCAAGAAGGTCACGCTGACCACCGGCGGGCCGACCGAGGTGAAGGTGCCCGGCGTCGGCGAGGTACGGCTCGACCTCTCGAAGACCGGGACCACCTCCCGCACGGCCGCCGCCACCGCGCTCGAACTCAAGGTGTCCGTCAACCCCCTCGACCTGAACGTCGCCGAGGTCGACGGCACCGTCACCCTGGCCGAGGCGACGTGCGAGTCCCCGGCCGCCCCCGCGGACGGCGCCGAGCAGCCCCCGGCGAAGGCCGACGAGCCCCCGGCCGAGCAGGCCGCGGAACAGGCCGCGGAACAGGCCGCGGAACAGGACGCCGAACCCGCGTCAGACGTGAAGGCCCAGGGCGCCCGCACCGAGGCCGACCTGGCGGAGACCGGCGGCGGTTCGGCGACGCCGTACGTCGCGGCCGGCGCCGCGGCCCTGGTCCTGGCGGGCGGCGGCGCGCTCGTACTGGCCCGCCGCAAGCGAGGCTGATGGGAGGGGACCGGCCCGGGGCCCGCGCACCTCAGGCCGGTTCCGCCACCGCCCGCTCCAGAGCGCGCAGGAAACCGTCCGTAGTCGCCCGGTCCCGTACCGCCAGGCGCAGCCACTCCCCGCCCAGCCCCGGGAACGTGTCCCCGCGCCGCACCGCGTACCCGAGGCCGCGCAACCGGTGCCGTACGGCGGTGGCGTGGGGGAGCCGGACGAGCACGAAGGGACCCTCGGCAGGGCCGGCGACCCGCACTCCGGCACCGGCGAACTGCGCCAGCCCGGCGACGAGACGGTCCCGGTCGGCGGCGATGCGGTGGGCGGCGTGGGCGGCCTCCGCCAGTGCCCGCGGCGCCACGCACGCCTCGGCGGCCGCCAGCGCGGGCGTGGACACCGGCCACAGGGGCTGCGCGCGCCCCACTTCGGTGATCGTCTCCGGGGCGGCCAGGACGTACCCGATGCGCAGCCCCGCCAGCCCCCACGTCTTGGTGAGGCTGCGCAGGACGACGAGGCCGGGTACGTCCGTGCGCCCGGCCAGCGCCTCCCGCTCACCGGGCACCGCGTCCATGAACGCCTCGTCCACGACCAGCGTCCGCCCGGGCCGGGCCAGTCCGGTGAGCACGGCCGCCGGGTGCAGCACCGACGTGGGGTTGGTCGGGTTGCCCACCACCACCAGGTCGGCGTCCCCAGGGACGGCCGCCGGGTCCAGGCGGAAGCCGTCCGCCTCGCGCAGCAGTACCCGGTCGACCGTGTGACCCGCGTTGCGCAGTGCCGCCTCCGGCTCCGTGAACTGCGGGTGCACCACGACCGGCCGGCGCACCTTCAGCGCCCGCGCCAGCAGCACGAACGCCTCCGCCGCGCCCGCCGTCAGCAGCACCCGCTCCACGGGCAGCCCGTGCCGCGCCGCCACCGCGGCCCGCGCGGCCCGCCCGTCCGGGTAGGCCGCGAGGGAGCCGAGCGAGGCAGCCACGTGCGCGCGCAGCCAGGCCGGGGGGGTGTCCGCGCGGACGTTCACCGCGAGGTCCACCAGCGCCGAGCCGTCGTCGCGGACCTCGGCGTCCCCGTGGTGCCGCAGATCGTGCCCCCCGGCCCCGTCGGCGGCCTCAGTGCGCATGGGAGTGTGCGTGTCCATGTCCGTGATGGTGCCCGTGGTGGTGATCACCGTCGTCGTCGGGGTGGAAGTGCGGCTGCTGCGGCAGCCCCACCTTGTCCTCGAACCCCGGCAGCGCGATCCGGTACACGCAGCTGTCGCAGTTCATCCGCAGGTCGCCCCTGACGGCCTCCTCGTACCGCTCCCACACCAGGTCGAGCAGCTCCGGCTCAGGACCGACGACGTCCGCCGACCGCACCTCGGCCTCCGGGTGCGCGGCGGCCCACTCCCCGGTCTGGTGCCGGACCCGGTCCGGGAGGATGCCGGTGAACAGGAAGTACGGCAGGACCACGATCCGCCGCGCGCCCAGCCGCACACACCGGTCAAGGCCGCCCGGCACGTCCGGCTTCGCCAGCGACACGAACGCCGTCTCCACGGCCGCGTACCCGCGCCCCTCCCACAGCAGCCGGGCCGCCTTGAACACCTCGGCGTTGGCGTCCGGGTCCGTCGACCCGCGCCCGACCAGCAGCACGGTCACCTCTGCGGGGTCCCAGGCCGGGTCGACCGCCTCCGCCAGCCGCCGCTCCAGCACCCGCAGCAGAGCGGGGTGCGGGCCCAGCGGACGCCCGTACGTGTAGGAGATGCCGGGGTGGCGCTCCTTCTCGCGGGACAGCGCCGCCGGGATGTCGCCCTTGGCGTGCCCGGCGGACACCAGCATCAGCGGCACCGCGGCGAACCTGCGCACACCGCGCTCGACCAGCTCGGCGACCGCGTCGCCCAGCGGCGGCGGGGACAGCTCGATGAAGCCGCCCGCGACGGGCAGTTCGGGGTGACGGCGGCCCAGTTCGCGCACGAAGTCACGGAACGCCTCGGCTCCGGCCTCGTCCCGGGTGCCGTGTCCGGCGATGAGCAGGGCGGGCGGGGTGGTCACAGGTTCTCCTCGGAGTTTTCGGATTTTCCGGAGTTCTCGGATGCCGCGGATGCTTCGGATGAAACGGGGTTCTCTTCGCGCGGCGCGGTGTCGTCCGTCTGCCAGCGGTAGCCGCGCGGCGTCACCATGCGTCCGGCGATCTCTCGGGTCGCGGTGTTGCCCACCGCCACGACCGTCATCATGTCGACGGTCGCCGGGTCGAGAGCGGCGAGCGTGCTCAGGCGGCTCGACTCGTCGGCGCGCGACGCGTTGCGCACGACACCCACCGGTGTCGTCGGCTCCCGGTGCTCCGCGAGGATCGCGAGCGCCTTGGGCAACTGCCAGTCGCGGCCCCGGCTGCGCGGGTTGTAGAACGTCACGACGAGGTCCGCCTCCGCGGCCGCCCGCACCCGCCGCTCGATGACCTCCCAGGGCGTGTGCAGGTCGGACAGGCTGATCGACACGTGGTCGTGGCCGAGCGGCGCGCCCAGGATCGCCCCCGCCGCCAGCGCCGCCGTCACGCCGGGCACTCCGACGACGTCGATGTCGTCGGACGCCTCGGCCAGCGCGGGCGAGGCCATGGCGTACACCCCGGCGTCCCCGCTGCCGATCAGCGCGACCGCGTGCCCGCGCCGGGCCTCCTCGACCGCAGTCCTGGCCCGCTCCTCCTCGGCGCCGAGACCCGACTCGAGGACCCGCGTCCCGGGCCGCAGCAGGTCGCGGATCTGGTCGACGTACTGGTCCAGGCCGACCAGCACCGAGGCCCGCCGCAGCTCCGCCCGCGCCCGCGGCGTCACCAGGTCCCGGGCGCCGGGACCGAGCCCCACCACCGCGAGCCGCCCGCGCCCCGGCCGGCGTACGACGGCACAGGTCGCCATCGCGGGGGCCGCCGCCGACTTCCGCTTGGGCACGAGGAGTTCGCCCCCGCGCACCAGCGCCGCCGCCTCCGCGACCGACGGGGTGCCCACGGCGGCCAGCGGGGCGTCGGAGGGGTTGGGCACCTCGACGTCCGCCAGCTCGTCGGCGGGGTACGTCACCAGGGGCACGCCCAGCCGTTCGGCGGCCCCGACGATGCCGGGCTCCGCCGCCTTGGCGTCCACGGTGGCCAGCTCCGCGACCGACGCGGCGGACAGCCCGGCGTCGCGCAGGGCCCCGTCCACCAGGCCGAGCACCTCGTCGACCGGCGCCCCCTTGGAGGCGCCGACACCGACGACGAGGGACGGCGGACGCAGGACGGCCTCGCGCCCGGCCGGCTCCACCAGACGGTCCGTCAGCCGGATCGTGTAGGCCCCCTCCTCGGCGACCGGCAGCGGCGGCAGCGGCCAGGCGACCTCCGCGCGCAGGGCCACCGGCTCACCGTCCAGCAGGGCCCGCGAGACCGCGGCGACGTCGCCCTCGACGGGCAGCCCGAGCGTGTCCAGGCCGGGCAGGCCCACGGCGTCCGTCGCCGTCGTCACCACCGGCTCGGCGCCCAGCACCTCGCCGACCGCGCGGGCGAGTTCGTTGGCGCCGCCCCCGTGCCCGCCGACCAGCGACACGGCGAACCGCCCGCCCTCGTCGACGCACACCACACCCGGGTCGGTGCGCTTGTCGTCCAGCAGCGGTGCCACGAGCCGGACCACGGCCCCGGTGGCCAGGAAGCACACGAGCCGCTCGCACTCGGCGAACGCGGACCGTACGGCGTCCGCGACGGGACCCTCGTACACCCGCGTGCGGTCCGGCCACGCCGCGGCCAGCCGGTCCCGCGCCGCCGCTCCCGCCGCCGTGGCGGAGATGAGGCCGATCAAGGGGAGACTCCTTCGGTACGGCTGTGCGGCCTCACGCCCCACAGCAGGAAGACGGGATTGGTGGCCGCGAGCCGGGTCACGTCCCCCGGCAGCGGCGCCAGCCGGGACGACTGCAGCAGCACCCCGTCGCACTCGAGACCGGCGCCCAGCAGCGCCTCGCGGGCCGCGGGCACCCGGTCCAGCGCGGCCACGGCGACGACCACCGCGCGCCGGGCCCGCCGCGCGCACTCGGCGACGATCGCGGGCAGCTCGCGTCCACCGCCGCCCACGAACACGGCGTCGGGGTCGTCGCCCAGGCCGGACAGCACCGCGGGCGCCGCCCCGTGCACCACCCGTACGTCGACGCCGTGCGCGGCGGCGTTGGCGCGGACCCGCCCGACCCCGTCCGGCGTCTTCTCGACGGCGGTGACGGCGGCGCCCAGCCGCGCGCACTCCACGGCCACGGACCCGGAACCCGCGCCGACGTCCCACACCAGGTCGCCGCGCCGGGGCCCGAGCCGGGCCAGCGCCAGCGCCCGCACCTCGAACTTGGTGATCATCGAGTCCCGGTGCGCGAACGCGTCCTCGTCCAGCGCCCACCCGGCGGGCCCGGAGGGCGGCCCCGCGACCGTCCGCACCGGCCCCAGCGCGCGTGCCTCGTCCAGGCACAGCACCACGCTCACCGCCGCCCCCCAGTCCCGGACGGCGGCCTCGGCGGGCGTCACCCGCTCCACCCGCTCCTCGCCGGAGCCCAGCGCCCGCGCGACGACGAGTACGCGCGCCTCGCCCCGCAGCGCGGCCCCCAGCTCCGCCGGACCGGCCCCGGGACCCGTCAGCACGGCGACCTTCGGGTGGGCCCGGCACAGGTTCACCGCCGTCCGCAGGTCCCGCCCGTGCGCGCTGGCGACCACGGCGTCGTCCCACGGCAGCCCCGCCCGCGCGAAGGCCGCGGCGACGGAGGAGACACCGGGCCGGACGTCGAGCCGCTCCGGCCCGAACCGCTCGGCCAGCGCCCGCACGATCCCGAAGAACCCCGGATCACCCGAGGCCAGCACGAGCACCGGCCGCTCCTCGGCGACGTACTCGGCGACCGTGTCGAGGGCCGGCGCCAGCGCCCCGAGGACGACACGCCCGGCCCCGTCCGGCAGCCGCACGGCGTCCAGATGCCGCCGCCCGCCGACGACCAGCTCCGCACCCGCGGCGACCTCCCCGGCGGGCGCCGCACCGGCGGCCCCCATCCCGACCACGGTGATCACGTGCTCGCACCCCGCGAGCGCAACTCCCGGCGCGCCTTGGGGTCGGCCCTGCGATAGCCGTGGAAGTGCCCCGGGTGGTACAGGTGCGAGCGGGTGCCGTGCGCGTCGAGGGCCGGGCCGACCAGGAACAGGGTGTGCTTCCAGAGCCTGTGCTCCTTGACCGTCTCCTCCAGCGTCCCGATCGTGCACCGCACGACCAGCTCCTCGGGCCAGGTGGCCTGGTGGGCGACGACGACCGGCGTCTCGGTCGGATAGCCGCCCTCCAGCAGCTCCCGCACCAACTGCCCGCTGCGGGCCGCCGACAGGAAGATCGCCATGGTGGTGCCGTGCTTCGCGAACTCGCGCACCTCCTCCCCGGGCGGCATCGGCGTCTTGCCGCCACCGAGCCGGGTGAGGACCACGGACTGCGCGACCTCCGGGATCGTCAGCTCCCGCCGCGCGAGCGCGGCGACCGCGGAGAACGCGGAGACCCCGGGCACGATCTCGGTCGCGATGCCGAGCTCCGCGCACCGGTCGAGCTGCTCCTGCGTGCCGCCCCACAGCGCCGGGTCACCGGAGTGGACACGGGCCACCCGCAGCCCTTCGTCCCGGGCCCGCCGGTAGACGGCGACGACGTCCTCCAGCGACATCGTCGCCGAGTCGAGCACCTCGGCGTCCTCCCGCGCGTGCTGGAGCACCTCCGCCTGGACCAGGCTCGCCGCCCAGATCACCACGTCGGCCTCGGCGATGGCACGCGCGGCGCGGAACGTCAGCAGATCGGCGGCGCCGGGACCGGCACCGACGAAGGTCACCTTGCCGGCCCGCGCCTCGGCGGTCGGAGCCGTGGGAGCCGTGGGATCCACGGAAGCCATCGAAATCGGTCCTCTCCTGCGCATATTTACTGCGGTTGCTGCTGTCGGACGCGCGTGAACGCGGCGTGATCGGATACCAAGGGCCCATGGCGGTCTTCGTCGCGCTCGGCGCGTTCCTGATGACGCTGGCCGGCGGCTGGACGGCACAGCGCGTGACCGACCGGCGCCACCTGGTCCTGGGCCTGGCCGGCGGCCTGATGCTGGGCGTGGTCGGCCTCGACCTGCTGCCGGAGGCCCTGGAGGCGGCGGGCGACGAGGTGTTCGGCGTGCCCGCGGCCCTGCTGCTCTTCGTCGCCGGATTCCTGCTCGCGCACCTGGTGGAACGCCTGCTGGCCGCCCGCCGCGCCGCGCACGGCGCCGACGAGCACGGACAGCGTTCGCCCGAGGTGGGCCTGACGGCCGCCGCCGCGATGGTCGGGCACAGCGCCATGGACGGCGTGGCGATCGGCGCCGCCTTCCAGGTCGGCGGCGGCATGGGCACGGCCGTGGCGCTGGCCGTGATCGCCCACGACTTCGCCGACGGCTTCAACACCTACACGCTGACCAGCCTGTACGGGAACGCCCGCCGCCGCGCGATCGCGATGCTGGTCGCCGACGCGCTGGCCCCCGTCGTCGGCGCGGCCTCCACCCTCCTCTTCACGATCCCGGAGGGCGCGCTCGGCGCCTATCTCGGCCTCTTCGGCGGCGTGCTCCTCTATCTCGCCGCGGCCGAGATCCTGCCCGAGGCCCACCACGAGCACCCCGCCCGTTCGACCCTGCTGTGCACGGTCGCCGGGGCGGCGTTCATCTGGCTGGTCGTGGGCATCGCCGACTGAGCCACGGCCGCTCACAGCTTGCCGCCCCGCCCGCCCTCGCGCCGGGCGGGCGCGATGAGCGTCGACAGATAGGGCAGCGGCGCTCCGTCCAGCTCGGCCGCCGCCCGCACCGACTCCTCCGGCAGCCCCAGCGCCGACCCCCACACGGCGCCGTCCAGCCGCCCGCTCTCCCGCAGCGCCTCGGCCACCTCGGCCGCCTGCCGGCCGAACTTGTAGGCGACGACCGTGCCGGGCCCGTGCAGGGCGTCCTTGAGCACGGCGGCCCCCGCGGTCACCGGCACCAGCGTCAACGGCTCGGTGCCCTCGGTCAGTACGGCCCCCGACCGCGCCGCGAGATCCTGCATCGCGGTGATCCCCGGCACGGTCTCCACGACGGTGCCCGGCACGAGCGCGCCGACGGTCTGCGCGAGATAGGTGAAGGTCGAGTACACGTTGGGATCCCCGATGGTCGCGAAGGCGACGCCGGCGTGCTCCCGCAGCAGCCCGGCCACCCGCTCCCCGGCCGCGTCCCACGCGGCCTCGCGCCGCCCCCGGTCGGTGCGCTCGTTCAACGCGAACACGACCCGTACGACCTTCTCGGCGCCCACGTAGTGCAGCACGGTCGCCTCGGCGCGCCCCCGCTCGCCACCATCCTTTCCATCGGACGCGGCCATGACGGGCACGACGACGACATCGGCGGCCCGCAGCGCGTTCACGCCCTTGACGGTCACCAGCTCGGGATCTCCGGGCCCGACCCCCACCCCGATCAGCCTGCTGCTCATGACGTCCGGCACCTCTCCACGAACCGACGGGCGACACCGGGCTCGGACGCCCAGTGCGTGTGCAGATAGCTCGCGTGCACACCGCGCTCCACAAATCCCTCGACGCGCCGCTCCGGCGCCCGCATCCCCCAGGCCGGCGCCGCCCCGGCCCCCGGCTCCACGACCGTCCGGTGGAACTCGTGCCCCCGCATCCGCGTCCCCGCAGCGGCCAGCGCACTGTCGGACACGGCCACGGCGTCCCGGTAGCCCAGCGTCAGCCGCTCGGACATCCGGGCCGAGGCGTCCAGCACCCCGCACATCGGCAACCCGTCCAACTCCCGGCACAGATACAGCAGCCCGGCACACTCGGCCGCGACGGGAGCACCGCTCAACGCCAGCTCGGCGACGGACTTCCGCAGCCCTTCGTTGGCCGACAACTCAGCGGCGTACACCTCGGGAAACCCCCCGCCGACGACCAGCCCGCCTACCCCCTCGGGCAACTCCTCGTCCCGCAACGGATCGAACACCACGACCTCGGCCCCGGCAGCGGCGAGCAGTTCGGCGTGCTCGGCATAGGAAAAGGTGAACGCGGCCCCACCGGCCACAGCGACCCGCCTTGTCAGCCCGCTTGGGGGTGCCCCCTCTGGGGGAGCTTGAGGACGAGGCCGTTCAGGCCGAAAGCGGGGGTCGGGGGGCGCAGCCCCCAGGGTCGGGACGGGAAGGGGCGGCGGGGGCGAAGAAGCCAAGACCTCAGCCGCGTCCCAAGCCGCACAACCAAGCGCCCCCACTCCCCGCGCCAGCCCGACCAACGCCTCCAGATCACACCCGTCGGCCACCCGCGCGCCCATCGCCGCAACCGCATCGACCGCCGCACCCCGCCGCTCGGCGACCGGCACCAACCCCAGATGCCGAGACGGCGTCTCCACCGGCGCGGCCCGCCGCAACACCCCCAGCACCGGCACCCCGACGGAGTCCACCGCCTCCCGCAACAACGCCTCGTGCCGGTCCGAGGCGACCTTGTTGAGGATCACGCCCCCGACCCGCACCTCCGGGTCCCAGCTCACGAACCCGTGCACCAGCGCCGCCACCGACCGCGACTGCGACGACGCGTCCACGACCAGCACCACCGGCGCCCGCAGCAGCTTCGCGACCTGCGCGGTGGACGCCAGCTCACCCTCGCCCACGGCCCCGTCGTACAGCCCCATCACGCCCTCGACCACGGCGATGTCGCACCCGCGCGCCCCGTGCAGGAACAGCGGCCCGACCAGCTCGGGCCCGCACAGATACGCGTCGAGGTTGCGCCCGACCCGCCCGGTGGCGAGCGCGTGGTACCCGGGGTCGATGTAGTCGGGCCCGACCTTGTGCGGCGACACGGCGAGCCCCCGCGCGGCGAGCGCGGCCATCAACCCCGTGGCGACGGTGGTCTTGCCGCTGCCCGAGGAGGGCGCGGCGACGACCAGCCTGGGGACGGAGGGGTTCACCACTCGATGCCCCTCTGCCCCTTCTGCCCCGCGTCCATCGGGTGCTTGACCTTGGACATGTCGGTGACGAGATCGGCGAACTCCACGAGGGCGCCGGGCGCGTTCCGCCCGGTGATCACGACGTGCTGGGTCCCGGGCCGCTCGCGCAGCACCGACACCACCTCGTCGGTGTCGACCCACCCCCAGTGCATCGGATAGGCGAACTCGTCCAGCACGTACAGCTTGTACGTCTCGGCGGCCAGGTCTCGCTTGACCTGCTCCCAGCCCTCCCGGGCCTTCTCCTCGTTGTCCATCTGCTGGTCGCGCTGGACCCAGGACCAGCCCTCGCCCATCTTGTGCCAGTCGACGGACCCGCCCTCACCACTGGCGCCGAGCACCCGCAGCGCGTTCTCCTCGCCGACCTTCCACTTCGCCGACTTGACGAACTGGAACACCCCGATCGGCCACCCCTGGTTCCAGGCGCGCAGCGCCAGCCCGAAGGCGGCGGTGGACTTGCCCTTCCCGACGCCCGTGTGCACCACGACCAGCGGACGATTGCGCCGCTGACGGGTCGTCAGCCCGTCCTCCGGTACGACACTCGGCTGCCCCTTCGGCATTACGCGGCCCTCCTGCTGCCCTGAACGTCCTTCACCAGTCCGGCGATCGAGTCCGCCCGCAGCTCGTCGAGCGTCACCGCCGTACCGCCCAGCTCACCCGCGAGCTGCCCGGCGAGCCCGAGCCGCACCGGCCCCGACTCGCAGTCCACGACCACCGAGGCGACACCCTCGGCGGCGAACAGCCGCGCCGCACGCCCCGACAGCGCCACGGGCTCGGGGCCACCGGTGGCCCGCCCGTCGGTCACCACCACCACAAGCGCCCGTCGCGCCGGGTCCCGCAGCCGCTCCACCCGCAGCACCTCGTGCGCCTTGAGCAGCCCGGCCGCCAGCGGCGTACGCCCGCCCGTCGGCAGCGACTCCAGCCGGACCGCCGCCGCGTCCACCGACGAGGTCGGCGGCAGCGCGACGTCGGCGGCCGAACCCCGGAAGGTCACCAGCCCCACCTTGTCCCGCCGCTGGTAGGCGTCGAGCAGCAGCGACAGCACGGCACCCTTCACCGCGCTCATCCGCTGCCGCGCCGCCATCGACCCGGAGGCGTCCACGACGAACAGCACGAGGTTGCCCTCACGCCCCTCGCGGGTCGCCTGCCGCAGATCGTCCCGGCGCACCACGAGCCCCGGACCGCTGCGGCCCCGCGCCCGCTGGTGCGGTGCGGCGGCCTGCACGGTGGCGGCCAGGTGCAGCTTGGTCAGCGCCCCCCGAGGCCGGCGCGCACCGGTGGTCCGCCCGTGCTCGGTCCGCGCCCGCGAACGCCGCCCGGCGGCACCCTCGCCGAGACCCGGCACGCTCAGCACCTTGGTACGGAACGGCTCGGCGGCACGCGCGGGAGGCCGCTCGCCCGCGCCACCGGAGCCGGCCTGCGGCTCCCCGTGCTCCCCGGCCTCGGGCTGTGCCGCGGTGTCACCGTCGCCCTGTGGCGCGTCGTCGGGCTCGGGCTGCCCACCGGGACCGCCGCCGGGGCCGTCGTCGGGACCCGGGTCCGGATCGTCGTCGCCTTCGTCTCCGCCGCCGTCCCCGTCCCCGTCCTGGCCGTGGCCGCCGAACTCCTCGAGCGTCTCGTCCAGCTTGTCCTCGTCCAGGCCCGGCGCGTCGAAGGGATTGCGCCGCCGCCGGTGGGGGAGCGCGAGCAGCGCGGCCTGCCGCACGTCCTCCGCGAGCACCTCCGTACGCCCGGCCCAGGCCGCCAGCGCGGTCGCCGTCCGGGCCATCACGATGTCGGCCCGCATGCCGTCCACCTCGAAGGCCGCGCAGGTCGCCGCGATCTGCCGCAACGGCCCGTCGCCCAGCCCCACCGACGGCAGCAGCTTCCGCGCCGCCACGATCCGTGCCCGTACGGCCGCCTCCTCCCCGGCCCAGCGCGCGGCGAAAGCGGCCGGGTCGTCGTCGTACGCCAGCCGGCGCCGCACGACCTCCACGCGCTGGTCTGGCTCGCGCGAGGCGGCGACCTCGACGGTGAGTCCGAAGCGGTCAAGCAGTTGGGGCCTCAGCTCCCCTTCTTCTGGATTCATGGTCCCGACGAGCAGGAACCGCGCGGCATGTCGCACCGACACGCCCTCGCGCTCCACGTAGGAGGCGCCCATGGCGGCGGCGTCGAGCAGGAGGTCGACCAAGTGGTCGTGCAAGAGATTGACCTCGTCGACGTACAGGATCCCGCGGTGCGCTTGAGCCAAAAGACCCGGCTCGAAGCTCTTCACGCCCTCGGAGAGAACTCGCTCGATGTCAAGGGCTCCGACGAGCCGGTCCTCGGAGGCGCCGACGGGCAGCTCGACCATTCGAGCGGGCCGCGACTCCAACCCACCAGGCCGGTGCGGTCCGTCGGGGCATGCGGGGTCAGGGGACTCGGGGTCGCAGGAGAACCGGCACCTGGAGACGATGTCCACTTCAGGAAGCAGCGAAGACAGGGCGCGTACGGCGGTGCTCTTCGCGGTGCCCTTTTCACCTCGTACAAGGACACCGCCGATCGATGGACTCACCGCGTTGAGAAGAAGCGCCAAGCTCAAGTTCTCCTGGCCGACTACGGCGGTGAAGGGGTAGGGCGTGCTCATGCGTTGCTCACTCCTCCGGGTGATTCCTGCCAGAACAACTCGGTCTCCATGCGCAGACTTGCCAGAACCGCGACATGCTCCCCGCCGTCGCGGGGATGTTCCGGCCTTGGAGCCTGGGCTTCTGGCGGACGCGCATTGCTCCCCGCACTCGCGGGGATATCGGGGAGAGTCACTCCTCTCCCTCCAGATCTCCCTCAAGCTCGAGGTAGGTCGCCCGGAGCCGGTCCAGGGTCTCCCGGTCCGGTTCCGCCCACAGCCCGCGGTCAGCCGCCTCCAGCAGCCTTTCCGTGATGCCACGCAAGGCCCAGGGGTTGGACTTCCGCATGAACTCCTGGTTCTCGGGAGAGAACACGTACTCGGCCGACAGCTTCTCGTACATCCAGTCGTCCACGACCCCGGCCGTGGCGTCGTAGCCGAAGAGGTAGTCCACGGTGGCCGCCATCTCGAAGGCGCCCTTGTAGCCGTGCCGCCGCATCGCCGCCATCCAGCGCGGGTTGACCACCCGCGCCCGGAAGACCCTGTGCGTCTCCTCACCCAGCGTCCGCGTCTTCACCTGGTCCGGAGTGGCGGAGTCACCCACGTACGCCTCCGGGCTCTCACCCGTCAGGTGCCGCACCATCGCCACCATGCCGCCGTGGTACTGGAAGTAGTCGTCGGCGTCGACGAGGTCGTGCTCACGCGTGTCGACGTTCTTCGCCGCCACCGCGATCCGCCGGAACGCGGTCTCCATGTCGCCGCGCGCCGCCCGCCCGTCGAGCCCGCGCCCGTAGGCGTAGCCGCCCCACACCGCGTACACCTCGGCGAGGTCCGCGTCGGAGCGCCAGTTGCGGGCGTCGATCAGCGGCAGCAGACCCGCGCCGTACGCGCCCGGCTTGGAGCCGAACACGCGGGCCGTGGCCCGGCGCCGGTCGCCGTGCTCCGCGGTGTCCTCGTCGGCGTGCGCCTTCACGAAGTTGGACTCGGCGGGCTCGTCCAGTTCCGCCACCGCCCGCACCGCGTCGTCGATCAGCCCCACGACGTGCGGGAACGCGTCCCGGAAGAAGCCCGAGATGCGCACCGTGACGTCGACGCGCGGCCGGCCCAGCTCGGTCGGGGGCACGATCTCGAAGCCGGTCACCCGGCGCGAGGCGTCGTCCCACACCGGACGGCAGCCCAGCAGCGCCAGGATCTCGGCGATGTCGTCACCCTGGGTGCGCATCGCGGACGTGCCCCACACCGTGAGGCCGACGGACCTCGGATACTCGCCGGTGTCGCTCAGATACCGCTGGATCAGCGAGTCCGCGAGGGACTGGCCGACCTCCCAGCTCAGCCGGGACGGGATCGCCTTCGGGTCGACGGAGTAGAAGTTCCGCCCGGTCGGCAGCACGTTGACCAGGCCGCGCGTGGGCGAACCCGACGGCCCCGCAGGCACGTAACCGCCGTCCAGGGCCCGCAGGATGTGCCCGATCTCGTCCGTCGTCCGCGCCAGCCGCGGCACGACCTCGGCGCAGGCGAACTCCAGCACCGCGACCGCGGCGGGCAGTTCGAGGCCCAGCACCTCCCGGACCAGGCCCGGTACGGCCGTGACGTCCCAGTCCCGGGACTCCATCCCCTCCGCGACCCGCCGGCACAGCTGCTCCAGCAGGTCCACCGCGTCGGCCGCCGACCGCGCCGGACCGTCCACCAGTTCCGTCAGCTCCACCGGCACCTTCACCGGGGCGCCCGGCTCGGCCAGCAACTCCTTCTCCACCAGCCCGAAGTGCTCGGCCAGGGACGCCCTGAGCCCCGGCAGCGCGTTCGCCTGCCCGCCCCACACCTGCGAGGCGCGCAGCACCGCGAGCACCAGGTTGACGCGCGGCTCGCCGACCGGGCCGCCGCCCAGGACGTGCAGGCCGTCGCGGATCTGCACGTCCTTGATCTCGCACAGATAGCCGTCGATGTGCATGACGAACTCGTCGAAGGCCTCGTCGTCCGGCTGGTCGTCCACGTGCAGGTCGTGGTGCAGCTCGGCCGCCTTGACCAGCGTCCAGATCTGCGCGCGGACCGCCGGCGCTTTCGTCGGGTCCAGGTCGCAGACGAGCGCGTACTCGTCCAGCAGTTGCTCCAGCTTGGCCAGGTCGCCGTAGGTGTCGGCGCGCGCCATCGGCGGGACGAGGTGGTCGACGACGGTGGCGTGCCCGCGCCGCTTGGCCTGGGTGCCCTCGCCGGGGTCGTTGACGATGAACGGGTAGATCAGCGGCAGGTCGCCCAGTACGGCGTCCGGCGCGCAACCCGAGCTCAGGCCCAGGCCCTTGCCGGGCAGCCACTCCATCGTGCCGTGCTTGCCCATGTGCACGATCGCGTCGGCGCCGAAACTGTTCTCCAGCCAGCGGTACGCCGCCATGTAGTGGTGCGACGGCGGCATGTCCGGGTCGTGGTAGATCGCGATCGGGTTCTCCCCGAAGCCGCGCGGCGGCTGGATCATCACGACGACGTTCCCGAACTGGAGCGAGGCGAGCACGATGTCGTCCCCGTCGACGTACAGCGAACCCGGCGGCTCGCCCCACGCCTCCCGCATGCCGTCGCGCAGCTCCGGGTCCAGCTTCTCGAACCACGCCCGGTAGTCGGCCAGCGGCACCCGCGCGGGCGCGGCGGCCAGCTGGTCCTCCGTCAGCCACTCCACGTCGTGACCACCCGCCTGGATCAGCCGGTGGATCAGCTCGTCGCCCTCGGAGGGGTACTCGGTGACCCCGTACCCCGCCTCCCGCAAGGCGTCCAGGACCCGGACCGCCGACGCCGGGGTGTCGAGACCGACCGCGTTGCCGACCCGGGAGTGCTTGGTCGGATACGCCGTGAAGACCAGCGCGAGCTTCTTGTCGGCGTTCGGCTTGTGCCCGAGGGCCGCGTGTCGTACGGCGATCCCCGCGACGCGCGCGGCACGTTCGGGGTCGGCGACGTAGACCGGCACGTCGTCGGGTCCCTGCTCCTTGAAGGAGAACGGCACGGTGACCAGGCGTCCGTCGAACTCCGGGATCGCGACCTGCATCGCCGCGTCCATGGGGGAGAGCGCGGCGTCGGAGGCCTCCCAGGCGGCGTGGGAGGAGGTGAGGCAGAGGCCTTGCAGCACCGGGATGTTCAGGTCGGCCAGCGCGCCGACGTCCCAGGCCTCCTCGTCGCCGCCCGCCGAGGCCTGCGAGGCGTGCGTGCCGCCCGCCGCGAGGACGGTGGCGATCACGGCGTCGGCGCGGCGCAGCAGCTCGTACAGCCCGGGGTCCGCGCCGCGCAGTGAACCGCAGTACACGGGCAGCGCGTTGGCGCCGCGCGCCTCGATCGCGTCGCACAGCGTGTCGACGAAGGCGGTGTTGCCGCTCAGGTGGTGGGCGCGGTAGAAGAGCACGCCGACCGTCGGACGGCCCGGGACGAACGTCCGCTCGCCGTGGACGCCGTACTCCGGCATCTTCTGCGGCTCGTCGAAGCCCTCGCCGGTCAGCAGCACCGTGTCCGACAGGAACCGGGCGAGCTGGGTGAGGTTGTCCGGGCCGCCCTCGACGAGATAGCGCAGCGCCTCGGCCACCACCCCGGCCGGCACCGACGACTCGGCCATCAGCTCCGCGTCCGGCACGCTCTCGCCGCCGAGCAGCACGGTCGGAATCCCGGACGCCTTCAGCGCCGCCAGCCCGTCCTCCCAGGCGCGCTTGCCGCCGAGCAGGCGCACGACGGCGAGGTCCGCGCCATCGAGGAGCCCCGGCAGCTCCTGCGTCACGTCGACCCGGGTCGGGTTGCCGATCCGGTAGGCGGCCTGAGACGCACGGGCCGCCAGGAGGTCCGTGTCGGCGGTCGACAACAACAACACTGTGCTCATGCGGGCGCTCCCGGTGGAATGAAAGGCAGTCCTTGTGGCGCGCCGGACTCGATGAGCCGCCACAGCGCGTCGGTGTCCGCGTGGTGTTCGATCAGATCGCCGAGCCGGTCGAGCTGCTCCTCGCGCAGCGCGGCGAACGAGGTGTCGGGCGCCGGCACGAAGCGGCGGCCCGCGGCGGCGGCCACCTCGCGCAGGAACGCCCGCCGGAAGCCGTCCGACTCCAGCGAACCGTGCCAGTGCGTGCCCCAGGTCCGGCCGACCCGGCAGCCGTCCAGGCTGTGTCCTCCGTCATCAGAGATGAACGCCTCGCCGCCCGTCACTTCGGCGACCCCGTGGTGGATCTCGTACCCCTCGACGCGCTCGCCGAGGGCCTCGCCCACCGGCCGCGTGAGGGTCTTCTCGCGGGCGAACCGCACCCGCACGGGCAGCAGTCCGAGCCCGTCCACGTGCCCGGCGCGCGACTCCACCTCGTCCTCGATGTGCTCGCCGAGGAGCTGGAAGCCGCCGCAGACGCCGAGCACCGGCAGACCGTCGGCGGCCCTGCGCGTGAGGGCGTCCGCAAGCCCCCGCTCCCGCAGCCACTCCAGCGCCCGGACCGTCCCGCGCGTCCCCGGCACGACGACGAGATCGGCGTCGGCCAGCTCCTCCGGCCGGTCCACGAACCGCACCACGACGCCCGGTTCGGCGGCCAGCGCGTCCACGTCCGTGAAGTTCGACATCAGCGGGACGGCACAGACCGCGACCCGCAGCACGTCCTCGCCGACCGGCGGGGCGACGACCGACTCCCGCACCGTCCCCCGAAGAGAGACGCGCAACCCGTCCTCCTCGTCGATGCCGAGCCCGTGCTGGAAGGGCAGGACGCCGTACGTCCGCCGTCCGGTGAGGCCGTGCAGCATGTCCAGCCCCGGCTCCAGCAGGGACACGTCGCCGCGGAACTTGTTGACCAGGAACCCGGCGACCAGCGCCTGGTCCTCGGGCGCCAGCAGCGCCACCGTGCCGAAGAAGGAGGCGAAGACGCCCCCGCGGTCGATGTCGCCGACGACCAGGACGGGGAGCCCGGCGCCCCGGGCGATCCCCATGTTCACGATGTCGGTGCGGCGCAGGTTGATCTCGGCGGGGCTGCCCGCTCCCTCGCAGATCACCGCGTCGTACGTGCCGCGCAGCTCGGCCAGGGAGTCGAGCACCGTGCCGAGCAGCCGCTCCTGGCGTCCGCCGTGGTAGCCGCGGGCGCTCATCTCGCCGACCGGCCTGCCGAGCAGCACGACCTGGCTGCTGCGCTCGCCGCCCGGCTTGAGCAGCACGGGGTTCATGTGCGCGGTCGGCTCCACCCGGCAGGCCTGGGCCTGCATGGCCTGCGCCCGGCCGATCTCGGCGCCCTCGCGGGTCACGAAGGAGTTGAGTGACATGTTCTGCGCCTTGAAGGGCGCGACCTTGACGCCCTGGCGCACCAGCCAGCGGCAGATCCCGGCGGTGACGACGCTCTTGCCGGCGTCGGAGGTGGTGCCGGCGACGAGGAGGCCACCGTTCATGACGTACGTCCTTTCCCGACCGCCCCGCGCACGGCGAGCCGCGCGCCCGCGCACACGCCGAGCGCGAGCCAGCCCACGCGCCGTGAGAGGCGTACCGCCCGGTCGATGTCGCCTGAACCGGCCCGGACCGCGCGTCCCGCCGCCCCGTTGAGGACGGGCCGGTGCTCGACGCGCCCGCCGTAGGAGAGCGTCCCGCCGAGCCGCACGCCCAGGGCGCCCGCGAACGAGGCCTCCACGGGCCCGGCGTTGGGGCTCGGGTGCTGCGCCGCGTCCGCGCGCCAGGCCCGTACGGCGCCCCGCGGATCGCCGCCGGCGACGGTGGTCAGGACGGCGGTCAGGCGGGCGCCCGGCCAGCCCGCGAGGTCGTCGAGGCGGGCCGAGGCCCAGCCGTAGCGGCGGTACTTGGGGGACTTGTGGCCGACCATGGCGTCCAGCGTGTTCACGGCCCGGAAGCCGAGCAGCCCGGGCACTCCGGCCACGGCGCCCCACACCAGGGCGCCCACCACCGCGTCCGAGGTGTTCTCGGCGACGGACTCCACGACCGCCCGGGCGATCCCGTCGGCGTCCAGCGCCTGCGGGTCCCGCCCGCACAGGTGCGGCAGCCGCGCCCGGGCGGCCTCGACGTCCCCCGCCTGCAGGGCCCGCCCGATCGCGGTGGCCTCGCGGGCCAGCGAAGTGCCGCCGACCACCGCCCAGGTGGCCGCGCCGGTCAGCGCGACGGAGGCGGTGGGGCAGCGGCGTACGGCCTGCGCGGCGGCGGAGCCGAGGGCGGCGGCGCCACCGGCGCAGACGACGGTGTGCAGCGCGCCCCAGCCCCGGTGGTCCCGCCACAGCACCCGTTCCACGGCACCGGCGGCACGGCCGAACGCGGCGACCGGGTGTCCGCGGCGCGGATCGCCGAGGAGGAGGTCGCCGAGGAGGCCGGCGGCGGCACCGTACGCGAAGACGCGTCCGGCACGCACGGGTTCAGCCGGTCACACGGTCAGGGAAGTACCTGGTACTGAACGTCGGGCGGCAGCCGGGCATCGCGTTGTGTCCTCACTCAGGGTGTCCACGCCCTGGTTCGAAGAGACCGGCGGTGAGAGTTCCTGGCTCCCGGGGGTCCTGTTTCCCCGGTCACAGTGGCGGGACCGCGCCGGATTCGCACCGGGCTTCCTCTCCTGCCGCCGTAGATGGCCTCGGAAGTCCACCACGGTCCGCGAACACCCGTCAACCTGGCGTTGACCTGCGACGGGGGAGTGTGCGAAGGCCCACACACGGGTGGTGTGCGCCGGCACGCGCGAAGGCGGGGCGCGGGACGGTTCGAGTCCGTCCCGCGCCCCGCCTCACGGGTGCGCGGTGGTCAGGCCACGATCAGGTAGATCCCGTACGCCACCGCCGCCGCGCAGGCCGCGAAGCACGCGTACGCGCCGGTGACCGCGAGGCCCGCGGAGCCGCCCTGGGCGACGGCACGCTCCTGGCGGGAGAGGCCGACGATGCCGAGGGTGAACAGGCCCACCAGGGCCACCGTGACCACGAGGCTGACGCCGAAGACGGAGCCGATGGCTGCCCAGTCGATGCTCATGGAGGTTCGCTTCCTTCGTACCCGGTGCCCGGGTTCAGACGGTGGTGGCGGCCGACGGGGCCTTGGGGTCGGGGGTGGTGGCCGGAGCCGGGACGGTGGCGGCCAGTTCCTCGGTCACGCCCGTCGGGGGCGGCGAGACGGCGGCCATCGCCGTGGTGACCACCCCGGCCGGCTCGGAGCTCTCGGGCTCCTCGGCGTCGACGACGTTGGTGTGGTCGACGACCTCGCGGCGGGAGATCCGCCAGATCGCGAAGCTGGACGCGATCAGGAACACCGCGACGAGGGCCGTGCCCCAGTCGCCGAGGCGGCACACCCACTCGGCGAGCGCGGCGACCAGGGCCGCGGCCGGCAGCGTCAGCCCCCAGGCGACGAACATCCGGGTGGCCGTGGACCAGCGGACCACGCCGCCCTTGCGGCCGAGGCCCGCGCCCATCACCGCGCCGGAGACCGAGTGCGTGGTGGAGAGCGAGAAGCCGAGGTGGGAGGAGGCCAGGATGACCGTGGCGGCACTGGTCTGGGCGGCGAAGCCCTGCTGCGGCTGAAGGTCGGTCAGGCCCTTGCCCATGGTGCGGATGATGCGCCAGCCGCCGAGGTAGGTGCCGAGCGCGATGGCCAGGCCCGCGCCCAGGATGACCCACACCGGCGGGTCGGAGTCGGGGGCGAGCGAGCCGCCGGCGATCAGGGCGAGGGTGATGATGCCCATCGTCTTCTGCGCGTCGTTGGTGCCGTGGGCCAGCGAGACCAGACCGGCGGAGGCGATCTGCCCGGCGCGGTAGCCCTTCTTGGCGGCCTTGCCGTCGGCCTTGCGGCCCAGCGAGTACGTCATCCGGGACGCGAGCATCGCCGCGAGACCGGCCACGATCGGGGCGGCGATCGCCGGGAGGAGCACCTTGGTGACGAGCACGTCACCGTTGACCGCGCCGATGCCCGCCGAGGCGACGGCGGCGCCGATCAGACCGCCCATGAGAGCGTGCGAGGAACTGGACGGGAGCCCGACCAGCCAGGTCAGCAGGTTCCAGAGGATCGCGCCGACCAGGGCGGCGAAGATGACCTCGGGACGGATGCCGGTCTCGTCGACGAGACCCTTGGAGATCGTGTTGGCGACCTCCACCGAGAGAAAGGCGCCTACAAGGTTGAGGACGGCGGACATCGCCACCGCCACCTTGGGCTTGAGCGCACCGGTCGAAATGGTCGTTGCCATCGCGTTCGCGGTGTCGTGGAAACCGTTCGTGAAATCAAACGCGAGTGCGGTTACCACCACAATCGCGAGGATCAGCGAGAAGCTTTCCATTTACCCAGGCAATCGTTCGAGGTCATTGGCTGGACGAACGTAGGTAACCAGGGTGAACGGAAGATGAACTGAACAGGGCTTCACGGTGACCGGAAACGGTGCCGGCGGCTCCCTCTGCGTGCCCGGTCCGGTGCTCTCCGGAGACGCCCCTGGCAGGATCGCCGCGAGGCCGTGCGGCAAGGGACGTGAGGGGCGCGGAGGCGCCCGTGAGGAGACGGTGACTGTGACGCGATCGCGGGTCGGACGGGTGGGCGCAGCGGCCGGGGAACGGGCCGGGCAACCTGCCGGGCGACGGGCGCGGGAGGAGGTCCGGGAGGCGGTCCTGGAGTCGGCCTGGGCGGAACTCGTCGCGACGGCCCGGCGGACGGTGGCGGACGGGCTGGTGGTCGGCACCTCCGGCAACGTCTCGGTGCGGGTCGGCGACACGGTCCTGGTCACCCCGTCGGGGGTGCCCTACGACCGGCTGACCCCGGACGACGCAACCGGCGTCGACCTGGACGGCCGGCAGGTGCTCGGCACGCTGGTCCCCACCAGCGAACTGCCCATGCACCTCGCCGTGTACCGCGCCGACCCCGACGCCCGGGCCGTCGTCCACACCCACGCCGTGCACGCGACGGCGGTCTCGCTGCTCGTCCCCGAACTCCCCCCGGTCCACTACATGGCCGCCGCGCTCGGCGGCCCCGTCCGGGTCGCCCCGTACGCGGCCTACGGCAGCGACGAACTCGCCCGCGCCATGCTCGACGCCCTCGCCGACCGCACCGGCTGCCTGCTCCGGAACCACGGCACGATCACCTACGGCACCTCCCTCGACCAGGCCTACGACCGCACCGCCCAACTGGAGTGGATGTGCCGCCTCTGGCTGACCGCCTCGTCGGTGCCGGGCCGCTCGCCGTCGCTGCTGACGCCGGACCAGCTGGCAGAGGCGACGGAACGCCTGCGCGGGTACGGGCAGCGAGGCTGACGCGAGGTGCGTGCCGGGCGGCTGCGGGGGTACCGGCTACGGGACACGAAGACGCCGTCACCCCCTGTCACCCGCCCACTGGCCGCCCGAGGACTCCACCAGGAGACTGGCCCCATGCGCACTGTCACAGCAACGGCAGCCGCCGTCACCGCAGCTCTCGCGGCCGGTGCGGCGAGCGTCGCCGCCGGCCGGCTCGCCAGCGACGCCGCGCTCAAGGCGCCCCCCGGCCGGCCCCTGCCGACCGAACCCCGGCTCACCGTGCACGGCACCGCCGCCGGGCAGATCACCCTCACCCGGGACCTGGCCGCGCTGCGCCCCGGCCGGTACGGACTCGCGGGCGACGGCTCCCACGCGGTCGTCGGCCCGGTCCTCGACAGCGCCCGACACGGCGCCGACACCGTCGTACGCCGCCTCGAACGCGTCACGCACGGCACCCTCGACGCCGGCGACCGCGCCTGGTTCACCCCGAACCTGTACGTCGGAAACCCGGGCACCGCCCTCGACCTCGAGTTCGCCGACGTGGAGGTCCCCGGCGAACTCGGCCCGCTCCCGGCCTGGTTCCTGCCCGGCGCCCGGCCGACCTGGATCATCGCCGTGCACGGCCTGGCCGCCACCCGCGAACACGCCCTGAACCTGATCGCCCCTCTGCACCGCCGGAACGTCCCGGTACTCGCCCTCGCCTACCGCGGCGACGTCGGCGCACCGCCCTCGCCCGACGGCCTGCACCACTTCGGCGAGACCGAATGGCGCGACGTGGACGCCGCCGTCCGCTACGCCCTCGACCACGGCGCCCGCCAGGTCGTCCTGCTCGGCTGGTCCACCGGCGCCACCATGGCCCTGCGCGCCGCGGCGCTCTCCGGCGTACGCGAGCGCGTCGCGGGGCTCGTCCTGGACTCCCCGGTCCTCAGCTGGGAGACCACCCTGCGCGCCCTGGCCGCCGCCCGCCGCACCCCGGGCGTGTTCCTGCCGCTCGCCGTCCGTGCCGCGCAGGGCCGCGCCGGGCTGCACGCCGACCGGGACGCGGGCACGGCGGGCCTGCACCGCCCGGCGGTCCCCACGCTGATCTTCCACGGCCCCGGCGACGCGGTGGCCCCCTGGCGCCTGTCCCGCCGCCTCGCCGACACCCACCCGCGCCTGGTCGCCCTCCACACCGTCCAGGACGCCCCGCACGGCGCCATGTGGAACGCCGATCCCGCGGACTACGAAGAGACCCTGCGCCGCTTCATGACCCCCTTGGTGTGAGCCCGGCGCACCCCCGCTCCACCGCGCGCCCCAGGTTCCGTTTAGGGCCGTACCACTGGCCGGTTCCGATGCCCGGACAGCGTGCCCGGCCTCCGTGTTCGCCGTCCCGGAGGGCCGCCGGGGCATTCCGTTTGGGTTTTCGGACCGTCAACCGGAAGACTGCACCCGTGACGTCCCGTATTCCGCGCGACTCCAGGCTTCGACTCGTCCGCCCGCGACCCCTGGCCGCCGCCCCCCCAGCGATGAATCAACGGCGTCCGCGCCGCGCCGCGCCGCGCCCCCCGGAAGGCACACCGGCCCGGTCGGAGCTGGCCGGAATGGCGCGCTCCGGCCTGGCCGGCGCGGCCCGGGTCGCCCGCTGGGCCGACTCCGCACTCGGCCCCGGCCGTGGGAGCGCGACCGCCGACGGCAAGGCCACCCTGTCCGACGCGACCGCCGACCACGCGGCCCGCGAACTGGGCCTGACCGCTGCCAGGGTCCGCGCCGACTGGGACACCGCCCGCCTCGCCGGACTGATCGAGGTGCACGGCGACACCGCCCGCCCCGGCTGGCGGCTGCGCGCCTGGAACCGCGACGACAGCGCCGTGCTGCGCGGCTGGGTCGCCCTCTTCGACGCCTGGTCGCTCGCCCACCCCGAGCCCGCGGAGGAGCCCGCGGTCGTCGCCGAGGTCGTCTCCGCGATGCCCCAGGTGCTCTCCTTCCTCCAGCTGTCCGCCGGACCCGTCCCCGTGGCGCAGCTCCTGGACCTGCTGGAGCAGCGCGTCACCGAACTGCGCACCGAACGCTGCGAGGTGCCCTACGGCCCCCGGCTCGAGCCCGGCACCCCGAAGGCCCCGCCGGCCCCGGACGACGACGCCGACACCCCGCTCGCGCCCCTCGCCCCCCTCCTGGAATGGGCCCTGCACGCCCTCGCCTCCGTCGGCGCCCTCACCTGCGGCGACGGCCACGCCACGCTCACCCCGCTCGGCAGCTGGGCGGTCTGGGTCAAGCTGGAGCAGATCTGCGTCGCCGCACAGAGCCCCGCCGGCAACATCGAGCAGTCGGCCGAGGGCATGCTCCGCGGCTGCGCCCAGCTCCGGCCCAACGCCGCCCGCGCCGAGTACCGCGCCTGGCTCGCCGCTCGCCCCGTCGGCAGCGCCGTCGCCGAGCTGCTCGGCGCCGCCCGCGGCGAGGACGCCCTGCTGCGCGGCCTCGCCTTCGAAGCCCTGCGCGTCGTCGGCGCCCCCGCCGAGCCCGACGTCCGCGCCGTGGTCGAGGAGCCGACGCTGCGGCCGTACGCCCTGCTGTGGCTCGCCGAGCACGACGGCGCCGACCCGGAGGACGCCCACGAGGTCCTCACCCGCCGGGAGGCCACCTGGCTGTGGGTCGACACCGCGGCCGCCGTCGCCGACCACGGGGAGGCCCCGCTGCTCGTGCGGCACCTGGAATCGGCGGTACAGGCCACCGTCCCGGCCCTGCTCGACGAGGTCCGCGCCGTCGGCCACCCGCGCACCGTGCAGGTCTTGGTCGCCCTCGCCGCCGCCCACCCCGACCCCGCCCTGGCCAAGGCGGTCCGCAGGGCGGCCTTCCAGGTCCACACGGGGGGCAGCTGACCGGCGGCGCGGCGACCGGGACGGCCGAGCCGCCGGAGGCTACTTCCGCACCTCCGGCGCGTACGTCCCGAAGCTCCAGACGTTGCCCTCCAGATCACGGGCCATGTAGTCCCGCGAGCCGTAGTCCTGGTCGGTCGGGGGCATCAGGATCTCCGCGCCGTGTTCGACGGCCCGCCGGTGATGTGCGTCGACGTCCGCCACCACGACGTACACCCCCGTGCTGCTCCCGTTCTTCATCGCCTCGTCGAAGCGGCCGCCCTTGCCCTGCGAGCCGAGCATCACCGCGCCGTTGCCCTGGGCCAGCTCGGCGTGGGCCACCGAGCCGTCCTCGCCCTCGTACACCGCGAGTTCGGTGAAGCCGAAGGCCTCGGTGAGCTGCCGGATCGCCGCCTTGGCGTCCGCGTACTGCAGCGTCGGGTAGACGCTCGGGCGCCCGTCGTCGTTGCCTGCCATGCCGATCACTCCCTTGTGAGCCGGTGGTCGTCTGACCCGTTTTGCCCAGTCTTGCACCGGCCACTGACAACGCCCGCGATCCGCGTTCCCGAACACGGGAGCCCCGAACAGGAGGCCGCGGACACCGGAACCGGGGAAAAGCGGTTGCACGGCCCCGTTAGACTGGCCCCCATGGCCATTCTCCTCGTGCATTAGACGGCGGGAACCTCCACAGCCGCCCATCCCGCCACCCACCCGCCCAGGAGTCTGACCGTGATCTCCGCCTCCGGCATCGAGCTGCGCGCCGGTGCCCGCATCCTCATCGAAAGCGCCACCTTCCGCGTCGCCAAGGGCGACCGCATCGGCCTGGTCGGCCGCAACGGCGCCGGCAAGACCACCCTCACCAAGGTCCTCGCAGGCGAGGGCCAGCCCGCCGCGGGCGCCGTCACCCGCTCCGGCGAGGTCGGCTACCTCCCGCAGGACCCGCGCACCGGCGACCTCGACGTGCTCGCCCGCGACCGCATCCTGTCCGCCCGCGGCCTGGACACCCTGATCCGCAAGATGCGTGAGAACGAGCAGCGCATCGCCAACGGCCAGGGCGCCACCCGCGACAAGGCGCTCAGGCAGTACGAGCGCCAGGAGACCGAGTTCCTCACCAAGGGCGGCTACTCCGCCGAGGCCGAGGCCGCCACCATCGCCGCCGCGCTCAACCTGCCCGACCGGGTGCTCGGCCAGCCCCTGCATACGCTCTCCGGCGGTCAGCGCCGCCGTATCGAGCTGGCCCGCATCCTGTTCTCGGACGCCGACACCCTGCTGCTCGACGAGCCGACCAACCACCTCGACGCCGACTCGATCGTCTGGCTGCGCGACTACCTGAAGACCTATCGCGGCGGCTTCATCGTGATCTCCCACGACGCCGACCTGGTCGAGACGGTCGTCAACAAGGTGTTCTACCTGGACGCCAACCGCTCCCAGATCGACGTCTACAACATGGGCTGGAAGCTCTACCAGCAGCAGCGCGAGGCCGACGAGAAGCGCCGCAAGCGGGAGCGGCAGAACGCGGAGAAGAAGGCCTCCGCGCTGCATTCGCAGGCCGACAAGATGCGCGCCAAGGCCACCAAGACCGTCGCCGCGCAGAACATGGCCCGCCGGGCGGACAAGCTGCTGGCCGGCCTGGAGGCCGAGCGGAAGTCCGACAAGGTGGCCAAGCTGCGCTTCCCCGAGCCGTCCCCGTGCGGCAAGACCCCGCTCATGGCCGAGGGCCTGTCGAAGTCGTACGGATCGCTGGAGATCTTCACCGACGTCGACCTGGCCATCGACAAGGGCTCGCGCGTCGTCATCCTCGGCCTCAACGGCGCGGGCAAGACGACCCTGCTCCGCCTCCTCGGCGGCGCCGAGAAGCCCGACACCGGAGAGGTCATCGAGGGCCACGGCCTCAAGCTCGGCTACTACGCGCAGGAGCACGAGACGCTCGACCCCGAGCGGACCGTCCTGGAGAACATGCGCTCGGCCAACCCCGACCTCGACCTCGTGGAGGTCCGCAAGACCCTGGGCTCGTTCCTGTTCTCCGGCGACGACGTCGACAAGCCCGCCGGTGTCCTCTCCGGCGGCGAGAAGACCCGTCTCGCGCTGGCCATCCTCGTGGTGTCCTCGGCGAACGTGCTGCTCCTGGACGAGCCCACCAACAACCTCGACCCGGCCAGCCGCGAGGAGATCCTCGGCGCGCTGCGCACCTACAAGGGCGCCGTCGTCCTGGTCACCCACGACGAGGGCGCCGTCGAGGCGCTTCAGCCGGAACGGATCATTCTGCTTCCGGACGGTGTCGAGGACCTGTGGGGCGCCGACTACGCGGATCTCGTCGCCCTCGCTTGATCGAATGGATGATCCACTGGTTATGGATCATTCGGCCGATCCGTGATCCACCATCTGTGTGAGATCTCCTCATCAAGAGGTGTGTCCTACACGGATTTCGCGGCCGGGCCCCCATTGCCGAGGGTCTCGGCCGCGTCGCCTTTCTGACCTGGAATTACGCGGAGAAACCCGTTCGGGCGTACGGACGAGATTCTCTGGAATCACGGATTCCGTATGTGGGGACCCGCTCCTGTCGTCACAACCTTGTCTCATCGACCTTGCCGAATGGGTGGCCATGAGCGCCTGGAGGGGTGATCATGAGGAGACCAGAGCGCACTTCCCATGAGGAGGCACGGGTGGCCGAGACTCTGAAGAAGGGCAGCCGGGTTACCGGCGCCGCGCGCGACAAGCTCGCGGCAGACCTGAAGAAGAAGTACGACGCCGGTGCGAGCATCCGGGCGTTGGCCGAGGAAACCGGCCGCTCGTATGGCTTTGTGCACCGCATGCTCAGCGAGTCGGGCGTCACGCTCCGAGGGCGTGGCGGGGCTACCCGGGGCAAAAAGGCCACATCGGCCTGATGTCCCGGGCGGCCCCTCGGCTCCGAAAGTGACGGTGGCCACCCGGTCGGTCGTCCGACCGTCCGGGTGGTTACTGTGCAGTCACTTAGCCCTGCCGTCGCACGGCGCACCGTCCGGCGCGCGGCGGGGACGACGACCGCACCTTTCGGAGGCGCCCCATGGCTTCGCCCGCCCACGACCCCGGTCCCGCACTCGACCAGGACGGCGTGCGGCTCACCGTCGACGACGCGATCGCCACGGTGACGCTGACCAACCCCGCCAAGCGCAACGCGCAGAGCCCCGCTCTGTGGCGGGCGCTCGCCGAGGCCGGCCGGCTGCTGCCGGGCTCCGTCAGGGTCGTGGTGCTGCGGGCCGAGGGCAAGTCCTTCTCGGCCGGGCTCGACCGGCAGGCGTTCACGCCCGAGGGCTTCGACGGCGAACCGTCGTTCATCGACCTCGCCCGGGGCGGTGACGCCGAGCTGGACGCGGCCATCGCCGAGTACCAGGACGCGTTCACCTGGTGGCGGCGCAGCGATCTCGTCTCGGTCGCGGCCGTGCAGGGGCATGCCATCGGGGCGGGCTTCCAGCTGGCCCTCGCCTGTGACCTGCGGGTCGTCGCGGACGACGTGCAGTTCGCCATGCGCGAGACCGGCCTGGGCCTGGTACCGGACCTGACGGGCACGCATCCCCTGGTGTCGCTGATCGGATACGCCCGCGCGCTGGAGATCTGCGCGACCGGGCGCTTCGTCACGGCCGAGGAGGCCGTGAACACCGGCCTGGCCAACGTCGCCGTGCCCGCGGACCAGCTCGACGGCACCGTGCACGACCTGGTGTCCGCGATCCTGGCCGCACCACGCGACGCGGTCGTCGAGACCAAGGCGCTGCTCCAGGGCGCCCAGAGCCGCGACTACGAGTCCCAGCGCGCCGCCGAACGCGCCGCCCAGGGCCGCAGACTCCGCGACCTGGCCGGACTCGGCGAGTAGCCCGGACACGGACCCGTCCGACGCCGCCGTCGCCGATGCCGCGGCCGACGCGGACGGTGACCCTGGGCTTCCGGCGTGCCGGCCGACGAGACCGGGCCCCGGATGCCGCGGCCCGGAGGTCCGGCATTGCGACACCGGCGGCAGCGATGTCGCGGCTCGCCCGTTACGCCACAGCGCGCCGCGCGCGGGGCCGCAGGCTGCGCGACGCGGCGGGGCGCGGCGAGTAGCCCGGACACGGGCCCGTCCGACGCCGCCGTCGCCGATGCCGCGGCCCGGCGCCCGGCACGGCGACACCGGCGGCAGCGATGCTGCGGCTCGCCTGTTACGCCGATGCCGTCCACGGCTTGATCGGCGACGGCATACGGGCCCGCGTCACCGGAGGGTGGGGGCACGGGCGCGTACCGTCGTGCCGAGCTGTCGGTGCGGGGCCGGGCTCCTCCGTCCCCGGCCCGTTCAGCCGACCGCCGTCACCACCACTGCCACCGACGGGTGGTCCGGCAGGGTCTCGGACACCGCCGCGCGGACCCGCCGGGTCACCTCGACGGCCCGGTGGCCCGCGTCCACCGCCAGCTCCACCCGGACATGGCGGCGCGGCAGCGCCCCCTCCGGCGGCGGCGGCTCCGTCACATGGACCGGACGGCCCAGGACGCCCGTCAGCCGGGCCACACCCGGCACCGCCAGCGCCGCCCCCGCGATGCGCCCCGCGTCCCCCTCGTCGGCGGCGTCGGAGTCTCCCCGCTCGGGCCCGGCATCCGGCTCCGCCGGCCGCGGCTCCCCGCCGGAGGCCGGGCCGGCGGCCGCGTCGAGCAGGCCGGTCACCCGCAGGTCCACGTCCGGCACCGCGAGGCCGAGCCGATCGGCAGCCGCGTCCGCCAGCGCGGCGCGCAGGCGCTCGGCGGTCACCGGCAGTGGCTCCGCACTCACCGCCGCCGGCCCGACGGTCGCCGCGAAGTCGGCCGTCACCCGCAGCGGCCCCGGCGGCAGCGCGCCCGGAGGAGGCGGTACCGCGGGTTCGTGCGTGGCCTGCGGGTCCGCGAGCCCGACCCGCAGGTCGCCGGGCCGGACACCCGCCACGCCCCGGGCCGCCGCCAGCAGCACCTCCCGCACCGCGCGTTCGGCGATCCACGCGCCGTCCCGCGCACCGCCCAGCGGCAGCAGCCTGCCGAGTCCCAACTGCTCCCGCACCGCGCGCGCCCACCGGTCCGCCGTCGTCATTGCTCCAGCCTGCCGCATCCGTGGCGCGCCGCATCGCAACCCGACCTAACGTGGTCACAGGACTACGACCGAAAGGGACGTACGGCGATGAGCGACATGGAGAGCCACCGGACCGGGCAGGACACGATCGAGACCCCCGGGACCGCCAAGGGCCAGACGATTCGACGCGGCGGCGGTGACCCCGGCACCCGGGGACGGACCACGATCGCCGACGGTGTCGTGGAGAAGATCACCGGAATGGCGGCACGCGACGTCGCCGGTGTGCACGCCATGGGCAGCGGGATGTCGCGCACCTTCGGCGCGGTGCGCGACCGGGTGCCCGGCGGCGGCACCAAGTCCGGGGTGTCACGCGGAGTGAAGGCCGAGGTGGGTGAGAAGCAGACCGCCCTCGACCTGGAGATCGTCGTCGAATACGGCGTGTCGATCGCGGACGTCGCCCGGGATGTGCGGGAGAACGTGGTGGCGGCGGTGGAGCGGATGACCGGTCTGGAGGTCGTCGAGGTCAACATCGCGGTGAGCGACGTGAAGCTGCCCGACGAGGAGGACGAGGAGCCGGAGCCCCGGATCAAGTGACCCGGACGGCGACCGGGAAGAGGACTGAACGGTGAATGAGGGGAGCGCACCATGAGCATGGCCGTGGTCGGCATGATCGCCGGCATGGCACTGGGCTTCGCCGGGTACTTCGGCGGGTTCGGCGCCTTCCTGCTGGTGGCGGCCCTGGGGGCCGTCGGGTTCGTCGTCGGCCGCTTCCTGGAGGGGGACATGGACCTCGGTGACTTCTTCCGCACCCGCGACGACCGGCGGCGGTGACAGGCGTGAGCGGTGGGGCCGGTGAGCTCCTGGAACCCGCGGCCGTCGTGGCGCCGGGCGAGCGCGGTGGCACACGGATCGCGGACCGGGTCGTCGCCAAGGTCGCCGCGCGGGCGGCTCTCGAGGCCATCGGCCCGCTCCACCCGGAAGCCGCGCGCCCGTACGCCACGGTCGACGTCCACCACGACACCGCCCATGTCCAGGTCCATCTCGAGCTCGGCTACCCGTGCGACATCGGCGCCCGCTGCGGTCAGGTGCGTCACCAAGTCGTCCAGCGGGTACGGGCGTTGGTGGGAATGGCGGTGCCGGAGGTCGTCGTCCAGGTGGAGCGGCTGCACCTGGCGGCGGAGTACGGCGCGAGGCAGGGGAGGACGCGATGAGCGAGCCCCAGGGCTTCGGGACCGGAGAGGGCAGCACCCAGCGCCTGCCGGTCGTGGAACCCGGCACCCAGCCGGGCACGACGACACCGTCGTTGGACAAGCGCGCACCCGACACCGCCGACGCGTCCGGAAGCGGACGGGCCGGCCGCTTCTGGTCCGCGCGCCGTGTCCCGGCCGGCATCGTCGCGCTGCTGCTCCTGCTCCTGGTGGGGATCTTCCTCTACGACATCGCCGCCGTGCGGGCCGGCCGGTCCGCCCTCGGATGGCGCCGCGACCTGGCCCGGCAGCTCGCCGACCGGCCCGTCGACGACACGTGGGTGCTGGTCGGCGCGGGAGTCGCCGCGGCCCTCGGGCTCTGGCTGGTGCTGCTGGCCCTCACCCCCGGCCTGCGCCGGGTACTGCCGATGCGGCGCACGCACCCGGACGTACGCGCCGGGCTCCACCGCAAGGCCGCCGCCACGGCGCTGCGCGACCGGGCCATGGAGGTCCCCGGGGTGCAGTCGGCACGGGTGCGGATGCGCCGCCGCAGGGCCCGCGTGCGCGCGCTCTCGCACTTCCGGGAACTGGACGACGTACGGGCCGATCTGGACGGCGTGCTCGACGACGCGGTGCGCGGGCTCGGGCTGGCCCGGCCGCCCACCGTGTCCCTGCGGGTCGCGCGACCCGGACGAAAGGGGTGAGCGCGGTGCTCAGGACCGTGAACCGGGTGCTGGTCGGACTGGCCGGCCTGATCCTGCTCGCCGTCGGCGGCGCTGTGCTCGCCGTGGGTTTCGACGCCCCCGCACCCTCCTGGTGGGTCCACCAAGGGCCGCACGACGTGCTGCTCAGCACCGCCGAGCGGACCAGGTGGCGGGAGGCCGGCTGGTGGTGGCCGGTCGTCATCGCCGCCCTCGCCGTCCTGCTGCTGCTCGCCCTGTGGTGGCTGGTCGCGGTGGTGCGCCGCCGCCGGCTGACCGAGGTACTCGTCGACACCGGGGACGGCGAGGGCGCCACGCTGCGCGGCCGGGCCCTGGAGACGGTCCTCGCCCAGGAGGCGGACCGGGTGGACGGGGTCGAGTGGGCGGGCGCCCGGCTCACCGGCCGCCGCGACGCCCCGGCGGCCCGCGTCCGGCTGGTCCTGGCCCCCCACGTGGACCCCGGCACCGCCCTGCACGACCTCACCGCCCAGGCCCTGACCCACGCCCGCGAATCGGCGCACCTCGCGTCCCTCCCGGCGGAGGTCCACCTCCAGGGCGTCAAACACCGCGCCGAACGCGTCAGCTGAGACGGACACCCCCTAGAACCCGTGCCGCACGCCGCCGTCCACCGGAAGCATCACGCCCGTGACGTACGACGCGGCGGGGGAGAGCAGGAACGCGGCCGTGCGGCCGAACTCCTCCGGGGTGCCGTAGCGGCGCAGCGGGATGCGCGACTCGGCGGCCGTCCTGGTCGCCTCCGGGTCGGCGGAGAGCCCGTCCAGCTCACGCACCCGGTCGGTGTCGACGCGGCCCGGCAGCAGGCCGACGACGCGGATGCCGCGCGGGCCCAGCTCGTCGGCGAGGGACTTCGCGAAGCCGGCCAGGCCGGGCCGCAGACCGTTGGAGATGGTCAGGCCCGGGATCGGCTCGTGCACCGAGCCGGACAGCACGAAGCCGACGACCCCGCCCTCCTCCAGCTCGGCCGCCGCCGTCCGCGCGAGCCGCACCGCGCCGAGGAAGACCGACTCGAACGCCGACTGCCACTGCTCGTCCGTGTTGTCGGCGACGAACCCGGGCGGCGGCCCGCCCACACTGATCAGTACGCCGTCGAAACGGCCGAAGCGCTCACGGGCGGTCGCGATCAGCCGGCCGGCGGCCTCCGGGTCGGCGTTGTCCGCGGCCACGCCCACCACGTCCGGGCCCAGCGCCGCCGCGGCCTGCGTGACACTCTTCTCGTCCCGCCCCGTGACGACCACCTTCGCCCCGTCGGCGACCAGTTCGCGCGCGGTCGCGTTGCCCAGGCCCCGGGTGGCTCCCGTGACGACGTACACCCGGTCCTTCAGTCCAAGATCCATGGGCCCTATCCTGCCTCCTCGTCCCCGAACAGGGCGAGGGCCGTGTTCACCAGGCCGACGTGGCTGAAGGCCTGCGGGAAGTTGCCGAGCTGGCGTCCGGCCACCGTGTCGTACTCCTCCGCCAGCAGCCCCACGTCGTTGGCGAGCCCCACCAGCCGCTCGAACAGCGCCCTGGCCTCCTTCGTCCGGCCGGTCGCGTGCAGCGCGTCCGCGTACCAGAACGAGCACACCAGGAACGTCCCCTCGCCGCCCGGCAGCCCGTCGACCTGCTCGCCCTCGGTGCTGTAGCGGCGCACCAGGCCGTCCCGGGTCAGTTCCGCGCCGATCGCGTCGACCGTGCCGACGACGCGCGGGTCGTCCGGCGGCAGGAAGCCCACGCGCGCGATGAGCAGCAGCGAGGCGTCCAGCTCCCGCGAGCCGTAGGACTGGGTGAAGGTGTTGCGCCGCGGGTCGTAGCCCTTCTCGCACACCTCGCGGTGCACCTCGTCGCGCAGCGCCCGCCACCTGTCCGGATCGCCCGCCTCCAGCTCGGGATGGTGCTCCAGCGTGCGCACCGCCCGGTCCAGGGCCACCCACGTCATCACCTTCGAGTGCACGAACTGCCGGCGCCCGCCCCGCACCTCCCACAAGCCCTCGTCGGGCTCCCGCCACACCGTGGCCAGGAAGTCCATCAGGGCGCACTGCAGCTCCCACATCTGCGGCCGGGGACGCATGCCCGCCAGCCGGGCCAGCGACAGGGAGTCCATGACCTCGCCGTACACGTCGAGCTGAAGCTGGGTCACCGCGTCGTTGCCGATGCGCACCGGCGTGGACCCGGCGAAGCCGGACAGCCAGGGCAGCTCGAACTCGGGCAGCCGACGCTCGCCCGCGACGCCGTACATGATCTGGAGGTCCGCCGGGTTGCCCGCGACCGCGCGCAGCAGCCAGTCGCGCCAGGCCTCGGCCTCCTCCAGATACCCGGCCGACAGCAGGGCGCCCAGGGTCAGGGTGGAGTCGCGCAGCCAGCAGAAGCGGTAGTCCCAGTTGCGGACGCCGCCCGGCTCCTCGGGCAGCGAGGTGCTGGGGGCGGCCACGATGCCGCCGGTCGGCTGGTAGGTGAGCGCCTTCAGCGTGATCAGGGAGCGGACGACGGCGTCCCGGTACGGACCCTCGTAGCGGCAGCGCGCGGACCACTCCCGCCAGTCCTCGACGCTGTGCTCCAGCGACACGTACGGGTCGATCAGCGGCGGGCGGGGTTCGTGCGAGGGGTGCCAGGTCAGCACGAACGCGACCTTCTCGCCCGCGGCGACCGTGAACTCCGCGTGTGTCCCGAAGTCCTGGCCCCAGCTGTGAACCTCGGGCTCGCTGCGCAGCCACGTCGAGTCCGGCCCGGCGACGGCCACCCGGTGCCCGTCGGACCTGCGCACCCACGGGACGATCGAGCCGTAGTCGAAGCGCAGCCGGAGCACGCTGTGCACGGTGACCTCGCCGCTCAGACCCTCCACGATGCGTACGAGGTCGGGGGCGCGGTCGCGCTGGGGCATCAGGTCGGTGACCCGGACCGCACCGTCCGCGGTCTCCCACTCGGTGTCCAGGACGAGGGTGTCCGGCCGGTAGGCACGCCGCGTGCAGCGTTCGGCGCCCTTGGGGGCGATGCGCCAGTGGCCGTTGTCCTCGTCGCCCAGGAGCTTGGCGAAGCAGGCGGCCGAGTCGAAGCGGGGCAGGCAGAGCCAGTCCACGGAGCCGTCCGTGCCGACCAGGGCCGCGGTCTGCTGGTCGCCGATGAGCGCGTAGTCCTCGATGTGGGTGTGCACGTGGTCTCGTCTTCCCGACCGGGGACGGAGCAATCGGATCCGCCCGCGCGCCCGCGCCGGGGAGCTACACCGACGCGGGTTCCGCCTGGGCCGGCTCCCCGCCCTCGGCGGACTCGGCGGACTCGGCGGCCTCCCGGTCGCGCTTCTCGCGACGGACCAGGAACCACCAGCCGACCGGTACGGCCGCGGCGAACAGCCACCACTGGACGGCGTACGCGAAGTTCAGGGCGGCGTTCTCGTTGCCCGGTCGGCCGATCGGCTCCGGAGTGTCGTTCTTCGGCTCCGGCTCCTTCAGGACGACGTAGCCGCCGAGCACCGGGGCGCCCAGGCGCTCGGCCTGCTGCTCGCTGTCGATGAGCATGATCTGCCGGTCCGGCAGGCCCTCGAGATCCTTGATGCCGCTCGCCTCGGTCGTCTCGTCGGGCATCAGCCGCCCGGTGACGGTGATCTCTCCCCGGGGCGGCGCGGGGACCTCGGGGAAGTCGGTCTGGCTCGGGCCGTCCGCGGGGATCCAGCCCCGGTTGACCAGCATGACCTTGCCGTCGTCCAGGACGAACGGGGTCAGCACGTGGTAGCCGATGTTGTCGTCGGAGTCGGTGCGGCGGCGGACGACGACCTCGTGGTCGGTGTCGAAGCTGCCCTTCGCGGTCACGGTGCGGTACCGCTCACGCGTGGTGATCTTCTTGCCCGGAGCGGTCAGCGACTCCACGGCCACCGGCGCCGCGCCGAGCGCCTCGGCGACCAGGTCGTTCCGGGCGGTGCGTTCCTCGTAGCGGTGCATCTGCCAGAAGCCCAGCCGGATCATCGTGGGGATGAGCAGCACGGCGAGCAGCGTGAGGATCACCCACTGGCGGGACAGGAGGAAGCGGTACACCCCACGACGGTACAACTCGGTCGTGGGGCGCGACGCGGCGGGTACGGGCTTGCGCCCGGGGGCCGGGCTCAGACCTTGTCGACGATCCCCGCCCTCCCTTCCGCGCGGGCGCAGTGGGCGCCGCAGTACCAGTGGCCCTCGACCTCGACGCCCTGGCCGATGACCTGCACCCGGCAGTGCTCGCAGATGGGGGCCATCCGGTGGATCGCGCAGGAGAAGCAGTCGAAGACGTGCACCGCTCCCTGGGCGTGGACCTCGAAGGTCATTCCGTAGTTGTTGCCGCAGACTTCACATGTCGCCATGCGCCACAGGGTGGGCCGTCGCCGCGACGCGGGCGAGCGGGCGCCGGGCGAGTCGCCCGGAATCACCCGTCCGTACGGCTCAGCCGTCCGCGGGCTCGACGTCCGCCAGCAGTTGCCCGAACGCCGCCTCGTCCACCACCGGCGTGCCGAACTGACGGGCCTTGACCACCTTCGACGTGCCGGAGTCGGGGTCGTTGGTGACCAGCAGGCTGGTCAGCCGGGACAGGCTGGTGGCGACGTGCAGTCCCGCGTCGGTCGCGCGGTCCTCCAGCAGGTCCCGCTCGACGGAGGTGTCACCCGAGAAGGCGACCCGCATGCCCTGCTTGAGCCGTTTGCCCTCTTCGTACCGCCCCGGGTTGGGATGGGGGCATGCGGGCCTTTTGCGGGAGGGGCGCCAACTGGTCGGCCGGGAGCCGCCGTAGCCCGCCTGCTGCCCGATCCGCGGCGCGGGCCGGTCCGACCACTCGGTCAGCGGCCGGCACTCGTGCAGCGGCAGCCGCACCTGCCCCGCCGCCGCGGCGAGCAGGCTCGGCCGGAACGCCTCCGCCAGCACCCGCGCGTCGTCCAGCGCGTGGTGCGCGCGCTGCTGTACGACGCCGAAGTGCGCGGCCAGCGACTCCAGCTTGTGGTTGGGCAGCGGCAGCCCCAGCTCCTTGGACAGGGCGATGGTGCACAGCCGTTGGCGCACCGGCGCCTCGCGCTTCGCGCGCGCGTACTCGCGGGCGATCATCTGCCAGTCGAAGACGGCGTTGTGCGCGACGAGGACCCGTCCGTCGAGGCGGGCCGCGAACTCCTCGGCGACGTCGGGGAAGAGGGGCGCGCCCCGCAGTACGTCGCTCGTCAGACCGTGTATCCACACCGGACCCGGATCGCGCTGCGGATTGACCAGCGTGTACCAGTGGTCCTCGACCTCGCCGCGCGCGTCCAGTCGGTAGACGGCAGCGGAGATGATGCGGTCGTCGCGGGCCAGGCCGGTGGTCTCCACGTCGACGACCGCGTACCCCTGCGGGTACGCGGCCGGCCACGCCGTGTCGGACGGCGCTGCGGTCGTGCGGTCTTCGAGCATGGTCAATGAGGATACGGGCCGGGACCGACACTCCGGTCCCGCAGGGGTCCCGCGGCGCCAAGTTCCGCCCGCCGGAGGAGCGTTGCGGCTCCCCGACGCGCACTCACCAGCGGATCGGTACCGGAAGGGCCGTCAGGAGCCCCGACACCGCGACCACCACCCCCAGGGCGACGACCTCCGCGCGCGCGGGCGTGCGGGCCGACAGCGGGTCGCTCGCGCGGCCGAGGCGGATCCTGGCCCACAGGGCGAGGACGGCGACGGCGGCCACCACAAGCACCTTGGCGAGGAGCACGCGCCCGTACGCCGTGTCCGTCAGCTGGTCCGCGATCGTGCCCGGCGGCATCCGGCGCAGCGAGCTGCACACCCCCGTCGCCGTGAGGGCGGCCAGCAGAACGGCCGCCACGCGCGCGTAGAGGCCCAGCAGGGCCGGCCCCGCCTCCGCGCCCGGCCACCGCCGCAGGGTCCGCAGCACGTACAGCAGACCGCCCACCCACAGCGACGCGCACGTCAGATGGACGAGGGTCAGCACGGATCCGAGCAGCGGGCTGTACTCGGTCGTGGGGTGCGCGCGCAGCGCCTCCGCCACGATCACGGCGGCCAGCGGCCAGACCTGGAGCGCGGGCCGGCGCGAGGTGGCGCACAGCCCCGCCGCGAGGAACCCGTTGACCTCGAGGAGCGCGAGCTTGCCGTCACGGGACTCGTAGAGACCGCCGACGTCGACGGCGGCGGCGCTGTCCGGCACCAGATTGCCGGTGGCCACGACCGACGCCAGCCCCAGCGCGGCGAAGAAACCGGCGGCGGCCGCGTACGGCGACCAGCTGCGGGGCCGGCTTGGGGGAGCGCCGGGGAGCGACCGGGCCAGCCGGTTGACGAAGAGTTCGCCGAGCGGAACGCTCAGCGCGGCGAAGAGCACCGCGCGCAGCAGGGCGATGCCCCCGGTGCCGGGCGCCTCGGCCTCCCCGGTGCCGTGCAGGGCGGGGGACGGGCCGAGCACGGGTATCAGCGCGGCGAGCGCCACCAGCACGAGTACGGCCACGGTCCGGCCGGTGCCGGAGCGCCGCGCGTGTCGTTCGGCACCGGTGGTCCGGGACGGGGGGCGTGTCGAGGTCACCCCAGGATCTTCACCAAGTCCCCGGATCCGGGCAAGCTCGGGCGAAGAAGCGGGCCGGGCGGCCGGGTTGCGGCCCGGCCCGCTTTCACGCGCGCGTGGTGCTCGGCGGGGTGCCGGCTACCAGGTGACCGCGTCCAGCGCGTCGGCCATGCCCCAGCCGTAGAAGCCGTTGCGGTTCTTCGGGCCCTCGCACACCGCGTCGACCTTGCCGTCGCCGTCGATGTCGTAGGGGTTGGTGCACGCCGTGGCGTCGGCCTCGGCGTACAGCAGGGCCTTGACCATCGCCGGGGAGGCGTGCGGGTGCGTCGACTTGATGAGGGCGGCGACGCCCGCGACGTGCGGCGAGGCCATCGACGTACCGGCCATGTAGCCCCACTTGCCGCCGGGCAGCGTGCCCAGGATCAGACCGCTGGTGGCGGGCGGCTCCGGCGTCTGGTAGGCCGTCGAGTCGCCGCCGGGCGCGGCGATGTCGATGATGCCCCGGCCGTGGTTGGAGAAGGACGACTTGAGGCCCTTCGCGCCCGTCGCCGCGACCGTCACGACACCCGGCAGCTGGGTCGGGATGTCCAGGCACTTCGACGGGTCGACCGTCCGGTCACCGGGCGTGGTGTCGTTCGGCGAGGACGGGTCGGTGATCTCGTCGGACGTGAGGTCGTAGTTCTCGTTGCCGGCCGCGGCGACGTTGACCGCGCCCTTCTTCTCGGCGTACCGCGAGGCCCGCGAGACGGCCTCGACGAGCGCCTTCTGGTCCGGGTCGTCCTTGCAGTTGAAGTACCACGGGTCGGTGTAATAGCTGTTGTTGGTCACGTCGACACCGTGCTCGGCCGCCCACACGAAGCCGCAGACCACGGCCTCGGTGTAGAAGAAGCCGTCCGGGTTGGAGACCTTGATGCCGGCCACCTTCACCCCGGGTGCCACACCGGTCATGCCGACGCCGTTCTTGGCGGCGGCTATCTCCCCGGCCACGTGGGTGCCGTGCGGGCTCTCCGCCGCGCTCGGCCGCCAGGCGCCGTCGGTGGTGTCCGGCTTGCCCGCGACGCAGTTGACGGACGCCTGCCGGTCGAAGTTCGGGGCGATGTCCGGGTGGGTGTCGTCGACACCGGTGTCGATGACGGCGACGGTCACCTTCTTGCTGCCCAGCGACTTCTCGTGCGCCTTGTCCGCCTTGATGGCGGGCAGGTCCCACTGGAGCGACTCCAGCGGGTCCTGGCCCTCGGCTGCCCGCGCGCCGGCCTTCGCGGCGGCGAGGTCCTTGGCGCCGAGCACCTTCGGGGCGCCCGTGTCGGTGGTGGCGGCCGAGGGCAGCGGCGCGGTGCGGGTGGCACCGGCGGACTGCACGCCGCGCACCTTGCGGACGGACTTGGCGAAGTCGGGGTTCGCGGAGTGGACGACGACCACGCCGATCCGGTCGTACGACGTCACGATCGTGCCGCCGGCCTTGGCTATCGCCCGCCGCACGGTGGCCGAAGGGCCGTGTCCCGGGGAGACGTTGACGACGTAGCTGAGCGAGGTCGCGTCCGCCGCGGCCGAGGGGGCGGCCTGAGCCGCGGGTGCCGCGGCGGCCGGGGTGCCCGGCAGGAACGCCAGCGACGCGGCCACGGCCAGACCGGCCGGGATCGCGACGGCGCGGCGGTGACGCGGGAGGGGTGCTGTCATGTGCGGTGTCTCCAGTTCGTTCGTGAAACCGGTGAGTGGCGGGAAAGCGCGGCAGGAAGACGGAGGGGCCAGGGGCCGCGGGGCGGGTCACTTCACCGCGCGCAGCGCGTCGACGATGCCGAAGCCGTAGAAGCCGTTGACCCGCTTGCCGCCCTCGCAGGTGGCGTCCTGTGCGCCGTCGCCGTCCTGGTCGTAGGAGGCAGGGCAGCCCGGGTTGTCCGCCTGGGCCTTCAGCAGCGCCTGGAGCATCGCCGGTGAGGCGTGCCGGTACTTCGACTTCAGCAGCGCGGCGACGCCCGCGGCGTGCGGCGAGGCCATCGACGTGCCCTGCAGATAGCCGTACTCGTTGTTCGGCAGGGTCGACAGGATGCGGCCGTTCTTCGACGGCGTGTCCGGGATCTGGTAGCGCCCGTCACCGCCCGGCGCGGCGACGTCGACGACTCCCCTGCCGTACGAGGAGTAGTACGACTTCTCCTTGTCGACGCCCGTCGCGCTGACGGTGACGACGCCCGGCAGCTGGGTCGGGACGTCGTAGCACTCGTGCGGGTCGACGGTCCGCTCGGCCGGCGTGGAGTCGTCGGGGCTGGAGTCGTCGACGAGCGCGTCGGAGTCCAGGTCGTGGGCGGAGTTGCCCGCGGAGGCGAGGTGCAGGGTGCCCTTGCGCTGGGCGTACAGCTGGGCCCGGTTGACCGCGTCGACGATCGCGCGCTGGTCCGGGTCGTCCATGCAGTTGTACAGCCAGGGATCCACGTAGTAGCTGTTGTTGGTGATCTCCACGCCGTGGTCGGCGGCGAACACGAACGCGCACACGACGTTCTCGGGGTAGAAGAGCCCGTTGTCCGGGTCGCTCACCTTGATGCCCGACACCCGCACGCCCGGCGCGACACCGGCGACCCCGACGCCGTTGCGGGCGGCGGCTATCTCACCGGCCACATGGGTGCCGTGGTAGTCCTCGGCGGTGTACGGCCGCCAGGCCCCCTCGCCGGTGTCCGCCTTGCCGCCCACGCAGTTGGCGGACTGGGCGGCGGAGAAGTTCGGGGCGAGGTCGGGATGGGTGTCGTCGACGCCGGTGTCGATGACGGCGACGGTGACCCGGGAGCTGCCCGGGTTGATCCTCGCGGCCTTGTCGGCGCCTATCGCGCGCAGGTCCCACTGGTCGGCCTCGAGCGGCTCGCCCGCTCCCGCCGCCTCGGAGGCCTCGGCGGTCCTCGCGGCCTGCTCGGCGGAGAGCCTCTCCGCGGCGCCCAGGTCCGTCGTCCCGGCCGCGGTCAGCGGCGCGGTGCGGGTCGCGCCCGCCGACCGCACGCCGTGCGCCTTGCGTATCTCGGTGCCGAAGCCGGGGTCGGCCGAGTGGACGACGATCACGCCGATCTTCTCGTACGCGGTGACGACGTCCCCGCCTGCCCTGGCTATCGCCCGCTTCACCGACGCGATCGTGCGGTGGTCCGCCCTCGTGTTGACGACGTACGCCAGGCCGGGCGCGTCCGCGGCCCGGCCGGTCCGAGCTGCGGCTCCCGGGTCCGGGGCGGCCGCCGCGGCCGCCGGCAGGAAGCCGAGCGACGCGGTGAGCGACAGCACGACCGGCACGGCGAGCGCGAGCCTGCGTCTGGAACGCGGGGAACGCAGATGATCCATGGGGTCTCCACATCATCCGGTGACAGGACCCGCCCGGGACACGGTTGGTGATCGGGCAGGTACATGACGGAGCGGTGCAGGGCGAAGCTATCTCCCGAAGTCGCTGGCCAGCAATGACCCACCGAGGGTGACTTCGGAAAGTGCCAAGGGTGTTGAACCGGTCCCCGCGGTGCGCCGTGTCGTTGGTCAGGGAGCCCGAGCACGATCAGTTCCCTGCGAGAACAGCGAGGTCCAAGCCGTCATGTCCGTCGTACGAGGAGACTCAGTGGCCACCGACGCACCGCCCCCCTCGAAAGAGGAACGCCCACTTCCCTCCGCCGAGGAGTTCTCCGAAGTCCAGCAGAGCGCTGAGTTCGCCGAACTGCGCCGCTCCTTCCGCTCCTTCGCGTTCCCGCTGACCGTCGCCTTCGTGGCCTGGTACCTGCTGTACGTGCTGCTGTCGAACTACGCGGGCGGCTTCATGGGCACCAAGCTCTTCGGCAACATCAACGTCGCCTTCGTCTTCGGCATCGCCCAGTTCGTCACCACGTTCCTCATCGCCTGGTGGTACTCGCGGTACGCCGCCACGAAGCTCGACCCCAAGGCCGAGGCCATCAAGACCCGGATGGAGGGCGGCGCATGAGCCCCGCACAGACCGTCTTCGCCGCCGAACTTGCCGCCAACGAGGCCAGCGAGCACCGGCCGCTGATCATCACGCTCTTCTCGGTCTTCGTCCTCGCCACGCTCGGCATCACGGTCTGGGCGGGCCGCCAGACCAAGGACGCCGCCGACTTCTACGCGGGCGGCCGCCAGTTCAGCGCCTTCCAGAACGGCCTCGCCGTCTCCGGCGACTACATGTCGGCCGCGTCCTTCCTCGGCATCGCCGGCGCCATCGCCCTCTTCGGCTACGACGGCTTCCTGTACTCCATCGGCTTCCTGGTCGCCTGGCTGGTCGCGCTGCTCCTGGTCGCCGAGCCGCTCAGGAACTCCGGCCGCTACACCATGGGCGACGTCCTCGCCTACCGCATGCGCCAGCGTCCCGTGCGCACCGCCGCCGGCACCTCCACGATCGTCGTCTCGATCTTCTACCTGCTGGCCCAGATGGCGGGCGCGGGCATCCTCGTCTCGCTGCTGCTCGGCATCACCTCCGACGCGGGCAAGATCCTCATCGTCGCCCTCGTCGGCGTCCTGATGATCGTCTACGTCACCATCGGCGGCATGAAGGGCACCACCTGGGTCCAGATGGTCAAGGCGGTGCTGCTGATCGGCGGCACCATCCTGATCACCTTCCTGGTGCTGCTGAAGTTCGACTTCAACATCTCCGACCTGCTCGGCAAGGCCGCGGAGAACAGCGGCGCCGGCTCCGCCTTCCTGGAGCCCGGCCTCCAGTACGGCGCGAACGGCACCTCCAAGCTCGACTTCATCTCCCTGGGCATCGCCCTGGTGCTCGGCACCGCCGGTCTGCCGCACATCCTGATCCGCTTCTACACGGTGCCCAACGCCAAGGCCGCCCGTAAGTCCGTCAACTGGGCGATCGGCATCATCGGCGCCTTCTACCTGATGACCATCGCCCTCGGGTTCGGTGCCGCCGCGCTCGTCGGGAAGGACGAGATCATCGCGTCCAACCCGTCCGGCAACACGGCCGCGCCCCTGCTCGCGCTGCACGTGGGCGGCGTCGACTCGGCCTGGGGCGCGATCCTGCTCGCCACGATCTCGGCGGTGGCCTTCGCGACCATCCTCGCCGTCGTCGCGGGTCTCACCCTCGCCTCGTCCTCGTCCTTCGCGCACGACATCTACGCCAACGTCATCCGCAAGGGGCAGGCCACCGAGAAGGAGGAGATGAAGGCGGCCCGCTGGGCCACCGTCTTCATCGGCATCGTCTCCATCGCGCTCGGCGCCCTCGCCCGCGACCTGAACGTGGCCGGTCTGGTCGCCCTGGCCTTCGCGGTCGCAGCGTCCGCCAACCTGCCGACGATCCTCTACAGCCTGTTCTGGAAGAGGTTCACCACCCAGGGGGCCCTCTGGTCGATCTACGGCGGTCTGATCGTCGCGGTCGGCCTGGTGCTGTTCTCGCCCGTGGTCTCCGGCGACCCGAAGGCGATGTTCCCGGACGTCGACTTCGCCTGGTTCCCGCTGAAGAACCCGGGCATCATCTCCATCCCGTTCGGCTTCCTGATGGGCTGGCTGGGCACGATCATGTCCAAGGAGAAGCCCGACGAGGCCAAGTACGCGGAGCTGGAGGTCCGGTCCCTGACCGGTACCGGCGCGCACTGAGGCCACCGGGAGACGCGGCCGCTCGTAGATCCCTACGACGCGGCCGCGTCCCGCGTCGTGGGATCGGGCGGCTGTCGATGTCGGACCGGTCACGTAGGCTCGCAGGTATCGGAGGAGAGAAGTGCTCCACCGATCCGCGTCGAGGGAGGGGGCCCACGTGCTCATCGACACCTACGGCCGAGTGGCCACCGACCTGAGGGTCTCGCTCACCGACCGCTGCAATCTGCGCTGCACCTACTGCATGCCCGAAGAGGGCCTGCAGTGGCTGGCCAAGCCCGATCTGCTCACGGACGACGAGATCGTCCGCCTCATCGGCATCGCGGTCACCTCCCTCGGTATCGAGGAGGTCCGCTTCACCGGCGGGGAGCCGCTGCTGCGCCCCGGCCTGGTCGGCATCGTCGAGCGCGTCGCCGCCCTGGCCCCGCGCCCGCAGATGTCCCTCACCACCAACGGCATCGGCCTGAGGCGCACGGCGACCGCCCTGAAGGCGGCGGGCCTGGACCGGGTCAACGTCTCCCTGGACACCCTGCGCCCCGACGTCTTCAAGACCCTCACCCGCAGGGACCGCCACAAGGACGTCCTCGAGGGCCTGGAAGCCGCCCGCGAGGCCGGTCTCACCCCCGTCAAGGTCAACAGCGTCCTGATGCCGGGGCTCAATGACGACGAGGCCCCCGACCTGCTGGCCTGGGCCGTCGAGCACGACTACGAGCTGCGCTTCATCGAGCAGATGCCCCTGGACGCCCAGCACGGCTGGAAGCGCGAGGGCATGGTCACCGCCGGTGACATCCTGACCTCCCTGCGCACCCGTTTCGAGCTGACCGCCGAAGGCTCCGAGGAGCGCGGCTCGGCCCCCGCCGAACGCTGGCTCGTGGACGGCGGCCCGCACCGCGTCGGCGTCATCGCCTCGGTCACCCGCCCGTTCTGCTCGGCCTGCGACCGCACCCGCCTGACCGCCGACGGACAGGTGCGCACCTGCCTGTTCGCCACCGAGGAGACCGACCTGCGCGCGGCCCTGCGCTCCGACGCCCCCGACGAGGAGATCGCCCGCATCTGGCGCCTGGCCATGTGGGGCAAGAAGGCCGGCGCGGGCCTGGACGACCCGACGTTCGTGCAGCCCGACCGGCCGATGTCGGCGATCGGCGGCTGACACCGCCCTCTAGGTGTTCTCCTGGGACTGGGACTCCCAGTCCGCCAGCGGAACCACGTCCTTGAGGAACCCCCGCACCCCGAGGAACTCGGACAGATGCTCCCGGTGCTCGTCGCACGCGATCCACGTCTTGCGGCGCTCCGGCGTGTGGATCTTCGGGTTGTTCCACGCCAGCACCCACACGGCGGGCGTGCGGCAGCCCTTGGCGGAGCAGATCGGGGTGGTCTCGTCACTCACAGGTTCGTCTCACAGGTCCACACACAAGGCGACGCCGAGCAGCCACGGGGGGAGCTGCCCGGCGTCGGTCCGTCGCTCCGACGGGGGATGCGGAGCGCGTACGAAGTATGTCACGGCTCACCCATCGCCCGGCACCGGAACAACACGATTCATCTGAGCATTTCTTCGGCCTGGCGCGGAATCGACGCCCGCCCCCGGCAGGTGCCTTCGCGGTCACGGCCGGCCGCGCGACTCACCGGCCGCGCCGGCCGTCGGATCTGCCGTGGCGCCCTCCGGGACGGATTGCGCGGCCCCGTCCTCGGCCCGGGGCGGCATGATCATCGGCTGGGTGGGCGCCGTCACGAACGTCGACGGCAAGGATGGCGCGTTCTCGCGCCCGGCGTTGGCGATCACCACCGCGATGTACGGCAGGGCCGCCCCGAGGATCAGCGCCACGATCGCGACGTGCCGTTCCACGTTCCACAGGCAGACGGCGAGGATCACCGACAGCGTACGGACGGACATCGAGATGATGTACCGGCGCTGCCGCCCGCGCACGTCCTCCTGGAGGCCCGTCCGGGCCCCGGTGATCCGGAACACCTCGGCGCTGCCGCCGGCACTCTGCTTCCGCATCTGGTCCACCATCCGCCCGCATCGGACTGTCCCCGGCGCGCTCTCGTCCGCGGCCGCTCGGGGACTCCGGTCCCGGACAACTCTCCACGGTACGCCGCACCCGCGCCGCTCACGAGACCGGGTCGCCGCCCGTTCGCCCGCTCGGCGTGCGCCGCACCGCGTAGGCGGCGGTCCCCCGTTCGGCCGTACCCGGCATGCGCCGTACGCGGTACGGCCCGAGACTGGCGGCAATGCTCGCGTAGAGCCGTATGAGGAGGCAGTCATGGGCTGGTTGTGGGCGATCATCGTGGGATTCGTGCTCGGTCTGATCGCCAAGGCGATCATCCCCGGCAAGCAGCACATGCCGCTGTGGCTGACCACCATCTGCGGCATGATCGGCGCGATCATCGGCAACGCGATCGCCCGCGCGGCCGGTGTCGAGGCGACGTCCGGCATCGACTGGTGGCGGCACCTGTTCCAGCTCGTGGCGGCGATCATCGTCGTCGGCCTCGGCGACGCGGCCTACTCGGCGGTACGCGGTAAAAAGCGCCGCGAACGGGCCTGACCGTCCCGGACACCCGGGTACGGCGAAGGGGCGCTCTCCGGCGCCGGCGTGGCACCGGAGAGCGCCCCTCGCGCGTGCGCCCGCTCAGGCGCCGGTGACCTCCACCGCGGCCAGGTTCTTCTTGCCGCGGCGCAGCACCAGCCAGCGTCCGTGCAGCAGGTCCTCCCGGGCGGGGACCGCGTCCTCGCCGGTGACCTTGGCGTTGTTCACGTAGGCGCCGCCCTCCTTCACCGTGCGGCGCGCGGCGGACTTGCTGGTCACCAGGCCGACCTCGGCGAACAGGTCGACGACCGGGGCCGGCTCGGCGACCTTCACGTGCGGCAGCTCGGAGAGGGCCGCGGCCAGCGTCCGCTCGTCCAGCTCCGTCAGGTCGCCCTGGCCGAAGAGGGCCTTGGACGCGGCGATCACGGCGGCCGTCTGGCCGGCGCCGTGCACCAGCGTCGTCAGCTCCTCGGCCAGCGCGCGCTGCGCGGCCCGGGCCTGCGGACGCTCCTCGGTCTGCCGCTCCAGCTCCTCCAGCTCCGCACGGGAGCGGAAGGACAGGATGCGCAGGTACGTCGAGATGTCCCGGTCGTCCACGTTCAGCCAGAACTGGTAGAACGCGTACGGCGTCGTCATCTCCGGGTCGAGCCAGACCGCGCCGCCCTCGGTCTTGCCGAACTTGGTGCCGTCCGCCTTGGTCATCAGCGGCGTCGCGTAGGCGTGGACGCCGGCGTCCGGCTCCAGCCGGTGCAGCAGGTCGAGGCCGGCCGTGAGGTTGCCCCACTGGTCGCTGCCGCCCTGCTGCATCGTGCAGCCGTACCTCCGGTAGAGCTGGAGGAAGTCCATCGCCTGGAGCAGCTGGTAGCTGAACTCCGTGTAGCTGATCCCCTCGGAGGACTCCAGCCGGCGCGCGACGGAGTCCTTGGCCAGCATCTTGTTGACCCGGAAGTGCTTGCCGATGTCCCGCAGGAACTCGATCGCCGACAGGCCCTCGGTCCAGTCCAGGTTGTTGACCATCACCGCGGCGTTCTCGCCCTCGAAGGACAGGAACGGCTCGATCTGGCCGCGCAGCCGCTGGACCCAGCCCGCGACGGTCTCCGGCGAGTTCAGCGTGCGCTCCGCGGTCGGGCGCGGGTCGCCGATCTGACCCGTGGCCCCGCCGACCAGCGCCAGCGGCCGGTGACCGGCCTGCTGGAGCCGGCGCACGGTCAGCACCTGCACCAGGTGCCCCACGTGCAGGGACGGCGCGGTCGGGTCGAAACCGCAATAGAACGTGACGGGACCGTCCGCGAGCGCCTTGCGCAAAGCGTCCTCGTCGGTGGACTGGGCGAACAGCCCGCGCCACTTCAGCTCGTCGACGATGTCCGTCACGGTTCTCTTGTCTCCCACATGCTCATGATCTTCGGGCGGTCGGCAGTCGGGTGACGGCCGACTACGAGGTTATACGCCCTGACTGACAGAGCTCATATTGAAATCCGGTACCCGCAGCGCGGGCATCGCGGCCCTGGTGAACCAGTCGCCCCACTCCCTGGGCAGCGTCTTCTCCGTGCGCCCCGCCTCCACGGCCCGGCCCAGCAGATCCACCGGCGACTCGTTGAACCGGAAGTTGTTCACCTCGCCGACGACCTCGCCGTGCTCGACGAGATAGACGCCGTCCCGGGTCAGCCCCGTCAGCAGCAGCGTCGCCGGGTCGACCTCGCGGATGTACCAGAGGCAGGTCAGCAGCAGGCAGGGCCCACGATGGTCCGTGCCCGCGACCATCTCCTCCAGGGACCGGTCGCCGCCACCGTCCAGGACGAGATTGCCGATCGCCGGGGCCACCGGCAGCCCGGTCAGACCCGCGCTGTGCCGGGTGGTCGTCAGCCGGTGCAGCTCACCCGCGCGGATCCAGTCGGTCGCCGCGACCGGCAGCCCGTTGTCGAACACCGACTGGTCGCCGCCCGAGGAGTGCGCGACCACGAAGGGCGCGCTCTCCAGACCCGGCTCGTGCGGATCACTGCGCAGGGTCAGCGGCAGCTCGCCGATCCGCTGGCCGACCCGGGTGCCGCCGCCCGGCTCGGAGAACACCGTGCGCCCCTCGACCGCGTCCCGCCCGGAGCCCGACCAGTACTGGTAGATCAGCAGGTCCGCGACCGCGGTCGGCGGCAGCAGCGTCTCGTACCGCCCCGCGGGCAGCTCCACCCGTCGCTCGGCCCAGCCCAGGCGTACGGCCAGCTCGGCGTCGAGCGCCGCCGGGTCGACGTCCTTGAAGTCCCGCGTGGCCCGCCCCGCCCACGCCGACCGGGTCCGGTCGGGCGACTTGGCGTTCAGCTCCAGCGTCCCGTTGGGCTGGTCGTGCCGCAGCCGCAGCCCCGTCGACGTACCGACGTACGTCGACGTCATCTCGTGGTTGGCGAAGCCGTACAGCTCCCGGCCGCCCGCACGCGCGCGTGCGAACGCCTCCCCGAGGGCCGGCGCGAAGTCGGCGAACACGGCCGACGACGTCTCGGCGGGCGCGTCGGTGAAGTCGGGCGCGGCCGGCCCGCCCGCGACCAGCGGCTGCGCGTCCTCGGCCGGTCCGGCACCCCGCGCGGCGGCCTCCGCGGCACGCACCAAGGGCTCCAGTTCGTCCACGGTCACGGCCGAGCGCGACACGACCCCGGACGCCGTGCCCTCCTGCCCGTCGACGGTGGCGACGACGGTGAGCGTGCGCCCGCGCGTGACACCGTTGGTGGTGAGCGCGTTGCCCGCCCAGCGCAGGTTGGCGGTGGACTCCTCGTCGGCGATGACGACGCAGCCGTCCGCCCGGGACAGCTCCAGCGCCCGCTCGACGATCTCGTGCGGCTTGTTGGTACCGGCGCTCATCGACCCGCCTCCTGGGTGGTGTTCAAGATGTTGACGCCCTTGAAGAGGGCGGACGGGCAGCCGTGCGAGACGGCCGCGACCTGCCCCGGCTGCGCCTTGCCGCAGTTGAAGGCGCCGCCCAGGACGTACGTCTGCGGGCCGCCGACGGCCGCCATGGAACCCCAGAAGTCGGTGGTCGTCGCCTGGTACGCCACGTCCCGCAGCTGACCGGCGAGCCGCCCGTTCTCGATCCGGAAGAACCGCTGACCGGTGAACTGGAAGTTGTAGCGCTGCATGTCGATGGACCAGGACCGGTCCCCGACGACGTAGATCCCGCGATCGACGCCCCCGATCAGATCCTCGGTCGAGAGCCCGCCGGGATCGGGTCGCAGCGACACGTTGGCCATGCGCTGCACCGGCACGTGGGCGGGGGAGTCGGCGTAGGCGCACCCGTTGGACCGCTCGAAGCCGGTGAGCCTCGCGATCCGCCGGTCGAGCTGGTAGCCCACCAGCGTGCCGTCCCTCACCAGGTCCCAGGACTGGCCCTCGACGCCCTCGTCGTCGTACCCGACGGTCGCGAGCCCGTGCTCGGCGGTGCGGTCACCGGTGACGTTCATCAGCTCCGAGCCGTAGCGCAGCTTGCCGAGCTGGTCGAAGGTGGCGAAGGAGGTGCCGGCGTAGGCCGCCTCGTAACCGAGGGCCCGGTCCAGCTCGGTCGCGTGTCCGATGGACTCGTGGATGGTCAGCCACAGGTTCGACGGGTCGACGACCAGGTCGTACAGCCCCGCCTCGACGCTTGGCGCCCGCATCTTCTCGGCGAGCAGCTCCGGGATCTCCGCCAGCTCCGCGTCCCAGTCCCAGCCGGTGCCGGTCAGGTACTCCCAACCGCGCCCGGCCGGCGGTGCCAGGGTGCGCATGGAGTCGAACTCGCCGCTGGAGTCGTCCACCGACACCGCGGTGAGCACCGGGTGCAGCCGGACCCGCTGCTGCGTGGTCACGGTCCCGGCCGTGTCGGCATAGAACTTGTTCTCGTGCACGGTGAGCAGCGAGGCGTCCACGTGATCGACCCCGTCGGCCGCCAGCAGCCGCGCGCTCCAGTCGGCCAGCAGCGCCGACTTCTCCGCGTCCGGCACGGTGAAGGGATCGGTCTCGTACGCCGAGACCCACGCCCGGTCGGCGTGCACCGGCTCGGCGGCGAGCTCCACCCGCTCGTCCGACCCGGCGGTCCTGATCACCTGCGCGGACAGCTGCGCCATCGCCACCGCCTGCGAGGCGACCTTGGCGGCGGCGTCCAGGGTGAGGTCCACGCCGGACGCGAAACCCCACGTACCGCCGTGCACCACCCGTACCGCGTACCCGAGGTCGGTGGTGTCCGAGGACCCGGCGGGCCTGGCGTCCCGCAGCCGCCAGGACGCGTTGCGCACCCGCTCGAGGCGGAAGTCCGCGTGCTCGGCGCCGAGCGCACGCGCGCGGGCGAGGGCGGCGTCGGCGAGGGCGCGTAGGGGGAGTGCCGTGAAGGCTTCGTCGATGCTGTGAGGCACCTGCGTCTCTTTCTGTCGACGTGACCGGTCGTCTGCCGCGACACCGGGGGCTGCGCCGCATCATGTCGCGTCGGGCCGGACGCGGACCACACCTTTGCGCCCGCGGGCGGGTCCCCCGCGACCGGGGCCCTTCTGTAGGGACCCGACAGTCAGCTCCGTAAGCCACTGTGGGCGCCCGAGTCTTCGCCGGCGGGCGGGGACCGATAGATTTTCGAGGAAGCCGCCTGTCATAACCGCCTGTCATCCGGGTGTTCGGGCGGACAACAGACCGCTAGGGAAAGGGTGATCCGTTGAGCCGCTCGGTTCTCGTCACCGGAGGCAACCGGGGCATCGGCCTCGCCATCGCCCGCGCATTCGCCGACGCCGGCGACCAGGTCGCGATCACGTACCGCTCGGGTGAGCCGCCCCAGGGCTTCCTCGCCGTCAAGTGCGACATCACCGACACGGAGCAGGTGGAGCAGGCCTACAAGGAGATCGAGGAAGCGCACGGTCCCGTAGAGGTCCTGATCGCCAACGCCGGCGTCAACAAGGACCAGTTGCTGATGCGGATGTCGGAGGAGGACTTCACGTCCGTCATCGACACCAACCTCACCGGCACCTTCCGCGTCGTCAAGCGCGCCAACCGCGCCATGCTGCGCGCCAGGAAGGGCCGCGTCGTCTTCATCTCCTCGGTGGTCGGTCTCCTCGGGTCCGCGGGGCAGGCGAACTACGCCGCCTCCAAGGCCGCGCTGGTCGGCTTCGCGCGTTCCCTCGCCCGTGAGCTGGGCTCGCGCAACATCACCTTCAACGTCGTCGCGCCCGGCTTCGTCGACACCGACATGACCAGGGAGCTCACCGACGAGCAGCAGGCGAAGATCCTCGCCCAGGTGCCGCTCGCCCGGTACGCGCGGACCGAGGAGATCGCCGCGACGGTGCGGTTCCTCGCCTCGGACGACGCCTCGTACATCACTGGAGCCGTCATCCCCGTTGACGGCGGACTGGGAATGGGTCACTGATCACCATGAGCGGAATTCTCGAGGGCAAGCGCGTCCTGATCACCGGTGTGCTGACGGAGGCGTCCATCGCCTTCCACGCCGCCAAGCTGGCCCAGGAGCAGGGTGCCGAGGTCATCCTGACCGCGTTCCCGCGGCCCACCCTGACCGAGCGCATCGCCAAGAAGCTGCCCAAGCCCACCAAGGTCATCGAGCTGGACGTCACCAACGACGAGCACCTCGGCCGGCTCGCCGACGTCGTGGGCGAGGAGCTGGGCGGCCTCGACGGCGTCGTGCACTCCATCGGCTTCGCGCCGCAGGACGCGCTCGGCGGCAACTTCCTGCACACGCCGTTCGAGTCCGTCGCCACCGCGATGCACGTCTCGGCGTTCTCCCTGAAGTCGCTGACCACAGCCTGCCTGCCGCTGATGCAGAACGGCGGCTCGGTCGTCGGCCTCACCTTCGACGCGCAGTACGCCTGGCCGCAGTACGACTGGATGGGCCCGGCCAAGGCCGCGCTGGAGGCCACCAGCCGCTACATGGCCCGTGACCTCGGCAAGCAGAACATCCGCTGCAACCTGGTCTCGGCGGGCCCGCTCGGCTCCATGGCCGCGAAGTCCATCCCGGGCTTCAGCGACCTGGCCGCCGTGTGGGACAGCCGTTCCCCGCTGGAGTGGGACCTCAAGGACCCCGAGCCGGCCGGCCGCGGCATCGTCGCGCTGCTGAGCGACTGGTTCCCCAAGACCACCGGTGAGATCGTCCACGTCGACGGCGGTCTGCACGCCATCGGCGCCTGAGCGACGACCGAGTCCGCGGGGCCCGCGTCCCCCTCGGGGTGCGGGCCCTCGGCATGTCACCCGTTCGGCTCAGCCGGCCGGGCGGTGGGGCGGACGGCGGCGCAGGCTGAGGTGCGTGCTGCGTGCACGTTTTTTTCCTCCCAGCGCGGCCGAGGAGGTCCCCTTGTGCGTCCCCTCGCCCGCCTGGCCTCAGCGACCCTCGCCCTCGGCTGCGTGCTGATCCTGCCGTACGAAGCGATGTCCCACGCGCGCGTGCCCGCCGGGGACGCCGCGTCGGCACAGCCCTTCGGCGCCGAGTGCCGGGTCCGCGTCGACGACTCCGACGTGAGCGCGTACTGCCACAACCCGTACCCGGAGACCGACCACGTGCGCCTGCACGTCGAGTGCGTCCGCTGGTGGGACATCGACAGCGACGGTACGGCGGTCGAGGCCGGGCCCGCGCAGACCGTACGGCTGGACGGCCGGTGCTGGAAGGAGGTCGGGGCGGCGTGGGTCAGCCACCGGAGGGGCGGCTGACCCGGCCGGGGCGGCACAGGAACGGGTAGCCCGCGGCCTCCGACCCCGCCGTTTCGGCGTCCCCCGCGCGGATCGCGTCGACCAGCCCGGTGTGGTCCATGTGGGTCTCGGGCGTCAGCTCGCTGCCGACGTCCCCGCGCAGCCAGTCCCGCATCACCTCGCCCAGGTCCGCGTACATCGCGGTCATCACGTCGTTGTGCGAAGCGGCCACGACGGCCAGGTGGAAGGTCGCGTCCGCCGTCACGAACGCCTCCGTGTCACCCGTCTGCCAGGCCTCCTCGCGGCGCACCATCAGCGCGTCCAGCTGCTTGAGGTCCTTCTCCGTGCGCCGCTCGGCGGCGAGCCGGGCGGCGGCCGACTCCAGCGTGGAACGCAGCTCGGCGACGTGGCGGGGGTCGGCGTCGGCGAAACGGCGCTGCATCACGCCCGCCAGCTCGCTGGTCGCCACGACGTACGTGCCCGAGCCCTGCCGGATGTCCAGCAGACCGTTGTGCGCCAGCGCGCGGACCGCCTCACGGACCGTGTTCCGCGCGACGCCGAGCTGCTCGACCAGTTCGGGCTCGGTGGGGATGCGGGAGCCGACCGGCCACTCGCCCGAGGCGATCTGCTGCCGCAACGCCGCGATGACCTGCTCGGACAGCGCCGAACGACGGGGATGGCTCAGGGGCATGGCTCACCTTCGCACGCGAGTGGACAATCAATCATCCCATGATTCTATGATGGGTCTCATGGCTAGTGACGAAACCCGGACGGAGACACGTACGGACAGCGGGGACAGCGGGACGCGCGAGACACCCGGCGAGGCGCCCGGCACGCGCGCGTGGACGACGTGGACCACCCGCCTGCTCCTGCTCGGGATCGTCCTCGCCGCGGTCAACCTGCGCCCCGCCATCACCAGCCTGGGCGCCCTCCTGGAAGAGGTCCGCGACGGGCTCGGCATGAGCGGCAGCATCGCAGGACTGCTCACCTCCGTGCCCCCGCTCTGCTTCGCCGTCTTCGGGGTCACCGCCCCCCGGCTGGCCCGCCGCTTCGGACCCGGCGCGGTGGTCTGCGCGGGCATGGTCGCCATCACCGCCGGCCTGCTGATACGCCCGTACGCCGGGGGCACCGCCGGCTTCCTGGCCGCCACCGCCCTCGCGCTGATGGGCATCGCGGTCAGCAACGTCCTGATGCCGGTCATCGTCAAGCGCTACTTCCCCGACCGGGTCGGCTCCATGACCGGCCTGTACTCGATGGCCCTCGCCTTCGGCACCTCCGTCGCCGCCGCGGCGACCGTGCCCGTGACCAACGCGCTGGGCGGCCACTGGCAGCCGGGCCTCGCGGTCTGGGCCGTGCTGCCGGCCGTGGCCATCGTGTCGTGGATCCCCTTCGTACGGGACCGGAAGGCACCGTCCACGCCGTCGCCGCGGCAGCAGGCCGAGCAGACCGGGCAGACCACCGGGCGGACCGCCGAACAGCCCCCGCTGCGGATCACCCGCAGCCGTACGGCCTGGGCGCTCGCCGTCTTCTTCGGCCTCCAGGCCACCGCCGCGTACATCACGATGGGGTGGATGGCGCAGATCTTCCGCGACTCGGGCGTGTCCGCCGGCACCGCCGGGCTGCTGCTCGCCGTCATCATGGTGATGGGCGTGCCGCTCGCCTTCGTCATCCCGCGGGTGGCGACCCGCCTGCCGCACCAGGGCCCGATCGTGCTGGTCCTGGGCCTGTGCGGACTCGCCGGATACGCCGGTCTGTACTTCGCCCCGGTCGGCGGCGCGTGGGCCTGGGCCCTGCTGCTCGGCGTCTCGAACTGCGCCTTCCCGCTCGCGCTGACCATGGTCGGGATGCGGGCCAGGACGGGAGCGGGCGTCGCCCAGCTTTCCGCCTTCGCCCAGAGCACCGGCTACCTGATCTCCATCCCGGGCCCGCTGCTGGTGGGCGTGCTCTACCAGCACAGCGGCGGCTGGGGCCTGCCGATCGCACTGATGAGCGCGTTGATGGTGCCGCAGATCGTGGTGGGCATCATGGCGGGGCGCGATCGCACGGTCGAGGAGGAAGCGGCCGGCTGACCCCCCTGTCGGCGGCCCGCCGGGCCCGGCCCGGACGACGGATGCGAGACTTGCCGTATGCCAGTCCTCGACCCGAATCCCCAGCACGGCCAGAAGAAGATGCTGATCGTCTTCGGCTCCTTCCTCGTGATCTTCGTGATCATCGGCGTCATCGCGACGATCGCCTCGCCGTGACACCCTCCCCGTCGGCCGGATGGTGGGGTTAACCCCCCATCCCCTAGGGGGCGAGGGTCAGGGTGAAGTGGGTGGACCTCCGGATGGGTTGGAGCCCGCGGATTCCGTAGCTTCGAGATGTGCCCGCGACAGGCGGGCCGCTCAGCACGGACCAGGGACGCCCGAAGACCAGCGGAGGCACTCATGTCGGCCAGTTCCCACACCCGGCCTCCCCAGGCGACCCACGGCGGCGTCGACATCCGGCTCCCCTGGTGGGCCCTCGCCCTGCCCGTGCTCGCCTTCGTCGCGCTGCTCCTGCTGATACTCAATCCCGCCGACGCCCACGCGGCCGCGGAGCAGCCCGCGATCGCCCACCTCCTGGAGCGCGTGGAGCAGCTGACCGCGCGCTGAGCCCGGACCGGAGCCCACGACGCGCGTCACGCGTGAATCCGCATGTCAACTCCCTGAGCCCCATGGCCTGTTTCATGCGAAGCTGGATGCCATGAGCGTCGCAGAACCCCGCAGGATTGTTCTCTTCCGGCATGCGAAAGCCGACTGGCCACAGGTGACCGACCACGAGCGGCCGCTCGCCGACCGGGGCCGCAAGGACGCCGCAGAGGCCGGACGCCGGCTGGCGGATACCGGCGTGCCCTTCGACCAGGCCCTGTGCTCCACCTCGACCCGGACCCGTGAGACCTGGAAGCTCGCCGTCCAGGAGTTCCCGCACCGGCCGAAAACCGTCTATGAGGAGCGGATCTACGAGGCCTCGCCCGGCGAGCTGATCGCCGTGCTCAACGAGACCCCCGACGACCTGCGGAACGTGCTGGTGATCGGCCACAACCCCGGCATGGAGGGACTGACCGAGATCCTGGCCGGTTCGGCGGAGGACGAGGCGCGCGAACGGATGGGCGGCCGGGGCTTCCCGACCGCCGCCTTCGCCGTCCTGACCTTCACGGGCGCCTGGAAGGACGTGGAGCCCGGCAGGGCCTCCCTGGTCGACTACTGGGCGCCGACCGACTGACCGTCCCCACGTGACAGGGCCCGGCACCCTCGCGGTCCGGGCCCTCCTCGTGCGGGGCCCGCCGCGCCGAATGCCCGCCCGCCCGCCGGAGGCTCGCCCGCCGGATCAGAGCCGGTCGAGGGGCAGGCCGAGGCTCTCGCCGAGACCCTCTTCCAGGGTGTCCGCGGCCTCGACCTCCTCGCGGGTGATGCCCAGCAGATACAGCACCGTGTCGAGGAAGGGCACGTTCACCGCGGTGTGCGCGGCCTCGCGCACCACCGGCTTGGCGTTGAAGGCGACACCGAGCCCGGCCGCGTTCAGCATGTCCAGGTCGTTGGCGCCGTCGCCGATCGCCACCGTCTGCGACAGCGGTACGCCCGCCTCGGCGGCGAACCGGCGCAGCAGCCGCGCCTTGCCCGCCCGGTCCACGATCTCCCCGGTGACCCGGCCGGTCAGCCTGCCGTCGACGATCTCCAGTGTGTTGGCCTGGGCGAAGTCCAGCCCCAGCCGCTCCTGCAGCGCGTCGGTGACCTGGGTGAAGCCGCCGGAGACGACCCCCACCTGGTAGCCGAGCCGCTTCAGCGTGCGGATCAGGGTGCGGGCACCCGGCGTCAGCCGCACCTCGGCGCGCACCTTCTCCACCACCGACGCGTCCAGCCCCGCCAGCAGCGCCACGCGCGCGTGCAGCGACTGCTCGAAGTCCAGCTCCCCGCGCATCGCGGCCGCCGTCACCTCGGCGACCTTGTCCTCGCAGCCGGCGTGCGCGGCGAACAGCTCGATGACCTCGTCCTGGATCAGCGTGGAGTCCACGTCCATCACGACCAGGCGCTGCGCCCGCCGGTGCAGCCCCGCCGCGACGACCGCGATGTCCACGCCGAGCGCCGCGGCCTCGGTGGCCAGCGTCGTGCGCAGCGGTTCGGTCTCCACGCCGGACACCGCGAACTCGACGGCGGTCACCGGGTACTTGGCCAGCCGGAAAATGCGGTCGATGTTGCTGCCGGACTCGGTGATCCGGGCCGCTATGGCGGCGGTCGCCTCCGCGGTGAGCGGGTGCCCGAGCACCGTGACCAGGGAGCGGCCGAAACCGCGCGGCCGGTTGTCGCCGATGCCGGAGATGATCTCCGCCTGCAGCTTCAGGGACTCCGCCCAGCTGTGGACGGTCGCCCGCAGATCGCCCTCCAGACCACGGGGCGGCTCGGTCACGAGCGCGCACAGCACGATCCGGCCACGGGTGACGACCTGCTCGATGTCGACGACGTCGACGGAGTAGGCGGCGAGGGTGTCGAACAGGCCGGCCGTGATGCCCGGTCGGTCCTTGCCGAAGATCTTGACGAGAAGCGTGGGAACGTCAGAGGTCTGCGAAGCGCTCATGGTGCTCCAACCGTATCCGGCACCCGGTGCCTCCCGCCCCTGAGGTCCGCCTGACGGACACGACGCACGGGAGGCGGGGGAGTGGGGCGGGGCCGGGGACTCCGCGCCCGGGCGGGCGATGGCGGGCGGGGGACAGGGCTCGGGGGCGCAGGGCACGCGCGCGGGGACGGCCGAGGGCCCGGGGCGCCCGCTGTGCTGCCGGCCAGGGGTTCGGTTGCTGGCCTTGGCTGCATCGCCCGGGCGGGCGGTGGGACAGGGTTCCGGGGTGCAGGGCACGCGCGGTGACGGTTGAGGGCGCGGGAGTGGTCGGCCGCGGCGCTGCCCGCCAGGGGCCCGGTTGCGGGCCCTGGCCGCACCGCCCGTTAGGCCGTGCGCCACATGGTGCGGCAGGCTGCCCGCAGCGGGGCCCGGAGCGGTCGTCGTTCCGGTGGGAGTCTCCGTGGTCGTCGCACCAGCCCGGGGCGCCCGGAGCCGGTCATCGGCCGGCCATCGGGCAGTCCCCGGCTCGTGTCCGTGTGTGTGGTGTCGGCGTTCGTCCTCCGGGTGTGGTGGTTGCGGGGTGCGTCCTAGGGGGCCGGAGCTTTTCGCTGCGTGTCCCTGGGCGCCGTGGTGGTGCGGGAGGCGGGGGTGGGTGGTTCATTGGGTCGCCCCGGCTCGTGTCCGTGTGGTGTGGTGTTGGCGTTCGTCCTCCGGGTGTGGTGGTTGCGGAGTACGTCCTCAGGCGCCGGAGTCCTTCACTGCCCGTCCCTGGGCCGCCGAGGCGGCGCGGGAGGTGGGGGAGGCGGCGGCGGTGGGCCCTCGTCCCAGCGACGGGACGGCGGCCGTTCCCCCGGCCGAGGAGGCCGGCGCGGGCCTCCCGGCGGCACGAGCGGCCCGGCTACCGTGGGGGCGCCGTACACGTCGTCGTCGGGCGGGCGATCCGCCCCGTCGCCCTCCTGACCTGCCTCGTCGCCTTGCTGCCCGGGACCACGGTCCCAACGGCCCGCGCCGCCCTCTTCCCGCTGCGTTGATCCGTCGGGCTTCTGCCGTTGCTCTTGCCCTTGCCCCTGTCCCTGCCCCGCGCCGCCGGGCGGCCGCGTCCCTGACGCCGTACGCCCGCCTCCCGACAGCCACCCGGCATCGCGCGCGGGCGGGGTGTGCGCCCCCGCGGGCCGCGCATCCTCGGGTTCCCCCGGAGCGGGCGCCGGACCTGGACCCGACTCCGACTCCGGCCCCTCCCGCAGCCTCAGGTAGGGATTGGTGTCCGGGTTGGCCGGCCGGTGCGGGGTGCCCGGCCAGTAGGGGCCCGAGGGCGGCGGCCCCGCGACCGGCGGGTCGCCCGCACCCGCGTCGCCCCGGCCCACCTCACCCGCACCCAGCCTCACCTCCGCCGTCCCGGCACCCCGTGCCACCCCCGTCGCCCGCACCCCCGCCGCCCCACTCGCCCGCGCCAGCAGCGCCCCCGCGGCCCCCGCACCCGCGCCCCAGACGGCACCCAGCAGCAGAGCCGCGCCGAGGTGTCCGCGCAGGTCGATGCCCGCGCCGAAGGCGTCGATGCCGAGCACGGACAGGGAGGCGTCCACGGACACCTCCGTGAGCCGGGCCAGCAGCGGCAGCAACAGCGCGGTGGCCACGCCCAGCCGCAGCGCACAGCGCCCGGCGAAGGCGAGGGAACGCGCCTCACCGGGCGCCACGGGCGTCCGTACCGCCGTCAGCACCCCGGCCAGCAGCATCATCAGCGCCGCGGCCACCCCCAGCAGCCACACCCGCCCGTCCAGCTCCGCGAGCCGCCCCAGCGTGACCGGCTCCTCGGCGCCCGCGCTCAGCAGGTCGTCCAGCGGAGCCGGGAGCACCCGCACCAGCTCACCGGTGGCGCGCCCGTCCCACGGCACGAACAGACCGATCGGCACGCCGAGCCACACCCCGTTCGGCGCGCCCAGCAGCGCCGCCCCCGCGATACGCCGGGGGTGGTCGTCGCCGATCGCCGCGTAGGCCGCCGCCGCGAGTCCGGCCACGACCGCCGTCAGCGCCACCGTGACGAGGGCGGACACGGCCGGCCGCACCACCCGGTGCACGGCCTCGCACCCGCGCGGCAGCGGCGTGCGGCGCGAGGCCAGCAGCGCGATCAGCAGCACCCCGGCGGACCAGGCCAGCCCGCCCAGCAGCGTCGGCGCGGTGTCGACGGTGAACCCGACGGCGGCCCGTGCGTCGACGAGGTCACCGACCCGGTCGGGCAGCAGCCCGCCGATGTCGCCCACGTCACCGAGCCCCGGAATCTCCAGACCGCCGCCGCCACCCCCGCCGGGCAGGTCGTCGAGCCCGAGGGCACCGCCGTCGATCGTGATGACGTCGTGACCCGCCCACGCCAGGCCGCCCGTCATCGCCACGAACAGGGCGACCACCGCGCCCGCGCGCGCGAGGAGTTCGGCGGGGGAGACGACAACTCCGGCCGCCCGCAGGGAACGCAGGAAGAAGAAGGACAGGAGCAGCGCACCGACCAGGCCCACCCCCAGTGGCGTGATCTCGATGGCGGTATGCGCCTGCGCCTCTTCCAGCCCGAACGCGGACACATCCCCGGCCGGCGTGACCGAACCACCCGCCCCGAGCGCCACTACCGCCGCGGTCATCGGCCCGAGCGAGCCCGCCGCGTCCGCGCCCAGCAGATGCAGGCCGAGCGCCGCCGTACCCGCCATGCCGATCAACGCCCAGCTCACGGAGGCGATCGCGGACAGCAGTACGTCACCCCACGGCACCCTGGTGCCGTACCCCTCGGATCCGACGCTCGTGGACGCGCTCATGGCAGACCCCCCGATCCGCTGCGCGGCCAGGTTGCCGCGCATGTCCCCCTCGCGTGGAATACCACTCTCCGGGCAGGTTTCAACCCCGTCAACGGGAACGGCCGGTGGGTGCCTACGCACTTTTCACAAGGCCCGACTTTCGGTCAGGGGCCCGAGCCTGAAATAGTTCCCCCCGATGTTCGACATCCCTAGACTCCCCGCGACGGGGGTACATCGGGGGACAACTCAGTGGGGCATGGAGTGCCGGAACTCGTACTGGAATCCAATGGACGGACCTGGACGCTCGATCCGTCCCGGTCATACGCGCTCGGACGCGATCCGCAGGGGGAGCTTGTTTACGACGACGCCAGGGTCTCCTGGCGGCATGCCACGATCAGTTTCAACGGCCGCAGTTGGGTCGTCGAGGATCACGGCAGCACCAACGGCACGTTCGTGCACGGACAGCGCGTCCAGCAGATGGAGCTCGGCGCCGGCACGGTGCTGAACCTCGGCAACGCGACCGACGGACCGCGCGTGAACCTGACCGCGGCCCAGGCCGCCGTCGGCACGCCGCAGGCCCAGCCGCAGCAGCAGCCGTACGCCGCGCAGAGCGCGAACGCGGGCTGGGCCCAGCAGGCGCCGGCGCAGGAGCCGCCGCAGCAACAGGCCCCGCCGCAGCAGGCTGGGCAGTACGGGCAGCAGCACCAGGCCCAGCAGGCCGGCTGGCAGCAGCAGCAGCAGCCGCAGCAGGCCGCGCCGCACTTCCCCCAGCAGCAGGGACCCGGCGGCGCGGCGGGGGCGCCACCGGTCTACGGGGACCGCAGCCCGACCACGTTCCACCAGTTCTCGCTCGGCCGGGTGATGCGCATCGGCCGTGCGCTGGAGAACGAGCTGGTCGTCTCCGACCTCCAGGTCTCCCGCAACCACGCGGAGTTCCACTCCACGCCCGACGGGCGCATGGAGATCCGCGACCTGGGCTCGCACAACGGCACGTACGTCAACGGTCAGCCGATCGCCAAGGGCGGCTCCCAGCTGCTCGGCCCGACCGACATCGTGGGCGTCGGCCACTCGACGTTCCGGATCGTCGGCGACCGGCTCGAGGAGTTCGTCGACACCGGTGAGGTCTCCTTCTCCGCCCGGCACCTGACCGTCACGGTCGACGGCGGCAAGCAGATCCTCAAGGACGTCTCCTTCGGCGTCCCCGAGAAGTCGCTGATCGCGGTCATCGGCCCGTCCGGTTCCGGCAAGTCGACCCTGCTCAAGGCGCTCACCGGCTACCGGCCCGCCGACCAGGGCGAGGTCCTCTACGACAACCGGAACCTGTACAAGCAGTTCGCCGAGCTGCGCCAGCGCATCGGTCTGGTCCCGCAGGACGACATCCTGCACAAGGAGCTGACCGTAAAGAAGGCGCTCAAGTACGCGGCGAAGCTCCGCTTCCCGGCCGACACCACGGCCGCCGAGCGCGACGCCCGCATCGACGAGGTGCTGCGCGAGCTGAAGCTGGACATCCACAAGGACAAGAAGGTCACGTCCCTGTCCGGCGGCCAGCGCAAGCGCGTGTCCGTGGCGCTGGAGCTGCTCACCAAGCCGTCGCTGATCTTCCTGGACGAGCCGACCTCCGGTCTCGACCCGGGCATGGACCGTGACGTCATGCAGCTGCTGCGCGGCCTCGCCGACGACGGCCGCACCGTCCTCGTCGTCACCCACTCGGTGGCCGAGCTGGCGACCTGCGACAAGCTGCTGGTGATGGCGCCGGGCGGTTCGGTGGCCTACTTCGGCCCGCCGGAGGAGGCGCTGAACTTCTTCGGCTACGACACCTGGGCCGACGTCTTCTCCGCCTTCGAGAACTACCGCGACTACGACTGGGCGGGCCGCTGGAAGGGCTCGCAGCACTACCAGATGTACGCCGCGGACCTCGACGCCGTCGCGCCGCAGTCCGTACAGGTACCGCCGATGCAGGCGATGCGGCCGCCGAAACCGCAGGGCTGGATGTCCCAGTTCGTCACGCTGGTGCGGCGCTACACGTCGGTGATCGCCTCCGACAAGGGCTTCCTGGCCCTGATGGTGATCCTGCCGGCCGTGCTGGGCGCGGTGAGCCTGCTCATCGACGCGGACAAGGGCCTGCTGCCCAACCCCGCGAACCCGCAGACCGGCCGGATCATCCCCAACGGCACCGCGACCACGGTCCTGCTGATCCTCGCGGTCGGCGCCTGCTTCGCCGGCGCCGCGAACTCGGTCCGTGAGCTGATCAAGGAACGGGTGATCTACGAGCGGGAGCGCGCGACCGGCCTGTCGCGGTCCGCGTACCTGATGTCCAAGGTCTTCGTGCTCGGCCTGATCACGGTGTTCCAGGGCCTGCTGGTCGGCGTGATCGGCTTCGCCACCCGGGAGATCCCGGAGGAGGGGCTGGTCCTCGGGGGCATGACGCTCGTCGAGCTGTCCCTGCCGATCATGGCCCTTGGCTTCACCTCGATGATGTTCGGCCTGGTCATCTCGTCGCTGGTGAAGACCGCCGAGAAGACCATGCCGCTGCTGGTGATGTTCGCGATCATCCAGGTCGTCTTCACCGGCTGCCTCTTCGCGCTGAACGGCGCGGTCGGCGTCAACCAGTTCTCGTACCTGATGCCCTCGCGCTGGGCGGTCGCCGCGGCGGGTGCCACGCTGGACTTCAACAAGATCAGCCCGCCCGAGAAGGGCGCCGAGACGGACCCGCTGTGGGAGCACACCGTCGGCGCCTGGGGCATGGACATGGCCGCGCTGATCGTCCTCGGCGTGATCTGCGGCTTCTTCGTGGCCCGCTTCCTGCGCCGCCACGAGCCCGAGGTCATGCGCAAGTAGCCCGTGACCCGAAGGCCACCGAAGGCCACCGAAGGGCGGCACCCCGTCAGGATGGTGCCGCCCTTCGGCGTTCGGCTGGGCGTCGGCGCCCGCTTCGGCGTCGGCGTGAAGAGGTCCGCGCCGACCTCAGTACGCGCTGTCGACGTTGTCCATGGTGCCGTACTTGTCCGCGGCGTAGTTGCACGCGGCGGCGATGTTGGCGACCGGGTCGTAGATGTTCCAGGACGTACCGGGCACGTGGTAGGCCTTGAACGTCGGCGGGATGACCTGGAGCAGGCCCTTCGACGGGATGCCGTTGATGGCGTTGATGTCCCAGTCGTTGATGGCCTTCGGGTTGCCGGAGGACTCCCGAATGATGTTGCGGTGGATGCCGTCGTAGGTACCCGGGATGTCGTGCTTCTTCATGATGTCCCGGGCCTCGCGGATCCAGCCGTCGAGGTTGTTGGAGTAGCTCTTCTTCGCGGCCTTCTTGACCTCGGTGCGCTCCGTCGAGCGGCTCGTGGTCTTCTCGGCCGCGCGCTTGGCCGTGGCCTTCTCGGCGGCGGACTTCTTGTCGGCGGTCTTGGTGGCCGCCTCCTTCTTCGCCTCGATGGCGGCGACCTTCTGGCTGGCACCGGCGAGCTGGCCGGTCACGCCGGCGTGCACGTCCTGGATCTGCTTGGCGCTGTACGCCACCTTGGCCGTGGGAGCGGCCTCGCTCGTGGTCGTCTGGCCGCTGGCCGGGACGGCGGTGAGGGCGACGGCGGCGGCGCCGAGCGTGCCGACACCGGCTATCGCGGCCTTCTGGGTGCGGTTCAGGGAACGACTGCGACCACGGGTAAGGATGTTCTTGAGCATGGCGGGATAGACCTCTTCGGATAGCGCGGAGGTCGCTCTCGTCCGGTGGGGACAGTTGGTGCTTCCGGCACAAACGCCGCGGAGGGAAATCCACGGCGCTGAGCGACGAGAGCCATTGTTAGCGGCCGCAAAATCCGGAGGCAAAGGTGTGACGTACGATCCGAGGTAGTGGATCAGGGAAGGGCGAAACGGGGCAGACTGGACCATCTGCCCCGCTCAAAACGGACGAGTCGTTCTCCTACTCCCCTTCGTACGTGACGTGCGCCCTATGCGCGGGCTCACATCAACCCCCCACGTTTCTCACAGTTGGTTGCTGGAGCAATGCAGTGTGTGAGGGCCTGCGCGCCCCTCTCCTACGGCAGGAGGAGATGGACGTCCCCGAACTCGTGCCACAGGTAGCGCCCGCGCACCGCCGCGTCGTACCCGCGGTCGATCGCCGCCGGTCCCGCCACCGCCTCCAGCATCAGCAGATGCGAGGCCTCGGGCTCGTGCAGCCCCGTCAGCAGCCCGTCCACCACCCGCACCCCGCGCTCCGGGGTCACGACCAGATCGGTCCACCCCGCCCGAGCCCGTACGACCCCGTCGGCACCGGCCGCCGACTCCACCGCCCGCACGGCCGTCGTCCCCACCGCCACCACCCGCCCGTCACCGGCACCGACCGCGTTGATCAGCCGCGCCGACGTCTCCGGCACGGCGAACCGCTCCGGATAGGGCGGCTCGTGCGACTCCGCCGAAGCCACCCCCGTGTGCAGCGTCACCGGAGCGAACTGCACCCCACGGCTCACCAGCTCCGCCACCAGCCGCGCCGTGAAGGGCCGCGCCGCGCTCGGCATCTCCGCGCTGCCCGTCCCGTCCCCCGACGGCAGCGCGAACACCGTCTGGTAGACGGACAGCGGCTGATCCCGCTCCGTATAGGAGTAGCGAATGGGCCGCCCGTGCTCGCGGAGCACCTCGGGCACCTCCGCCCCCGACACCCGCGCCCACCACAACCGCTGCCCGCGCGAGCTCAACGGCTCCTCCAGCACCAGCCGCGCACCGCCCGGCAGCCACACCTCCGTCCCCTCCGGCCCGGCCGCCCGCCTCCCACCACGCCCCGGCGCAAGCCCGTCGCCCTCTACTCCCGCACGCGCGCGCGTGGTGCCCCTCCCGTCCGGTTCCCGCAGCTCCACCGCCCACCGGCCGTCGTCCCCCCGCGTGGAGAAGTGCACCACCACGCGCGCGTGCCCGACCCGGCCGTCGACGGCGGCGGCCAGCGTGGCGGACGTGTTGACCACCAGCAGATCACCGGCCCGCAGCAGCCCCGGCAGCTCCCGGAAACCGTGGTGCGACACCTCGGTACCGCGCGACACCAGCAGCCGTACGTCGTCCCGGTCCAGGTCCGGCCCCCGCTGCTCGGCCGGCACCCGGGCCGACAACTCCTCCGGAACCCTCAGCGCCAGCGACATCAGCGCGCCTCCAGCAGCGCCGGCGCCCCGTAGCGCCCGCTCGCCGGCCGTTCGTCCAGCAGCCGCAGGAGCGCCGGCACGACACTCACCGGATCCGGCCGCGGATCGTCGTCGTCCGGTACGGCCGCGGCGTACAGATCCGTCGCCATGTCACCCGGATCGACCGCCCACACCCGCAGTCCCGGCTCCTCGGCGCCCAGCACCGCCGCCAACTGGTCCAGGGCCGCCTTGGACGCCCCGTAGCCGCCCCACGTCTCGTACGCCTCGGCGGCCGCGTCCGAGCTGACCGTCACCACGGCGCCCGCGGGCGCCACCCGCAGCGACGGCAGCGCCTCCTGGACCAGACCCAGCGCGGCCACGAGATTCACCTCCAGGGCCCGCCGCAGCCCGTCCAGGGGCAGCTCCTCGAGCCGCACCAGCGGCTCGGCGCCCAGCGCGCTCGCGTTGCTGACCAGCAGGTCCACCCCGCCCAGGCGCCTGGCCTCCGTCACCAGCCCCGTCCGGTGCCAGGAGTCGGTGACATCCCCCGGCAACGCCGCCACCCGCGTGCCGTACGCCTCCAGCGCCGCCGCCGTCTCCTTGAGCACCTCGGGGTTCCTGGCGTCCAGCACCAGGTCCCAGCCCCGTGCCGCCAGGGCCTCGGCGAGCGCCCGGCCCAGCCCCTTCGACGCCCCAGTGATGATCGCAACCGGCATGACACGTCCCCTTCGTCGTCCCCGCCGCCCGATCGGTCCGGCGTGATCCTCAACGTAGGAACCGGGCCCCAGCGGTCGCCTCGGGCACGGGCCCCAACCGGGCAGGGCCCTTCGCCCTAGGCCCGACGGGCGGGACCCCGGTCCTAGACCTCGGTCCTAGTCCCACCGCCCTAGGCGACGGCGGCCACAGGCCCGATCCCCGCTGTCACCCCCCGCCGGTACCGTGAGGACATGAGTCACGGCCCCCGGTCCGGCCTCGCCGCGGTGAGTTCCGCGCTGCTGGCCATGAGCAGGCACCTCGAGGTGCGCGACGTCCTCAAGACGATCGTCGCCTCGGCCCGCGAGCTGCTCGACGCGCAGTACGCGGCACTCGGCGTCCCCGACGACCACGGCGGCTTCGCCCAGTTCGTGGTCGACGGCGTCAGCGACGAGCAGTGGAAGGCCATCGGCCCCCTGCCGCGCCAGCACGGCATCCTCGCCGCGATGCTCCACGAGGCCACCCCCGAGCGCCTCGCCGACGTCCGCACGGACCCCCGCTTCGGCGGCTGGCCCTCCGCCCACCCGGACCTCGTCGACTTCCTGGGCCTGCCGATCCGCGACGGCGACGAGGTCATCGGCGCCCTCTTCCTGGCGAACAAACTGCGCCCTGTGGGGGGACACCCCCCGTGCCCCAAGCCCGAGGGCACCTGCGGCTTCACACAGGACGACGAGGAACTGCTCGGCATCCTCGCCCAGCACGCCGCGATCGCCCTCACCAACGCGCGCCTGTACGAACGCAGCCGCGAGCTGACCATCGCCGAGGAGCGTTCCCGCCTCGCCCACGAGCTGCACGACGCGGTCAGCCAGAAGCTGTTCTCCCTGCGCCTGACCGCCCAGGCCGCCACCGCCCTGGTCGACCGCGACCCGGGCCGCGCCAAGGGCGAGCTGCACCAGGTCGCCACGCTCGCCGCGGAGGCCGCCGACGAGCTGCGCGCAGCGGTCGTGGAGCTGCGCCCCGCCGCCCTGGAGGAGGACGGCCTCGTCGCCACCCTGCGCACCCAGATCCAGGTCCTCGACCGCGCCCACGCCGCGCGCGTGACCTTCGCCGGCCACGGGGTCAAGGCCCTGCCCGCCGCCCAGGAGGAGGCGATGTTGCGCGTCGCCCAGGAGGCCCTGCACAACGCCCTGCGCCACTCCGCGGCGGAACACGTCGACGTGACCCTGCACCGGCACGGCACCGCGACCGTCCTGCGCGTCACCGACGACGGCAGCGGCTTCGACCCGCGCACGGTGCGCCGTGCGGGACGTCATCTGGGCCTGGTCTCGATGCGTGACCGGGCCAACGGCACCGGGGGCAGGCTGCACGTGCGGTCCGAGCCCGGCAAGGGCACCACGATCGAGATGGAGGTCCCCGGTGGCTGACGCAATCAGGGTGCTGCTCGTCGACGACCACCAAGTGGTCCGCCGGGGCCTGCGCACATTCCTGGAGGTCCAGGAGGACATCGAGGTGGTGGGGGAGGCGGCCGACGGAGCCGAGGGCGTCGACCGCGCGGAGGAACTGAAACCCGACGTGATCCTCATGGACGTCAAGATGCCGGGCATGGACGGCGTCGACGCGCTGCGCAGGCTCCGCGAGCTGGACAACCACGCGCGCGTGCTGATCGTCACCAGCTTCACCGAGCAGCGCACCGTGGTCCCGGCCCTCCGGGCGGGCGCGGCCGGTTACGTCTACAAGGACGTCGACCCCGACGCGCTGGCGGGCGCCATCCGCTCCGTCCACGCCGGCCACATCCTGCTCCAGCCCGAGGTCGCGGGCGCCCTGCTGAGCCAGGAGGAGAGCAACTCCGGTCCCGGCAGGGCGGGATCCCTCACGGAGCGGGAGCGGGAAGTGCTGGGCCTGATAGCCGACGGCCGCTCCAACCGGGAGATCGCCCGTGCCCTGGTGCTCTCCGAGAAGACCGTGAAGACCCACGTCTCGAACATCCTCATGAAACTCGACCTCGCGGACCGCACCCAGGCCGCGCTGTGGGCCGTACGCCACGGAGTGGCCGGCTGACGGCGGACGGCCTCCAAGGGCCGGTACGCGACGGCAACTCGGAGGGTTCCCTTCCGGTCGGAGATTCATACCGTCGTGGGAATGTCCCCCAAATGGCGCATCCTTCGAGGGGCACGGCCGTTCTCCAGTGCGTGCCGCGGCGACTGCCGCGGCGATCGCAAGGAGGGCTTGTAAGTGAAGAACCTGAAGAAGGCAGCGGCCGTGACGATGGTGGCCGGCGGACTGATCGCCGCCGGCGCGGGCATGGCCTCGGCCACTGACGGCGGCTCCCACGCCCACGGCGAGGCCATCGGCTCCCCGGGCGTCGTCTCCGGCAACCTGGTCCAGGCGCCGATCCACATCCCGGTCAACGCCGTCGGCAACAGCGTCAACGTCATCGGCGTCCTGAACCCGGCCTTCGGCAACCTGGGCGTCAACCACTGACGCAGGCCGCCCCCAACGCCGCCCCCTCGGTCTCGCCCCAGCAGCGGGCAGTCGTGCCGCTGGGGCGGCACGGGTGGGCGATGGGGGTACCTCCCAGGCCGTTCAGGCACTGGGGGAGGCACCTCGTCAGCGCCGAGCAGTGCCCCCCGCCCGCCCCCGCACCCACTCCGGGCAGACTCCAAGAGACGGCACCGTCACCGCCCCCGCTCCACCACAACGGAGTTGTACGCCGCTACCAGCGCCCGCCGAGCCGTCCGCTCCACCGGCCGCAACGCATCCCCCCGCGCCACCATCTCCGACGCGCTCACCGCACCCCCGTGCCCGTTCTCGGACGCCAGCGTCACCAACACCCCCACCCGCTGCGCCAGCTCCAGCACCCGCACCGCCCGCGGCGGATACCCCGGCGCGAGCACCTCCCGCCCACGCTCCGCCCGCGCCCGGTACGCCGCGACCGCCGCCTCCGCCACCGACCCCGACCCGGCGACGTCGAGCCGCGTCAGCACCTCCGTCGCGTCCCGCAACGCCTCCGCCAACTCCCGCTCCGCCTCCCCGAGCGAGGGCACATCCGCCGGCGGAGCCTCCCGCACCGGCAGGCAGCGCCAGACGACCTCGACATGCACATCACCCTCGGGCCCCGCCTCGTGCACCTCCGGCACCAGCCCGAGCGCGGCACCGTGGCAGATCACCGCCTCCTCGGCCTCCAGCGCCCGCGCGTTGAAGTCCGGCGGCCCGCTCAGCCCCAGCGGATGCCCCGGCGCGGGCAGCGCGACCCGTAGCCCACTCGCCCCGAGCGCCCGCAGCCGCCCCAGCGCCAGCGTGAGACCGACCGGCGTCGATTCGCCGGGCAGCCCCTCCACCCGGTGCACGGCGTCCTCGCCGACGATCGCGACCGCGGCGTCATCCGGCGAGACCATTCCGGCAATAAGGGCATTTCCCCAGGCGGCAAGGCGCCCTGCGCGTGGTTCCGAGAGCATGCCTACACCCTAAGGACCGGACCGATGGAACGGTGAAGCCGACCGGTGGCGTAGATTTCCTGGAGGGCCTGCGCCCACCGGCGCGGCGGCCCGAGCCACAGGCGTACGCGACAGCCGAGACCGGCCACAATGCAAGGGGAGACAACGCGCTCATGAGCGATGTTCTGGAACTTCAGGACGTATCCGTGATCCGTGAGGGCCGGGCTCTCGTGGACCAGGTCTCCTGGTCGGTCAAGGAGGGCGAGCGCTGGGTCATCCTCGGCCCCAACGGCGCCGGCAAGACCACCCTCCTCAATGTCGCGTCCAGCTACCTCTACCCCAGCAACGGCACCGCCACCATCCTCGGCGAGACGCTCGGCAGGCCCGGCACCGACGTCTTCGAGCTGCGCCCGCGCATCGGCGTCGCGGGCATCGCCATGGCCGACAAGCTGCCCAAGCGCCAGACCGTCCTGCAGACCGTGCTGACCGCCGCGTACGGCATGACCGCCGGCTGGCAGGAGGAGTACGAGGCCGTCGACGAGCAGCGCGCCCGCGCCTTCCTCGACCGCCTCGGCATGACCGAGTTCCTGGACCGCAGGTTCGGCACCCTCTCCGAGGGCGAGCGCAAGCGCACGCTGATCGCCCGCGCCCTGATGACCGACCCCGAGCTGCTGCTCCTCGACGAGCCGGCCGCGGGACTCGACCTCGGCGGCCGCGAGGACCTCGTCCGCCGTCTCGGCCGGCTCGCCCGCGACCCGATCGCACCCTCCATGATCATGGTCACCCACCACGTCGAGGAGATCGCCCCCGGCTTCACCCACGTCCTGATGATCCGTCAGGGCAAGGTCATGGCCGCGGGCCCGCTGGAGCTCGAACTCACCTCCCGCAACCTGTCCCTCTGCTTCGGACTCCCGCTCGTCGTCGAGCAGAACGGCGACCGTTGGACCGCCCAGGGGCTCCCACTGTCCTGAGCCGCCCCCCGTGCGCCCTGTCCCCGGCATGCCCCGCGGACCTACCATGACCATGTGAACGACATCGACGCATGGGTGTGGTGGCTCGTCGCCGCGGCAGCGCTCGGAATCCCGCTCGTCGTGACCGCGATGCCGGAGTTCGGGATGTTCGCCGTCGGCGCGGTCGCCGCCGCCGTCGCCTCCGGGCTGGGCGCGAACCTCGTCGTCCAGGTCCTCGTCTTCGTCATCGTCTCGGTCGCCCTCATCGCCGTCGTGCGGCCCATCGCCGCCCGGCACCGCTCCCAACAGCCTCAACTGGCCACGGGCGTGGACGCCCTGAAGGGCAGACAGGCCGTCGTCCTGGAGCGGGTGGACGGCTCGGGCGGCCGGATCAAACTCGCCGGGGAGACCTGGTCGGCACGCGCCCTGGACACCGGGCGTGCCTTCGAGGCGGGCGAGGAAGTCGACGTCGTGGACATCGAGGGGGCCACGGCGATCGTCATGTGACCTCGCCGTGCACAAGTGGCCCGAAGGCCCCCCGAGTCGTGCGACGGTCTGTCAGACTCGACCAGCAAGATCCTCAACAGCCGTAAGATCAGCAGTAGTCAGGGTCAGTCAGGTCAACAGGACCTGGCCAATAGGATCTGCCGGAGCGCCGAGGCGGAGAAGGGGACGGACAACCACGATGGAACCGGTCATCATCGTCTTGATCATCCTGGTGGTGTTGGTCTTCATCGCCCTGATCAAGACCATCCAGGTCATCCCACAGGCCAGCGCCGCCATCGTCGAGCGCTTCGGCCGCTACACGCGGACACTCAACGCGGGCCTCAACATCGTGGTCCCGTTCATCGACACCATCCGCAACCGCATCGACCTGCGCGAACAGGTCGTCCCCTTCCCGCCGCAGCCGGTCATCACCCAGGACAACCTGGTCGTCAACATCGACACCGTCATCTACTACCAGGTGACCGACGCACGCGCCGCGACCTACGAGGTCGCCAGCTACATCCAGGCCATCGAGCAGCTCACCGTCACCACCCTGCGCAACATCATCGGCGGCATGGACCTGGAGCGGACCCTGACCTCCCGCGAGGAGATCAACGCGGCCCTGCGCGGCGTCCTCGACGAGGCCACCGGCAAGTGGGGCATCCGCGTCAACCGCGTCGAGCTCAAGGCCATCGAACCGCCCACCTCCATCCAGGACTCGATGGAGAAGCAGATGCGCGCCGACCGCGACAAGCGCGCCGCGATCCTCCAGGCCGAGGGTGTCCGGCAGTCCGAGATCCTGCGCGCCGAGGGCGAGAAGCAGTCCCAGATCCTGCGCGCCGAAGGTGAGGCCAAGGCCGCCGCCCTGCGCGCCGAGGGCGAGGCCCAGGCCGTCCGCACGGTCTTCGAGGCCATCCACGCCGGCGACCCGGACCAGAAGCTGCTCTCCTACCAGTACCTCCAGATGCTCCCGAAGATCGCCGAGGGCGATGCCAACAAGCTCTGGATCGTCCCCAGCGAAATCGGCGACGCCCTCAAGGGCCTCTCCGGCGCCATGGGCAACTTCGGCGGCATGGGCGGCGGTTCGGGCAGCGGCGGCGGCAACGGCGGCGCCGGCGTCCCCGCCCAGGAACGCCGCGAGAAGCCGTCGATCGACTAGCGAGTACTTGTCGACGCCGGGGAACCCCCGCGCCCGAAAAGGGCGCGGGGCTGTATCGACATGCGGCTCCGCCGCGTGGGCGCGACAAGCCACAGCGCACCCGCAGTCAGCGACGCACCTCAACCTCGACGGCGCACATTCACGCCGCGTCCAACACCAACCACTCCGGCAACGCGGCGAAGTCGTCCCGGGCCAGCGCCAGCAACATCGCATCGGCAGGAGTCGGCTCGAACGGCTCCCGCAGCAACGGCATCCCCGCCTGCTCCGGCGTCCGGTTCGCCTTGCGGTGATTGTCCTGAGCACACGAGGCCACCGTGTTCAGCCAGGTGTCCTGACCGCCGTGCGAGCGCGGCACCACGTGGTCGACGGTCGTCGCCCGCCGCCCGCAGTACGCGCACCGGTGCCGGTCCCGGACGAGCACCCCCCGCCTCGACCACGGGGCGCGTCTTCGAAACGGCACCCGTACGTATTGGCACAGCCTGATCACCCGGGGCGCGGGTATGTCGAGCGCGGCTCCACGCATCCGCAGCGAGGGGTGGGCCTGCTCGACGACGGCTTTGTCCTGAAGCACCAGAACGACGGCTCGATTCAACGTCACCGTCGACAACGGCTCGAAGCTCGCGTTCAGCACCAGCGTGTCCCGCATACCAGCCCACCTCCCGTGCGCACCGGCCCACCCCCTGGCGGGCTGGGATCAACTCTGGCCGGGCACGCCGAGATGGACAACGCAATATAAAGATGCCCGCCCCTGATCCATTCCAAGACCAGGGGCGGGCAAACGTTCCATGAACGCTCAGCCGAGTCAGCTGTCGGCGGGCACCTCGTACTCACCGATCAGCTGGGCCCGCCCGATCGTGTGGAACCGCAGGTTGAAACCGACGAACGCGGGGGTGCCGTCCGCATCAGGACCGAGCTTTTCCTGGTCCACGGCGTACACCGTGAACACATACCGGTGCGGGCCGTCCCCGGCCGGCGGCGCGGCACCGCCGAAGTCCTTGGTGCCGTAATCGTTGCGCGCCTGTACGGCACCCTTCGGCAACCCCTCGAACGTGCCGCTGCCCGCGCCCGCCGGCAGCTCGGTCACCGAGGCCGGGATGTCGAACACCACCCAGTGCCAGAACCCGCTGCCCGTCGGGGCGTCCGGGTCGTAGCACGTCACGGCGAAGCTCTTGGTCTCGGCGGGAGCGCCCTCCCACCGCAGGTGCGGAGAGGTGTTGCCGGCCGCGTGGACCTGAGCGTCCTTGAGCGTGCCGCCCTCCGGGATGTCGTCACTCGTGACGGTGAACGACGGCACGGGCGGGTGGAAGTCATGGGGGAGCGGACGCCGCTTCAGCTCGGTCACCTCGGTACCTCCTGAATGGTCTGGTGCAGAGATGACCGAGCCTAGATCCCCTAGAACCAGTTGCGCTTGCTGCCGACCTCCGACAGCCACTGGTTGAGGTACGCCGTCCAGTCGGTGCCCTGGTAGTCGTTCAGCCCCACCTTGAAGGAGCGGAACGTGTCGCTGCCCTCGCTGAACAGCCCCGGCTTCTTGTCCATCTCCAGGATGACGTCCATCGCCTGCGCGTCGGCCACGAAGCTCAGCTCGACCTGGTTCAGCCCGCGGTACTGCTGCGGCGGGTAGAACTCGATCTCCTGGTAGAAGGGCAGCTTCTGCCGCGTACCCCGGATGTGACCGCGCTCCATGTCCGCGTTCTTGAAGCGGAAGCCCAGCTGGATGAACGCGTCCAGGATCGCCTTCTGCGCCGGCAGCGGGTGCACGCTGATCGCGTCCAGGTCACCGGAGTCCACGGCGCGCGCGATCTCCAGCTCCGTGGTGACGCCGATGTTCATCCCGCGCAGCGACTGCCCGTCGATCGTGGTGATCGGCGTCTCCCACGGGATCTCCAGCCCGAAGGGCACCGCGTGCACGACACCGGCCTTCAGCTCGAAGGCACCACCGAGCCGCACCTTGGTGAACTCGATGTCCTGCTTGTACTCCTGGTCACCGCTCTCCACCTCGACCTTGGCCTGGAGCCCGACCGACAGCCCCTCGATCTCCTGGTCGACGGACCCTCCCTGGATCCGCACCTCGCCCTGGACGACACCCCCCGGAACGACGTTGACCTCACTCAGCACGGTCTCTACCGAAGCCCCGCCGGCCCCCAGGCTCGCGAGCAGCTTCTTGAACGCCATGTCTCTCCCTCTCCAGGCTTACGTGTGGATCCTCGACCCATACAAACGCGATCCGACCGTGGCCGGTTCCGCGCCCCACACCCTGGCAAGGCGGACGTTCCCTGACCACCCCCGCGCGCGGACCCCGCTGCGTTACGCTCGGACGGCATGATCGCGAGCCCCGACCGTACGCCCCTGCCCAGGGATTTCTTCGACCGCCCCATCCTCGAGGTGGCTCCCGACCTCCTGGGCCGCATCCTGGTGCGCACCACCCCGGACGGTCCGATCGCCCTCCGCCTGACGGAGGTCGAGGCCTACGACGGTCAGAACGACCCCGGCTCCCACGCCTATCGCGGTCGCACCCCCCGCAACGACGTGATGTTCGGTCCCCCCGGACACGTGTACGTCTACTTCACGTACGGCATGTGGTTCTGCATGAACCTGGTGTGTGGCCCCGAGGGGAGGGCGAGCGCCGTGCTGCTCCGGGCCGGCGAGATCATCGAGGGCACCGAGTTGGCCCGGACTCGCCGGCTCTCCGCCCGCAATGACAAGGAACTGGCCAAAGGACCGGCCCGCCTCGCCACCGCCCTGGGCGTCGACCGCGCCCTCAACGGCACGGACGCCTGCACGTCCCAGGAGACCCCGCTGCGCATCCTGACCGGCACCCCCGTCCCCGGTGACCGGGTACGCAACGGACCGCGCACCGGCGTGGCCGGCGAGGGCGGCGTCCCCCCGTGGCGTTACTGGGTCGCCGACGACCCGACGGTCAGCCCATATCGTGCGCATGTCCCGAGACGGCGCCGAAGTTGACTCCCCTTTGGTAGACGCGTAACGTGGCCCGAGCCGCTTGACCCGGGTACGGCAATCGCCTGCAGCCGGAAGCGGCCAACCCACTACCTACGACTTCCCTCAGCGGGAGCGAATTCGGCGTGCTCGCATGCCTGAATTCAACTCGCGGGACTCGATTATGAGTCCACGGGGAGATCGGCTAACGTAGTGAATGTCGAAAGGCCGACAGGCGAAAGCCCGGGGCTACGACAAATCCCGCCGACAGGGAATCGGATCGAAAAGGATCTGATAGAGTCGGAAACGTAAGACCGAAGGGAAGCGCCCGGAGGAAAGCCCGAGAGGGTGAGTACAAAGGAAGCGTCCGTTCCTTGAGAACTCAACAGCGTGCCAAAAGTCAACGCCAGATATGTTGATACCCCGACCTGATCGGTTCTTCTGATCGGGTTGAGGTTCCTTTGAAGTAACACAACAGCGAGGACGCTGTGAACGGTCGGATTATTCCTCCGACTGTTCCGCTCCCGTGATGTAAAGCATTCACGGAGAGTTTGATCCTGGCTCAGGACGAACGCTGGCGGCGTGCTTAACACATGCAAGTCGAACGATGAACCACTTCGGTGGGGATTAGTGGCGAACGGGTGAGTAACACGTGGGCAATCTGCCCTGCACTCTGGGACAAGCCCTGGAAACGGGGTCTAATACCGGATACTGACCCTCGTGGGCATCTGCGAGGTTCGAAAGCTCCGGCGGTGCAGGATGAGCCCGCGGCCTATCAGCTTGTTGGTGAGGTAATGGCTCACCAAGGCGACGACGGGTAGCCGGCCTGAGAGGGCGACCGGCCACACTGGGACTGAGACACGGCCCAGACTCCTACGGGAGGCAGCAGTGGGGAATATTGCACAATGGGCGAAAGCCTGATGCAGCGACGCCGCGTGAGGGATGACGGCCTTCGGGTTGTAAACCTCTTTCAGCAGGGAAGAAGCGAAAGTGACGGTACCTGCAGAAGAAGCGCCGGCTAACTACGTGCCAGCAGCCGCGGTAATACGTAGGGCGCAAGCGTTGTCCGGAATTATTGGGCGTAAAGAGCTCGTAGGCGGCTTGTCACGTCGGTTGTGAAAGCCCGGGGCTTAACCCCGGGTCTGCAGTCGATACGGGCAGGCTAGAGTTCGGTAGGGGAGATCGGAATTCCTGGTGTAGCGGTGAAATGCGCAGATATCAGGAGGAACACCGGTGGCGAAGGCGGATCTCTGGGCCGATACTGACGCTGAGGAGCGAAAGCGTGGGGAGCGAACAGGATTAGATACCCTGGTAGTCCACGCCGTAAACGGTGGGCACTAGGTGTGGGCAACATTCCACGTTGTCCGTGCCGCAGCTAACGCATTAAGTGCCCCGCCTGGGGAGTACGGCCGCAAGGCTAAAACTCAAAGGAATTGACGGGGGCCCGCACAAGCGGCGGAGCATGTGGCTTAATTCGACGCAACGCGAAGAACCTTACCAAGGCTTGACATACACCGGAAACGTCTGGAGACAGGCGCCCCCTTGTGGTCGGTGTACAGGTGGTGCATGGCTGTCGTCAGCTCGTGTCGTGAGATGTTGGGTTAAGTCCCGCAACGAGCGCAACCCTTGTCCCGTGTTGCCAGCAAGCCCTTCGGGGTGTTGGGGACTCACGGGAGACCGCCGGGGTCAACTCGGAGGAAGGTGGGGACGACGTCAAGTCATCATGCCCCTTATGTCTTGGGCTGCACACGTGCTACAATGGCCGGTACAATGAGCTGCGATACCGCAAGGTGGAGCGAATCTCAAAAAGCCGGTCTCAGTTCGGATTGGGGTCTGCAACTCGACCCCATGAAGTCGGAGTCGCTAGTAATCGCAGATCAGCATTGCTGCGGTGAATACGTTCCCGGGCCTTGTACACACCGCCCGTCACGTCACGAAAGTCGGTAACACCCGAAGCCGGTGGCCCAACCCCTTGTGGGAGGGAGCTGTCGAAGGTGGGACTGGCGATTGGGACGAAGTCGTAACAAGGTAGCCGTACCGGAAGGTGCGGCTGGATCACCTCCTTTCTAAGGAGCACTTCTCACCAGCCTTCGGCTGGTCAGAGGCCAGTACATCAGCGCATGTCTGATGCTGGTTGCTCATGGGTGGAACGTTGACTACTCGGCACGATCGACTTGAAGGATCACTAGTACTGCTTCGGCGTGGAACGTGATTTCTGAGAGGGATCGGGTCGGGCACGCTGTTGGGTGTCTGAGGGTACGGCCGTAAGGCCTTGTCTTCAGTTGCCGGCCCCAGTGAACTTGCCTGTGAGGGCAGGGTGATGGGTGGTTGGTCGTTGTTTGAGAACTGCACAGTGGACGCGAGCATCTGTGGCCAAGTTTTTAAGGGCGCACGGTGGATGCCTTGGCACCAGGAACCGATGAAGGACGTGGGAGGCCACGATAGTCCCCGGGGAGTCGTCAACCAGGCTTTGATCCGGGGGTTTCCGAATGGGGAAACCCGGCAGTCGTCATGGGCTGTCACCCGCTGCTGAACACATAGGCAGTGTGGAGGGAACGCGGGGAAGTGAAACATCTCAGTACCCGCAGGAAGAGAAAACAACCGTGATTCCGGGAGTAGTGGCGAGCGAAACCGGATGAGGCCAAACCGTATACGTGTGAGACCCGGCAGGGGTTGCGTGTGCGGGGTTGTGGGATCTCTCTTTCACAGTCTGCCGGCTGTGAGGCGAGTCAGAAACCGTTGATGTAGGCGAAGGACATGCGAAAGGTCCGGCGTAGAGGGTAAGACCCCCGTAGTCGAAACATCAGCGGCTCGTTTGAGAGACACCCAAGTAGCACGGGGCCCGAGAAATCCCGTGTGAATCTGGCGGGACCACCCGCTAAGCCTAAATATTCCCTGGTGACCGATAGCGGATAGTACCGTGAGGGAATGGTGAAAAGTACCGCGGGAGCGGAGTGAAATAGTACCTGAAACCGTGTGCCTACAAGCCGTGGGAGCGTCGGACATCAAGCTTGCTTGGTGTCTCGTGACTGCGTGCCTTTTGAAGAATGAGCCTGCGAGTTTGCGGTGTGTTGCGAGGTTAACCCGGGTGGGGAAGCCGTAGCGAAAGCGAGTCCTAATAGGGCGTTTGAGTAGCACGCTCAAGACCCGAAGCGGAGTGATCTAGCCATGGGCAGGTTGAAGCGGCTGTAAGAGGTCGTGGAGGACCGAACCCACCAGGGTTGAAAACCTGGGGGATGACCTGTGGTTAGGGGTGAAAGGCCAATCAAACTCCGTGATAGCTGGTTCTCCCCGAAATGCATTTAGGTGCAGCGTCGTGTGTTTCTTGCCGGAGGTAGAGCACTGGATAGGCGATGGGCCCTACCGGGTTACTGACCTTAGCCAAACTCCGAATGCCGGTAAGTGAGAGCGCGGCAGTGAGACTGTGGGGGATAAGCTCCATGGTCGAGAGGGAAACAGCCCAGAGCATCGACTAAGGCCCCTAAGCGTACGCTAAGTGGGAAAGGATGTGGAGTCGCACAGACAACCAGGAGGTTGGCTTAGAAGCAGCCACCCTTGAAAGAGTGCGTAATAGCTCACTGGTCTAGTGATTCCGCGCCGACAATGTAGCGGGGCTCAAGCGTACCGCCGAAGTCGTGTCATTGCAGCAATACGGCCAACGCCGGCTGTGATGGGTAGGGGAGCGTCGTGTGCCGGGTGAAGCAGCCGCGGAAGCGAGTTGTGGACGGTTCACGAGTGAGAATGCAGGCATGAGTAGCGATACAAACGTGAGAAACGTTTGCGCCGATTGACTAAGGGTTCCTGGGTCAAGCTGATCTGCCCAGGGTAAGTCGGGACCTAAGGCGAGGCCGACAGGCGTAGTCGATGGATAACCGGTTGATATTCCGGTACCCGCTGTGAAGCGTCAAACATCGAACCAGGCGATGCTAAGTCCGTGAAGCCGTTCCGGACCCTTCGGGGAAAGGAAAGTGGTGGAGCCGGCGAACCAGACTTGCAGTAGGTGAGTGATGGGGTGACGCAGGAAGGTAGTCCATCCCGGGCGGTGGTTGTCCCGGGGTAAGGGTGTAGCCCGTCATCCAGGTAAATCCGGATGGCATGTGGGTGAGACCTGATGCCGAGCCGATTGTGGTGAAGTGGATGATCCTATGCTGTCGAGAAAAGCCTCTAGCGAGTTTCATGGCGGCCCGTACCCTAAACCGACTCAGGTGGTCAGGTAGAGAATACCGAGGCGTTCGGGTGAACTATGGTTAAGGAACTCGGCAAAATGCCCCCGTAACTTCGGGAGAAGGGGGGCCACACTCGGTGACGAGTTTTACACTCTGAGCTGGGGGTGGCCGCAGAGACCAGCGAGAAGCGACTGTTTACTAAAAACACAGGTCCGTGCGAAGCCGTAAGGCGATGTATACGGACTGACGCCTGCCCGGTGCTGGAACGTTAAGGGGACCGGTTAGTCACATTTCGGTGTGGCGAAGCTGAGAACTTAAGCGCCAGTAAACGGCGGTGGTAACTATAACCATCCTAAGGTAGCGAAATTCCTTGTCGGGTAAGTTCCGACCTGCACGAATGGCGTAACGACTTCTCGACTGTCTCAACCATAGGCCCGGTGAAATTGCACTACGAGTAAAGATGCTCGTTTCGCGCAGCAGGACGGAAAGACCCCGGGACCTTTACTACAGTTTGATATTGGTGTTCGGTTCGGCTTGTGTAGGATAGCTGGGAGACTTTGAAGCTCGCACGCCAGTGTGGGTGGAGTCGTCGTTGAAATACCAGTCTGGTCGTGCTGGATGTCTAACCTGGGTCCGTGATCCGGATCAGGGACAGTGTCTGATGGGTAGTTTAACTGGGGCGGTTGCCTCCTAAAGAGTAACGGAGGCGCCCAAAGGTTCCCTCAGCCTGGTTGGCAATCAGGTGTTGAGTGTAAGTGCACAAGGGAGCTTGACTGTGAGACCGACGGGTCGAGCAGGGACGAAAGTCGGGACTAGTGATCCGGCGGTGGCTTGTGGAAGCGCCGTCGCTCAACGGATAAAAGGTACCCCGGGGATAACAGGCTGATCTTCCCCAAGAGTCCATATCGACGGGATGGTTTGGCACCTCGATGTCGGCTCGTCGCATCCTGGGGCTGGAGTCGGTCCCAAGGGTTGGGCTGTTCGCCCATTAAAGCGGTACGCGAGCTGGGTTTAGAACGTCGTGAGACAGTTCGGTCCCTATCCGCTGTGCGCGTAGGAGTCTTGAGAAGGGCTGTCCCTAGTACGAGAGGACCGGGACGGACGAACCTCTGGTGTGCCAGTTGTCCTGCCAAGGGCATGGCTGGTTGGCTACGTTCGGGAGGGATAACCGCTGAAAGCATCTAAGCGGGAAGCCTGCTTCGAGATGAGGACTCCCACCCCCTTTGAGGGGTTAAGGCTCCCAGTAGACGACTGGGTTGATAGGCCGGATCTGGAAGCACCGTGAGGTGTGGAGGTGACCGGTACTAATAGGCCGAGGGCTTGTCCTCAGTTGCTCGCGTCCACTGTGTTAGTTCTGAGACAACGAACAGTTGTCGGCTTTCGAGCTTGAACAGAACAATTGAAGAGTGTGCTTGTTCGCTCGAAACCATTAGGGTTTCGGTGGCCATAGCGTAGGGGAAACGCCCGGTTACATTTCGAACCCGGAAGCTAAGCCTTACAGCGCCGATGGTACTGCAGGGGGGACCCTGTGGGAGAGTAGGACGCCGCCGAACAATCTTTGGAAAGGACCCCTGGTCCCCAGCGTTCAGCTGGGGACCAGGGGTCCTTTCGTTTTTCCAGGGCGCACCGGGTACCCGGCTGCGCGAGAATGACTTGCGGTACCGAAGACAGGAGTCACCGATGTCCACCAACTCTCCCGACGACCGACCGGAGCGTGACCAGCGCCGACGGGACAGTGGTGACCGCGGTGACCGTAGCGGTCAGCGTGGGGACCGCGGCGGTTTCCGCCGTGACGACCGTCGGGGTGATGACCGCGGCGGGCAGCGCGGAGGCTTCCGCCGTGACGACCGTGACCGTGGGCCGCGTCGTGACGACCGCGATCGTGGCGGCGACCGTCCCAACTTCCGTCGCGATGACCGGGGTGGGGACCGTCCCTCGTTCCGTCGTGACGATCGCCGTGATGACCGGGGTGGCGACCGTCCGCCGTTCCGTCGCGACGACCGCGGAGGCGGAGATCGAGGCGGCTTCGGCCGGCGCGACGACAGTCGTCGTGACGACCGTGGTGGGCAGCGTGGTGGCTTCCGTCGTGACGACCGCCGCGATGAGCGCCGTGACGATCGGCGCGACGACAACCGCGGTGGCGGTTACGCGCGTCGTGACGACCGTGACCGTGGGCCGCGTCGTGACGACCGCGATCGTGGCGGCGACCGTCCCAACTTCCGTCGCGATGACCGGGGTGGGGACCGTCCCTCGTTCCGTCGTGACGACCGTCGCGATGACCGGGGTGGGGACCGTCCCTCGTTCCGTCGTGACGACCGCCGGGACGACCGGGGTGGCGACCGGCCCCCGTTCCGTCGTGACGACCGCCGGGACGACCGGGGTGGGGACCGTCCCTCGTTCCGTCGTGACGACCGTCGCGATGACCGGGGTGGCGACCGGCCCCCGTACCGTCGTGACGACCGCCGGGACGACCGTGGCGGGGACCGGCCTCCGTTCCGTCGTGACGACCGTCGCGATGACCGGGGTGGCGACCGGCCCTCGTACCGTCGTGACGACCGCCGGGACGACCGGGGTGGCGACCGGCCCCCGTTCCGTCGTGACGATCGCGGAGATCGGGGCGGCTTCCGTCGGGACGACAACCGTGGCGAGCGTGGCGGCTTCGGCCGTCGTGACGACGGTCGGGGTGGTGACCGCGGCGGCGACCGCGGTGGGTTCCGTGGGCGGGACGACCGCGGGGGACGTGGGCCCCGGCGCGACGACCGTGGCGGGCGGCCCGGTGGGTTCCGGCGTGACGACCGGCAGGGCGGCGGCGGGGGCCGTTTCCGTGAGGAGCGGGACCGTGACCGCGAGCCGATCAAGCGTCTGCCGATCCCCGAGGAGGTCACGGGCGACGAGATCGACAAGGACGTACGGCAGGAGCTGCAGAGCCTGCCCAAGACGCTCGCGGAGGACGTCGCCAGGAACCTGGTGATGGTCGCCCGGCTGCTGGACGAGGACCCGGAGGCGGCGTACGGCTACTCCAGGGTGGCCCTGCGTCTGGCGTCCCGTGTCGCCGCCGTGCGGGAGGCGGCCGGGTTCGCGGCGTACGCCAGCCAGAAGTACAGCGAGGCGCTGGCGGAGTTCCGGGCCGCGCGGCGGATGACCGGGTCCGTGGAGCTGTGGCCGGTCATGGCCGACTGCGAGCGCGGGCTCGGCCGGCCGGAGAAGGCGCTGGACATGGCCGGCGCCCCCGAGGTGCACAAGCTGGACAAGGCCGGTCAGGTCGAGATGCGCCTCGTGGCGGCCGGTGCCCGGCGTGACATGGGGCAGCTGGACGCGGCCATCGTGACGCTGCAGAGCCCCGAGCTGGCCTCCAACTCCGTACAGCCGTGGACCGCGCGGCTGCGGTACGCCTATGCCGACGCGCTGCTGGCCGCCGGCCGGGACCGGGAGGCGCGGGAGTGGTTCGCGAAGGCCGTGGAGTCGGACCGGGACGGCAGCACGGACGCCTCCGACCGGCTCGCCGAGTTGGACGGTGTGGAGTTCGTGGACGCTCTCGACGAGCGCGAGGGTGAGCCCGAGGGCGACGTGGAGAGCCCTGGCGCCGAGGACGGGGACAAGGACTGACGTCCATGCCGTGGCCTGGGCCGTGGCGTGGAAGGGCATGACGACGAAGGACGGAGGGGGCGGGGCCGGTACACGGTCTCGCCCCCTCCGTCCTTCGCCGTCGCCCGGGTCAGCGGTCGAGAGCGCGCAGTACCAGGCCCGAGGCCGGCTTCGGGCCGAAGGACGTCGACTTGCGGGGCATCGTGACGCCCTGTCGGGCCAGGTCGCGGACGACCTCCTCGCGGACCGGGTGCATCAGCACCGCCGTACCGCCGTCGCGTTCCGCCTTCTCGACGGTGGCCGCCGTGTCGTGGATGTAGGAGATGTGGGCGGCCGAGTCGTCGGGGACGTGCCAGACGTGGGCGAGGAGCGTGGCGTGCAGGACGGTGGCGTCCAGGGTGCGCCAGGCCTCGGGGCGGTCGGTGGGGACCGTGCGGGCCAGCAGGCCGGGGTCCGGCAGGTCGACGAGGTGGAAGGCGCCGTCGCCGGCGAGCAGGAAGGCGTTGCCCGCGACCGCCGCCTTCGCCAGGGTGTCGAGAGACTCGGCCAGGGGGGTGTCCAGGCGGCGGACGCGGAAGTGGCCGTCCAGGGCGGCCACGGCCTCGTGCACCGGGATGCCGTGCAGCAGGCGGTGGATCGCGCGGACGCGGAGCGGATAGCGGGCCGTGTCGACCAGGAGGACGAGCCCGTGGTCCCAGGGGCTGGGGGAGGGGTGTTCCGCGCGGAGTGTGCGGTAGGTCGCCCAGCGGTGGTGGCCGTCGGCGATGAGGGCCTGGTGCCGTGCCAGCTCTGACTGGACGCGGGACACGGTGTCGGGGTCGGTGACCGACCACAGGCGGTGACAGAAGCCGTCCTCCGTGGTCGTGGAGAGCAGCGGCGGCCGTTCGGCGGTGCGTTCCACCAGCGCCGTGGTGACCGGAGTGTCGTCGTCGCCGCGGTAGGTCAGGAGCAGGGGCTCGAGGTTCGCCCAGGTGGCTCGCATGAGACCCGCACGGTCGGCGACGACGTGGGGCATGACGTCCTCGTGCGGCAGGACCACCTGCTCGGAGGGGTCCGACACGCGCAGGGCGCCGATGATGCCGCGCTGCAGCATGCCTTCGCCGTCGCGTTGTTCGTAGACGTACAGGCCCGGTTCGGGGTCGGTGGTCAGGACGCCCTCCGCCGTCCAGCGCCGCAGGGTGCGCGCGGCCTGCTCGTTGCGCGTCTCGGGGGTGGCGGCCTGGGGCAGGATCAGCCGGACGATGTTGTGCGGGTCGGCGGACTCAAGGTGGAGCAGGCCGTCGGGGCGGACCACGACGTCGTAGGGCGGGGACGTCACGGCGGCCAGGCTGCCGACCCGGTCGGGGTCGTAGCGAAGGCCTCGGAACGGGGTGAGTTCCAGGCCCCGGGGCGCCGTTGCTTCCGGGTGACCTGCAGAGTTCATCCCGGCATCGTACGTGTGTCAGTGGCATGGGGGATGATCGGGGGAAACGCGACGAACGAGGAGCGATGCGCAATGAGCCGGAGCGTCAGGACGAGGCCCGAGGGCAGTGGGCGGGACCTGAGCGAGGCCTACGACACGGCGCTGCTCGACCTGGACGGCGTGGTGTACGCCGGGGGGAACGCGATCGCTCACGCCGTCGAGTCCCTTGCCAAGGCCCGCGACGGCGGCATGCGCCTGGCGTACGTCACCAACAACGCGCTGCGGACTCCCGACGCGGTGGCCCTGCACCTGACCGAGCTGGGTATAGCGACGGGTGCCGCCGACGTGATCACCTCGGCACAGGCGGTGGCCCGGCTGATCGCCGAGCAGGTGCCCTCGGGGGCGCGGGTGCTGGTGATCGGCGGTGAGGGGCTGCGCGTGGCGCTGCGCGAGCGCGGCCTCGAGCCCGTGGAGTCGGCCGAGGACGATCCGGCGGCCGTGGTGCAGGGGTTCGGCGGCCCGGACCTGCCGTGGGGGCGCTTCGCGGAGGCCTGCTACGCCATCGCGCGCGGCGTGCCCTGGTACGCCTCCAACACCGACCTGACGATCCCGGGCGCCCGCGGGATCGCCCCGGGCAACGGCGCGGCGGTGGAGGTCGTACGCATCGCCACCGGCGCGGAGCCGCAGGTCGCGGGGAAGCCGTTGCCTCCCATGCACCGCGAGACGATCCTGCGGACCGGCGCGCAGCGCCCGTTGGTGGTGGGCGACCGGCTCGACACGGACATCGAGGGGGCGTTCAACGGCGAGGTGGACTCGCTGCTCGTCCTGACCGGCGTGACCGACGGGGCGCAGTTGCTGGCGGCGCCGCCGCGGCACCGGCCGACCTACGTCGACGCCGATCTGCGGGGGCTGCTCACCGGGCAGCCCGAAGTCACCGGGGACGCGGACGGCGGCTTCCGCTGCGGCGGCTGGACGGCGAGGGCCGCAGCGGAGCGGCTGGAGCTGGAGGGCGACGGCGCGGCGCCGGACGGGCTGCGGGCGCTGTGCGCGGCGGCCTGGACGGCCGGCGGGGAGGAAGGGTGCGGGCTGGACTCGGGGAAGGCGTTGGCGCGGCTGGGGTGGTGAGCCGGCGCAAGGGGAAGGAGCCGGTACGCCGGTCGCGGGAGGAGCCGGTACGCCGGTCCGCGGGAGGGGCCCGGGAGCGGCCACGGGATCGTGATCGCTTGGCAGGGTAGGCTAGCCTAACCACGTGTTGGTCGACAGTCCCCCCGAACAGCGCGCGGAGACCGCTCCCGCGCCGCCCGCCAAGCGCCGTGTCCTGCGTGCAGCAGGGCTGCCCGTCGCCGCGGCGGTCCTGGTGTTCATCGCGTTGGCGAGCATCGCGATCGGCGCGAAGGACCTGTCTCTGGCGCAGGTCTGGCACGGCCTCTTCCACGACTCGGGCACGTACGGCGACGTCGTGGTGGGCGAGCGCGTGTCGCGGACCGTGCTCGGTCTGCTGGCCGGTGCCGCGCTCGGCCTCGCGGGAGCCGTACTGCAGGCGCTGACCCGCAATCCGCTGGCAGACCCCGGGCTGCTCGGCATCAACGCGGGCGCCTCCGCCGCCGTCGTCACGGCCATCACCTTCTTCGGCGTCACCTCGCTGACCGGGTACGTCTGGTTCGCCTTCGCCGGTGCGGCGGGGGTCGGCGCGCTGGTCTGGTTCCTGGGCGGCAGCCGGGGGGCCACGCCGGTGCGACTCGTACTGGCCGGCACCGCGATCAGTGCCGCGCTCTTCGGCTACCTCCAGGCCGTGATGATCATGGATGACGCGGCGTTGGGCAGGATGCGCTTCTGGACGGTCGGTTCGCTCGCCTCGGCGACGACCGGGACCATCCGGGAGGTGCTGCCGTTCTTCGTGGTGGGCACGGTCCTCGCCCTCGCGCTGTCCCGGCCGCTGAACGCCATGGAGATGGGCGACGACACCGCCAGGGCGCTCGGCGCCAACCTGAACCGCACCCGGGCGCTGTCCATGCTCGCCGCGACCGTGCTGTGCGGGGCCGCGACGGCCGCCTGCGGGCCGATCGTGTTCGTCGGGCTGATGGTCCCGCACATCGTCCGCTCCTTCACCGGGCCCGACATGCGCTGGATCCTCCCGTACGCGGCGATCCTGTCGCCCGTGCTGCTGCTCGGTGCGGACGTGCTCGGCCGGATCGTCGCACGGCCCGCGGAACTTCAGGTCGGCATCGTCACCGCCGTCCTCGGCGGGCCGGTCTTCATCTTTCTCGTACGACGGCGGAGGACGGCCCAGCTGTGAAGACCGCGAAGACGGTGAAGACCGCGAAGAGCAACCGGGCCGTGCGCATCCGGGGCGGGCTCTCGTTCCGCCTCGACGTCCGGGCCGTGGGCGTCGTCGTCCTGCTGCTGCTCGTCGCGCTCGCCGCGAGCGTGCTGCTGATCGGCACCGGCGACTTCCCGATACCGGCCGCCGACGTGCTCAGGACCCTGGTCGGACAGGGCAACGCCGGCCAGGAGTTCATCGTCAACGAGCTGCGGCTGCCGCGGGTCCTGGTCGGGCTGCTGGTCGGCGGCGCGCTCGGGGTGGGCGGTGCGCTGTTCCAGGCCATCTCGCGCAACCCGCTCGGCAGTCCGGACGTCCTCGGCCTCGGCCAGGGCGCGACCGCCGGCGCGCTGATCATGATCGTCCTGTTCTCCGGCAGCTCGGCCCAGGTCACCGTGGGCGCGCTCGTCGGCGGCCTGGTGACCGGACTCGCCATCTACCTGCTCGCCTGGAAGCGGGGCGTGCACGGCTACCGGCTGGTCCTGGTCGGCATCGGCGTGTCCGCGATGGTCACGGCGGTCAACGGCTACCTGCTCACCCGGGCCGACATCGTCGACGCCTCCCGGGCCGTCGTCTGGATGACCGGCTCCCTCAACGGCCGTGACTGGGACCAGGTCTGGCCCCTGCTCGCGCTGTGCGCCGTGCTCGTCCCGCTCGTGCTCACCAACGGGCGTGCGCTGCGGATGATGGAGATGGGCGACGACATCTCGTACGCGCTCGGTGTGCGCGTCGAGCGGGTGCGGGCGCTGCTGATGGTGGCCGCCGTACTGCTCACCGCCGCGGCCACCGCCGCCGCGGGGCCGGTCAGCTTCGTCGCGCTCACGGCGCCGCAGCTCGCCCGGCGCCTGACCTGCTCGCCGGGTCCCAACCTGCTGCCCTCCCTGTGCATGGGCGCCGCCCTGCTGGTCAGCGCCGACTGGATCTCGCAGCGGGCCTTCGGCGCCGACCAGTTGCCCGTGGGCGTCGTCACCGGCGTACTGGGCGGTGTCTACCTGCTGTGGCTGCTGGTCACCGAGCGCAAGGCGGGCCGGATTTGAGCGCCCGCGCCGACATCCGCAGCGGGGCCAAGAACCAAAGGAGCAACGTGAACCGCCTGACCGCCGAGAACGTCACCCTCGCCTACGACCAGCGGGTCATCGCGGAGCAGCTGTCGGTGGAGATACCCGACAACTCCTTCACCGTGATCGTCGGTCCGAACGCGTGCGGCAAGTCCACCCTGCTGCGGGCCCTGTCGCGGATGCTCAAGCCCAGCGCGGGCCGGGTGCTGCTCGACGGGTCGGTCATCCAGTCGATGCCCGCCAAGCAGGTCGCGCGGACCCTCGGCCTGCTGCCGCAGTCGTCCATCGCGCCCGACGGCATCACCGTCGGCGACCTCGTCGGGCGGGGCCGTTACCCGCACCAGGGCATCCTGCGCCAGTGGTCGACCGAGGACGAGCGGGTCGTGCAGGAGGCGATGGCGCAGACGGGCATCTCCGAGCTGGCCGACCGATACGTCGACGAACTCTCCGGCGGACAGCGCCAGCGCGTGTGGATCGCCATGGCGCTCGCCCAGCAGACCCCGCTGCTGCTGCTCGACGAGCCGACGACGTACCTGGACATCCAGCACCAGATCGACGTCCTCGACCTGTGCGCCGAACTCCACGAGGAGCAGGGCCGCACGCTCGTGGCCGTCCTGCACGACCTCAACCACGCCGCCCGCTACGCCACCCACCTCATCGCCCTGCGTGAAGGGGAGATCATCGCCCAGGGCGCGCCGAAGGACATCGTCACCGCCGACCTGGTCGAGCGGGTCTTCGGGCTGCGCTGCCAGGTCATCGACGACCCGGAGACGGGCACGCCGCTGGTGGTGCCGGCCGCGCGCAAGGCGCGGGGCGCGGCCGGTGCGGACCTCGGCAAGGAAGCAGAGAAGGTGGCGGCTACAGAAGCTTCCTGAGGCGGAACAGATCGCGCAGCCCCGCCTCCAGCTTCACCCGGCCCGAGCCCCAGGCCTTGGCGAAGTTCAGTTCGCCGGCCACCAGGGCCACCAGGTCGTCGCCGGTCATCGCCAGCCTGATCTCGGCCTTCTCCCGCGGTGGCCCTTCCAGGGTCTCCCGCACGTCGATGCGGCCGTCCGCCATGCGTCCGGCGAAGGTGACGTCCAGGTCGGTGATGTGGCAGCTCACCGAGCGGTCCAGCTCCGTGGCCGACCGCACGTCCCCTTCGGCGCCCCGCATGTGGTCCGAGAGCTTGTCGAGTGCGGCACGGCACTCCTCAGTCGTCGCCATCGGGACCGACCGTACCCCAGCCGCACGCGGTAGCGTCGGGGCATGAGCGACGCAGTACCGGAGCCGGTGGCCCCTTCGGCGGCCCAGGAGACCGGGGCCGGGCCGGAGCCCCAGGAGACCGAGCGCGAGGCGCACGAGGACCCCGGGTACGAGCCCGCCGCCCCCGCCCCGCTGGACGTCCCCCGGGATCCCACCGGCAACGCCGAGGTGGACGCGCGGCTGGCGCGGCTGGCCGACGCCGACCACCTGGCCACGGACGGGCACGTCGAGGTGTACGAGGATGTACACCGGGGGCTGCGCGACGCGCTGACCGCGCTCGACGCCCGCCCGGGGCCTCCGGTCCCGCCATCGCCGTACGAAAACAGGAGCTGAACCGAACGTGGCAGGAGTCGCACGCCGCCGTCTCGACGCGGAGCTGGTCCGCCGCAGACTCGCGCGTTCGCGCGAGCACGCGAGCCAGCTGATCGCCGCCGGGCGGGTCACCGTCGGCAAGACCGTCGCGACCAAGCCCGCCACGCAGGTGGAGACCGCCGCCGCGATCGTGGTGACCGCCGACGACGGCGACCCCGACTACGTCTCGCGCGGCGGCCACAAGCTCGCCGGGGCGCTGTCGGCGTTCCTGCCGCAGGGCCTCGTCGTCGAGGGGCGGCGGGCCCTGGACGCCGGCGCCTCCACCGGCGGCTTCACCGACGTACTGCTGCGGGCGGGCGCCGCGCACGTCGTCGCCGTGGACGTCGGATACGGACAACTCGCCTGGAGCCTTCGGCAGGATGAACGCGTCACCGTCAAGGACCGTACGAACGTACGCGAGTTGACGTTGGAAGCGATCGATGGGGAGCCCGTGGACCTTGTCGTGGGGGATCTGTCCTTCATCCCGCTCGGACTGGTACTGCCCGCACTGGTGCGGTGCACACGGCCGGACGCCGACCTGGTGATGATGGTGAAGCCGCAGTTCGAGGTGGGGAAGGAGCGGCTCGGCAGCGGGGGAGTGGTACGCAGCGCGCAGCTGCGGGCCGAGGCCGTGCGGGGAGTCGCGCGGAAGGCCTGGGAGCTGGGACTCGGAGTGAAGGGGGTCACCGCCAGCCCGCTGCCGGGTCCCTCCGGCAACGTCGAGTATTTTCTGTGGCTGCGGGCCGGGGCCGGTGAACTGGACCCGGCCGACGTTGACCGTGCAGTGGCGGAGGGGCCGCGTTGACACAGAACCGAGCGCGTACTGTTTTCCTGCTCGCCCACACCGGGCGCCCCGCTGCCATCCGCAGCGCGGAGCTGGTGGTCAAGGGGCTGCTGCGGGCCGGGATCGGCGTACGGGTCCTGGAGGCCGAGGCGCGTGACCTGCCGCTGCCGAGTGAGGTGGAGCTGGTCGGTGAGGCCACCCCGCAGTGCCTGGACGGGTGCGAGCTGCTGATCGTGCTGGGCGGTGACGGGACGCTGCTGCGGGGCGCCGAGTTCGCCCGCGCCTCCGGGGTGCCGATGCTCGGCGTCAACCTCGGTCGGGTCGGCTTCCTCGCGGAGGCCGAGCGCGACGACCTCGACAAGGTCGTCGACCGGGTGGTGAACCGGGCCTACGAGGTCGAGGAGCGGATGACCGTCGACGTCGTCGTGCACCGCAACGGCGACATCGTGCACACCGACTGGGCGCTGAACGAGGCGGCCGTGCAGAAGGCCGGCGCCGAGAAGCTGCTCGAGGTCGTGCTGGAGATCGACGGCCGGCCGGTGACGGGCTTCGGCTGCGACGGGATCGTGCTGTCCACGCCGACCGGGTCGACGGCGTACGCCTTCTCGGCCGGCGGTCCTGTGGTGTGGCCCGAGGTGGAGGCGCTGCTGATGGTGCCGATCAGCGCGCACGCGCTGTTCGCGAAGCCGCTGGTGACCTCGCCGGACTCGGTGCTGGCGGTGGAGGTGCTGCCGCACGTCCCGCCGGGGGTGCTGTGGTGCGACGGGCGGCGGACGGTGGAGCTGCCGCCGGGGGCGCGGGTGGAGGTGCGGCGGGGGGCGGTGCCGGTGCGGTTGGCCCGGCTGCACCATGCGTCGTTCACGGACCGGTTGGTCGCGAAGTTCGCGCTGCCGGTGTCCGGGTGGCGCGGGGCGCCGCACTAGCGCTCTCGAAGGGGTGGTTCCGGTGCGTCGCGGGCCGCGGGCCGCGGGTGCGTTGTGGCTGGTCGCGCCCCGCCGCGCAGCCGCTGTCAGCACGGTCCCGCGCCCCTGGCGGCATGCGCCTTCCCGGCGTGACAAGGGCGGCCTGTGTGCGCTTTCCGCCCCCGACCTCGTATGGTCGTGTCCGTGCTTGAGGAGATGCGGATACGGTCGCTCGGAGTCATCGACGACGCCGTGGTCGAGCTGTCGCCCGGGTTCACCGCTGTCACCGGTGAGACGGGTGCCGGCAAGACCATGGTGGTCACCAGCCTGGGGTTGCTGCTGGGCGGACGCGCGGACGCGGCGCTCGTGCGGATCGGGGCGAAGAACGCGGTCGTCGAGGGACGGATCGCCGTGCCCGGTGGCGCCGCGGTCGCCGTCCGGGCCGAGGAGGCCGGGGCCGAGCTGGACGACGGTGCGCTGCTGATCAGCCGTACGGTTTCCGCCGAGGGGCGCTCGCGCGCGCATCTGGGCGGGCGGTCGGTGCCGGTGGGGGTGCTGGCCGAGCTGGCCGACGAGCTGGTGGCCGTGCACGGGCAGACCGACCAGCAGGGGCTGCTCAAACTGTCCCGGCAGCGGCAGGCCCTGGACCGGTACGCGGGCGACGCGGTCGCCGGACCGCTCGCCAAGTACGCCGAGGCCTACCGGCGGCTGCGGGCCGTCGCCACCGAGCTGGACGAGATCACCACGCGCGCGCGTGAGCGCGCCCAGGAGGCCGACCTGCTGCGCTACGGCCTAGACGAGGTGTCGGCCGTCGAGCCGCGCGCGGGCGAGGACGTGGAGCTGGCCCAGGAGGCGGAGCGGCTGGGCCACGCCGAGGCGCTCGCGTCGGCCGCCACGGCCGCCCACGCCGCCCTGGCGGGCAACCCGGAGGACCCAGAGGGCGTGGACGCGGCGACGCTCGTCGCGGGCGCGCAGCGGGCCCTGGACGCCGTACGGTCCCACGACCCGGCGCTGGCCGGGCTCGCCGAGCGGATCGGCGAGGTCGGCATCCTGCTGCGCGACGTGGCCGGGGAACTCGCCGGATACGCCGACGACCTGGACGCCGACCCGCTGCGGCTGGCGGCGGTCGAGGAGCGCCGGGCCGCGCTGACCGCGCTGACGCGGAAGTACGGCGAGGACGTCACCGCCGTGCTGACCTGGGCCGAGCAGAGTGCCACGCGGCTGACCGAGCTGGACGGCGACGACGAGCGCATCGGTGAGCTGACCGCCGAGCGGGACGCGCTGCGGGCGGAACTGGGCGGGCTGGCCCAGGCACTGACCGACGCGCGTACCGAGGCCGCCGAGCGGTTCGCCGCCGCGGTGACCGCCGAACTGGCCTCGCTCGCCATGCCCCACGCGCGCGTGTCCTTCGCGATCCGGCAGACCGAGGACCCGGAGGGCGTGGAGGTCGGCGGCCGGCCGGTCGCGTACGGGCCGTCGGGCGCCGACGAGGTGGAGCTGCTGCTCGCCCCGCACCCGGGTGCGCCGCCGCGGCCGATCGCCAAGGGTGCCTCGGGCGGTGAGCTGTCCCGCGTGATGCTGGCCGTGGAGGTCGTCTTCGCCGGGACCGATCCGGTGCCGACGTACCTCTTCGACGAGGTCGACGCCGGGGTCGGCGGCAAGGCGGCGGTGGAGATCGGCCGGCGCCTCGCGCGGCTGGCGAGGAGCGCGCAGGTCGTGGTCGTCACGCATCTTCCGCAGGTGGCCGCGTTCGCCGACCGGCAGCTGCTGGTGGAGAAGACGAACGACGGTTCGGTGACCCGCTCCGGCGTCAAGGTCCTCGAGGGCGAGGACCGCGTCCGGGAACTCTCCCGCATGCTCGCCGGCCAGGAGGACTCCGAGACGGCCCGCGCCCACGCGGAGGAGCTGCTCGCGGCGGCCCGGGCGGACGCGTAGCGCAGGCGGGGGAGAGGGACGGGCAGGCCGCGACACGTTCACTCGTACGAGTGAGGTGGTTCCGGGTCGGTGGTTTGCCGGTGGTCAGTCGGTGGGTTGCGGGTCGTCCCGTCGCGGTGGTCGTCGTTCCCGGAACACCCGTGCGGCCTGGCATCCTTGACGGAGCGGCGCACAGGAAACCGCGCGGCGTGCCCCGTCCCCACCATCCTTCTGTACGTTCTTCGTGACCGTCCCCCGCCGAACCAGGAGCCCCGGCCAGGTGACCCCCGTGAGCAGCCCCTCACCGCACGGCCAGCAGCCACTGCGCACCGTGCAGGTGCTGGGCGGCGGCAACGCCGGCAGCAGCGCGCACGTGCGCTCGCTGGCCGCGGGGCTCGTCGCGCGGGGCGTGAAGGTGACGGTGTGCGCCCCCTCCGATGCGGAGTGCACCTACGACTTCACGGGCGCCGGAGCCGACCACGTGCACGTCCCGCGCAGCAGCGACCCCGTCTCGGTCGCCGCGCTGCGTACGGTGTGCGCGGACGCCGACCTGGTGCACGCGCACGGGCTGCACGCCTCCTTCCGGGCCGTCCTGGCCCTCGGCGGACGGCGCGTGCGCACCCCGCTCGTCGTCACCTGGCACGACCGGGTGCACGCCGAGGGCGCGCGCGCCCAGCTGCTGCGCGTGCTGGAACGGCGGGTGATGAAAGCCGCCACCGTGGTCCTCGGCGCCACCTCGGAGCTGGTCGACGGGGCGCGGCGGACGGGCGCGCGCGACGCCCGCCTCGGCCCCGTGGCGCTCCCCGCCCGGCCGGTCCGGCCCGCCGGGCCCGAGGACCCCGACCGGCTGCGCCCCAAGGTCAGGGCCGAACTCGGTGCCATCGGCCGCCCGTTGCTGGTCGCGGTCGGCTCCCTGGAGCGGCACCGGGGCTACGACGTCCTGCTCGACGCCGCGCGCGTGTGGCGCCGCCTCGACCCGGCGCCGCTGGTCGTCGTCGCCGGGGAGGGGCCGCTGCGCGGGGAGTTGCAGCGGCGGATCGAGGGCGAGGGACTGCCGGTGGTGCTCGTCGGCAGCCGCGACGACGTCCCCGAGCTGCTGGCGGCGGCCGACGTCGCGCTGCTGCCGAGCCGCCGGGAGACGGGGCGTTCCGTTCTCGCCCAGGAGGCGCTCCACGCGCGCGTGCCGCTCGTCGCGGGCGACGTGGGCGGCATCCCCGAACTGGTCGGCGACGCCGCCGAACTCGTCCCGCCCGGCGACGCGGAAGCGCTCGCCGACGCCGTCGTCCGCCTCCTGGAGAACCCCGGGCGGCGGGGCGAGCTGCGGGAGCGGGGGGTACGGCAGGCGGCCACCTGGCCGACCGAGGACGAGACCGTCGCCCAGGTCCTCAGCGTCTACGACGAGTTGACCCAGCCCACACCGTTGCTCTAGGCCGCTCGCCTCGCGGGCCGGCCCTCAGGACACGTGCCGGCGGGCGCGCAGGGCCAGGCTCAACGCCAGGACGGTCTGCGGGTCGTCGAGGTCGGTGCCCAGCAACTCCCCGATCCTCGCCAGCCGGTTGTAGAGCGTCTGCCGGTTGAGGTGGAGTTCGCGCGCCGTCTCCGCCTTGCGGCCGGCGTGCGCCAGGTACGTCTGGAGGGTGGGCAGCAGGGGCGGCTTCGAGCGGTCGTCGTGCTCGCGCAGCGGGCCGATCGCCCGGTCCACGAACGCCGCGAGGTCGGGATGGTCGCGCAGCCGCCACAGCAGCAGGTCGATGTCGAGGCGCCGGGCGTCGTACCAGGGCCGGTCGGTGAGGCCCTGCGCCGCGGTCGCCGTCTCCACCGCGTGCCGCAGGCCCGCCGACGCCGCCGCCCAGCCGCCGGCCGCCCCGGCGACCACGACGGGCGGCTGCGCCCCCGGCCGCTGCATCCCGGCCCGCTCCACGCCCGCCCGCAGCGCCGCCGCGACCCGGTCCGCGACCGCCGCGCGCTCCGACTCCGAGCGCAGCCCCAGCAGCAGCGGCACCCGGCCCTCCACCGGCCGTACGCCCAGCAGCACCGGCACCCCCACCGACGCCAGCTCCTCGGCGACCGCGCGCGCCAGCACCGCCCAGCCGCCGCCCTCGGGCGACAGGGCGTCACCGAGCCGCATCACCACCGGCAGCAGCGGGCCGGCGCCCGGCTTGAAGCCCAGGACGCGCGCCTGGGCCGGGGCGTCCTCCGCCGCGATCCGGCCCTCGGCGAGGTCGGTGAGGAAGTCGCCCCGCCCGCGCGCCGCCAGCTCCTCCTCCTGCCGTGCCTGCATCAGCACCACGGCGAGGATGCCGGCCGCCCGCTCCGCCGCCATCCGGTGCACCGGCGCCAGCGGGGACCGTACCGGCAGCAGGACCATCCGAGCCCGGACCGACCCGGCGCCGGGTCCGCCGCCGGGCACGTCCACCAGGACCGAGCCCGCCGGCGGCGGTGCCTCCTTGTGCGGGCCGCGCAGCCCTTCCCAGACCTGGAGGGGGTCGGCGCCCTCGGGGCCGGAGCCGGCGGCGTACAGCAGGCGGCCGTCGGTCGTCTCCAGGAAGACGGGGTTGCCGGCGAAGTCGGCCAGGATGGCAAGGACCTGGGGCACTCCACCGCCGCCCAGCAGCGCCTCGGTGCAGCGGCGGTGCACCTCCTCGGCCCGCTGGAGCAGCGCGTAGTGGCCGTTGACGATCTCGGTGTGGATCTCCTCGGTGACCGTCACGAACGGCACCTCGCGGTGCAGCTGCACCAGCGGCAGCCCGGCCGCGCGGGCCGTGTCGACCAGGGCCGCGGGCAGCCGGGCGAAGCGCGGACCCAGCTCCACGACGAGGGCAGCGATGCCGCGCTCGGCCAGCGTGCGGACGAACGCCCGCTGCTCGGCGGGGCGGGTGCCCAGGCCGTACCCCGTGGTCAGCAGCAGTTCGCCGCCCTTGAGGAGCGAGGCGATGTTGGGCACCTCACCGGCGTGCACCCAGCGCACGGTCCGCTGCAGGCGGTCGGCGCCGGCCAGGATCTCCGGCAGGCCACTGCGCAGCCCGGGCAGCTCCAGCGCCCGCTGCACGGTGATTCCGGCGCCCTGGGTGTCGAATCCGCTGTTCCTGCCGCTGTCCATGAGCCGGACGCTACCCGTGCGCCCCCGGCCGGGACATCCCGGACGGGACGCCGGTTGGCGCCGTGCCGACGGGGTAGTCGACGGCCCATGACCATGAACATCACCGTGGTGGCCGCCGCACGTGAGGACGACAGCTCGCTCGACGAGCCCCTGCGGGTGGCGGTGCGGGCCGACCGGCTGGGTTACCCCGAGGTGTGGCTGGGCGAGGGACCGACCTGGGACGCGTTCGTGCTGGCCGCGGCCGTCGGGGCGGGCACCGCGCGGATCGCGCTCACCGCCGGGCCGGTCGCGGTGTCGGTGCGCGACCCGCACGGCATCGCCCGGGGCGCCGCCTCGGTCGCCGCGGTCACCGGGCGCCCGGTCGGGGTGGCGCTGGGCACCTCGAGCAAGCGGGTGGTCGAGGGTGTGCACGGCCGGCCCCGCGAGCGGCCCGCGGCGGCCCTGGCGGAGACGGCCGCGGCACTGCGGGAACTGCTGCACGGGCAGCCGGGGGAGCCCGTCGTGCCCGGCAGCGGCTTCCTGCGACGGCAGCGGCCACCGGGAGGTCCGCTCACCGTGGCGGCCTTCGGCGACCGTGCGATCTCCGTCGCGGCCCGGTACGCCGACCGCATGCTGCTGGACGTGGTCTCGCCCGAGCAGGTCCGCGCCCTGCGCGGCAAGCTCCTCGCGGCGGCCCACGAGGCCGGGCGGACCCCGCCGACGCTGGCCGCGTGGGTGCCCGCCGCAGTGGACCCCGACCCCGCCTCGCTCACCCAGGTCATGCGCAGCGTCGTGGGCTACCTCACGGTGCCCGGCTACCGCGAGATGTTCGAGGCCGCCGGATTCGGCGAGGCGGTCGGGCTGGCCCGTGGCGGCGCCGACCCGGACACGCTGCTGCGGGCGCTGCCCCCGGAGGCCGCGGCCACGGTCGGTCTGATCGGCGACCTCGACACCGTACGGGCCCGGATGGACGCCTATGCCGAGGCCGGCCTGGACGAGATCGCCCTGGTGCCCGCCACCGCCGGGGACCCCGGCGGAGAACGGACCCTGACGGCACTGGCGAGCTGACCGGCCGCGCGGGTGCCGTCCTGAGGACCTGCGCGGGCCGAGGCGTCGGCCCTGCGCGAGGTCGGCGCCCGTCCCCGCGTGGGTTCAGCCCCCGTACGCCCCGCTCGCCGTCAGGCGCAGTGCCGTGTCGATGAGGGGGACGTGGCTGAAGGCCTGGGGGAAGTTGCCGACCTGGCGCTGGAGGTGCGGGTCCCATTCCTCGGCCAGGAGGCCGAGGTCGTTGCGCAGGGAGAGCAGCTTCTCGAAGAGCTTGCGGGCCTCGTCCACCCGGCCGATCATCGCGAGGTCGTCGGCCATCCAGAACGAGCAGGCCAGGAAGGCGCCCTCGTCGCCCGGCAGGCCGTCCACGCCCTCGTCCTTGCCGTCCGTCGGATAGCGCAGGATGAAGCCGTCCGACGTGGACAGCTCACGCTGGATGGCCTCGATGGTGCCGATGACCCGCTTGTCGTCCGGCGGCAGGAAGCCCATCTGCGGGATCAGCAGCAGGGAGGCGTCCAGCTCTCGGGAGCCGTAGGACTGTGTGAAGGTGTTGCGTTCCTTGTCGTAGCCCTTCTCGCACACGTCCCGGTGGATGTCCTCGCGCAGCTGCTTCCAGCGCTCCAGCGGGCCGTCGGCGTCGCCGGACTCGATCAGCTTGATCGTGCGGTCGACGGCGACCCAGGCCATCACCTTGGAGTGCACGAAGTGCCGGCGCGGGCCGCGGACCTCCCAGATGCCCTCGTCCGGCTCGTGCCAGTGGGACTCCAGGTAGCGGATCAGCTTGAGCTGGAGCACCGAGGCGTAGTCGTTGCGGGCCAGGCCCGTCATGTGGCCCAGGTGCAGGGCCTCGGTCACCTCGCCGTAGACGTCCAGCTGGAGCTGGTGGGCCGCGCCGTTGCCGACCCGGACCGGGGTGGAGTTCTCGTAGCCCGGCAGCCAGTCCAGCTCCGCCTCGCCCAGTTCGCGCTCACCGGCGATGCCGTACATGATCTGCAGGTTCTCCGGGTCGCCCGCGACCGCGCGCAGCAGCCACTCGCGCCACGCCCGGGCCTCCTCGCGGTATCCGGTGCGCAGCAGTGAGGACAGGGTGATCGCGGCGTCGCGCAGCCAGGTGTAGCGGTAGTCCCAGTTGCGGACGCCGCCGATGTCCTCCGGCAGGGAGGTGGTGGGCGCGGCCACGATGCCGCCGGTGGGGGCGTACGTCAGGGCCTTCAGCGTGATCAGGGAGCGGACCACGGCCTCCCGGTAGGGACCGTGGTACGTACAGTGCTCGACCCAGTCGCGCCAGAAGTCCTCGGTGGCCACCAGCGACTGCTCGGGCTCGGGCAGCGCCGGCGGCTCCTTGTGCGAGGGCTCCCACGAGATGGTGAACGCGATCCGGTCACCCGGCGCCACCGTGAAGTCCGCGTACGTGGTGAGCGCCTCGCCGTAGGTCTCCGCCTCCGTGTCGAACCACACGGAGTCCGGGCCCGCGACGGCCACCGTGCGGCCCTCGTGCTTGTGCACCCAGGGGACCACCCGGCCGTAGCTGAACCGCATCCGCAGTTCCGAGCGCATCGGCACCCGGCCGGAGACGCCCTCCACGATCCGGATCAGCTGCGGCGCGCCGTCACGCGGCGGCATGAAATCGGTCACCCGGACCGTGCCGCGCGGGGTGTCCCACTCGGACTCCAGAATCAGCGAGTCGCCGCGGTAGTTCCGCCGGGCCGCGACGGGTGGTTCGGCACCGGCGGAGCAGGCGGGTCCCAGCCGCCAGAAGCCGTGCTCCCCGGTGCCGAGCAGACCGGCGAAGATGGCATGCGAGTCGAAGCGGGGCAGGCACAGCCAGTCGACTGTGCCGTTCCGGCAGACGAGGGCAGCGGTCTGCATGTCTCCGATGAGTGCGTAGTCTTCGATGCGCCCGGCCACGTGCAACTCCAGTCGAACGGCCACGTCACCCCGCGTGGGGGCGGTCGCTAGTGCGGTCAAGGGTGGGGTCAGGGAAGTGTGTCAGGGGATGTGTGTCATGTGTCGTTGAGTCATGAAGCAAAGCAGCCGTCCGGCCGTGGAGCCAAACGCTGTGCCGCAAACGACAATTGTTGCTCAACGAACTGACGAGCTCTCGTTGTTCCGGGGCTGACGGGCGAGGGGTGGTGCCATGTCGCCGGGCGGGCTCGGCAGCGAACGTCCGAGCAGGATACGACGCACGTAGATGATCTGTGTGCCGCTCCGGGCAACCCGGGTCCGCCGAACGGGTGACCACCGGGTGAGGAAACGGTGACGCTCCCGTCTGCGTGTCCGGGCGTGTGCGGAGGGTGGCCGGAAGCCATCGCCCCGAGGCGCTGATACGCTGGTAGCCCGTGGACCGGTGGGAGAAAAACCCCGGAACCGCAGCGACGGCGCCGCCGACGACCTCCGGGACGACCGGGTCGGACGACGAGCGCACCGCACCCCAGACCGCGACCACGGGAGCCCCCTCTTGGCCATGCCGCCCGCTGCTTTCCGAAACAGCACAGCTTCGACGACCAAGCACATCTTCGTCACCGGGGGTGTCGCCTCCTCGCTCGGCAAGGGGCTGACCGCCTCCAGCCTCGGCATGCTGCTCAAGGCGCGGGGTCTGCGCGTCGTGATGCAGAAGCTCGACCCGTACCTCAATGTCGACCCTGGCACGATGAACCCCTTCCAGCACGGTGAGGTGTTCGTCACCAACGACGGTGCGGAAACCGACCTGGACATCGGACACTACGAGCGCTTCCTCGACCGCGACTTGGACGGCTCCGCCAACGTCACCACCGGCCAGGTGTACTCCACGGTGATCGCCAAGGAGCGGCGCGGCGAGTACCTGGGCGACACGGTGCAGGTCATCCCGCACATCACCAACGAGATCAAGCACCGCATCCGCCGCATGGCGACGGACGAGGTCGACGTCGTGATCACCGAGGTCGGCGGTACCGTCGGCGACATCGAGTCGCTGCCGTTCCTGGAGACCGTCCGCCAGGTCAGGCACGAGGTCGGCCGCGACAACGTGTTCGTCGTCCACATCTCGCTCCTGCCGTACATCGGCCCCTCGGGCGAGCTCAAGACGAAGCCGACCCAGCACTCGGTCGCGGCGCTGCGCAACATCGGTATCCAGCCGGACGCGATCGTGCTGCGCTGCGACCGCGAGGTGCCGACCGCGATCAAGCGCAAGATCTCCCTGATGTGCGACGTCGACGAGGCCGCGGTGGTGGCCTGCCCCGACGCCCGCTCGATCTACGACATCCCCAAGGTCATCCACACCGAGGGCCTGGACGCCTACGTCGTCCGCAAGCTGGACCTGCCGTTCCGCGACGTGGACTGGACGACCTGGGACGACCTGCTCGACCGCGTCCACAAGCCCGACCACGAGATCACGATGGCCCTGGTCGGCAAGTACATCGACCTGCCCGACGCCTACCTCTCGGTCACCGAGGCGCTGCGCGCGGGCGGCTTCGCCAACAAGGCCCGCGTGAAGATCAAGTGGGTCACGTCCGACGACTGCAAGACCCCGGCGGGTGCGGCGGCGCAGCTCGGCGACGTCGACGCGATCTGCATCCCGGGCGGCTTCGGCGACCGCGGTGTGCTCGGCAAGGTCGGCGCGATCAAGTACGCCCGCGAGAACCGGATCCCGCTGCTCGGCCTGTGCCTGGGCCTGCAGTGCATCGTGGTCGAGGCCGCGCGCAACCTGGCCGGCATCTCGGACGCCAACTCCACCGAGTTCGACCCGGCCACCGGTCACCCGGTCATCTCCACCATGGCCGAGCAGCTGGACATCGTGGCCGGCGACGGCGACATGGGCGGCACCATGCGGCTCGGCATGTACCCGGCGAAGCTGGCCGAGGGCTCCATCGTGCGCGAGGTCTACGACGACAAGGAGTACGTCGAGGAGCGGCACCGTCACCGCTACGAGGTGAACAACGCCTACCGCGCGGAGCTGGAGAAGAACGCCGGCCTCGTCTTCTCGGGCACCTCCCCGGACGGCAAGCTCGTCGAGTACGTCGAGTACCCGCGCGACGTCCACCCGTACCTGGTCGCCACGCAGGCGCACCCGGAGCTGCGCTCGCGCCCGACCCGCCCGCACCCGCTCTTCGCCGGGCTGGTCAAGGCCGCGGTCGAGCGGAAGACATCGAAGTAACACACCAGTTGTACGGTGGCCGGGGCGCGCGCACTCAACGGCGCGGGCCCCGGCTTTCGTACGTCTGGAAGGACGGGTCAGGGATGACGGGCAGCACGATCAAGGACACCCCCGAGGAGTGGGAGGTCCGGAGCACCCGGACCCCCTTCCGGGGCAACAAGACCTCCGTCCGCACCGACGACGTCGTCATGCCCGACGGCTCCGTGGTGACCCGCGACTACCAGGTCCACCCCGGCTCCGTGGCCGTCCTCGCCCTGGACGGCGAGGGCCGGGTGCTGGTCCTCCGCCAGTACCGGCACCCCGTGCGCGAGAAGCTGTGGGAGATCCCGGCCGGCCTGCTCGACGTCCCCGGGGAGAACCCGCTGCACGCCGCCCAGCGCGAGCTGTACGAGGAGGCGCACGTCAAGGCCGAGGACTGGCGGGTGCTGACCGACGTCTACACCACGCCGGGCGGCTGCGACGAGGCCGTACGGATCTTCCTCGCCCGGGACCTGTCCGAGGCCGAGGGCGAGCGCTTCGAGGTCGAGGACGAAGAGGCCGACATGGAGCTGGAGCGGGTGCCCGTCGCGGACCTGGTCCGGGGCGTGCTCGCGGGGGAGCTGCACAACAACTGCCTGGTCGTGGGCGTGCTCTCGCTGGTCGCGGCGGAGCGGGGCGACGGACTCGACGCGCTCCGCCCCGCCGAGGCGCCCTGGCCGGCCCGCCCGTTCGAGGCCTGACGGCCGGTCGCCGCGCTTCGCGCTTCCGGTTGCGCGGCCGGCCTGTGGCTGCCGCCCTCGGCCGGTCGGTTCCCGTGACGGCGTACGGCGCCGGAGGGCTGGGGGTCGAGGGCGCCTGTTTCGCGTTGCGGGTGGGCGGTCGGGCGGTGGTGCCCTCGGCATGGCGGCTCCGGTGACGGCGCACGGCGCCGGAGTGGCCGTACTGCCCGCCGAGGCCTCGGTCACGAGGGCGCCCAGTTGCGGCGCGGGACGGCTGGGGTTCAGGGGCGGCCGGGGGCGCGGGTGCCGCGCGAGTGGTGGCGTGGTCGGGCCGGGCGGGGATGGTGGCACCGTCGCAGGGTGTCGGCTTCGGGGTCGCCGGTGTGACCATCGGTTGATCCGATCGAGGGATGTGCCCGCCGCGCTCCGCCGGGAACGTAGCAGAGCGTGAACTAGGCTCTGGAAACGCCCGAACCGGGGTTCCGGCGGGTGCCGGCGTGCGGTGGGATCGGGAGTGTGGCCCGTGACGGATCAGGCGGTGGACACGGACGGCGTACGGCTGTCGGAGGACCCTGCTGAGGAAACTGGGTTCCTGGGCCGCACCCGGGAGTTGAAGGAACTGCGCGCCGACATCGAGCGTGCGGGCCTGGACACCCTCTCCGGCCGCAAGGCCCCCCGCGCGCGCGTGCTGCTCATCGCGGGCCGCCCCGGCTCGGGACGCACCGCGCTCGCCGAGGAGCTGGCGGCCCAGGTCGCGGACAAGTACCCCGACGGTGTGCTGCGGGCCCGGCTGAGCGAACCGGACGGCACCCGCGTGACCGTCGACCGCCTCGCCCGGGAACTGCTCGGCGAACTGGACCACCCCGCCCCGCCCGGGGCCGGCGAGGACGACCTCACCGAGGCCCTGCGCACCGTCCTCGCCGACCGCAGGGTCCTGCTCCTGCTCGACGCCGCCGCCGACGCCGAACAGGTCGACGCCCTGCTGCCGGACACCCCGGACTGCCTGGCCGTGGTCGTGGCCGAGGGCCCGCTGACCGGCATCGCGGACGTCCGCCCCTGCACGCTGGGGGGCCTCGACACCAAGTCGGCCGTGGAGCTGCTGTCCCGGTACACCGGCTCGGTCCGCATCACCGTCGACCCCCGGGCCGCCGAACAGCTGGTCGAGGTATGCCAGGCACAGGCCGCCGCGCTGACCCTCGCCGGCGGCTGGCTCGCCGCCCGTCCCCAGGCGGCCGTCGCCGACCTCGCCAAGCAGGTGCACGCGGAGGGCGACGAGGGGACCGCGCTCAGCAGGGTCTTCCGCCTCGTCTACGCCTCCCTGCCCAGCCCCGCCGCCCGGATACTGCGACTGCTCTCCCTCGCCCCGGCCGGCCTGGTCGACCCGCACACCGCCTCCGCGCTCGCCGGCTGCTCGGTGAACGGCGCCCGCAGCACCCTGGACGACTTCGTCGCCCTCGGCCTGGTGCGCGCCGTCGACTCGCCGCTGCCCGAGTACGAGGTCCCCGGATGCCTGCACGCCCAGCTGCGGGCCCTCGCCCTGAGACACGACCGGCCCGCCGAGCTCCAGCTGGCCCGCGCCCGCATGCTGGAGCGGACGGTACGGCTGCTCCAGTCCTGCCGGGCGGTCACCGAGACCGACAGTCCGCAGGCCCGCGAGAAGCTCCTCGCCACGCCGCGCGACCTGCGCTTCCCGCATCCGAGGGCCGCCGCCGACTGGCTGCGCGCCCGGCGCCCCGCCCTGCTGGCCTCGGCCCGCCTCGCGGTCGCCGACGGCGAACTGGACACCCTCGCCCGCAGGCTGATGTCCCAGCTGGTGCGGGCCATGGTGGCCCACGTCGGCACCCGTGCGGCGGCCCCCGACCTGTACGGCATCCACCGCCTCGTCCTCGACGTGGCCGAGCGCCGCGAGCTGCCCCGGGAGAAGGCGGCGGCCCTGCTGAACCTGGCCGACCTCGACGCCCGCACCGGCCGCACCGCCGAGGCCCTGGTGCGCTACCGGGCCGCGCTGGACGCCGGACGCGAGGCGAACGACCCGTACGCGACCGGCCGCGCCATGGAATCCGTGGGCGGCGCCCACCTGGAGCTCGGGGACTACGACCGGGCCGCCGACTGGTTCGGCCGGGCGCTCGCCCAGCGGCTCGCCCGGGACGAGCGGGCCGACGCCGCCCGGATCTACGGCCGCATCGCCACCACCCACACCTACGCCGGCCGCTACGGCGAGGCGGTGCGGTCCTGGCGCGCCGCCCTCGCCGGGTACCGCAAGGCCGACGACGTGGCCGCGCACGCCCGGGCCCTGTCCGAGCTGGCCCGCGTCCAGGAGTACGCAGGGCGCCCCGAGGAGTCGCTGCGCACCTGTCAGGAGGCCGTCGACTGGGCCCGCCGGGCCGAGGACGTACGCCTCCAGGCCGCGCTGCACCTGCGGCTCGCCGACACGCTCGACCGGCTCGGCGACCCCACCGCGGCCGGCCTGCAGCGCGGCGCCGCAGAGCGCATGCTGAGGGAAGAGTCCGACGACGCCTGCGAAATCCGCAGCGCAGTGACTGAAGATTGATGCTTTGGAAGGCTGGACAGAGAGAACGCCTTCATTAAACTGGCTCTGCCGCACGTTCTCCGGCGGTCTCTCCCGGTGTGCCCGCGCTTGATCGGGTATGCCTTGTAATAGCCCATCCTCTGAGCCAAGGACCGTGATCCACGTGAAGGTCGGCATCCCCCGCGAGGTCAAGAACAACGAGTTCCGGGTGGCCATCACCCCCGCCGGCGTGCACGAGCTGGTGCGCCACGGTCACCAGGTCGTCATCGAGCACGACGCCGGCGTCGGCTCCTCGATCCCCGACGCCGAGTACGTCGCCGCCGGCGCGCGGATACTCGGCACCGCGGACGAGGTCTGGGCCACCGCCGACCTGGTGCTCAAGGTCAAGGAGCCGATCGCGCAGGAGTACCACCGCCTGCGCAAGGACCAGACACTCTTCACCTACCTGCACCTGGCCGCCTCCAAGGAGTGCACGGACGCGCTCATCGAGTCCGGCACCACCGCGATCGCCTACGAGACGGTCGAGCTGCCCAGCCGCGCGCTGCCGCTGCTGGCCCCGATGTCCGAGGTTGCGGGCCGCCTCTCCCCCCAGGTCGGCGCCTACCACCTGATGGCCGCCAACGGCGGCCGCGGTGTCCTGCCCGGCGGGGTCCCCGGCGTGCTGGCCGGCCGTGCCGTGGTCATCGGCGGCGGCGTCTCCGGTTGGAACGCGGCGCAGATCGCCATCGGCATGGGCTTCCACGTGACCCTGCTCGACAAGGACATCAACAAGCTCAAGGAAGCGGACAAGGTCTTCGGTACGAAGATCCAGACCGTCGTCTCCAACGCCTTCGAGCTGGAGAAGGCCTGCCTGGAGGCCGACCTCGTGATCGGCGCCGTGCTGATCCCGGGCGCCAAGGCCCCGAAGCTGGTCACCAACGAGCTGGTGTCCCGGATGAAGCCCGGGAGTGTCCTTGTCGACATCGCGATCGACCAGGGCGGCTGCTTCGAGGACTCCCACCCGACCACCCACGCCGAGCCGACCTTCCCGGTCCACAACTCGGTCTTCTACTGCGTCGCCAACATGCCCGGCGCGGTGCCGAACACCTCCACCTACGCGCTGACCAACGCCACGCTGCCCTACATCGTGGAACTGGCGAACCGCGGCTGGGCCGAGGCGCTGCGCCGCGACCCCGCGCTGGCCAGGGGCCTCAACACCCATGACGGCAAGGTCGTTTACAGGGAGGTCGCCGAGGCGCACGGCCTCGAGCACGCGGAGCTGGCCTCCCTGCTCGCCTGACCTGCCGCCAGAGCGTCTCGGCGGCCGGTAAGTCGGCTAAGTCATCACCCGGGAAAGGCGATACGTCAACAGTCGTCGTCAACCCCGCACACCCGGCCGGACCTTGCCCGACAAGGTCCGGCCGGGTGTGTGTATGGTCACTTTGCGATTCTCGGTCAACTCGCCTCGAACGTAACGCTTCAACCGATTCGCGCACCGGTGAAACCTGCTGTGCGACGGCCGTACGCCCTTGACAGAGGGATGTTTCATTGCCGACACATCGGGCCGGGTCCGGCGGATTGTGTTGCTGCGGACGGCCGACACGCCATAGAGTCGCCGAACGTCGGCATGGTGCCACGCTGACCTGTCTAGAAGTTCCCTGGTCACCAAGGAGGTAAGACGACTTGTGAATGAGTCGACATTTACTCCCGGGGGTGGTCAACCAGGAATGCCTGCACGGGCCCACAGCCCCGGGCGTCTCGAGGCTGTCGGCTCCGTAGCTGTACGCACCTTCGCAGCCGCCCACCAGAGTCCGCAGGCGACTCGGACAGCACACATGAGTATGGATGGCCAACACGTGAACGCCATGGCCGGCGACGGAAGTGGCGCGCCCCGCAACCACTTCGCCGACTACGACGAACTGCCCGAGGGGCACTTCTACGACCCGGACGCGGAGTACGAACCGGACCCCGAGTACGCCGCCACGCTCGCGCCCGACGCGGCCCGACAGCGCCGTGAGCGCGTCGGCCCGACCGGACGTCCGCTGCCGTACTTCCCGATTCCGGGACCGCTGACCGATCACGGCCCCGCCAAGATCATCGCGATGTGCAACCAGAAGGGCGGCGTGGGCAAGACCACGTCGACCATCAACCTGGGTGCCGCGCTCGCCGAGTACGGGCGCCGGGTGCTGCTCGTCGACTTCGACCCGCAGGGCGCGCTGTCGGTCGGACTCGGCGTCAACCCGATGGAGCTCGACCTCACCGTCTACAACCTGCTCATGGAGCGGGGTATGGCGGCCGACGAGGTGCTGCTGAAGACGGCGGTCCCCAACATGGACCTGCTGCCCAGCAACATCGACCTGTCGGCGGCCGAGGTGCAGCTGGTGAGCGAGGTCGCGCGCGAGTCGACCCTCCAGCGGGCGCTGAAGCCGCTGATGGACGACTACGACTACATCGTGATCGACTGCCAGCCCTCGCTCGGCCTGCTCACGGTCAACGCGCTGACGGCCGCGCACAAGGTGATCGTGCCGCTGGAGTGCGAGTTCTTCGCGCTGCGCGGTGTGGCCCTGCTGACCGAGACGATCGAGAAGGTCCAGGAGCGGCTCAACCCGGACCTGGAGCTCGACGGCATCCTCGCCACGATGTACGACTCGCGCACGGTGCACAGCCGTGAGGTGCTCGCACGTGTCGTCGAGGCGTTCGACGACCACGTCTACCACACGGTCATCGGGCGCACGGTCCGCTTCCCGGAGACCACGGTCGCCGGTGAGCCGATCACCACGTACGCCTCCAACTCCGTCGGCGCCGCCGCCTACCGCCAGCTCGCCAGGGAGGTGCTCGCCCGGTGTCACGCCGAGTGAGTCTGCCGGGGGCCGACGAACTCTTCCGTACGACAGGGGGAATGGCGCTCCAGGCGTCCTCCCCGCGGCGCTCGGCCAACGGGGAAGCCCGGGTGCCGGCGCCGGCGGGGGAGAGTGACCAGGCCGCCGCCGAGGACGCACCGCAGTCGGTGCCCGCGCAGGGCGGTGACGGCGAGGGCGCCGAACACGCCGCGGCGGACGCGGAGCCGGGCTCGGCGGGCGAGTCGCGCAGCCGGGGCGCCGAGCGCTCCACGCGGGGCTCCGGGCCGGGTACGGCGGCGCAGGAAGGTTCTGCCGCCGACCGGCCCCGCAAGCGCGGACGGTCCCCCTCGCGCCGTCCCAGCGGACGGGAGCGCCACGACGAGAAGATCACCGTGTACGTCTCCGCCGAGGAGCTGATGGACCTGGAACACGCCCGTCTGGTGCTCCGGGGCGAGCACGGCCTGGCCGTGGACCGGGGCCGCATCGTCCGCGAGGCGGTCGCCGTGGTCCTCGCCGACCTCGAATCCCGCGGGGACGCCAGCATCCTCGTACGACGGCTGCGCGGGCGGTAGCGGTAGCCTGCGGGAGCCATGACCTCGAACGACGCTCCCAGCCCCGGCGCCCGCGCCGGCCGTCGGCGCGCGCTGGGGCGGGGACCGGCGGAGCAGCCGGCTCCGCCGGTGCCGGAGTTCCCCGAGACACCCGAGGCGCCCGAGGGGCTGCCGTCCGGCGCCGAGTCCCCCGAGCCCGCGGTCGCGCGTGCGGAGCCCTCCGGCGAGCCGGCCGAGACCCCGGCTCCGGAAACCTCACCACGGACTGACATGCCCCCTTCGGAATCCTTCCGTGCGGCAACCGAACCGGAGGCCGGGCGCGCCCGCCCGGACACCGGCGCGCGGGGTGGGTCGCAGGCCACGACGGGCCCTCGGCAGGAGACCGCCCCGCCCTCGCCCGCCGTGGCCTCGGAAGCCGCCGAGGCAGTGGCCACCGCCGCGCCCGGAACAGTGGCGGGGGATTCCGCCGTGTCGCCGGGAGCCGGGGCACAGGCGCCCGCCGAGGCGCCGGAGGCCGTCCGGGCGGCGCCCACCGCCGCGCCGGAATCCGGGCCGCGGCCGCCCGCCGAGGCGCCGGAGGACGGGCCTCGGATGTCCGCCGTGGCAGCGGTGGCTCCGCCCGGAGTCGGTCCCGCGGATCGGCCGGAGGACGCAGAGGCGGCGCGCGCCGTCGCCGAAGGCGCGGCCGACGACGCCGGCGACGGCGTCTTCAAGGTGCGGCTCGCCAACTTCGAGGGGCCGTTCGACCTGCTCCTCCAGCTGATCTCCAAGCACAAGATGGACGTCACCGAGGTCGCGCTGTCCAAGGTGACCGACGAGTTCATGGCGCACATCCGGGCGCTGGGGCCGGACTGGGACCTCGACGAGACGACCGAGTTCCTGGTGGTCGCCGCCACCCTGCTCGACCTGAAGGCGGCCCGGCTGCTGCCCGCCGCCGAGGTCGAGGACGAGGCCGACCTGGCGCTGCTCGAGGCCCGCGACCTGCTCTTCGCACGGCTGCTCCAGTACCGCGCGTACAAGCAGATCGCGGAGATCTTCAACGAGCGGCTCGAGGCCGAGGCCCGCCGCTACCCCCGTACCGTCGGCCTGGAACCCCGCCATGCCGACCTGCTGCCCGAGGTCGTCATCAGCATCGGCCCCGAAGGCTTCGCCAAGCTCGCCGTGAAGGCGATGCAGCCCAAGCCCAAGCCGCAGGTGTACGTCGAGCACATCCACGCCCCCCTGGTCAGCGTGCAGGAGCAGGCCGGGATCGTCGTCGCCCGGCTGAAGGAGCTGGGCGAGGCAAGCTTCCGCGTGCTGGTCCAGGACACCGAGGACACGCTGACCGTCGTGGCCCGCTTCCTGGCCCTGCTTGAGCTGTACCGGGAGAAGGCCGTCGAGCTGGACCAGGAGACGGCGCTCGGTGACCTGCTGGTGCGCTGGACGGGCGGGGACCAGGACACCGGGCCGGTGGTGACGGACGAGTTCGACCGGCCGGCCGAGGAGACCGAGGAGGAGCGGAAGGCGTGAGTGACGAGACCACGGAGGCCGTGGGCGCACCGGACGGCGTCGCCGACCTCGACCTCAAGCCCGCCCTCGAGGCCGTCCTCATGGTCGTCGACGAGCCCGCGACCGAGGAACACCTCGCGAAGATACTGCAGCGTCCCCGCCGGCGGATCGCGGACGCCCTGCGCGAGCTGGCCGACGAGTACACCGTCCAGGGCCGCGGCTTCGAGCTGCGCCTGATCGCGGGCGGCTGGCGCTTCTACAGCCGGCCCGAGTACGCCGCGGCCGTCGAGGGCTTCGTCCTGGACGGCCAGCACGCCCGACTCACCCAGGCCGCGCTGGAGACCCTCGCCGTGGTCGCCTACCGCCAGCCGGTCAGCCGCGGCCGCGTCTCCGCGGTGCGCGGCGTGAACTGCGACGGCGTGATGCGCACCCTCCTGCAACGGGGTCTGGTCGAGGAGGCGGGCACGGAACCCGAAACAGGTGCGATCCTGTACGTGACGACGAACTACTTCCTGGAGCGGATGGGCCTGCGCGGTCTGGACGAGCTCCCGGAGCTCGCGCCCTTCCTCCCGGAGGCGGCGGCGATCGAGGCCGACACACTGGAAGGGGTCCCGTCGTTCGATCCGGACGCCCCGGATTCCGAGGACGCAGACGACAAGACGGAACTTTGATGCGAAGCAGCAGCGGCAGGAACAGCAGCGGAAACAACGGCGGGAGCCGTGGTGGCAACAGCGGCGGCCGCGGCGGGAGCAGCGGTGGCCGCGGTAACCCCCGCGGCGGGAGCGGCGGTAACCCCCGCGGCGGGAGCGGCGGTACCCCCCGCGGCGCCGGTGGCAACCGCGACAACAAGCAGGGCGGCCGTCCGAAGAACCCGCGCCCCGAGGAGCGGCGCTACGACGTGGGTCCCGGCGCCACGCACGAGGGCCCGAAGTCGGGCCGCGGCCCGGCGGCCCGCGGCGGCGCCAAGGGCGGGCCGAAGAAGCCCCTGCAGCGCGGGCGCTCGGTCCCGGCCACGTCCCGCGAGTACGAGGCGCGCGCCGAGGAGCGCAACCGCGAGCGGTACGCGGGCAAGAAGGACGTCAAGCCCCCCAAGACCTTCCCCGGCGCCGAGCAGGAGGGCGAGCGGCTGCAGAAGGTCCTCGCGCGCGCGGGCTACGGCTCCCGGCGTTCCTGCGAGGAGCTGATCGAGCAGGCGCGCGTCGAGATCAACGGCGAGATCGTCCTGGAGCAGGGCAGGCGGGTCGACCCGGAGAAGGACGAGGTCAAGGTCGACGGCCTGACCGTCGCGACGCAGTCGTACCAGTTCTTCTCGCTCAACAAGCCCGCCGGTGTCGTCTCCACCATGGAGGACCCGGACGGCCGGCAGTGCCTCGGTGACTACGTCACCAACCGCGAGACCCGGCTCTTCCACGTCGGCCGGCTCGACACCGAGACCGAGGGCGTGATCCTGCTCACCAACCACGGTGAGCTGGCGCACCGCCTGACCCACCCCCGGTACGGCGTGAAGAAGACCTACCTCGCGCACATCGTGGGCCCGATCCCGCGCGACCTCGGCAAGCGCCTCAAGGACGGCATCCAGCTGGAGGACGGGTACGCGCGCGCGGACCACTTCCGGGTCGTCGAGCAGACCGGCAAGAACTACCTGGTCGAGGTCACCCTCCACGAGGGCCGCAAGCACATCGTCCGCCGGATGCTCGCCGAGGCGGGCTTCCCCGTCGACAAGCTGGTGCGCACCGCCTTCGGCCCGATCACCCTGGGCGACCAGAAGTCGGGCTGGCTGCGCCGGCTGTCCAACACGGAGGTCGGGATGCTGATGCAGGAGGTCGAGCTCTAGGCCGCCGGTGTCGTAGAGGGCTTGTACCGACCGGCCACCTCCTTTTATAGTCGTTGTGACTATTAAGGGGGTGGCCGGCCGTGCACGGCTACGACAAGCACGCCTTCGAACCCTTCGCCGTCACCGTCGACCTCGCCGTCCTCACGCTGCGCGCGGGCGCCCTGCACGTGCTGCTCGTCGAGCGGGGCCAGGAGCCCTACGCCGGCCGCTGGGCGCTGCCCGGTGGCTTCCTGCTGCCGGACGAGTCGGCCGAGACGGCCGCCCGGCGCGAGCTCGCGGAGGAGACCGGCCTCGCGGACGTGACCGGACTGCACCTGGAGCAGCTGCGGACCTACAGCGAACCCGGCCGCGACCCCCGGATGCGGGTCGTCTCCGTCGCCTTCGCCGCCCTGCTGCCCCACCCTCCCGAGCCGCACGCCGGGACCGACGCCGCCGAGGCCCGCTGGGTGCCGTACGACAAGGCCCAGGGCCTCGCCTTCGACCACGACCGGATCCTGGCCGATGCCCGGGAACGCGTCGGCGCCAAGCTCGAGTACACCTGTCTGGCCACCGCCTTCTGCCCGGCCGAGTTCACGCTCGGCGAGCTCCAGCAGGTCTACGAGACGGTGTGGGGCACGGCCCTGGACCGGCCCAACTTCCGGCGCAAGGTCCTCGCCACCCCGGGCTTCGTCGAGGCCGTCCCCGGCGCCGCCCGACTGACCGGGGGCCGCGGCAAGCCTGCCGCGCTGTACCGGCCCGGCCCGGCCGGCTCCCTGCACCCGCCCCTGCTGCGCACCCCTCGGGAAGGACGCCCCGCATGACCTCGACCACCGTCGCCAAACGCGCCGCCACCGGAGCGCTCACCGGCCTCGCCCTCGGCGACGCGCTGGGCTTTCCCACCGAGTTCAACGACGTCCCCTCGATCCTCGCCAAGTGCGGCCCCTGGCGCGAGATGGCGCTGCCGGACCCGGCCTTCGTCACCGACGACACGCAGATGACGCTGGCCCTGGGCAAGGGGCTGCGGACGGCCATGGACCGGGGCCTGCTCGGTCCCAAGCGGATGGAACGTCCGGTGCGCGAGGAGTTCGTCGACTGGTACCAGTCGCCCGAGAACAACCGCGCGCCCGGCAACACCTGTCTCAAGGCCTGCAACCTCCTCAAGACCCCGGACCGCCCCTGGCAGGACGCCAGCCAGGTCGGCTCCAAGGGCTGCGGCGCCAACATGCGCGTCGCGCCCGTCGGACTCGCCCCCGGCCTCAGTGACGAACAGCGGGCGGGCGCCGCCCAGTTGCAGTCCGCGCTCACCCACGGGCACCCCACCGCCCTCGCCGCCTCCGACCTCACCGCGCACGCCGTGCGGCTGCTCGCCGAGGGGGCCGAGCCGACCGGACTGGTCGGGCTGCTGCGCTCGTACGCCTACGACAACCGCACCCGCTACCACGAGCGCTGGCTGGGCGACCTGTGGAGCCGCGCCCAGGACCCGACCCCCGAACACTTCGTCGCGCGCGGCTGGGACGAGTGCCTGGCGGTACTCGACCGGCTCCAGGAGGCGGTGCGCACCGTCTCGCCCGAGACCGACCCCTGCCTGGCCGTCGGCCAGGGCTGGATCGCCGAGGAGGCCATGGCGGCCGGCCTGCTCTGCTTCCTGCTCTTCGTCGACGAGCCGCTGACCGCGCTTCGCCGGGCCGCCTGCACCTCCGGCGACTCCGACTCCATCGCCTGCCTCGCGGGCGCCTTCGCCGGCGCCTACCTGGGCGCCGACGCCTGGCCGGGCGAGTGGGCCGACCGCATCGAGTACCGGGGCGACCTGCTGGCCCTCGGAGCGCTCTGGGACGCTTGAGCGCATGATCGACGCCCTGGACATCGACCTGGCGCCGGTGGTGGCCGAACAGCCCTTCCCGGTGCTGTTCGCCACCGTCTCCGGCGCCCACCTCTACGGCTTCCCCTCCCGCGACTCGGACGTCGACCTGCGCGGCGTGCACCTGCTGCCCGCCGCCGACCTGGTCGGGCTGCGCGAACCGGAGGAGACCAGGTCGCGGATGTGGGACCGGGACGGCGTCGAGATGGACCTGGTCACCCACGACCTGCGCAAGTTCGTACGGCTGATGCTCCGGCGCAACGGCTACGTGCTCGAGCAGCTGCTCTCCCCGCTGGTCGTGCACACCACCGAGGCGCACCGGGAACTGGCCGCGCTCGCGCCGGGCGTCCTCACCGGCCACCACGCGCACCACTACCGGGGATTCGCCCAGACCCAGTGGCGCCTGTTCGAGAAGACCGGCGAGCTGAAGCCGCTCCTGTACACCTTCCGGGTCCTGCTCACCGGCATCCACCTGATGCGGTCCGGCGAGGTCCAGCCGCATCTGCCCACGCTCGTCGGGGAGACCGACGCCGCACCGGCCTACCTGCCCGAGCTGATCGCGGCCAAGGCCGAGCGCGAGCACGGGGACGCCGGGGACGCCGGCGTCGAGCACGCGCGCGTGCGGGCCGACGTGGAGAAGCTGCACAGCGTGCTGGACCAGGCGCAGGCCGCGTCAGCGCTCCCCGACGCCCCGACCGCTCACGACGCCCTGCACGACTTCGTCGTACGGGTCCGGCTGGAGCGCTGAGGCGCGGCGGGTGCGGACGAGGAAGTCCTCGACGCGGCGCCGGTCCGGCTCCTCGGGCAGCGGGCTGCGCCGGGCGGCCGCCTCGCCCTCCTCGGCCAGCCGCGTCATCCGCGCCTCCACCTCGGGCCAGGGCACCCCGCCGCGCTTGACGGCGAGCAGCGGCTCCCGCCGGTCGCCGACGTCGATGGTCAGCGTGCCCGTGCGCAGCAGGTCGCGGGCGGAGGTCAGCAGCCGCAGCAGGTGCATCGCGTGCTTCCAGCGCGGGGCGCCGTGGGCGCGCACGTCGGCGTCCAGCTTGCGGCGCTGGGCGTGCGCGTAGCGGGTGAACGTCTCGTGGGCCCGGCGGGAGAGGAACGCCTCGCGCAGGGCGAGCAGTTCGCGGCCCGTGTCGTCGGCGTACTCCACCAGCGGGGAGTGCAGGCACTCCAGGATGTTCGGGTTGGCGCGCAGGGCCAGCTCGCAGAAGCGCTCCAGCTCCCAGCCGAACTGCTCCTCGGCCGGGCCCTCCACGTGCGTCGGCGGCTTCTCGAAGCGCCAGAACAGCGGGGTCGGGGCGAGGAAGACACCCCGGCGGTCGGTGTCGCTGCCCTCCGTCGCCAGACCGAAGGCGCGCGAACCCATGACACAGGCGTAGATCGTGTGGTCGCGTACCAGGGTCTCGGGTTCCATGCCCGGAGCGTACGCGGGCGGCTCACGCCGACCGGATCGAATTTCCCTCCACCGCGATCCGCTCCTCGGGCAGCGGCCTCGTCGCCGGTCCCTGCTCCACCGCACCGTCGGTGACGCTGAACCTGCTGCCGTGGCAGGCGCAGTCGATGGTGCCGTCCCGCACCGCCGACACGAGGCAGTTCTGGTGCGTGCAGACCGCCGAGAAGGCCTTGAACTCGCCCTGCTCCGGCTGGGTCACCACGATCTTCTCGTCCGGGAAGATCTTTCCGCCGCCGACCGGGATGTCGCTCGTCGGCGCCAGCTCCCGCCCCGGCGAGGCGGCCGAGGAGCCGCCGTCGCTGCCTCCGCCGCCCCCGTCGCCGCAGCCCGCGGCGAGTGCCGCCGAGCCCGTGCAGAGGAGGACCGTACGGCGGGTCGGGGTGTGCGTCATCTCGCGGCTCCGGGGGAGGGGGGTTCGGCCGCGGTCAGCGTCTCAGGAGACGGGCGCCCCGGGCCGGCAGGCGGCGGGCTGACTAGGCTGGACGGACCAAGAACCGATACGCACGTCAGCAAGGAGCATCGCCGTGGCGGTACGAGCGGTCCGGGGCGCCGTCCAACTGGAGCGGGACGAGGCCGGGCACATGGACGAGCAGGTCGCGGCCCTGCTGACCGCCGTCATGGAGCGCAACGCCCTGACGGTCGACGACCTGATCAGCCTGTGGTTCACCGCCACCCCCGACCTGCACAGCGACTTCCCGGCCGCCGCGGCCCGCGGGCTCGGCATCACCGACGTGCCGCTGATCTGCGCCCAGGAACTGGACATCGAGGGCGCCATGCCCCGCGTCGTGCGGGTCCTCGCCCACATCGAGTCCGACCGGCCCCGCGCCGAGATCGCCCACGTCTACCTCGGCGCCGCCGCGGCCCTGCGCAAGGACATCGCCCAGTGAGAACCGCACTCGTCATCGGCACCGGCCTCATCGGCACCTCCGCCGCCCTCGCCCTCACCGACCGGGGCGTCACCGTCCACCTCGCCGACCACGACCCCGAGCAGGCCCGTACGGCCGCCGCGCTGGGCGCGGGCACCGAGCAGGCGCCGGACGCCCCCGTCGACCTGGCGATCGTCGCGGCCCCGCCCGCCCTGGTGGCCGACGTGCTCGCCGACGCCATGGGACGCGGCGTCGCCCGCGGGTACATCGACGTGGCCAGCGTCAAGGGCGGCCCGCGGCGCGAACTGGAGACGCGCGGGCTCGACCTGTCGTCCTACATCGGCACGCACCCCATGTCCGGCCGCGAGAAGTCCGGCCCGCTGGCCGCCACCGCCGACCTCTTCGAGGGCCGCCCGTGGGTGCTCACCCCGACCCGGGACACCGACACCGAGGTGCTGAACCTCGCCCTGGAGCTGGTCTCGCACTGCCGCGCGGTGCCGGTCGTGATGGACGCCGACGCCCACGACCGCGCCGTGGCCCTCGTCTCCCACATGCCCCACCTTGTCTCCAGCATGGTCGCCGCCCGCCTGGAGCACGCCGAGGAGGCGGCCGTACGGCTGTGCGGGCAGGGCATCCGCGACGTGACCCGGATCGCCGCCTCCGACCCCCGGATGTGGATCGACATCCTCTCCGCCAACCCGGGGCCGGTCGCCGACCTGCTCACCGACGTCTCCGCCGATCTGGAGGAGACGGTACGGGCCCTGCGCGCCCTGCAGTCCGCCGACGAGGACAAGCGCCGCGAGGGCGGCACCGGCATCGCCGAGGTGCTGCGGCGCGGCAACGCCGGGCAGGTCCGCGTCCCCGGCAAGCACGGATCGGCGCCGCGGACCTACGAGACGGTGGCCGTCCTCATCGACGACCAGCCCGGCCAGCTGGCCCGCATCTTCGCGGACGCGGGACGGGCCGGGGTCAACATCGAGGACGTACGCATCGAGCACGCGACCGGGCAGCAGGCGGGTCTGGTGCAGCTGATGGTGGAGCCGAAGGCCGCCGCCGTCCTCACCGCGGCCCTCAAGGAACGGGGCTGGGCGATCCGGCAGTGATCGACGGCGCCGCAGCGCTGCGGGAGCGTCGTAGGGCTGTAAGAGGGGCCCCGCGGGCCCGGTAACCTTGTGCGGGACGCGCTCGCGTCCCGCACACCACCCACCGCACCGCACCAGGAAGGTGTCCCCTCGTGGAAAACGGCGCCGCCCCGACCGTCCCCGCCGTGATTGTCGCCATCGACGGCCCCTCCGGCACGGGCAAGTCGAGCACGTCGAAGGCCGTGGCCGCACAGCTCGGCCTGAGCTACCTGGACACCGGGGCCCAGTACCGGGCGATCACGTGGTGGATGGTCAGCAACGGCATCGACACCGACGACCCGCACGCCGTCGCCGCCGCGGCCGGCAAGCCCGAGATCGTCTCCGGCACCGACCCGGCGGGCCCGGCCATCACGGTCGACGGCGTGGACGTGGCCGGCCCGATCCGCACCCAGGAGGTCACCTCCAAGGTCAGCGCGGTCAGCGCCGTACCCGAGATCCGCGCCCGGATCACCGAGCTGCAGCGCTCCATCGCCGCCGCCGCGCCGCTCGGCATCGTCGTCGAGGGCCGCGACATCGGCACCACCGTGCTGCCGGACGCCGACCTGAAGATCTTCCTCACCGCCTCGCCGGAGGCCCGCGCCGCCCGCCGCAGCGGCGAGCTGAAGGGCGCCGACGTCAACGCCACCCGCGAGGCCCTGATCAAGCGGGACGCGGCCGACTCCACCCGCAAGACCTCGCCGCTGGCCAAGGCCGGCGACGCGGTCGAGGTGGACACCACCGCCCTCACCCTCCCGCAGGTCATCGAGTGCGTCGTCACCCTCGTCGAGGAGAAGCGGGCGGGCAAGTGAGCGAACCCTCCGTTTCGCCCGTCCCCTCCGAGAAGGGCGCCGAGGTCGGGCGACGTATCGGCGTCGGCCTGATGTACGGGCTGTGGAAGCCGCGTGTGCTCGGCGCCTGGCGGGTGCCCGCCACCGGCCCGGTGATCTACGCCGTCAACCACGCGCACAACATCGACGGCCCGATGGTCATGGGCGTGGCGCCCCGGCCGACGCACTTCCTGATCAAGAAGGAGGCGTTCATCGGCCCGCTCGGACGCTTCCTGACCGGCATCGGCCAGTTGAAGGTGGACCGCCACTCCGCCGACCGCGCGGCCATAGGGCAGGCGCTGGGCGTGCTGGCCGACGGCGGCGTCCTCGGCATCTTCCCGGAGGGCACCCGGGGCGAGGGCGACTTCGCCTCACTGCGCGCCGGGCTCGCCTACTTCGCGGTGCGCAGCGGCGCGCCGATCGTCCCGGTCGCGGTGCTGGGAAGCACGGACCGTCCCGGACGGTTGATAAAGGCGCTGCCCCCGCTGCGCTCCCGCGTGGACGTCGTCTTCGGCGACCCCTTCGACGCGGGCGACGGCAGCGGACGGCGCACCCGCAAGGCGCTGGACGAGGCCACCGAACGCATCCAGAAGCAGCTCACCGCGCACCTGGAAAACGCCAGGCGCCTCACCGGGCGCCGAGTGACACTTGAGTAGTGGATCACCCGGTACCGGGTGCGCCACCGATCACCACGATGAACGAGGTACGGACTTCATGAACGACCACATCCACTCCGAGGGCTCGGGCGGGGAGCACGACCACGGGGCGCTCGGCGACGCCGAGTACGCGCAGTTCATGGAGCTGGCCGCCGAAGAGGGCTTCGACGTCGACGAGGTCGAGGGCGCGATCGAGGAGGCCGGGCACGGCCCGCTGCCGGTCCTCGCCGTCGTCGGCCGCCCCAATGTCGGCAAGTCGACCCTGGTGAACCGGATCATCGGCCGCCGCGAGGCAGTCGTCGAGGACAAGCCGGGCGTCACCCGCGACCGCGTCACCTACGAGGCCGAATGGGCCGGACGCCGCTTCAAGGTCGTCGACACCGGCGGCTGGGAGCAGGACGTCCTCGGAATCGACGCCTCTGTGGCCGCCCAGGCCGAGTACGCGATCGAGGCCGCCGACGCGGTCGTCTTCGTCGTGGACGCCAAGGTCGGCGCCACCGACACCGACGAGGCGGTCGTACGGCTGCTGCGCAAGGCCGGCAAGCCCGTCGTGCTGTGCGCCAACAAGGTCGACGGCCCGAGCGGCGAGGCCGACGCCTCCTACCTGTGGTCGCTGGGGCTGGGTGAGCCCCAGCCGGTCTCCGCGCTGCACGGCCGCGGCACCGGCGACATGCTGGACAAGGTCCTCGAGGCCCTGCCCGAGGCCCCGGCCCAGACCTTCGGCACCGCCATCGGCGGCCCGCGCCGCATCGCCCTGATCGGCCGCCCCAACGTCGGCAAGTCCTCGCTGCTGAACAAGGTGGCGGGCGAGGAGCGCGTCGTCGTCAACGAGCTGGCCGGCACCACCCGCGACCCGGTCGACGAGCTGATCGAGCTGGGCGGCGTGACCTGGAAGTTCGTCGACACGGCGGGCATCCGCAAGCGCGTCCACCTCCAGCAGGGTGCCGACTACTACGCCTCGCTGCGCACCGCCGCCGCCGTCGAGAAGGCGGAGGTGGCCGTGATCCTCATCGACGCCTCCGAGTCGATCTCGGTGCAGGACCAGCGGATCGTCACCATGGCCGTCGAGGCGGGGCGCGCGATCGTCGTCGCCTTCAACAAGTGGGACACCCTCGACGAGGAGCGCCGCTACTACCTGGAGCGGGAGATCGAGACCGAGCTCGGCCAGGTGGCGTGGGCGCCGCGGGTCAACGTCTCGGCGCAGACCGGCCGTCACATGGAGAAGCTGGTGCCCGCGATCGAGACCGCCCTGGCCGGATGGGAGACCCGGGTTCCGACGGGCCGGCTCAACGCCTTCCTCGGTGAGCTGGTCGCCGCCCACCCGCATCCGGTGCGGGGTGGCAAGCAGCCGCGCATCCTCTTCGGGACGCAGGCGGGCACCAAGCCCCCGCGGTTCGTGCTCTTCGCCTCCGGCTTCATCGAGGCGGGCTACCGGCGCTTCATCGAGCGCCGGCTGCGCGAGGAGTTCAGCTTCGAGGGCACGCCGATCCACATCTCCGTGCGGGTGCGCGAGAAGCGCGGTGGGAAGAAGAAGTAGCCCACCGGCAACGGCCGGGCGGCACGGACAGCGAGAGAGGGCGACCCCGGCCGGGGTCGCCCTCTCTCGTCGCTCGGGTGGCGGTCAGGTCCCCGCCCGCGGAGCCGGCGGCAGCGCGGCCGGGACGTGATGCGTGCCGCCCACGCGCTGCCACACCGACTGCTGGCCGACGCGGGCGCTCTGGGCCCCCGCGCTGTAGGCGCTGTAGGCGCCTCTGCTGCGCGGGATGCTCCTGAAGGCCGTGAACCCCAGCTCCTCCTCACCGCTGCGATCGCCCGGAAGCGATCGGAAGGACCGGACGTACTCGGCGTAGAGCGCGTCGTAGATCGGCGTGGCCGAGGGGCCGCCGTGGCGGTGGAAGGCGTCGTATGCGTACACGTATGTCCAAACGACCCCGCGCTGGAAGGGATGCGGCCCAGGTGGCGGCCGTCCGGCACCCGCGTGAACGGGCTCAGGTCCCCGCCAGCGGCAGCGCCGCCGCCACCAGGTGCCCGTTCGCCGCCGCCTTGTCCAGCGCGTCCCGCAGCAGGTCCTCGCGGGGCTGCCGTCCGATCGACCCGACCGGCGCCGCGAACATCAGCACCTGCTGGTGCTTGTTGGCCGCCGTGCGCCAGCCCTCGGTGACCTGGAGCGGCTGGTGGGCCTGCCACCAGGCGACCGGCCGGCCGCCGTTCGTCCCGGGCTGGAGCACCGCGTGCAGCTGGCCCATCGCGAGCAGGACCGACCAGCCGTGCAGCACGGCCGGCGCGGACAGCAGCTCGGTGACCGGCATGAAGCCCTGCTCGATCAGCAGCGGCAGGAAGTCGTCGCCGGCCCCGGCCGTGCCGGGCCGCGCGATGGGAGCGGTCGGCTCCACCACGAGGGCCGGGTGCAGCTCCCCGGCGATCAGGATCAGTCCGCTGGTCACACCCAGCACGGCCTGCTCGGGAGCGGCCTGCTCGGGGGCGGCCGGCGCGGGCTCCTGGTGGTCCTGGTCGGCGCTGATGGACCGCACGGCCCCCTGGAGCTGCTCCTCGGTGACCTTGACGACCTGCGAGGGCAGGCAGCCGGCGTGGGCGAAGGCGAGCACGGCGGTCTCGTCCCCGATGAAGAGGACGGTGCTGGTGCGCTCCTGCTCACAGTCGCCCGGGGTGCGGCAGGACGTGCAGTCGTAGCTGCCCGGGGCGGACTCCCCGGCGAGCAGGCGGTCGGCTTCTTCGTCGCCGATCTCGGCGCGTACGTCGTCGCTGACGTCGAGCATGCGCGGCACGGGTGGCTCCCTCGGGATGCGGTACGTGACCGGACCGGGTGGCTCCCGGGCCGTGGTCCGGGCGGGTCCCCGGCTCATGCAAAGACAACGGGTGATCTGTCGCGGGAGTCACGCCCCATGGCCAACGGAATCGAAGCACGCGGCCTGTGCGGACGTCTGTCGGCCGTGATCGCCGTCGGATGCACAAGTGCTGTGCGGAGTACCGGGGTTGAGCCGGTGAGGCAGGTGGAGGCCGCTCCGCCCGGGAGTCGACAAATCAGGAAATCGGTGAATTAACCGGGTGGCCGGAAAGGGTCGCCGTCCGGGCGGTCGGACCGTCCGTGACCACATCGCAATCGGACACGGACAACCAGAAGGCGGGGTTCCGGGTCTAACCGGACGACGGGAAGAGCCAGGGAGGAACCGCACCGCATGACGCCGCCGGCCCCACCGGCCGCCCCGCTGCGCGCCGACTGCATCGGCGACTCCGCGGGCGGTCTGACCTTCGACGTCGCCGCGCGCGGAAACACCGGGGCGGCCCTGCTCGTCCTGCGCCGCCGCGACGGCGCCGACGCCGCTGCCGTCGACGAGACGGTCAGCCTGCCGCTGGCCCCGGCGGCGAAGGGCCGGCTGCGTGCCGCGCTGCCCAGCAGCGTGTCCCTGCCGGAGGGCCGCTGGGACGCCTACGCCCAGGTGTCCGACTCAGAGCCGCGACGCCTGGTGCCCGGCGTCACCGACCTGCGTTCCCTCGCCGAGCGCACCCCCAGCGGGCTGCTCGGCCACGTCGCGGTCCGCATCCCGTACGCCACCCGGCAGGGCAACCTCACCGTCCGCAGCTGGCTGCGCGCCCCGCACGCGGAGACGGTGGACCTCGGTTCGGCGGACGGCGGCCTGACCGTGCGCGGGCGGGTGTACGGCACCCAGCTCGTGCCCGGAGCCCACGCCGAGCTGCGGGCCCGGCAGGGCTTCGACGGGGGCGACGGTGCCGACGGGGGCGGTGTACACCGGCTGGACGTCGTGGCGGAGCGGACGGAGTTCGGCTTCACCGTGCCCTACGACGCCCTGGCACCGGGCGTCTGGGACCTGTGGCTGCGGCCCGCGGGGGACTCCGGCCCCCTCGTGCGCCTCGCGCGGCTGCTGGACGACGTCGCCGACAAGCACCCCGTCTTCCTCGGTCCACCCGCGCGGCTACGGACCCCGCACGGCCCCATGGAGGCCGGGCCGTTCTACACCCGGGACAACGACCTGTCCCTCGCCGTCACCCCGCTGGAACCCTGACCACCGCGGCCACCGCGGACAGAACCTGTCCGCGACCGCTGGCAGACTCGGCGCCATGCTCGAGACCTCGGCACGACTGCTGCGTCTGCTCTCCCTCCTCCAGGCCCACCGCGAGTGGTCCGGCACCGACTTGGCCGACCGGCTCCGTGTCTCCCCGCGCACCGTACGCCGGGACGTGGACCGGCTGCGCGAACTGGGCTACCCGGTCAACGCCAGCCCCGGCACCGGCGGCGGATACCAGCTGGGCGCGGGCGCCGAACTGCCGCCGCTGCTGCTGGACGACGACGAGGCCGTCGCCGTCGCCGTGGGGCTGCGCACGGCCGCCGGCCAGGGCATCGAGGGCATCGGCGAGACCTCCGTGCGCGCCCTCGCCAAGCTGGAACAGGTGCTGCCGAACCGGCTGCGCCGCCGGGTGGGCGCCCTCAACGCCTTCACCGTGCCGATGCTGCGCGGCCCGCAGCCCTCCGCCGTCGACCCCGCCGTCCTGACCGAGCTCGCCCACCTCTGCCGGGACGGCGAGCGGCTGCGCTTCGCGTACCGGGGTCACGACGGCACCGAGAGTCGCCGCACCGTCGAGCCGCACCGGCTGGTGTGCTCCGAGCGCCGCTGGTACCTGGTCGCCTTCGACCTGGACCGGGCGGACTGGCGCACCTTCCGGGTGGACCGCGTCACGCCCATGCCGCCGCACGGGCCCCGCTTCGTCCCCCGCGAGCCGCCCGCCGAGGACCTGGCCGCCTACGTCTCCGAGGGGGTCTCCACGCGCGCGTACGCCACGCACGCGGCCGTCCGGCTGCTGGTGCCCCTGGAGGAGGCGGCGGAGCGGATCTCGCCCTCCGCGGGGGTGCTGGAGGCGGAGGGCCCGGACAGCTGCCTCCTGCGTACCGGCGCGGGGAGCCTGGACATCATGGTGGTGCACGTGATGTTGACCGGCTTCGACTTCGAGGTGCTGGAGCCGGCCGAACTGACGGAGGCGATCCGGACGGCGCGCGACCGGCTCACCCGCGCCCTGGAGCCGGCCCGGCGGCCCGGGGCGGGTGGCGGGAACCCGTGAGCGGGTGAGGGGAGGCGAATGTCCGATGTCCGATCCGTGTAAGCGACCCACGAGCCCGTTCGCACGGTCGCCCGCAAGGCCGTTCGGGGGTGTTCGGCTGCGAAATGCGCGGCGCCGACGGGACGCGTGGAACGCCTTTCCCGTCCCCCTATTCGACGACGCACCGCGACACGCGGCAATTCACCTCACAGGCCTCCGGAAGGCGTACAAAACCGTCCGTCCGTGTGAGCGAGTTCCAACAAAACGCGCATCATGATCCTGTGACAGAAGTGTGACCGTAGGCGCATCCGTGACCCGTGTTACCGGCCCGGGCTTCCCCGCTCCATGAGCAGGGCATAGCGTGGCGGCATGGCACCGATTCCGACACCCCCGGCCGAGCCCCAGGACAGTCCGGACACCTACGTGGGCCTCGATTCCGACGCGGCCGAGCGGCGGGCTCGCGAGCGGGGCTGGTCGACGGTGCGGTCACTGGCACCGGGCACGGTCATCACCATGGAGTACCGCGTGGGCCGCCTCAACTTCGAGGTGAAGGACGGCCGGGTGTCCCGGGCCTGGAAGGGCTGAGGCGCCCTCAGCCGCCCGACAGGGGGCGTGCGGCCGGGGCCGTGTTGCGCGGGTGGCGGTCGGAGTGCGGCGGCCGGCGGCTGCCGGCCGGGGTCACCGGCACACGGTCCGAGCGGGTCGTGTGCGGACCCGGAGCCAGGTACGCCGGAGCCCGGGTGTGGGGCGCGGCGACCGGCTCGCGGGCCGGCGCGTCCTCCTGGCCGGAGCCGGGCGGAGTGAGGACCACGGGCGGGCCGGCCGGCCGCTTCGGCTCCTTCGCGCGGCCGCGCGAGGCGTACCAGCGGTCGCGCAGACCGAGGATCAACGTCTCGGCGCGGGTGATCAGCGGTTCGCACCAGGGCAGCGCCAGCAGGATCAGCAGCCCCGCCGCCCAGCCGAGGAGCACGTCGCTCAGCCAGTGCGTACCGAGGTAGACGGTGGACATGCCCACCCCGAGCGAGGTGACCGCGGAGATCGCGGACAGCCAGCGCCGGGCTCTGGGCGTCGAGGCCATATAGGCGAGAATGCCCCAGGTCACGACGGCGTTCGCGGTGTGACCGCTCGGAAATATATCGCCGCCGCGCCACATCTCGTTGGCGCCGATCGTGGTCGCGTAGTGCGGACCGAGCCGGCCCATGCCGTACTTGGCGGCACCGACCGTGACGTTCAGCAGGAGCAGCGAGACGCCGAGCGCCAGCAGGGGGCGCAGGGTGTGCTGGCGCCAGGAGCGCCAGCCGAGCCAGGCCGCGACCATCACCGCGGTGGGACCGCGCTGGCCGAGCACCACGTAGTAGTCGACGAACGCGTGGATCTCCGGCCACTGCTGGTAGGGCCGGAAGAACATGACCTGCCAGTCGAGCCGGACCAGCCACGAGGTGATCACCACGGCCCACACGATCGCGAGGTAGAACGCGAGGGCTCCGGCGAACAGCGCGAACCGGTGCCGGCTCATATCCGGCACGTCCAGGAGCGCCGGTCGTTCCGGCTCCCGGTCCAGTCTCGCGAACACCCGGTCCAGACGGGTGAGCTTCCGTTCGGTACGCACCCAATCGACGTTACAGCGAGTGAGGAGTGATCCCGGCCGAATCAACGGCTTTGTGATGACGATGTGATGTGGGATTCCTCTCAGGCGGCGATCTATTTCCGGGTAATCGGCAATCCCGGCCCACCGCGGACTTCAATTCCTTTGATCTGCCCGGTCGGCGGTTTTATCGTGCTTATCAATTCGTTCACCGAATGCTGGTACGGAATTGTCCCGATGGTCATCGGAGGTCCCCCGCCGGTCAGGGCGGGCCGGAGCCGTTCAGCCAGAACGCCCCGTACACCGCCGACGCCACCGCGACCCCGCACACGACCAGGGCCGACCTGGAGGTGCGCAGCCGGGCCAGGGCCAGGGCGAGGGGGAGCAGCAGCGGGAAGGCGGGCAGCAGCAGCCGGGGCTTGGAGCCGAAGTAGCTCGACGCGCACAGGGCGAGGGCGAGGACGATCCCCGTGTACACCAGCAGGGCGAGCGGCTGGCGCTGTCGTACGCCCACCACGTACAGCCGGACCAGCAGCGCGACCCCGACGATCAGCCCCACCCCGGCCAGGGCCGCCGGGAACGACGTGAACTTCTCCGCGACGAAACGGGCGAAGGCCACGCCCCCGTCGAAGCCGTTGCGCCAGCCGGCCTGGACGTCGAGATAGCCGAGCGGCCCCTTGCCGGTGCGGTGGCCGACCCACAGCACGTAACCGGCGGCGCCCAGGGGCGCGAGCAGCATGCCGAGCACGCGCCGCGCGCCGTCACCGGGAGCGCGCGGCGAGCCCTGGGCGCCGTCCGCGGCGGCCTCGCTCCGGCTTCGCACGAATGCCGCGATCGCGGCCACCCACACCGCCGCCGCCACCGCGAGCCCCACCGGGCGGGTCAGCCCGGCCAGCGCGGCCAGCGCCCCCGCCGTCACCCAGCGTCCGGTCAGCACCGCGTACAGGGACCAGGCGGCCAGCGCCGTGAACAGGGACTCGCTGTAGGCCATCGACTGCACGACCCCGACCGGCAGCACGGCCCACAGCAGCACCGCGCACACGCCCACGCGGCGGCCGTACACGTGCTCCGCCACCGCGAAGATCCCCCAGGCCGCGGCGAGCGACGCGAGCAGACTGACGACGAAGCCGGCGCCGGCGTACGACAGGGGTGTCACCGCCGCCCCGAGCCGCTCCAGCCAGGGCAGCAGCGGGAAGAACGCCAGATTGGAGTGCACGTCGCCGTTCGGCAGCCGCACCTCGTAGCCGTAGCCCAGCTCGGCGACCCTGGTGTACCAGAGGGAGTCCCAGCGGGCCGTCAGCAGCGTGTACGCGCTCTTGCCGCGCGCGGCGCTCCACAGGGCCAGGGCGAGCAGGCCCAGGGCGCGTACGGCCGCGTAGCCGAGGAGCGCCGGGGCGGCCCGGCGCAGGGCACCGGTGCGGCCCGCCGTGCGCGTTTCAAGATCGGTCACGGGCTCGATTATCTGCCGAGCCCCAAAGCGGCCGGCCGACCGGGCCGACCGGGGCCGCGGACGCAGTGGCGCACGCCACACGAGCGAGGCGGGATGTGTGAGACCCGCCACGTGTGCGATGCACGGTCTCGCGTACTCTGGCGAGTCACTCGCGTCCCGTTGCACGGCCCGGAGCCCCCCGCTCCTCTCCGGCCGAGCCGCAGGGGAGTCCCCACCCCACGGCCCGCCGGACGCGAGGGAACATCTTGGAGGTACGTACATGTCCGGGACGACCACGGCTGCCGCAGCGCTGCGCCGTCGGGCGGCCGGGGCCGGTGCCAACCGCTGGGTCGTGCTGGTCGTCCTCTGCGTCAGCCTGCTGCTCGTCGCCGTCGACGCGACCGTGCTGCACGTGGCGGTCCCCGCCGTCACCGAGGACCTCAGGCCCGGCGCGATCGAACTGCTCTGGATCGTCGACGTCTATCCGCTCGTCTGTGCCTCGCTGCTGATCCTCTTCGGCACGCTGGGCGACCGGGTCGGCCGCAGACGGGTCCTCCTGCTCGGCTACGCCCTCTTCGGCGTCGCCTCCGCGCTCGCGGCCCTCGCCGAGGGCGCCCAGGTCCTGATCGCGGCCCGCGCGCTGCTGGGCGTCGGCGGCGCCATGATCATGCCGGCGACCCTGTCGATCCTGCGGCAGGTCTTCCCCGACCGGCGGGAGCGGGCGCTGGCCATCGGCATCTGGAGCGCCGTGGCCGCGGTCGGCGCGGCGGTCGGCCCGCTGCTCGGCGGCTTCCTCCTCGAGCACTTCTGGTGGGGCTCGGTCTTCCTCGTCAACATCCCGCTGATGCTGGTCAGCCTGCCGGTGGGGCGGCTGCTGCTGCCCGAGTCCAAGGGCGACGGCCGCGGGCCCTGGGACGTGGTCGGCGCGCTGATGGCGGCGGCCGGTCTGTTCGGGGTCGTCCTGGGCGTGAAGCGGCTGGGCGGCGGTGAGCCGGTGGCGAGCGTGTTCACCGTGCTGCCGCTGGTGGCCGGCGCGGCCCTGCTGACCGGCTTCGTACGGCGGCAGCGACGGCGTACGTACCCGCTGGTGGACCTGCGGATGTTCCGGCGGCCGGCGTTCAGTACGTCGGTCGGGTGCATCGTGCTGGCGATGCTGGCGCTGGTGGGTCTGGAACTGATCGCGGCGCAGTATCTGCAACTGGTGCTCGGGCTGTCCCCGCTCCAGACCGGGCTGCGGCTGCTGCCGCTGACCTTCGCGGCGATGGCGGCGGGGCTGGCGGGGGCGCGGATGCTGCGGCGCTTCGGGCCGCGGACGATGGTGTGCGTCGGGTTCTGCCTGACGGCCTTCGCGGTGCTGCTGCTCACGGCGATGGGCCGCGCCGACAACTGCGCGCTGCTGCTCTGCGGCTTCGTCCTGCTCGGCTTCGGTCTGGAGACGACGCTGTTCGGGGCGTACGAGTCGATGCTGAGCGAGGCGCCGCAGGAGCAGTCCGGCGGGGCGGCGGCGATCGGCGAGACCTCCTACCAACTGGGCGCCGGGATCGGGATCGCGCTGCTGGGCAGCGTCATGAACGCGGCGTACACGCCGGGGGTGGCGGGAGGCGTGCCCGGGGTGCCGGCGTCGGCGTCGGTGGCGGCGGGGCATTCGCTGGGGGAGGCGTACGAGGTTGCCGCGCAGCTCGGGGGGCCTGCGGGGGGTGCGTTGCGGCGGGCGGCGGCCGATGCGTTCGTGCATGGGCTGCATGTGACGTTGGTGGTGAGTGCGGGGTTGTTGCTGCTGGGGGCGGTGATGGCGTTGCGGTTGCCTCGGGTGATGCAGTGCGAGGAGGAGGTCTCCGTGCCTGCGCCTCGGGGGGCCGTGGAGTCCCGCGTCTCCGTGTGAGCGCGTGTCCCGGGCGGCACAGGCCCGGCTGCGACTCGACTGCCGCAAGCCGCCGACGGTGCGCGGCCCCCGCGGCCGACGTTCACCTCTCGGTTGGCGGTGAACCGGTGGTGCGTGGGTGGGGGACGGGCATGGTGGACGTGCGGTGCCTCGCATCGTAACGTCGGCAGGAGAGTCGTAACTAGCGCCGCTAGTTTTAACCGTCCCGGAGGGTGTCCCATGGCCGCGTCCCCCAAGTTGCCCGCGTTCGACCCCGCCGACCCCCTCGGCGTCGACGACCTCCTGGAACCGGAGGACCTGGCGATCCGGGACACCGTGCGCACCTGGGCCGCGGACCGCGTGCTGCCGCACATCGCGGACTGGTACGAGCGGGGCGAGCTGCCCGGCATCCGCGACCTGGCCCGCGAACTCGGCTCCATCGGCGCGCTCGGCATGTCGCTCAAGGGCTACGGCTGCGCGGGAGCCACCGCCGTCCAGTACGGGCTCGCCTGCCTGGAGCTGGAGGCGGCCGACTCCGGCATCCGCTCCCTGGTCTCCGTGCAGGGCTCCCTCGCCATGTACGCCATCCACCGCTTCGGCAGCGAGGAGCAGAAGCAGCAGTGGCTGCCGCGCATGGCCGCCGGCGAGGTCATCGGCTGCTTCGGGCTGACCGAGCCCGACCACGGCTCCGACCCCGCCAACATGCGCACCCACGCCAAGCGGGACGCGGGTGGGGACTGGGTGCTCAACGGCCGCAAGATGTGGATCACCAACGGGTCGGTGGCCGGCGTCGCCGTCGTCTGGGCGCAGACCGAGGACGGCATCCGCGGCTTCGTCGTGCCGACCGACAGCGCCGGCTTCTCCGCGCCCGAGATCAAGCACAAGTGGTCCCTGCGGGCGTCCGTCACCAGCGAACTCGTCCTCGACGACGTACGGCTGCCCGCCGACGCCGTACTGCCGGAAGGCGCCGGACTGCGCGGACCGCTCAGCTGTCTCACCCACGCCCGCTACGGCATCGTGTGGGGCTCGATGGGCGCGGCCCGCAGCTCCTTCGAGGCGGCCGTTCAGTACGCGAAGTCGAGGGAGCAGTTCGGGCGGCCCATCGGCGGGTTCCAGCTGACCCAGGCCAAGCTCGCCGACATGGCGGTCGAACTGCACAAGGGGATCCTGCTCGCCCATCACCTCGGGCGGCGCATGGACGCCGGCCGCCTGCGTCCCGAGCAGGTCAGCTTCGGCAAGCTCAACAACGTACGCGAGGCCATCGACATCTGCCGTACGGCCCGCACGATCCTCGGCGCCAACGGGATCTCCCTCGAATACCCCGTGATGCGGCACGCGACGAACCTGGAATCGGTGCTCACCTACGAGGGCACCGTCGAGATGCACCAGCTCGTGCTGGGCAAGGCGCTCACCGGACTGGACGCCTTCCGGTAGGAGCGCGGATCGGGGCGGGCGGGGCCGTGGTGCGCGGCCCCGCCTCAGCTCTGGTTGAAGAAACCGTCGGATCGGTGCGTGGCGGACTCGCCGCTGATGACCTGGGTGTCCGCCGGGCTCAGCAGGAACACCCGGGTCGACACCCGCTCGATCGAACCGCGCAGGCCGAAGATCAGTCCGGCCGCGAAGTCGACCACGCGCTTGGCGTCGGCGCCCTCCATGGCCGTCAGGTTCACGATGACCGGGACCCCGTCCCGGAACAGTTCACCGATGGACCGTGCGTCCCGGAAGCTGTCCGGGGTGACCGTCGCGATGCGGCGGCCCTTCTCCTCGGCCACGTCCGAGGCCACCTTCACCCGCGGGTCCGTGACCCAGGCGTCCCCGGTCTCGGTGCCCTCGGAGTAGTCGTCGTCGTAGTAACGCTCGTCATCGTTGTCGTCGACGAGGCCGAGCCACGCACTCGCCTTGCGTACCGATCCCATGGACGCCTCCTCTCACAGCGGTCTTTCGTGCTTCCGCATCCCTATGGTCATCCATGATGCGGACGTCGCGCCAAGTGGATAGACGCCGCGCGGGGGGTTTGTGACGGTACTGGTGCACAGCGAATCCGTCGAGAGTCCTTGTGTCCCAAGGGTCGTTTCCCAAACGGCTGCTGACTGTGAGTGAAATATGATTCTTCTCGGCGGACGGGTGAGGACGGGTGCGTACGGGTGAACGCGACGGTGGGTACGATGCCGCAGCTCAGCGTCGTACCAACCACGGGGGAGTGTCGTGTTCGGAATCGTCAGGCCGTGCAGGCATCGGCTCGGAGAGAGCCTCACGAGCCAGTGGATGGCGCATTTGTGCGGGTTGTGTCTCGCTCTGCGCAAGGACCACGGACAGTTCGCGCGCATCGTGACGAACTATGACGGGCTCCTCATATCGGTTTTGACGGAGGCTCAGGCCGAGCGGGGCGGCGCGGGCGCCGGGCGGCGCACCGCCGGACCCTGCCCGCTGCGCGGCATGCGCACCGCCTCCGTCGCGCACGGCGAGGGGGCCCGGCTCGCGGCGGCCGTCTCGCTGGTGCTGGCCTCGGCCAAGGTGCGCGACCATGTCGCCGACGGGGACGGGCTGCTGGCCCGGCGGCCGGTGGCGCTCGCCGCCCGCCGGATCGCCACCGGCTGGGACACGGCCGGAGCACGGGGCGGCAGCGCCGTCGGCTTCGACACCGCCGTACTGCTCGACGCCGTGGACCGGCAGGGCGGCATCGAGGCGCTCGCCGGGCCGGGCACGCCCCTGCTCACCGTCACCGAGCCGACCGAGACCGCGACCGCCGCCGCCTTCGCGCACACCGCGCACCTCGCCGGGCGGCCGCACAACGCCGCGCCGCTCGCCGAGGCCGGACGGCTCTTCGGCCGGCTCGCCCACCTCCTGGACGCCGTGGAGGACCAGGAGGCCGACGCCGCGTCCGGCGCCTGGAACCCGCTCACCGCCACCGGTACGCCGCTCACCGAGGCCCGGCGGCTCGCGGACGACGCCGTGCACGGGGTGCGGCTGGCCCTGCGGGAGGCCGAGTTCGGCGACGGCCGGCTGGTGCACCGGCTGCTCGTGCACGAGCTGGGAAACTCCGTGGACCGCGCGTTCGGCACCGTCTCGTGCGCCCACGGCAGCCATCCGTACGCCCCTCCCGGCACTCCGGGCGCCCCCGGCGGCCCCGGTGGGCCGACGCCCCCGGAGCCGCCCCGGCGCGACCGGCGCGGGCTGCTCACCGGATGCGCCGTGTGGCTGGGGCTGGCCTGCACGTGCCAGATGTGCTGCGGCACGTTCGAGGACCCCTGGAGCAGGCAGCACAGGGAAGGGCTGTGCTCCAAGTGCGACTGCGGTGACTGCTGCGACTGTTGTGACTGCTGCGGCAACTGCTGTGGCGACGGATGCTGCTGCGACGGCTGCGGGTGTGACTGCTGAGAGGCCGTCAGTCCTGCCGTCAGTCCTTCAGCTCCGGTGGTGAGATCCGGGACTTCTCGATCGCCGACTCCGTCGTCTCCCACTTCTTCAGGATCCGGTCGTACGTCCCGTCGGCGATCAGCCCGTTCACCGCTGTCTGGAGGGCGGGCGCCAGCTTCGAGCCCTTCTTCAGGGCGAAGCCGACGTCCAGGCGGTGGAACTCGTTCAGGAACTTCACGCCCTGCTGGTGGGCGACCGCGTAGCGCAGGCCGTTGATGGTGGACATCACGACGTCGCTGCGCCCCTGCTGGAGCGAGGACCACAGCGCGCCCTGCTCGCTGTAGGTCTGCACCGTGTACGCCTTGTCGCCGGCGTCCGTGCACAGGTGCCGGTTCTCCTCCAGCGTGGCCTCGAAGGTGGTGCCGGCGCCGGTCGCCACCTTCAGGCCGCACAGCTGCTCCAGGCCGGTGACCTTGGACAGCCCGCTGTCCTCGCGGGCGGCGAAGCCCTGGCCGTCGTTGATGTAGGTGACGAAGTCGATGGTCCTGCGCCGCTCCTCGGTCACACCGAAGTTGCTGGCGCCGAGGTCGTACTTGCCGCTGTCCAGGGCCGGCAGGATCGCCTCGAAGGAGGCCTGTTCGGTCTTGAGCGTGATGCCGAGCGCCTTGGCGACGGCGTTCGCGAAGTCGACGTCCTGGCCGGTCAGCGTCTTGCCGTCGGCCAGGTAGGTGGTGCCGGGAGGGGTGCCGCCGACGCTGACGGCGAGGGTGAGTTCGCCGGTGCCGGGCGGCAGCAGCTGCACGGCGTCCGCGTTCTCTCCGATGCCGGAGACGACGTCCGTGGTGGGGATCGCGTCGGAGCCGGCCGCCGCGTTCGCCGCGTCCCCGGCGGGGTCACCGGAGCCGCACGCCGTGAGGAGCAGGGCCGCCGAGGTGATCAGGGCGTAAGGCGGGAAAAGTCGTTTTCGGGCGCGCGAGGGTGCACGCATGGGCATGCGCATGGTCAGAGGTCTCCTGAGAGCGAAGGCATGGGGCGGCGCGAGGGGAGGGGTGCGCGTGTGAAGGCGGGACGACAGGTCGAACCCGAGGAGGCCCCGACGGGATCAGGCGGTCAGGGCAGGCAGGGCAGGCAGGGAGGTCGGCTCAACAGGAACAGGACCACACTCGACCGAAGTCGATGTGGGAGCGCGTGACCAGCCACTGCTGTGGATGCATGGGCCAAGTGGAACAGGCATCCGGTTCCGCGTCAACGAATTGAGATGTGCGGCTCACAGTGTGGACGGCCTTGACAGCGGACCGAAACACCGCCGTACTCTCGGCGGACGGCCCTGCTGAGGGGCTCGGCCGTGTGAAGGCACCACCCACCGTGTCCGACTGACTCGATGTCACGGAGCCTTCGCATGTCCTCCGACACCCTCGCCAAGTCCGCCGCCGTACCGGACTCCCCGGACCGGGCGGACCTCCCGCGGATCGTCCCAGAGCGTCGTCTCGGCCAGTGGACGGCCGCCGTCGTCGTCCTCGTCCTCCTCGGCCTCGCCGTCAACTCCGTGCTGCGCAACGACGCCTTCCAGTGGGGCGTCGTCGCGGACTACTTCACCTCCGACGCGGTCCTGCGCGGCCTGTGGCTCACCCTGTGGCTGACCGCCGTCGTCATGGTCCTCGGCTTCGCGCTGGGCACCCTGCTCGCCGCGTTCCGGCTCTCCGCCAACCCCGTGCTGCGCGCCGTGAGCTGGGGGTACGTGTGGCTGTTCCGGTCGATACCGATCCTGGTCCAGCTGCTGCTGTGGTTCAACATCGGTGCCCTGTACCCGCAGGTCCTCGGCGTGAAGACGGTCGACCTGCTCGGCCCGGTCACCGTGGCGGTCATCGGCCTGACGCTGCACGAGGCCGCCTACGCGGCCGAGGTGGTGCGCGGCGGCATCCTGTCCGTGGACCGCGGCCAGATCGAGGCCGCGCAGGCACTCGGCCTGAGCCGGTGGCGCCGGTGGCGGCGGATCGTCCTCCCGCAGGCCATGCGCTCCATCGTGCCGCCGGCCGGGAACATGCTGATCGGCACACTCAAGGGCACCTCCATCGTCAGCGTCATCGCCGTACAGGACCTGCTCTACTCGGTGCAGCTCGTCTACCACCGCACCTACCAGGTCATCCCGCTGCTGATGGTGGCCACCGTCTGGTACACCGTGGTCACCTCGCTGCTCGGCGTCGGCCAGTACTACGTCGAGAGGCACTACGCCCGCGGCACGGGGCGCACCCGATGAGCCGGCCGTCCCTGGTGATCGTGGGCGCCGGACCGCGCGGCACCGGACTGCTGGAGCGCATCGCCGCCAACGCGCCCGAGCTGTACGACGATTCCGGCCTCGACATCCATCTCGTGGACCCGCACCCACCGGGCGCCGGGCGCATCTGGCGCGCCGAGCAGTCGCCGCTGCTGTGGATGAACTCGCACGCCGAGGACGTCACCATGTTCACCGACGAGACGGTCGAGATGGCCGGTCCCGTGCGGCCGGGCCCCACCCTGCACGAGTGGGCGGGCCTGGACGGCGGCACCTTCGCCGGCCGGCAGGCCCAGGGCGCCTACCTGCGCTGGGTGTACCAGCGTGCCGTGGCGGGGCTGCCGCCGAACGTCGTCGTGTACCACCACACGCGCCGCGCGGTACGGGTGGAGGGCTCGCCCGAGGAACGCCAGCGGGTGTGGCTGGAGGGCCGCGGCACTCCGCTCCCCGCCGACCTGGTCGTCCTCGCCCTCGGCCACCTCGACGCCGAACCCGACGAGGAGCAGCGGGACTTGTCGGCGTACGCCCGCGCGCACGGCCTGGTCCACCTGCCGCCGGACTTCACCGCCGACAGCGACCTGTCCGCGCTGCGCCCCGGGGAGCCGGTCCTCGTGCGCGGACTCGGACTGGCCTTCGTGGACCTGATGGTGCTGCTGACCGAGGGCAGGGGCGGCCGCTACGACGGGGACACGTACGTGCCGTCCGGCCGGGAACCGGTGCTGTACGTAGGCTCGCGGCGCGGAGTGCCGTACCACTCGAAGATCGGCTACGACTGGACCGGGGAGCGGCCGCCGCTGCCGAGGTTCTTCGGACCCGCCGAGACCGAGGAACTCCTCGCCCGGCCGGAGGGCTTCGACTTCCGGCGGGACGTGTGGCCGCTGATCGAGAAGGAGCTGGGCTTCGCCCACTACCACCGCCTGTTCACCGCCCATCCGGAACGGGTGGGCGCCGACTGGGCCGACTTCGAGGCGCGGTACGCCCTCGCCGGCCCGGACGGACGGGCCGCCCTCGTCGCCGCCGCCGTGCCCGACCCCGCCGACCGGCTCGACCTCGCCGCCCTCGACCGCCCCCTCGACGCCGTGCGCCACGACTCGCACGACGAACTCCAGGAGGGGCTGCGCCGATACGTCGAGGCCGATCTGCGGCGCCGTCACGACCCGGCGCACAGCCCCGACCTGGCGGTCTTCCTCGCCCTGCTCTCCGTCTACGGGCAGCTCGTCCGGCTCGGCGACGTCGGCGGCCGGTGGCACGGCTTCTTCAGCTACCTTGCCTCGGGCCCGCCCGGACCCCGGCTGCGGCAGCTGCTCGCGCTGTCCCGGGCCGGCGTCGTGCGCTTCCTGGGCGCCGGCATGACGGTCACCGCCGAGGACGGGGTGTTCCGGACGAGGGGCGCCACCGTGCCGGGCACCGCCGTCGAGGCGCGGGCGCTGGTCGAGGCACGGCTGCCGCACCCCACCGTCGAGCGCACCCGCGATCCGCTGCTGCGCGCGCTGTACGCCGACGGGGCCGCCACGACCCCGGACGGCCTGCTGGCCGTGGACCGGACCGACGGACGGGTGCTGGACCGGGCCGGGCGCCCGCACCCGCGGCGGTTCGCACTCGGGCCGCACACCGACGCGCGCGGTTCGGGCGCCTTCACCCGGCCCCGCACCGGCGGGGTGGCGTTCCGGCAGAACGACGCCACCGCGCGGGCCGCGCTGACCTTCCTGCGGGCGCCCGCCGGGCCCGCGGCACCGCACCCCCCACTGCTCGAGGAGTCCTCGCGATGAGCGAGACGAACGTCATGGTCGACATCAGGTCCGTGCACAAGAGCTTCGGCCCGCTGGAGGTGCTCAAGGGCATCGACCTCACCGTGCGCACCGGCGAGGTGACCGTGGTCCTCGGCCCCTCCGGGTCCGGCAAGTCGACGCTGCTGCGCACCGTCAACCACCTGGAGAAGGTGGACCGGGGCGTGATCAGCGTGGACGGTGACCTCATCGGCTACCGGCGCACCGGCGACCGGCTGCGCGAACTGCCCGAGCGCGAGGTGCTGAAGCAGCGCACGCGGATCGGTTTCGTCTTCCAGAACTTCCATCTCTTCCCGCACCTGACCGTGCTGGAGAACCTCACCGAGGCCCCGGTCTCCGCACTGAAGCGCTCACGCCGCGAGGCCGTGGAGGCGGCCGGCCGGCTGCTGGAGAGGGTCGGGCTCGAGGACAAGGCCGACGCCTTCCCCCGGCAGCTGTCCGGCGGTCAGCAGCAGCGGGTCGCCATTGCGCGGGCGCTCGCCCTGGAACCGAAGCTGCTCCTGTTCGACGAGCCGACGTCCGCGCTCGACCCCGAACTGGTCGGCGAGGTCCTCGACGTCATCAAGGACCTGGCCCGGCAGGGCACCACCATGATCGTCGTCACGCACGAGATCGGCTTCGCCCGCGAGGTGGCCGACACGGTGGTCTTCATGGACGACGGCCGCGTCGTCGAGCAGGGCCCGCCCGGCGACGTACTGGACCGCCCGCGGCACGAGCGCACCCGGGCGTTCCTGTCCAAGGTCCTCTGAAACCGCAGTTCTGGAACCGCAGTTCGGAAAGGGATGACCCGCATGACCTCCTCCCACGGCAGGCGGCGGCTGCACCTGGCCACCGCCCTCGACCGGCCGTCGGTGTACGACGCCGACGCGTACGTGGCGGCCGCCCGGCTCGCCGAACGCGGCGCGCTCGACTTCGTGACCCTGGGCGACAGCCTCGCCCGCCCCGGCCCCGACGCGCTGGCCGTCCTGTCCCGCGCGGCGCCCGCCACGCGGCGCGTCGGCCTGGTCCCCACCGTCACCACCACCCACACCGAGCCCTTCCACGTCCAGGCCGCCGTGGCGACCCTCGACTGGATCAGCCGCGGCCGGGCCGGCTGGCGGATCGAGGTGTCCACCACCGAGGGCGAGGCCCGCCTCTTCGGCCGCCGCGACGCCGCGCCCGCCGACGCGCTCTGGCAGGAGGCCGGCGAGGCCGCCGACGTGGCGGCGCGCCTGTGGGACAGCTGGGAGGACGACGCCGAGATCCGGGACGTGGCCACCGGCCGCTTCGTCGACCGGGACAAGCTGCATTACGTCGACTTCACCGGCTCCGCGTTCTCCGTCAAGGGCCCCTCGATCGTGCCGCGGCCCCCGCAGGGGCACCCCGTGCGCGTGGTGGACGCCACCAACCGGCCCGCGCGGGCCGTCGCGGCCCGGTACGCCGACGTCGCCCTCGTCCGCACGGCGCTGCCCGCGCAGGCCGCCGCCGCGCGGGCCGAACTGCGGGCGTCCGCGGCGGCGCACGGCCGGGACCCGGACGACCTGCGAGTCCTCGCGGCCCTGGACGTCGACCTCGACGGCGAGTACGCGGCCGACCCCGGCCACGGCGGAGGCGGCCCCCGGACCACCGCACGCGGCCCGCTGTACCGCGGCGGCCCCGTCGACCTGGCCGAACTGATCGCCTCCTGGCACCGGGACGGCGTCGTCGACGGCTTCCACCTCACGCCGGTCGAACCGCGCCGCGATCTGGAACGCCTCGTCAACGGCACCGTGCCCCTGCTCCAGCACCGGGGACTGTTCCGCACCTTCTACCCGGGCAGCACGCTCCGGGACCACCTGGGCCTGGCCCGGCCCGCCAACCAGTACGCCGTCGCGCGAGGAGCGTCATGACCGGACCCGAGAGCTTGGAGCCCAGAAGGGCGGAACCCAGGAGGATGGAGCCCAAGAGGGTGGAGCCCAGGAGGATGCACCTGGCCGCGCACTTCCCGGGCGTCAACAACACCACCGTCTGGGCCGATCCGCGTTCCGGCTCGCAGATCGACTTCGCCTCCTTCGAGCACCTCGCCCGTACCGCCGAGCGCGGCCTGTTCGACTTCTTCTTCCTGGCCGAAGGACTGCGGCTGCGCGAGCACAAGGGCCGTATCCACGACCTGGACGTGGTCGGCCGCCCCGAGTCGCTGACCGTGCTGAACGCGCTCGCCGCCGTCACCGAACGCCTCGGGCTCGCCGCCACGGTCAACGCCACCTTCAACGAGCCCTACGAACTCGCCCGCAGGCTCGCCACCCTGGACCACCTCAGCGCGGGCCGCGCGGCCTGGAACGTGGTCACCTCCTCCGACGCCTTCACCGGCGAGAACTTCCGCCGCGGCGGCTACCTGGACCGGGCCGACCGGTACACCCGCGCCGCGGAGTTCGTCGCCACCGCACGGGAACTGTGGGACTCCTGGACCCCGGACGGCACCCCCCGCCCCTTCGCCCACCACGGGCGGCACTTCGACATCGCGGGCGAGTTCACCCTGCCCCGCTCCCCGCAGGGGCACCCGGTGGTGATCCAGGCGGGCGACTCCGACGAGGGCCGGGAGTTCGCCGCCTCCTCGGCCGACGTGATCTTCACGAGGCACGGCACCCTGGAGGCGGGCCGCGCCTTCTACGCCGACGTCAAGCGGCGCCTGGCGAGGTACGGCCGCGGCCCGGACGACCTCAAGATCATGCCCGGGGTCACCGTCGTCCTCGGGGACACCGCCGCCGAGGCGCGCGAGCGCGCCGAGGAGATCCGGTGGCAGCAGGTCTCCCCGCAGACCGCGCTGCTGACGCTGGAGCAGATCTGGGGCGTCGACCTGTCCGCCTACGACCCCGACGGGCCGCTGCCCGACATCGACCCGGTGCCCGAACCGGCGCTCAGCCAGGGCCGGACCCGGCACGGCGACAGCGTGGCGACCGCCGAGAAGTGGCGGGCCCTGTCCCAGGAGAGGGGACTGTCCATCCGGCAGACCGTGATCGAGGCGGGCGCCCGGCAGTCCTTCGTCGGCACCCCCGAAGAAGTCGCCGCCGAACTGACGGAGTTCGTGGCGCGGGACGCCGCCGACGGTTTCATCCTCGTACCGCAGCTGACCCCGGGCGGGCTGGACGGGTTCGTGGACCGGGTGGTCCCGTTGCTGCAGGAACGGGGCGCGTTCCGTACCGCCTACGAGGGTGCCACCCTGCGTTCCCACCTCGGTCTGGCCGACCCGGGGGAAGGGGTGCCCATGACGACGGGTGACGGCTGACGCGTCCGGCGGACCCTCCGGACGGTCAACTTCCGGACATCCCCGGGCGGTGGACGAGGGACGGCGACCCGGTGCTGCTGACGGCCGGCGCGGCCATGCGGGGGCGGTAAAGGTCGTTCAAAGGTTGACGGCCGAAAGGCACTCTTGCGCCGACCGGTCGTTCGGCCGAATACTCCAACCTCAGCGCTTGTCAGGGGCACGACGTATCCGGAACCCGGAGGTCCGTCCCTGGCTGCGCCTCACGGGCCCCCGACCCCACCAAGAGGGGCCCCCGACTTCCCCTGTGGAGGAACGAAAAGTGAGGATCAAGCGCACCACCCCCCGCAGCGGCATCACGAGACGGACTCGGCTGATCGCCGTATCCACCGGCCTCGTGGCCGCGGCCGCCGTCGCGATCCCCAGCGCGAACGCGGCACCCACCCCGGCCACCTTCAGTGCCGCCGAGCTGAGCAGTGCAGGCAGCGCGGTACTCAAGGCCGACGTCCCCGGCACCGCGTGGGCCGTCGACAGCGAGTCCGGCCGGGTGCTGCTCACCGTCGACAGCACCGTCTCCCAGGCCGAGATCGCGAAGATCAAGGAGCAGGCCGGCGACAAGGCCGGCGCGCTCACGGTCAAGCGCACCCCCGGCACGTTCAACAAACTCATCCAGGGCGGCGACGCCATCTACGCGAGCAGCTGGCGCTGCTCCCTCGGCTTCAACGTCCGCACCAGCAGCGGAGCCGAGTACTTCCTGACCGCCGGTCACTGCACCGACGGCGCCGGCGCCTGGCGCGCCAGCTCCGGAGGCACCGTCATCGGACAGACGGCGGGCTCCAGCTTCCCGGGCAACGACTACGGCATCGTGCAGTACACGGGCTCCGTGAGCCGGCCCGGCACCGCCAACGGCGTGGACATCACCCGCGCGGCCACCCCGAGCGTGGGCACCACCGTCATCCGTGACGGCTCCACCTCGGGCACCCACAGCGGCCGGGTCACCGCCCTGAACGCCACCGTCAACTACGGCGGCGGTGACGTCGTCGGCGGCCTCATCCAGACCACGGTCTGCGCCGAGCCCGGCGACTCCGGTGGTTCGCTCTACGGCAGCAACGGCACCGCGTACGGTCTGACCTCCGGCGGCAGCGGCAACTGCTCCTCCGGCGGTACGACGTTCTTCCAGCCGGTGACGGAGGCCCTGAGCGCCTACGGCGTCAGCGTCTACTAGTCCCCGGCAGTCCGGCAGTTCGACAGCCCCCGTACACCCGTCGGTGTGCGGGGGCTCTTCCGTGCCCGCGCGTGTCCGGGCCCGGTGCCACCACCGCGTGTAGACGCACACGCGGCGGCCTGAATGCAAGGGGTGGTTTTCGGACAGGGCTGGACCGGTTCGGCCAAGCCGCGGTTACTCGCTCGTAGCGTTTGCTGATGCGTTCGCCGCGTGAATCCTGCTGGAAGGAGCATGAACGGTGAAGGCCGTGTGACCGCGCTGGAGTTGTCGTGCGCACGTCTCGAAGTCGACCTTGTGTACCGCCTGTGGAATCGGAAGAGTGAACGCTCGTCAACCAGCCTTCCGGTTCGCGAGGTCCCCACAACCTCCCGGGCCGACCCCCCACAGGAGGACATGAGTTGAAGCACCGACGCATACCCAGGCGGCGGGCCGCCGTGGTAGGTGCGGGAATCACCGCACTGGTCGCCGCGGGAGTCACCTTCCAGAGTGCGAACGCCAGCGAGTCCCAGCCGACCTCCGCACCCGAGACCCTGTCGGTCACGGCGGCCGGAAAGCTCGCCTCCACGCTGATCGGCGACCTCGGCACCGACGCGGCGGGCACGTACTACGACGCGCAGGCCAAGAGCCTCGTGGTCAACGTGCTCGACGAGAGCGCCGCGCAGACCGTCGAGGAGGCCGGCGCCAAGGCGAGAGTCGTCGCGAACTCGCTCGCCGACCTGAAGAGCGCGCGCACCACCCTCACCGAGGACGCGACCATCCCGGGCACCTCCTGGGCGACCGACCCGACCACCAACAAGGTCGTCGTCACCGCCGACCGCACGGTCTCCAAGGCCGAGCTGACCAAGCTGACCAAGGTGGTCGACGGGCTGGGCGCCAAGGCCGAACTCCAGCGGACCAAGGGCGAGTACAAGCCCTTCGTCGCGGGCGGCGACGCCATCACCGGAGGCGGCGGGCGCTGCTCGCTCGGCTTCAACGTGACCAAGGGCGGCGAGCCGTACTTCATCACCGCCGGCCACTGCACCGAGTCCATCTCGAGCTGGTCGGACTCCTCCGGGAACGTCATCGGCGAGAACGAGGCGTCCAGCTTCCCGGACAACGACTACGGCCTGGTCAAGTACACCGCGGACGTGGATCACCCGAGCGAGGTGAACCTCTACGACGGCTCCTCCCAGGCCATCTCGGGCGCCTCCGAGGCCACCGTCGGCATGGAGGTGACCCGCAGCGGTTCCACCACCCAGGTGCACGACGGCACGGTGACCGGCCTGGACGCCACCGTGAACTACGGCAACGGCGACATCGTCAACGGCCTGATCCAGACCGACGTGTGCGCCGAGCCCGGCGACAGCGGCGGCTCGCTCTTCTCGGGCGACCAGGCCATCGGCCTCACCTCCGGCGGCAGCGGCGACTGCACCTCGGGCGGCGAGACCTTCTTCCAGCCGGTGACGGAGGCCCTGTCGGCCACCGGTACGCAGATCGGCTGAGCACCACCCGCACCTGTGAAGTCCCGTCCCGCGCGCGAGGGGCGGGACTTCCGCGTGTCCGCGGCGGGACTTCCGCACGCCCGCGGCGGGGACTTCCGCACGCCCGCGGCGGGTCAGTCGGCCCGGGCGGGCAACTCCTTCTCCCGCTGCCCGATGGGCAGCACGGCCGCCAGCATCGTGATCACCGTCCCCGCGACCGCCCACGCCCACAGCACCAGCAGGGAGAAGGTCACGTCGTTCCCCTTGAAGTAGGCGATCGAGCGGGCCGCCCAGGTGCCCGCGCCCGGGGGCAGCGCCGGGCCGATCGCCTTCCAGAACGGCGGCAGCAGCGGCAGCGGGAAGGCGCCGCCCGCGCTCGGGTTGCCCGCGATCACCACCAGCAGGATCGCAAGACCGATGCCCACGATCCCGAAGACGCCCTGGAGGGCGAGCGTGGCGGCGCCCACCGCGAAGGTGATCAGCGCGCCGAGCCCCCACAGGTCCACCACGGCGCCGGGCAGCGCGCCCAGGACCGGCCCGACGATCACCGCGCCGCCGAGCCCGCCGACGATCGCGACCAGCGCCATCACGATCAGCCGGATCGCCGCGCGGCGCGGGTTGGCCGGCCGCGCGCCGGTGCTGATCGCCAGGATCGAGGCGCACAGATAGCCGCCGACGCACCAGCCCACGACCAGGTAGAAGGACGACAGCCCGTCGAAGTCGTGGGGAGAGGCCGGGGCCACGTCGACGATCCGTACCGCGCGCCGCTCGGCCTTCTCCACCTTGCCGACGATGCCCTCCAGGGTGGTGGCGAGGACGGTGCCGCCGCCGGAGGCGACCAGCAGGGTGTCCTGCCCGCCGTCGGGCTTCACGATCAGGGCGCCGTCGATCTCCCGGTTCACGATCTGCTTCCGGGCGCTCGCCTCGTCGGCCACCGTGCGCGGATCCAGCGGCGAGCCGGACAGCCGCTCCAGCCGGTCCACCGTCTGCTCGGCGGCCGCCCCGGGCGCGACCACCCCGAAGGGCACGTCCTTCGGCCTCGGGTCGTGCAGCGCCCCCACGTAGGAGGCGATGAACAGCAGCTGGAGCGCGATCACGCCGATCACGAGCAGGGTGGCCCGCGGGGTGACGGCGTCCTTCACCTCACCGAGGAAGGAGCCGCTGCGGCGGTCGGTGACCGGGGTGTGCGACATGTCCTCACCGTCCGTGTCGGCGGGCGTATGCGCAGGTGGGGCGGGTCCGAACGGATGTCGCACACACATTCGAGAATTGGTCTATGGTGGGGGTGAGGTAGTTGGGAACAGACGTTCGATAAGGCGTCGGGTTCAGAGTCGGGAGGTGCGTGATGCCGGGTTTCACGCACCTGCACACCGTCTCCGGGTTCTCCGCCCGCTACGGCGCCTCCCACCCGGAGCGGCTGGCCGAGCGCGCCTTCGAGCGGGGCATGGACGCCCTCGCCCTCACCGACCGCGACACCCTCGCGGGCACGGTCCGCTTCGCCAAGGCCTGCGCCAGGGCGGGCGTCCGTCCGCTGTTCGGCGCGGACCTGGCGGTGGCCGCCCCCGAGCCCGAGGCGGAACGCACGGCCACCTCCGTACGCCGTGACCGGCGCCGCGTCCCCGTGCGCGGAGGTGCCTTCGTCGACGAGTCGGCCCCGCGGGTGACCTTCCTCGCCCGCGACGGCGCCCGCGGCTGGGCCGACCTGTGCCGCCTGGTCTCCGCCGCCCACACGGCCGAGGGCGCCCCGCTGCTCTCCTGGTCCGACAACCACGCCGACGGCCTGACCGTCCTGCTCGGCCCCGACTCCGACGTCGGCCGCGCCCTCGCCGCAGGCCGCCCCGACCGTGCGGCGCGGCTCCTCGCCCCCTGGCGGGAGGTCTACGGCGACGCCCTGCGCCTGGAGGCCGTCTGGCACGGCCGCGAGGGCACCGGCCCCGGCTCCCTGCGGTTGGCCGCCCGCACCGTCGGCTTCGCCGCCGAGCAGGGCGTCCGGCCGGTGCTCTCCAACGCCGTCCGCTACGCCGACCCCGGCCAGGGCCAGGTCGCCGACGTCCTGGACGCCGCCCGCCGGCTCGTCCCGATCGACGCCTCCAAGGAACTGGACTCCGGCGAGGCCTGGCTCAAGGACGCCGGCGCCATGCGGCACGCCGCCGAGCGGATCGTCGAGTCCGCGGGCTTCCGGCGCGACACCGCCCACCGCCTGCTGGAGCAGACCCGGGCCACGGCCGCCGAGTGCCTGGTCGACCCCGAGGACGACCTCGGCATGGGCGCCGTCCACTTCCCCGAGCCGCACCTCGTCGGCGCCGGGCACCGCACCGCCCAGCGCGCGCTCGCCTCCCGGGCGGCGGCGGGCATGGTGCTGCGCGGCTACGACCGACGGGGCGACCGCAGGGAGTACTGGGAGCGGATGCACCACGAGCTGGACATCATCGCCCACCACGGCTTCGCCTCGTACTTCCTCACCGTCGCCCAGGTCGTGGACGACGTACGGCACATGGGCATCCGGGTCGCCGCGCGCGGTTCCGGCGCGGGCTCGCTCGTCAACCACCTCCTCGGCATCGCGCACGCCGACCCGGTCGAGCACGGGCTGCTGATGGAGCGCTTCCTGTCCAGGGAGCGGGTCGTACTGCCCGACATCGACATCGACGTGGAGTCCGCGCGCCGGCTGGAGGTCTACCGCGCGATCATCGGCCGCTTCGGCACCGAGCGGGTCGCCACCGTCGCCATGCCGGAGACGTACCGGGTGCGCCACGCCGTCCGCGACGTCGGTGCCGCCCTGTCCATGGACCCGGCCGAGATCGACCGCGTCGCCAAGTCCTTCCCGCACATCCGCGCCCGCGACGCCCGCGCCGCGCTGGAGGAACTGCCCGAGCTGAGGGAGCTGGCGGAGGAGTCCCGGCGGGACGGCGGGGGGCGTTACGGCAAGCTCTGGGAGCTGGTCGAGGGCCTCGACGCCCTCCCGCGCGGCGTCGCCATGCACCCCTGCGGCGTGCTGCTCTCCGACGCCTCACTGCTCTCCCGTACGCCGGTCATGCCGACCAGCGGCGAGGGCTTCCCCATGGCGCAGTTCGACAAGGACGACGTGGAGGACCTCGGGCTGCTCAAGCTGGACGTGCTCGGCGTGCGGATGCAGTCGGCGATGGCGCACGCGGTCGCCGAGGTGAAGCGGGCCACGGGCACCGAGGTCGACCTGGACGCCGTACCGGAGGGCGACCCGGCGACGTACCGGATGATCCGCTCCGCCGAGACGCTGGGCTGCTTCCAGATCGAGTCGCCGGGGCAGCGGGACCTGGTCGGCAGGCTCCAGCCGGCCACCTTCCACGACCTCGTGGTCGACATCTCGCTCTTCAGGCCCGGACCGGTCGCCGCCGACATGGTGCGGCCGTTCATCGAGGCCCGGCACGGGCGCGCGCCGGTGCGCTACCCGCACGAGGACCTGGCGGAGCCGCTGGAGGGGACGTACGGGGTCGTCGTCTTCCACGAGCAGATCATCGACATCGTCGACATCATGACCGGCTGCGGGCGCGGCGAGGCGGACCGGGTGCGGCGCGGTCTTTCCGACCCGGAGTCGCAGGGGCGGATCAAGGTGTGGTTCGCGCAGCACGCGACGGCGAGCGGCTACGACGCGGAAACGATTCGGCGGACCTGGGAGATCATCGAGGCCTTCGGCAGTTACGGCTTCTGCAAGGCGCACGCGGTCGCCTTCGCGGTGCCGACGTACCAGTCGGCGTGGCTGAAGGCGCACCACCCGGCCGCCTTCTACGCGGGCCTGCTCACCCACGACCCCGGCATGTACCCCAAGCGGCTGCTGCTGGCGGACGCGCGACGGCGCGGGGTGCCGATCCTGCCGTTGGACGTGAACAAGTCGGGGGCCGCACACAGGATCGAACTGGTGTCTGAATCAGGGTCACGGAAGCCCGCCGCGTGGGGACTCCGCCTCGCCCTCCTTGACGTGCACGGCATCAGCGAGGCCGAGGCGGAACGGATCGCCGAGGGGCAGCCCTACGCCTCCCTGCTCGACTTCTGGGAACGGGCCCGCCCCAGCAGGCCGTTGGCCGGACGGCTCGCCCAGGTCGGCGCGCTGGACGCGTTCGGCGCCAACCGCCGCGACCTGCAACTGCACCTGACCGAACTGCACCGCGGCGCCCGGGGCGGACGCGGCGACCAGCTCCCGCTGTCCGGCGGACGCAAGACCGCCTCCGCCGGGCTGCCCGACCTCACCTCGGCGGAGAAGCTCAGCGCCGAACTGGGCGTGCTGTCCATGGACGCCTCGCGCAACCTGATGGACGACCACCGCACCTTCCTGCGCGAACTGGGCGTGGTGTCGGCCAAGCGGCTGCGCGAGGCCAGGCACGGGGAGACGGTGCTGGTCGCGGGCGCCAAGGCGGCCACCCAGACGCCGCCGATCCGCTCCGGCCGCCGGGTCATCTTCTCCACCCTGGACGACGGCTCCGGCCTGGTCGACCTCGCCTTCTTCGACGACTCCCACGACGCCTGCGCGCACACCGTCTTCCACTCCTGGCTGCTGCTGGTGCGCGGGGTGGTGCAGCGGCGCGGCCCGCGCAGCCTCAGCGTGGTGGGCTCCGCCGCCTGGAACCTCGCGGACCTGCTGGAGGTGCGGGGCGAGGAGGGGCTCGAGGGCGTCGCGGCCCGGCTGGCCGCCGCCCCCGCCACCCCCGAGACCGCCGGGGCCGCCGCCGACGGCGACGGCGACGGCGGCGACGACGGCGACGGGGGACAGCGGACGATCCGCATGTCCACGGGGTACGAGATGCACCCCTGGGCAGATCTGCGCCCCGCGGGCGAAGGGCCCGCGGTCGGAAGGAAGTTGTGGCACCAGAGTCCGGGGAGTGCGGGATGACGATTCTCTGTGTACGTTTCCAGCTGCCGCCGATGTACGAGGCGGCCCTGCCCGAACTGCTCGGGCTGCTGGCGGAGTTCACGCCGGTCGTCGAGGCGCTGCCACCCGACGGCGCGCTGGCCGACCTGCGCGGCGCCGAACGGTACTTCGGACGCGACGCGGTGGAGCTGGCCTCGGTGATCCGCGTCCGCGCCCTCGCGCTGTACGGCGTCGACTGCGTGATCGGCGCCGGTCCCGGCCCCATGCTGGCCCGCATGGCCCTGCGCGACGCCCGGCCGGGGCTGACCCGCGCGGTGCCCGGGGGCGAGGAGCGGGAGTTCCTCGCCGGCCAGCCAGTCGCCGCGCTGCCCGGCGTCGGCACCGCGACCGCCCGCACCCTGTGCGAGTACGGCCTCGACACCCTCGGCCGGGTCGCCGCCGCGCCGCTGTCCACGCTCCAGCGCCTGGTCGGCGCGAAGGCCGGCCGCGAGCTGCACGAGAAGGCCCAGGGTGTCGACCGCGGCCGCGTCGTCCCCAACGGCGTATCCCGGTCCCTGGCCGCCGACCGCCCCTTCGACCGCGACGAGCTGGACCCCGACCGGCACCGCCGCGCCCTGCTCTCGGCCGCCGGGGAACTGGGCACCCGGCTGCGCGCCGTGGACAAGGTGTGCCGCACCCTCACCCTCACCGTCCGCTACGCCGACCGGTCGGCCACCACCCGCAGCCGCACCCTGAAGGAGCCGACCGCGCACTCGGCGGCGCTGACGCGGACCGCGTACGACATGTACGAGGCGCTCGGTCTCCAGCGCGCCCGGGTCCGTTCGGTCGTCCTGCGCGCCGAGGGCCTCGCCCCCGCCGAACAGGCCTCCCACCAGCTCACCTTCGACCCCGTGGACGAGAAGGTCCGCCGGATCGAGGAGGTCGCGGACCGCGCGCGGGCGAAGTTCGGGCCGAGGGCGGTGATGCCGGGGTCGCTGGCGGCGTGAGGCCCCCGTGGGTCAGTTGGCCCACGGGGGAGTGATCCGGGTGCCGTCGGCCATCCGGGCCGTCAGGCCGACCGAGGTGGTGACCCAGGACGTCGCGGTCCGGTCGGTGGGGTTCTCGACGGCGAGGGTCGCCCCGGGGTTGATGATCACGGTGTCGCCCGCGGCGACGCGCTCGGTGCGGCCGTCGAGGGTGATCAGCAGTTCGCCGGTGAGCAGATGGAAGATCTCCTCCCGGTCGACGGTGTGCGCGGGTGCCTTCGTCCCCGCCGGGATCTCACCGCGCCAGGCGCACAGCTCCTTGCTGCCGACGCGTGGGTTGGCGTACGAGACGAAGCGGGTGCCGTGGATCTCGTGGGTGACGCCTTCGGACGAGCGGACGACGGGCATGGCGATCTCCTCTGGGTGCGACTGGGTGCGACTGGGTGGGACTGGGTGGGACTGGGTGCGATGCGACTGTGGATGTGACCAAATGGTCAAGTTGCTTGACCATTTTGCCGGTCCTTATAGTCAAGCTGCTTGACCAACATGTCAAGGGTGTTTCAATGCCCCCGTGCAGAACTCCGACGCCATGGCCCTGTCCGCCGCCCTGCTCGCCGCGGCCGGCGGGCTCACGCAGCGCATCCACGAGGGGGTCGTCGCCCGCGGCTTCGAGGGGCTGCGCCCCGCGCACGGGTTCGCGTTCACCAGGCTCGCCCCGGACGGCGCGACGGTCACCGACCTCGCCGCCCACCTCGGGACGACCAAGCAGGCCGCCAGTCAGCTCGTCGAGGAGCTGGTCCGCAAGGGGTATGCCGAACGCCGGCCGCATCCCGCCGACGCGCGCGCCCGGCTGGTCGTACTGACCGGGGCGGGGTGGGCCTGCACGCGGGCCGCGGAGGAGGCGGCGGCGGAGGCCGTGGACGCGTGGGTCGGCGTGCTGGGCGAGGACGGGGTGCGCGCGTTGCGCGACAGCCTGCTGCGGGTGGCGCCGGGCGGACCGGTGCGGCCCACCTGGTGACCCCCTATCACCTGCGGTGCCGGCGGCGTTGGTTATCGCTGGAAGTTTTTACTGACGCGTAACTTCACACTTGCACTACTCGCCCGTAACTTGACGAGTGAACAGCATCCTCGTGATCCGGATCACAGGGCGTCCTGCTGACGCAACTCCCCTGAGCCGCAAGGAGATCACCCGATGCTGCCCTGGAGCCGATTGCTCAGACCGCTGACCGCGCTGCTGCTGACCGCCGCGATCGCGCTGCTCCCCGCCGCCACCACCGCCCACGCCGCCGGCGCGCGCCCCAGCGCCGGCTGGAACGACTACACCTGCGAGCCCTCCGCCGCCCATCCCCGCCCCGTCGTCCTGGTCCACGGCACCTTCGGGAACTCCGTCGACAACTGGCTGGGCCTCGCGCCCTACCTGAAGAACCGCGGTTACTGCGTCTTCTCCCTCGACTACGGCCAACTGCCCGGCGTCCCGCTCTTCCACGGCCTCGGCCCGGTCGAGAAGTCGGCGGAGCAACTGGCCACCTACGTCGACAAGGTGCTCACCGCGACCGGCGCCGCCGAGACCGACATCGTCGGCCACTCGCAGGGCGGCATGATGCCCCGCTACTACCTGAAGTTCCTCGGCGGGGCCGCCAAGGTGAACGCCCTGGTCGGCATCGCGCCCAGCAACCACGGCACCACGCTTTCCGGCCTCACCAACCTGCTGCCGTACTTCCCGGGCATCGGGGACCTGCTGAACGAGCACACCCCCGCCCTCGCCGACCAGGTCGTCGGCTCCGACGTCCTCACCAAGCTCAACGCGGGCGGCGACACCGTGCCAGGCGTCCGCTACACCGTCCTCGCCACGAAGTACGACGAGGTGGTCACGCCGTACCGCAGCCAGTTCCTCAGCGGCCCGGGCGTGCGCAACGTCCTGCTCCAGGACCTGTGTCCGCTCGACTTCTCCGAGCACCTGGCGATCGGGCTGTTCGACCGGATCGCCTTCCACGAGGTGGCGGGCGCCCTGGACCCGGCGCACGCCACACCCACCACCTGCGCCTCGGTCTTCGGCTGACGAGACGCCCGGCACACACGCGGGGTCCGTCCGGCCTGAGCCGCCGGACGGACCCCGCGTTCCCCCGGTCCCGGGTCAGCGGCCGTGACGGCCACCGGTCAGCGCCCGGCGGCGGACCGACGCGAACAGCGCGGCCGCGCCGAGCGCGAGGGCGGCGGCGCCACCGACGGCGATGTAGGGCGTGGTGCTGTCCCCGCCGGTCTCGGCGAGGTTCTCGGTGCTCGCACCGGCGGCCTTGACCTGGTTGGGCTCACCGGCGGCCGCTGCGGCCTCGGCGGCCGGGTCGGGCGCCGCGTCCGGGGCGGCCGGGTCAGTCGGGTCCGTGGTCGTCTCCGCGTCCTGGTCGCCGTGGCCGTGGTGCTCGATCGTCGACTTGCCGGCCGCGGCCGCGAGCTGCTCCTCGGACGGGGCGGAGGCCTCGGGTGCCGGGGCGGCACCGCCGGCCGCGTCCCCGCCCGCCGCGTCGCTGCCGGTGTCGCTGCCCGTGGCGTCCCCGGCCGCGGTGCCGCTGTCGCCGCCGAAGGAGATGTCGGAGCAGGAGTAGAACGCCTCGGGGCTGTCCGAGCGCTGCCACACCGCGTACAGCAGGTGCTTGCCGGAGCGCTCGGGCAGAGTGCCGGAGAAGGTGTAGAAACCGCCCGAGGCGGCCGGGTCGGTGACCGTCGCCACCGGGGCGGACAGGTCCAGGTCGCCCCAGCCCAGCGGACCCGCCGGGTCGAAGCCGGGCTTGGTGATGTACACCTTGAACGTGCCCTTGTGCGGGGCCGTCACGCGGTACTTGAAGGTGTAGGAGCCGCTGCTCACGCTGGTCGCTGGCCAGTCGCCGCGGGCCAGGTCCATGCCCTTGAACGCCGGGTCGTTGGCGCTGCACAGCTTGCCGTCCGGGATCAGCTCCTGGTGCTTGCCCGCCGCGTTGCCGATGCGGATGCCGTTCCAGTCGTAGAGCGCCTGGGTGCCGCCGGCCGCGACCGCCGCCTTGCACGCGTCGGACTTCGGGTTCTCGGGGCCCTCGGCGTGGCACTGCGACACCCGGCTGACCGGGGCGCCCATCGAACCGTGCGCCGACGCGGGAGCCGCGGCCAGCGTGGTCAGGGCGAGCGGGGCGAGACCGGCGACGGCGACGGCGACGGCCCTGCGGGACGCGGACGGTGCGGGCATGGGGATCTCCTCGAGACGGTCACGGGGAACGGGGAACGGGGAACGGGGAACGGGGAAAAACGGGGAACCTGGGCCTTGGGCCGGAACCCGTGGGGTGAGCAGCAAACTAGCCCCGGGAAACCGTGAAATCGCCTGCTGGAGGCGGGTGATGGAGATCCTTATGGTCGCGTTAAGGGAGTGCTCAGGCTGTGCTGAGGTAGCTACCGTTCGCGGCATGACACACGAGCACGAAGAGCGGATCCGGCAGGCGGTCACCGCCGACGTACCGGCCGTCGAGGCCGTCACCGACGCCGCCTACCGCCCCTACGTCGAGCGCATCGGGGTGGTGCCGCAGCCCATGGAGGCGGACCACGCGGCGAACGTGGCCGCGGGAAAGGTGTTCGTCACGGGCGAACCCGGAATGGGCACGGTCGGCCTCGTGGTCCTGGAGGAGTTCACGGACCACCTCTTCCTCGACAGCGTCGCCGTCCACCCCGACGCGCACGGCAGAGGGGTGGGACGGCGGCTGCTGCGGTTCGTGGAGGCACACGCGCGTGCGCTGGGTCTGCCCGAGATCAGGCTTTATACCAACGCGAAGATGTGGGAGAACCAGGAGATCTACCCGAAGTACGGGTACGAGCCGGTGGAACGCCGAGTGGACGGGTCCTACGACCGCGTCCACTACCGTAAGCGGCTGCTCTGACGCGTCTCATGACGTGACCGGCCCGGTCAGCTCTCCGGCCACCACGTGCGCGCGATGTCCTTGCGGACCTCCGGGCGTCCCGAGGGGCGCTCGTCGGCCTCCTCGCGGACTCGGCGGGCGTCGGTCTTCTTCAGGGGCTTCTGCACGGTCAGACGGCGCATGGCTGCCTCCTTACGGATCCACCGGGTTCCGCGTTCTCACGGAGGTAGACCCTTTCCCCGAGAGTTGCCCATCGATGCATTCCTGTCAGTGGCGGTTGTCACGTTCCGGCGCCACGACTCCGTTGTCAGTGGCTGGTGTCACTCTTGGCGCATGAGCGAAGACAGTGATCGGACGACCGCACCGCGTGTCGACTGGGACGCGGAGGCCGCCGCCTTCGACGACGCACCGGACCACGGCCTGCGCGATGCCGGCGTACGCCGGGCCTGGGCCGCCCGGTTGGCCTCCTGGCTGCCCGCCCGCCCCGGCGACGTCCTCGACCTGGGCTGCGGCACCGGCAGCCTGTCGCTCCTCGTGGCCGAGCGGGGACACCACGTCACCGGAGTCGACCTTTCCCCGGCCATGGTGGAGCTGGCCAGGACCAAACTCGCCGGTCGTGACGCGGTGTTCCTCACCGGTGACGCCGCGGCACCGCCCGTCGGCGAGCAGCGCTTCGACACCGTGCTGGTCCGCCACGTCCTGTGGACGCTGCCCGACCCCGGCCGGGCCCTGCGGCACTGGCGGGAGTTGCTGCGCCCCCGGGGCCGGCTGGTCCTGGTCGAGGGAGTGTGGGGCACCGTCACCCCGGTCGGCATACCCGCCGACCGGCTCACCGCCCTCCTCACCCCGCACGCCGGGCAGGTGCGCGTGGAACGGCTGTCCGGCGACCCGGCGCTGTGGGGGAGGGAGGTGACCGACGAGCGGTACGCGGTGGTGGCGACATACGGGTGAGCCGGGCGGCGCACTATTCCAGCAGGTCGGTGAAGCCGTCCCCGCGGGCCAGCCGCTCCAGCTCGTCCAGTGCGGCCACGGCGGCGGCAGCGGCCCGCGGGTCCCGCTCCGCAAGCCCGCTCTCGGCGAACTCGTCCTCGTCCAGCCGCCGTACGTCCGTGCCGTCGGCGGAGCGCCACAGGTCCAGGTCGAGGTCCTCGACGACCAGCCGGGTGCCGGTCAGGACGGCGGGGCGGGTGATGTCGCAGTACCAGCCCTTCAGCACACCGGCCTGAGTCCGGACCTCCTTCACGGAATACCACCGGTCGCGCCAGTAGTACTCGGTGAAGACGTCGCCGGCCTCGAAGCGCACGAAGCCGAAGTCGCGGACGCCGTCACCGGCCCAGGGGGCGCGTACGGCGAGGCGGGTGCCGTCGTCGTGCAGCAGCTCGCTCGCGTACCGGATCTTCGTACGGCCCGCCTTGACCAGGACGACCTCCACCACGGCCGGTGTCTCAGCCGAGTTCACGGACATGGCGCACCTCCGTCGCGCAGACCTCGTAGCCGAGCCACTTGTTGATGGCGAGCATCGGACCGTTGTCGGTGTCGTTGCCCGTGAACGCCTCCGTGTACCCGGCCGCGCGGGCCCGGTGCAGCGAGTCGGTCTTGGCGAGCTTGGCCAGGCCCCGGCCGCGCTGGGCGCGGATCGTCCCCGTCATCGCGGTCGAGTAACGGGTGCCGTCGGTGTAGGCGACGCTGAAGGCGGCCGGGCGGCCGTCGACGACCGCGACCGTGGTCAGCTCACGGTTCAGCAGCGGGTGCCGCCAGGTCTCCGCGAGCCAGGCCTCGTAGTCCGTGAACTCCACGTCGACGTCGCTCGGTTCGTCCGCCACCGTCTCCGCGTCCAGTTCGAACATGGGGCGCGGGTCGTCCGCGAAGTCGGCGGCGGTGCGCAGCTCGACCCCGGGAGGCGGCGTCCACAGCGGCGGAAGCGCGGCCTTGGCCAGGTCCAGTCGCAGGAAGTGGGCGGCGCGCCGCCGCTCGTAGCCGTGCCGCTCGGCGAAGGCCAGGTTGGCCGGGCCGTCCAGCACCCAGGAGTACAGCTTCGTCGCGCCCTCGCCGGCCAGGTACTCCTCGGACGTGCGCACCAGCAGCCCGCCGGCTCCGCGCCGGAACCTCTGCGGGTGGACGTAGATGTTCAGGAAGCCCTGACCGGGCTCCGGACTGTCGTGGACCAGCCCGATCTGGGCCGTGCCGATCACCTCCCCGTCCTCCTCCGCGACCAGGGACCGGCTCCGGGCGTCCGGGGGCGTGTGGACCAGCCGGTGCACGACGGCCTCCGGCGTCCACAGGATGAACGGCACGGCGAGATGGCGGACCTGGGCGAAGGCCGCGACATCGGCCGGGTCGTCGGAACGCAGATCGCGTACAAGAACGGTCATGTGGGCGCACGCTACGGCGGACGGGTGGCCGGGTGCCTCTCATTTTCCCCGGGATACGGGACAATCGCCGCGTGACCTTGAAGATCCATATCGATGACGGCACGCCGCCCTACGAGCAGGTGCGCGCGCAGATCTCCGAACAGGCGCGGTCGGGCGTCCTGCCGGTCGGCCACCGGCTGCCGACCGTGCGCGGACTGGCCGAGTCCTTGGGCCTCGCCGCGAACACGGTCGCCAAGGCGTACCGGGCGCTGGAGGGGGACGGGGTGATCGAGACGCGGGGGCGCAACGGAACGTTCGTCGCTGCCGCGGGCTCCGCGGCGGAGCGGGAGGTGGCGTCCGGGGCGCAGGAGTTCGCCTCGCGGGCGCGGCGGCTCGGGGTGACGGAGGCTGACGCCCTGGACGCCGTGCGGGATGCCCTGCGGGCGGCTTACGGGGAGTGAGCGCCGTTCGGGTTTGGGGCGGCGCCCGGCTGCGGGTGCCTTGTGGCTGGTCGCGCCCATGCGGCGGAGCCGCACAATGTCTCAGCCCCGCGCCCCTGTGGTGCGCGTTCGTGTGACCGTTGGGCCACACCTCCGCGCCAGTCCGGCGAAGACCTGTGCGTCGCTCACCGCTGCCGCGTTCGGGTCGTTGTTGAAGTAGGCGTACACGTCGCTCGTGTTCGGCCAGGTGGTCGCGATGCGGTCGGCCCAGGTCGACAGGGAACGGCGGCCGTAGCGTGGCCATGCCGTGGCGCGGCCCTCGTGGAAGCGGACGTAGCCCCAGTCCGCGGTGCGCCACAGCGGGGTGACCGGGCGGGCCCGGACGTCCGCCCAGCACAGGGCCGCGCCCCGGGACGTCAGGACCTCCCGGACCTCGGGCGTCCACCAGGACGCGTGCCGGGGTTCCACCGCGACCCGCGTGCCGGGCGGGAAGCAGGCGAGGCAGGAGTCCAGCAGGGCCGGGTCGGCCCGCAGGGTCGGCGGGAGTTGCAGCAGGACCGGACCGAGCCGGTCGCCCAGGCCGGCCGCGTGGGTCATCAGGCGGTCCACCGGCTCCGCCGGGTCGCGCAGACGTCTGATGTGGGTGAGGTAGCGGCTCGCCTTGACCGCGACCACGAAGTCCGGCGGCACCCGCTCCCGCCACGCCTCGAACGTCTCGCGCGTCGGCAGCCGGTAGAAGGCGTTGTTGATCTCGACCGTCGCGAAGGCGTCCGCGTACCGCTCCAGCCAGAGGCGGACGGGCAGACCGGGCGGGTAGAAGGCCTCCCGCCAGTCCCGGTACTGCCAGCCCGACGTGCCGACGAACAGGGTCATACCCCCATCAAAACACCCGGGAGCGGGTGCCGGGCTACAGGTACAGCCCGGCCTCCCGGCCCGCCCGCGGCTCCGGCAGCGCGGTCGGGGAGGTGCCCCGGCGCAGCGCGTACAGCTCCGCCAGCGTGGCGCCCTCGCGGCCCACGCCTTCCTCGGTGCCGAGCCAGTCCACCGCCTCGCGGCGGGTGAGCGGGCCGACCTCGATGCGGGCCAGGCAGCGGCCGGGGCGGACGACGGCGGGGTGCAGGCGCTCCAGGTCCTCGTTGGTCGTGACGCCCACCAGGACGTTGCGGCCCTGGCCGAGGAGCCCGTCCGTGAGGTTCAGCAGCCGGGAGAGGGCCTGCCCCGCCGTGTGCTTGGCCTCGCCGCGGATCAGTTCGTCGCAGTCCTCCAGCAACAGCAGCCGCCAGCGGCCCTTGCCCGCCGCGTCCTCCTCGCCGATGGCGATGTCCATCAGGTAGCCGACGTCGGAGAAGAGCCGCTCCGGGTCGAGGACGCAGTCCACCTGGCACCAGTCCCGCCAGGAGCGGGCGAGGGTGCGCAGCGCCGAGGTCTTGCCGGTGCCCGGCGGGCCGTGCAGGAGCAGCAGCCGGCCCGCGATGTTCTCGGGCGTCGTCTTCATCAGGCCGTCCATCGCGTCCGCGACCGGCGCCGTGTAGTTGGTCCGGACCTCGTCCCAGGTGCCCGCGGCGATCTGCCGGGTGGTGCGGTGCGGGCCGCGCCGCGGGGAGACGTACCAGAAGCCCATCGTCACGTTCTCCGGCTGCGGTTCGGGCTCGTCCGTCGCGCCGTCCGTCGCGTCGCCGAGCACCTTCTCGGCGAGGTCGGCGCTGGTCGCCGTCACCGTGACGTCGGCGCCCCGGTTCCAGCGCGAGATCAGCAGCGTCCAGCCGTCGCCCTCCGCCAGCGTCGCGCTGCGGTCGTCGTCGCGGGCGATCCGCAGCACGCGCGCGCCGGGCGGCAGCAGCGTGGCGCCGGACCGTACCCGGTCGATGTTCGCCGCGTGCGAGTACGGCTGCTCGCCCGTGGCGAAGCGGCCGAGGAACAGCGCGTCCACGACATCGGACGGGGAGTCGCTGTCGTCGACGTTGAGCCGGATCGGCAGGGCTTCGTGCGGGTTCACGGACATGCCGCCATGATCCGGCACCCGGCCGCCGGGTGCACCCGCTTTCCCGGGCACACGCGGCGGGTGGGCACGGACGGCCGACGGGCCCGAAGCCGGTGGCCGGTGGTCGCGGTCGGCGGCCGATGGCCGGTGGCCGGTGGTTCAGGCACCGGTCCCCGGCCCCCGTTCCCGTCCAGGCACCCGCCCACGCGCCTGCCGCGTCCTGCGGAGTACGGCGTACCCCTTGGTGAGGGCCCGGTCCCGGGCGAAGGCGCGGGCGATCGCACGGCCTTCCACCAGCCGGGCGAACTGGTCGAGCCCCGTACTCCGGCGCACCGTGACCCGCCGCAGCGCGTACGGGCCCTGGGCGCGGCGTGCCAGGCCGTTGCCGACGGCGAGCGCCTGCGCGTACCCCGTCTCGCGCACCGCCCGCCGCACCCGGCGGTCCGAGTATCCGTAGGGATAAGCGAACGAGGCGGGTACGGAGCCCAGTTGGTCGGCGACGATCTCCTTGCAGTGGATCAGCTCGAACCGCAGCCGCTCCTCGTCGAGCCGGTCGAGCTGTGGATGGGTGTGGCTGTGCCCGCCGATCTCCACGCCCGCGGCGGCCAGTTCGCGCACCTGGTCCCAGTCGAGCATGGTGTCCAGGGCGCCCCCGGTGTCGTACGGGCCGCGCAGCCAGCCGGTCGAGACGAAGAGGGTGGCCGGGAAGCCGTGCTTGACGAGGGCGGGCAGGGCGTGGCGGTGCACGCCCGCGTAGCCGTCGTCGAAGGTGACGAGGACCGGCCGCCCGGGCAGCGGGCGGCCCGAGCGCCAGGCCGCGGCCAGGTCCGCCGTACCGATCGGGGTGTGGCCCAGGTCGGCGATCGCCGCCATCTGCTCGGCGAACGCCTCCGGGGTCACCGACAGGGCACGGGTCGCGTCGTTCGGGTCGGCCGCGACCGCGTGGTACATGAGGATCGGCACGCGTGCGTCGGCCTCGTGGACCTCCTCAGCCATGCGCGCCCTCCTCGACGGGCGCCATGACGGGAGCCACCGAGACGGGTGCCACCGAGAACGTGGGGCCGCCGCGCCGCGCCCGTACGCTCCCCACGACGTAGCCGCCCGCCGCCGTGAGTACCCCGGCGACGATCGCACCCGCCCGGCCCGCGCCCCCCGGCCGGGCCAGCACGGCGTCGCGCAGTCCGCGCACCACGCCGTACGGCAGCACGCGGGTGGCGTACCGGCGTTCGGACTCGAGGCCCTTCCCGGCGCCGACGCTGCGTGCCACCAGGGCCTTGGACAGGCCCTCGGCGTAGGCGCGGGTGCGGAAGTAGCCGAAGTGCTCGCGCGCCGCGGGCACCCGGTGGTGGATCACCGCGCGGTCGTCGATCAGCAGGACGGCGTCGGGCCGGGCGCGGGAGAGCCGGATGCACAGCTCGGTCTCCTCGCAGCCCAGTGGTCGCTTGTCGCCGTCGCGTCCGATGCCGGTGGCGAAGCCGCCCGCCGCGTCGAACGCCTCGCGCCGGAAGGAGGCGTTGCCGCCGAGCACGTTGCGCACCCGGATCCGGCCGGGCGGCAGGCCGCGGTACGTGCAGCCCACCACCCAGTCGAACTCCTCCGGGAACCAGTCGGGCCGGCGCCCCGACGCCCAGACGGGCACCGTGCGCCCGCCGACGGCGACGACCGCCGGGTCGGCGTACCCCTCGGCGAGGTGCCGCAGCCAGTCGCGCTCGGCCACGGCGTCGTCGTCGAGGAAGGCGATCACCTCGCCGCGCGAGGCGGCGATGCCGGTGTTGCGGCCGGCGGACAGGCCGCGGGGACCCGCGTTGGCGAGCACCCGCACGCCCTGCCCGCCCCGCACGCCCTGCCCGTCCCGCCCGTACTCCCCGTCCCGCCCGTACTGCCCGCCCCGCAGGTCGCACCCGTCCCGGCTCTCCTGGTACTCCTTCAGCAGCCGCTTCCCCAGCGCGTCGTTGTGGTCGACGACCAGCAGCGTCTCCCGGGCCGGGTGGGACTGCGCCCGCACCGAGGAGACCGCCGCGAGGATGTCCTCCCAGCGGTCCTCGGTGTAGACGCAGATCACGACGGAGACCGTGAGTGCGGCGCCGGCACCGCTCAAGACGCCTCTCCCCGGGCCGAGCCGGCCGCGACCAGCGTCGGGGAGTGCGTACGGCTGCGCAGGGCACGCCGGTTGGAGCGCTCGTCGAGGATGACTCTGAGCACCCGCAACCCGTCCCGCACGGCGCGCAGATTGCTGACGCCGTGGATGCGCAGGTACTCGTGGCTGGGAATCTCCTGGACCTTCAGACCGGCCTTCACGACCCGGATGTTCATCAGGGTCTCCACCTCGAACCCGGTGCAGTCGAGGTCGATCTTGTCCAGGCAGTGCCGCCAGAACGCGTTGTAGCCGTAGCACAGGTCGGTGTAGCGGGCGCCGAACTTCCGGTTGACCACCGCGCACAGGGCGCGGTTGCCGAGCTTGCGGACGAAGGTCATGTCGTCGGTGCCGCCGCCGTTGGCGAAGCGGGAGCCCTTGGCGAAGTCCGCGCCCGAGACGAGGGCGGATACGTACGACACGATCTCCTGGCCGTCCGCCGAGCCGTCGGCGTCGACCATCACGATGATGTCCCCGGTGCACTCCTTGAAGCCGGTGATCAGCGCGTCCCCCTTGCCCTTGCCGCGCTGCTCGACCACCTTGACGTCCGGCCGCAGCGCCCGGGCGACCTCGACGGTGTCGTCGGTGGAGTCGCCGTCCACGAGGACGACCTCGTGGACCCAGTCGGGCAGCGTCTTGAAGACGTAGGGAAGGTTCTCCGCCTCGTTCATGGCGGGTATCACCACGCTCACCGGCGGTGCTATCGCCAGGTGAGAGGAGACGGGCCGGTACTTGCCGGCGGGTGACGGATCGTTGCCCGTCGACGCCGGCTGCAGAACTGAGCTCATGACTCTGGTCCCTCTCGTCCGGCGGACCGCCCGCCCCAGGGGCGGTCCGGCTCTGTATCCGGTTCGAAAGGGGGGTTCTCACCCACGGCATGACGCGACGAATCTCCGTACGTGCCAGGTGAGTCGGCAAAGCCTGTCGGCGCCAAGGAGAAAACGGCAGCCGACCGCGCGGCGCGGCCCGGTCACCGCATGCGGTCACCGAGCACGGCACCCCCCTACCGCGCGTCCCGCCCCGGTGCGCCGCGGCCTCGAGCCCTCCCCTGAGCCGCTTGCCGACGTACCAATGCGGGAGATGTATGACGGTATTGACGATTGAACCCGTATGGCAAGACCTGAAAGCAGGTCTCACCTTTTTGTGGGTTTGACCGGGCCTCAATGTGACGCAGCGCGCATCGGAGCGTCAAGGGCGCACTGACGTTCCCACTGACTTTCGTCCGAATTTGAACGAGTGTCAGCCATTCCTTGGCATGGACACTTCCAGTCAACGCGCGTAGCTGCTACCACGGTTGTGGCAGAGATCCTGCTAAAGGAGGTTCCATGAGACGTTTCCGACTTGTCGGCTTCCTGAGTTCAGTCCTCCTCGCCGCCGGCGCCGCCCTCACCGGGGCCGCGACCGCGCAGGCGGCCCAACCCGCCGCAGCCGACGGCTATGTGGCCCTCGGCGACTCCTACTCCTCCGGGGTCGGAGCGGGCAGCTACATCAGCTCGAGCGGCGACTGCAAGCGCAGCACGAAGTCCCACCCGTACCTGTGGGCGGCCGCCCACTCACCCTCCACGTTCGACTTCACCGCCTGCTCCGGCGCCCGTACGGGTGATGTTCTCGCCGGACAGCTCGGCCCGCTCGGCTCCGCCACCGGCCTCGTCTCCCTCAGCATCGGGGGCAACGACGCGGGCTTCGCCGACGTCATGACGACCTGTGTGCTCCAGTCCGACAGCTCCTGCCTCTCGCGGATCGCCACCGCGGAGGCGTACGTCGATTCGACGCTCCCCGGCAACCTCGACGGCGTCTACTCGGCGATCCGCAGCAAGGCCCCGAACGCCCACGTCGTCGTCATCGGCTACCCGCGCTTCTACAAGCTCGGCGCCACCTGCCTCGGCCTCTCCGAGACCAAGCGGAAGGCGATCAACAACGCCTCCGACCACCTCAACACCGTGATCGCCCAGCGCGTCGCCGCCCACGGCTTCACCTTCGGCGACGTACGCACCACCTTCACGGGCCACGAGCTGTGCTCCGGCAGCGCCTGGCTGCACAGCGTCAACTGGCTGAACATCGGCGAGTCGTACCACCCCACCGCGGCCGGTCAGTCCGGCGGCTACCTGCCCGTCCTCAACGGCGCCGCCTGACCCGAAGCGGAAGGAGAAGGGGAAGAAGGAGCAGAGGAGGCGGAGGCCCCGCCCGTCGGGGTCTCCGTCTCCGTCCCGGTCTCGCAGGTCACCGAGAACGCCACCGCGTTCGACGTGGCCTCCACCGGAGCCCGCACCTCCACACGGACGGCGCTCTCGAACGCGCCACCGTCGTCGTGCGTCGTCACCACCACGCCGGCCTGGCGCGAGCGGTCACCGCCCGACGGGAAGGACAGCGTCCGCCAGCCCGGGTCGGAGACCGATCCGTCCGCCGTCACCCAGCGGTAGCCGACCTCCGCAGGCAGCCGCCCCACCGTGAACGTCGCCGTGAAGGCGGGCGCCCGGTCGTGCGGCGGGGGACAGGCGCCCGCGTAGTCGGTGCGCGAGCCCACCACGGACACCCTCACCGACTGAGGCTCAGGGCTGCTCTGCCCGCCGTGGCTCCCGGACGGGGCCGTGGGGCTCGGCTCAGCCCCGCTCCCGGTCGCGCCCGGCGCCGTGGAACCGGCCCCCGGGTCCCGGCTTGCGCCCGAACCCGCCGTCCCGCCACCGCCGTCGGACCGGTTCAGCAGCGCGTACGTCAGTCCGGCCAGCGCCAGTACGAGCACGGCAAGACCCAGGATCAGCACGGCACGCGCCCGCCGGTCCCGGCCCTCGGGCGCGCGGGGCGCGGACGTGCCGGCGGTCGTCGGTACGGGCATCGGCGGCGTCGGCGCGGTGGCCGGCGCCGGGTGGCCCGCGGCCGTCGGGTCGTACGCGCCGTACGCTCCGTACCCGCCGGAGGGTGCCGCGTGCGCGGCCGGGTCTCCGGCGGAAGGGGTGCCCCCGGCGCCCACGAGCCGCAGATCCCGTTCCGCCTGCTCCGCCGGTGTCCGCTCGGCCGGGTCCTTGCGCAGCAGGCCCGCCACGACCGGCGCGAGCGCACCGGCCCGGTACGGCGGCGGCAACTCCTCGTCGACGATGGCCCGCAGGGTGCTCAGCGGCGTGTCCTGGCGGAACGGCGAGACGCCCTCGACCGCCGCGTACAGCAGCACGCCCAGCGACCACAGGTCCGACTCGGGACCGGGCGTACGGCCGAGCGCCCGCTCCGGGGCGAGGAACTCGGGCGAGCCGATCACCTCGCCGGTCATGGTCAGCGCCTCGCTGCCCTCGACCCGGGCGATCCCGAAGTCGGTGAGCACCACCCGCCCGTCGTTGGCCAGCAGCACGTTGGCCGGCTTCACGTCCCGGTGCAGCACGCCGGCCTCGTGTGCCGCGCGCAGCGCCGCCAGCACCTCGGCACCGATCAGCGCGGCGCGCCTCGGCTCCAACGGGCCCTCCGCGTCCAGCAGATCGGCCAGGGACAGCCCGCGGACCAGCTCCATCACGATCCAGGGCCGGTCGCCGTCGGTGGCCACGTCGTACACCGTGACCACGTTGTGGTGGGAGATCCGGGCGGCGGCCCACGCCTCGCGCTCCAGGCGGGCGTACATCCGCCGGACGTCGGCCTCCGCCAACCCGGCGGGGGCGCGCACCTCCTTGACGGCGACCTCGCGGTGCAGCACCTCGTCGCGGGCGCGCCACACGGTGCCCATGCCGCCCTCACCGAGCGGGGACAGCAGACGGTAGCGGCCGGCGATCACGCGCTCACCGTCGGGTTCTCCGGACACCGGCGCCCCCTATGACGTCTCGCGCGGACATTCCACGGGAACGGGCCCGTATCGCTCCCGCATTCCTCCCAAAAGTAGCTCAGCCGAGTGCGGATGCGGCCCCCCTGAACACCAATCCGGCCCCGAGGACCACGACCACGAACGCCGAACCGAGCGGAGTGGCCCGGCGCACCAGAGCCGCCAGCGGGCCGGACGTCCACCGGGGGCGCCGCCGGAGCAGACGGCTCACACCACCGCCGAGCCGGACGACCGCGACACCGGCGGCGGTGAGGGTGAGGGCGAGACCGACGCCGTACGCGACCACGAGGAGCAGTCCGAACCACGCCTGCCCGAGGGCCGCCGCGCCGACGAGCACCACCACGGCGGACGGACTGGGAACGAGCCCGCCGGCGAAGCCGAGGAGGATCGTGCCGCGCAGGGTGGGGGCGGTGGTGTGGGTGTGGGTGTGCGGGCCGTGGTCGTGATGGTGGTCGTGGTCGTGGTCGTGATGATGGGGATGGGGATGGGGATGGGCGTGCGCGCGGCCCCGGTTGCGGAGTGCGCGGCGTACGAGGCTCGCGCCGGCCAGCGTCACGAGGATGCCGCTGGCGACGCCGAGCCAGGCGACGACCGAGGGTGCGGCCGCCGAACCCGCGGTGACCAGGAGGCCGAGGGCGACCACGCCCAGGGTGTGCGTGACCGTGACCGAGGCCGCCAGCGGCAGGACGTCCTTCAGCCCGGCCCTGCCGCCCCGGGCGGCCGCCGTCGCGGCCATCAGCGTCTTGCCGTGGCCCGGCGCGAGCGCGTGCATCGCGCCGAGGGCGACCGCGACGAGGAGGGCCAGACCGGCGAAGCCGGGGGTGAGGTCGTGCCGGGCCACCAGGGAGTCCAGGGCACGGGTCCAGCGGTCAGCGCCGCGGGGCAGGACGGAGGCGCCGGGAGCCTCCTGCCGCTCCTGCCCCAGGGCGGGACCGCCGGGCCGCACCCGCAGGGCCGCGCTCGCCGTGTCGGCCGGAGAGGAGAGCAACTCCTGCGGGTAGCGGGTCAGTTCGCGCGAGGCCGATTGCGTCGGCACGTCCGAAGCGGTGAGCGTCGTACGGTCGCCGCGCGCGGTGATCTCCCGCCAGCCGGGTCCCGACGAGGCACCGGCGGCCCGGAAACCGACCGTCGCCGGGCCCGACTCGGGCAGCGGCGCCGTGAGCCGGCACTCCAGGCGCAGGGTGTCGAGTCCGGCCTGCCCGGGCCGCACACGTGCGTGGCTGTGCCCCGCGGTGAGGGCGACCCCGCGGCCGTCGACGGTGAGCCGGCTGTCCCGTGCGGCCTGCTCGCAGCGCTGCCGGGCCCACCGCGCCGGGCCCAGCCGTTCGAGGTCGGGGCCGGCCTGGGTCGCCGGTATCTCGGCGAGGTCCTCGACGTGGTCGACGCGCAGTTCGCCGGGGGCGGCGACCAGACCGTCGTAGCGGTTGACGGTGAAGTTGCCGAGCGGATGCGCGCCCGCGCCGGCCGTGGGCAGCAGGACGAGGGCGCAGGCGGCGGTGAGGACGGCGGCGCACCGCGCAAGGAGACGGCGCGCGCTCAACGGGACGCCGCCAGATCCCTCAGCGCCGCACGGGCCTCGCGGGCGCCGACGGGGGAGAAGCCGGGGTTGAGGTCCAGCGCCGCCGCGAGGTGGCGGCGCGCGTCCGGCTCCCGTCCTACGGCCCGCTCGATCATGCCCAGGTGGTGGAGGAACGCGGCGTCGCGGTACCCCGTGGCCGTGGCCCGGCGGGCGTACGGCAGGGCCTGCTCGTCGCGGCCGTTCACGTGCAGCGCCCAGGCGAGGGCGGCCGCGGTGTGCACCGTACGGCGGCGGTCCCACTCGGCGCGGGCCGCACGCAGCGCCGCCTCCTTGTCGCCGTGGTCGGCGGCGGCCAGGGCCGTGTCCAGGTCGGCGTTGACGCCGCCGGCCCGGGCGAGCGCCGTCCACGCGTCGACGAGGACGTACTGCTCGCGGGCCTTCGCGGCCTCTCCCTCCGCCTCGTACAGCTCCCCGAGCGCGACGAGGGGGCCGGGCAGCGGGGCGCGGGCGACGACCTCCTCCAGGTCCCTGACCGCACCGCCCCGGTCGCCGCTCGCCGCCCTGGCGCGGCCGCGCCCCTCCAGGGCGGGCAGATACGCGTCGTCGGCGGCGAGGGCCCGCGCGTAGTGGCGCAGGGCGGCGGGGTAGTCCCCCTGGTTCCAGGCGAGCCGGCCCAGCTGGGTGGCGACGTACGCCACGTCGGCGGGGGCGGACGTGCCGGCGAGCGCCTGCTCGAGCACCCGGCGCGCGGTGTCCACCTCGCCGCGCAGTTCCCGGACGTACGCGTACCGCGTGAAGACCGGGACGCCGGGACGCCGGCTGTCGGCGGTGTCGGCGGCCCGTGCCGCGTCCTCGTAGCGGCCGAGTTCGACGAGGGCGTCGACACGGGAGCACAGGGCGCGCTCGTTGTACGGGTTCGCCGCCAGGGCGCGGTCGGCGTACGCCAGGGCGGGTGCGAAGTCGTGCCGGGCGGCGGCGAGGGCGGCGCGGCCGGCGAGGGCCTGGTCGTTGCCGGGTTTCAGCTCGAGGGAGCGTTCCAGCGCACGCTCGGCCCGCGGGTAGCGCGAGGGGTCGCCGTCGGTGCGGGCCTGTTCGACGTAGGCCAGCCCGAGGGTCGCCCAGCCGCCGAAGTCCCGCGGCTGCGCCCGGAGCCGGGCCTGCAACGCCGGTACCCCCGCATCCGGACCGGCGCCGTCCGGCATCCCCGGCCGGCCCCGCGGCACACCGGCCGCCGGGACGCCACCGCCCTCCCGCGCCCCGTCGACCGCGACGGCCCCCGCACTGACGGCCACGGCCAGCAGTACGGCGCATGCGACCACGTGCGGCCACCGTCGGCGCCCCGCGGCGGGCGGTGGTGTGTGGGCCGGGGCGGGTGGCTCGTGCCGCGACCCGGTGTCGTTGCTGCGCGCGAACATGCCTCTCCTCAAGTCCTCAAGCGGGTGTCGATCGGCGTACGGGAAACGTGCGCGCAAGCGCACGGGCGGCGCGGCCCGCCGTGGGGGGAGGGGAAGGGAGCGGGCCGCGCCGGTCGGTGGGGGCCGTCAGTACGCGCGGCCCCGCATGCGCCGCCACCACGCGACCGCGCCGCCGATCAGCAGGATGCCGACGGCCCCGGCGCCGACGGAGGCGGCGATGAGGGTCGTGTCGTCGGAGCCGGCCGGACGCAGCGCGTCGCCCAGTTGGTTGCGCACGTCGTTGCCGTCGCCCGTACCGTCGGCCAGCGGGCCGCGCGAGCCCTCCGTCGGGTTCGCCACGTACGGGAAGGCCTGCCCGAACTCCTTGTCGTTGGCGTCGACCGCGTCGCCCAGATCGTTCGCGGCACCGACCAGTTCGCCCTCGACGACCTGGAGCGCGGCGTCGATCACGTCGTCGGTGAGCCGGCGCCCGTTGGGGAAGCCCGCGTTGTCCCCGTCGAGGACGCCTAGGCGCTTCGGCTCGGCGGCCGGTTCGACCGAGGTGTTCAGGCGCAGCTGTTCCGAGGGCGTCACGTGGGGCGGCTGGTTGAGGTCCTTGACGCCCTTGAGGAACACGTCGACCAGGTCGTCGCGCGGCTCGGCGGGCGCCTTGATCTTGTAGATCGCCTCGATGAGCTTCGGCAGCTCCGGGTTGGTGACGTTCTGCAGGAACTGTGCGTCGTCCGCCGGCTTTGACGCGTTGAACGTGTCCTTGTCCTTCAGCGGGTTGACGACCTCGTTCACCAGCGGGTTGCCGAGCCGCGAGACCTGGGAGAACTCCCCTTGCGCGTTCTTCCGCTGCGTCGTCGACCAGATGCCGACGACCGGCTGCTCGGCCGACTCCGCGATCATGTGGGTGGGGACCTGGAGGGCGATCGAGTTGACGTTGTAGCCCTTGAGGGTGTCGTTGCCGACCTCGGACAGGTTCCCGCCGTACAGCAGGTCGAAGACGCGTAGGTCCAGGAAGAACGGGTCGTCGGCCTGACCGGCGAACGTCTGTGCCCCGCCGGCCAGTTGGTGGACCGCCTGGTCGCGCAGCGTCCCGTAGTCGGGCATCGACGCCTTGCCGACGTTCGACGGCGCCACCGGCACGTCGTGGGCGATCGTCGTCCGGGACGACTCCTCGCCCTCGTGCAGCTCGATCTGCTCGAGGTCGTAGGTCTGCGTGATGTTGAGGTCCGGGTCGTCGAGGCTGGTGACGGGGCCCGTGTTGTAGAGGAACGTCTTGTCGTTCTTCGTGTGCGTGGTGAACGTGTACCGGAACAGCAGGTCGCCCTGCGCGTCGCCGTCGTTGTCGATGTGCAGGTCGTACTGGGCGTCCTCGGCGAACGTGAAGAAGTTCGGCCCGCCGGCCGGCTCCTCGAACGGGATCCAGTTGGCGACCAGCGTGGTGGTGTCCGGCCGGTCCGGGCTCACGAAGGCGTACAGATCCGTGTTGTCGTACTGCGGGGTCCCCGATATCAGCGGGGCCTCCCGGTGGCTGGAGGCGGACGCCGCCCCCGGTTCCAGCGCGGTCACGCCGGCGGCCGCGAGCCCTCCGGCGGCCAGCGCGCCGCAGACCAGCGTGGCGACGCGCCGGCGCCCCGCGCCACCGCTTCCGGAGATGGGTGGTGTCATGCCGTCCGTCATGCCGTCCGTCCTCTGTGCCGATGTGCCGACTTCCCTGACGCACCGGCATTCGGAGCGCTCCCCGGCCCGGATTGGTCGGACCCGCAATCCGATTCCGTGCCCGGCCGACTGGCGTTTTCGCCCCGCCCATCCGTAACTCCTGCGGAGGGCGTGCCTCGCGCGCGCCCGGCGGTGACGTCGAGGGGCCGGGCGCGGCCCGCGGGAAGAGGGGGGACCGGGTGGAGGCGGACGAGCTGCTGATGCTCGTGGCGGACGGGGACCAGAAGGCCTTCGAGCAGTTGTACGGGCTGGTGTCGGGACCGGTGTTCGGACTCGTACGGCGCGTGGTGCGCGACCCCGCCCAGTCGGAGGAGGTGGCGCAGGAGGTGCTGCTCGAACTCTGGCGGTCCGCGGCGCGGTTCGACCCCCGCCGGGGGAGCGCCCTGTCGTGGATCCTCACCGTCGCCCACCGCCGTGCCGTCGACCGGGTGCGCAGCGCCCGCGCGGCCGGCGAACGCGAACAGCGCGAGGCCCGCCGCGCCCACCACCCCGCCTTCGACCAGGTCTCGGAGGAGGTCGAGGCGGGACTCGAACGCGAGTGGGTGCGCCGCTGCCTGGACCGCCTGACCGCCCTTCAGCGCCAGTCGGTCACCCTCGCCTACTACGACGGCTACACCTACCGGGAGGTGGCCGAGCGCCTCTCCCTTCCGCTGGGCACGGTGAAGACGAGAATGAGGGACGGACTCAACCGCCTGCGCGACTGCCTGGGAGGTGTCGCATGAGCCTCTTCGGCCGGCTGCCGCGCCGCGGCGCCCTGCACTCGCTCGCCGCCCCCTACGCCCTGGACGCCCTCGAAGGTGCCGAACGGGTCCGCTTCGAACGGCACCTGGAGGGCTGCGCCCGCTGCGCCGCCGAGGTGCGGGCGCTGTCCGAGGACGCCGTCCGGCTGGCCTGGTCCACGGCCGCCCCGCCGCCGCCCGCCCTGCGCGAGCGGGTGCTGGCCGCCGTACGCACCACCGCGCAGGAGCCGGCGCCCGCCCGCGGGCCCGCCCTTCGGCTGCCGGACCACGTGTGGGGCGGCCGGCCGCCGGCCGAGCGCTCCCGCGCGTCCCGGCCGCGCCCCCTGCTCGTGCCCTTCGCCACGGTGACGGCCGCCGCGGCACTCGTGGTCGCCTCCCTCTTCGCCGTGCAGGCGGACCGCACCCAGGACGAGCTGGACACCGCGCGGGGCAGGGCACGTGAGATCGCCCACGTTCTCGCTGCTCCGGACGCCCGCGCGACGAGCGGCGAGGACGACCGGGGTCGCAGTATCGGAGTGGTCGCTTCCGCATCCGAGGGGCGCGCGGTGGTCACCCTGAGCGGGTACCGCGAGCCCTCCGGCGACCGCGTGCACCAACTGTGGCTGATGCGCCCCGGCGCCGCGCCGCGCTCCCTGGGGCTCTTCGACGGCGACACGCCCCTGATCGCGTCCGGCCTCAGCCGCTCCGCCACATCACTGGCGGTGACGGTCGAGCCCGACGGGGGGTCGGTGCGGCCGACCAGCAGGCCCGTTGTCCAACTCACCCTGGAATCTGTCGGATTCGGAGAGTAATCGTCAACCCCCTTACGGGGAAGGTGAATCCTGTGACCGCGATACACGCATGCCGTACCGGGGCGATAGGGTTACCCTGCCCGGGCCGGGTGGACTCGTACGGGTGGGGAGTGACATGGAACAGATAACGGTGCGCAGCAGGGCAAGGGTCCCTGCGATCACCTGCGGAAGCAGCGCGACCAGCTCGCGCCTCGACCGTCATCTCGCGGTGCTCGGAGGGCCTGCCCTCCCGCAGCGGGAGACCGTGGAGGCGACGTCGCTGATGCGTGAGCTGACCGCGCGTGAGCCCGCGCACAAGCGCAGCAGCAGGGGCGTCCGGATGCGCCGGGTCTCGCTGTTCGCGCCACTGCGTCGACTGCGCCGCTCGCTGTTCGGCGGCAACTGAGGCCCGCGCTCCGGCGCTCACACCGACCCGGCGCGGCGCCGCGGCACTCGTCCGTCATCCCCACGGCACGCAGCGGCGCCCCGGTGTGCTCCCGAGCGCGGGTAACTCCCGTACGCCCGACCCCGTACGCCCCTCCGGCACCCGTTCCCACGTTCCCGTCCCGCCCTCCCCGTCCGGCGGTGACGCACTCCGGCCCACTCAGCGGTCCCCGTGCGCGTACCGGCGTACGGCGAGCGGGACGAACACCGCCAGCAGCACCGCGCACCAGGCCAGCGACCCGGCGACCGGATGCGCCACCGGCCAGGCGGCACCCTCCGGCACGGGCGCGTTGCCGAACAGGTCCCGCAGCGCCGTGGTCACCGCGCTGATCGGATTCCACTCCGCGACCGTGCGCAGCCAGCCCGGCAGTCCCCCGGTCGGGATGTACGCGTTGGACAGCAGCGGGAGGATGAAGGTCGCACCGCCCAGTTGACCGGCGGCCTCCTCGTTCCGGGTGAGCAGCCCCAGGAAGATCCCGACCCAGGTCGTCGCGAACCGGAACAGCAGCAACAGCCCCACGGCACCCACCGCGCCGAGCGCGCCGCCTTCCACCCGCCAGCCCACCGCGAGCCCGACGAGCAGCAGCGGCACGGTCCCGGCAGCCGTGACGAGCACGTCGGCGACCGACTGCCCCAGCGGCACCGCCGCCCGGCTCACCGGCAGCGTACGCAGGCGGTCCGTCACGCCCCGGTGCGTGTCCTGGGCGGCCTGGAACATGCCCGTCATGATGCCGTTCGCGGCGGTCGCGACCAGCAGGCCCGGCACCAGGAAGGCCCGGTACTCCTCGCCGGGCATCGCGAGCGCGCTGCCGAAGACGTAGCCGAAGAACAGCAGCATTGTGATCGGCATCGTCTGGGTGAGGATCAGCAGCCCCGGGTTGTTCCGCAGCCGCCGCAGCTGCCGTCCCAGCATCGCCGTGCCGTCGTACGCGAGGTCGTAGGCCATCGTGCTCATGCCACAAGCTCCTTGCTGTCACCCGTGTCGTCGCCGGTCAGGCGGAGGAAGACGTCGTCGAGGGTCGGTGGCCGCAGGCTCGCGTCCACCAGCGGCACGCCCGCCGCGTCGAGTTCACGCACCAGCCGCGGCAGGGTCAGCGTCGGATCGGTGCTGACGGCGCCGACGGTGCGCCGGTCGTGGTCCAGCGCGGGCTCGGCGCCGGTGATGCGGTCCAGGACCGCCGCGGCCCGCGCCAGGGCGTCCGCGTCCGCGACGACGGCCTGCGCGTACGAACCCACCAGCGCCTTGAGTTCGGCCGGCGAACCGGTGTGCGCGACCCGGCCGCGGTCCACCAGCGCGATGTCGTCGGCCAGCCGGTCGGCCTCCTCCAGATACTGCGTGGTGAGCAGCACGGTCGTGCCCTCGGCCTTCAGGGCGCGCACGGCGTCCCAGATGCGGTTGCGGCTGGCCGGGTCGAGCCCGGTCGTCGGTTCGTCCAGGAACAGCACGTCGGGGCGCCGCACCAGGCTCGCGGCCAGGTCCAGGCGGCGTCGCATGCCACCGGACAGGGTGGACGCGGGCCGGTCGGCGGCGTCGGTCAGACCGAAGCGGTCGAGCAGCTCGCCGGTCCGTGCCGAGACGTCCCGCACCCGGTGCAGGCGGGCGAACAGCCGCAGGTTCTGCCGTCCGGTGAGGTCGCCGTCCACCGACGCGTACTGCCCGGTCACCCCGATCCGGCGGCGGACCGCGGCCGCCTCGCGGACCAGGTCGTGCCCGGCGATCCGCGCCGATCCTGCGTCCGGCCGCAGCAGCGTCGTCAGCAGCCGCACCGCCGTGGTCTTGCCCGCCCCGTTCGGCCCCAGCAGCCCGCACACGGTGCCCTCGGCCACCGCGAGATCCAGGCCGCGCAGCGCGTGCACGGCGCCGAAGCGCTTCTCCAGACCCTCACTAAGTACAGCGTACGTAGTAGTCATGGGTCGACCATAGCGCACTACGTACGCTGTACGTAACTAGGATGGTGGCCGAGGTGATGCACGATGGCGGGCCGAGCGGCCGTACCCGAAGTGATCTGGTCGCGCCCCGAGCGCACCGGCCGCGGTCCGAGGCCGGCGTACACCCGCGCCGACATCGCCGCCGCCGCGGTGCGGATCGCCGACGCCGAGGGGCTGGACGCGGTCTCGATGCGCCGCGTCGCCGGCGAACTGGGCTGCGGCACCATGTCGCTCTACAACTACGTCCCCCGCAAGGAGGACCTGTACGAGCTGATGATGGACGCGGTCAGCGGCGAACACGAACTGTGGGACCCGAGCGGCGACTGGCGCGCCGACATGATCCGGGTGGCCCACCAGACCCGGGCGCTGATGCACCGCCACACCTGGCTGCCCCGCCTGATGTCCCCGGTCTACGGCTTCAGCCCCAACGCCCTGCGCTTCCTGGAGCACTGCATGGCCTGCCTCGACCCCTTCGAGGCGCCCCACGGCACGAAGATGGAGCTGGTCGCGATGGTGAACGGCGTCGTGACGACGTACGTCACCAACGAGATCTCCACCGTCGAGCGCACCCGCTCGCTGCCCTGGTCCGAGGAGCAGGAGAACGCGACGCGCATCGCCTACCTGGGCCGGCAGCTCGCGAGCGGCGACTATCCGCGGCTGGCGGCGGCCTTCGCCGAGGACGCGGGACCGATCGACCTCGAGGGGGTCTTCGAGCGGGCGCTGACGCGGGTGCTGGACGGGTTCGTCTGAGCCCGGGCTCGGCCCCTCGGCCGGAGCGATCCGGGTTACAGCAGCGCCAGCTGCCCCTCCGGCCCCTCCTCCCGGCCGTCCAGGACCGAGGCCGGCCGGCGGGCCGACGGGGACACCGGCAGTACGCCCGCCTCGTGCAGCTCGGCCGCGCCGATCCCGGACGTGACCGCCAACTCCCGGAACCGCTCCCGCACTTCGGCGAGCAGGGCGAGGACCGTGATCAGCTCCAGCAGCTCGGACGTCCAGGTCTGCGGCCAGCCGGCCGGCCGGATCGCGGTCAGCGTGCCCGCCTCGCCCTCGGCCGTGCGGGCCGCGAACCACTGCTCGAGCACCCGGACCCCGCCCACCTCGAAGTCCCAGGCACCGGGCGGCACGGGAGAGACCCGGCCCTCGTCCAGGTGAAGGGCCTCCTCGTCCCGGTCGTAACTCACGGTCAGCGGACGCGGGGGCAGCGGGGCGCGGACGTACGGGCGCCGGCCGCCGGGCAGCTTGGGGCGCTCACCGTCGCGGCGCATCAGCCACAGGGCGCGCCGGCCCAGTTCGACCCCGCGCTCCCACAGCGCGGGGTCCGCGGTGAGCGGGACCAGCGAGCCGGGCCGTACGGCCGCCACCGCCCAGGCGAGCACGTCCACCGCGCCGGGACGCCGGCCGAGCCGGACGGCCAGGTGGTCCAGGAGGCCCGGGGCCAGATTGGGCTCCGCGCCACCGGGGCGGCGGTGCAGCGGGCGGACCCGGGCGGGGCCGAACAGCGGCAGCCGCGAGCTCGCGAGGAGCAGCGGAGGACCCGCGGCGTCGGGCGCCTCCACGACGAACACCTGCCGCTCGTCGGCCACCCGCCACAGCTCCGGACGGGCCGCGTCGATCAGCCGGTGGTCGGGAATCAGCCACTGCTCGTCGAACGGCGCCCGCAGCACCCGGACCGGCTCCGGACACGGCCCCGAGGCGCGCGCCAGCCGCTCGGTGCCCCCGCCGCCGCCCGGCAGCCGCCCGACCGCCGAGTACGGCGTGCGCGAGCGGGTCGGCTCGAACAGGGCCTCGCGGTCGGGCCCCTCGGCCTTCACCAGGGCGTCCCAGCGGGCCTTCAGGGTCGCCGCGTCGGGAGCCGCCGGCCACCCCCGGCCGAGCCGCGGCGGTGCGACGGACCACGGCATGAGGTCCGCCAGCGGCGGAGCGTCGTCGTGCGTCACGCCTGGCATCGTACGACGGGGCACCCGGGCCTCACGTGGCGTCCAGGGTGACGGTGAAGGAGAAGCGGTCGCCCCGGTAGTGGATGACCGCCACGTCGAGCACCCGGCCCGCGGTGTCGTGGGTGATGCCCGTGTAGTGCAGGATCGGGCTCAGCAGCGGGACTTCGAGCAGCCGCGCCGTCTCCGGGTCCGCGAGCCGGGCCTCGACGGTGTCCGTGATCCGGCCGATGTCCATGCCCACCACGTCCCGCAGCACCTTCGTCATCGGCCACCGCGCGAGGTCGTCCACGTCGATGCGCTCGGCCAGTTCGGGACGGACGTAGTTGCGGGCGTGGTTGGTCGGCTCGCCCGTCTTCTCGTCGCAGCGCAACCGGTGATAGGTCCCCACCTCCGGCAAATGCGGGAAGTGCTCGGCGAGTTCGGACGGCACCGGGCCCCTGCCGTGGCCCAGCAGCTGCGCCTTCATCCCGGACTGCTGCGCCACGATCGCGTCCACCGAGCCCAGCAGCCGCACCGGGGCGCCCCGCCGGGCGTGCGGCTCGATGAACGTGCCCCGCCGGCGGTGGCGGGTGATCAGCCCCTCGTCCTCCAGCTCCTTCAGCGCCTGCCGCATCGTCAGCACGCTCACCCCGTAGTGACCGGCCAGCTGCTCCTCCGTGGGCAGGCGCAGCGGGTCCCGGGGCGAGCGGCCGAGTATCGAGGCGCGCAGCGACTGCGACACCTGGTACCAGAGCGGCAGCTTGCGGTTCAGGACGATGGAGTCCGGGGCGAAGGAGGTCACGGGCCATCCGTACCGGTAGGGAATCCTCAGTGCAAGGGGCGGAAGTGACGCTCCAGGCCCTGCCAGACGTCGTCGTAGCGCGGTTGCAGGTGCTCCGCGCGGGCCGCCTGGGGGGTGAGGGTCACCGGCCACCGCGTCTCGAACATGAACGCCAGCCCGTCGTCGATCCGCTGCGGCCTCAGCTCGGCCGCGCTCGCCCGGTCGAAGGTCGCCCGGTCCGGGCCGTGCGCCGACATCATGTTGTGCAGCGAGCCGCCGCCCGGCACGAAGCCCCCCGAACCGGCAGCCTTGGCGTCGTAGGCGCCCTCGATCAGGCCCATGTACTCGCTCATCACGTTCCGGTGGAAGTACGGCGGCCGGAAGGTGTCCTCGCCCACCAGCCAGCGCGGCGCGAAGACGACGAAGTCCACGCCCGCGAGCCCCGGGGTGTCCGACGGCGAGGTCAGCACCGTGAAGATCGACGGGTCCGGGTGGTCGTACGAGATGGTGCCGATGACGTTGAAACGGCGCAGGTCGTAGACGTACGGCACATGGTTGCCGTGCCAGGCGACCACATCCAGCGGGGAGTGGTCGTACTCGGCCGTCCAGAGGTTGCCGCAGAACTTGTTGACCACCTCCACGCGGCCCTCGTCCTCTTCGTACGCCGCGACCGGGGCGCGGAAGTCACGGGCGTTGGCCAGGCCGTTGGCGCCGATCGGGCCGAGGTCGGGGAGCTGGAAGGGAGCCCCGTAGTTCTCGCAGACGTATCCGCGGGCGTCCTCGTCCAGCAGCTCCACGCGGAAGCGGACCCCGCGCGGGATCAGCGCCACGTGACCCGGCTCGGCGTGCAGCAGACCGAACTCGGTGCGCAGGAGCAGGCCGCCGCGCTCCGGGACGATCAGCAGCTCGCCGTCGGCGTCGCTGAAGACGCGCTCCATGGAGGCCGTCGCGTGATACAGGTGCACGGCCATGCCGGTGCGCTGGGTGACGTCGCCGTTGCCGCCGAGCGTCCACAGGCCCGCGACGAAGTCCGTGCCGGACTCCGGCCCGGGAAGCGGGTCCCACCGCAGCCGGTTCGGGTCGGGCACGGACTGGGTGAACGGTGCCGTGCGGATCGCGCCGTTGCCCGTGCGGGTGAACGCCGGGTGCGCGGCCGACGGGCGGATCCGGTACAGCCACGAGCGCCGGTTGTGCGCCCTCGGCTCCGTGAACGCCGTGCCGCTCAGCTGCTCCGCGTACAGGCCGAGCGGCGCCCGCTGCGGCGAGTTCCGGCCTTCGGGCAGTGCGCCCGCTACGGCCTCCGAGCTGTGCTCGTTGCCGAAACCGGACAGGTAGGCCAGCCCCTCCGCGGTCTTCCGCGCGTCCCTGCTCATTGATCGCTCCCTCGCAACCCGATTCCTATGGCACACCGTAGGATTGCGGTTTCCCGTGCGCAAGAGGCCGTAAGAGGACTTCCCCGCTCCGCCCCGGTTCTCCCTGCTCGTTCCGCTCTTTCTTGGTCATCCCCCGGGAGGATGACCGGAACCGGACCCCCGGGGGATCCGGACCGTCGGACCGGTGTTCTACTCTCGCGTCATGTCGTGGACGCGGGGAGTGCTCGCCGTGCTCGCGGTCTGTGTCCTGCTGTTGACCGGATCGGCGGGCTGCGGCTCCGGTGGCGGAGGTGAACCGGAGGCCGGGGATTCGGCCACGCCGGTCGGCAGACTGCTCGACGCCACCGACGAGGAGGGCCGGCGCTATCGGGAGGTGGACGCCGAGCGAGCGCCCGAGGTCGGGATCGAGGTGCAGCCCGAGACCGACGAGAGCTGGGACGTACGCCTGACCGTCCGCGACTTCAGGTTCTCGCCGGCCGGCACGGACGCGAAGGCGGTGCCCGGGCGCGGCGTCGCCCACCTCTTCCTCGACGGCGACCTCCTCACCCGCCTGCGCGGCCCCGAGTACCACCTCGCCGCCGACCTGGTCCCGCGCGGCACGCACCAGGTCACCGTCCGGCTGTACGCCGACGACGACACCGTCTGGGCCGTCGACGGCGAGCCCGTCGAGAGCACGGCGGACATCACGGCATCGGACGCGGAGCCCACCGGGGCGACCCGGCCCGAGCAGATCGGGGGCCGGACGGTCACCGAGACCCCGGCGGACCGGTGAGTACGCCCGCCGCCCGCTCCCCGCGCTGCAGGCACCGTGCCGCGGGCCCGGCAGGCGCCCCGGGCCGTACCGGAGGTCACGGTTCACCCGGCCGCGGCAAGAGGGCATCATGAGCACCGTGTCCCACGCGACCCCGCTCCGCCGTGCCCCCGTGCAGCGACGCAGCGCCGAACGGCTGACCCGGATCCTCGACGCCTGCGCCGACCTCCTCGACGAGGTCGGCTACGACGCCCTGAGTACCCGGGCCGTGGCGCTGCGCGCGGGCGTCCCCATCGGGTCGGTGTACCGCTTCTTCGGCAACAAGCGGCAGATGGCCGACGCCCTGGCCCAGCGCAACCTGGAGCGCTACGCGGAGCGCGTGACCGAACGGCTGACGGAGGCGGGCGACGGCGGCTGGCGCGGCGCGCTGGACGCGGTGCTCGACGAGTACCTGGCGATGAAGCGGACCGCGCCCGGCTTCTCCCTGATCGACTTCGGCAACCAGATACCGGTCGGCTACCGCCACGCCGTTCCCAACCACCGCGTCGCCGAGCGGCTCACCGAACTGCTCTCCGGCTACCTCGGCCGCCGCCCCGACGACGATCTGCGTCGCGTGTTCCTGGTCGCCGTGGAGACCGCCGACACCCTCGTGCAGCTCGCCTTCCGGGTCGCGCCGAACGGGGACGAGAAGATCATCGAGGAGGCCCGGCAACTGCTGCGGGCCTACCTGGGGCGCGTGCTCGACTGACGGCGGAACGTACGCACCGCCCACTGAACCCACCGCCCACTGAACTCACCGCGCACGCCCTCCCGTTGCTAGAGTGATCACGCGTTTGGGTCGGGGCTGGGGGGACGCGATGGCTCGAGTGGTCTGCATCCACGGGATCGGCCAACAGCACACGGGCGAGCGAGAGTTGCACCGGTCCTGGCACCCCGCGATCAGCGACGGACTGCTGCGCGCCGACGCCCCCTTCCCGCTCGGCGAGGACGACGTGCGCTGCGTCTTCTACGGCGACCTCTTCCGCCCGCCCGGCCGCACCCTCGCGCTGGCCGACCCCCCGCTCGGCGCCCCGGACGTCGCGGAGGGACTGGAGACGGACCTGCTGCTGGCCCTGTGGGCGGAGGCGGCCCGCACCGACGAGGCGGTACTCCCGCCCGACGCCCGCACCCTGGCCCGCACCCCGCGCACCGTCCAGCGGGCCCTCAACGCACTGGGACGCTCCCGGTTCTTCGCCGGGATCGCGCTGCGCGCCATGGTCCTCGACCTCAAGCAGGTCCGGGCCTACCTGTGCGACCCGGCCGTCCACGAGGCGGTGCAGCGGCGGGTCGCCGACGCGGTGACCGACCGCACCCGGGTCGTCGTGGGCCACTCCCTGGGCAGCGTCGTCGCCTACGAGGCGCTGTGCGCGCGCCCCGACTGGCCGGTGCGCTCGCTGCTGACGGTGGGGTCGCCGCTGGGCATCCGCCCCCTCGTCCACGACCGGCTGCGCACCGGTGCGGCGGGCCGGCCCGGCGCCTGGCCCGGAAGCGTCGAGCACTGGACGAACATCGCGGACGAGGGCGACGTGGTCGCCCTGGTGAAGGATCTGCGACCGCTGTTCGGCGACCGCGTCCGCTGCCACCTCGTGCACAACGGTGCCCGCGCCCACGACGCCACCCGCTACCTCAACACCCCGGAAGCCGGCCGGGCGGTCGCCGACGGCTGCGGCCTCGCGGACTGAGAGACGATGTCGGGCGAGGTCACGGCACCGGGGACACGCGGCGCGGACACGGGAGCGCCGGCCGACGGGGAGACGCCCGCGCCCGCCGCCCGCCGTTTCCTCATCGCCGCCGCCGTCACCGACGTACGCGCGCACCCCGAGGCCGCCCGTCCGGAACTCACCGAGGACGTCCGACGGATCACCGACCTCTTCGTCGGCGAACTCGGCTACCGGACCGCCATGGACCTCGGCCCCCACCCGACCCGGGGGCAGCTCACCGAGGCCCTGCGCTCCTTCGCCACCGACCCCGACCGCCGCCCCGACGACTACGTCGTCCTCTACTTCGCCGCCCACGGCATCACCGACGAGGACAGCGGACGCCACTATCTCCTCCTGCACGACAGCGACGCCGCCGACCCCTACGGCACCGCCCTGCCCACCGAGGACCTGGTCGGCGGCGTCTGGAACGGGACGGCCGTCGAGCGGCTGCTCGTCCTGATCGACGCCTGCTACGCCGAGGAGGGCGCGGACAAGGCGCTCCACGGCGCCCTGGACGCCCGCCGCTTCCGCGAACCGGTCACCGAGCACGGCACCACCGGCCTGGTCCTCGTCTCCTCCTCCCGCCGCAAGGAGGAGACGTACACCGGTGCCCTGTCGACCGCCTTCGACCGGGCCGTCCGCGCCCGCGCCACCGCGGGCAACGCCCCCGCCCACATCAGCGTCGAGCACGTCATGGCGGCCATCCGCAGCGACCCGGAGGTCCCGGTGGCCCAGCGCCCCGGCTGGTCCCTTTCCCACGCCACCGGCGGCATCCCCGCCTTCCTGCCCAACCCCCGGCACGTCCCGGACTCCGACGGACTCAAACTGGACGAGATCGACCGCATCGTCGCCCTCGCGGCCCGGGAACGCGAAGCCCGCGACCAGGACATGCGCTCCTTCTTCCTGCCCCGGGCCCGCGGCACCGACGTGGCGACCGACGACGTCTGGGACTTCACCGGCCGGCACGCGGCACTCGGCGACATCAGCACCTGGCTCGACCCGCGCCGGACCGACGAACGGCTGTGCGTCGTCACCGGGGACCCGGGCTCCGGGAAGTCCTCCCTGCTCGGCATGGTCGCCGTACTCACCGACCCGGAACGCGCCGCGGCCGTGCCCCGCGCGGGCCTGCCGCCGCTCCTGCCCCGCCCCGGCGACGTCGACGTGCGCGTCAACGCGAGCCACCTCTCCACCCGGCAGGTGCTCGACGCCCTGGCCGCGGCCGCGGGCTGCGCCGCCGCCTCCCTCGGCGCGCTCACCGCCCACCTCCAGACCAGGAAGGCACCCCTCGTCGTCCTCGTCGACTCCCTCGACGAGGCACTCGCACCCCACGAGACCGTCGCCGAACTCGTCGTCCCGCTCACCGACCCCGAACGCAGACTGCCACTGCGCCTGCTGGTCGGCGCCCGCCCGCACATCGCCGCCCGGCTGCCCGACGACGCGCCCCGCATCGACCTGGACTCCGAGCGCTACGCCGACCCCGGCGCCGTCCGCGCCTACACCCGCAAGCTGCTGCGCACGCCCGGCTCCGTGCTGGGCGCCGCCGGGAACGACCTGGTGGACGCGGTCGCCGAAGCCGTCGCCGAGGCCGCGGGCCGCTCCTTCCTCGTGGCCCGCATCACCGCCCGCACCATCGCCCGCGAGTCCCGCCCGCCCGACCCCGGCGACCGGCGGTGGCGCGAGGAACTGCCCCGGCTGCCCGGCGAGGCCATGGAACGCGATCTGGAACAACGCCTCGGCCCCCGCGCCGCGCAGGCCCGGGACCTGCTCCTCCCGCTCGCCTACGCCCAGGGTGCCGGACTGCCCTGGGCTGGGGTGTGGCCACGCCTGGCCAGCGCGATCACCGGCACCGCGTACGGCGACGAACACCTCGTGTGGCTGCGCCAGGAGGCCGGTTCCTACGTGGTGGAGAGCGTGGAGAGCGGCGGATCGGTGTACCGCGTCTACCACCGGGCGCTCATCGAGTACCTGCGCGAGGGCCGGGACGCGGCCCGCGTGCAGCGCACGATGACCGAGGCCCTGCGCACGGTCGAGCACCCGTACGTGCGGCAGTACCTCGCGCTGCACGCCGCGGAGGGCGGAGTGCTCGACCCGCTGGTGCAGGACGCGGAGTTCGTCCTGTCCGCCGACCCGGGGCAGCTGCTGGCCGCCCTGCCCGCGCTGCGCACCGCGGCGGGGCGGCGGGCCGGACAGGCGGTGCGCGACATGGAGACGGAGCTGCGCGCGCGGGCCGGGAGCGGGGCCGACCCGTCGGCGCGGGCCCGGCTGCGGCTGGCCGCGGTGTGCCGCCGGGCGGGGCGGCTGGCGGACTCCTGCGACACCGGGGAGGGCGAGCTGCCCTGGCGGGCCCGGTGGGCGGCCTGGGATCCGCACGGGGGCGGGCGGCGGTATCCCGGGATGTACATCTGGGAAACGGGGGTGGTGGTGCCCGGCGGGCCCCAGGGGCCCCGGTACCTGGAACTGGAGTCGACGCGCGGGCCGTGGTGGTACGACCTGGACGAAGGAGACAGGCAGCGTGCCCATCAGCGGCAGGTGGAGGGGCACGGGTACTTCTTCGGCCTCACCGCGCCCCCGCAGCTCCCCGGCCTCGCCGCGGCGTTGTACCGCGACCACTACCTCGAGCGGCCTCGGCGCAACGAGCCGAGGTGGCGATCCGCGCATCTGCTGCACGTCTGGCGCGGCCGGGAGAGCACCGTCTGGATGCTGCCGGCGGACGAGGAGGGCGAGGAAGGCTACGAAGGGCGGCCCCTGCGGTACGTGGACCGGCTGGTGCTGCTTCCCGGCCGGCGCACGCCCGACGAGCCCGCCGTGGCGGTACTGCACCTGGCCGACGGACAGGTCCGCGTCTACCAGCTCAGCTCCGCGCCGTCCTACCCGCCGCTGACCCGCGGACAGCGCCGCTCGCTCTTCGATTTCCAGATCCGCGAGTGGACGGAGCGGGCGCACTGGCGCAGGGCCACCCTCTCCGCCACCGTCCTGCCCGCCGACGTGGGGGCCCGCGTCACGGCGTGCGCCGCCCCGTCCGGGCTTCCCCCGCTGACCGTGCTGCTGGGCTGCGAGGACGGTCGTGTCGTGCTGCGCGGGACCGACGACCGGACGACCCACTCCGTGGTGCGCACCGGCCACGACGGTCCGGTCACCTCCGTCGACCTGGTGCCCGGCCATCCGCAGCGGCTCGTGGTGACCACCGGCGAAGACGGCACCGTACGGCTCTCCTCGCTCTCCCGCGGCGCGCCCCTCCGCACGCTCCTGACCAGCCCGTACGCCATCGTTTCGACCGCGGTGCACCGTGTCGGGCGGCAGTGGATCGTCGCCGCGGTGACCGGCGACGGGCAACTGCACCGGCTCGACCTCGACAGCGGCCGTCCGGTCGGCCTGCCGCTGCGGGTCGATCTGGGCGCGCGGGTCAGGGTGGCCGCCTTCGACCTCGGACCGGTCGCCTGCGTGTCGGTCGAGGGCGGGGCCCGCGGGCTCCAGCTCTACGATCTCCTCACGGGAGACCGGGTCGGAGGCCAGGAGCTGCGGCACTCGGCCGACGCGGTGTGCCGGGCGGGCACCACGGTCTGCGTCGGCGGCTCCGACGGCATCGTGCGGTTCTGGCCCACCGCGTACGCGGCGGACTCCACCCGTATCACCGCCCACCACGGCGGGGTGCTGGCCCTCGGGGAGATCCGGGGGCCGTCCGGCGCCCCCGCTCTCGTGAGTGTCGGCAAGGACCACGAGATCCGCTGCTGGGACCCGGTGCGCCCGCACGAACTGTGGCGCCGCCGGGTGGTCGACCCGGGGCTCTGGCAGATCCCGCTGATCAGCTGTGCCACGGTCGGACACACCGCCGACGGCCGTGACCTCGTCGCCACCGGCGAGTACGGGGGCCGGGTCCGCGTGCTCGTTGTGCGCGACGGACTGCCCGCCGCCGAACAGGAGTTCACCGTCCCCGGCATCGTCACCGCGCTCACCGCCGGACGCGTCATGGACCGGGACGTCATCGTCGCCGGCACCGATTCGGGTCGGCTCGTCTGCTGGGACGCCGGCGCCGGGCGGAGCTGGGCGTGCGGCCCCGTCCCGGACCGGCCGGCGTGGATCACGGCCCTCGCCCTGTCTCCGGACGGTTCGGGACGGCTGGCGGCAGGAGCACACGACGGGTCCGTGCGGGAATGGTCGCTGCCCACCTGCCGGCCTCTCGGTCCGCCGCGTCGGGCGCACCGCGCGGCCGTCACCGCCCTCGCCCACCTCGGGACCCGGTTGTTCGGGTTCGGCACCGACGCCCGGCTGGTGTCGTACGAGGACGGCTGGGAGCGCCGGATGCCGCAGAGCGGCACCTCGCTGCACGCGACGGACGACGGCCTGCTGTGCGGGGACGAGACCGGGAACGTCTGGCGGGTGCGGGACGCGCCCGGCGGACGGTGGGTCGGGGAGGCTCTGGACGCGGGACGGTCGGTGTCCGCCGTGGCGGTGGTGGCGCGGGACGGAGCGCCCGTGGTCGTGGTCGGGGGCGCCGACGGGTCGCTCCAGGTGCGCGAGGCGGAACACGGCGAGGTGGTCCGCCGGCTGCGGCCGGTCGACGGCGCCGACGTGGAGCAACTGGCCGCGGTCTCCTGGCGGTCGCCCGGACGGGAACCGCGCCCCCTGCTCTTCGCCCGCAGCGGCAACGGCCTGCTGGAATACTGGGACTTCGGCACGGGAGACGCCATACGCTCGGCAGGCCGTCCACTGGTGACACCCGTGCCCCACCAGCGGGAAGAGGCGAGGCTGGCGGTGGTGCCGGACGACACCGGCGCGCAGTCCCTGCTGTCGCTCGTGCCGTGGGACGCGGCGGACCCCTGGGCCGCCGACTCCTTCGCGGACGGGCGGGTGTCCGTCCACGACGTCGCCCGGGGACCGCTCCCGCATCAGCCCTGTTCCGCCTACAGCGACGGGAAGACCCGCCTCGGGGGCCCGCTCCGCGCGGTGCGCTGCGCCGGACGGCTGCTCGTCTTCGTGCCACTGGCGGATGACGTGGTGCGGGTCCTGGACACGAGCACCCGGCGCTGGGCGCTCCTGCGACTGCCCGACGAGGGGCTGGTCGACGTGTTCGCGCTGACCGGACAGGACGGGGACGCGTTGCTGGTGGTGGGCTGGGCGCACACCAGGATCGTGCCGTGGGAGGCGTTCTCGGCCCGCTTCGCGTCGTTCGGCGAGAGCCCCGCCCCGCATCACCCGGCCGACTCGCGTTCGCCGCTGCGGCGCCCCGTCCCCCCGCCGCCGGTCACCCACGAGCACGAGACCCCGCTGTGGGGCGGCGACTTCGCCGCCCTCCTGCCCGGCGGACACGCCTACGCCCTCGCCTCCCACCGCGAGCTGGCCGTCGTCGGCACACGCACCGGCACCGTGCACCGCGCCCTGGAACTGCCGTCTCCCTGCACCGCCCTCGCCACCGGTCCGCACGGCGAACTGGCCGTCGGTACGCGCAACGGGCCGATCCTCTTCGACTGATCCCGAAAACCCCTCCCCACCATGCATACCGGTCGGTATGCTCGCCCGGGACGAGCGCCACCGCCGCCTTCCGGGAGGACCCGTGTCCCGCACCGCCCTGCGTATCTGCCCCCTGTGCGAGGCCACCTGCGGCCTGGCCCTCACCATCGACGGCACCACGGTCACCGCCGCCCGCGGCGACCGCGACGACGTCTTCAGCCGCGGCTTCGTCTGCCCCAAGGGCGCCTCCTTCGGAGCCGTCGACTCCGACCCCGACCGGCTGCGCACGCCCCTGGTGCGCAGGGACGGCGAACTGCGCGAGGCCACCTGGGAGGAGGCCTTCGACGCGGTCGCCGCCGGTGTCCGGCCCGTCGTCGAACGGCACGGGCCGCACGCGGTCGGCGTCGTCCTCGGCAACCCCAACGTGCACACCATGGCCGGCGCCCTCTACCCGAACGTCCTGCTCGGTGCCCTCGGCACCCGCAGCCTCTTCACGGCGTCCACGCTCGACCAGATGCCCAAGCACGTCTCCAGCGGGCTGCTCTTCGGCGACGCGAACGCCATCCCGGTGCCCGACCTCGACCGCACCGACCACCTGCTCCTCATCGGCGCCAACCCGCTGGAGTCCAACGGCAGTCTGTGCACCGCCCCCGACTTCCCCGGCCGGCTCAAGGCGCTCAGGGCCCGCGGCGGCACCCTCACCGTCATCGACCCGCGCGGCACCCGCACCGCCAAGCTCGCCGACCGGCACGTGGCGATCCGCCCCGGCACCGACGCGCTGCTGCTGGCCGCGATGGTCCACGTCCTGTACGAAGAGGACCTGGTGGACCTCGGCGCACTCGCCCCGCACGTCGAGGGGGCCGGCGAAGCCGAGGACGCGGTACGCGACTTCACCCCCGAGTCCGTCGCCGCCGCCTGCGACGTGGACGCCGAGGTGACCCGCGCCCTCGCCCGCGAACTCGCCGCCGCCCCCACCGCCGCCGTCTACGGCCGCATCGGCAGCTGCACCGTCCCGCACGGCACCCTCGCCAGCTGGCTCGTGGACGTCCTCAACATCCTCACCGGCAACCTCGACCGGCCCGGCGGCGCGCTCTTCCCGCAGGCCGCCACCGACCGGACCCCGCGCCCCGCCGGACCCGGGCGCGGGTTCGCGCTCGGCCGCTGGCACTCCCGGGTGGGCGGGCACCCCGAGGCAAAGGGCGAACTGCCCCTGTCCGTCCTCGCCGAGGAGATCGACACCGCCACCGACGCGGGCGAGCCCGTCCGCGCGCTGCTCACCGTCGCCGCCAATCCCGTCCTGTCCGCGCCCGACGGCGACCGCCTCGACAAGGCGCTGGACTCGCTCGACTTCATGGTGAGCGTCGACCCCTACCTCAACGAGACCTCGCGCCACGCCCACGTCGTCCTGCCGCCGCCCCCGCCGGCCCAGAGTCCGCACCACGACTTCGCCTTCAACACCCTCGCCGTACGCAACCAGGTCCGCTACACCCGCCCCGCCGTCCCGCTGGAGCCCGGCCGGATGGCCGAGACGGAGATCCTGGCCCGGCTGACCCTGGCCGTCGCCGGCACGCACGGCGCCGACCCCGCCGCCGTCGACGCCATGGTGATCGAGCAGACCCTCGCCAAGGCCGTGAAGGAGCCGCACTCACCCGTCCACGGCCGCGACCCCGGCGAACTCGCCGACCGGCTCACCGGCGAGAACGGCCCCGAGCGCCGCCTCGACCTGATGCTGCGCCTCGGCCCCTACGGCGACGGTTTCGGCGTACGCCCCGACGGACTGACCCTCGAGCGTCTCCTCGCCCACCCGCACGGCATCGACCTCGGCCCGTTGCGCCCCCGCCTGCCCCAGCCGCTGAAGACCCGCAGCGGCAAGGTGGAGCTGCTGCCGGGGCCGATCGCCGACGACCTGCCCCGCCTCGCGCAGGCCCTGGAGCGGCGCCCCGCCGGGCTCGTCCTCGTCGGCCGCCGCCACCTCAGGTCCAACAACAGCTGGATGCACAACGTCCCGGCCCTCACCGGCGGCTCCAACCGCTGCACCCTGCACCTCCACCCCGAGGACGCCGCACGGCTCGGCGTGGAAAGCGGGCAGCCCGTCCGCGTGAAGGGCGCCGGGGGAGAGGTGACCGCGCCCGCGGAGGTCACCGACGCCGTCCGGCCCGGCGTGGTCAGCCTCCCGCACGGCTGGGGCCACGACCGGCCCGGCACCCGCATGAGCCACGCCGCCACCGATCCCGGCGTCAACGTCAACCAGCTCCTCGACGGCAGTATGCTCGACCCGCTCTCGGGCAACGCCGTCCTCAACGGCGTACCCGTCGAGCTGACCGCGCTGACCCCGCTGGCCCCGCTCACCGGCGCACAGCTGTGACCTGGAGTTTTGCGCTTATTGCTCGCATGTCAACGTCTTGTTAACGCGGCTTGACGGCCCCTAACGTCGCTCGCACCGCCTGCCCCGGTGGGATGTTCAAGGGCGAACGTTAGGTACTCACTCATGCTGACCATCCTCGGCTTCGCCATGATCGCGACCTTCCTGGTCCTGATCATGATGAAGAAGATGTCGCCGATCGCGGCGCTCGTGCTGATTCCCGCGCTGTTCTGCGTGATCGTCGGCAAGGGCGCCCATCTCGGCGACTACGTCATCGACGGCGTGTCCAGCCTCGCCCCCACCGCGGCGATGCTCATGTTCGCGATCGTCTACTTCGGGGTGATGATCGACGTCGGGCTCTTCGACCCGATCGTCCGGGCCATCCTGAAGTTCTGCAAGGCCGACCCGATGCGCATCGTCGTCGGTACGGCGCTGCTCGCCGCGATCGTCTCGCTGGACGGCGACGGCTCCACCACCTTCATGATCACGGTCTCGGCGATGTACCCGCTGTACAAGCGGCTGAAGATGAGCCTGGTCGTGATGACCGGCGTCGCCGCGATGGCCAACGGTGTGATGAACACGCTGCCCTGGGGCGGCCCCACCGCCCGCGCCGCCACCGCGCTGAAGGTCGACGCCACCGACATCTTCGTCCCGATGATCCCGGCCCTGGCCGTCGGTCTCCTCGCGGTCGTCGTCCTGGCCTACGTGCTCGGTCTGCGTGAGCGCAGGCGGCTGGGCACGCTGTCGCTGGACGAGGCGCTGGTGCGGGAGCCGGAGAGCGAGACGGTGCTGGTCGGTGCGGGTGCGGGTGCGGGTGCGGGTGCGGGTGCGGGTTCCGGGTCTGGGCCTGGGTCCCGGTCCGGTGCCGGTGCCGGTGCGGGCAAGGCGTCCGCGTCCACCGCGTCCGCCACGGGCTCCGGCGGCTCGGGCGACCCCGCCGCGCCGGCCGACGAGTCCGACGAGTCCGACGACGACTTCCAGGGCCTCGACCCGAACCGGCCCACCCTGCGCCCCAAGCTGTACTGGTTCAACGCGCTGCTCACGGTCGCGCTGCTCACCGCCATGATCATGGAGCTGCTGCCGATCCCGGTGCTCTTCCTGATCGGCGCCGCGCTCGCGCTCAGCGTCAACTTCCCGCACCTCCCCGACCAGAAGGCCCGCATCGCGGCGCACGCCGACAACGTCCTCAACGTCTCCGGCATGGTCTTCGCCGCCGCCGTCTTCACCGGCGTGCTCACCGGCACCGGAATGGTCGACCACATGGCCAACTGGCTGGTGGACACCATCCCCGACGGCATGGGTCCGCAGATGGGCCTGGTCACCGGCCTGCTGAGCCTGCCCCTCACCTACTTCATGTCGAACGACGGCTTCTACTTCGGCGTCCTGCCGGTGCTCGCCGAGGCCGGGCAGGCGCACGGCGTGTCGTCGCTGGAGATCGCCCGCGCCTCGATCGTCGGCCAGCCGCTGCACATGTCCAGCCCGCTCGTCCCGGCCGTGTACGTCCTGGTCGGCATGGCCAAGGTCGAGTTCGGCGACCACACGCGGTTCGTGGTGAAGTGGGCGGTCCTGACGAGCCTGGTGATTCTCGCGGCGGGCATCGTGTTCGGCATCATCTGACCGATCGTCGGGTCGCGGGCCACGCGGCCCCGGAAATCAGGGAAGGACACGATCATGGCGCCCGGTGGGAACCGCGGCTGGCTGCTCCGCCTCGTCATCGCCTTCGGTTTCGCGCAGGCCGCGGTGTCGATGGCGAGGCCCGCCGTCTCCTACCGGGCCCTCGCGCTCGGCGCCGACGAACGGGCGGTCGGCGTCATCGCCGGCGTGTACGCCCTGCTGCCGCTGTTCGCCGCCGTCCCGCTGGGCCGCCGCACCGACCACGGCCGCTGTGCGCCGCTGCTGCCCGTCGGCGTGGTGCTCATCGCCGGGGGCTGTGCGCTGAGCGGCGTCGCCGGGTCCCTGTGGACGATGGCCCTGTGGAGCGGCGTCATGGGCCTCGGGCACCTCTGCTTCGTCATCGGCGCCCAGTCGCTGGTCGCCCGCCAGTCCGCGCCGCACGAACAGGACCGCAACTTCGGCCACTTCACCATCGGCGCCTCGCTCGGCCAACTGGTCGGCCCCATCGCGGCCGGCGCGCTGATCGGCGGCCCCGACATGGCCGGCAGCAGCGCCCTCGCCCTGGTGGTGGCGGGCGCGGTCGCCGCGGTCGCCTTCACCTCCCTGTGGCGCATAGAGCACCCGGCGGCGGCGGAGTCCCGCAAGGAGCAGGGCACGCCCGTCCCGGTCGGGAGCATCCTTCGGGCCCGGGGCGTTCCCGCGGGCATCCTGATCAGCCTGTCCGTGCTGTCCGCGACCGACGTCCTCACCGCCTACCTGCCGGTGGTCGGCGAGCACCGGGGGATCTCCCCGGCCGTGATCGGCGTACTGCTCAGCCTGCGGGCCGCCGCCACGATCGCCTGCCGGCTCGTGCTCACCCCCCTGTTGCGGCTGCTCGGCCGCACGGTGCTGCTCACGGTCACATGTCTGCTGGCCGCGCTGCTGTGTGCCGGGGTCGCGCTGCCGGTGCCGGTGTGGGTGCTCGCCCTGATGCTGGTCGTCCTCGGCTTCTGCCTCGGCGTGGGCCAGCCGCTGTCCATGACGACCGTCGTCCAGGCGGCTCCCGACGAGGCGCGCTCCACGGCCCTCGCCCTGCGCCTGACCGGCAACCGCCTCGGCCAGGTCGCCGCACCCGCCGCCGCGGGACTGGTCGCCGGATTCGCGGGCGTGGCCGCGCCGTTCGTGATGCTCGGGGCGCTGCTGCTGCTCTCCTCGGGCGTCGCCCTGCGCTCCCCGGCGGCGAGTGCGGCGGGTGCGGCCGACAGGCCGCGTGCGGCGGTGGGGCAGGATGGCACGGACCGGGTCGGCAGCGGCCGTCCGTGTCGGGAAACGAAGGGATGAGCATGATTCTCATCGTTCTGTCCGCAGTCCTGCTCCTCGTCCTCGGCGGCTGTGCGTGCGTCGTGTGGGCGGCCCGGGGCGGCCCGCGCTGGACGCGGGGGGTGGCGAGGGCGACCCTGCTGGCGGGCGAACTGGTGCGCGCGTCCGGCCGTTCCCGTGGGGGCGCGAACCGGGGCAGCAGCGGGGACGACTGAGGGAATCCGGCCGTCCGCTTTCTCACCAGATGGACGGTCGCGTCGAGATGTCGTCCGGTGTCTTCCCCCGGCCGGGCACTGTCCGTTAACTTCCGTGACTCACACGCCCCGTACGACCCGCACGAGGGCGTCCGACCGCGGAGCACCATCGCTCAGTGAGCCCCCGGGGGCACCTCCATGACACGCGCCATCTCCCTGCACGACGTGAGCAAGACCTACGCGCGAGGCGTCCGCGTGGTGGACCGGCTGTCGCTGGACATCGCGCCGGGCGAGTTCCTCGTCCTGCTCGGCCCCTCCGGCTGCGGCAAGTCGACCGTGCTGCGCATGATCGCCGGCCTGGAGGAGATCACCGAGGGCGAGCTGACACTGGACGGCGCGTACGCCAACGACCTGCTCCCCGCCGAGCGGCGCATGGCGATGGTCTTCCAGAACTTCGCCCTGTACCCCAACATGACGACCCGCGGGAACATCGGCTTCCCGCTGCGCGTCGAGGACCCGCAGACCGACCACACCCCCCGCGTGGACGCCACCGCCCGCATGCTGGGCATCGAGGACCTGCTCGACCGCCTCCCCGCCCAGCTCTCCGGCGGCGAACGCCAGCGCGTCGCGATGGGCCGGGCCATCGCCCGTCACCCCACCGCCTTCCTCATGGACGAGCCGCTGTCCAACCTCGACGCCAAGCTCCGCAACCATCTGCGCGCCGAGATCACCAGACTCACCCGGGAACTGGGCGTCACCACGATCTACGTCACCCACGACCAGTCCGAGGCCATGTCCCTCGGCGACCGGGTCGCCGTCCTGCGCGGCGGCGTGCTCCAGCAGGTGGACACCCCGCGCGCCGTGTACGCCCTGCCGCGCAACGTCTTCGTCGCCGCCTTCATCGGCACCCCGCGCATCAACCTGCTGCGCGGCCTGGTGCGCGCCCCGCTGGACGGGGCGATGACCATCAGCCTGGGCAAACAGTTCCTGCGGCTGCCCGAACCGCTGTCCCTCGACCACCAGTTGCTCCGCGTCCAGCAGGGGCGCGAGGTGATCGTGGGCCTGCGCTCGGAGGCCGTCCGGATCGCGAAACCCGCCTCCGCCCGCCCCGGCGAGGTGCTGCTCACCGGGCTGGTGGAGCACGTCGAGTTCCAGGGCCACGAGGTGCTCGTGCACTTCAACACCGGCTCCGGGCCAGCCGTCGTGCCCGACCTGGAGGCACCGCGCCCCGTCACCCGCCCGGTCCGGCGCCGCCGCCGCGACGGCACGGTCCTGGACCGGCTGAAGGAGCGGGCGGGCGCCCTGCGCGCCGGCCCGGTCGTGGTCATGGACGAACCGGAGGAGCCCGAGCCCGTGGTGGCCGCCCCCGACGGCCGTCTCCCCGGCGACCTGATCGTCCGCACCACCCCCGACATCGACCTGCGCCAGGGCATGCAGGTGCCCCTCCTCGTCGACCTCGCCCACCTGTTCGTCTTCGACCAGCACGGCGACCGCATCTGCCCCGCCCCGGCCCGGCTGCCCGACCTGGAGGAGTGATCCCGCCGGGATTCCCGCTCTCCGGGAGGGTGAGCCGCGCCACCATCGTGGGAGCCCCTGGTGCCGTAAAACTATCGGCGCTAGTTTGGGGCCGGACGACGAGGCCTGCCCGGAAGGAACGCGATGAAGGCACACGACGGCATGTACATCGACGGAGCCTGGCGCCCCGCCGACGGCCGGGACACGATCGACGTCGTGAACCCGGCCGACGAGCAGGTGATCGGCAAGGTCCCCGCAGGCACCGCCCTGGACGTCGACACCGCCGTACGGGCCGCCCGCGCCGCCCTGCCGGGCTGGGCCGCCACCCCGCCCGCCGAGCGCGCCGCGCGGCTGGCCGCCCTGCGGGACGTACTGGTGGCGCGCAAGGACGAGATCGCCGAGACGGTCACCGCCGAGCTGGGCTCCCCGCTGAAGTTCTCGCAGGCCGTGCACGCCGGGGCCCCCATCGCGGTCGCCGGTTCCTACGCCGAGCTGGCGGCGACGTACGCGTTCGAGGATAAGGTCGGCAACTCCGTCGTCCACCACGAGCCGGTCGGCGTGGTCGGCGCCATCACCCCCTGGAACTATCCGCTCCACCAGATCGTCGCCAAGGTCGCCCCGGCGCTCGCGGCCGGTTGCACGATCGTGCTCAAGCCCGCCGAGGACACCCCGCTCGTCGCGCAGCTCTTCGCCGAGGCGGTGCACGAGGCAGGAGTTCCCGCGGGCGTCTTCAACCTGGTCACCGGTCTCGGCCCGGTCGCCGGCCAGGCCCTCGCCGAACACCCCGGCATCGACCTGGTCTCCTTCACCGGCTCCACCGCCGTGGGCCGCCGGATCGGCGCCACCGCGGGCGCGGCCGTCAAGCGGGTCGCCCTCGAACTCGGCGGCAAGTCCGCCAACGTGATCCTCCCGAGCGCCGACCTCGCCAAGGCGGTCAACGTCGGCGTCGCCAACGTCATGTCCAACTCCGGTCAGACGTGCAGCGCCTGGACCCGCATGCTGGTCCACCGCGACCAGTACGACGAAGCGGTGGAGCTGGCCGCCGCGGCCGCCGCCAAGTACGGCGACCGGATCGGCCCCGTCGTCAACGCCAAGCAGCAGGAGCGGGTGCGCGGGTACGTCGAGAAGGGCGTCGCCGAGGGCGCGCGCCTAGTCGCGGGCGGTCCCGAAGCCCCGCGCGAGCAGGGGTACTTCGTCAGCCCGACGGTCTTCGCCGAGGTGACGGAGGGGATGACCATCGCCCAGGAGGAGATCTTCGGGCCGGTCCTGTCCATCCTCCGCTACGAGGACGAGGACGAGGCCCTGCGGATCGCCAACGGCACGGTCTACGGCCTCGCGGGCGCCGTCTGGGCCGGCGAGGAGGCCGAGGCGGTCGCCTTCGCCCGCCGGATGGACACCGGGCAGGTCGACATCAACGGGGGCCGCTTCAACCCGCTGGCGCCCTTCGGCGGCTACAAGCAGTCGGGCGTGGGCCGCGAGCTGGGCGCGCACGGCCTCGCCGAGTACCTCCAGACCAAGTCCCTCCAGTTCTAGCCAGGGGAGTTGCCACGTCATGGCCGTCCGTACCGCTGTCCGCGCCGCCGTCGTACCCGCCGTAGGCGCCCCGCTGGAGATCACCGAGGTCGAGCTGCCCGAGCCCGGCCCCGGCCAGGTCCGGGTGAGGCTCGCCGCCGCCGGGGTCTGCCACTCCGACCTGTCCCTGTCCAACGGCACCATGCGCGTGCCGCTGCCCGCAGTCCTCGGCCACGAGGGCGCCGGCACCGTCGTCGCCGTCGGCGAGGGCGTCACCCACGTCGCGCCCGGCGCCGACGTCGTCCTCAACTGGGCCCCGTCCTGCGGCGCCTGCCACGCCTGCTCGCTGGGCGAGGTGTGGCTGTGCGCGAACGCCCTGACCGGCGCGGCCAACGTGCACGCCCGCCGCGCCGACGACGGCACCGACCTGCACCCCGGGCTGAACGTCGCCGCGTTCGCCGAGGAGACGGTCGTGCACGCCGACTGCGTCCTGCCCGTCCCGGACGGCATCCCGCTCGCCGACGCCGCGCTGCTCGGCTGCGCCGTCCTCACCGGCTACGGCGCCGTGCACCACTCGGCGAAGGTCCGCGAGGGCGAGACCGTCGCGGTCTTCGGGGTCGGGGGAGTGGGCCTCGCCACTCTCCAGGCCGCCCGGATCGCGGGCGCCTCGAAGATCGTCGCGGTCGACGTGTCCCCCGAGAAGGAGGAACTGGCCCGCGCGGCCGGCGCCACCGACTACGTCGTCGCCTCCGACACCACCGCCCGCGAGATCCGCGCCCTCACCGGCAAACAGGGCGTCGACGTCGCCGTGGAGTGCGTCGGCCGCGCGGTCACCATCCGCACGGCCTGGGAATCCACCCGGCGCGGCGGCCGCACCACGGTCGTCGGCATCGGCGGCAAGGACCAGCAGGTCACCTTCAACGCCCTGGAGATCTTCCACTGGGGCCGCACCCTGACCGGCTGCGTCTACGGCAACGCCGACCCCGCCCGCGACCTCCCGGTCCTCGCCGAACACGTCCGCGCCGGCCGCCTCGACCTCGGCGCCCTGGTGACCGAGCGCATCGCCCTGGACGGCATCCCGGCGGCCTTCGAGAACATGCTGGCGGGCAAGGGAGGACGCGCGCTGGTGGTGTTCTAGGACCCGGCCCGTCGGGCGGCTCCCGTCATCCGCAACGCCGGGTGGGGGGCGTTGGTCCTGTGTCGGGTTCGGCGGGGGCTCCCCCGCCCGGCGGGGCGCCGTCCGTCATACCGTCCGGGCGTTCGTCGCCTCCCGGGCGTGTGGTGGCGGCGGGGCGGGCGGCTCCTAGGCCTGCCCGGCGTCCTCGCGCCGCGGTTCCGGGGCGGGCCCAACCCGCTCCCGTACCGCGGGGTCCGCGCGCCTCCTGGACCGCGACACCGCCACGCCCGCCAGGCACAGCGCGCCGCCCGCCAGGGTGAGCAGCCCCGGCACCTCGCCCAGGGCCAGCCAGGACATCAGGACGACCAGGGCGGGCACGGCGTACGTCGTCGCGCCCATGCGACCGGCGGTCGTACGCGCCAGGGCGTACGCCCACGTCGTGAAGGCCAGCGCGGTCGGGAACACGCCCAGGTACACCATGTTGAGCGTGGCCGAGGCGGGCGCTCCGGCCACCTCGTGCACCAACTGCCCCGTGAACGGCAGGCAGAGCACCGCCCCGACCAGGCACCCGAACGTCGTCACCTGAAGGGCGCTCGCGTGCCCCAGCGCGGGCTTCTGCGCGACCACGCCGCCCGCGTACGCCACGGCGGCCAGCAGACACAGCACCACCCCGAACAGCGAGGACCCGCCCTCGCCGGACATCGACAGCCCCACGGTCACCGCACCGGCGAACGACACCGCCATCCCCGCCAGCAGCCTGGGCGGCAGTGCGTCGCCCAGCAGCCGGGCGCCGAGCAGCGCGATGAGGATCGGGCCGACGTTCACCACGAGGGCGGCCGTGCCGGCGTCCACCTGCTGCTCGCCCCAGTTCAGGACGACCATGTAGAAGCCGAACCACAGCAGCCCCGATATCGCGATCCCCCGCCAGGCCGGCCGCGGTGGCAGCCCCTCCCGGCGCAGCAGACAGATCACCCCGAGCGTCAGGGCGCCCGACAGAAGCCGCCCGAGCGCCAGCGCGCCCGGCGAGTACGCCTCGCCCGCGCTGCGGATCGAGACGAAGGCGGAGGCCCACAGGACGACGGTGACCGTGGCCGCACCGGCCGCGAGCAGTTCCGGACGGCGCGTGGGGGCGGGACGGGGCGTGCGGGCGGTGCTCATCATGCTCCAGAGGCTAGGCAGCGCGCGGGTGCTCGCGCTGGCGGATTTCGGACCGGGATCCCGTGCTGGAAGCGGTGTTCAGCGCAGCACCGCCGCATCGATGCCCAGCAGTTCGGACAGCGCCCGCTCGCCGGCGGGTGTCACCTTCACCGCCCGCTCCGAGCCGATGCGCACGCACCAGCCCGTGTCCAGGGCGTGCCGGCACAGGGCCGCGCCCGCGACGCCCGCGAGATGGGGGCGGCGTTCGGTCCAGTCGAGGCAGGCCCGGGCCAGCGGCCTGCGCCCGGTGGGCTTCAGCGCGATTCCGGCGGCGTCGAACCAGCCGAGACCCGCGTCCGTGAGCGCGAAGCCGGTGTCCTGGCGCAGCAGCCCGCGCCCGGTCAGCGCGTCGGTGACCGCGATGCCGAGCCGTCCGGCCAGGTGGTCGTAGCAGGTGCGCCCCCGGGCCATCGCCGACCCGGCGCTCGACGCCCGCAGCGTACGCGGGCGCCGCGCCGCGGCCTGGGGCGCGACCTGCGCGGCCAGGTCCTCGACCAGCTGCGCGACCCGTTCGTCGGCCAGCCGCACGTACCGGTGCCGCCCCTGCCGTTCCTCGGTGAGCAGCCCGCCCGCGACGAGCTTGCCCAGGTGCTCGCTCAGCGTCGACGCGGCGACCCCGGCGTGCCGGGCCAGCTCACCGGCGGTCCACGCCCGCCCGTCCAGCAGCGCGAGCAGGCAGGCGGCGCGCGTCTCGTCCGCGATCAGCCCGGCCAGCCGTGCGAGCCCGGGCGCTTCGGCGTCCCTCTCGGTCATGCCTCCCAGGATGCGCCACGCATCGTTCGGTGGCCGCCGAAGTGTCCTCAGGCGCCCTGCGCCACCTGCGCGTACTGCTGCGCCAGCCCGTCCAGCAGCGCCGTCAGGCCGGTCTCGAAGGCCCGCTCGTCGATCTTCTCCTGCTGTTCGGCCAGGAGGTGCGCCTGCTGGAGGTGCGGGTAGTCGGCGGGGTCGTAGGCGCCCGCGTCGTCCACGAAGCCCCCGGCGAAGGAACCGAGCGCCGAGCCCATGATGAAGTACCGCATCAGCGCGCCGATGGACGTGGCCTGGGGCGGCGGCCAGCCCGCCGCGACCATCGCGCCGTAGACGGCGTCCGCGAGGTGCAGCGCGGCCGGGCGGCGGCCGGGGCCGTGGGCCAGCACCGGGACGATGTTGGGGTGGTCGCGCAGGGCCGCCCGGTAGGAGACGGCCCAGTCGTGCAGCGCGGTCCGCCACTCCCGGCCGTCCTCGAACATCGACAGGTCGACCTGCGCGCTCACCGAGTCGGCGACCGCCTCCAGGATCTCGTCCTTCGTACGGAAGTGGTTGTAGAGCGAGGGCCCGCTGACCCCCAGCTCCGCCGCCAACCGGCGCGTGGAGACGGCCGCGAGGCCCTCCGCGTCCACCAGCGCGCGGGCCGTCTGGACGATCCGGTCGGTGCTGAGCAGGGGCTTGCGCGGTCGGGCCATGGCGCACATAGTAGGGCTGCGACTTTAAACTAGCAGTGCTAATTTAAAGGTGCGCCGTTCAAGATCCGTCTTCTGTGGGGTGACTCGGCATGAATCTGGAGCTCAGCGAGGAGCAGAGCGCCGTCCGGCAGCTCGCGCGGGACTTCGTGGAGCGCGAGATCGCCCCGCACGTCATCGCCTGGGACCGCGCCGAGGAGGTGGACCGGTCCGTGGTGAAGAAGCTCGGCGAGGTCGGCTTCCTCGGGCTCACCGTCGACGAGCAGTACGGCGGCAGTGGCGGCGACCACCTCGCGTACTGCCTGGTCACCGAGGAACTGGGCCGCGGCGACAGCTCCGTGCGCGGGATCGTGTCCGTCTCCCTCGGTCTGGTCGCCAAGACCATCGCCGCCTGGGGCGACGAGGAGCAGAAGCGGCGCTGGCTGCCTGGACTCACCTCCGGCGAGTACGTCGGCTGCTTCGGCCTCACCGAGCCCGGCACCGGGTCGGACGCGGGGAACCTGTCCACTCGCGCCGTGCGTGACGGCGACGAGTACGTCGTCAACGGCACCAAGATGTTCATCACCAACGGCACCTGGGCCGACGTCGTGCTGCTCTTCGCCCGCTCCACCGACGCGCCCGGCCACAAGGGCGTCTCCGCCTTCCTCGTGCCCACCGACACCCCCGGCCTCACCCGCCGCACCATCCACGGCAAGCTCGGGCTGCGCGGCCAGGCCACCGCGGAACTGGTCCTCGAGGACGTCCGCGTCCCCGCCTCCGCGATGCTGGCCCCCGAGGGCAAGGGCTTCTCGGTGGCCATGTCGGCCCTCGCCAAGGGGCGGATGTCGGTCGCGGCGGGCTGCGTCGGCATAGCCCAGGCCGCCCTGGACGCCGCCGTGCGGTACGCGGGCGAGCGCGAGCAGTTCGGGAAGACCATCGCCCACCACCAGCTGGTGCAGGAGCTGATCAGCGACATCGCCCTCGACGTGGACGCGGCCCGCCTGCTGACCTGGCGGGTCGCCGACCTGATCGACCGCGGGCAGCCCTTCACCGTCGAGTCCTCCAAGGCCAAGCTGTTCGCCTCGGAGGCCGCCGTCCGCGCGGCCAACAACGCCCTCCAGGTCTTCGGCGGCTACGGCTACATCGACGAGTACCCGGCCGGCAAACTGCTGCGCGATGCGCGCGTGATGACCCTCTACGAGGGCACCAGCCAGATCCAGAAGCTGGTCATCGGGCGTGCGCTGACCGGCGTCTCGGCGTTCTGAGTACCCCGACTGAGTATCCGGGCGGATGTGGCCTCGGCCACATCCGCCGACCCTTGTCCCCATGAGTGACACACCGGTCAAGCAGCAGAACACCGCCGCCTTCTACGGGCAGGCCGTCGCCTCCTTCTCGGTGGCCATGGCCGCCACCGCCATCGGCATCTACCGCCTCCAGGCCGACGCCTGGGTGCGTGCCTTCCTCGCCATCGCCGTCCTGTACCTCGTCACCTCGGCCTTCACCCTGGCCAAGATCATCCGGGACCGGCAGGAGGTCGTCCAGATCGTGAGCCGCGTCGACCAGGCCAGACTGGACAAGCTCCTCGTCGAACACGACCCGTTCGAAAAGCGCGGTGGCGCGCCCGCCGGGCCGCACGCCCCACGCTAAGCGCCCGCTCAGCTTCGGCGGTATGGTGGTGCTCCTGTCACCGAGAGGGGCGAACAAGCGATGAGTACGGCGGCCGAGACGACGGGCGGCGACATCGAGCCGTGGGAAGAGGTCACGCCTGACGCGGCCCGGCGACTCCTGGTCGCCGCCGTGGAGGCGTTCGCCGAGCGCGGGTACCACGCGACCACGACCCGCGACATCGCCGGACGGGCCGGCATGAGCCCGGCCGCGCTCTACATCCACTACAAGACCAAGGAAGAGCTGCTCCACCGCATCAGCCGCATCGGCCACGACCGGGCGCTCGCCATCCTGCGCACCGCGGCCCGGGGCGAGGGCACCGCCGCGGAGCGGCTCGCCGACGCGGTGAGTTCCTTCGTACGGTGGCACGCCGGGCGGCGCACCACCGCGCGGGTGGTGCAGTACGAGCTGGACGCGCTCGGGCCCGACGCCCGTGCCGAGATCGTCGCGCTGCGCCGGCAGTGCGACGCCGAGGTGCGCGGCATCATCGAGGACGGCGTGGCCGCGGGCGAGTTCGAGGTCGTGGACCTCCAGGGCACGACGCTCGCCGTGCTGTCGCTCTGCATCGACGTGGCCCGCTGGTTCAACGTGAACGGCCCTCGGACGCCCGAGGAGGTCGGCGCGCTCTACGCCGACCTCGTCCTGAGGATGGTGGGGGCCGGGGACCGGACCGGCGCGGCTCAGACGTAGTAGCGCGAGACGGACTCGGCGACGCACACCGGCTTGTCGCCGCCCTCACGTTCCACGACGAAGGCGACGCTCACCTGGATGCCTCCCGTGACGTCCTCGACGCCGGTGATCGCCGCCGTGGCGCGCAGCCGCGAGCCGACCGGGACGGGGGAGGGGAAACGGACCTTGTTGGTCCCGTAGTTGACGCCCATCTTCACGCCCTCGACCCGGATCAGCTGCGGCCCGAAGAGCGGGAGCAGCGACAGCGTCAGATAGCCGTGCGCGATCGTGGTGCCGAACGGGCCCGCGGCGGCCTTCTCCGGGTCCACGTGGATCCACTGGTGGTCGCCGGTCGCCTCGGCGAACAGGTCGATCCGCTTCTGGTCGACCTCCAGCCAGTCGGTGTACCCCAGCTGCTCGCCCACCGCCGCCTTCACCTCGTCGGCGGACGTGAAGATCCTCGGCTCTGCCATGTCCCGGCCTCCCATGTCGAACTACCCTAAGCGACTGCTTAGCATGGTGGCCCGCGAGGCCCGTGTCAACGGACCGGACGAGTGACCGGGGCGGATCGGTAGGGTTCGAGAGGTGCCTCAGATTCCCGAGAAGATTCACGAGCTCACCGTCGGCCAGCTCGCCGCACGCAGCGGCGCCGCCGTCTCCGCCCTGCACTTCTACGAGTCCAAGGGCCTGATCAGCAGTCGCCGCACCTCGGGCAACCAGCGCCGCTTCAGCCGTGACGCGCTGCGCCGGGTCGCCTTCGTCCGTGCGGCGCAGCGGGTCGGCATCCCGCTGGCCACGATCCGCGAGGCCCTCGCCGAACTGCCGGAGGGGCGCACGCCCACCCGCGACGACTGGGCCCGGCTCTCCGAGTCCTGGCGCTCCGAACTGGACGAGCGCATCAAGCAGCTCAACCGGCTCCGCGACCACCTCACCGACTGCATCGGCTGCGGCTGCCTGTCCCTGGACACCTGCGTCCTGTCCAACCCCGACGACGCCTTCGGCGAACGCCGCGCGGGCTCGCGCCTGATGGTCGAGCGCCGTGAGCCCACCACCCGCCCCAAGCGACCGAGCCCCACCCGCGACCGTGAGACGGAGTGCTGCGACTGACGTCTCGGTGCCCCGACCCCGACCACCCTCCGCCGCGCCCCTCCCGGGTCACGCCCGTTGTGCTCTTCCGGGTCACGCTCGTCGTGTTCCTCCCGGGTCGCGTTTCGTCGTGCCGGTGTCGGGGCGGGTGCCGTCCTGCTCCTGCTGGGTCTCGCCCGGTCGTTGCCCCGCCCGACCGCGCTCCGTCGTGCCCCTCCCGGGTCACACCCGTCGTGCCGCTGCAGGGTCTTGCTTCGTCGTGCCCGCGTCGGTCGGGTGCCGTCCTGCCTGCCGGTCCCGCCCGACCCTGCTCCGTCGAGTCACACCCCGTCGTGCCGCGCCGAGGCCCGTCCCGCCCTGTCGAGGGCCACTCGCTCAACCCCCCATCCGATCACGCCCCGCCTCCCGTCGTGCCGACGTCCACTCCTGCACCCCCGCGCCGACCAGGTCGGCGTTGGAGGCGGCGTGGCGGTCGTCCGGGAGGAGCAGGGTGTCCTCCAGGCCGATGCGGGTCGCCAGGCACAGCCGGCCGGCCAGGCGCAGGACCGGCCAGGCGCCGGCATCCTCGCCGTGGAGCAGGACGGGGCGGCCGTGGGCCGTGCCGAGAGCGGTGAGCAGGGTGCGCGCCGAGTCGGGAGCGGTCGCCGGGCCGGTGTCCGTGACCTCCGCCAGGACCCGCAGCACCCGGGGCCCGAGCGGTGAGCGCAGGAACAGGTCCGCCCCGTCCGTGCCGGACCAGATGCCGGCCTCGACACCCACCCCGCGCTCCAGCAGCGCGGCGGCGATCTCCTCGGCGCCGGGCTCGTGCCAGTTGACCGACGCGTGGTCGGGGAGCACCGACCAGCTCCGGACCCGGGCCACCCGGGCGGCCGGGTCGGGCTCGGCCCAGGCACCCGTCGTGACGCCGACCGGCACCGACGCCGGCACCCGTGCCCGTATCGCCTCCAGCGTGGCGGCGAGCACGCGCGGCGACAACGTGTCCTGTCCGCACGGCGTCTTCGGGTGGACGTGGACGTCCGTGGCTCCGGCGGCGACCGCCGCGGCCACGGAGTCGGCGAGCGCCTCCGGCGACAGCGGCACCACCGCACCGTCGGCGGCCCCGCGGGCCCCGTTCGCACACAGTTGCACCATCCCCCCATGGTGCCGTGCCCCACTGACAACGCCCGCCGGCCCGTGGCCGTCGGGGGTACGGCATCCCCGGCGCACCCCCGCGGTCGGCTACGCCGACATCAGCAACCGGCTCCGCCGGGCGTCCACCGGCGCGTCGGGGGTGAGGACGGGCCGCGGCACGAGGATTCCGCAGTCCGCGCAGACGGGGCCCGTCGAGGGTTCGTGGTCCAGGTCGTACGTCCAGACGAGGCGCTCCCCGTCGCACACCGGGCACACCGACCCCGGTTCACGCTCGAGCGCCGAGATCAGCCGGCGCAGCACCTCCGCCAGCGGTCCGTCGGGGTGGACCCGGGGGTCGTCGCACCAGGCCACACCGAAACCGCCCCAGGTCAGCCGGTGCCAGTCGTCCACACTGCCCGGACTGCGCAGCCCGTCGTGCTTCTCCTTCCTGCGGCGCTCGGCGAACTCGACCTCGTAGGCCAGCCACACCGAACGCGCCTCCTCCAGCTCCTCCAGTGCGGCCACGAGCCGCGCTGGGTCGGGGGAGCGGTCCTCGGGACCGAATCCGGCCCGGGAGCAGAGATGGTCCCAGGTCGCCCTGTGCCCATAAGGGGCAAAACGCTCAAGGCACTTGCGCAGCGAATAGCGCCGCAGCGCCAGGTCGCACCGTGGATCGCGGACCTGTCTCGCCAGACTTCGGAAACCGGCCATCGCCCTGCACCTCCGTCACACCTGCACCTGTACTCGGGTCACTTCGGCGTCGTCGTACAGACGTCGCCGAATAGACGTATCGACAGGCGATTCGGCTCCATCCGATTTCCGATGCCCGCCATAAGCAGATCCACCCGTTCCAAAAAGTGACGCATGTTCATCTTCCAACTCGGGGATACCGGCGGTAACGTCCCGCCACACCCCCGTCGGGAGGAGCTGCCATGCCACGGCGCACCCCACGCAACGCCCTCGACAGACTGAGAACTCCCCGCGGCTTCCACGGGTTCCTGAAGACCGCATCCGTATGCGCCCTCATTGCCGGACTTTTGTCACCGCTTTCCCCGGCGATGGCCGCCGGGAACGAGACCGCAGAGGTCACGGCCTCACAAACCGTCGCCAACGACCATTGCGGCGGGCAGTGTTCCGACATCCTGCCGCCCGGCCAGAACGGCAACGCCACCCTCGCCCAGATCCTCCTCAACCAGGCCTTCGGCACCCAGCCCGCGCACGCCGAGGACCAGCTCGGCCCCTACGCGAACCTCGCCACCGGCTACTCCGGCCTCAGCAACGACAAGATCAACGACTTCTTCAACGACGCGTCCTTCGGCGTCCCCGCCGGCCAGGTCGCCTCCACCGTCCGCCCCGCAGGACGCGACGACGTGACCATCGTCCGCGACAAGAAGACCGGTGTGCCGCACATCACCGGCACCACCCGCTACGGCACCGAGTTCGGCGCCGGCTACGCGGCGGCCCAGGACCGGCTGTGGCTGATGGACCTCTTCCGGCACGTCGGACGAGGTCAGTTGACCCCCTTCGCCGGCGGCGCCCCCGCGAACCAGGGACTGGAACAGCAGTTCTGGCGCAGCGCCCCGTACACCGAGGACGACCTCGAGGCGCAGATCGAGAGCGCCGCCGCCAAGGCCGGTGAGCGCGGCGAGCTGGCCCTGGCCGACGTGGACGCCTACGTCGCCGGCGTCAACGCCTACATCGACGCCTCCGACAAGGGCCGCTACTTCCCCGGCGAGTACGTCCTGACCGGCCACAAGGACGCCATCACCAACGCCGGCACCATCGAGCGCTTCAAGCGCGCCGACCTGATCGCGCTGGCCTCCGTCATCGGCTCCCTCTTCGGCGCCGGGGGCGGCGGCGAGGTCAACAACGCCCTCTCCCTCCTCGCCGCCCAGGAGAAGTACGGCGTCGCCGAGGGCACGAAGGTCTGGGAGTCCTTCCGCCAGCGCAACGACCCCGAGGCCGTCCTCACCCAGCACGACGGCAGCTTCCCGTACCTGCCCACGCCGGACGACCCGCAGGGCCGCGCCCTGCCCAACGCCGGGTCCGTCGAGGCGGAGCCGCTGGTGTACGACCGTACGGGCAGCGCGGGCGCGGCGAGCGCGACCGGCGCCTCCACCAAGGCGGCGGACACGGCCATGACCTCGGCGCGACGCGGCATGTCCAACGCCCTCGTCGTCAGCGGCGAACACACCGCGAGCGGCCACCCGGTCGCCGTCTTCGGCCCGCAGACCGGCTACTTCGCGCCGCAGCTCCTCATGCTCCAGGAGATCCAGGGCCCCGGCATCAGCGCCCGCGGCGCCTCCTTCGCGGGCCTGAGCATGTACGTCGAACTCGGCCGCGGCCAGGACTACGCGTGGAGCGCCACCACTTCCGGCCAGGACATCATCGACACCTACGCGGTCGAACTGTGCCAGGACGACCACCACTACCTCTACCGCGGCACCTGCACGCCGATGGAGAAGGTCGAGCGCCAGAACTCCTGGAAGCCGACCGTCGCCGACTCCACCGCGGCCGGCTCCTACACGATGCGCGTGTGGCGCACCAAGTACGGCCCGGTCGAGTACCGCGCCACGGTCGGCGGCAAGAAGGTCGCCTACACCACCCTGCGCTCCTCCTACCTGCACGAGGCCGACTCCATCATCGGCTTCCAGATGCTCAACGACCCGGACTACCTCAACGGCCCCGAGCGCTTCCAGGGCGCCGTCCAGCACATCAACTACACCTTCAACTGGTTCTACGCCGACTCCGAACACACCGCGTACTACAACAGCGGCGACAACCCGGTACGGGCGAACGACGTCGACGCCGAGTTCCCGGTCTGGGCACGGCAGGCGTACGAGTGGCAGGGCTGGGACCCGGCCGACAACACCGCCCGGTACACCGCCGCGTCCGCCCACCCGCAGTCGGTCGACCAGGACTACTACGTCTCCTGGAACAACAAGCAGGCCAAGGACTACCCGGCCGCGTCCTGGGGCAACGGCTCCGTCCACCGCGGCAACCTCCTCGACGACCGCGTGAAGAAGCTGGTCGCCGACGGCGGCGTCACCCGCACCGCGCTGGTGAAGGCCATGGCCGAGGCCGCCCTCGCCGACCTGCGGGCCGAGGACGTCGTCCCCGACCTGCTGAAGGTGGTCGAGTCCGCGCCGGTGACCGACCCGGCCGCCAAGGAGGCCGTGGACGGGCTCAAGGCGTGGCTGTCCGCGGGCGGCCTGCGCACGGAGACCTCGGCGGGTTCCAAGAAGTACGCCCACGCCGATGCGATCCGCACCCTGGACGCCTGGTGGCCGCTGCTGGTGAAGGCCGAGTTCGAACCCGGTCTCGGAAGCGACCTGTACACCGCCTTCGCCCGCAACCTGCCCGTCGACGAGTCACCGTCCGCCGCCCACGGCCCGACCGGCGCCCACGCCGGCAGCGCCTTCCAGTACGGCTGGTGGAGCTATGTCGACAAGGACATCCGGGCGGTGCTCGGCGAGTCCGTCAAGGGCCCGCCGGCGCACACGTACTGCGGCGACGGTAACCTCGCCGCCTGCCGGGACACCCTGGTCTCCACCCTGAAGGAGGCGGCGGGCCGCACGGCCGCCCAGGTCTATCCCGGCGACGACAACTGCTCGGCGGGCGACCAGTGGTGCGCCGACTCGGTCATCCACCGCACCCTCGGCGGCATCAAACACGGCGGCATCAGCTGGCAGAACCGGCCGACCTACCAGCAGGTCGTGGAGTTCAACTCCCACCGGTGACCGGCCGGCACCACGGTCACCTGTAGAGCAGGTACTGGCGGCGTGTCCTTCGGAACGCCGCCAGTTCCGTCTCCCAGCCGTCCACCACCGCGTCGGTGTCCGCGCCCGCGTCGATCATCGTGCGCACCTGCGTGGAGCCGGTGAGCTTGTCGATCCAGTTGTCCGAGCGCCAGGCGAAGCCGTCCCAGGTCCGTTTCGCGGTCACCAGGAGGGCGATTCCGGTGCGTACCGGGTCGAAGGCCTCCCGGTCGTGCACATGGAGCTGCACACCGCCGACGGTCTTGCCCTGGAACTTGGAGAAGGTGGGCGCGAAATACGCCTCCCTGAAGCGCACACCCGGCAGGCCGAGTTCGTTCGCGGCGGCGGCCCAGCTCCCGTCGACGCCCTCGGCGCCGAGCAGTTCGAACGGACGGGTGGTGCCACGGCCCTCGGAGAGGTTCGTGCCCTCGAAGAGGCAGGTCCCCGAGTAGACCAGCGCACACTGAGGTGTCGGCATGTTCGGGCTCGGCGGCACCCAGGGCAGTCCGGAGGCGTCGTAGAACTCCGAGCGCTTCCAGCCCGTCATCGTCACCGTCTCCAGCGGCACCGGGGACTGAAGGAACTCGCCGTTGAAGAGCAGCGCCAGCTCTGCGACCGTCATGCCGTGCGCCTGCGCGATCGGCTGCCGGCCGACGAAGGTCGCGAACTCCTTGTGCAGGATCGGGCCGAGGGCCGCCCGCCCGCTCACCGGGTTCGGCCGGTCCAGGACCACGAAGCGCTTGCCCGCGAGCCCGGCCGCCTCCATGCAGTCGAACAGCGTCCAGATGTACGTGTAGAAGCGCGCGCCGGCGTCCTGGATGTCGAAGACGACCGTGTCGACGCCGGACGCCGTGAAGACGTCCGCGAGCGGCTGCCCGCTCTTCAGGTACGTGTCGTAGACGGGGAGCCCCGTCGCCGGGTCGTCGTAGCGGCCCTCGGAGCCGCCCGCCTGCGCGGTGCCGCGGAAGCCGTGCTCGGGGCCGAAGACGGCGGTCAGGTTCACGCGGTCGTCGGCGTGCATGACGTCGACGATGTGGCGTACGTCGCGGGTGATGCCGGTCGGATTGGTGACGACGCCGACCTTCTGCCCGTCGAGCCGGGCGTAGCCGTCGTCGGCGAGGCGCTCGAAGCCGGTACGCAGTCTGCGGCCGCCGTGCCCCGCGGGCGCCGCCTGGGCCGGGCCCGCGGCGGCGGTGGTGCCGGCCGCCACCGCGGCCGTCGTGGCGAGCAGGTTCCGTCTGGACAGCGTCATGCGGTGACCTCCGTGATCGCGGCGGGTGTCATGTGCACGCACGCTAACCCGCGTCCCGGGCCGGGCGGAATGGAGTAGACCGCGGTTCGCCCCTTCCGTCGCACATACCGACTGGTTAGTCTGGCGCTGCAACGGGGAGTGAGCAGTGCCCGAGCCGCGTCGAAGGAGACCGATGGTGGAAGCCGTGCAGGATGCCGGAGTCGTCGTCACCGGGGCGGGAGGCGGTATCGGCGCCGCGCTGGCCCGCCGCTTCGCCGCCGAGGGCGCCCGCGTCGTCGTCAACGACCTGGACGCCGGCCGGGCCAAGGCCGTCGCCGACGAGATCGGCGGCATCGCGGTCCCCGGCGACGCCTCGACGATCGTCGGCGAGGCCCGCGAGGCTCTTGGCGGCACGGTCGACGTGTACTGCGCCAACGCGGGCGTCGGCTCCGGGGGGTCGGAGGCCGCTGACGAGTCCGTCTGGGCGCTGGCCTGGGACGTCAACGTCATGGCCCATGTGCGGGCGGCCCACGAACTGATCCCCGACTGGCTGGAGGGCGGCAGCGGCCGCTTCGTCTCCACCGTCTCGGCCGCCGGACTGCTCACCATGATCGGCGCCGCGCCCTACAGCGTCACCAAGCACGGCGCGTACGCCTTCGCCGAGTGGCTGTCCCTGACCTACCGCCACCGCGGGATCAAGGTGCACGCCATCTGCCCGCAGGGGGTGCGCACCGACATGCTCACCGCGAGCGGCAGCGCGGGTGAACTGGTGCTCCAGCCCACCGCGATCGAGCCGGCGGACGTGGCCGACGCCCTTTTCAAGGGCATCGAGGAGGACCGCTTCCTGATCCTGCCGCACCCCGAGGTCGCCGAGTACTACCAGGCGCGGGCCGCCGAGCCCGACCGCTGGCTGCACGGCATGAACCGGCTCCAGCGGCAGTGGGAGGAGGCGACGGCCCGGTGACCGGCTCCCGTTACGCCGAAAAGCCCTGGCTGGGCCTGCTGACCGACGTCCAGAAGGCGCCGCTCGACCCGGACGCCTCCCTGGTGCACGCGCTGCGCCGGGCCGCCGCCGAGGCGCCCGACCGCGCCTTCCTCGCCTACTTCGACGGCCGCCTCACCTACCGCGAGGTGGATGAGCTGAGCGACTCCGTCGCCGGGCACCTCGCCGCACGCGGCCTGGAGCGCGGTGAGCGGGTCGCGGTCCTGCTCCAGAACTCCCCGCACTTCGTGCTCGCGCTGCTGGGCGCCTGGAAGGCGGGCGCGGTCGTCGTACCGGTCAACCCCATGTACAAGTCGGGCGAGGTCGGCCACGTCCTGCGCGACGGCGAGGTGGCCGCGCTGATCTGCTCCGACCGGGCCTGGGAGTCGTACCTGCGCGACACGGCCGCCGACTCGCCGGTGCGGATCGTGCTCACGGGGTGCGAGTTGGACTTCCAAACCCATGGGGACGCGCGCGTGCTGACGTTCGAGCGGGTGCCGGGCGCCACCGACGCCGACGACCTCACGGAGGCGGCCCGCGCCGGTCACGAGGCTCCTCGCGGACGTGATCCGGAGCCCGGCGACACCGCGCTCATCAGCTACACCTCGGGCACCAGCGGCACACCCAAGGGCGCCACCAACACCCACCGCAACATCATGTACAACGCCGAACGGCAGCGCACCGGGCTCGGCCTGCCCGAGGCGCCGGTCTACTTCGCGCTGGCGCCGCTGTTCCACATCACCGGCATGGTCTGCGAGCTGGGCGCCTGTCTGAACAGCGTGGGGACGCTCGTCCTGGCGTACCGCTTCGAGGCGGGCGTCGTCCTCGACGCGTTCGCCGAGCACCGGCCGCACTACACGGTCGGCCCGTCCACCGCCTTCATGGCCCTCGCCGCCCACCCCGCCGCCACCCGGGAGCACTTCGCCTCCTTCGCGAACATCTCCTCGGGCGGCGCCCCGCTGCCGCCCGCCCTGGTGGAGAAGTTCCGCGCGGGCTTCGGCCCGTACATCCGCAACGGCTACGGACTCACCGAGTGCACCGCGCCGTGCGCCTCCGTCCCGCCCCACCTGGAGGCCCCGGTCGACCCGGTCTCCGGGACCCTCGCCGTCGGCGTGCCAGGACCCGAGAGCGTCGTCCGGATCGTCGACGAGGAGGGCGCCGAGGTGCCCTTCGGGGAGCAGGGCGAGATCGTCGTCAGCGGCCCGCAGGTCGTCCCCGGCTACTGGCGCCGCCCCGACGCCACCGCCGAGACCTTCCCCGGCGGCGAGCTGCGCACCGGCGACATCGGCTTCATGGACGCCCAGGGGTGGCTCTACGTCGTCGACCGCAAGAAGGACATGATCAACGCCTCCGGTTTCAAGGTCTGGCCGCGCGAGGTGGAGGATGTGCTCTACACCCACCCGGCGGTGCGCGAAGCGGCCGTCGTCGGCGTGCCCGACGGGTACCGCGGGGAGACCGTCAAGGCGTACATCAGCCTCCGGCCGGGCGCCGGGGCGGACCCGGACGCACTCGCCGCGTACTGCGAGGAGAGACTGGCCGCCTACAAGTACCCGCGCCAGGTGGAGATCCTGCCCGAGCTGCCGAAGACGGCGAGTGGGAAGATCCTCCGTCGGGAACTGCGTTCCCGTACGCAGCAGGACGGACAGTGAACGGAAACTGAAACGGAAAGGCAGGTGACGGCAGTGCCCAGGACCACGGACGGGGACGGCACTCCGGTGCCGCAGCGGCTCCTGGCCGCCGCCACCCGGCTCTTCGCGGAGCAGGGCTACGACCGCACCTCGGTACAGGAGATCGTGGAGGCGGCCGGCGTCACCAAGGGGGCGCTGTACCACTACTTCGGCTCCAAGGACGACCTCCTGCACGAGGTGTACGCGCGCGTGCTGCGCCTCCAGCAGGAGCGCCTGGACGCCTTCGCGGACTCCGACGAGCCGGTCGAGAAGCGGGTGCGGGACGCGGCGGCCGACGTCGTCGTCACCACCATCGACAACCTCGACGACGCGTCGATCTTCTTCCGCTCCATGCACCAGCTGAGCCCGGAGAAGAACAAGCAGGTGCGCGCGGAGCGCCGGCGCTACCACGAACGCTTCCGCGCGCTCATCGAGGAGGGCCAGCGGGCCGGTGTCTTCACCAAGGAGACCCCGGCCGACCTGGTGGTGGACTACCACTTCGGTTCCATCCACCACCTGTCGACCTGGTACCGCCCCGACGGTCCGCTCAGCCCGCAGGAGGTCGCCGACCACCTCGCCGACCTGCTGCTGCGAGCGCTGCGCCCGTGACGCGCCCGTGAGGTGACGGGCCCGTGAGGTGACGCGCCCGTGAGGTGACGGGCCCCCGGAGCCGCGGAGGACCCCGGGGGCGCCGCCTCGCTCAGAGGTACTTCTTGATCTCCCGACGGGCCAGCGAGCGCTGGTGGACCTCGTCCGGACCGTCGGCGATCATCAGCGTCCGGGCGCCGGCGTACAGCTCGGCCAGCGGGAAGTCCTGGCTCACGCCGCCCGCCCCGTGCAACTGGATCGCCCGGTCGATGATGTCGACCACCGCGCGCGGCGTGGCGATCTTGATGGCCTGGATCTCGGTGTGCGCGCCCCGGTTGCCGACCGTGTCCATCAGCCACGCGGTCTTCAGCACCAGCAGTCGCAGCTGCTCGACGGTGACCCGGGCGTCCGCGATCCAGTTGTGGACGACGCCCTGCTGGGCCAGCGACTTGCCGAAGGCGTCGCGGGAGACCGCGCGGCGGCACATCAGCTCGATCGCCCGCTCCGCCATGCCGATCAGCCGCATGCAGTGGTGGATCCGGCCGGGACCGAGCCGGGCCTGGGCGATGGCGAAGCCGCCGCCCTCCTCGCCGATCAGGTTCGACACCGGCACGCGCGCGTGGTCGAAGGTCACCTCGGCGTGGCCGCCGTGGTAGTGGTCCTCGTATCCGAAGACCTGCATGGCCCGGTTCACGGTGACGCCGGGCGTGTCGCGCGGGACCAGCACCATCGACTGCTGGCGGCGGATGTCCTCGCCCTCCGGGTCGGTCTTGCCCATCACGATGAAGATCCGGCAGTCCGGGTTCATCGCCCCCGAGATGTACCACTTGCGACCCGTGATGACGTACTCGTCGCCCTCGCGCTCGATGTGCGTGGTGATGTTCGTGGCGTCCGAGGAGGCCACGTCCGGCTCGGTCATCGCGAAGGCCGAGCGGATCTCCCCGGCGAGCAGCGGCTGCAGCCACTGCTTCTTCTGCGCCTCGTCGGCGAACTGGGCCAGCACCTCCATGTTCCCGGTGTCCGGCGCGGCGCAGTTCGTCGCCGTGGGCGCGAGCTGCGGGCTGCGGCCGGTGATCTCGGCGAGCGGGGCGTACTGCAGGTTGGTGAGGCCCGCGCCGTGGTCGAGATCGGGCAGGAACAGGTTCCACAGGCCCTGGCGGCGGGCCTCGGCCTTCAGGTCCTCCACGACCTGCGGGGTGTCCCAGGGGGAGGCGAGGAGGGCCCGCTGTTCGTGCGCGGTCTGCTCGGCCGGGTGGACGTGCTCGTCCATGAAGGCGAGCAGCCTGGCGCGGAGTTCCTCGGTGCGTGCGTCGTACGCGAAGTCCATGGCGGTTCAGCCCTTCTGAAGGGTGGTCAGGCCGTGCTCGATGAAGACGGGGACGAGGTCGCCGATGCGGTCGAAGCCGGGGCCGACCGTCTGGCCCAGCGTGTAGCGGTAGTGGATGCCCTCCAGGATCACGGCGAGCTTGAACCACGCGAACGCCGTGTACCAGGCGACGGCGGACACGTCGCGGCCCGAGCGGGCGGCGTACCGCTCGATCAGCTCGGCGGGGGCGGGGTGGCCGGGGGCCCGGGCGGTGGTGGAGACGGGGGAGTCGGGCAGACCCAGCGGCATGCTGTACATCACCAGCAGGCCGAGGTCGGTCAGCGGATCGCCGAGGGTCGACATCTCCCAGTCGAGGATCGCCCTGATGTCGTCGTTCTCGCCGCCGATCAGGACGTTGTCGAGCCGGTAGTCGCCGTGCACGACCGTCGCGGCGGGGGAGGGGGGCAGCTGACGGCCGAGGGTGGCGTGCAGCTCGTCGATGCCGGCGAGGTCGCGGTCGCGGGATGCGTCGAGCTGCTTGGCCCAGCGGCGGAGCTGGCGGTCCAGGAAGCCCTCGGGGCGGCCGAAGTCCGCGAGGCCGACCTCCGCGGGGTCCACCGCGTGCAGGCCGACGAGGGTGTCGACGAGGTTCAGCACGGCGGCGCGGGTGCGCTCGGGGCCGAGGGGGGCGAGCTGTTCGGCGGTGCGGTACGGGGTGCCCTCGACGAACTCCATGACGTAGAAGGGCGCGCCGAGGACCTCCTCGTCCTCGCAGAGGAGCACCGGGCGCGGGACCGGTACGTCGGTGGGGTGCAGGGCGCTGATGACCCGGTGCTCGCGCCTCATGTCGTGCGCGGTGGCCAGGACGTGGCCGAGCGGGGGGCGTCGTACGACCCAGCGGGCGGTGCCGTCCGAGACCGCGTAGGTGAGGTTCGACCGGCCGCCCTCGATCAGCCGGCCGGACAGCGCGCCGGTCACCAGGCCGGGCCGCTCGCGGTCGAGCAGGGCGCGCAACCGGTCGAGATCGAGTCCGGGCGGGTGGTCGGGGCTCATCGTCGCTCCCTACGGCGGGTGAACAGTACCCGACTTATGATGCCGACCGGTCGGTATGCCGTCCAGTGGGTCGGCGGAACGTGATCGGTGTTACGGGCGGTCCGCGTGGCTCGCCCGCCCGGCCTCACAGGACGAGGAACGCCCCGCAGAGCGCGAGGGCCACGGTGCACAGGGCTGCCGCCGTGGCATGCGGCGGGGTGAGGGCGCGGGGGCGGTTCGCCGAGGCGAGGGTGCGGATGCGGCCGTGGGCGATGCGGAGGAAGGCCAGCCAGAGGGCGCAGCACAGGGCGGCCGCGAGCACCGAGGCGGGCGTCGCACCGCCGTGCAGCGCGGTCTTCGCGGCGAGTACGGCGACGACCGTGCCGGACAGGGTCGTACGGCGCCAGGCGAGCCGGGTGCGCTCGGGCTGGAGCCCGGGATCGCGGTCCGCGGGTGCCGGGTCGGCGGCGCCGCTCACGCTCAGCCCTCCCAGCCGGTGAGGACGACGATGACCATCACGACGGCGACCACGGCGACGACCAGGCTGAGCAGGGCCGGGAAGCGGGAGACGGGGAGGTTCTCGCCCCGGCGCATGGCGCGTTCGCAGCGCACCCAGTGGTTCACGGCGCGCAGCGAGCACAGCACACCGGCGGCGAGCAGCGCCAGCGCCAGCGCCACGCGCCAGCCCGAGCGCAGGTCGGGCAGGAACTGATCCACCGCGAACCCGCCGCCGATCAGGGCGAGGGCGGTGCGCAGCCAGGCCAGGAACGTGCGCTCGTTCGCCAGCGAGAACCGGTAGTCGGGGGTGCCGCCCTCCTGCCGGACCTCCTCGGGCGCGAACCACAGCCGGACGTTCCGCACAAATTCGATCACCTGGGGACCCTATCCGTCGCTCCCCGCGGATGCCTGCGGCGGCCTGTGCGGGTTCGGTGGGGGTGCGGGGTGCCTGCGGCGGCCTGTGGGGGGTGGGTGGGGGTGCGCGTAGCGCGGTGCGTTGTGGGTGGGTCGGTGCCGCGCCGGGGGGTGTCCGTCCTCGGAACGGCGCGGAATCGGTCGGCCACAGATGCGGGACGCGTTGACGCGCCAACCGCTGCGGGCGGACACCCCCCGACACGACCCCTTCCCGCCGTACGCGGCTCTCCGCCCGCCTCCCGCCGCCCGCGCCCGTCCGCCGTCCGCGGCTCTCCGCCGTAGCCGCGGGCAGTCGCCCCCGTTATGTTTTCCGCGGTCCTGCAAGAGGGCCGCTGGCCTCCGAGCCCGGCATGACTGTGTCCCCCTGTTGAACCGTATGACCTGGGGGGTGGTGTTCACCGGGCCCGAGAGGTGCCGTCGGAGACGCTGATGAGAGGTCCGGCCACCGTCCGGTCCGGTGCAATACCGGGCAGTTCACGGGCGGCAGGTCTGCATAACGTGGATGCGCGCGTACGACACCGATGCCCAGGCCAGCCGTGCCAAAGGAAGTGGAGAGCACGATGTTCGACACCGGCGACGTGGACGTCTTCCTCGGCCTGGACGTCGGCAAGACCGCCCATCACGGCCATGGACTGACCCCGGCCGGCAAGAAGGTCTTCGACAAGCCCCTGCCCAACAGCGAGCCGAAGCTGCGGGCCGTCTTCGACAAGCTGGCCGCGAAGTTCGGCACCGTCCTGCTGGTCGTGGACCAGCCCGCCTCTATCGGAGCCCTGCCGCTGACCGTCGCAAGAGACGCGGGCTGCAAGGTCGCCTACCTGCCGGGCCTGGCGATGCGGCGGATCGCCGACCTCTACCCGGGCGAGGCCAAGACCGACGCGAAGGACGCCGCGGTCATCGCGGACGCCGCCCGCACCATGCCCCACACCCTGCGGTCCCTGGAACTCACCGACGAGATCACCGCCGAGCTGACCGTCCTCGTCGGCTTCGACCAGGACCTCGCGGCCGAGGCCACCCGCACCTCCAACCGCATACGCGGTCTGCTCACCCAATTCCACCCCAGCCTGGAACGCGCCCTCGGCCCACGCCTGGACCACCAGGCCGTCACCTGGCTGCTGGAACGCTACGGCTCCCCCGCCGCACTGCGAAAAGCCGGACGCCGCAGGCTCGTTGACGGAGTCCGGCCCAAGGCCCCGCGCATGGCCCAGCGGCTGATCGACGAGATCTTCGACGCGCTCGACGAGCAGACCGTCGTCGTTCCCGGCACCGGCACGCTCGACATCGTCGTCCCGTCGCTGGCCCGCTCGCTCGCGGCTGTTCACGAACAGCGCCGAGCTCTGGAAGCACAGATCGGGCAGCTGTTGGAGAAGCACCCTCTTTCCCAGGTCCTGATCTCGATGCCGGGGATCGCGATCAGGACCGCTGCCACCTTGCTGGTCACCGTCGGCGACGGCACCAGCTTCCCCACCGCCGCCCACCTGGCCTCCTACGCCGGCCTCGCACCCGCGACAAAGTCGTCGGGAACCTCGATCCACGGCGAACACGCACCACGAGGCGGCAACCGGCAGCTCAAACGCGCGATGTTCTTATCCGCGTTCGCCGCCCTGCACGATCCCGCCTCCCGGACCTACTACGACCGATGCCGAGCCAGAGGAAAGACCCACACGCAGGCTCTTCTCCGCCTCGCCCGACAGCGGATCAGCGTGCTGTTCGCGATGCTCCGAGACGGCACTTTCTACGAACACCGAACCCCACGCCTCGCTTGACGAAAGACATAGAGGCACCCCCCCCCCGCAACTGCGGGCAGTCGTGCCGCTGGGGCGGCACGGGTGGGCGCAGCGGCACCCGGCAAGCGCCGGTCCGCGTCACCCACCCCCGGCCCGCACCCACGCCGGGTGCGAGCAAGACGCCGGACCACTCACCCCCGCCAAGCCCGCAGCCGCGCATACGCCGACAAACCGTCCGGCACGAACTCCCACTCCCCGAGCCGTCGCTCCAGCTCCGCCTCCGGCAGGAACCCGTGCCAGGCCACCTCCTCCACCTGCGGAGCTACCGGCCCCTCGCAGCACACCTCGTACACCGCCGACCACCAGGTCCGCCCGGCGCCGTCGTCGTACAGGAACTTGAAGAGGAACCGCGGCCGCGGCAGCCCGCTCACCCCCAGTTCCTCCTCCGCCTCCCGCAGCGCCGCGTCGTCGTAGGACTCGCCCGCGCCCACCACCCCGCCGACGAACATGTCGTACAGGGAGGGAAACACCAGCTTCGTCGCCGTGCGGCGGTGGACGAAGACGCGCCCCTCGGGGTCCCGGGCCCACACGAACGCGCAGCGGTGGCGCAGCCCCCGTGCGTACACGTCGCCCCGTGGGGCCCGGCCGACGACGCGGTCGTTCTCGTCGACGATGTCGAGGATCTCGTCAGCAGCGCTCATGCCCGCCATCCAAGCAGCGTCCGGCCCCTCAGCGCCGTTGCAGGGCCCGCTCGCGCCCGCTCTCGCCCGTGCCCTGCGGCATCGCCGGGTGCATGCCCAGCAGGACGATGCCCGCCACGACGGCCGCGAGACCGCCCGCCTCCCACGCGAGGGCCCCGGTGTCGGTGCGCAGCCGGTCGCCGAGGAAACCGACCCCGCAGGCGATGCCCGCGAGCGGCTGGGCCGCCGTCAGGGCGGGCAGCGACCTGCGCAGGGGCGCCGTCTCGAAGGCGCTCTGGACCAGGACCAGGCCGGTGACGCCGAGCACCACCACGGCGTACGGCTGCCAGCCCGTCAGGAGCTCGGCGAAGCCACCCGCGGAGAAGCGCCGGCCGCTGACCCGGGTCAGCGCGTCCTGCACCCCGTACAGCAGCCCGGCGGCCAGGGCCAGCAGCATCGGGCCCCAGGTCAGCCGGAAGCGGCCGGCGCACAGCGTGAGCAGGAGGGACAGGCCCAGCATCACGCCGACGATCAGCCAGTGCCGCACCGGGTCGGTCACCGCGCTGCCGCCGAGCGGCTCGCCGGCCAGGATGAACGCGCTCACCCCGCCCGCGAGCAGCGCGAGGCCGGCCCAGCCCTGGCGACCCAGTGGCTGCCTGGTCTGTATGCGGGAGAGGGCGAGGGCGAAGAGGAGGTTCGTCGCCAGGAGCGGCTCGACGAGGGTCAGTTCACCGCCGCCCAGGGCGATCGCGCCCAGCACCATGCCGGCCACCATCAGCCCCATGCCGGCCAGCCAGCGCGGCACCCGCACCAGGTCGAGCAGGAGGCGGGGCGAGAGGAAGTCGCCCAGCGGAGCGCGCTGGGCCGCGTTCTGCTGGAGGACGAAACCGAAGCCCAGACAGCATGCGGCGCTCACGGCGAGAACCAGAACCAGAACCGACACGCTGCGTACCTCGATCGTCAGTCGGGTCACGGGGTGCGTCGGGCACGACTCTAGTGCGGGCGGGTGCCGGGTGCCGGGCGAGTGGCGCATTCGGGGTGGAGGAGAGGTCGAGTGCGGCCACAAGTTCCCCTGGTGTCGCACGAGTTGACGCGTGTAACGCAGCGATGCCACTTGACGTCAAGCCTTGGCTGCCGGTTTGCTGTGCGTGACCAGTTCATGGCAATCCGGCTACGACGACCTACCGCGTCGCGTGAGGAAGTTTCCCGCGGTGTCCCCACCCCCGCCCTCCCTCGGCCGCGGCCGCAAACGCGCGGCCCAGGCCTTCGACGAGGCCCTCGACGACGCCGAACTCGTCGCCGCCCGTGCCGCGTTGGCCCAGGGGCGATGGCAGTCCGTCCGCTCCCTGCTGGTCCACACGGGTGACGACTGGGACCGCCGCGGGCACCGGGTGGCCGTACTCGCCAAGGAGCCCCACTGTGCTCCCTGGGCCCGCGAGTGGCTGCTCGCCGAACCCGACTCCGCCGACGCGTCGGTCCTGCTCGCCCTCGCTCTGGTCCACCGCGCCCTGCGGGGCAAGGAGAAGCCCGCGCGGGTCCGCGAGGCGTGCCGGGCCGCCGCCGCCCTCGTGCCGCACGATCCCACGCCCTGGCTCGGCCTGCTCATGCTGGAGCGTTCCCTGGGCGCCGACGACGAAGTCGTCCGCGTCTTCGACGAGGTGCGAGCACGGTACGCCGACCACCACCACGCCCATCACCTGATGGTGGCCCGGCTCGCCGAGCGCGGCGGCGACGGCGGCCCCGACCCGCTGCACGAGGTGTACGACTTCGCCAACTGGGCCGCCGAGCAGGCCCCCGCCGACTCCCCGCTGGCCATCCTCCCGGTCGTCGCGCACGCCGAGCGCTACCGCGTGCTGGCCGCCGCCGGGCAGGAGTCCCCCGACCCCGCCGCCTCCGGCCACTGGGTCGGCCGGCGCGCCCGGCTGGTGATGAAGGCGGCCTTCGACTGGTGGCTGGAGTGGGAGCAGGACGGCCACCCGCGCCGGCTGATCGACCTGAACTTCCTCGCCCACGCCAAGTCCTGCGAGGGCCGCGGCGCCGAGGCCGCCGCCCTCTTCCACCGCATCGGCGAGCATGCCACGCCCGCCCCGTGGTCGTACCCGGACCGCGACCCGTTCTCCGCCTTCCGTGCCGCCCGCGCCGGCGCGCTCGGCACGGTCTGACCGCCCCGACGACACGACGCACACGGAAAGAAGGACGTCCTGCGATGACAACGGGCAGTTCGAAAACGAGCAGATCCGCGAGCGGTGGCGCCATCAGCACCTTCAAGGGCGAGGAGCGCGCGCTGCGCGCCGACCGGCTGGGCACGGGAGGACTGCTCCTGTCCGTGCTCGCCGCCACCGCCCCGCTGATGGTGGTCGCGGGCGTCATGCCCACCACCTTCGCGGTCATGGGCATCGTCGGGCAGCCCCTGCTCTTCGTGGTGCTCGGTGTGGTGCTGATCCTGTTCAGCGTCGGCTACGCCGAGATGAGCCGGCACGTCCACAACGCGGGCGCCTTCTACGCGTACATCTCCCGCGGACTGGGCGGCACCGCGGGCGCGGGCGCCGCGCTGGTCGCGCTGGTCGCCTACAACGCCCTCCAGGTCGGCATCTACGGCATCTTCGGCTTCGAGGTGTCCGGGCTGCTGTCCACCTACGCCGACCTCGATGTAGCCTGGTGGATTCCGGCCCTGCTGGCCGTGCTCGCGGTCGGCGCGCTGGGCTGGCTGAAGATCGACGTCAACGCGCGCGTGCTGGGCGTGCTGCTGCTCATCGAGGTCGTCCTGGTGGTCGTCTTCGACATCGCCGCCGTCGCCGACCCGGGGGCGCAGGGGCTGTCGCTGCACGCCTTCAACCCGGACACGCTGACCGGTGCCGGGGTCGGGACCGCTCTCTGCTTCTGCATCGCCGCCTTCCTCGGCTTCGAACAGGCGCCCGTGTACGCCGAGGAGACCAGCCGCCCGCACGTGCTCGTCCCGCGTGTCATGTTCCTGGCGGTGGGCGGGGTCGCGGTCTTCTTCGCGCTCAGCAGCTGGGCCCTGACCGTGGCCACCGGGCCGGACCAGATCGTCGGCACCGCGCAGGAGCAGAGCGCCGGGCTGCTGTTCTTCCTGACCGAGTCACGGCTCGGCGGCACCTTCACCGACGTGCTGCACGTGCTGTTCGTCACCGGCATGTTCGCCGCCCTGCTCAGCTTCCACAACGTCGTCGCCCGGTACGCCTTCGCCATGGGACGCGAGGGCCTTCTGCCCGCCGCCTTCGGACGGACCAGCGGGTCCAGCGGAGCCCCGGGCACCGGTTCGCTGCTCCAGACCGCCGTGTCCGCGGTCGTGGTCGTCGGGTTCGCCGTCGCCGACGACAAACCGCACGGCGACCCGACGCAGCCCGTGCTGCACCTGTTCACCTGGGGCGGCAACATCGGTGCCCTCGGCGTGATCGTGCTGATGGCCGCGGCCTCGTTCTCCGTCGTCGCCTTCTTCGTCCGGCGCGGCGCCGCGGGAGCCCAGGGCGTGCGCCTGGTCACCTCCGCCGTCGCGGGCGTCGCCCTGCTGGTGATCGCCGGTTACACCGTCAAGGACTTCGACGTCCTCGTCGGCGCGGGACCCGGCTCCGCCCTGAGCTGGGTGCTGCCCGGCATCATCGGCCTCGCCGCGGTCGCCGGCGTGGTCCAGGGCCTCGTCCTGCGCTCGCGCGCACCCGAGCGGCACGCCCGTATCGGCCAGGGCAACGAGGCGTTCCAGCTGGACAAGGCCGCGTCCTCCTGAGCCGGACGGGGGCGCGCACGCAGGTGGTGTGAGCGGGTCCGGGGCGGCGCGGACGACAGCGCCCTCCCGGACCGCCTCCCCCGGTGACGGTCAGGCGGCGGGCTCCGCGTCGAAGTCCAGCAGCACCTTGCAGGAGCGGCTGCGGTCCGCGGCCAGTTCGAACGCCGACTCCGCGTCCCGCACCGGCACCACCGCGCTGACCAGCGCGTCGAACGCGGGCTCGGCCGCGAGCAGCCGCAGCGCCTCGTCGAACTCGCCGTCGAAGCGGAACGCCCCGCGCAGCTCGATCTCCCGGCTCACCACCAGGTTCCCCGCGAAGGGGCTCTGCCCGGGCGGCAGCATGCCGAGCTGGACGACCACGCCACCGCGCCGGACCAGGCGCAGACAGGTGTCGAGACCCGCGGCCACCCCGGACGCCTCGATCGCCGCGTCCACTTCCACCGGCCAACCGGAGTCGGCCGGGTCGTCGGCCCGTACGAGGGTGCCGGCGCCGGCGGCACGCGCGTACTCCAGGGCCGCGGGCAGCAGGTCCGTCACCGTCACGTGCGCCGCGCCCGCCGCCTTCGCCGCCGCGACCACCAGGCAGCCGATCGGCCCGGCGCCGGTGACCAGCACGTGCCGGCCGCTCAGGTCACCGGCCCGGCGCACGGCGTGCAGGGCGACGGAGAGGGGTTCGGCGAGGGCGGCACGGCGGGGTTCGAGGCCGGCCGGGAGGGGGCGCAGCTGTTCGGCGGGGACCACGATCCGCGCCGCGAAGCCGCCCTGGACGTGCGGAAAGCGGGCCGCGCTGCCCAGGTATCGGGTGTCCCGGCAGACGTTGCGCCGCCCGTCCACGCACTCCGGGCACACCCCGCACGGGGTCGCCGGGTGCACCGCGACGAACGTACCGGGGGCCGGGCCCGGCGGGTCCGTGTCCGACGGGTCCGCGTCCGGCCGGTCCGGGTCCGGCTTCAAAGAGCCGTACGCCAGGACCGTTCCGACCACCTCGTGCCCGAGCAGCATCGGCTCCCTCAGGTGGAAGTCGCCGACGCCGCCGTGCCGCCAGTAGTGCAGGTCGGAGCCGCACACGCCGCCGTAGCGGACGGCGACCAGCGCCTGGCCCGGACCCGGAAGGGGGACGGGAACGTCCTCGACCCGCAGATCGCCCGCGCCGTGGATCACACAGGCCTGCGCGGAAGCCTCCCCGGCGCTCACAGGACGCTCGTCATTCCGCCGTCGACGTACAGGATCTGTCCGCCGACGAAGTCCGCGGCGGGCGAGGCGAGGAACAGCAGCCCGCCCACCAGGTCCTCCGTACGGCCCCAGCGGCCCGCCGGAGTGCGCCGGCGAACCCACCCGCTGAACTCCTCGTCCTCGACGAGGGGCCGGGTCAGCTCGGTCTCGATGTAGCCGGGACCGAGTCCGTTGACCTGGACGCCGTACGGGCCCCAGTCCGCGCACATGCCCTTGGTGAGCATCTTCAGCGCGCCCTTGGTGGCCGCGTAGGGCGCGATGCCCGGGCGGACCACCTCGCTCTGCAGCGAGCAGATGTTGACGATCTTGCCGTGGCCGCGCTCCGTCATCCGGCGCGCGGCCTCCCGGCCCACCAGGAAGGCGCTGGTGAGGTTGGTGTCCAGGATGCGGTGCCAGTCGGCGTCCGCGAACTCCAGCAGGGGCGCTCGCAGTTGCATGCCGGCGTTGTTGACCAGGATGTCGAGCGGACCCACCCGCTCCTCGACCTCCGCGATCCCGGCCGCCACGGACGGACCGTCGGTCACGTCGAACACCGCCGTGTGGACCTCGCCGGGCAGGTCGGCGGCGGCCTTGGTGAGGCGGTCGCCGTCCCGTCCGTTCAGGACCACCCGGCAGCCGGCCTCCGCGAGGCCCCGGGCCAGGGCCAGTCCGATGCCCCGGCTGGAACCGGTCACCAGGGCGGTGCGCCCGCCGATGTCGAAGAGGGGGTGAGCCGTCATCGTCGTACTCCTCTGTGTCCCGTAGTGTCCCGCCGGCCGGGCGGCTATATGACCAGGGACAACAGCAGGACCAGGCCACCGGCGACCACCGAGATGATCGTCTCCATGACGGACCAGGTCTTGATGGTCTGACCGACGTTCAGGCCGAAGTACTCCTTCACCAGCCAGAAGCCGGCGTCGTTGACGTGGCTGAAGAAGAGCGAGCCCGCGCCGATGGCCAGGACCAGCAGGGCGGCGTGCGTGGTCGACATGTCGGCCGCGAGCGGCGCGACCAGACCGGCCGCCGAGACGGTCGCCACGGTCGCCGAACCGGTCGCCAGCCGGATCACCACCGCGATCAGCCAGGCCAGCAGCAGCGCCGGGATCGACCAGTCCTTGGAGATCTCCAGGATCATCTGGCCCACGCCCGAGTCGATCAGCGTCTGCTTGAAGCCGCCGCCCGCGCCGACGATCAGAAGGATGCCGGCGATGGGCGCGAGGCCCTTCTCCACCAGGCCCGACAGCCGGTCCTTGCCGAACCCGGCGGGCCGCAGCAGCGTGAAGATGCCGACGATCACGGAGACCAGCAGGGCGATCAGCGGGTTGCCGATGACGTCGAAGGTGCGCTGCACCACGTTCTCGGGGTCGTCGATGATGATGTCGACGAGGGCCTTGAGCAGCATCAGCACGACCGGCAGCAGGATCGTGGCCAGCGTGGCACCGAAGCCGGGACGCTTCTCCAACTCCTCGGAGGCGCGCTGCGGGGTCATGCGGTCGGGGGCCGGGACGTCCACCCAGCGGGCCGCGTACTTCGAGAACAGCGGACCGGCGATGATCACCGTCGGGATGGCGATCAGCACGCCCAGCGCGAGGGTCACGCCGAGGTTGGCGTCCACCGCGTCGATGGCGACCAGCGGGCCGGGGTGCGGCGGGACCAGGCCGTGCATCACGGACAGACCGGCGAGCGCCGGGATGCCGATCCGCATCAGGGAGTAGTTGCCGCGCTTGGCGACCATCAGCACGACCGGGATCAGCAGGACGATGCCGACCTCGAAGAACAGCGGCAGTCCGATGACGGAGGCGATCAGCACCATCGTCCACGGCATGGAACGCGGGGTCGCCTTGGCGAGGATGGTGTCCACGATCTGGTCGGCGCCGCCGGAGTCGGCGAGCATCTTGCCGAGGATCGCGCCGAGGGCGATCAGGACGCCGACGCCCGCGACGGTGGAGCCGAGCCCGGCGGTGAAGCTGGTGATGACCTTGTCCAGCGGCGCCCCGGCGAACGCGCCGAGCGCCAGTGACCCGATGGTCAGCGACAGGAAGGCATGCAGCTTGAACTTGGTGATCAGCAGGACGATGACGGCGATGCCCAGGAGCACGGCGATGCCCAACTGGGCATGACCGGCCGAGGTGATCGGCTCGACGGTGTCCGCTGCCAGCATCTCGACGCTGAGTCTGGTCACGGTGGTTCCCTTGCGGTGATGGGGATTCGGGGGAGATCGGGGCCGTGCGCGCGGGAGGCGGCACGACCCCGGGGGAGGGTGCAGGGGGTTACTGGACCGGCTCGGGAAGACCCTTCAGGGCGTTCATCGCCCGTTCGGTGATCTCCTCGGGGGTGCCGGCGACGTCCACCGCGACTCCCGCCTCGTCCGGCTGGAGGGGCTGGAGCGTGGCGAACTGGGAGTCCAGCAGGGCCGTCGGCATGAAGTGGCCCTTCCGGTGCGACATCCGGTCCTCGATCAGTTCACGGCTGCCCGTGAGATGCACGAAGACGACACCGGGAGCGGCGGCCCGCAGCCGGTCGCGGTACGACCGCTTCAGTGCCGAACTGCTCACCACCCCACCCAGCCCGGCACGCCCGTGAGCCCAGCCGCCGATGGCGTCCAGCCAGGGCCGGCGGTCCTCGTCGGTGAGCGGGGTGCCGGCCGTCATCTTGGCGACGTTGGCCGGTGGGTGGAAGTCGTCGCCCTCGGCGTAGGGAACGCCGAGCCGGGCCGCGAGCAGGGGGCCGATGGTGGTCTTCCCGGTGCCCGCTACGCCCATGACCACGACGACGTGGGGGGTGTGCAGTCGCTGCATCGCACTCTCGCTGTCTGCTGTCTTCGTCGACACATGATGTCGACGTAACTGAAACCCATTAGGTACGACGACTTCAAGAGTCTGTGACATATAAGTCTGACTTTTTATTCCCGTGACCTGCCCCGTACGCTGAGTGCATGAGCACACCGGGCCGGGGCCTGCACGGCCGCGTACTTGACACCCTCGGCCCCGCCATCACAGCGGGCGAATACCCCGCGGGCAGCGTTTTGCGCACGGACGAACTCGCCCAGCGTTTCGAGGTGTCGCGCTCCGTGATGCGCGAGGCGGTCCGGGTGCTGGAGTCCATGCACCTCGTCGAGTCGCGCCGCCGCGTCGGCGTCACCGTCCTGCCCGAGTGCGAGTGGAACGTCTACGACCCGCAGGTCATCCGCTGGCGCCTGGCCGGCACCGAACGCCCCCGGCAGCTGCGCTCCCTCACCGTGCTGAGATCGGCGATCGAACCCGTGGCGGCGGGCCTGGCGGCACGCCTCGCCACGGCGGAGCAGTGCGCCGAGCTGACCGAGTGCGCGCTCGGCATGGTCGCCAACTCACGCGGTCACCGGCTCGAGGAGTACCTCTTCCACGACGTGGCCTTCCACCGCGTCATCCTGACTGCCTCCGGCAACGAGATGTTCGCCCGGCTCGGCGGCGTCGTCGCCGAGGTCCTGGCCGGCCGCACGCACCACGACGTGATGTTCGAGGACCCCGACCCGGCCGCCGTCACCCTGCACGTCCAGGTGGCCGAGGCGGTCCGCGCGCGGGACGCCGAACGCGCGGAGGAGCTGACCCGGGAGATCACCGTGGGGGCACTCCAGGAGCTGGACATCCTGGCGCCCTGAGCGCCGGGGAAGCGTCAGTCGAGGAAGTCCCCGTCCACGTACACCCACGCCCCGTCCACCCGCGCGAACCGGCTCCGCTCGTGCAGCGAGCCACCCCGGTAGGACGCCCGGAACGTCACGGTCCCGGCGGAGTGGAAGGCGGACCCGTCGCTCGCGCCCAGGATCTCAAGCCCGGTCCACCGCGTGCCCGGGTCGAGGTCGAGGCGCGCGGGTCGCGTCCCGGGGTGCCAGGTCCGCAGCAGGTACCCCGCGTCCAGGCGCACGAAGGCGCTGTAGCGCGAGCGCATCAGGGCCTCGGCACTCGGCGCCGAGGCCGCCCCCGAGTGGAAACGGCCGCAGCACTTCTCGTACGGGCCGGACAGTCCGCAGGGGCAGGAACGCGTCGTCATGGCGGCCATTGTGCCCGCTCGCCGAACTGTCTCGGGAAAAGCAGAAGACCCCTGCTCGGCAGGGGTCTCGACTGGTGTCCGAGGGGGGACTTGAACCCCCACGCCCGATAAAGGGCACTAGCACCTCAAGCTAGCGCGTCTGCCATTCCGCCACCCGGACAAGGTGTGTGTCGTGCGGGTCTCTCCCCGCGGCGACGACGTAAACATTACCAGGCTTTCCGGGGTGGCCGATCACCCCCTTCTTGGGGACGGACGCCGGGCGGGAGAGTATGAGGGGGACCCACCAGCAGTGACAGCGGGAGGAACCACGTGAGCGACTCGGGCACGGCCAGGAGCGTCACCGGCGAGGACGAGGTCGTCGACCTCTGCCGCGAGCTGATCCGGATCGACACCAGCAACTACGGCGACCACTCGGGGCCGGGCGAGCGCAAGGCCGCCGAGTACGTCGCCGAGAAGCTCGCCGAGGTGGGACTCGAACCGAAGATCTTCGAGTCCCACCCCGGACGCGCCTCCACGGTGGCCCGGATCGAGGGCGAGGACCCGTCCCGGCCCGCGCTGCTCATCCACGGCCACACCGACGTCGTCCCGGCCAACGCGGACGACTGGACCCATCACCCCTTCTCCGGGGAGATCGCCGACGGGTGCGTGTGGGGGCGCGGCGCGGTCGACATGAAGGACATGGACGCGATGACCCTCGCGGTCGTCCGCGACCGGCTGCGCAGCGGGCGCAGGCCGCCGCGGGACATCGTGCTGGCGTTCCTCGCCGACGAGGAGGCCGGCGGCACGTTCGGCGCCCGTCACCTGGTCGACAACCATCCCGACCTCTTCGAGGGCGTCACCGAGGCGATCAGCGAGGTGGGCGGCTTCTCCTTCACCGTGAGCGAGCAGCGCCGCCTGTACCTGATCCAGACGGCCGAGAAGGGCATGCACTGGATGAAGCTGACCGTGGCCGGTACCGCCGGGCACGGCTCGATGATCCACCGCGACAACGCCATCACCGAACTGTCGGAAGCCGTCGCGCGCCTGGGCCGGCACAAGTTCCCCGTCCGCGTCACCAAGACCACCCGGGCCTTCCTCGACGAACTGGGCGACGCGCTCGGCACCGAGCTGGACCCGGAGAACATGGAGGGGACGCTCGCCAGGCTGGGCGGCATCGCCAAGCTCATCGGCGCCACCCTGAGCAACACCGCCAACCCGACCCAGCTGAACGCGGGTTACAAGGTGAACGTGATCCCCGGCGAGGCCACCGCGAACGTCGACGGACGTTTCCTGCCCGGGCACGAGGAGGAGTTCCTCGCCGACCTCGACCGGATCCTGGGGCCGAAGGTGCGGCGCGAGGACGTGCACGCCGACAAGGCCGTCGAGACCACCTTCGACGGCGCGCTGGTCGACGCGATGCAGTCCGCCCTGGTCGCCGAGGACCCGGCCGCGAAGGCGATCCCGTACATGCTCTCCGGCGGCACGGACGCCAAGTCCTTCGACGACCTGGGCATCCGGGGCTTCGGCTTCGCGCCGCTCAAGCTGCCGCCCGAGCTGGACTTCGCGGGCATGTTCCACGGCGTCGACGAGCGGGTGCCGGTGGACGGACTGCGGTTCGGTGTACGGGTGCTCGACCGTTTCATCGACGCGTCCTGATTCGCCCCGGAGAAACGCGACTTCCGCACGCGACGGTAATCGACCGCGCGTGCGGAAGGGGGCCGGGAAGAGTGAATGCGCTCATAAGCTCGTAGCCTCATTACTCCCTCCTCGTTACAGGTGATGCGATCGGCAATTTGGGATCGCGTTTGCCAACTAGGAGGAACAATGCTCAAGAAGGTCGTCGCCGCCGCGGCTGCCACCGGTGGTCTGGTTCTCGCGGGCGCGGGCATGGCCGTCGCCGACTCCGGTGCACAGGGTGCCGCCGTGCACTCGCCCGGCGTCCTTTCCGGCAACGTCGTTCAGGTTCCCGTGCACGTGCCGGTGAACGTCTGCGGCAACACGATCTCCGTGATCGGTCTGCTGAACCCCGCCTTCGGCAACGCCTGCGTCAACAAGTGACGTTGTGCCTCGCCCCATGAGGGTCTGAGTCCGCCGGCCCCGGAGCGCACGCCATGCGCTCCGGGGCCGACGGCCTTTCGAGGGACCCTCGGGGCGGGGGAACGACGGCAAGGCCGGAATTCCCGGCATGCTCGGTACCACGGGACCAGGACAAGGCAGGGATCCAGGAAATGCGACAGGTCACCCGCAAGGGCCTGATGACGATGGCGGCGGCCACCGGCGTGATCGCCGCCGCGGGCGGTACCGCCCACGCCGACTCGGGGGCGCACGGCTCGAGTTCGGGTTCGCCCGGCGTACTGTCCGGCAACACGGTGCAGGCTCCGGTCCACGTGCCGGTGAACGTCTGCGGCAACACGGTCGACGTCGTCGGCATCCTCAACCCGGCGATGGGCAACGCCTGCGCCAACCAGGGCGGCGGTGCCTCCGGCGGACACGGCGGACACGGCGGATACGGGGACTCCGGCGGCCGGGGAGGCTCGCACGGGGGCTCGCACGCCGGCGGTCACGCCTCGGACTCGCCGGGCGTCGCCTCCGGCAACCACGTCGAGGTGCCGATCGACGTGCCGGTGAACGTCTGCGGCAACAGCGTCGACATCGTCGGTGCCCTCAACCCGACCACCGGCAACGGCTGCGGCAACGGGGGCGGCGGGGATCACTCCACGCCGCCCGGCGACCACGAGACGCCGCCGGGGAATCCCGGCACCCCCGAGACCCCGGACGGCCCGGACGGCGGGACGCCGGAAGGCTCCTCGCCCGACAACCGGCCGGACGCCCAGACCGTCGCCCAGCCCCGTGGCGACGCCCGGCTCGCCGAGACCGGCAGCGAACTGCCGCTGGGCCTCGCCCTGCCGGTGGGCGCCGGCGCGCTGCTCGCGGGCACGGTGCTCTACCGCAAGGCGCGCGCCTCGGCGTGAGCCGGGCAGACCGGGACACGCAGCGGGCTCCGCACCGGCGGGGCCCGCTCCGTTTCCGTCTCCCGTGCCCGCCCCGGCCCGATCACCGGCTCACCAGGTGGCGCGCACCTGGCGGATGATCCGCCGCCGCAGACGCACCTTGCGGCTGCCGTCGCGCAGCAGGGTCAGGCGGTACAACTCCCAGTGTCCGTACTCGGCATGGTCCGTCAGCTGACGTGCCGCCTCCTTGCGGGTGACCCCGCGCGGTAGGTACACATCGACAAATTCGTATTCCGGCATCGAATCTATTGTGCGGGCTGGGGCCCGGTACGGATAGCGTCTGCACTATGTCTGATGCTGCGCAGCCCACCGCTGCCGATGTACGCGCCGCCGCCGAGGCGGTCAAGACCGCGCTCGACCGCCACCTTGCCGCGGTCGAACGCCGGTCGGGAGAGGACGACCCGGCCGTCTACGACGCGTTCAACGAGCTGGCCGCGGCCGCGGAGGCGTACGACGAACTGCTCTACGACCGGTACGACGAGGTCACTCCCTTCGAGATCCCCGGCGCCGACGACACGTTGCCGCCGTACACGGGCCCCGAGGAGCCCAGCGCGCTGAGCGTCCTGATCCGCCGTGACTACGCGGTGGCCGAACCGCAGCGGCTGATGGCCCAGGCGCGGCGGGTCGAGGAGGCGGACGAGGAGGGGCCGGGCGCGGAGGCCTCGGGCACGGTGCACGGCGCGCTCGGCCTCCTCTTCGGCGAGTTCGAGCCGGACGAGATCGCCTCCCGGCACAAGGAGTTCGGGCTGGAGGAGGGCGACTCCACGCTCTGGGTGACGGCCGCGGACGAGACCGCCGACCCGGGCGAGTGGCTGGAGGCCCCGTTCGAACAGGTCGACCCGCAGCGGGTCGTCTGCCGCTTCGACGTCAGCGCGGTCTTCGACGAGGAGTTCGACGACGGCATCGATGACGACGACGAGGGCAGCGACGGCGACATGGCTGAGCTGGACGAGGACCTCGACACGGACCTGGACACGGAATTGGACACGGACGGCGAGCCGACACGGCTGGAGGCGGATCGCTGACCAGCGGCCCTCCACGTCCCGCCGGTCGCCCGGCAGGACGTGGGGCCCAGGCATGACAGCGGCGCTCCCGGGGATGCCCCGGCGACCGCCGCAGCCGCCGTCCCGGCCCGGGACGACCGGGCTGGGCCGGCCGACAGGGCGGCCAGGCGGGGGTGCCCGGGCTCTGCCGTCCACCTGGGCGGCCTGCGGTGCGAGGAGTTTCGGCAGCCGGTCGGCGAAGACCTTGACGTCGGCCTCGGCCTTGGCATGGGGGACGGTGCTGTGCTGGGCCCGCCGGGAATGGCCGGGCCGAGCGGTCGGGCGAGGGCGCCTGGGGTCAGTCCGTCACTGGGGCGGCCTGCGGTGCGAGGAGTTTCGGCAGCCGGTCGGCGAAGGCCTTGACGTCGGCCTCGGCCTTGGCATGGGGGACGGTGCTGTGCTGGGTCCGCCGGGAATGGCCGGGCCGAGCGGTCGGGCGAGGGCGCCTGGGGTCAGTCCGTCACCGGGGCGGCCTGCGGTGCGAGCAGTTCCGGCAGCCGGTCGGCCAAGACCTTGACGTCGGCCTCGGCGTGGGGCGGTGCCCCGCCGGGTCTGCCCGGGGCGACCGGGCCGGGCGACGGGACGGGGGGTGCCCGAGGTTAGCCGGCTGCCGGGGCGGCCTGCGGTGCGAGCAGCGCCGGCAGAAGGCCGGCCAGGGCCTCGGCGTCGGCCCCGGCTCGGGGGTGGTGGCCCGGCAGGCATGTCGAGCCGCACGGGACGATCGGGCCGGGCGACAGGTGCGGGGCGCGGGTGCCCGGGGTCAGTCCGTTGCCGGGATGTGGGGTGCGAGCAGCGCTGGTAGGCGGGTTGTCCGGGGCTTGGCCGGGGTCTCGGCCACGGCGTGGGGGAGTGCCTGTTCGACGCCGTGGACCACGGACAGATGCCGGGCGGCGCGGCCGAAGGCCGTGTAGACCCAGGGGCGGCTGAGGGCCTGCGCGGCATCGCCGGGCAGGACCACGACCACCGCGGGCCACCGGCCGCCCAGCGCCTGGTGGGCGGTGAGCGCCCATCCGTGCCGTACGGTCCGCTCCACCTGGTCCCTGGGGACGACCACCGCCCCGTCGGCGCACGACAGGTGCAGGCCGTCGGCGTCGGCGTCCACCACCAGGCCCGGCAGCGTACGGCCCGGCGCGGGGGAGTGGACGACCCGGTCGCCGGGGTCGAAGCCGCCGAAGCGGCCGGGGCCAGGGTTCAGGCGTTCCTTGAGTGCCGCGTTGAGTGCTCGCGTGCCCGCGGCGCCGCCGTGGCCCGGCGTGATCACCTGGGTCTCCTCGGCGGGGACGCCGATCGCGCGCGGCACCGAGTCCGCGACGAGCTGGACGGTGCGGTGCACGGCCTCGCCCGGGTCCCGCACCGGCACGATCACGACCTCCTTGCCGGGGGCCTCCACCTGGCCCAGCTCGCCGATGCCGACGCCGGAGACCAGTTCGCCGAGCGGGCCCGGGTCCGGACGCCGCGAGGCGATCTGGGGACAGGCCCGCGCCGCCAGCAGATCCGCGAAGACCCGGCCGGGGCCCACGGACCAGAGCACCGCCGGGTCCCCGGCCAGCACCAGCCGGGCCCCGTCGGGCAGCGACTCCGCCAGCAGGGCGCCCGCCTCGACGTCGAGCTGCGGCGCGTCGAGCACGACGAGCAGATCGAGGTCCAGCGCACCGTCGGCGTCCCGTCCGGGCCCCTCGGCCCCCGTCAGCAGCTCGGCCACGGTGACGGCGGCGGGAGTGCCCGGGACGGAGCCCTCGGGAACCGTCGCCCCAGAGGGGGACGGCTCGGGCGAGACGTCGCCCAGCAGGGTGGCGAAGCGGTCGCGGCCGAGCGGGCCGGGCGCGGCGGCCCAGCAACGCAGCCCCAGGGCGTGCGCGGCGTGCAGCAGGGCGGCGGGCTCGGCCAGGGCCGCCTCGCCGCCGGTGTGCAGGACCAGCCCGTGGGCCGCGACGGCACGGATCAGGTCGGCCGCGGAACCCGGTGCGGAGGCGGCGGCCTGCTCCCAGTCCGCGGCGGAACCGTCCTGCTTCGGTGCCGAGTTGACCAGCCGCGCCAGACCGTCGGCGAGGCTTTCCTCGGCGAGCGCATACCGCTCCAGACCGATCAGCACCCGGACCGGACGCTGCTCGCCCTCCTCGTCCGTGCCCTCGTCGGCGCCCGCCGTCTTCTCCGGACGGGCGCCGGTCTCCTCCAGGGCGTCCTGGAAGGCCAGCGCCTCGCCCTCGGCGAGCGTGCTCTGCACGGCGGCCTCGGGATCCGGCACGCCCCGCTGCGCCAGCGTGGCCGTGAGCCGCGGCAGCTCCAGCGCGGTGTGCCCGGCCAGGGCCGCCTGCTCCAGAAGCCACACGGTGACGGCGCGGCCGCGACGCTCGTCGTCCGGGCCGCACTCCGCGCCGAGCAGCGCGCGGGCGAACCCGTCCGCCTGCTCCGGCCGCACCCCGCTAACCCGGAGCAGCTGCCAGGGGTCCGCGCGCAACGCGTCCTCCGCGCCCTCGCCGAGGAGCGCGGCGGTCTGCGGCGCGAGCGTCTCGGGCGCGCCGCCCTCGGCCAGCACGCGCCGCACGGTCTGCACGGCCTCCGGCGCGGGGCCCGAGGGCGTGGCCGTCGGCACGACGGGCGCCGGCCGGGGCTGTCGTACCGGCTCCGGGGCGGGCCGGCGCGCGGGCTCGGGGGCGCCGAAGACCGCCGCCGCCGGCTTCTCGCCGCTCTCCACGGCCCGTACCGCGGCGAGCAGATCGGCCGCCGTGCCGCTGAGCTTGCCCCCGGCCTCGACCGGCCCCTGCTTCTCGGCCTTGCGCCGCTCGATCCGCTCCCGCTCCAGCCGCTGGGCGGCCAGCTCGGCCTCGACCTCGGACACCTGCGCGGCAGCCCCGGCCCCGGCCTCACCGGCCTCACCGCCCGGCTCCCCGGCGACCGCCTCGCCCCCGGCGGACTCGTGCGGGTGAACGGCGACGTCCGGTGTGGACGTGTCCGACGTGCCCGGGCGCTCCGGCCCGGTGTCCACGGTGTCCGTGGCGTCCTCGGCGGCGGGCTCGGGCTCCGTGCTCACAGCGTGCTCCAGTCGTGATCGGGATAGCGGTGCACGGGCGCCGACACATCGTCGAGCGCCCGGCAGATCTCGTCAGGAAGACTAAGGGTCTCCACTGACAACGCCGCCGTGAGCTGCTGCGCGTTGCGCGGGCCGATGATCGGGGCGACCACCCCGGGCCGGTCGCGGACCCAGGCCAGGGCCACCTGGAGCGGGGTCACCGCCAGCCCGTCCGCCGCCGTCGCGACCGCGTCCACGATGTGCCCGGCCGTCTCGTCGAGGTAGGGCTCGACGAACGGCGCCAGATGGTCCGAGGCGCCCCTCGAGTCCGGCGGCGTCGCGTCCTTGCGGTACTTGCCCGTGAGCACCCCGCGGCCCAGCGGCGAGGACGGCAGCAGACCGACACCCAGGTCCAGCGCGGCCGGCAGGACCTCCCGCTCGACACCCCGTTGGAGCAGCGAGTACTCCATCTGGGTGCTCGCCACCCGGTTCCGGGCGCCCGGCGCCGCCAGCTGCCAGGTCGCCGCCTTGGCCAGCTGCCAGCCGCAGAAGTTGGAGACCCCCGCGTAACGGGCCCGGCCGCTGCTCACCGCCACGTCGAGGGCGTGCAGCGTCTCCTCCAGCGGCGTGTGGGGGTCGAAGGCGTGCAGGTGCCACACGTCGACGTGGTCGGTGCCCAGGCGGGCGAGGGAGGCGTCCAGCGCGGACAGCAGATGGGCCCGCGACCCGTCGAAGCGGCGGTCGGGGTCCGGCACGCTGCCGGCCTTGGTCGAGATCACCAGGTCCCGGCGCGGCACCAGGCCCTCCATGAGCCGCCCGAGCAGATACTCGGACTCCCCGTCGCCGTACACGTCCGCCGTGTCGACGAGGGTCCCGCCCGCTTCCCAGAAGGTCTTCAAGAGGTCCGCGGCGTCATGCTCGTCGGTGTCCCGGCCCCAGGTCAGGGTGCCAAGACCGATGCGGGACACGCGCAGGCCCGTGCGGCCGAGATGCCTCTGCTCCATGAACGCCGACATTACTGGCCACGGCTTGCGCTGTGGGGGCCTGTGGACAACCGATTTCCGCGCGCTAAGGTCGTGGCACCAGCCACGTTACTGATCGGTAAGGGGAATCGGCCATGCAGCTCGGTATCAACCTCGGCTACTGGGGTGCCGGAATGGACGCGGACAATCTGGCCGTGGCCCAGGAGGCCGACCGGCTCGGATACGCCGTGTGCTGGGCCGCCGAGGCCTACGGGTCGGACGCGGCCACCGTGCTGACCTGGGTCGCCGCCCAGACCGAACGCATCGACGTCGGCTCGGCCATCTTCCAGATCCCGGCCCGTCAGCCGGCGATGACCGCGATGACGGCCGCCACCCTGGACTCCCTCTCCCAGGGCCGCTTCCGCCTCGGCCTCGGCGTCTCGGGACCGCAGGTCTCCGAGGGCTGGTACGGCGTCAAGTTCGACAAGCCCCTCGCCCGCACCCGCGAGTACGTCGAGATCGTCCGCAAGGCGATGACCCGGGAACGGCTCTCCTACGAGGGGCAGCACTGGACGCTGCCGCTGCCCGGCGGCCCCGGCAAGCCGATCAAGCTGACCGTGCACCCGCAGCGCGAGCACATCCCGCTGTACATCGCGGCGATCGGCCCGAAGAACCTGGAGCAGACCGGCGAGATCGCCGACGGCGCCCTGCTCATCTTCCCCTCCGCCGACCACCTGGAGGAGACCGCCGTCAAGCACCTGCGCGCCGGGCGCAAGAAGGCCGGCAGGACCCTCGACGGGTTCGACATCTGCCCGACCGTGCCGCTCGCCCTGGGCGACGACAAGGACGTCACCACGCTCGCCGACACCTTCCGCCCCTACACCGCGCTCTACGTCGGCGGCATGGGCAGCCGCAAGCAGAACTTCTACAACCAGCTCGCCCAGCGCATGGGTTACGAGCGCGAGGCCGCCGAGATCCAGGACAAGTACCTCTCCGGCGACAAGCAGGGCGCCGCCGATGCCGTACCGCACGAGCTGATCGACCAGACGACGCTGCTCGGCTCCGTCGACCGCGTCGCGGACCGGATGAAGGCCTACGCCGCGGCCGGCGTCACCACCCTGACCCTCGCCCCCGCGGGCTTCACCCTGGACGAGCGACTCGCCGCCCTCCGCGCCGGCACCGAGGCCCTGGAACGCGCCGGACTGGGCTAGGGACCCGGCCGACGGCACAGGGAAGTTTCTGCGGCCGTGGTGGGGGCTCGGGGGTCTTCCCCGCCACGGCCGTCACGAGGAACAACGCGCCCACGCGCGCGGGGTTACGCCTCCTGGTGCTCCCGCCGTCCTTCTTCTGGCGGAGTTGTCCGCCGCACCTGTTGCCCCGCCCCCTCTCCCGCACTTGACTCGTCCTTTGCGGAGTGTGCGGAACCCGCGGAACCACGCTGCGGCAGAGAGGTGCCACCGATGCTGTCGGCCAAGAGCCTTTTCCAGGAGATCGTCGACGACGACGAGTCCTTCCGTCTCTTCTGCTCCATCGCGGCCAGCGGCGAGTCCCAGGGCGGCTGGGAGAACGCCCGCATCGCCGCGCTGGTGCCCGAGAGCGAGCGCGCCCTCGCCCCCAAGATCACCCGGCACGGCGCGGACGAGGACAAGCACGGCCGGATCTTCAACGCCCTGCTCAAGAAGCGCGGCCTCGAACCCGTCGAGGTGCCGGCCGAGACCGACTACACGATGCTCCTCGAGCGGCACGGCATCGGCCTCGCCCACGAGAAGCTCAAGGCCGACCAGCCCCTCACCGTGCGGGACGTCATCACCTACCTCGCGCACAGCAGGGTCACCGAGCAGCGCGCGGCCGAGCAGATGGCGATGCTCCTCAAGCACTTCGCGGACCATCCGGACCTGGGCCGCGCGGTCCGGATGATCTCCGCCGACGAGGACAACCACCTCGCCTACTCCCACGAGGAACTGCTGCGCTACGCCGACGCAGGACACGGCCCGTACATCCGGGCGACGCTGCGCGAGTGCGCGCTCGCCGAGATCCGCGTCCACCGGGACGTCAGCCTCGCCGTGATGGCCCGCATGGGGCGTCTCCTCGGCTGGTCGCGCGCCAGGTCGGCGCTGCTCGCGGCGGGCATCCACGCGACGTACGCCGGGGAACGGCTGGCGGGCTGGCGTCGCATGGTGACGCTGCGGACGCCCGAACGGCGCGACGCGCTCGGCGGAGCCGGAGCCGCGGCCCCCGAAATCGCCTGACGCACCAGGCCCCCGCCGCCGGCCCCTACAGCCAGCCCCGGCGCTTGAACTGCCGGAACAGCAGCACCTCCAGCACGGCCATCAGCGCGATCACCGCCGGGTAGCCCCACAGCCAGTGCAGCTCCGGCATGTGGTCGAAGTTCATGCCGTAGATCCCCGCGAGCATCGTGGGCACGGCCGCCATGGCCGCCCACGCGGAGATCTTCCGCATGTCGTCGTTCTGCCGGACGCTCGTCTGCGCCAGATGCGCCGACAGGATGTCCGAGACCAGCCGGTCCAGGCCCTCCACCGACTCGTTCACGCGTGTGAGGTGGTCGCTCACGTCGCGGAAGAACGGCCGCGCCCTGTCGTTCACGAACCGCACTCCGCCGCCGTACCCCCCGGTCCCGGCCAGCCGGGCCAGCGGCGGCGCCAGTGGACCGGTCGCCCGGCGGAACTCCAGCACCTGCCGCTTGAAGGTGTAGATCCGGGACGCGGTGTGCCGGGTGCCGCCGCCGTCCGGCGAGAACACCTCGGCCTCCAGCTCCTCCAGGTCGGTCTGGAGCTCGACCGCCACGTCCAGGTAGTGGTCGACGGTGGCGTCCGCGATCGCGTACAGCACGGCGGTGGGACCCTTGCCGAGCAGTTCGGGCTCGTGCTCCAGGCGCTGTCGTACGGCCTTCAGCGGTGAGCCCTCGCCGTGCCGGACGACGACCACGAACGCGTCACCGAGGAAGATCATGAGTTCGCCGGTGGAGACGGCGTCGCTGTCCGGCTCGTACACCACCGGCTTGAGGACGGCGAAGATCGAGTCGTCGTACACCTCCAGCTTGGGCCGCTGGTGCGCTTTGAGGGCGTCCTCCACCGCCAGCGGGTGCAGCCCGAACTCCTGGCTGACCAGCTCGAACTCGGCCTCGGCCGGCTCGTGCAGCCCGATCCAGACGAATCCGCCCGCCGCCCGCGCCTCGTCGAGCGCGTCGGAGAAGTCCTCGGGCCCGTCCGTGCGGTGCCCGTCGCGGTAGATGGCACAGTCGACGATCACCGAACGCATTCTCCCCTCGCCTCGGCGCCCCCGCACAGCGCCGTACGCCTACCCTGGCCGCATGCCCACGCTGATCCTGGTTAGGCACGGACGTTCCACCGCCAACACCGAGGGGCTGCTCGCCGGCTGGACGCCCGGCGTCGCCCTCGACGAGCGCGGCGCCGCACAGGCCGCCGCGCTGCCCGGGCGGCTCGCCGGCCTACCGCTCTCCGAGATCGTCACCAGCCCCCTGCAGCGCTGCCAGGAGACCCTCCGGCCGCTGCTCGACGCCCGGCCCGAGCTGCGGGCGCACACCGACGAACGGATCGGGGAGTGCCACTACGGCGACTGGTCCGGCCGCAAGCTCGCCGAACTCAAGGACGAGCCCCTGATGGAGGTGGTGCAGGCGCACCCCTCCGCCGCGGCCTTCCCCGGCGGCGAGTCGATGCGCGCGATGCAGACCCGCGCCGCCGAGGCGGTACGCGAGTGGAACGCGCGCGTGGAGCGCGACCACGGGGCCGACGCCGTCTACCTCATGTGCTCCCACGGCGACATCATCAAGTCCCTCGTGGCCGAGGCACTGGGCCTGCATCTCGACCTCTTCCAGCGGGTCTCCGTCGAGCCCTGCTCCGTCACCGCGATCCGTTACACCCGGTTGCGCCCGTTCCTCGTCCGCCTCGGCGACACCGGTGACTTCGCGTCCCTGGCCCCGCGGGAGGAGCCGCCCGCCGACCAAGCGCCGGTCGGGGGTGGTGCGGGCGCACCGTGATCGTCCGCCGCAGTAGGGTGAACCGGTCGCGGCAGTGCCCCCGATCCCGATCTTCCGCTTTCCCCGACTTCCATGGAGACAGGACGTGTCCCGTCAGGTGTTCCTCTACGACCAACCGGAACGTTTTGTGGCCGGTACGGTCGGGCTTCCCGGGCGCCGTACGTTCTTCCTCCAGGCCACCGCAGGCTCCCGGGTGACCAGCGTGGCCCTGGAGAAGACCCAGGTGGCCGCTCTCGCCGAGCGCATGGACGAGCTTCTGGACGAAGTCGTACGGCGCAGCGGCGGCAGCACCGTCGTCCCCGCCACGGCACCCACCGGGCCCGCCGACACGGCGCCGCTGGACACCCCCGTGGAGGAGGAGTTCAGGGTCGGCACCATGGCGCTGGCCTGGGACGGCGAGGACCAGCGCATGATCGTCGAGGCGCAGGCCCTCGTCGAGCTGGACGCCGAGTCCGAGGAGGACCTGGCGGAGGCCGAGGAGAAGCTCCTCCAGGACGAGGAGAACGGCCCCCCGATGCTGCGGGTCCGCCTCACCGGCGCGCAGGCCAGGGCCTTCGCCAAGCGTGCCCTCGACGTCGTCAACGCCGGGCGGCCGCCGTGCCCGCTGTGCAGCCTCCCGCTCGACCCGGAAGGACACGTATGTCCGCGCCAGAACGGATACCGCCGCGGAGCGTGACCACCGACGCGGCGGCGGCCGAGTTGCTCGCACTGGGCGAGCTGAGCGTGCGCGGACGCATCCGTGACGCGTCCAACGCGGCCCTGTACTGCACGGTGACCCACGAGGGGCGCGAGGCGGCCTGCGTCTACAAGCCGGTCGCCGGGGAGCGGCCGCTGTGGGACTTCCCCGACGGCACCCTCGCCCAGCGCGAGGTCGCCGCCTACGAGGTGTCCGAGGCGACCGGCTGGGGCCTGGTCCCGCCCACCGTGCTGCGCGACGGGCCGTACGGCGAGGGCATGGTCCAGCTGTGGATCGAGACCGTGCCGGAAACGGAACTGCTCGCCCTGGTCGACGAGGAGGAACCGGGCGCCGGCTGGAAGGCGATCGCCCTCGCCGAGGTGGGCGAGGGCCGCACCGCCCTGCTCGTGCACGCCGACGACGAGCGGCTGCGTCGGCTCGCCGTCCTCGACGCCGTGATCAACAACGCCGACCGCAAGGGCGGCCACCTGCTGCCCGCGGACGGGGAGCGCCTGTACGGCATCGACCACGGGGTCACCTTCAACACCGAGAACAAGCTGCGCACCCTCCTGTGGGGCTGGGCGGGCGACCCGCTCACCGGGGAGGCCCTGGCGGTCCTCGACGCCCTCAGGACGGCCCTGAAGGACGGCGGGCCCCTGGCGGTCCGGCTCGGCGCACTCATCACGCCCGCCGAACTCGACGCCACGCGCGCGCGGGTCGACGCCCTGCTGAGCTCCGGGAAGCACCCCGAACCGAGCGGCGAGTGGCCGGCCATTCCCTGGCCGCCCCTCTAACCGCCCTGCCCCTCTAACCGCCCCGCCGCCCGGCCCGCCTCCGATCAGCACGGCGGGCCGCTTCCGCGCAAGAGCGCCTTACCGGCCATCCGGCCCGGTCCGGTTCGTGTACGGAACATCCGTCCGGTTAGGCTCATGACATGCATGCCTGGCCCGCTTCCGAGGTCCCCGCCCTGCCTGGTCAGGGTCGCGACCTGAGGATCCACGACACCGCGACCGGCGGCCCGGTCTCCCTCGACCCCGGTCCCGTCGCCCGTATCTATGTCTGCGGCATCACGCCGTACGACGCCACCCATATGGGGCACGCGGCGACCTACAACGCGTTCGACCTCGTGCAGCGCGTGTGGCTCGACACCAAGCGCCAGGTCCACTACGTCCAGAACGTCACCGACGTCGACGACCCGCTCCTGGAGCGGGCCGTGCGCGACGGCGTCGACTGGACCGCCCTGGCCGAGCAGGAGACCGCCCTCTTCCGCGAGGACATGACGGCGCTGCGGATGCTGCCGCCGCGGCACTACATAGGCGCCGTCGAGGCCATACCCGGCATCGTCCCGCTCGTCGAGCGGCTGCGCGACGCCGGCGCCGCCTACGAACTCGAGGGCGACACCTACTTCTCCGTCGAGGCGGACCCCCACTTCGGCGGCGTCTCGCACCTCGACGCCACGGCGATGCGGCTGCTCTCCGCCGAGCGGGGCGGCGACCCCGACAGGCCCGGCAAGAAGAACCCCCTCGACCCGATGCTGTGGATGGCCGCCCGCGAGGGCGAACCCAGCTGGGACGGCGGCTCCCTCGGCCGCGGGCGCCCCGGCTGGCACATCGAGTGCGTGGCCATCGCCCTCGACCACCTCGGCATGGGCTTCGACGTCCAGGGCGGCGGCTCCGACCTCGCCTTCCCGCACCACGAGATGGGCGCCTCGCACGCCCAGGCGCTCACCGGCGAGTTCCCCATGGCCAAGGCGTACGTCCACGCCGGCATGGTCGGTCTCGACGGCGAGAAGATGTCCAAGTCCAAGGGCAACCTGGTCTTCGTGTCGCAGCTGCGCCGCGAGGGTGTCGACCCGGCCGCCATCCGGCTCACGCTGCTCGCCCACCACTACCGCTCCGACTGGGAGTGGACCGACCAGGTGCTTGAGGACGCCCTCGCCCGGCTGGAGCGCTGGCGCGCCGCCGTCTCCCGGCCCGACGGCCCGTCCGCCGAGGCGCTCGTCGAGGAGATCCGCGAGGCCCTCGCCGACGACCTGGACTCCCCGGCCGCACTCGACGCCGTCGACCGCTGGGCCGCACGCCAGCAGGAGAGCGGCGGCACGGACATCGGCGCACCGGGCGTCGTCTCCCGCACGGTGGACGCGCTGCTGGGCGTGGCGCTGTAAGAGGGCGCGCAGACGAAGACAGGGGGCGCTTCCCGCCGGGAAGCGCCCCCTGTCTCGTTGGTTCAGTCCTCCGACGACTCCTCGTCGTCCCCGCTGGGCTTCGGCGGCCTCGGCGGGCGGGTCCGGCCACTCGGGTTGTCCCGCAGGAACGGCGTGCCGGACGGCCCGTCGCCGCCGTCCGCCGTGGCGTGTCCGCCCGGCCCGGAGCCGTCCCGGCGCCGCAGATACCGCTCGAACTCGCGGGCGATCGCCTCTCCCGAGGCCTCCGGCAGCTCCGCGGTGTCCCGGGCCTCCTCCAGCGACTGGACGTACTCGGCGACCTCGGTGTCCTCGGCGGCCAGCTGGTCCACCCCCACCTGCCAGGCACGCGCGTCCTCGGGCAGCTCACCCAGCGGGACACGCACCCCGATCAGGTCCTCCAGCCGGTTCAGCAGGGCCAGCGTGGCCTTCGGGTTCGGCGGCTGCGACACGTAGTGCGGCACCGCGGCCCACAGGGACACGGCCGGTACGCCCGCGTGCGTGCACGCCTCCTGGAGGATGCCGACGATGCCCGTGGGCCCCTCGTACTTGGTCTCCTCCAGGTCCATGCGCCGGGCCAGGTCGGCGTCCGACGTGGTCCCGCTGATCGGGACCGGACGGGTGTGCGGAGTGTCGCCCAGCAGAGCGCCCAGGACGACCACCAGCTCGACCCCCAGCTCGTGGGCGAAGCCGAGCAGCTCGTTGCAGAACGAGCGCCAGCGCATGGACGGTTCGATGCCACGGACGAGGACGAGGTCGCGCGGTTTGTCGCCGCCGACCCGGACCACCGACAGCCTGGTCGTCGGCCAGGTGATCTTGCGGACGCCGTCCTCCATGAACACCGTGGGACGGTTGACCTGGAAGTCGTAGTAGTCCTCGGCGTCCAGCGCCGCGAACACCTCGCCCTTCCACTCCTTGTCGAGATGCGCGACCGCGGTGGAGGCGGCGTCACCGGCATCGTTCCAGCCCTCGAACGCGGCCACCATGACCGGGTCGACCAGCTCGGGAACCCCCTCGAGCTCGATCACCCAGCGCCTCCTTCCGACGTGCCCTCGCGTACCCCCCAACCTTACGGCGTGCCGAGGGGCCGCCCGCAGCCCCCTTGCACGGGGATGCACGGATCACTGCCCCGTCCCCGGCGTCCGGACACCCGCCGCCGGTGCCGGATCGGCGGCCGGATCAGAGGGTGGAACGCAGCCACTGCTCCACGGACGCGATGTGCACCGTCGCCCAGGAACGCGCCGCCTCCGCGTCCCGGTCGCGCAGCGCGGCGAGGATCGCCCGGTGCTCGCGCAGGGTCCGGCCGACCGCGTCCTCCTGGGTCAGCCCGCGCCAGACCCGGGCCCGCGTGGTCGGACCGGACAGACCGTCCAGGAGCGAGCAGAGCACCGAGTTGCCCGCGGCCCCCACGATGCCCCGGTGGAACTCCAGGTCGCCCGCGACCAGCTCCTCCACCGACGGTTCGGCACCGAGCACCGCCAACCCGGTCTCCAGCGCGTCCAGTTCCGCGTCGGTGATCCGGGCGGCCGCCATCGCGGTCGCCGCCGGCTCCAGGATGCGGCGCACGGCCAGGAACTCCAGCACCGTGTCGTCGCGGTGGAAGTCGACGACGAAGCCGATGGCCTCGAGGAGCAGTTGCGGATCCAGACTGGTGACGTACGTGCCGTCGCCCTGCCGCACGTCCAGGATCCGGATCAGCGACAGGGCCCGCACGGCCTCGCGCAGCGAGTTGCGGGAGAGCCCGAGCCCGGCGGCGAGCTCGCTCTCCCTGGGCAGCCGGTCGCCGGGCCGCAGCGCGCCGGAGACGATCATGCCCTTGATCTTCTCGATCGCCTCGTCGGTGACCGCCACGGCCGACCTCCCTGTGCTTCACAACGCTCGTGCTTCACGACGCGACCGTGCTTCACGACGCGGCCGAGACATCCGATGTCTCACGACATTATGCGGGTCGCGCCACACCGAACACACGCGGCGGGCGGCGGCTCCATCGGCGTGGAGCCGCCGCCCGCCCGGGCCGGGCCGGGCCTACTTCTTGTCGAGCACGTCCTGGACCTGCGCGCGGACGTCGTCCGTGGCCAGGCCGCGGATCGTCAGCGTCGTACGCCGGCGCAGCACGTCGTCGGCCGTCTCGGCCCACTCGTTGTCCCTGGCCCACACGACCTGCGCCCAGATCTCCGGGGCGTCCGGGTGGACGCGCTGGGCCAGTGCCGGGCTCTCGTTCGCGAGCCGGGCGATGTCGAAGGCCAGCGAGCCGTAGTGCGTGGCCAGGTGCCTGGCGGTGTCCGCCGCCATGCGCGGGCCGGGCGCCGGCCCGTCCACCAGCAGCCGGTGGGCCACCGCGCGCGGGTTGGCGACGCCGGGCAGCGGCAGCTTCTTCGGCAGCGACGCGATCGGCTCGAAGTCGTCGCCCAGCGGGTGGCCCGGCAGCGCCTCCAGCTTCTTCATGACGGTGCGGCCGATGTGGCGGAAGGTCGTCCACTTGCCGCCCGCGACGGAGAGCATGCCGCCCCGGCCCTCGGTGACGACCGTCTCGCGCTTGGCCTTGGAGGTGTCACCGGGGCCGCCCGGCAGCACACGCAGACCCGCGAAGGAGTACGTGATCAGGTCCCGGTCGAGCTGCTGGTCGCGGATGGAGAACGCGGCCTCGTCGAGGATCTGCGCTATGTCCTTCTCGCCCACCGCGACGTCCGCGGGGTCGCCCTCGAACTCCTCGTCGGTCGTGCCGAGCAGCAGCATGTCCTCCCAGGGGAGGGCGAAGGTGATCCGGTACTTGTCGATCGGCGTGGCCAGCGCCGCCTTCCAGGGCGCGGTGCGCTTGAGCACCAGGTGCGCGCCCTTCGACAGGCGGATGGACGGAGCCGCGTCCGGGTTCTCCATGCGACGCAGGTGGTCGACCCAGGGACCGGTGGCGTTGAGCACCAGCCGGGCGTTCACCCCGAACTCGTCGCCGCTCAGCCGGTCCTTCAGTTCGGCACCGGTCACCCGGCCCTTCGTGAAGCGCAGGCCGGTGACCTCGGCGTGGTTGAGGACGACCGCACCGGAGTCGACCGCCGCGCGCACCGTCATCAGGGCCATGCGGGCGTCGTTCATCTGGTCGTCGCCGTACACGGCCACGGCCTTGAGGTTGTCGGTGCGCAGCTCCGGCACGTCCTGCGCGGCCTTGGCCGGGGAGAGCAGGTGACCGACGCCGTCGCCGAAGGCGGAGAGCGCCGAGTACGCGAAGACACCGGCCCCCAGCTTCGCCGCGCCGTGCGGCCCGCCCTTGTACACGGGGAGGTAGAAGGTGAGCGGGTTCGCCAGGTGGGGGGCCACCTGGCGGGAGACCGCACGGCGCTCGAAGTGGTTCTCCGCCACCAGCTTCACCGCGCCGGTCTGCAGGTAGCGCAGCCCGCCGTGGAGGAGCTTGGAGGAGGCGGAGGAGGTGGCGCCGGCGAAGTCGCCGGCGTCGACCACGGCCACCCTGAGGCCGGACTGCGCGGCGTGCCAGGCGGTGGAGATGCCCAGGATGCCGCCGCCGATCACGAGAAGGTCGTACGACGCCTTGGAGAGCTGCTCCCGGGTCTCGGCCCGGCTCGGGTTCGAGCCGGAGGCCGGGTGCGTACCCAGGGCAGGTACGGACTGCAGGGTGGACTGAGTGGTCATGGTGGTTCTTACTCCTCGTCCTCGAGCCAGCCCATGGTCCGCTCGACGGCCTTGAGCCAGCTCTTGTACTCACGGTCGCGGATGTCCGCGTCCATGCGGGGGGTCCACTCGGCGGCCCGCCGCCAGTTGGCGCGCAGGTCGTCGGTGCTGTTCCAGAAGCCGACGGCCAGGCCGGCGGCGTAGGCGGCGCCGAGACAGGTGGTCTCCGCGACCATCGGGCGCACCACGGGGGCGTCCACGAAGTCGGCGAGCGTCTGCATCAGCAGGTTGTTGGAGGTCATGCCGCCGTCGACCTTGAGGGCGGTCAGCTCCACGCCGGAGTCCTTCGTCATGGCGTCCGCGATCTCCCGCGTCTGCCAGGCGGTGGCCTCCAGGACGGCGCGCGCGAGGTGCGCCTTGGTGACGTACCGGGTCAGGCCGGCGATCACACCGCGGGCGTCGGAGCGCCAGTACGGGGCGAACAGGCCGGAGAAGGCCGGCACGAAGTAGGCGCCGCCGTTGTCCTCGACCGTCAGGGCGAGGGTCTCGATCTCGGCGGCGGTGGAGATCAGGCCCATCTGGTCCCGCATCCACTGCACCAGCGAGCCGGTGACGGCGATCGAGCCCTCGAGGGCGTAGACCGTGTCCTGGTCGCCGATCTTGTAGCCGACCGTGGTCAGCAGGCCCGAGTAGGAGTTGATCAGCTTGTCACCGGTGTTCATCACCATGAAGGTGCCGGTGCCGTAGGTCGACTTGGTCTCGCCCTCGGAGAAGCAGGTCTGGCCGAACAGGGCCGCCTGCTGGTCGCCGAGCGCGGAGGCGACCGGGATGCCGCCGAGCAGCTCGCCGAGGCGGCCGCCCGTGATCTCGCCGTACACCTCGGCGGAGGAGCGGATCTCCGGGAGCATCTGCATCGGCACGCCGATCGACTCGGCGATCTTCTCGTCCCACGCCATGGTGTGCAGGTTCATCAGCATGGTGCGCGAGGCGTTGGTGACGTCGGTGACGTGCTTGCCGCCGTTCACCCCGCCCGTCAGGTTCCAGATGACCCAGCTGTCCATGGTGCCGAAGAGCAGGTCGCCCGCCTCGGCGCGCTCGCGCACACCGTCGACGTTGTCGAGCAGCCAGCGGGCCTTGGGACCGGCGAAGTAGGAGGCGAGGGGAAGGCCGGTCTCGCGGCGGAAGCGGTCCTGGCCGACGTTGCGGCCGAGCTCGCGGCACAGGGCGTCGGTGCGCGTGTCCTGCCAGACGATGGCGTTGTGGACGGGCTCACCGGTGTTCTTGTCCCAGACCAGCGTGGTCTCGCGCTGGTTGGTGATGCCGATGGCCTTGATGTCGTCGCGGGTGATGCCGGCCTTCTCGACGGCTCCGGCGACGACCTCCTGGACGTTGGTCCAGATCTCGGTGGCGTCGTGTTCGACCCAGCCCGGCTTGGGGAAGATCTGCTCGTGCTCCTTCTGGTCGACGGAGACGATGCGCCCGTCGCGGTCGAAGACGATGCAGCGAGAGGAGGTCGTGCCCTGGTCGATCGCGGCGATGAACGGCCCGTGGCCGTGGGAGGCGATGCCGGTGGTGTGGGCGTCGGTCACTGTGTGCTCCTGGGATTCCTTGGTGTGGTGGGCCGGTGCGTACGGCTCGTGTTCTGCGGCTCGATCATGACCCGGGCGCAGGCCCGGTCAGGCGAACGCGAGGTTGTAGACACCTCCGGCGATCGCACCGCCGATCAGCGGACCGACGACCGGGATCCAGGCGTAGGACCAGTCGGAACCGCCCTTGTTGGGCAGGGGCAGCAGGGCGTGCACGATGCGCGGGCCGAGGTCGCGGACCGGGTTGATCGCGTACCCCGTCGGACCGCCGAGCGACAGACCGATGGACACCACCACGAACCCGGTGATCAGAGCGCCCAGGGCGCCGAGGCCGTTGCCCTCGTCGTTCAGCCCCTGGGTGAGGATCGCGAGCAGCAGGACGAAGGTGCCGATGATCTCGGTGGCGAGGTTCTGGACCGTGTGCCGGATCTCGGGGCCGGTGGAGAAGACGCCCAGGACGGGGCCGGCGCCCTTCTCCTGCGCCTCCACGGACTTGGCCGTCGTGTCCTGTGCGCCAGGACCGCCGACGATCTCGCGGTCGGTGAGGTGCGCCTGGAACTGGCCGTAGTAGGCGATCCAGACCAGGACCGCGCCGATCATGGCGCCGAGTATCTGGCCCGCGAAATAGGTCGGGACGTTGTTCCAGTCGCCGTCCTTGATCGCGATGCCGACCGTCACGGCCGGGTTGAGGTGGGCACCGGAGAGCGGGCCCGATATGTACGCGGCCGTCATGACGGCGAAGCCCCACCCGAGGGCGATGGCGACCCAGCCGGCGTTGCGCGCCTTGGAGGCCTTGAGTGTGACGGCGGCACACACGCCGCCGCCGAGCAGGATGAGCAGGGCGGTACCGATGGTCTCGCCGATGAAGATGTCGGAGCTGGACACCCGCGACTCCTTTGTCCTTCGTCCAGGGGAAGCCGAACCCCCGGGTCCCTCCGGGTGTTCCGGCGCCCTCGGTATGAGAGCGATGGCGGCCCTTGGCACTGTCACACTCTAACGCGTATTGCCGGTAGGTGTTCGACAATGCCGACCGATGGACGCGAGTCTCGTTCGACGTCACGCGTGCGTCAAGAGCTGTGTTATCGAAAGCACGATCGTTATTGATCGTCGTGGGCTATCGATCTTCGGTGCGCGGGTCGTCCCGGCCGGGAGAACGCCGAGGGCCGGAACGCGCTCGGCGTCCCGGCCCTCGGCTACCCCGCTCGTACCCGCGTGCCCTAGAACCGTCCGGCGCCCAGGTCCCGCGACACCGCGCGGGCGCAGTCCCGTACCGCCGCGACCAGCTCGGGCCGCAGCTCGCCGTCCCGGCACAGCCGCTCCACGGCCCCGGTGATGCCGACCGCGCCGACCGGCATGCGTCTGCGGTCGTGGATGGGGGCGGCGATGGAGGCGACGCCCTCCCAGGTCTCCTCGACGTCGGCCGCGTACCCACGCGCGCGCGTGATGTCCAGGATGTGCTCGAACCGGTCCGGCTCGCAGACGGTCCGGTCCGTGTACGCCTTGCGGTCGGCCTCCACGGCCTCGCTGTGCGCGACCGGGTCGTACGCCGACAGCACCTTGCCCAGCGCCGTGGAGTGCAGCGGCTGCATGGCACCGATCTCCAGGACCTGCCGGCTGTCGTCGGGCCGGAAGACGTGGTGCACGATCAGGACGCCCTGCTGGTGCAGGACGCCGAGGTGGACGCTCTCCCCGCTGGAGCGGGCCAGGTCGTCCGTCCACACCAGCGCGCGTGCCCGCAGCTCGTGCACGTCGAGGTACGTCGTGCCCAGACGCAGCAGCTCCGCACCCAGCTGGTAGCGCCCGGAGGCGTCGTCCTGCTCGACGAAGCCCTCGTGCTGGAGGGTGCGCAGGATGCCGTGCGCGGTGCCTTTGGCCAGACCCAGCGACGAGGCGATGTCCGACAGGCCGAGCCGCCGCTCGCCGCCCGCCAGCAGGCGCAGCATCGCTGCCGCCCGCTCGAGCGACTGGATGTTCCGTGCCATCGACGTACTGCCTCCGTCCCCTTCGACTGCCGACCTCGGCGTCGCTGACGTCGTTCGGCAATGCCGAACACTACCGGTCCATGGCGACCTCCCGCCAATGGTCGGCGGGCAACTGTTGCACTTCGGCCAAGTCCCGGTGACCGCGGCCACCCTCCGCGGGCGGGCCGGGAACGAGGCACGCCACCCTCACGGGTGGAGGGGAGGGCTCCTCCGTTCGGCGGGTATTCGCCCCGCCATACTCGTCCGTCTCGTGGACGCCCCGACCATCGGCCCCCGGTCCCGGCTACCCTGGCGGCGTGCGTTCTCCCCGGGGCGTCCACAGCGGACGGTGCCGGGCAGAGGCAAAGCCGACAGCCGTCGCATCCTAGGGAGCCCTTTCATGGCCTCGTCGCCATCCACCCCGCCCGCCGACACCCGGACCCGTGTGTCCGCCCTCCGAGAGGCCCTCGCCACCCGCGTGGTGGTCGCCGACGGCGCGATGGGCACCATGCTCCAGGCGCAGAACCCCACGCTGGAGGACTTCCAGCAGCTGGAGGGGTGCAACGAGGTCCTGAACCTGACCCGCCCCGACATCGTCCGCTCGGTGCACGAGGAGTACTTCGCGGCCGGCGTCGACTGCGTCGAGACCAACACCTTCGGCGCCAACCACTCCGCCCTCGGCGAGTACGACATCCCCGAGCGCGTCCACGAGCTGTCCGAGGCCGGCGCACGCGTCGCCCGCGAGGTCGCCGACGAGTTCGGCGCCCGGGACGGCCGGCAGCGCTGGGTGCTGGGCTCCATGGGCCCCGGCACCAAACTCCCCACGCTCGGTCACGCCCCGTACACCATCCTGCGCGACGCCTACCAGCGCAACGCCGAGGGCCTGGTCGCGGGCGGCGCCGACGCGCTGCTGGTGGAGACCACGCAGGACCTGCTCCAGACCAAGGCCTCCGTGCTCGGCGCCCGGCGCGCCCTGGAGGCACTGGGCCTGGACCTGCCGGTCGTCGTCTCCGTCACCGTCGAGACCACCGGCACCATGCTGCTGGGCTCGGAGATCGGCGCCGCGCTCACCGCGCTGGAACCGCTCGGCATCGACATGATCGGCCTGAACTGCGCCACCGGCCCGGCCGAGATGAGCGAGCACCTGCGCTACCTCGCCCGCCACTCCCGCGTCCCGCTGTCCTGCATGCCCAACGCCGGTCTGCCCGTCCTCGGCAAGGACGGCGCCCACTACCCGCTGACCGCACCCGAGCTGGCCGACGCGCAGGAGACCTTCGTCCGCGAGTACGGCCTGTCCCTGATCGGCGGCTGCTGCGGCACCACCCCCGAGCACCTGCGCCAGGTCGTCGAGCGGGTCCGGGGCACCGCCCCCACCGAGCGGCAGCCGCAGCCCGAGCCCGGCGCCGCCTCGCTGTACCAGACCGTGCCCTTCCGCCAGGACACCTCCTACCTGGCCATCGGCGAGCGGACCAACGCCAACGGCTCGAAGAAGTTCCGCGAGGCCATGCTGGACGCCCGCTGGGACGACTGCGTGGAGATGGCCCGCGACCAGATCCGCGAGGGCGCGCACATGCTCGACCTGTGCGTGGACTACGTCGGCCGGGACGGCGTCGCCGACATGGAGGAACTGGCCGGACGCTTCGCCACCGCCTCGACGCTGCCGATCGTGCTGGACTCCACCGAGGTCGACGTCATCCGGGCCGGCCTGGAGAAGCTCGGCGGCCGCGCCGTGATCAACTCGGTGAACTACGAGGACGGCGCCGGCCCCGAGTCCCGGTTCGCCCGCGTCACGAAGCTGGCGCGGGAGCACGGCGCCGCGCTGATCGCGCTGACCATCGACGAGGTGGGCCAGGCCCGCACCGCCGAGAAGAAGGTCGAGATCGCCGAACGGCTGATCGACGACCTCACCGGCAACTGGGGCATCCACGAGTCGGACATCCTCGTCGACTGTCTGACCTTCACCATCTGCACCGGCCAGGAGGAGTCCCGCGGGGACGGCGTGGCCACCATCGAGGGCATCCGCGAGCTGAAGAAGCGGCACCCGGACGTGCAGACCACCCTGGGCCTGTCGAACATCTCCTTCGGCCTCAACCCGGCCGCCCGCATCCTGCTGAACTCCGTCTTCCTGGACGAGTGCGTCAAGGCCGGCCTGGACTCGGCGATCGTGCACGCGAGCAAGATCCTGCCGATCGCCCGCTTCGACGACGAGCAGGTCACCACCGCCCTCGACCTGATCTACGACCGCCGCCGTGAGGGCTACGACCCGCTGCAGAAGCTGATGGCCCTCTTCGAGGGCGCCACCGCCAAGTCGCTGCGGGCGTCCAAGACCGAGGAACTGGCCGCCCTGCCCCTGGACGAGCGGCTCAAGCGCCGCATCATCGACGGCGAGAAGAACGGCCTCGAGCAGGACCTGGACGAGGCCCTCCAGGAGCGACCGGCCCTCGACATCGTCAACGAGACCCTGCTCGACGGCATGAAGGTCGTCGGCGAACTGTTCGGCTCCGGCCAGATGCAGCTGCCGTTCGTGCTCCAGTCCGCCGAGGTCATGAAGACCGCGGTGGCCCACCTGGAACCGCACATGGAGAAGACCGACGACGACGGCAAGGGCACCATCGTGCTCGCCACCGTCCGCGGCGACGTCCACGACATCGGCAAGAACCTCGTCGACATCATCCTGTCCAACAACGGCTACAACGTCGTCAACCTCGGCATCAAGCAGCCGGTCTCCGCGATCCTGGAGGCCGCCGACGAGCACCGGGCCGACGTCATCGGCATGTCCGGCCTCCTGGTCAAGTCCACCCTGATCATGAAGGAGAACCTGGAGGAGCTCAACCAGCGCAAGCTGGCCGCCGACTACCCCGTCATCCTCGGCGGCGCGGCCCTCACCAGGGCCTACGTCGAGCAGGACCTGCACGAGATCTACGACGGCGAGGTCCGCTACGCCCGCGACGCCTTCGAGGGCCTGCGCCTCATGGACGCCCTGATCGGCATCAAGCGGGGCGTGCCCGGCGCGAAGCTGCCCGAGCTGAAGCAGCGCCGGGTGCGGGCCGCCACCGTCGAGATCGACGAGCGGCCCGAGGAGGGGCACGTCCGCTCCGACGTCGCCACCGACAACCCCCTCCCCGAGCCGCCCTTCAGGGGCACCCGCGTCGTCAAGGGCATCCAGCTCAAGGAGTACGCGTCCTGGCTGGACGAGGGCGCCCTCTTCAAGGGCCAGTGGGGCCTCAAGCAGGCCCGCACCGGCGACGGGCCGTCCTACGAGGAACTGGTCGAGTCCGAGGGCCGGCCGCGGCTGCGCGGCCTGCTCGACCGGCTCCAGACGGACAACCTGCTGGAGGCGGCCGTGGTCTACGGCTACTTCCCCTGCGTCTCCAAGGACGACGACCTGATCGTCCTCGACGACGACGGCAACGAGCGCACCCGGTTCACCTTCCCCCGCCAGCGACGCGGCCGGCGCCTGTGCCTGGCCGACTTCTTCCGCCCGGAGGAGTCCGGCGAGATCGACGTCGTCGGCTTCCAGGTCGTCACCGTCGGCTCCCGGATCGGCGAGGAGACGGCCCGGATGTTCGAGGCCAACGCCTACCGGGACTACCTCGAACTGCACGGCCTGTCCGTGCAGCTGGCCGAGGCCCTCGCCGAGTACTGGCACGCGCGCGTGCGCTCCGAACTCGGGTTCGCGGGGGAGGACCCGGCCCAGATGGAGGACATGTTCGCCCTGAAGTACCGGGGCGCCCGCTTCTCCCTCGGCTACGGCGCCTGCCCCGACCTGGAGGACCGCGCGAAGATCGCCGCCCTGCTCGAGCCGGAGCGCATCGGCGTCCACCTGTCGGAGGAGTTCCAGCTCCACCCCGAACAGTCCACCGACGCCATCGTCATCCACCACCCGGAGGCGAAGTACTTCAACGCCCGCTAGGCCCTGCGTACCCGCTCCACTGGCCACACCAGGCGTTCGCGTCCCTCACGACGTAGACTTGTCGGTCCACTGCAGGCCGGTTCCCTTCGTGGGAACCGGCCTGATCGTCCCTCAAGGAGGTACGTGGATGACCAGTACGGTCCCCGCGCTCGGAACCCGTACGGCCGAAGGCTCCGCCCTCCAGGCCGTGCTCCTCGACATGGACGGCACCCTGGTGGACACGGAGGGCTTCTGGTGGGACGTCGAGGTGGAGGTCTTCGCCTCCCTCGGCCGCACCCTCGACGACTCCTGGCGCCACGTGGTGGTCGGCGGCCCCATGACCCGCAGCGCGGGCTTCCTGATCGAGGCCACCGGCGCCGACATCACGCTCGCCGAACTCAGCGTGCTGCTCAACGACGGCTTCGAGCAGCGCATCGGCCGTGACCTGCCGCTCATGCCGGGAGCCGCCCGGCTGCTCGCGGAGCTGTCCGCACACGAGATCCCCACGGCCCTGGTCTCCGCCTCGCACCGGCGCATCATCGACCGCGTGATCACCTCGCTCGGCCCCCAGCACTTCGCCCTCACCGTCGCCGGCGACGAGGTGCCCCGCACCAAGCCCCACCCCGACCCGTACCTGGCCGCAGCGGCCGGACTCGGAGTGGATCCCGGCCGGTGCGCCGTCGTCGAGGACACCGCGACCGGGGTGGCCGCCGCGGAGTCCGCCGGCTGCCATGTCGTGGCGGTGCCCTCGGTCGCCCCCATCACCGCGGCCGCCCGGCGCACGGTGGTGGCCTCCCTCGAAGAGGTCGACCTGACATTTCTGCGCGGTCTGATGACACAAATGCGCTAGGCGTTCACCGAGCGTGCGGCGGCGTTGGGACGGCAATTGCGAGAAGGGCCACCCAAGGCCTCACGACGGGTGTCCACGGGATATTTCCACCGCCTCGGGCTGGCTGAATTCCGGTACGGGCGGCTGAAGTCCAACTGTGATGTTCCCCACGTTTCCAGGGGTCGACAGCGGTGAACAGGTGTGCTGCTCGCCGCTTGGCGAACGTTGTCGAGGGGTCCTTGTGTCCTGATTGGAGAGACCCTGCACTAATCCTTCCACTGTCGGGTTTTCGGTGTGTCCACACCCGGTTTCGCTCCGTGATGAGCACTCAACTCCGGTGGCTGCGAGCGCCCGTGCGGGCGCGGACTAATCTCGTCGCAAGAACATCGGCCACTACCCCCGTGATCCGCCGCGACACCCCTGCATGCCGGATACACGGACCGACAGCTCTGGAGAAACTCGAGCATGAACCGCAAGACTTTGGTGCTGCCGGCAGTCGTCGGCCTGCTCGCGCCGGTGCTCGCCGCCTGCGGCGGGTCCGACAGCGGCAGCGGCGACGGGGACGCGATCGTCGTCGGCACCACGGACCGGTTCACCACGGAAGAGGCGCCCGCGCCCCTCGACCCGGCGTACGCCTACGACGTCGGCGCCTGGAACATCCTGCGCCAGACCTCGCAGACCCTGATGGTGCAGCCACGCGGCGACGGTGAACCCGTGCCCGAGGCCGCCGAGAAGTGCGGATTCACCGACACCGGGAGTGAGCGCTACGCCTGCACCCTGCGGGACGGCCTGGAGTTCGCCAACGGCGACCCCGTCACCGCGGAGGATGTGAAGTACTCCTTCGAGCGGGCCGTGAAAATCAACGCCGACACACAGGTGGCCTCGCTGCTCTCCACCGTGGACACCATCGAGACGAAGGGCGACCGGGAGGTCATCTTCCACCTCAACACGGCGGACGCCACCTTCCCGTTCAAGCTGACGACGCCGGTCGCCGGCATCGTCAACCCGGACGACTACGCCAAGGACAAGGTGCGCGAGGGCTTCGAGGTGTCCGGCTCCGGCCCGTACACGATGAAGGCCGAGGTCGACGGCGACGAGATGACCAAGGCCGTGTTCACCAAGAACCCCAATTACAAGGGGAGTCTGACGGTGAACAACGACAAGGTCGAGATCGTGTCGTTCGACGACGCCGACGCGATGGGCAAAGCCATCGAAAAGGGCGACATCGACGTGATGACCCGCGCGATGACTCCGGATCAGATCCAGCAGCTCTCCAAGGCCACGGACAGCGAAGTCGACCTGGTCGAGGTGTCCGGCCTCGAGATCCGCTACCTGGGCTTCAAGACGGACGCCCCGACGGTGAAGGACAAGGCCGTCCGCAAGGCGATGGCCCAGCTCATCAACCGCGACAAGCTCGTCGCCGCCGTGTACGGCTCGCAGGCCAAGCCGCTGTACTCGATGGTTCCGGCCGGCATCACCGGCCACTCCAACTCGTTCTTCAACAAGTACGGCGACCCCAGCGTCGACAAGGCGAAGGAGATGCTGGAGGACGCGGACATCACCACGCCGATCAAGCTGACGATGCACTACACGACGGACCACTACGGTTCCGCGACCAAGCCGGAGTTCGAGCAGCTCCAGAAGCAGCTGAACGACAGCGGTCTGTTCGACGTGGACATCAAGGGCACGCCCTGGAAGACGTTCAACCTGGCCGAGCGCAAGGGCGAGTACGACGTCTACGGCATGGGCTGGTTCCCCGACTTCCCGGACGCAGACAGCTTCACCGCGCCGTTCCTCGACAAGAAGAACACCCTCAACTCGCCGTACGCGAACCCGAAGATCATCGACGACCTGATCCCCAAGTCCCGCGCCGAGGCCGACCGGCTCTCCGCGGTGGACATCCTCACGGACATCCAGGACATCACCGCCGAGGACGTGCCGCTGATCCCGCTGTGGCAGGGCAAGCAGTACGTCGCCACCCGCGACGACGTCACGGGCACGGCCTACCTCCTCAACTCTTCCTCCTCGATCCAGCTGTGGGAGCTGGGCCGGGGCGTGAGCGACTGACACCCGCACCGGTCAAGCCCGAAGGGCGCCCTCTTCTCCATCGGAAGAGGGCGCCCTTCGGGGTTCGTCGGCGCGCCGGCCGGGCACCGCGGCGAGCAGCCTACTGCGCGCCGGGACGTACCAGGCCGCTCTCGTACGCGTACACCGCGGCCTGTACCCGGTCCCGCAGGCCCAGCTTGGTCAGCACATGGCCCACGTGCGTCTTGACCGTGGTCTCGCTGACGAAGAGGTCGGCGGCGATCTCCGCGTTGGACAGCCCGCGGGCCACCAGCTTGAGCACCTCGACCTCACGGTCCGTCAGCGTGTGCAGGGTGTCCGGCACCGGCTCGTCGCCGGACGGCAGATGCGTGGCGTACTTGTCGAGCAGCCGCCGGGTGATGCTCGGCGCGAGCATCGCCTCGCCGTTCGCCACCACGCGGATCGCCTGCACCAACTCGTTGGCCGGGGCGTCCTTGAGCAGGAAGCCGCTGGCGCCCGCCTTCAGCGCCTCCACCACGTACTCGTCGAGGTCGAAAGTGGTCAGGACCAGCACCTTCGCCGGGCCGTCCCGATCGGGCCCGGTGATCTGCCGGGTCGACTCCACACCGTCCATCCGCGGCATGCGGATGTCCATCAGCACCACATCGGGCTGGAGCGCCCGCACCTGGTCGAGTGCCTGGAGGCCGTCTCCGGCCTCGCCGACGACAGCGATGTCCTGCTCCGCCTCCAGAATCATCCGGAAGCCTGTGCGCAGCAGCGGCTGGTCGTCGACCAGTAGGACGCGGATGGCCACGTAAGTCTCCTTCGCTAGTCCGGCCCCATTCTGCCCTGCTCGGTGCCGCCGGAGTCGGCCGCCCTCACCTGGAGCGGATAGGGCGGGGGAGTACCACCGAACTCCGGACAGTGCGCCTGGTGGTCGCACCAGCCGCAGAGCTTGGTCGGCCGCGGCCGCCAGTCACCCGTCTCGGTCGCCAGCCGGATCGCCTCCCACAGCGCCAGCAGCTTGCGCTCGACCCGCTCCAGGTCCGCCAGGACGGGGTCGTAGGTGAGCACGTCGCCGCTGCCGAGATAGACCAGCTGAAGGCGGCGCGGGACGACCTTCCTCAGCCGCCACACCACCAGGGCGTAGAACTTCATCTGGAACAGCGCGCCCTCCGCGTACTGCGGCCGGGGCGCCTTGCCCGTCTTGTAGTCGACGATCCGCACCTCGCCGGTGGGAGCCACGTCGACCCGGTCGATGATGCCGCGCAGCCGCAGCCCCGACTCCAGCTCGGCCTCGACGAACATCTCCCGCTCGGCGGGCTCCAGCCGGCTCGGGTCCTCCAGGGTGAACCACCGCTCGACGAGCTGCTCCGCCTCGGTGAGCCACCGCGCCAGCCGCTCGCCCTCCGGATCGTCCGCGAACAGCTCGCCGACCTCGGGCCTGCTCTCCCGCAGCCGGTCCCACTGGCCCGGGACCAGCGACTTCGCCCGCGGTGCCGTGCGCTCGGCCGCCGGGGCGTCGAAGAGCCGCTCGAGCACCGCGTGCACCAGAGTGCCCCTGGTCGCCGCCTCGCTGGGCTTCTCGGGCAGCCGGTCGATGACCCGGAACCGGTACAGCAGCGGGCACTGCATGAAGTCACCAGCCCTGGAGGGCGAGAGCGAGGTGGGCGGTGTCGCCACGGGCGCGGCGGAGGGGGCCGTGGCCGTCGCCGTCGTGGCCGTCGCCGCGTCCGCCTGCGCCACCGTCGCCGCCGGTCGGGCGGGTCCGCCGGCGCCGTCCGCGACATCCTCGATACTCGTCTCCATGCCCACAGACCTTACGGCCCGCCACTGACAGTGACCCAGTCCGACGTCGTGACCCCCGCGACGGAAGGGAAGGACAGGGGTGCCGGGGCGGAACGGGCGGGGACGGACGCATACCATCGACAGAAGACCCTCCCGTCCGGCAGGCGGGAGACGCTTCGAACGAGGGGACACCGTGGACGTGAGCGGCGGGAGCGGGCAGCCGCGGTCCGGCAACGACGAGTCGGCCGGGCCCCAGGCGCATCCCACGGCCCCGGCCCCCGACCCCGCACAGCCGGACCCCGCGGACCCCACGGGTTCCGAGACACCGGATCCGACGACACCGGATCCGACGACACCGGATCCGAAGACGCCGCACCCCGAGTCGTCGGGCTCCCCGACGCCGGGACCGGAGGCTCCGGATCCCCGCCCGAACACCCCGGGCGACGCGACTGCGAAGCCGGACCCGGACTCGAACCCAGACGCGAACCCGGACCCGGGGGCCGCCCCGTCCACCGGCGCCCCACGGCACCGTACCGAGGCCCACACCGACGGTGCGGGCGGACCGGGGCGCCCGCCGCAGCGCCGGCCGGAACCCGGAGGCGGACTCCTGATGGGCCGGCCCTTCGGCGTGCCCGTGTACGTCGCGCCCAGCTGGTTCCTGGTCGCCGCCCTGATCACCTGGGTGTTCGGCGGCCAGCTCGACCGCGTGCTGCCCGAGCTGGGCGCCGCCCGTTACCTCGTCTCCCTCTTCTTCGCCGTCGCCTTCTACGCCTCCGTCCTCGTCCACGAGCTTGCCCACACCGTCGCCGCTCTCCGCTTCAAGCTCCCGGTGCGCCGCATCCAGCTCCAGTTCTTCGGCGGTGTCTCCGAGATCGAGAAGGAGGCCGAGACCCCCGGCCGCGAGTTCGTGCTGGCCTTCGTCGGCCCCCTGCTCTCCCTCGTCCTCTCCGGCGTCTTCTACCTCGCCCTGCTGCCCGTCGAGCCCGGCACCGTACCCGGCGTGCTGCTGGCCGGCCTGATGATCTCCAACCTCATCGTGGCCGCCTTCAACCTGCTGCCCGGCCTCCCCCTCGACGGCGGCCGCATGCTCCGCGCCGTCGTCTGGAAGATCACCGGCAAGCCCATGCACGGCACGATCGCCGCGGCCTGGGTCGGCCGGGCCCTCGCCCTCTCCGTCCTCATCGGACTGCCCCTGCTCACCCAGTCCGGCGTCCTCGGCTCCGACTCCGTGGACGACGTCGGCATGGACACCGTGATGGACGCCCTGCTCGCCGCGATCCTCGCCGCGATCATCTGGACCGGCGCCGGAAACAGCCTGCGCATGGCCCGCCTGCGCGAACACCTCCCGGAGCTGCGCGCCCGCGCCCTCACCCGGCGTGCCGTCCCCGTCCCGGCCGACACCCCGCTCTCCGAGGCCCTGCGCCGCGCCAACGCCTCCGGAGCCCGCGCCCTGGTCGTCGTCGACGCCGACGGCAGGCCCGCCTCACTGGTCCGCGAGGCCGCCATCGTCGGCGTACCCGAGCACCGTCGCCCCTGGGTGCCGGTCAGCACCCTCGCCCAGGACCTCACCGACGGCATGCGCGTCTCCGCCGAACTGTCGGGCGAGGAACTCCTCGACGCCCTGCGCGCCAACCCGGCGACCGAATACCTGGTGGTCGAGGACACCGGCGAGATCTACGGCGTCCTGTCCGCGGCCGACGTGGAGCGCGCCTTCGTCAAGGCCATGGCCCGCCCCTCCTAGGCCGCGGCCGCCCCCAGGAGCGGCCCGCGTGGTCGGCGGCCCCGCCCGGGGCCGGTAGGCTGGTCACATGTCCGAACCGACCGGTGCCGCCCGCAGGCGCGGGCCCTTCAAGGTCGGGGACCAGGTTCAGCTGACCGACCCCAAGGGCCGCCACTACACGTTCACGCTCGAGGCCGGGAAGAACTTCCACACCCACAAGGGTTCCTTCCCCCACGACGAACTGATCGGTGCTCCCGAGGGCAGCGTTGTCCGCACCACGGGGAACGTCGCCTACCTCGCGCTGCGCCCCCTGCTCCCCGACTACGTCCTGTCCATGCCCCGCGGGGCAGCCGTCGTCTACCCGAAGGACGCGGGGCAGATCCTCGCCTTCGCCGACATCTTCCCCGGCGCGCGCGTCGTGGAGGCCGGCGTGGGTTCCGGCTCCCTCAGCAGCTTCCTGCTGCGCGCCATCGGCGACCAGGGCATGCTGCACTCCTACGAGCGCCGCGAGGACTTCGCCGAGATCGCCCAGCAGAACGTGCAGCGCTACTTCGGCGGCCCGCACCCCGCCTGGCAGCTCACCGTCGGCGACCTCCAGGACAACCTGTCCGACGCCGACGTCGACCGCGTCATCCTCGACATGCTCGCCCCCTGGGAGTGTCTGGAGGTCGTCTCCAAGGCACTCGTGCCCGGCGGCATCCTGTGCTGCTACGTCGCGACCACCACCCAGCTCGCCCGCACCGTCGAGTCCATCCGCGAGATCGGCTGCTTCAACGAGCCGACCTCCTGGGAGTCGATGATCCGCAACTGGCACGTCGAGGGCCTCGCCGTCCGCCCCGACCACCGGATGATCGGCCACACCGGCTTCCTGCTCACCGCCCGCCGTCTCGCCGACGGCGTCGAGCCCCCCATGCGCCGCCGCCGCCCCGCCAAGGGCGCCTACGGCGAGGACTACGACGGCCCCAACGCCGGCGGAGGCTCCGGCCGCTGAGGCGGCCCCGTGCCGCGATCAACGTACAGACGCCGTGGTGGAGTTCCGGCAGCGCCCGGAACTCCACCACGGCGTCGTCGCGTTGACGGACACCACCGGACGGGACGAGCGGCGATCCGGGCGGCGGCGCAGACGGCGATGCGGGAATCGAAACGAGTACCCACCCCGCCGTTCCCCCGCACTGTGACGTGTGGCACGATGCTGGCCACCCCCACCGGCACAGCCCTCACAGGAGACACTCCTCGTGCAGCACCCCGCCGTTCCGGACCTCTCGCACACGCACACCCGCCCGATCCACTGGGTCGCCACCGCCACGGCCGTCGCCGCGGTCGTCGCCCTGTCGTCGGTCCTCCAGCCCGACGCCGCGACGGCGGCCCAGAGCCCCGCCCCCGGACCCAAGAGCGCGCCGGCCCAGCACATCGCGCCGCCCGACCCGGCGACGGTGGCCTTCCCCCTGGAGTGCGGCCCGGTCAAGACCGTGGTGCGCAAGAAGGCGACCGGTGACCTCGACGGCGACGGCCGGCCCGAAACGGTGGCCGCCGTGCACTGCGACGCACCCATGGGCACGCCGCCCGACGGGGTGTACGTCGTCACACGGGACGCCGACGGCGGCAAGCCCCGCGTCGTGGCCACCCTGGTGGATCCGAAGGACCGCCACACGGCCACCGGACTCTCGGTGCGCGACGGCGTCGTCCTCGCCACGCTTCTCGGCTACTCGACGGCCGACGTGCCCAGTTGCTGCCCCGACGTCACGGACCACGTGAAGTGGCAGTGGAAGAACGGCGCGTTCGTCAGCGACACGCCCTCACAAGCGCGCACCGTGTGACCGGCCACCCCGCCCCAGACGCTGTGACACAACAGGCAACGGTCACGGAACGTATGCGCCAAGTCACAATTTGGTCACTCTGAGTCCGGACCGTAGACCTCGGCCCTGTCCGAAACACGACGCACGTGGATGCACTCACCCGGACACTCCTTCGCGGAGTCGACCACGTCCGTGAGAAGCGGCAGCGGCACGGGTGTTGTCGCTCCCGGGGCCTGCAGAAGCTCGTCGTCCGCGCCCTTGACGTAGGCCAGACCGTCGATGTCCAGCTCGAACACCTCCGGCGCGTACTGGGCGCAGATGCCGTCGCCGGTACACAGGTCCTGGTCGATCCAGACCTCCAGAGCCTCGCCGCCGACTCCGGCCTCCTGCTGCACGCTCATGTCTCCTGCCGTTTCCTGCGCCGAGCCGTCCGGGAATCCGGCCAGCTCTGACGGGTGTTGAACACTTCGACCCTACCCCCGCCTGGGTTCCATCCACGTTCGATGGGTATTCCCCTGGCGTGAGGGAGAGCGCAAGGGTGAAGATCGGACACACCCCGACAGTCTTTGTGATCTAGGGGTTTCAATCGACACCCACCCAGGTAGGGTCTGGAAGCGTCCAGCTCCCCATGGAGGAGGTGAGGACCGTGGCAGCCCACGACGACGACATGAACCGCGGCATCCGCCCGGGACGCGGGTCCGAGGACCCGGCCGGGCAGGTGGCCTACCTTGAGCAGGAGATCGCCGTCCTGCGACGCAAGCTCGCCGAATCTCCGCGACACACGAGAATTCTCGAAGAGCGGATCGTCGAACTGCAGACCAACCTGGCCGGCGTGTCCGCTCAGAACGAGCGACTCGCCGGCACACTCCGCGAGGCCCGCGACCAGATCGTGGCCCTCAAGGAGGAGGTCGACCGGCTGGCCCAGCCACCGGCCGGCTTCGGCGTCTTCCTGCAGGCCAACGAGGACGGCACCGCCGACATCTTCACCGGCGGCCGCAAACTCCGGGTGAACGTCAGCCCGAGCGTCGAGCTCGACGAGCTCCGGCGCGGCCAGGAAATGATGCTCAACGAAGCACTCAACGTGGTCGAGGCCATGGAGTACGAGAGCGTCGGCGACATCGTCACCCTCAAGGAGATCCTCGAGGACGGCGAGCGCGCCCTGGTGCTCGGGCACACCGACGAGGAGCGGGTGGTACGGCTCGCCGAACCACTGCGCGGCCTCACCATCCGACCCGGCGACGCCCTCCTGCTCGAACCCCGCTCCGGCTATGTCTACGAGGTCGTTCCCAAGAGCGAGGTCGAGGAACTCGTCCTCGAAGAGGTCCCCGACATCGGTTACGAGCAGATCGGCGGCCTCGGCGGACAGATCGAGGCCATCCGGGACGCGGTCGAGCTCCCCTACCTCTACCCCGACCTCTTCCGGGAGCACGAGCTGCGTCCACCCAAGGGCGTCCTGCTCTACGGGCCCCCCGGATGCGGCAAGACGCTCATCGCCAAGGCCGTCGCCAACTCGCTGGCCAAGAAGGTCGCCGAAGTGACCGGCCAGGCCGCCGGCAAGAGCTTCTTCCTCAACATCAAGGGCCCCGAGCTGCTCAACAAGTACGTCGGCGAGACCGAGCGGCAGATCCGCCTGGTCTTCCAGCGGGCCCGGGAGAAGGCCAGCGAGGGCACCCCCGTCATCGTCTTCTTCGACGAGATGGAATCCCTCTTCCGCACCCGCGGCTCCGGCGTCAGCTCGGACGTGGAGAACACCATCGTCCCGCAGCTGCTCGCCGAGATCGACGGCGTGGAAGGCCTCCAGAACGTGGTCGTCATCGGCGCCTCCAACCGCGAGGACATGATCGACCCCGCGATCCTGCGGCCCGGCCGGCTCGACGTGAAGATCAAGATCGAACGTCCGGACGCCGAGGCGGCCAAGGACATCTTCGGCAAGTACCTCACCGAACGCCTCCCCCTCCACGCGGACGACCTCACCGAGCACGAGAAGGACAGGGCGGCCACTGTCCAGAGCATGATCCAGACCGCGGTGGAACAGATGTACGCGGAATCCGAGGAAAACCGCTTCCTGGAAGTCACCTACGCCAATGGCGACAAGGAAGTCCTCTATTTCAAGGACTTCAATTCCGGTGCCATGATCGAGAACATCGTGGGCCGCGCCAAGAAGATGGCGATCAAGGACTTCCTGGAAGCGAACCAGAAGGGCCTTCGCGTCTCCCACCTCCTCCAGGCCTGCGTGGACGAGTTCAAGGAGAACGAGGACCTGCCCAACACCACCAACCCGGACGACTGGGCCCGGATCTCCGGAAAGAAGGGCGAGCGGATCGTGTACATCCGTACACTCGTCACCGGAAAGCAGGGCGCGGACACCGGACGCTCCATCGACACGGTGGCGAACACCGGTCAGTACCTGTAAAAGGCGGGGCGGCTGCGGGTGCCCTCAGTGGGTACCCGCAGCCGACTGTTTTCCGGAGCCCCGGCTGGAGCAAGGCAATGACGCAAATGATCTCCCCGCCAGCGCAAAGGCGTTCTAGGCTCTTCCCTACCGCCGAGTCGCGCAGTGCGGGGACGGGCACCGCACACGCATCGCAGCGCCAGCGGTACTTGAGCGGAGCCCACGACGGGCGCTGCCGGGCAAGGAGGGCCGCATGACCGTACGGCGAGTAATGGGTATCGAGACGGAGTACGGGATCTCCGTCCCCGGCCACCCGAACGCCAATGCCATGCTCACCTCGTCCCAGATCGTCAACGCCTACGCGGCGGCGATGCACCGGGCCCGCCGGGCCCGCTGGGACTTCGAGGAGGAGAACCCGCTCCGGGACGCGCGAGGCTTCGACCTCGCCCGCGAGGCCGCCGACAACAGCCAGCTCACCGACGAGGACATCGGCCTCGCCAACGTGATCCTCACCAACGGAGCACGCCTCTACGTCGACCACGCCCACCCCGAGTACAGCGCCCCCGAGGTCACCAACCCGCGGGACGCCGTCCTCTGGGACAAGGCCGGCGAACGGATCATGGCCGAGGCCGCCGAGCGGGCCGCCCAGCTGCCCGGCGCCCAGCCCATCCACCTCTACAAGAACAACACCGACAACAAGGGCGCCTCCTACGGCACACACGAGAACTACCTGATGAAGCGGGAGACCGCCTTCTCGGACATCGTGCGCCACCTGACGCCCTTCTTCGTCTCCCGCCAGGTCTTCACCGGCGCCGGCCGCGTCGGCATCGGCCAGGACGGACACGAACACGGCTTCCAGCTGAGCCAGCGCTCCGACTACTTCGAAGTCGAGGTGGGCCTGGAGACGACGCTGAAACGGCCCATCATCAACACCCGCGACGAACCGCACGCCGACGCGGAGAAGTGGCGCCGACTGCACGTGATCATCGGCGACGCGAACCTGTCCGAGATCTCGACCTACCTCAAGCTCGGGACGACGGCCCTGGTCCTGTCCATGATCGAGGACGGCTTCATCGCCGTCGACCTGGCCGTGGACCAGCCCGTGCGCACCCTCCACCAGGTCTCGCACGACCCGACCCTCAAGCAGCTGGTCACGCTGCGCAGCGGCCGCACACTGACCGCCGTACAGCTCCAGATGGAGTACTACGAGCTGGCCCGCAAATACGTCGAGGAACGGTACGGCGCGGACGCCGACGACCAGACCAAGGACGTCCTCGGCCGCTGGGAGGACACCCTCAACCGGCTCGAGAACGACCCGATGAGCCTCGCCGGCGAGCTGGACTGGGTCGCCAAGCGAGAGCTCATGGAGGGCTACCGCCGCCGGGACGACCTCGACTGGGACGCCGCCCGGCTGCACCTCGTCGACCTCCAGTACGCCGACGTACGGCCCGACAAGGGCCTGTACAACCGTCTGGTGGACCGCGGCCGCATCCAGCGGCTGCTGGACGAGAACGAGGTCGAGCGCGCCCGTACGAAGCCGCCGGAGGACACCCGCGCGTACTTCCGCGGCCGCTGTCTGGAGCAGTACGCGGACGACGTCGCGGCGGCCTCCTGGGACTCGGTGATCTTCGATCTGCCGGGCCGGGACTCGCTCCAGCGGGTCCCAACCCTGGAACCGCTTCGCGGAACGCGTAATCACGTCAAGGAGCTCCTGGACCGCTGCCGCACCGCGGAAGACCTGGTCAGGGTCCTGTCCGGCGGCTGAGCGGACCGAGCGGGTACCGGGGAGGAAACGGCCGGACAGGGTGGAAAATCCCGGGTCCGGGAATCATGGAGATGGCCCCCGTACGTTGAGGAGAGTGCGGGGCCGATGTCGGACCCGGCTTGTAGGGTCTGATCTTGACCGAGCAACTGTGTCGGGCGAACCGAGCGGGGTGAGGGTTATGGCGACCAAGGACACCGGCGGCGGACAGCAGAAGGCCACACGGTCCACCGAGGAGGTCGAGGAGCAGGCGCAGGACGCGCAGGCCTCCGAGGACCTCAAGGAACGCCAGGAAAAGCTGAACGACGACGTGGACTCCGTCCTGGACGAGATCGACGATGTCCTGGAGGAGAACGCAGAGGATTTCGTTCGCTCATTTGTTCAAAAGGGTGGCGAGTAGCCTTCGAAATGAAGGTTGCAGCGGGGGGTTCGATTGTCAATCGAAGGAACTGGTAGGCGTTGCTCGCGGTGTAAGGACCACAAGCCGCGGGCAGCGTTTGCACGAAACAAGGCGATGCGTGACGGGCTGCAGGCCTACTGTCGGGAGTGCGCTGCGACCTATCACCAAGAACGCCAGGTGGCCAAGGGGCGCAACGTCCGCCCGCGAGTGGAGGTGCCCGAGGGGCACAAGCTCTGCCGGACGTGCGGGGAGATCAAACCACACAGTGAGTGGACCCGGAATCGCACAGCTTCTGATGGTCTGGCGACGCTCTGCAAGTCCTGCAAGGCGGCGCAGGGCCGAGCAGGCCACCTGAAGCGCCAGTACGGCATCACCGAAGCGGAACGTGATGCCCTGATCGCAAGTCAAGGCGGCGTCTGCTGTATATGTCTTGCCGCTCCCGCCGCACATGTGGATCACTGCCACGAGACGGGTAGGGTCCGTGGCGTACTGTGCTTCAGCTGCAACGCTGCGCTGGGGCAGTTCAAGGACCGGCCCGATGCCATAAGGCGGGCTGCCGCTTACGTGGAGGGAATCGCGTGGAAGCCAACACTCGTAGCACCGGGCGTCTACCAGCTGCCTTCCTGACGCCCGGGTCCTCTTCCTTCATGGACTTCATCGGTGTGCACCAGCCGGAGATGCTCCCGGGCAACCGGCAGCTGCCGCCGGTGCAGGGCGCCATCGAGGCACCGCACGGCACCACGATCGTGGCGGTCACGTTCCCCGGTGGTGTCGTTCTCGCGGGTGACCGGAGGGCGACGATGGGCAACATGATCGCGCAGCGGGACATCGAGAAGGTCTTCCCGGCCGACGAGTACTCGGCGGTGGGCATCGCCGGCACGGCGGGTCTGGCCGTTGAGATGGTGAAGCTGTTCCAGCTCGAGCTGGAGCACTTCGAGAAGGTCGAGGGTGCGCAGCTGTCCCTGGAGGGCAAGGCGAACCGCCTGTCGACCATGATCCGGTCCAACCTGGCCATGGCGATGCAGGGTCTGGCCGTGGTGCCGCTGTTCGCCGGGTATGACGTGGACCGGGGCAGGGGCCGCATCTTCTCGTACGACGTGACGGGCGGTCGGTCGGAGGAGCGGAGCTACGCGACCACCGGGTCGGGGTCGATCTTCGCGCGTGGCGCGATGAAGAAGCTCTTCCATGACGAACTGACCGAGGAGCAGGCCACGACGCTCGTGGTCCAGGCGCTGTACGACGCGGCTGACGACGACTCGGCGACCGGTGGTCCCGATGTCGCCCGCCGGATCTACCCGATCATCACTGTGATCACCGAGGACGGCTTCCGTCGGCTCGGCGACGACGAGTCCGCGGAGCTGGCCCGCGCGGTGCTGGAGCGTCGGCTCGAGCAGCCGGACGGTCCGCGGGCCGCGCTGCTGTAGCGGGTGTGGTCGTGTTGTCAGGTGGTCCAGTGATTTCGACAGAAAGGGACGGATAACCGGTGTCGACGCCGTTCTATGTATCTCCTCAGCAGGCGATGGCGGACCGGGCGGAGTACGCCCGTAAGGGCATCGCGCGTGGTCGCAGCCTGGTCGTGCTGCAGTACACCGACGGCATCGTCTTCGTCGGCGAGAACCCGTCCCGTGCGCTGCACAAGTTCAGCGAGATCTACGACCGGATCGGCTTCGCGGCCGCCGGCAAGTACAACGAGTACGAGAACCTGCGGATCGGTGGGGTGCGCTACGCCGATCTGCGGGGTTACACCTACGACCGTGATGACGTGACGGCGCGCGGTCTGGCCAACGTCTACGCCCAGACGCTGGGCACGATCTTCTCCAGCCAGGCCGAGAAGCCGTACGAGGTGGAGTTGGTCGTCGCCGAGGTGGGCGACAGTGCTGATGGTGATCAGATCTACCGGTTGCCGCACGACGGCTCGATCGTGGACGAGCACGGCTCGGTCGCGGTGGGGGGCAACGCGGAGCAGATCAGCGGGTATCTGGACCAGCGGCACCGGGACGGCATGACGCTGGCCGAGGCGCTGAAGCTGGCGGTGCAGGCGCTGTCGCGGGACACGAACGGCAGTGAGCGGGAGATTCCGGCGGAGCGGCTGGAGGTCGCGGTGCTGGATCGTACGCGTCCGCAGAAGCGGAAGTTCAAGCGGATCGTGGGCGGTCAGCTGTCGCGGCTCCTGGACTCGGGTGCGAGTGCGGGTGCCGATGCCACCAAGACGTCCGGGGCGGACGAGTCGGACGCCGAGGGAGACGAGGAGTAGGAGCGGGCCCGCCGCCGCAGCACCTGCGCCTGTGCGCGGCTCAGCGCGGCGGCGCTGTGGATCCCCGTACCACGAGGCCGACCGGCAGGTCCCCCTTCTCGGGGGGCTGTCCGTCGAGTACCGCCAGCAGGGCCCGCATGCCGCGTTCGCCGAAGGCCTCGGCGTCGAGCCGGACGGTGGTCAGTTCGGGGTCGATGGCGGTGGCGAGGCCGAGGTCGTCGAGGCCGGTGACGGACAGGTCGTCGGGGACGCGGAGTCCGGCCCGGCGGATGGCTTTGTAGGCGCCGGCGGCCAGTTTGTCGTCGTCGCAGACGAGTGCGGTGGGCCGGGGTCCCGGGGCGGCGAGGGCGGCTTGCGTGGCCGTGCGGGCGCCCTCGATGGAGATGGGGGCCCGGATGGTGCGGAGGTCGGTGCCGGGGGCGTCGGCCAGCCGGGTGGCCAGTTCGCGGGCGCGTACCTCGAAGGTCCAGGACGGGATGTCCGCCGCGAGGTGGAGGAAGCTGCGGTGGCCCAGGGTCAGCAGGTGTTCGGTGACCTGGCGGATGCCGTCGGCGATGTCCAGGTTGACCGTCGCGGCGCCCAGGCTGCCCTCCGGGTCGCTGTCCAGCATGACCAGGGGGAGCTGGTCGCCCCGGATGGCCGTGAGGGCGTCGGCGGCCATGGACGAGGCGATGACGCCGTCGAGGGCGGCCTGTGCGGAGGCGAAGGGGTCCCTGGCCGGGCCCACGCCTTCGGGTGAGGGGTAGAGGACCACGCCGAACCCGTGCTCGGCGGCGACGCGCGCGGCGCCCGTGTAGACCTCCGCGAAGAATTCCGTGGTCAGTGCGGGGACGACGAGCAGGACGGTGCGGGTGCGGCCGAGGCGGAGGTTGCGGGCGGCGAGGTTGGGGCGGTAGCCCAGCTCGTGCGCGGCCTCGCGGACGCGTTGGGCCGTGGGCTCCGACACGCGGCCGCGCCATTTGTCGCCGAGTACCAGGGAGACCGCCGCCTGGGAGACGCCGGCGGCCTGGGCGACGTCCCGGCTCGTGGGGCGGGTGCTGCCTTGTGCCACCGTTCGCCTGCGCTTTCGTCTGGACTCGTGAACAGGCGACATGGTACGTATGACACAGGTAGTTATACGTACAACGTCTTGGGTCGTTCCAGAGAAGGGGGTGCGTCGTGGTCGCCGGGTATCTGGACATCCTCCGGGCGCGGCATGCCGTACGGCTGCTCGCCGGGACGCTCGTGGGACGGTTGCCCAACGCCACCGCGGCGATCGCGATCGTGCTGTTCGTGCGGGCCGAGGGCGGCTCGTACAGCCTCGCGGGCGCGCTGGCCGCCGTGTACGGCGTCGCCAACGCCGTGGGGCAGCCGGTGCTGGGGCGGCTCGTGGACCTGCACGGTCAGCCGCGGGTGCAGTTGCCGGCCGCGGTGCTGTCGGCGCTGGCCATGGCTGTGTTCGCCCTCGCCGGTACCGGGACGGCCGTGCTCGCGTACGCGGCGGTCGGGGCCGCGGGGCTGTTCACACCGCCGCTGGAGGGCGGTCTGCGGGCGCTGTGGCCCAGTGTGCTCGGCAAGGAGGACCAGGTGCACACGGCGTACGCGATGGACGCCGTGGCGCAGGAGGTCATGTTCACCGTCGGGCCGCTGCTCGTGACGGTGTGCGTGTCGCTCTGGTCGCCGGTGGCCGCGCTGCTCGTGCTGAACGCGGTGGGGGTGCTGGGCGCGCTGTCCGTGGTCGTGTCGCCGCCCTCGCGCGCGTGGCGGTCGGCGCCGCGCGAGGCGCACTGGCTCGGTGCGCTGCGTTCGGGCGGGCTGCTGGCGCTGCTGGGGGCCTTCCTGTTCATCGGGATGGCGCTCGGGTCCATCACCGTCGCCTCCGTGCCGTATGCCGACGAACACGGTGGTGACGCCGTCTACGGGTGGCTGATGGCGGCCCTGGGGCTGGGCGCGCTGGTGGGGGGAGCCGTCTACGGGGCGCGGCAGTGGGGTGGTGAGCCGGCGCGGCGACTGCGGGTGCTGGTGGCCCTGCTGGCGGTCTGTTACCTGCCGCTGATGCTGATGCCGGGTGCGGTGGCGATGGTGCTGCTCACCGTCCTCGCGGGTGTCTTCCTGGCGCCCTGCATCGCCTGTGCGTTCGTCCTCGTCGATGTGCACGCGCCGCGCGGCACCGTGACGGAGGCGTTCTCGTGGCTGGTGACGACCTTCACCGTGGGCGCCTCGGTGGGCACGGGCCTGGCGGGGCCCGTCGTGGAGCACGGCGGGGCCTTGTGGGGCTTCGCCCTGCCCGGGGCGGCGGGGTGCGTGTCGCTGCTCGTGCTGGCGTGCACCGGGCGGGTCCTCGCAGCTCCCGCGCGGGGAGCGGTGGTTGCGGCTTCATCGGAAAATGATCCAAACCGTGCCGTCGAACCCCGTTTCAGTTCGGGTCATCAGGCGTAATGTTCAGTCATGGACCGCCGCATTTTCGGGCTGGAGAACGAGTACGGCGTCACGTGCACGTTCAGGGGACAGCGCCGCCTGTCGCCTGACGAGGTGGCGCGGTACCTCTTCCGCCGTGTCGTGTCATGGGGCCGCAGCAGCAATGTCTTTCTGCGCAACGGTGCCCGCCTCTATCTCGACGTGGGATCACATCCGGAATACGCGACACCCGAATGTGACAACGTGACTGAACTCGTCACCCACGACAAGGCGGGCGAGCGCATTCTCGAAGGACTCCTGGTGGACGCCGAACGACGCCTGCACGAGGAGGGAATCGCGGGCGACGTCTACCTCTTCAAGAACAACACCGACTCCGCCGGCAACTCCTACGGCTGTCACGAGAATTACCTCGTGGCCCGGCACGGGGAGTTCTCGCGGCTCGCGGACATCCTCATTCCGTTCCTGGTGACCAGGCAGCTGCTCTGCGGCGCCGGAAAGGTGCTGCAGACGCCGCGCGGTGCCGTGTACTGCGTCAGTCAGCGGGCCGAGCACATCTGGGAGGGCGTCTCCTCGGCGACCACCCGCTCCCGGCCCATCATCAACACGCGCGACGAGCCGCACGCCGACGCCGAGCGCTACCGGCGCCTGCACGTCATCGTGGGCGACTCGAACATGTCCGAGACGACCATGCTGCTCAAGGTCGGCGCCACCGACCTGGTGCTGCGCATGATCGAGGCGGGCACGGTGATGCGCGACCTCACCCTGGAGAACCCGATCCGGGCGATCCGCGAGGTGAGCCACGACATCACCGGGCGGCGCAAGGTGCGCCTGGCCAGCGGCCGGGAGGCGTCCGCGCTGGAGGTGCAGCGGGAGTACTACGAGAAGGCCGTGGACTTCGTCGACCGCCGCGGCATCCGCACCGGCACCGTCGAGCGCGTGCTGGAGCTGTGGGGCCGCACGCTGGACGCCATCGAGGCCGAGGACCTCGACCGCATCGACACCGAGATCGACTGGGTCATGAAGTACAAGCTCATCGAGCGGTACCGGGCCAAGCACAACATGACCATGTCGCATCCCAGGGTCGCGCAGATAGACCTCGCCTACCACGACATCCACCGTCGTCGTGGTCTGTACTACCTGCTCGAGAAGAAGGGCCAGGCGGCCCGGGTCGCCAACGACCTGAAGATCTTCGAGGGCAAGTCCGTTCCGCCGCAGACCACTCGGGCCCGGCTGCGCGGCGACTTCATCCGGCGGGCCCAGGAGCAGCGCCGGGACTTCACCGTCGACTGGGTCCACCTCAAGCTCAACGACCAGGCGCAGCGCACCGTGTTGTGCAAGGACCCGTTCCGCTCGGTGGACGACCGGGTGGAGAAGCTGATCGCCGGAATGTGACCCGCACGGGGTGAGACACGCGTCTCCGCACGAAGGGGCGGAACGCCACACGGGCACCGTACGTTATCCGTACGGTGCCCTTCTCACGCCGTAGAGTTGCGCGCACGCCATCCAGGAACACCGACCGAGACCGATACGAGGCCCCCACCGTGCGCCGACGCTCACTCCTCATCGCCGTCCCCGCGGGACTGGTCACGCTCGCCGCATGCGGTGACGACGACGACTCCGGCTCATCGAGCAACGCGAGTGACAGCGCGTCACCCGAGGCGTCGGCCACCTCCGCACCGCCTCCGCCGAAGATCGTCGACGGCCCGCTGCCGGCGATCACCGCGGGGACCAAGTTCGACGAGAAGCCGACCGTGGCCAAGGGCAGTGGCGAGCCCTCCAAGGATCTCGCGGTCAAGACGGTGATCGCGGGCGGCGGCAAGGCCGTCGCGGAGAACGACTTCGTGTCGGCGAACTACCTCGGTCAGGTGTGGCAGAGCGCGAAGGTCTTCGACAACTCCTACGATCGCAAGACGCCTCTCGTCATCCAGCTCGCCCAGGGCAGCATCATCGACGGCTGGCGGTACGCGCTCACCGGCAAGAAGACCGGCAGCCGCGTCCAGTTCTCCGTGCCGCCGACCTGGGGGTACGGCGAGCAGGGCAATGAGCAGGCGGGCATCAAGGGCTCCGACACGCTGGTGTTCGTGGTCGACGTCCAGGACACCTTCAACGCCAAGAGTTCCGCCAAGGGCAAGGAAGTCCCCCAGGACGACGCCGCCCTGCCGAAGGTCGGCACCAACACCGACGGCAAGGCCCCCTCCATCGAGGTGCCGAAGGCCGACGCGCCGAAGAAGCTCGTGGCGGAGTACGTCCTGGAGGGCGACGGCGCCGAGGTCGGCGCCCAGGACAGCGTGCTCGTGCAGTACAAGGGTGTGTTGTGGGACGGCGGCAAGGAGTTCGACTCCACGTACGGCAGGAAGCAGCTGACCTCGTTCTCGCTCCAGCAGGTCGTCAAGGGCTGGGCGCAGGGCCTGACGGGCAAGAAGGTCGGCAGCCGCGTCCTCATCGTCATTCCGCCGGACCTGGGCTACGGCGACAGCCCGCCGGAGGGCAGCGGCATCAAGAAGGACTCCACACTCGTCTTCTCCGTCGACATCCTCGCGAAGATGTGACGCCCTGGAGGATGTAAGACTTGGGCCGTTGCCTTTCCGCAGACAAGCAGGAGCTGAACACGTGAGCATCGACAAGCCCGAGGTCGACTTCCCGGGCGGCGAGCCCCCGGCGGACCTCGAGATCAAGGACATCTGGGAGGGCGACGGCCCGGTTGCCGAGGCCGGTCAGACCGTGACCGTCCACTACGTGGGCGTGGCCTTCAGCACGGGCGAGGAGTTCGACGCCAGCTGGAACCGCGGGGCGCCGTTCCGCTTCCCGCTCGGCGGCGGCCGCGTCATCGCGGGCTGGGACCGCGGCGTGCAGGGCATGAAGGTCGGCGGCCGGCGCCAGCTGACCGTCCCCGCCCACCTCGCCTACGGAAACCAGAGCCCGACCCCGGCGATCAAGCCCGGCGAGACGCTGATCTTCGTGGTCGATCTGCTCGGAGTCTGATCCAGGTCCGAACGGACAGTGATCAGAGCCGGTCATCCGGGGTCCATGCCTGTCCGGGCATGGGCCCTCGGCTTTTGCCGCGCCACCCCGGGGCGGTACGGTCATCCGTCGTAAGCACCATAGGGAGAAGGGCGTCGATGGCCATTGCCAAGGCCGAGCGGCTGATGAACCTGGCGCTGTGTCTGCTCGGGACGCGGCGGCCACTCAGCAAGCGCGAGCTGCGCGAGTCCGTCGAGGCCTACCTCGAAGCGGGCTCCGACGACTCCTTCAACCGCATGTTCGAGCGGGACAAGGACGACCTCAGGGAACTCGGGCTCGTCATCGAGACCGTCGAGAGCCTCGACGGCGAGATCGGCTACCTGGCCCGCCGCGACAGCAACCGGCTGCCGCCCATCACCCTGGACGCCGAGGAGGCCGCCGCGCTCGGGCTCGCCGCCAAGGTGTGGCAGCAGGCCCGCCTCGCCGGTGCCGCGAGCGGCGCGCTGCAGAAGCTGCGCGCGGCCGGGCTGCCCGAGGACGTCGACCCGTACGAGGCGCACAGCGCGCTGGAGCCCCGCATCCCGGTGCACGAGGCGGCCTTCGAGCCGCTGATGCTGGCCTGCCGCGACCGTCGCCCGGTCCTCTTCGACTACCGCAAGGCCAATGCCGCCCAGCCCGAGCCCCGGCATGTGGAGCCCTGGGCGCTGGAGTGCTGGCGCGGCCACTGGTACCTGGCCGGGTTCGACCGCGACCGCGGTGCCGAGCGGGTGTTCCGGCTGTCGCGGATCACCGGCAGGGTGCGCTCGCGGGGCGCGCGGTTCACCGCCCCCGTGCCCGACGTCGTCACCGTCCGGGAGACGGTCGCGAGCTGGGCGGGGGAGACCGCCGACCGCTCCGCGCTGATCCGGCTGCGCACGGACGCGGGGTACCCCCTGCGGGCGAAGGCCACCGAGGTCCGGGAACTGGGAGACGGCTGGGCAGAGTTGGAGATTCCGTACGGGCACGGCCTGGACGCCTGGCTGGTGGAGTTCGGGCCGGACGTGGTGGTGCTGGAGCCCGCGGAGTTGCGTGCGGACGTGGTGGACCGGCTGCGTGCCGTCGCCAAGGGCTGAGGGGGAGCGGACTACACAGTGGCAGGCAAACCGGTCAGGCCAGTGAACGCCATCGACCAGACCCGACGGATGCTGTCCCTGGTGACGTATCTGCGCGAGCGTCCCGGGGCCCGGGTGGAGGACGTCGCGCGCGCCTTCGGCATCACCGAGGACGAGCTGGTCTCCGATCTCGACGTGCTGCCGATGTGCGGCACCAGCTTCCGCGGCGGCGATCTGCTCGACATCGACACCGACGGCGAGCGCATCTGGTGGCACAACCCCGCCGCCCTCGGCGCGGACGCCGCCGAGCCGCTGCGGCTGGCCGCCGACGAGGCCACCGCGCTGCTCGTCGCCGCGCGGGCCGTGGCGACCCTGCCTGGGCTGCGCGAGAGCGACCGGCAGGCGCTGCTGCGGGCGACCGCCAAGGTCGAGACCTCGGCCGGCGAGGCCGCGGGTGCCAGCTCGCGCCTGTCCGTCACCTTCGAGTCCGAGGGCGGCGTCTTCGCCGACGTGGACCGGGCCATCTCGGAGCGCCGCCGGCTGTGGATCCGCTACTACTCGCCGGCCCGCGACGAGGTCACCGAGCGCGAGATCGACCCCATCCGGCTCGTCAGCGTCGGGCACACCTACGTGGAGGCCTGGTGCCGCCGCTCCGAGGCCCGGCGCACCTTCCGGCTCGACCGGGTCGCCGAGATCCGCATCCTGGACGAGCCCTCCGCGCCGCCCGAGGTGGAGCTGCGGGACCTGTCGGAGGGGCTGGTGCAGCCCGCGGCCGAGGACCCCGAGGTCGTCGTGGAGGTCGGCCCCGGCGGGCGCTGGGTGGCCGAGTACTACCCGCACGACAGCGCGGATGAACTTCCCGACGGGGGCCTGCGTATCACTCTGCGCACCCCCGATCCGGCCTCGCTGCGGCGGCTGGCGCTGCGGCTCGGGCGCGACGGCCGGATCGTCTCCCCGTCCGTGCTCGCCGACAGCGCCCGGCAGGCCGCCCGCGAGGCGCTCTCGGCGTACGACGGGATCGAGGCGGCCGGGGCGGGCGGCGGGACCGAGACCGTCGAGGGGCGGCACGACAGGCAGGAGCGAGGACTGTGAGCGAGTCCCTGGGGCCAGGCCCGGGATCAGGGCCAGGGCGGGGACCCGGGCCTGGCGTGCCGGGCATGACGGCGGCGTCCGCGTTCGCCGGTATGAGACGCGTGTCGCCGGTCGTGTTCAAGGCGGGCTGCCCGGACTGCCGCGGCCGCTTCGAGCTCGCCGCGAGCGCCCTGCGCCTGGCCATCGGCGCCACGAGCCGCACCACCTTCTACTCGTTCACCTGCCCCGAGTGCGGGTCGGCCGTCCGCAAGCCGGCGGGGGAGCGGGTCGTGGAGCTGCTCACCGGCGGCGGGGTCAGGACCCTGCGGCTGCACTCCACGGTCTAGGGTCGACGTCATGTTCTGGCCGATGTTCGCCGTTGCCGTGGGTTTCCTGGGCCTTGCCGTTCTCGCGGTGCTCGCCGTGAAGGTGTTCGTGGAGGCGCAGCGCCTGGGCCGGCAGGTGACGGATTCCGCCCACCGGATCAGCCGGGCCGCGGAGGATCTCGAGCGCGCGAGCGAGAGCGCCGCCCGCGCCGTGGACTCCTTGTGAACGACTGAATCCCGCCGCGGGGCCGCTTCGGTGCCCCGGCGGGCCGGTGTGAGTTACGTTTTGGGACACTTCGCCCTGTCACCTCACCCGTCCCGGACGGTACGCTGCTGGTCGCGGCCAGGAAAACGAGGCCCGGTCGCGGACGGGAGTACGCACGGGGATTGCCTCACGTTCACCCCTGAGCGTTACGATCGCTGCACAAGACGATCGATCGGACGTATGTCCGGCCGGTCGGACAGCACCCCCACCCAGCCGCCTCGGTGAGAAGGTAAAGACTTATGTTCGGAAGGCTCGGCGCGCCCGAGATCATTCTCATCCTCGTCGTCATCATCCTGCTGTTCGGCGCGAAGAAGCTTCCGGACATGGCGCGGTCGCTCGGCAAGTCGGCGCGCATCCTCAAGAGCGAGGCCAAGGCGATGAAGAGCGAGGCCAAGTCCGACGACGAGGCCCCCGCCGACCCGCCGAACCCAGAGCAGTCCGCGGCGCAGCGCACCATCCAGGCCGCCCCCGGCGACGTGACCAGCTCCCGGCCGGTCACCGAGCCGACGGACACGACCAAGCGCTGACGCAGGGCCGGTGACCTCCGGCCCGCCGCACGAGATGGGAACGTGGGTTGCTGAAGTCTGCCCGCAACAAGGAGAAGGACCCGGAGGGGCGGATGCCTCTCGCGGAGCACCTTCGTGAGCTCCGCAACCGGCTCGCGAAGGCGCTGCTGGCCATCGTCGTCGTCACCGTGGCCGCCGCCTTCTTCTATCGAGAGATCATCAACGTCCTCACCGATCCGATCCTCGATTCGATCGGCTGTGAGAAGTCGTTCGAGGAGCTGGCCCAGTCGAAGGCCGGCTCGGAGCCGTGCGCGCAGATCACCATCAACGGCCTGCTCGGTCCCTTCACCCTGGCGCTGAAGGTGTCCCTGACGGCGGGCGTGGTGCTGGCCTCGCCGGTCTGGCTCTACCAGCTGTGGGCGTTCGTCGCCCCGGGACTGCACCGCAACGAGAAGAAGTACGCCTACGCGTTCGTCGCCAGTGGCGCCCCGCTGTTCCTCGTCGGTGCCTACTTCGCCTACGCGGTGCTGCCCACCTCCGCGAAGGTGCTGATCGACTTCACGCCGAGCGACGTCGACAACCTGCTGCCGCTGGACGACCTGCTCGATCTCGTCACCCGCATGGTGATCGTCTTCGGTCTCTCCTTCGAGCTGCCCCTGCTGCTGGTGATGCTCAACCTCACGGGAGTGCTGTCCGGCAAGCGCATGCTCGGCTGGTGGCGCGCGATGATCATGGGCATCACGCTGTTCGCGGCCATCGCCACGCCGAGCACGGACCCCCTGACCATGATCATCCTGGCCGGGCCGATCTGGGTCCTGTACTTCGCCGCGGTCACCATCTCGCTGCTGCACGACCGCCGGAAGTCGCGCCGCGAGGCCCTGGAGCCCGACGACGACGAGGCGTCCGAGCTGGACCTCACCCCCGAGGACATCGGCGAGGTCGAGGCAGTGACCACCGCCCGCGCCCTGCCCGAGCAGGCCACGAAGGACCGCGTCAACGGCTTCGACGACGTGACCTGACCTGACCTGACTCGACCGCCGCCGGGGCGGTGACGCCGGACGCGGCCGCCCCCCACGGAACCCCCACACGGCCGATCCCGATAATGATCGTCCTGTTGTCAGTGCGGCCCGGTACGCTCGAAAGCACGATGACAGAGGATCTCTCACCGGCCGAGCGGTACGCGGCAGCACGCCGCCGCGCTGCCGAGCAGGCCACCGCGCTCGCCTCCTTCCGCGAGATGTACGACTTCGGCCTCGACCCCTTCCAGATCGAGGCCTGTCAGGCGCTCGAGACGGGCAAGGGCGTGCTGGTGGCCGCACCCACCGGTTCCGGCAAGACCATCGTCGGCGAGTTCGCCGTCCACCTCGCCCTCCAGCAGGGCAAGAAGTGCTTCTACACGACGCCGATCAAGGCCCTGTCGAACCAGAAGTACGCCGACCTGTGCCGCCGCTACGGCACGGACAAGGTGGGCCTGCTCACCGGCGACAACAGCGTGAACTCCGACGCCCCGGTGGTCGTGATGACCACCGAGGTCCTGCGGAACATGCTGTACGCGGGCTCGCAGACCCTCCTCGGCCTCGGATACGTGGTCATGGACGAGGTGCACTACCTCTCCGACCGGTTCCGCGGCGCGGTGTGGGAGGAGGTGATCATCCACCTCCCCGAGTCGGTGACCCTGGTGTCACTGTCGGCGACCGTGTCGAACGCGGAGGAGTTCGGCGACTGGCTCGACACCGTGCGCGGCGACACCCAGGTGATCGTCTCCGAGCACCGGCCCGTGCCGCTGTTCCAGCACGTGCTGGCCGGGCGCCGGATGTACGACCTGTTCGAGGAGGGCGAGGGCCACAAGAAGGCCGTCAACCCCGACCTCACCCGGATGGCACGCCTGGAGGCGAGCCGCCCGTCCTACCAGGACCGCAGGCGTGGCCGGGCCATGAAGGAGGCCGACCGGGAGCGCGAGCGCAGACAGCGCTCCCGCGTCTGGACGCCGAGCCGGCCCGAGGTCATCGAGCGGCTCGACTCCGAGGGCCTGCTGCCCGCGATCACCTTCATCTTCAGCCGCGCCGCCTGCGAGGCCGCCGTCCAGCAGTGCCTGTACGCCGGTCTCAGGCTCAACGACGAGGACGCCCGGGAGCGGGTGCGCGCGCTCGTCGAGGAGCGCACCGCCTCCATCCCCACCGAGGACCTGCACGTCCTGGGCTACTACGAGTGGCTGGAGGGCCTGGAGCGCGGCATCGCCGCCCACCACGCGGGCATGCTGCCGACGTTCAAGGAGGTCGTCGAGGAGCTGTTCGTCCGCGGACTGGTCAAGGCCGTCTTCGCGACCGAGACCCTCGCCCTCGGCATCAACATGCCCGCCCGCTCGGTCGTGCTGGAGAAGCTCGTCAAGTGGAACGGCGAGCAGCACGCAGACATCACCCCCGGCGAGTTCACCCAGCTCACCGGCCGGGCCGGCCGTCGTGGCATCGACGTCGAGGGCCACGCCGTGGTGCTGTGGCAGCGCGGCATGAACCCCGATCACCTGGCGGGGCTGGCCGGCACCCGCACGTACCCGCTGCGCTCCAGCTTCAAGCCGTCGTACAACATGGCGGTCAACCTGGTCGACCAGTTCGGCCGGCACCGCTCGCGGGAGCTGCTGGAGACGTCCTTCGCGCAGTTCCAGGCCGACAAGTCGGTCGTCGGGATCTCCCGGCAGGTGCAGCGCAACGAGGAGGGTCTTGAGGGCTACAAGGCCTCCATGACCTGTCACCTCGGCGACTTCGACGAGTACGCGCGCCTGCGCCGCGAACTGAAGGACCGGGAGAACGAGCTGGCCCGCCAGGGCGCCAACCAGCGGCGTGCCGAGGCCGCCGTGGCGCTGGAGAAGCTGAAGCCGGGCGACGTCATCCACGTGCCGACGGGCAAGTTCGCCGGACTCGCCCTGGTGCTGGACCCCGGCCTGCCCGCCGGGCGGTCCAACGGGCACCGCGGTTTCGAGCACCACGACGGGCCCCGTCCGCTGGTGCTGACCGCCGAACGCCAGGTCAAGCGGCTGGCGTCGATCGACTTCCCGGTGCCCGTCGAGGCGCTGGACCGGATGCGGATCCCGAAGTCCTTCAACCCGCGCTCGCCGCAGTCCCGGCGGGACCTCGCCTCCGCGCTGCGCACCAAGGCCGGGCACATCCCGCCCGACCGTGCCCGCAAGAAGCGGTCACAGGCGGCCGACGACCGGGAGATCGCCCGGCTGCGCAAGGAGATCCGTGCCCACCCCTGCCACGGCTGCGACGACCGTGAGGACCATGCCCGCTGGGCCGAGCGCTATCACCGGCTGATGCGCGACACCTCGCAGCTGGAGCGCCGCATCGAGGGCCGGACGAACACCATCGCCCGTACCTTCGACCGGATCGTCGCGCTGCTGACGGAGTTGGACTACCTGCGCGGCGACGAGGTCACCGAGCACGGCAAGCGCCTCGCCCGGCTCTACGGCGAGTTGGACCTGCTCGCCAGCGAGTGCCTGCGCGAGGGCGTCTGGGAGGGCCTGTCCCCGGCCGAGCTGGCCGCCTGTGTCTCGGCCCTGGTCTTCGAGTCCCGGGTGGCCGACGACGCGATGGCGCCGAAGGTGCCCTCGGGGCCGGCCAAGGCCGCCCTCGCCGAGACGGTCCGCATCTGGGGCCGCCTGGACGCCCTGGAGGAGGACTTCCGGATCAGCCAGACCGAGGGCGTCGGCCAGCGCGAGCCCGACCTCGGCTTCGCCTGGGCGGCGTACATGTGGGCGTCCGGCAAGGGCCTCGACGAGGTGCTGCGCGAGGTGGAGATGCCGGCCGGCGACTTCGTGCGCTGGTGCAAGCAGGTCATCGACGTCCTCGGCCAGATCTCGGCCGCCGCGCCCGGGGAGGGCTCCACCGTCCCCAAGAACGCGCGCAAGGCGGTCGACGAACTGCTGCGGGGAGTGGTCGCCTACTCGTCCGTGGGCTGACTCCGACGCCACAGGGGCCCGGCGGGACATCCCGCCGGGCCCCTGCGCGGTTCCGGGCCCTTGCGCGTCCCGGGCCCCTTCGGTGCCCCTTTCCCTCATTACGGTGAGTGATCTTCGCGCGCCCGTGCGCCGTTACTCCATGTGTTCGAATGGCTCCCTGGCGTGCAAATGGGCCCGACCCTACTCCAGTCCCCATGCCCGTTTCAGGTGCTTGCTGAATATGACACAGCGATGATCCGCTCGGACTAAGCTCGCCCGCAGCGCACCGAGTTGAGGTGTAATCGCGCGCTTGTTCCCAATGCGCCGAAGATCCCGACAACTCCCAGACATACCCCGCCGCAAGCTCCCCCATCCCAGCCGATTCGTTTTCAGAGGGCCTACATGGTGAGTGTTGATTCCCCTCCAGGTCGCCGTGAACTTCCCTACGCGCGAACGCTGTTGCTGCCGGCCATACTGATGGCCGCGGCCACCGGGGCCGCCGTCGCCCTGGTGACGGAACCGGCCCGGCTCGCCGTCGGCCTGTGCGGCGCCGTCGCCACCCTCCTGGTGATCACCGCGGCCGCCGAAGCGGTACGCCGCGGCCGTGCGCTGCGGGACCTGCGCGCCGAGCACGCCCGTCACAGCGCGTATCTGGAACACCGGGCCGCGAGTCACCACGAGGAGATGGTCCGCCTCGGCGGCGAAGTCATCCCGAACGTCCTGGACTTCATGCGCTCGGGCAGTACCCCCCGCGAGGTGATGACCCGCCTCGCCGAGGTGGACCCCTCCTACACCGAACTCGGCGAGCCCCAGCGCAAGCTGACCCGCATGGTCTGCGAGATCGTCGACCACCAGGACTCCATGCGCGAGTCCGCCGAGCGCTCCTTCGTCGACATCGCGCGCCGCGTCCAGGCGATCGTCCACCAGCAGAACAAGGAACTCCGCGAGATGGAGGAGGACCACGGGCGCAACCCCGAGGTCTTCGACGACCTTCTGCGCATCGACCACGGCACCGCGCTGATCGGCCGCCTGGCCGACTCGATCTCCGTGATCGGCGGCGGCCGGCCCGGACGCCAGTGGCCCGAGCCCGTCGCCCTCTACAGCGTGTTGCGCGGCGCCATGTCCCGGATCCTGGAGTACCGCAGGATCAACCTGGCCTCCATCGCCAAGGTCAACATCAAGGGCACCTCGGTCGAGCAGGTCATCCACGCCGCCGCGGAGCTGCTCGACAACGCCACCCGCTACTCGCCCCCGGGGTCCAAGGTGCACGTCACCGCGACCGAGGTGCAGAGCGGCGTGTGCATCGAGATCGAGGACGCCGGCGTCAGCCTCAGCGAGGAGTCCCGCGCCCGCATCGAGGGCCTGCTGGAGCACGCCAAGCGCGGCACCGACGTCCAGGACCTCGCCCACCATCCGCGCCTCGGCCTGTCGGTCGTGGGACGGCTCTGCACGCAGTACGGCATGGACGTCTCGCTGCGCGCCTCCGCGTACGGCGGGGTCCGCGCCATCCTCATCGTGCCGAGCAAGATGATGACCACCGAGCCCGGCGTCGGACTCGCCCACGGCATCGGCGCCACCTCGATTCCCACCCCGGGCCCGGACGCCCTGCCCGGACCGCAGCGCAAGCCCAAGAAGCGCCGTCCCACCAGCCCCCGCATCCCGGCCACGGTCCCGCTGGAGGACGACGTTCCCGAGGTGACCGAGTGGACGGCGGGCGGCCTCCCGCAGCGTCGCAGCCGGGTCAAGATGCCACTCAGCCAGCGCCTGGCCGAACAGGCCGTCTGGGAGCGGGAGGACGCCGAACGCGAGGCCCGCCGGGCCGCCGAGCGCGCCCGCAACGGCATCCCGGCGCCCGCGGAGCCGGAGCCCGAGCAGGAGAAGGACCAGGGGCTCCCGCCGGGGCACTTCATCGGGGCCTTCTGGGAGGGCCTCAAGCAGCACCCGGGCACCACCCAGGCCCACCAGCAGTCCAGCAGCAGCGAGCCGGCCCACGCCCCGGCAGACGACGAGGGGAACCTCAAGTGATCGAGCAGCAAGGCAAGTTCGACTGGATGCTCAGGGATCTCTACGACGGCGTCCCGGGCATCGAGATGATCGTGGTGCTCTCCGCCGACGGCCTGCGCATCGCCCGCTACTCCGGGGACCCGGACGCCGCCGACCGGGTCGCCGCGGCCTGCGCGGGCCTGCAGAGCCTGGCGGGGGCCGTCAGCCAGGAGATCCCCACCAGCGACGGCGACATGAAGATGGTGCTCATCGAGATGAACGGCGGCTACTTCTACCTGATGGCGGCCGGCCCCAACGCCTATCTCGCCGTGCTCTCCGACGTCCGCTGCGAACCCGGCCGGATGGGCCTGAGCATGGCCGACCTGGTCGCCCGCATCGGCCCCCACCTGACCAGTCCCGCACGGCGCAACGGGCAGACCGTATGACTCCTCCCAGGCGCCAGAGGCGAACTCCCGGGCAGGAACGGCCCCCCGCGTCACACCCTTCCGGCCCGCCCGCCAAGGAAGGCGAGCTTCGCAACCCCGAGCGGCTCTTCGTCATCGGCGGCGAGGGGGGCGGCGAGCGCGCCGACATCGACCTCGTCACCCTGATCGTGGCCCGCGCCGACCCCCCGGTGTCCGCCACACCGGAACAGGCGGCGCTGCTGCGGCTGTGCGCCGCGCCCCTGTCCGTAGCCGAGCTGTCGGCCTACCTGAGCCTGCCGTTCAGTGTGGTGACCGTGCTGCTCACCGACCTGCTGGCGACGGAACTGGTGCAGGCCCGCGCCCCGATCGTCCGCCAGAAGGTCGCCGACCGAAACCTCCTCGAAGCGGTGATGCATGGACTTCAAAAGCTCTGACACGATCCCGGGCCCGCGCACCGAGGACCGGCTGCCGCACACGGCCGAGGCGGCCGTGAAAATCGTCATCGTGGGCGGCTTCGGGGTCGGCAAGACCACCATGGTCGGCTCCGTCAGCGAGATCAGACCGCTGACCACCGAGGAGACCATGACCCAGGCCGGCATCGGGGTCGACGACAACTTCGGTTCCGCCTCCAAGACGGCCACCACCGTCGCCATGGACTTCGGCCGCATCAGCATCACCGACCAACTGGTGCTGTACCTGTTCGGCACACCCGGCCAGGAGCGTTTCTGGTTCCTGTGGAACGGCCTGTTCGAGGGCGCCCTCGGCGCGGTCGTCCTGGTCGACACGCGCCGGCTGGAGGTCAGCTTCGACGTCATGGGGCGCCTGGAGGAGCGCGGCGTGCCCTTCGTGGTGGCCGTCAACACCTTCCCCGACGCGCCCCGTTACCCCGTCGCGGAGCTGCGGACCGCGCTCGACCTGCCCGAGGAGATCCCCATCCTCGACTGCGACGTGCGGCGCCGGGCCTCCAGCCGGGACGTCCTGATGACCCTGATGCGCCTGCTGCACTCCCTCGCCATGAAGGGCGCGCTCACCTGAGCACGCGCGTCCGACCGACCTCTTGACCCGACCCCCACTTTGTCTGCGGAGCGAGACTGTGACGCCTGAACGCCATGCCCCGACCGGAACGGGCGAACCCCTGCTCGAACCACCGCCCGGCTGCCCCGCGCACGGCCTCGGGCCGGGCGGACTGCACCGGCTGCACGAGGCGGACGACCTGGAGGAGCTGTACGAGAAGCTGCGTGAGCAGCACGGGCCGGTGGCACCGGCGCTGCTCCACGACGACGTACCGATGTGGGTGGTCCTCGGGCACGCCGAGAACCTGCACATGGTGAGCACCCCCGCCCAGTTCTGCCGCGACAGCCGGATCTGGACCCCGCTCAACGAGGGCATGGTCAAGCCCGACCACCCCCTGATGCCGCACATCGCCTGGCAGCCCATCTGCTCGCACGCCGAGGGCGACGAGCACAAGCGGCTGCGCGGCGCCGTCACCAGTGCCATGTCCGACCTCGACTTCCGGGAACTGCGCCGCCACATCAAGCGGTACACCCAGCGCATCGTCAACCGGTTCTGCGAGGAGGGCCGCGCCGACCTCGTCGGCCAGTTCTCCGAGCACCTGCCGATGGGCGTGATGTGCCATCTCCTCGGCATGCCGGAGGAGTACAGCGACCGGATGGTGGAGGCGGCCCGCGACACGCTCAAGGGCACCGAGACGGCGATCGCCAGCCACGCCTACGTCATGGAGGCCCTGGGACGGCTCACCACCGCACGCCGGGCCAACCCGCAGGAGGACATCGCCGGCCACCTCGTCACCCACCCGGCCGGGCTCACCGACGACGAGGTCAGGGAGCACCTGCGGGTGGTCCTCCTGGCCGCCTACGAGGCCACCGTCAACCTCATCGGCAACGTGCTGCGCGTGGTGCTCACCGATCCGGGCTTCCGCGCCCAGCTCAGCGGCGGCCAGATGACGGTGCCCGAGGCGGTCGAGCAGTCCCTGTGGGACGAGCCGCCGTTCAGCTCCGTCTTCGCCTACTTCGCCAAGCAGGAGACGGAACTCGGCGGTCAGCGCATCCGGGCGGGCGACGGCCTGCTGCTCGGCATCGCACCGGGCAACGTCGATCCGCGCATCCGCCCCGACCTGGACGCGAGCATGCAGGGCAACCGCTCCCACCTCGCCTTCGGCGGCGGCCCGCACGAGTGCCCCGGGCAGGACATCGGGCGGGCCATCGCCGACGCCGGCATCGACGCGCTGCTGATGCGGCTGCCCGACGTCCGGCTCGACTGCGACGAGGACGAGCTGCGGTGGCGGTCGTCGATCGCGTCCCGGCACCTGGTGGAGCTGCCGGTGCGGTTCGAGCCCAGGGCACAGCAGGACATCCGGCAGCAGCCGAGCCACACCTCCGAACCGCCGCGGCGCACCGCCTGGCACGTCGGCATCCCGAAGCCGGAGGAGCGGCAGACGCAGCCGCCCCTGCCGCCCCGGCCGCCGGAGCCCGTGTCGGTGGCGGCCGCGCGGCCGCAGCAGGCGCCGGGACCGGAGCGTCCCCGCCCCCGCGGTGCCTGGCAGCGCTTCCTGCTCTGGTGGCGCGGCTACTGACCGCCGGCCCACTCCTCGTACGCCGTCCAGGCGCCCAGGGACCGTGCGCTGCGGAAGCGGTGCTCGCGCCCCGTGACCGGATCGGTGAACCCCAGCTCCCGCGCGAGCAGTTGCAGCGGGCGCCGGAAGTCGCCGGCCGGCACGGGGGCCGCCACCTCGGGGTAGAGGGGGTCGCCGAGGATCGGCACACCGAGGGCGCTCAGGTGCACGCGCAGCTGGTGGGTCTGTCCGGTCCCGGGCACCAGCCGGTACCGGCCGAGCCCGCGGTCCGCGCGGTGTTCGAGCAGTTCGACGCGGGTCACGGCGTTGGGCTCGCCGTCCACCTCGCGGGCGGCGAGCACCCCGCGCTCCTTGAGGATCCGGCTGCGGACCGTCCGGGGAAGGGCGAGCGCGGGATCGTACGGGGCGACGGCCTCGTACACCTTGTGCACCCGTCGGTCGCCGAACAGGCCCTGGTACGCGCCGCGTTCCCCGGGGCGCACGGTGAACAGCACCAGTCCGGCGGTGAGCCGGTCGAGGCGGTGCGCGGCGCCGAGCGCCGGGATGTCCAGCTCCCGGCGCAGCCGTGCCAGCGCGGTCTGGGTGACGTGGCCGCCGCGCGGGGTGGTGGCCAGGAAGTGTGGTTTGTCCGCGACGACGACGTGCTCGTCGCGGTACACGATCTCCAGCTCGAAGGGCACCGCGACCTCGGCGCGCTGCTCGCGGTGGAACCACACGAACATGCCCGGCTCGTACGGCGCGTCGCCCGGCACGGGCCGCCCGTCCGCGCCGACGAACAGCCCGGCGTCGAACATGGAATCGACCGCGCCGGCGCCCGCACCGGACAGCCGCTCCGTCAGGTGCTCGCGCACGGTGGACCACGGCCCCGGCGGGGGCAGCCGCACCCGCACCGCGTCGATGCCGTCGCGCTGCGGCAGGGGCGAGGGCGGGGGAGGCGTGCGGCGTCTCATCACCTGCCAGCGTACGAGGCGGTACGTCGCGACGGCGGGCCGCGGGCCGGGCCGGCCCGGAAAACCACTGGGCCGCGGACCGGGACCGTTGGCAGGATGCGGCCCATGCCCTATCTGATCCGCCCGGTCATCGCCGAAGGCTCCCTCTCCCGTACCCCGCAGCCCACCCTGCCCACCGGTGACGGGCTGCTGCTGCGCCCGTGGGACCTCGGGGACGCGCCCGCCGTCCACCTGGCCTTCCAGGATCCGGTGATGCACCAGTGGCACGCACGCGCCGCCGACTCCGAGGAGGAGGTGCGCGGCTGGATCGCCGAGTGGCAGCGGGCCTGGGAGCAGGAGCGGAGCCTCCAGTGGGCGGTCGCCGACGCGGCCGACGACCGGCTGCTCGGCCGGGTGGCCCTGCGGGAGGTCGTGCTCGACGAGGGGGTCGCCGAGGTCGCGTACTGGACCACGGCGGCGGCCCGCGGCCGGGGCGTCGCCGCGCGGGCCACGCGGGCGCTCGCCCACTGGGCCCTGGACGAGATCGGCTTCCAGCGCCTGGAACTCCTGCACGCGGTGACGAACGAGGCCTCGTGCAGGGTGGCGGGGAAGACCGGCTTCGCCCTGGAGGGCACCAAGCGTCGCGCCGTGCTGCATCCCGACGGGTGGCACGACATGCACCTGCACGCGCGCGTGCGCGGCGACTGAGGCCGCCGCGCGGACCGGCCGGGCCACCGTGGCCGTTACGCGGCCGTCGTGCCCTCCTGCTCGGCCTCGATGCGGGCGTTCCACTCCCGCTTCGACGCCTGCCAGCCGTCCTCGTTGTGGCCGAGCCGCCAGTAGCCGGAGATGGACAGGTCCTCGCGGGAGATCTCGCGCTCCACCCGCAGGTACCGGCGCAGTTCCTTCACGCAGGCCGCCTCGCCGTGGACGAACGCGTGCACCCGTCCCTCGGGGAAGTCCAGTGCGCGTACGGCCTCGACCAGCGCCCGGCCCACCGGCCGGTCGCCGCGGTGCAGCCAGACGACCTCCACGTCGGAGTCGATCTTCTGCTCCTCCTCGGAGCCGTCGATCTCGATGAAGGCGAACGCCCGGGTGCCGTCGGGCAGCGCCTCCAGCGACCGGGCGATCGCGGGCAGCGCGCTCTCGTCGCCGGCGAGCAGGTGCCAGTCGGCGTCGGTGTCGGGAGCGTAGGCGCCGCCCGGGCCCATGAAGTGGACACTCTCGCCGGGCCGTACGCGCTTCGCCCAGGGCCCGGCAAGACCCTCGTCGCCGTGGATGACGAAGTCCAGCGTCATCTCCAGGTGCTCGGCGTCCCAGTGGCGCACGGTGTACGTGCGGGTCACCGGCCACTGCTCGCGCGGGAACTCCTCGCGGATCCGCTCCATGTCGAAGGGCTCCGGATACGTCGCGCCCCCGGCGGGGAACAGCAGCTTCACGTAGTGGTCGGTGCAGGTGTCCGCGGAGAAGGCGGAGAGTCCCTCGCCGCCGAGCACCACGCGCTGCATGTGCGGGGTCAGCCGCTCGGTGCGGACGACCTGTGCGGTGTGCGGCTTGCGCGGCTTGCGTGCCGGACGGTCTGCCATGACGGCCTCCCTGCTCCCTGCGTGCGTTCCCTCGGGTTAGGTTTACCTAAGCTAGCATCCCGGGCCTGCTTGTGGCTCACGGAACGGGCGCCGAGCGGTACGGCTCAGGCGGTGAGCGTGGTCAGCAGCCGTTGCAGCGAGCCGCCCAGACCCCAGCGGGCCGCCAGTGCGTCCAGCGCCGCGGCGTCGCGCGGACCGTGCGGCAGCGCGGTGCCGACGTCCGGCAGCGGGACGTCGTCGGCCACCCGGACGACCTTCGGGGCGACCGCGAGATACGGCTGTGCCTCGGTCAGCCGCTTGCGCTGCGAGGGGGTGAGCTTCGCCTTCGGGTCGTCGACGGCGGCCTGGATCCCGGCCAGGTCCCCGAACTCGGCGAGCAGCTTGGCCGCCGTCTTCTCGCCGATGCCGGCCACGCCGGGCAGGCCGTCGCTCGGGTCGCCCCGCAGCAGCGCCAGGTCGGCGTAGCCGCGGCCGTCGACGCCGTACTTCTCGCGCAGCGCGGCCTCGTCGGTGAGGTTGAGCGTGCCGACGCCCTTGACCGGGTAGAGCACGCGCACGCCCCGGGCGTCGTCGACGAGCTGGTAGAGGTCCCGGTCGCCGGTGACGATGTCGACCGGGCCCGTGGCACGCGCGGTGTACGTGCCGATGACGTCGTCCGCCTCGTACCCGGCCACACCGACACGGGCGATGCCGAGCGCGTCGAGGACGGCCTCGATGACCGGCACCTGCGGTGACAGCGTGTCGGGCACCTCCTCCTCGTCGGGGCCCGCCGGGCGCTCCTCGGCCACGCGGTGCGCCTTGTAGGAGGGGATCAGCTCCACCCGCCACTGCGGCCGCCAGTCGGCGTCCATGCAGGCGACCAGGTGGTCGGGCCGGTGGTCCTTCACCAGGCGGTCGATGAAGTCGAGGAGCCCGCGCACGGCGTTCACCGGCGTGCCGTCGGGCGCCCGCACCGAGTCCGGCACGCCGAAGTAGGCGCGGAAGTAGAGGGAGGCGGTGTCGAGAAGCATCAGTCGTCCGGTCACGCCTCGCATCATGCCGCAGGTCGTGTGGACGAGTGAGTGAGGACGTGTGAACTGGGTCACTCAAATGTTTGGCACATAAGGATCGGGGCAGGCGCGCAGCCGGGTCGAAGCTGGTTGATGCATTCAACTGTTAGCGAGTCTTCGTATCAACGAGTCCTCGCCTCGACGAGCCTTCGCGCCCGTGCCCCTGCCCCCGATTCAAGAGGTAAGCGTGTCAGCCAGACTAGAGGCCGAAAACCTGTACAAGGTCTTCGGCAGGAAACCGGACCAGGCAGTCGAACGACTGCGCCAGGGTGACGTTCGGAAGGAACTGCACGCCGACGGCACCACGGCCGCCGTCATCGACGCGTCCTTCACCGTGGAGCCCGGCGAGATCTTCGTGGTCATGGGACTGTCCGGGTCCGGCAAGTCCACGCTGCTGCGCATGCTCAACGGTCTGCTGGAGCCGACCGCCGGGCACGTCCGCTTCGGTGGCCAGGACCTGACGGAACTCGGCGACCGCGGACTGCGCGAGGTCCGCTCCAGGCAGATCAGCATGGTCTTCCAGCACTTCGCGCTCTTCCCGCACCGCAGCGTCCGTGACAACGCTGCCTACGGTCTCGAAGTGCAGGGCGTGCCCCGCGCCGAGCGCGAACGCCGCGCCGACGAGGCGCTCGCCCTGTGCGGCCTGGCCGGCTGGGAGAAGTCCTGGCCGGACGAGCTGTCCGGCGGCATGCAGCAGCGCGTGGGCCTGGCCCGCGCGCTCGCCACGGACGCCGACCTGCTGCTGATGGACGAGTCCTTCAGCGCCCTCGACCCGCTGATCCGGCGGGACATGCAGGACCAGCTGCTCGAACTGCAGAAGTCCCTGAAGAAGACCATCGTCTTCATCACCCACGACCTCAACGAGGCCATGCGCCTGGGCGACCGCATCGCCATGATGCGCGACGGCCGGATCGTGCAGATAGGCACCGCGCAGGACATCCTCATACGTCCCGCCAACGACTACGTCGCCTCCTTCACCCAGGACGTCGACCGCTCCCGCGTCCTGACCGCCGGCGCCGTCATGGAGTCCGACGTCCGCGGCGACGAGGCCGACTGCGAGTGCGAGACGGCGAAGCCCGAGACGTCGTTCACCGACCTGTGCGCGATCAGCGCCCGCGTGCCGCACGCCGTCGCGGTCGTCGACGGCGACGGCAACCTCGTCGGAGTCGTCCCGCCCCGCCGCCTCATCGGCTTCCTGGGCGACGAGCAGGCCGAACCCGGCACGTGCGACAACCCGCGTGACAAGGGCCCCGAGAAGGTGATGGCCCGTGCCTAGGATCCCGCTCGGCGACTGGGTCAACAGCACCGTCGACTGGCTGCTCGAACACGTCGCGTGGCTCTTCGACTTCCTCAAGACCGTCTTCACCGGCACCTACGACGGCATCAACGCCGTCCTCCAGGCGCCCGAACCGCTGCTCCTCGTCGGCATCTTCGCGGTCATCGCCTTCTGGCTGCGCGGCACCGTCGCCGGTGTCCTCACGTTCCTCGGATTCGCGTTCATCGTCTCCATGGAGCTGTGGGAGAACGCGATGATCACCCTGGCGCTGGTGCTGGTGGCCACCATCATCGCGCTGGTCGTCGCGGTGCCCGTGGGCATCTGGGCGGCCCGCTCCGACCGGGTCAGCGGCATCGTGCGGCCCGTGCTGGACTTCATGCAGACGCTGCCCGCGATGATCTACCTCATCCCGGCGATCCTGTTCTTCGGAACCGGCGCCTCCGCGGGCATCGTCGCCACCCTGATCTTCGCGCTCGCCCCCGGCGTGCGCATGACCGAACTGGGCATCCGCCAGGTCGACAAGGAACTGGTCGAGGCCGCCGATGCCTTCGGCACCACCCCCCGCAACACCCTGCTGCGCGTCCAGCTCCCGCTGGCCCTGCCGACGGTGATGGCGGGCGTCAACCAGGTCATCATGCTCGGCCTGTCCATGGCCGCGATCGCCGGCATGGTCGGCACCGGCGGCCTCGGCGGCGACGTCAACGAGGCCATCGGCCAGCTCAACGTCGGTCTCGGTTCCGAGTCCGGTGTGGCCATCGTGATCCTCGCGATCTACCTGGACCGCATGACCAGCGCGCTGGGCACCCAGGTCTCGCCGCTCGGCCGCCGCGCCGCGGCCAAGGCCCGCAGCATGGGCGGCCTGAAGATCTGGTCCTACCGGCCGCGCCCGCAGGTCGCCGTGATCGGCGTCGTGATCCTGGGCCTCGTGGCCGGCGGCATGGGCCTGTTCGGCGGCTCCGACGACTCCGAGAGCGTCGCCGACGGCTCGAACGTCGGCCAGGGCAAGAAGGTCAGCATCGGCTACATCCCCTGGGACGAGGGCGTCGCCTCCACCTTCCTGTGGAAGGAGGTCCTCGAGCAGCGCGGCTTCGACGTCCAGGCCAAGCAGTTCGAGGCCGGGCCGCTGTACACCTCCCTCGCACAGGGCGACATCGACTTCGAGACCGACTCCTGGCTGCCGACGACCCACGAGCAGTACTGGAAGAAGTACGGCAAGCAGCTCGAGGACCTCGGCTCCTGGTACGACGAGACGTCACTGGAGCTGACCGTCCCCGCGTACATGAAGGACGTCAACTCCCTGGCCGACCTCAAGGGCAAGGCCGACCTCTTCGACGGCAAGATCACCGGCATCGAGCCCAGCGCCGGTGAGATGAGCCTGCTGAAGACCAAGGTCCTCAAGGAGTACGGCCTCGACAAGGAGTACAAGGTCGTCGACAGCTCCACCCCGGCGATGCTGGCGGAGCTGAAGCGCAAGATCGCCAACGAGGAACCGGTCGTCGTCACGCTCTGGTCGCCGCACTGGGCGTACAACGACTACGAGCTGAAGAAGCTCAAGGACCCCAAGGGCGCCTGGGGCAAGGGCGACGGCGTGCACACGCTGTCCCGCAAGGGCTTCACGGACGACAACCCGGTCGTCTCCAAGTGGCTCAAGAACTTCTCGATGACCGAGAAGCAGCTCACCAGCCTCGAGGCCGAGATCAACAAGTCCGGCAAGGGCAAGCAGCAGGAGGCCGTGCGCACCTGGCTCAAGGCCAACCCGGGCGTCGTCGACAAGATCGCCCCGGTCGAGGGCGGCGCGGGCGCCACACCCCCCGAGGCCGAGCGGGCCCTCGACGTGGCCTGGTTCCCCTGGGAGGAGGACGTCGCCGTCACCTACCTGTGGAAGAACGTCCTGGAGCGTCGCGGCTACAAGATGAACCTGAAGCAGATGGACGTCGGCCCCGTCTACACCGGTCTGGCCTCGGGTGACCTGGACCTCAACTTCGACGCCTGGCTGCCCTTCGCCCAGAGCAACTACTGGAAGAAGAACAAGGACAACCTCACCGATCTGGGCACCTGGTACGAACCGACCTCCCTGGAGATCGCGGTCCCCTCGTACGTGAAGGACGTCAAGTCCCTCGCGGACCTCAAGGGCAAGGGCGACCTCTTCGACGGGAAGATCATCGGCATCGAGCCCGGCACCGGTGAGATGCAGCTGCTGAAGAACGAGGTCGTGCCGGGCTACGGCCTGGAGGACGAGTACGAGGTCGTCGACGGCTCCACGCCCGCCATGCTGGCCGAGCTCAAGCGCGCTCTCGCCAAGAAGGAGCCGGTCGCGGTCACCCTGTGGTCGCCGCACTGGGCCTACAGCGACTACGAGCTGACCAAGCTGAAGGACCCCAAGAAGGCCTTCGGCGAGGGCAACACGATCCGCACCATCTCCAACAAGAAGTTCCCCGAGCAGTACCCGCAGCTCACCAAGTGGATCAAGAACTTCCACATGAGCGAGGACGAGCTGGGCAGCCTCGAGGCCGAGATCAAGGACCGCGGTCAGGGCCACGAGGAGGATGCCGTCGCGGCCTGGCTGGAGGAGCACCCGGACATGGTCGGCCGGATGACCCCGCAGTAGCACGACACGCATGGGACCGGTGCGGCACCGCCGTACCGGCCACCCCGAGGGGTGGGCCCGGCGGCGCCTCCCGACGGCGCGCCGCCGGGCCCACCCCTCGGGTCGTCTCGGCACCGGACACGGTAAGGATTCGGCCAACCACGGAGCGCCAACCCCCCGCCTGAGCATCGCTGCGGCGGGCGGGAGCGGCTGGCGGGAACACGGAGGACCGCCCACGCCTTGAACCGGTAAGGCCTCCGGCACGGCTGAAGGACCCGCCCGCCGGTGGCGAGAACTGTGAGGTCGCGGCCACCGCACCGTGACATCGATGTGACGGCCGCATGAAACGGTTTGCCGAACATGCGTAGGGTGCAGAGAACTCATCAGGAGGACGGCGCCCCGAACGGGGCACGACGGCGGTACGAAGACGACAGACGACAGTACGACGACGAGTGAAGGAGGGAGCCGGAGCGATGGGCGACCACAAAGATCAGCATCTTCGGGTGGGCGCGGCCGTACGGCGCCGGCGCCGGGCCCTCGAACTCACCCTCGCCGTGGTGTCCGAGCGCAGCGGCCTGTCCGTGCCCTTCCTGAGCCAGATCGAGAACGACCGGGCGCGGCCCAGCCAGAGTTCCCTGGAGAAGGTGGCCGACGCCCTGCGCACCACCGCCGTGGAGCTGCTCGCCGCCGCCGACCCCGCGTGCAGCGTCGACGTGGTCCGTGCCGAGGACCCCGACCCCGCGCTGGCCCCCAGGGTGCGTTCCCTGGTGCGCGGCCACCACCAGATGCACGCCTCCGAATTCACCGGCGACCACGACGCGGGCCGCGAACTGCAGTACCGCAACGACCAGTTGATGTTCGTCACCGAGGGTGCCGTGGAGATCGAGGCCGAGGGCCGCGCCTACCGCCTCGGACGCGGTGACACGCTCTACCTCACCGGCGGGGTGCGGCATCGCTGGCGGGCCACGGTGCCCGACACTCGGCTGGTCGTCGTCGCCGTCGCCGAGCACATCGAGGCGGTCCGGGAAGGACCCCGCCGGTGAGGACGTGCCCGTGAGGGTGGTCTCCCTGGTGCCGTCGCTGACCGAGGCGGTGGCGCTCACCGTCCCCGGTGCCCTGGCCGGCGCCACCGACTGGTGCACGCACCCGGCCGGGCTCGACGTCGTACGCGTCGGCGGCACCAAGAACCCGAAGACCGAGCGGATCCTCGCCCTGGCCCCCGACCTGGTGGTCGCCAACGAGGAGGAGAACCGCGCCCCCGACCTGGACGCCCTGCGCGCCGCGGGCGTCGAGGTGCTGGTCACCGAGGTGCGCACGCTGCCGCAGGCCTTCACCGAACTGGACCGGGTGCTCACCGCCTGTGGCGCGCCGTCCCGGCCCCGGTGGCTGGACGAGTCGGAGGCGGCCTGGGCGGACCTGCCGTCCCCGCCCCCGGAGCGCCGCCGCAGGGCCGTGGTGCCGATCTGGCGCAGGCCCTGGATGGTGCTGGGCCGCGACACCTTCGCCGGTGACGTCCTGTCCCGGCTCGGTGTCGACCACCTGTACGCGACTCACGCCGAGCGCTACCCCAAGGTCCCGGTGGACGAACTGCGGGCGGCCCGCCCGGACGTCGTGGTCCTGCCGGACGAGCCGTACCGCTTCACCGCCGACGACGGCCCGGAGGCCTTCCCCGGCCTGCCCTGCGCCCTCGTCGACGGGCGCCACCTCACGTGGTACGGGCCGTCGCTGGCCGAGGCGCCCCGGGCACTGGCCGCGGCGCTGCGAGCAGCGCGCCGCTGAGCAGGGCCCGCGCGGTGTGCGCGGCGGCGACGGCCCAGGCGGCGACCAGGAGGGCGTACAGGGCGACGCTGAGCCCGTCGTACACCGCGAGCCCCGTGTGCCTGGCCAGCGCCTCGGAGCCGGTGACACAGGTGCCCACCGGGAAGGTGAACGACCACCACGTCATCGAGAAGCCCATGCCCTCCCGGCGGGCCCGTACGACGTGCGCGGCGGCGAGCGCCAGCCACATCAGTGCGAAGCCCGTCACGGGCACGCCGTACAGCACGGCGAAGACCTCGAAGCCCTCGGCGTACGGCCCCGGCAGGACCCCCGGCGCCACGTCCGCGAACTTCCCCACCGCGGTCGTCGACTGCCCGAGCGGGCCCAGCACCAGGAACAGCGACGGGGTCAGCGCCGGCGGCAGCGGGCCGCCGGTGAGCAGCCGGCCGAAGATCACCGGAAGCGTCACCAGCGTCGCGAACAGACTCACCCCGAACATCGCGACACAGGCGAGCAGCAGCGTCTGGCGGGGCTGCCCCGGCGGGAGGTGCGGCACCAGCAGCGGTCCCACGGCCGCCGACACCATCGGCGCCACCAGTGGCAGCAGCCACACCGGACTGGCCTGCCCCGGCTCGATCCGGTGGCGTACGGCCATCAGGTACGGCACGGCGACCGCCGCCGCGAGTCCGACGGCCGTACCGGCGGTGAACAGCACGGTGTCCAGGGCGACCGCGGCCGAGACGCCGATCCAGTCCCGGCCGACGGTCACGGCGCCGCCGCCGACGGCCAGCAGGGCCATCGACAGGCAGCCGTAGAACGGCGCGGCCGCCGGATCGAGGAGGTGGGCGCGGGCCTGGTCGCGGTGGTGGAGCCAGTGCAGGGAGCGGGCCACGAGGAGCGCCGCGAGGAGGACCAGGGACAGGGCCCAGAACGCGGTGCCCGCGGTGCGCAGCCCGGGTATGCGCCCCGGCAGCGCGGCTCCGGCGCTGCCCACGATGGCGGTGCCCATGACGCAGGCGTACCAGTTGGGCCCGAGGTGACGGACGGCCGGGAGGCGCCGGGCGGCCGGGCCGACGGCGGGGGAGCGGGGCTGGGCTGCGGTGACCATGCCTCCACCGTCCCGGCGGCCGAACTCCCTGACCAGGGACCATGTCTCTATGAGGGCATAAGCTGGGGTTATGGGCAGCGGTACGAGCAGTGGCACGGGCGGCGGCACCGGCACCGGCGGTGGCACCGGCGGCGGCACGGAGGGCGGGCGCGACGCTCGGGAGCGGCAGGTGGCGGGGTCTTTGGCGCACCGGGTGCCGGACCTGGGGGCGATGGAGCTGCTGCTGGCGGTGGCTCGGCTGGGCAGCCTCGGCGGGGCGGCGCGCGAGCTGGGCATCAGCCAGCCGGCCGCCAGCAGCCGTGTCCGCTCGATGGAACGCCAGCTGGGCGTCGCCCTGGTGGACCGCTCACCGCGCGGCTCCCGCCTCACCGACGCGGGGGCCCTGGTCACGGACTGGGCGCGACGGATCGTGGAGGCCGCCGAGGCCTTCGACGCGGGCGCGCAGGCGCTGCGGGACCGGCGGGACTCGCGGCTGAGGGTGGCGGCGAGCATGACGATCGCCGAGTACCTGCTGCCGGGCTGGCTGGTCGCGCTGCGCACGCAGTTGCCGGACACGGCGGTGTCGTTGCTCGCCGGGAACTCGGCGGCGGTCGCGGAGCGCCTGCTGGCCGGCGAGGCGGACCTCGGCTTCGTGGAGGGGGTCAGCGTGCCGGCGGGCCTCGACTCCGCGGTCATCGCCCACGACCGGCTCGTCGTCGTCACCGCGCCGGGCCACCCCTGGGCCCGCCGCAGGCGCCCCCTGGCCGCGGCCGAGCTGGCGGCGACCCCGTTGATCCTGCGGGAGAAGGGCTCGGGCACCCGTCAGGTCCTGGACGCGGCGCTGGGCGGCCTGGCCCGCCCCCTGATCGAGTTGTCCTCGACCACGGCGGTCAAGGCGGCCGCGGTGGGCGGCGCCGGCCCCTCCGTCCTCAGCGAACTCGCCGTCGGCGAGGAACTGACCACCCGACGCCTGGTGAGCGTCCCCGTGGCCGACGTCGTCCTGGCCCGCGACCTGAAAGCGGTCTGGCCCACCGGCCACCGCCCCACGGGCCCGGCCCGCCAGCTGCTGTCCCTGACCAGGGCGTAGGCGGGCCGAGACGGGGCGTGTTCCGACGTGAGGGGTTTGCGGGGTGGGGGGGCGGTGTGGTTTGGCGGGCCGTGTCCGATGGGCCCGGCCGGCGGACTGTCGTCGGCTGGGCCGGGGTCGGCGTGGTGGGGGTGGCGTGTCGCGTCGTGAGGGGCTTGTCTGCGGGTGGGGTGGGTTGGTGGGCCGTGTCCGACGGCCCGGCCCGGTCGGCGCGGCTGTTGTCGGCTGGGCAGGGGTCGGCGAGTCGGCGGGGGCGTGTCGCGTGGTGAGGGGCTTGTCTGCGGGGTGGCTCGGGTGGTGGCTCGGCGGGCCGTGTCCGACGGCCCGGCCCGGCGCGGTCGGCGCGGCTGTTGTCGGCTGGGCCGGGGGCGGCCCGGTGGGGGTGGCGTGTCGCGTCGTGAGGGGCTTGTCTGCGGGTGGGGTGGGTTGGTGGGACGTGTCCGGTGGGGTCAGCTCGGTCGTGCCGCGTCCACCAGGGCCCGCATCACCCGTACGTCCTGGCCCATCTCCGGATGCCACTGCACGCCGAGGACCCAGCCGGGGCCGGACGGCAGTTCCAGGGCCTCCACGGTGCCGTCCGCCGCGTGGGCCGAGGCGACCAGGCCCCGGCCGAGCCTGTCCACCGCCTGGTGGTGGTACGTCGGCACGAACGACTCCTCCGGCACGGCAGCGGCGTACAGCGTCCCCGGTACCGGCCGGACCGGGTGGCCGCCGAACACGCCCACCACCTCGGCGTGGCCCTCGATGTGCTGGACGAGCGTGCCGCCCAGGGCGACGTTGAGCAGCTGCATGCCGCGGCAGATGCCCAGCAGCGGGACGCGCGCGGCCAGGGCCGCCTCGACGAGGGCCAGTTCCCACGTGTCCCGGGCCCGGGCGGGCGGGCCGGTGCGCGGATCCGGCTCGGCGCCGTACCGGACCGGCTCCACGTCCGGGCCGCCCGCGATCACCAGCCCGTCGAGGCGGGCGACGGTCGCGGCGGCGTGCTCCGGCGCGTCCGGCGGGAGCATCGCGGCCAGCCCGCCTGCCCGCTGCACCAGCCGCGGATACCCGGCCGGCAACAGCGCCGCCTCCAGCTCCCACACACCCCAGCGCGCCCCGGACTCCAGATACGTGCTGACGCCGATCAGCGGCCTGTCCGCCATCCGTCCTCCATCCGCCGTCTGCCATCCGCCCATCCTTCGTTCTCGTAAAGGACCGGTCTCATACCTTTCCCTACGACGCTCACGGCAGCCCGCCCGTGAGACGTTCACGCCAGGAACCCGCGCAGCAGCGCCGCCGTCCCCGCGCAGTGTTCCCGCGTGATCTCCCGCGCCCCGTCCGCGTCCCCGTCGAGCACCGCCTCCACCAGCGCGGCGTGCTGGCGCTGGGAGTGCTCCAGGTTGCGCACCAGCAGCGGAATGCAGTCCAGCAGGTCGTTGAGGGTGGCGCGGACGGCCACGTACTGCGCCGCGAGGGCCGATGAGCCGCACAGCTCCGCCAGCGTGAGGTGCAGCCTCGTGTCCAGCCGCCGGTACTCCGGCAGCGGCGCGTCCCGCGTGCCGGCCAGCGCCTCGCGCAAGCGGGCCGCCTCCACGTCCGTCAGCCCGTGCGCCGCGCACAGCCCGGCCGCGCCCACCTCCAGCACCTCCCGGAAGCGCAGCACGTCCTCGATGTCGACCCCGGCCACCCGGCGCCGCAGCTCGTCCTCGCCGCCCGCGTCCGCGCGGGGCAGCACGAACGTTCCGCCGTACCGGCCGCGTCGCGCCCGGACCAGCCCCTGGTCCTGGAGCACCCGCAGTACCTCGCGCAGCGTCACCCGGCTGATCCCCAGCCGCTCCGCCAGCTCCCGCTCGGCCGGCAGCCGCTCGCCCCCCGACACCAGGCCCAGCCTGACGACCTGGAGGATCTGCTCCAGCGCCTCCTCGAAACCGTTGCCGGCCCGCACCGGTCGCAGCACCGGCGCCAGCCGGTCCGTCACACTCCCGCCGGATTCCTCCCGCACGCGGCCGCGCCCCCTTCCCAAGCAAAGGTTCCCGGCCATACCTTATGGCTCCCGGCCAGAAGGAGGCTCTCCCCGTGGCAGACCGCACACCCCCGCTCGGGGTCGAGGAACTGCACGCCCTCGTCGCCGCCGGTGACATCGACACCGTCGTCCTGGCCTTCCCCGACATGCAGGGGCGCCTCCAGGGCAAGCGGTTCGCCGCGCGCTTCTTCCTCGACGAGGTCCTGGCACACGGCACCGAGGGCTGCAACTACCTCCTCGCCGTCGACGCAGACATGAACACCGTCGACGGCTACGCGATGTCCTCCTGGGACCGCGGCTACGGCGACTTCGCCATGCACACCGACCCGGCGACCCTGCGCCGACTGCCCTGGAACGAGGGCACCGCCATGGTCGTCGCCGACCTCGCCTGGGAGGACGGCTCACCGGTGCTCGCCGCGCCCCGCCAGATCCTGCGCCGCCAGCTGGAGCGGCTCGCCGGGCTCGGGTACACCGCGCAGGTCGGCACCGAGCTGGAGTTCATCGTCTTCCGGGACACCTACGAACACGCCTGGGACGCGAACTACCGCGGCCTGACCCCGGCCAACCAGTACAACGTCGACTACTCCGTGCTCGGCACCGGCCGCGTCGAACCCCTGCTGCGCCGCATCCGCAACGAGATGGCCGGCGCCGGCCTCACCGTCGAGTCCGCCAAGGGCGAGTGCAACCCCGGCCAGCACGAGATCGCCTTCCGCTACGACGAGGCCCTGGTCACCTGTGACCAGCACGCGGTCTACAAGACCGGCGCCAAGGAGATCGCCGCCCAGGAGGGCATGTCCCTCACCTTCATGGCCAAGTACAACGAGCTGGAGGGCAACTCCTGCCACATCCACCTCTCCCTCGCCGACGCCGACGGCGACAGCGTCATGGCCGGCGACGGAGAGCGCGGCATGTCCGAGGTCATGCGTCACTTCCTCGCCGGGCAGCTCGTGGCGCTGCGCGAGTTCTCCCTCCTCTACGCGCCGCACATCAACTCCTACAAGCGCTTCCAGCCCGGCTCCTTCGCCCCGACCGCGGTCGCCTGGGGACACGACAACCGCACCTGCGCCCTGCGCGTGGTCGGCCACGGCCGTTCCCTGCGCTTCGAGAACCGGCTCCCCGGCGGCGACGTCAACCCGTACCTCGCGGTGGCCGGCATGGTCGCGGCTGGACTGCACGGCGTCGAGCAGCGCCTGGAACTGCCCGAACCGTGCCCGGGCAACGCCTACACCGCCGACTTCGCCCACGTCCCCACCACCCTGCGCGAGGCCGCTGAGCTGTGGGAGAACAGCGCCCTCGCCAAGGCCGCCTTCGGGGACGAGGTCGTCGCCCACTACCGCAACATGGCGCGGGTCGAACTGGACGCCTTCGACGCCGCCGTCACGGACTGGGAGCTGCGCCGCTCCTTCGAACGCATGTGAGGCACCGTTGTCCGACCTGTTCGCCTTGTCCGACGTCTCCGCCGAACCGCCCGACGAGCTACGGGTACTGAACCCCGCCACCGAAGAGGTCCTCGCCACCGTCCCCGCCGCCTCCGCGGCCGACGTCGACGCCGCCGTCGCACGGGCCGCGCGGGCGCAGACCACCTGGGCCGCCCTCGCCCCCGGCGACCGGGCCCGGCTGCTGCGCCGTTTCGCCGGCGCCGTCGACGAACACCTGGAGGAACTGGCCCGGCTCGAGGTCCGCGAGGCCGGTCACACCATCGGCAACGCCCGCTGGGAGGCCGGCAACGTCCGCGACCTGCTCGACTACGCCGCCGGGGGAGTGGAGCGGCTCACCGGACGCCAGATCCCGGTGCCCGGCGGCCTGGACGTCACGATCCTCGAACCGCTCGGCGTCGTCGGTGTCATCGCCCCCTGGAACTTCCCGATGCCGATCGCCGCCTGGGGCACCGCACCCGCCCTGGCCGCGGGCAACGCGGTCCTCCTCAAGCCCGCCGAGACGACCCCGCTGACCGCGCTGCGGCTGGCCGAACTCGCCCTGTCCGCCGGGCTTCCCGAAGGCCTCTTCCAGGTGCTGCCGGGACACGGGCCCGTCACGGGCGACGCGCTGGTCGAGCACCCGGGCGTGGCGAAGATCGTGTTCACGGGGTCGGCGAAGGTGGGCCGGCGGGTCGCCGCCAAGGGCGCCGCGCTCCTCAAGCCCGTCACCCTCGAACTCGGCGGCAAGAGCCCCAACATCGTCTTCGCCGACGCCGACATCGAGGCCGCCGCGGCCGCCACACCCATGTCCTTCCTCGACAACTCCGGCCAGGACTGCTGCGCCCGCACCCGCATCCTCGTGCAGCGCACGGTGTACGACCGCTTCCTCGCCCTCCTCGCCCCCGCGATCGAGTCCGTCCGCGTCGGCGACCCGGCCGACGAGAGCACCGAGATGGGCCCCCTCATCTCCCGCGCCCAACTGGACCGCGTCCGCTCCTACGTCCCCGCCGGCGCCGACGGCATCCGCGGCAAGGCCCCCGAGGGCGGCCCCGGCTACTGGTACCCGCCGACCGTCCTCACCGGCGTCGACGCGCACGCGCGCGTGGCCGTCGAGGAGGTCTTCGGGCCCGTCGCCGTCGTCCTGCCCTTCGAGGACGAGGCCGACGCGATCCGCCTGGCCAACGCCACCGACTACGGCCTGTCCGGCTCGCTGTGGACCCGGGACGTGGGCCGCGCCCTGCGCGTGTCGGGCGCGGTGCGCGCCGGGAACCTGTCCGTCAACTCCCACGCCAGCGTCCGCTACTGGACACCGTTCGGCGGGTTCAAGCAGTCCGGCCTCGGCCGCGAACTCGGCCCGGACGCGCTGACCGCCTTCACCGAGACCAAGAACGTCTTCATCAGCCATGACAGCAACGTCTCGCCGAGCACGGAGGCCTAGCCACCCATGACCGAGGACATCATCTGCCGCCGTCTGGTCGGCCGCACCGCCGTCGTCACCGGAGCGGGCAGCGGCATCGGCCTCGCCACCGCACGACGCCTGGCCTCGGAGGGCGCCCACGTCGTCTGCGCGGACGTGGACGAGGCCCGGGGCAAGGCGGCGGCCGAGGAGAGCGGCGGGACCTTCGTCAAGGCCGACGTCACCGACCCCGAGCAGGTCGAATCGCTGTTCCGGGCGGCGTACGACACCTACGGCAGCGTCGACGTCGCCTTCAACAACGCCGGCATCTCGCCGCCCGACGACGACTCCATCCTGGAGACGGGCCTGGAGGCGTGGAAGCGCGTCCAGGAGGTCAACCTCACCTCCGTCTACCTGTGCTGCAAGGCCGCCATCCCCTACATGCGGCGCCAGGGCCGGGGGTCCATCATCAACACCGCGTCCTTCGTGGCCCGGATGGGCGCGGCCACCTCGCAGATCTCGTACACCGCCTCCAAGGGCGGCGTCCTCGCCATGTCCCGGGAGCTGGGCGTGCAGTTCGCCCGGGAGGGCATCCGCGTCAACGCGCTGTGCCCCGGCCCGGTCAACACCCCGCTCCTGCGGGAACTGTTCGCCAAGGACCCGGAACGGGCCGCGCGCCGCCTCGTCCACATCCCCCTCGGACGCTTCGCCGAGGCCGCGGAGATCGCCGCCGCCGTCGCCTTCCTGGCCAGCGACGACTCCTCCTTCGTCAACGCCACCGACTTCCTGGTGGACGGCGGGATCTCCGGGGCGTACGTCACACCGCTGTAGCCGGCCGCGTGCGGCGTTTTAAGGTGCCGGGATGAGCATGACGCCACCGCCCGGCTGGTACCGCGACCCGTCGGCCCCGCACCAGGAGCGGTGGTGGGACGGCACGGCCTGGACGGAGCACCGGCGCGCCCTCGAGACCGCCGGGTACGGCCCGGCCGTGGGCCAGGTCCCGCAGCCGTGGCAGCAGCAGGCCCATCAGGTGCAGCCGGGCCAGCCGTCGCAGCCGTCGACCGTGCCGCTGTCCACGGGCGGCGGACCCGGTGGCGGCGGACCGGGTGTCGGCGGGCGCGGGAAGGCCGTCGCCCTCACCGCCGCCGGGGCCGTGCTGGTCGCCGCCGTCGTCACCGGCGTGTTCGTCCTGGGCGAGGACGAAGGCGGCGACCCCGGGGCCCAGGCTCCGCCGGTCACGGCGACCGCCACCGACCCCGCCCCGGTGAGCGACCCGCCCTCCCCCTCACCGAGCCCCTCCGAACCCTCCGCCGACGATCCGGCCGTGGTCGAGGACCAGCTGAACGGCATCACCTTCCCGCTGCCGGACGGCTGGGTCCTGCCCAAGCACGTCGCCGAGGACGACGTCATGATGACCACGGACGGCACCTACGACTGCCCCGCCGACGGCAGCGTGTGCCGGCACGGCCTCGTCGTCTCCCGCACCGTCACGGCGAACGCCGAGTCCTCCCCGAAGACCCTCGCCCGCCAGGACATCGAGGACGCGGCCGACGACGCCTACGACCGCGACCTGATCGGCAACAAGCCCTTCGGCGGCATCGAGTCCCACAAGGAGGTGGCGTCCGGTCCCGTCGCGGTCGCCGGACGCGCCGGGTACTACGTGCGCTGGCGGGTGACGACCGCCGAGGGGCCCGGCGGCTACGTGCAGTCGCTGGTGTTCCCCTCCACCGTCGGCACCGAGTCCCCGATCCTCGTCCGCTACGTCTTCGACGCGGGCGAGGACGGACCGCCGCTCGCCGACATGGACCGGATCACCAAGGGCATCCGGCCCGTCGGCGACGCGGCCACGGGCGGCGGCGTGGGCAGCGGCATCGGCCCGACGAGCTGAGCCACGGGCCCGAGCCGAGGGCCCGAGCTACAGGAAGGTGTGCCCCTCGCCCCGGTAGGTCGGCACCGTCGCTGTCACCGCGTCCCCCTCCACCAGGTGCAGCGCGTCGAAGCGCTCGCACAGCTCACCGGCCTTGGCGTGCCGGAACCACACCTTGTCGCCGATGAGCAGGTCGTCGGCGGGCGAGCCCAGCAGCGGCGTCTGGACCTCGCCGGGGCCCTCCTGGGGGTCGTAGCGCAGCCCTTCGGGCAGATACGGCACCGGCAGCCGGTCGGCGCCTGCCGCGCCCGAGGCCGGGTAGCCGCCGCCGAGCACGGTCACGACGCCGACTCCCGGCCGCCGTACCACGGGCTGCGCGAACAGCGCCGCCGGACGGCCGCTGAACGACGTGTAGTTGTCGAAGAGCCGCGGTACGTACAGCCCGGACCCGGCGGCGATCTCGGTGACCGCGTCCTCGGCGGCGGTGTGCTGCACACTGCCCGTCCCACCGCCGTTGACGAACTCCAGGCCGGGCACCACGGCCCGGACCGCCCGCACGACCGCGGCCCGCCGCTCGGCGAGTTCCCGGCGGGCGGCGGCCTGCATCAGCCGCACCGCCCGCGACCGCACCGGCCGGCCGGCCACCGCGTCCCCGACCCCGGCGACATGGCCCTCGTACGCCATGATGCCGACGACCTCGAACCCCGGCCGTCGCGCCACCGCCCGGGCCAGGTCGGCGACCTCGGCGGGGGAGTGCAGCGGGGAGCGACGGGCGCCGACCCGCACCCGTCCGCCGAGCAGCCTGAGCGAGGTGTCCAACTCCAGGCAGACCCGCACGACTTCCCGGCCGCCGTCGCGGGCCGCGTCGATGAGGCTCAGCTGCGCCGGGTCGTCGATCATCACGGTCACGGCGGAGGCGAGCTTGGGGTCGGCGGTCAGCTCGGCGTACCCGGCGCGGTCGGCCGACGGATAGGCGAGCAGCACGTCCTCGAAACCGGAGCGCGCCAGCCACAGCGACTCGGCCAGCGTGAAGGACATGACGCCCGCGAAACCGTCCCGTGCCAGAGCCCGTTCCAGCAGCGCACGGCAGCGTACGGACTTGCTGGCGACCCGGATCGGCTTGCCGCCGGCCCGGCGGACCAGGTCGTCCGCGTTGGCGTCGAAGGCCTCCAGGTCCACGATCGCCACGGGGGCGTCCAGATGGGCGGTGGCCCCGTCGTAACGGGCCCGGTCGGCGGCGCGCGCAGTCATGGACGCAGCCTGCCAGACAGGATTACCGCAGGGTAGGGGGACGTTCCGGGCCAATGCCACGCGCGCGCGGACTGGTTCCCCCTCGGGCGGGGTCACGCCGTAGAGTGACGCGCACGCACGGCGGGCCCGACCCCGGCGGCAGGGCCCGGAGCCCGCGCCGGGATGGCGGTCCTCCCGCGCGGGTATGCGTGCCCGGGACGGATCGTTCCGCGCCGGGCCGGGGCAGGGGACCACATCACCGGCCCGCGTCGGAGAAACGGGCCGGGCCCGAGGAAACGGGGGGTGCATGAGCACGGAAGCGCGCCGCGCCTCCCTCCCCCCGCACCCCGAGACCCCACCCCGCCCGGACACCCCACCCAGCCCGGAGTCCACGCCGGGTACGGCACCCTCTCCCCGCCCGGAGTCCACACCGGGTACGGCTCCCTCTCCCCGCCCGGCATCCACGCCGGGTACGGCTCCCTCTCCCCGCCCGGAGACACCGCCCCGCCCGACGACCCCGCCTCGGCCAGGTACCCCGCCCCGCACGGGGTCCGCGCCGGGCGCCGGCGGGTTTCCCGGCCCGGTGGCGCCGCCCCGTCCGGAGACCGCGCCGCCCCCGGAGACCGCGTCGCTCCCGGGCGCTCCGTTCGGTCCGGGGCCTCTGTCTCGGCCGGAGTCCGCGTGGGGTGCCGATGGTTTTCCCGCTCCCGCGATACCGCCCCGTTCGGCGACACCGCCGCCTCGCCCGGAGAACCCGCCGGGTACCGGTACCCCGCTCCGCCCGGAGTCTGCACGGGGCACGGACTCCGTGACCGGCTCCGGTGGCGCTCCCCGTCCGGCGGCCCCGCGTGGTCCAGAGTCCGCGCCGGGGCCCGGCGACACGCCCCGTCCGGTGACCCCGGCCCGCCCGGAGGTGCCGTCGGGTACCGGCACCCCGCCCCGGCCCGGTGTCCCGCCCCGGCCGGCAGAGGCGCCGGACGGGCGTGCGGGTGACCCGGACGTTCCGTACGCGGAGTTCCGGGGACGCGCCGACGCGCCCTTCCGCGAGGGCGCCACGGGCCGCCGTACGGCGACGGGCGAGGGGCGCGTGGACGTGCCCGCCTCCTCGGACAACCGTCGGGAGGACCGCGCCGACGACTCCGGAGCCCGGCCCCGCAACCCGCGCTTCCGGCTCGGCGACTCGGGGTCCACCGACGACGCGGCCCCGCCGCCCCGTGCCTCCGCCCGATTCCCCGACACCTCGCCGACCGTCGGCCGTGAGGCCCCGGGCGGAAGCGGGAGGCCGCAGACGCCGCCCCACCGCGCCGGCGTTCCCGCGGAGACCCCGACGGAGACCACCACCCGCCTGCGCCCGATCCCGGCGGAACCGGAACCGGCACCGCAACCGGCGCCGGAGGCCGCACTCGCCGCGGAAACGGCAGCGGGATCTCGGACGGAACTCCGCACGCCACGACCGGCAGCCACTCCGTCCCCCGGCCCGGCGGAGCGCTCCGCGGCCGCCGCCGGCCCCGACCCCGCCTTCTCCTGGAACACCCCGGCACCCCCCGGCGAGGGGCGGCCCCGGGTCTCGTTCGGGGAGCCCGAGGGATACGACGGGTCTGCCCGGCCGCGCCGGCTCGGCGGGCGTCCGCGGCCCCGGGCCGTCGCCGCGGCCGTCTGCCTCGTGCTCGGGGTGGGACTCCTCACCGGAGCCGTCACCGGCAGCTGGCTCGCCGGGGACTCCGGGGACGAGGGCGCTCGCAGCGCGTTCACCGAGGCCGGGGACCTGTGGCACAGCGTGCCCGTGGACCAGCTGTTCCCGCCCACCGTCGAGGGCAAGGGTGCGGGACCCGGCGGAGCCGACCGCACCTGGACGCGGGTCGCCGTCGCCCCGGACGGCGAATGCGCCGGCGCCTTCGACCGGCTGCTGGCCAAGGTGCTCGACCCGGTCGGCTGCTCGCGCCTGCTCCGCGCCACGTACACCGACGCCACCCAGAGCCACGTCACCACCGTCGGCCTGCTCTTCACCAAGGCCGACGCCGCCGCCATGACCGCGCTGGCGGGCCGCTTCGAGAAGGAGGGCCTGGGCCGCCGGGCCGACCTCATGCCACTGCCGTACGCGGCCAAGGACACCGTCGCCGCTGACTTCGGCGCACGGCAGCGGGCCTCGTGGACCGTCTCCGTGCTCACCGACGCCCCCGTCGTCGTCTACGCCGTCTCCGGCTGGGCCGACGGCCGCACCGTCGACGAGCCCGAGCCGGCCGAGGAGGCCACCGAGTCCGGCGCCACGTCGGCCCCCGCCCAGGCCGGCCTCGGCCACGAGGCGCAGGGCCTCGCCGACCGCGTCGAACGCGCCCTGCGCAAGAACGTCGGCCCGGCCACGGAGCACCCCTCGTGAACGCCCACCGCACCCGCCGGGCAGGCGGCACCCTGAGCCTGTTCCTCGCCGCCGCCCTCGTCCTCGTCCCGGCACCCGCCGCGCACGCCGACGGCATCCGCGCCCAGCAGTGGGCCCTGGACGCCATGCACACCGAGGACGCGTGGCGCACCACCAAGGGCGCCGGCGTCACCGTCGCCGTCCTGGACACCGGCGTCGAGGCCGACCACCCGGACCTGGCCGGCAACGTCCTCACCGGCAAGGACCTGGTCGGCTTCGGCGCGAGCGAGGGCGACCGCGCGTGGGCCCGGCACGGCACCGCCATGGCCGGGATCATCGCCGGTCACGGACACGGCGCAGGCGACACCGACGGCGTCATGGGCATCGCCCCGGAGGCGAGGATCCTGCCCCTGCGCGTGATCCTGGAGGACGGCGACCCCTCCCGCGCCAAGGCCCGCAAGACCCGCGGCAACGCCCTGGCCGAGGGCATCCGCTGGGCCACCGACCACGGCGCCGACATCATCAACCTCTCCCTCGGCGACGACTCGGCCTCCGCCCACCCCGAACCCGCCGAGGACGAGGCGATCCAGTACGCCCTGAAGAAGGGCGTGGTCGTCGTCGCCTCGGCCGGCAACGGCGGCGAGAAGGGCGACCACATCTCCTACCCGGCCGCCTACCCGGGCGTCATCGCCGCGACCGCCGTCGACCGCTACGGCACCCGCGCCTCCTTCTCCACCCGCCGCTGGTACGCCACGGTCAGCGCCCCCGGCGTCGACGTGATCATCGCCGACCCCGACCACCGCTACTACGAGGGCTGGGGCACCAGCGCCGCCTCCGCCTTCGTCTCCGGGGCCGCGGCCCTCGTGAAGGCCGCCCACCCGGACCTCACCCCGGCCCAGGTCAAGGCCCTGCTGGAGGACTCCGCGCGCAACGCCCCCGCCGAGGGCCGCGACGACTCCCGCGGCTTCGGCTTCGTCGACCCCGCGGCAGCCATCGAGGCGGCCGGACGGCTGAAGCCGGAGGGCCTGAACGCGGCGGCGTACGGCGACGAGTACTTCGGCTCAGGACCGGACGCCCCCGCGTCCGAGGACGCGACCTCGGCCTGGGCGGCTCCGCTGGCCGGCGGCGCGGGCGGCGTCCTGGTGGTCGCGGCCGTGGTCCTGTGGCGGGGCCGCCGCGAACGCCACGAAGACTTCTGACTCCGCTCGCCCCATCGCACCCGTCGCCCCTGTCGGTGATCGCGCCCGTCGCCTCCGTCGGTGATCGCGGCCCCCTCAGCCCTCCTCGGAGGCGTGCCCCTCGTCCTTGAACACGGCCACCGCCGCCCGCGCAGCCGCCTCGGTCAGCGCGACGCCCTCCGCCTGCGTGCCGCTGCCCCGCGACACCACCGCCACCAGGTAGCCGTGGCCGCCGGACTCCACCCGCCCGATGCTGTTGACGACCCACAGTCCGGTGGTGCTGCGCCGCAGCCAGCCGTTCTTCAGCGCCCACGCCGTACCGCCGGTCCCGTCGGCCGCCGCCGACACACCCCACCGCTGATCGTCGGCGATCCGCCCCATCAGGCCCCGCACATACGCCCGCGAGGCCTCGCTCAGCTCCGAGTCGTCCGCCACGAACACCTGCCGCAGCAGCGCGACCTGGTCGGCGGCCGTGGTCTGGGTCAGCCCCCACAGCGGGCCGTCGCCGCCCGCGGTTCCCGTCAGCCCGAAGCGTTCGTTCGCGGCGTCGAGCCCGTCGGCCGTCCCGATCGCCCGCCACAGCGCCGACGCCGAGTCGTTGTCGCTGTTCTCGATCATCGCGACGGCGTACGTCTTCTCCTCGGCGGTCAGCGAACGCCCCGCGTCCTGCGCCCCGAGCAGCAGCGCCGCCAGGATGTCGACCTTGACGATGCTCGCCGTGTCGAAGGCGCCCGTGCCGTACGAGGCGCTCTCGCCGGAGTCGGGATCGAGTACCGCCAACGAGACCTCGGCGCCGTCCGCCACGTCCACCGAGGCCATGGCCGCCGTCAGCCGCTCGTCACGGTCCACCACCGGCTCGACCGTCTCCGCCTCCACCGATGCCTCCCCGCCCGAAGGTGCCGAGGCCGACGACGATACGGCGCCACCCGCACCGGGGCGCGCGTGGCCCTGCCAGTACACGGCGCCGGTGGCCGTGGCGCCCACGACGGCGAACGCGATCAGGGCGGACCACACCGGGATGCGCCGCTGATCGCGCCGGTGCCGCCGGGCTCTGGAGGACTCCATGGCGGCGATGGTTCAGGCGGTTGCTGTGCGGGGCGTTGGACGGAGGTTAAATCCTGGTCAGAGCTCCCTGAGAGGCCGGTGAGGAGCGGCGTCCGCACCCCGATAGGGTCGGGGACCGTGGCGAACAAGAACATTCCCGACTCCGCCTTCTTCGACGACGACGGCTCCGCCGACCCCGGGCTGAGCGCGGCGCTCGCCGCCTGGGCCCAGGACCGCACCGCCGTGGCCCCCGTGCTGGAGGCGCTCAAGGGCGCCCGGCTGCTCGTGCCCGTCGTCGCCGTACTCGGCGAAGTGGAGGAGGACGAGAAGGGACTGCGCCGCGAGAAGAGCAGTGACATGGCCGTACCGACCCTGAAGGCCGGCGACCGCACCGCGCTGCCCGCCTTCACGTCCACCGAGTCGCTCGCCCGCTGGGACCCGGGGGCCCGCCCCGTCGCCGTACCCGTGCACCAGGCGTTGCAGGCCGCCGCGCACGAGAAGGCCGACACCGTCGTACTGGACCTGGCCGGACCGGTGCCGTTCGAGCTGACCGGAGCGGTGCTGCTGGCGCTGGCCGAGGGGCGTACGACGACCGACCCGCTCGCGGACCCGGCCGTCGCCGAGGCCGTACGCACCGCCCTGGCCGCCGAGCCCGCCGTGCTCCGGGGACACCTCGGGCCGGGCCGGGCCGACGGCACCCTGGCCCTCGTCCTCGACCCGGGGGCCGACGCGGCGACGGCCGCCCGCGCCGTCGCCGAGCGGCTGGCCGCCGACGACACACTGAGGGCCCGCCTGGTGCGCGGCCTCGACCTGGCACTGCTGCCGGCCGGGGCGACGCCGCCGGGCGAGCCCTTGTACGTGCGGGGACGGCTCCCGGATCAGCCGTAGATCGCGCCCGTGTACTTCTCGCCCGGGCCCTGGCCCGGCTCGTCCGGGACGAGCGAGGCCTCGCGGAAGGCGAGCTGGAGCGACTTCAGACCGTCGCGCAGCGGCGCGGCGTGGAACGAGCTGATCTCGGTCGCGGTCGCGTCCAGCAGACCGGCCAGCGCGTGCACCAGCTTGCGGGCCTCGTCCAGGTCCTTGTGCTCGTCGCCCTCCTCGGTCAGGCCCAGCTTCACGGCGGCGGCGCTCATCAGATTGACGGCGACCGTCACGATCACCTCGACCGCGGGGACCTCGGCGATGTCGCGGGTCATGGCGTCGAAGTCGGGATTCGCCGGGGATTCAGCAGGGGTCTCACTCATGCCGCACACGATAGGCGCAGCGGGCGGTCCGGCCCCACTCGGTCTCGGTTAGCCCTTCCCCTGCCGAGCTGCTAACCTTGTGTAACGACCGGTCGGACACGCACGCCCACGGCAGCGGATCCGGCCCACAAGTGGAGGCTTTCGAACTCCCACCTGGCCGTCCTCCGGACGGCGGGTCACCGGTCAGGCGGTCCCGTCCCAGCGGCGGCGACCAGCCCGAATCGCGCCCCGCGGCCATCGCGGCGGTGCTCCGGTAGTAGTTCGAGGAGCCCCGCCTGTGATCGTCCGGGGCATTTTTCATGCGCCGGCGCGGTTAGGTCTATCGAACACAGACGTTACGCGGCTGTCCGCCAGACCGTCGCGTGGTGCTACCGAGGAGGATCCATCAGCGCCGAGCCCCGCATCAACGACCGGATTCGCGTTCCCGAGGTGCGACTTGTCGGTCCCAGCGGCGAGCAGGTCGGGATTGTCCCGCTTGCCAAGGCCCTGGAGCTTGCGCAGGAGTACGACCTCGATCTCGTCGAGGTCGCGGCGAACGCCCGTCCGCCCGTGTGCAAGCTCATGGACTACGGGAAGTTCAAGTACGAGTCGGCCATGAAGGCCCGTGAGGCGCGCAAGAACCAGGCGCACACGGTCATCAAGGAGATGAAGCTCCGGCCGAAGATCGACCCGCACGACTATGACACCAAGAAGGGTCACGTCGTCCGGTTCCTCAAGCAGGGCGACAAGGTCAAGATCACGATCATGTTCCGTGGTCGCGAGCAGTCCCGGCCGGAGCTCGGCTACCGACTGCTGCAGCGTCTCGCGGAGGACGTCCAGGACCTCGGCTTCATCGAGTCGAATCCGAAGCAGGACGGCCGGAACATGATCATGGTCCTCGGTCCGCACAAGAAGAAGACCGAGGCGATGGCCGAGGCCCGCCAGGCGCAGGAAGCCCGCAAGGCGGACGCGAAGGCCAACCCCGGCAAGTCGCAGAACGCCGCGGAGTCCGACGAAGAGGTCGCCGAGGCTCAGGCCGAGGCTCCCGCCGACGCGTGACCCCGGGGGACGCAAGTCCCCAGGACACAAACCGATACCAGTTCGACGCTCCAACCGTGCCCGGTTTCACGACCGGGCACCGGAGCGCCACCGACGAGGAGAGAACGGCGCTATGCCGAAGAACAAGTCGCACAGCGGTGCCAGCAAGCGCTTCAAGGTCACCGGCTCCGGCAAGGTGCTCCGTGAGCGCGCCGGCAAGCGCCACCTGCTCGAGCACAAGTCGTCGCGCCTGACGCGTCGCCTCACCGGCAACGCCGAGATGGCCCCGGGCGACGCCAAGAAGATCAAGAAGCTTCTCGGCAAGTGACGTACGGGCGCCACTGAGCGTCGTACGGCAGGACCGGGACCCAATCGATACCGGGCCGCGTGAGGACCACCGCGGCCCCGCTACAAGGAGTTAAAAGTGGCACGCGTCAAGCGGGCAGTCAACGCCCACAAGAAGCGCCGGGCGATCCTCGAGCAGGCCTCCGGCTACCGCGGTCAGCGTTCGCGCCTGTACCGCAAGGCCAAGGAGCAGGTCACCCACTCGCTGGTCTACAACTACAACGACCGCAAGAAGCGCAAGGGTGACTTCCGCCAGCTGTGGATCCAGCGCATCAACGCCGCTGCCCGCGCCAACGGCATCACGTACAACCGCTTCATCCAGGGCCTGAAGGCCGCCAACGTCGAGGTCGACCGCAAGATCCTCGCCGAGCTGGCCGTCAACGACCCGAACGCGTTCGCCGCGCTCGTCGAGGTCGCGCAGAAGGCACTGCCGAGCGATGTGAACGCGCCGAAGGCGGCGTGACGCTGCGCCGGCTCGAGCCGTAGTTGAAGGGACCCGCAGGCTGTGAGCCTGCGGGTCCCTTCGGTTGCCGCCCGACCGGTCCGGTCTCGGCTGCGGGCTCCTTGTGGCTGGTCGCGCCCACGCGGCGGAGCCGCACATAGATGCAGCCCCGCGCCCCTTTGGGGCGCGTTGCAGTCCACGACGATTCAGATGTGAAGGTGAGAAAGAGTGCGTCCTGCCAGCCCCGAGCTGATCTCCCCCCGTTCTCCCCGTGTCGCCGCCGCGCGGCGGCTGGGGAAGCGGAACTTCCGGGGGAAGGAGCGGCTGTTCCTGGCCGAGGGGCCGCAGGCCGTGCGGGAGGCGGCGGGGTTCGGGGAGACGCTGGTCGAGTTGTTCGCCACCGTCGAGGCCGCGGAGCGGTACGCCGACATCGTCGGGGCCGCCTGTGACGTCGGCGCCCGGGTGCACCTCGCCGCCGACTCGGTGATCGAGGACATCTCCACCACCGTCACCCCGCAGGGACTGGTCGGGGTCTGCCGGTTCCTGGACACGCCGTTCGAGGAGATCCTCGCCGCCCGGCCCAAGCTCGTCGCCGTCCTCGCCCACGTCCGGGACCCCGGCAACGCCGGGACCGTGCTGCGCTGCGCCGACGCCGCCGGCGCCGAGGCGGTGGTGCTCACCGACGCCTCCGTCGACCTGTACAACCCCAAGGCCGTGCGCGCCTCCGTCGGTTCCCTGTTCCACCTGCCGGTCGCCGTCGGCGTACCCGTGGAACGGGCCGTCTCCGGACTGCGGGACGCCGGTGTCCGGGTGCTCGCCGCCGACGGCGCGGGCCAGGACGACCTGGACGCCGAGCTGGACGCCGGCACCATGGGCGGCCCCACCGCCTGGGTGTTCGGCAACGAGGCGTGGGGGCTCCCGCAGGAGACCCGCACCCTCACCGACGCCGTTGTGCGCGTCCCCATCCACGGGAAGGCCGAGAGTCTGAACCTCGCGACCGCCGCCGCCGTATGTCTCTACGCGTCGGCGCGTGCACAGCGCGCCGCCGGAGGGTGCCGCTGCGTCACCGAGGCCTAGTAGGGTGACCAGCTCAAGGCCCCTGCGCGGTTGAGAGGTGGGGTACGGGGATGAGCGTCGGCACGAGCAGCGCACCGGGTGCGCGTCAGACGCCGCGACCGCCCGCGCCCCGCACGCCCGGCGATCTCGCCGACCTCGGCATCGACCCGGACCAGCTGCCCGACGGCCTGGTCGTCGCGGACGAGCACGGACGCGTCGTCTGCTTCAACGCCGCCGCGGCCCGCATCACCGCGACCCCCGCCGCCCAGGCCCTCGGACAGCCCCTGGAGCAGGCCCTGCCCCTGGAGGACCTGGAGAGCCGGCGCTGGTGGCAGCTGACCGATCCGTACGGCGGGCTCGCCATCCGCGTCGGCCAGCCCGAGCGCAACCTCCTGCTCCCCGGCGGCCGGGAGGTCCTCGTCGCCGCCCGCTACGTCCGTACGCGGCCCACCGGCCCCGTCCACCGCGTCGTCGTCACCCTGCGCGACACCGAGGCCCGCCGCCGTACCGAGCGCAGCCACGCCGAGCTGATCGCCACCGTCGCGCACGAACTGCGCTCGCCCCTCACCTCCGTCAAGGGCTTCACGGCCACGCTGCTGGCCAAGTGGGAGCGGTTCACCGACGACCAGAAGCGGCTGATGCTGGAGACGGTCGACGCGGACGCCGACCGGGTCACCCGCCTCATCGCCGAGCTGCTGGACATCTCCCGGATCGACTCGGGCCGCCTGGAGGTGCGCCGCCAGCCCGTCGACATCGGCGCCGCCGTCGGCCGCCACATCCAGGCCTACGTCGCCGCCGGCCAGGAGGCCGACCGTTTCCTGCTCCGCATCGCCCAGCCGCTGCCCGATCTGTGGGCCGACCCCGACAAGGTCGACCAGGTGCTGAGCAACCTGCTGGAAAATGCCGTGCGGCACGGCGAGGGAACCGTCACCATTGACGTCACGCCCGCGGCGTCCCCCCGCGAAGGGGAGGACACAGCCACGTCGGTCACGGTGAGCGACGAAGGGGCCGGCATCCCGGAGGAGTCCATGAACCGCGTCTTCACCCGCTTCTGGCGGGGCAGCAAGCGCGGTGGCACCGGCCTCGGGCTCTACATCGTCAAGGGCATCGTCGAGGCCCACGGCGGCACCATCACGGTCGGCCGCGCCCCCGGCGGCGGCGCCGAGTTCCGATTTACGTTGCCCGTGGCGGCCCCGGCCTACCTGGCCTGAGCACCGCGGGCGCATTCACCTTCCTCCACCCCGTTAGACTCGGCCTCTGGCACCTTTGTGTCCCGCAGACGAAGACGCCCAGACGAAGACGCCCAGACGGAGACGATTCGTCACGGAGGCGCCGCGTCGCACGGACGCTTCGTCCACGAGCCGGTGACGGGGACCATCAGCATGGGGCACCTCCCAGCGATAGCTGGGGGACAATCGGAAGCACGGGAAGAGATGTCGGCACCGAATAAGTCGTACGACCCTGTCGAGGTCGAGGCGTTGAAACCGGAAGAGATCGAGCGCATGCGGGACGAGGCGCTCGCCGCCTTCGCCGCCGCGGACTCCCTCGACGGGCTCCAGGAGGCCAAGGTCGCCCACACCGGCGGCACCTCCCCGTTGGCGCTGGCCAACCGCGAGATCGGCGCCCTGCCCCCGCAGGCCAAGGCCGAGGCCGGCAAGCGCGTCGGCATGGCCCGCGGCGCGGTGAACAAGGCGCTGGCCGCCCGACAGGAGGAGCTGGAGGCCGAGCGCGACGCGCGCGTCCTGGTCGAGGAGGCCGTGGACGTCACACTGCCCTACGACCGCGTACCGGCCGGCGCCCGCCACCCCCTCACCACGCTCTCCGAGCGCATCGAGGACATCTTCGTGGCCATGGGCTACGAGGTCGCCGAGGGCCCCGAGGCCGAGGCGGAGTGGTTCAACTTCGACGCCCTCAACATCGGCCCGGACCACCCCGCCCGCGGCGAGGCCGACACCTTCTTCGTAGAGGGCCCGAAGGGCGGCACCGAGTCGGGCGTCGTGCTGCGCACCCACACCTCGCCCGTGCAGATCCGCTCCGCGCTCTCCCGCGAGCTGCCGGTCTACGTGATCTGCCCCGGCCGGGTGTACCGCACCGACGAGCTGGACGCCACGCACACCCCCGTCTTCCACCAGGTCGAGCTGCTCGCCGTGGACGAGGGCCTGACCATGGCCGACCTCAAGGGCACCCTGGACCACATGGTCCAGTCGCTGTTCGGCGCGGAGATGAAGACCCGGCTGCGGCCGAACTTCTTCCCCTTCACCGAGCCGTCCGCCGAGATGGACATGCTCTGCTACGTCTGCAAGGGCGCGTCCGTCGGCAACCCCGACCGCCCCTGTCGCACCTGCTCCAGCGAGGGCTGGATCGAGCTGGGCGGCTGCGGCATGGTCAACCCGCGGGTGCTGACCGCCTGCGGCATCGACCCGGAGAAGTACAGCGGCTTCGCCTTCGGGTTCGGCATCGAGCGGATGCTGATGTTCCGCCACAACGTCGAGGACATGCGAGACATGGTCGAGGGTGACGTCCGGTTCACCCGGCCGTTCGGGATGGAGATCTGATGCGGGTCCCGCTTTCCTGGCTGCGGGAGTACGTCGACCTGCCGGCCACCGAGACCGGCCGCGACGTGCAGGCCAAGCTGATTTCGGCAGGACTCGAGGTCGAGACCGTCGAGCACCTGGGCGCCGACCTCAAGGGCCCCCTCGTCGTCGGCCGGGTGCTGACCATCGAGGAACTGGAGGGCTTCAAGAAGCCGATCCGCTTCTGCACCGTCGACGTCGGACAGGCCAACGGCACGGGTGAGCCGCAGGAGATCGTCTGCGGCGCCCGGAACTTCGCCGTCGGCGACAAGGTCGTCGTGGTCCTCCCCGGCGCCACCCTGCCCGGCGGCTTCTCGATCAGCGCCCGCAAGACCTACGGCAAGACGTCCCACGGCATGATCTGCTCCGGCGACGAGCTGGGCATGGGCGACGACGGCACGCACGGCATCATCGTGCTGCCGCCGGAGACCGAGGTCGGCAAGGACGCCATCGAGCTGCTCGAGCTGGTCGACGAGGTCCTGGACATCGCCGTCACCGCCAACCGCGGCGACTGCCTGTCCATCCGCGGCGTCGCCCGCGAGGCCGCCATCGCCTACGGCCTGCCGCTGCGCGACCCGGCCCTGCTCGACGTGCCGGGCCCGAACGCGTACGGCTACCCGGTGAAGATCGCCGACCCCACCGGCTGCGACCGCTTCACCGCCCGCACGGTGACCGGCCTCAGCGCCGAGGCGCGCTCCCCGATCTGGCTCCAGCGCCGGCTCCAGAAGGTCGGCATGCGCTCGATCTCGCTCGCCGTCGACGTCACCAACTACGTGATGATGGAGCTGGGCCAGCCGCTGCACGCCTACGACCGCGGACTGGTCCAGGGCACCATCGGCGTGCGCCGGGCCGAGGAGGGCGAGAAGATCGTCACCCTCGACGGGACCGAGCGCAAGCTGCACGCCGAGGACCTGGTCATCACGGACGACCGGGGCCCGATCGGGCTCGCCGGCGTCATGGGCGGCGCGAACACCGAGATCGCGGATCACGGTGCCGCCGAGAACGGGGGGACCGCGACCACCGACGTGGTGATCGAGGCCGCCCACTTCAACCAGGTGGCCATCGCGCGCACCGCCCGCCGCCACAAGCTGTCCTCGGAGGCCTCCCGCCGCTTCGAGCGCGGCGTCGACCCGCAGGCCGCCGCCGCTGCCGCGCAGCGGACCGTCGACCTGCTCGTGCTGCTCGCGGGCGGCACCGCCGAGGCCGGCGTCACCGAGATCAGCGCCCCGTCCGCACCGCACACGATCAGCGTCCCGGCCGACCACCCGGACAAGGTCGCGGGCGTCGCCTACGGCCGCGAGACCGTGGTACGCCGCCTCCAGGAGGTCGGCTGCGACGTCTACGGCCAGGACGAACTGCTCGTCACCGTGCCGTCCTGGCGGCCCGACCTCACCGACCCGAACGACCTGGCCGAAGAGGTCATCCGCCTGGAGGGCTACGAGAACCTGCCCTCCACGCTGCCCCGCCCCCCGGCGGGCCGCGGCCTGACCCCCCGCCAGCGGCTGCACCGCCGGGTCGGCCGGGCACTGGCCGGGGCCGGTTACGTCGAGGCGCTGAACTACCCGTTCGTCGGCGAGCAGGTCTTCGACCAGCTCGGTCTCGACGCCGACGACCCGGCCCGCCGTGTCGTCAAGCTGGTCAACCCGCTCAGCGACGAGGAGCCCGCGCTGCGGACCTCGCTGCTGCCGGGGCTGCTCGGTGCGCTGCGCCGCAACGACGGCCGGGGCGCGCACGACCTGGCGCTCTTCGAGACCGGCCTGGTCTTCCTCCCGCGTGACGAGCAGCGGGTCGCCGCGAACCTGCCCGTGGACCGGCGTCCCGACGCGGACGACCTCGCCGCGCTGGACGCCGCGCTGCCCGACCAGCCCCGGCACGTCGCGGTGGTCCTGGCCGGCGCCCGCGAGCAGGCCGGCTGGTGGGGCAAGGGCCGTCCGGGCGACTGGGCCGACGCGGTCGAGGCCGCCCGGACCGTCGCCCGCGAGGCCGGTGCCGAACTGGCCACCCGCAAGGGCCAGTACGGCCCCTGGCACCCGGGCCGCTGCGCCGAGCTGACGGTCACCGTGGACGGCGAGGACAAGGTCGTCGGGCACGCGGGTGAGCTGCACCCGCGGGTCCTGAAGACGCTGGGTCTGCCCGCGCGCACCTGCGCGATGGAGCTGGACCTCGACGCCGTGGAGCGGGTCGGCGACGACACCCCGCAGGCGCCGGGCATCTCCACGTTCCCGGTCGCCACGCAGGATGTCGCCCTGGTGGTCGACGCGTTCGTCCCGGCGGCCGACGTCGAGGCCGCGCTGCGCGAGGGCGCGGGTGAACTGCTGGAGTCCATCCGGCTGTTCGACGTCTACGACAACGCCGAGCAGCTCGGTGAGGGGCGCAGGTCCCTGGCGTACGCGCTGCGCTTTCGCGCGGGGGACCGGACGCTGACGGTCGACGAGGCGTCGGCCGCCCGCGACGCCGCGGTCGCCCTCGCGGGCGAGCGGGTGGGAGCGGCGCTCCGGAGCTGACGGTTCGCCCAGGGGCGTGGGGCTTGTGCCGATCGGCGGCCGCGGACAGTTGGTGGCTGGTCGCGCAGTTCACCGCGCCCCTGGGTACGTCATCGCCCGGCCGGCGACCGTCCGCCCGCCACGGAGTGTCGGGCAGGCAGCTGGGCGGACGGTGTGAACACGGGCCGCCGCACTGTACGAGGGGGAGCCGGCGGCCCGGCCGGCCTCTTTCGAGGCAGCTCAGTCAACCGGTCCGGAACTCTCCGCGACAGTGCGCACACGCTGCGGATGCGCGTACTCCGTTCACACCCCGTGTGAAGGCCGACACACTACGCTGTCGGCACCGATTCACCGGGGGGCACCCATGCAGCCCAACACCCTGCTCGACGCGATCCTGGACGAGGCCGGGATCTCGCACGCGGGACTGGCGGCGCACGTCAACCAGGCGGGGCGGGCCCGTGGGCTCGCACTGAGGTACGAACACACCGCCGTCGCGCGGTGGTTGAAGGGGCAGCGGCCACGCGGCCAGGTGCCCGACCTGATCTGCGAGGTCCTCGCGTCCCGGCTGCACCGCCCCGTCACCCTCGACGACATCGGCCTCGGCGTGCCCGGCGAACCCGCCGCACCGCACACCGGCTCGCTGTCCGGGTTCGTGGAGCGGGCGACCGCCCTGTGGCGCTCCGACCAGCAGCAGCGCCCGCACATCCTCGGCGCCCCCGCGCTCACCGGCACGCCCGCCGTGATGCCGGTGTGGGAGTGGGAGAACCCGCCCGAGGACGTGGACGTCTCCCGCGGCGGCCGGCACCGGGTCACCGCGGCGGACCTGGAGATGATCCGCTGCGCGCGCGCCCACTACGAGCAGATGTACCGCAAGGCCGGCGGCATGGCGACCCGCGCCCGCATCGTCGGCTTCCTCAACTCCGAGGCCGCCCCGATGCTGCGCGGCAGCTACACCGATGCCACCGGACGGCAGCTGCACCGGGCCACCGGGGGCCTGGTGGCCGTCGCCGGGATCTGCGCCTACGACTCCGACGCGCACGGCCTCGCACAGCGCTACTTCCACCAGGCGCTCCGGCTCGCGAAGGCCAGCGGCGACCGGGGGCTCGGCGCCTACGTCATCGCGCTGCTGGTCAACCAGGCACTGTTCATGCGGGAGTACCGGCAGGCCGTCGCCTTCGCCGAGGCCGCGCTGCGCGCCGCGGGACGGCACATCACCCCGGCGCTCGCCTCCGACCTGTACGCGATGCAGGCCAAGGCGTACGCGCACCTCGGTGACGGCACCGGCGCCCTGTCCTGCATCCGGCGGGCGGAGCAGGCCGCCGAGCGGATCCGGCGCGGGTACGAGCCCGACGAGACCGGCTATGTCCAGCCCGGCCTGGTCAACGTCCAGGTCGCCGAAGCCCTGCTCAGCCTCGGTGAACTCGCGGCGGCCGGGGAGCACGCCGCCGCGGCCGTCGACAACCCGGCGCACGACCGGGGCCGCGTGCACCGACTCGCCATGCTCAGCACGATCGAACTGCGCCAGGGCCATGCCGACAAGGCGGTGGCCACCGCCGTGCGGATGGCCGAGCAGGCCCGGGGCATGGAGTCCCAGCGCCTGCGCGACAGACTGCGCGCGGTGCGCGAGCACCTGGTGAGCAACGGGTGTGCGGGCACGGCCGAGGCCGCCGAACTCATCGACGGGGCCCTGCGCGTACCACTGTGACCCGCCCGTCCCTCTGAGCCCCGCGCCCACCACTGCACCGTGAGCGGCCGCCGTGCGCCTGCTGCCGGGACGTCGCTGCTGCGATATTGCCACCTACTCAAGGAAGGTGGCAGAACCGTGCAGTGGACGAAACAGAGCGAACAAAATGTGTACTCAAATCGCTGGTTCAGCGTCAATCTCGCCGATGTCGAGCTACCGGACGGCCGACATCTCGACCACTTCCTGATACGCATGCGCCCCGTGGCCGTGGCCACGGTCGTCAACGAGGCGGGCGAGGTCCTCCTGCTGTGGCGGCACCGTTTCATCACCGACAGCTGGGGCTGGGAACTCGCGGCCGGCGTCGTCGAGGACGGCGAGGACGTCGCGGTGGCGGCCGCCAGGGAGCTGGAGGAGGAGACCGGCTGGCGGCCCGGACCCCTGCACCACCTCATGAGCGTCGAGCCGTCCAACGGACTCACCGACGCCCGGCACCACGTCTACTGGAGCGACGAGGGCACCTACGTCGGACACCCCGTGGACGACTTCGAGTCGGACCGCAGGGAATGGGTCCCCCTCAAACTCGTCCCCGACCTCGTCGCCCGCGGGGAGGTCCCGGCCGCCAACATGGCGGCCGCGCTCCTCCTGCTGCACCACCTCAGGCTCGGGCGTGATCAGCCGTAGGAGTAGAACCCCGAGCCGCTCTTGCGGCCCAGGCGGCCCGCGTCGACCATGCGCTGGAGCAGCGGGGGAGCGGCGTACAGCGGTTCCTTGTACTCCTCGTACATCGAGTACGCCACCGAGGCGACCGTGTCCAGGCCGATCAGGTCGGTCAGCTTCAGCGGCCCCATCGGGTGGGCGCAGCCCATCTCCATGCCGTTGTCGATGTCCTCGCGGCTGGCGATGCCCGACTCGAACATCCGGATCGCGGAGAGCAGGTAGGGGATCAGCAGCGCGTTCACCACGAAGCCGGAGCGGTCCTGGGCGCGGATGGCGTGCTTGCCGAGCACCTTCTCGGTGAACAGCTGCGCCCGGCTGAGCGTGCCCTCGGAGGTGGTGAGCGCCGGGATCAGCTCGACCAGCTGCTGCACCGGGGCCGGGTTGAAGAAGTGGACGCCGATGACGTGGTCGGGCCGCGAGGTGGCGACCGCCAGCTTCACCAGCGGGATCGAGGAGGTGTTGGAGGCCAGGATCGCGTCCGGGCGGGTCACGACCTGGTCGAGCACCTGGAAGATCTCGGTCTTGACCTGCTCGTTCTCGACGACGGCCTCGATCACCAGATCACGGTCGGCGAACTCGCCGAGGTCGGTGGTGAAGCTGAGGCGCGCCTGCGTCGCGTCCCGCTCCTCCTCGGTGATCTTGCCGCGCTCGGCGGCCTTGGTCAGCGAGTTGTACAGCCGGGTACGGCCGATCTCCAGAGCCTCGCCCGTGGTCTCGGCGACCATCACCTCCAGACCGGAGCGGGCGCACACCTCGGCGATGCCCGCCCCCATCTGACCGCAGCCCACCACGCCGACGCGTGCGATATCTCCCGAGATGCCGGTCACATCGTCCCTTTCGCTGACTTCACGGCTTGCGGCAGGTGCGCCGGGGTCCCCGGCGTCTGCTCCGATCGAGCACGTTACCTCCGAATGGTCACGGATCCGTCCCCCGGGTCGGGCATGCTGTGGGCCCGTACACGATCCGTGACCGTGCGGATCCGCAGCGTTCAGGAGGACTTCCCATGGGCCGTGTCTCGCGCCGTGCCTTCACGGTGGCGGCGTTGTCGGCGTTCACGACGGCGCCCCGGGCGTCGGCGGCCCCAGGACCCGCGAAGCCGCCGCCCGCGCGCAGTGCCGCCGCCGGGATGCGGGGCATGTGGCTGGCCACCGTGGCCAACCGCGACTGGCCCACCCGCGCGGGGCTGCGGGCGTCCGAGCAGCGCGCGGAGCTGATCGAGCACCTCGACAACGCGGTCCGGCACCGCCTCAACACGGTGTTCCTCCAGGTGCGGCCGTCGGCCGACGCGCTGTGGCCCTCGGCGTACGAGCCGTGGTCGCAGTACCTGTCCGGCAGTCAGGGCCGCGACCCGGGCTGGGACCCGCTGGGCACGGCGGTGAAGGAGGCCCACGCCCGCGGCCTGGAGCTGCACGCCTGGTTCAACCCGTACCGCGTCGCCGCGCACGACGACCCGGCCCGCCTGGTCTCCTCGCACCCGGCGCGCAAGAACCCCGGCTGGGTGGTGCCGTACGGCGGGCAGCTCTACTACAACCCCGGGCTGCCCGAGGTCCGGGCCTTCGTGCAGGACGCGATGATGGACGCGGTCGCGAAGTACGCGGTGGACGGGGTCCACTTCGACGACTACTTCTACCCCTATCCGGTGGCGGGCCGGAGCTTCGACGACGGCGGCACCTACGGCACGTTCGGCACCGGCTTCGCCACGAAGGCCGCCTGGCGGCGGGACAACGTCGACCGGCTGGTGCGCGAGACCGCGGAGCGCGTCAAGAAGGTCCGGCCGGCCGCCCGGTTCGGCGTCAGCCCGTTCGGTGTGTGGCGCAACGCGGCCACCGACGAGCGCGGCTCGGACACCCGGGCGGGCGTGCAGACGTACGACGACCTGTACGCGGACACCCGCAAGTGGGTGCGCGAGGGCTGGCTCGACTACGTCGTGCCCCAGCTGTACTGGAACATCGGCCTGGAGGCCGCCGACTACGCGAAGCTGCTGCCCTGGTGGGCCGAGGTGGCCAGGGGCAGCCGCACCCACCTGTACGTGGGGGAGGCGCTGTACAAGGCGGGGGACCCGGCGCAGCCCGCCGCCTGGCAGGACCCCGCCGAGCTGTCCCGCCACCTCACGCTGGCCGCGCGCCACCCCGAGGTCCGCGGACACGTCTTCTTCTCCGCGAAGGACGTCGCCGAGGACCCCGGCGGCGCGATGGCGCGGGTGGCCGCCGACCACTACTCGCAGCCGGCCACCGTCCCGCGCTGAACCGCTCCCTCATGGGGCGACGGCCACCGGACTACCGCCGCGTCCGACCGTGCCGGATCTCCGAGTCGGGGCCGGGCGAGCACACAGCTTCGTGCCCGTCCTCGAACCGGACCCGGTACGGGGGAGTGCCCCGCTCACCCATGACTTCGACGATCTCCGCGACCTTGTCGTGTTCACCGACCACCCGTCCGTGCTGGACCAGCTGGTCGCCCTTGGCTGCGTGCATCCGTGGGGCCTCCTCACCTGTGTGCCGCCGCTCAACCCCGGGCCCGCTGGGTGACCGCGATGCACACCAGTACCGCCGCGGCCGTCAGCGGAGCGGCCACCGTCAGGTGCTCGCCCAGGAGAAGTACCGACCACACCAGTGTGAGCAGCGGCTGCGCCAGCTGCAACTGGCTGGCCTTGGGGATGCCGATGGCGGCCATGCCCCGGTACCAGACGACCAGGCCGAGGAACTGCGAACCGACCGCCACCCATAGCAGCCCGGTCACACTGTGCCCGGTCAGGTGCACCGGCTCGAAGGACAGCGCCACGGCGGCCATCGGCACCGTCAGCGGCAGGCACAGCACCAGCGCCCAGCCGATGACCTGCCAGCCCGGCATCACCCGGGCCAGCCGGCCGCCCTCCGTGTAGCCGGCCGCGCACACCAGCAGTGCCGCGAAGAGGTAGGCGTCCGCCGAGGTCAGGGCGCCGCCGCTCTGCTGCACCGTGAACGCGATCACGGCCGCCGCACCCGCCAGGGCCGCGATCCAGAAGGTGCGCGAGGGGCGGGTGCCGATGCGCAGGGCCGACAGCAGCGCGGTGGTCAGCGGGAGCAGGCCGACCACGACGGCGGCGTGCGCGGTGGTCGACGTCTGCAGCGCCAGCGTGGTCAGCAGGGGGAAGCCCAGCACCACGCCGGCACCGACCACCGCGAGGCCCGCCCAGTGCCGCCGCTCGGGCGGCGCCACCCCCACCACCAGCAGACAGGCCCCCGCGATCACGGCGGCCAGGATGCTGCGCACGGCGATCAGGGACCAGGGGCCGAAGCCCTCCAGGCCCCAGGCGGTGGCGGGGAAGGTGAGGGAGAAGGCGACGACACCGAGGGCGGCCTGAAGGGTGCCGAAGGACCTGCCGCCCGTGGCCGGGCCGGCTTCGCCGACTGCTATCCCCGAGGGTGCGGTAGCGCTACTCTGTGCTCTCATGCATGAGCGTAGCAGCGTCGCTGAACTGGTGAGTGTGTTGCGGCGGGAGCTCGACCGCTACTCTCCCGGCGGAAAGCTCCCGTCCAGCCGGGCCCTCGTCGACCGGTTCCGGGTGAGCCCGGTGACCGTCTCCCGCGCCCTGGCGCAGCTCGCCGCCGAGGGGCTGGTGGTCACCCGGCCCGGCGCCGGCGCCTTCCGTGCCCGGCCCCGCCCCTCGGCCGCGTCCGCCGGGGACACCTCCTGGCAGGAGGTCGCGCTCAGTGCCGACGGCGCCGCCGATCTCGTACCGCGCTCGGTGGACGCCTCCGGGGTGCTGGTCTCGCTGGCCGCGCCGCCGCCCGGGGTCGTGGAGTTCAACGGCGGCTACCTGCACACGTCGTTGCAGCCGGAGCGGGCGATGGCGGCGGCCCTGGCCCGCGCCGGGCGGCGCCCCGGTGCGTGGGGGCGGCCGCCGATGGAGGGGCTGCCGGAACTGCGGGAGTGGTTCGCGCGCGGCATCGGCGGCGCCATCACGGCGGCGGAGGTACTGATCACGGCGGGCGGCCAGTCCGCGCTGACCACCGCCCTGCGCGCCCTCGCCCCGCCCGGTACCCCGGTCCTCGTCGAGTCCCCGACCTACCCCGGCATGCTGGCCATCGCGCGGGCGGCCGGCCTGCGCCCGGTGCCCGTCCCCGTGGACGCCGACGGCGTACGGCCCGCCCTGCTCGCCGACGCCTTCCGGGCGACCGGCGCCCGCGTCTTCGTCTGCCAGCCCCTCTTCCAGAACCCGACCGGTGCCGTGCTCGCCCCCGAGCGGCGCGGCGAGGTGCTGCGCATCGCCCGGGCGGCCGGTGCCTTCGTCGTGGAGGACGACTTCGTGCGGCGGCTCGTGCACGAGGACGCGGGCCCGCTGCCGGCGCCGCTCGCCGCCGACGACCCGGACGGCGTCGTCGTCCACGTCTGCTCGCTGACCAAGGCCACCTCGCCCAGCTTCCGGGTGAGTGCGCTGGCCGCGCGCGGGCCGGTGCTCGAGCGCCTGCGGGCCATCCAGGTCGTCGACACCTTCTTCGTGCCCCGGCCCCTCCAGGAGGCGGCGCTGGAACTCGTCGGCTCGCCCGCCTGGCCGCGCCATCTGCGCGCGGTATCAGCCGAGTTGAAGGCACGCCGGGACGCGATGACGTCCGCGCTGCGGCTGCGGCTCCCCGAGATCTCCCTGGCCCACATCCCCTCCGGCGGCTATCACCTGTGGCCGCGCCTGCCGGAGGGCGCCGACGAGGTCGCCCTGACCGCGGCCGCCCTGCGCGCCGGCGTCGCCATCACCCCGGGCCGTCCCTACTTCAGCGCCGAACCCCCCGCCGCCCATTTCCGGCTGAGCTTCGCGGCGGTCGCGGGCGTCGGGGAGATCACCGAAGGCGTACGACGTCTGCGCACCGCCTGCCTGGAGGTGTGGGGCGGCTGACGCCCCGCCCCGCGCCCGCCTTCGGTCGGTGAGCCGGGGCGCACCGTGGGTAGCCCACAGGTAACACCCCTTGACCTGGATACCTTTGCGCTCCACCATCACCGCATGGCGCTTCGGGTCACGTTCGTCGCGGCTGCGCGCAGCTCACCGCTGCTCGCGGAGCGCTTCGACGACGACCGGCCGCTGGACCAGGCCGGATGGGACGAGGTACTGCGCGCCGCGGGCGACCTGCTGCCGCTCGCCGCCGCCGAGTTGCGCTACTGCTCACCCACCCCCCGCAGCCGCGCCACCGGAGACGCCCTCGGCTGCGCGCCCCTGGTCCAACTCGCCCTGCGCGAATGCGACATGGGCCGGTGGCGCGGCCTGACCCTCGGTGAGGCCATGGCCCGCGAACCGGCCGCCGTGGACGCCTGGCTCGCCGATCCGCGGTCGACCCCGCACGGCGGGGAGTCGCTGCTGGGCTTCATCACCAGGGTCGGCGGCTGGCTCGACACCCGTCCAGGCGAGGACGGCGACCGCATCGTCGCCGTGGCCGAGCCCTCCGTGATCCGGGCCGCGCTGGTCTACGTGCTGAAGGCGCCGCCCGCGACGTACTGGAACCTGGACGTCCGCACGCTGTCGGCGACCACCGTGACGGGCCGCGCGGGCCGCTGGAGCCTCCGCTTCGACGGGGCACGGACCCAGGGCGCTACGCCTCCGGCGTATCGCGAAGGTAATCCGTTGTGAGCAGCAGGTCCTTGGCCGGGCCGCCCACCCGCCACACGGTCCGCCAGTGGCTCGGGCCCCGGACGGTGAACTCGCCGCGGTAGAGGTCGGCGGCGCACGGGTGGTCCGCCACATGGTGTCCGGAGGTCAGGTCCAGGCCGTGGAAGGGGCGGCCGTCCGCGAACCGCACGTCGGCCCGGCCCGGCCCGCTCCCCGCCTCGTAGCGCAGCGTCCGCTCGGCGGGCCGGGTCACGCCCTGCCAGGTGAAGGCACCCGACTCCCGGCTGAGCAGCCCGCCGCCGTCGAGCGCGTCGAACGCCGTCGTCCCCTCGAAACGGCCCTCCGCGCCACTCGCCAGATCCCGCACCGACCGCTCGGTGCGCCACCGGCCCGCGAGGTACGCCAGCACATCGGGTACCGGCCACAACTCGCCCATTTCCACTCGCTTTCCCGCTCCGGCCCACCGGCCGGCGCACGACTTGCTGCGCGACCCATTGACGCGCTCTCACCCCCTCCCTATCTTGCCGTTCGAAGTGCTGACCAATGTCCGATATCTCGAACGATCTAGTGAGAGCCGCGGAGTATCCATGTCACGCACCCGCTGGAGACTCGGTCTCAGCGTCACCGCCCTCCTGACGGCCTCGGCCCTGCTGCCGTCCCCGGCACACGCTCGGGCCGTCGCCGACTACACGATCACCGTCGACCCGTCCGCCGAGGGCGCCGCCATCGACGACACGATGTACGGCGTCTTCTACGAGGACATCAACCGGGCCGCCGACGGCGGCCTGTACGCCGAGTTGGTGCAGAACCGGTCCTTCGAGTACTCCACCGCCGACAACAACTCGTACACGCCCCTCACCGCCTGGACGGCCGACGGCACGGCCCAGGTGGTGAACGACGGCGGCCGGCTGGGCGAGCGCAACCGCAACTACCTCTCCCTGGCCGCCGGTTCCGCCGTCACCAACGCCGGCTACAACACCGGCATCCGCATCGAGAAGGGCGAGAAGTACGACTTCTCGGTGTGGGCCCGCGCCGAGAGCGGCACCACCCTCACCGTCAGCCTCCAGGACTCCGCGGGCACGCTCGCGAAGGTGCGCCAGGTGGCGGCGAAGGGGAAGTGGCGCAAGTACACCGCCGGCTTCACCGCGACCCGCACCAGCAACCGCGGCCGGCTCGCCGTCGCCACCACCGCGTCCGCCGCCCTCGACATGGTGTCCCTCTTCCCCCGCGACACCTACCGGCACCAGCCGAACGGCCTGCGCAAGGACCTCGCGGAGAAGATCGAGGCCCTGAACCCGGGCTTCCTGCGCTTCCCCGGCGGCTGCCTGGTCAACACCGGCTCGATGGAGGACTACAGCGCCGACTCCGACTGGCAGCGCAAGCGCTCCTACCAGTGGAAGGACACCGTCGGCCCGGTCGAGGAGCGCGCCACCAACGCCAACTTCTGGGGCTACAACCAGAGCTACGGCCTCGGCTACTACGAGTACTTCCGTTTCGCCGAGGACATCGGCGCCATGCCGCTGCCCGTCGTCCCCGCCCTGGTCACCGGCTGCGGCCAGAACAAGGCCGTCGACGACGACGCACTGCTGAAGCGGCACATCCAGGACACCCTGGACCTCATCGAGTTCGCGAGCGGCCCCCGCACCAGCGAGTGGGGCAGGAAGCGCGCCGAGATGGGACACCCCAGGCCCTTCCACCTCACCCACCTCGAGGTCGGCAACGAGGAGAACCTCCCGAACGAGTTCTTCGCGCGCTTCGAGCAGTTCCGTACCGCCATCGAGGCGAAGTACCCGGACATCACCGTCGTCTCCAACTCGGGCCCCGACGACTCCGGCGCCACCTTCGACACCGCCTGGCAGCTGAACCGCGACGCCGGCGTCGAGATGGTCGACGAGCACTACTACAACAGCCCGCAGTGGTTCCTCCAGAACAACGACCGCTACGACTCCTACGACAGGAACGGCCCCAAGGTCTTCCTCGGCGAGTACGCCTCCCAGGGCAACGCCTGGAAGAACGCGCTGTCCGAGGCCGCGTTCATGACCGGCCTGGAGCGCAACGCCGACGTCGTCAAGCTCGCCTCCTACGCCCCGCTGCTCGCCAACGAGGACTACGTGCAGTGGAGCCCAGACATGATCTGGTTCAACAACCACGCCTCCTGGAACTCGGCCAACTACGAGGTCCAGAAGCTGTTCATGAACAACACCGGCGACCGCGTCGTCCCCTCGAAGGCGACCGGTACCCCCGCCGTCAGCGGCCCCATCACCGGCGCCGTCGGCCTGTCGACCTGGGCGACCAGCGCGGCGTACGACGAGGTCAAGGTGACCTCGGCCGACGGCGGGACGCTCCTGAGCGACGACTTCTCCGGTGACGCGTCGAAGTGGACCCACTCGGGCACCGGCAGCTGGACCGTCCAGGACGGCCAGTACGTCCAGACGGACGCGGCGGCCGAGAACACCATGGTCACGGCGGGCGACCCGGCCTGGCAGGACTACGACCTGCACGTGAAGGCCACCAAGAAGTCGGGCAACGAGGGCTTCCTCGTCGCCTTCGGCGTCAAGGACACCGGCAACTACTACTGGTGGAACCTGGGCGGCTGGAACAACACCCAGTCAGCCGTCGAACAGGCCTCCGACGGCGGCAAGTCGACGCTCCTGTCGAAGGCCGGGTCGATCGAGACGGGCCGCGCCTACGACATCGACATCAAGGTCAGGGGCCGCCAGGTCACCCTCTACCTCGACGGCGAGGAGTGGGGCGGCTTCACCGACGACAGGCCGGCCGAGCCGTTCCGCCAGATCGTCACGCGCGACGACCGCACCGGCGAGCTGGTCGTCAAGGTCGTCACCGCCCAGGACACGGCGGCCCGCACCTCCGTCGACCTCGGCGGCGCCAAGGTCGCGCCCAGGGCCCGCGTCACCACGCTGGCCGCCGACCAGGACGCGGTCAACACCGAGACGGACACGCCGGTCACCCCGGTGACCTCGACCTTCTCGGGGGCGGCGAGCGAGTTCACGTACACCTTCCCGGCGAACTCGGTGACGTTCCTGCGGATCAGACAGCGGTGACCTGTGGCCCGGACCGGCGACGGCACCGGTACGCCGTCGCCGGTCCGGGCTAACGTTGGGGCCCATGATCGTATGGCTCAACGGCACCCACGGTGCGGGCAAGACGACGACCGGTGCGCTCGTGCAGGAGCTGCTCCCGGACTCACGGGTGTTCGACGCCGAGAAGGTCGGCGAGACGCTCATGGACATCACGCCCGGGCTGCCCGGGACGGACAACTTCCAGCACTGGCCGCCGTGGCGGCCGCTCGTCGTCGAGACCGCCCGCCGCGTACTCGACTACACCGGCGGCACCCTGGTGATGCCGATGACGGTCCTGGTCGAGCAGTACTGGCGCGAGATCAGCACGGGCCTCGCCGAACACGGCATCCCCGTACGGCACTTCGTCCTCCACGCCGACCAGGAGACCCTGCGGGGGCGCATCGCGGGGGACGCTGTACTGGGGCCGAACTCGCCGTTCCGTCTCAAGTACCTCGAGCCCTACGCCGAGGCGGCCCGCACCTGGCTGCACGCCGAGGCCGAGGTCGTCGACACCACGCACCTCACGCCCGCCGAGGCGGCGCTGCGGATCGCGGAGGCCGTCAAGGCGTAGTGCTGCGGTACCGCCGAATCAACGAACGCGTCTCCTGGTTGTACGTCGCGCGCCGCCGGGCGATCCAGATGACGAGCGCCGCGCCGGCCGGAGCCACCGTGTATTGGGCCAGCGCGTGGCGGAGCAGGGTCCCGCGGTCGGCGACGGCCCAGTCGCGGCCGCCGAAGAGCGGGATGTCCTCGACGAGCTCCTCCTCGGCGGTGAAGTCCAGGCCGTCGATCCTGCCCCGGCCCAGGCTCCCGTCCGCCAGCGTCCACGTGCCCTGGCACGGCCCGTCCCACTGGCAGTCGACGAACCCTTCTGTCACGGCCGTCTGCCCATGCCGATACCGGTCCGTGTTCCCCGCGGCGAACCACAGGGGGAGGGCGAGGGCGCACAGGGACACGACGAGCGCCGCACGCTGCCAGGGCCACAGCCCGACGATCAGCTCGATGATCCATGAACGCACATCCACCCCCACGGCGCTCGGAGTCCGGAAACGGCAGGGTAGCCGATGCCTGCGGCAGGACCCCGAGGTCATGCCGCGCGTTGCATAAACGTGCAGCGGCACGTATAGTCATGCTCTCCAGGAGGAGGGTTTTCCATGGCGGTACGTGCGGCGGTGGCCGGAGCGAGTGGGTATGCGGGCGGTGAGCTGCTGCGCCTGCTCCTGACCCACCCGGAGGTCGAGATCGGCGCCCTGACCGGCAACTCCAACGCGGGGCAGCGGCTGGGTGCGCTCCAGCCGCATCTGCTGCCGCTGGCCGACCGGGTGCTGGAGCCGACCGCCCCCGAGGTACTCGGCGGGCACGACGTCGTGTTCCTCGCGCTGCCGCACGGGCAGTCCGCGGCCGTCGCCGAGCAGCTCGGCCCTGACGTCCTCGTCGTCGACATGGGCGCCGACTTCCGGCTCAAGGACGCGGCCGACTGGGAGACGTTCTACGGCTCCCCGCACGCCGGCACCTGGCCCTACGGCCTCCCCGAACTTCCGGGTGCCCGCACCGCGCTGGAGGGGTCCAAGCGCATCGCGGTGCCCGGTTGCTACCCCACCGCCGTGTCACTGGCCCTCTTCCCGGCCTACGCCGCCTCGCTCGCCGAGCCCGAGGCCGTGATCGTCGCCGCCTCCGGCACCTCCGGCGCGGGCAAGGCGGCCAAGCCCCACCTGCTGGGCAGCGAGGTCATGGGCTCCATGTCGCCGTACGGCGTCGGCGGCGGACACCGGCACACCCCCGAGATGATCCAGAACCTCGGCGCGGTCGCCGGCGAGCCGGTCACCGTCTCCTTCACGCCGACCCTCGCGCCGATGCCCCGCGGCATCCTCGCCACGTGCACCGCCAAGGCGAAGCCCGGGGTCACCGCCGAGTCGGTCCGGGCCGCCTACGAGAAGGCCTTCGCCGACGAACCCTTCGTGCACCTGCTGCCCCAGGGGCAGTGGCCCGCGACCGCCTCCGTGTACGGATCCAACGCCGTCCAGGTCCAGGTCGCGTACGACGCCGCCGCGGGCCGCGTCATCGCGATCAGCGCCATCGACAACCTGGCCAAGGGCACCGCGGGCGGTGCCGTCCAGAGCATGAACATCGCCCTGGGTCTCGCCGAGACCACCGGACTGACGACGATCGGAGTTGCGCCGTGAGCGTGACGGCAGCGAAGGGATTCACGGCGGCCGGTGTCGCCGCCGGGATCAAGGAGAGCGGCAACCCCGACCTGGCCCTTGTGGTCAACACCGGCCCCCGCCGCAGCGCCGCGGGCGTCTTCACCTCCAACCGCGTCAAGGCCGCGCCGGTCCTGTGGTCCGAGCAGGTGCTGAAGAGCGGGCAGTTGTCCGCCGTCGTCCTGAACTCGGGCGGCGCCAACGCCTGCACCGGTCCCAAGGGCTTCCAGGACACCCACGCCACCGCCGAGAAGGTCGCCGAGGCGCTCGGGACGGGTGCCGGCGAGGTCGCCGTGTGCTCCACCGGGCTCATCGGCGTACTGCTCCCCATGGACAAGCTGCTCCCGGGTGTGGAGACGGCCGCCGCGCAGCTCTCGGAGCACGGCGGTGAGAAGGCCGCCATCGCGATCAAGACCACCGACACCGTCCACAAGACGTCCGTCGTGAGCAAGGACGGGTGGACCGTCGGCGGCATGGCCAAGGGCGCCGGCATGCTCGCCCCCGGCCTCGCCACCATGCTCGTCGTGATCACCACCGACGCCGACCTCGACACGGACGTGCTGGACCGCGCCCTGCGCGCCGCCACCAGGGTCACCTTCGACCGCGTCGACTCCGACGGCTGCATGTCCACCAACGACACCGTGCTGCTGCTCGCCTCGGGCGCCTCGGGCGTCACCCCCGAATACGACGGGTTCGCCGAGGCCGTCCGCACCGTCTGCGACGACCTCGGCCAGCAGCTCATCCGGGACGCCGAGGGCGCCAGCAAGGACATCAAGGTCGAGGTCGTGAACGCCGCGACCGAGGAGGACGCCGTCCAGGTGGGCCGCACCATCGCCCGCAACAACCTCCTCAAGTGCGCCATCCACGGCGAGGACCCCAACTGGGGCCGTGTGCTCTCCGCGATCGGCACGACCTCCGCCGTCTTCGAGCCCGACCGCCTCAACGTCGCCATCAACGGCGTCTGGGTCTGCAAGAACGGCGGCGTCGGCGAGGACCGCGAGCTGGTCGACATGCGCTACCGCGAGGTCCACGTCGTCGCCGACCTCGCCGCCGGTGACGCCACGGCCACCATCTGGACCAACGACCTCACCGCCGACTACGTCCACGAGAACAGCGCGTACAGCTCATGAGCAACGGACCCACGCGGAAGCACACCGCGCTCCCCAAGGCCCAGATCCTCATCGAGGCGCTGCCCTGGCTGACCCGGCACCACGGCAAGACCGTCGTCATCAAGTTCGGCGGCAACGCCATGATCGACGAGGACCTGAAGGCGGCTTTCGCCCAGGACGTCGTCTTCCTGCGCCACGCCGGCCTCAAGCCCGTCGTCGTGCACGGCGGCGGCCCGCAGATCAGCGCCGCCCTCGATCGGCACGGCATCGTCAGCGAGTTCAAGGCCGGCCTGCGCGTCACCACCGAGGACGCCATGGACGTCGTACGGATGGTGCTGGCCGGGCAGGTGCAGCGCGAACTGGTCGGGCTGCTGAACCAGCACGGTCCGCTCGCCGTCGGCCTCACCGGCGAGGACGCCCACACCATCACCGCCACCAAGCACCAGCCCGAGATCGACGGCCAGTTCGTCGACATCGGACGGGTCGGCGAGATCACCGAGATCGACACCGGCGCCATCGAGGCACTGCTCGCCGACGGCCGCATCCCGGTCGTCTCCTCGATCGCCCGTTCCCAGGACGACGGACATGTCTACAACGTCAATGCTGATACGGCGGCTTCGGCACTCGCTGCGGCGCTCGGTGCCGAGACCCTCATGGTCCTCACCGACGTCGAGGGTCTTTACGAGGACTGGCCGAACTCCGACGAGGTGATCAGCCGCCTCACCGCGTCCCAGCTGGAGAAACTGCTGCCGGACCTGTCCTCGGGCATGGTGCCGAAGATGGAGGGCTGCCTGCACGCCGTACGGGGCGGCGTCACCACCGCCCGCGTCATCGACGGCCGGGTCCAGCACTCGATCCTGCTGGAGATCTTCACCGACGAGGGCATCGGCACGATGGTCGTGCCGGACGAACAGGGGGAGTCGTGAGCAACGCAGGGGGAGCCGTGAGCAACGGGGGAGCCGTGAGCAACGCGGAGCTGACCGAGCGGTGGCAGGACACGCTGATGAACAACTACGGCACACCGCGCCTGCCCCTGGTGCGCGGCGAGGGCGCCCGGCTCTGGGACGCCGACGGCGAGGAGTACCTCGACTTCGTCGGCGGCATCGCGGTCAACGCCCTCGGCCACGCCCATCCGGCGGTGGTCGAGGCGGTGAGCCGGCAGATCGCCTCCCTCGGCCACGTCTCCAACCTCTTCATCGCCGAGCCGCCCGTCGCCCTCGCCGAACGGCTGCTCCAGCACTTCGGCCGCGACGGCAGGGTCTACTTCTGCAACTCCGGCGCCGAGGCCAACGAGGGCGCCTTCAAGATCGGCCGGCTCACCGGGCGGCCGCACATGGTCGCCACCCACGGCGGCTTCCACGGCCGCACCATGGGCGCCCTGGCGCTGACCGGCCAGCCCGGCAAGCAGGAGCCGTTCCTGCCGCTGCCCGGCGACGTCACCCACGTACCGTACGGCGACCCGCAGGCGCTGGCCGCGGCGGTCACCGAGGAGACGGCGCTGGTGATCATCGAGCCGATCCAGGGCGAGAACGGTGTGGTCGTCCCGCCTCCCGGCTATCTGAAGGCGGCCCGGGCCATCACCGCCGCCACGGGCGCGCTGCTCGTCCTGGACGAGGTGCAGACCGGCGTCGGCCGGACCGGGCACTGGTTCGAGTACCAGGCCCACGAGGGCGTCCTGCCGGACGTCGTCACCCTCGCCAAGGGACTCGGCGGCGGACTGCCGCTGGGTGCGACGGTCGCCTTCGGACGCGCCGCCGATCTCCTCCGGCCGGGCCAGCACGGCACGACCTTCGGCGGCAACCCGGTCGCCTGCGCCGCGGGACTCGCCGTCCTCGACACCATCGCGGACGAGGGACTGCTGGACAACGTCAAGCGGCAGAGCGAGAAGATCCGCGGCGGAGTCGAGGCGCTCGGCCACCCGCTGATCGGCCACGTCCGGGGCGCGGGCCTGCTCCTGGGTATCGTGCTCACCGAGCCGCTCGCACCCCAGGTGCAACAGGCGGCTCAGGACGCCGGAATCCTGGTGAACGCGCCCGCACCCGATGTCGTACGGCTGATGCCCGCGCTGAACCTCGGCGACGACGTGGTGGAGACGTTCCTCGGGGCGCTGCCCGGCATCCTTGACCAGGTCGCCGACGCGGCCCACGGGGACGGACGATCCGGAGAATGAGACGACGATGAGCCACGCGCAGGAGCACGAGCAGACGGCAGGGCCCGCCCTGCCGCAGACCCGCACCGCACGCCACCGGCGGATCGTGGACATCCTCAACCGGCAGGCGGTGCGCTCGCAGAGCCAGCTGGCGAAGCTGCTCGCCGACGACGGGCTGACCGTCACCCAGGCGACGCTCTCCCGGGACCTGGACGAGCTGAACGCGGTGAAGATCCGCAACAGCGACGGCGACCTCATCTACGCGGTGCCCAGCGAGGGCGGCTTCCGCACCCCGCGGGCGCCGCTCGGGGAGTCGGCGAAGGAGGAGCGGATGCGGCGGCTCTCCGCGGAGCTGCTGATCTCCGCGGAGGCGTCCGCGAACCTCGTGGTCCTGCGGACCCCGCCGGGGGCGGCGCAGTTCCTCGCCTCGGCGATCGACCAGGCGGAGCTGCACGACATCCTGGGGACGATCGCGGGCGACGACACGCTGATGCTGATCAGCCGGGAGCCCACGGGCGGGCAGGCGCTGGCGAACCATCTGCTGCGACTGGCTCAGAACGGCCACTGAATACTCTGGGGCGGTGAGCCGGTCTGCCGGCTGCGGGTGCGTCGTGGCTGATCGCGCCCACGCGGCGGAGCCGCACATCGGCACAGCCCCGCGCCCCTGGGGGTTGCGGCGAGGCAGAGCACAGCAGCCCCCGCGCTTATCTGCGGGCCCCCGCCGCAGCTGCGGGCAGTCGTGCGGCTGGGGCGGGCAGTCGTGCGGCTGGGGCGGCTCCCGTCCCAAAGAGAGCGGCACCCCGCGAACGCGGGCGAGTGCAATGCCGGTACCTCAGCTACAGCACCGGCCACCGTCGAGCCCCGCTCACCCCAGCCACCCCGCCAAACCCCCCGTGCACCGCACCTCGTCCCCCGCGGTAACCAGCAGCGCCTCCACCCCGTCCAACGACTCCAGCCACCGCAGCCCCTCCCGCGCCCCCATCGCGAACGCCGCCGTCGCCCAGCAGTCCGCCCAGGTCAGCCGAGGCGCCACCACCGTCACGGCGAGCAGGTCGGTCACCGCCGAGCGGCCGGTGCGCGGGTCGACGACATGGGCGCCGCGCTCGGCCGAACCGGACGTCGCCACGGCCAGCTCGGCCGCCCCCGCCGCGGAGACGACCGCCGCAAGCCCGCCCGGACGCAGCGGGTCCGACACGCCGACCCGCCACGGCCGCGCAGCCCCCGGCGTCCCCAGCAACTGCACGTCCCCGCCGCCGTTGACACTGACGCCGCTCGCACCCGCCGCCGCGATCCGCCGCGCGGCACGCTCCACCGCCCAGCCCTTGACGATCCCGGTCGGATCGAGCCGGCCCTGGTACCGCGTGCTGAACCAGCCCTCGCTCACCCGCTCCGCCTCGGCCGCCAGCTCCAGCACCTCGGCGACCTCGGGCACGCACGCGCCGACGGTCAGCTCCCCGCGTGCCAGCCGGGAAATCTGACTGCCGTCCCGGTACGTGCTGAACACCTCGTCGGCCCGGTGCAGCCCGGCGACCGCCTCGTCCAGCGCCGCGCGTACGGCCGTGGGTTCCCCGCCGCGGACGTCGAAGGAGAAGACGGTCCCCATCGTCTCCTCCACGTGACGCACCGCGGCGGGAGTCTGTGCGGACTCGGCCACGGTGTCAGCCACCGGCCCGGTCCAGTGCCGACTGGAGGGACTGCTGGTATCCGGCGCTGGTGTAGGTGGCGCCGGATACCGCGTCGATGTCGGCGTTGCCCGCGGCGATCGCGGCCTGTTCGAGTTCGGGTACGGCGTCGGCGGTGACCTGGTCGCTCCGGCCGCCCTTGGGCGCCTGGAGGGTCTCGGCGGCGGTGATCTTCCCGCCGGTGACGGTGACACGGACCTGCACGGGCCCGTACTGGGTCTGCGCGGCTTCGCCGGTCAGGACCTGCGTGCCCTGGGCGCTCCCGCCCGAGCCCTCCTCGCCCGAACCCTCGCCGGCATCGCCCGATCCCTGTTCGGCTGATCCGGCCGCGGCCGCCTTGTCGAGTGCCGACTGGAGGGACTTGACGTACCCGGCGCTGGTGTAGGTGGCGCCGGAGACGGCGTCGATGTCGGCGTTGCCCGCGGCGATCGCGGCCCGGTTGAGTTTGGGTACGGCGTCGGCGGTGACCTGGTCGCTCTGCCCGCCCTTGGGCGCCTGCACGGCCTCGGCCTTGGTGATCTTCCCGCCGTTGACCGTGAGCCGGACCTGCACGGGGCCGTACTGGGTACTGGCCGCGTCACCCGTGACGGTGCCGGCCCCCGCGCCCCGGCCGCCCTGCGGCGACTGCGCGGCCACGGGCGGAGCCGCGCCGCCCGCCGCCGAGGCGGAGCCCGGGTCGGACGCCGGCTTCAGCGACAGCAGCAGCACGATCCCGGACACGGTCGCGGCGCCGGCGAGCACGGCACGCCGAACGGGGTGGCTTTTCCTCATCTGTCCTGGACTCCTGATGTCCGTCGCTCACATCTCGAACGACTCGTGGTGGATACGGCGGGCGGGGACCCCCGCGCCGCGCAGTGCCTCGTACACCGACTGGGCGAAGCCGGGCGGTCCGCACAGGAAGACGTCGTGGCGCTCGACGTCCGGGATCTTCCGGGCCAGGGACTCCGCGGAGATGTCCGGGCGTTCCCCGTCCGGGCTGTTGACCGCGTACATCAGCCGGGCCCCGCGCTCGTCCGCGATTCCGGCCAGCTCGTCCCACAGCGCCAGGTCCTGGGTGCTGTTGGCCCGGTAGAGCAGCGTGATGTCGCCGGAGGCGCCGGGCAGCGTCTCGAACAGCGCCCGCATCGGCGTGATCCCCACCCCGCCCGCCACCAGCAGCACCTTGCCGCGGCTGCGGCGCTGGGCGGTCAGCGCGCCGTACGGGCCCTCCGCCCAGACCCGGGTGCCGGGGGTGAGTTCGCGCAGCCGGGTGCTGTGGTCGCCGATCGCCTTCACGGTGATCCGCAGCATGTCCGGACGCGGCGCCGCCGACAGCGAGTACGGGTGGGAGCTGAACCGCATCCCCGGCGCCAGGAACCGCCAGCGGAAGAACTGCCCGGCCTGCGCGCCCATCCGGTGCAGCCGGCGCCCGCCGATCAGCACCGACACGATCCCGGGCGTCTCCTCGATCACCGCCTCGACCCGCATCCGGTGCCGCAGGTTCAGCCGCAGCGGGGTCAGGACGCGGTACCAGAGCACGAGCGCGGTCACCGAGCCGTACAGCACGTACCAGACGGTCTTGGCGACCGGCTCGACGGCGAAGTCGTTGCCGGTGGTCAGCTGGTGCCAGAAGGTCAGGAACACCGCCACGTACGTGAGCAGATGCACGTGGTACCAGAAGTCGTACGGGATCAGGCGGCGCACCGGGCCGATGGAGAGCAGCCCGATCAGCACCAGCAGGCCGGTGCCGATGGCCGCCTTGCCCATGTCGGGCAGTTGGTTCACGGAGTCGACCGTCTGCGCGACGACGTCGCCGAGGCCCTTGCCGGCCTGTGCCGCGTAGCCCCACATGATCAGGAAGACGTGCGCGAGGACGAGGCAGAGGGTGTATCGGCCGGTCATGGCGTGCCAGCGGGCGACCCGGTCGGACCCGACGCGCCGCTCCAGCGCGGGCACCCGGGCCATCTGGAGCACCACCAGCGCCATCAGGTACCCGGCGAGCAGACCGGTGATCCGGCCCGCGCCCAGGATCTTGCCGGTGTCGTCGGAAATGGCGGGCGTGTTGCGCCACCACAGCCACAACACGCCCGCCGCGCCCGCCCACACGGCGAGCAGCAGGGGGACGGCGGGGGAGCGGCGCGGACGGATGCGCCGCATCGTCTGACGGCGGGCGGCACGGCCGCCGGCGAGCGTGGTGGTCACGGTTCCTCCGTGGGACTTGACCCTTGGCCCACAGATACGCGCCGCGCCGGTCCAGCGTTCAGCCCCTGCCGGTACCGCTGTCCGTGTTCAGTAGCGGGTGATCGCCGTGGCCCCGTCAGAGGTGCCGATCGCGAGGTGCGGCCGCTGCTTCGGCTTCGCCCACCGCAGGATCCGCCGCATCGCCTCCTGAGGCACCGACACGCATCCGGCCGTCGCCCCGCGCCCGTTGACGTGCAGGAAGATGCCCGCGCCGCGCCCGCGCACCGGACGGTCGTAGTTGAAGCCGACGACCAGGGCGTGCGCGTACTGCGCCGGGTAGGTGATCAGGTGTTCGGCCTCGGTGGCGCGGCAGTCGGCGGGGCGCGGTTCGGTCCAGCGGTTGTAGGAGGGCGAGGCGTTGTCCTGACACCACCAGGAGTCCTGGCGGACCGGGCGGTACCGGTACGCCGTCCCGCGCGGCGCGGCCTCGATGCCGAAGGCGTACGGCAGGTCGTACAGCCCGGTCGGGGTGGTGTTGGTGCCCTGGACGCGCGTCGTCCCGGCGGTGAGTCCGCCGGACCCGAAGCGGGCGGGCGCGGAACCGGCCCTCACCCACCGGTCCCCGCTCCCGCCCCCGCGGTCCCACCAGGTGACGGTGCCCGTCGTCGAGCCGGTGTCCGGCGCGACGGCGGTGATCAGCTGACCGCCGCCCCCGGTGTCCGCCATCCGCTCCGGCAGCGGCCGGGGGGCGGGACCGCCGCCGGGTGCGGCACCGAGCACGAGGAGGGACGCGGAGACGAGGACGGCGACGACACCTGGGCGCATGGCTCAGACGGTAGAAGGAGGCAGCGGCAACGGCAGCCCGGGGAGGCCGTCAATGCTCGAGGCGATGTGCTCCTTCTTGGTGAAGTACGCGCTGAGCGAGGCGTCGTCCTCACGCGCGAACCGCTTGCCGTGCAGGTCGCGGTCGCTCTCGTACGCCATGAAGGGGACGGCGTAGCCGCAGGTGTCGCGGATGAGTTCGGCGCTCACCACGATGATCGCGCGCAGCCCGTGTGCGGTGGTGTCGATGTCCGGGAAGTGGGTGAGCAACTCCGGGAAGCGGGGGTCGTCGCGGAAGACCGGCTCGCCCCGGCCGTGCACCCGCACGATGTTCGGCGGGCCCTGGAAGGCGCACCACATCAGGGTGATCCGACCGTTCTCCCGCAGGTGGGCGACGGTCTCGGCGTTGGAACCGGCGAAGTCGAGGTAGGCCACGGTGAGTTCGTCGAGCACCGCGAAGCAGCCCGTGAGGCCCTTGGGGGAGAGGTTGACCGTGCCGTCGCCGGCCAGGGGAGCGGTGGCGGTGAAGAAGAGGGGCTGCGCCTCGATGAAGGTGCGGAGTCTGCCGTCTATGCGCTCATAAGTCTTTCCCATGTCTAACGATTATGAGTGCGGGTCGTCCGTCTGTCCGAAAAATTTCCGGTGGTCCCGCCATCCGGACGAAACCCGGAGCCGTGGCCGTCCCGGCCGGCGTTCCACGGGGCGGCCACGGCGCCTGCGCCCGGCGAGGGAGATACGGAAGGGTGGGTTCCCGCGTTCAGGCACCCTCGGCCCCACGGGCCGGATTGACGAATCATGCAGTACTCTGCATACTCATGCATGCCACTCGCGTACACGCCACGGGCGGGCGCGCGGAGGGCGGTGGCACATCAACGGCTGAGGAGCGACCCAAGTGAGCAGCAACAGCGGTGACGTCCGGCTCTGGGGCGGCCGTTTCGCCGACGGTCCCGCCGAGGCCCTGGCGAAGCTGTCCGCGTCCGTCCACTTCGACTGGCGGCTCGCGCCCTACGACATCGCCGGATCGCGTGCCCACGCGCGCGTGCTGCACGCGGCGGGCCTGCTCACCGAGGACGAGCTGACCCGGATGATCGCGGGGCTCGACCGGCTCGAGGCGGATGTCGCCGACGGCTCCTTCACCGGCACCATCGCCGACGAGGACGTCCACACCGCCCTGGAGCGCGGGCTGCTGGAACGGCTCGGCCCCGACCTCGGCGGCAAGCTGCGCGCCGGCCGCTCCCGCAACGACCAGGTGGCCACCCTCTTCCGCATGTACCTGCGCGACCACGCCCGCACCGTCGGCGGCCTGATCGCCGACCTCCAGGACGCGCTGACCGGCCTCGCCGAGGCCCACCCGGACGTGGCGATGCCCGGCCGCACCCACCTCCAGCACGCCCAGCCGGTGCTCTTCGCCCACCACGTCCTCGCCCACGTCCAGGCGCTGGGCCGGGACGCGGAGCGGCTGCGCCAGTGGGACGAGCGCACGGCCGTCTCCCCGTACGGCTCGGGAGCGCTCGCGGGCAGCAGCCTCGGCCTGGACCCGGAGGCGGTCGCCAGGGACCTCGGCTTCGAGCGCGGCAGCGCCGGCAACTCCATCGACGGGACCGCCTCCCGCGACTTCGTCGCCGAGTTCGCCTTCATCACCGCGATGATCGGGGTGAACGTCTCGCGGATCGCCGAGGAGATCATCATCTGGAACACGAAGGAGTTCTCCTTCGTAACCCTCCACGACGCCTTCTCCACCGGCTCGTCGATCATGCCGCAGAAGAAGAACCCCGACATCGCCGAGCTGGCCCGCGGCAAGTCCGGGCGCCTCATCGGCAACCTCACCGGCCTGATGGCCACCCTCAAGGCCCTCCCGCTCGCGTACAACCGCGACCTCCAGGAGGACAAGGAGCCGGTCTTCGACTCCATCGACCAGCTGGAGATCCTGCTCCCCGCCTTCACCGGCATGATGGCCACCCTCACCGTGCACCGCGAGCGGATGGAGGAGCTCGCCCCGGCCGGGTTCTCGCTCGCCACCGACATCGCCGAGTGGCTGGTCAGGCAGGGCGTGCCGTTCCGCGTCGCGCACGAGGTGGCCGGCGAGTGCGTGAAGGTGGCCGAGGCGGACGGCAAGGAGCTGGACGAGCTGACCGACGAGCAGTTCGCCAAGATCTCCGCCCACCTCACCCCCGAGGTGCGCACCGTCCTCGACGTCCCCGGCGCCCTCGCCTCCCGCGACGGCCGCGGGGGTACGGCGCCCAGCGCGGTCGCCGTCCAGCTCGCCGAGGTCAAGGCGGACGTGGCGGCCCAGCACGCCTGGGCGACGGCCAAGAAGCGGGGCTGACGCGAGGCCTTGCGACGGGACCGGATCCGTCCCCCGGGGCGAGCCGCGGGGTGTCGCGGGTTACGTTGGTCGAAAGCCTCACCGGAGCCGACCGAACGGAGCCCGCGATGCCCTTCGCCCGACTGGCCACAGCAACGACCCCGACCTGCCACATCGGCCTCGGTCTCGCCGCCGTCGGGCGCCCCGGCTACATCAACCTCGGCCGGGACACGGACCTCGGGCAGGACCGCAGTGTGGAAGCGCTGCGCACCCGCACGCACGACCTCCTCGACGCCGCCTACGCGCAGGGCGTCCGCTACGTCGACGCGGCCCGCTCCTACGGGCGCTCCGAGGAGTTCCTGGCCGGCTGGCTCCGGGACCGCCCCGACGCCGACGACGTGGTCGTCGGCAGCAAGTGGGGCTACACCTACACCGCCGACTGGTCCACCGAGGCCGAGCGGCACGAGGTCAAGGACCACGGCGTCGCGACGTACGAACGCCAGCGTGGCGAGACCGACGCCCTGCTGGGCGACCGGCTCGACCTGTACCAGATCCACTCGCTCACCCCGGACAGCCCGGCCCTCACCGACAAGGACCTGCACGCCAGGCTGGCCGAGGCCGCCGCGCAGGGCAGCACCGTCGGCTTCTCCACCAGCGGCCCCGCCCAGGCCGACGCCATCCGTGCCGCGCTCGCCGTGACCGTGGAGGGCGAGCCCCTCTTCCGCACCGTCCAGTCGACGTACAACGCGCTGGAGACCTCCGCCGGACCCGCGCTGGCCGAGGCGCACGAGGCCGGGCTCACCGTGATCGTCAAGGAGGGCATGGCCAACGGCCGACTGGCGGGGCCGCAGGCGCCCGACGTCCTCGGAGCCGTCGCCGAGGAGACGTCCCTGAGCTGCGACGCGGTCGCCCTCGCGCTGATCCTGCGACAGCCCTGGGCCGGTGTCGTCCTGTCCGGCGCCGCGACCGTCAACCAGCTCGGCTCGAACCTGCACGCCGCCGTCGTCGACCTCGACGATGGCCAGGTGGCGCGACTCGGCGCCCTCGTCGAGGAGCCGAACGCCTACTGGGCCCGCCGCGGGCAGCTGCCCTGGCACTGATTCCTGCACGTTCCAGCAAGCGCCGACTCACGTGATGCCTGAGTCACGCATGCCCAGGATGAGACAAAGTTGTCTCATGTGGTTTATGGTCGTCTCATGGCTGTCGACCGTGACCACGTACTGCGCAGCGCCGCCGCCCTGCTGACCCGCAGGGCCACCGCGACCATGGACGAGGTCGCCAGGGCCGCCGGACTGAGCCGCGCCACGCTGCACCGGCACTTCGCCGGACGCGACGCCCTCGTGCGGGCGCTGGAGTCGCTCGGTATCTCCGAGTGCGAGGCCGCCCTCGACGCGGCCCGTCTCGACGACGGACCGGCGGCCGACGCGGTGCGCCGGCTCGTGCGCGAGATCGAGCCCGCCGCCGGTCTGCTCGCCTTCCTCTACACCGAGAACCAGCTGTTCGAGGGCGAGGAGCAGAACGAGGGCTGGGCCCGCATCGACGCCCGGATGGCCGCCGTCTTCCGGCGCGGCCAGGAGAGCGGCGAGTTCCGCATCGACCTCACCCCCGCCTGGCTCACCGAGGCGCTCTACGGCCTGCTGGCCTCCGGCGCCTGGGCGGTGACCGAGGGCCGCGTGGCCCGCAACGACCTGACCCACATGATCGTCGAGCTGCTGCTCGGCGGCGCACTGCGAAGAGAGGGACCATGACCCGCACCCTGCAGCCGGCCCAGCCGACCGAGGCGGTGAAGCGCCCCGGCCGCTGGCTCGCGCTGTCCGTCCTCGTGCTGGCCGTGCTGCTGGTGGCCGTCGACGCGACCGTGCTCGGTCTCGCGACCCCCTACATCAGCGAGGACCTCGCCCCCTCCGGCACCCAGCTGCTCTGGATCGGCGACGTCTACTCCTTCGTCATCGCCGGCCTGCTCGTCTCCATGGGCAGCCTCGGTGACCGCATCGGCCGCAAGCGGATCCTGCTCGTCGGCGCCACGGCGTTCGGCGCGATATCCGTCCTCAACGCCTACGCGCACACGCCCGAGCTGATGATCCTCGCCCGGGCCCTGCTCGGCGTCGCGGGCGCCACCCTCATGCCCGCCACCCTCGCCCTGATCCGCAACCTCTTCCACGACCCGCGCGAACGCAGCCTCGCCGTCGGCATCTGGGGCGCGGCGGCCTCCGCCGGCGCCGCGGTCGGTCCGGTCGTCGGCGGGTTCCTGCTGGAGCACTTCTGGTGGGGCTCCGTCTTCCTGATCAACCTGCCCGTGATGGCCGTCCTGGTCGTCGTCGGCGTCAAGCTGCTGCCCGAGTCCCGCAACCCGGACCCGGGCCCCTGGGACCTGCTCAGCGTCACCCTCTCCCTGGTCGGCATGGTCGGCGTCGTGTACGCCGTCAAGGAGGCCGCCGCCCACGGGTTCGCGTGGGCCACGCTCGCCGCGGGCCTGCTGGGCGCCGCCGCACTCTACGGTTTCGTGCGCCGGCAGCTCACGATGCCGGTCCCGCTGCTCGACATGCGGCTGTTCCGCAACCGCGGCTTCAGCGGCGCGGTCCTGGCCGACCTGCTGACCATCCTGGGCCTGTCGGGGCTGGTGTTCTTCCTCTCCCAGTACCTGCAACTCGTCCAGGGAAGGCGGCCCTTCGAGGCGGGGCTGGCCGAACTGCCCGCCGCCGTCGGCGCGGTGGCGGCCGGTCTGATCGCCGGACGCGCGGCCCGGCGCTTCTCGGTCCGTGCCGTGGTCTCCGGAGGACTCGCCGCCGTCGGCCTCGCGCTCGCCGCGCTGACCGTCATCGGCCGGCACACCCCGTACCCGCTGCTCGGCGTGGCCCTGCTGGTCGTCGGCCTCGGCGCGGGCTTCGCGTTCACCGTCACCGCCGACGTGATCCTCTCCAGCGTGCCCGGGGAGCAGGCGGGCGCCGCCTCCGCCGTCTCCGAGACGGCGTACGAACTCGGCGCCGCCCTCGGCATCGCGGTGCTCGGCTCGATCGTGACCGGTGTCTACCGTGACTTCACCGGCCCCGCGGGCACCCCGGCCGCGGCGCACGAGTCGCTCGGCGGCGCGGTGGAGGCCGCGGCCGGGCTCCCGCCCCGTACGGCCGAGACCCTGCTGGACTCCGCCCGTCAGGCCTTCGTCGACGGCCTGACCCTCGCGGCGGGCGTCGGCGCCGCCGTCCTCCTGGCCGCCGCCGCGGCCTCCTGGTTCCTGCTGCGGGGCCAGCGGCTGGAGGACGGGCTGGAACACCCGTTGGAACACCCGTAGCGGGTGGAACACCCCCTGGCGGCACCGCGCCGGAACGCGGACGGCGGGCCGCCCACCGGGCGACCCGCCGTTCACGTGCACAGGTTCCGCGGAACTACGCCGCGGCCTTCGCCTTGCTCGCGTACATGTCCACGTACTCCTGGCCGGACAGCCGCATGACCTCGGTCATCACCGAGTCGGTCACCGCCCGCAGCACGTAGCGGTCGCGGTCCATGCCCTCGTAGCGGGAGAATTCCATCGCCTCGCCGAAGCGGACCGTGACCCTGCCCGGCCGGGGCAGACCCGCGCCGCCCGGCTGGAGCTTGTCGGTGCCGATGACGGCGAACGGGACGACCGGGGCGCCCGTCATCAGGGTGAGCCGGGCGATGCCGGTGCGGCCCCGGTAGAGGCGGCCGTCGGGGGAACGGGTGCCCTCCGGATAGATGCCGAAGACCCTGCCCTCGTCCAGGATGCGGCGCCCCGTCATCAGCGCCGCGACCCCGCCCCGGCCGCCGTCGCGGTCGACCGGGACCATGCCGACCCCGGTGAAGAACCAGGCCATCAGCCGCCCCTTGAGGCCCTTGCCGGTGACGTACTCGTCCTTGCCGATGAAGAAGACCTGCCGGTCGCAGGTCAGCGGCATGATCACCGAGTCGATGAAGGTGAGGTGGTTGCCGGCCAGGATCACCGGACCGTCGCCCGGGATGTTCTGCACACCCTCCACCCGAGTGCGGAACATCAGGCGCATGATCGGGCCGAGCACTGCCCTGATGAACACGAAGCGGGACAACGGGTCCTCCGGTGTCGGGGATGCGGTATGAGTCTGTGCAGGTGAGGACATTACTCGCGGCCCGGGGGGTCACGCACCTCGGGTCACCCGGGTCTTACACGGTGTTGACGCGTGTTCACCTGCGGTGCCGTGACGTTGCCCGGCCGTAACGCCCTCACGGGATGTGAGGCAGGTCGCTCCCTCCGGAACCGGTGTCCCGGGTTCCAGGGGTGGCGTACCCGGCCCGGATCGAAGCACGGGCTCGGCACGGACCGCGCGAGGCGCGCCGACCGAGCAGCGCCACCGACCCTTGTGGCATTCGCGTACCCCGCTCCGCCGCCGCCAAGCCGACGGCGTGTCAGGCATCCGGTCCGGTACGACATCTCCACGCACCCGCGTGTTCCGGCCGCGGTCTCCCGCTCGTCATGTACGCGCCCCTACGATCAGCCCGCACTGACGGTCGACGGCAGGAGGACCCCATGGGAACGCAGGAGTCGGACGAGCGGGCGGGCGGCACCGGACGGCGGGCGCTCCTGGGCGCGGCGGTGCTCGGCGCGGGCGGGACCGTACTGGGCCTGTCGGGCACGGCGAGAGCCGCCGACACGGGGCGGGACGCCCGGCACGGCGGCGGCGTGAAGAGCCTCCCCGTCCCCACCGTCATCGGCCACCGCGGGGCCAGCGGCTACCGCCCCGAGCACACCTTCGGCTCCTACGAGCTGGCCCTCGACCTGGGCGCCGACATCGTCGAGGCCGGTGACCTCGTCCCGACCAGGGACGGTCACCTCGTGTGCCGGCACGAGCCGGAGATCGGCGGCACCACGGACGTCGCCGACCACCCCGAGTTCGCCGACCGCAGGCGCACGAAGCTGCTGGACGGCGTCTCCACCACCGGCTGGTTCACCGAGGACTTCACGCTCGCCGAGCTCAAGACGCTCCGTGCCGCCGAGCGCATCCCGGCCAACCGCCCGCACAACACCCTCTACGACGGCCGCTGGGAGATCCCCACCTTCGAAGAGGTGCTGCGCTGGCAGAACGAGCAGACCCGCAGGCGCGGCAAGCAGGTCTGGATCTACCCGGAGCTCAAGCACCCCACCTACTTCCGCAAGCTGGGCCTCGGCACGGAGGAGCGGCTGGCGCGCCTGCTGCGCAAGTACGGCAAGGACCGGAAGAACTCGCCCGTCATCATTCAGTCCTTCGAGCCCACCAGCATCCAGCGGATGGACAAGCTGGTCGGCAACCCCCTCGCCGTCCTGCTCTCCGGCGCGGACAGCCGCCCCTGGGACTTCGTCGAGACCGGCGACCCGCGCACCACGGCCGACCTCGTCACGCCCAAGGGCCTGAAGGAGATCGCCTCCTACGCGCAGGGCATCGGCCCGACCCTGGACCTGATCATCCCCAAGGACTCCGCCGGCCGGCTCACCGAACCGACCACGCTCGTCCGCGACGCGCACCGCGCGGGCCTGATCCTGCACCCGTACACCATGCGCAACGAGAACCCCTTCCTGCCCGCCGAGTTCCGCAAGGGCGGCGACCCCGACGCCTACGGGGACGCCTTCGGCGCGTTCCGGACCTACTTCGCCACCGGCATCGACGGCGTCTTCACCGACAACCCGGACACGGGCGTCCTGGCCCGCGAGGACTTCGTCAACAGCTGAGCGGACACCCCCGGTTGGGGTGAGCTTCGGCCGCCCGGGCAACCCGCCGCCCGGGCGGCCGCGTCGACGTGCATATGACGCACGACCTGCTCACCTCCCTGCGCCCCCTGCTCACCGCCGAGGCCTCCGCCGAGGCATATGCGTCCGGCGCCGAGCCGGGCGACCTCGAACAGGCGGTCTGGCTGCGCCTGCTGGAACGCCTGGAGGCCGACGGCCCGCCCCGCGACCCGCACCGCTGGCTGCGCAGCGCCGTCCGCACCGAGGCCCGCCGCACCCGCCGCAGGGTCCGCAACGAGCGGCCGTACGGCCCCGAACCCGCCGGCGCCGCCGAGCACCAGCCCGAGCAGCTCGCGCTCACCGCGGCCCGGCACCGCGCCCTGCGCGACGCCGTGCGCCGGCTGCCGGGCCGCTGCCCCCGGCTGATGGAGGCCCTGTTGTCCCCGCAGGACCTCACATACCGGGAGATCGCGGGGGAGTTGGGTATCTCACAGGGCAGTCTTGGCCCGGAACGTTCCCGATGTCTGGGATGTCTGCGGCGAATGCTGACGCCGGAGGTTGCGGCCCGCTGAGGACGGGGATAGGAGTGGGGGACCACAGGTGATCAGGTGAGCGGGAGGCATGCGCACATGGGCATGAGCGTGACCATCTCGGCGGCGACCGAACAGGATGCCGAGCAGATCTTCCGGTTGCAGTACCTCTGCTTCCAGAGCGAGGCGGCGCTGTACGGCAACTACCGCATCGACCCGCTCGTACAGAGCCTGGACTCCGTGCGCGAGGAGGTCGCCGCCGACTGTGTCTTCGTGGCGCGGCTCGGCGACGAGGTCGTCGGCTCGGTACGCGGGCGGGTGACCGAGGACGGGGCGGCGTCCATCGGCAAGCTGTGTGTCCACCCCCGCCTCCAGGGGCACGGCATCGGGGCCCGGCTGCTGCGGGCCGCCGAGTCCACCCTGGTCGAGGAGCGCGGCGCCAAGCGCTTCCGGCTGCACACCGGACACCGCAGCGAGAGCAATCTGCGGCTGTACCGGCGCGTGGGCTACGAGACGGTGGGGACGGCCGAGGGCACGGACGGCGTACCCATGATCGTCCTGGAGAAGCCGGCGGAGGCGTACGCCACCACGGCCTGAGTGCGAGTGCCGCCGGGTCCGGCAACCGCTACGCGGTGCGGGCCCGGCGCAGCCAGTACAGGGCCGACAGCGGCAGCAGCACGGGAATGAAGAGGTACCCCATCCCGAAGTCCGACCACACGGTCGCGTCGGGGAAGGCGGACGGCTCCACCAGCGTCCAGGTGCCCACCGTCAGGACGCCCACCAGCTCGGCGGCGCAGCACACCAGCGCCGCCCTGCGGGCCGTTTCGCCGCCGCGCACGAGGGTGTACGTGATGAATCCGTAGACGACGCCCGCGAGCGCCGACAGCGTGTAGGCGAGCGGCGCCCGGTCGAACTCGGTCGCGATCTGGTACGCGGAGCGCGACACGGCGCCGACGACCATCACGCCGTACAGCCATACCAGCAGGATCCCGGGCCCGCTGATCAGCCGCTTGCGGGCCGGCTTCTCCTGCGCGGTCACCATGTCAGCCTCCCCAGATGTCATAGAGCCGCACCTCGAGGACGGCGAGGACGACACCGCCCGCGGCGACCGTCACCGAGCCCCAGCGGGTGCGCTCGGCCAGCGACATGAACCCCGCCGCGGGCACGCAGGCGAAGGCGCCCAGCAGATACGCCACGAAGATCGTCGTGCCCTGGTCCGGTTCCTCGCCCCGCGCCAGCTGCACGATCCCGACCACCAGCTGGATCAGCGCCAGCAGCGAGACCGCGGCCATGCCGATGAAGTGCCAGTCCTTCGTCGGCTGGTCACGGTAGGCCGCCCAGCCGCACCAGGCGGCGAGCAGCAGCGCGGCGACACCGGTCACCAGCGTCAGGACGTCAAGCATGGCAGCGACCCTATTACGCCCCAAAAGCCCCGCCGCCCCCGACCCCACCCCCGCCCCCCGCCCGACGCCGCCCCCAGCCCGACCTCCCCCCGGCCCTCTGCTCCGGCGTCGACCTCGGCACCGGCGTCGCTCACGTCCCGGCCTCTGTCCCTGGTCCTCTGCCTCGGCGTCGACCCCGGCACCGGCGTCGCTCACGGCCCGGCCTCTGTCCCCGGCCCTCTGCTCCGGCGTCGACCCCGGCACCGCGTCGCTCACGTCCCGGCCCCGCCCCCGGCGTTTACCCCGGCCTTGGTTCCCGGCCTCGACCTCGACCCCGGGCCGGTCCCCGGCGTTGCTCACGTCCCGGCCCGGCCCGGCCCGGCCCGGCCCTCGCCCCCGGCCTTGGCCTCGACCTCGGGCCCGTCCCCGGCGTTGCTCATGGCTCCGGCTCCCGGCCTCACCCCGGTCTCGACTCCGGTCCCCGTCCCCGGCCTCGCCCGGGCCTCGACTCCGGTCTCCGGTTCCGGCGTCGCTCACGGCCTCGCCCCGGTCTCGACTCCGGTTCCCGGTTCTGGCGTCGCTCACGGCCTCGGCTCCCGGCCTGGTCCTCAGCCTGGCTCCCGGCCCTGGCTACCGGCCTCGACCCGCGCCCGGTCCCCCCGGCCTCGGCCCCTGCCTCTGGCCTCGCCTCCGCCGTCGCGCCACGGTCCCCCGGTGTCGTGGTGCGGCGGCGCCGTAGGGTCGAGGGTATGAAGATCCATGCGCAGGCACTCCTGTTCGACAACGACGGGACCCTCGTCTCCTCCCTCGAATCCGTGCGCCGCTGCTGGACGCGGTGGGCCGTCGAGTACGGGATCACGGCCGAGGAGTTCGGGCGGGTCGAGCTGCACGGGCGGCCGGCCGCGGAGATAGCCGCCGACCTGCTGCCCGCCGACGTGGTGCCGCAGGCGGTCGCGCGGATCGAACAGCTGGAGGTCGAGGACGTGCCGAACGGTGGCGTGCACCTGCTGCCCGGCACCCGGGAGTTCCTCGACGCGCTGCCGGCCGACCGCTGGGCCGTGGTCACCTCGGCCACGCGACGCCTCGCCGAGGCCCGGCTCGAAGCCGTCGGCATCCTCCCCAAGACCCTCGTCGCCGCCGACGACATCACGCGTGGCAAACCCGACCCCGAGCCCTACCTGCTGGGCGCCCGCGCGCTGGGCGTCGACCCGGCGGCCTGCGTCGTCTTCGAGGACGCCCCCGCGGGCCTCCAGTCGGGCCGCGCCGCCGGCATGACCACCGTGGCGTTGGCCACAACCCACCGGGCCGACGAACTCGACGCCGACCTGGTGGTCACCGACCTGTCGGCCTTGTCGGCACTGGTCACCGACGACGGAGTCGAGATCACCGTCCGGGGCTGATCCGCGACCCCGGGACCGGCCGGCGTCCACCGCTGTCCAGCATCCGGACAGCGGTGACCGGTCAGGACCGTACGTCTGCTTTACTGATCGCATGAGCACGACGAGCGACCGCACCCCTGCGACCGAGGCGACGATGACGCCCGGTGCTCGTTGTATGTGTCGAATGTGCGCCTTCTAGAGGGCCCCCGCACCACCTGAGCCTCGCGCCCCGAAGCGAGAGCCGCTCTCGTCCGCCGCCGCGCCCCGCGCACCCGGCCGAGCCACGCCCCGCGCACACGTTTCTCCCCCGGTTTCCAACGCCACCGCGCATCGCCACCGCGAGAACCGTGCCGCGTTCCCAGGGCCACAAGACCCCGAAGAACAACGCCCCGTGCACGGCGCCCACCACCGCGCCGCGCACTCGACAGTGACGGAAACCCACGTGATCACGACATCGGGCCTCACGAAGGTCTATCGCTCACGCGGCCGCGAGGTCACCGCCCTGGACGGCGTCGACCTGCATGTCCGCGAGGGCGAGGTGTACGGCGTCATCGGCCAGTCCGGCGCCGGCAAGTCCTCGCTCATCCGCTGCGTCAACCTCCTGGAGCGCCCCACCGCCGGCACGGTCACCGTCGCCGGACAGGACCTCACCGCGCTGGCCGGCCGCGGCCCCCGCGCCGGCAAGGAGCTGCGGCAGGCACGCAGCCGTATCGGCATGGTCTTCCAGCACTTCAACCTGATCTCCTCCCGGACCGTGCAGGACAACGTCGAACTGCCGCTGGAGATCCTCGGCAGGTCCGGCAAGGAGCGCTCCCGCAAGGCCCTGGAGCTGCTCGACCTCGTCGGCCTCGCCGACAAGGCCAAGGCCTACCCCGCCCAGCTCTCCGGCGGCCAGAAGCAGCGCGTCGGCATCGCCCGCGCCCTGGCCGGCGACCCCAAGGTCCTGCTCTCCGACGAGGCCACCAGCGCCCTCGACCCGGAGACCACCCGCTCCATCCTCCAACTGCTGCGCGACCTGAACCGGCAGCTCGGTCTGACCGTCCTGCTCATCACCCACGAGATGGACGTCGTCAAGAGCGTCTGCGACTCGGCCGCCCTCATGGAACGGGGCCGCGTCGTCGAGTCCGGCACGGTCCGCGAACTCCTCGCCACCCCGGGCTCCGAACTGGCCGCCGCGCTCTTCCCCGTCGGCGGTGAGGCCTCCGCGGACGACCGCACCGTCCTGGACGTCACCTTCCACGGCGAGGCCGCCACCCAGCCCGTCATCTCCCAGCTCTCGCGCACCTACAACATCGACATATCGATCCTCGGCGCCGCCATCGACACCGTAGGCGGCCTCCAGGTCGGCCGGATGCGGATCGAACTGCCCGGCCGCTACGAGGACAACGTCGTGCCCGTCGGCTTCCTGCGCGAACAGGGCCTGCAGATCGACGTCGTGAACGAGACGCCGGACGAGCCGTCCGTGCTGGTGAAGGAAGGTGCCAAGTGACCTGGTCCGAGACGCAGCCGCTGCTGGAACAGGCCTCCTGGGAGACCCTGATCATGGTCGGCTGGTCCACCCTGATCGCCGTGGTGGCCGGGCTTCCGCTCGGTGTGCTCCTCGTCCTCAGCGACCGGGGCGGCCTGCTCCAGAACGTCGTGGTCAACAAGGTCATCGGCCAGATCGTCAACATCGGCCGCTCGATGCCGTTCATCATCCTCATGGTCGCGCTCATGAGCTTCACCCGCTGGGTCACCGGCACCACCATCGGCAGCGAGGCCGCGATCGTGCCGCTCGCCATCGGCGGCATCCCGTTCTTCGCGCGGCTCGTCGAGACCGCCGTGCGCGAGGTCGACCAAGGGCTCGTCGAGGCCGTCCAGTCCATGGGCGGCAACACCTGGACGATCGTCCGCAAGGTCCTGGTCCCCGAAGCCCTTCCGTCGCTGATCGCCAGCACCACCACCACGATCATCGCCCTCATCGGCTACTCCGCCATGGCCGGCACCGTCGGCGGCGGCGGCCTGGGCGACCTCGCCGTCCGCTACGGCTACCAGCGCTTCGACACCGGCCTCATGTGGATCACCGTCGCGTTCCTCGCCGTCGCCATCTCGCTCATCCAGTTCGCCGGCGACTTCGCGGCCCGCACCCTGCACCGCCGGGGCGGACGCGGCGGCGCGACGCCCAAGCTCCGGCTGCTCAGGGCCAAGGAGCCCGCGGCGGCCGACATCGGCAAGGTCGCGTAGGCCCACTCGTAGGCCCGCCCACCCCCGACCCAGACTCCCCGCACCACCCGAGGCGGGGCCGCACCACCTCAGGAAAGGCACTTTTCGTGCGTAACACCGCCAAGATCACCACCGCCGTCCTCGCCGCCGGAGCCCTCACCCTCGGCCTGACCGCCTGCGGCTCGGACAAGGACTCCGCCTCCGACACCTCCGGCCCGCTGGTCGTCGCCGCGAGCCCCACCCCGCACGCCGAGATCCTCAACTACGTCAAGGACAACCTGGCGAAGGACGCGGGGCTCGACCTCGAGGTCAAGGAGTTCACCGACTACGTCACGCCGAACACGGCGACGGAGGACGGCTCCGTGGGGGCCAACTACTTCCAGACCCAGCCGTACCTCGACGAGTTCAACAAGAAGAACGGCACCCACATCGTGTCCGTCGTCGACGTGCACCTGGAGCCCCTCGGCCTCTACTCCCACAAGGTGGAGAAGGCCGACGACCTGAAGAGCGGCGCGACCGTCGCCGTCCCCAACGACACCGTCAACGAGGGCCGCGCCCTCCAGCTGCTCGCGGCCAACAAGATCATCACCCTCAAGGACGGCGTCGGCACCTCGGCGACCCCCGCGGACATCACCGAGAACCCGAAGAAGCTCGAGTTCAAGGAGCTGGAGGCGGCCCAGACCCCGCGCTCCCTGGACGACGTGGACGCGGCGGTCGTCAACGGCAACTACGCCATCGAGGCCGACCTCAAGCCCGCCAAGGACGCCCTCGTCCTGGAGAGCGCCGAGAACAACCCGAACAGCAACCTCCTCGCCGTCAAGGAGGGCCAGGAGGACGACCCGCGCGTCAAGAAGCTCGCGAAGCTCCTCAACTCGCCCGAGGTGAAGAAGTTCATCGAGGACAAGTACGCCGGCGCGGTCCTGCCCTCCTTCTGAGCCGAACTCCGCGTCACCCACCGGGTCCGCTCCGTGCTCACGGGGCGGACCCGGTGGTGTGGTTGAGTGCTTTCATGCTGCATGCTGGGCAGTTCGAGCAGGCCCTGACGGTTACCCAGATTACGGAGCGGCGCATGACGAGCACCTTCCCCAACATCTCCATCAGCACGGAGCGGTTGGTGCTGCGCCCCCTCGACGAGGACGACGTCCCCGCGCTGGCCGCGATGATGAACGACGAGCAGGTCGCCGCCTGGACCCACGTCCCCCAGCCCTTCACCGAGGCCGACGCCGGCACCTGGATCGGCGACCACGCCCCCGCCGAGCGCGCCGCCGGCCGGGGACTCGACCTCGCCGTCACCGAGTTCCTCACCCAGCGACTGGTCGGCGTCGTCCAGCTGACCAAGACCAACTGGCACGTACGGTCCACCGAACTCTCGTACATAGTCGCCCCCTGGGCCCGGGGCGAGGGATACGCCTCCGAGGCGGCGCTCGCCACCGCCCAGTGGCTCTTCGGCGACCAGAAGTTCGAACGCGTCGAGCTGCGCACGGCGGCCGACAACACCGCCTCCCAGCAGGTCGCCCAGAAGATCGGCTGCATCAGCGAGGGCGTCCTGCGGGGCGCCTGCATAGCGCGCGTACGCACCGACGACGGCGTCTGGACGGACGTACGCACCGATTTCATCGTCTGGAGCCTGCTGCCCGAGGATCTCGAGGGCAGCATCGGGCCACTGACCGGCAGCGACGGCTTCACCACCTTCACGGACTGGAACTGATGCGCGGGGGCGGACGGCGCCACCACCCCGTACCCAGGTCGCACCGGATACCCTCAAGGGGCGCGCCTGCGAACGGTTCCGCGACCACGACCTGCGAAAACCCTGGAGACTGACGACGATGGCCGACCGTGTCACGGTGATCGGCTGGGACGGTTCGCCGCTGACCGCCGCGGCACGCTCCGCACTGGGCGCCGCCACCCTCGTGGCAGGCGCCCCGCACCACCTGGCACTTCCCGAGGTACCGCCCGCCGCCGAACGCATCCGCCTCGGCAGCGTCGCCCTCGCCGCCCGCCGCATCGCCGCCCACCGCGGCACGACGGTCGTGCTCGCCGACGGCGACCCCGGCTTCTTCGGCGTCGTACGCACCCTGCGCGCCCCCGAGTTCGGCCTGGAGGTGGAGGTCGTCCCCGCGGTCTCCTCCGTGGCCGCCGCCTTCGCCCGCGCCGGTATGCCCTGGGACGACGCCCACGTGGTCGTCGCCCACCCCCGTACGCTGCGACGCGCGGTGAACGTGTGCCGGGCCCACACCAAGGTCGCGGTTCTCACCTCACCCGGCGCCGGGCCCGCCGAACTCGGCCTGCTGATGGAGGGCATCCACCGCACCTTCGTCATCTGCGAGGAACTCGGCACCACGCGCGAACGGGTCACCGTCGTCACCTCCGACAAGGCCGCCGACCACACCTGGCGCGACCCGAACGTCGTCATCGTGGCCGGCGGCAGCGCCGGTCCGGGCGCCGCGAGCGACGGCACCGGCTGGATCGCCGGCCGCGACCCCGCCGCCGGACCGCGCGGCTGGTCACTGCCCGCCGCGGCATACGGCGGCGACCTGGGCGAGGGCGAGACGGACCTGCTCCGCACGGCCCAACTCGCCCGCCTCGGACCGCGCCCCGGCGACCTCGTGTGGGACATCGGCTGCGGCAGCGGCGCCTTCGCCACCGAGGCCGCCCGCGGCGGTGCCGCCGTCATCGCCGTCGACCGCGACCCGGAGGCCTGCGCCCGCACCGAGGCCGTCGCACGGCACTTCGGCGTCCAGCTTCAGACCGTGCACGGCACCGCCCCGCACATCCTGGAGAACCTCCCCGAACCGGACGTCGTCCGGGTCGGCGGCGGGGGAGTGGCCGTGGTCTCCGCGGTCGCCGACCGCCGGCCGCAGCGCATCGTCGCGCACGCCGCGACCCGCGACGCGGCCGAACTCGTGGGCAGGGACCTGACGGAGCACGGATACCGCGTCGAGTGCGCCCTGCTGCAGTCCGTCGGACTCGACACCAGGGCCTGGACGGAGACGGAGCGGAGCGTCGCGTTCCTGCTCAGCGGAGAGATCGTGCGGCGCGAAGCGCCTCGTTGACGACCGACGACGACCGCGCCCCGTGATCGGTTCGTCATACCGCGCGGGGTAGGCTGGCGGATTGTTGTACCGCACTCGGGCACCCGGCAATTCGTCGGTCAATGTCCGTAAAAACCCGCTCCTTCTGGGCCGGGTGTGGTACGGCAGAACCGGAGGACGCGCAACGTGGCGCAGTCCACAGCGGGCCGTCGCGGATCAAGCTGTCGTGGCGGGGGAACGCCCGCGACAATGCCACTCAATGGCTTTGTCGTCTTTTCCTGCGGGTCGTTCGTGCCGCTCGGCACGCACGCTCGTTCTTCACTACGGGCGGTCGGTGCGCCGTCCCGGGTGAGCTGGTCGTAGAAGCACTAACCGATGGGCGAGGGGTTACGCATGACCGACACCGGCCAGATCCCGGGCGAGGGGCTGCCGGAGAACGCAGGCATGGCGGAGCAGCCGGGAGTCCCCGCACCCGGCGCGTACGCCTACCTCTCCGAGGCCACCGCCGAGGACGAGGACCTGTTGTTGCTGCCGGGAGCCCAGAGTGCATGGGGCAACGAGGTCGCGCCGCCGGCGCCGGAGCCGGTCGTGGAGACCGTGCACCAGCCGGGCCCGCACGAGATGTCCGGCCGCGACAGCGGCTCGGTCGACCTCGGCGGCGTCCGCCTGCCCGACCCGGCGCCGGACCCCGCGTCCGCCCCGGTCCCGTCGCGCAGACCCCTGCACCTCGGTCCGCCGATCCCCGACACCTCGGCGAGCCCGGTCCGATCCCTCGCCGACCGCGGCCCCGCCGGAGCGCCGGTACGGCACCCGGGCCCGCCGACCGCCGGCCCCGAGTACCTCGACGTTCCGCAGGCCGCCGCCATGCCTCCGCAGGCGGCGGCACCCTGGGGCGCACAGACGGCGCCGCAGGCACACGAGGCTCCGGTGGGTGCCGGGGCCGGGTATGCGGAAACGGTTGTTCCGGTACCGGACCAGGTGCCCGAGCCGGTGGGCGCGGCCCAGGCGCTGGTGACCCGCGTGGCGACGGAGGCCGTGGCGGCGACGGGCGGGGTGACCGCAGGCGAGGGCGAGTCCGGGGAACCGGACGAGGCGCCCGCACCCGAGGCCGCGCCGGAAGCCGTCCCGGCTCCCGAGACGGCTTCCGCGGAGCCCGCGACCGAGCCTGTCGCGGCCACCGCGGAGCCCGTGACCGAGCCCGTTCAAGAAGTCGAGGCCCAGGACGTCGCGGAGGCCCACGAGGCCCCCCGACTCCCAGAGGCCCCGGCGATGCACGAGGCCCCGCAGTTCCACGAGGTCGCCGAGCAGCCGACCCCTGAGGAAGCGCCGGAAGGGCTCGAGGAGCCCCGGGTGGCCGACGCCACCGAGGCCCCCGAGCCCGAAGCCGTCCAGGCACCGGACGCGTCCGCGGTCGTCGGAGAACCGGGAGCGGCCGCCCCCGACGCCGCCGGACCGGAGGTCGCCGAACCCGTGCCGGCCCCGGCCCCGGAAACACCGGAAGCCCCGGAGGGCGAGGAGCAGCCCACGCCCGTACAGCAGCCCACGCCGGTACAGGAGCAGCCCGCGCACCCCCAGCCGGTGGCGCCGCAGCCCGTACCGGAGGAGGCGCCCCACCCGCACCCGGACGTCCAGCCCGCGCCCCAGGCCACGGCCCCCCAGCCGGATCTCCAGGCCGACCCGCAGGCGCCCACACCTCAGCCGGTCGTCCAGGCTGCCCCGGAGCAAGCCGCACCGCAGCCGGTCGTCGAGCCGGAGCCCGAGCCGGATGCCGAGTCCGAGCCGCCCCTCGAGCCCGTCGCCGAGGCCCGGCCCGACGTCCAGCCCACCGCCGAGCACCCCCCGGCCCCGCACGCACCGCAGCCCGCTCAGGGCCCCCAGTCCCTCATGGACGCCGACGTACCGCAGGAAGTGGCCGTGGCCGACAGCACGCCAGAGCCCGTGGCGACCGACGCGACGCCGCCCGCCGGCACCGCCGCACCGGAGCCGGTGCCCGCGCAGGCCCCGGTCGCCCCGCAACCGCAGCCCGGCCGGCCCGTGGGCCGGTTCATGCCGGTCGACGGCGGTCAGGTGCCCACCACCCCGCACCTCGCGCCCACGCCGCCCGAGGCCGTTCTGGTCCCGCCAAAGGCCCAGGCACCGCCGGCCGTCGCCGAGGAACCGGCGTCGGCCGACCCGGTGGCCGCGGTGCCCGCGCCCCGCGAGGCCGACCCCGAAGTGGCCCAGAACGCCGACGACCTGGACACCCGCGGCGCCGGCCAGGAGGACCACGCCGGCGAAGCGGCCGACGCGGCCCAAGAGCCCCACGGAGCGCACGCGTCCCAGGAAGTACCCGCGACGTGGGAAGACCCGCTCGACGTGAGTACGGCAGCGGTCGCGGAGCCACGACAGCCCACCGGCCCGGCGGCACCCGCCTACGACGACGCCGAGCGCGAGGCCGTACTGAAGGTCATGCGCGAACGCCGTGACATCCGCAACGGCTTCCGCAGCGACCCCATCCCGCACGAGGTGCTGCTCCGGGTCCTGGAGGCCGCCCACACCGCGCCCTCCGTGGGCCACTCGCAGCCCTGGGACTTCGTCGTCATCCGGTCCGCCGACACCCGCCGCGCGATGCACGAACTGGCGATGCGTCAGCGCGACGCGTACGCGAAGTCGCTGCCCAAGGGCCGGGCCAAGCAGTTCAAGGAACTGAAGATCGAGGCCATCCTCGACACCCCGGTCAACATCGTCGTCACCGCCGACCCCACCCGCGGCGGCCGGCACACGCTGGGCCGGCACACCCAGCCGCAGATGGCGCCGTATTCCTCCGCGCTCGCCGTCGAGAACCTGTGGCTCGCCGCCCGCGCCGAGGGCCTCGGCGTCGGCTGGGTCAGCTTCTTCGACGAGCGCGAGATGGTCCGCGCCCTCGGTCTGCCCGAACACCTGGACATCGTCGCCTACCTGTGCGTCGGGTACGTCGACGAGTTCCCGGACGAGCCCGAGCTGATGCAGGCCGGCTGGTCCAAGCGCCGCCCGCTGTCCTGGGTGGTGCACGAGGAGACGTACGGCCGGCGTGCCCTGCCCGGCGAGGCGCCGCACGACCTGCTCGCCGAGACCGTCGCGCAGATCCGCCCGCTGGACGCCAAGGCGCTCGGCGAGGCCTGGGAGCGGCAGAAGCGCATGACCAAGCCGGCCGGCGCGCTCGGCATGCTGGAGATCATCTCCGCGCAGCTGTCCGGGCTGTCCCGACAGTGCCCGCCGCCCATCCCGGAGCCCGCGGCCGTCGCGGTCTTCGCCGGCGACCACGGCGTGCACGCCCAGGGCGTCACCCCCTGGCCGCAGGAGGTCACGGCCCAGATGGTGGCCAACTTCCTGGGCGGCGGCGCGGTCTGCAACGCCTTCGCCACCCAGGTCGGCGCCGAGGTGTGCGTCGTGGACGTCGGTGTCGCCACCGACCTGCCCGCCACGCCCGGCCTGCTGCCCCGCAAGGTCCGCGCGGGCACGTCCGACATGACCACCGGCCCCGCGATGACCCGCGAGGAGGCCAAGCAGGCCATCGAGGTGGGCATCGAGACCGCCCGCGACCTGGTGGCGGCCGGCAACAAGGCGCTGCTCACCGGCGAGATGGGCATCGCGAACACCACCGCGTCCGCCGCGCTCATCTCGGTCTTCACCGGCGTGGACCCGGGCGAGGTGACCGGCCGTGGCACCGGCATCAACGACGAGACGCTGCTCCGCAAGACCGACGTCGTCCGCCGCGCCCTCGAACTCCACCAGCCGGACCCGGCCGACCCGATCGGCGTCCTCGCGGCGATCGGCGGCTTCGAGCACGCGGCCATGGTCGGTCTGTTGCTCGGCGGCGCCTCCCTGCGCACGCCGGTGATCCTGGACGGCGTCAGCGCCGGCGCCGCCGCCCTGGTGGCCCGCGCGATCGCCCCCGAGGTCCTCGCGGCGTGCATCGCCGGTCACCGCAGCGCCGAGCCCGGTCATGTCGCCGCGCTCAACAAGCTGGGCCTGCGCCCGCTGGTCGACCTCGACCTCCGCCTCGGCGAGGGCACCGGCGCGCTGCTCGCGCTCCCCATGGTGCAGAGCACCGCGCGGGCGATGCACGAGGTGGCGACGTTCGACTCGGCGGGAGTCACCGAGAAGTAGTGGCCCCGGCGGCGGGGGAGGAGCGGCGCGGCGGCTACCCCCCGCCGCCGTTCCACCCCCCCGCCGTATGCCGGACGCGTCTCGTGCCGTCCCCGCCCGTCTCCTAGAATCCGCACGTATCCCCACGTCAGACACGTCAGACACGTCGGACACGTCAGACCCGTCAGACACATCAGACCCGTCAGACACATCAGACCCGTCAGACACATCAGACCCGTCAGACACCTCGACACCCCACCACCCCAGCCACGTCAGGGCCGCTCCAGAGCCGCAGCGCCCACCGCACCGCCAGGACGAGGAGCCCTCCCTCATGGCCGAACACCCCGCCTACCCCGTAGGCCTCCGCCTCGCCGGCCGTCGCGTGGTCGTCCTCGGCGGCGGACAGGTCGCCCAGCGCCGCCTGCCCGCCCTGATCGCGGCGGGCGCCGACATCCGCCTCGTGTCCCCGGAGGCGACCCCGTCCGTCGAGGCGATGGCGGACGCGGGCGAGCTCACCTGGGAGCGGCGCCCGTACTCGGAAGGCGACCTCGCGGACGCCTGGTACGCCCTGATCGCCACCAGCGACACCGCGGCCAACGACGCCGCATCCGCCGAGGCCGAGCGGCACCGCGTGTGGTGCGTGCGCTCCGACGACGCCGACCGGGCCACGGCCTGGACCCCGGCGACCGGACACAGCGAGGGCGTCACCGTCGCGGTGCTCACCACCGACGCGCGCGGCCGCGACCCCCGCCACACCGCTGCCATCCGCGACGCGGTCGTGGAGGGCCTGCGCGACGGCACCCTCGTCGCCCCGCACCACCGCACCCGCAGCGCCGGAGTCGCCCTGGTCGGCGGCGGCCCCGGCGACCCGGACCTGATCACCGTCCGCGGGCGGCGTCTGCTCGCCGAGGCCGACGTCGTCATCGCCGACCGGCTCGGCCCCCGCGACCTGCTCGCCGAACTGCCCCCGCACGTCGAGGTCATCGACGCGGCGAAGATCCCGTACGGCCGGTACATGGCCCAGGAGGCCATCAACAACGCGCTGATCGAGCACGCCAGGCAGGGCAAGTCGGTCGTACGGCTCAAGGGCGGCGACCCGTTCGTCTTCGGGCGGGGCATGGAGGAGGCGCAGGCGCTGGCCGAGGCGGGCATCCCGTGCACCGTCGTGCCCGGCATCTCCAGCTCCATCTCGGTCCCCGGCGCGGCCGGCATCCCGGTCACCCACCGGGGTGTCGCCCACGAGTTCACCGTGGTCAGCGGCCATGTCGCCCCCGACGACGAGCGCTCACTGGTCGACTGGCCGTCGCTCGCCAAGCTCACCGGCACGCTCGTGATCCTCATGGGCGTCGACAAGATCGGCAAGATCGCCGAGACCCTCGTCGCGCACGGCAGGTCCCCCGACACCCCGGTCGCCCTCGTCCAGGAGGGCACGACGGCCGCCCAGCGCCGGGTGGACGCGACCCTCGCCACGGTCGCCGGCACGGTCGTCGAGCACGAGGTCAGGCCGCCCGCCGTCATCGTCGTCGGCCAGGTCGTCGCCGTAGGCCCGCACGGGACCGCGTGACATGGGCGAACTCCTCACGATCGAGAACCCGGACGACCCGCGCCTGCACGACTACACGGGCCTGACCGACGTCGAACTGCGCCGCAGACGCGAACCCGCCGAGGGTCTGTTCATCGCCGAGGGCGAGAAGGTCATCAGACGGGCCGGCGAGGCGGGCTACACGATGCGCTCGATGCTGCTGTCCGCCAAGTGGGTCGACACCATGCGCGACGTCATCGACGAGGCCCCCGCCCCGGTGTACGTCGTCGACCCGGCGCTCGCCGAACGGGTCACCGGCTACCACGTGCACCGCGGCGCGCTGGCCTCGATGCAGCGCAAGCCCCTTCCCACCGTGGCGGACCTGCTGACGACCGCCCGCCGTGTCGTCGTCATGGAGTCCGTCAACGACCACACCAACATCGGCGCGATCTTCCGCTCCGCCGCCGCCCTCGGCATGGACGCGGTCCTGCTCTCCCCGGACTGCGCGGACCCCCTGTACCGGCGCAGCGTCAAGGTCTCGATGGGCGCGGTCTTCTCCGTGCCCTACGCCCGCCTCGACACCTGGCCGGCCGGTCTGGCGACGGTCCGCGAGGCGGGCTTCACGCTCCTCGCCCTCACCCCGGACGAGCGCGCCGAGCCCCTCGACGAGGTCGCCCCGCACCGCATGGACCGGGTGGCCCTCATGCTGGGCGCCGAGGGCAGCGGACTGTCCCGGCGCGCCCTGGCCGCGTCCGACGCGTGGGTCCGCATCCCGATGTCCCACGGCGTCGACTCCCTGAACGTGGGCGCGGCGGCGGCGGTCGCCTTCTACGCGGTGACGGCGGGACGCCCCCCGGCGTAGAACCCTCCCACCCGGCGGGCCGCCGGCGAAGCCCCGGCCGCTACAGTCCGCTCGCCCGCCACCCGGGGACCTCGTCCCGCACGTCCACCCGCTCCAGCTGCCGCGCTGCCCGTACGCCGTCCCGCTCGCCACCGAGGCCGCGGGACGGCCCCTGACAGCCCTGTGCGGCGGCGATACCCAGCGCCACCAGCAGCGTCACCACCACGAACACGAACAGGCGCTGCCGCAGCAGCCGCGGATTGGCGGGCCGCCGCCAGCCGCCCCCCGTGGTCCTCGGCGCCGGACGACCGGCCCCGCTGCGCGGCGCGGGACGACCGCCGCCGTTGGTGCGGGGGGTGTTCCGGCCGTTGCCGTTGCCGTCGCGGGAGACGGGCGTGGGCCTGGACGAGGACCGCCCTCCGGTGCCGCCGCCCCGCGAGGACGCGCCGCCGCGCGGCGTACCCGCGCCCCGGGGCGCGGGTCCCCGCGACCCCGACGTGTTCCTCGGTGCGGGAGTGCCCGGCGTGCCCGGCCGGCCCTGCGGGCGTCGCTGGGCCCGCTCCGGGTAGGTGTCGGCGAGCCGCCCCGTGGGCAGGTCCGCCTCGGCGCTGCGCGGCGCGGGCGGCCGTACGTCGGCCACGCCCTGGGCCTCCCGGGTGGCGATCTCCTTGAGCCGCAGCGACAGTTGCAGGGTGCTGGGCCGCTCCTCGGGATCCTTGGCCAGGCACGCCCGCACCAGCGGCGCCAGGGCGTCCGGGACGCCGTGCAGCTGCGCCTCCTCGTGCACCACGCGGTAGAGCATCACCTCGGAACTGCCGTGCCCGAAGGGCGAGTCGCCCATCGACGCGTACGCCAGCGTGGCCCCGAGCGAGAAGACGTCCGTCGCCGGTGTGACCGCGGCCCCGCGCACCTGCTCCGGCGCGAGGAACCCGGGGGAGCCGACCGCCGTGCCGACGTGGGTGAGCGTGGAGGCACCCGTCGCCCAGGCGATGCCGAAGTCGATGATCCGCGGCCCCTTCGGGGACAGCAGGATGTTGGACGGCTTCAGGTCCCGGTGCACCACCCCCGCCTCGTGCACCGCGACCAGACCCTCGGACAGCGCGGCGCCCACGGCCGCGACGTCGGCCGCGGCCAGCGGGCCTCCGTCGGCGACCTTGTCGTGCAGGGAAGGGCCGGGCACGTACTGCGTGGCGAACCAGGGACGGTCCGTCTCCAGGTCCGCGGCGACCAGCCGCGCGGTACAGCCGCCCCGGATGCGCCGGGCCGCCGAGACCTCGCGCGCGAACCGGGACCGGAACTCCTGGTCCTCGGCCAGGTCGGGCCGGATGACCTTCAGCGCGACCCGCTGCCCCTTCTTGTCGGAGCCCAGGTAGACCACGCCCATTCCACCCGCGCCGAGCCGCCTGTGAAGCCTGAACGAGCCGACGACGCGCGGGTCCTCGCGCCTCAGGCGCATCATCGCCATGTTCATCCCCGCTGCCCGGTCCCTGTGACGAGCCACAGCTTACGTTTCCCCGGCCGCCCGCGCGCAGAGGCCGCGCCCTCTCGGGACGACGGATTGTCAGTGCCCGGTGGGAGAGTTGAGGGGCGGTCAGCGAACGCGTGAGCGGGCCGGACCCGCATCGGCGGTGATCCCAACCGGCCGCCCCGGCGCGGGGATTGGACCGGCGCAGGACCTCCGGGTGGAGACGGCGGAAGACGCCTGGTCGGCGCCGCGCACCTCGGCCACGGTGGAGGGAGGAGTGGCGCACGGGGCGGGGACGGGGGCCTGCGGGGAGCAGGCCGAAGTGAGCGATGTCACCGGACAGCAAGGAGATACCGGGGCACGGTGGGCACCCCGTCCGGGAAGACCCCGAGACCTGGGACGCGGTCTCCACCCAGGGGAGTACTCGGCAGGTCATGGCTCATCCTCCGGGAGGCCCGGCAATCGGTACGAGGGCATGACGTCCGGCGATCGCCGGACGCATAGATTTGAGGTCAAGCGGCGGGTGCAGCACTCGTCCCCCGAGGTCAGACACCCGCCGCTGCACGAGACAACGAAACGGTCAGGAGAGGGACCATGGCCCAGACGGTTCCGCGGACGCTGGTCCGCACACGGGAAAGCCGCCGTCAGGGCCGCCGCCACCCCGCGGTGGCGACGCTCATGGCCCTTCCCCTGGCGGTCCTGCTCCTCCTCGTCTTCGACGGGTGGGAGACAGTGGCCACACAGGCGTCGTCCGTGGGTGTGGTGCTGGGGCGCTGAGCGGCGACCCCAGGCCCGGAAGAGCGGTCCGGGCGGGGACATCCATCCATGAAACCCCGTGGGGACGGGGGTGCGGCGGACGGCAAAATGCCGGCGCAGCTGGGGAGCTGCGCCGGCATTGCTTTTGCCGCCACGAGCCCGCGGCCGTCCCCGGGCCCCCGGAGACGGCCGCGCGGACGGCTGCCGCACACCCCCTGCGTACCCTCACCACGTGACAACGGACGCCCTCCTCCCCGCCCTCAAGGCCCGCGTCAGGGAAACGGCCCACGCCCACGCCCCGGCCTGTCCCTGCGGCGCGGCCACCCTCGCCGACCGCCCCGACGCCACCGTCGTCCGCCACGCGGGCACCGTCGCCAAGGCCCACGCGGCGGACGCCGACCCCGCCGGGCTGTCCCGCCGTGTCACCGTCGCCGCCCGGCTCCCCGGCGTACTCCTGCCCCCGCTGGCCCCGACCCCCGTCCTCCTGCACGGGCGGCTCGTCACCTACTGGCCCTACGGCGCCCCGGTGGACCCCGACGATCCGGACGCGGCGCCGTGGGAGGCCGCCGCCGGTCTGCTCGCCCGCCTCCACCGCACCACGCCCCCCACGGCCGTACCCGCGATGCGCGGCCCCGCCAAAGCGGCCCAGGCCCTCACCCGCCTCCGGGGCACCGCACCCCACCACCCGGCCACCGCGCCCGTACTGGCGGCCTGGGCCGCTCTCCCCGCCTGGGCGCGCGGCGAGGGCGCCATGCCGGACACGACCACCCTCTGCCACGGCGACCTCCACCTCGGCCAGCTCATACGCCACCCCGCCCCCGAAGGGCCCTGGCTGCTCATCGACGTCGACGACCTCGGCACCGGCGTCCCGGCCTGGGACCTGGCCCGCCCGGCGGCCTGGTACGCCTGCGGACTCCTCCCGCCCGACGAGTGGCACCGCTTCCTGACCGCCTACCGCGCCGCCGGCGGACCCGCAGTCCCCGCCGACGGCGACCCCTGGCCCGCCCTGGACGTCCCGGCCCGCGCCCTCACCGCGCAGACCGCCGCCCGGGCCGTCACCAAGGCGGCCCGGGCGGACCGGCCGCTGGACGAGGTGGAGCGGTCCCTGGTCGACGCCTGCGCGCGGATGGCCGGCGTCCGGCCCCGCGCCCCGCGGAGTTGAGCCGAAGTTCCGCGAAGTAGGGTGCAACCGACCTGCGGCCGGACAGAGTCTGTCCTGGCGATACGCGAAGCAGGACCGACCGGCGAGGAGTTGAGCCGAGCATGCAGTGCCCCAAGTGTCACGCACCGATGCACACCTACAACCGCAACGGCGTTCAGATCGAGCAGTGCAGCGGCTGCCGCGGCATCTTTCTCGACTACGGCGAGCTGGAGTCGCTGACCCGCCTGGAGGCCCAGTGGTCCCAGCCCGCTCCGCCGCCGCCCGCCGCGCCGCAGGCGTACCCGGCCGCTCAGGCTCCGGCCTGGGGCGCTCCGCACGGCGGCCACGGTCACTACGGCCACCACCGTCAGAAGGGCTTCGGGCGCATGCTCTTCTCCAGCTGACCCACGGTGTGCGGGCTCGTCCGGACGAGCCCGCACACGACGAAGCCCCCGGCCGTACGAGACGGCCGGGGGCTTCGGGCGGTGTGGACGATACTGGGATTGAACCAGTGACCTCTTCCGTGTCAGGGAAGCGCTCTCCCGCTGAGCTAATCGTCCTGGGAGTGATGCGAGTGCAGCGTGATACGTGTGCGGCGTGCGCGATACTGGGATTGAACCAGTGACCTCTTCCGTGTCAGGGAAGCGCTCTCCCGCTGAGCTAATCGCGCGGAGATCCATACGGATCGGTGATCCTTGCGGACCAGTGGACGATACTGGGATTGAACCAGTGACCTCTTCCGTGTCAGGGAAGCGCTCTCCCGCTGAGCTAATCGTCCTTGGAGGTGGAGACGGGATTTGAACCCGTGTAGACGGCTTTGCAGGCCGTTGCCTCGCCTCTCGGCCACTCCACCAGGAGTGTAGAGGACCCGGGAGGTCCTCTGTTCCCGCGAGCGGACGACGAGGTTCGAACTCGCGACCTCAACCTTGGCAAGGTTGCGCTCTACCAACTGAGCTACGTCCGCCTGTCGGTGCGGCCCGCTCGCGCGGCCCGGCGACGTGATGAACTCTAGCGGATTCCGGGGCCAGCACAAAAACGCGTTTGTGCAGCGTGCTGCGGTGCGTACGGTCGCGAACCTGGTCAGGGCACCCGGAAGGACACGTTCGGGTCACCTCGGGGACACCGGCCTAGACTCGGTCACGTGCTCGACCTCCCTCCCCTCGCCCGCTTCGGCGACCGTCTCGCCACCCGTCTCCTCGACGTCACGAGCGATCCCGCGGCCCTCGACTCCGAGGGTTTCTGGGCCGTCAGTGCCGACTTCGAGGGCGGTCTGACCTGCGCACGCTTCGCGGACGTACGGACGGAGCCGGTGCCGGCGCCCACGCCGGGAAGGTGGCGGGGTCCCGCCGTCGATGACTGGACGTCCTCCCTCGAACACGCCGCGTACATCACCGCCGTACGGCGCATCCGCGAGCACATAGCCGCCGGCGAGGTCTACCAGGCCAACCTCTGCCGGGTGCTCTCGGCGCCCGTCGACCCCGACGCCGACGTGGACGCGCTCACCGCCCTGCTGGCCCGCGGCAACCCGGCGCCGTACGCCGGCACGATCCGGCTGCCGGGGCACGGCGTGGAGATCGCCACCGCGTCGCCCGAGCTGTTCGTGCGCCGGGACGGCCGGACCGTCGAGTCCGGGCCGATCAAGGGCACCGGGCGGACCGAGGCCGACCTCCTGGAGAAGGACTACGCCGAGAACGTGATGATCGTGGACCTGGTCCGCAACGACCTCGGACGGGTCTGCGCCACGGGCAGCGTGACGGTGCCGGACCTGTGCGCGCTCGAGAAGCACCCGGGCCTCGTGCACCTGGTCTCCGCGGTGCGCGGCGAACTGTGCGCGGGCGCCGGCTGGCCGGACCTGCTCGACGCGGCCTTCCCGCCCGGGTCCGTCACCGGCGCGCCCAAGACCAGCGCCCTGCGGATCATCGACGCGCTGGAGACCGCGCCGCGCGGCCCCTACTGCGGCGGCATCGGCTGGGTCGACGCCGACCGGGGCACCGGAGAGCTGGCCGTGGGCATCCGAACCTTCTGGATCGACCGGGCCGCGTCCAGGCTGCGCTTCGGCACCGGCGCCGGCATCACCTGGGGCTCCGACCCCGAGGGCGAGTGGCGGGAGACCGAACTGAAGGCGTCCCGGCTTCTCGCGGTAGCGTCGGGGGCGTACGAGGTGAACGGAAGTGGAGAGGCGCTGACGACGTGAAGATCTGGCTCGACGGTGGGCTCACGGACATCGAGTCCGCCCGCGTCTCCGTCCTCGACCACGGGCTGACCGTGGGCGACGGCATCTTCGAGACCGTGAAGACGGTGGACGGCAGGCCGTTCGCGCTGACCCGGCACCTGGACCGGCTGACCCGCTCGGCCCGCGGCCTGGGCCTGCCCGACCCCGACCTCGACGAGGTGCGCCGCGCCTGCGCCGCCGTCATCGACGCCGGCCCGATGCCGCTGGGCCGGCTGCGCATCACCTACACCGGCGGCCACGGCCCGCTCGGCTCCGACCGCGGCGAGCACGGCCCGACCCTCGTCGTCGCCCTCGGCGAGACCGGCCGGCGCCCCGACTCCACCGCCGTGATCACCGTGCCGTGGACCCGCAACGAGCGCGGCGCGGTCACCGGCCTGAAGACCACCTCCTACGCCGAGAACGTCGTCGCCCTGGCCCGCGCCCGCGAACGGGACGCCTCGGAGGCGCTGTTCGGCAACACGGTGGGGCAGCTGTGCGAGGGCACCGGGTCGAACGTCTTCGTCGTCCTCGACGGTGAGATCCACACCCCGCCCCTCGCCTCCGGCTGCCTCGCCGGGATCACCCGCGCGCTGGCCGCCGAGTGGACCGGAGCCCGCGAGAGCGACCTCCCGCTGGACGTCCTGGACCGCGCCGACGAGGTGTTCCTGACCTCCACACTGCGCGACGTACAGGCCGTGCACCGCGTCGACGACCGCGAACTGCCGGGCGCCCCGGGACCGGTGACCGCCAAGGCCATGCGGATCTTCGAGGAGCGGTCCGGGAACGACCTGGACCCGTAACCCGCCGATATTCGGCTGCCGTTCCCGCCCGCGCTGGGTAGAACTGCCGTGATGACCACGACCCTGCGGCCGACCGAGCCGCTCCAGCGCGCCGCCGACGGGACGCGTTCGCGCCACTACCAGGTGTGCGTGAACAGCCGACCCGTCGGCGTGCTGCACCTCGGTACCTCGCCCGCCCTCGGCGACTCGGTGGCCGTGATCCGCCGGCTGCACATCGACGAGCCGGACCGCCGGCGCGGCCGGGGCACGGTGGCCGCGCTCGCCGCCGAGGAGGTCGCGCGCGGCTGGGGCTGCCGGCAGATCGAGACGGCCGTCGCCGGGGACGCCGAGGCGGGCGTGCGGCTCGCGCAGGCGCTCGGCTACGTCCTGCGCAACCGCGGCATGACCAAGCCGCTCGGCGACACCCCGCCCGCCCTGCCCGCGGGCAGCCGGGCACGGCCCATGACACCGGACGACTTCGCCGCCTGGCTCGCGCACGAGTCGGAGCAGTACGCCCGGACCTGGATCGAGCGGGGCGTGCCCGAGGCCGAGGCGTACGCGAAGGCCCGCCGCGATCACGAGACGCTGCTGCCCCGGGGGCCGGCCACCGAGGACATGCTGTTCAGCGTGCTGGAGCACGAGGGCGAGCGGGTCGGCGTCCTGTGGCTCGCACTGCGGGAGGACCGGGCCTTCGTCTTCGACGTCGAGGCCGACGCGGCCCACCGGGGCCGGGGCCACGGCCGCACCCTGATGCTGGTGGCCGAGGGGCAGGCGATCACCGCCGGCCGCTCGCAGATCGGCCTCAACGTCTTCGCGGGGAACACCGCGGCCGAGCGGCTCTACGAGTCACTCGGCTACGAAACCACGCGGTACACGTACTACAAGCCGCTGCAGTAGCGGCTTGTAGTACGTGTACCTGGCCGTTGCGGGGTCCGGTGCGCCCTTCAGTCCCGCTGCCCGGCCAGCAGCCGGTCCGCGATCTCCTCGACGCGCTCGCGCAGCCCTTCCTGGCTCTTGCCGCCGTCGAGGCGCTCGCCGCCGATCACGTACGTGGGGGTGCCGGTCACGCCGATGGCCTTGCCCTCGGCCTGGTCGGCGTCGACGATCAGGATGTGCCGGCCGTCGATGAGCGCCGTGTCGAACTCCTCCGCGTCCAGTCCCAGTTCCCGGGCCACCTCCACCAGGAGCGGTTCGCCCGCACGGTCCAGCTCCGCGACCCGGTCCAGGACGGCCTCGGCGTACGGCCAGCCCATGCCCTGGGCGACGGCCTCCTCGGCGGCCTGCGCGGCGGCGAAGGCGTGCTTGTGCTTCTCCAGCGGGAAGTGCCGCAGCCGGACCTCCAGGCGGTCGCCGTACCGGGCGCGCAGGGCACGGAGATCTTCCAAAGCGGTGTGGCAGTCCGGGCACTGGAGCTCGCACCAGACGTCGAGGACGGGCGCGGCGGGGCGGGCGGGGGAGGAGTCACTCATGCCCCCATCCTCCCAGCCCACAAGGCCGCACCCCAACCGGCGTCGTACGCCGTTCACAACACCTGGGGTGGAGCCGACCCTGAGAGCCGACCCCTAGATCTCCCTGATCTCCGTCCCCCGGCATGGCCTCTCGGCGTCCGGGCGGTGCAGGATGGAAGGGACGAAGTACTCATGCGCGACCGAGCCCAGCCTGGAGGACCGGATGATTGCCGAGACCGTCTGTTCCGCGGTGTCCGCGGCGGGCCTGGGCATCGCGGCGGTCACCGCGTACCGCAAGCGTTTTCTCGCCGCCGCCCGCATCGCCGCCTACTCACTGGTCCCGATCGGCCTGGTGATGACCGGAGTCGTGGAGTGGCTGGCCGACACCGCCTTCAGCCCCGTGGCCTGGGCCGGCTTCGGAGTGCTCGGCGTGGCCTGGGTGCTCTTCATGACGACCCGCGCCGTGGAGCGCCGCCGCGGCGGCACCCGCAAGGAGCGCAAGGCGGCCAGGGCCGCCGCACAGCGCGACGCGGTGGCGCCGGCGGCCTCCGCGCCCTCCCTCGGCGCGGGCGCCCGCCCGGCCGCCGAGCCCGCGCCCCCGTCCCGGCCGGCGAAGGCGTCCCGCGGTGGTGAGGAGGACTTCAGCGACATCGAGGCCATCCTCAAGAAGCACGGGATATGAAGTCCGTCGCCGCTGATGCGGACTGAAACGACACAGCGGTCCCAGGCCGACAGAGCGCGCTCCGGAATGATCACGATCCGACCGGAGATTGCGACATTCAACGAACTCCCGGTCTTTACGGGCGTGTTGATCGCGTAGACCCCGTCCGCTGAGTCATCATCGCGGCGAGATGCCGGACACCACTCAGCTGGATCCCCAGCTGGACACGAGACAGAGCGAAACCGCGCGGGTGCAGGACGAACCACGCGGCTGCCTCTTCGCCCTTTCCCAGCCACCGCTCATGATCTTCCTTGCGGTGATCGGGTGTCTGCTGCTCATGGCTTCGTTGCACGATCTGCTGTTGCTGTGAGCCGTACCCGCGCTCCCCGGCGCCACCCGCCGGGGGCCGCGTCGCCCTCAAGACATCTGCACGAGCGCCGTCCGCAGAGGTGGCGTCAGCCCGCCGCCTCCTTGCGCCGGGCCCGGTAGGCGGCCACGTGCAAACGGTTTCCGCAGGTGCGGCTGTCGCAGTACCGCCGCGAGCGGTTGCGGGAGAGGTCGACGAAGGCGCGCCGGCAGTCGGGGGCCTCGCACCGCCGCAGCCGCTCCTGCTCCCCGGCGACCACGAAGAACGCCAGCGCCATCCCGCAGTCGGCGGTCAGGTGGTCCGCGACGGAGGCGCCGGGCGCGAAGTAGTGGATGTGCCAGTCGTAGCCGTCGTGGTCGGTGAGCCGGGGCGTCGTGCCGGCCGCCGCGACCAGGTCGTTGATCAGCCCTGCCGCGGTCCGGGCGTCGGGGGCGGCGAAGACCGCCGCGAACCGCCCACGGATCCTGCGCACCGCCGAGAGATCGAGCTCCGAGAGCACTCCGACGTCGCTGATGTCGTGCGTTCCCACGAATTCCTGGAGGGCCGCGAGGTCCGCCAGCCCGTCCGGAGCCGCTTCGTCCTCCGGCACGGTGTTCACCAGATCCACCACGGTGTCGAGCGCGCACCGGGTGTCGTGGGTGATCAGCACGTTTCGCTCCCTGGCCTGGGGGTCGGGCGGGCGCCCGCCGATGCTGGCCGATGGTAGTGGCTCGCGCGGCGGGCGAACCGGCCGCGAGCCGGTCCCGGTCGTCGGTTGCCCCTACAACGGCGGCAGGCCCGCCTTCGTTCCCCGTCGCCGCGCACGCAGCGGCGCCGCCGCCGCGGAGATCCGCGGCGACGACGCCGGTGTGTGCCGTATGCGGTTGTCCGGGCCCGTGCCGTCACCCCGAGTCGACGGCGACGGGCGGCTTCACGCGGGGCCCCGCCCTAGCTTTCCGCCAGGATGTGCGAGAGCTCCTGATCGAGATCGAAGTGCCGGTGTTCCGTGCCGGGGGGCACGGCGGCGTCTGTGCGCTTCAGGAAGGACTCCAGGGCCCGCGCCGGGGCCTCGAGCAGTGCCTCGCCCTCCGGGGAGCTGAGAGCGATGCACACGACGCCCTGGCCGTGACTGCGGGACGGCCAGACACGGACGTCGCCCGTGCCGGTGGGGCGGTGGAGACCTTCGGCGAGGAGGTCGCGGGCGAACACCCACTCGACGGTCTCCTCGGCTCCGGTGTGGAAGGTGGCGTGCACGGCGTAGGGGTCGGCCGTGTCGTACCGCAGGCCTGCGGGGACAGGCAGGGAGGACTCGCTCGACACAACGAGGCGCAGGTGCAGCTCGCAGCTGACCGTGGTGTTCATAAGCGCCAGGGCCTTTCGCTCAGTGTGCGCTCGGGGATTCGCACGTCGGCGAAATCGACATGCCACCTACGGTGCCGTTGTAAACCCCTCTGAGTGTTTTGCGTGTGTTTACGTAGCTCTTCCGGCCGAGAGATCGTTCGGGTCGTGCGCCCATTCCGGTGACAGGTTTCGCTCCGGTAGTGTTTGGCCGTATGAACACGGGGAGTAACAAGCCGGGCGAGGCGGCCGTGGCGGCAGACCGTACGGGGACGGACGAGGCCACGGCCGAGCGCGCGCTCGGTTCGCGGGCACCGGAATTCATCAAGGCGCGCCGTGCGCTGCACATCAGCTGGCAGGTCGGCGTCTTCATCGTCGGCCTGGCGGTCGTGGTGGCCGGCGTGGCCATGCTGGTGCTGCCCGGACCGGGCTGGGTCGTGATCTTCGGCGGCATGGCGATCTGGGCGACCGAGTTCGTCTGGGCCCAGCTGGTGCTGCGCTGGACCAAGCGCAAGGTCACCGAGGCGGCGCAGCGTGCCCTCGATCCGAAGGTGCGGCGGCGGAACATCATCCTGACCTCGATCGGTGTGGTGATCATCGCCGTGCTGGCCGGGATCTACCTGTGGAAGTTCGGCCTCCAGATGCCCTGGAAGATCAAGGACCAGTGATCGTCCACGGGGGTGCGCCGTCGCGGCCCCCGCTGGTCATGGGCGTGCCTGACATGGGGTAATGTTCTTCCTGCGTCCGGGCGATTAGCTCAGTGGGAGAGCGCTTCGTTCACACCGAAGAGGTCACTGGTTCGAACCCAGTATCGCCCACCGGATCATCAGGCGGCCCGGCTCACGATCGTGAGCCGGGCCGCCTTGTCGTGCGGTGCGCCCGGCAGCCCGTCCCCGGGCGCCCGAAGGGCCCGCGGGGTGCCCGAAGGGCTCGCGCGGCCGTTCCGCTTCTGCTCGCGTTCATTCAACCGTGACCTTCGGTGCCGCGGCCCGTCACGGGCCCCACGGCGTTCGGCCCGTCGGTCGCGCCGCGCCGACCTGGGTGTTCTCCGGGCCGCCGAACAGCGCGTCCGGGTGGGGCGTCCAAGCAGGTCCTGGCCCGCGCCCATCAATTCCTGTCCGAATCATTGACGCGCCTCCGGGCCCTCCGTACCTTGTGCCAGCAAGCGCTTACTTGAAACGATTCATGAGGCGGACGCGACGTCGCGGGGAGGCTCGTATGCAGCAGGGCGGGAATGCGAAGAGGGCGGCGGAGAGGCAGACCGGGAGGCGGACGGTCCTCAAGGCGGCCGGGGCCTCGCTGGCCGTCGCGGGGCTGGGCGCCACGGCCACCGCGTGCGGCGGCGGCAGCGGCTCGGGAGACGGAACGGTGACGATCCGTTACTCCTGGTGGGGTGCCGAGGACCGGGCGGAACGCATCAACAAGACCATCGCGCTCTTCGAGAAGAAGTATCCGAAGATCAAGGTCAAGACCGACTTTCAGCCGTACACCGACTTCTGGAAGAAGTTCAACACACAGGCCTCCGGGGGGAATCCACCGGACGTCTTCCAGAATGCCATTGGTTTTCTCCGGAAATACGATGCCAAGAATGTCCTGCTCGATCTGAGCGAGCAGGTCAAGGCGGGAAACCTCGCCATGGACGGTTTCCGCGCGGGTCTGGAGAAGTTCGGCGAGATCGACGGCAAACTCCTCGGCGTGCCCGTCGGTTCGAACTCGATGGCCCTGGTCATCGACAAGCCCGTCTACACCCGGGCCGGCGTCAAGCCCGAACAGGGCTGGACGTGGGACGACTTCGACGAGGCGATGACGAAGATCCGCGACAAGACGGGCCGGGCCGGCGACAGCGGCATGTACGGCGTCATGTACCTCTACGACCTGTACCTGCGTCAGAACGGCAAGGCCTTCTTCACCGAGGACGGACTCGGCTTCACCGAGGCGGACCTGACCACGTGGTGGACCAAGGCGGAGAAGGGTGTGAAGTCCGGACTCTTCGCCGACGCCAAGAAGGTCGCCCAGATCAAGCCCAAGTCGGCCCTGTCCGCGGAACTCGCCGGCAGCGAGTTCACCTGGGACAACTTCACCGTCCGCTACACCTCCGAGGGCAAGAGCGAGTACGGACTCGCGCCGATCCCCACCACGGACGGCAAGCGGACCGGCCAGTACCTCGGCTCGCTGATGCTCAGCGGCTACAAGCGCACCGAGCACCCGAAGGAAGTCGCCCAGTTCATCGACTTCATGGTGCACGACCCCGAGGTCGCCAAGATCATGGGCTATGACCGCGGTGTCCCCACGACGCAGGCCCAGTACGACGCGTACCGGCCGACCGACCCGGTCAACAAGGCCATCGCCGCCTACGAGGAGTCGCTCGTCGAGGCGGGCGTCCTGGAGGAGATCACCCCGCACCCGAACGGGGCCGACATCTGCGAGGCCGCGTTCCTGCGCATCGCCGAGGAGATGGCGCTCGGCTCCCGGTCGGTCGACGACGCCGTCAAGCAGTTCTTCACCGAGTCGAAGACGGCTCTCGTCGGCTGATGGGAAGCGCCGTGACACACGCCCCCGCGATGGAGGGGCTGCGGGACTCCGAGCCGCGGCACGGTCCGCACAAGTCCCCGCGCCCCGCCGAACTGAAGCGGCGGGGCCGCCGGGAGAACCTGGCCGGCTACCTCTTCATGTCCCCCTGGATCGCCGGATTCCTGCTGCTGACCGCGGGACCGATGGTCGCCTCGCTCTACTTCGCGTTCACCGACTACAACCTGTTCGACGCCCCCAGGTGGATCGGCCTGGACAACTTCTCCGAGATGTTCGGCGACCCGCGCTGGCGCCACTCGGTCCGGATCACCCTGTGGTACGTCGTGGTCGGCACGCCGATCAAGCTGATCGCGGCGCTCGGGGTCGCGCTGCTGCTGGCGCAGAAGCGGCGCGGTCAGGCCTTCTACCGGGCCGCCTTCTACGCGCCGTCCCTGATCGGTGCGAGCGTGTCCATCGCGATCGTGTGGAAGGCGATCTTCACGGACGACGCGATCGTCGACCGTACGCAGCAGTTCTTCGGGCTCGACGCCGGCGGCTGGACCGGCGACCCGGAGCTGATCATCTACAGCCTGGTGGCGCTGACCGTCTGGCAGTTCGGCGCCCCCATGGTCATCTTCCTGGCCGGCCTCAAGCAGGTGCCGCGCGAGCTGTACGAGGCGGCCGACGTCGACGGGGCGGGCAAGCTGCGGCAGTTCTGGAACATCACTCTGCCGATGATCTCCCCCGTCCTCTTCTTCAACGTCCTGCTGGAGACCATCCACTCCTTCCAGATCTTCAGCTCCGCCTACATCGTCGGTGGCGGCGCCGGAGGCAACGCCTGCGGTCCCGCGGACGGCACGATGGTCTACACCTGCTACCTGTACGTCCAGGGCTTCGAGAACAGCCGCATGGGCCTGGCCTCCGCCATGGCGTGGATGCTGCTCGTCGCGGTCGCCCTGGTCACCGCGGTGCTGTTCTGGTCCCAGAAGCGCTGGGTGCACTACGAGGAGGGCGGCCGATGAGCGCGCAGGCCACCGACGTCACGCCGGCCACCGACGGCGCGCCCGCCCCGTCCCCGTCCCCCAAGGCGGCCGCGCTCCGGCGCAGACTGCCCGGGTCGCTCGCCTGGCACCTCGGCTCGCTGGCGATCCTCGCCGTGATCCTCTACCCGGTGCTCTGGGTGATCGGCGGCTCCTTCAAGGAGAGCGGCGACATCGTCGGCAGCCTGGACCTCTTCCCGGGCGACCCGATCACCTCCAACTACACGAGCCTCGCCGACGGCATCGCGGACATCTCGATCTCCACCTTCTTCCTCAACTCGCTCTTCCTCGCGATCGGTTCGGTGATCGGGATCGTCGTGTCCTGCTCGCTGACCGCGTACGCCTTCGCCAAGATCAGGTTCGCCGGCCGCAACCTGCTGTTCACGCTGATGATCGGCACCCTGCTGCTGCCGTACCACGTGCTGCTGATCCCGCAGTACGTGCTCTTCCGCAACATGGACCTGATCAACACCTACACCCCGCTCCTGCTGGGCAAGTACCTGGCCACCGAGGCGTTCTTCGTCTTCCTGATGGTGCAGTTCATGCGCAACCTGCCCAGGGAACTGGACGAGGCGGCCCGCCTCGACGGCTGCGGGCACCTGCGCATCTACTGGTCGATCGTGCTTCCGCTGTGCCGGCCGGCCCTGATCACCAGCGCGATCTTCACCTTCATCAACTCCTGGAACGACTTCATGGGCCCGCTGATCTACCTCAACGAGCCGAGCAAGTACACCGTCTCCCTCGGCCTGAAGATGTTCGTGGACCAGGAGGGGCTGGCGAACTACGGCGGCATGATCGCCATGTCACTCGTCGCCCTGCTGCCCGTCCTCGCCTTCTTCCTGGCCTTCCAGCGCTATCTGATCGACGGCATGGCGACGTCCGGGCTGAAGGGCTGAGGTGAACCGATCATGACCGAGGCGCGTGCCGAGGCCCGTCCGGAGCCGGGGGGGTCCCGGCTCGCCCAGGGCTTCGCCCTGTTCGCCGAGTGCCTGCTCACCGGCGTGTGGATCGCGGTGGCCGCGCTGCCGCTGGTCACCTACCCCGCCGCCTTCGCGGCCGGCGCACGGCACCTCGGGCGCCGGCTGGCCCACGAGAGCGGCGGCTGGCGGGAGTTCGTGGCCGACTACCGGGCGGCGGTGCGCCGCGGGTGGCTCGTCGGGGTCGCCGGGTGGATCGCCCTGGCCGCGGTGTGGGTGGACGTGCAAGCAGTACGCAGCGGCCTGCCGGGTGGCCCGCTCGTCGGCGCCGTCGGGGTGCTCGCCCTGATCGGCGCCGCCGTGGCCGGGCTGCGCGCGGCGGCGGCCTGGCGGCCCGGCTCCTCCTGGCGGGCCCTGCTCGCGGGGGCGGGCCGCCGCACCGTGCTCGACCCCGCCGGTTCCTTCCTGATCGTCGGCGGCCTGGCCGTCGTGGCCTGCTCCGCCTGGTTCAGCGCTCCGCTGGCCGTCGCCGTCCTGGGCGCCGTCGCCGCGGCGGCCGTCGCCGTGGAGGAGCGCTACCGGCGGCGCTGACGGGCGGCGCTTCCGTACCGGTCCGGCGCTCCGGTGCCGTGCTCTTGCTGTCATGCCCTTGACATCCCTGCGCGACCGACGACACCTGACGCGACCGACGACACCTCGCACAGCCATGCCCTTGACCCCTTGCACACCCGCACGGAAAGGAAAGGCCATGTCCCCCATCCCCCGCAGGTCCCTTCTCAAGGCGGCCGCCGTCGCCGGCGCCGCCGCCCAGTTCAGCTGGGCCCTCGGTACGAAGAACGCGCAGGCCGCGCCCGCCGCCCGCGCCGCCGACGACAGCCCCGTCACCCTGACCTGGCTCGAGGACGGCGGCCTCGGCGCCGCCCCCGGCTCCACCGTCGGCGTCCCCTGGCCCAAGGGCACCTTCCAGGAGGACCAGTCGTTCGCCGTCACGGACGCCGACGGCAAGGCCGTACCCGTGCAGTCGTGGCCCCTCGCCCACTGGCCGGACGGCTCCCTCAAGTGGACCGCGCACGCCGTCGGCTCGGGCAACGGCAAGCTCACCCTGGCCGCCGGTACCCCCGCCGCCCCCGCCAAGAAGGTCACCGTCGACCGGCACGGCGGCACCATCGACATATCGACCGGTGTCATCACCGCGAGAATCGGCACGTCGGGCTCGACACTGATCAAGTCGGTCACCAGAGGCTCCACCGAGATCGCCAGGAACGGCCGCCTCGTCCTGCTGCGCCAGCCCGAGATCGAGGACGGCGACCAGGGCACGGTCAAGTACGAGCGCTTCGACGGCGCGATCGACGAGGTGAAGGTGGAACAGGAGGGCCCGGTCCGCGCCGTCGTCCGCATCGACGGCAAGCACCGCAAGGGCCACCGCGGCTGGCTGCCCTTCTCCGTCCGCCTCTACTTCTACGCGGGCGCCGACTCCTTCCGCATGGTGCACACCATCACGTTCGACGGGAAGCAGGAGCCCGGCAAGGCGAGCGGCGACTTCATCCGCGGCCTCGGCGTCCGCTTCACCGTGCCCATGCGCGACGAGGCCTACGACCGCCACGTCCGCATCGGCGGCGAGGGCACCGGCCTGCTGCGCGAGGCCGTCAAGGGCATCACCGGACTGCGCCGCGACCCGGGCGCGGCCGTGCAGGCCGCGCAGTTCGCCGGCGAGAAGCTGCCCGACCCCGCCACCTGGGACCAGCGGGTCACCACTCGCCTGAAGTACATCCCCGAGTGGGGCGACTACACCCTCTCCCAGCTCTCCGCCGACGGCTTCACCCTGCGCAAGCGCACCAAGAAGGGCCACGGCTGGATCGGCGCGGGCGGCGGACGGCGCGCCTCCGGCTTCGGCTACGTCGGCGGCGCGAGCGGCGGCCTCTCCTTCGGGCTGCGCGACTTCTGGGAGAAGCACCCCGCCCAGCTCGACATCCGCGACGCCCGGACCGACGAGGCCGAGGTCACCCTCTGGCTCTGGTCGCCCGAGGCCCAGCCCATGGACCTGCGCTTCTACCACGACGGCATGGGCCAGGACACGTTCCCCGAACAGCTCGAGGGCCTCAACATCACCTACGAGGACTACGAGCCCGGGTTCGGCACCCCCTACGGCATCGCCCGCACCTCGGAACTCCTGTTCTGGGCCAACGCGGCCACCCCGAGCGCGGAGCGGCTCGCCGAACAGGTCGAGGCGGTGCGCGTCCTGCCGCAACTGGCCGCCCCGCCCAAGCAGCTCATCAAGTCCAAGGTCTTCGGCCCCGGCCTCTACTCCGAACCCGACCGCTCCACCCCCGCCAAGGCCGGGATCGAGGACCACCTCGACTTCCTCTTCACCTACTACAAGGATCAGGTGGAGACCCGCCGTTGGTACGGCTTCTGGGACTACGGCGACATCATGCACACCTACGACGCCGCCCGGCACACGTGGCGCTACGACGTCGGCGGCTACGCCTGGGACAACTCCGAACTCTCCCCGGACCTCTGGCTCTGGTACGCCTACCTGCGCTCCGGCCGCGCCGACATCTTCCGCTTCGCCGAGGCCATGACCCGGCACACCGGCGAGGTCGACGTCTACCACCTGGGCGAATGGGCCGGCCTCGGCACCCGGCACGGCGTCCAGCACTACGCGGACAGCGCCAAGCAGCAGCGCATCGCCAACACCACCTACCGGCGCTTCTACTACTTCCTCACGGCCGACGAGCGCGTCGGCGACCTCATGCACGCCAACGTCGACTCCGACGAGACGTTCCTCGCCCTCGACCCGCTCCGCAAGATCCGCACCGAGCCCTACACGCCCGACCGGCACGCCCTCTCGATCGGCTTCGGCACCGACTGGAGCGGCCTGGTATCGGCGTGGCTGACCGAGTGGGAACGCAAGGGCCCCAAATGGGAGAAGGCCAGGGACCGCGTCCTGTCCACCATGGAGACCATCGCCGCGCAGCCCAACGGCTTCGTACAGGGCAGCGGGCTGTACGACCTGGACACCGGGAGGTTCGCCGTCGCCGACACCCCGAAGGTCGAGGTCTCCCACCTGTCGGCCGTCTTCGGCCTGAACGAACTGTGCGCGGAACTCATCGACCTCGTCGACATGCCGAAGTTCAACGAGGCGTACTACGACTACTGCCGCTACTTCAACGCGACCAAGACGGAACAGGCCGAGCGCTACGGCTCCAACTTCGGCAGCCTCATCCTCTTCCAGGGCCACTCGCGCCTCGACGCCTACGCGGCCGTGCAGACCGGCGACGAGAAGCTCGCCACGCGCGCGTGGGACAAGTTCTACGACTCCGACGGCTACAAGGAGTCGGCCCCCTGGAAGACGGAGAAGCTGAGCGGTCCCCTCACGCTGGTACCGGGCAGCGAGGCGAGCTGGGTCTCCACCAACGACACCGCGCTCTACGGCCTCGCCGCCATCGAGAACCTCGCACTCCTGGGGGACAGGATGCCGTAGCGGGCCCTTGACGGGGGCGGGCGCGGGCACACTGCACGGGTGGACTGGAACCATTACCGATTCCGCAGCCTGTGGCCGCTGCCCGCGCCCGCCCCGGACGTCTACCGGGCACTGGAACGGATCGAGGACTACCCCCGCTGGTGGCCGCAGGTGCGCGAGGTCACCCGCCTCGACGACACCAGCGGGACCGCCCGCTTCCGCTCCCTGCTCCCGTACGACCTGACGGCGACCCTGCGCGAGGGCCGGCGCGACCCTGCGGCGGGGGTCCTGGAGGTGGTGATGAGCGGCGACCTGGAGGGCTGGGCGCGGTGGACGGTCGCCCCGCGCGGCTCGGGCTCCCTGGTCCGCTACGACCAGGAGGTCGTCGTACGCAAGCCGCTGCTGCGCCGCCTCGCGGTGCCGGGCCGGCCGCTGTTCCGGGCCAACCACCGGCTGATGATGCGGGCGGGACGGCGCGGCCTCGCCGCGCACCTGGCGGGCGGTCGGCAAGCGGTTTGATGGAAACGCGCGCCGCCCTGTATTGTTCACTGCGTTCCCGGGCGATTAGCTCAGTGGGAGAGCGCTTCGTTCACACCGAAGAGGTCACTGGTTCGAACCCAGTATCGCCCACGCTCGCGACCGCGACGTGTGTCCGCAGACTACGCGGACCACGTCGCTTCGTTGTTTCTGCGCGGCTGCGCCGCGCGTAGTGGGGGCTCCGCCACCCACACCCCCGCCCCGGCGTTTCCGCGGGCCGGTAAGCGATGCTCACGCCGCCGCGGGCAGGTCCGGCCGCAGGGGCCAGGCCGGGTCCACCGCCTCCTCGGTGCCGTTGAGCGCGAACCACGCCTGAAGTCCGCGTGCCTGCCCCGCGTGCCACACCGCCTGGAGCGTGTGCAGCTCGGCGGGGTTCAGGCGCTCCAGCCGCCCCGGGAAGCGGCGACCCACCGCCCGTACGACCTCCAGCGCCGCCTGCGCGTCGGCCGCCGCGTCGTGCGCCTCCTCCAGTTCGACGCCGTAGTGGGCGCACAGGTCGGTGAGGGTGCGGCGGCCCTTGCGGTAGCGGTCGAGGTGTTTGTCCAGCACGCGCGGGTCCAGCACGTGCAGCGACGTCCGCTCCAGCCGGCGGGCCAGCGACGAGGCCCGGTGCCGGCGCAACTCCCGGTCCAGCAGGGTGAGGTCGAACGGCGCGTTCATCACCACGAGCGGACGCCCGGCGCGGGCCTGCTCGGCCAGCGCCTCGGCTATCTCGTACATCACCGGCGCCGGCCAGCGGCCGTGGCGCTGAACGTGCTCCTCCGTCAGTCCGTGCACCGCCGTCGCGGCCTGCGGCACAGGCACGCCCGGGTTCACCAGCCACCGGGTCACGCGCGGCCGCAGCCCCGGCGCGTCCTGGACGACGAGCGCCGCCGACACGATCCGGTCGGCCTCGACGTCCACACCCGTCGTCTCCGTGTCGAAGGCGGCCAGCGGCCCCTCGAACCAGCTCGTCATAGGGCACTCAACTCCTCTTGAGAGCACGGCGGCTGACGTGCCGTCCTCTGTCCCGGTTCGGTGATACCCGGGCTGTTTGCGCCGTACGCCGGAAGGACACAACAGGAGTACGGGTCTTTGCAGTTCACGGACCCGCAGTGGGGATTCATCAGTTCTGGAAGGCTGTTGGCCATGGCCATAGCGCAGCCCGAACGGGGCGGGCTGCTGCCCGAGCGCACGGCGCCCCCGCGCGGCTCTCTCGCCACCACCGCCTGCATGGAGACCTTGCAGGTCGGCTACCTCCACGCGGTCGCCGCGGCGGCCGGCTGCTCGCTCTCCCAGCCCTTCCCGGACAACGGCATCGACTGGCACGTCAGCCACAGCGCGCCCGGACACACGGTCGACGACGAGGTCACCATCAAGGTGCAGCTCAAGGCCACGTACCAGATCCCGCCGAGCCCTCCCGGCCGGTTCTTCTCCTTCACGCTCGACAACGACCACCTGGCGAAGCTCGCCCGCACCCCCGTCTCGGTGCACAAGATCCTCGTCGTGATGATCGTCCCCCGGTCCCGGGACCAGTGGCTGCGGGCCGGCCACGACCGGCTCGACCTCAGGCACTGCTGCTACTGGACCAACCTCGCCGGGCATCCGGTCACCGGCCGGCGGCGCACCACTGTGCGGATACCGACCGCGCGGGTCTTCGACGACCGGGCGCTGTGCGAGATCATGACGCGGGTCGGGACGGGAGGGAAACCATGACGCACCGCCCGACCGGCGAACCCCTGCGGTCCGTACGGCCGCACCCGGCCGACTCCTTCGACGACACCCCCGTCGACGGCCGGCCACCCGAGTTGGGCACCGTCGACCCGGCCGTGCTGACCGCCCTGCTCCACCGGCACGGCTGGCGGCGGCGCGGCGGCGCCCCGGGCCGCTACGGCCGCTGGACCCCGCCCGGCCCGGCCGCGGGCGTCACCAGCCTGCTGGTGCCCGTCAGCCGGACCTTCCCCGACAGTGACGACCTGCTCGGCGAGGCGCTGCTCGCCCTCTCGCGCAGCGGCACGCCCGCCGCCCGCGAGATCCTTCTCTCCCTCGCCGTGCCCAGCGACGAGGTCCGCTGGGGACGCGACGTACCGGCGGGCCCCGGCGACGCCGCGTCCTGGACCGCGGAGGAACAGCTGCGCTCCGCCGCCCGCCGGATGCTGCTCGCCGGAGCGCTCGCCACGCGCGCGCGTGCGGGCTACTACGGCGCCCGGCACCGGCGTGCCGCCGGCGCCGCCCTGGAGAACGTCCTGGTGGGCCCCGCCCCCGGCGGACGCCGGCTCACGGCGTTCCTGCCGGTCACCACCGGCCGCCCCCTCGCCGTACGCCTCCACCACGCCCTCTACGCCGCCCGTGAGGCCGTCGACTACCGGAGGGCCACCGGAGGCTTGGAGGCCTTCGACTCGGCCGTCGCGGCCGGTGTCAGCCACGAACTGACCGAGGCGCTCGTCGCCCTGGTCCGGGGCACGGAGGGCGCCACGATCGCCGTCGGCTGGGCACCGGCCGCGGGCGTCCCCGAGGGCTGCGGCGCCCTCACCGAACCCGTCGAGTTCTCACCCGGCGACCTGCCCGCCCTGCGCGAGGCCGCCGCCCGCTACCTGCGCGTGGAGCCCTCCGTGCCGGTGCGCCTGACCGGCACCGTCGTCCGCATGCGCCGCACCGGACCGCGCGGCGCCGGCACCGTACGGCTGCGCGTGCTGGCCGGGGCGGACGTCCCGCACGTACGGATCACGCTGGACGAGGAGGCCTACCGCATCGCCGGGCACGCCCACCTCGTCGGGCTGCCGGTGCGGGTGCTCGGGCGGCTGGAGAGCCGGGGCGGGTTCCGCCGGCTCACCGGCGCCTGCGAGATCGCCCCGGTGCAGGTCGACGACGCGGAGCGGGACCGCCTGCTGAAGGCCGTCCAGGAGCACGTCGAGGTCGCGGCCTACTTCGAGGAGGCCTGCGGTGACGGAGGGGAGCGCCGGGACTGATTTCGCGGTGGGCGGGCCCGGGTCGGTACGATCGCCCTCATGCGTGCGCTTTGGTATGGCGCCGCAGCCCCACTTCAGTCAGGAGAGACCGGTGTCAGACGTCCGTGTGATCATCCAGCGGGATTCCGAGCGGGAAGAACGCGTGGTGACGACGGGGACGACGGCCGCCGAGCTCTTCGCCGGCGAACGCTCGATCGTCGCCGCCCGCGTGTCCGGTGAGCTCAAGGACCTCGCCTACGAGGTCAAGGACGGCGAGAGCGTCGAAGGGGTGGAGATCTCCTCCGAGGACGGTCTGGACATCCTGCGCCACTCCACCGCGCACGTCATGGCGCAGGCCGTGCAGGAGCTGTTCCCCGAGGCCAAGCTCGGCATCGGCCCGCCCGTCAAGGACGGCTTCTACTACGACTTCGACGTCGAGAAGCCCTTCCACCCCGATGACCTCAAGGCCATCGAGAAGAAGATGCAGGAGATCCAGAAGCGGGGGCAGAGGTTCTCCCGCCGTGTGGTCACCGACGAGGCCGCCCGCGAGGAGCTGGCCGACGAGCCGTACAAGCTGGAGCTGATCGGCCTCAAGGGCTCCGCCTCGCACGACGACGGAGCGGACGTCGAGGTCGGCGCCGGCGAGCTGACGATCTACGACAACCTGGACGCCAAGACCGGCGAGCTGTGCTGGAAGGACCTCTGCCGCGGTCCCCACCTGCCCACCACCCGGAACATCCCGGCCTTCAAGCTGATGCGCAACGCCGCCGCCTACTGGCGCGGCAGCGAGAAGAACCCGATGCTCCAGCGCATCTACGGCACCGCCTGGCCCACCAAGGACGAGCTGAAGGCCCACCTGGAGTTCCTCGCCGAGGCCGAGAAGCGCGACCACCGCAAGCTCGGCAGCGAGCTGGACCTGTTCTCCATCCCGGAGCAGATCGGCTCCGGCCTCGCCGTCTTCCACCCCAAGGGCGGAGTCGTCCGCCGGGTCATGGAGGACTACTCGCGGCGCCGCCACGAGGAGGAGGGCTACGAGTTCGTCTACACCCCCCACGCGACCAAGGGGAAGCTCTTCGAGACCTCGGGCCACCTGGACTGGTACGCGGACGGCATGTACCCGCCCATGCAGCTCGACGAGGGCGTGGACTACTACCTCAAGCCCATGAACTGTCCGATGCACAACCTGATCTTCGACGCGCGCGGCCGCTCCTACCGTGAACTGCCGCTGCGCCTGTTCGAGTTCGGCACCGTGTACCGGTACGAGAAGTCGGGCGTCGTGCACGGCCTGACCCGGGCCCGCGGCTTCACCCAGGACGACGCGCACATCTACTGCACCCGCGAGCAGATGTCGGAGGAACTCGACAAGACGCTCACCTTCGTCCTGAACCTGCTGCGCGACTACGGCCTGACCGACTTCTACCTGGAGCTGTCCACCAAGGACCCGGAGAAGTTCGTCGGCTCCGACGAGGCCTGGGAAGAGGCCACCGAGACGCTGCGCCAGGTCGCCGAGAAGCAGAACCTGGAGCTCGTGGCGGACCCGGGCGGCGCCGCGTTCTACGGCCCGAAGATCTCCGTCCAGACCAAGGACGCCATCGGCCGCACCTGGCAGATGTCGACCATCCAGCTCGACTTCAACCTGCCGGAGCGCTTCGACCTCGAGTACACCGGCGCGGACGGCACCAAGCAGCGCCCGGTCATGATCCACCGCGCGCTGTTCGGCTCCATCGAGCGCTTCTTCGCGGTGCTCCTGGAGCACTACGCGGGCGCCTTCCCGGCCTGGCTGGCCCCCGTGCAGGCGGTCGGCATCCCGATCGGCGACGCGCACGTCGAGTATCTGGAGAAGTTCGCCGCCGCGGCCCGCAGGAAGGGCCTGCGCGTCGAGGTCGACTCCTCGTCCGACCGCATGCAGAAGAAGATCCGCAACGCCCAGAAGCAGAAGGTGCCCTTCATGGTCATCGCGGGCGACGAGGACATGGCGAACGGCGCGGTCTCCTTCCGCTACCGCGACGGTTCCCAGGAGAACGGCATCCCCGTCGACGAGGCCATCGCGAAGATCGCGAAGGTCGTCGAGGAGCGGGTGCAGGTCTGATCACGGCGCCCGACGGGGTGTGACGGGCCCCCGGGGAGATCCCGGGGGCCTTTCCCGGTCGTCGTGGGCGACGCCATATGCTGCACGCATGACGAGTGAGCCGGAGCAGCAGTCGGGAGTGGGGACGCAGGACGCGTTCCAGCGCCTGTGGACGCCCCACCGGATGGCCTACATCCAGGGCGAGAACAAGCCGAGCGGCCCCGGCGCCGACGACGGCTGTCCCTTCTGCTCGATCCCGGCCAAGTCCGACGAGGACGGTCTGGTCGTCCGCCGCGGCGAGCACGTGTACGCGGTGCTCAACCTGTACCCGTACAACGGCGGTCACCTGATGACCGTGCCCTACCGCCACGTCGCCGACTACACCGAGCTCACGGACGTGGAGACCGCGGAGCTGGCGGAGCTGACCAAGCAGGCGATGACGGCCCTGCGCACCGCCTCCGGCGCCCACGGCTTCAACATCGGCATGAACCAGGGCACGGTGGCCGGCGCGGGCATCGCCGCCCACCTCCACCAGCACATCGTGCCCCGCTGGGGCGGCGACACGAACTTCATGCCGGTCGTCGGCCACACGAAGGTGCTGCCGCAGCTGCTGGGGGACACCCGCAAGATGCTGGCGGAGGCATGGCCGACGGCCTGATCCGAGGCTGACGTCGGCACAACGCGAGCGCGCCGCCCACGCCGACCGCCGGAGGCCTACGCGTTGTAGAGGTCGGCCTTGCCCGGTGTCGGGTCCTGCACCGCCGTGCTGAGGAACGCCGACCGGGACCCGAACTTCTCCGTGTCCACGCCGTTCTCCTCGAGGACCTTGATCGCCGCCGAGTGCACCACCCGCAGCACCGGCGCCGCCGCCCGCAACGCGTCGTCGGCCATGAAGCGGTGCCGCCACGGCTGGTCCGCCCACGCGTGCCGCAGCCCGAAGGGCTCCGGCAGCCCGATCGTGCCGCCGAGCCAGTTCAGCAGCGGCGGATACCAGGTGAGCGGGGCCCGGACGGCGAGGCGGACCACCTCGTTCGCGGTGACCAGCGGGAGCATCACCTTGCGCGTCTCCCACGGCTTGAACGACTTGCTGACCTCCTTCGAGGGCGCCTCCGGCTTGGCGGTGAACAGCGGGTTCACCGGGCCCAGCGCATGGCCGGTGACCTCGATGCGCAGCGTCTCGTGCAGCACGGTCACCGTGATCAGCATGGTGATGACCAGCTGACCGTCCCACAGCGTCCACTGAACACCCAGGTAGTGCCGGTCCCCGGCCCCGAACTGCTGCTTGTTGCAGATGTCCTGTATCGCGTGCTGCTTGACCTGGTACGCCTCGACGTCCGTGCCCTCCGGACGGGACACCGCCTTGGCGCCCTCGCCGATCGGCGTGACGATCCAGTGCCGTATGGACGGCTTCGTGAAGCCGCCGGTGTTCAGCGGGCCGCGCTCCAGCATGCGCAGCTGGTCGTGGACGGCCCGTATGACGTCCCAGCTGCGGAAGGGGTGGATCTCGCGGGACGGGTCGGCCGCCACCAGGTTCTCGGCGAGCTGCCAGCTGCCCCACCGGGTGCCCATGCCGAGTATGCCCTTGGGACCGGCGTAGAAGACGGAGTTGGACTGCTGCTCGGCGCCCAGCTTGGCCAGGGACTGGCGCAGCTGCTCGGCCGCGGTCTCGTTCGGGTTGCTGGGCACCGCCTCGGGAACCTTGGCGCCGACGCCGCTGCCCGAAAGCAGACCGTCCCAGCGCTCCCGCAGGTCCCTGGCGGTGCCCTCGCAGATCCGCTTGGCCCAGAACCAGCCGACGACCGGCAGAACGACGGCCGCGCGCGCGTACCAGGCCCAGAAGCCGGAGAAGGGCATCTTGACGAGGAACAGCACGGCCAGCGCGGCGATCGCCACCAGCACGGCGGTGCCCAGCGCCCCGGCCTGCTTGTTCTCCGCCTTGGCGACGGTGGTGCGGATCTGGAAGCCGAGCAGCCAGACCAGCATGCCGGGCAGGAACAGCAGACCGCACAGCACGATCACCGTGGACAGCCGCGCGTCGCGCGTCCTGCGGATGCCGTTGGCCGCCAGGCAGTGCTCGACGACCACCTGCGGCTCGGCCCCGAAGGACTGGATGAGGGGTTTGCGGCCGCTGCCGAGCATGCGGTCGGCCACCGCGCGGGAGAAGGCCTCGCCGAGGTTGGGACGGAAGATCGTGGCCCAGGACCGGCCCGCGTTGAGGGTCGTCTGGTGCCATTCGTTGTCGGCCTTCTTGATGTCCGCGAGCTCGCTGTCCCGGTAGGCGGCCGAGGCCAGCGCGAAGGTGGCCGTCTGGCCACCCTCGTCCGTCCGCGGCACCTGCGGTCCGAAGAAGTCCGCGTAACCGCCGTCACCGGCCATTCCCGCCCCCGATCGCCACCACTGTCGCTCCTGCGGCCTTCCCGACTTCCCTGCCCCGCACACCTGTTGATCTGGTCATCAGCGTATCCGCCGCCACCGGTGCGCGTCACCGGACGTCCAAAGGCGCTCCTGCGCGCGCGGGTTGCCCGCCGCACGCGCAGCCGCACGCGCCGTCGTACGCCGGAGCGGCGCGGTTCCGGTGCGGGCGGCCCCGCACCGGCCGGCGGGCGCCGCTACGACGCCATCCGCACCTCCTCACGCAGCCGTTCCGCGACCTGCGCCGGCATCGGTTCGTGCCGCGCGTAGCGGCGGTCGAAGCGCGCGGTGCCGTGCGAGAGGGAGCGCAGGTCCACCGCGTAGCGGCCGATCTCGATCTCGGGCACCTCGGCCCTGATCAGGGTCCGCCCGCCGCTGGTCTGCTCGGTGCCGAGCACCTTGCCGCGCCGACCGGACAGGTCGCTCATCACCGCGCCCACGTAGTCGTCGCCGACCAGCACGCTCACCTCGGCGACCGGCTCCAGCAGATGGATCCTCGCCTCGGCCGCGGCCTCCCTGAGCGCCAGCGCGCCCGCCGTCTGGAAGGCGGCGTCGGAGGAGTCCACCGAGTGCGCCTTGCCGTCGAGCAGCGTGATCCGCACGTCGATCAGCGGGTGGCCCGCGGCGACGCCCTTGGCCGCCTGTGCGCGCACGCCCTTCTCGACGGACGGGATGAACTGCCGGGGCACCGCGCCGCCGACCACCTTGTCCACGAACTCGATGCCCGAGCCGCCCGGCAGCGGCTCCACCTCGATCTCGCAGATGGCGTACTGGCCGTGGCCGCCGGACTGCTTCACGTGCCGACCGCGCCCCGCCGCCCGGCCGCCGAACGTCTCGCGCAGGGACACCCGGTGGGGTACGACGTCGACCTGGACGCCGTAGCGGCTGCGCAGCCGTTCCAGCGCCACGTCGGCGTGCGCCTCGCCCAGGCACCACAGGACCACCTGGTGGGTGTCCTGGTTGTGTTCCAGGCGCATCGTCGGGTCTTCGGCGACCAGCCGGGCAAGACCCTGGGAGAGCTTGTCCTCGTCGGGTTTGCTGTGCGCCTCGATGGCGAGCGGCAGCAGCGGGTCGGGCATCTCCCACGGGGCCATCAGCAGCGGGTCGTCCCTGGCCGAGAGCGTGTCCCCGGTCTCCGCGCGGCTCAGCTTGGCCACGCAGGCCAGGTCGCCCGCGATCACATGCGTGACCGGCCGCTGCTGCTTGCCGAACGGCGTCGACAGGGCGCCGATCCGCTCCTCGACGTCGTGATCCTCGTGGCCCCGGTCGGCCAGGCCGTGCCCGGAGACGTGCACCGTCTGGTCGGCGCGCAGGGTGCCGGAGAACAGGCGGACCAGCGAGATCCGGCCGACGTACGGGTCCGAGGACGTCTTGACGACCTCAGCGACCAGCGACTCCTCCGGATCGCACATCCGCAGTTCGCGCCCGGCGCCCTCGGGTGTGGTGACCCTGGGTGCCGCGCGCTCCAGGGGTGTCGGGAAGCCGCGCGTGATCAGTTCCAGCAGCTCGACCGTGCCAAGGCCCTGCCGCGCGCCGTCGGAGGCGGGCGCGGCGGCCAGCACCGGGAAGAACACCCCGCGCGCGACGGCCCGCTCCAGATCCTCGATGAGCGTCTTGACGTCGACCTGTTCGCCGCCGAGATAGCGCTCCATGAGGGTCTCGTCCTCGCTCTCCGAGATGATCCCCTCGATGAGCATGGAGCGGGCCTCTTCGAGCTGCGGCAGTTGCTCCTCGCCCGGCTCGGACTCCGCGCGCTCGCCGGACGCATAGTCGAACAGCTTCCGCGTCAGCAGGCCGACGAGCCCCGTCACGGGCGCGTGCCCGTCGGGGGCGGGCGGACCGTGCAGCGGCAGGTACAGCGGCAGTACGGCGTCGGGGTCGTCGCCGCCGAAGGCCTCCGCGCAGATCCGGGTCATCTCCTCGAAGTCCGCGCGGGCGGCCTCCAGGTGCGTGATCACGATGGCGCGCGGCATGCCGACGGCGGCGCACTCCTCCCACACCATGCGGGTCGAGCCGTCCACCCCGTCGGAGGCCGAGACGACGAAGAGGGCCGCGTCCGCCGCGCGCAGACCGGCCCTCAGCTCACCGACGAAGTCGGCGTACCCGGGAGTGTCCAAGAGGTTGATCTTGATGCCGTCCCATTCGACCGGCACCAGGGAGAGCTGTACGGAGCGCTGCTGCCGGCGCTCCATCTCGTCGTAGTCCGAGACGCAGCCGCCGTCCTCCACGCGGCCCGCCCGGTTCACCGCTCCCGCCGTCAGTGCGAGAGCTTCCACCAGAGTCGTCTTGCCCGATCCGGAGTGGCCGACCAGCACCACATTCCGTACGGACGTGGGGTGGTCGGCCGCCGTTGCCCTTCCGGCGGCTCCGGGATGGGTGTGTGCCTTGTCGCCCATGTCCTTGCCTCCCGTGCACGGTGAGGTCACTGTGGGCGCGGACATGCGGGACCGCGTGCACTGGCGGCTCCGGCGACGCCCGCGGTCCTTCGAGCTTTCCACTCCCGTCACGCCGCGTCCATACGAAGGACCCGATCCCGCCGCCCACCAGCCGCGCGCAGACGGCTCAGGGTGCCCAGCCACCGCCCACGCGCGCGCGTGACTACGATGGGCCAGCCGGTGGCCAGCAAGGGCCGCGGCCACACCGACCGTCGGGAAGGCCATGCTGAACAAGTACGCGCGTGCATTTTTTACGCGTGTCCTCACACCGTTCGCCGCGTTTCTCATCCGCCGGGGCGTCAGCCCGGACACGGTCACGCTGATCGGCACCGCCGGTGTGGTCGCGGGTGCGCTGGTCTTCTACCCCATGGGTGAGTTCTTCTGGGGCACGGTGGTGATCACGCTCTTCGTCTTCTCCGACCTCGTCGACGGCAACATGGCCCGCCAGCTCGGCCGCTCCAGCCGCTGGGGCGCGTTCCTGGACTCCACGCTGGACCGGGTCGCCGACGGCGCCGTCTTCGGCGGCCTCGCCCTCTGGTACGCGGGCGGCGGTGACGACATCGTGCTGTGCGCCGTGTCGATCTTCTGCCTGGCCAGCGGTCAGGTGGTGTCGTACACCAAGGCGCGCGGCGAGGCGATCGGCCTGCCGGTCGCCGTCAACGGACTGGTCGAGCGCGCCGAGCGGCTCGTCATCTCGCTGGTCGCCGCCGGATTCGCGGGACTGCACAAGTTCGGGGTGCCCGGCATCCAGTACCTCCTGCCGATCGCCCTGTGGATCGTCGCCGTCGGCAGCCTCGTCACGCTGGTCCAGCGGGTCGTCACGGTCCGCCGGGAGGCCGCCGAGGCGGACGCCGCCACCCAGGAGAGCCAGGGCACCGAGGCGGCGAAGTGAGCGCTCGGGACCGGCTGACCGACGGCCTGTACGGCGCCGGCTGGAGCACCGTGAAGAAGCTCCCCGAGCCCGCCGCCGTACGCCTCGGCCGCACCGTCGCCGACCTCGCCTGGAAGCAGCGCGGTGCGGGCGTACGGCGCCTGGAGAGCAACTACGCGCGCGTGGTGCCAAACGCGAGCCCCGAGCGGCTCGCCGCCCTCTCGCGCGCGGGCATGCGTTCCTACCTGCGCTACTGGATGGAGTCCTTCCGGCTCCCGGCGTGGAGCACCGAGCGGATCAAGGGCGGCTTCGTCGCCGAGGACCTGCACCACCTCACCGACGGCATGGACGCGGGCAAGGGCGTGATCCTCGCGCTTCCGCACCTGGCCAACTGGGACCTCGCCGGGGCCTGGGTCACCACGAAGCTCGGCATCCCCTTCACCACGGTCGCCGAGCGCCTCAAGCCCGAGACCCTGTACGACCGTTTCGTCGCCTACCGCGAGGGCCTCGGCATGGAGGTCCTGCCGCACAGCGGGGGCACCGCGTTCGGCACGCTGGCCCGGCGGCTGCGCGACGGCGGCCTGGTCTGCCTGGTCGCCGACCGCGACCTGTCCGCCTCCGGCGTGGAGGTCGACTTCTTCGGCGACACGGCCCGCATGCCCGCCGGTCCCGCACTGCTCGCCCAGCAGACGGGCGCGCTGCTGCTGCCGGTGACGCTCTGGTACGACGACTCACCCGTCATGCGGGGCCGCGTTCATCCGCCGGTCGAGGTGCCCGAGTCAGGCACCCGGGCCGAGAAGACGTCTGTCATGACACAGGCGCTGGCCGATGCCTTCGCCACGGGGATCGCCGACCACCCGGAGGACTGGCACATGCTCCAGCGCTTGTGGCTGAAGGACCTCGATCCCGCCAAGGCACCGGCGGCGGCCGACGGGCAGGGCACGCCGTGAGGATCGGCATCGTCTGCCCGTACTCCTGGGACGTGCCGGGCGGCGTCCAGTTCCACATCAGGGACCTGGCCGAGTACTTCATCCGCCTCGGCCACGAGGTGTCCGTCCTCGCCCCCGCCGACGAGGACACCCCGCTGCCCCCGTACGTCGTCTCCGCGGGCCGCGCGGTGCCGGTGCCGTACAACGGCTCGGTGGCCCGGCTGAACTTCGGCTTCCTGTCGGCGGCCCGGGTCCGGCGCTGGCTGCACGACGGCGCGTTCGACGTCATCCACATCCACGAGCCGACCTCGCCCTCGCTCGGCCTGCTGACCTGCTGGGCGGCGCAGGGCCCGATCGTGGCCACCTTCCACACCTCCAACCCGCGTTCCCGCGCGATGATCGCCGCGTACGCGATCCTCCAGGCCGCCCTGGAGAAGATCAGCGCGCGCATCGCGGTGAGCGAGTACGCCCGCCGCACGCTCGTCGAGCACCTCGGCGGGGACGCCGTCGTCATCCCCAACGGCGTCGACGTCGACTTCTTCGCCGACGCCGAGCCCAAGAGCGAGTGGCAGGGCGACACGATCGGCTTCATAGGGCGCATCGACGAACCCCGCAAGGGCCTGCCGGTGCTGATGCGGGCCCTGCCGAAGATCCTCGCCGCCCGTCCGCGGGCCCGCCTGCTGGTCGCCGGGCGCGGCGACGAGGAGGAGGCCGTCGAGAGCCTGCCCGAGGAGCTGCGCTCCCGTGTGGAGTTCCTCGGCATGATCAGCGACCAGGACAAGGCCCGCCTGCTGCGCAGCGTCGACCTGTACGTGGCGCCCAACACCGGCGGCGAGAGCTTCGGGATCATCCTCGTCGAGGCCATGTCGGCCGGCGCCCCCGTGCTCGCGGCCGACCTGGACGCCTTCGCGCAGGTACTCGACCAGGGGGCGGCCGGCGAACTCTTCCCCAACGAGGACGCCGACGCCCTCGCCGACGCGGCCGTACGGCTGCTGGCCGACCCGGAACGCCGGGCCGCCCTGCGGGACCGGGGCAGTGCCCACGTACGGCGCTTCGACTGGTCCACGGTCGGCGCCGACATCCTGTCCGTCTACGAGACGGTCACGGCGGGCGCTGCGGCGGTGGCCACGGACGAACGGGCGACGGGCCTGCGGGCCCGCTTCGGACTGGCGAGGGACTGACCCACCCGCGGTCAGGGGCCCACCGATAGGGTTGCGGCCCGTGACCGCAACCCTCATCTGGATCCTGGTCGTCCTGGCCGTCCTCGTCGCCGTCGGCCTGTACCTGAGCTGGACCGCGGGCCGCCTGGACCGGCTGCACGCCCGGATCGACGCCGCCCGTGCGGCCCTGGACGCGCAGTTGCTGCGCAGGGCGTCCGTGGCCCAGGAACTCGCCACCTCCGGCGTGCTCGACCCCGCCGCCTCCATCGTCCTGTACGAGGCCGCGCACGCCGCCCGGCAGGCCGAGGAGGAACACCGGGAGGTCGCCGAGAGCGAGCTGAGCCAGGCCCTGCGCGCCGTGTTCGCCGACGCGCAGCAGGTGGACGTCCTGCGCGAGGCGCCCGGGGGAGAGGAGGCGGCCAACGAGCTGGCCGAGGCCGTGCGCCGGGTACCGATGGCCCGGCGCTTCCACAACGACGCGGTGGGAGCCGCCCGCAGGCTGCGCGAGCACCGCAAGGTCCGCTGGTTCCGCCTCGCCGGACACGCCCCCTTCCCGCTGGCCTTCGAGATGGACGACGAGTCACCGGCGGCCCTGGTGGAACGGGCCGCGTAACCGCGGCCCGCGGGTCCACGCGCCGAAAACGATCCACCGCCTTCCCATTGGCCCTTGCTGTGGCCTGGTCGCCTCGCGTTTCCTCGTTGCTGCACAAACCCCTTCCCCTCAGCGAGGTACCCGTGTCCAGCACGCTCTCCGAAAACCAGGCACCCGAGACCGGCACCGCCCGCGTGAAGCGCGGCATGGCCGAGCAGCTCAAGGGCGGCGTCATCATGGACGTCGTCACGCCGGAGCAGGCGAAGATCGCCGAGGACGCGGGCGCCGTCGCCGTCATGGCGCTGGAGCGGGTCCCGGCCGACATCCGCAAGGACGGCGGGGTGGCCCGCATGTCCGACCCGGACATGATCGAGGGCATCATCGGCGCCGTCTCCATCCCCGTGATGGCCAAGTCCCGCATCGGGCACTTCGTGGAGGCCCAGGTCCTGCAGTCCCTCGGCGTCGACTACATCGACGAGTCCGAGGTCCTCACGCCGGCCGACGAGGTCAACCACAGCGACAAGTTCGCCTTCACGACCCCCTTCGTGTGCGGCGCCACCAACCTGGGCGAGGCACTGCGCCGGATCGCCGAGGGCGCCGCGATGATCCGCTCCAAGGGCGAGGCCGGCACCGGCAACGTCGTCGAGGCCGTCCGTCACCTGCGCCAGATCAAGAACGAGATCGCCCGGCTGCGCGGCTACGACAACAACGAGCTGTACGCCGCCGCCAAGGAGCTGCGCGCCCCGTACGAGCTGGTCCGGGAAGTCTCCGAACTGGGCAAGCTCCCCGTGGTGCTCTTCTCCGCCGGCGGCGTCGCCACCCCGGCCGACGCGGCGCTCATGCGCCAGCTCGGCGCCGAGGGCGTCTTCGTCGGCTCCGGCATCTTCAAGTCCGGCGACCCGGCCAAGCGCGCCGCCGCCATCGTGAAGGCGACCACCTTCTACGACGACCCGAAGGTCATCGCGGAAGCGTCCCGCAACCTCGGCGAGGCCATGGTCGGCATCAACTGCGACACCCTCCCCGAGACCGAGCGCTACGCCAACCGCGGCTGGTAGGGCACAAGACCGATGAGCGACAACCCCGTCATCGGCGTCCTGGCCCTCCAGGGCGACGTACGGGAGCACCTCGTCGCCCTGGCCGCGGCCGACGCCGTGGCCAGGCCGGTCAGGCGCCCCGAGGAGCTCGCCGAGGTGGACGGCCTGGTCCTGCCCGGCGGCGAGTCCACCACCATCTCCAAACTGGCCGTCCTCTTCGGAGTGATGGACCCCCTCCGCGCGCGCGTGCGGGACGGTCTGCCCGTCTACGGCACCTGCGCCGGCATGATCATGCTGGCGGACAAGATCCTCGACCCGCGCTCCGGGCAGGAGACGGTCGGCGGCATCGACATGATCGTGCGCCGCAACGCCTTCGGACGGCAGAACGAGTCCTTCGAGGCGGCCGTCGACATCGAGGGCGTCGAAGGCGCCCCGGTGGAGGGCGTCTTCATCCGCGCGCCCTGGGTGGAGTCCGTGGGCGCCTCGGCCGAGGTGCTCGCCGAGCACGACGGCCACGTCGTCGCGGTCCGCCAGGGCAACGCGCTGGCCACGTCGTTCCACCCGGAGCTGACCGGCGACCACCGCGTGCACCGCCTCTTCGCCGACATGGTGCGCGCGAACCGGGCGGCTCGGTCCTTGTAGGATTCCTGCGTTCGTTGCAGAGATGGGTTACGCGAAGGAGACAGGCAGATGTCCGGCCACTCTAAATGGGCTACGACGAAGCACAAGAAGGCCGTGATCGACGCCAAACGCGGCAAGCTCTTCGCGAAGCTGATCAAGAACATCGAGGTCGCGGCCCGCATGGGCGGCGTCGACATCGAGGGCAACCCGACGCTGTACGACGCCATCCAGAAGGCGAAGAAGCAGTCGGTGCCGAACAAGAACATCGACTCCGCGGTCAAGCGGGGCGGTGGCCTCGAGGCGGGTGGCGCCGACTACGAGACCATCATGTACGAGGGTTACGGCCCGAACGGCGTCGCGGTGCTCATCGAGTGCCTCACCGACAACCGCAACCGCGCCGCCTCCGACGTCCGCGTCGCCATGACCCGCAACGGCGGCTCCATGGCCGACCCGGGCTCGGTGTCGTACCTGTTCAACCGCAAGGGCGTCGTGATCGTGCCCAAGGGCGAGCTGGGCGAGGACGACGTCCTGACCGCCGTCCTGGACGCGGGCGCCGAGGAGGTCAACGACCTCGGCGAGTCCTTCGAGGTCCTCAGCGAGGCCACCGACCTGGTCGCGGTCCGCACCGCCCTCCAGAGCGCCGGCATCGACTACGAGTCCGCCGACGCCAACTTCGTCCCGACCATGCAGGTCGAGCTGGACGAGGAGGGCGCCCGGAAGATCTTCCGGCTCATCGACGCCCTCGAGGACAGCGACGACGTGCAGAACGTCTTCGCCAACTTCGACGTGAGCGACGAGATCATGGAGAAGGTCGACGCGTAACGCCGCCGCGCAGACGACGGTCCGGCGGGCCGGTGGGACACGTCCCCCGGCCCGCCGCCGTTGTCGGTGGCACCCGATAGCCTGCACAAACAGGTGATCGAGGAAAGGGGTGGGCGTTGCGCGTACTTGGGGTGGACCCGGGGCTGACCCGCTGCGGGGTCGGCGTCGTGGAGGGCGTCGCGGGCCGGCCGCTCACCATGGTCGGCGTCGGCGTCGTCCGCACGCCCGCGGACGCCGACCTCGGCCACCGCCTCGTCGCCATTGAGCAGGGCATCGAGCAGTGGCTGGACGAGCACCGGCCGGAGTTCGTCGCCGTCGAGCGCGTCTTCAGCCAGCACAACGTCCGTACGGTCATGGGCACCGCCCAGGCCAGCGCCGTCGCGATCCTGTGCGCCTCCCGCCGCGGCATCCCCGTCGCCCTGCACACCCCCAGCGAGGTCAAGGCGGCCGTCACCGGCAGCGGCCGCGCCGACAAGGCACAGGTCGGCGCCATGGTCACCCGTCTGCTGCGGCTCGCCGCGCCGCCCAAGCCCGCCGACGCCGCCGACGCCCTCGCGCTCGCCATCTGCCACATCTGGCGCGCCCCCGCGCAGAACCGCCTCCAGCAGGCCGTCGCCCGGCACGCCTCGAAAACCCCCCAGACCGCCAGCACCCCGCCCGCACCGAAAGGCCGTACGGCATGATCGCCTTCGTCAGCGGCACCGTCGCCGCCCTCGCACCCGACGCCGCGGTGGTCGAGGTCGGCGGCGTCGGCATGGCCGTCCAGTGCACGCCCAACACCCTCTCGACCCTCCGGCTCGGCAAGCCCGCCAAGCTCGCCACCTCCCTCGTCGTCCGCGAGGACTCGCTCACGCTCTACGGCTTCGCCGACGACGACGAGCGCCAGGTCTTCGAGCTGCTCCAGACGGCCAGCGGCGTCGGCCCCCGGCTGGCCCAGGCGATGCTCGCCGTGCACAGTCCCGACGCCCTGCGCAGAGCCGTCTCCACCGGCGACGAGAAGGCGCTCACCGCCGTCCCCGGCATCGGCAAGAAGGGCGCGCAGAAGCTCCTCCTGGAGCTGAGGGACCGACTCGGTGAGCCGATCGGCGCCCCCGCGGTCGGCGTCCCGGTCAGCACCGGCTGGCGCGACCAGCTGCACGCCGCCCTGATCGGCCTCGGGTACGCGACCCGCGAGGCCGACGAGGCCGTCTCCGCCGTCGCCCCCCGGGCGGAGGCCGCCGGTGGCACGCCGCAGGTGGGGCAGCTGCTCAAGGCGGCCCTGCAGACCCTGAACCGCGCCCGCTGACCACGCCCCCCGAACTCCCCGACCGCGCCCCACCAGCCACCACCGACCCACGAGGCACACCATGAACTGGGACGACACGACCGACGCGGAGGCCGCCGCCGAGCGGCTGGTGGGCGCTGTCGCCGACGGCGAGGACCAGGCCGTGGAAGCGGCCCTGCGCCCCAAGGACCTGGGCGAGTTCATCGGCCAGGAGAAGGTCCGCGAGCAGCTCGACCTCGTGCTGCGGGCCGCACGCGCGCGCGGCGCGACCGCCGACCACGTGCTCCTCTCCGGCGCTCCCGGCCTCGGCAAGACCACCCTCTCGATGATCATCGCGGCCGAGATGGAAGCCCCCATCCGCATCACCTCGGGACCGGCCATCCAGCACGCCGGCGACCTGGCGGCGATCCTCTCCTCGCTCCAGGAGGGCGAGGTCCTCTTCCTCGACGAGATCCACCGCATGTCGCGGCCCGCCGAGGAGATGCTCTACATGGCCATGGAGGACTTCCGGGTCGACGTCATCGTCGGCAAGGGCCCGGGCGCCACCGCCATCCCGCTGGAGCTGCCCCCGTTCACCCTGGTCGGCGCCACCACGCGCGCGGGGCTGCTGCCGCCCCCGCTGCGCGACCGGTTCGGCTTCACCGCCCACATGGAGTTCTACGGACCGGCCGAGCTGGAGCGGGTCATCCACCGCTCCGCCGGCCTGCTCGACGTCCAGATCGACACCACCGGCGCCGCCGAGATCGCCGGCCGCTCCCGCGGCACCCCCCGCATCGCCAACCGCCTGCTGCGCCGGGTCCGCGACTACGCGCAGGTCAAGGCCGACGGTCTGATCACCCAGGAGATCGCCGCGGCCGCCCTCGCGGTCTACGAGGTCGACGAGCGGGGCCTCGACCGCCTCGACCGTGGGGTGCTGGAGGCCCTCCTCAAGCTGTTCGGCGGCGGTCCGGTCGGCCTGTCCACGCTCGCCGTCGCCGTGGGGGAGGAGCGTGAGACAGTGGAGGAGGTCGCCGAACCCTTCCTCGTACGGGAGGGTCTGCTCGCCCGCACCCCGCGCGGGCGGGTCGCGACCCCGGCCGCCTGGGCGCATCTCGGCCTCGCCCCGCCGCGTTCGCAGGGTTCCGGAAACGGACAACAGGACTTGTTCGGGGCGTGACGACCCCGTCACGAGCGGCACATTCGCCGGAGCAGGAACCCCGGTGCCATGCTGAGCGTTGTTCCATGCGCGCGGACTCGCTTAGACTCCGCCGATGCCGTCCTTGTCGGCGGCGTACACACCCCCAACCATCAGGCCGCTCCCCATCGCGGTCGTGTGAAGGAAGTACCGACCCGTGAGTCTCGTGACCCTCCTCCCGTTCATCGTGCTCATCGGGGCCATGTTCCTGATGACCCGGTCGGCGAAGAAGAAGCAGCAGCAGGCCGCCAACATGCGGAACGAGATGCAGCCCGGATCCGGTGTCCGCACCATCGGGGGCATGTACGCCACGGTCAAGGAGGTCAACGAGGACACGGTCCTCCTCGACGCCGGCCCGGGCGTGGACCTGCTCTTCGCCAAGAACTCCATCGGTGCCGTCCTCACCGACGACGAGTACAACCGCATCGTCCACGGCATCGAGCACGACCTGAAGTCCGACTCGGACGTCGTCCCGGACGACGCCTCCTCCCTCACCGAGACCGACGCCCCCGCCGACGCCGCCTCCGACGACAAGTCCGTCGACCTCGGCAAGAAGGCCGCTGAGCCGGCCGACGAGGCCGACGAGCCGGCCGACGAGCCGACGGCCGACGCCGCGCCCGCCGAGGCGAAGACGGACGAGCAGGCGAAGAAGTCCGACGGCGGTTCCGAGGCGAAGTAAGCCGTGCCCGGGGGTGCGCGGAACGTTCCCGCGCACCCCGCGTGACGCGCGGCTCGCACGGATCCGGACACCATGTGATGGCCGCCGGTGACGCCTTCTGGGCGCGAAGCGGCCCGAGAGGGAGTACGCAAAGGTGGTAGCACCTAAAAAGGGAAAGAATGCGAGCGCTCAGAGTAAGCCCGGGCGCTCGCTGGCCCTGATTCTGATCGCCATCGTGGCGCTCACCGGAGGCATGTTCGCCTCCGGACACACGACTCCGCGTCTCGGTATCGACCTGGCCGGCGGCACGAGCATCACGCTGCGGGCCGTGCCGGAGGCGGGCCAGGAGTCCGCGATCAACAAGACCAACATGGACACCGCGGTCGAGATCATGAACCGCCGTGTCAATGGTCTGGGTGTTTCCGAGGCCGAGGTCCAGACCCAGGGCGACCGGAACATCATCGTCAACATCCCCAAGGGGACGAACTCCAAGGAAGCCCGCCAGCAGGTCGGCACCACCGCGAAGCTGTACTTCCGTCCGGTCGTCGCCACCGAGCTGTCCGGCGCCAACGCCACCGGCACCCCCTCGGCGAGCGAGACGGGCGGCGCCTCGGACAAGGCCACCGACAAGGCGACCGACGAGGCCGACAAGGACAAGGCCACCGACGGGGACAAGGCGAGCGGCACGCCGTCCGACTCCGCCTCGGCGAGCGCCACCAGCCAGGGCCGCGCCGCCAGCGACGCCCTGAAGGCCGACCCGAGCCCGTCCGCGACGAGCTCCGACGGCGCCTCCCCGTCCCCGAGCGCCAGCGCCTCCGGCGACGACGCCACCGCCAAGCTGCAGCAGCAGTACGCGGCCCTGGACTGCACCGACAAGGGTGCCCGCGCCAAGGCCGGCGACGGAGCCAAGCCCGCCGACTCGATGGTGGCCTGCGGCCAGAACTCGCAGGGCCAGTGGCAGAAGTACGTCCTCGGCCCCGCGGCGGTCGACGGCACCGAGGTCGACGAGGCCGAGGCCGTCTACAACACGCAGACCGCCGCCGGCTGGACCGTGACGATGAAGTTCACGGACAAGGGCTCCAAGAAGTTCGCGGACGTCACCGGCAAGCTGGCGCAGAACCAGTCCCCGCAGAACCAGTTCGCCATCGTCCTGGACAACGAGGTCGTCTCCGACCCCTACGTCAGCCAGGCGCTCACCGGCGGCAGCGCGGAGATCTCCGGCAGCTTCGACCAGGAGGAGGCCCAGGGCCTCGCCAACATGCTGTCCTACGGCGCGCTGCCGCTGACCTTCAAGGAGGACAGCGTCACCACCGTCACCGCCGCGCTCGGCGGTGAGCAGCTCAAGGCCGGTCTGATCGCGGGCGCGATCGGTCTCGCCCTGGTCGTCATCTACCTGCTGCTGTACTACCGCGGCCTGTCGTTCATCGCCGTCTGCTCGCTGCTGGTCTCCGCCGGTCTCACGTACGTGATCATGGCGTTGCTCGGCCCGACCATCGGCTTCGCGCTGAACCTGCCGGCCGTGTGCGGTGCCATCGTCGCCATCGGCATCACGGCGGACTCGTTCATCGTGTACTTCGAACGCGTCCGCGACGAGATCCGGGAGGGCCGCACGCTGCGCCCCGCAGTCGAGCGGGCCTGGCCGCGCGCCCGGCGCACCATCCTCGTCTCCGACTTCGTGTCCTTCCTCGCCGCCGCGGTGCTCTTCGTCGTCACCGTCGGCAAGGTGCAGGGCTTCGCCTTCACGCTGGGTCTGACGACCCTGCTCGACGTGGTGGTGGTGTTCCTGTTCACCAAGCCGCTGCTGACCCTGATGGCCCGGCGCAAGTTCTTCGCGAGCGGTCACAAGTGGTCCGGCCTCGACCCCAAGGCCCTGGGTGCCAAGCCTCCGCTGCGCCGCACCCGCCGTCCGTCCCGTCCTGCCGCCGGCCCTGTCGACCCGAAGGAGGCGTGAGAGATGTCGAAGCTCGGCACACTCGGCGCCCGACTGCACCACGGCGAGGTCGGCTACGACTTCGTCAAGAACCGCAAGATCTGGTACGGCATCTCGATCCTCATCACCATCACGGCCATCGTCGGCCTGGCGGTGCGCGGACTGCACATGGGCATCGAGTTCCAGGGCGGCGCGGTCTTCACCACCCCGAAGAACATGAGCGCCTCGGTCTCCCAGGCCGAGACCTGGGCGGAAGAGGCCTCCGGCCACGACGCGATCGTCCAGAAGCTCGGCGACGGCAGCATGCGCATCCAGATCGCCGGCACCGACACCGCCCAGTCGGACCAGATCAAGGAAGACCTCTCCAAGAACCTGGACGTCCCGGCGGAGAGGATCAACGCGGACCTGGTCGGCCCCAGCTGGGGCGACCAGATCGCGAACAAGGCCTGGCAGGGCCTCGGGATCTTCATGGTCCTCGTGGTGATCTACCTGGCGATCGCGTTCGAGTGGCGGATGGCACTGGCCGCGTTCGTCGCGCTGATCCACGACATCACCATCACGGTCGGCATCTACGCCCTCGTCGGCTTCGAGGTCACACCGGGCACGGTGATCGGTCTGCTCACGATCCTCGGTTACTCGCTCTACGACACGGTCGTCGTCTTCGACAGCCTCAAGGAGCAGACGAGGGACATCACCAAGCAGACCCGCTGGACCTACGCGGAGATCGCCAACCGCTCGATCAACAGCACCCTGGTCCGCTCCATCAACACCACGGTGGTCGCGCTGCTGCCGGTGGGCGGTCTGCTGTTCATCGGCGGCGGTGTCCTCGGCGCCGGCATGCTCAACGACATCTCGCTGTCGCTGTTCGTCGGTCTCGCCGCGGGCGCGTACTCGTCGATCTTCATCGCCACGCCGCTCGTCGCCGACCTCAAGGAGGCCGAGCCGCAGATGAAGGCCCTCAAGAAGCGGGTCCTCGCCAAGCGCGCCCAGGCGGCGGCCAAGGGTGAGCCGGAGGACGCAGCCGTCGCCGGGGGCTCCTACGCCGAGGACGGTGCCGACGAGGACGACGACGCGGCTCCCGCGGTCGTCGGTCCCCGCAACCAGCCCGCGTCCCGCGGCCGGGGACGCGGCCGACCCTCGGGGAAGCGCCGATGACCGGCACGACCGACATCACGGAGCTGCTCCTCAGCCGTATCCGGGATGTGGCGGACTACCCGGAGCCGGGTGTGGTGTTCAAGGACATCACCCCGCTCCTGGCGGACCCGGCCGCGTTCACCGTCCTGACCGACGCGCTCGCCGAGGTCGCCGGGATCACCGGCGCCACCAAGGTCGTCGGTCTGGAGGCCCGCGGCTTCATCCTCGGCGCCCCGGTGGCCCTGAGGGCGGGCCTCGGCTTCATCCCCGTACGCAAGGCGGGCAAGCTCCCCGGAGCCACCCTCAGCCAGGCGTACGAGCTGGAGTACGGCTCCGCCGAGATCGAGGTGCACGCCGAGGACCTGACCGCGGGCGACCGCGTGCTGGTCGTCGACGACGTCCTCGCCACCGGCGGCACAGCGGAGGCCTCGCTGGAGCTGATCCGCCGGGCCGGCGCCGAGGTCGCGGGCCTCGCCGTCCTGATGGAGCTGGGCTTCCTCGGCGGCCGCGCCCGCCTGGAGCCCGCTCTGGCCGGGGCACCGCTGAAGGCGCTGCTCACGGTCTGAGCGCGCCGAGAGCACCCACCGCGCGACGTGAGGCGGGCCCGGAGGAATCCGGCGCCCGCCTCAGGCGTTACAGGGGTTGACGGCCCTCACATCGGCCTGAAGGCGATCCTGGGGCGCAGGATCGCTACCATGGGGTTTCCGGAGCCTGACCGGGGGACCCGGATCGCGCACGAGGAGTCCTCTTGCCAGACGAGGCCCAGCCACTGACCGCCGCAAAGCCCGAGTCCGCCTCGGCGCCCGCGGCGAAGCCCGCACCGAGCGCGCCCCAGGCGAAGAACGACACGCGCGGGCCGATCCAGCACGCCCCGGCCGCACCCGTCGACAAGCCGGCCGAGCAGCAGTCGCGCCCCAAGCCCCTGCCGCCCGAGCGCCCGCAGAACGCGCCCGTGGTCCGTTCCCCCTCCGGGCAGCCCGCCCGCTCCGGCTCCTCCAACCGCGTCCGGGCCCGCCTCGCCCGCCTCGGCGTCCAGCGCGCCAACCCGTACAACCCGGTCCTGGAGCCCCTGCTGCGGATAGTGCGCGGCAACGACCCCAAGATCGAGACGTCGACGCTGCGCCAGATCGAGCGCGCCTACCAGGTCGCCGAGCGCTGGCACCGCGGCCAGAAGCGCAAGAGCGGCGACCCGTACATCACGCACCCGCTCGCCGTCACCACCATCCTCGCCGAGCTGGGCATGGACCCGGCCACGCTGATGGCCGGGCTGCTGCACGACACCGTCGAGGACACCGAGTACGGCCTGGAGGACCTGCGCCGCGACTTCGGCGACGTGGTCACCCTGCTCGTCGACGGCGTCACCAAGCTGGACAAGGTCAAGTTCGGCGAGGCCGCGCAGGCCGAGACCGTGCGCAAGATGGTCGTCGCCATGGCCAAGGACCCGCGCGTCCTGGTCATCAAGCTCGCCGACCGCCTGCACAACATGCGCACCATGCGCTACCTCAAGCGCGAGAAGCAGGAGAAGAAGGCGCGCGAGACCCTGGAGATCTACGCGCCGCTCGCCCACCGGCTGGGCATGAACACCATCAAGTGGGAGCTGGAGGACCTCGCCTTCGCGATCCTCTACCCCAAGATGTACGACGAGATCGTCCGCCTGGTCGCCGAGCGCGCCCCCAAGCGCGACGAGTACCTCGCCGTCGTCACCGACGAGGTCCAGCAGGACCTGCGCGCGGCCCGCATCAAGGCGACCGTCACCGGCCGCCCCAAGCACTACTACAGCGTCTACCAGAAGATGATCGTCCGCGGCCGTGACTTCGCGGAGATCTACGACCTGGTGGGCATCCGCGTCCTGGTGGACACCGTCCGCGACTGCTACGCGGCGCTCGGCACGGTCCACGCCCGCTGGAACCCGGTTCCGGGGCGGTTCAAGGACTACATCGCGATGCCCAAGTTCAACATGTACCAGTCGCTGCACACGACGGTCATCGGGCCCGGCGGCAAGCCGGTCGAGCTGCAGATCCGCACCTTCGACATGCACCGCCGCGCCGAGTACGGCATCGCCGCGCACTGGAAGTACAAGCAGGAGGCCGTCGCCGGCGCCTCCAAGGTGCGCAGCGACGCCCCCAAGTCGTCCGGCAAGAGCAAGGACGACCACCTCAACGACATGGCGTGGCTGCGCCAGCTGCTCGACTGGCAGAAGGAGACCGAGGACCCCGGTGAGTTCCTGGAGTCCCTGCGCTTCGACCTCTCGCGCAACGAGGTCTTCGTCTTCACGCCCAAGGGCGACGTCATAGCGCTCCCGGCCGGGGCCACCCCCGTGGACTTCGCCTACGCCGTCCACACCGAGGTCGGCCACCGCACCATAGGGGCACGGGTCAACGGGCGGCTCGTCCCGCTGGAGTCCACCCTGGACAACGGCGACCTGGTGGAGGTCTTCACCTCCAAGGCGGCCGGCGCCGGCCCCTCCCGCGACTGGCTCGGCTTCGTGAAGTCGCCGCGGGCCCGCAACAAGATCCGCGCCTGGTTCTCCAAGGAGCGCCGCGACGAGGCGATCGAGCAGGGCAAGGACGCCATCGTCCGCGCCATGCGCAAGCAGAACCTGCCGATCCAGCGCATCCTGACCGGCGACTCCCTGGTCACGCTCGCCCACGAGATGCGGTACTCGGACATCTCCGCGCTGTACGCGGCGATCGGCGAGGGCCATGTCTCCGCGCAGAACATCGTGCAGAAGCTGGTCCAGGCGCTGGGCGGCGAGGAGGCCGCCACCGAGGAGATCGACGAGTCGATCCCGCCGGCCCGCGGCCGCAAGCGCCGGACCAACGCCGACCCGGGCGTCGTCGTCAAGGGCGTCGACGACGTGTGGATCAAGCTGGCCCGCTGTTGTACGCCCGTTCCCGGCGACCCCATCATCGGCTTCGTCACCCGCGGCAGCGGCGTGTCCGTGCACCGCAGCGACTGCGTGAACGTGGACTCGCTGTCCCGCGAGCCGGAGCGCATCCTCGAGGTCGAGTGGGCCCCCAGCCAGTCCTCCGTCTTCCTGGTCGCCATCCAGGTCGAGGCCCTGGACCGCTCACGGCTCCTCTCGGACGTCACGCGCGTGCTGTCCGACCAGCACGTCAACATCCTCTCCGCGGCCGTCCAGACCTCCCGCGACCGGGTCGCCACCTCCCGCTTCACCTTCGAGATGGGCGACCCCAAGCACCTCGGTCACGTCCTGAAGGCCGTACGCGGCGTGGAGGGCGTCTACGACGTGTACCGGGTGACATCGGCGCGCAGGCCGTCCTAGCGGCGCCCACACAGGCGAAGGGGCTCCCGTACGGCGTGTACGGGAGCCCCTTCGCGGTTGAGCGTGTGCCGGCCGTCAGCCGCCGAACTCGTGCAGCCCCTTGAGCGCCTGGTCCAGCAGCGCCTGCCGGCCCTCCAGCTCACGCCCGAGCTTGTCGGCCTTGGCGTTGTTGCCCTGGGCGCGTGCCTGCTCGATCTGGGAGCGCAGCTTGTCCACGGCGGCCTGGAGCTGACCGGTCAGACCCTCGGCACGCGCGCGTGCCTCCGGGTTGCTCCGGCGCCACTCGGTCTCCTCGGCGTCCTGGAGCGCCCGCTCGACCGCGTGCATCCGGCCCTCGACCTTCGGCCGGGCGTCGCGCGGCACGTGGCCGATGGCCTCCCAGCGCTCGTTGACCGAGCGGAACGCGGCACGGGCCGCCTTGAGGTCGGTGACCGGGACGAGCTTCTCGGCCTCCTCGGCCAGCTCCTCCTTGAGCTTCAGGTTCTCCGTCTGCTCCGCGTCCCGCTCGGCGAAGACCGAGCTGCGGGCGGCGAAGAACACGTCCTGGGCGCCGCGGAAGCGGTTCCACAGGTCGTCCTCGTGTTCGCGCTGGGCGCGGCCCGCGGCCTTCCACTCGGACATCAGGTCGCGGTAGCGCGCGGCCGTCGGTCCCCAGTCCGTCGAGTTCGACAGCGCCTCGGCCTCGGAGACCAGCCGCTCCTTGGTCCGGCGGGCCTCCTCGCGCTGCGCGTCGAGCTGCGCGAAGTGCTGCTTGCGGCGCTTGGAGAACGCCGAGCGCGCGTGCGAGAAGCGGTGCCACAGCTCGTCGTCGGACTTGCGGTCCAGCCGCGGCAGGCCCTTCCAGGTGTCCACCAGGGAGCGCAGCCGCTCACCGGCCGCCCGCCACTGGTCCGAGCGGGCCAGCTCCTCGGCCTCGGCGACCAGTGCCTCCTTGGCGCCGCGCGCCTCGTCGGACTGCTTGGCCCGCTGGGCCTTGCGCTCCTCGCGCCGGGTCTCCACCAGCGCGACGAGCTTGTCCAGCCGGGCCCGCAGGGCTTCCAGATCGCCGACCGCGTGGTGCGCGTCCACCTGCTCCCGCAGATGGTCGACGGCGGTCTGGGCGTCCTTCGCCGACAGGTCGGTGGTCTTCACCCGCTTTTCGAGGAGGCCGATCTCGACAACCAGGCCTTCGTACTTGCGTTCGAAGTAGGCCAGTGCCTCCTCGGGGGAGCCTGCCTGCCAGGAGCCGACGACCTTCTCGCCGTCGGCCGTACGCACGTACACGGTCCCCGTCTCGTCGACGCGGCCCCACGGGTCGCTGCTCACAGCGCCTCCTCCACATGATGCCTGCGGAGGGCTTCGCTACCCCCGGGCATCGTCCACAATTTCGTCTCGGCAAACATAGGCGACCGGCGGGTGGCCTGTCCGCATCCCGCGCGACCGAACTTTTGCTGATGAGGGTCAGGATTTCGTGACGGTGGCCTTGTCGATCACGACCGTCGCGTTGGGTGCTCCGTCGCCCGCGCCGGTGCTCTCCCCGGCGGCGACGATCTTCTTCAGCACGGTCATGCCCTTGTCCGAGATGGTGCCGAACGGCGTGTAGCTCGGCGGCAGCGGACTGTCCTGGTACACGAGGAAGAACTGGCTGCCGCCGGAGCCCGGTTGACCGGTGTTCGCCATCGCCACCGTGCCCGCCGGGTACGTGTTCTCCTTGAGGCTTTTGTCCTTCAGGTTCTCGTCCGGGATGGTGTAGCCCGGACCGCCGTTGCCCTGGCCCGTCGGGTCGCCGCACTGGAGCACGTAGATCCCGTTGGTGGTGAGCCGGTGGCACGGCGTGTGGTCGAAGAAGCCCTTGCCGGCCAGGAAGTTGAACGAGTTGACGGTGTGCGGAGCCGCCGACGACTTCAGGGCGATGTCTATGTCACCGCAGGTCGTCGCCAGCTTCATCGTGTACTTCGCCGACTTGTCGATGGTCATCGCAGGTTCCTTCTTCCAGGTCTGCGTCTCGACCTTGCCCTCGGCGGGCTTGTCGCACGGGTCCGGCGCCTTGCTCGGAGCCGAGGCGCTCGGCGTGACCTCCGCGCTCGCGTTCGTCTTGTCGTCGTCGTCCCCCAGGACCACTCCGGTCGTGTACAGCGCGACACTGCCGATCAGAATCACGCCGAGCACCGACGCGATCGCGGCGTTGCGCATGCGGGCCTTGCGTCGCGCGGAGGTGCGTCGCTGCTGCTGCCGCAAGAACTTCTCCCGGGCGAGCTGACGCCGCCGCTGCTCCTGGGTGACCACCGGGTTCTCTCCTCATGCGTCTTCGTGTGCCGACCGGTACGCGTGGGTGCGATGAGCCGACCGTGGGCGTGTAGCCCCGTACCGTATATGGGTTCGCTGAGGAAACGGCACCGCCGGTAGGCTCTGACCATGGGCGCGGCCCGTTCGCAAGCCCACCCGTACCGACACAAACGAAGGACGATCGTGCTCATTGCCGGGTTCCCGGCCGGCGCCTGGGGGACGAACTGCTATCTCGTCGCCCCCGCCGCCGGCGAGGAGTGCGTGATCATCGACCCGGGCCACCAGGCGGCCCCCGGAGTCGAAGAAGCGATCCGCAAACATCGGCTCAAGCCCGTCGCCGTCGTCCTCACCCACGGCCACATCGACCACGTCGCCTCGGTCGTCCCGGTGTGCGGCGCGCACGACGTGCCCGCCTGGATCCACCCCGAGGACCGGTACATGATGAGCGACCCCGAGAAGGGCATCGGCCGCACCATCGGCATGCCGCTCATGGGCGAGCTGACCGTCGGGGAGCCGGACGACGTCAAGGAGCTGACCGACGGCGCGAAGCTGGACCTGGCGGGTCTGGAGCTGACGGTCGCGCACGCGCCGGGCCATACGAAGGGGTCGGTGACCTTCGGCCTGCCCGAGTCGGCGGACATCCCGCCGGTCATGTTCTCGGGAGACCTGCTGTTCGCCGGCTCCGTCGGACGCACCGACTTCCCCGGTGGCTCCATGGACGACATGCTCGAGTCCCTGGCCCGCGTGGCCCTGCCGCTCGACGACTCCACCGTGGTGCTGCCCGGTCACAACGACTACACGACCATCGGCCAGGAGCGCGCCACCAACCCGTATCTGCGGCAAGCGGCCGCAGGCCGGCAAGGACACAGCGCTGTTGACGCGCCCCGACGAGGAATGTGACGAGACATCCCGTGAGCACCTTCAAGGCCCCCAAGGGCACGTACGACCTGCTGCCGCCCGACTCCGCCAAGTTCCTGGCCGTCCGTGAGGCGATCGCCGCCCCGCTGCGCAACTCCGGCTACGGCTACATCGAGACGCCCGGCTTCGAGAACGTCGAGCTGTTCGCGCGCGGAGTCGGTGAGTCGACCGACATCGTGACCAAGGAGATGTACGTCTTCGAGACCAAGGGCGGCGACCGGCTCGCCCTGCGCCCGGAGACGACCGCCGCCGTGCTGCGCGCGGTCCTGGAGGCCAACCTGCACAAGGCGGGCAACCTGCCGGTGAAGGTCTGGTACTCGGGCTCGCAGTACCGCTACGAGCGCCCCCAGAAGGGCCGTTACCGCCACTTCTCCCAGGTCGGTGCCGAGGCGATCGGCGCCGAGGACCCGGCCCTGGACGCCGAACTGATCATCCTGGCCGACCAGTCGTACCGCGCGCTCGGCCTGCAGAACTTCCGCATCCTGCTCAACTCCCTGGGCGACAAGGAGTGCCGCCCCGTCTACCGGGCCGCGCTCCAGGACTTCCTGCGCGGCCTGGACCTGGACGAGGACACCCTGCGCCGCGCCGAGATCAACCCGCTGCGCGTCCTGGACGACAAGCGCCCCGACGTCCAGAAGCAGCTGACCGGCGCCCCGCTGCTGCGCGACTACCTGTGCGACGCGTGCAAGGCATACCACGAGGAGGTGCGCGAGCTGGTCACCGCGGCCGGCGTGGTCTTCGAGGACGACCCGAAGCTGGTCCGCGGCCTGGACTACTACACGCGCACCACGTTCGAGTTCGTCCACGACGGCCTCGGCTCCCAGTCCGCGGTGGGCGGCGGCGGCCGCTACGACGGCCTGTCCGAGATGATCGGCGGCCCGTCCCTGCCGTCGGTCGGCTGGGCCCTCGGCGTCGACCGCACCGTCCTCGCCCTGGAGGCGGAGGGCATCGAACCGGACATCCCGTCCGTCACCTCCGTCTTCGCGGTCCCGCTGGGCGAGGAGGCCCGCAGGATCCTCTTCGCCAAGGTCACCGAGCTGCGCAAGAACGGCGTCGCCGCCGACTTCTCCTACGGCGGCAAGGGCCTGAAGGCCGCGATGAAGGCGGCCAACCGCTCGGGCGCCCGCTACACCCTGGTCCTCGGCGAGCGCGACCTGGCCGAGGGTGTCGTCCAGCTCAAGGACATGGAGTCCGGCGAGCAGATCGCGATCGGCGTCAACGAGGTCGTGGCGGAGCTGGAGTCCAGGCTCGGTTAGCAGGCCTGTACGCCTCGTCGCCTCCAGGGGCGCGCGTTCTCGTTCGCGTGTGCCCCTGGAGAACGGGTGGTGGCCGGAACGGGCCGCTTCGGAGTGACCTTCGATCCGTTCATGTGTTCATCGAACGGTGGCCATACAGGGTGGTGCGGCACAATGGCCCTGCCCGAAGCAGGTCCGACTCTCAAGTGACGGAATCGGCGTGATGAGCAAGACGACAGTGAAGGACGTCTCCACCGTGGCAGAGTCCGCGCCGGAAGCCACCGCCGGAACACCGCGCACCGAGGGCGGCAGCCGCGCCCTCGCGCTGCTGCTGGTGATCACGGGCGCGGCCGGCCTGCTCGCCGCGTGGGTCATCACGATCGACAAGCAGAAGCTGCTCGAGGCCAAGGTCGCCGGCACGACCTTCACGCCCGGCTGCAGCCTCAACCCCGTCGTCTCCTGCGGCAGCGTCATGGAGAGCGACCAGGCCTCCGTCTTCGGCTTCCCCAACCCGATGCTCGGCCTTGCCGCCTACGCGATCGTGATCTGCGTCGGCATGAGCCTGCTCGCCCGGGCCCGCTTCCCGCGCTGGTACTGGCTCACCTTCAACGCCGGCTGCCTCTTCGGTGTCGGGTTCGTGTCCTGGCTGCAGTTCCAGTCCCTGTACCGGATCAACGCGCTGTGCCTGTGGTGCTGCCTGGCCTGGGTCGCCACGATCCTGATGTTCTGGTACGTGACGTCGTTCAACGTCCGCAAGGGCTTCCTGCCCGCGCCGACCTGGCTGCGCGGCTTCTTCGGCGAGTTCACCTGGGTCCTGCCGGTGCTGCACGTCGGCATCATCGGCATGATGATCCTCACTCGCTGGTGGGACTTCTGGACCAGCTGACGGGCCGGTCGGCCGCCCTGGCCCACCTGGCCCGTCGCGTTGTCAGTGCGGTCATTTAGGGTTCAGAGCGTGGAGCCCGACCTGTTCACCGCCGCAGCCGAAGAACGCCAGGAGAAGGACCCGACCGGCAGCCCCCTCGCCGTGCGGATGCGCCCGCGCACCCTCGACGAGGTCGTCGGTCAGCAGCACCTGCTCAAGCCCGGTTCTCCCCTGCGCCGACTCGTCGGCGAGGGCGGTACCGGCCCCGCGGGGCCCTCCTCGGTCATCCTCTGGGGCCCGCCGGGCACCGGCAAGACCACCCTGGCGTACGTCGTCTCCAAGGCCACCAACAAGCGCTTCGTGGAGCTGTCCGCGATCACCGCGGGCGTCAAGGAGGTCCGCGCGGTCATCGACGGCGCCCGCCGCGCGGTCGGCGGGTACGGCAAGGAGACCGTCCTCTTCCTCGACGAGATCCACCGCTTCAGCAAGGCCCAGCAGGACTCCCTGCTCCCCGCCGTCGAGAACCGCTGGGTCACCCTGATCGCCGCCACCACCGAGAACCCGTACTTCTCGGTGATCTCCCCGCTGCTCTCCCGCTCCCTCCTGCTCACCCTCGAACCCCTCACCGACGACGACGTCCGCGGCCTGCTCCGCCGCGCCCTGACCGACGAGCGCGGCCTGGGGGACGCCGTGGGCCTGCCCGAGGACACCGAGGAGCACCTGCTGCGCATCGCCGGCGGCGACGCCCGCCGGGCCCTGACCGCCCTGGAGGCCGCCGCCGGGGCCGCGCTGGACAAGGGCGAGACGGAGATCGCCCTGACCACGCTGGAGGAGACGGTCGACCGGGCCGCGGTGAAGTACGACCGCGACGGCGACCAGCACTACGACGTCGCCAGCGCCCTGATCAAGTCCATCCGCGGCTCCGACGTGGACGCCGCCCTGCACTACCTGGCCCGCATGGTCGAGGCCGGCGAGGACCCCCGCTTCATCGCCCGGCGCCTGATGATCTCCGCCAGCGAGGACATCGGCCTGGCCGATCCGAACGCGCTGCCGATCGCCGTCGCCGCCGCCCAGGCCGTCGCCATGATCGGCTTCCCCGAGGCCGCCCTCACCCTCAGCCACGCCACCATCGCCCTCGCCCTCGCCCCGAAGTCCAACGCCGCGACCACCGCCATCGGCGCCGCCCTGGACGACGTACGCAAGGGGCACGCCGGACCGGTCCCCTCGCATCTGCGCGACAGCCACTACAAGGGCGCAGGCAAGCTGGGGCACGGACAGGGGTACGTGTACCCGCACGACCTGCCGGAGGGCATCGCCGCCCAGCAGTACGCCCCGGACGAGCTGAAGGACCGGACGTACTACGAGCCGACCCGGCACGGCGCCGAGGCCCGCTACGCGGACGCGGTGGAGTGGACCCGCGGGCACCTCGGTCGCAAGCGGTCCTGAGCAGCCTGTAGAATCGCCCGAAGTGCCGAGTCCCGTGCAGTCAGAACGGGACAACCGGCCGGAACCCCCAGCGGGTTCCAGGAGCGTCGCGCACCGTCGATAGGTGTCGCGGGCAGCCCACCACCACCCGGCTTCCGGGAGCGGTCGGTGGGCCACTCGCGTGCTGCACGTATGTGCCCAGACCAGGGAGCGGCTGCCCGGCAGGTCCCGACAGGGACCGGACGGGTTTCCCCGGCTGCGGATTGCGACCTCCCTCAACCCTGACAAGCCGGAAACCAGGAAAGAGACACAGACAGTGGCGAACCAGCCCCGCCCCAAGGTCAAGAAGTCGCGTGCCCTCGGCATCGCGCTGACCCCGAAGGCCGTCAAGTACTTCGAGGCCCGTCCCTACCCGCCGGGTGAGCACGGCCGCGGCCGCAAGCAGAACTCGGACTACAAGGTCCGTCTGCTCGAGAAGCAGCGTCTGCGCGCGCAGTACGACCTCAGCGAGCGCCAGCTCGTCCGCGCCTACGAGCGTGCCTCCAAGACCAACATGAAGACCGGCGAGGCCCTGGTCATCGAGCTCGAGCGCCGTCTCGACGCGCTGGTCCTGCGCTCGGGCATCGCCCGGACGATCTACCAGGCCCGCCAGATGGTCGTCCACGGCCACATCCAGGTCAACGGCCAGAAGGTCGACAAGCCGTCCTTCCGCGTCCGTCCGGACGACGTCGTGCAGGTCCGCGACCGCTCCAAGGAGAAGACGCTCTTCACGATCGCCCGTGAAGGTGGCTTCGCCCCCGACGGCGAGACCCCGCGCTACCTCCAGGTGAACCTCAAGGCCCTGGCGTTCCGCCTGGACCGCGAGCCGAACCGCAAGGAGATCCCGGTGATCTGCGACGAGCAGCTCGTCGTCGAGTACTACGCCCGCTGATCCCAGCCCCGGCGCAGTACACCCGCGGTACCTCAGCCCGCAGTCTCCCCGCCCTTCCGGGTGGGTGAGGCGGCGGGCTTCGCCGTCCGGGCGCCCGCGGCACTCCGCCCGGCCTTACGCGGCGCCGGCAGCGAGGCCGGCACCCCGGGCCGGCGCAGCGCCCGCGACACCGCCTCCCGGCGGCCGAGCCGCGCCCCGTGCCGTACGCACTCCTCGTACCGCTCGTCGCCCAGCTGCTCCCGGGCCGCCGCCTCGCACAGCTCGTGCGGCGCGTTGTAGTGCGCCGAGCCGAACAGCGGCAGCCCCACCGACGGCCACATCCGCCCGGCCGCGCCCTGGAGCACCGCGGCCTCCGCGGCGTCGCCCTGCGCCACCGTGACCAGCGCCAGCAGCTCCACCGCCAGCACCGAGCCCAGCTGGTCCCGGAAGCGGTGGGCACTGCCCAGGCAGTCGGCCAGCAGCTCACGGGCGCGCACCGGGTCGCCGTCGCTCCAGGCGGCGTAGGCCAGGACGTACAGGGCGTAGCCGCGCGCCCAGCGCTCGCCGTGGTCGTCGCACACCTGGCGCACGTCCTCGCACAGGCGCACCGCGTCCGGCAGATCGCCCTGGAACGCCCGGGTCATCGCCAGCTCCACCTGGCCCATCAGCACGTTGCTGTTGAGTTCGCCGATCTCCCGATAGCGGTGCAGCGCGGAGCTCAGCAGCATCTCCGCGCGCGGCATGTCGTCCGTCACCAGGGCCAGACAGCCGGTGCGGTGCTCCGCGTACGCCACCGCCGTGGGGTTCGCCGACCGCTCCGCCTCCTGACGGCACTCCTGGAGCGCCGCCAGCGCGGGCACCGTGTCGCCCTGGAGGATCGCCACGTGGGCGAGCACCCACAGCGCCTTCAGCCGGGACTGTTCGCCCGCCGTCGCCTCCGCGTCCAGGCGCACCGCCTGCTCCAGCCAGTGCCGCCCCTCCGACAGCCGACCGCAGCCGACCCAGTGGAACCACAGGGCACCCGCCAGATACTGGCCCAGGTGCGCCTCGTCCGGCTCGGTCAGACAGTGCTCCAGGGCGCCACGCAGATTCGGCAGCTCCGCGTCCACCCGCGCGGCGACCTCGCCCTGGCGCGGCGAGAACCACTCCAGCTCGCACCAGGTCGCCAGGCCCACGTACCAGTCCCGGTGCCGCCGCCGCAGCCGCGTCGCGTCCCCCGTCGCCTCCAGCCAGTCGGCGCCGTACGCCCGTACCGTGTCGAGCATCCGGTACCGCACCCCGGCCAAGGACTCCTCGCGGGTCAGCACGGACTGGGCGAGCAGCGCGGAGAGCACGTCCAGCACCTCGTCGGTCGGCAGCCCCTCACCGCTGCACACGTACTCGGCGGCCTCCAGGTCGAACGACCCGGCGAACACCGACAGCCGCGCCCACAGCAGCCGCTCCGGCGGCGTGCACAGCTCGTGGCTCCAGCCGATCGCCGTGCGCAGCGTCCGGTGCCGTGGCAGCGCGGTGCGGTCCCCGCCCGTCAGCAGCCGGAAACGGTCGTCGAGCCGTTGCAGCACCTGCCCCGGCGACAGTGCGCCGAGGCGTCCCGCCGCCAGCTCGATCGCCAGCGGGATCCCGTCCAGGCGCCGGCACAGCTCGCGCACCTCCCGGTGGTCCTCGTCCAGGTCGGCGTCGTAGCCGTAGGTGAGGTGCCGCTGCCCCGCCCGGACCGTCAGCAGCTCCACCGCCTCCTCCGGGCCCAGCGGCGTCAGCGGAACCAGCCGCTCCCCGGACACGCCCAGCGGCCTGCGGCCCACCGCCAGCACGCTCAGCCCGGGGGCGCGGCCCAGCAGGTCGGTCACCAGCGCGGCACAGGCGTCGACCAGGTGCTCGAACCCGTCCAGGACCAGCAGCAGTTCCTGCTCGGCGAGATGTGCGAACAGCGTCTCGCGCGGCAGCCGCGTCGTGTGGTCGGTCAGGCCCAGCGCCTCCACGACCGCGTAGTCCACGAACTCCTCGTCGCGCAGCGGCGCCAGCTCCACCCGCCACACCCCGCCGCGGGGCGCGCACCGCGTGGCCGCCCGGGCGGCCAGGCGCGACTTGCCGACGCCACCGGTCCCGGTGACGGTCACCAGCCGCCCGGAGCCCAACGCCCCGGTCAGCTCCGCGAGCTCCCTCGCTCTCCCCACGAAGGCGTCGAGTTCCAGCGGTAGATTGCCGTGCGGGATGCCGTCGCGCCGATGGTCTCGCATGAAACACGGAGCGTACTGAACCGAATTCACTCCGTACAATCGCTTCCCGCGACTTCACCGCACCGCGCCGCGCGCCGACGGTAATCGGGTACGGAGCCCCGTGCCCGGCGCGATAGGCTCGGTGCACGACTTTCCCGATGTTCAGGCACGTCTTTCAGGGAGCGGGTGCACACAGTGTCCGGTGGCGAGGTGGCCGGGATCCTGGTGGCCGTCTTCTGGGCGATCCTGGTCTCCTTCCTCGCCGTCGCACTGGCGAGGCTGGCCCAGACGCTCAGGGCGACCACCAAGCTCGTGGCGGACGTGACCGACCAGGCCGTCCCGCTGCTGGCCGACGCCTCGTCGGCGGTGCGCTCGGCGCAGACCCAGATCGACCGGGTCGACGCGATCGCCTCCGACGTCCAGGAGGTCACCTCGAACGCCTCCGCGCTGTCCACCACCGTGGCCTCCACCTTCGGCGGGCCCCTGGTCAAGGTCGCGGCGTTCGGGTACGGCGTGCGCCGGGCGCTGGGCGGTCGCAAGGAGGACGTGCCCGCGGGCCCGGCCAAGGAGCCGCGGCGTACCGTGATCGTCGGCCGTACGATCCCGGCCGCGCGGCGGACGAAGCGGAAGAAGGACTGATCCAGCGATGTTCCGCCGTACGTTCTGGTTCGGCACCGGCGTGGCCGCCGGTGTGTGGGCCACCACCAAGGTCAACCGGAAGCTCAAGCAGCTGACCCCCGACAGCCTCGCCGCGACCGCGGCCAACAAGGCGCTGGACGTGGGCACCCGGGTCAAGGACCGCGCGGTGGGCTTCGCGCTCGACGTCCGCGACAACATGGCCCAGCGCGAGGCCGAACTGGACGACGCGCTGGGCCTCAAGGCCCCCGTCGACCAGGCCCCCGTCGACCAGGAACGTGCGTCGCCCCTGCGGCGTGCCGCGATCGAGAACAGCAACAACCCGAAGTCCGTCGTCGACGTCAGGACGACGTACTCGTACAACCGGAATGAGGACCACTGATGGAGTCGGCCGAGATTCGTCGCCGCTGGTTGAGCTTCTTCGAGGAGCGCGGTCACACCGTCGTCCCTTCGGCGTCGCTCATCGCGGACGACCCGACTCTGCTGCTCGTCCCGGCCGGCATGGTGCCCTTCAAGCCCTACTTCCTCGGTGAGGTCAAGCCGCCCTTCGACCGCGCCACCAGCGTGCAGAAGTGCGTGCGCACGCCGGACATCGAAGAGGTAGGCAAGACCACGCGCCACGGCACCTTCTTCCAGATGTGCGGCAACTTCTCCTTCGGCGACTACTTCAAGGAAGGCGCCATCAAGTACGCCTGGGAGCTGCTCACCAGCCCCCAGGACAAGGGCGGTTACGGCCTCGACCCCGAGCGTCTGTGGATCACCGTCTACAAGGACGACGACGAGGCCGAGCGCATCTGGCACGACGTCGTGGGTGTCCCCTCCGAGCGCATCCAGCGCCTCGGCAAGAAGGACAACTACTGGTCCATGGGCGTCCCCGGCCCCTGCGGCCCCTGCTCCGAGATCAACTACGACCGCGGCCCCGAGTTCGGCGCCGAGGGCGGCCCCGCCGTCAACGACGAGCGGTACGTGGAGATCTGGAACCTCGTCTTCATGCAGTACGAGCGGGGCGAGGGCATCGGCAAGGAGGACTTCGAGATCCTCGGGGACCTGCCGAGCCAGAACATCGACACCGGCCTCGGCCTGGAACGCCTCGCCATGATTCTGCAGGGCGTGCAGAACATGTACGAGATCGACACCTCCATGGCCGTCATCAAGAAGGCCACCGAGCTGACCGGCGTGGCCTACGGCGACGCCCAGGCCTCGGACGTCTCCCTGCGCGTGGTCACCGACCACATGCGCACCTCCGTGATGCTCATCGGCGACGGCGTCACCCCCGGCAACGAGGGCCGCGGCTACGTGCTGCGCCGCATCATGCGCCGCGCCATCCGCAACATGCGGCTGCTCGGCGCCACAGGACCGGTCGTCAAGGACCTGATCGACGTCGTGATCGCGATGATGGGGCAGCAGTACCCCGAGCTGCTCACCGACCGCGAGCGGATCGAGAAGGTCGCCCTCGCCGAGGAGAACGCCTTCCTGAAGACGCTGAAGGCCGGCACTAACATCCTCGACACCGCCGTCAGCGACACCAAGGCCGGCGGCGGCACCGTCCTCGCCGGCGACAAGGCCTTCCTGCTCCACGACACCTGGGGCTTCCCGATCGACCTCACCCTGGAGATGGCCGCCGAGCAGGGGCTGTCCGTGGACGAGGACGGGTTCCGCCGCCTGATGAAGGAGCAGCGGGAGCGCGCCAAGGCCGACGCCCAGGCCAAGAAGACCGGCCACGCCGGCGCCGGTGCCTACCGGGAGATCGCCGACAAGGCCGGCGCCACCGACTTCGTCGGCTACACCGACACCGAGACCGAGTCCACGATCGTCGGCATCCTCGTCGACGGCGCCTCCTCCCCGGCCGCCACCGAGGGCGACGAGGTCGAGATCGTCCTGGACCGCACCCCGTTCTACGCCGAGGGCGGCGGCCAGATCGGCGACACCGGCCGGATCAAGGTCGACACCGGCGCCGTGATCGAGGTCCGCGACTGCCAGAAGCCGGTCCCCGGCGTTTACGTCCACAAGGGCGTCGTGCAGGTCGGCGAGGTCACCGTCGGTGCCAAGGCCCAGGCCTTGATCGACGACCGCCGCCGCCACGCCATCGCCCGCGCCCACTCGGCCACCCACCTCACCCACCAGGCCCTGCGCGACGCCCTCGGCCCGACGGCCGCCCAGGCCGGTTCCGAGAACCAGCCCGGCCGCTTCCGCTTCGACTTCGGCTCGCCCTCCGCCGTGCCGACGGCCGTGATGACCGACGTCGAGCAGAAGATCAACGAGGTGCTCGCCCGCGACCTCGACGTGCGCGCCGACGTCATGGGCATCGACGAGGCCAAGAAGCAGGGGGCCATCGCCGAGTTCGGCGAGAAGTACGGCGAGCGCGTGCGCGTCGTCACCATCGGCGACTTCTCCAAGGAGCTGTGCGGCGGTACCCACGTGCACAACACCGCCCAGCTCGGCCTGGTCAAGCTGCTCGGCGAGTCGTCCATCGGCTCCGGCGTGCGCCGCATCGAGGCGCTGGTCGGCGTGGACGCCTACCACTTCCTCGCCCGCGAGCACACGGTCGTCGCCCAGCTCCAGGAGCTGATCAAGGGCCGTCCCGAGGAGCTTCCGGAGAAGGTCTCCGCCATGCTCGGCAAGCTCAAGGACGCCGAGAAGGAGATCGAGAAGTTCCGCGCCGAGAAGGTCCTCCAGGCCGCCGGCGGTCTCGCCGACTCCGCCAAGGACGTGCGCGGCATCGCCCTGGTGACCGGCCAGGTCCCGGACGGCACCACCGCCGACGACCTGCGCAAGCTGGTCCTCGACGTGCGCGGCCGCATCCAGGGCGGCCGGGCCGCGGTCGTGGCCCTGTTCACCACCGTCAACGGCAAGCCCCTGACCGTCATCGCCACCAACGAGGCCGCCCGCGAGCGCGGTCTCAAGGCCGGTGACCTGGTGCGCACCGCCGCCAAGACCCTCGGCGGCGGCGGTGGCGGCAAGCCCGACGTCGCCCAGGGCGGCGGCCAGAACCCGGCCGCCATCGGCGACGCCGTCGACGCCGTCGAGCGCCTCGTGGCGGACACCGCCAAGTGAACGGGCCGGACAACGACCAGGTGGGCGACGAATCGGGGGACCGGGCGGACCGCCCGGTGATGCGCCGCGGCCGCCGCCTTGCCGTCGACGTCGGGGACGCCCGCATCGGGGTCGCCTCGTGCGACCCCGACGGGATCCTCGCCACCCCGGTGGAGACCGTCCCCGGCCGTGACGTCCCGGCGGCACACCGACGTCTGAGGCAGCTCGTCGAGGAGTACGAGCCGATCGAGGTCGTCGTCGGTCTCCCGCGCTCCCTCAAGGGGGGCGAGGGCCCGGCCGCGGCCAAGGTCAGGCGCTTCACGCAGGAGCTGGCCCGCGGCATCGCTCCGGTGCCGGTCAGGCTCGTCGACGAGCGGATGACGACGGTCACGGCCAGTCAGGGGCTGCGTGCCTCCGGAGTGAAGTCCAAGAAGGGCCGGTCGGTCATCGACCAGGCCGCCGCTGTGATCATCCTCCAGCAGGCCCTGGAATCCGAACGGGTGTCAGGCAGGCCACCCGGCGAGGGCGTCTAAGTGGTCATCTGATCGCGGTACGGTAACGTTCCGCGCGATGCGGAGGCATTTCGAACAGCCACCGCACAGCAAGAGGCGGAACGGAAGCGGGCCCTTCGGCACAGGCCGCGCCCCCCCCGTCGCCTCGCGGCTCTAGGGGATCCATGACTGAGTATGGCCGGGGCCCAGGCTCCGAACCGTGGCATCCGGAGGACCCGTTGTACGGGGACGGCGGATGGGGAGGACAGCAGGCCCACGCGGGTCAGCAGTCCCCCTACGGCGGCCAGCCGCAGCAGTATCCGGAGCAGCAGGCGCAGCAGCAGTACGGCGACTGGGGCGACGGCGGCCAGTCGGGGTACGGCGGCGGGCAGCCGCAGTACGACCAGTACGGCCACCAGCACCCCGAGCCGCAGTACGACCAGTACGGCCGGCCGCAGTACGACCAGCACCAGTACGGTCAGCAGTACAACCAGCAGCAGTACGACCAGCAATACGCACCCCAGCCCCACCAGCCGCAGCAGGGCCAGCCGGGCCAGCAGGGCTATGACAACGGCGGCTGGAGCACCGGCGCGCATCCCCACGCCCAGTACCCGGCCGAGCCGTCCGACCCCTACGGACAGCAGGCCGGCGGCTACGGCGCGGAGCAGCCCGACTTCTACGGCACCCCTGAGGCCTACCCGCCGCCGGAGCCGCCCGCCCGCCGGCGCGCCGAGCCCGAGCCGCAGCGCACCGACTGGGACCCCGGTCCCGACGAGGGCGAGCACGCCTTCTTCGCGGGCGGGGACGACGGTGACGAGGACGACGCGGCGGACGACGGCCGCGAGGACCGCAGGAGCCGGGGCGGCAAGCCCAAGAAGCGCCGCAGTGGATGCGCCTGTCTGGTGGTCTGCCTGGTGCTGGGCGGCGGTGTGGCGGGCGTCGGCTATTTCGGCTACCAGTTTTACCAGGATCGTTTCGGCGCGGCCCCGGACTTCGCGGGCGAGGGCAACGGCGAGCAGGTGACCGTCACCATTCCCAAGGGCGCGGGCGGCTCGACGATCGGCCAGGAGCTGAAGCGGCAGGGCGTGGTGAAGAGCGTCGACGCCTTCATCGCGGCCCAGCAGAGCAACCCGCAGGGCAAGAGCATCCAGGACGGCGTCTACACGCTGCAGAAGGAGATGTCGGCCGAGAGCGCGGTCGAACTCCTGCTCAACCCGAAGAGCCGCAGCAACCTGATCATTGCCGAGGGCAGGCGCAACGTCGACGTCTACAAGCTCATCGACAAGCGCCTCGAGGTGAAGGAAGGCACCACCGCCAAGGTCGCCAAGTCCGAGTACAAGAGCCTCGGCCTGCCCGACTGGGCGCTGAACCACAAGAACGTGAAGGACCCGCTGGAGGGCTTCCTGTACCCGTCCAGCTACTCGGCGGCCAAGGGACAGAAGCCCGAGGACGTGCTCAAGCAGATGGTGGCGCGTGCCAGCGAGCAGTACGAGAAGATCGGCCTCGAGAAGAAGGCGGAGGGCCTCGGCCTCGAGGGGCCGTGGGAACTGCTCACCGTGGCGAGCCTGCTGCAGGCGGAGGGCAAGACGCACGACGACTTCCGCAAGATGTCCGAGGTCATCTACAACCGGCTCAAGGAGTCCAACACCGAGACGAACCAGAAGCTCCAGTTCGACTCGTCCTTCAACTACCTGAAGGGTCAGAGCAAGATCCACATCAGCGAGTCCGAGATCAACACCAACACGGACCCGTACAACACCTACACCAACAAGGGCCTGCCGCCCGGTCCCATCGGCAACCCCGGCGAAGAGGCCCTGCAAGCGGCGCTCAACCCCACGAAGGACGGCTGGATCTACTTCGTGGCGACCGACGGCGTGAAGAAGACCGAGTTCGCGAAGACACACGACGAGTTCCTGAGGCTGAAGGACAAGTTCGATGCCAGCTCCGGCAACTGACCGTCGCAGGGCCGCCGTTCTCGGCTCCCCGATCGCCCACTCCCTCTCCCCGGTACTGCACCGCGCCGCCTATGCGGAGCTGGGGCTGGCGGACTGGACGTACGACTGTTTCGACATCGACGAGGCGGCACTGCCCGGCTTCTTCGAGGAACTGGGTCCCGAGTGGGCGGGGCTGTCGCTGACCATGCCGCTCAAGCGGGCGGTGATCCCGCTGCTCGACGGGATCAGCGACACGGCGGCCTCCGTGGACGCGGTGAACACCGTGGTCGTCACCGAGGACGGCCGCAGGACCGGCGACAACACCGACATCCCCGGCATGGTCGCCGCGCTGCGCGAGCACGGCATCGAGCAGGTCGAGACCGCCGCGGTCCTCGGCGCGGGCGCCACCGCCTCCTCCGCGCTGGCCGCGCTGGCCCGGATCTGCACCGGCGAGGTCGCCGTCTACGTCCGCAGCGCGGCGCGCGCCGCCGAGATGCGGGGCTGGGCCGAGCGGCTGGACGTCGACGTGCGCATCGCGGACTGGGCCGACGCCGAGGAGGCGCTGCACGCCCCGCTGGTCGTGGCCACCACGCCGGCCGGCGCCACCGACGCCCTCGGCGCCGCCGTCCCCGAGACGCCGGCGACCCTCTTCGACGTGCTCTACGACCCCTGGCCCACCGCGCTCGCCGCCCGCTGGTCGGCGTACGGCGGTGCCGTCGTCAGCGGCCTCGACCTGCTGCTCCACCAGGCGGTGCTCCAGGTGGAGCAGATGACCGGCCGCGCTCCGGCGCCGCTGGCCGCCATGCGAAAAGCGGGAGAGCACGCGCTCGCGGACCGCTAGGATCCGTCCCGTTCCGCAGGGGGCGGAACGGAGGGGGAAGACGATCCATGTACACAGGCGTGCCGCTGGCCTCCGTCAAGAGCCAGATCTTCGAGTCCGTGCTGGGCTTCCTGCCCGACTGGGTGCAGATCACGGTGCTCGCCCTGATCGTCCTCGCCGTCGTGGCGAGCTGGGTGATCAAACTGAAGCGCCGGATCGCCCGGCGGCGCACCCTGCGCGACGGCCAGGCCGTGCCCACCGCGGCCCGGCACGGCCAGAGCACCGGCGCCGACCATCTGGGGCCGTACGCCCCGCCGCGGCAGGAGGAGAGGGGCGCCGACTTCCTCGGTCCCTACGCCCCGCCGCGGCAGGAGGAGAGCGGCGCCGACTTCCTCGGTTCCTACGCTCCCTCGCGGCAGCAGGGGAACGGCCCCGCCTGACGCCGACCGGGACCCGCGTCCGCCCGTCCGTCAAATGGACCGTCGGCCGGTCCCGGGGGCCGAACGTGGGAGGATCGAAGACGGCGGACCGGGGCCGCGCACCCGGTCGAGCCGTCGCGCACGCGGACAGGACGCGTACGCAGGCCATACCGGGGCGCGAGCACTGAGGAGCACCGTTGAGCAGGTTGCGCTGGCTGACCGCGGGGGAGTCCCACGGTCCCGCACTCGTCGCGACGCTGGAGGGCCTGCCCGCCGGCGTGCCGATCACCACCGACATGGTGGCGGACCACCTGGCGAGGCGGCGGCTCGGCTACGGTCGCGGCGCGCGGATGAAGTTCGAGCGCGACGAGGTCACCTTCCTCGGTGGCGTCCGGCACGGTCTGACGATGGGCTCCCCGGTCGCCGTCATGGTCGGCAACACCGAGTGGCCCAAGTGGGAGCAGGTCATGGCGGCCGACCCGGTGGACCCCGAGGTGCTGGCCGGACTCGCCCGCAACGCCCCGCTCACCCGGCCCCGGCCCGGTCACGCCGACCTCGCGGGCATGCAGAAGTACGGCTTCGACGAGGCCCGGCCGATCCTGGAGCGCGCCTCGGCCCGTGAGACGGCGGCCCGGGTGGCGCTGGGCGCGGTGGCCCGGTCGTACCTGAAGGAGACGACCGGCGTCGAGATCGTCAGCCATGTCGTCGAGCTGGCCGGGGCGAAGGCGCCCCACGGCGTGTACCCGACGCCTGCCGATGTCGAGAAGCTGGACGCCGACCCCGTGCGCTGCCTGGACGCGGACGCGTCGAAGGCGATGGTCGCCGAGATCGACCAGGCCCACAAGGACGGCGACACCCTCGGCGGCGTCGTCGAGATCCTCGCCTACGGCGTGCCGGTGGGCCTCGGCTCGCACGTCCACTGGGACCGCAAGCTCGACGCGCGGCTCGCGGGCGCCCTCATGGGTATCCAGGCGATCAAGGGCGTCGAGATCGGCGACGGCTTCGAGCTGGCCCGGGTGCCCGGCTCCCGGGCCCACGACGAGATCGTGAGCACGCCCGACGGCATCCGCCGGGTCTCCGGCCGCTCCGGCGGCACCGAGGGCGGCCTCACCACCGGTGAGCTGCTGCGGGTGCGCGCCGCGATGAAGCCGATCGCGACCGTGCCGCGCGCCCTGAAGACCGTGGACGTGACCACCGGCGAGGCCACGCAGGCTCACCACCAGCGCTCCGACGTGTCCGCCGTACCGGCCGCCGGGATCGTCGCCGAGGCCATGGTGGCCCTCGTGCTCGCGGACGCCGTCGCGGAGAAGTTCGGCGGCGACTCGGTCGCCGAGACCCGCCGCAACGTGACCTCGTACCTCGACAACCTGGCCATCCGATGAGCGGGGCCCCGCTGGTCGTCCTCGTCGGCCCGATGGGCGTCGGCAAGTCCACCGTCGGACAGCTGCTGGCCGGGCGACTCGGCGTCGGCTACCGGGACACGGACGAGGACATCGTCTCCGCCGAGGGGCGCAGCATCGCCGAGATCTTCGTGGACGAGGGCGAGCCCGCCTTCCGCGAGCGGGAGAAGAACGCCGTGCGCGCCGCGCTCACCGGGCACGACGGAGTCCTCGCCCTCGGCGGCGGCGCGATCCTGGACGCGGACACGCGCGCGCTGCTCGCCGGGCAGCGGGTCGTCTACCTCTCGATGGACGTCGAGGAGGCGGTCAAGCGCACCGGCCTGAACGCGGCGCGTCCGCTGCTGGCGGTCAACCCGCGCAAGCAGTGGCGCGAGCTGATGGAGGCCCGTCGGCACCTGTACGAGGAGGTGGCCGCCGCGGTCGTGGCCACCGACGGCCGTACGCCCGAAGAAGTCACCCAAGCCGCCCTGGACGCACTGGAGCTGAAGGAAGCATGAGCGAGGCAGTCACCCGGATCCAGATCGGCGGCACCGCCGGATCCGACCCCTACGAGGTCCTGGTGGGCCGTCAGCTGCTGGGAGAGCTGGGCGGCCTCATCGGCGCGAAGGCCAAACGGGTCGCGGTGATCCACCCGGAGGCGCTGGCCGAAACCGGTGACGCCTTGCGCGCCGACCTCGCCGAGCAGGGCTACGAGGCGATCGCCATCCAGGTGCCCAACGCGGAGGAGGCCAAGACCGCCGAGGTCGCCGCGTACTGCTGGAAGGCGCTCGGACAGTCCGGGTTCACCCGCACCGACGTCATCATCGGGGTCGGCGGCGGGGCCAGCACCGACCTGGCCGGATTCGTCGCCGCGACCTGGCTGCGCGGGGTGCGCTGGATCGCCGTGCCCACCACCGTGCTGGCCATGGTGGACGCGGCCGTCGGCGGGAAGACCGGCATCAACACCGCCGAGGGCAAGAACCTCGTCGGCTCCTTCCACCCGCCGGCCGGTGTCCTGTGCGACCTGGCCGCCCTGGACTCGCTGCCGGTCAACGACTACGTCTCCGGGCTGGCCGAGGTCATCAAGGCCGGCTTCATCGCCGATCCGGTGATCCTCGACCTCATCGAGTCCGACCCCCAGGCCGCGCGCACCCCGGCCGGACCGCACACCGCCGAGCTGATCGTGCGCTCCATCAACGTCAAGGCCGAGGTCGTCTCGTCCGACCTGAAGGAAGCGGGCCTCAGGGAGATCCTCAACTACGGCCACACCCTCGGCCACGCCATCGAGAAGAACGAGCGCTACAAGTGGCGCCACGGCGCCGCCGTCTCCGTCGGCATGCACTTCGCCGCCGAACTGGGCCGTCTGGCGGGCCGGCTGGACGACGTCACCGCCGACCGCCACCGCGCCGTCCTCGAAGCCGTCGGGCTGCCGCTGCACTACCGGTACGACCAGTGGCCCAAGCTGGTCGAGAACATGAAGGTCGACAAGAAGTCCCGCGGCGACGTGCTGCGCTTCATCGTCCTGGACGGCCTCGCCAAGCCCACCGTGCTGGAGGGCCCCGACCCGGCCGTCCTCCTCGCCGCCTACGGCGAGGTGGGTGAGTAGTACCCCGGTGCGCCTTCCGTCCGATTCGACCTGTCGGACGGGCACTTCGGGCCGCCCCCGGCCGTTCACCAAACGACGGCCGGGGACGGTACCGTTCGGTAGCACAGGGGCGGGCACCCGTCCCGCCGTCAGCGCCCATCGCCTGTACGAGACGGAGTGGCACCGGATGCAGCACCCAGTGGGTCCTCCGCTGCCGCCGCCCCACCAGCCGGGGCACGGACCGGCCGTCGGCTGGTCCCCGGCCGCACACCACCCCGGCCCGCACCAGGGTCCCGCCGCCCCCGTGCCGCCGCCCTCGGCGCCTGGGCACCCCCTGCCGGCCCCGCACTCCGCGGCACCGCAGCAGGCCCCGTCGCCGCCGCCGGCCGCGGGCCCGCCCCAGCCGGCCCCCGCCCCGCCGGTGCCGGACACCACCGGCCACGTGCCGCTGCCGCCCGGCGGCCCGGTGGCCGTGCCCAGCGTGCCCCCCGCCACGGCCGCCGCGCCCGACCCCACCACGACCACCCTCGCGGTGCTGCTCATAGGCCCCGCGGGCGCCGGCAAGACCAGCGTCGCCAAGTACTGGGCGGACCACCGCCGGGTCCCCACCGCGCACATCAGCCTCGACGACGTCCGCGAATGGGTCCGCTCCGGCTTCGCCGACCCCCAGACCGGGTGGAACGAACACTCGGAGGCGCAGTACCGCCTGGCCCGCCGCACCTGCGGCTTCTCCGCGCGCAACTTCCTCGCCAACGGCATCTCGTGCATCCTCGACGACGCCGTCTTCCCGGACCGCCCGGTCGTCGGCCTCGGCGGCTGGAAGCGGCACGTCGGCCCCGGCCTGCTCCCGGTGGTCCTCCTGCCGGGGCTGGACATCGTCCTGGAGCGCAACGCCGAACGCAGCGGCAACCGGCGGCTGACCGACGAGGAGGTCGCCCGCATCCACGGCCGCATGGCTGGCTGGTACGGCTCCGGCCTCCCGATCATCGACAACTCCCAACTCGACGTACCGGAGACGGCCCAGGTCCTCAACGAGGTCCTGTCCCGCTCCATAGCAAGCCCCCCGAACTGGTAAGCAGGGGCCAGGGAAGCGCCCTGAAGGGGCGCGGGGAACTGCGCGAGAGGCCCCCACCGGCCGGCAGCCGCCACACAACGCCGAGCCCCACCCCAGCAGGCGCACGCAGGGCGCACCCGCACACCTCCCCACTCGGCCTCTCCCAGGCGGCGCCCCCGCAGCGGAGCCCATACGCTCGGCTCATGTCAGAGGTCTACGCGGCCCGCCGGACGCGCCTACGGGAACGCTGCAACGCGGGCGGCAGCGCGGCGGCGCTCGTCTCCCGGCCCGCCAACGTGCGCTATCTCGCGGGCGCCGCCCCGCACGGCGCCGTGCTCCTGCTCGGCAAGACCGAGGACCTGCTGGTCTGCTCGGGCCCGCCGGACGACCGGCCGGCCGACGGACGGCCCGACGACTCGCTGCCGATGCGCGCGCTGCCCGGCCCCGGCGGGGATCCGGCCGTCGCGGCGTCCGGCTTCGCCGCGGACCAGGGCGCCGAGTCCCTCGCCACCGAGGACCACCACCTCACCGTGGTCCGGCACCGTGCCATGCGCTCGGTCGCGCCCCGGCTGCGCCTGACCGACCTGGGACAGGCGGTCGAGCAGCTCCGGGTGGTCAAGGACGAGGAGGAGATCTCCTGCCTGCGCATCGGCGCCGAGATCGCCGACCAGGCCCTCGGCGAACTCCTGGAGTCCATCCTGGTCGGCCGCACCGAACGGCATCTCGCCCTGGAGCTGGAACGCCGCCTCGTCGACCACGGAGCCGACGGCCCGGCCTTCCCCACCTCCGTCGGCACGGGCCCGAACTCCGGGCGCCGCGGCCACCGGCCCACCGACCGGCGCGTGGAGGAGGGCGACTTCCTCTCCGTCTGCCTGGGCGCCACGTACCGCGGATACCGTTGCGAGATCGGCCGTACGTTCGTCATCGGGACCTCGCCGGCCGACTGGCAGATCGAGCTGTACGACCTCGTCTTCTCCGCCCAGCGGGCCGGACGTGAGGCGCTCGCACCCGGCGCCGCCTGCCGTGATGTGGACCGCGCCGCCCGCCAGGCACTGGACTCTGCGGGGTACGCGGAGAACCTGCCGGCCCTCACCGGTCACGGTGTCGGACTCGAAATCGACGAGGACCCGCAGTTGGCCCCTGCGGCCATGGGTAAACTGGACGCTTGTGTGCCGGTCACCGTCGAACCGGGGGTCCACCTCCCGGGCCGGGGCGGGGTCCGGATCGATGACACGCTCGTCGTGCGCCCCGAGGCGGACGGCGGACCCGAGCTACTCACCATCACGACCAAGGAGCTGCTCGCGCTCTAGCTTCGCGCTGTGCGTACGCTCCCGGGTCGTCCACGTCAGTCCAGTCCCAGGAGATTCCGCAACCGTGGCTTCCACGAACGACCTCAAGAACGGCCTGGTGCTCAAGCTCGAAGGCGGCCAGCTCTGGTCCGTCGTCGAGTTCCAGCACGTCAAGCCCGGCAAGGGCCCCGCCTTCGTGCGCACCAAGCTCAAGAACGTGCTTTCCGGCAAGGTCGTCGACAAGACCTTCAACGCCGGCGTCAAGGTCGAGACGGCCACTGTCGACAAGCGCGACATGCAGTTCTCCTACATGGACGGCGAGTACTTCGTCTTCATGGACATGGAGACCTACGACCAGCTGATGGTCGACCGCAAGGCCGTCGGCGACGCCGCCAACTTCCTGATCGAGGGCTTCACCGCCACCGTCGCGCAGCACGAGGGCGAGGTGCTCTTCGTCGAGCTGCCGGCCGCCGTCGAGCTCGTCGTCAAGGAGACCGAGCCGGGCGTCCAGGGCGACCGCTCCACCGGTGGCAACAAGCCCGCCACGCTGGAGACCGGTCACCAGATCAGCGTCCCGCTCTTCATCACCACCGGTGAGAAGATCAAGGTCGACACCCGCTCCAGCGACTACCTCGGCCGGGTGAACAGCTAACCGTGGCTGCTCGCAACACGGCCCGCAAACGCGCCTTCCAGATCCTCTTCGAGGGCGATCAGCGCGGCGCCGACGTCCTGACGGTGCTCGCCGACTGGGTCCGGCACTCCCGGGCCGACACCCGGCAGCCGCCCGTGAGCGAGTACACGATGGAGCTGGTCGAGGGCTACGCGGCACGCGCCGAGCGCATCGACGAGCTGATCGCCCAGTACTCGGTCGGCTGGACGCTCGACCGGATGCCGGTCGTCGACCGCAACATCCTGCGCCTGGGCGCGTACGAGCTGGTCTGGGTCGACGAGACCCCGGACGCCGTCGTCCTGGACGAGATGGTGCAGCTGGCGAAGGAGTTCTCCACGGACGAGTCGCCCGCTTTCGTCAACGGCCTGCTCGGCCGGCTGAAGGACCTGAAGCCCTCGCTGCGCCGCGAGTAGCTCCGCGGGTTTTGCGGGGGACGCGGCGTCGTGGGGGTGCGGGGAGACCAGCGGCTGCGGGTTGTCTGTGGCTTGTCGCGCCCGCGCGGCGGTAGCCGCAGAGTTGACACAGCCCCCGCGCCCCTAGGGCGTTGAGGGCCACGACGTCATAAAGCCGCCGGGGTGGCCGGAACCGAATGAACGGTTTCGGCCACCCCGGCGGCACGTTTCTGCTGAGGCGGTGGGGCTCAGAGCTCGTCGTGGGACGCCACCGCGCGGCGCGCGTCCGCGTCCAGCACGCCCCAGCTGATCAGCTGCTCGGTGAGGACCGAGGGCGACTGGTCGTAGATGACGGCGAGGGTGCGCAGGTCGTCCTGGCGGATCGAGAGCACCTTGCCGTTGTAGTCGCCGCGCTGAGACTGGATCGTGGCCGCGTACCGCTGGAGCGGGCCCGCCTTCTCGGCCGGCACGGTGGCCAGCCGCTCCAGGTCCAGGACCAGCTTCGGCGGCGGCTCGGCGGCACCGCCAGGGGTGGTGCCCGGCAGCAGCTCCTGCACGGGAACGCCGTAGAAGTCCGCCAGCTCGGCGAGGCGCTGCACGGTCACGGCACGGTCGCCGCGCTCGTACGAGCCGACCACGACGGCCTTCCAGCGGCCCTGGGACTTCTCCTCGACACCGTGGAGGGAAAGGCCCTGCTGGGTGCGGATGGCCCGGAGCTTGGCCCCGAGCTGTTTGGCGTATTCGCTGGACATATGGCTCCCCGGACAAGGTGTCGACGCGGCAGGCTGTGTTGTCGGCCGCGCGGCTGGTAACTCACTGTGAGGTTACGCAGCGTTACTCTGCTGCGTCAAGCCGAATGGTCCGCACCGACTCTTCCGTGGTATCCGCCTTCCGTTACTCCGAGCGGGTGACACGGGTGGGGCAGAAGAGTGACGGGGGAGTGTCAGGGGGGCCGCGAGGGCGGATCTGTGAGCCTGCTACCGTAGGTGGCGCATATCCGACGTCCTTTAAGATCCGTCCCGTGAGGCGGAGAAGGAGGTCCGTTTCCCATGGACGCACCGCACGACCAGCACGACCAGCAGCAGAACGCCGCGCAGGACGCCCGGCCCGTTCTGGAAGGGCCCGACATCGCACGGGTCCTGACCCGCATCGCCCACGAGATCGTCGAACGCGCCAAGGGCGCCGACGACGTGGTGCTCCTCGGCATTCCGACCCGGGGCGTCTTCCTCGCCCGGCGGCTCGCCGACAAGCTGGAGCAGATCACCGAGCGCAAGATGCCCGTCGGCTCGCTCGACATCACCATGTACCGCGACGACCTGCGCATGCACCCGCCGCGTGCGCTGGCCCGCACCGAGATTCCCGGCGACGGCATCGACGGCCGGCTGGTCGTCCTCGTCGACGACGTGCTCTTCTCCGGCCGCACCATCCGCGCCGCCCTCGACGCGCTGAACGACATCGGCCGCCCGCGCGCGGTGCAGCTCGCCGTCCTCGTCGACCGCGGCCACCGCGAACTGCCCATCCGCGCCGACTACGTCGGCAAGAACCTCCCCACGTCGCTGCGGGAGACGGTCAAGGTCCAGCTCGCCGAGGAGGACGGTCGCGACACCGTGCTGCTCGGTGCCAAGCCGGCCGCCCCGGGCGCCCACCCTTAGCACCCCGCGTACGCGTCCAGCCGTGCCGTCCGCCCGCTCGGTGCGCCCACACGCACGCCCGGCCGCCCGAATTATCCCGCTCTTCCGCTTGAATCGCCTTACGGAGCCTGACAGATGCAGCGTCATCTCATCTCGGCCGCCGACCTCACCCGCGACGACGCCGTCCTGATCCTCGACACCGCCGAGGAGATGGCCCGGGTCGCGGACCGGCCGATCAAGAAACTGCCGACCCTGCGCGGCCGTACCGTCGTCAACCTCTTCTTCGAGGACTCCACCCGGACCCGGATCTCCTTCGAGGCCGCCGAGAAGCGCCTGTCCGCGGACGTCATCAACTTCACCGCCAAGGGCTCCAGCGTCTCCAAGGGCGAGTCCCTGAAGGACACCGCCCAGACGCTGGAGGCCATGGGCGTCGACGCCGTCGTCATCCGGCACAGCGCCTCCGGCGCCCCGTACCGGCTGGCCACCTCCGGCTGGATCGACGCGGCCGTGGTCAACGCGGGGGACGGCACCCACCAGCACCCCACCCAGGCCCTGCTCGACGCCTTCACGATGCGCCGCCGCCTGGTCGGCCGCGACGCCGGCCTCGGCAAGGACCTGGACGGACGCCGGATCACGCTCGTCGGCGACATCCTGCACAGCCGCGTCGCCCGCTCCAACGTCGACCTGCTGCACACCCTCGGCGCCGAGGTCACCCTGGTCGCCCCGCCCACCCTGCTGCCGGTCGGCGTCGAGACCTGGCCCTGCGAGGTCTCCTACGACCTCGACTCGACGCTTCCCAAGTCCGACGCGGTGATGCTGCTGCGCGTGCAGCGCGAGCGGATGAACGCCGCGTTCTTCCCGACCGAGCGCGAGTACTCCCGCCGCTACGGCCTCGACGGCGACCGCATGGCGAAGATGCCCGACCACGCCATCGTGATGCACCCAGGACCGATGGTCCGGGGCATGGAGATCACCGCCGAGGTCGCCGACTCCGACCGCTGCACGGTCGTCGAGCAGGTCACCAACGGCGTCTCCATCCGGATGGCCGTCCTGTACCTGCTGCTCGGCGGCAACGAACCCGCCGTCACCCACGCCCGCCCCACCGAGGAGAAGTAAGAGCATGAGCAAGATCCTGATCCGCGGTGCGAAGGTGCTCGGCGGCGAGCCCCAGGACGTGCTGATCGACGGCACCGTCATCGATGCGGTCGGCCGGAACCTGTCCGCCGAGGGCGCCGAGGTCGTCGAGGTCGTCGAGGCCGACGGCAAGGTGCTGCTGCCCGGCCTCGTCGACCTGCACACCCATCTGCGCGAGCCCGGCCGCGAGGACTCCGAGACCGTCCTCACCGGCACCCGCGCCGCGGCGAGCGGCGGCTACACCAACGTCTTCGCCATGGCCAACACCTTCCCCGTCGCCGACACCGCCGGCGTCGTCGAGCAGGTCTGGCGGCTCGGCCAGGAGTCCGGCTACTGCGACGTGCAGCCCATCGGCGCCGTCACCGTCGGCCTGGAGGGCGCCAAGCTCGCCGAGCTGGGCGCCATGCACGAGTCCGCGGCCGGTGTCACCGTCTTCTCCGACGACGGCAAGTGCGTCCACGACGCCGTGATCATGCGCCGCGCCCTGGAGTACGTGAAGGCCTTCGGCGGAGTCGTCGCCCAGCACGCCCAGGAGCCCCGGCTCACCGAGGGCGCCCAGATGAACGAGGGCGTCGTCTCCGCCGAGCTGGGCCTCGGCGGCTGGCCCGCCGTCGCCGAGGAGTCGGTCATCGCGCGGGACGTGCTGCTCGCCGAGCACGTCGGCTCCCGCGTCCACATCTGCCACCTGTCCACCGCCGGGTCCGTCGAGATCGTCCGCTGGGCCAAGTCCCGCGGCATCGACGTCACCGCCGAGGTCACCCCGCACCACCTGCTCCTCACCGACGAGCTGGTCCGGTCGTACAACCCGGTCTACAAGGTCAACCCGCCGCTGCGCACCGAACGTGACGTGCTGGCCCTGCGCGAGGCGCTCGCCGACGGCACCATCGACATCGTCGCCACCGACCACGCCCCGCACCCGCACGAGGACAAGGACTGCGAGTGGGCCGCCGCCGCCATGGGGATGGTGGGCCTGGAGACCGCGCTGTCGGTGGTGCAGGAGACCATGGTGGAAACGGGCCTGCTGGACTGGGCCGGCGTCGCCGACCGGATGTCCTCCAAGCCCGCGCAGATCGGACAGGCCACCGGACACGGCCGACCCGTCTCGGCCGGTGAGCCCGCCAACCTCACCCTCGTCGACACGGAATACCGTGGCCAGGTGGACCCCGCGGGCTTCGCCTCGCGCAGTCGCAACACCCCGTACGAGGGTCGTGAGCTGCCGGGCCGTGTGACGCACACGTGGCTGCGGGGCAAGGCCACGCTCGTCGACGGGAAGCTCACGTGACATCTGTAGCACCGGTAATCCTGCTGGCCGCCGAGAAGGAATCGGCGCAAGTGACCGACTGGGCCGCCCGCGTCGGCTGGGTCGTCGGCCTCGGCCTGTTCGTCGCGCTCGTGTACTGGCTGATGCGCGAGGGCTGGAAGTGGCGCGGCACGCTCCAGAGCGACCTGCCCGCCCTCCCCGGCGCGCCGGACGAGCCGGGCGCGGCGAAACTGGTCCTGAGCGGCCGCTACCACGGCTCCACCACCGCCGGTCAGTGGCTGGACCGCATCGTGGCGCACGGCCTGGGCACCCGCAGCCGGGTCGAGCTGACCCTCACGGACGCGGGACTGGACGTCGTACGCCCCGGCGCCGCCGACTTCTTCGTCCCCGTCACCGCGCTGCGCGAGGCCCGGCTCGACAAGGGCATCGCCGGCAAGGTCCTCACCGAGGGCGGCCTGCTGGTCGTCACCTGGGCCCACGGCGACAAGCTGATCGACTCCGGCTTCCGCTCCGACCACGCGGCCGAGCACAACGAGTGGGTCGAAACACTGAACGACATGATCAACAAGACGGAAACGGAAGGCGCACGATGACGACCTCCACCAGGGGAGTTGACAGGACTCCCGCCGTACTCGTCCTGGAGGACGGCCGGATCTTCCGCGGCCGTGCCTACGGGGCCGTGGGGGCCACCTTCGGCGAAGCCGTGTTCTCCACCGGCATGACCGGCTACCAGGAGACCCTCACCGACCCGTCGTACCACCGCCAGGTCGTCGTCATGACCGCCCCGCACATCGGCAACACGGGCGTCAACGACGAGGACATGGAGTCCAAGAAGATCTGGGTCTCCGGCTACGTCGTGCGCGACCCCGCGCGCGTGCCCTCCAACTGGCGCTCCACGCGCTCGCTGGACCAGGAGCTGGCCGCCCAGGGCGTCGTCGGCATCAGCGGCATCGACACCCGCGCCCTCACCCGCCACCTGCGCGAGCGCGGGGCCATGCGCGTCGGCATCTTCTCCGGCCAGGCGCTGCCCGACGAGGGCACCATGCTCGCCGAGGTCCGCCAGGCCCCCGAGATGAGCGGCGCCGACCTGTCCGCCGAGGTCGCCACCACCGAGGCGTACGTCGTCCCGGCCATCGGTGAGAAGAAGTACACCGTCGCCGCCGTCGACCTCGGCATCAAGGGCATGACCCCGCACCGCATGGCCGAGCGCGGCATCGAGGTGCACGTCCTGCCCGCCACGGCCACCGTCGACGACGTCTACGCCGTCAACCCGGACGGCGTGTTCTTCTCCAACGGCCCCGGCGACCCCTCCACCGCCGACCACGCGGTCTCCGTGATGCAAGGCGTCCTGGAGCGCGGCACCCCGCTGTTCGGCATCTGCTTCGGCAACCAGATCCTGGGCCGCGCCCTCGGCTTCGGCACCTTCAAGCTGAAGTACGGCCACCGCGGCATCAACCAGCCGGTGCAGGACCGTATGACCGGCAAGGTCGAGGTCACCGCGCACAACCACGGCTTCGCTGTGGACGCCCCGCTCGACAAGGTCTCCGAGACCCCCTACGGCCGCGCCGAGGTCTCCCACGTCTGCCTCAACGACAACGTGGTGGAGGGGCTCCAGCTCCTCGACCGGCCGGCCTTCAGTGTCCAGTACCACCCCGAAGCGGCAGCCGGCCCGCACGACGCCGCCTACCTGTTCGACCGCTTCACGTCTTTGATGAGCACAGCTCCGATGGAGGGCCAGCGTGCCTAAGCGCACCGATATCCAGTCCGTCCTGGTCATCGGCTCCGGCCCGATCGTCATCGGCCAGGCCGCCGAGTTCGACTACTCCGGCACCCAGGCGTGCCGCGTGCTCAAGGCCGAGGGCCTGCGCGTCGTCCTGGTGAACTCCAACCCGGCGACGATCATGACCGACCCGGAGATCGCCGACGCCACCTACGTCGAGCCGATCACCCCCGAGTTCGTCGAGAAGATCATCGCCAAGGAGCGGCCCGACGCGCTGCTGCCGACGCTCGGCGGCCAGACCGCCCTCAACACCGCGATCTCCATGCACGACCAGGGTGTGCTGGAGAAGTACGGTGTCGAGCTGATCGGCGCCAATGTCGAGGCGATCAACAAGGGCGAGGACCGCGACCTCTTCAAGGACGTCGTCGAGGAGGTCCGCAAGAAGATCGGCCACGGCGAGTCGGCCCGCTCCTACATCTGCCACTCCATGGACGACGTCCTGGGGGGCGTCGAGGCGCTCGGCGGCTACCCGGTCGTCGTCCGCCCCTCCTTCACCATGGGCGGTGCCGGCTCCGGCTTCGCCCACGACGAGGAGGAGCTGCGCCGCATCGCCGGGCAGGGCCTCACCCTCTCGCCGACCACCGAGGTGCTCCTGGAGGAGTCCATCCTCGGCTGGAAGGAGTACGAGCTGGAGCTGATGCGCGACAAGCACGACAACGTCGTGGTCGTCTGCTCCATCGAGAACTTCGACCCCATGGGCGTGCACACCGGCGACTCGATCACCGTCGCGCCCGCGATGACCCTGACCGACCGCGAGTACCAGGTGCTGCGCGACGTCGGCATCGCGATCATCCGCGAGGTCGGCGTCGACACCGGCGGCTGCAACATCCAGTTCGCGGTGAACCCCGAGGACGGCCGGGTCATCGTCATCGAGATGAACCCGCGCGTGTCGCGCTCCTCGGCGCTCGCCTCCAAGGCGACCGGTTTCCCGATCGCCAAGATCGCCGCCAAGCTGGCCGTCGGCTACACGCTGGACGAGATCCCCAACGACATCACCCAGGAGACCCCGGCCTCCTTCGAGCCGACGCTCGACTACGTGGTCGTCAAGGCCCCGCGGTTCGCCTTCGAAAAGTTCCCGAGCGCGGACTCGACGCTGACCACCACCATGAAGTCGGTCGGCGAGGCCATGGCCATCGGCCGCAACTTCACCGAGGCCTTCCAGAAGGCGCTGCGCTCGCTGGAGAAGAAGGGCAGCCAGTTCACCTTCGTCGGCGAGCCCGGCGACAAGCTGGAGCTGCTGCGGGAGGCCGTCCGGCCCACCGACGGCCGTATCAACGCCGTCATGCAGGCCATCCGCGCGGGCGCCACCGCCGAGGAGGTCTTCGAGTACACGAAGATCGACCCCTGGTTCGTCGACCAGCTCTTCCTGATCAAGGAGATCGCCGACGAACTGGCCGCCGCCCCCGAGCTGACCGCCGACCTGCTCGCCGAGGCCAAGCGGCACGGCTTCTCCGACCAGCAGCTCGGTGAGATCCGCGGCCTGCGCGAGGACGTCGTCCGCGAGGTCCGCCACGCGCTCGGCATCCGCCCGGTCTACAAGACGGTCGACACCTGCGCCGCCGAGTTCGCCGCGAAGACGCCGTACTTCTACTCCTCCTACGACGAGGAGACGGAGGTCGCGCGGCGCGAGAAGCCCGCCGTGATCATCCTGGGCTCGGGCCCGAACCGCATCGGCCAGGGCATCGAGTTCGACTACTCCTGCGTCCACGCCTCCTTCGCGCTGAGCGACGCCGGGTACGAGACCGTGATGGTCAACTGCAACCCGGAGACCGTCTCCACCGACTACGACACCTCCGACCGGCTGTACTTCGAGCCGCTCACCCTGGAGGACGTCCTGGAGATCGTCCACGCGGAGCAGCAGGCGGGCCCGATCGCGGGCGTCATCGTGCAGCTCGGCGGCCAGACCCCGCTGGGCCTGGCCCAGGCGCTCAAGGACAACGGCGTGCCGGTCGTCGGCACCTCGCCCGAGGCCATCCACGCCGCCGAGGACCGCGGCGCCTTCGGACGCGTGCTGGCCCAGGCCGGGCTGCCGGCCCCCAAGCACGGCACCGCCACCACCTTCGCCGAGGCCAAGGCCATCGCCGACGAGATCGGCTACCCGGTGCTCGTGCGGCCCTCCTACGTCCTCGGCGGGCGCGGCATGGAGATCGTCTACGACGAGACCCGGCTGGAGGCGTACATCGCCGAGTCGACCGAGATCAGCCCGTCCCGTCCGGTCCTGGTGGACCGCTTCCTGGACGACGCGATCGAGATCGACGTGGACGCCCTGTACGACGGCGAGGAGCTGTACCTCGGCGGCGTCATGGAGCACATCGAGGAGGCCGGCATCCACTCCGGCGACTCGGCGTGCGCGCTGCCCCCGATCACCCTCGGCGGCTTCGACATCAAGCGGCTGCGCGCCTCCACCGAGGGCATCGCCAAGGGTGTCGGCGTGCGCGGTCTGATCAACATCCAGTTCGCGCTGGCCGGGGACATCCTCTACGTCCTGGAGGCCAACCCGCGCGCCTCCCGCACCGTCCCCTTCACCTCGAAGGCGACCGCCGTGCCGCTGGCCAAGGCCGCCGCCCGCATCTCGCTGGGCGCGACCGTCGCCGAGCTGCGCGCCGAGGGACTGCTTCCGGCGCAGGGCGACGGCGGCGAGCTGCCGCTGGACGCGCCCATCTCCGTCAAGGAGGCCGTGATGCCGTGGTCCCGCTTCCGGGACATCCACGGCCGCGGCGTCGACACGGTCCTCGGCCCGGAGATGCGCTCCACCGGCGAGGTCATGGGCATCGACTCGGTCTTCGGCACGGCGTACGCCAAGTCGCAGGCCGGCGCCTACGGCCCGCTGCCGACCAAGGGACGGGCCTTCATCTCGGTCGCCAACCGGGACAAGCGCTCGATGATCTTCCCGGCCCGCGAGCTGGTCGCCCACGGCTTCGAACTGCTCGCCACCTCCGGCACCGCCGAGGTCCTCAAGCGCAACGGCATCAACGCCACCGTCGTGCGCAAGCAGTCCGAGGGCACGGGGCCGAACGGCGAGAAGACCATCGTCCAGCTCATCCACGACGGAGGCGTCGACCTCATCGTCAACACCCCGTACGGCACCGGCGGCCGCCTCGACGGCTACGACATCCGTACGGCGGCCGTGGCCCGCTCCGTACCGTGCCTCACGACGGTCCAGGCGCTGGCGGCGGCGGTCCAGGGCATCGACGCCCTCAACCACGGCGACGTGGGAGTGCGCTCGCTCCAGGAACACGCCGAGTTCCTGATCGCGGCCCGCGACTAGGGGGTGTCGTTTGGATCAGGTCGGCTCCAGCCAACGTTGCGTTGTTGCCGACCCGAGCCCCGCGACCCCGGCATGATCCAAACGACACCCCCAGCAGCCCCGAGGGGGACACCGGAAACGGTGTCCCCCTCTTCACGAGCCCAGCTCTTCATGAGCCCCCAGAGCGCCACAGAGGCTTCCCGAGGACACATGTACAAGATCTTCTTCAAGCTCGCCTTCTCCCGCACGGACCCGGAGCAGGCCCACCACCTGGCCTTCCGCTGGATCCGCCTGGCCGCCCGCGTCCCCGTGCTGCGCACCTTCGTCGCCGCCGCGCTGGCGCCCCGCCACAAGGAGCTGCGCACCGAGGCCCTGGGCCTGCGCATGCACGGGCCCTTCGGGCTCGCCGCGGGCTTCGACAAGAACGCGGTCGCCGTCGACGGCATGGCGATGCTCGGCTTCGACCACGTCGAGATCGGCACCGTGACGGGCGAGCCGCAGCCCGGCAACCCCAAGAAGCGGCTGTTCCGGCTGGTGGGCGACCGGGCGCTGATCAACCGCATGGGCTTCAACAACGACGGCTCGCTGGCCGTCGCCGCCCGCCTGGCCTCCCGTACGCCCGTCTTCAGGACCGTCGTCGGCGTCAACATCGGCAAGACGAAGGTCGTCCCGGAGGAGGAGGCCGCCGGCGACTACGTGAAGTCCGCCGAACGGCTGGCCCCGCACGCCGACTATCTGGTCGTCAACGTCTCCTCCCCGAACACGCCCGGTCTGCGCAACCTCCAGGCGACCGAGGCGCTGCGCCCGCTCCTGAGCGCCGTGCGCGAGGCAGCCGACCGCGCGGTGACCGCACGACGCGTCCCCCTGCTGGTCAAGATCGCGCCCGACCTCGCCGACGAGGACGTGGACGCGGTCGCCGACCTGGCCGTCGAGCTGGGCCTGGACGGGATCATCGCCACCAACACCACCATCGCGCGCGAGGGGCTCGGCCTGACCTCCTCGCCCGTTCTCGTCCGGGAGACCGGCGGCCTGTCCGGCGCCCCCCTCAAGCAGCGCTCCCTGGAGGTGCTGCGCCGCCTGTACGCGCGCGTGGGCGACCGGATCACCCTGGTGGGCGTCGGCGGCGTCGAGAGCGCCGAGGACGCCTGGGAGCGCATCCTGGCCGGCGCCACGCTGGTCCAGGGCTACAGCGCGTTCATCTACGAGGGGCCGTTCTACGCCCGCGACGTCCACAAGGGACTCGCCGCACGCCTGCGGCAGAGCCCGTACGCCACCCTCGCCGACGCGGTCGGCGCCGACGTGAGAAAGCCACGGTGACCGGCATGACGGTACTCGAACCCTTCGGCGCCCGACTGCGCCGCGCGATGGACGAACGCGGCCCCCTGTGCGTCGGCATCGACCCGCACGCCTCCCTGCTCGCGGAGTGGGGGCTCAACGACGACGTGGCCGGTCTGGAGCGCTTCAGCCGCACCGTCGTCGAGGCGATGGCCGACCGGGTCGCCGTGCTCAAGCCGCAGAGCGCCTTCTTCGAGCGGTTCGGCTCGCGCGGTGTCGCCGTCCTGGAGAAGGCCGTCGAGGAGGCGCGGGCGGCCGGCGCGCTGGTCGTCATGGACGCCAAGCGCGGCGACATCGGCTCGACCATGGCCGCGTACGCCGAGTCCTTCCTGCGCAAGGGCGCCCCGCTGTTCTCGGACGCGCTGACGGTCTCGCCGTACCTCGGCTACGGCTCCCTGAAGCCGGCCGTCGACATGGCCCGCGAGAGCGGCGCGGGGCTGTTCGTGCTGGCGCTGACCTCCAACCCGGAGGGCGGCGAGGTCCAGCACGCGGTCCGGGCCGACGGGCGGAGCGTCGGGGCCACCATGCTGGCCCACCTGGCCGCCGAGAACGCGGGGGAGGAGCCCCTCGGGTCCTTCGGGGCGGTCGTCGGTGCCACCCTCGGCGACCTGTCGTCGTACGACCTGGGGATCAACGGGCCGCTCCTCGCGCCGGGCATCGGCGCGCAGGGAGCCACCCCCGCGGATCTGCCGCGGGTCTTCGGCGCCGCGGTGCGCGACGTCGTTCCCAACGTCAGCCGGGGTGTCCTTCGTCACGGTCCCGATGTGGTCGCGTTGCGGACGGCCGCGGACCGTTTCGCGGAGGAGGTCCGGACCGCGGTCACGGCGTCCTGACCCTGGATACATCCTCAAATCAGAGGCAATATGTCCTAAATGTCCGGCCTGGCGGAGGCTGACCAGGACTTTTCCGCTGTTCTCGCTGACTCTGGCGGACTTGACCGCTAGTCTCCGTCGAGAGTCAACGGGCAAGCGTGTTGCTCGTGGCTCACCAGGTGTGGGGCGACTAGGTTCCTCACCGGTCCGTATCCGACAGTTCGACATCCGAGGTGACGTAGGCGTGGCTCTTCCGCCCCTTACCCCTGAACAGCGCGCAGCCGCGCTCGAAAAGGCCGCCGCGGCTCGCCGGGAGCGGGCCGAGGTCAAGAATCGACTCAAGCACTCCGGCGCCTCCCTCCACGAGGTCATCAAGCAGGGTCAGGAGAACGACGTCATCGGCAAGATGAAGGTCTCCGCCCTCCTCGAGTCCCTGCCGGGCGTGGGCAAAGTCCGCGCCAAGCAGATCATGGAGCGACTGGGCATCTCCGAGAGCCGCCGCGTGCGCGGTCTCGGGTCCAACCAGATCGCGTCCCTGGAGCGCGAGTTCGGCAGCACCGGCAGCTGAGTCCGGACCACTCCGGGATTGCTGGAATAATCGCTGCATGGCTGCAACACCCCGGGGGACGTCCCCCGTACCCCCGGACGCACGTCCGCGGCTGACCGTGCTCTCCGGCCCCTCCGGGGTCGGCAAGAGCACGGTCGTCGCCCATATGCGCAAGGAACACCCCGAGGTATGGCTGTCGGTCTCGGCGACGACCCGCAGGCCCCGCCCGGGCGAGCAGCACGGTGTCCACTACTTCTTCGTCACCGACGAGGAGATGGACAAGCTGATCGCCAACGGCGAGCTGCTGGAATGGGCCGAGTTCGCCGGCAACCGCTACGGCACGCCGCGTACGGCCGTGCTGGAGCGCCTGGAGGCCGGTGAGCCGGTGCTCCTGGAGATCGACCTCCAGGGTGCGCGGCAGGTCCGCGAGTCCATGCCCGAGGCCCGGCTGGTGTTCCTCGCCCCGCCCTCCTGGGAGGAGCTGGTGCGCCGGCTCACCGGCCGGGGCACCGAACCGCCGGAGGTGATCGAGCGCCGCCTCGTCGCGGCCAGGGTCGAGCTGGCGGCCGAGTCGGAGTTCGACCAGACCCTGGTGAACACCTCCGTCGAGGACGTGGCGCGCGAGCTGCTAGCCTTGACGAACGTCGTGTGATCGCCACTGCTCATCCTGTGGTCGTCCCGACTTAATCTTTCCCATCCATCGGAAGGTAGAGCGTGTCCTCTTCCATCTCCGCGCCCGAGGGCATCATCAACCCGCCGATCGACGAGCTCCTCGAGGCCACGGACTCGAAGTACAGCCTCGTGATCTACGCGGCCAAGCGGGCCCGCCAGATCAACGCGTACTACTCGCAGCTCGGTGAGGGCCTCCTCGAGTACGTCGGTCCGCTCGTCGACACCCACGTCCACGAGAAGCCGCTCTCGATCGCCCTGCGCGAGATCAACGCGGGGCTGCTGACCTCCGAGGCCATCGAGGGTCCGGCGCAGTAACACCGGCGGTATCGGCGGTAATATCTTCAGCCTTGTGCTGACTTTTCCACAGGCCCGGCAGTCCGACTGCCGGGCCTGTGGTGTGTGATGGGTCGTACGCGCTGTCCGAGCGCGCTATCCGAGCCGGGGAGAGACGGTGGACAAGCCCAAGGTCGTTCTGGGGGTCAGCGGCGGCATCGCCGCGTACAAGGCCTGTGAGCTGCTGCGCAGACTCACCGAGTCCGGCCACGAGGTCCGGGTCGTCCCCACCGCCTCCGCGCTGCACTTCGTCGGCGCCGCCACCTGGTCCGCCCTGTCCGGAAACCCCGTGTCGACCGAGGTGTGGGACGACGTCCACGAGGTCCCGCACGTGCGCATCGGCCAGCACGCCGACCTGGTGGTCGTCGCCCCGGCCACCGCCGACATGCTCGCCAAGGCGGCCCACGGACTGGCCGACGACCTCCTCACCAACACGCTGCTCACGGCCCGCTGCCCGGTCGTCTTCGCCCCGGCCATGCACACCGAGATGTGGGAGCACCCGGCCACCCAGGAGAACGTGGCGACACTGCGCCGCCGCGGTGCCGTCGTCATCGAGCCCGCCGTCGGCCGCCTCACCGGCGTCGACACCGGCAAGGGCCGGCTGCCCGACCCCGGCGAGATCTTCGAGGTCTGCCGCCGGGTGCTCGCCCGCGGAGTACGGGAGCCCGACCTCGCCGGCCGCCATGTCGTCGTGAGCGCCGGCGGCACCAGGGAGCCCCTGGATCCGGTCCGCTTCCTCGGCAACCGCTCCTCCGGCAAGCAGGGCTACGCCCTCGCCCGCACCGCCGCCGCTCGCGGCGCCCGCGTCACACTGGTCGCGGCGAACGCGTCGCTGCCCGACCCGGCCGGCGTGGACGTGGTGCCGGTGGGCACGGCGGTGGAGCTGCGCGAGGCGATGCTGCGGGCCGTGGCGGACGCCGACGCCGTCGTCATGGCCGCGGCGGTGGCCGACTTCCGACCGGCGGCGTACGCCACCGGGAAGATCAAGAAGAAGGACGACCAGGAACCCGCGCCGATCACCCTGGTGCGCAACCCGGACATCCTCGCGGAGATCTCCGGGACCCGGGCCCGCTCGGGGCAGGTGATCGTCGGCTTCGCCGCCGAGACCGACGACGTCCTGGCCAACGGCCGGGCCAAGCTGAAGCGCAAGGGCTGCGACCTCCTCGTGGTGAACGAGGTGGGGGAGCGCAAGACCTTCGGCTCGGAGGAGAACGAGGCGGTGGTCCTGGGCGCCGACGGCAGCGAGACATCGGTGGCCCACGGCCCGAAGGAAGCCCTGGCCGAAACGGTGTGGGACCTCGTGGCGGAGCGGCTCGGCTGAATGACTCATTCACTCCACGCTCCTCGCGAACCCCGCGCATTCGAGCGTGGCGACCCTGGCCAAGGGCACCTCGTTCTGGGCAGAATGCCCGTGCTGCAGGTCACAGCCCTCCCAGGAGCTGGTGGGGGTCCCCCCGCTCGAGCGCAGCCGAGAGCGGGGGAGGGTGGGCCCGTGGCGGAGTGCGACCGATAAACTGTTCTCGGACGTCGCCGGGTGCAGCTCCCCGTGCCGTCCACCAATGATCAGCCAGCAGCCGCTGCAACCCCAGGGAGCGTTGTGTCCCGTCGCCTGTTCACCTCGGAGTCCGTGACCGAAGGTCACCCCGACAAGATCGCTGACCAGATCAGCGACACCATTCTCGACGCGCTTCTGCGTGCGGACCCGACCTCCCGGGTCGCCGTCGAAACCCTGATCACCACCGGTCTGGTGCACGTCGCCGGAGAGGTGACGACCAAGGCCTACGCGGACATCGCCAACCTCGTCCGCGGCAAGATCCTGGAGATCGGTTACGACTCCTCGAAGAAGGGCTTCGACGGCGCGTCCTGCGGCGTCTCGGTCTCGATCGGTGCCCAGTCCCCGGACATCGCGCAGGGCGTCGACACGGCCTACGAGAGCCGGGTCGGGGGTGCCGCCGCAGGCGACGACACCGACGAGCTGGACCGGCAGGGCGCCGGTGACCAGGGCCTGATGTTCGGTTACGCGTCCGACGAGACGCCGACGCTGATGCCGCTGCCGGTCTTCCTGGCCCACCGCCTGTCCAAGCGCCTGTCCGAGGTCCGCAAGAACGGCACGATCCCCTACCTGCGCCCGGACGGAAAGACGCAGGTCACCATCGAGTACGACGGCGACAAGGCCGTCCGTCTCGATACGGTCGTCGTCTCCTCCCAGCACGCGAGCGACATCGACCTCGAGTCGCTGCTGGCGCCCGACATCAAGGAGTTCGTCGTCGAGCCGGAGCTGAAGGCACTCCTCGACGACGGCATCAAGCTCGACACGGAGAACTACCGTCTCCTGGTCAACCCCACCGGCCGCTTCGAGATCGGCGGCCCGATGGGCGACGCCGGTCTGACCGGCCGCAAGATCATCATCGACACCTACGGCGGCATGGCCCGCCACGGCGGCGGCGCCTTCTCCGGCAAGGACCCGTCCAAGGTCGACCGCTCCGCCGCCTACGCGATGCGCTGGGTCGCCAAGAACGTCGTCGCCGCGGGCCTCGCCGCCCGTTGCGAGGTCCAGGTGGCCTACGCCATCGGCAAGGCCGAGCCGGTCGGCCTGTTCGTGGAGACCTTCGGCACCGCCAAGATCGACACGGAGAAGATCGAGAAGGCGATCGACGAGGTCTTCGACCTCCGCCCGGCCGCCATCATCCGCGACCTCGACCTGCTCCGCCCGATCTACGCCCAGACCGCGGCCTACGGCCACTTCGGCCGTGAGCTGCCCGACTTCACGTGGGAGCGCACCGACCGCGTGGACGCGCTGCGGCAGGCCGCGGGGCTGTAAGACACCCCCGGCCGAAGCCACGTACGAGGCCCGGTGCCCCCGAAGGGGCGCCGGGCCTCGGCGCGTCCGGCGCCCGATCCGAAATCCGCTCGCGGGGGTTGTCAGTGGTCTTTGCGAGAATGCAGGCGTGAGCAGCGAGAACGGACCGGCGGACGGCGGCGCGCAGGACGCGCCGCCCGAGCAGCTCGCGCTCATCCGGGAGAGCGTGCGCAAGGCGAAGACCCCGCGGGCCAAACCGCGCACCTGGCGCGGAGCCGCGCTCGCCAGGGAACTGCCCGTCGCCCGGGTGCTGGTCGACAAGGGCGTACTCCACCTCGACCGGTACTTCGACTACGCCGTGCCCGAGGATCTCGACGCCGACGCCCAGCCCGGCGTGCGGGTGCGGGTGCGGTTCGGGGCCGGCCGCAACCGGGTGCGGGACGGGCGCCGCGAGGGCGGGGGACTCGTCGACGGGTTCCTGATCGAGCGGCTCGCCGAGTCCGACTACTCCGGGCCCCTGGCCGCGCTGGCCCAGGTCGTCTCGCCCGAGCGGATCCTCGACGAGGAGCTGCTGGGACTCGCCCGGGCGGTCGCCGACCGGTACGCGGGCAGCCTCGCCGACGTACTCCAGCTCGCCGTACCGCCGCGCAACGCGCGCGCCGAGAAGCGGACGTCACCGGACCCGCTGCCCCCGCCGCCGGTGCCCGAGCCGGGTACCTGGGCGCGGTACGAGCAGGGGCCCGCGTTCGTGGCGGCCCTCGCCTCGGGCGGTGCGCCGCGCGCGGTGTGGAACGCGTTGCCCGGACCGCGGTGGAGCGAGGAGCTGGCGCGGGCGGTGGCGGCGACGCTGGCCTCCGGCCGGGGCGCGCTCGTCGTCCTGCCCGACGGCAGGGCGGTCGCCCGCGCCGACGCCGCGCTGACGGCCCTGCTGGGCGAGGGACGGCACGCGGTGCTCACCGCCGACGCCGGACCCGAGAAGCGGTACGCGCAGTGGCTCGCGGTGCGCCGAGGGGCCGTACGGGCCGTCGTCGGGACCCGGGCCGCCATGTTCGCGCCGGTGCGGGACCTCGGCCTGGTCGCCCTGTGGGACGACGGCGACGACAGCCACAGCGAGCCGCACGCCCCGCAGCCACACGCGCGCGAGGTGCTGCTGCTGCGTGCCGCCCAGGACGGGTGCGCCTTCCTGCTGGGCGGCTGGAGCTGCACCGTGGAGGCCGCGCAGCTGGTGGAGACCGGCTGGGCCCGGCCGCTGGTCGCCGGCCGGGAGCAGGTGCGGGCCGCCGCCCCGCTGGTCCGGACCGTGGGGGACCAGGACCTGGCCCGGGACGAGGCCGCCCGCGCCGCCCGGCTGCCGACCCTCGCCTGGCAGGCCGTCAGGGACGGACTGCGGCTCGGACCGGTGCTCGTACAGGTGCCCCGGCGCGGCTACGTACCGCGGATGGCGTGCGCGGCGTGCCGTACGCCCGCGCGGTGCCGGCACTGCTCGGGTCCGCTGGAGGGGCAGGAGTCCGGGTCCGCGCTGCGCTGCGGTTGGTGCGGACGCGAGGAGGGCTCCTGGCACTGCCCGGAGTGCGGCGCCTTCCGGCTGCGCGCGCAGGTCGTGGGCGCCCGGCGCACCGCGGAGGAGCTGGGGCGTGCCTTCCCCGCCGTGCCGGTGCGCACCTCCGGGCGCGAGCATGTGCTGGACACCGTGTCCGAGGCCCCGGCGCTGGTCGTGAGCACCCCGGGGGCCGAACCCGTCGCCGAGGGCGGCTACGCGGCGGCCCTGCTGCTCGACGGCTGGGCGATGCTCGGGCGGCCCGACCTGCGTGCGGGCGAGGACGCGCTGCGGCGCTGGCTGGCCGCGGCAGCCCTGGTGCGCCCGCAGGGCGCCGGGGGCACCGTCGTCGCGGTCGCCGAGCCGACCCTGCGGCCGGTGCAGGCGCTGGTGCGCTGGGACCCCGTCGGCCACGCCGTGCGGGAGCTGGCCGAACGGGCCGAGCTGGGCTTTCCGCCGGTGTCGCGGATGGCGGCCGTGGCGGGGCCGCCGGAGGCGGTGGCCGACTTCCTCGGTGCCGTCGAACTGCCGCGGGAGGCTGAGGTACTCGGCCCGGTGCCCCTGCCGGTCACGCCGGCGGGGCGGCCGCGGCGGGCGGGGGCGCCGCCGCCCGGGGAGCACTGGGAGCGGGCGCTCATCCGGGTGCCGCCGGGGCGCGGAGCGGCGCTGGCCGGTGCGCTGAAGGCCGCTCGGGCGGCGCGGACGGTGCGGGGGAGCGACGCGGCGGTGTGGGTGCGCATCGATCCGCCCGACATCGGGTGAGAGGGCGGACGCGCCGCGGCCCTCCGCCTTCCCGGGGGGAGCCGGGTGGGCGGAGGGCCGTCGTGTCGTCGCGGCTCGGTGTCGTCGCGGCTCGGCTGCCGTGGTGCGGCCGCCGCGGTTCAGCCGTTGCGCGGGCCGGGGAAGGCGGTGGGGCGGACCTCGTCGCGCAGGGCCGGACTGCCCGACGTCGGCTGGGTCGGCATGACACGGGCCGCCGGGACCGTGGGCACGGAGGGGAGGCCGGAGCCCACGTTGACCGCGCGGGTGCCCGTCGGCTCCGGGGTGTGCTCGGGGGTCTCGGCGGCGGGCGCCGTCTGGGCGGCGGCGCGGCGGGCGCCGTAGCGCCGGTGCACCGCCTGCTTGGTGACGCCGAGCGCGGAGCCCACCGCGTCCCACGAGAAGCCGAGCGAACGGTCGAAGTCCACGGCGGCCGTGACCAGGGTCTCGACACTGTCCCGCAGTTCCTGGGCGAGGCGGACGGTCGGGGCGGGGGCACGTCCGTAGACGACGAAGCCCGTGGAGGGGCCGGAGCGGCGCGGGCGGTAGACGTTGCCCAACTGGGCGGTGAGGGTGCGCAGTGCGTCCACCTGCCGGCGGACCCGCTCGATGTCCCGCACCAGCAAGTGCAGGCTGGCCCGAGCCTGGGCGTCGTGGGTTGCGTGGTCGGCCATGAACAAGCCTCTCGAACCGGCGTTGAAAGGAATCGGGCCGCGCGGGCGGCCCGGTGTGTCAACTCTTTCTTGACCAACGTGTGGGTGCGGAGTTTGGTCACGGGGCGGGGCGTGGGGGTTTTCTCGCGCGCCCCCTCGGCCCTCGGCCTCGGGGGATCTCCCAACCGCGCACCGTTCGCCGTCGGCCGAGAGGTGAGCGTCTGCCGTCGTGGTGCTGCGCCGTCGGCTGCTTTCCGTGACCTCTGGGCTCGTAGACTGATGCGTCGCCCGCCAACGTTCCCGCCCGAGAGGCCCGTCCCACCCATGAAGCTCGTCTTCGCCGGTACCCCCGAGGTCGCCGTTCCCGCCCTGGACGCCCTGATCGCCTCCGGGCGCCACGAGGTGGCCGCCGTCGTCACGCGGCCCGACGCTCCGGCCGGACGTGGGCGCCGGCTGGTCGCCTCGCCCGTGGCCGAGCGGGCCGAGGAGGCGGGCATCGAGGTGCTCAAGCCCGCGAAGCCGCGCGAGGCCGAGTTCCTGGAGCGGCTGCGCGAGATCGCGCCCGACTGCTGCCCCGTCGTCGCCTACGGGGCCCTGCTGCCCCGGGTCGCCCTGGACGTGCCCGCCCGCGGCTGGGTCAACCTGCACTTCTCCCTGCTGCCCGCCTGGCGCGGTGCCGCCCCCGTGCAGCACGCGGTGATGGCGGGCGACGAGATCACCGGCGCGTCCACCTTCCTGATCGAGGAGGGCCTGGACTCCGGCCCCGTCTACGGGACGGTCACCGAGACCGTCCGCCCCACCGACACCAGCGGCGATCTGCTGACCCGGCTGGCCTTCGCCGGCGCGGGCCTGCTCTCGGCCACCATGGACGGCATCGAGGACGGCAGCCTCGATGCCGTACCGCAGCCGGACGACGGCGTCACCCTCGCCCCGAAGATCACCGTCGAGGACGCCCGGGTCGACTGGGCCGCCCCGGCGCTGCGGGTGGACCGGGTGGTGCGCGGCTGCACCCCGGCCCCCGGCGCCTGGACCACCTTCCGGGGCGAGCGGCTCAAGCTCGTGCACGCCGTGCCCGTGCCCGACCGGACGGACCTCGCCCCCGGGCAGCTCGCCGCCCAGAAGAACAACGTGTACGTCGGCACCGGCTCGTACGCCGTCGAGCTGCTGTGGGTACAGGCGCAGGGCAAGAAGCCGATGCGGGCCGCGGACTGGGCGCGCGGCGCGCGGATCACCGAGGGCGAGCAGCTGGGCGACTGACCTCCGCGTCACCGTGCACCGGCCGGGCGTACGCTGGTCGGCGCACCTCTTCCCACACCCGGAGCACCTTTTTCGTGAGCGAGCAGCCCCGTCGTCCCCGCAAGCCCGGCAAGCCGTACCGCAGACCCCAGAAGGACCCCGTGCGCATCCTCGCCTTCGAGGCGCTCAGGGCCGTGGACGAGCGGGACGCGTACGCCAACCTCGTCCTGCCGCCCCTGCTGCGCAAGGCGCGCGAGAAGGAGGGCCCCGAGGGGTTCGACGCCCGGGACGCGGCCCTCGCGACCGAGCTGGTGTACGGGACGCTGCGGCGGCAGGGCACGTACGACGCGATCATCGCGGACTGCGTCGACCGGCCGCTGCGCGAGGTGGACCCGCCCGTGCTGGACGTGCTCAGTCTGGGCGCGCACCAGCTGCTCGGGACGCGCATCCCCAGCCACGCCGCGGTGTCGGCCTCCGTCGAGCTGGCGCGGGTCGTGCTCGGGGACGGGCGGGCCAAGTTCGTCAACGCCGTGCTGCGCAAGATCGCGCGGGACGATCTCGACGGGTGGCTGGAGCGGGTCGCCCCGCCCTACGACGAGGATCCCGAGGACCACCTGGCCGTGGTGCACTCGCACCCGCGCTGGGTCGTCTCCGCGCTGTGGGACTCCCTGGGCGGCGGCCGGGCCGGCATCGAGGAACTGCTGGCCGCCGACAACGAACGCCCCGAGGTCACCCTCGTCGCGCGGCCGGGCCGGGCCACCCGCGAGGAACTGCTCGGCGAGGAGGCCGCCGTACCGGGGCGCTGGTCGCCGTACGCGGTGCGCCTGAGCGAGGGCGGCGAACCCGGGGCCGTCGACGCCGTACGGGACAACCGCGCCGGTGTGCAGGACGAGGGCAGCCAGCTCGTCGCCCTGGCCCTGGCCAACGCACCCCTGGACGGACCGGACCGGCGCTGGCTGGACGGGTGCGCCGGACCGGGCGGCAAGGCCGCGCTCCTCGGCGCCCTCGCCGCCGAGCGGGGCGCCTTCCTGCTCGCCTCCGAGAAGCAGCCGCACCGCGCCGGTCTCGTGGCCAAGGCGCTGGACGGCAACCCGGGGCCGTACCAGGTGATCGCCGCCGACGGCACCCGCCCGGCGTGGCGGCCCGGCAGCTTCGACCGCGTCCTGGTCGACGTGCCGTGCACGGGTCTGGGCGCCCTGCGCCGCCGGCCCGAGGCGCGCTGGCGGCGCCGCCCCGAGGACCTGGAAGGCTTCGCCCCGCTCCAGCGCGGACTGCTGCGCGGCGCCCTGGAGGCCGTACGGATCGGCGGCGTCGTCGCCTACGCGACCTGCTCGCCGCACCTCGCCGAGACCCGGGCCGTCGTCACGGACGTCCTCAAGCAGCACCCCGGCACCGAACTGCTCGACGCCCGGCCGCTGCTGCCCGGCGTCCCCGACCTGGGCGAGGGACCCGACGTCCAGCTCTGGCCCCACCTGCACGGCACGGACGCCATGTACCTGGCCGTCGTCCGCCGGACCGCGTGACGGCGCCGCGCGTCAGTACGTCCGGCCCCGCTTCACCGGTGGGTGGTCGGCAGCGGCCGAAAGCGCCCCGCACAGGAGCGCCCCACATGGGGCGCGGGGCCTGTGACACTCCGCGGCTCCGCCGCGGGGCGCGAGCAGCCCCCACCGGCCCGCGGCCGACGAACACCCCCGCCCCCGGGGACCCATCCCGCCCCACCCCCGGAGGGCATGGGAGGCTTGGGGCATGGCCGCCCAGATCAACCCCAGCATCCTGTCCGCCGACTTCGCCCGCCTCGCGGACGAGGCCGAGGCGGTCGGGGGAGCCGACTGGCTCCACGTCGACGTCATGGACAACCACTTCGTCCCGAACCTCACGCTCGGCGTGCCGGTCGTGGAGTCCCTGGCCCGCGCGACGGACACCCCGCTGGACTGCCACCTGATGATCGACGCCCCCGACCGCTGGGCGCCGCAGTACGTGGAGGCGGGGGCCGGTTCCGTCACCTTCCACGTCGAGGCGGCCGCCGCGCCGGTGCGGCTGGCGCGGGAGATCCGGGCCAAGGGCGCCCGCGCGTCCATGGCGCTGAAGCCCGCGACGCCGATCGAGCCGTACGAGGATCTCCTCCCCGAACTCGACATGCTGCTGATCATGACGGTTGAACCGGGCTTCGGCGGGCAGGCGTTCCTGGACATCATGCTCCCGAAGATCCGGCGGACCCGTGAGTTGATCAAGAAGCACGGTCTGGAGCTCTGGCTCCAGGTCGACGGCGGGGTGTCGGCATCGACGATCGAGCGGTGCGCCGACGCCGGCGCCGACGTCTTCGTCGCGGGTTCCGCCGTGTACGGGGCGTCCGACCCGGCCGAGGCGGTACGTGCATTGCGCACGCAGGCCGAGGCGGCGACCGCCAAGGCGTCCTGGGCGTGCGACCACTGAGGAACAGAACGTGAACGGCTCTCATCAGGGCTGATCAAGTGCGTCGAATCTGCAAGGATGAACGGCGTATCCAGAGTGTGAACAGCAGTGAGGAGATCGCCGTGTCGGGTATGTCGGCGGGCCGTTCAGCCATGCGGATGGGACCCGCTGAGCTGGTCCAGGCGGCGGCCATGGCCCGCCGCTTCTACCTCGAGGGCAAGTCCAAGATCCAGATCGCGGAGGAGTTCGGCGTCAGCCGCTTCAAGGTGGCCAGGGTCCTCGAGACCGCCCTCGAGCGGGACCTTGTACGAATCGAGATCCGGGTGCCGGCCGAGTTGGACGCCGAGCGCTCGGACGCCCTGCGAGCCCGCTACGGGCTCAGGCACGCCGTCGTGGTGGAGTCGCCGGCCGACGCCGAGGAGACGCCCGACCCGGAGAATCTGGGCGAGGTGGCCGCCGACCTGCTCGGCGAGCTGGTCAACGAGGGCGATGTGCTGGGCCTGGCCTGGGGCCGTTCCACCATCCACATGGCGGCGGCGCTGGACCGGCTGCCGCCGTGCACGGTGGTGCAGCTGACGGGCGTGTACGACGCCGGGACCGCCGAGCGCGGCTCGGTCGAGGCCGTCCGCCGTGCCGCCCAGGTGTCGGGCGGCGACGCGCACCCCATCTACGCGCCGATGCTCCTGCCGGACGCGGCCACCGCGCAGGCGCTGCGGCACCAGACCGGGATCGCCCGGGCCTTCGAGTACTTCGACAAGGTCACGGTCGCCTGCGTCTCCATCGGCTCCTGGGAGCCGGGCATCTCAACGGTGCACGACATGCTCAGCGACGAGGAGCGCGCGCACTACGCCTCGCTCGGGGTCGCCGCCGAGATGTCGGCGCACCTCTTCGACTCCGAGGGGCGCCGGGTCGGGCGGGACCTGGGGGAGCGGTGCATCACGGTCAAGGCCGACCAGCTCCGCCGTATCCCCGAGGTCGTGGCGATCGCGGGCGGGCAGCGCAAGGCGGCGGCCATCGACGCGGTGCTGCGCTCCGGTCTCGTCACGAGCCTGGTGACGGACACCTCGGCCGCGGACTATCTGATGACCTCGGGCCCGGCACCGAAGTCGACGCTCAACCGGACCGACCCCGACGGTATCTGACGGGTCGTCACCGCAGCAGGCAGGACGAACGGACCAGAGGAAGGGCGCGACATGACCGAGGACTCCGCGGGACGGCTCGTGGTCACGCTGGACCTCGGCGGGGTCACGGACAAGGCGGGCCTGATGGACCGCTGCGCCCGTGCCCTGGCGCTGCCCGACTGGTTCGGCCGGAACTGGGACGCGCTCGCCGACTCCCTCGCCGACCCCTCCGTCTGGCCCGAGGGTGCCGCGGACCGCGGGCTGGTCCTCGTCGTGGAGGGGTGGCGGGCGTACGCCGAGGCGCGGCCGCAGGAGTGGGCCGTCGCCGAGGAGGTCTTCGCCGAGGCGACGGACCGCGGTCCGGGGATCTTCGTCACGCTGGGCCCTGGAGGTTCCTCCAAGGAGGTCGCTGACCAGCCTGGATGATCTGCCCGGGGGTTGCGGGCGCCCGGTCGTGGGAGAATGAAGTACGTGCTCTTTCCCCCTGGCTGACCTGTCCGGGGGCCACCTCTGATCGACTGGGATGTGCAGCACGTGCGTTTCCTGAATGACATCCAGCCCTCGTACGACCTGACGTACGACGACGTGTTCATGGTGCCGAGCCGCTCCGCCGTGGGCTCCCGGCAGGGCGTGGACCTCGGCTCCCCGGACGGCACGGGTACCACCATCCCGCTCGTCGTCGCCAACATGACCGCGATCGCGGGCCGCCGCATGGCCGAGACCGTGGCCCGGCGCGGCGGCCTCGTGGTCATTCCGCAGGACATCCCGATCGAGGTCGTCACCGACGTCGTCTCCTGGGTCAAGAGCCGCCACCACGTCCTGGACACCCCGATCGTGCTGGCCCCGCACCAGACCGTCGCCGACGCGCTGTCCCTGCTGCCCAAGCGCGCGCACAACGCCGGGGTCGTCGTCGACGAGGACAACAGGCCGGTCGGCGTGGTCACCGACACCGACCTGACCGGTGTGGACCGCTTCACCCAGCTCGAAGAGGTCATGTCCAAGGACCTGATCCTCATCGACGCGGACATGGACCCGCGCGAGGCCTTCAACACCCTCGACGGCGCCAACCGCCGCTACGCGCCCGCCGTCGACAAGGACGGCCGCCTGGCCGGCATCCTCACCCGCAAGGGCGCCCTGCGCGCCACGCTGTACACCCCGGCGACCGACGCGAACGGCAGGCTCCGCATCGCCGCCGCCGTCGGCATCAACGGAGACGTGGCAGGCAAGGCCAAGCAGTTGCTGGACGCGGGCGTGGACACCCTCGTCATCGACACCGCGCACGGCCACCAGGAGTCGATGATCGGCGCCGTCAAGGTGGTGCGCGACCTCGACCCGCGGGTCCCGATCGTCGCCGGGAACATCGTCTCCGCCGAGGGCGTGCGCGACCTGATCGAGGCGGGCGCCGACATCATCAAGGTCGGCGTCGGACCGGGCGCGATGTGCACCACCCGCATGATGACCGGCGTCGGCCGGCCGCAGTTCTCCGCCGTCCTGGAGTGCGCCGCCGAGGCGAAGAAGTACGGCAAGCACGTGTGGGCCGACGGCGGCATCCGCCACCCGCGCGACGTGGCGATGGCCCTCGCCGCCGGCGCGTCCAACGTCATGGTCGGCTCCTGGTTCGCCGGTACCTACGAGTCCCCGGGCGACCTCCAGCACGACGCCAACGGCCGCGCCTACAAGGAGTCCTTCGGCATGGCCTCCGCGCGCGCGGTGCGCAACCGCACCTCGGAGGAGTCGGCGTACGACCGGGCCCGCAAGGCGCTGTTCGAGGAGGGCATCTCCACCTCCCGCATGTTCCTCGACCCGTCCCGGCCCGGCGTCGAGGACCTGATCGACGCGATCATCGCGGGCGTCCGCTCCTCCTGCACCTACGCCGGTGCCGCCTCCCTGGAGGAGTTCGCCGAGAAGGCGATCGTCGGCATCCAGAGCGCCGCCGGCTACGCCGAGGGCAAGCCGCTGCACGCCAGCTGGAGCTAGCGCACCACCGGGGCACGCATCCGTCAGGGCGGCTTGACGTCAAGCCGCCCTGACGTGACGCTGGACGCATGACGACACCGCAGAGCATCGAGCCGCAGCACACCCTGCTGACCGCCGTGGCCCGCCTCGACGAACTGCGCACCCGCGAGTCCCTGGCCGGGAGCGGCAGCGACGCGGAGGCCCTGGACCGCCCCCAGCTCCTCGAACTGCTCGCTCTCAGCGAGGTGGTGGCCCGCAAGGCCGCCTACGGGCGGCAGCTCACCGTCCGCGCGGCCCGCGAGGCCGGCGCCTCCTGGTCGCAGATCGGGGCGGCGCTGGGCACCAGCAAGCAGGCCGCCTGGGAGGCGCACATGCGCTGGATCGACGCGCAGGAGGCCGCCCGGGGCAGGCCCGGAGAGATCGGGTTCGACGCGGCGGACGCCGCCGAGGCGCGCGCCGTCGCGGGCGAGCCGGACGGCCACTGACCAGGGCCGATCGAGGGCCGAGCCACGGCCCGCCGACCCCCGCGCACAACGCCGTACGGGCCTCGCGCAACGAACGTCCGCGCTGCCGCGGCGAACGCAACGATCGTGCTCGCACGCGCAAGGTTGCTGCATTACCGGGGCAGCCCGCCGCTCGTAGTGTTCTGCGCTGTACGTGGCGTGGCGGGGACCCCGCTCGGTGGGTTCCCGCTCTTTACGAGCGCGCCCCGCCGGTCCCCGCCGCTCCAGAGGCCCGCAGGAGCCCGTCCGCCCGTCACGGCGGGCGCGACCGGCAGCGACAAAGGAGTCAACGCGTGCTCGACCAAGGCGCACCCCCGCACCACGACGCATCGGCCGGCCCGTCGTCCCCGGGCCTGGCATCGCGCCTCATGCGCCGCAAGCCCGTGGAGCGCCTGGTCGCGGAGGGCGGCCAGGGCGAGGGCGGCAGCCTCCGCCGCTCCCTCGGCCTCTGGCAGCTCACGATGATCAGCATCGGCGCCACCCTCGGCACCGGCATCTTCGTCGTCCTCGGCGAGGCCGTCCCCAAGGCCGGTCCCGCGGTGACGCTCTCCTTCGTCATCGCCGGTCTCACCGCACTCTTCTCGGCCCTGTCCTACGCCGAACTGGCCGGCACCATCCCCGTCGCCGGGTCCTCGTACTCGTACGCCTACGCCACCATGGGCGAACTGGTCGCCTGGATCTGCGGCTGGTGTCTGGTCCTGGAGTACGGCGTGTCGGTCGCCGCCGTCGCCGTCGGCTGGGGCGAGTACCTGAACGAGCTGCTCGACGGCACCATCGGCGTCACCCTCCCCGCCGTCCTGTCGGCGCCACCCGGCGACGGCGGCATCTTCAACCTCCCCGCGCTGATCGTCGTGCTCCTGGCCATGACGTTCCTGCTGGGCGGTGCCCGCGAGTCCGCCCGCGCCAACACCGTCATGGTCGTCGTCAAGATCGCCGCCCTGGTGCTGTTCTGCGCGATCGGCGTGCAGGGCTTCCGCTCCGGGAACTACGACCACTTCATGCCGCTCGGCATGGCGGGCGTCAGCGCGGCCGGGGCGACGCTCTTCTTCTCGTACATCGGCTTCGACGCCGCCTCCACCGCCGGTGAGGAGGCGAAGAACGCCCAGCGCGACCTGCCCCGCGCGATCATGCTCTCCCTGATCATCGTCACGGTGCTGTACGTCCTCGTCGCGGCCGTCGCCGTCGGTGCCAGGCCCTGGCGCACCTTCACCGACTCCGAGGCCTCCCTCGCCCAGATCATGACCGACGTCACCGGGCAGAGCTTCTGGGGCACCCTGCTGGCCTTCTGCGCGGTCGTCGCCATCGCCAGCGTCGTCCTGACCGTCCTCTACGGCCAGACCCGCGTCCTGTTCGCCATGTCCCGCGACGGACTGGTGCCCAAGGTGTTCTCCAAGGTCCACCCGAAGACCGGCGCGCCCCGCGCCAACACGCTGATCGTCTCCCTGTTCTGCGGCGTCCTGGCCGCCGCCATCCCGCTCGGGCAACTCGCCGACGCCACCAGCATCGGCACCCTCTTCGCCTTCGCCCTGGTCAACGTCGCCGTCGTGGTGCTGCGCCGGACCCGCCCCGACATGCGCCGCACCTTCCGGGTGCCGCTGTCGCCGGTCCTGCCGGCCGTCGGCTTCGCCCTCTGCGTCTGGATGATGGGCAGCCTGTCCACCGTCACCTGGGTGGTCTTCGGTGTCTGGATGGCGGTGGGGCTCGTGTTCTACTTCGTGTACGGCCACCGCCGCTCCCGACTCGCCACGCCGGACACGTCCCAGGTCCGGGCGCACCAGAAGTGAAGTGAACGACCCGCAGTGCTGAACGATCTCGACGAACGCATCGTGCACGCCCTCGCCGAGGACGCCCGCCGCTCCTACGCGGACATCGGGCAGTCGGTCGGCCTCTCCGCGCCCGCCGTGAAACGGCGCGTCGACCGGCTGCGCGCCACCGGCGCCATCACCGGCTTCACCGTGCGGGTCGACCCCGCCGCGCTCGGCTGGGAGACCGAGGGGTTCGTCGAGATCCACTGCCGCCGCAACACCTCGCCGGAGACCATCCAGCGGGGCCTGGAGCGCTACCAGGAGGTCGTGGCCGCGTCCACCGTCACCGGGGACGCGGACGCGGTCGCCCAGGTCTTCGCCTCCGACATGCGGCACTTCGAACGGGTCCTGGAACGGATCGCCGGGGAGCCCTTCGTGGAGCGGACCAAGTCCGTGCTGGTGCTCTCCCCGTTGCTGCGGCGCTTCTCGTCGGGCTCGCCCACGTAACCCGGTGGGCAGGACGGCGGCCGCCGTCTAGCATCGGCCACATGACCTGGCGACATTGATCCACCCGTAGCGCCTTGCCCCGAGGGCCGCCCCGGACGCCGTACCTCCGGTGTCCGATCCGCCCCCTCGGGAAGGCCTCATGACTCTCTCACCCTCGGCCGAGCGCGCCCACAGCCCGGCCGGCACCAGACGGCTCGTGCGCACGCTGTACGCCTCCGCGTTCTGCGACGAGTTCGTCCTGCTCTACCCGGTGTACGCGCTGCTGTTCAGCGACACCGGTCTGTCCGTCTGGCAGATGTCCTCGCTCTTCGCCCTGTGGTCGCTGACCGCCGTGCTGCTCGAGGTGCCCTCCGGTGTCTGGGCCGACGCGGTCTCCCGGCGGCTGCTGCTGGTCGTCGGTCCGCTGCTCACCGCCGCCGGCTTCGCCCTGTGGGTGCTCGTGCCCTCCTACGGCGCCTTCGCCCTCGGGTTCGTGCTGTGGGGCGCCGGCGGAGCGCTCGGCTCGGGCGCGCTGGAGGCGCTGGTCTACGACGAACTGGACCGGGCCGGAGCGGCCGACCGCTACGCCGGCGTCATGGGCCGGGCGCGGGCCGTCGGCATCGCCGCGACGATGACCGCGATGGGCCTGGCCGGTCCGGTGTTCGCCTGGGGCGGCTACGACGCCGTGGGCGCGGCGAGCGTGCTGGCCTGCCTGGCCGGGGCGGCGGTCGCGGCCCGGTTCCCCGAGCACCGCGCACCGTCCGGGGGCGGCGAGCGCTGGTCCGCGACCCTGCGTGCCGGACTCGCCGAGGCCCGCACCGACCGGTCCGTGCGCGGCGCGCTGCTCCTCGTGCCGGCGGTGACCGCGGTGTGGGGCACGCTCGACGAGTACGCGCCGCTGCTGGCGCTGGACACCGGGGTGGCGGCGGAGACCGTGCCCTGGCTGCTGCTGGTGATCTGGGCCGGCGCCACGGCCGGGAGCCTGCTGGCCGGTGCCTTCGAGCGGCTGACCAGCAACGGGTTCGCCGCCCTGCTCACCGGTTCCGCACTCGCCCTGGCGGTGGGCGCCCTGGCCGGAACACCGGCCGCGCTGGTCCTGGTCGCGCTCGCCTTCGGCGGGTTCCAGCTGGCGACCGTGCTGGCCGACGCCCGCCTCCAGCGACGCATCGACGACACCGGGCGGGCCACCCTCACCTCGGTCGCGGGCCTCGGCACCGAGCTGGGCAACCTCGCCACCTACGGCGCCTACGGGGCGGCGGCCACGGCGTGGGGCCACGGCACCGCGTTCGCCCTGTCCGCGGTGCCGTATCTGCTGACGGCGCTGGTGCCGGCCGGAGCGGCCCGTCCTACAGTCGCGGCTGCCAGGGCACGACGTCGAAGTCGCCGGTCCCCTTCCTGACCTTCTCGAAGGGCGCCGACCCGACGCACCGGGGCAGCTCCCCGCCCTCCGCGGGGCTGCCCGTCGCGGCCCAGCTGTAGCCGAGGCGGTCGTGGCGGCCCAGGTCGTGCACCGTGATGCCGACGCGCTTGCCCTCGGCGCCGGGGAGGTCGGAGTCGGTGATGACGCCCGAGACGACGGCCACGTCACCGCCGGTCAGGAGGCAGTCGACCTCGGCCTCGGCCCGGGCGCCCTCGCCGTTCAGGTAGTGGCTGAACTCGAAGGTCCCGGTGGCCTCGAGGGGATCTTCGTTGTGCTCGGCAGCCAGGTGGGCGTCGAAGGTGAAGGTGATGTCGTCCCCCGCCGACCGGTACAGCTTGGCGCTGCCGGTCAGCGCGGCGGCCTCCCGCGGGGGCGGGCCCTCGTTCAGCCCCTCGTGGGGTCCCGAGGCGACCGCGGCGCCGGTGGTCATGGCGGTGATCAGCAGGGCGGCGCACAGTGCGGCGGTCGTGGTACGGCGTTTCATGGTGGTCCTCTCCGCGGGCGGAAGCCGGTGAACCGAACGGTCACCACTGTCCCGGCGCCGCGCGCGCACCACATCGGGCCCAGGGCGGGAGCGGCCTCCGCCGCGCGGCGGGGGAGCAGGGCCCCGGTCTGCTTCCCGGGGATGACCGGGACGACGGAGATGGCGGAGGACGACGGGGATGGCGGAGGACGACGGGGATGGCGGAGGACGACGGGGATGGCGGAGGACGACGGGGATGGCGGAGGACGACGGGGATGGCGGAGGACGACGAGGGACGACGGGAGGGCGCGCGGGGGTGCACAACGAATCACCGCGGGGCGCCCCACGGACGCAACGATCCGCTCACCGGCGCGCAACGGGTCCGTCTTGTCCGGCGGTGTCCGGCGACCGTACCGTCTATCTGGCCCCCCGACCCCCCTCCCACCGGCGAGGAACACGCATGCGCACCGCCCTGCTCCAGAGCTCCGGCCGCCCCGGCTCCACCGTCGAGAACCTGAAGGTCCTCGACGAGGCCGCGGGCCGCGCCGCCGCCGCGGGTGCCGGGCTGCTCGTCACCTCCGAGCTGTTCCTGACCGGATACGCGATCGGCGACGACATCGGCGTCCTCGCCGAGCCCGCCGACGGCGACTCGGCCGACGCCGTCGCGGAGATCGCCGGGCGGCACGGCCTCGCGATCGCCTACGGCTACCCGGAGCGGGACGGCGAGCGCGTCTTCAACTCCGTCCAGCTGATCTCCGCCGACGGCAGCCGCCTGGCCGGCTACCGCAAGACCCACCTCTACGGCTGCTTCGAGCGCGACCACTTCACCCCCGGCGAGCAGCCGGTCGTGCAGGCGCGGCTCGACGGAGTCACCGTCGGCCTGATGATCTGCTACGACGTGGAGTTCCCGGAGAACGTCCGCGCCCACGCCCTGGCCGGCACCGACCTGCTGCTCGTCCCGACCGCACAGCTGCACCCGTTCCAGTTCGTCGCCGAGTCCGTCGTGCCGGTGCGGGCCTTCGAGAACCAGCTGTACGTGGCGTACGTCAACCGCGTCGGCCGCGAGGGCGAGTTCGAGTTCGTGGGCCTGTCCGTCCTCGCGGGCCCCGACGGGACCGCCCGCGCCAGGGCCGGGCGCGCGGAGGAGCTGGTCCTCGGCGACGTCGACCCGGCGTTCCTGGCCGCCTCGCGCGAGGCGAACCCGTATCTGAAGGACCGCCTCCCCGGCCTCTACGGCTCCCTCGTCTGAGCCGCACACCCTCCCCCCAGTTCCGCCTCGCAAGGAGTCCGTACCCCATGACGTCCACCGTGCCCAACGCGATCGAGCACGCAGACGAGCAGCAGCCGCCGATCACCATGTTCGGGCCGGACTTCCCGTACGCGTACGACGACTTCCTCGCCCACCCGGCGGGACTCGGCCAGATACCCGCCACCGAACACGGCGCCGAGGTCGCGGTCATCGGCGGCGGCCTGTCCGGCATCGTGGCCGCCCACGAGCTGATGAAGATGGGCCTCAAGCCCGTCGTCTACGAAGCCGACCGGATCGGCGGACGCCTGCGGACCGTGGGCTTCGACGGCTGCGACCCCTCGCTGACCGCCGAAATGGGCGCGATGCGCTTCCCGCCCTCCTCCACCGCCCTCCAGCACTACATCGACCTGGTGGGCCTCGAGACGCGGGCCTTCCCCAACCCCCTCGCCGAGGCGACACCGTCGACCGTCGTCGACCTCAAGGGCGAGTCGCACTACGCCGAGACGCTCGCCGACCTTCCGCAGGTCTACCGGGACGTGGCCGACGCCTGGGCGAAGTGCCTCGAGGAGGGCGCCGACTTCTCCGACATGAACCGCGCGCTGCGCGAGCGCGACGTCCCGCGCATCCGCGAGATCTGGGCGAAGCTCGTCGAGAAGTTCGACAACCAGACCTTCTACGGCTTCCTGTGCGACTCGGAGGCCTTCAGGTCCTTCCGGCACCGCGAGATCTTCGGCCAGGTCGGCTTCGGCACCGGCGGCTGGGACACCGACTTCCCGAACTCCATCCTGGAGATCCTCCGCGTCGTCTACACCGAGGCCGACGACCACCACCGCGGCATCGTCGGCGGCTCCCAGCAACTGCCGCTCCGGCTCTGGGAGCGCGAGCCCGAGAAGATCGTCCACTGGCCCCACGGCACCTCGCTGAAGTCCCTGCACGTGGACGGCGAGCCGCGCCCGGCCGTGACCCGGCTCAACCGCACCGCCGGCAACCGCATCACCGTCACGGACGCCGACGGCGACATCCGCACCTACCGGGCGGCGATCTTCACCGCGCAGTCCTGGATGCTGCTCTCCAAGATCGCTTGCGACGACTCGCTCTTCCCCATCGACCACTGGACCGCGATCGAGCGGACCCACTACATGGAGAGCTCCAAGCTCTTCGTGCCGGTCGACCGGCCCTTCTGGCTGGACAAGGCCGCCGACGACGGGGGAAACCCCACGGGCCGGGACGTCATGTCGATGACGCTCACCGACCGCATGACCCGCGGTACTTACCTCCTGGACGACGGCCTTGACCGGCCCGCCGTCATCTGTCTCTCCTACACCTGGTGCGACGACAGCCTGAAGTGGCTGCCGCTGTCCGCGAACGAGCGGATGGAGGTCATGCTGAAGTCGCTCGGCGAGATCTACCCGAAGGTCGACATCAGGAAGCACATCATCGGCAACCCGGTGACGGTCTCCTGGGAGAACGAGCCCTACTTCATGGGCGCGTTCAAGGCCAACCTGCCCGGCCACTACCGCTACCAGCGGCGCCTGTTCACGCACTTCGTGCAGGAGGAACTGCCCGAGGACAAGCGGGGCATCTTCCTCGCCGGCGACGACATCTCCTGGACGGCCGGCTGGGCCGAGGGCGCCGTCCAGACCGCGCTGAACGCGGTCTGGGGGGTCATGCACCACTTCGGCGGCGAGACCGACGCGACCAACCCGGGCCCGGGCGACGTCTACGACGAGATCGCGCCGGTGGAACTCCCCGAGGACTAGGACCCGTCCCAGAGCCGTTCGCTACACCCCGGCCGCCCGCGCCTTCTCGTACACCTCGCCCGCCACGTCCTTCAGCTCCTCCGCGTCGCGCGTGGTGGACTGGAGGTCGACGAGGATCTCCTCGAGGCCGATCTCGGCGTGCGCGGCCAGGTCCTCGACGATCTGGTCGACACCGCCCTGGAAGGGGCGGCGGTCGGCACCCGCGTGGTTCGCCCTGCTGTACTGGCAGTTGACCCGCAGCACGGTCCGGATCGGCTCCGTACGGCCGCGCTCGGCGGCCAGGTCGCGCAACTGCCGCCACTGCTCGGCGACGGCCTCGGCGCCCATGCCGGTCGGCAGCCAGCCGTCGGCGTGGTCGACCAGGCGGCGCCGGGCCTTCCCGCTGCCCGCCGCCAGCAGGATCGGGATCGGCCGGGCCGGCTTGGGGCCGACCACGGACGACGCGATCTTCGTGACCTCGCCGTCGTACACTACCGGATCCGGGCCCCACACCGCCCGGCACACCTCGATCAGCTCGTCCAGTGCCCGGCCGCGCTCGGCGAACGGCCGCACGGACGCCGCCGCGTACTCGTCGTGGGACCAGCCGGTGCCGAGGCCCGCCACCACCCGGCCGCCGCTGGCCGCGTCCAGCGAGGCCAGCGCCTTGGCCAGCTGGAACGGGACGTGCAGCGGGGCGACCAGCACGCTCGTGCCCAGCCGGGCCCGCTCGGTGGCCGCGGCGGCGAGGGTGAGGGTGACCAGCGGCTCCGCCACGCTCCGGTACGAGTCCGGCCAGGGCAGGCCCTCGATGCCGTACAGCCCCTGGGTGGCGGGCTCGGGGAACAGGGCGCGCTCGAAGACCCACAGACTCTCGTAGCCCGTCCGCTCCGCCGCGCGCGCCACGTCGGGGACGTCCTTGCCGATGTCGTACTGCCGCATCTGGGGGAGGCCGAGTCCGAGCCGGGTCGTCATACCGGTGTGCTCCTTCGCGGTCGGAGTGCGATGTCGCCGATGGGTTCAACGTACAGTGATCGTCCGGGAGTTCCGGGAGCGCACACCGGGCGGGGAGCGAAACGGCCGGATCAGTCCGGCAGCGGAGTGAGCAGCATGCGGCCCGCCAGTCCCACCGCCGAGTCCAGCCGCTCGGTGAACTCCCCGGTGATGTCCGGCAGCCGGCGCAGCGCCCACAGCACGCGGGCCGCGGCCCAGGCGGCCTCGCGGGCGCGCTCCAGGCTCCAGGAGCCGAGCAGATGGGTCAGCGGATCGGCGATCCGCAGGAGATCGGGACCCGGCATCAGCTCGTCGCGGATGCGCTCCTCCAGCGAGACGAGGAGATCACCCACGCGGTCGAACTCGTCCTCCAGGTCGACGGGTTCGCAGCCGAGCGTACGACAGGTGTCCACCACGGCCAGCGCCAGATCGTGGCCGATGTGCGCGTTGATGCCCGCCAGCGCGAACTGCAGCGGCCGTACCCCGGGATGGCGGCGGAACTGGAACAGGGGGCGCCAGCAGGCGGGTGGACGGCGCCCTTCCTCCGCCGCGTCCACGGCGGCCAGATAGCGCTTCGCGAACCGCACGTCCAGCGCGGTCGCGGCCCCGGCGTCCGCGAACCGGCCGCCCTCGATGTGCCGGTCCACGGCCTCCGTGACGGCGAGGTAGACGCGGTTGAAGACCGTCACCCCGTCCCGGGCGGGCAGCGCCGAGTCGAGGGCGCGCATCCGGGTCAGGACGGTGTCCACCGTCAAGGTGGCCGTCGGGACTTGCTCGCAGTGCGCCATGGCGGCAGCGTCGCAGCTTTAGGGTGACGGCAGTGCCGGCGGGCCCGACGCTTCCCCAGAACGGGGGAACGCGCCCGCCGCGCGGGGGAGGGGGAACCGTACGTGTCAGGCCTTCGTGCCCGACGTCTGGCCGCCCGCAGGGCGGAGCGCAGGCGCACCGCAGGCCGCGGCGCGATGGTCGCGGCGGCGTCCGTCGTCGTCGCGGTGTGCACCGCGACCGGGATGCTGACCGCGTTCGGCGACGACGGGGGACGCGGTGCCGACGAGGCCCGGCCGGAGGTGACGCGCTCGCCGTTGACGGACTCCCTGCCCGGCAGGCCGTCCCCGGCAGCGTCTTCTTCGCCGTCGCCGTCGCCGTCTGCCTCGCCCTCCCCGACGGCGAAGAAGGCGGACCGCACCGCCGCGCCGACGAAGACCGCCCAGATGAAGAAGCCCCCGACCACGGCGGCCTCCACCCGGCTCTACCGGCATCCCGAGTCCCAGGTCCTCGACTGGGTCCGGGCCCACCCCGGCGACCCGCGCCAGGACGTGATCGCGTCCCGGATCGCCGACCACCCCGCCGCCGTGTGGTTCGCCGACCACACGCCGGCCACCATCACCGCCCGGGTCCGCGCCGTCACCTCCGCGGGCGCCGCCCAGGGCCGGGTGCCGGTCGTCGTCCCGTACGTGATCCCCGACCGCGACTGCGGCGGCCACTCCGAGGGCGGCGCCCCCGACCTCGACGCCTACGACGCCTGGATCGACCGGTTCGCCGCGGGGCTCGGCTCCGGCGACGTCGTCGTGGTGCTGGAGCCCGACTCGGTCGCCCAGTCCGAGTGCCTGTCCGCCGGTGAGCGCGCCGACCGCTTCGCCTCCCTGGCCCGCGCCGGACGCGTGATGAAGGACGCCAACCCGAACGCCCGGGTCTACTTCGACGCGGGCCACTCCGGCTGGCACGCGCCCGCCAAGCAGGCGGGCTGGCTGAAGCAGGCCGGGGCCGCCTCGGCCGACTCCTCCGACGGCGTCTTCAGCAACGTCTCCAACTTCCACGCCACCGCCGACGAGGTCGCCTACGACCGTGCGGTGCTCGACGCCCTCGGCGGCCCGGCCGGCCTGGGCGCCGTCATCGACACCAGCCGCAACGGGAACGGCGCCCCGCCCGACGGCGAGTGGTGCGACCCGGCCGGCCGCCGGATCGGCCGCGCTCCGACCCTGAACACCGGCATGGGCCGCATCGACGCCTACCTGTGGGTCAAGCTGCCGGGGGAGTCGGACGGCTGCAAGGGGGAGCCGGGGACGTTCACACCGTCGTACGCCTACGACTTGGCGCGCTGAGCCCCGTCACCTCCGTCACCTCCGTCGCTGCCGCCTTCGGACTTCGCGTCGTACGACGACGTGCCCTCGTCCAGCAGCGGCTGCTGCGTCTTGAGATGCGCCGGGGCGAAGGCCCGCAGCGCGTGGTAGCCGGTGATGACGACCAGGGTGCCGAGCGCGATGCCGCTGAGCGAGAAGGTGTCGGTGAACTCGATGCTGACGTTGCCGACGCCGATGATGATGCCCGCGGCGGCCGGTACCAGGTTCAGCGGGTTGCGCAGGTCCACCTTGGCGTTGATCCAGATCTGGGCGCCGAGCAGGCCGATCATGCCGTAGAGGATGACGGTGATGCCGCCGAGCACGCCGCCCGGGATCGCGGCCACGACCGCGCCGAACTTCGGGCAGATGCCGAAGAGCAGGGCGAAGCCGGCGGCGGCCCAGTACGCGGCCGTGGAGTAGACCCGGGTCGCGGCCATCACGCCGATGTTCTCGGAGTACGTGGTGTTGGGCGGGCCGCCGACCGCGGTGGACAGCATCGAGCCGACGCCGTCGGCGGAGATCGCCGTGCCGAGCCTGTCGTCGAGGTTGTCGCCGGTCATCTCGCCGACCGCCTTGACGTGTCCGGCGTTCTCCGCGATCAGCGCGATGACGACGGGCAGGGCGACCAGGATCGCCGACCACTCGAAGCTCGGGCCGTGGAAGGACGGCAGCCCGATCCAGTCGGCCTGCCCCACGGCGGAGAAATCCAGCCGCCAGTGGTCGGTGAGCTTGCCGCTGCCGTCCACCGAGTGGATCTTCCCGAAGATCCGGTCGAGGACCCAGGAGAGGACATAGCCGAACACCAGCCCCAGGAAGATCGCGATGCGGGACCAGAAGCCGCGCAGGCACACCACGGCCAGGCCCGTGAACAGCATCACCAGCAGCGCCGTCCACTGGTCCTGCGGCCAGTAGGTGGACGCGGTGACCGGGGCCAGGTTGAAGCCGATCAGCATCACCACCGCGCCGGTGACGATCGGCGGCATCGCGGCGTGGATGATCCGCGCCCCGAAGCGCTGCACGGCGAGCCCCACCAGGAACAGCGCGGCGCCGACGACGAGGACCGCGCCGGTCACCGTGGCGCTGGTGCCGCCCTGCGCCCGGATCACGGCGGCGACGCCCACGAAGGAGAGCGAGCAGCCGAGGTAGCTGGGCACCCGGCCGCGGGTGGCGACCAGGAAGATGACGGTCGCCACGCCCGACATCATGATCGCGAGGTTGGGGTCCAGGCCCATCAGGACCGGAGCCACGAAGGACGCCCCGAACATGGCCACCACGTGCTGGGCGCCTAGCCCGGCCGTGCGGGGCCACGAGAGTCGTTCGTCGGGGCGGACCACCGCTCCGGGTGCGGGCGTGCGCCCGTCACCGTGCAGCTTCCAGCGCACGCCGAGGTCCATGGTGAGGTTTCGCTTTCTCTGTACGTGAGGACGGTCCGGACCATTGTCGGGGGTAGCCCCACGCCCCACGTGCCACACCCCCCACCTGCCACGCCCCCCACTGACCAGCGCCTTCCCGCGGCAGGCGGCGCGTTCAGGACTGCCGGTCGGGCACTTCCGCGACCGGCCCACTGATCTTCGGGCGGTCCCGGTCCCCGACGCGCAGCACCTTCGCGAACACCACCAGGCAGCAGGCCAGCAGAGTCACCAGGCCGAACGAGACCACCAGGCTGGTCGCCTGGGCCAGACCGCCGATCGCGCTCGGCGCGACCAGCCCCGAGGTGTACGTGATGGTGGCGACGCCCGCGATGGCCAGGCTCGGGTTCGAGCCGGCGCGGCCGGCCGCGGCGAAGCACAGGGGCACGACGACGGCGATGCCGAGGCCCATCAGCGCGAAGCCGGTCATCGCCACCGCCGGATGGCCCCCGACGACGACGAGCAGACCGCCGAGCGCGGCCAGCACACCGCTCACCCGGACCGTGCGCACCGCGCCGAACCGGTCCACCACCTTGTCGCCGGCGAGCCGGGCCACCGCCATGGTGAGGGTGAAGCCCGTCGTGCACGCCGCCGCCAGTCCCGCCGAGGTCGCCATCTCGTCGCGCAGATAGACCGCCGACCAGTCCAGGCTCGCGCCCTCCGCGAACACCGCGCAGAACCCGACCGCGCCGATCAGCAGCGCCGACCTGGGCGGCAGCGCGAAACGCGGCGGCGGGTCCTCGTCCTCGGCGGGCTGGAGGTCCAGCACCCAGGTGCAGGCGACCAGGCCCGCCACGGTCAGCACGGCGGCGGCCAGGGCGTGGTGCGTCCGGGCGTCCGCGCCCAGGTGGGCGGCGAGCGTGCCGGCCGCCGAACCGATCAGGGCGCCGGTGCTCCACAGCCCGTGCAGCCCGGACATGATCGACTTGTCGAGACGGTTCTCGATCTCGACGCCGAGCGCGTTCATCGCCACGTCCGACATGCCCGCGGTGGCGCCGTAGACGAACAGGGCGAGGCACAGGGTGAGCAGGTTCGGGGCGAGGGAGGGCAGGGTCAGCGCCAGCGTCCACAGGGCCAGCAGACCGCGCAGCGCGGTACGGGCGCCGAAGCGGTGGGTGACGCTGCCGGCCAGCGGCATGGCCAGGGACGCGCCGAGCGCCGGGAAGGCGAGCGCCAGCCCCAACTGGCCCGCGCTCACCCCGGCGTGGTCCTGGATCCAGGGCACGCGGGTCGCGAACGAGCCGGTGACGGAGCCGTGCACGGCGAACACGGCCGCGACGGCGTACCGGGCGCGCTTCACCTCGCTTTGCCCGTAGGTCCCTTTGCTCATGATCCACCCCTCCGTCTTCGCACTGCGCGGCGTAAACTATCAGGGACCCTGCCTGATAGATAGTGGATTACCGGCGTGGGCCCCCGCGCCGCCGATCTGGAAGGATCCCGGCATGCCCGCATCCCCGAGCACCGCCCGGGCCATCAACGACCGGCTCGCCCTTCATCTGCTCCAGCGGGAGGGCCCGTTGACGGCAGGGCAGTTGAAGAAACTGACCGGCCTGTCCCGGCCCACCGTGGCCGACCTCGTCGAACGCCTCGCCGTGGCCGGCCTGATCGAGGTGGTGGGGGAGTCCGGCGAGCAGCGCCGCGGCCCGAACGCCAAGCTGTACGGCATCGTCGCCGGGCGCGCCTACCTCGCCGCCCTCGACGTCCGCACCGAGGGCGTCGCCGTGCTGGTCTCCGACCTGCTCGGCAGGGTGCTGGCCGAGGCCTCCGTGCCGATCGACGACCACAGCGGCACCGGTCCCGCGGTGGAGCAGTCGGTGAGCCTGGTCGAGCGTGCGGCGAAGGAGGCCGGCGCCGACCGGCTGCACACGGTCGGCATCGGCGCGCCCGGCCTGATCGACCCGGCCAGCGGCGAACTCCGCGACTCCTCCGGGCTGCCCGCGTGGCACCGCCGGCTGATGGTCGCGCTGAAGGAGAAGTTCCCCGACGCGCGGGTCGGCGTCGAGAACGAGACCAACCTCGCCGCCCTGGCCGAGCAGCGCGACGGGGCGGCCCGGGACCGGGACACCTTCGTCCTGCTGTGGCTCGGTCTCGGCATCGGCGCCGCCGTCGTCCTCGACGGCACGCTGCGCCGGGGCGTCTCCGGCGGCGCGGGCGAGATCGGCTTCATGCCGGTGCCGGGCACCTCGGGCCTGCCCTCGGCCACCGACTGCGACGGCGGCTTCCACTCCGTCGCCGGGGCGGCCGCGGTGACCGCCCTCGCGGCGGAGCACGGGGTGACGGCGTCCCCGGCCGGCCCCGAGCCGCACGCGGCCGCGCTGGTCCGGGAGGCGGTCCACCGGTCGGGGCCCGGCGGCGACCCGGGCGCCCAGCGGTTCCTCGACGCCCTCGCCGACCGGATCGTCCTCGGTGCCGCCGCCGTCGTCTCCGTCCTCGACCCCGGCTGCCTGGTGCTCGCCGGCGAGATCGGCCGGGCCGGCGGCGACGCCCTCGCCGACCGCGTCCAGCACCGCCTCACCCGGATGTCCCCGCTGGCCACCGAGGTGCGCCCCAGCACCCTGGGCGGCGGCGCCGTACTGCGCGGCGCCCTGCTGACCGCCCGCGACCGCGCCCAGGACGAACTGTTCGCCCCGCCCGAGCGATAGCCCGCGGCGCACCCGGAGGCGTACCCGGCGGAGTGCCCGGTTGTGCGCCGGCGCTGTCCGGGTGCGGGGCGTTGTCGGTCAGGCGGACGGTTGCCGCGCGGTCGGGTCGTGCTCCCGGAAGGCCGTCCCGTCGGCCGCCAGCCACACCAGTACGGCCGGCAGCAGCACCGCCGCCCCCAGCAGTGCCATGAAGCCCGCGCCGCTGGCCGCCGACAGGGGATCCAGATGACTGGCGTGGAACAGGAGGTGGGCGACGGAGGACACCAGGTAGGCCACGAGTGCCGTCAGCACCAGCCGCCGTTCCATCGCCGCCACCGCCGCGCACAGCACCACGGCGAGGGCGAGGCTCGCCCCGCCGAAGTCCCGGAGCAGATGCTCGTTGTAGGGCGGCAGGTGCGACACCCAGCGCCACTTCCAGAACAGCTCGGGCAGCAGCAGGATCCACAGCCCCAGCACCACCTGGCCGGCCGCGAGCAGTCCCAGTCCCGCCCGCAGCCACGTCCGTCTGCTCATCCGCGCCGCCCGTCCACCCCGCCGCCGTACCGCACCGTCAGGTACTCCTCGAACGTCCCCTTGCCGACCGCGTGCTCGGGCGCGAGATGCCCGCCCTCGCGGAACGCGCGGTAAGTCTTCCCCGCGAGCGGCACGTTCACCACGGCCCGCCGGCGTCCCGTCGCGCCCAGATAGGCACGGGCCAGCGACTCGAAGGTGCGTACCTCGGGACCGCCCAGGTCGGGGACCCGCCCGGCGGGCTCGCCGACGGCCAGTTCGGCGAGCCGGTCCGCGACCTCCGCCACCTCCACCGGCTGGTCGGCGGCATGGGCCGGCAGCACCACGACCGGCACCTTGGCCAGGGTCTGGAGCACCTGCACCACCAGGTCGTGGAACTGGGTCGCCCGCAGCACCGTCCACCCGAGCCCCGACTCCTCCACCAGCTTCTCGACGGCGAACTTGGACCGGTAGTAGCCGAGCGGCACCCGGTCGACGCCGACGATCGAGATGTAGACCAGGTGTGCCACCCCGGCCCGTCGCGCCGCCGCGATCAGGTTCGCGGCCGACCGCTCGTCACCGCCGCGCTGCGTGGTCGCGCAGTGCACGACCGTGTCCACGCCGGCCAGCGCCGTGTCCAGGACGATGCCGCCCTGGCGCAGGTCGACGGCGTACGGCTCGCTGTGCCGGCTCAGCACCCGCACCTCGTGCCCGCCGGCGCGCAGCCTTTCGGTGACGAGCCGGCCGAGCGTGCCGGTGCCGCCGGTCACCAAAATCGTGGTCATGTGTTCAGCCCCTGTCCGGACGCGGGAGCTCCCGGGTGGAGCGCCCTGTCGTCAGCTGGGACCGTGCGGCGCCCGCGAAATGTGACAGTGCCCGGGCGGAAATCTCACGGCCGCGCGAGCTGACGGCCTACGAATCCCAGTTTGTCCGGGTTCATCACGGCCCGCAGCTCGCTGATCACGTCGCCGCGCAGGTCGAACGACAGTACGCCGGTGAGCACGTCGTCCGACCGGGCGAGCAGCGCGGGCATGCCGTTGACCTCGGCGACGGTGAACTCCCATCCCGCCGCGAAACGCTGCATTCCGCCCGTCAGGAAGCGCAGCACCTTGTCCCGGCCCTCGATGGGACGACGGGCCGCGGAGACCCTGCCGCCGCCGTCGCTCCACCAGGTCACGTCCTCGGCGAGCAGCTTCTCCAGACCGGCCAGGTCGCCCTCGCGCGCCGCGGTGAGGAACGAGGCGACCAGCCGTTCCCGGCGCTCCGGCGCGGGCTCGAACCGGGACCCCGGCTCACCCACCCGCCGCACCGCCCTCCGGTACAGCTGACGGCAGTGGGCTCGCCCAGGTCCAAGGCCCCGGCGATCTCGCGGTACCCGTACGCGAACGCCTCCCGCAGCACGTACACCGCCCTCTCCGTCGGCGTGAGCCGCTCCAGCAGCAGGAGCAGCGCCGTGGACACGGCGTCGCGCTGCTCGGCCGACTCGAGCGGGCCCAGCGTGCCGTCCGCGGTGACGACCGGCTCCGGCAGCCAGGTGCCGACGTAGCGCTCGCGGCGGGCGCGCGCGGAGGTGAGCCGGGTCAGACAGAGGTTCGTGACGACCTTGGCCAGCCAGGCCGCCGGATGCTCGATCCCCGTCCGGTCGGCCGCCGTGAAGCGCAGATAGGCGTCCTGGACCGTGTCCTCGGCCTCGTCGGCGGAGCCCAGCATGCGGTAGGCGAGCGAGAACAGCCGGGGGCGGTGCCGTTCGAACTCGTCGGCGCCCGGGGTGGTCGCGGTGGTCATGGCCGCACCCTGCCAGAGTCGGGCAGGGTGCGGCCTGGCGGCCCGGCGGCGGGCAAGGGCCTTCGTCACCGCCGCCGGGCCCGTTCTTGGTGGGACTCAGCAGGCGCCGAGGTCCTGCCAGACGCCCCATTCACCGGTGGTCCCGGGCTCCTCGCCCTTCGTCCACCACTTGGACTTCCACGTGTGCCCCTGGTGGGACACCGTGGTGCCGCCGCCGTACGCCGTGGCCGCGTCCCAGGCCGGGACGGCGCACTGCCCGGTGCCGCCCGTCGGGCTCGGGCTCGGATCGGGGCCCGGCGACTGGGTGCCCGTGGGCGTCGGCGTGGGGGTCCCCGGATCCACCACGGTCGTGCCCCGGGCGAGGTCGCCCGCCAGGGCGTACGTCTTCCCGCCGAACGTCACCGTCCAGTTCGACGGCGTCGACACCGGCAGGTAGTACACGAGGTCCACCGTGGTGGAGGCGCCCGGTGCCAGCGACTGCCAGGCCGGCAGCTTCAGCGAGACCCGGTGGTAGTCGCCCTTGAGTCCGCCCACGTTGCTGCCCGTGTGGTCGCTGCGGATCACCGAAGTGCCCCAGCCGGACTGGTCCTTGGCGTTGCCGGGCGCGGAGGTCGCGTAGTCGAACCGGAACTCCGTGCCGCCGGGCAGCGCCGTGCCCGTGTTGTTGGTGATCTTCAGCTTGGGGCTGATCGGGTAGTTGGAGTCGCCGAGCGGGAACTGCCCGAACTCCACGTCGACGTCGAGCGCCTCGGCCGGCATGTCGGTCGTGGCGCGCTTCGCGCCGTAGGGGGAGGCGGTCCTGAACGTCTCGTACAGCGTGTCGGTGAGCGTCGAACCCGGCACGTACTGGCCCTTGTCCGCGTCCCAGGCGTAGTCGCCGGCCAGCTCCCAGATCATCGTGCCGCCGATGCCGCGGTCGGCCACGTAATCCGCCTTGGCCTGGACCGACTGCTCGTCCTCGGTGGACAGGAAGACCTTCTTCTCGGCGTTCCACAGCCAGGGCGCGACCAGCGTGGCGTCGTACTTGCGCTGGTAGGTCCCGGTCAGTTTCGTGTCGGCCGGGAAGCCGTAGTCGGTGACGTAGTCGCCGACGATGCCCTTCTCCAGGTTCTTGGCGTGCCACATCGGGTTGGAGCCCGCGGGCGACTCCTCGCCGTCGGTGTCGAGGTCGTGCCACAGGTTGTCGATGCCGACCGCGCCGTCGCCGCACTTGGTCAGGCCCGAGCCCGCCGGGCAGTCAGAGGAGGGAGCCCTGCCCCAGAGCCCGTCGGTGCCGCCCGTGACGTTCTTGAAGCCCCGCGTGTAGTACGGCAGCCCGATGTTGACGCGTCCGGCCGGCATCGAGCCGCGGAAGTAGTGGTAGGCCCAGTCGGTGTTGAGGTAGCCGACCCCGCCGTACTGGGAGCTGGAGTACACGCCCGCGGCGGCCAGTTCGGCGTCCTTGCCGTCGTCGAAGAGCGAGGCGTTCGGGCCGACGTACTCGTTCCAGGCGCCGTGCAGGTCGTACGACATGATGTTGACGTAGTCCAGGTACTTCTGGACCTGGAAGGTCTCCATGCCGCGCAGCAAATACCCCGAGGACGGAGCGGCGACGGAGAGCAGGTAGTGCCGGCCGTCCGCGGCGCCCGCGCGGTCGAGCCTCTCGCGCAGCGTCTTCATCAGCGCCGCGTAGCCCTTGACCAGGCCGGCCCGGCGGCCGTTCGCGAAGGACCAGTCGAGCGGGTTGCCAGCGTCCTTCATCGTCGTCGGGTACTCGTAGTCGATGTCGACGCCGTTGAAGCCGTACTTCCGCACGAAGTCGACCGCCGAGTCCGCGAAGGTCTCGATGCCGGCCTGGTTGACCGAGCCGTCGGCGTTGGTGGCCATCGAGTAGAAGCCGCCCGAGTCCACCCGCGAGCCGTCGTCCGCGAAGTAGCCGCCCGTCTCGGCCCAGCCGCCCACCGAGATCATGGTCTTGACGTCCGGGTGCTGCTTCTTGAACTTGCCCAGCAGGTTGAAGTGGCCCTTGTAGGGGAGGTCCGGGTCCATCTCGGCGCCCTCGACCCCCGGCCACGTCATGCCGGTCGCGGGGTTCTTCGCACCGTCCGGGCCGACGGAGAGCTTGTTCGCGCCGTCCACGTGCGCGAAGGCGTAGTTGATGTGGGTGATCTTGTCCCACGGGATGTCCGAGGCCAGGTAGGCCGGCTTGCCGTCCTTGCCCGTGCGCCAGCTCGTGAAGTACCCGATCACCCGGCGCGGATGGTCGGCGCCCATCTTCTCCCGGCCCTCGGAGTCGTACACCGAGCAGTAGGGAACATCGACGCCGGGCGTCTCGTAGAGACCGTCGGGTCGACAGGACTCCTGGTCGGCGGCCTGCGACGCGGTCGCCGGGAGACCGGCGAGCATCAGGCCCGCGACGGCGGCGGCCGCCGCGAGCAGCGCGGGACCGGATCTGCGACGGGTTCTGGAGCGTGAGGGGGAAGGCACAGTCGGTTCCTCTCCACGGAAGTTGCGCAGACCCTAGAGAGGACTAGACCAGTGAGTCAATAGGTATGGACCAATCTCAAGGCGGCTCCACGGCCGCCCAGTTGGGGAAGTCGCATCACGCCCCGCCCGCCCGGAGGAGCGTTCTGTGAGCCACCCCACACGCTCTGTCCGCATGGACGGCGATCAGTCGTGGCACACTGGCCCTGTACCAGAAGCAGCGCACTCCGGGGTCGGTGAAAGTCCGAACCGGCGGTTACAGTCCGCGACCCGGTCGCTTCCAGCGGCCGGTTGACCAGGTGAAATTCCTGGACCGACGGTTAAAGTCCGGATGGGAGGCAGTGCGCGGCGGGCGAGCACACGTGCGCGCCGCCGATCTCTGGGCGCGCCCGTCACGGGCGGGCCCGTCCGGCGTCGCTCCCGGTGTTCTCGCTCGCGACGTCTGTCGTTCCAGACAGCCCCGGAGTCCGTGCCCGAAGAGGCAGGAGGACCCGGGAAGTGTTCACCGGAATCGTCGAAGAGCTGGGCGAGATCACCGCCGTCGAGACCCTCGACGACGCCTGTCGCTTCCGCCTGCGCGGCCCCGCCGTCACCGAAGGGGCCCGGCACGGCGACTCCATCGCCGTCAACGGCGTCTGCCTCACGGTCGTCGACCACGAGGGCGAAGAGTTCACCGCCGACGTGATGGCCGAGACCCTCAACCGCTCCAGCCTGGGCGCCCTCGCCGTCGGCTCCCGCGTCAACCTGGAGCGCCCCACCGCCGTCGGCGCCCGTCTTGGCGGCCACATCGTGCAGGGCCACGTCGACGGCACCGGCGAGATCCTGGAGCGCGAGCCCTCCGAGCACTGGGAGATCGTCAGGATCTCCCTGCCCGCCGACCTCGCCCGCTACGTCGTGGAGAAGGGCTCCATCACCGTCGACGGCATCAGCCTCACCGTCGTCGACGCCGGGCCCGACTTCTTCACCGTCAGCCTCATCCCCACCACCCTCGCCCTGACCACGCTGGGCATCAAGCAGCCCGGCGACCCGGTCAACCTCGAGGTGGACATCATCGCCAAGTACGTCGAGCGGCTGCTCACCGCACCGGGGGGCACCAGGTGAACTGGCTCAATTCCGAGGCGTTCACGCTCTTCGACCAGCACATCAAGTGGTCGGACATGATCGGCAACGTGATCGGTCTGCTCGGCCTCGCCCTCGGCTGGCGGCGCTCGATCTGGACCTGGCCCGTGCAGTTCGCCTCCGGGCTCGTCCTCTTCGCGGCCTTCGCCACCGCCCACCTCTCCGGCAGCGCCGGCAAACAGATCGTCGTCATGGTCGTCGCCGCCTGGGGCTTCTGGCAGTGGAACCGCGGCCGGCAGCAGTCGCAGGACGGCTCCGTCGCCGTACGGTTCGCCACCTGGCGCGAGCGCGGCGCGCTGGCCGCCGCGGCCGCCCTCGGCACCCTCGCGGTGGGTGCCCTCTTCACCGCCTACCCCACCCTGTCGTGGGACCCCTGGCCGGACGCGTACATCTTCGTCGGCACCGTCGTCGCCATGTACGCCCAGGCACGCGGCATGGTCGAGTTCTGGTTCGCCTGGCTGCTGGTCGACCTCGTCGGCGTCCCGCTGAACTTCGCCAACGGCTTCGCCTTCTCCGGCTTCGTCTACGTCCTCTACGGCGCGCTCGTCCTGTGGGGCCTGCGCGACTGGTGGCTGCGCTCGCGCAACGCGGCCCGCCCCCTCCCGGAAGGAGCGCCCGCATGAGCACGGCACCCATCCTCTACAGCCCCGACGGCATCGACGACCTCTCGCTCGACCCCGTCGAACAGGCGATCGCGGACATCGCCGCCGGCCGCCCGGTCGTCGTCGTGGACGACGAGGACCGCGAGAACGAGGGCGACCTCGTCGTCGCCGCCGAGAAGGCGACCGAGGAGATCGTCGCCTTCATGATGAGCGAGTGCCGCGGCCTGATCTGCGCCCCCATGGAGGCCGGGGAACTGGACCGGCTCCGGCTCCCGCAGATGGTCGACGACAACACCGAGTCGATGAAGACCGCCTTCACCGTCTCCGTGGACGCCACCGCCGCACACGGCGTCAGCACCGGCATCTCCGCCTCGGACCGCGCCACCACCCTCCAGCTCCTGGCGAGCGGCACCGCCGAACCCACCGACCTGGTCCGCCCCGGGCACGTCTTCCCGCTGCGCGCCCGCTCCGGCGGCGTGCTCGTGCGCGACGGCCACACCGAGGCGGCCGTGGACCTCGCCCGCCTCGCGGGGCTGCGCCCGGCCGGGGCCATCGTGGAGATCGCCGGCGAGGACGGGCGCATGCTGCGGCTGCCCGAGCTGATCCCGTTCGCCCGCAAGCACGGCCTGACGATCATCTCCATCGAGGACCTCATCGCCTACCGGCGCAGCGAGGAGCCCACCGTCCGCCGCGAGGCCGAGGTCCGACTGCCCACGAGGCACGGCGAGTTCACGGCGTACGGCTACCGCTCCACGGTCGACGGCGTCGAGCACATCGCCCTCGTGCACGGCGAGATCGGCGACGGCGGGGACGTGCTGGTCCGCATCCACTCCGAGTGCCTCACCGGCGACGTCTTCGGCTCCCAGCGCTGCGACTGCGGCCCCCAGCTCGACGCCTCCCTGGACCGCATCCAGGCCGAGGGCCGGGGCGTGGTCGTCTACCTGCGCGGCCACGAGGGGCGCGGCATCGGCCTGATGTCCAAGCTGCGCGCCTACGAACTCCAGGAGCGCGGCCGGGACACCCTCGACGCCAACCTGGAACTCGGCCTGCCCGCCGACGCCCGCGACTACGGCGCCGGCGCCCAGATCCTCCAGGACCTCGGCGTGCGCGCCGTACGCCTGATGACCAACAACCCGGACAAGAGCGACGCCCTGGTCCGGCACGGCATCGAGGTCACCGGGCGCGAGCCGATGCCCGTCCAGGCCGGTGAGCACAACCTCCGCTACCTGCGCACCAAGCGGGACCGGATGGGCCACGACCTGCCCTGGCTGGACACGACCCCCGTGTCCACCTGCGGCAACCAGTAAGCAAGAGACGCAAGGAGACACGTGAGCGGCAAGGGTGCACCGGAACTGTCCGTACGCAACGTCGGGGACCTCAGGGTCGCCGTGATCGCGTCGCAGTGGCACGAGAAGGTGATGGACGGACTGGTGGACGGCGCCCTGCGCGCCCTGCGCGAACTGGGCATCGACGAGCCGACCCTGCTCCGGGTCCCCGGCAGCTTCGAGCTGCCGGTGGTCGCCAAGGTCCTCGCGGGCCGCGGCTACGACGCGATCGTCGCCCTCGGTGTCGTCATCCGCGGCGGCACCCCCCACTTCGACTACGTGTGCCAGGGCGTCACCCAGGGCCTGGTCCAGGTGTCCGTCGAGACCGGCGTCCCCATCGGCTTCGGCGTCCTCACCTGCGACACCGAGGAGCAGGCCCTTGACCGGGCCGGCATCGAGGGCTCCAGCGAGGACAAGGGGCACGAGGCGGTGACGGCGGCCGTCGCCACGGCGGCCACGCTCCGCTCAGTATCCGAACCGTGGCGCTAGGCCGTCCGGCACACGCGTAAAGTGGGGCCCACCATGTCCAAGAAGACTTTCGAGGAGCTGTTCACCGAGCTCCAGCACAAGGCAGCCGACGGCGATCCCGCCACCTCCCGCACCGCCGAACTGGTCGACAAGGGCGTCCATGCCATCGGCAAGAAGGTCGTCGAGGAGGCCGCGGAGGTCTGGATGGCCGCCGAGTACGAGGGCAAGGACGCCGCCGCCGAGGAGATCTCGCAGCTGCTGTACCACGTCCAGGTGATGATGGTCGCCCGCGGCATCTCCCTGGACGACGTCTACGCCCACCTGTAAGTCTCAGCACCCCTTTTTTCACCCCGTCACGCAAAGGAAGCCGACCTCATGCTGCGCATCGCCGTCCCCAACAAGGGTTCCCTGTCAGGCCCCGCGGGGGAGATGCTGCATGAGGCCGGCTACCAGCAGCGCCGCGAGGCCAAGGAACTGCGGATCGTCGACCCGACCAACGAGGTCGAGTTCTTCTACCTCCGCCCCCGCGACATCGCGATCTACGTCTCCTCCGGCAAGCTCGACATCGGCATCACCGGCCGCGATCTGCTGATCGACTCCGGCGCCGACGCCGAGGAGATCCTCCCGCTCGGCTTCGCCCGCTCCACCTTCCGCTTCGCCGGCAAGCCGGACACCGCGAGCGGCATCGACGACCTCAAGGGCCGCACCGTCGCCACCTCCTACGAGGGCATCGTCGCGGCGCACCTGGCCGAGCGGGGCGTCGACGCCTCCGTCGTCCACCTCGACGGCGCCGTCGAGACCGCCATCGAACTCGGCGTCGCCGAGGTCATCGCGGACGTCGTCGAGACCGGCACCTCGCTGCGCAACGCGGGCCTGGAGGTCTTCGGCGAGCCCATCATGAAGTCCGAGGCGATCGTGATCCGCCGCTCGGGCGCCGAGCCCGACGAGACCACCGAGCCCAAGGTCCAGCAGTTCCTGCGCCGCCTCCAGGGCGTCCTGGTCGCCCGGACGTACGTGATGATGGACTACGACTGCCGGGTCGAGCAGCTGGAGAAGGCCGTCGCCCTCACCCCCGGCCTGGAATCCCCGACCGTCTCCCCGCTGCACAACGAGGGCTGGGTCGCCGTCCGCGCGATGGTCCCGGCCAAGGAGGCCCAGCGGATCATGGACGACCTCTACGAGATCGGCGCCCGGGCCATCCTGACCACGGCCATCCACGCCTGCCGCCTCTGAGCACGCCCGGAGCGACGCCATGCCCGACACCCCACCGGATCCGCCCGCCCTGCCCGTCGTCTTCCGTCCGGGCCGCACCCGTGCCGTCCTGACCGTCCTCGCGGTCGTCGCCTTCGCGACGATCACGGCGGTCGGGATGCTGCTGGGCGGCCTCGGCCCCGGGGAGCGCCTCAGCTTCGTACTGACGGCCCTCCTCCTGGCGGGCGTACTGCTTCTCATGGCACGGCCCCGTCTCGTCGCCGACGAGACGGGCGTCACCGTGATCAACCTGACCACCAAGCGGCGCCTCGCCTGGCCCGAGATCCTCCGGGTCAACCTCCGCCAGGGCGACCCCTGGGTGTTCCTCGACCTCAGCGACGGCACCAGCCTGCCCGCGCTCGGCATCCAGCCGGGCATCGCCAAGCAGCGCGCCCTCGCCGACGCGCGCGCCCTTCGAGACCTCGTGGAGGCGCGTTCCCACGCCCTCCCCGAGGCTCCTCGTGACTGACGCCTGGCCGCCGCCCCTGCCGCGGGCACCCTTTTCGTGATTAATCTGGGAACGAGGACGCGGCTGTCGCGTCCTCGCCCCTGTCGCTCCGCCCGGTGCGCGGGGGTTCCTGCTACCCGAGGAGTGACTCCCTCCGGCGATGGACGGATCGTCCTGCAGTATCTGCGCCGCCCCCTGCTGTGACACCCCACAGGCGGCGGCATCATGACCACCCCCCTGCTGCTCCTGGCAGCCGCGTTCCTGCTGATCCTTGCCAACGGCTTCTTCGTCGCGGCCGAGTTCGGCCTGGTGACCGTCGAACGACCCGACGCCGAGCGGGCCGCCGCCACCGGCGACCGGCGCGCCCAGCGGGTCGTCGAGTCCCTCAAGGAGCTGTCCTTCCAGCTCTCCGGCACCCAGCTCGGCATCACCATCACCTCCCTCGTCGTCGGCATGCTCGCCGAACCGGCGCTCGCCCGGCTCCTGGACGGCCCGTTCACGGCGGCCGGCGTCCCCGACGGCGCCGTGTCCGGTGTGTCCGTCGTCGTCGGCATGCTGCTGGCCTCCGCCGTGCAGATGGTGATCGGCGAGCTGGTGCCGAAGAACTGGGCGGTGTCCAAGCCGCTCCAGGTCGCACGCTTCGTCGCCGGCCCGCAGCACGCCTTCGCCCGGCTCTTCCACCCGGTGATCGCCGCGCTCAACACCGTGGCCAACCGCCTCGTCCGTGCGCTCGGCATCGAACCCGCCGAAGAACTGGCCTCCGCCCGCACCCCCGGCGAGCTGGTCTCCCTGGCCCGGCACTCCGCCCGGGCCGGCGCCCTGGAACAGGACACCGCCGATCTCTTCGTACGGACCCTGTCACTGGGCGAACTGACCGCCCAGCACGTCATGACCCCGCGCGTGAAGGTCAGCGCCCTGCACTCCTCGGCCACCGCCGAGGACGTCGTCAACCTGACCCGCGCCACCGGCCTGTCCCGCTTCCCCGTCTACCGGGAGAAGATCGACGAGATCGTCGGCATGGTCCACCTCAAGGACGCCCTCGCGGTCCCCGTGCACGACCGGTTGCGCACCCCGGCCGGCCGCATCGCCCGCCCGGCGCTGCTCGTCCCCGAGACGCTGCCCGTACGGCCGCTGCTCACCCGCCTGCGCAGCGAGCAGCCCATCGCCGTCGTGGTCGACGAGTACGGCGGCACGGCCGGCGTCGTCACCCTGGAGGACATCGTCGAGGAGATCGTCGGCGAGGTCCGCGACGAACACGACGGTCTCGACGTGCCCGAACTCGCCCCCGCCCCGCCCGAGGAGGGCCGCCCCGCCTGGGACGTCGAGGGCAGCTGCCGGGTCGACGCGCTGCGGCGCATCGGCCTTCAGGCGCCCGAGGGGCCGTACGAGACCGTGGCCGGGCTCGTCGCCGACCTGCTCGGCCGCATCCCGGCCGTCGGCGACCGCGCGGAGCTGCCCGGCTGGCGGCTCTCGGTCCGGCAGGTCGGCCACTACCGCGCCGAGCGGATACGGCTGGTGCGCACGGCGCCCGTCTCCGTGCTGGAGGCCGCCCGATGAGCGTCCTGCAACTGCTCTTCGCCGCACTGCTCGTGCTCGCCAACGGCTTCTTCGTCGGCGCCGAGTTCGCGCTCGTCTCCGTGCGCCGCAGCCAGATCGAGCCGCTCGGCACCGCCCGCGCCCGACAGGTGCTGTACGGGCTGGAACGGCTGCCGCAGATGATGGCCGCCGCCCAGTTCGGCATCACCGTCTGCTCGCTGACCCTCGGCGCGGTCGCCGAGCCGACCGTCGCCCATCTCCTTGAGCCGGTCTTCGAGTGGATCCACCTGCCGCACGGCATGATCCACCCGCTCGGCTACGTCATCGCGCTGGCCGCCGTGGTCTTCTGCCACCTCGTCATCGGCGAGATGGTCCCGAAGAACCTCGCGATGGCCGCCCCCGAGAAGGCCGCGCTGTGGCTGAGCCCCGGACTGGTCGCCTTCGCCCGCCTGTGCAGGCCGATCACCGTCGCGCTCGGCGCCTGCGCGCAGGGCATCCTGCGACTGTTCCACGTCGAGCCCAAGGACGAGGTCGAGGCCGTCTTCACCAGCGAGCAGCTCAACCGGCTGGTGGAGGACGCCGGCCAGGCCGGCCTGCTCGACCCCGAGGAGCAGGAACGCCTCGAGGACGCCCTGGAACTGGGCTCCCGCCCGGTGACGGACGTCCTCCTCGGGCGCGAGTCCCTGGTGACGGTCAGCCCCTCGGTCACGCCCGGCGAGATCGTCGCGCTCACCGCCCGGACCGGGTACTCACGCTTCCCGATCGCGGCGGAGCAGGGCGCCTTCATGGGATACCTGCACGTCAAGGACGTCCTCGACCTGGAGGAGTCCGACCGCGCCGTCCCGCAGCACCTGTGGCGGCACATGCCGACGGTGCGCCCCGAACTCCCGCTCGACGACGCCCTCACGGTGATGCGACGGGCGGCGACCCACCTGGCCCAGGTGACGGACGCGTCAGGGAAGGTGCTCGGCCTGGTCGCCCTGGAGGACGTACTGGAACTACTGGTCGGCGAGGTGAGAGACCCGGCCCACCGGGAGGTCACGCTGGCGACGTAACCGCGGGCTCACAACCCCGGCGGATCCTGCGGCCCCCGCCCCGAGAGCACCTCCCCGTACGCCTGCATCAGATCCGGCAACCGCAGCGTCGCCAGGTCGTCCCGCGTCAGCTCCCCGGGGTACACCGACAACCGCAGATCCCGGTACGCGCAGCTCTTCTCGTACAGGGTCCGCAGGAACCGCCCGTTGCCCAGCTCGTTGATCCACCCCTGGTCCACCACGTGCCCGGCGATCGACCGCAGCTCGTCCAGGGCCTCCTCGTCCCACACGTCACCGTTCTCGGCCGCGAGCACCTCACCGATCGAGGTCAGCTCCAGCGGCCGGTACGACGGGAAGTCGACGCGTGTGGTGAAGCGGGAGGACAGCCCCGGGTTGGCGGTCAGCAGCCGGTCCATGCCCTCCGGATAGCCGGCCAGGATCACCACCAGGTGGTCCCGGTTGTCCTCGGCCCGCTTCAGCAGCACCTGGAGCGCCTCGTCGCCGTACGCGTCGCCCTTGCCGTAGCCGGAGTTGGACAGGGAGTACGCCTCGTCGACGAAGAGGACGCCGCCCAGCGCGGAGTCGATCAGTTCGTTCGCCTTCACGGCGGTCTGGCCCAGGTACTCGCCGACCAGATCGGCCCGCTGCGCCTCCACGAGGTGGTCGCCGCCGAGGAGGCCGAGGGCGTAGAAGACGCGGCCCAGGATGCGGGCCACGGTGGTCTTGCCCGTGCCGGAGGGGCCGGAGAAGACGAAGTGACGTTTGGGCGGCTGGACGGGCAGCCCCTGACCGGCGCGCAGCCGCGCCATGTTCAGCTGCGCGGACAGGGCCTTGACCTGTCGCTTCACCGGCTCGAGACCCACCATCCGCTCCAGCTCGGAGAGGGCCTCCTCCAGTAACGCGGGATCGGTGGGCCCGGTGGGCAGGGAGGGGTCGGGACCGCCCGTCTTCTCACGCACCGGCGGCCCGTCGAGCGGGGGCAGCGGGACGGAGAGCGGGGAGCCGGGCGCGGAGAGCTTGAGATCGCGCTCCTCGGTACCGAAGAGGGGGTCGAGTCCGTCCAGGCCGTCCGCTCCCGCCCCGGCCTGTGCGAGCCCCGCGAGGTCGGTGGAGTCGTCGTAGCCGTCGCCCTCGGCGATGGCCGCCAGCCGGGCCGAGGTGTCCATGAAGGCGGGGTCGACGCGGTGCACGGCCCGGTACAGGGGGAGCGCGGCGGCGCTGCGGCCGGTGCCCTCGTGGGCCCGCGCCAGCCAGTAGCGCAGCTCCTTGCGCTGCGGCTGCTCGCTGCGGCACCGCATGAGCGCCGCCGACAGCAGCGGCTCGGCCTGGCCGTACATCTCCAGGCGGACCCGGGCCATGCCGCTGAACAGGCCGGCCTCGATGCCCAGCAGGGGGTCGCCGAGGAGGGGGTCGGTGTGCCGGACGAGCTGTTCCCAGTCCTTGACGAGGTAGGCGCGGCAGGCGTGCAGGAAGCGGACCTGGGAGTCGGAGTCGACGGGCGGCAGACCGGCCAGGGCCCGGTCCAGCTCCGGGACGTGCCGGCCGTCCAGCCAGTGCGAGGCGTGCGCCAGCAGCAGATCGCGGGGGTTCTCCAGCACGGGCTGCACCCACCAGCCCAGCCAGTACCAGGAGTTGAGCGTCCGGCGGTGGCGGGCACGCTGCTCGCCGAAGCGGTCCCGGTTGCGGAACATCCTGAGCAGCGCGTCCGTGGTGTCCACCCGCAGCGCGTGCAGCCCCAGCCAGCCGTCGGCCATCGTGGGATCGATGCGTACCGCGGCCCGGAACTCCTCCTCCGCCTGCGGGTAGGCCCCCATGGTGTAGGCGTCCACGCCGCGCAGCCAGGCGAGTTCGGCCGGGGCCTGCGGGCCCTGCGTGCCGAAGTCCATCGCGTCCCCCACCTACCGTGCCCCCGTCGGTATGCCGCCGAGCCGTCGCCCGCCGACCGCCTCGGTCAACGGCACTGCCGCGGACCGGAGTTGCAGGTGCGCGCGGCAACCGCCCGTAGGTCGCACCGATGGCATCGTACCCGCGGCGGTCTTTCCTCCGAAGGGTGCGGGGAGGGGCCGTTCCACGAGGTGGGAGCGGCCGGGGCGCACGGTGGGGCGGTGACCGAGGGTGAGCGAGCGGCCGCACGGGGCAGCCGCAAAACGGGCTCAGGGCAGAACGAAGCCCCCGATCACGGGGGAACAACCGGGGGCTTCGCGTCTGTCGGCGGCTTCGAACTGCCGCACATTCAGAACGTAAGACCTGTACGGCCCCTGGGTCAAGCAGAGTTGGGGTGCGTCGCCCGGTTGCCGGGGCGCGATCTTCACGAGTTCAGCACATTGCGGAAGGTCCGTCACCCTGCGTGAGGAAGTGGGCCCCGGAGGTGGTTCCCGCGGGCCCCGGCAGTACCTCGTACCCCTGCTCGCGCTGCCGCACCAGAAGATGCGCGAAGGGGCGCGAGGGGTCGTCGGCGAAGTGCCGGCGCTCGGCCGGGATCCACCCGTCCCAGAACGTCCGCTGTTCCGCTCCGTCGCGCGCCCGGCCCCGCGCCCAGGCCGTCTCCCGGGGCAGCTCCATCCACAGCAGTCCGGCCAGGTACGGGCGCAGTGCCCGGCGGCCCGCGCCGACGCCCTCGACGAGGATCACCGCAGCGGGCGGCAGCGGGTGCGGCGCCCCGAAGCGCCGGGTGCGCCAGTCGTAGGGGGCGTAGTGCGCGGTGGCACCGCGCCCCAGGGGCTCGATCACCTGGTCGAGTAGTCGCCCGGTCCAGTCGAACAGCTCGTCGTGACTGGCGATGTCGTCCAGGTGCAGCACCGGCACACCGCCCAGCTCGGCCGCCAGTCGCCCGGCGAACGTGGATTTCCCGGACCCGGCGTACCCGTCGACGCCGATCAGACGCACGGGCCCGCAGGAGGGGGGAAGCCGGCGGAGCAGGGCTGCGAGGTCGAGGATGGCGGATCCTGTACGGCGGGAAGGGGCGGACACGGTTCGCTCGCACTCTAACCGCCGCGGGCCTCCGCGCCGCCGCCTGTGGCCCGCCACTGGTCGACACCAATATTCATGGCGTGGCGTGCGTGGAAGTGCTGGCAGGAGCGGGCGCCTGCGGCCATAGTTGGCCCACGGCCGTGCAACGGAACCGCCCGACCCGCCCGACCCGGACACCTGGGGGTCTCCCGCCCATGAGCAGAGTCGAACAGCCGTCCCGCAGAGCCGTCCTGGCCGCGGCCGTCGCCGCGGCCGCCGTGGCCGGCGCGATCCCGGCCACCGCCGGTGCCGCGCCCGGACCCGGCGCCGGCGGTGGCACCGCGGACCGGGGCCGCGCGCCCGCCCGGCAGGCCGACTACCGCGCCTGGACCACGTTCGGCGACTGGCGCCGCGGGACCGTGCGAGGGGCCCGCCCCGTCGCGGGCGCCCGGCCCGGCGTCGTGATCGGCGCGCCGGCCGGCACCACCGACTACACCGACCCGCACACCGGCACCACCGCCACCTGGGAGTACGCGACCTGGACCTCGCCCGTCCACCGCCTCGCCCTGCCCTCGACGGAGGTCATCGCCTCCTGGAACGCGCACACCCCGAGCGGCACCTGGATCCAGGTCGAGCTCAAGGGTACCTATTCCGACGGCACGGACACCCCCTGGTACGTGATGGGCCGCTGGACGGCCGGGGACGGCGACCGGGACATCCGGCGGACCTCGGTCGACGACCAGAGCGACGGCAAGAGCAGCATCTGGACGGACACGTTCTCGATCGACGACGCCTCCACCGGCCTGCGCCTGGCCTCCTACCGGCTCCGGCTCACCCTCCACCGCCGCCCCGGCACCAGGAGCACGCCCACCGTGTGGCGGCTCGGCGCGATGGGTTCCGACGTCCCCGACCGCTTCACCGTGCCGGCCTCCACTCCCGGCCTCGCCCGGGAACTGCGCGTCCCGCGCCACTCGCAGGAGATCCACAAGGGCCAGTACCCCGAGTACGACAACGGCGGCGAGGCCTGGTGCAGCCCCACCTCCTCGCAGATGATCATCGAATACTGGGGCGGCCGCCTCACCGAGGACCAGCTCGCCTGGGTCGACCCCTCCTACGCCGACCCGCAGGTCTGCCACGCCGCCCGGTACACGTACGACAACCAGTACGAGGGCTGCGGCAACTGGCCCTTCAACGCCGCCTACGCCGCCACCTTCGAGGGCCTCCAGGGAGTGGTCACCCGCCTCGGCTCCCTCACCGACCTGGAGACGCTGATCGCGGCCGGTGTCCCGGCCATAACGTCCCAGTCCTTCCTGGAGGAGGAACTGACCGGCGCGGGGTACGGCACCTCGGGCCACCTGATGACCGTGATCGGCTTCACCGCCGACGGCGACGTGATCGCCAACGACCCGGCCTCGGACGACAACGAGGCGGTGCGCCGCGTCTACAAGCGGCGCGAGTGGGAGAACATCTGGCTCAGGACGAAGCGGTACAACGCCAGTGGCAAGGTCGTCTCCGGCACCGGTGGGGTCTGCTACCTGTACTTCCCGGCCCACCCGAGCCCGCGGCAACGCAAGGCGCTCGCGGCGGTGGGCGTGCGCTGACCGGCCCCGCTGTGACCAAGCTCTCGGCCGCAAAAGCCGCTCACGGTGGCAAGGTGGACAGCGTTACCCGGGGGGTCCACCGAAGCCGAAGCCCGAGATCAGCGAGATGCCATGACCGCACACACCGCAACCGCCACCGCCGTCCGTGCCCGTACCGGCGGTCCCAAGGACGACGGTCCGAAGATCCTCGAGCACGTCATGGGCTGGACCCTCGTCGTGGTGATCGCGATGCTCGTGGTTCAGCTGGGCCTCCTGTGACGTGACCAGCGTGTGACCTGCCCCACGACCCGACCTGCCATACTGCGGATGTCCCCCCGCCCGTAGGAGACCAGGGTCGAAATTGAATATCAGTCAACAAAGTGCCGACGCCCGTCCCCGGGCGCGCGGCACCGAGCGCTCGCTGGCACGCCGCGCCGAACTCATCGCCATCGGGCGGAGGTTGTTCGCCGACACGTCGTACGACGCGCTCTCGATGGACGACATCGCCCGCCAGGCGCATGTCGCCAAGGGGCTGATCTACTACTACTTCCAGTCCAAGCGGGGCTACTACCTGGCCATCATCCAGGACTCCGTCGCCGACCTCGTCACCACCGCCGCGCGCGGCACCGAACTGCCGCAGGTGGACCGCGTCCACCGCACCATCGACGGCTATCTGCGCTACGCCGAGCACAACCAGGCCGCGTACCGCACCATCGTCAGCGGCGGAGTCGGCTTCGACGCCGAGGTGCACGCCATCCGGGACGGGGTGCGTGAGGCCATCGTCGCCACCATCGCCGAGGGGGCGTACGGCCGCTCCGACATCGGATCGCTGGCCCGGATGGGTCTGCTCGCCTGGGTGTGCAGTGTCGAGGGCGCCACCCTGGACTGGATCGGCCGGCCCGAACTGCCCCGGGAGACCATGCGCGAGCTGCTGGTGAGGTCGCTCGGCGGCACCCTGCGCGCCATCGAGGAGTTGGACCCCGCCTACCCGGCCCCGGCCCCCGCCCGCCGGGACGACGCCTGACGAGGCCGACGCCTGACGAAGGGGCGGAAGTCCGAGCCGGCCTCCGCCCCTTCGCCCCCCGTACCCAGGGTCAGTCGATCGCCTTGATCAACTCACCGTTCGCGGTGTCGCCACTCAGCTCCCAGAAGAACGTGCCGCCCAGACCCTGCTCGTTCTTGTAGGCCATCTTGGTCGCGATGGTCCCCGGGGTGTCGTAACTCCACCAGTCGCTGCCGCACTTGGCGTAGGCGGTGCCGCCCACCGTGCCGGTCGCCGGGCAGCTGGTCTTCAGCACCTTGTAGTCCTCGATGCCGTTCTCGTACGTGCCCTTCGCCGGTCCGGTCGCGGTGCCGCCCGGCTCCGACTGGGTGACGCCGGTCCAGCCGCGGCCGTAGAAGCCGATGCCGAGCAGCAGCTTCGAGGCCGGAACGCCGAGTTCCTTGAGCTTCGCGATCGTCGCCGAGGTGTGGAAGTCCTCCTTCGGAATTCCGGAGTACGAGGTCAGCGGCGAGTGCGGCGCGGTCGGGCCGGTGGCGTCCCAGGCACCGAAGAAGTCGTACGTCATCGGGTTGTACCAGTCGACGTACTGTGCCGCCCCCGCGTAGTCGGCCGCGTCGATCTTGCCGCCGGACGTCGCGTCGGCCGTGATCGCCGCGGTCACCAGGTAGTCCTGGCCGAACTTGGCGCGCAGCGCGCTCATCAGCTTCGGGAACGCGTCCCGGCCGCTCTCGTCGCAGCTGAGGCCGCAGGCGTTCGGGTACTCCCAGTCGATGTCGATGCCGTCGAAGACATCGGCCCACTTGGAGTTCTCGACCAGGTCGTAGCAGGACTGGGCGAAGGCGGCCGGGTCCTTGGCGGCCTCGGAGAACCCACCGGACCAGGTCCAGCCGCCGAAGGACCACAGGATCTTGAGGTCGGGGTGCTTCTTCTTCAGCTTGAGCAGCTGGTTGAAGTTGCCGCGCAGTGGCTGGTCCCAGGTGTCGGCGGTGCCGTCGACGGACTCGGCCGCGGTGTACGCCCGGTCGGTCGCCGCGTAGGCGTCGCCCATCGCGCACTTTCCACCGGTGACGTTGCCGAACGCGTAGTTGATGTGGGTCAGTTCGGCCGCGGAACCGGACGACTCGATGTTCTTGACGTGGTAGTTGCGGTCGTAGACGCCCCATTCGGTGAAGTAGCCGACGACCTTGGAACCGGCCGCGGCCTGCTCGGCGGGGGCCTGCGGTGAGACCGGTTCCGGAGAGGCCGTGGCCGTGCCGGAGGCGGCCAGCAGACCGGCGCCGAGGGCGACGGAACACAAGGCGGATACCAGCGCCCGGACGGGGCGGACGCGGGGGAGGTGCGGGACGTGCATCGGGTGTCTCCTCGTGGGGGGAAGAGGGAACGCGCGCCGATTGGCATGAACGCGGAAGGCGTTCGGTCCGTCACCGTAGGAGGACTAGACCAGTGCGGTCAATGGTTCGGACCATTTTCGGGTCCGGGAGCCGGAGTTCGGCCCTTCGGGGCCGGCCGGGGCATTTCTTGAAGTAAGCGGTCGTTAACTGGTGACTCCATGCCTCCGATCGGGCATACTCACAGCGCACAGCCGCTGGTCAGCAGCTTCCGCGACCCGGGAGTGCAAGCATCGGCCAGGCCCGAACGACCCGGCGGATCCGCCTCCACCCAAGGCGCACGTCCGCCGATGTGCCCGACAGGGAGGAGAGCGTCGCCATGCCCGACCGCGCCCCGCAGCCGGTGGACCGGCAACTGCCCACGGACGAGGCACGGGATCTGATCTCGCTCGTCCGCGACATCGCGCAGCGAGAGATCGCCCCGAACGCGGCCGAGGAGGAGGACGCCGGACGCTTCCCGCGCGAGGTCTTCACCCTGCTCTCCGACTCCGGCCTGCTCGGCCTGCCCTACGACGCCCAGTTCGGCGGCGGGGAGCAGCCCTACGAGGTCTACCTCCAGGTCATCGAGGAGCTGGCCGCGGCCCGGCTCACCGTCGGGCTCGGCGTCAGCGTGCACACGCTCGCCTCCTACGCGACGGCCGCCTACGGCACCAAGGAGCAGCAGGCCGAGTACCTGCCCGCGATGCTCGGCGGCGGCCTGCTCGGCGCCTACTCCCTCTCCGAACCCGCCGCCGGTTCGGACGCCGCCTCGCTGCGCACCAAGGCCGTGCGCGAGAGCGGCGGAGACTGGGTGATCACCGGCACGAAGGCCTGGATCACGCACGGCGGCATCGCCGACTTCTACACGGTCATGGCGCGCACGGGGGAGGACGGGCCGCGCGGCATCACCGCCTTCCTGGTGCCCGGCGACGCCGAGGGGCTGACCGCGGCGGTGCCGGAGAAGAAGATGGGCCTCAAGGGCTCACCCACCGCGCAGGTCCACCTCGACGGCGTACGGGTGCCCGACGCGCGCCGCCTCGGCGACGAGGGACAGGGCTTCACGATCGCCCTGTCCGCGCTCGAGTCCGGGCGGCTCGGCATCGCCGCCTGCGCCATCGGCGTGGCCCAGGCGGCGCTGGACGAGGCGGTGTCCTACGCGGTCGAGCGCCGGCAGTTCGGCAAGCCGATCGCCGACTTCCAGGGGCTGCGCTTCATGCTCGCCGACATGGCGACGCAGATCGAGGCAGGCCGTGCGCTGTACCTGACGGCGGCGCGGCTGCGCGACGCCGGCCTGCCGTTCGCCAAGCAGGCCGCCATGGCCAAGCTGCACTGCACCGACACGGCGATGCGGGTCACCACCGACGCCGTACAGGTCCTCGGCGGCTACGGCTACACCGCGGACTTCCCGGCCGAGCGGTACATGCGCGAGGCCAAGGTGCTGCAGATCGTCGAGGGCACCAACCAGATCCAGCGGATGGTCATCGCCCGTCACCTCGCGGGTCCCGAGGGACGGTGAAGTCGGGGGTGACGCGGAAGTCGCCGGTGGCGAAGAAGTCACCGGTGGCGAAGAAGTCACCGAGCCCGCGCGGGGGTTGCGCGAGCCTGACCCACTCCGGGTCGTGTCGCCCCGGCAGGGTTCGGCCGCCGTCGGCCCAGGTCCGCATCAGCTCACGGTAGATCGGCGGGTCCGGGATCTGCGGGGCCGGGGGGACCGGTCCCGCGGGCACCGGGACGAACACGCGGCGCCGACTCCCGGTCGCCGAGTACGTGGGGGTCATACCCGGGCAACGCGGCGATGTGGGGACAGGTCACCGGCGGAGGTAATCGCGCTTGAGTTCGTGGGCGTCCGCCGCCAAGTCCGCGTTGCCGGACGAGGCCTGACGTGCCGTCTGCACGGCCCTGCCCGGCCTGCTCCGGGCCCGCGTGGCCCGGCTCGGCCCAGGACGCACCGAACCGCGCCACGGCGTCCTGCGAGCCGTGGCGCGGGTGGTGTGACGGGTGGCGGGCGACGTCCCCCGAAGGGGGGCGCCCGGACGTCTCAGGCGGCCTCGTGCCGCATCGTCGGCACCCGCATCGGGCGCGAGCCCGGTCCGCCGACGTGGGAGAAGGGCTGGGTCCGCCAGTCGAGGCCCCGGGGGAGCGTCAACAGCAGGGCGGTGTCCTGCTCGTGGGGCCCGCCCGACGCGTCCGCGGGACGCGCCTCCGTGGCCCTGCGGCCGGTGCCGGCACACACCGTGAGCCCGAACGGGTTCCACGGCGAGGCGCACAGTGCGTGCTCCGGCAGCGCCTCCTCGTCCGCCAGCAGGGCGATGGGCTGCGCGCAGTCCGGGCAGATCACCCGGTACATCTCGAAGGTGTCGTAGGTGTCGAGTTCCTCGTCGTCGTAGGCGTCGGATTCGACGCCCTCCGATACGGGCTCGACGACCGGCTGCTGCCGCTTGGGCGCGGTACGACCAGGGCGCTTAAGACTCTGCATGGGATTCTCCCCCTCGGGCTGGGCCGTGACGGCACTGCGGCCTCGACCACAGCAAGCACTTCCCGTCCCCCCTCCGGGGTAATCACGAGACCATCACGGAGACCGTCCGAGAGGTGTGGTCTTCGTCACATGCCGTTCGCAGATGCCCCGTGCGGCGGGTTTGTCCCCGCTCTGCCCTCGCCCGACGCCCCGTCACATCACGAACGGGGCATGACCCGGACTGCTCAGGTATCCGAGGAGATCAAGCGCCCTGTAGGTTCTTGCGCCATGGAGGAGCTGGACCGACAGATCGTGCAGCTGCTCGTCAAGGACGGGCGGATGAGCTACACAGACCTGGGCAAGGCCACGGGCCTGTCCACGTCGGCCGTGCACCAGCGGGTGCGCCGGCTGGAACAGCGTGGCGTCATCCGCGGTTACGCCGCGGTCGTCGACCCGGAGGCCGTCGGACTGCCGATGACCGCCTTCATCTCGGTGAAACCCTTCGACCCCAGCGCCCCCGACGACATCGCGGACCGCCTGGCCGGCGTCCCCGAGATCGAGGCCTGCCACAGCGTCGCCGGCGACGAGAACTACATCCTCAAGGTCCGGGTCTCCACCCCGCACGAGCTGGAGGAGCTGCTCGCGCGGGTGCGCTCCCTGGCCGGTGTCTCGACCCGCACCACGGTGGTCCTGTCGACCCCGTACGAGGCCCGCCCGCCGCGGATCTGACAGGGCGCCCGGTCAGATCCGCGGGCGTGCCGGGGACGGGCGGCCCCCGGATGACGCCCCCGGCCGCTTCGCCTCCGGCCCGGCGCGCCGCCCGGTGCCGCGCGGGCGCCCCGACTGCCGGGCCGCGCCCGCGAGGGGCGAGACTGGTGTCCATGAGCGAGCCCACCACCCCGTCCACGACCGTCCTGCTGCGCCGCGGCGAGGTCCACAGTCCCGCCGACCCCTTCGCGACGGCCATGGTCGTCGAACGCGGCCAGGTCGCCTGGGTCGGCTCGGAGGGCGCCGCGGACGCCTTCACGGACGGCGTGGACGAGGTGATCGACCTCGACGGCGCGCTCGTCACCCCGGCGTTCACCGACGCACATGTGCACACGACCGCCACGGGCCTCGCCCTCACCGGACTCGACCTGTCGGGCGCCCCCGACCGGGCATCGGCCCTCGCCCTCGTGCGGGACTTCGCCGCGGCCCGTCCGGACGACCGCGTGCTCCTCGGCCACGGCTGGGACGCCGCCCGCTGGCCCGACGGACTGCCCCCGACGCGCGCCGAGCTGGACGAGGCGACCGGCGGACGCCCCCTCTATCTCAGCCGTATCGACGTCCACTCGGCCGTCGTCACCACCGCCCTGCTCGACCTGGCGCCCGGTGCTCCCACCCGCGCGCAGGGCCCGCTCACCGGCGACGCCCACCACGCCGTACGCGCCGCGGCCCTCGGGGCCGTCACCCCCGCACAGCGCGCCGGAGCACAGCGCGCCGCCCTCGCGCACGCCGCCTCCCTCGGCATCGGAACCGTTCACGAATGCGCAGGCCCGGAGATCTCCTCCGAGGACGACCTCACCGGCCTGCTGCGCATCTCGGCCGAGGAGACCGGGCCGCGGGTGATCGGCTACTGGGCCGAACAGGACGTCGACAAGGCGCGGGAACTGGGCGCGGTGGGTGCCGCGGGCGACCTCTTCGTCGACGGCTCCCTCGGCTCGCACACGGCCTGCCTGCACCAGCCCTACGCCGACGCGGATCACACCGGCACCGCCCACCTGGACTCCGCCGCCGTCGCCGCGCACGTCGTCGCCTGCACCGAGGCAGGCCTGCAGGCGGGCTTCCACGCCATCGGCGACGCCGCCGTGAGTGCCGTCGTGGAGGGCGTCCGGGCCGCCGCCGAGAAGATCGGCCTCGCCCGCGTCCGCGCCGCCCGCCACCGGGTCGAGCACGCCGAGATGCTCACCCCGCAGAACGTCGCCGCCTTCGCCGAGCTGGGCCTGACCGCCTCCGTGCAGCCCGCCTTCGACGCGCTCTGGGGCGGCGAGGACGGCATGTACGCCCAGCGCCTGGGCGCCGAGCGCGCCCGCACCCTCAACCCCTACGCGGCCCTGCTGCGCGCCGGTGTGCCGCTCGCCTTCGGCTCCGACAGTCCGGTCACGCCCCTCGACCCGTGGGGCACCGTCCGGGCCGCCGCCTTCCACCGCACACCGGAGCACCGCGTCTCCGTCCGCGCGGCGTTCACGGCGCACACGCGCGGCGGCTGGCGGGCGATCGGCCGCGACGACGCGGGCGTCCTCGTGCCGGGCGTGCCCGCGGACTACGCCGTGTGGCGCACCGGCGAACTCGTGGTCCAGACCCCCGACGACCGGGTGGCCCGCTGGTCGACCGACCCGCGTTCCGGCACCCCCGGCCTGCCGGACCTCACCCCGGGCCGGGACCTGCCGGTCTGTCTGCGTACCGTGGTGGGCGGCCGGACGGTCTTCGTACGGCCGGGCGAGTGATCTCCACGGCCGACGGGGCGATGATCTTCGCCCGGCTATGACCTGCGTCTCCTCCGCGCTGACCTGCGCGTTGACACCAAAGGCGCAGGTCGAACGACTGTTGACAGGCGACGGCGGGGGGCCGGTAGGTTCGGCGGAGTCCACCACCGGACGCCCGACCGGGGAATCTTCCACGTACGCGTCGCGGTGCCGCTGAGTCAGGGACGGTGTGCCGCACCGGGGCACCGCCACTGGGAGCCAGGCTCAGCGCTCGCACCGGGGCGAGGGAACGTTCCGGCCGGTCGGGAGGTGTGACCCGGGTGGGGCCCGGGCGCTCAGTAGACAACGGCTTAGGTCGACCCGCAGCCGGCGGGTCCCAGGTCGGCCCGAAGGGCGCCGGGCCCCCATCCGTCGCACAAACGGCCTGAATCGGCCATCCCTACCCCGCTCTTGGGGAAACGACACCCCCGTAGGCACGTCCTGTCACGTCGGCGCAGGCCCAGGCGATTATGGTGGTCCTCTGCGTACGGACACGAAGGGGCAGTGGTGAACGACGGCGACGGGACGCCCGCGGCTGCGGGGCGGGGGAGGCGGTTCGGCCCCCTGGGCACGGCCTTGGTGATCATCCCGACCTACAACGAGGCGGAGAACATCAAGGCGATCGTCGCGCGCGTGCGCGAGGCGGTCCCCGAGGCACACGTTCTCGTGGCCGACGACAACAGCCCCGACGGCACCGGCAAGCTCGCCGACGAGCTGGCGGTCGGGGACGACCACGTCCAGGTCCTGCACCGCAAGGGCAAGGAAGGGCTGGGCGCCGCCTACCTCGCGGGCTTCCGCTGGGGCCTGGAGCACGGCTACGGCGTGCTGATCGAGATGGACGCCGACGGCTCCCACCAGCCCGAGGAGCTGCCCCGGCTGCTGACCGCTCTGAAGGGCGCCGACCTGGTGCTCGGCTCCCGCTGGGTGCCCGGCGGCCGGGTGGTGAACTGGCCCAAGTCCCGCGAGTTCATCTCGCGCGGCGGCAGCATGTACTCGCGGATCGCGCTCGATCTGCCGCTGCGCGACATCACCGGCGGCTACCGCGCCTTCCGCCGCGAGACCCTGGAGGGACTCGGCCTGGAGGAGGTCTCCTCGCAGGGCTACTGCTTCCAGGTCGACCTCGCCCGTCGGGCGATCAAGGCCGGGTACCACGTCGTCGAGGTGCCGATCACGTTCGTCGAGCGCGAACTGGGCGACTCCAAGATGAGCCGCGACATCCTCGTCGAGGCCCTCTGGCGGGTCACCACGTGGGGTGTGGGGGAGAGGGTCGGCAAGGTGCTGGGCCGCGACAGGCAGGCAGCCCGGACGTCGGTCGAGCCGGTCGAGCCGGTCGAGTCGGCGGAGCCCGCCGAGGAGTCGGCGACAGTGGGCGACAAGTCGACGAAGGCGCCTGACGGGAACGCCTGACCCTCCTCTTATGCCGCACTGAGCCGGGGCCAGGCACACTGGGAGTATGACGACTGGCGCCCAGACCCCCAGGTCCCCTGCCCGGCCTCCGCGTTCCCGGTTGCGCACGTTCCTTCCGTTGGGCGTCGTCCTGTGGCTCGTGCTGGAGATCTGGCTGCTGATCGTGGTCGCGGGGGCGTCCAGCGGCTTCGTGGTCTTCCTGCTCCTGGTCGCCGGCGTCGTCCTCGGCTCCGTGGTCATCAAGGCGGCGGGCCGCCGGGCCTTCCGGAACCTCACGGAGACACTGCAGCAGCAGCAGTCCGGCACACCCCCCGAGACCCGCCCCAACAGCGAGGGCAACGGCCTGATGATGCTGGGCGGGCTGCTCCTGATACTTCCCGGCCTGATCTCGGACGCGCTCGGCCTGCTGATGCTGCTCCCGCCGGTCCAGAAGGGCGTCAGCCGCTACGCGCAGCGGACGGTGGAGCGCAAGCTCCGCGACGCCGGTCCGGGCACGCTGAGCGACGCCTTCCGTCAGGCCCGCATGCACCAGCCGGACGGCAAGGTCGTCCAGGGCGAGGTCATCCGGGACGACCCGGACGACGCCCCGCAGGACCCCCGCCCTCCGCTGACCCGCTGACCCGCTGAGCCTCCTGGCTCGGTCCGGGGCCGGGGTCGGGTCCGGACACACCAAAACCGCGGGTGCCGTACGTGAGACTCACGTACGGCACCCGCGGTGTTCGGTTGTGTCGCCTACGGTTTCCCGCTACGCACTCTTGCGGCTGTCTCGCGGATGAACCGCGATGTTCATCGCGCCGGAGCGCAGAACGGCCAGCCGCTCCTCGAGGACCTCTTCGAGTTCCTCGCGGGTGCGTCGCTCCATCAGCATGTCCCAGTGTGTACGCGCGGGCTTGGCCTTCTTCTCCTCAGGGCCGTCGCCGTCCACAAGGAGTGCCTGGGCCCCGCAGACCTTGCACTCCCACTCCGGCGGGATCTCCGCCTCGACCGAGAAGGGCATCTCGAATCGATGCCCCTTCTCGCATGCGTACTCCACGGCCTGGCGCGGGGCCAGGTCGATGCCGCGGTCCGTCTCGTAGCTGGTCACCACGAGGCGCGTGCCGCGAAGAGCTCGCTCACTCATGAATCGTGCCTCCCGGGCTTGTCGCCCACAGGACAGGTGTCGCTGTCGTCGTCATCCGGTCAACGTCCGGGCGGCGGTAAAGATTCCCGTCCCGACTCCCGATCCGGGTCCTGCGTCGCCGTCGCAGCCGCAGCCTTGCAACCAGTGCAGTACCCGCCGACGTCCGGTTTGTCACCTCTGCTAGCAGATGTGGCATAGCGTTTCGGCACCTTTGACGCGCAGTAACGGTACGCCTGGCAGGCCAAACGCGTACACTACAGCCCTTTCGCGCCGAGTGCTAAATCCTTTCGGGTACCGGATTGCCCGCGTCGCCGATCGCCCGCCGCACCGGGACCCGCGCGAGCAGCACGAAACCGATGACGAAGAACGCCACCAGCGAGATGATCGCGTCCCGGTAGCTCCCGGTCAGCTGGTAGGTGAGCCCGAAGAGCAACGGCCCCAGCCAGCTCATCCCGCGGTCGCTCAGCTCGTACGCCGAGAAGTACTCGGCCTCCTTGCCGGGCGGGACCAGGTGGGAGAACAGGGAGCGGGAGAGGGCCTGGCTGCCGCCCAGGACGAGCCCGATCCCGGCGGCCAGTACGAAGAACCACACCGGCGCTCCGGCGGGAAGGAAGTACCCGGCCGCGAGGGTCACGGTCCAGGCGATCAGCGAGCCGAGGATCGTTCGCTTGGCCCCGTACGTCCGGGCCAGCCGGCCGAGCGCCAGTGCGCCCGCCACCGCCAGCACCTGGACCAGCAGCACCGCCACGATCAGCGTGGACTGCCCGAGGTCCAGTTCCTCGGAGCCGTAGACCGACGCCTGGGAGATCACCGTCTGGATGCCGTCGTTGTAGACGAGGTAGGCCAGCAGGAAGGACAGCGTCAGCGGGCGGCGGCGCATGTCGCGGACGGTCGCCGCGAGCTGCCGGAAGCCGGGGAGCGCGGCCTCGCGCGCGGGCGTGCGCCGATCACGCAGACGGCGCAGCGGAATGAGCGCGAAGGCGCCCCACCACAGCCCCGCGGACGCCAGGCAGACGCGGACCGCGGCGCTCTCGCTCAGGCCGAAGGAGTCGTGGCCGGTGTAGAGGATCAGATTCACGACCAGGACCAGTGATCCGGCCGCGTAGCCGAAGGCCCAGCCGCGGGAGGAGACCGCGTCGCGCTCCTCGGGCGGGGCGATCTGGGGCAGATAGGAGTTGTAGAGCATCATCGCCACCGACTGCGCCGCGTTGGCGACGACCAGGAGCACACCGCCCAGCAGATAGCGGTCGCCGTCGAGGAAGAACATGCCGGTCGTGGCCGCGGCGCCGGTGTACGCGGCGGCGGCCAGCAGCGGCTTCTTGCGGCCGGAGCGGTCGGCCGCGGCGCCCACCAGGGGCATCACCAGCACCGCCACGATCACCGACAGGGACACCGAGTACGCGAAGAACGATCCGGCACGCACCGGTATGCCCAGGGGATGGACGTAGCCGTCCGCGTCCGCCGCCGACTCGGCGACCGACGTCAGATAGGGCCCCAGGAACACGGTGAGCACGCTGGTCGAGTAGACCGAGCACGCCCAGTCGTAGAAGTACCAGCCGCGCTGCTCGCGCCGTCGTTCGGCGGCCCCGTCGGCGCCGTCGGCCGCCTCCGACCGCAGGGTGTCGGTGCCCACCCGTGCCCTCGCTTCCCCGTGAACGCGCACCGTCCCCGGGGCCCGGCCGGGCTCTCATACCCAGACGCCGCGGTCCTCCATGACCTTGCGCAGTGTGTCGATGTGATCGGTCATGATGCCATCCACTCCCAGGTCGAGGAGCCGGTGCATGCGGTCCGGATCGTTCACCGTCCAGACGTGCACCTGCAGCCCGCGCGCGTGGGCCGCGCGTACGAAGCGCCGGTCCACCACCTGGATGCCCGACTGGGCCTCAGGAACCTGCGCCGCCACCGCCGTGCGGCGCGGCGCCGCGGGCAGGCCCCACGAGCGCAGCCGCAGACCCAGGACGCCACGGGTGCCGTACGAGGTGGCCAGGCGCGGGCCGGCCAGCCGCTGGGCGCGGACCACACGCGCCTCGGAGAACGAGCCGACGCAGATGCGGTCCCAGGCGTTTCTTCGCTCGATCAGCTCCAGGAGGGGCCGCAGCGCCGGTTCCGCCTTCACGTCGATGTTCCAGCGCACCTCGGGGAAGGTCTCCAGGAGCTCCTCGAAGAGCGGCACCGGTTCCTCGCCCGCCACGCGCGCGTGGCGCACGTTGTCCCACGGCAGGTCGGCGATCCGCCCGGCGCCGTCCGTCACCCGGTCCAGGGTCGCGTCGTGGAAGGCGACGAGTTTCCCGTCCCGCGTGGCGTGCACGTCGGTCTCGATGTACCGGTAGCCCGCCTCGACCGCGCGGCAGAACTGTCGCAGCGTGTTCTCCAGGCCGTCCGCCGCTCCGCCCCGGTGGGCGAAGGCGATCGGGCCGGGATGGTCGAGGTAGGGGTGGCGTATCGGCGTGGTCACCGACGCAGTATCGCGCGCCCCGGTTGACCGGCGGCAACCACCGTGCTGCCGTCCGGTGCCGACGGCACGGCGAACATCCGCAGGAACATCTGGGCCAGCGGGCCGATCGACACCGCGTAGAGGAGGGTGCCGAGGCCGACCGTGCCGCCGAGGGCGAAGCCGGTCACGACGACGGTGATCTCGACTGCGGTCCGCACCAGGCGCACCGAGAGTCCCGTGCGCCGGTTCAGCCCCGTCATCAGGCCGTCGCGCGGGCCCGGTCCGAACCGTGCGGCGATGTACAGCCCGGTCGCCGCGCCGTTCAGGACGATGCCCGCCACCATCATGGCGATCCGCAGCGTCCAGCCGTGGGCGTCGGGCACCACCCCCAGCGTCGCGTCCATCGCGGCGCCGATCACCAGCACGTTGGAGACCGTGCCGAGGCCAGGCCGCTGGCGCAACGGGATCCACAGCAGCAGGACCGCCGCGCCCACGATGGTGAGCACCACGCCCATCGACAGGCCGGTGTGCTCCGCGAGCCCCTGGTGCAGCACGTTCCACGGCTCCAGACCGAGCCCGGACCTCACCAGCAGGGCCGAACTCGCGCCGTACAGCACCAGACCGCCGTAGAGCTGTGTCAGTCGCCGCGGGAGTTGCCTGGACTGCCTGGACAAGATGTGCCCCCTGTGTGGTGGTAGTGGCCTGCTGCATGACACCCTGTGGCTTGAGAAGCAGAGTCAACCATGGCCAATTCGGGGAAGGTGGACTGATTTCCATGGCGCAGTGGACCTCGGCCGTGGGGGCGGGACAGCTCGCCCGGCTGCTCGGCTCCCAGCAGGACCGCCCTGCCGGTCCCGGCACCCGCCGCCCGCCGGCCTACCGCGCGCTCGCCGACGGCATCCGGCTGCTGGTGCTGGAAGGCCGCGTACCGGTCGCCGCCCGGCTGCCCGCCGAACGCGAACTGGCCCTCGCCCTGACCGTCAGTCGTACCACCGTCGCCGCCGCCTACGAGGCGCTGCGTGCCGAGGGCTTCCTGGAGTCCCGGCGGGGCGCGGGCAGCTGGACCGCCGTCCCGGCCGGAAACCCGCTGCCGGCACGCGGTCTCGAGCCGCTGCCGCCCGAGGCCCTCGGCTCGGTGATCGACCTCGGCTGCGCGGCGCTGCCCGCCCCCGAGCCCTGGCTCACCCGCGCGGTGCGGGGTGCCCTCGAGGAGCTGCCGCCGTACGCGCACACCCACGGCGACTACCCGGCCGGGCTGCCCGCGCTGCGCGCGATGATCGCCGAGCGCTACACCGCGCGGGGCATCCCGACCATGCCCGAGCAGATCATGGTGACCACGGGGGCGATGGGCGCGATCGACGCCATCTGCCACCTCTTCGGAGGGCGCGGCGAGCGCATCGCCGTGGAGTCCCCGTCCTACGCCAACATCCTCCAGTTGATGCGCGAGGCCGGGGCCCGGCTGGTGCCCGTGGCGATGGCCGAGGGGCTCACCGGCTGGGACGTGGACCGCTGGCGCCAGGTGCTGCGCGACGCCGCGCCCCGTATCGCCTACGTCGTCGCCGACTTCCACAACCCCACCGGCGCCCTCGCCGACGACGACCAGCGACGGCGGCTGGTGGACGCGGCCCGGTCGGCGGGGACGGTGCTCGTTGCCGACGAGACGATGAGCGAGCTGTGGCTGGACGACGACGTCGAGATGCCGCGCCCCGTGTGCGCCTTCGACCCGGCCGGGTCCACCGTCGTCACCGTCGGCTCCGCGAGCAAGGCCTTCTGGGCCGGGATGCGCATCGGCTGGGTCCGTGCCGCGCCCGACGTGATCCGCAGCCTGGTCGCCGCGCGGGCGTACGCCGACCTGGGCACCCCGGTGCTGGAGCAGCTCGCCGTGAACTGGCTGTTCAGCACCGGCGGCTGGGAGCAGGCGGTGACGGTGCGCCGCGAACAGGCCAGGCAGAACCGGGACGAGCTGGTGACGGCGGTACGGCGGGAGCTGCCCGACTGGGAGTTCGAGGTACCCCGGGGCGGACTCACCCTGTGGGTGCGGACCGGGGGTCTGTCCGGCTCCCGGCTGGCGGAAGCGGGGGAGCGGGTGGGCGTACGCGTCCCGTCGGGGCCGCGCTTCGGGGTCGACGGCGCCTTCGAGGGCTACGTACGGCTGCCGTTCACCGTCGGCGGCGCGGTGGCCGAGGAGGCGGCGGTACGGCTGGCCGCGGCGGCCCGGCTGGTGGAGAAGGGGGGCGTCGGCGGCGGCGAGGCGCCGCGGACGTTCGTGGCGTAGCCGCGCGAGCGGCGAGCGGCGAGTGAGACCGGGGCGTGGCCGGGGCACAGCGGTGGGTCGCGCCGCCCCGGCCGGCCCGTCAGGAGCTCTCCGCCGCGACCGCCTTGACCGCGACCGGCTCCGCAGGTGCCGGTTCGGCCGGCGCGTCCGGCGTCGCGGTCTCCACCGCGACCGGCGCCGGCCCGAGGTCCACCGCCACCGGCGTGGGCCCGGCGTCCGCCATGGCTTCTTCCGGCTCGGTGGCGGTCTCGGCCGGCGCGTCCTTCTTCACGATGGAGACGGTCTTGGCCTTCGCCTCGGCCCCGGCCTTCGGCTCGGCCGCCGCCGCTGACTCGGCCTCCGCTTCCGCTTCCGCCTCCGCTTCCGCGGGGATCGGGGCCCGTTCCCCGTCCGCCGGTGTCGTGCGCGGCGGGAGCAGATCGAGCACCGCCTGCCGCTGGGCGCCGCTCGTCGCGTCGTCGTAGGGGTCCGGAGTGGCGGGGACCTGGAGACGGTGCACCGGACCGGTGCCCAGGCGGGCGTACCCCCGGCCGGGCGGAACCTGGTCGACCGGCGTGGTGTGCGGGGGAGCGCCCAGCACGGCGGTCAGCTCGTCTGCCGTGGCCGGGCCGAGGACGACACGCGCGCGCGTGTGCTGCCGTACGGCGTCGGTGAGGCCGTCCAGGGCGTCCAGCTGGTCGGCGACGACCACGGTCACGTGCGCGGCCCGGCCGTGCCGCAGCGGGACCTGGAGCAGGGACTGCGGGTCCCGGCGGCCGTCAGAGGTGGCGAGGTGCGTGAACGCGGTGGGACGGTCCACGAAGACCCACAGGGGCCGCCGGGTGTCGTCCGGCGCCGCCAGGCCCTCCTGACGGGCCCGGTTGACAGCGATCAGCCGCCGTTCCGTCTCGGCGGCCGCCCACTCCAGGCTGGTCAGCGCCCCGGTGAGGCCGCACTCCACGGCCAGGACGCCGTCCCGGCCGACCAGGCAGGCGTACTCGCCGGTGCCGCCGCCGTCGACGATCAGCAGGTCGCCGTGGTGCAGCGCCTGGAGGGCGACCGAGCGCAACAGGGTGGACGTGCCGGTGCCGGGCTGCCCCAGGACCAGCAGGTGCGGCTCGGTCGAGCGGACGCCGGTGCGCCAGACGACCGGCGGAACGTCCCGCCGCTCCTCGCCGTGGGTGAGCGGGAGGGTGCGCTGGACCCGGGTCGGGTCGGTGAAGCCGAGGACGGTCTCGCCGGGTGCCGTCACGAAGCGCTGGGCGGCGATGTCGGTGGGCAGCGCCGTGAGCACGTCGACGGAGAGGTGGTTGGCCTCCTCGTCCCACGTGAAGTGGTACTCCCGGCCCCGGCCGGACTTCGCGGTGAGCAGGTGCTCGATCCGGGCCCGGGACTCGGCCTCCCCGTCGGTGAAGTACGCGGGGTAGCGGATCACCAGGTGGGCGAAGCGGCCGGTGTCGTCGAACTCGTACGCCGGGAACGCCTTCTCCCACGTGCCGCCGTGGACGTACAGGGGGTCGGGGTCCTCGGCGATCGAGAAGTACGGCACCAGCGCCTCGTAGAGCGACTGCAGGCGCTTGGTCTGGGTGTCGTCGGGGCCGTCGGGCACCGGCGCGGCGCGGTCCCTGCCCTGCCAGGCTGCCGCCGCCATCAGGACGATGACGGCGAGCAGCGGGCCGTACGGCACGAGTGCCACGACCAGGACCACCGAGGCCACCAGGAACAGCAGCGCGCCGCGCCGGTCCTTGGGGGTCTCGGCCCATCTGCGCCGCGCGGCCGCGGCCAGTCGGCGCAGACCGCGGGCGATCGTGATCAGCGGCTGGAGGACGTCGGTGGCGCTGTCGGCCGCCGTCCGGGCCAGCTCCCGGCTCCGGGCGAGCTGTGCGCCGCCGTTGCTCAGAATGCGGGGGAGGGGCCGCCGGGCCACTGCTGCCTCCTGGAAGTGCGTACGTGCGGATGTCGGGCGGGGTGGGCGGGCCGTCAGAACTTGATTCCGCCGAGGAGGCCCGCCAGGCTCTCGCCGCCTGCCTTGATGCTCGGGGCGATGGCCGTGCTCGCGAGATAGAACCCGAAGAGGACGGCGACCAGCAGGTGGGAGGCCTTGAGGCCGTCCTTGCGGAAGAAGATGAAGACGACGATGCCGAGCAGGACCACGCCTGAGATCGAGAGGATCATGTGAGTTCTCCTGGTTCACGGGGACAGTCACCATGAGTACTTCCAGGCTCACAGCATGTATCCATACGATAAAAGGTGCAAATGGGCGAAATTACGCGGAATTACCCCAGGTGGCTCAGCGGTCGTTGGTCCGGTTGAGTGCCCCGCGAGCCAGTACCCTGGCGATTCGCGCAACGTTCGTAGTGAGAGGTGGTCCGGCCGATGAGTGAAGCCCCCGACCCCGAGGTCGTGGAGCTGGCGACCAAGATCTTCGATCTGGCCCGGCAGGGGCGGACCGAGGACCTGGTGGCCTACGTGGACGCCGGCGTTCCGGCGGACCTCACCAACGACCGCGGAGACTCCCTCGTCATGCTCGCCGCCTATCACGGCCACGCCGACGCCGTGCGCGCGCTGCTCGCCCGTGGCGCCGACGCCGACCGCGTCAACGACCGGGGTCAGACCCCGCTCGCCGGGGCCGCCTTCAAGGGTGAGACGGAAGTGACCAGGGCGCTTCTGGAGGCGGGCGCGGACCCGGCCGCGGGCACCCCGTCGGCCGTCGACACGGCGCGGATGTTCGCGCGGACGGACCTGCTGGAGCTGTTCGGCGCCCAGTGACGGGACGCCGGAGCGGACCTTGTCCGGGTCCACTCCACAATTTCTGACCAGGGAAAACACTGAAAACGGGGGAGGCGGTACAGGGCCGCCGAAATTTCGGTCGCGGCAGATGTGACCGCCGGGTCATCATGACGACGTGGTTCACGGACGTGATGGCTGGGCAGATGTTGCCGCACCGCGCGGGCCGTGACACGGCCCGCAAGGGCCACCGACGAGAGGCAGGAACATGGTCTTCAGCAAGCAAGAGACGGCGGGCGCTCCGACGTGTTGGCGCACGGCCAGGTAACGCGTGTTCCCCGGTTGCGTCGACGCTTGATGTGAGGCTGTTTCCCATGTTCGATCCGGTCATAGCGCCCAGCGGTACGCTGCTCGGCCTGCTTCAGCGGGGTCGCGGCGACGGCACGCTGCACGCGCTCACCGCTCCGCGAGCCGAAGCGCTCGCGGCTCTGAACCACTGCGTGCTCCACGACCCCCGCCACGACTGGCAGGTCGAGAACCGCTCCCTCTACTACGCCCGCCTCTACCTCGACCTGAACGGCGAGCTGGACGCGGTCGAGGCCCACCTCTTCGACCCCGAGGACGTCCTGGACGCCGACGAGTCGCGCACCGGGCTGGCCCTCGCGGTCCTCGGCCACCTCGCCTCCTACGGCAGGCTCGACGCGCTCCAGCTGTTGCGCAGGTACGCCGCCCACGGCGTCAACTGGGCGTGGGCCCTGGACGAGCTGGCGCTGCGCGACGACGACGCCGGACTGCGCGCCCTCGCCGCGCCCGTCCTGGCCCGTTTCCCGCGCGATGCCGAGGGCGAGGCCGAGCTGGCCGTCGCGGTGCGGGACGCCTTCGAACCCCGGCCCTGGCGCCTGTGGGCCGACGATCCCCGCGAATCGATCGCCACGCGCGTGCGTGCCGCCCAGGAGACGGGCTGTTTCGACCGCTGGCAGCGGCAGATGAACTCCACCGGACCGCGTCCGGGGTGGAGCGTGCGGGCCGTGTTCGAGTGGGCCGAGCAGGGACTGGAGCGCGGCACACCGCTCCATGTGCCCGCCGCCCGCTGCCTCACGGCCGTCGCGGGACCAGAGGACCGACCCGAGATCGTCGAGGCCGCGCGGTCCGGCACCGAGGGCGCCCGCTGCACCGCCCTGCGCTATCTGGCGGACGGCAACGACCCGGCCGTCCTCGACCTCGTCGAGGTCGCCGTGGCCACGGGCTCGACGCCGGTCGTGGAAGCCGCCGTCGCCGCGTTCGAGCGCATGCGCAGTCTCGCCGCCGTCGACCGGGCGCGCGGCTGGGTGCACCGGCCCGACGCCCTGGGCGCGGCCGCCGGGCGGGTGCTCGCCTGCCGGGGCGCCGCCCAGGACCGCGACCTCGTCCTCGCCGCGCTGCGGGAGGCGGTACGCGGGGAAGGCCCCGACGCGCCGACCCTGTGGACCCTCGTCGACGGCACCGGACGGCTCGGCATCGCCTGCGCCGCCCCCGTACTGCGTCACGTCTACCGCGAAACCGCCTCCTCCCACCTGCGCGGCCGGGCCGCCCGCGCGCTCGCCGCCACCGATCCGTCCTTCGCGGCGGGCCTCGCCATCGAATGCCTGTGGGACTGCGAGGAGACCACCCGCGAACTCGCCGCGCGCCATGCCGAGACCGGTGACAACCGCGTCGTCGAACGGCTGCGCAGGCTCGCCGCCGACCCGGCCGAGGAGGACGAGGTCCAGACGGCGGTACGCAGCCGCTTCGGACCGGACGCGCCCGCCGTGTGAGAGACACGGGGCCCGGCGGCCCGGCACGGACGGGTGAGCGCGGATCCTGCCCGACGGGTGCCGACGGGTGCCGACGGGTCGCCGCCCGGCGTCGGCGGGCCGGCCGGCCGCGCGTCCGCCCGTCGTGACGCGGGCGGCGCGATCCGGCTCGGGCGGCCGCACCCTCGCCCACGGCCGCCGCTCCGTGTGAACGCCGGATGGACCGCGGTGCAGGCGGGCGTGGCCGTGGTCCGACGGGCCCGAGGAGCAGAGCAACGCTCACGGGACGTTCCTCGGCCGGAAAGATCGACGTTGACGCGAGCACGTCCAGTCCGGCGACAACACGGGTATGCGTGTCGTCATCGTGACCGAATCCTTTCCCCCCGATGTGAACGGCGTCGCCCACTGCGCGCTCCAGACCGCCCGGCACCTCGTCGGCCGCGGTCACGACTGCGTCGTCGTCGCACCGGCCACCGCCGCCGGCAACGACGCGGACGCGTCCGCTCCGTGCCCCGTCGTCCGGATCCCCTCCCTCCCGCTCCCCGGCTACCCGCAGGTCCGCGTCGCCCTGCCCAGCCGGCGCGTGGCCGCCGCGATCGCCGAACACCGCGCCGACCTCGTCCACCTGGCCGGACCCTTCGTCCTCGGCGTCCGGGGCATGGCCGCCGCCGCGCGCCTCGGGGTCCCCGCCGTGGCCGTCTACCAGACCGACCTCGCCGGATACGCCCGTACGTACATGGGGGCGGGCGAGGCGGCCGCCTGGCGGCGCATCCGCTCCGTGCACGGCGCCGCCGACCTCACCCTCGCCCCCTCCAGCGCGGCACTGCGCGACCTCGAGGCGCACGGCGTGCCCCGGGTCAGCCTGTGGCCGCGCGGCGTGGACACCGTCCGGTTCCGGCCCGGCCTGCGGGACGAGGCGCTGCGCCGCGAACTCGCCCCGGACGGCGAGCTGCTCGTCGGCTACGTCGGGCGGCTCGCCCCGGAGAAGCAGGTGGAGCTGCTGTCCGGCGTGTGCGGCCTGGACGGCGTGCGCGTCGCGGTCGTCGGCGACGGGCCCAGCCGGCCCGGCCTGGAGCAGGCGCTGCCGGGCGCCGTCTTCCTCGGCCGCCGTACCGGCGACGACCTCGCCCGGATCTTCGCCGCACTAGACGTCTTCGTGCACACCGGCCCCTTCGAGACGTTCTGCCAGACCGTTCAGGAGGCCATGGCGAGCGGCGTGCCCGTCGTCGCGCCCGCGGCGGGAGGCCCGCTGGACCTCGTGGCCCACGGGCGCACCGGACTGCTCGTGCCGCCGCGCGACGCCGCCGCCGTACGGGACGCCGTGTGGTCCCTGTCCGCGGACCCCGTGCTGCGGGCCGCCTACGGCGCTGCCGGGCGGGCCACCGTCGAGGGGCGCACCTGGGCGGCCGTCGGCGACCGGCTGATCGGGCACTACACGGACGTGCTCGCCTCCCGGAAGGCGGTGCTGGCGGCATGAGCGCGCTGCGCATCGTCCGGCTCGCCAACTTCGTCGCACCGGCCTCCGGCGGCCTGCGCACCGCGCTGCGCGAGCTGGGCAGGGGGTACCGGGCGGCCGGACACGAACCCGTCCTCGTCGTCCCCGGCCGGTATGCCGACGACCGGGAGACCGGACAGGGCCGGGTGATCACCCTTCCGGGACCGCTGCTGCCGGGCACCGGCGGCTACCGCGTCCTGACCGACCGGCGGCGCGTGGCCGCCCTGCTCGAGGATCTGGGACCCGACCGCCTGGAGGTGTCCGACCGCACCACCCTGCGCTGGACCGGCAGGTGGGCCAGGCGGGCCAGGGTCCCGGCCGTGATGGTCTCCCACGAGACCACCGACGGCGTGCTGCGCACGTGGGGTCTGCCCGAGGGCGCGGCCCGGCGCACCGCCGACGCGCTCAACGTCCGTACGGCGCACACCTACGCGCGCGTGGTGTGCACCACGGAGTTCGCCGAGCGGGAGTTCGTCCGCATCGGCGCCCGCAACGTCGTACGGGCTCCGCTGGGCGTCGACCTGGCCGGGCGGCACCCCGCGTTGCGCGACCCCGGGCTGCGGGACCGGTACGCGAGCCTGGACGAGACCCTGCTCGTCATGTGCTCCCGGCTGTCCGTGGAGAAGCGGCCCGGCACCGCGCTCGACGCGCTGGCGGCGCTCCGGGGGCGCGGTGGACGCGCGGTGCTGGTGGTGGCCGGGGACGGGCCACTGCGGCCGCGGCTCGAACAGCGGGCGCGGGAACGGGGGCTACCGGTGACGTTCCTCGGCCACGTCCGTGACGCCGGGCTGCTCGGCGCGCTCCAGGCGTCCGCCGACGTGTGCCTGGCTCCCGGGCCGGCCGAGACGTTCGGACTGGCCGCGCTGGAGGCGATGGCGTGCGGCACGCCCGTGGTGGTCAGCGCGTCCTCGGCGCTCCCGGAGGTGATCGGCTCCGCCGGGGCCGTCGCCGCCGACCACGGGGACGCCTTCGCGGACGCCGTGGAGCTGCTCCTGGACCGCCGGGAGGCGCACCGGCGGGAGGCGGCACGCGCGCGTGCGGAGTGCTTCGGCTGGGACGCGGCGGTCCGGGGGTTCCTGGCGGCCCACGACGCGACGCTTCCGTCGCGTCCCGTGCTGCCGGGGCCGGGGCCGGGGCCGGAGCCGACGCGGGAGCCGGAGGGCGTGTCGTGAGACGCGTCCGCTTCGTGGCCCTCGACGACGCGCCCCGTGCCCGGGGGAGCGGGCGGCACCTCGGCGGCGGTGAGCTCGGACGAGGTCCCGACCGGGTCGGTGAGGCCGTCGAGGAGGACGGTGCGGGCCGCCGGGACGATCTCCCGGGCCGCGAGGGCGCCCTCCGCTCGGCGCCGCAGCAGCTCGGCGTGCAGCGCCTCGGCCTCCGCGCCCGAGGCCACCTCGACGAGCAGGGCGTCGTCGCCGACCGGCAGGACGTTCACGCGAAGGCCTCCACACGGACGCCGGACGCCTCCAGCCGCTCGCGGACCCGGCGCGCCAGGTCCACCGCCCCGGGCGTGTCGCCGTGCACGCACAGGGAGCGCGCGCGGACCTCGACCCGTGTCCCCGAGCGGGCGGTGACCGTACCCGAGCGGGCCAGCCCCACCGAGCGTTCCACGACGGCGTCCGGGTCGGCGATCACGGCGTCCTGCTGCCCGCGGGGCACGAGCGTGCCCTCGTCGGTGTACGCCCGGTCCGCGAACGCCTCCGGGACGACCGGCAGTCCCGCCCGGCCGGCCCGCTCCAGCACGCGCGAGCCGGGCAGCCCGAGCACGGGCAGGGCGCCGCCCGCCAGGAGTACGCCGTCGACGACCGCGGCGGCCTGCTCCTCGTCCCGGACCACCCGGTTGTAGAGGGCGCCGTGCGGCTTGACGTACGCCACGCGCGTGCCCGCCGCCCGGGCGAAGACCTCCAGGGCGCCGATCTGGTAGGCCACCTCGGCCGCCAGCTCGGTGGACGGCACGTCCATCGACCGCCGCCCGAAGCCGGCCAGGTCCCGGTAGGAGACCTGCGCGCCGATCGTCACGCCCCGCTCGGCCGCCGTCTCGCACACCCGCCGCATGGTGGCCGGGTCCCCGGCGTGGAAGCCGCAGGCGACGTTGGCGCTGGTGACGACGGAGAGCAGCCCCTCGTCGTCGGTGAGCCGCCAGCGGCCGAATCCCTCGCCGAGGTCCGCGTTGAGATCGATCGAGCTCATGTGTCCAGTGTCCCCGCTCTCCGGGTTCTCCGGGTTCTCCGGGTTGTCGGGGTTGATTGGTTTGTCGGAGTTTTCGGCGCCCGCGCCGCGCCATCCTGGATCAGGCCACGCGGTACTGCTCGTCACGGGCGTCGGTGAGGAACATCTGCCCCGGCGCGTGGGTGAGGGCGAAAGGCGGCCGTGAGGCCATGACCGCCGCCTGGGGGGTCACGCCGCAGGCCCAGAACACCGGGATGTCGTCCGGCTCGGTGCCCACCGCGTCGCCGAAGTCCGGGCGGTCCAGATCGTCGATGCCGAGCGCCGACGGGTCGCCGCAGTGCACCGGGCTGCCGTGCACCGCCGGGAGCAGGCTGGTCTCGTGGATCGCCGCCGACAGGTGCGCGGGCGGCACGGGCCGCATCGACACCACCATCGGACCGTGCAGCCGTCCGGCCGGGCGGCACTGGCGGGAGGTGACGTACATCGGGACGTTGCGGCCCTGCTCGACGTGGCGGATCGGGACGCCCGCCGCGGCCAGGGCCCACTCGAAGGTGAAACTGCAGCCGATCAGGAACGTCACCAGGTCGTCCCGCCAGTACCCGCGTACGTCCGTCGGCTCGTCCGCCAACTCGCCGTCCCGCCAGACCCGGTAGCGCGGCAGATCGGTGCGCAGGTCCGCGCCGTCGGCGAGCACGGTGGTCCAGGAGCCGGCGTCCGTGACGTCGAGCACCGGGCAGGGCCGTGGGTTGCGCGTGCAGAAGAGCAGCATGTCGTACGCCCAGTCGGCGGGCACCGAGATCAGGTTGGCCTGGGTGTGGCCGGCCGCGACGCCGGCCGTGGGGCCGGTCAGCCCGTCCCGGAAGCGGGAGCGGGCCGTTTTCGGGCTCCACGCGTGCGCGTGCTCGTCGACGAGGGCGAGCGGCCGGTCCCCGGTCACGTGGTGGGAGGGGTTCATGCCAGTTCCTTTCCGCGCGTCTCCGGCAGTCCCAGCAGGGCCAGCGCCGCGATGCCGTAGCCGATGGCGCCGAAGACCAGCGCGCCACCCACGCCCCAGCTGTCGGCGAGGAAACCGACCGTGGTGGGGAAGACGGCGCCCACGGCGCGTCCGGTGTTGTACGTGAAGCCCTGGCCCGCGCCCCGTACCGCCGTGGGATACAGCTCGCTCAGATACGAACCGAAACCGCTGAAGATGGCCGACATGCAGAAGCCGAGCGGGAAACCGAGCACCAGGAGCAGGGTGTTGGCGCCACTGGGGATGTTCGCGTACGCCAGGATGCAGACCGCCGACAGCAGGGCGAAGAGCCAGATGTTGCGTTTGCGGCCCAGTACGTCGGTGAGATACCCGCCGGTGAGGTAGCCGAGGAAGGCGCCCGAGATGAGGAACGTCAGGTAGCCGCCGGTGCCGACGACCGACAGGTCGCGCTCGTCCTTGAGATACGTCGGCACCCAGGTGGCGAGGGTGTAGTAGCCGCCCTGGACGCCGGTGGACAGCAGGCTCGCGAAGAGCGTGACACGCAGCAGACCCGGTGTCCCGGCCGTGCCCGGCTTGAAGATCGCCGCGAACGAGCCCTTCCCCGCGCCCTTCTCCCGGACCTCGGCGGCCCTGGGCGCGTCGTGGACGCTGCGCCGCACCCACACCACGAGCAGCGCCGGGAGCGCGCCCGTCCAGAACATGACGCGCCAGGCCAGGTCGTCACCGGCCACTGAGAACACCAGCGTGTACACGACCACCGCGAGCGCCCAGCCCACGGCCCAGGAACTCTGGACCGCGCCGAGCGTGCGCCCCCGGTGCCTGGCGCTCGAATACTCGGCGACCAGGATGGCGCCGACCGCCCACTCGCCGCCGAAACCGAGGCCCTGAAGGGCGCGGAAGACGAGCAGCGTCTCGTAGTTGGGCGCGAAGCCGCAGGCCACCGTGAACACGGCGTAGGTGATCACGGTGAGCAGCAGCGCCCTGACCCGGCCGACGCGGTCCGCCAGGACACCCGCGAGGGCACCGCCGACCGCCGAGACGACCAGCGTGACCGTCGTGAGCAGACCGGTCTGGCCGCTGTCCAGACCGAAGTACGCGGCCAGCGCGACCATGGTCAGCGGCAGCGTGAAGTAGTCGTACGAATCGAGGGCGTAACCGCCGAACGCGCCGCCGAAGGCGCGGCGGCCCCGCGGGCCGAGGGCGCGCAGCCAGCCGAACGGGCCGTCTTCCGGGGAGCGTTCGGCCGTGCCGGGAGGAGGGGTGTCGGTGGACAGGGCCTGCGGTGGAGGGGGAGTGCTCATGGTGCACCTCGCAGTGGGAGGACGGAGGGTGCTGGTCGAGTGAGCGGTGCGGGCGCCGTGCCGGGCACTTGTGGGCACCGTAGGGGATTGTTCAACGATCCCTCAATACCCATGTTGTTTCGTTCTGGTATCTGCGATTGAATTCCGGGCATGGCAGAGCAGTTGACGGGACTGGCCGACGACCGCGCCCTCCTCGGACGTACCAGCACCGCCGAGCGGGTCTCGGACATCCTCAGGAGCCGGATCGCCGAGGGCTACTTCCCACCCGGGACCCGGCTGTCGGAGGACAGCATCGGCGGCGCGCTCGGCGTCTCCCGCAACACCCTGCGCGAGTCGTTCCGGCTGCTCACGCACGAGCGCCTGCTCGTCCACGAACTGAACCGGGGCGTCTTCGTCCGGGTGCTCACCGTCGAGGACGTCGAGGACATCTACCGCACCCGCTCCCTCGTCGAGTGCGCCGTCGTCCGCGGTCTCGCCGAGCCCCCGTACGCCCTGGAGGGGCTCGCCGAGGCGGTCGAGGACGGACGGCGGTCGGCCCGCGAAGGTGACTGGAAAGCCGTGGGTACGGCCAACATCCACTTCCACCGGGAACTGGTCGCCCTCGCCGGCAGCGAACGCACCGACGAACTGATGCGCAGCGTCTTCGCCGAACTGCGCCTCGCCTTCCACGTCGTGGACGACCCGCGACGCCTGCACGAGCCCTACATCGCCCGGAACGCGGAACTCCTCGCGACCCTGGAGGCGGGCGAGCGGGAGACGGCGGCGCGACTGCTCGCGGTCTACCTCGAGAACTCGCTCAAGCGCGTGGTCGAGGTCTACCTGCGGCGGGTCGGGGACGAGGGATAGTTCCGGGCGCGGCGGCAGGACGGCACGGCGGCGCGAGGGCAGGACGGCACGACGGCCCTGCGGTTCGGCCTGTCGCGTCGGGGCGCATCTGCGTCGTTTGGGTCGATGTCAGACCGAGGACCTAGTCTGTGCACCGTGACTTCGCCTGCATCGACGGACAGCGTTCCGCCCCAGCTCAGCGCGGGGCCGCGCCCCGCACCGGGCCCGGCCGCCGACGAGGGACTGGCGCGGCGGCTGCGCGCGCTCGCCTGCACGGCGCCGCTGCACGACCTCGACGCACGCAAGGCCAACCTCGCGGGCGAGTACTCGGTCTACGGCATGGCGGAGGTCGCCCTGGCCGCCATCGACCTCGTCACACTGAACATGGACTTCGACACGGGCGCCGACCACGACCAGATAGTGGCCAGACTGATCCCGCGCGTCGCCGCCCAGGCCCCGCGCCGCCCCGCCGCCGAGCACGAGCGGGTGGCCCGCTGGGTCCTGGAGAACCTGATCAACGTCGGGAGCGTCGACCGCGGCTTCCGCGCGGTGTACGGCACCTTCGGACCGGACGGCACCTACGTCCGCCGGGACTACGACTTCAAGCTGCTCGAGGAGGTCCCCGGCCCCGGCGGCACCGTCTACCTGCGCACCACCGACGAGGCGGTCAACGTCCTCGTCGGCGCCCTCGACACCGACGTCACCAGCGCCCAGATCGCTGCCGAGGTCAAGCTGGAGGTGCTGATCAGCCGCGGTCGCCTCGCCGACGCCCAGCTCGCCGCCGAGCAGGCCAGGTACCGGACCGTGCAGTACTCCGAGACCCTGCGCCGCGCCCTGGACGCCACTCGGCGCAACGTCCGCGCGGTGGACTGGCTCAGCGCCGTCCCCGACATGATCGCGGAGGCCCTGGACCACGTCGCCGACCGGTACCGCCACGAGAACGCGATCCTCACCAACATCCGCAAAGCCCGCGACGAGTCCGAGGACGCCGAGCACAAGCGCCGCGCGGCCGAGCTGGTCGACATCGTCAAGGACTGCATCCGACGCCACACCCAGCTCCAGTCCCGGCTCCTGGAGGCCGGCCCGCTCTTCCGTGCCGAGCAGGACCGGCAGGCCTTCGCCACCCCCCTGACGACCTCGGGCCTGGACCTGTACGGCCATCTCGTCGCCCCCGTGCTGCCGTTGCCCCTGGAGCGGGCGCTGCGCGTCACCGACGCCTTCTTCACCCGCGGCACCGGGCTGCGCACGCCCGTCTCCGTCCGGGTCGGCGACCTCGTCGACATACTCCTGACCCCGCCGGTGGAGCGGGAGCACCTGGGCGCCGAGATGCCGGAACCCGACCTGATCGCCACCCCGGACGACAGCCGCTTCAGCGAGGAACAGCTCGCCGCCGCCATGGAACTGCTCGACCTGCCGCACGACGCCCCGCGCCGGCTGTCGGGGCTGCTGGCCGACGCCCGCGCCCGGGACCCCGAACTGCCGTACCTCGTCGCCCTGCTCGCCGTCCACGCGGCCAGTCCGCCGGTCGGCACCGCCTACCGCCAGGGCGAGCCGAAACTGCTGTTCGCCGTGGACGACGGCACCGAGCTGGACGACCCCGGATTCGGCGGCGCCGACCTGATAGTCGGCACGGCACTGCTGGACGCCGCGGGGATGGCCGCCGACCGGACGGAGGCGGCATGACCGGCCCGCAGCACCCCTCCCACCACCTCACCCCCGAGCGACCGCACAGCGAGGAGTACCGACCGTGACCGAGCACGTCGACCGGAGCGAACCGGAAGCGGGTGCCGCACCGGCCACCGCGGCCGTCACGCCCGCCGACGCCGCCGACGCGGCGCGGCTCGTCGCCTTCGGCCTCCAGCCCAAGCTGCTCCCCGCCCGCGACCAGGAGTACGCCGACCTGCTGCGCCGGTACCGCGAGGACCCGCCCTTCGCCCGGCTCGCCGACGCCGTGGCGGCCGGCCTCGGACTGATCGTCCTGGAGGTGTCCCCGCGCGCGGGGATGGCCGTGAGCGCCGCCGAGGACTCGGTGTTCGCCGTCCGCATGGGCGACTACGCGCGCCGCGCCGCCACCGACTCCGGCGACCGCTTCCTGCACGGCCTCGCCCACCTCGCCGTCGCCGCCATGGCCTACCCCCGCCCCGAGGACCTCGCCGACGACGGCTACATCGGCCGTGTCACGGTCAACGGCGTGGACGCGTTCGTCCGCCAGGCCTGCCGGAGACTCGAGGAGCGGGCGGAGCAGCAGGGCGAGAACACCGACCCGGCCAGCGACGCCCCCGGCCTGGAGGCCGCGTGGCGGATCTGGGTCCGGCGCAGCGCGACCGGCGCCACCAAGGACGCGCGCAGACTCCCGGGCTCCACCACCGGCATCGTCGGCAAGGCCGCCGCGTTCCTCACCGAGTCCGGCTTCCTCCAGCGCACCGGCGACGACAACGGCGGCACGTACCGCACGACGGCCCGCTACCAGCTCCAGGTGCGCGACATGGCGGGCAGCGCCGCCCTGGCCGAGCTGCTGGACCTCGGCGTCGTCCCGGTCACCGACGGCACCGCGACGCTGCTGCCCGCCGAGGAGACGGACGACCTGGACCTGGTCGCCGACGCGGGCCTGCCCTTCCACTCCACCTGACCTCCGGCCGCCCGGCCCCCGCCCCGCCTCCGTCCCTGCCCCCGCACCCGTCCGAACGTCCCCGACTTCCCGAAGACTTACGAGAGTCCGCCATGTACGAGCTGTCCCGGGTCCGCCTCTACTCCATCGGACCCGCCGGTGCGCGCTACGCCGACACCGTGCTTGACCTGCGCGGTGTGGGTGAGCCCGTGCCCGACCCCGCGCCCACGCAGGCGGAGTTCTTCGAGGAGGAGCCCGTCGGCCCGCCGCGCCGGCCCGCTCCCGCGGGCGTGCTGTTCCTGGAGAACGGCGGCGGCAAGTCCGTGCTGCTCAAGCTGATCTTCTCGGTGATGCTGCCGGGCCACCGCAACACCCTGGGCGGCGCCAGCTCCGGCGTGCTGCGCAAGTTCCTGCTCGCCGACGACTGCGGACACGTGGCGCTGGAGTGGCAGCACGTGCAGACCGGCGAGTGCGTCGTCGTCGGCAAGGTCAGCGAGTGGCGGGGACGGCAGGTCTCCGGCGACCCGCGCAAGTTCGCCGAGGCCTGGTACTCCTTCCGGCCAGGACCCGGACTGACCCTGGACAACCTGCCCGTCGCCGAGGCCACCGCCGTACGCCCGCCCGCCGAGGGCGTCTCCGGCGCGCAGGGCAGGCGGCGCACGATGAAGGGCTTCCGGGACGCGCTCACCGAGGCCGGCAAGGCGTACCCGCATCTGGAGGTGCACTGGGAGGAGATCCACGACCGCTGGATCGAGCACCTCGGCGACCTCGCTCTCGACCCCGAACTCTTCCGCTACCAGCGCGAGATGAACGCCGACGAGGGCGAGGCCGCCGGCCTCTTCGCCGTCAAGAAGGACTCCGACTTCACCGACCTGCTGCTGCGGGCCGTCACGGACACCCGCGACACCGACGGACTCGCCGACCTGGTCGGGGGCTTCGGCAACAAGCTGGGCCGGCGCGCCGAGCTGATCGCCGAACGCGACTTCACCGCCGGGTCCGTCGACCTCCTCGGCCGGATCGTCGAGGCCGCCGAGGCGCGCACACGCGCGCGGGACGTCCACACCGCCGCCGAACGCCGCACCAGGAACCTGGCCCGCCGGCTCTCCGCCCGCGGCGCCCGGGAGCGGGTGCGGGCCGGTGACCTCGCCCAGCGGGTCACCGCCGCCGCGTACGCCGTCACGCACGCCGAGTCCGCACGGGACCGCGGCTCCCTCGTCGCCGCCGAACTCGCCTACCGGCACGCCTCCCTGGCCCTGACCGCCGCGGAGAAGTCCGCCGCCGCGCAGAAGCGCGAACTGGCCGACGCCCGCACCCTGCACTCCGCCTGGCAGGCCGCCGAGGCCGTCCTGCGCGACCGCGCCGCCGCCGACCGCGTCTCCCGCGTGTCCGCCGCCATCCAGGAGGCCGAGCGGGACGCGGCCCCCGCGCTCGCCGCCCGCGCCAAGGCCGCCGTCGGACTCGTCCGCGCCCTGCACGCGGCGGCCGGGAAGGCCGAGCACCACGCCAACGAGGAGGAGGAGCGCTCCGCCGCCCTCCAGGAGGCCGGCGAGGCCGCCCACCGGGACTCCACCACCGCCGCCACCGAGGCGCAGCGCGCCCGCAGCGAGGCCGGGCACCTGCGTCAGCGCCTCGGCGAGGTCGAGCAGGAGACCGCCGAGGCGGTCCGCGCCGGCTGGCTGGACGACAGCGCGCCCGACGCCGACCCGGCCCGCGCCGCCCTCGCGGCCAGCGACGCGGAGAAGACGACCGTCGCGGCCTGGGACACCGCCCGCGAGGCGGCACACCGGGCCACCGAGCACGCGCGCGAGGCCGCCGCCGCGGAGAGCCGCGCCGAACTGACGGCGGCCCGCGCGGCGGACGCGGCCACCGCCGCCGAGCTCGCCCACGAGGCCGAGCGGCGCACGGCCGAGGCGCTGGCGGCTCAGGAACGGCTCGCCGACCTGCTCGGCCTGGCCGCCGAGACCCGCCCGGGCATCCCCCAGCCCCGCCAGGACGCGGACCGTGACGACCGGAGTGCCGCCCCCAGGGCAGCGGAAGGCGCGCTGGCCCCCGAGGAGCTCGACCGCTTCGCCGACGAGCTGCGCGAACTGCTCGACGACACCGTCTCCGCCGCCGAACGCCAGCTGTTCGAGCTGCGCACCGCGGCCGCCGACGACTCCCGCATCCTCGGCGCGCTCGGCGACGGCGGACTGCTGCCGCCGGGACCGGACGTGCTGGCCACCGTCGAGTTCCTCGGCGAGCACGGCATCCCCGCCCTGCCCGGCTGGCGCTACCTCGCGCAGGCCGTCGACCCCGCCGACCACGCGCGCGTGCTGGCCGCCCGCCCGGAGCTGGTCGACGGCGTGATCATCACCGACCCCGACTCGCACACCCGCGCCCGCGACGTCCTCGGCGACGCCGCCCTGCTCCCGCGCTCCGCCGTCGCCGTCGGCACGGCCGCCGCGCTCCTCGCGCCGACCCCGGCCCCCGACGCCGACACCGGGGACGTCTTCCTCGTACCGCCGAACCCGGCCATGCACGACGAGCACGCCGCCGACGAGGAGCGGCACGCGCTGCGCGCGCGGGCGGGCGAGCGGGACGGGGAGATCCGCACGCTGGCCGCCCGGCTCGGCAAGGACCGCGAGCTGGCGGCCCGGCTCGCCTCCTGGCGCACCGGCTGCCCCGCCGGACGCCTCGCCGAGCTGGCACAGACCGCCGAGGAGGCCCGCGCCTTCGCCGTTGAGACCGAGGCCGAGCTGACCGAGGCGCGCACCGTGCGGGCCGAGGCCGACGAGAGCGCCGCCGAGGCCGTACGGATGCGGGACGAGCGGCAGGAGGCCGCGCAGAAGGCCCGGCGTGCCGCCGACGCCCTCGCCGGACTCGCCTTCCGGCTGCGCGAACGCGCCGGCTGGCAGGTGAGACTCCGTGAACTGGCCGACGAGGGCGCCGAGGCCGAGGCCCGCGCCCAGACCTGCCTGGAGCGGGCCCGCGCCGCCGACGAGGACCGGCGTGCCGCCCAGCGGGCCGCCGACGACGCCCGCCGTACCGCCCGCGCACTGCGCGCCGAGCGCTCCGAGATCGCGGGCGCCCCCGACGACGTACCGGACGAGGCATCGGAGAGCGGCACCGAGACGCCCCAGTCGTCCCTGCCCGCCCTCCGCGAGGCCTACCGCGCCGCCTCCCAGCTCTACGAGAAGGTGGGCGTCGGCGCCGACCTGCGCGCCGAACAGGCCCGCGCGGAGAGCGACGAGAGCGCGGCCCGCGCGGAGCTGGACCGGCTGAGCAACAAGGTCCGCACCCGGGCCGGGCAGTTGCTGGAGTCGCCCGACGGCTCCGACGGGCCCTCCCGGCAGGCCGCCGCCGCCCGCGCCGAGGAGCTGGTGCAGCTCCTGGAAACGCGCATGTCCAGCGCGAGCGAACAGCTCGGCCGGCTGCGCGGCGAGGCCGAACGGCACGCGCCCGAGGACGGCGACACCCACACCGAACTCGCCGGGGAACTCCTCCCGCGCGACGCCGAGCACGCCCAGACCCTGCTGCGCACGGCGAGCGCCGAACTCGCCTCCCGGACCGAGGCACTGGCCCAGGCCCGCGAGGCCCACGCCGAACTGCTCGACGCGCACCGCGCCGCCGAGGACGCGGCCGGCGGCTTCGACGAGATCGCCGCCATGCTCCGCGACCTGCTGCGCGAGCACGCGCCCGAGGAGGAGCAGGAGGAGCCCGAGCCCTACCCGGGCGCTCTGGAGGAGGCCCGCCAGTCGGCCGCCGAGGCCCGCCGCTCGCTGCGCGGCTGCGCCGCCGACCTCTCCGCCGCCGAGACCGCCGTACGCGAGGCGAGCGACGTACTCGTCCGGCACGCCAACTCCACTCGCTACGAGCAGGTCCGCACCCCCGCCCGCCAGCAGATCCGCGAACTGCCCGCCGCCGCACTGCCCGAGCACGCCGCCAAGTGGGCGGACGCCTTCGCGCCCCGGCTCCGGGTCCTGACGGACGAATTGGCCCAGCTGGAGCGCAACCGCGACTCGATCGTGGACCGGCTGCGCGGCCTGGTCGAGTCCGCCCTCGCCACCCTGCGCTCCGCCCAGCGGCTCTCCCGGCTGCCGGAGGGCCTCGGCGAGTGGTCCGGGCAGGAGTTCCTGCGCATCCGCTTCGAGGAACCCGACCAGGCCACCCTCACCGAGCGGCTCGGCGAGGTCGTCGACGAGGCCACCCGCGCGGCCGTGAAGAAGAACTCCGACCTGCGCCGCGACGGCATGTCCCTGCTGTTGCGCGGCGTCGCCGCCGCCCTGGCGCCCAAGGGCGTCGCCGTCGAGATCCTCAAGCCCGACGCCGTACTGCGCGCCGAACGCGTCCCCGTCGGGCAGATGGGCGACGTCTTCTCCGGCGGCCAGCTGCTCACGGCGGCCATCGCCCTGTACTGCACGATGGCAGCCCTGCGCAGCAACGACCGGGGCCGCGACCGGCACCGCCACGCCGGCACCCTGTTCCTCGACAACCCCATCGGCCGCGCCAACGCCACCTACCTGCTGGAGCTTCAGCGGGCCGTCTCGGACGCGCTCGGCGTCCAGCTCCTGTACACCACCGGCCTGTTCGACACGACCGCGCTGGCCGAGTTCCCGCTGGTCATCCGGCTGCGCAACGACGCGGACCTCAGGGCGGGGCTGAAGTACATCAGCGTGGAGGAGCATCTGAAGCCGGGACTGCCCCAGCCGACCCCGGCCGCGGAGGGGGAGGGCGAGACGGTGCACAGCGAGATCACGGCGACCCGCATGTACAAACGGCCCGCCCAGCCACCGGCCCAGCCACCGGCCTAAACGGGCGGGCCCGGCCGGGGCCCTGCCCGTCCGAGCGTGTGAAGCCCCAGTGAAAACCCTGTGGAGGGGATGTCGGTGGGTCCGCTTATGCTGCTCCGGTTGATCACGCGGGACCTGGGGAGGGCGCGACATGCTCGGCAAGCTGTTCGGCAGGGTTGGGGAGAGACCGGCGGCGGACCCGCACGCCCTTCCCGCCCCGCGCAGGCGCAAGAACGGGACGTACACCGTGCGCGCCCTCGGCGACGCACGGGTGCTCGCGCTGGTGGAGGCGGCCGACGCGGGTGACTGGGAGGCGGTCAAGGCGGCGCTGGTCCCCTTCGATCTCGGCAGCGACCACCAGGTACTGGGTGAACTGGCCGACCTGGACGGCGTGCAGGACTGGATCGGCCGCGCCGCCGAGGAGGACGGCGACCACCGGGCGACGGCCCTGCTGATATCCGGGGCGCGCCACATCGCCTGGGGCTGGGAGGCGCGCACCGCCGAACGTGCCGCGAACGTCACGCAGGAGCAGTGGCGCGTCTTCCACGAGCGGCTCGAAGTCGCCGAGGAGCACCTGCTCCGGGCCGCCGAGCTGCGGCCCGCGTGGGTCACGCCGTGGCGTCGGCTGCTGACTTCGGGGCGTGGCATGTCGCTGGGGGACACCGTCAACCGGACCCGGCGCGACGCCGCCCTGCGCCGCGACCCGCTGGACCTGGAGACCCACGTCGAGTGGGTGTCGCAGTTGCAGCCCCGCTGGGGCGGCAGGCCCGGGCAGGCCATGACATACGCCCGCGAGGCGTTCACCCGCGCGCCCGAAGGACACCGCCTCGGCTGTGTGGTGGCGATGGCCCACATCGAGGACTGGGTGGAGTCGGACAGCCAGAGCTGCCTCGACCTGCCGTACATCCAGGCCGAGTTGAGGGAGGCGGCCAGACACAGCATCCTCCACCCCGCCTACGAGCGGCGCCCGGGCTGGCAGCACGACTTCAACGTCTTCGCCATGGCCCTGTCGCTCGCCTCGGAGAGCGTCGTGGCCCCGCGTGTCTTCCACGCACTGGACGGCGCGTACACCTCGTGGCCCTGGGGCTACATGGCGCAACCGGACAAGGCGTACGCCCGCTTCAGGCGCCACGCCTGAGCCCGCCGCCCGGTCCGGCCCCGCCGCCCGGCACACCGCCCCTCACTCGCCCCCGCTCCTCGATCAACCCACCCCGGGACTGCCCGATGACTCTGCCCGACGCCCCCCTGAGCCCGGCCGGCGCCGACCGCACCTTCCAAGTGGACCTGCGCGGCCTCGTCGACCTCCTCTCCCACCACCTCTACTCCAGTCCCCGCGTCTACCTGCGCGAACTCCTGCAGAACGCGGTGGACGCGCTGACCGCCCGGCACGGCCTCGAACCGGCCGCCCCCGCCGACGCCTTCGGCATCCGCCTGTACGCCGACGGTTCGGTGGTACGCGTCGAGGACGACGGCGTCGGCCTCACCGAGGCCGACGTCCACACCTTCCTCGCCACGATCGGCCGCAGCAGCAAGCGCACGGATCGGATCGCCGAGCAACGCGCCGACTTCATCGGCCAGTTCGGCATCGGCCTGCTCTCCTGCTTCCTGGTCGCGGACGAGATCCACGTCGTCAGCCGCTCCGCACGCACCCCGGACGCACCCGCCGTGGAGTGGCGGGGCCGCGGCGACGGCAGCTACACCGTCCGCACCCTGCGCGCCTCCGCCCGCCCCCGGCCCGGCACCACCGTCACGCTGACGCCCCGCGCCGACGCGGGCGAGTGGACCCGGCCGGCCCAGGTGCACGCGCTGGCCCGGCACTTCGGCTCCCTGCTGCGTCACCCGGTGACCTTCGAGGACGGCACGGGCGGCAGCGGCAGCGGCGGCGCGGCCGTCAACCCCGAGCCCGCGCCCTGGGCCCGTGCCCACCCGACGCCGGGAGCCCGTTCCCGTGCCCTGGCCGCGTACGGGGAGGAGGTCTTCGGCTTCAAGCCGCTGGACACCATCGAACTGGACCTGCCGGCCGTGGGCCTGAAGGGCATCGCCTGCGTCCTGCCGGAGGCCGTGCCGGCCGGTCGTCGCCACGGCCACCGCGTGCACGTCAAGGGCATGCTGCTGTCCGAGCGGGCGGAGGAGATCCTGCCCGAGTGGGCGTTCTTCGTCCGCTGCGTCGTCGACGCCGAGAGCCTGCGCCCGACGGCGTCCCGCGAGTCCCTGTACGAGGACGACACCCTCGCCGCCGTCCGCGACGCCCTCGCCGAGCGGCTGCGCGCGTGGATCGCCCGGGCCGCCGCCAGCGACCCGGACCTGCTCGCCCGCTTCCTCCAGGCCCACCACCTGGCCGTGAAGTCGCTCGCGGTGCACGACGACGAGATCCTGCGGATGCTGCTGCCCTGGCTGCCGTTCGAGACCACCGATGGGCACACCACACTCGACGAGTTCGCGCGCACCCACCGCACCGTGCTCGTGACGTCGAGCGTGGAGGAGTTCCGGCAGGTCGCGGCGATCGCCTCGGCCGCCGGGCTCGGCGTCGTCAACGGCGGCTACACCTACGACCGCGAACTGGTCCACCGGCTGCCCGAGATCAGGCCGGAAGTCAACGTCGCCGACCTCGACCCGGCGACCCTCACCGCCCACCTCGACCCCGTGGACCGCGAGACGGAACTGGCCGCCGCGGCCTACCTCGCCCGGGCCCGCGACGCCCTGGCCGTCTTCGACTGCGACGTCGCACTGCGTACCTTCCAGCCGGCGTCCGCCCCTGCCCTCCTCGTCGACAGCCGCGAGGCCCGGCACGAGCGCACCCGCTCCCAACTCGCCCGTGAGCAGGAGGGCAGCCTGTGGGGCGACATCCTCGGCGCCCTGCGCCAGGAGGCCCCGCGAGCCCAGCTGATCCTCAACCAGCTCAACCCGCTGGTCCGCACCGCCGTCGCCATCGACGAGCCCGAACTGGCCCGCACCAGCGCCGAAGCCCTCTACGGACAGGCCGCGCTGTTGTCCCGGCGCCCGCTCAGGCCCGCCGAGTCCAGCCTCATCAACCGCTCCTTCCTCGACCTCCTCGCCCACGCCCTCCGCAAGGACAGCTGACGATGCCGACCGCACCCCAGAACACCGACGAGCTGTACGAGGCGCTCCAGGAGAACCAGCGGCGCCCCTACGGCCGTACCCGCACCGTCACCGCCGAGGAACTCGTCGACGCCGCCGAGCAGTTCGCCGAGCCCCTTCCACTCGTCCGCGTCCTCCTCGAACTCCAGGAGGCGTACACCTACGGCTCGGAGCCCCGGAAGTCACCCGTCGTCTTCGCCCGCCTGCTCACCCTCTTCGACGAGCAGCCGGACATCTTCGACGAGCGGCTGCGCCACCTGCTGTTCTGGCGGTTCAAGTGGGTGGCCAACGCCCTGCGCGCGCTGCCCGAGGTACCGCTGAGCGGCCTGCGCCAGTGGCTGACCGAGATGCGCGACCGGTACGAGAAGGCCGGCTTCGGCCTCCAGCCCTACTACGGGCAGGCGTACCAGCTCGCCGCCCACATGGGCGAAGGCACCGACCTCGCCTACGAGCTGTGGGCGGGCCGCGGCCGCACCGTGCTCAGCGACTGCGAGGCCTGCGAGATCTGCGAACGCGCCCTGTACCGGCTCGCGGCGGGCGACGACGAGGGCGCGCTCGACGCCTGGGAGCCCGTCCTGGCCGGGAAGGAGTCCTGCCAGGAGGAGCCGACCCGGTCCATCTCGTACGCGCTGCTGCCCCTGCTGCGCACCGGCCGCACCGACCGGGCACGCGAACTGCACCTCGCCGGCTACCGCGGCTGCCGCCGCAACCCCGCGACGGCCGGCGAGGTCGGGCGGCACCTGGAGTTCTGCGCGCTCACCGGCAACGAGGCGCGCGGCCTGGAACTGCTCGCCGAGAACCGGAACCTGTTCGACGAGGTCGACTCGCCGCTCGACCTGCTCGACTTCCTCACCGGCGCGGAGGTCCTCCTCCAGCGCGTCGAGGCGCTCGGCCACGGCGAACTGCCCGCCGGCGGCTACGCGGGCCGCACCTGGACGGTGGCCGGACTGCGCACCGAGGTGCGGGGCCGCGCCGACGACCTCGCCGCCCGCTTCGACGCCCGGAACGAAACCGCGGCCCACACCGAGCGCCGCGGCGCCCGCCTCGAGCGCGCCCCGCTGCTGGACGCGCTGGAGCTGACCCTGCGCACCCGCGCCCTCGACGACGTGGCCCCGGCCGCCCCGGTCGCCGCTCCCGCCGCCCGTACGGCCGCCGACGTGCCCGAGTCGCTGCCCGAACTCGTGGCGCGGGCCCGGGCCTTGGACCAGCAGGGGCACCCGGACGCGCAGGCATGCTGGGCTCTGCTGCGCACCCGCGTCGCCGCCCGTGACTACACCCACCCCGACGACCCGGCCGTGGGCCCGCTCGTACGGCTGCGCGCCGACCTGCTGGCCGACGAGGCGAGCCGGGCGGGTGAGAGGGACGACTTCACCGAGGCGGCCGCCCTCCACGAGGAGGCCGCCGGCCTCTACGACGACGCCGGCGCACCGGCCCACGCGGCCATAGCCCGCGCCTGCGCCCTCCTCGCCACCGCCGAGGCAACCGCCGGGGACGACGCGGAGGCTGCGGCCGAGGGCGACTCGGAAGCTCTTGCGAGGCGCGACGCGGAGGCTGTGGCCGGGGGCCACGCCAAGGCTCCTGATGGGGGCGACGCAGAGGCCCTTGCCGGGGTTGATGCGGAGAGTCTTGTTGCGGGCGATGCGGTGACGCCTGCCGGGGCGGATGCAGGGGGTCCTGCTGGGGTTGATGCCCAGGCTCTTGCGGGAGGCGATGGACGGAGCCTTGCCGGGGCTGATGTGGTGATCTCTGCTGGGGCCGATGTGGAGATGCCGGCTGGGGCTGGTGCGGCGAGCCCTGTTGTGGCCGGCGCGGGGGTTCCGGCGGGGGTTGATGCGGTGAGCCCTGTCGAGGGCGATGTGCGGAGCCTTGCCGGGGCTGATGTGGTGATCTCTGCTGGGGCCGATGTGGAGATGCCGGCCGGGGCTGGTGCGGCGAGCCTTGCTGTGGCCGGCGCGGGGGTTCCGGCGGGGGTTGATGCGGTGAGCCCTGTCGGGGGTGATGTGCGGAGCCTTGCCGGGGCCGATGTGGAGATGCCGGCCGGGGTTGATGCGGCGAGCCTTGCTGTGGCCGGCGCGGGGGTTCCGGCGGGGGTTGATGCGGTGAGCCCTGTCGGGGGCGATGGACGGAGCCTTGCCGGGGCCGATGTGGAGATGCCGGCCGGGGTTGATGCGGCGAGCCTTGCTGTGGCCGGCGCGGGGATTCCGGCCGGGGCTGGCGCGACGCCCCCCGCCACGGCCGACGCGGAGATGCCCGCCGGGGACGGCGACGTGGTCCCCATCCCCGCCGCGACCGGGGACGGGGCCTCGGGCCAGGGCCCCGCGGGCGGCGGTGACGCGGACGGGGCGAAGGCTGCCGCGCTGGGCGCCGCCCACGTGGCCATCGTCCGTCTGCACGAGGGCACGCCCGGGCTCGCCCCCTACCAGGAGGCCCGCCTGCTGCGGCTGCGGGCGACCGCGCTCGGCCTGCGCCTGCAGACCTCGCGGAGCGAGGCGCACGTCGCACCGGTCCTCGCCGAGGCGGACCTGCTGCACGCCTTCGCCACCCGGCACGACCTCGTCGGGCAGATCGCCGGCGCCCAGCTCGTGCGGGCCAGCACCTACGCGATCTCCGGCGACCTGCCCGCCGCGCTCACCGAGGCCGACGCGCTCCTCGACCGGCTGAAGGCGCACGGCCCGGCCTGGCACCTGCCGCGCACCCTCGCACTCCGTGCCCGGCTCCGGCTCGCCCTCCAGGACGCGCAGGCCGCGCACGCGGACCTGGGCGAGGCGCTGCGCCTGGCCGCCGACTGGCCGGCCGACGCGGTCGACACCGCCCGCCTCCACGGCGACCTGGCCGAGGCCTGCATGCATCTGGGCCGCCCCGAAGAGGCACTGCGGCACCTGACGCGCTCGGCGGAGCTGACCCTGCGCCGCGGCAGCCGGTTCGACGCGTACTGCACCTACAGCAACGCGGCCCAGCTCAGCCTCGACCTCGGCCGCGTCGAGGACTGCATCGCCCTGCTCGACTCCCTGCTGGCCGAACCGGAGGTCGCCGCCGGAGAGCTGGACGACCGGCTGGCCGCCCAGCTGCGCCTGACCCGCGCCCGCGCGCTGCACACGGGCGACGACCTCAAGGCCGCCACGGCGGAGTTCGTCGCCCTCGCGGCGGAGTCGGCCGGCTGGGACGACGACCCGGGAAGCCACGCCATGATCGCCGCGGAGACGGCCGTACTCCTCGCCGAGTCCGGTGAGTTCGGCAGCGCCCGCGAGGCAGCCGACCAGGCACTCGCCGCGCACGCCCGCGACCCGCGCCACGAGCTGCTCAGCAACTGCCTGCGCGAACTGGCCCGTCTCCAGGCCCAGCAGCAGGCCCCCGAAGGACTGCCCGACGCCCTCGCCTTCCTCGCCGACGCCGCCCGCGTCGCCGACGGAGCCCGCACCGCCGGGTACGAGGCCCACGGCCGCCCCCTGGACTCCGCGCTGGCCTACGAACACGGGCGGGTCAACGCCTACGCGGGTGCCTACGAGGACGCCCTGACCGCCCTGGACCAGGCTCTCGCCCTGATCGGCGAGCCCGGCCCGGACAACGACCGCGCCGGCGAGTGGGCCGAGTGCGTCCGGCTCGCGGGCGCGGTGGAGGGCCTCTACCTGGAACGCCCCGCCCCCGCCCTCACCCGCCTCGACGCGGCGGTCTCCCGACTGACCGCCCTGGGCCACACCGAGGAGACCGAGCCGCTGACCTCGCTGGCGGCCCGGCTGCGCGACGAGGAGTAGAGGCGCCGCGAATTATTCGTCGCGGCCGCCGAGCCGCTCCCGCAGCCACTCGTGGAAGATCCCGATGTGGTGCTCCGTCGGCACCAGCACCCCACCCGCCCGGTAGGCCCGGGACGCCATGGCCGGCTGGGTCCGCTCGCAGGCCGCGAAGTCCTGGGTGTTGACCCGGTGGAACAGCTCGACCGACTTCGACAGATCGGCACCGGACGCCACGACCTCGGGCGCGTACAGCCAGTCGCACTCGACGACCGTGCGGTCCTCGGCCATCGGGAACATGCGGTGCAGGATCACGTGGTCCGGCACGAGGTTGACGAAGACCGTCGGTTTGACCGTGATGGCGTAGTAGCGGCGGTCCTGGTCCGGCGACACCTCGGGCAGCCTGCCGAAGCCCTCGCTGCCGTCGACGGTGAAGCCCTTCACCCCGTCGCCGAACCCGGCACCGTGGCCCACGTAGTACTGCGCCGCGTAGCCCTCGGCGAACTCCGGGAGCACGTCCGTGAGTTCGGGGTGGATGGTCGCGCAGTGGTAGCACTCCATGAAGTTCTCGACGATCAGCTTCCAGTTGGCCCGCACGTCGTACCTGACGCGCCGGCCCAGCGCGAGGTTCTCCGTCCCGTACTGCTCGATGGCGGCTGGATCGCCGAGCCGTTCGACGGCCGCGCCGCGCACCGTCTCCTCGAAGGAGGGCGGCTCGTCGGCCAGGCACACCCAGGCGTAGCCGAGCCACTCGCGCAGGGCGACCTCGACCAGGCCGTACGCCGACCGGTCGACGTCCGGCATCCTCGTCAGGTTGGGCGCGGCGACGAGCCTGCCGTCGAGGTCGTACGTCCACGCGTGGTACGGGCACTGGAGGGTGCGGCGCACCTCGCCGGACTCCTCCAGGCAGAGCCGGGCGCCGCGGTGGCGGCAGACGTTGAGGAAGGCGCGCAGCCCGCCCCCGCGGGTCCGCGTGACGATCACGCTCTCGCGGCCGACCTGCACGGTACGGAAGGCGCCGGGCCGCTCGAGGTCGGCGCCGCGGACCGCGCAGAACCACATCGACTCGAAGACGTGCCGCTGTTCCTGACGGAAGATCTCCGGGTCGGTGTAGTAGTGGCCCGCAAGCGTCGCGATGAGGCTGGAGGACAGGGGCGTCGTCGTCACGTGCGTACTCCTCGGGCGGGGTCGAAGAGACCGATGGGGTGCGCGGTCGTGCCCGTCAGCGCCAGATCGGCGAGGATCTCGCCCACGACGGGTACGAACTTGAAGCCGTGCCCGGAGAAGCCGCAGGCCACGGTGACCGATTCGGGGTGCGCCGGGTGGCGGGCGATGACGAAGTGCTCGTCGGGCGTGGTGGTGTACATGCAGGTCGCGGCCTTGAGGAAGGTGCCGGGCAGATCGGGGATGCGGCCGGACATGTGGTCCGCCATCGCCTCGATCTCGTCGTCGTGCACGGTGCGGTCGATGGTCTCCGGGGTCGTGACCTGCCCCTTGCGGAAGAAGGCGACCTTGGCACCCTGGGCCGGGCCGTCGATGGCCGGGAAGCCGTAGACCTGGACGCCGGCCGCGTCCTCCCAGACGTAGATCGGATGGTTCGCCGGACGGAAGGGGCGGATGCCGTCGCGCGGCTGGAACCAGTACATGATCTGCCGCTCGACGGTGAACGGCACCCCGAGGTCGGCGAGCAGCCGCGGCGCCCACGCGCCCGGGCAGATCACCAGGTGGGAAGCGGTGTAGGTGTTCTCGGCGGTGTGCACCCGCACGCCGTCCCGATAGGGCTCCCAGCGGGTCATCGGTTCGTCGAAGTGCAGGTCGGCGCCCTGCCGGGTGGCGAGCTGGAGATGCGCGGCGACCGTGTTCTCGGGGCGCAGGAGCCCGGCCTTGGCCTCGTACAGGGCGACCTCGTCGTCCTCGGGCGTGAGTGTCGGGAAGCGGCGGCGGATCTCCCGGGCGTCCAGCATCTCGTGCGGCAGGTCCCACTCGCGCGCGGAGCGCAGCGAGCCGGAGACGGTCCACGAGTCGGGGCGGCCGACCATCACTCCGCCGCAGAGCAGGGCGATGTCCCGGCCGGAGGCCCGCGCCAGGTCCTCGTACAGCTCGTAGGCGCGCAGCAGCAGCGGCACGTACGCCGGGTCCTCGAAGTACGACTGCCGGGTGATCCGGGAACCGCCGTGGCTGGAGCCCCGGTTGTGCACCGGGCCGAACTTCTCCAGGCCCAGCACACGGGTGCCGCGGGCGGAGAGGTGGTGGGCGGCGGCGCTGCCCATGCCGCCGAGACCGATGACGATCACGTCGTAGGTGGGGGACAACGGAGACCTCCTGGCGGCGGGTCAGCGGCGGATACGGGTCATCCCGGGGTCGAACAGGGGCTCGTCGGCGACGGTGGCGGGCATCTTCTCGCCGAAGTACTCCACGTGCACCCCGGTGCCGGCGGCCAGCGGAGCCGGGAGCCAGGCGTACGCGACGCAGCGGCCGAGCGTGTAGCCGTACGAGGCGCTGGTCACGTACCCGGCGGGGGCGCCGTCCACATGGACCGGCTCCTTGCCGAGGACGACGGCGGCCGGGTCGTCGAGGAGCAGGGGGGTCAGGCGCCGGTCCGGCTCGCCCGCGCGCTCCAGCGCCGCCCTGCCGACGAAGTCCGCCTTGTCCATGCGGACCGCGAAGCCGACGCCCGCCTCGTACGGGTTGTGCTCGTCCGTCATGTCGGTGCCCCAGGCGCGGTATCCCTTCTCCAGCCGCAGGGAGTTGAAGGCGGAACGCCCGGCCGCGATCACGCCGAGGTCCTGACCCGCTTCCCACAGCGTGTCCCAGAGCCTCAGTCCGAGGTCGGCGGTGGTGTACAGCTCCCAGCCGAGTTCCCCGACGTAGCTCAGGCGCATGGCGGTGACGGGTACGTGACCGACGTAGGTCTCCTTCGTGCGGAAGTAGCCGAACGCCTCGTGCGAGAAGTCGTCCGGCGTCAGCGGCTGGACGAGGTCGCGGGCGAGCGGGCCCCACACGCCGACGCAGCAGGTGCCGGAGGTGATGTCCCGGACGTGGACACCGTCGGGTGCGTGGCGCAGCAGGTGGTCCAGGTCGGCGGGGGAGTTGGCGCCGACCTGGAAGCGGTCGGGGGCGAGGCGGGCGACGGTGAGGTCGGAACGGATGCCGCCGGTCTCGTCGAGGAGGAGCGTGTAGGTGACCGCCCCCGGCTTCTTGCGGAGGTTGTTCGTGGTCATGCGGTCGAGGAAGTCGAGGGCTCCGGGGCCGGTGACCTCCAGGCGGCGCAGCGGGGTCATGTCGTACAGGGCGACCCTCTCGCGGGTGGCCCGCGCCTCGGCCGCCGCGATCGGGGACCAGTGGCGGGCCGACCAGGTGTCGCGCCCGGGAGGTCGCACCTCTTCGGCGAGGCCCGAGTTCGCCTCGTACCAGTGCGGGCGCTCCCAGCCGCCGGCCTCGAGGAAGTACGCGCCGAGTTGCTGCTGACGGGCGTGGAAGGGGCTGACCCTGAGCGGGCGTGGCCGCTCCATCGGCTGGAGCGGGTGGACGACGTCGTACACTTCGACGAACTGCTGTGAACCGCGCTCACGGATGTACGCCGGTGAACGCTGCGCCTCCTCGAAGCGCGTGAGGTCGCACTCGTGCACGTCGAGCGACGGACGCCCGTTCACCATCCACTCCGCGACGGCCTTGGCGACACCGGCCGAGTGCGTCACCCAGACCGCCTCCGCCAGCCAGAAGCCCCGCAGCGCCCGGGACTCGCCGAGGACCGGCATGCCGTCCGGGGTGAAGGAGAACACGCCGTTGAAGCCCGACTCGATCTCGGCGTCGCGCAGGGCGGGCATCAGGCGACGGCAGTCCTCCCAGCTCGGCGCCCAGTCCCGCGGCGTGAAGGGGTACGAGGACGGCATGTCCATGTTCCGGGCGCGGGCCTCGTCGTAGGGGAGGACGGCGAACGGGTCCACGGGCAGCGGACGGTGGGCGTAGGAGCCGATGCCCAGGCGGTCGGAGTGCTCACGGAAGTACAGGTCACAGTCCTGGAAACGCAGGATCGGTTTCGCGGCCTCCGCCGTGGCGCCGCTCAGGGCGGGCAGCGGCACCGTCCTCGCGTACTGGTGGGCGAGCGGTTGCAGAGGGACGTCGACGCCCGCCATGCGGCCGACGACCGGTCCCCAGAATCCGGCCGCGGAGACCACGTGGTCGGCGGGGAAGGTGCCCCGGTCCGTGACCACTCCCGTCACCCTCCCGTCCCGTCGCTCGATGCCGGTGACCGTGTGCCGGTCCAGGAATCGGGCACCGTGCGCGGTCGCGCGGTCCAGCTGGGCGCGACAGGCGTGCAGTGCGCGGGCCAGTCCGTCCCCGGGGGTGTGGAAGCCGCCGAGCACCACCGACTCGTCGATGAGCGGCCAGAGTTCCTTGCAGCGGGCGGCGCCGACGACCTCGCCGGTCACGCCCCATGCGGCGGCGTGACCGGCCCTGCGGTGCAGGTCGGCGAGGCGTTCCGGCGTGGTGGCCAGCTCCAGGCCGCCGACCTGCTGGAAGCACGGCACGCCGTCCGATTCCAGGGAGGTGAACTTCTCGACGGTGTACTGGGCGAAGGCCGTCAGGGTGCGGGACGGACTGGTCCGGAAGACGAGGCCGGGCGCGTGCGAGGTGGAGCCGCCGGGGGCGGGCAGCGGGCCCTGTTCGAGGACGGTGACGTCCGTCCAGCCCCGCGCGGTCAGCTCGTCGGCGAGGGAGCAGCCGACGATTCCGGCGCCGATGACGACCACGCGTGGCGGAGGCCTCAGGCCGTGGGCGCTCACAGGACCACCACCGAACGCAGCACCTCGCCGCGGTGCATCTTCGCCAGCGCCTCCTCCACCCGGTCCAGCGTCGTCGTCTCCGAGACGAAGGCGCCCAGGTCGAGCAGCCCGTACAGGTACTGGTCGATGAGGAAGGGGAAGTCGCGGCTGGGCAGACAGTCGCCGTACCAGGACGACTTGATCGCGCCGCCGCGCGAGAACACGTCGATGAGCGGGAGCTCGACCGTCGTGTCCGGCGTGGGCACGCCGACCTGGACCAGTACGCCCGCGTGGTCGCGCATGTAGAAGGCCTGGCGGAACGTCTCGGGCAGTCCCACGGCGTCGATCGCGATGTCCACGCCGTGGCCGTCGGTGAGGGCGCGGACCGCTTCGACGGGGTCGGTGCCCCGGGAGTCGACGGTGTGCGTGGCGCCGAACCGTTCCGCCCGGTCCAGCTTCCCGCCGTCCACGTCGACCGCGATGATCTTCATGGCGCCGTTCAGGGCGGCGCCCGCGATCGCCGCGTCGCCCACGCCGCCGCAGCCGATGACGGCGACCGAGTCGCCGCGGCCCACGCCGCCCGTGTTGACGGCGGCGCCGTAACCGGCCATCACCCCGCAGCCGACGAGCCCCGCGGCCTCGGGGCGGGCGGCCGGGTCGACCTTCACCGCCTGACCGGCGGCGACCAGCGTCTTCTCAGCGAAGGCTCCGATGCCGAGGGCTCCGGTCAGGGGAGTGCCGTCCAGCAGCGTCATCGGCCGGGCGGCGTTGCGGGAGTCGAAGCAGTACCACGGGCGGCCGCGCCGGCAGGAACGGCAGCGCCCGCAGGGCGCCCGCCAGGCCAGCACCACGTAGTCGCCCGGCGCGAGGCCGTCGACGCCCTCACCGACCGCCTCGATCGTGCCGGCCGCCTCGTGGCCGAGCAGGAACGGGAAGTCGTCCGTGACCGCGCCCTCCCGGTAGTGCAGATCCGTGTGGCAGACCCCGCAGGCCTGCACCGCGACCAGCACCTCGCCGGGCCCCGGATCCGGGACGACGATCGTCTGCACCTCGACGGGTGCGCCCCTCTTCACAGCGACTACGGCACGGACCTCGTGTGGCACGACAAGCTCCTCTGCTGTTGCGCATTGCACGATGGGTTGCGCGATGAGGAACATAGTGGGAATGCCATCAAGTGGCCGTCAAGAGGTGCGGCTCAACCCTTGGCAAAGGGAACGCGAAGGCCGAAATCCGCCGGGCGCTGCCCGCCCGCCACACCACGCCACGCCGCGCCCGCCACGCCCACCACGCACGCCACGCCGCGCCCGCCACACACCGCGGCGCGGGCCCGGAGGGTCCCCTTCGCGATCCCGGTCCCGCGCCGCCGGTACGGTCAGCCGCCGTACCCCATACGGCGGGACAGCTCGACCCCCGCCGCCAGGGTGCGCTTCGCCAGGTCCGGCAGCCGGTCCGGCGTCAGCCGGTACACCGGGCCCGAGACACTGATCGAGGCGATGACCTTGCCGTCGTGGGAACGCACGGGTGCCGCCACGGCCGCGAGCCCGATCTCCAGCTCCTCCTGGGTGATCGCGTAGCCCTGCCCGGTCACGGTCTCCAGCTCGCCCCGCAGCACCGTCGCGCCGGTGACGGTCTGCTCGGTGAACCGGTGCAGCGGACGGGCCAGCAGGCCCTCGCGCAGGGTGGGCGGCAGATGGGCGAGGAGCACCTTGCCGCTGGCGGTGGCGTGCAGCGGAGTGCGCCGGCCGAGCCAGTTCTGCGCCGTCACGGAGGCGGTGCCGCGCGCCTGCATGACGTTGACCGCCGCGTCGTCGTCCAGCACCGCGATGTTCGCCGTCTCGCCCAGTTCGTCGGCGAGTTCGCGGCAGACGGGCACGCCCTCCTGCGAGATGTCCAGCCGCACCGCCGCCGCCCCCGCGAGGCGCAGTACACCGGCGCCCAGGTAGTACTTGCCGCGCTCCTTCTCCTGGGCCACCAGGCCGCGGTTCTCCAGCACGCCGAGCAGCCGAAACGCGGTGGACTTGTGCACCTCCAGCTCGTCGGCGATCTCGGTGACACCCGCCTCCCCGTGCCGGGCGAGGATCTCCAGCACGCTCACGGCGCGGTCCACCGACTGCACGCCGCTCGCGGCGCCTCTGCCGCCCTGCTTGTTCTCCACGTGGTCCTCACCATGGTCGGGCTGCTTCTGTGTGCGGGGCATGGCTCAACTCTCACCACCTGGCGGCCCTGTGGGGACCGCATCTGCGGGAAGCCCTTGACGCCACGGGCGCCCGCCCGGATTCTGTTGCGCATAGCGCTCTCCAGTGCGCCATGTGAAACATCATGTTACCGAAGCGTCCGGATCCCGGAAGGGTACGCGTCCGCGCACCCCGCCGGACACGTTCCGGACCGAGAGGGGAGCCCATGATTCCCGTCTGCCGCCTCGAAGACCTCCCCAAGGGCGAGTCCGCCCGCGTCGGGACGAACCCGCCGATCGCCGTCTTCCACACCGACGACGGCGATCTCTACGCCATCGACGACACCTGCAGCCACCAGGACGCCTCCCTGTCCGACGGCTGGCTGGAGGGCTGCCTGGTCGAATGCCCACTGCACGCCGCCTCGTTCGACCTCCGCACCGGACTGCCCACCTGCCTCCCGGCCCGCAGGCCCGTCCGCACCCACCGGGTCACCGTCGACGACGGCTTCGTCCACGTCCATCTCGCCGCCGAGGAGGGCAACGCCGCATGAGGACCGTGACCGTCGTCGGCGCCTCGCTGTCCGGCCTGTACGCCGCCCGGGAACTGCGGGCCCAGGGGTTCGACGGCCGACTGGTGATCGTCGGCGACGAGCCCCACCGGCCCTACGACCGGCCTCCCCTCTCCAAGGACTACCTCACCGGCCGGGCCGACGAGGGCCTGCTGGCGCTCACCGACGCCGAGGAGGGCGCCGACCTGGACGCCGAGTGGCTGCTCGGCGTCCGCGCCCGCGCTCTGGACGCCCGCGGCCGTACCGTCCTGCTCGACGACGGCCGTACGGTGTCCACCGACGGGGTCGTCGTCGCCACCGGCGCCTCGGCCCGCCGCCTCACCGCGGACCGTCTCGACGGCGTACACACCCTGCGCACCCTGGACGACGCCCGCGCCCTGCGCGCGGAACTCACCCGCGGGCCACGCCGGGTGGTCGTCGTCGGCGGCGGCTTCATCGGCGCGGAGACCGCCTCCTCGTGCGCGGCCCTCGGGCACGACGTCACCGTCGTCGAGGCCGCTCCACTGCCGCTCGTGCCCCAACTCGGGCCCGAGATGGCCGCCGTGTGCGCCGCACTGCACCGCCGCGGCGGCGTCGCACTGGTCACCGGCGCCTCCGTGGCCGCACTGCACGGCACCGCGGCCGTCACCGCGGTGGCACTCGCCGACGGCCGGACGCTGCCCGCGGACGTGGTGGTCGTCGGCATCGGCGCCACGCCCAACACCGCCTGGCTGGCGAGCTCGGCACTGGTCCTGAACGACGGCGTCCTGTGCGACGACGGCTGTGTGACCTCCCTGCCGCAGGTGGTCGCCGTCGGCGACGTGGCCCGCGTCGGCGGCACGCGCGCGGAGCACTGGACCTCCGCCACGCAACAGCCCCAGGTCGCCGTGACCAACCTGCTCGCCGGGCGCACGGTGCGGAGCGCGAGCGCGGTGCCGTACTTCTGGTCCGACCAGTACGGCGCCCGCCTTCAGTTCGCCGGCCGGCGCCGGGAGGGCGACACCGTCCGTGTCACCGAGGGTGAGATCGCCGGGGGCGCGCCCACGGAGGGCGGCCTCCTCGCCCGGTACGAACGGGACGGCCGTACGGCCGCGGTGCTCGCCGTCGACCGGCCCCGCCCCTTCATGCGGGCCCGCCGCGAACTCGCCCGCCAGAGCCAGGGGATGCCGAGGACGGCCGGGGCGGTGCGGTCGGCCGTGCCGTGAAGCGCGGACGCCGGCCTGCCACTCAGGGGTGGGACAGCCGGCCCGTGCCGCCCTGCCTGCGTATCCGCTCCTGGCCCCGCTCGGCGGACCGGGCCTGGCGCCTGGCCCGGCGACGCTCGCGGCGCATGGCGCGCGCGGTGCTGCTCGGCGCCGACACCACGCCGTGCCGCTGGTTGTAGACCTGGCGCGTCACCCACACGTCCAGCACGCCCCAGGTCGCCACCACTGTGCCCGCCACACTGCCGAGCACCATCGGGAAGGCCAGCCAGGACTCCGCCATCGTGCACAGAAAGGCGACCATCGCCAGTATCAGCGTCACGGCGACGACGATTACCGCGCGAACTGCCGCCGTACGCACGGGATCCGGCAGCCGGCGGCGCCGCGCGGGCTCCTCCGTCCACAACGGCCGGTAGCCCGAGCGCTGCTCCCGCGCTTCCCGACCGTTCGATCGCTCCGGTCCTTCCCGCTCCGGCCGCTCACGCGTCGGCCGTCCACCGGCCGGCGCGCCCGGCCCGGCAGCCGGAATGTCGCGATCCGGAGCCTCGGAGGCCGATGGGGCGGTCAACCCGCCCGCACCGTCTTCCTCGGGCGCCCTGCGCCGCTCCGCCGTGCCCATCAACATGTCACTCCCCACCGCCAGCAGACAGCTCGCCCGTGCCCCAAGACACGGCTCCCCTCTGGCTGCCCGGCTTGCGCTGCTTTACGCCGCCCAGGGGCGGGATGCGGCTCCTGTGGCCGATTCCGCCTCCATTTCCCGTAGTGAAGGACGAACGACGGGTCCCCAAGATTCCCGAAAATCCCGCGCAGTCGAAGAATTTCGGCCAATCCGCCCGTCACGCCGGAACGACTCCCTCCCCTCCGTCCGCCGATCCCGGGAGGCAATCTCCCGCAATGACCGGACAACTGACCATCGCATGACCCCGGTGCGGAGGTTCGACCTCCGGATGGGTCTTCGAGTTACCTGTGCGTCAGTAGTAGGCTCGCGCCGTTTGTTGACGCACATGTGTACCCCCGCCGGTGGGGGTCGAGCTGGGGGAGGCCATGCGCTTTCGCGGGAAGTCGATCCGCCGGAAGATCGTGGCGCTGCTTCTCGTGCCGCTGGTGTCCCTCACCGCGATCTGGGCGTTCGCCACGGTACTGACGGGACGCGAGGCGGGGCGGCTGTTCAGCGTCTCGACCGTCGTCGAGGAAATCGGCTATCCGATCGAGGACACCGTCCGTGTCCTCCAGCAGGAACGCCGCCAGACCCTCGTCCACCTCGCCGACCCGCGCGCCTCCGACGGACTCGCCGCTCTGCAGCGCAGCCGCACCGCCACCGACGAGGCCGTCGCCGAGATCCGCCGCAACGCCACCGACGCCGACGTACGCGACGACCTCGGCCAGGCCGGGGAGGAGCGGCTCACCGCCGTACTGGACGCCTTCGACGGCATCGGCTCCCTGCGCCGCAGCGTCGAGGACGGCACCGTGAACCGCGCGCAGGCCCTCGGCCTCTACAACCGTCTCGTCGACCCCTGCCACGACCTGCTCGCCAATCTCGACGTCGTCGACAACGTGAATCTCGACAAGCAGTACCGCGCGCTCGTCAACGTCTCCCGCGCCCGCGAACTGCTCTCCCGCGAGGACGCCCTCCTCGGCTCCGCCCTGGTCACCGGCCGGCTCACCCGCGGCGAGATACGGGACGTCTCCGACCTGGTCGCGCAGCGCACCGTGATGTACGACATCAACCTGCCGCTGCTGCCCTCCGCCGAACGCGACCGCTACGAGCGCTTCTGGAAGAACGCCTCCTCTGCCCCCCTGCGGGTCGCCGAGGAGGCCGCCGTCGCCTCCGAGGCCGGCGCGCCCCGCGGCGTCACCGCCCAGAGCTGGGACACCGCCGTCGGCAGCGTCCTCGAGGAACTCGCCGACCTCGACGACCACGCGGCCGACCGCTACCAGGACCGGGTCGACCCGGTCGCCACGAACGTCATCGCCAAGGTCGTCATCGCCGGCGCGCTCGGCCTGATCGCCCTGCTGTACTCCGTCTTCCTGTCCGTACGCGTCGGCCGCTCCCTCATCCGCGACCTCAAGCAGCTGCGACTGGAGGCCCACGAGGCCTCCGGCGTGCGACTGCCCAGCGTGATGCGCCGCCTGTCGGCGGGCGAAGAGGTCGACGTGGAGACCGAGGTGCCGCGCCTGGAGTACGACAGGAACGAGATCGGCGAGGTCGGCCAGGCCCTCAACACCCTCCAGCGGGCCGCCGTGGAAGCGGCCGTCAAGCAGGCCGAACTCCGCGCCGGCGTCTCCGAGGTCTTCGTCAACCTCGCCCGTCGCAGCCAGGTGCTGCTGCACAAGCAGCTCACCCTGCTCGACACGATGGAGCGCAGGACCGAGGACACCGAGGAACTCGCCGACCTGTTCCGCCTGGACCACCTGACCACCCGCATGCGTCGGCACGCCGAAGGCCTGGTCATCCTCTCCGGCGCCGCACCGTCCAGGCAGTGGCGCAAGCCCGTCCAGCTGATGGACGTGGTGCGGGCCGCCGTCGCCGAGGTCGAGGACTACGAGCGCATCGAGGTCCGCAGGCTGCCGCGCATCGCCGTCACCGGACCGGCGGTCGCCGACCTCACCCACCTGGTGGCCGAACTCCTGGAGAACGCCACGGTGTTCTCGCCGCCGCACACCGCCGTGCAGGTCCTGGGCGAGCGCGTCGCCAACGGCTTCACCCTGGAGATCCACGACCGCGGACTCGGCATGGCCGCCGACGCCCTCCTCGACGCCAACCTCCGGCTGGCCGAGACGCCCGAGTTCGAGCTGTCCGACACCGACCGGCTCGGACTCTTCGTCGTCAGCCGGCTCGCCCAGCGGCAGAACGTCCGGGTGTCCCTGCAGCCCTCCCCGTACGGCGGCACCACCGCGGTCGTCTTCGTCCCCGACGCGCTGCTCACGGACGACGCCCCGGACACCAACGGCGTCGGCTTCCGCCTCGACCGCCCGCAGCACGTCAAGGAGAAGGAGCGGCAGGAGAGCCGCCGTTCCGCCCTCTCGCACGTGCCCGCACGGCTCTCGGACCGGCCGGCCCCGCTGCTGGACGGACCGGTCGAACTGGAGGCGTCCGTCGACCTGGACGCCCTCGACGACCAGGACGGCGAGCGGGGCGGCCTGTTCCGCCCGCGCCGCTCACTGGTCGCGGCGGACGACGACCGGGCGGCCCGCCGCGCCGAACGGCGACGCTCCGGGCGGGATCACGAAACCGAGCCGGCCGAGGACGGGGACGGGGACGGGGACGAGGCGAACGGACCGCTTCCGCTGCCCCGCCGCCGGACCCCCAAGCTGGTCAGCTCGCACGGGCGTCCGGTCCCGGAGCGGGCCACCCGGTACGCCCGGGACACCGGGGTCGACGCGCCGACGGCGGGCGCGGACCCCACGGAGCACCCGGCCCCGGCACAGGCACGGGAGGGCGAGCCGCCCGCCCTGCCCGCCCGCCGCCCCGCCGGCCGTACGGAGTCCGACGCGCTGCCCTCCCTCCCCGCCCGCCGCCGCGGCACGCCCCCCGCGCGCGAGGACGCTCCGTCCGGCACCGGCGCCACCGGCGCACTGCCCCGGCGCGTACGGCAGGCCAACCTGGCACCCCAGCTCAGACAGAGCCCCGAACCCTCCGCCGAGGACCGCTCCGACCCCAGCGACCGTGACGCCGAGGAAGTACGCAGCCGTATGGCCTCGCTCCAGCGCGGCTGGCAACGCGGCCGCACGGAGAACGCCGCGGGCGACGACGTCCCCGACGGCACAGCACCATCAGCACCACGAGGAACGACTAAGGGGGACGGTCGATGACCGCACCAAAGGCGACCGGCCACACCGCGACCAAGTCCGGGGAGCTGAACTGGCTCCTCGACGACCTGGTGGACCGTGTCGCGAGCATCCGCAAGGCCGTGGTCCTGTCCGGCGACGGCCTGGCGACGGGCGTGTCCAAGGACCTGACCCGGGAGGACAGCGAGCACCTGGCCGCCGTGGCGTCGGGATTCCACAGCCTCGCCAAGGGCGTGGGCCGCCACTTCGAGGCGGGCAGCGTCCGGCAGACCGTCGTGGAACTGGACGACGCCTTCCTCTTCGTCACCGCCGCCGGCGACGGCAGTTGCCTGGCCGTCCTGTCGGACGCCGACTCGGACGTCGGACAGGTCGCCTACGAGATGACCCTCCTCGTCAAGCGGGTCGGCGTGCACCTGGGCACCGCGCCGCGCACCGATCTGCCCTCGGGCGGGTAAGTGGGATGACATGAGCGCAGACGGTCAGGGAAGAAACCACTGGTTCGACGACGAGGCGGGGCCCGTCGTCCGTCCGTACGCCATGACGCGCGGCCGCACCACCAGCGCGGCCCAGCACCGCCTCGACCTGATCGCGGTGGTCGTCGCGGAGCCCCACGCGGACGACCCGGAGGCGGACGTCACCCTCTCCCCGGAGCACGTGGACATCGTCGGACTGTGCCGGCAGGAGCCGCAGTCGGTCGCCGAACTCGCCGCCGAACTCGACCTCCCCGTCGGGGTCGTGCGGGTCCTGGTCGGAGACCTCGTGGACGTCGAACTCGTCCACGTCAACCGGCCCGTGCCCCCGGCCGAACTGCCGGACGAGAACATTCTGCGCGACGTGATCAGCGGGCTGAGGGCACTGTGAATCGGCTCCCGGGCACGGTGAGCGGCAGGTTAAGGAGAAGAGATCGATGATCTTCGGGCGTTCTCAGCGCGGCAAGCCGCCGGTCGAGCCCGTCACGCTCAAGATCCTGGTGGCCGGCGGGTTCGGCGTGGGCAAGACCACCCTCGTCGGCGCGGTCAGCGAGATCAGACCGCTGCGCACCGAGGAACTGCTCACCGAGGCCGGGCGGCCCGTGGACGACGTCAGCGGTGTCGAGGACAAGCACACCACCACGGTGGCCATGGACTTCGGGCGGATCACGCTGCGCGAGGACCTGGTGCTGTACCTCTTCGGCACACCCGGCCAGGAGCGGTTCTGGTTCATGTGGGACGAGCTGTCCGAGGGCTCCCTGGGTGCCGTCGTACTGGCCGACACCCGGCGCCTGGAGGACTGCTTCGCCGCCGTCGACTACTTCGAGCGGCGCTCCATCCCGTTCGTGGTCGGCGTCAACCGCTTCGAGGGCTCGGCCCGCTACCCGGCCGAGACCGTCCGCCAGGCCCTCGACCTCGACGCCGACGTTCCCCTGGTGATGTGCGACGCCCGGGACCGGGAGTCCGTCAAGGAGGTCCTCATCGGCGTCGTCCAGCACGCGATGGCCCAGGCGGCGGACCGGCGCCGGGTCGTCACGACCTGAGGGGACCAACCCACCGCACCTACCCCTCGCCCTCGTCGCCGCCGTCCTGGAGCCAGCCGAAGCTCTTCTCCACCGCCCGGCGCCAGTTGCGGTACTCGCCCTCGCGCACCGACGCCTCCATGGCGGGCGCCCACTCGGCGTCCCGCCGCCAGTGCGCCCGGAGTTCGTCGAGACCGTCCCACACACCGGTGGCCAGTCCGGCCGCGTACGCGGCACCCAGGCAGGTCGTCTCGGAGACCCGGGGACGGATCACCGGCACGCCCAGCACGTCCGCCTGGTGCTGCATCAGCAGGTTGTTCTTGGTCATGCCCCCGTCGACCTTCAGCGCCGTGATGCGCACGCCGGAGTCCTGGTACATGGCGTCCACGACCTCGCGCGTCTGCCAGCTCGTCGCCTCCAGCACGGCGCGTGCGAGGTGCGCCTTCGTGACGTACCGGGTGAGCCCGGTGACGACTCCGCGCGCGTCGGACCGCCAGTACGGCGCGAACAGCCCGGAGAAGGCGGGCACGATGTACGCGCCCCCGTTGTCCGCCACGCTCGCGGCCAGCGGCTCGATCTCGTCGGCGGAGCGGATGATGCCGAGCTGGTCGCGGAACCACTGGACCAGTGCACCGGTGACGGCGATCGACCCCTCCAGGCAGTACACGGGCGGCTGGTCGCCGATCTTGTAGCCCATCGTCGTCAGCAGCCCGTTCTTCGACGGGACCGGCCGGTCACCGGTGTTGAGCAGCAGGAAGCTGCCGGTGCCGTAGGTGTTCTTCGCCGAGCCCACGTCGTAGCAGGCCTGCCCGAACACCGCCGCCTGCTGATCGCCCAGCGCCGACGCCACGGGCACCCCGGCCAGTGGGCCGACGGCGGTGCCGTACACCTCGGCACTGGACCTGATCTCGGGGAGCACGGCCTCGGGGATGCTCATCGCCGACAGGATCTCCGGGTCCCACTGGAGGGTCCGGAGGTCCATCAGCATGGTGCGCCCCGCGTTGGTCACGTCGGTGACGTGCCGTCCGCCCTCGGTGCCGCCGGTGAGGTTCCAGATCAGCCAGGAGTCCATGGTGCCGAAGGCGATCTCGCCGCGCTCGGCGCGGGCCCTGAGGCCCGGCACGTTGTCGAGCAGCCAGGCAGCCTTGGGCCCGGAGAAGTAGCTGGCCAGTGGCAGCCCCGTCGTCTCGCGGAACCGGTCCTGCCCGTCCGTGCCGCCCAGCTCCCCGCACAGCGCGGACGTACGGGTGTCCTGCCACACGATCGCGTTGTGCACGGGTTTGCCGGTCGCGCGGTCCCACAGGACCGTCGTCTCGCGCTGGTTGGTGATGCCCAGCGCGCAGAGCTGCTCGGCGCGCAGCCCTGCCCGGGCGATCGCTCCGGCGACCACGGCCTGCACCTTGGACCAGATCTCGGTGGCGTCGTGCTCCACCCAGCCGGGTTTGGGGAAGATCTGGCGGTGCTCGCGCTGGTCGACGGCGACGATCGCGCCGTCCTGGTCGAAGACGATGCAGCGACTGGAGGTGGTGCCCTGGTCGATGGCGGCGACGTACTTCGTGGAGTGGTCCGTCATGGCTGCCCCTTGGGCTGGGTTCGGAGGGCTGAGGAGGCGACCGCGGAGGCGACCGCGGAGGCGACCGCGGAGGCGGCGGTCGCGGTGGGCCGTTCAGAAGGCGACGTTGTAGATGAGCCCGGCGAGCGCTCCGCCGATCAGTGGGCCGGCCACCGGGATCCAGGCGTAACCCCAGTCGGAGGTCCCCTTGTTCGGGATCGGCAGGAACGTGTGCACGATGCGCGGACCGAGATCGCGTGTCGGGTTGATGGCGTAGCCGGTCGGCCCGCCGAGGGAGAGGCCGATCCCGACGACGAGGAGCGCCACGATCAGCACCAGCGTCCCCGACTCGCCGAGCCCCTCGGTGAGCCCGAACGCGAGAATCGGCAGCACGAGCCCGACGGTCGCGATGATCTCCGTCACCAGGTTGGCGACCGGGTTCCGGATCTCCGGGACGGTCGAGAAGATCCCGAGCGTCGCCACGGGCTCGTCCGCGGTGCCCTCGGTGCTGCCGGTCCCGCGGACGTTGGCCTGGAACTGGGCGAAGTAGGTGAGGTAGCACAGGACGGCACCGAGCATCGCGCCGACGAACTGCCCCAGCATGTAGACCCAGACCTTGCCCCACTCGCCGGTGTCGATGGCGATCCCGAGGGTGACGGCCGGGTTGAGGTGCCCGCCGGACAGCGGGGCCGCGGTGTACGCGCCCGCCAGCACGCCGAACCCCCAGCCGAACGCGATCACCACCCAGCCCGCCGCCCGCGCCTTGCTGTACCTGAGAGTCACGGCGGCGCAGACACCCGCGCCGAAGAGGATGAGGATCGCCGTACCGATGATCTCGCCGACGAAGATGTCTCCGTTGCTCATGGCGGCTCCTAGGCCCTGGCCCGGGACGATCGGCCCCGGTCCTCACGTGCGGGGTGTGCGTTCCCATGGCGACGTCCGCCGGGGGGCGTGAGTGACGAGCGTGCCGTAACAGCCGAACCGCCCGTGGGGGAGTGGGCCTCGAAGCACAGGAGAGCCCGCGCGACGCAGTGCCGGAATACGCCGAGATGTACGGCGACGTCGACTGACACCGGAAGTGTTCACCGGCGCCCGGAGAGCGTCAAGGTGGCCGACCGCAACGGTTCCCGTCCGCCGTCCGGCCCACACCGGCCGTCCGGCCCACGCCCGACGCCCCCGGCCGCCCAGGCCCCTGACGACCCCGAACGCCCCACGCCGACCGCGCGCGCCACCGTCCGGCGGCCCGGGGTCCGGTGCCCGGTGCCCGACCTCACGCACGGCGTCGTGCAGGGGCTGGAGACCGCCGAGGTCGGCGAGCGTGCCGGCGAACACGTTGACGTGCAGCGGCAGCAGCGTCTCCCTGCGCGCCGCGGCACGCAGCGCCGACACCGCCAGGCGGCCGTCGAGTTCGGGGTCGCGACGCGCCTCGGCCAGGACGTCGCCGGTCTCCGGGCGGGCGAGTACCTCCAGCGCCGCGACCGTACCGGTCATCAGATTGACCACCGGTTGGAAGGCGAAGCGGAGAGTGTCCGTCCAGGAGCGCACGGGAGCAGGATGGCGCGGCCCACGGCCGACCGGGCCCAGTTCATGCGACGTTCACGCAGGACTGGGGCACGCTCACGCAGCGTACGCCCGGCGGGGTCGTCGGCCCGCCCACTTCCCTCGCGCGGCCCAACCCTGATAGATGCAGGGGACATGACACGAATCTCCACCGCGTTCCGCGGACTGGTCACCGCCTTCGCCGCCCTGCTCGCCGTCACGGCCGTCCCCGCGACCGCTCAGGCACGGCCCGAACCGAGGGCCCCGGAGGACTTCGTGGCCCTGAGAAGCGTCGACCCGACGATCATCGAGGAGATGCGCTACGTCACCGAGCACAACTTCGTCGGCGAGCGCGTCGACGGCTACCGACAGCCCCTGTGCATCCTCACCCGCCCCGCGGCCGAAGCCCTCCACCTGGCCCAGACCCGGCTGTCCCGCCAGGGCTACTCCCTCAAGGTGTACGACTGCTACCGCCCCCAGCGCGCCGTCGACCACTTCGTCCGCTGGGCCGAAGACCTCGACGACCAGAAGATGAAGGCCGAGTTCTACCCGGACGTCGACAAGACCCGCCTGTTCGCCGACGGCTACATCGCGGAGAAGTCCGGCCACAGCCGCGGCTCGACCATGGACCTCACCATCGTCCGGCTCCCGGCGAAGCCCACCCCGCCGTACCACCCCGGACAGCCCCTGGTGCCCTGCTACGCGCCGCAGGACGAGCGCTTCCCCGACAACTCCGTCGACATGGGCACCGGTTTCGACTGCTTCGACACCCTCTCGCACACCGCCGACCCCCGCATCCAGGGCGTCCAGCGCGCCAACCGACTGCTGCTCAAGAACACCCTGGAGGACGTCGGTCTGGTGAACCTGCCCGAGGAGTGGTGGCACTTCACGTACAAGCCCGAGCCCTACCCGGACACCTACTTCGACTTCCCGGTCTGCGCGAAGTCCCTCGCCGGCCGCCGCTGAACGGCCTGCCGGAGACGTCCCCTCCGTGATCGGATACAGTCCGCCGCGTGTCCGAAACTGAAAACTCCGTTCCCAACTCCGCACCGGACTCCCACTGTTCGAGCTGCGGAACGCCCTACGGAGAGGGCGTCTCCGGCTGGCCCCGCACCTGCCCCGCATGCGGCACCGTGGCCTACCGCAACCCGCTGCCCGTCGCGGTCGCCCTCCAGCCCGTGTACGACACGCAGGGCACCGCCCTGGTCGTGATCACCCGCACCGTGACCCCCGCACGCGGCGGCGTCGCCCTGCCCGGCGGCTACGTGGACGACCGGGAGGACTGGCGGCAGGCCGTCGTCCGCGAACTCAAGGAGGAGACGGGCATCGACGCCGCGAACCGCGACGTACGGCTGGCCGACGCCATGAGCTCGCCCGACGGCCACCTGCTGCTCTTCGGGCTGCTGCCCGAGCGGCCGGCGGAGGGCCTCCCGCCCTCCGCCGCCACGAACGAGACCGAGGGCTGGCACCTCCTGCGCAGGGCGGAGGAACTGGCCTTCCCGCTCCACACACGGGCCGCACGGGCCTTCTTCGAGGGCCGCTACATCTGAGCCGAGCGCTCCACGAGCCCACGGACGCGGACCGCGCAGGACGGCCCGCTCACACCGTCCTCGCCCTCCCGCTCCACGACCACCCGCCGCCCCTCCCAGCGGGACACGTACCGTTCGATCTGCGGCTCCACCCAGCCGTCGCCCCCGTCCGCCACCACCAGGCCCCCGCCGGTCCGCCCCCGCGCCGGCGCCCACACCTCCAGTTCCGGTGCGCCGTCCGCACCGCGCACCGGAACCACCGACCCCGCGCGCGCGAACACCGGAATCCGCGCCTGCGGAGCGTCGACGAGAACCTGCGCCGGCCCCTCGTACGCCCGCTCCGTCACCACGTCGTACCAGCGCCCCCGCGGCAACCGCACCGCACGCCTGTCCGCCCCGGGGTGGAGCACCGGCGCCACCAGCAGACAGTCACCCAGCAGGAAGGCGTCCTCGCAGTCCCGCAGCGCCCGATCCTCCGGCGCCGACCACCACAGGGGACGCACGTACGGGGCGCCCGTACGCCGGGCCAGGTGCGCCAGCGTCACGAAGTACGGCAGCAGCCGCCGCCGCTCGACGAGCGCCACGCGCGCGTGCTCCAGCACCTCGGTCCCGAACTCCCACGGCTCCCGGCCTCCCATCCGCGGCCCGGCGTGGGTGCGGAACAGTGGCAGGTAGGCGGCCAGCTGGAACCACCGCAGATACAGCTCGGGCGACGGACTCCCGTCCGACCCGCCCACGTCCGGCCCCGAGTACGGCACGCCGCACAGCCCGAGCCCCATCACCAGCGCCAGCGACGCCCGCAATCCCGGCCAGTCCGTCGCCACGTCCCCGGACCACGTGCCGCCGTAGCGCTGCATCCCGGCCCACCCGGAGCGCGAGAGGAGGAACGGCCGCTCGTCCGGCGTCAGAGCCCGCAGCCCCTCGTACCCGGCCCGGGCCATGCACAGCGCGTAGACGTTGTGCGCCTCCCGATGGTCACCGCCCCTGCCCTCCAGCGAGTGCCGGGCCGACCGCGGCAGCGTCGGCTCCCCGAAGGCGGCGAACGACGTGGGCTGGTCCAGGTCGTGCCAGAACCCGGCGAACCCCTGCCCGAGCCGCTCCTCGTAGAGCCCGCCCCACCATGCGCGGGCACGCGCGTGCGTGAAGTCCGGAAAGACCACGTCCCCGGGCCGCCCCACCCCCCTGACGACCGGTCCGGAGGCATCCCGCACGAACACGTCCCCACGTGTCCCGCCGTCGTACACGCCGTCGCCGGGCGCGGTCGCCACCGTCGGCTCGACGACCGACACCAGCCGGATACCGTCCCGCCGCAACTCCTCGGCGAGCACGGGCAGCTTCGCGAAGCGCTCCTCGTCGACGGTGAACACCCGCTGGGCGTCGGCATGGCCGATGCCCAGATGCACCGCGTCCAGCGGCAGATCCCGCTCCTGGTGGCCGGCGACGACCCGGCGTATGTCCTGCTCGTCACCGCACCCCCACCGCGCGTGATGGTGCCCGAGCGCCCACGCCGGAGGCAGCGCGGGCGCCCCGGTGAGCGATGCCCAGGCCAGCAGCACGCGCGCGGGGGTACCCACCATCACCCAGCACCGCAGCGGACCGCCGTCCATCCGCAGCACACTCCGTCCGGGCCGGTCGTGCCCGGACCCCGCCCCCTCCGCACCCTCCCGCAACGCCACCGTGCCGTCCCACGAACTGTCGTGGAAGACCAGGTGCGTCCCCGCGTCGGCCACCACCAGCTGCACGGGCATCGTGACCGACAACGGGTCCTCACCCCCAGCGAGGGGCAGGCCGCGACCGGTGTTCCACAGCCGGTACGTGCCCTCCCGCAGCCGTGGACCCGCAGACCGCCCGCCGAGCCCGAAGAACCGGGCGTCGGCCGCCACCTCCGACCGCTGCGTCCAGCGCGCCGGCCCGCCACCCACCGGCTCCCACCAGCGGGGCGGCAGCTCGCTCCGCAACACCACACCCCCGGGCGTACGGACCTCGATCGCGCCGTGCCGGGACACGGCCACCGTCGCCCGCTCCGCCACCACCCGCCAGCCGCCGTCCTTGTCCGGCTCCAGCACCGCCCGCGGATCGGGCTCCGGACAACGGCCCGCCAACGCGTACGACGGCTCAGGACCGGCCCCGTCCCAGCCCCAGAACACGGCTCCGTTCACCGCGACGAGGATGCGCAGCTCCGAGCGGCCGAACCGGACGACACCACCCCCGGGCCCGGGCTCCACCTCCCGCAGCGGACCCGGCACCCGCGCCCGTTCCGCGCCCCGCGGCGGCAGCCCGGCGGCATCGGCCCGCCGCCTGCGCAACGCCGCCCGTACGGTACGCAACCCCTGCGCCATCCCCGCAGAACCGACCGTCTTCATCGAACGCACCAGGTCACGACCGTCCATGCTGCTCACCCTGCCATCGACGACCTCGCGCGAGGGCGTCGTTCAACTGCCGTTCACCCGTGACCGGACCACATCTTCATGTCACCGACTATGTGGGGCGCGCCCTGGTGCGGAAGTCGATCACATGGCATCGTCCCTGTCAGCCGCGTCACGCGCACACCCCAGCCCGTGCGCGCAGGACGCACACGACGCGCACAGTCCGGGAGCCGCCCCATGTCGACCCTGAACCCCCAGCCGCTCTGGCAGCCAGACCCGCAGCGCATCGCCGAGGCGCGGATCACCAGGTTCCAGACCTGGGCAGCCGAGCACCACGGCGCCCCCGCCGAAGGCGGATACGCCGCCCTGCACCGCTGGTCCGTCGACGAGCTGGACACCTTCTGGAAAGCCGTCACGGAATGGTTCGACGTACGCTTCTCGACGCCCTACGCGCGCGTGCTGGGCGACCGCGCGATGCCAGGCGCCCAGTGGTTCCCCGGCGCCACGCTGAACTACGCCGAACACGCCCTGCGCGCGGCGGCCACCCGCGCGGACGAACCGGCCCTCCTGTACGTCGACGAGACCCACGAACCGAGCCCCGTCACCTGGGCCGAGCTGCGCCGCCAGGTCGGCTCGCTCGCCGCCGAACTGCGCGCCCTCGGCGTACGCCCCGGCGACCGCGTCAGCGGCTACCTCCCCAACATCCCGCAGGCCGTGGTCGCCCTCCTCGCCACGGCCGCCGTGGGCGGCGTCTGGACCTCCTGCGCCCCCGACTTCGGCGCCCGCAGCGTCCTGGACCGCTTCCAGCAGGTCGAACCCGTCGTCCTGTTCACCGTCGACGGCTACCGCTACGGCGGCAAGGAACACGACCGCCGCGACACCGTCGCCGAACTCCGCCGGGAACTGCCCACCGTGCGCGCGGTGGTACACATCCCGCTGCTCGGCACCAAGGCCCCCGAGGGCGCGCTGGAATGGGAGGCCCTGACGGCCGCGGACACGGACCCCGTGTTCGAGCAGGTGCCCTTCGACCACCCCCTGTGGGTGCTCTACTCCTCCGGCACCACCGGCCTGCCCAAGGCCATCGTCCAGTCCCAGGGCGGCATCCTGGTCGAACACCTCAAACAGCTCGGCCTGCACTGCGACCTCGGCCCCGAGGACCGCTTCTTCTGGTACACCTCGACCGGCTGGATGATGTGGAACTTCCTCGTCTCCGGCCTGCTCACCGGCACCACGATCGTCCTCTACGACGGCAGCCCCGGCTTCCCGGCCACGGACGCCCAGTGGCGCATCGCCGAGCGCACCGGCGCCACCCTCTTCGGCACCTCCGCCGCCTACGTCATGGCCTGCCGCAAGGCCGACGTGCACCCGGCCCGCGATCACGACCTCTCCCGGGTCCAGTGCGTCGCCACCACCGGCTCCCCGCTCCCGCCCGACGGCTTCCGCTGGCTGCACGACGAGTTCGCCGCGAGCGGCGCCGACCTGTGGATCGCCTCAGTCAGCGGCGGCACCGACGTGTGCTCCTGCTTCGCGGGCGCCGTCCCCACCCTCCCGGTCCACATCGGCGAACTCCAGGCCCCCGGCCTCGGCACCGACCTCCAGTCCTGGGACCCGAACGGCCACCCCCTCACCGACGAGGTCGGCGAACTGGTCGTCACCAACCCCATGCCCTCGATGCCGATCCGCTTCTGGAACGACCCCGACGGCAGCCGCTACCACGACAGCTACTTCGACACCTACCCCGGCGTCTGGCGGCACGGCGACTGGATCACCCTCACCTCCCGCGGGTCCGTCGTCATCCACGGCCGCTCCGACTCCACCCTCAACCGGCAGGGCGTCCGCATGGGCTCGGCCGACATCTACGAAGCCGTCGAGCGCCTCCCCGAGATCAGGGAGTCCCTCGTCATCGGCATCGAACAGCCCGACGGCGGCTACTGGATGCCCCTGTTCGTGCACCTGGCACCCGGAGCCGTCCTCGACCAGGCCCTCCTCGACCGCATCAAGCGGACCATCCGCGCACAGCTCTCCCCACGCCACGTCCCCGACGAGGTCATCGAGGTGCCCGGCATCCCGCACACCCTGACCGGCAAGCGCATCGAGGTCCCGGTCAAGCGCCTCCTCCAGGGCACCCCGCTGACCAAGGCCGTCAACCCCGGCTCCATCGACAACCTCGACCTGCTCCACTTCTACGAGGAACTCGCCCGCAAACGCTCCTGACCAGGGCGACAACGAGCCGGCCGCCCCGAACGGCCGCCGGCTCCCCGCGCCTGCCCGACGCCGTTGTCAGTGCCTCCGATTACTGTGAGTGAGCATTGATCGACCGTGCACAGGGGGAAACATGGCGCACACCGACCAGACCGACCAGACCATGCGACGCGTCCTGCGCCGCGAAATCGCGGGCACCATCGGACTGCTCACCGACGAACACGACTTCCGCGCCATGCGGCGCTACCGCAGCTTCACCTTCCACGACCACGCCGCCTACCTGCGCCAGGTGGAAGCCCTGCTCAGGGCACGCGCGGCACAGGGCACCCACACCACGATCGCGCTCTTCGACCCGGAGGAGTACGCCGACTTCTGCACCGTGGCGGGCCTCGACGCCGACGCCCCCGCCAGCCGCGCCCGGTTCACCGCCGAACTCGCCGTCCACGGCCCCAGCGTGCCGTACGAGGGCCAGACCCTCGCCGACCTGCTCCCGGCCCTCGTCGACGAAGCCGTCCGCCAGGCCACCTGGGAGTACACGGCCGGCCTGCTCGCCCGCCTCGGCAGCTGCGCCACCTGCGGCGAGGACCTCGGCCGAGCCGCCTTCACCCGCGCCTCACGCCTCCTGGGCCGCGTCCTCGAAACGGCCCCACCGGGCAGCCGGCACCTGGTCTGCAGCGTCTCGGGCCATCCGGAGGAGACCCTCGTCTCCGCCCTCCTCGTCGACGAGGAGATCGACGGCACCCCACACATCGACGAGGCCGAGGTCCTGGAATTCACCAGCGTCCTCGCCCTCGGCCTGGCGACCCACAGCCCCGGCGGACTCGTCATGCGCGTCAGCCCGCCGACCGGCCCCGACCGCATCCACGGCTGGCGGCTGCGGGGATACGGCCTCGAGCCCCTCACCGCCGGTGAGGTCTTCGACGCCTACTGCACCGACGCCGACTCCGGTGACCTCATCTCCCCGGAATCCAACGTCGACTACTGCGCACCGCCCGACCTCGGGGACGACCGGCTGCCACCGGGACACCACCACTGAACGCCCGCGGGGCGCCCCACCCGAAGGTGGAACGCCCCGCACCACACAGCGACGACGACGGCGGCGTCGCCGCTCCGTCCTACTCGCCGGACAGCACCGCCTGAGCGGCGTTCCGCGCCTCCTCGGCACTCTCCGCCGCCCGGGCGGCCGCCGCGGCGCGCTCGCACTGCGCCAGCGTGAACTTCGCCAGGGTCGCCCGGACATAAGGCAAAGACGCCGCGCCCATGGAGAGAGAGGTGACACCCAGACCGGTCAGCACACACGCCAGCAGCGGATCCGAAGCGGCCTCACCGCAGACACCGCAGCTCTTGCCCTCGGCCTTCGCCGCCTCGGCGGACAGCGCGACCAGGTCGAGCAGCGCCGGCTGCCACGGGTCCTGCAGCCGGGAGACCGCACCCACCTGACGGTCGGCGGCGAAGGTGTACTGCGCGAGGTCGTTCGTCCCCAGCGACAGGAACTCCACCTCCTGCAGCACCGAGCGCGCCCGCAGCGCGGCCGACGGGATCTCCACCATCGCGCCGAACTTCGCCCGCAGCCCGGCCTCGCGGCACGCGTCCGCGAACGCCTTGGCATCGGCGCGGTCCGCCACCATCGGCGCCATGACCTCGAGGTAGACCGGCAGACCCTCAGCCGCCTTGGCCAGCGCGGTCAGCTGCGTACGCAGCACGTCCGGGTGGTCGAGCAGCGTCCGCAGGCCCCGCACGCCGAGCGCCGGGTTCGGCTCGTCGCCCGGGGTGAGGAAGTCCAGTGGCTTGTCGGCACCGGCGTCCAGCACCCGCACGACGACCCGGCCCTCGGGGAACGCCTCCAGCACCTGACGGTAGGCGGTGACCTGCTTCTCCTCCGACGGCGCGTTCTTGCTGTCGTCGAGGAAGAGGAACTCGGTCCGGAACAGTCCGACACCCTCCGCGCCGGCCTCGACCGCCGCGGGCACGTCGGCGGGACCACCGATGTTCGCCAGGAGCGGCACCTTGTGCCCGTCCGAGGTCGCACCCGGCCCGGTCGCGGCGGCCAGCGCGGCCTTGCGCTCGGCCGCCTGCGCCGCCAGTCGCGCCTTCTTCTCGTCGGTGGGGTTCACGAAGATCTCACCGGTGCTGCCGTCCACGGCGACGACGGTGCCCTCGGGAATCTCCCCGGCCCCGGGCAGGGCCACGACCGCGGGCACCCCGAGCGCCCGCGCGAGAATCGCACTG
>NZ_CP172448.1:0-1520000 GCF_044591655.1 Streptomyces sp. BBFR51 | reverse complement strand
CGTGAAGCCGTTCCGGACCCTTCGGGGAAAGGAAAGTGGTGGAGCCGGCGAACCAGACTTGCAGTAGGTGAGTGATGGGGTGACGCAGGAAGGTAGTCCATCCCGGGCGGTGGTTGTCCCGGGGTAAGGGTGTAGCCCGTCATCCAGGTAAATCCGGATGGCATGTGGGTGAGACCTGATGCCGAGCCGATTGTGGTGAAGTGGATGATCCTATGCTGTCGAGAAAAGCCTCTAGCGAGTTTCATGGCGGCCCGTACCCTAAACCGACTCAGGTGGTCAGGTAGAGAATACCGAGGCGTTCGGGTGAACTATGGTTAAGGAACTCGGCAAAATGCCCCCGTAACTTCGGGAGAAGGGGGGCCACACTCGGTGACGAGTTTTACACTCTGAGCTGGGGGTGGCCGCAGAGACCAGCGAGAAGCGACTGTTTACTAAAAACACAGGTCCGTGCGAAGCCGTAAGGCGATGTATACGGACTGACGCCTGCCCGGTGCTGGAACGTTAAGGGGACCGGTTAGTCACATTTCGGTGTGGCGAAGCTGAGAACTTAAGCGCCAGTAAACGGCGGTGGTAACTATAACCATCCTAAGGTAGCGAAATTCCTTGTCGGGTAAGTTCCGACCTGCACGAATGGCGTAACGACTTCTCGACTGTCTCAACCATAGGCCCGGTGAAATTGCACTACGAGTAAAGATGCTCGTTTCGCGCAGCAGGACGGAAAGACCCCGGGACCTTTACTACAGTTTGATATTGGTGTTCGGTTCGGCTTGTGTAGGATAGCTGGGAGACTTTGAAGCTCGCACGCCAGTGTGGGTGGAGTCGTCGTTGAAATACCAGTCTGGTCGTGCTGGATGTCTAACCTGGGTCCGTGATCCGGATCAGGGACAGTGTCTGATGGGTAGTTTAACTGGGGCGGTTGCCTCCTAAAGAGTAACGGAGGCGCCCAAAGGTTCCCTCAGCCTGGTTGGCAATCAGGTGTTGAGTGTAAGTGCACAAGGGAGCTTGACTGTGAGACCGACGGGTCGAGCAGGGACGAAAGTCGGGACTAGTGATCCGGCGGTGGCTTGTGGAAGCGCCGTCGCTCAACGGATAAAAGGTACCCCGGGGATAACAGGCTGATCTTCCCCAAGAGTCCATATCGACGGGATGGTTTGGCACCTCGATGTCGGCTCGTCGCATCCTGGGGCTGGAGTCGGTCCCAAGGGTTGGGCTGTTCGCCCATTAAAGCGGTACGCGAGCTGGGTTTAGAACGTCGTGAGACAGTTCGGTCCCTATCCGCTGTGCGCGTAGGAGTCTTGAGAAGGGCTGTCCCTAGTACGAGAGGACCGGGACGGACGAACCTCTGGTGTGCCAGTTGTCCTGCCAAGGGCATGGCTGGTTGGCTACGTTCGGGAGGGATAACCGCTGAAAGCATCTAAGCGGGAAGCCTGCTTCGAGATGAGGACTCCCACCCCCTTTGAGGGGTTAAGGCTCCCAGTAGACGACTGGGTTGATAGGCCGGATCTGGAAGCACCGTGAGGTGTGGAGGTGACCGGTACTAATAGGCCGAGGGCTTGTCCTCAGTTGCTCGCGTCCACTGTGTTGGTTCTGAAACCACGAACAACCCCATGTGCCACACATGGTGCGGTTGAGAGTTTCATAGTGTTTCGGTGGTCATAGCGTAGGGGAAACGCCCGGTTACATTTCGAACCCGGAAGCTAAGCCTTACAGCGCCGATGGTACTGCAGGGGGGACCCTGTGGGAGAGTAGGACGCCGCCGAACTCCTTTTAGAGCTCTGGCTCTTGGGCATGCAGCCCGAGAGCCAGAGCTTTTTTGCGTTGAGGTAGGGTCAGGGAGCATCATTGGCTCGTTTCACCCCAGGAGGCCCCCGCGTGGAGGTCCAGGAGACCCGCGTGCAGACCGACCGGGTCCTCACCATCCCGAACATCCTGAGCATGGCGCGCCTCGCCGGCGTGCCGCTCTTCCTGTGGCTCATCCTCAGGCCCGAGTTCGGCGGCCCGCAGAGCGACGGCTGGGCGCTGTTGGTACTGGCCCTGAGCGGGATCAGCGACTACCTGGACGGAAAGCTCGCGCGGCGCTGGAACCAGATCAGCAGTCTCGGCCGGCTCCTGGACCCCGCGGCCGACCGCCTTTACATTCTTTCGACGCTGGTGGGGCTCACCTGGCGTGAGATTCTCCCGCTCTGGTTGGCCCTTGTACTGCTTGCCCGGGAAGCCATGCTGCTGGTGATGGTGGGCATCCTCCGGCGTCACGGCTATCCGCCGCCGCAGGTGAACTTCCTCGGCAAGGCCGCCACCTTCAACCTCATGTACGCCTTCCCCTTGCTTCTGCTCAGTGACGGAAGCGGGTGGATCGCGTCACTCGCCGCTGTTTTCGGATGGGCGTTCGCCGGATGGGGTACAACCCTGTACTGGTGGGCAGGTGTTCTCTACGTGGTGCAGGTCCGCCGCCTGGTTCGTGCGGACGCCGCAGCCGATTGAACTCGCTGATTGTGCGGCCCCAGTGGCCGGATGGCCCGCGCCGGAAAAGTGCGGGACCCTAGAGGGGTGAAGTCGGCCAAACCGTCGTCTCTCAGAGGAGGACGCTTCCGACATGAAGGCCGTCGTGATGGCTGGAGGCGAAGGCACGCGCCTTCGTCCCATGACCTCGAGCATGCCCAAGCCGCTCCTGCCGGTGGTCAACCGGCCGATCATGGAGCACGTTCTTCGGTTGCTCAAAAGGCATGGGCTCAACGAGACCGTGGTCACCGTCCAGTTTCTGGCCTCGCTGGTCAAGAACTACTTCGGTGACGGCGAAGAGCTCGGAATGGAGCTCACCTATGCCAACGAGGAGAAGCCACTCGGTACTGCCGGAAGCGTCAAGAACGCCGAAGAGGCGTTGAAGGACGATGCCTTCCTCGTCATTTCCGGCGACGCGCTGACCGACTTCGACCTCACCGACCTGATCAATTTCCACAAGGAAAAGGGCGCGCTCGTCACCGTGTGCCTGACGCGCGTGCCCAACCCCCTGGAATTCGGCATCACCATCGTCGACGAAGAGGGCAAGGTCGAACGATTCCTCGAGAAGCCGACCTGGGGCCAGGTCTTCTCGGACACGGTGAACACCGGGATCTACGTCATGGAGCCCGAGGTCTTCGACTATGTCGACGCCGATGTGCCCGTGGACTGGTCCGGAGACGTCTTCCCGCAGCTGATGAAGGAAGGCAAGCCCGTCTACGGCTATGTCGCCGAGGGCTACTGGGAGGACGTCGGCACGCACGAGAGCTATGTGAAGGCCCAGGCCGACGTTCTGGAGCGCAAGGTCGACGTCGACATCGACGGCTTCGAGATCTCGCCCGGCGTCTGGGTGGCCGAGGGCGCCGAGGTGCATGCCGACGCCGTGCTGCGGGGGCCTCTGTACATCGGCGACTACGCCAAGGTCGAGGCCGGCGCCGAGATCCGGGAGCACACGGTCATCGGCTCCAACGTCGTCGTCAAGACCGGCGCCTTCCTGCACAAGGCCGTCGTGGCCGACAACGTGTACGTCGGACCGCACAGCAATCTGCGGGGCTGTGTCGTAGGCAAGAACACCGACATCATGCGCGCCGCGCGGATCGAGGACGGCGCGGTCATCGGGGACGAGTGCCTGGTCGGTGAAGAATCGATCATCCAGGGGAATGTACGGGTCTACCCGTTCAAGACCATCGAGGCCGGTGCCTTCGTCAACACCTCGGTCATCTGGGAGTCCCGGGGCCAGGCGCACTTGTTCGGCGCCCGGGGCGTGTCCGGCATCCTGAACGTGGAGATCACGCCGGAACTGGCCGTCCGGCTGGCCGGTGCCTACGCGACGACCCTCAAGAAGGGCTCCACCGTCACCACGGCCCGCGACCACTCCCGTGGTGCCCGCGCGCTCAAGCGGGCGGTGATCTCGGCCCTCCAGGCCAGCGCCATCGACGTACGGGACCTGGAGAACGTTCCGCTGCCCGTCGCGCGGCAGCAGACCGCGCGGGGGAGCGCCGGCGGGATCATGATCCGGACCACCTTGGGGGTGCCGGACTCCGTCGACATCATGTTCTTCGACGGACAGGGCGCCGACCTGTCACAGGGGAGCCAGCGGAAGCTGGACCGGGTGTTCGCGCGGCAGGAGTACCGGCGGGCGTTCCCCGGAGAGATCGGGGACCTGCACTTCCCGTCCAGCGTGTTCGACTCGTACACCGGGTCACTGCTGCGCAACGTCGACATCACGGGGATCGCCGAGTCCGGGCTGAAGGTCGTCGTGGACGCCTCCAACGGCAGTGCGGGGCTGGTCCTGCCCAGTCTGCTGGGGAAGCTGGGCGTGGACTCGCTGACCATCAACCCGGGGCTCGACGAGTCCAGGCCGACCGAGTCGGCCGACATCCGGCGCTCGGGTCTGGTGCGCCTCGGGGAGATCGTCGCGTCCTCGCGGGCGGCGTTCGGGGTGCGGTTCGACCCGGTCGGTGAGCGGCTCTCGCTCGTCGACGAGAAGGGTCGCATCATCGAGGACGACCGGGCGCTACTGGTGATGCTGGACCTGATCGCGGCCGAGCGGCGCAGCGGACGGGTGGCGTTGCCGGTGACGACCACCAGGATCGCCGAGCAGGTGGCGGCTTACCACGGCACCCAGGTCGAGTGGACGACCACCTCCCCCGACGACCTGACGCGGGTCGGCGGTGAGGAAGGGGCGATCTTCGGCGGTGACGGCAAGGGCGGCTTCATCGTCCCGGAGTTCAGTAGCGTCTACGACGGTACGGCGGCCTTCGTGCGGTTGATCGGGCTGGTCGCGCGCACGCAGCTCACGCTGAGCCAGATCGACGCGCGGATTCCGCGGGCGCACGTCCTCAAGCGTGATCTGGCCACCCCGTGGGCCGTCAAGGGCCTGGTGATGCGGCGGGTCGTCGAGGCGGCCGGGGATCGCTCCGTGGACACGACGGACGGTGTACGGGTGGTGGAGACGGACGGGCGCTGGGTCATGGTGCTGCCCGACCCGGCCGAGGCCGTCACCCACCTGTGGGCCGAGGGTCCCGACGACGCCTCCGCGCAGGCGCTGCTGGACGAGTGGTCCGCGGTGGTGGACAGCGCGGGCCGGTAAAACACACCGCACGCGTGCGTGCCGGACAAGTGTCCCCAAGGGGGCCTGTCCGGCACGCCGGTGGGGCCGTTCGGAGGTAGTGGCGGTGGCGTGCGACGATGTGCGGCATGCCGCAGCCACCCCCCGTTCGGAGCACATCCACGCGGCCCGCGCGCCCGGACGCGTCCATGTCATTGCTCACCAATGTCATGGATCACAGCCTCGACGACGGATACGCCGAGGCCGCCGCGCGGAAGAAGGCCGACGGCAGCGGCGGTATGCCGAGGACCCTGCGTGCCAAGCTCGGACTGGCGACCGGCCTCGTGCTGGCGGCCCTGGTCGTGACGGTCGGCGCGGCCCAGGCGCGGGTCGCCGCTCCGGTCGTCGCCAAGGAACGCGAAGAACTCGTCGACCGCATAGAGGGGGAGACCTCGGCGGCGGACAAGCTCGAGCAGAGCGTCGACGAGTTGCGCGACGACGTGGACGCGCGGCGGCGCGAGGCGCTGGAGAAGAGCGGCGACAGCGATCGGTCCGACGTGGTGGGCATCCTGTCCGGCGCGGTCGAGGTGCACGGCCCGGGTGTGAAGCTCGTGATCAACGATGCCAAGGACGTGGGCACGGGCGGTGACGGGCAGCCGCGCGGCACGTCCGGGTTCTCCGACACGGGCCGGGTGCGGGACCGGGACATGCAGCGCGTGGTCAACGGGCTGTGGGAGTCGGGCGCCGAGGCGATCACCATCAACGGACAGCGTCTGACCGCCCTGTCGGCGATCCGGGCCGCCGGTGACGCGATACTGGTCGACAACAGGCCGCTGGTGCCGCCGTACACGGTGCTCGCGGTGGGCGATGGCGAGCGGCTGAGCAGCACGTTCCAGGACAGCGCCGACGGTCTTTACCTGCACGCCCTCCAGGAGAACTACGGCATCCGGACCGCCATCTCCGTCGCGGACGACCTCAAGCTGCCGGCCGCACCGAGCGTGATCGTACGTACAGCACAGCCGATAACCGAGAAGGGCACATCGTGATCGCCGTACTGGGCCTCGTCGTGGGAGTCGTGGCCGGATTGTTGGTCCGGCCCGAGGTGCCGGCGGCCGTGGAGCCGTATCTGCCGATCGCCGTCGTGGCGGCGCTGGACGCCGTCTTCGGTGGTCTGCGGGCCATGCTCGACGGCATCTTCGACGACAAGGTCTTCGTGGTGTCGTTCCTGTCGAACGTGGTCGTGGCCGCACTGATCGTGTTCCTCGGCGACAAGTTGGGCGTCGGTGCCCAGCTGTCCACCGGTGTCGTGGTCGTCCTCGGCATCCGCATCTTCTCCAACGCCGCGGCGATCCGACGCCACGTCTTCCGGGCGTGAGGCGGATGAGCGACCACGACGAGCAGCCCGCGAACCGACTCCGCAAGGAGCTGCCCGAGGAAGTGGCGCCGTCGGAGTCCCCGGCCGCGGACACGGCGGGGGGTGACGCCCCGGCGGATGGGCAGCCAGGAGCGACCGGCAGGCAGCGGCTGCTGAAGGGGCTGTGGCCGCCGCGCCTCACTAGGGCGCAACTCATCGTCGCCCTGCTCCTGTTCGGGCTGGGTTTCGGGCTCGCGGTCCAGGTGGCGTCCAACAGTGACAGCGACAGCGCGCTGCGTGGCGCCCGGCAGGAGGATCTGGTCCGCATCCTCGATGAACTGGACGACCGTACTCAGCGTCTTGAAGACGAGAAGCAGGGCCTCGAGAAGCAGCGCGACGAGCTGGAGAACAGCTCCGACCAGGCGGAGGAGGCCCGCAAGCAGACGCTGGAGAAGGAGCGGCAACTGGGCATTCTCGCGGGCACCGTGGCCGCGCAGGGGCCCGGCATCACGGTGACGATCGAGGACACGAAGGGGACGGTCGAGGCGGACATGCTGCTCGACGCGATCCAGGAGCTGCGCGCCGCGGGTGCGGAGGCGATCCAGGTGAACGGCGTACGGGTCGTCGCGGGCACGTACCTCGCGGACGCCGACAAGTCCGTGAGCGTCGACGGGAACAAGATCAACGCGCCCTATCGTTTCCAGGTCATCGGCAAGCCGCAGGACCTCGAACCGGCTCTCAACATTCCTGGAGGCGTGGTGCAGACTCTGGAGAAGGAACAGGCCACCGTTACTGTTGAGCGGTCGAGCAAGATCGTTGTGGACGCCTTGCGAGCGGCGAAGCGGCCTGACTACGCTCGGTCGTCCTCCCAGTGAACCGGCGGTGCATGGTGGGCGTCCGGCGAGGGCATGAGGTTGCGGGGGGTCGGCGCACCGATTGGGTGGTGCGTGGTGGAAACTGTCTGGTGGAGACGGACGTTGTGAAGGTGTCCGGGTCGACCAGTACGTTCGGTAAGGGTTCGTCCTGCCCCACGGGCGGGTCTGTTTCGGTCAAGGGGAATCGCCCGTGAAGTTGTTTGCGAAGTTGTTCGGCAAGAGCGCGCGAGAGGGTAGCGACAACGCGACCGCTCGCCATCGCGCGCAGCCCGACGCGGAGGGCCGACGCCCGATGTTCCGGGACCAGGTGGCTGGTCCGGGCGGTGACATTCCCAGTGGTCAGGGCGCGCCGTCTGTTGACCCCGCACAGTCCGGCGGCATAGGTTTCGGCCAACCGTCAACCTCAGGTACGGGTGGAGGTTTTGCCCCCGGCCCGTACGCGTCGAACGCCCCGGCGGGGCAGCCGCGGCAGGAGGATCCGTCCATGTCGGCCCTGGTGTGTACGAGGTGCGGTAACCGCAACGCGGAGAACAGCCGCTTCTGCTCCAACTGCGGGGCGCCGCTGCGTGCCGGGGCGGTTCCGGAGCGTGCGTCCGAGACGACCTCCACGATCTCCATCTCCGGTCTGGAGGCGTACGACGCCGAGGTCACCGGCCAGACGGCGATGCCGGCACTCTCTCCCGAGGCGCAGGCCGCCGTGGACGCGCTGCCGCTGGGCTCAGCGCTCCTGGTCGTGCGCCGCGGTCCGAACTCGGGCAGCCGCTTCCTGCTGGACGGCGAGCTGACCACCGCAGGACGCCACCCGCAGAGCGACATCTTCCTGGACGACGTGACGGTCTCGCGCCGGCACGTGGAGTTCCGCCGCGGTCCCGACGGTTCGTTCACGGTCGCCGACGTCGGCAGCCTGAACGGCACGTACGTCAACCGGGAGCGCATCGACCAGGTCGCCCTGTCGAACGGTGACGAGGTGCAGATCGGCAAGTACCGGCTGGTGTTCTACGCGAGCCAGCGGGGTTACTGACCCGCCCCCGGGCCTCCCGCCCGGGGAACCTCCAGGGAAGGTCCATGCTTCAAACACCGAGCGGCGGCGCCGGGCAAGGCGCCGCCGCCACGGACAGTGGGCTGATGAGCATCGGCGCAGTGCTGAACGCGCTGCGTGACGAGTTCCCCGACATCACCATCTCCAAGATCCGCTTCCTGGAGTCGGAGGGCCTCGTCGAGCCGCGGCGGACCCCGGCCGGGTACCGCAAGTTCAGCGCGCACGACGTCGAGCGCCTCGCCGAGGTGCTGCGCATGCAGCGGGACCACTATCTGCCCCTCAAGGTGATCCGTGAGCACCTGGACGCCGTGGAGCGCGGCGAGGCCGTGGCGCTGCCGAGGGTCGGTCGCCAGCGTGACGGGGAGACCGTAGCGGAGCCCGCCGAGAGCCCGACGGTGGCCAGGATCGGGCGGGACGAGCTGCTCGCCACGGCCGGAATCGACGACCGGGAACTGAAGGAGTGGGAGTCGTACGGACTCCTCGCCCCACTGCCCGACGGGGCGTACGACGCCGAGGCGGTCACCGTGGCGTCGCTGGTGGTGCAGCTGGGGCGGTTCGGGATCGAACCGAGGCACCTGCGGGTGATGAAGGCCGCCGCCGACCGGGACGCCGGACTCGTGGACCAGGTGGTGGCCCCGTTGAAGCGCCACCGCAACCCCCAGACCAGGGCACACGCACAAGCCCGCACCAAGGAGCTGGCGGGGCTGGCGGTGCAGCTGCACGCGGCGCTGGTGCAGACCGCCCTCGGCGTGCGGCTGCCCTGAATCGGACGTGTCCGCAGACCCGGATCGCCCACCCGATCCCGGCCCGACTACCCAAACGTCCCGGGCACGGCCTAGGGTTGCTGTGTGAACGAGCTCGATGTCGTAGGTGTCCGGGTCGAGATGCCCTCCAACCAACCGATCGTGCTGCTGCGCGAGGTGGGAGGCGACCGTTACCTTCCCATCTGGATCGGACCGGGGGAGGCGACGGCGATCGCCTTCGCCCAGCAGGGCATGGCTCCCGCACGGCCGCTGACCCACGACCTGTTCAAGGACGTGCTGGAAGCCGTCGGCCAGGAGCTCACCGAGGTACGCATCACCGACCTGCGCGACGGGGTCTTCTACGCCGAGCTGGTCTTCGCGAGCGGGGTCGAGGTCAGTGCCAGGCCGTCCGACGCCATAGCGCTGGCCCTGCGCACCGGTACACCGATCTACGGCAGTGACACGGTCCTCGACGACGCCGGTATCGCCATCCCGGACGAGCAGGAGGACGAGGTGGAGAAGTTCCGCGAGTTCCTCGACCAGATCTCGCCCGAGGACTTCGGGACCAGCAACCAGTGAGACGCGCGGGCCGATGTGGGTCGGGGCGCCGTACGGCCCCCGGCCGGACACATTCGGCTAGCCTTTCCCCGAGACAGGGCACGGGAAACCACTCGTAGGGTGATTATCACTCGGCGTGCCGAGTGTGGCGATCGTTGACGCACCCTTGGTGACTGCCTACCTTCGAGGAGGCAGGTCAAGGACGGAGGTCGGCGTGAGAATCAGCGGCGACGGTACGGCTGGGGGTGGCCCCGGGCACAGCCTCGGGGCAGGCGGTCCGTACCCTCCCCCGGGCTCTCGGCTCCGCACGAGCGGGGGCCATCCCCAGCACGGTGGCGCGGCCGATCCGGGTCTGCGGCGACCGGCAGTCGTGCCGACCAGCGGAGGGGCGACGTCCATGGCGTCCGAGCAGATCGGCTATCGCGGGCCGACGGCCTGCGCGGCCGCCGGTATCACCTACCGGCAACTCGACTACTGGGCCCGCACGGGGCTCGTCGAGCCCAGCGTGCGGCCCGCGCACGGTTCCGGTACGCAGCGCCTGTACAGCTTCCGCGACGTGGTCGTGCTGAAGATCGTCAAGCGCTTCCTCGACACCGGGGTGTCACTGCAGAACATCCGCACCACCGTCCAGCATCTGAGGGAGCGCGGTTTTTGCGACCTGGAGCGGATGACGCTGATGAGCGACGGCGCCACCGTCTACGAGTGCACCTCGCCCGACGAGGTGCACGCCCTGCTGCAGGGCGGTCAGGGCATCTTCGGTATCGCGGTCGGCGTGGTGTGGCGGGACGTGGAGAGCGCCCTGTCGCAGCTTCACGGGGAGCGGATCGACACGGGGGAGACCCTGGTCGGGCACAATCCGGCGGACGAGCTGGCACGGCGGCGCAACAGGGCGGTCTGATCCACCGCCGCTCCGGCGGACGCCTTCCGACCGCCGTCCGGCCGCATTGTCAGTGGCGTAGGGCAGCATCGGAGATGTGAGAACCGCGCCCACGATCCTGCATCTCGACATGGATGCCTTCTTCGCCTCGGTGGAGCAGGCGTCCAAGCCGAGCCTGCGCGGGAAGGCCGTCGTCGTGGGCGGCCTCGGACCACGCGGCGTGGTCGCCACCTGCTCGTACGAGGCGCGGGTGTTCGGTGTGCACTCCGCGATGCCCATGGGCCAGGCCCGTCGGCTCGCGCCCCACGCCGCCTACCTCGTTCCTCGCTTCGAGCTGTACCGGTCGATCAGCGAGCAGGTGATGCGGCTGCTGGGGGAGCTGTCGCCGCTGGTGGAGCCGCTGAGCCTGGACGAGGCCTTCGTGGACCTGGAGGCCGGCGGGACGGCCTGGGACGCGGCGTCCGCGCGGCTGGCCGGAGCGAAGCTGCGCACGGACATCCGTACCGTCACCGGCCTCACCGGGTCGGTGGGACTGGCAGCCTCCAAGATGCTCGCCAAGATCGCCTCGGAAGAGGCCAAGCCCGACGGACTGGTCCTCATCCCGCCGGGGACGGAGCGGGCGATGCTGGAGCCGATGACCGTGCGGACGCTGCCCGGGGTGGGACCGGCCACGGGGGACCACCTGCGCCGGGCGGGGATCACCACGGTCGGCGAGATCGCCGAGGCGGGCGAGGACGAGCTGGTGCGGCTGCTGGGCAAGGCGCACGGCCACGCGCTGTACGCCATGGCGCTGGCCCGTGACGAGCGGCCCGTGGTGGCCGAGCGGGAGACCAAGTCGGTGTCGGTCGAGGACACCTACGACGTGGACATCCACGACCGGGTGCGCGTCGGCGTCGAGGTGGGGCGCCTGGCGGACCGGTGCGTGCGGCGGCTGCGCGGGTCCGGTCTGTCCGGGCGGACCATCGTGCTCAAGGTGCGCAGGTACGACTTCTCCACGCTGACCCGCTCCGAGACGCTGCGCGGCCCAACCGACGACCCGGCGGTGGTGCGGGAGGCGGCCGCCCGGCTGCTGGACTCGGTGGACACCACGGGCGGCGTGCGGCTGCTCGGGGTGGGTGTCAGCGGGCTCGCCGACTACACACAGGAGGACCTGTTCGCGCAGGCGGCGGGGGAGCTGGCCGAGGAACCGGCCGAGGAGCCAGAGACAGATCCCGCCGAGGAGCAGCAGCCGTCCCCCACCGAGCGTCGATGGCCGTCGGGGCACGACGTGCGGCACGTGGAGCACGGGCACGGGTGGGTGCAGGGCAGCGGTCTCGGGCGGGTCACCGTGCGGTTCGAGACGCCGTACTCGCCGACCGGCCGGGTGCGGACCTTTGCGGTGGACGACCCGGAGCTGACCCCGGCGGATCCGCTGCCGCTGGTCGCGCGCGCGGCACGAAGACCCGGGGAGGCCGGGCCCGCGAGGCCGGTGGCCCGGTGATGGGTGACGGAGGGACGGTGTGTCAGTTGTCCTCGTTGCCCTTGCCGGCCAGCTTGCCGAAGTCGTGGTCGGGGGGCGGGGGAGGGGCCGCCACGTCCAGGCCGTAGTGGTGGTAGAGCTGGAGTTCCTGTTCCGGTGAGAGGTGGCGGCCGACGCCGAAGTCGGGCGCCTCCTTGATCAGGGCCCGGTCGAAGGGCACGCGCAGGGTGCCGTCGACCAGCTCGCTGGGCTCCAGGGGGACGAAGGCGTCCCGGCTGAAGAGTCCCGTTCGTATGGCCGCCCACTCGGGGACGCCGGTGGCATCGTCGAGGTAGACCTCGTCCACGGTGCCGATCCTGGTGCCGTCGCGGTCGAACGCCTTGCGGCCGATCAGGTTCCGCGGATCGATGTCAGTACGCACGGGGCCCTCCACTTGATCGCACCACTGGGCCGCACTGGGGTCGCACACCAGCCGCCTAATCATCCGTAAGTACTACAAAAGAGCACATGTGGCCGCTCGGCCACTCGAAGTCCGTGCGGCGGCCTCGCTGGTACGCTGGCAAACGGCTGCTGACCCCGCGCGGGAGAGTCCTCCGAACACCATCGGAGGCGCCGAAGGAGCAAATCCTCCCCGGAATCTCTCAGGCTCACGTACCGCACGGACGAGGTCACTCTGGAAAGCAGGGCGGGTGTCGACGGCTTCCGCTCTCACCGACGGTGAAAGCCGGGAGGGCCCTCGGGCTCGCCCGGTGAAGCTCTCAGGTTGAGATGACAGAGGGGGAGGCCGTCCGGGTACCCGCGCCGTGGTGCCCCTCGAAGGTCGTCAGACCAGGAGGCCTCCGCAATGACCGCCCACCGCACTCCGCTCTCCGAACTCGAACAGGCAATGCCCTTCGAGCAGCGCCACATCGGCCCCGACCACGAGGCCCGGGCCAAGATGCTCGCGCAGGTCGGTTACGGTTCGCTCGACGAGCTGACGGCCGCCGCGGTGCCGGATGTGATCAAGAACGCCGACGCGCTGGACCTGCCGGGCGCCCGCTCCGAGGCCCAGGTGCTGGCCGAGCTGCGTTCACTGGCCGACCGCAACCAGGTCCTCGACTCCATGATCGGCCTCGGCTACTACGGCACCTTCACCCCGCCGGTCATCCTGCGCAACGTCATGGAGAACCCGTCCTGGTACACGGCGTACACGCCCTACCAGCCGGAGATCTCCCAGGGCCGCCTCGAGGCGCTGCTCAACTTCCAGACCATGGTCGCCGAGCTCACCGGTCTGCCCACCTCCGGTGCCTCGCTGCTCGACGAGGGCACCGCCGCCGCCGAGGCGATGGCGCTCTCCCGGCGCATGGGCAAGAACAAGAAGGGCCTGTTCCTGGTCGACTCGGACGCCCTGCCGCAGACCGTCGCCGTGATAAGGACCCGTGCGGAGCCGACCGGCGTCGAGGTCGTCGTCGCCGACCTGAGCGCGGGCATCCCCGCCGAGGTGGCCGAGCGGGAGATCAACGGCGTCCTGATCCAGTACCCGGGCGCCTCCGGTGCCGTCCGTGACATCAAGCCGGTCGTCGACCGGGCGCACGAACTCGGCGCGCTCGTCACCGTCTCCGCCGACCTGCTCGCCCTCACGCTGCTCACCTCGCCCGGCGAGCTGGGCGCGGACATCGCGGTGGGCACCACCCAGCGCTTCGGTGTGCCGATGGGCTTCGGCGGGCCGCACGCCGGCTACATGGCCGTGCACGAGAAGTTCGCCCGCAGCCTCCCCGGCCGCCTGGTCGGCGTCTCCGTGGACGCCGACGGCAACAAGGCCTACCGGCTGGCCCTGCAGACCCGCGAGCAGCACATCCGCCGCGAGAAGGCCACCAGCAACATCTGCACCGCGCAGGTGCTGCTCGCCGTCATGGCCGGCATGTACGCCGTGTACCACGGGCCGGAGGGCCTGCGGGCGATCGCCCGGCGCACCCACCGCTACGCCTCCGTCATCGCCGCGGGGCTCGCCGCCGACGGCGTGGAGATCGTCCACGGCTCCTACTTCGACACGGTCACCGCGCGGGTGCCCGGCAGGGCCGCAGAGGTCGTCCACGCCGCCCGCGGGAACGGCGTCAACCTCCGGCTCGTCGACGCCGACCACGTGTCGTTCGCCTGCGACGAGACCACCACGCGCGCCCAGGTCGGTGGCGTGTGGCACGCCTTCGGCGTGGAGGGCGACATCGAGTCGCTGGACGCGGAGACCGGGGAGACGCTGCCCGAGGCGCTGCTGCGCACCGACGACTTCCTGACCCACCCCGTCTTCCACCAGCACCGCTCCGAGACCGCGATGCTGCGCTACCTGCGCCGCCTCGCCGACCGGGACTACGCGCTGGACCGGGGCATGATCCCGCTGGGCTCCTGCACGATGAAGCTCAACGCGACCACCGAGATGGAACCGGTCACCTGGCCCGAGTTCGGCGCGCTGCACCCCTTCGCACCCGCCGAGCAGGCGCAGGGCTACCTGACCCTCATCCGTGAGCTGGAGGAGCGGCTCGCCGAGGTCACCGGGTACGACAAGGTGTCGCTCCAGCCGAACGCGGGGTCGCAGGGCGAGTTCGCGGGCCTGCTGGCCGTACGCGGCTACCACCGGGCCAACGGCGACGAGCAGCGCACCGTCTGCCTCATCCCGTCCTCCGCGCACGGCACCAACGCCGCCAGCGCCGTGATGGCCGGCATGAAGGTCGTCGTCGTCAAGACCGCCGAGGACGGCGAGATCGACGTCGAGGACCTGCGCGCCAAGATCGAGAAGCACCGCGACGAGCTCGCCGTGCTGATGATCACCTACCCCTCCACGCACGGCGTGTTCGAGGAGCACGTCGCCGACATCTGCGCCCGGGTGCACGACGCGGGCGGTCAGGTCTACGTGGACGGCGCCAACCTCAACGCCCTCGTCGGCCTCGCCAAGCCCGGCCACTTCGGCGGCGACGTCTCCCACCTGAACCTGCACAAGACGTTCTGCATCCCGCACGGCGGCGGCGGTCCCGGCGTCGGCCCCGTGGCCGTACGGTCGCACCTGGCGCCGTACCTGCCCAACCACCCGCTGCAGCCCGCGGCCGGTCCGCAGACCGGTGTCGGCCCGATCTCGGCGGCGCCGTGGGGCTCGGCCGGCATCCTGCCGATCTCGTGGTCGTACGTCCGGCTGATGGGCGGCGAGGGACTCAAGCGCGCCACGCAGGTGGCCGTGCTGTCCGCCAACTACATCGCCAAGCGCCTGGAGCCGCACTTCCCGGTGCTCTACAACGGCCCCGGCGGGCTGGTCGCGCACGAGTGCATCATCGATCTGCGCCCGCTGACCAAGGCGACCGGCGTGAGCGTCGACGACGTGGCCAAGCGCCTGATCGACTACGGCTTCCACGCGCCGACGATGTCCTTCCCGGTGGCCGGCACGCTGATGATCGAGCCGACCGAGTCCGAGGACCTGGCCGAGCTCGACCGGTTCTGCGAGGCGATGATCGCCATCCGCGCGGAGATCGAGAAGGTCGGCTCCGGCGCCTGGTCGGAGGACGACAACCCGTTGCGCAACGCACCGCACACCGCCGGTGCGCTGGGCGGCGAGTGGGACCACGCGTACACCCGCGAGGAGGCCGTCTTCCCGGCCGGGGTGTCCGCCGCCGACAAGTACTGGCCGCCGGTGCGCCGCATCGACCAGGCCTTCGGCGACCGGAACCTCGTCTGCTCCTGCCCGCCGCTGGACGCGTACGAGGACTGAGTCCCGTAGCAGAGAGGCTCCGTGCGGGCGCAGGCCCGGACGGAGCCTCTTCTCGTGTCAGGCGGTCGCGAGGGACACCTCGGTCGCCTTGACCAGCGCGACGACCGGAACGCCGACGGCCAGGCCCAGGTCGTCGGCGGCCTCCCTGGTGATGGCGGCGGTCAGCTCGGCGCCCTCGACGGCGACCGCGACGGAGGCCATCGCGGCGCCGGTGGTGAGAGCGGTGACCGTACCGGGGAGCCGGTTGCGGATGGACAGGCCCTCGACGGGCCCGGTGGCCAGGGCGACTTCCGTGGACTTCACCAGGGCCCGGACGGCGGTGCCGGCGGCGAGAGCCAGGTCCTCGGCGGCGTCCCGGGTGATCGCCGCGGTGAGGTCCTGGCCGCCGGAGAGGCGGATCCCGACCGTCGCCATGGCCTCGCCCGGGGTGACGGCGGTGACGGTGCCGGGGAGCTGGTTGCGGATGCTCAGGCTCATGAGGGCACCGTAGCCCGGTGGAAGCCTTGCGCCGGGCATGCGCGCGTCTGCGTCGTCTTGGGCCGTCGCCCGCTCCGGTGAGGTGCACGCGGCTCCGGCCACGCCGGGCGTCCGGTCAGGTTCTGTCGATATGGACATTCGTCGACTTCACCCGGGCGGTGGCCTCCATGCCGACCTCCAGGCCGAGTTCCTCCACCGCCTCCCGGGTCAGCAGGGAGACGAGCCGGTGCGGGCCGGCCTGGATCTCGACCTGGGCGGCGACGTCGCCGAGCTTGATCGCGGTCACGATCCCCGGGAAGGCGTTGCGGACCGAGGTGTACGGGGTGTCCGCGTCGGCGCCACCCGAGCGGGCGAGTTCGACCGAGAAGGCGGCCAGGTCGCGCCCGTCGACGACGCGCCGCCCGCCCTCGTCACGCTGGGTGGTGAACCGGCCCGCGTCGGCCCAGCGGCGGGCGGTGTCCGGGCTGACGCCGAGCAGCCGTGCCGCCTGGCCGATCGTGTAGGACTGCATGCCGGTCACGATAGGCCGGGGGAGGGGAACGCCGGACGCGGGGTTGGCCGTTGGGTATAACGCGATATAGCGTTAGTCTGCCGCAGTGGTGGGGTGGTCGCGCACGACGCCCCGGGGAGATCGGGGTCGAGCTATGTCGGTGCAGCCTTCACAGGACGGCGGGACGCCCGCACTGCGGGCCTCGCACACGGACCGGGACAGAGCCGTGGACATACTGAGCGCCGCCGCCAGCGACGGCCGGCTGACCGCCGAGGAGCTGGACGAGCGGGTGGGCGCCGCACTCACCGCGCGCACCCAGGGCGAGCTGGCCGTCCTCACCGCCGACCTGCCCGTCGTGACGGACGGGGCCCCGGCCCCCGCCGCCGCGGCCAAGGACGTCGTCCGCATCGAGCAGGAGGGCGCGTCCACCCGGCGCGGCGAGGGCTGGGTGGTGCCGCGGCGGATGGAGATCCGCTCGGCCTGGGGCGAGGTGACGCTCGACCTGGCCCGGGCCGTGATCACCCACGACACCCTCCGCATCGACCTCGACATGCAGGCCGGGGCGCTGAAGCTGCTGACCCGGCCCGGCATCGTGGTGGACACCGACTCACTGGTGACGAGCTTCGCCGAGGTCAAGACGCCGCGGACGGTCGACACCGGGGCGCCCGTGGTGCTCAGGGTGGAGATCGCGGGTGCGATCAGCTGGGGGAAAGTCGTGGTGCGCTCGCCGCGCCGCGGGCTCGGGCGGAAGGCGTAGAGCGCGGGCTCAGCGGGAGAGTGCCGCGGAGCCGGGCGGGGGTGCCGTGCTGGACCGGAGTATCAGTTCCGTGCCCAGCTCGACCCGTGGCGAGTCCGGCCGCTCGTCGCGGGTCAGGCGGAGCACCGTGCGCGCGGCCACCTTGCCCATGTCGGCGAGCGGCTGGCGCACCGTCGTCAGGGGCGGCGCCGACCAGCGGACCTCCGGAAGGTCGTCGAAGCCGACGACGCTCATGTCCTGCGGCACCCTCAGCCCCCGCCGGCGCAGCGCCTCGATCGCGCCGAGCGCCATCTGGTCGCTGGCCGCGAAGACGGCGGTCGGCGGCGCGGACAGGTCCAGCAGGGCGTCGCAGCCGGCGAAGCCGGACTCGTGGCGGAAGTCGCCGGGGACGATCAGCGACTCGTCCACGCCGATGCCGGCGCCTTCCAGAGCGGCTCGGTAGCCGTCGAGGCGGGCCCGTGAGCACAGCAGCCGCGGCGGCCCGGTGACCAGGCCGATCCTGCGGTGTCCCAGCGCCAGCAGGTGCTCGGTGGCCGCCATGCCGCCGGACCGGTTGGCGGCGCCGACGGTGGGCACGTCCAGTGCGGGGGAGCCCGCCGGGTCGACGACGACCAGCGGCACACCGAGGATCCGCAGCTCCTGGTGGAGGACCGGGTCGAGGGCGGAGGTGACGAGCACGACGCCGTCGCAGGCCCTGGCCCGCAGATTGCGCATCCACTGACGGGCGTCGCCCGAACGTCCGTGGATCGCGGACACCACGGTGCCCGCCCCGGCGGCGTGGGCCACTTCCTCGACGCCCCGGATGATCTCCACGGCCCAGGGACTGTCCAGGTCGTTGAAGACCAGGTCGATCAGGGCGGCCCGGCGGCCGGGAGAGACGGCGCGCTTGCGGTAGCCGTACCGGCGCAGCAACTCCTCCACCCGCGCCCGGGTCCCGGGCGACACGTCCGACCGGCCGTTCACGACCCGGGACACGGTCGGCACCGAAACCCCCGCGCGACGGGCGATGTCCGTGATCGTGACCCTGCCCCGGCCACCGGAAGCCGTCCTGACCCGGGCCCCGTCTGCTGCCACTTCCCCCACCTCCGTCGACGCGGACCGTGAAACCTCCAGGAGTCTTCCGGAAACCCGGCGCTCGGGGGAAGGCGTTCCGGGCCCGGATACCGGGCTGTCACCGCGTCGGACCAGCGGAGCTACGGGGAGTGACCGGCTCCGGACACGCGTGGGGGCCGGTGCGCAGCCGTGGCTGCGGGCCGGCCCCGTGATGCACCGGGCGCGGTGGGGTCACCCCGCCCGGTCGGTGGTCAGGCGGCGGTGATCAGACCCGCGCCGACAGGGCGGTGCGGGGCGATGACCTGACCGTCCGGCAGTAGCTCACCGGTGTCCTCGAAGAGGACGACACCGTTGCACAGCAGGCTCCACCCCTGCTCCGGGTGGTGCGCCACGAGGCGGGCGGACTCCCGGTCGGCGGAGACGGCTGAGGGGCACGGTGGTTTGTGCTGACACATGAGTGGGGTCTCTCGGTCTGTCGTGATGGGTGAGTGCGCTGTCTTGTCTGTCCCGCGGCGTGAAACGTCGTCCATGGCCGCCCCCCGTTGTATAAGTCGGTCCGAACCCAGTGTTGCCCCACGGGCGTCGATCCGCAGGTATTTCGCAGCACCGCTTCTCACAGGTTGATGACGCATCACCCGCGCGGACGGTTCAGCCCAACTGCACTGTCACTTCGGATGGTTCGTCATGGCCGGATGGGGCTAGTCCGCGCGGGTGGGGGAGAGCGGGGCGGGTCAGGCGGGAGAACCCAGCAGCCGCGTCGGCGTCAGCCGGTGCGTGAGGACCGGCAGCAGGTCGGCGACCCGGTGCGGCCGGTGGGCCGCGATGCCGGGAGGCGCCGGCGCCAGCGGCACCAGCAGGTCGGTGGCCGCGGGGTGCCCGGCGGCGGCGTCCGCGGTGCAGTCGCCGTGCAGCCACAGCGTGAGCATGTACAGCTCGGGAACCGACAGCAGACGCGGTTGGTAGGACTGGGTCACCGACTCGGCCTGCCGCAGCGCGCGCTCGGTCGAGGCGACGTAGGGGCCTTCGAAGAAGTGCGAGAACGCCCAGCCGTCGGGGGTCAGCATGGTCTCCGCCGCCGCCACCGCCCGGTCGCCGCACCGGATGTGGAACCGCCACCCGGTCAGTCGCGTCGCCGTCACGCCCTCCGCCGTGATCCGGTCGAGGACGTGCACGGGCAGCGGCAGTTCGGGCGTGGCGGGTCCCTGGGCGCCGAGCAGGGCGGGAGTCCGGGCCTCTCGGACCGCGGTGGGCGAGGAGAGGGCGGTGAGGACGGAGCGCAGGGCCGGCGCGGGGGCCGGGGAGACACGCAGGGGCATGATGGGTCGCCTCTCATTCGAAGGCACGGTGGCGCGAGGGCGGAGCGGGGCGGACGACGCTGTCGGCTCACGGGGCTGGGGAGGCAGGGTCCGGGTCCTGGAACCGAGAAGTGGGTGAGGCCTGCCGCGCGTCAGCTCGACGGCAGGATCCTTCGACCGCGGGCGCCGGTCCGCTGCCTCGTCCGCGGAGTTTATACGACATGTGTTCAGACTGTGTTTCGGCTAGCCGATTCCGGTAACCAGTACAAGGTTGAATTCGGCCGCCGATATGCGGGAATCCTCCGGATTTCGGGCCGGGTGTACGACGGTGACCTCGGGGAATGTTCACCAAGCGGTCGGCCAATTGTCGTCGGCGTTTTTCACGAGTTGTCGGCCCGGGAAACTGCTCGCCGTGCCATGCCCGGTGAATGTGCCACCGGTCACATCGGCACAGCGTAGCGGGTGCCGGGCCGGTGCGGGGACGTTATCGATCGCTTCGGCTGGGCATCATCCCACCGGACCGGCCACCGGCGGCCGGCGCTTCCACTCATCGCTCCGAGAAGGGACTCTTCCATGGGGGAGAAGGTCGTGGCAGGTCAGTTCGACCTGTCCGATCGCCAGCGCTACCGCGAGAAGCTCCAGCGGTGCCTGACGGGCCTGGAGCGACTTCTGGCGGAGAAGCGGTTCGACCGCCCGAAGAACCTCATGGGGCTGGAGATCGAATTGAATCTCGTCGGTGCCGACGGGATGCCGAAAATGTTGAATGCGCAAGTCCTCGAGCGCATCGCGAGTCGCGACTTCCAAACAGAACTCGCCATGTTCAACCTGGAAGTCAACATAGCTCCCCATCGCCTGGGCGGCCGGGTATTCGACCGGCTCGCCGAGGAGATCCGTACGTCGTTGGCATATGCGGACCGCAAGGCGGGCGAGGTGGACGCGGGAATCGCGATGATCGGCATTCTGCCGACGCTGGACCGGGACGACCTGGTCTCCTCCAACCTCTCCGCCGTCGACCGCTACGCGCTGCTCAACGAACAGATCGTGGCCGCCCGCGGCGAGGACTTCACCCTCGACATCGAGGGCGTCGAGCGTCTGACCTGCACCTCCAAGTCCATCGCCCCCGAAGCCGCCTGCACCTCGGTGCAACTGCACCTCCAGGTCACCCCGGACCGCTTCGCCGACGTGTGGAACGCGGCCCAGGCGGTCACCGCCGCACAGATCGCCCTCGGGGCCAACGCACCCTTCCTGTTCGGCCGCGAGCTGTGGCGTGAGTCGCGGCCCCCGCTGTTCCAGCAGTCCACCGACACCCGCCCGCCCGAGCTGCAGGCCCAGGGCGTGCGGCCGCGCACCTGGTTCGGCGAGCGGTGGGTGACCTCGGCCTACGACCTGTTCGAGGAGAACCGGCGCTACTTCCCGGCGCTGCTGCCGATCTGCGACGAGGAGGACCCGCTGGAGGTCCTGGACGCGGGCGGCGTGCCCTCGCTCTCCGAACTCGTCCTGCACAACGGCACCGTCTACCGCTGGAACCGCCCCGTCTACGACATCGCCGACGGCGTTCCGCACCTGCGGGTGGAGAACAGGGTCCTGCCCGCCGGGCCCACCGTCACCGACGTCATCGCCAATGCGGCCTTCTACTACGGCGTCGTGCGCGCGCTCGCCGAGGAGCCCCGGCCGGTGTGGACCCGGCTGCCGTTCGAGGCCGCCGCCGCCAACTTCGAGGCCGCGTGCCGCCACGGCATCGACGCCCGCTTCGAGTGGCCCCGGCGCGGCCGGCTCGGCGGCACCGCGGAGGTCGACGCCGCCGTCCTCGTACGCGACGAACTGCTGCCGCTCGCCGAGGCCGGTCTCGACGCGTGGGGTGTGGAGCCCGCGGACCGGGACCTGTACCTCGGCGTCATCGAGGAGCGGTGCCGGCGCCGGGTCAACGGCGCGTCCTGGCAGGCGGCCACGTTCCACCGGGGGCTGGAGGCGGGCCTGTCCCGGGAGGCCGCGCTGGCCGCCACGACCCGCCGTTACGTCGAACTCATGCGCTTGGGCGACCCCGTGCACCTGTGGCCGGTGGGCCCGCCGGAGCCGGTGCCGCCGAGCTGACCGACACCGGGCCCGCCCCCGCCGCGCGCCGCCCCATACTGATCGGGCAAGCTGTGACGTCCCAGCTGGAGGCAGGTGTGCATGGCGGAGGCGGGCCCGGTGGACGATTCGTTCCCTCAGAAGCGACTCGGCGAGGAGCCATGGGCCGAGGAGCGGCTCACGCGGCGGATCCTGCGTGACGAGACGCTGCTCGTTCTCGCGCTCTCGCTCGGCGCGAGCGGCGTGTCCGCCCTCATCAGCTTCGTCGGCTCGGTCACCCGGCCCGGCGGGCTCAAGGACCAGGCGGCCACCCTCAACGCCTCGGCGGCGCCCGGCCGTCCCTGGCTGGACCTGGCCTGGCAGCTCTTCGGGATCACCACGGCCCTCGTCCCCGTCGCGCTCGTGGCGCACTTCCTGCTGCGCGAGGGCAGCGGCCTGCGCGCTCTGGGGTTCGACCGCAGCCGCCCGTGGCCGGACCTGGGTCGCGGGGCCGCCGTCGCCGCCGTCATCGGCAGTACCGGTATCGCCTTCTACCTGGCGGCCCGCGGCCTCGGCTTCAACCTCACCGTGGTGCCCGAGGCCCTGCCCGACGTGTGGTGGAAGTACCCCGTACTGATCCTCTCGGCGGTGCAGAACTCCGTCCTGGAGGAGGTCATCGTCGTCGGCTATCTGCTGCGGCGGCTCGACCGCCTCGGCTGGAGTGCGGGCGCGTCGATGGCGGCCAGTTCGGTGCTGCGCGGGTCGTACCACCTCTACCAGGGGATCGGCGGCTTCGTCGGCAACATGGTGATGGGCGTCGTGTTCGTCTACCTGTACCGCCGCTGGGGGCGGGTGGGCCCGCTGGTGGTGGCGCACTCGCTGCTCGACATCGGGGCCTTCGTCGGCTACGGGCTGCTGGCCGGGAAGGTGGACTGGCTGCCGACGGCGTGAACGCACTGGGGCGTCACCGCGCCACCCCGTGCCGGGTCAGGCCAGCAGCTCGCCGTCGATCACCGTCACCGCGTGCCCGGTCAGCAGCGTGCGCCCGCCCCGCAGTTGCGTGCGCACCCGCCCGGAACGGGGCGAGGCCTGGAGTCCGGTGAGGTCGGGGCGGCCCAGGCGCTCGGACCAGAACGGCGCCAGGGCCGTGTGGGCGCTGCCGGTGACGGCGTCCTCGTCGATGCCGACGCCCGGGAAGAAGCACCGGGAGACGTAGTCGTAGCCGGCGCCGGGGTCCTGCGCACGGGCGGTGGCGATGATGCCGCGCTCCGAGTGGGCGGCCAGCGCCTTGAGATCCGGCGTCAGGCCGCGGACGGTCTTCTCGTCGGCGACCTCGACCAGCAGGTCACCGGTGTTCGGGCCGGTGTCCAGGACGGCGTGGGGCTCGGCGCCCAGGGCCTCGGCGACGCCCGCCGGGGCCTCGACCGGGGTGAGCGGCGCGGTCGGGAAGTCCAGGGTGACCGAGCCGTCCTCGCGGGGCGTCGCGACGAGCACGCCGCTGCGGGTGGCGAACCACACCGGCCCCTCGTGGGCGCCCGTGGTGTGCAGGACGTGGGCGGTGGCGAGCGTCGCGTGGCCGCACATCGCGACCTCGGTGGCCGGCGTGAACCAGCGCAGCGCCCAGTCGGCCTCGCCGCCCGCGGGCAGGCGGTGGGCGAACGCGGTCTCGGCGTGGTTGACCTCCAGGGCGACCCGCTGGAGCCGGTCGTCGTCCGGGAAGGCGTCGAGGAGCAGGACCCCGGCGGGGTTGCCGGCGAAGGGCCGGTCGGTGAAGGCGTCGACGATTCGGATGCGCATGGCCCGACGCTAGACGCCGGCCCACACCGTGGACCAAGGCCAATTCCCGAGCTCTGGACCGGATTCGGCGAGGCGGGAACCTCACTCGGGCCCGCCCCCGACTCGCGGCCCGGCCGGGACCCTCAGTCGGGCAGTCCTCGGACGAACCCGGTGACCAGCGACGCCACCGCCTCCGGGGTCTCCATGTTCATGACGTGAGTGGCGTCGATACGGCTGACCGCGAGCGTCGGCCGGGTGCGGGCGAGCGCGGTCAGTTCGTCGGAGACCTCTCGCGCGAACCGGGCGCTGAACTCGTCGAACCACTCCATGCCGGGCGCGGGCGGCGGCCGCCGCCCTGCCTGCACCACCAGCAGGGGACGGTCGATCCCCGCCAGCCACGAGCTGACACCGAGCGCGCCGAGGCGGTGGAGCTCGTCGAAGATCTCGAGCGCCTCAGCCCGCTCCGGAAGCGTCTGCCACCTGCCGTCGGGCAACGGGCGGGCGGCCGCGCGGGCGGCGGCCGCCGCCCGGTCGGCGGGAATCCCGAACGGGGCGGAGTCCTCGACCCGCCCCTCGACGTACCCCGATGACGCGATCGCCCCGGCCGACGCCAGCAGGCCCTCGGCCAGCTGCTCCGCGCCCGGTCGCTCGCGTCCCCACCAGAAGCCGTCGAGGTTGACGGCGGCGCGGGCCCGGGCACGGGCCGGGTCGGCCCGGGCGTACTCGACCGCGATCAGTCCGCCGAGCGAGTGGCCCACCACGACGGCCTCCGGCACGCCATGTGCCTCGAGGGTGTCCGCGATGTGCCGCACCACGGTGGGAACGGTCCAGGGCGAGGCGCTCGGCGAGCCGCCGTGTCCGGGCAGGTCGAGGGCGAGCACCCGGTGTCCGGCGGTGAGCAGGGCGGCCGCGGCGTCCCAGTCGGTGAGCGACCGTGAGTAGCCGTGCAGAAGAACCAGTTGGGGGCCGTCGCCCCCGTAGTCATGAGCGTGTAGGAGTGCCATCGCCGCCTCACTGTAGGCGGCCCGCGTCGTTTCGAGTACCGGATAAGAGATCTTTCCGGTTCGAGCGGGACCGGGCGGCCTTCCGTTCGGCAGGGGTTGTCATGCGATACGTTCCGATATATCGTTGAGGCATCGCGACAGATCAACGACTGAATGGAGTGATGGCGATGCGTACCCACGGATACGAGCGTGGACACGGTGGACACGGCCACGGCGAGGGCGGCCCCTTCGGTCGCGGCGGCTTCGACGGCCGGCGTGCGGCCTTCGGCCCCTTCGGGCCGGGCGGTCCCGGCGGTGGTCCCGGCGGTCCCGGCGGTCCCTTCGGGCCGGGCTTCGGCCACGGCGGCCCCTGGGGTGGCCGAGGGCGCGGTGGGCCCAGGGGAAGGGCACGGCGTGGCGACGTACGGGCGTCGATCCTGGCCCTCCTGAAGGACCGGCCGATGCACGGCTACGAGATGATCCAGGAGATCGCCGAGCGCAGCGGCGGGGCGTGGAAGCCCAGCCCCGGTTCGGTGTACCCCACCCTCCAGCTGCTGGAGGACGAGGGCCTGATCGCCAGCGAGAGCGAGGGCGGCAAGAAGCTCTTCGCGCTCACCGAGTCGGGTCGGACCGCGGCCGAGGAAGGCCCGGAGGCACCCTGGGAAGAGGCCTCGCGAGGCGTCGACTGGGAGGCTCTGAACGACATCCGGCAGGCCGGTTTCGGACTGATGGAGGCCTTCGGCCAGGTCTGGAAGACCGGCAGCAAGGAGCAGCGGGAGAAGGCGCTCGCCGTCATCGGTGACGCCCGCAAGAAGCTGTACCTGATCCTCGCCGACGAGGACTGAGGCCGGACGGCGCGGTACGACACCGTACGGCGTCGTGGAGAGGTGCCCCGCGGAGTGCTCCGCGGGGCACCTTCGCGTGCGGGCGCGCTCAGTCGACCCGCCGTATCACCGCCGCGTCGAAGAGGTCCCACGCGCGCGGGAAGGCGCTCTCGTCGTGGCAGTGCCACGCCTCCCAGAACAGGTCGGCGGGCAGCGCCTCCGCCGGGGCGTCCACCCGGTACACGTACTGCCTGCCGTCGACGGCAGGCAGTGCCACGAGCCAGCACCTGCTCCTCATGCCCCTGTTCGACCCGCGAGGGCACGTTTCGGTTGCCCCAGGGGGCGCGCGGCAAGGCGGCGCGCGCCCGGCGGGCCGAAACGGCTTGATCTCATCCGCAAGGAGGAGATTCCGGTCGGTCGGGTCCACTCTGTGTGGGACGACGAAATGCTTCCCTTCGGGGATGACCCGGCCCCCTGGGACTGATGAGCTGGGTGATGTGCAACCCCGTATCCCCCGGCAGTCGGCCGGCGAGCAAGGCGGCCGGCGCCCGGAAGGCACCGACCTCGATGACCGGTTCAGCGCGGAACTGGCATCGGCGGTCTCCGGTGCCCGCCGCCGGGCGGTGCGGGACGGGGACCGGCAGATCGACACGGCCCATCTGCTGCACTCGCTCCTGGAGTGTGACGCCGAGGCACGTGCGCTGCTCGGTGACGGGCCCCGGATCGCCCGGCTGCTCGGCTATCTCGTGCAGCGCAGCATCGGATACGGCCTGCGCTGGCAGAGCGCCGTCGAGGACTCCGGCGCCGTGCCCGTCGTGACCGGAGCCGCCGGGTTCTCCCCGCTGGCCGCGGCGGCCATGGAGGACGCCTGCGCACGCGCCGACCGGCGTGGCGTGACCCGGGCCTGCGGTGTCGACCTGCTCGCCGCCCTGGTCGCGGACCCGCAGGCGCGCGCCGTCGAGGTGCTGGCCCGCGCGGCCGTCGAGCCGCACACGGTGCTCGCGCGCGTGGAGAGCCACTTCGAGGCGACTTCCTGAGCCCGGGTTTGGTTTCGGGCCACGGCGGCCCCGCCCCCGCCCCCGGCCCGAAGCCGAGCCCGCCGCGACCCCGGACGTCCATTCGGTGAGACAGGTGTCATTGGGGGTGACGGTCATGTCGACCCCTGTCATCATGTGCCGGTGCATACGTCTGACAGCGCTCGCGGCAACCGCGGCAAGGGCACCGGTCTCGGCCTGGCACTGGCCTCGGCGGTCGCCTTCGGCGGCTCCGGGGTCGCGGCCAAGCCGCTGATCGAGGCCGGACTCGATCCGCTCCACGTCGTCTGGCTGCGCGTGGCCGGCGCGGCCCTGGTGATGCTGCCGCTCGCCGTGCGCCACCGCGCGCTGCTGCGCCGCCGCCCAGGACTGCTCGCCGGGTTCGGGCTGCTCGCCGTGGCCGGCGTGCAGGCCTGCTACTTCGCCGCCATCTCCCGAATCCCCGTGGGCGTCGCGCTGCTCGTCGAGTACCTGGCACCCGCCCTGGTGCTCGGCTGGGTGCGGTTCGTGCAGCGGCGGCCGGTCACGCGGGCCGCCGCGCTCGGCGTGGTCCTGGCGGTCGGCGGGCTCGCCTGCGTCGTCGAGGTCTGGGCGGGGCTGCGTTTCGACGCCCTCGGACTGCTGCTCGCGCTCGGCGCCGCCTGCTGCCAGGTCGGCTACTTCGTCCTGTCCGACCAGGGCGCCGACGCCGGTGAGGAGGCGCCCGACCCGCTCGGCGTCATCGCCTACGGCCTGCTCGTCGGGGCCGCCGTGCTCACCGTCGTCGCCCGGCCCTGGTCGATGGAGTGGTCGGTCCTCGCCGACAGCGTCCCGATGGACAACACCTCCGTCGCCGCCGCGCTGCTGCTGGCCTGGATCGTGCTCCTCGCCACGGTCCTCGCCTACGTCACCGGTGTGGTCTCCGTGCGCCGGCTCTCTCCTCAGGTCGCCGGCGTCGTGGCGTGCCTCGAAGCGGTCATCGCGACCGTCCTGGCCTGGGTGCTGCTCGGCGAGCACCTCTCCGCCCCGCAGATCATCGGCGGCGTCGTGGTGCTGGTCGGGGCCTTCATCGCCCAGTCGTCGACGCCGGCGAAGGGCTCCGCGAACCCGGTGGCGAGCGGGGGGCCCGAAAGGGAGTTGTCGAGCCGGGGGACGTCGACCTAAGGTGCCGATCATGCACTCCGACGCACTCGTCCTCCCGCCTCCGGCCGCCTGAGGCGGGCCCCCGCGACGCGCCCGGCACAGTGCCGCCGGGCCGGACGGTGCTGCCCGCAGACGTGAAGTCCCCGCGCCCCCGGTCGTTCCGGGGCCGCTTCGAACTTCCGCGCCCCGTGCGCGTCTGCGGAGAGAAATCGTGTCGAATGCCGTCTCAGGCCTGCCCGTCGGGCGTGGCCTCCTCTATCTGATCGTCGCCGGTGTCGCCTGGGGCACCGCCGGTGCCGCCGCCTCACTGGTCTACCGCGCCAGCGACATGGGGCCCGTCGCGCTGTCGTTCTGGCGCTGCGCGGCCGGGCTCGTCCTGCTGCTCGCCGCCCGCCCCCTGCGCCCGCGCGGGCGCACGGCCGTCCGTGAGCCGTTCGCGCGCAAGGCGCTGCGGGCTCTCGTCACCGGTATCGGTCTCGCCGTGTTCCAGACCGCGTACTTCGCCGCGGTGCAGTCCACCGGGCTCGCCGTGGCCACCGTCGTCACGCTCGGCGCCGGCCCCGTGCTGATCGCGCTCGGCGCGCGCCTCGCCCTCGGCGAGCATCTGGGACGGGGCGGCGCCGCGGCCGTCGTCGGCGCGCTCGCCGGGCTCGTGGTGCTCGTCCTGGGCGGAGGGAGTACCACCGTCCGCCTGTCGGGCGTACTCCTCGCCCTGCTGTCGGCCGCCGGGTACTCGGTGATGACCCTGCTCACCCGCTGGTGGGGACGGGACGGCGGGGCGGACGCCGCCAGTACGTCCGTGGGGGCGTTCGCCGTCACGAGCCTGTGCCTGCTGCCCCTCGCCGTGGCCGAGGGCCTGGTGCCGCACACCGCCGAACCGGTGCGGCTCCTGTGGCTGCTGGCGTACGTCGCGGCCGTCCCGACCGCTCTCGCCTACGGGCTCTACTTCGCCGGCGCGGCCGTCGTGCGGTCCGCGACCGTCTCCGTGATCATGCTGCTCGAGCCGGTCAGCGCGGCGGCGCTCGCCGTCCTGCTGCTCGGGGAGCACCTCACGGCGGCGACCCTGGCCGGCACGCTGCTGATGCTCGGCTCGGTCGCTGGGCTCGCGGTGACGGAGACGCGGGAGGCGCGGACGCGCACCGCGCCTGCGTGAGGACGGGGGCCCTCTCGAGGGGAGAGGCGAGAGGCCCCCACGCGACCCGCTCGTCCTCCGTCCGAGGCCGTCAGTCCGACGGCTTCGGGCGGAGTCCGCCGCGCCGCGAGAGATGCTCCCGTGCCGCGGCGTCACGCGGGCCGCCCCGTCCGGCCAGCCCGGCCGCGATCCGCTCCCGGACATCGTCGGTCCGCTTGCCGGCGTACTTGAACTTCGCCCGTACGCCGGTCACCTCCAGCCGCAGCCCGCGGATGCCGGGCAGCAGCCTGCCGTACGGCGCCTCGCCCGCCGCGGCCCGCGCGGAGCCGCCGTGCGGCTGGAAGTGGCCGACCTGTCGGTTGAGCAGGGCGGCCTTCTCGGCCGGGTCGTCCACGACGCGGGCGCGGCAACGGAGCTGGACGGCAGCGTAGAAGCTGGTCGGCACGCCGTGCTCGGGCGGTTCGTCCGCAGCGGCCTGCCAGGGGCCGGGGACGTAGACGTAGTCGTCGACCACGCTGAGCAGCACGACAGGATCCGCCTCCAGGGCGGGCCACAGCGGGTTGGGCCGTGCCAGGTGCGTGACCACCTCGCCGTACGGACCGCACGTGGCGTCGAAGGCGAAGTGCAGCGGCTGGACGTGGGGCGGCTCGCCGGGCGGGCCGTTGACCGCGAGCTGGCCGAAGTCGTGGCCCGCGAGCCAGCCCTGCCACTCGGCGTCGTCCTGCGGCGCGTCCCAGGGGTGGACCAGCATCACAGGGCCGACAGGTAGTCGGGCAGGGTGGTGCCGGAGTCCAGGCCGGGGTCGGCGACCGGGGCGTCGTATCCCTTGCGCAGCGGGACGAGCCCGGCCCAGTGCGGGAGGGCGAGGTCCTCCGGTTCGTCGTTCACCCCGCCGGTGCGGAGCTTGGCGGAGACCTCGTTCAGGTCGAGGCGGATCACGGCGGTGGCGGCCAGCTCCTTCTTGTCGGCCGGCCGTGAGTCGCGGGAGCGGCCGGGGACCACGTGGTCGACCAGGGCGTCCAGGGCCGTGCGCCGCTCCTGCGGGTCCGTCACCTCGTACGCGGTGCCGTGCACCACCACCGACCGGTAGTTGATCGAGTGGTGGAAGGCCGAGCGGGCCAGCACCAGCGCGTCCACGTGCGTCACCGTCAGGCACACCGGCAGGCCCGGGTCGGCCGCGCCCGTCATCCGCAGCGGGCGCGAACCCGTCGAGCCGTGCACGTAGAGCCGCTCGCCCACCCGGCCGTACAGCGTGGGCAGGACCACCGGGGCGCCGTCGCGGACGAAGCCGAGATGGCAGACGTAGCCCTCGTCGAGTATCGAGTGCACCAGCTCCTTGTCGTAGGAGGCCCGGTCGGTGGAGCGGGTGGGGACGGTGCGGTCGGTGGACGGGTAGGCGGTCCCGGGCTGCGACGGTGTCGGCGTCCGCGTGGTCCCCTGCATGGCGCTCTCCATTGCACTAGTGCATAATCTACTTTGTGCTAGGAGAGTATCGGATCACGGGACGGGGCGCAGCGGAGATTTCCGCGAGCGTCGAGCGTGCGGTGGGCTCGGGGGAGCTGGAGCCGGGGCAACCCCTGCCCCCGATGCGGGAGTTGTCGCGGCGCCTCGGGGTGAACCCGAACACCGTCGCCGCCGCCTACCGCACCCTGCGCGAGCGCGGCGTCATCGAGACGGCCGGGCGGCGGGGCAGCAGGGTGCGCGCGAAGCCGGCCACCACCGGGCGGGAGTTCATCCGGGTCGAGGTGCCCCAGGGTGTGCGCGACGTGTCCGACGGCAATCCGGACCCGGCGCTGCTGCCCGCGCTGGGCCCGGTGTTCGCCGCGGCGGCCGCGCGGGGCGACCGTGAACCGGTGCTGTACGGGCACGCGCCCGTGGACCCGGAACTGGCGCGTGTCGCGCGGGCCGAACTGGACGCCGACGGTGTCCCGGACGGACCCGTGGCGGTGACGTCCGGCTCGCTGGACGCGATGGAACGGGTCCTCGCGGCCCATCTCAAGCCCGGCGACGCCGTCGCCGTCGAGGACCCGGGGTGGGGCAGTCTGCTCGACCTGGTGCCCGCGCTCGGCCTGCGCACGGTCGCCGTCGGCGTCGACGACCAGGGGCCGCTGCCCGACGACGTACGCCGGGTCCTCGCGTCCGGCGCCCGCGCGCTGGTGGTCACGGACCGTGCGCAGAACCCGACCGGCGCGGCGGTGAGCGCCACGCGCGCGCGTGCCCTGCGATCCGTACTGCGCGACCACCCCGGGACGCTGCTCATCGAGGACGACCACGGCCACCGCATCGTGGACCTCCCCCTGAACCCACTCGCCGGTACGACACACAGCTGGGCGTTCGTCCGCTCGGCCGCCAAGGCCTGCGGGCCCGACCTCCGGCTCGCCGTGCTCACCGGGGACCCCGTCACGCTCGACCGCGTGCGCGGGCGGCAGCGGCTGGGCCCCGGCTGGGTCAGCCGCATCACCCAGCGGGCCGTGGCCCTGCTGTGGGCGGACGGCGCGGTGGACACACGCGCGGCGGCGGTGTACGGGCGACGCCGGGACGCGCTCCTTCGCGCCCTCGCGAGGCACGGGGTCGCCGCGCACGGGCGCAGCGGGATGAACGTGTGGATCCCCGTGCCGGACGAGACCGGCGCCGTCGCCCGGCTCCTGCACGCCGGCTGGGCCGTGGCCCCGGGCGCCCGCTTCCGCGTGAGCGCCCCGCCCGGCATCCGGATCACCGTCTCGACGCTGACCGAGGACGACATCGTGCCGCTGGCGGAGGCGGTCGCGGCAGCGGTGGGACCGGGGACGGGGCCGCCACGAAGCTATGTCTGAGCCGCGGGACCCGATGTCCCCGGCGCCCCTCCACGGCCCAAGGCGCACACGCCGCCGCGTTCCACCGACCGGCCCCGCGTGAGCACCTGGCCGGTCCTGGGGCCGCCTGCGGTGGCGGGAGAACCGGTCGGAGGGCTCAAGCGGACGGACGGAACCGCCGGGCACATTGCCGGGTGGCGCCGAGCCGACCGGCCTGAGCGGTGACTCGGGAGCGCCGCCATGGGCCCGTCACACGAAGCAGGGGTCCGTATGCCCCGGTGACCGACCGGGGCATACGGACCCCTGCCCGGCGTGGGGACCGGGCGGCATGCCCGGTCTGGTGCGCCGAGTCCCGTGCGAGGCGGGGTGGTCCCATCGGGAATGGCCGCGGGCCCGGTGGGGGCGGGATTGGCGCTCGGTGGGGGGGGCAGGGTGTGCCGGACACCGCCGCCCCGGACGCGGTGCCGGCCGGGGCGGGGATGGCCGACGGTCGGGCCGGGCCGGGGCGCGGCTTCGCCGGGCGCGTGTGGCGGCGTCGGCTCTCGCTCGGGTCGTCCTCAGGTCCGCGACCTCTGTCGTACCCGCGCGGGGTGGGGCGGCGCGGGCGCGGTGGCGCGTGGGGTGGTCCGCGGGCGGGACTGGGTCAGTGCCGCGCCGGCGAGGACGATCACCGCACCGACCGGTGTCGACCAGGACAGCGACTCGCCGAGGAGCGCGACGCCCGCCGCCGTGGCGATGACCGGGGTGAAGTAGGTGACCATCTGCGCGGTCGTCGGGCCGACCTCGGCGACCAGGTCGTACTGGATCAGGAAGGCGAGCCCGGTGCCGAGGACTCCCAGGGCGGCGACCGACAGGAGGGGGAGCACCGGGAAACTGGTCGGTGCCGAGGTGAACACCGGTGTCACGACGGCCAGTTGCAGCGTCGCCAGCCCCAGCTGGGTGCCGCTCAGCGAGAGGTGGGAGTGGCTGGAGCCGGCCAGTGTGCGGCGGACGTAGATCCAGCCGATCGGATAGCTGAGCGAGGCCAGCAGGGCCAGCGCCGTGCCCGTGACGTCGAGGCCGTGGAAGCCCTGCCAGACACCCAGCACCGTCAGGACACCCAGGAAGCCGATGCCGAGGCCGGCCACCCGGCGCCGCGTCGGCCGGTCCTCGGACAGGGCGACCAGCGACAGGGCCATGCCCCACAGCGGCGAGGTCGCGTTGCAGATGCCCGCGAGGGAGGAGGGGATCGTCAGCTCCGAGAACGCGAACAGGGAGAACGGCAGCGCGTTGAGCAGGAATCCGGCGACCGCCAGATGCGCCCACGTCCGCGCCCCGCGCGGGAGCCGCTCCCGCTTCACCCCCATCGCCGCGGCGACCACCGCCGTACCGAACGCCAGCCGCCCGAGCGTGACCTGGAACGGGGCGAAGGCCTCGGTGCCCACCTTCATGAAGAGGAAGCTGAAGCCCCAGACGAGGGAGAGGAGACCGAAGCGCAGCCGCCAGTCGAAGACGCGGCGGGCGGCGGGGGAGGACGTGACACTGCTGTTCATGCGGGCAACGATGCGGCAGCCGTCTTCGTAGCACAATCGAAATTTCGCACGCGGTATCTCGTAGCATTGCTTACATGTTGAACCTGGAGCGCCTGCGTACCCTCGACGCCCTCGCCCGGCACGGATCGGTCAGCGGCGCCGCCGCCGGCCTGCACATCACCACTTCGGCCGTCTCCCAGCAGCTGGCCAAGCTGGAACGCGAGGCCGGCCAGCAGCTGCTCGCCAAGAACGGACGGGGCGTACGGCTCACCGACGCCGGACGGCTGCTCGCCGAGCACGCGGCCCGCATCCTCTCCCAGGTCGAGCTGGCCCAGGCCGACCTGGAGGCGCAGCGCGGACAGGTGGCGGGCGAGCTGAGGCTGTCGGCGTTCCCGACGGCCGCCCGCGGACTCTTCCCCGGCGCGCTGGCCGCCCTGCGCGCCGAGCACCCCGCGCTGCGCATCCGCTCCTCGGAGCTGGAGCCGGAGCGCGGCGTCAACGGGGTGGTGCGCGGCGACCTCGACCTGGCCGTCGTGCTCGACTGGTACAACAAGCCGATGCCGCTGCCCGACGGCCTGGTCAAGGCACCGCTCCTGGACGATCCCGCCGACGTGGCCATGCCGGCCGGCCACCGGCTTGCCGGCCGGGACGAGGTGGACCTCGCCGAGTTCGCCGAGGACGAGTGGATCACCTGGGGCGAGGGCGAGTTCTGCCACGAGTGGCTGATGTTCACGCTGCGCTCCAAGGGCATCGAGCCGATCGTCGGCCACCGCGCCGCCGAGACCCACACCCAGCTCGGGCTGGTCGCCGCGGGGCTCGGCGTGTGCATCGCGCCGCTGCTCGGACGCCATCCGATGCCCGCCGCGGTCGTCACCGCGCCGCTGAGGCAGCGGGTGCGCCGGCACGTGTACGTCGTCTGGCGCGCGGACGCCGACCGCCGCCCGTCGATCCGGGCGGCGGTGGACGCGCTGCGGGCGACGGCGCGGGAGGTGGGACAGGCCGGGTGAGCCCGGCGACGGTGTGTGCCCCGGCCGACTACCGCGACGCCAGCTTGCGGAAGTCCCAGGAGACGACCTTCTCCGGCGTCAGCCGCAGCCAGGCGTGCCGGCCGTCGTGCGGCATCTCCTGAAGGCCGAAGTTCTTGCGGGCGAACAGCGTCTCCGGGAAGTCGAGTTCGGCGCACAGCTCCCCGGTGCGCGGCGACTCGCCCACGAACTCCACCCGGCCGGACAGCTCCGCGCCCCGCAACTCGTCGTACTCCTCGCCGGTGTCGACCACGATCGCCACCCGCGCATCGCGCCGCAGGTCCGTCCACCGCCTGCTGCGCACGACGGAGTACAGCCACATCGAGGAGCCGTCCCAGACGAACCAGAGGGTGCTCACGTGCGGTGCGCCGTCGGCCGAGACCGTGGCGACCCGGCAGGTGCGCTGGGAGCTGAGGAACCCGTCCAGCTCACCGGGGGTCATCATGATCTTCCGGCCCCGGCGCTGCGGGACGGTCACGGTCATCCGGCCAGCCGGATCGAGTCCCCGCTGACCGTGATCTGCACGGCGGGCAGCGGCTTGGGCGCCGGACCGCCCTGCACACTGCCGTCGGTGATCGAGAAGTTGCTGTTGTGGCAGGGGCAGTTGATGACACCGTCGGACACGCTCTTCACGGCGCAGCCCTGGTGGGTGCAGGTGGCGGAGAACGCCTTGAACTCGCCCGCCGCGGGCTGGGTCACCACCACCTTCTGGTCGGCGAAGACCTTCCCGCCGCCCTCGGGGATGTCGGCGGTCGCCGCGAGCGCGGGGCCGGCCCCGGCGTTCTCGCCGCCGCCCGAACCGCCGCCGCCCGCCTCGTCGGACGCGGGGGACGAGGGGGCGGTGCCGGTGTCGCTCGACGCGTCCTCGTCCGAGCCACCGCACGCGGCCAGCACGACGGTGAGCCCCGCCGCTCCGGCCGCCGCCACGACGGTACGACGGGCCGGTCCGGCTGCGGGGTGAAACGATGCGCTGGTCATGCTGGGGTTCCCTTCCGGGGTGGATGCGTGATGATCTGCCGAGAGGTACGGCCCCGTGGCACAGGCTGTTCAGACCGTGCCGAGATGCTGTCGGGTCGGCGGTCGGGCGGGCGTAAAACACGGCTGTCGATTCGCTGTCGGCCGGGCGCAGCCCATGGCCCGCACTCCCTCACCACGCCGGATAACCTGGGGCGATGCTCAAGGAAGTCATCGCGACCCGCTACATCACGCCGTTGCGTGAGGGCGGCTCGCTGCCGGGACTCGTCGAGGCCGACGATCTCGGGACGTACGTCCTGAAATTCACCGGCGCGGGACAGGGCCGCAAGACGCTCGTCGCCGAGGTGGTCTGCGGCGAACTCGCCCGTCGGCTGGGCTTCAGGGTGCCGCGGCTCGTGACGGTCGACGTCGATCCGGTGCTGGGCCTCGGCGAACCCGACGAGCAGGTACAGGAGCTGCTGAAGTCGAGCGGCGGCACCAACCTCGGGATGGACTTCCTCTCCGGCGCGCTCGGTTTCGACCCGCTCGCCTTCGAGGTGAGCGCCGAGGAGGCCGGACGGATCGTCTGGTTCGACGCGCTGGTCAACAACGTCGACCGGTCCTGGCGCAACCCCAACCTGCTGCGCCTGCGGGGCGAGACGTGGCTCATCGACCACGGCGCGACCATGATCTGGCACCACAACTGGCCCGGCGCCGAGGCCTCCGCCGCCCGCCCCTACGACGCCGCCGACCACGCCCTCGCGCGTTTCGCGCCGGACCTCCGTTCGGCCGCCGCCGCGCTGGCGCCGCTGGTCACCGAGGAACTCCTCGCCGAGGTCACCGCCGAGATCCCGGACGTCTGGCTGCTCGACGAGCCCGGCTTCGCCACGCCGGACGACCTCCGCAGGGCCTACGCCCGGCCCCTGCTCGCACGGGCCGGCACGATCCACGAACGCGTCAAGGGGGAGCGGTGAACGACCGCCATGTCTTCGAGTACGCGCTGGTGCGCGTAGTGCCGCGGGTCGAGCGCGGGGAGTGCGTCAACGCCGGCGTACTCGTCTACTGCCGGGCCAAGTCCTACGTCGGCGCCCGCACCCACCTCGACGAGGGCAGGCTGCTGGCCCTGGACCCGCGGGTGGACCTGGCCGGCGTACGCGCGGCGCTGCGTGCGGTGGAGGGCGTGTGCACCGGCGGGGACGCGGCGGGCCAGGCGGCCGAGGACGATCCCGGCCGCCGCTTCCGCTGGCTGATCGCACCCCGCTCGACCGTCGTCCAGCCGGGCCCCGTCCACACCGGCCTCACCGCGGACCCGGTGGCGGAGACGGAACGGCTCCTCGACCTGCTGGTGCGGTGAAGCCGGGCCGGCTCGCCGCGGCCCGGAGCCGCGGCGGACGTCAGGCGCGTCGGCGCCGCCACAGCGCGTAGCCCGCGGCGAGCGTGGCGGCGGCCACGCCGCCCAGTCCGATGCCGATGTCCGAGCGGCTCGGTCCGGCGCCGGACGCGCCGCCCAGGCCGCCCTGGGTGCCGAGGGTCGGCGTGACGGCGGAGGCCGTCGGGCTCGGGGTGGCGGTGGTCGGTGCGGGGACGGGGGTGGTGGGGGCGGGGCGGGGCACGGAGGTCGAGGAGGTCGTCGGGAGCGAGACCGGCCGAGGCGGCGCCGCACCGCCGTCGACCTCCCGGGCGTGGCCGTTGCCGCCACCCCCGTTCCCGCCCGGGCCGTTTCCGCCCAAGCCATTTCCGCCCAGGCCGTTCCCGCCCTGGTCGAGACGGCCTCCGTCCGGTCGGCCCTCGTCGCGACCGCCCTGGCCGAATTGGTCGTCACCGGGCCGGTTCCCTTCGGGGCGCCCCTCGTTCGGCCCGCCGGGGTCGGTTCCGCCCGGGTCGAACGAGCCCCCGTCGTTTCCGCCCTCGTCGTTTCCGCCCCCTTCGGGACGGCTCTCGGTGAGCCCGCCCTCGTCGAGCAGGTCGTCCCCGAAGCCGTCCGGGGCGAACTGGCCCTCGGCCGGCGCGTCCGGGTCGTACGGTTCGTTGTCGAAGGCGGCCCGAGCCGCCGGCTGACGGGTGAGACTGGGTGAGTCCAGCTCCTGGGCGTGTGCGGTGTCGGTCAGCGGCACGATCGCGGCTATCGCGACGGCTATGCCCGCGGCCCCGGTGCGACGGCGCATGGACGCCTCCTTTCCGGTCATGGTGGGTAGCGCTTCGACGCTATGGGCACGGCGCCCCGGCGGCCCGCAGCGCTGGGCCGAACGGGCGAGCGGGGCGGTGTCGCGCGGGGAAGGCCAGGTAATGGATCACACCGGCCCGGTGTCCCGTTGACACCGGGTGCCAGGGCTTCTAGCGTCACGTCTGCGGAAGGTACTAAGCGGTCGCTCACCCAAGGGCGCACGCTCCGCACGGGCCGCATCCCCAGGACGAGGAGAAGCAGCGAATGTCCACCACTGAGCAGCGGGTCGCCGTAGTCACCGGAGCCGCGCGCGGCATCGGTGCCGCCACCGCCGTACGACTGGCCGCCGAGGGCCGCGCCGTCGCCGTCATCGACCTCGACGAGGCCGCCTGCAAGGAGACCGTCGAGAAGATCACGGCGGCCGGCGGAAAGGCGATCGCGGTCGGCTGCGACGTCTCCGACGAGGCGCAGGTCGGGGCGGCCGTCGCGCGGATCGCCGAGGAGCTGGGCGCGCCGACGATCCTCGTGAACAACGCGGGCGTGCTGCGCGACAACCTGCTGTTCAAGATGAGCGCGTCCGACTGGGACACCGTCATGAACGTGCACCTGCGCGGTGCCTTCCTGATGTCGAAGGCCTGCCAGAAGCACATGGTGGACGCCGGCTTCGGCCGTATCGTCAACCTGTCCTCCTCCTCCGCGCTCGGCAACCGCGGGCAGGTCAACTACTCCGCCGCCAAGGCCGGTCTCCAGGGGTTCACCAAGACCCTCGCCAAGGAGCTGGGCAAGTTCGGCGTGACCGCCAACTCCGTCGCCCCCGGCTTCATCGCCACCGAGATGACGAAGGCCACCGCAGACCGCGTCGGCATGGGCTTCGACGACTTCAAGGCGGCCGCCGCCACCCAGATCCCGGTCGCGCGCGTCGGCGAGCCCGACGACATCGCCAACGCCATCGCCTTCTTCACCGGCGAGGCGGCCGGTTTCGTCTCCGGCCAGGTGCTGTACGTGGCCGGCGGACCGCTCGACTAGGCAACACGGAGACCAGGAACGGTTGGGGAACACTGACATGACTGAACTGCCCGGACTCTCCGGCAAGGTCGCGCTCGTCACGGGCGCCAGCCGCGGCATCGGCTACGGCGTCGCCGAGGCGCTCGTGGCGCGCGGCGACCGCGTCTGCATCACCGGCCGCAACGAGGACGCCCTGAAGGAGGCCGTCGACAGGCTCGGCTCCGACCGGGTCATCGGCGTCGCGGGCAAGGCGCACGACGAGGCCCACCAGGCCGTCGCGGTCGAACGGGTGATGGAGGCCTTCGGCCGCGTCGACTTCCTGGTCAACAACGCCGGTACCAACCCGGTGTTCGGGCCGATCGCCGACCTCGACCTGAACGTGGCGCGCAAGGTCTTCGAGACCAACGTGATCTCGGCGCTCGGGTTCGCCCAGCGCACCTGGCACGCCTGGCAGAAGGACAACGGCGGCGCGATCGTCAACATCGCCTCCGTCGCCGGCCTTTCCCCCTCGCCCTTCATCGCCGCGTACGGCGTCAGCAAGGCCGCGCTGATCAACCTCACGGCGCAGCTGGCGCACGAGTTCGCGCCCAGGGTGCGGGTCAACGCGATCGCCCCGGCGGTCGTGAAGACCAAGTTCGCCGCCGCCCTGTACGAGGGCCGCGAGGAGGAGGCCGCCTCGGGCTACCCGCTGGGCCGGCTCGGCGTGCCCTCCGACATCGGCGGCGCCGCCGCGTTCCTCACCTCGGGGCAGTCCGACTGGGTCACCGGTCAGACGCTCGTCGTCGACGGCGGCATCTTCCTCAACGCCGGCGTGGCCTGAACTCGCCCACAGCCGACTCTCAAGATCGATCCCGGACACGGGCGCCGTTGACGAAAACGGCGCCCGTGTCCGCGTTCCGAGACGACGTCGGCGATGACAACGTAGTCATCGCCAAATGATCAAAACCCCTGTTCAGAAGGGGGTTCAGGTGGCGTGGCGCTGCGGTATGGTCTGCCGACCCTTGGTACGGCGGAGCGAGGAGCGTGCGCGTGTTCAACCGGAACCGAGGCCTGCGTCGGGTGGCGGCCATCGTGTCCATATCGTCGCTGGTCACCGGATGCGGCATCCTGTCGTCCGACAGTTCGCAGGACGACGAACCGATCGTCGTGGGCACGACCAGTGCCCCCAGCACCCTGGATCCGGCCGCCTCCTGGGACGGCTCCTGGGAGCTGTTCCGGAACATCTACCAGACGCTGCTGAGCTATCCCAGCGGCGCCACCGCGCCCGAGCCCGACGCCGCGGAGCGGTGCTCGTTCACCGACTCCACCAACCAGGTGTACCGCTGCGAGCTGCGCGAGGGCCTGACCTTCTCCGACGGGCACCGCCTCGACGCCCGGGCCGTGAAGTACTCGATCGACCGGATCAAGGACATCAACGTCAACGGCGGCCCGGCGGGCCTGCTCGGCAGCCTCGAACGGGTCCAGGCGCCGAGCGAGCGCGAGGTGGTCTTCCACCTCAACAAGCCCGACGCCACCTTCCCGTTCGTGCTCGCCACACCCGCCATGTCGATCGTCGACCCCGAAGACTACCCAGCGGACGCCCTGCGCGAGGGCGGCGACGTCGTGGGCTCCGGCCCGTACAAGCTCGAGTCGTACCAGGACGGCGAACGGGCCGAACTCGTGCGCAACGACCGCTACGAGGGCTTCGCCGAACGCCACAACGACGCGGTGACCATCCGCTACTTCAAGGACTCCGCCGGGATGGTCAAGGCGCTGCGCGACGGCGACATCCAGGTGACCTACCGCGGCCTCGCCGCCGACGACGTGATCACCCTCCAGGGCAAGGCCGGCAAGGACGAGGGCCTCCAACTGGTCGAGGGCAGCGGTACGGAGATCAGCTACCTCGTCTTCAACCCCGAGGACCCGTGGGCGGGCCGCAAGGAGGTGCGCCAGGCCGTCGCCCAGGTGATCGACCGGGCTGCGATCGCGCACAGGATCTACCAGGACACCGTCGACCCGCTGTACTCGATGGTCCCCAAGGGCCTCACCGGGCACACCACGGGCTTCTTCGACGACTACGGCGACCCCAGCGTCCCCAAGGCCCGCGAGATGCTCAAGGACGCCGGCATCACCGAGCCCGTCCCGCTCACCCTCTGGTACACCTCCGACCGCTACGGCTCGGAGACGGGACAGGAGTTCAAGGAGATCAAGCGGCAGCTCGACGCCTCGGGTCTGTTCGAGGTCACCCTCAAGAGCCGCCCCTGGAAGACGTACGTCACGGGCTACCAGAAGGGCGAGTACCCGGTGTTCGGCCGCGGCTGGTCCCCGGACTTCCCGGACGCGGAGAACTTCATCGCCCCCTTCGTCGGCGAGCAGAACGCCCTCGGCACGCCCTACCTCACACCGGAGATCACCGGCGAACTGCTGCCGCGCTCGCGCCGGGAGAGCGACCGCGCCAACGTGGAGAGGGAGTTCGAGCGGGCGCAGGAGATCATGGTGAACGACGCACGGCTGCTGCCGCTGTGGCAGGGCAAGCAGTACGTGGCCGCCAGCACGGACATCTCGGGCGCGGAGCAGGCCATGGACCCGTCGACGATCATGATGATGTGGCAGCTCCAGCGGAAGACGAGCTGGTAGCCGCCGGCAGGCGCTGGTCGGCGCTCGCGTTGTCAGTGGTCGCCGGTAGGTTCTTCGGGACTGGAAGCGACCGCACAGCGTAAGGAAGTTGACGTGACCGACATCGCCATGCTGCCCGAGTCCTGGCGCGAGGTGCTGGGCGGCGAGCTTCAGCAGCCCTACTTCAAGGAGCTGACGGAGTTCGTCGAGCAGGAGCGGGCGAACGGCCCCGTCTACCCGCCCCGCGAGGAGGTCTTCGCCGCGCTGGAGGCCACGCCCTACGACCAGGTGAAGGTGCTGGTCCTCGGGCAGGACCCGTACCACGGCGAGGGCCAGGGACACGGCCTGTGCTTCTCCGTCCGGCCGGGCGTGAAGGTCCCGCCGTCCCTGCGGAACATCTACAAGGAGATGCACGCGGAGCTGGACACCCCCGTCCCGGACAACGGCTATCTGATGCCGTGGGCGAAGCAGGGCGTCCTGCTGCTCAACGCGGTGCTCACGGTCCGGGCCGGCGAGGCGAACTCGCACAAGGCCCGCGGCTGGGAGCTGTTCACCGACGCCGTGATCCGCGCGGTGGCCGGCCGGACCGACCCGGCGGTGTTCGTGCTGTGGGGCAACTACGCGCAGAAGAAGCTGCCGCTGATCGACGAGACGCGGCACGTGGTGGTCAAGGGCGCGCACCCCTCGCCGCTGTCGGCGAAGAAGTTCTTCGGCTCCCGACCGTTCACGCAGATCAACGAGGCGGTCGCGCGGCAGGGCCACGAGCCGATCGACTGGGCCATCCCGAACCTGGGCTGACCCCGCCGCCCGGGCCGGTCCGCCACCGACCGGCCCGCGCGCGTCCCGGTGCCGCCTGACCGGGAACGCGGGCAGGTGCGGTTAGCGTCGTCGGGACAGCCGACGAGGGCACGGAGGACGCGGTGGCGCAGGGACAGGAGCAGGCGGCGCCGGATGCCGTGCTGACGCGGATCGGCCAGGTCGCCATGCTGCATCACGCGGGCGACCGCGAGGAGGCCCGGCACCGCTTCCTCGGCCTGTGGGCGGAGATCGGCGAGCACGGCGACCCCCTGCACCGCTGCACGCTCGCCCACTACCTGGCCGACACCCAGGACGATCCGCAGGACGAACTCGCCTGGGACCTGCGGGCGCTGTCGGCCGCCGAGGAACTGACGGAGGACCGGCTCGCCGACCGGCACGAGGGCACGCCCGCCGCCCGCGCCCTCTACCCCTCGCTCCACCTGAACCTGGCCGCGGACTACCACCGCCTCGGCCACCGCGAGGCCGCCCGCGTACACCTGCGGCGCGCCCGCACCGCGGCCGAGTCCCTCGCCCCCGGCCGCTACGGAGAGGGAGTCCGGGCGTCCATCGACCGGCTGGAGCGGCGTCTGGACGACGCCGGTCGCGGCACGGACGGACCCGACCGGCCCGAGGGACGGGGCCGGCCGCCGCGGCAGCGGCCGTAGCGCCCGCCCCTGCGAGGAGCGGGGGTCACCGCCCGTACGCCTGCTCGCAGATGCGGGCCTCGGTACTGCCCGGCCGCCAACCGCCGTACTGCTTGCCGAGGGAGCACACGTCTGCGTTCTTGGAGGTTTTGCCGTTCTTGCCGTTCTTGCCGGACGAGCGAGGCAGGTCCGGCACCTCGGGCCGGGACGGCTCGGGCCCACGGGTGTGTTCCGGTGCCGCGGGGCGGGCGGTCCGCTGGTCGGGGCGGGCACGGGCGGCCGGCGGATCGTGCGGGGCGGGCGCGGTCGACGGGGGGTGCGTACCGCGTGGTGTGCCGGTGGCGCGGTCCGGGGAGGGGCCGATCATCTCCAGCGCCTCGCGGGCCGGGGCCTGTACGACCCGGGGCTCGGCCGGGCCGTCGGGGCGCGGCGCGGAGGAGCGGGCGCCGGCCGCCGGCGGGTCGGCCGCGGCCGGACCCCGGACCGTCGTACAGCCGGTCAGGGCCGAGACTGCCACGGTCACCAGAAGCGTTGCGGTGGTCGTCGTTCGATGCACCCGCGCCACTCTGCTGGGTCGGGGCCCCTCCCCGGTGCCGGACAAGCGGAGGTTGCCCCGCACGGGTGATCTCCGGCCCCGTACGGAGGTCCGCGGGCGACCGGAGGTGACGTCAGTCGCCCGTGGCCCCGTCCAGGCGCTCGCGGATCAGGTCCGCGTGCCCGTTGTGACGCGCGTACTCCTCGATCATGTGGGTGTGGATCCAGCGCAGGGTGAAGCGCTCACCGGTGCGCAGGTGCTTGCCCCGGGTCGGTTCGCCCAGGGGCACACCGGCCGCGTTGCGCCGGGCCGCCTCGATCTCGGCCTGCCAGGTGGCGTGCACCTCCTGCCAGGTGTCCGACCCGCTCACCCGGAAATCCCCGTCCGGGTCCTGGTCGGAGTAGTACATGGGGCCCGCGTCCTCGTCCGCCAGCACCCGCCGGTACCAGCTCCGTTCCACCTCCGTCATGTGCCGCACCAGCCCCATCAGGGACAACGTGGAGGGCGCCACGGCGGCCGTTCTCAGCTGCTCGTCGGTGAGTCCTTCGCACTTCCACGCGAGGGTCTGCCGGTGATAGTCCACCCAGCCCTCCAGCATGGTGCGTTCGTCGGCGTCGACGGCGGGTTCGCTGCGTTCGGTCGTCATACCCGTATCCTCGCCCGGACCGGCTCTCCCCACCAGGGGTTTTCAGCGCGTCGACGGGCCGCCGAGCATGCCGTCCAGGATCTCCCGCAGCCCCGACCGGACCTCCGCGAGACCCGGCACCTCGGCGTGGAAGGTCCCGGCCACGCAGCTGAACATCAGCCCGTCCGCCCAGGCGACGAGCGAGAGCACGTGCCGGCCCGGGTCCGCCGAGCCCATCGCGGTGACGAGGGCTCCCAGCTGCTCCCGGAAGCGGGCGCCCGCCGAGTCGAAGTGGGCCCGCAGCTCGGGGCGGCGCGTGGCCTCGAGGGCCAGTTCGTACCGTGCCAGCGTCAGCGCGCGGTTGCGGGTCAGGGCGCGGTGCGTGGCCAGCGCCAGCGCGTCCACCAGGGCGTCGAGGCCGGCCCGCGGGTCCGGCATCTCGTGCAGCGCCAGCACCCGCGCCTCCCGGTCGGCCAGACGCCGCACCGCCAGTTCCAGCAGCGCCTGCCGGGTGCGCGCGAGGTTGGACGTGGAGCCCTGGGGGAGCCCGGCCGCCTCGTCGACCGCCCGGTGCGTCAGCCCGCGCATCCCGCGCTCGGCGAGCAGGGCCAGGGCCGCGTCGGCGACGAGGTCGGCGCGCGAGGCGCCCGCTGGGGGCCCGGGCGGCGCGGTGCGTGGGGACATGGAGATCAACCTACCTGTCCCACTACGGCTGTAGTACAGTCGGCGGCAGGTGCTACTACAGCTGTAGTGAGCCGGGCGAGCGTCGAGGAGAGTCATGACAGGGACGAAACGGGCCGTCGTGATCGGCGGCGGCATCGGCGGCCTGACCGCGGCGGCCGCCCTGCACCGGAGCGGTCTGCGGGTCACCGTCCTGGAGCGCGCCCCCTCGCTCCGGCCGATCGGCGCCGGCATCTCCCTGTCGCCCAACGCCCTGCGTGCCCTGGACGTCATCGGCCTCGGCGACGAGATCCGCGACCTCGCCGCCTGGCAGGGCGACGGGGGACTGCGCACTCCCGGCGGACGCTGGCTCTCCCGGTCCAGTGCCGAAGCCGCCGCGGCACGCTTCGGCGGCCCGCTGGTCCTGCTGCACCGGGCCACCCTCATCGACCGGCTGGCCGCACTGCTCCCCCCGGACGCGGTCCGCACGGCAGCCGACGCGACGCTCGCCGACCCCGGCGACCGCGACCGTCCGGCCCGCGTCCGCACACCGGACGGCGCGTGGGAGGCCGACCTGGTCGTCGCGGCCGACGGCATCCACTCCGCCGTACGCCACACCCTCTTCCCGGACCACCCGGGGCCCGTCTACTCCGGCTTCACCACCTGGCGGGTGGTGATCCCGCTGCCCGGCGTCGAGTTCGCCTCCCACGAGACCTGGGGCCGGGGCCGCATCTGGGGCACGCACCCACTCAAGGACGGCCGGGTCTACGCGTACGCCGCCGCCGTCACACCGGCCGGAGGGCACGCGCCCGACGAGAAGGCGGAACTCCTGCACCGCTACGGCGACTGGCACGACCCGATCCCCGCCGTCCTCGCCGCCGCCCGCCCCGAGGACGTGCTGCGCCACGACGTGCACCACATCGCCGAGCCGCTGCCCGCCTACCACCGCGGCCGGGTCGCCCTCCTCGGGGACGCCGCGCACGCCATGCCGCCCAACCTCGGCCAGGGCGGCAACCAGGCCATCGAGGACGCGGTCGTGCTCGCCCACCACAGTCAGGACCTCGCCGCCTACACCGCCGCCCGGCTGCCCCGGACCACCACCGTCGCCCGCCAGGCCGTCAGGGTCGCCCGCCTCAACCTGATGGGCAACCGCGCCGGCATCGCGGCCCGCGACGCCGCGATCCGCGCACTGTCCAGGGCCGTACCCGCCCTGTTCCTGCGGAGCTTCGACGGCATCGCCGACTGGCGGCCTCCGCAGCCCCCGTATGCTTCCCCGCGGACCCAGGTCGACGAGCGTTAGAGGAGCACACCCAGTGAAGGTCGGCTGCATCGGACTCGGAGACATCGCGCGCAAGGCCTACCTGCCGGTGCTCGCCGTCCTGCCCGGGGTCGAACTGCACCTGCAGACCCGCACCCCGGCGACGCTCACCCGGGTCGCCGACGGCCTGCGCATCCCGGATCCGCAGCGCCACACCGACCTCGACGCGCTCCTCGCCCAGGGCCTGGACGCCGCCTTCGTGCACGCGCCGACGGCCGTCCACCCGCAGATCGTGACCCGGCTCCTGGAAGCCGGCGTCCCGACCTACGTCGACAAGCCGCTCGCCTACGAACTCGCCGACTCCGAGCGCCTGGTGGCCCTCGCCGAGGAGCGGCGCACCAGCCTCGCCGTGGGCTTCAACCGGCGCCACGCCCCCGGGTACGCGCAGTGCGCCGAGCACCCGCGCGAGCTGATCCTCATGCAGAAGAACCGCACCGGGCTGCCCGAGGACCCGCGCACGATGGTCCTCGACGACTTCATCCACGTCGTCGACACACTGAGGTTCCTGGTGCCCGGCCCGGTCGACGACGTGACCGTGCGCGCCCGGGTCGAGGACGGCCTGCTCCACCACGTCGTGCTCCAGCTCGCCGGGGACGGCTTCACCGCGCTCGGCGTCATGAACCGGCTCAGCGGCTCGGCGGAGGAGATCCTGGAGGTCTCGGGGCAGGACACCAAACGCCAGGTGGTCAACCTCGCCGAGGTGATCGACCACAAGGGCCAGCCGACCGTGCGGCGGCGCGGCGACTGGGTTCCCGTCGCCCGCCAGCGCGGCATCGAGCAGGCGGTCCTCGCCTTCCTCGACGCGGTGCGCGCCGGCAAGGTGCTCAGTGCCCGGGACGCGCTGGAGACCCATGAGCTGTGCGAGCGGGTGGTACGGACCGTGCTGGACGGCTCCGCCTGAGCCGCACCATCCGTACGCCCTCGGCGGCGGCCCAGGCCCCGAGGACCAGCAGCGCCCCGTGCACCGTCCAGTCGCCGTAGCGGACGTACGGTGTCGTGCCCCGGGTGAGCGGGATCTCGTACACCCGCGAGGTGTCGGCGTCGGTGCCGAGCCAGGAGCCGATCCGCGCGCCGTTCGCGTCGTAGACGGCGGAGACACCGGTCAGCGTCGCGTGCACCATGGGCCGGCCGGTCTCGGCGGCGCGCAGCGCGGCGAGCGACGCGTGCTGCTCGGGTGCCCAGGTGTGCTGGAACGTCGACGTCGACGACTGGGCGAGCAGCACCTCGGCGCCGTCGGCGGCCAGGCTGCGGCTCATGTCGGGAAACGCGCTCTCGAAGCAGACCATCGGCCCGATCCGCAGCCCGTCGCCGACGTCCATCACCACCTGCTCGGTCCCCCGCCTGCGGTCCTCGCCCGCCGCCTTGCCCACGGAGGTGGCCCAGCCCAGCAGTGAGCGGGCCGGCACGTACTCCCCGAAGGGGACCAGCCGCATCTTGTCGTACCGGTCGCCGGTCGGGCCATCGGGGCCGACGAGCACGGAGCTCTTGTAGATGCCGGGCCGGTCGGAGCGCCGCGCGTCCACGTTGACCAGGATGTCCGCGCCGGTCTCCCGCGACAGTGCCGCGAGCCGCCGGGCCAGGTCGGGCCGGCCGTCCAGGTCGAAGCCGACGCTGCTCTCGCCCCACACGACCAGGTCGAGGTCCCGGTCGGCGAGCCGGCGGGTCAGCTGCTCCTCGCGGTCGAAGCGCCGGTCGGCGCTGTCCGCCCCGGCGACGACGCCGGGCTGCACCACACCGATCGCGACCCGCTCGCCGTCGGCGTCGGGGCGCGGCGACCACACCCAGGCCGCCGAGGTGGCCGCGGCGGTGGCGACCAGCCCGGCCAGGGCGGGCACCCGGGCCCTGCGCACGGCGACGAGGACGGCGACGGCTACGTTGACGGCGACCACCAGGAAGCTGAGCAGCCACACCCCGCCCACCGAGGCGAGCCGCAGCGCGGGGGACACCTGCCACTGGCTGGCGCCGAGCATGCCCCAGGGACCGCCGAGACCCTCCCAGGACCGGACCAGCTCCGCCAGCAGCCAGCCCGACGGCAGCACCACGAGGGACGCGGCCGCCCTCCCGACGGACGGCGCCCCGCCCAGCAGCCGCCGCACCAGCAGGCCCCACGGGACCCACAGGGCGCCGAGCAGCGCGGCGATGACGAACGTGAACACGTGCAGGTTCGGCAGCAGCCAGTGGTGCATGGCCAGCACGAACCCGAACCCGCCGCACCACCCGTCGTACGCCGCCCGCTTCCCGTCCGGCGCGGTACGGGCCAGCAGGATCCAGGGGACCAGCGCGAACCAGGCCCACCACCACAGGGCCGGACCCGGAAAGGCGAGCACGGGCAGCGCGCCGACGAGCACGGCGACGGCCGAGCGCCGCCACGGGGAGGCGAGCCAGTGGTCGAGCGTCTTCATGGGCGCCTCCCTACCCCGTGATGCCTTCAGTGTGCGCCCGCGACGAGGGCGAATTCAGTTGATCACACCGGTTGTCGACCGAGCGGGAGGCCGCGGAAGGGGTCGTCAGGACGGTTCGGCGTCGAGGGCGCGTCCGGCGGGGCTGCGGGTGTGGAGCCACGCGGGCAGGGCGGTCAGCGCCGCGACGGCCAGCAGGACGACGAGTGCGGCGCCGAGCAGCCAGGACGTCGGGGGCACGACCAGTCTGGGGCTGAAGAACCGGTACTGGACGATCCCGAACGGGACACCCGCGAGCAACGCGGGAACGGCGGGCAGGAGTTGTGCGGTGCAGAGCGCGGTGACGACCTGGCCGGGTGTGGCGCCGAGGGTACGGGTGACGGCCGGCGCGCGCCGGGCCTGCACCGCGGTGCTCCAGCCGAGGAACACGGTGTTGAGCGCGGACAGGGCGGCGAGCGCGAGGGTGACGCCGAGCAGCACCTGGGGTGTTGACCCAGGCGGCCACAGCCGCTGGGCCCGGTCACGGCGGGCGTCTGCCCGGCCGGGACGTCGAGGTCCACCCGGTCCACGGCCCGGAGCAGGCTCTCGTCCTGCCCGTACGTCCGCGACAGGCCGATCGCCCGCAGGACGGGGCCGGACGCCTCATCGGGGTGGTGGCCTGCCGGTCCCGTGCCGGGGCCGCCGCCCGTACTCCTTCGCCGCGACCGGTCCGTGAACCGCCGCCCGTCCCTGGTCATTCGCTTCCTCCGCCTTTCCCACCCGGGACGCGGACGGACCAGGTCCGCCCGCACGCCTCCAGCCGGCGAAGATCGGACTGCAACCGCAGGGCGATGCCCTCGAGGAGCAGTCCGGCCTCAGAGTTCGTGTCATGAGCGAGGGCGGCGTGCTGGGCCTCGGCGAGGCCGCGCATCAGCTGCCGCCGCCGCGCCTCCACGAGCACGAGCGGATCGGCCAGACCCGACTCGGCGGCGGCCACCAGCTTGAGGTGGAACTCCGTCACGTCCGCTCTGGGCCCGGTGCCCTCGGCCAGCCACGCGGCCGCCCTCTCCCGCCCGGCCGCGGTCAGCGCGTACACCTTGCGCCGCGGGCCGCGCACCGGCGCGTCCTCACGGTCCTGGACGACCAGGCCCGCCTTCTCCAGCCGGGCGAGCGTCACGTAGACCTGCCCGGCGTTCAGGGTCTCGCCCAGCGTCCGAGCGCCGCCATCAACCGGCCGCGCAGGTCGTACCCGTGCGACGGCTCCTCGACCAGCAGCGCCAGCACCACGTCCTGCACGGACCACCCTCCTCGACGAGCCTCAATAGACAGCGGTTGTCTATTGGGCCGTCAAACCTCGTCACCACTCCCCGCGGCCTCCACTGTTGAGTATGGTGATCGATGATCGATCAAATGGCGCTGGAGGTACTCATGGCACGACCCATCACGGTGGTCACCGGCGGCGGCCGGGGGATCGGCGCGGCGACCTGTCTGCGGCTCGCGGCGGACGGACACGACGTCGTCGTGGGCTACGCGCGAGACTCGGCGGCCGCCCAGACGGTCGTGGCGGGGGTGCGCGAGGCGGGCGGCCACGCCGTCGCGGTGCGGGGGGACACCTCCGTCGAGGCCGACGTCGAGCGGCTCTTCGACGTGGCCGAGGAGCGGCTCGGCGCGGTGACGGGTCTGGTGAACAACGCGGCCGTGACCGGACCGCTGGGGCGGCTCGCCGACAGCGACACCGCGGACCTGCGCCGGGTGCTCGACGTCAACCTGCTGGGCGTCCTGCTGTGCACCCGGCGGGCCGCGCGGCTGATGACGGAGCGGGGGAGCGGCGTGATCGTGAACGTGTCGTCGGGCGCCGCGACCCTCGGCAGCCCGGGGGAGTACGTCCACTACGCGGCGACCAAGGCGGGTGTCGACGCCCTGACGCTGGGTCTGGCCAAGGAGCTCGGCCCGGACGGGATCCGGGTCAACGCCGTCGCGCCCGGGGTGATCGACACCGAGATGCACGCGGCGGCGGGCGACGCGGACCGGGCGCGGCGGATGGGGGCGGCGGTGCCGATGGGCCGTGCGGGACGGGCGGAGGAGATCGCGGCGGCGATCTCCTGGCTGATGTCGCCCGACGCGTCGTACACGACGGGGACCGTGCTCCGGGTGGCGGGCGGACGCTGACGCCGAACCGGCGCGCGGGCGGCGCCGAGCCGCTCAGGCCGCCTCGATGACCTCGCCGCGGATCGCGGTCGCCCACTCGACCACCAGCAACTCGTACTCCACACGCTCCTGCGCCGACAGGGTCCCGCCCGCGCGCCGCCACAGGGCACGGATCTGATCGTTCAGTTCCGCGGCGGACCGCACGGAACCAGGAGTCACGTAATCGGGGGACATGCGGACAAGCCTAGGGGCAAGCACTGACACTGCGCTACCGGACGGCTACACAAGCGGGGGCGGCAGGCGTGAGGTCAGCCGGACGACTCCGCGGCGTGCGGGCTGAGGGCACCGGTCGCGACCAGGGCGATGATGACGATGCCGAGCGCGATGCGGTACCAGACGAACGGCATGAAGCTCTTGGTGGAGATGAACTTCATGAACCAGGCGATGACCGCGTACCCGACCCCGAAGGCGATGACCGTCGCGAAGAGCGTCGGTCCCCAGGAGACGTGGTCGCTCTCCATCGCGTCCTTCAGCTCGAACACGCCGGAGGCGAGCACCGCCGGGACCGCGAGGAGGAACGAGTACCGGGCGGCGGCCTCGCGCCGGTAGCCCATGAACAGGCCGCCGCTGATGGTCGCGCCGGAGCGGGAGACGCCGGGGACGAGGGCCGCCGCCTGGCACAGGCCGTAGATCAGGCCGTCCCGGACGCCCAGGTTCTCCAGTTCCTTGCGCTGCTGGGGCGCGCGGTGCCGGCCGCCCTTCTCGTCCCGGGCGGCCATCCGGTCGGCGACGCCGATGATCACGCCGACGACGATCAGCATCGTCGCGGTGATGCGCAGGTCACGGAAGGGACCCTCGATCTGGTCCTTGAGCGTCAGGCCGAGCACGCCGATCGGGATCGAGCCGACGATCACCAGCCAGCCCATGCGCGCGTCGGAGTTGTGGCGCATGGACTTGTCGGTGAGCGAGCGCGTCCACGCCGAGATGATCCGCCCGATGTCCTTGCGGAAGTAGATGAGGACCGCCGCCTCGGTGCCGATCTGCGTGATCGCCGTGAAGGCCGCGCCCGGGTCGTGCCAGCCGGAGAACGCCGCGGTCAGACGCAGGTGCGCGCTGGACGACACGGGGAGGAACTCGGTCAGCCCCTGGACGAGTCCGAGGACGAGGGATTCAAACCAAGACATGAGGTTACGGAGTCCAAGTGCCGATCGAGAAAGGGGCGACGGGCACGCCGAACCGCCGCGGGAGTGATCAGGACCAGGCGTGCCGAGGGGCAGCGTAGCGCCCTTAAATGAAGTCCAGGCGACAGGGGTGGAGCGGCTCCTACGCCGCCGCGGGGCCCGTCACCGTCCAGCCGGGGGCCTGCGGATGAGCGGTCAGGTCTTCGTGCCGGACGGTGTCGCCGCAGGCCGGGCAGGTGACCTGTGGGACCAGTTCGTGGCCGCAGACGTGCTCGATCACCATGGGGCGGTCGTCTTCCGCTCGCAGGTGCCGGTCGCCCCAGGCCATGAGGGTCATCAGGACCGGTTCCAGCTCCAGTCCCGCGCGGGTCGGCCGGTACTCGAAGCGCTGCGGGCGCTCGCTGTACGGCTGCTTGACCAGGATCCCCGCCTCGACGAGCCGCCGCAGCCGGGTGGCGAGGACGTCGCGCGGGGCGCCGGTGTTGCGCACGAGCTGGTCGAAACGGCCGTTGCCGAGGCAGACCTCGCGCAGGACGAGCAGGGAGTACTTCTCGCCGACGAGCGCCAGGGTGTCGGCGATCGAGCAGGGACGCGGGTTCTTGGGGGCGGCGGCCATGGCATCCACTCTAGGGGAGGGTTTGTTTTTCCAACTCGCAAGGCTATGGTGAGTCCAGATTTCCTACTCACTGGTAGTCGCCGGCAGCCGGAGGGCCCCGCCATGCGTGACGCAGTCGTCGTCGAAGCCGTACGCACCCCCATGGGCAAGGGCAAGCCGAACGGAGCCCTCGCCCACGTCCACCCCGTGGAACTCCTCGCGCACACGCTGCGCACCCTCGTCGAGCGGTCCGGCGTCGACCCGGCGCTCATCGACGACGTCATCGGAGGCACCGTCGACCAGGTCGGCGAGCAGGCCATGAACACCACCCGCTACGCCCTGCTGTCGGCGGGCCTGCCCGAGTCCGTCCCCGCGACCACAGTGGACCGCCAGTGCGGCTCCTCCCAGCAGGCCGTCCACTTCGCCGCGCAGGGCGTCATGGCCGGGGCGTACGACCTCGTCGTCGCCTGCGGGGTCGAGTCGATGAGCCGCGTGCCGATGTGGTCGAACGTGCCGCCCGGCAAGGACCCCTTCGGGCCGGGCGTCGCCGCCCGCTACCCGGAGGGGCTCGTCCCGCAGGGCATCGGCGCCGAGCTGATCGCCGCCAAGTGGTCGCTCACCCGGGAGCGGATGGACGCCTTCGCCGTCGCCTCCCACCACAAGGCCGCCACCGCCTGGGACACCGGACGCTTCGACGCGGAGATCGCACCCCTGGACGGCGTGGCGCGCGACGAGTGCGTACGGCCGGGCAGCAGCGTCGAGATCCTCGCCGGCCTGCGGCCCGCCTACCACGACCCGGCCTTCGCGCAGCGGTTCCCGCAGATCGAGTGGAACGTCACCGCGGGCAACGCGAGCCCGGTCAACGACGGCGCCTCGGCCGTGCTGATCACCTCGAGCGAGACCGCGGCCCGCCTCGGCCTGCGTCCGCTCGCCCGGCTGCACAGCTTCGCCGTCACCGGCTCCGACCCGCTCCTGATGCTGACCGGCGTCGTCCCGGCCACCGAGAAGGTGCTGCGCAGGGCGTCGCTCTCCCTGGGCGACATCGACCTGTTCGAGGTCAACGAGGCCTTCGCGAGCGTCGTGCTGGCCTGGCAGCAGGAGACCGGCGCCGACCTCGACAAGGTCAACGTGCACGGCGGGGCCATAGCGCTGGGCCATCCGCTCGGTGCGAGCGGCACCCGGCTGACCACCACCCTCGTCCACGCCCTGCACGAACGCGGCGCCCGCTACGCGCTGCAGACCATGTGCGAGGCGGGCGGACTCGCCAACGCCATGATCCTGGAAGCGGTGTGACGCCTCGTCAGAGCCCGCGCAGCCGGTGCCGCTTGCGCCAGGCCACCACGGCGCCCGCGAGCCCCGGCAGGGCGATGCAGGCCAGCGCGATCAGGAAGGCAGGCGAGGTCGGCGTCGAGGCGCGGGCACCGGCGACGACGTAGGCGGCGGTGTTGGGGATCGATCCGAGACCCGTCGCCAGCAGGAAGGGCAGCAGGCCCATGCGGGACACGGCGGCGCAGTAGTTGGCGGCGGCGAACGGCACCCCGGGGAACAGCCGCGCGGCCAGCATCGAGCGGAAACCATGCCTGCTGAGCTGCCCGTCCGCGGCCTTCAGCCACTTGCCCCGCAGCAGCGGGCGCAACGCCTCCTGGCCGAGCACCCGGCCGAGGCAGAAGGCGATTCCGGCGCCGAGCACCGTCCCCGCCAGCGCGGAGGCGAGGCCCAGCTGCGAGCCGAACAGGGCGCCCGCGGCCAGGTTGAGCAGCGGACGCGGCACGAAGGCGACCGTGCACAGCCCGTACGCCACCGCGTAGGCGAGAGCGGCCGCGGCTCCGCCGAGTTGAGGCGGCCACCCGTTCGTCAGCAACTGCTGCGGCTGGAACAGCACCACCGCCGTCGCGGCCGAGGCCAGCAGGGCGACGAGCAGCGAGAGCCGCGACCACGGAGAGAGCAGCACTCGCGTCACGCGGGCGGCGAAGCCGGTCGGTGCGACCGGCGGGACCGGCCCGGCGGCGGTGGCGACGGCGAGCTCCGTCGCGGCGGTCCGGGGAGAGACCGTGGCGGTGCCCCCAGAGCGGGTGGTGGCATCGAGCATCCGGTGACACTAACCGACAAATGTGTGTGATCGCCGTATGGTGCGTCTCATGAGCGTCACAGCCAGGGGAATTCCGGCCGCGCCGCACAGCCCGCTCGCCGACACCGTGCTGGAGCGGCTCACCGTCGTGTACGCCGCCGAGGCCGATCCCGAACGCGCCGTCGAGATCCGGGCGTACATGAGGGACGTGGCGCCCTTCCTGGGCCTGACCTCGCCCGTTCGCCGTGCCCTGTCCCGCACCGTGCTGGAGGGCGTGCCCCGCCCCAGCGAGTCGGACTGCACGGCGATCGCGCTGCGTTGCTGGCGGCTGCCCGAGCGCGAGTACCACTACTTCGCCGTCGACTTCCTGCGCCGGCATGTGACGCATTGCTCTTCCGGATTCCTGCCCGTGGTCCGCCACCTGCTCACCACGGTGCCCTGGTGGGACACCGTCGACCTACTCGCCGCGCACGTCGTCGGAGCGCTGGTCACGGCCGACCGCGGCCTGACGGCCGACATGGACGCCTGGATCGGGGACGAGGACCTCTGGCTGGTCCGCGCGGCGCTGCTGCACCAACTGCGCTACAGGGAACGCACCGACACCGACCGCCTCTTCGGCTACTGCCTGCGCCAGTCGGACCACGGCGACTTCTTCGTCCGCAAGGCCATCGGCTGGTGCCTGCGCGAGTACGCCAAGACCGCCCCGGACGCCGTACGCGCCTTCGTGGCCGAGCACCGGACACGCCTGGCCCCGCTGTCCGTGCGGGAGGCACTGCGGACCATCGGCCCGTAGCGCGGGACGCCACGGTTCTCGAACTCCCGTTCCCTCAAAAACCATTCGACGTGGGACGACGCGTCGGCAAGGATCGGCGTCATGTTCCGGTACGCCTTCCACCTCGCAGCATCCGCGGTCGCGGATGCCCCGAAGGCTGCCGTTCCCTTCTTCAAGGCCGTGACGGCCGCAGTCGACGGCGCCCGAAGCTGACCCTCCCCGGATCGTCCGGCGGACCCCGCAGGGGGAGGGTCGGCCGGCCCCAGGGGTCCCCAACACCGCCACGAGGCTTCGAGGTACCGCCATGTCCAAGACGGCGTACGTCCGCACCAAACCGCATCTGAACATCGGCACGATGGGCCATGTCGACCACGGCAAGACCACCCTGACCGCCGCCATCACCAAGGTCCTCGCCGAGCGCGGCGCCGGCAGCACCACCCGGTACGTCTCGTTCGACCGCATCGACCGTGCCCCGGAGGAGGCGGCGCGCGGCATCACCATCAACATCGCGCACGTCGAGTACGAGACCGACACCCGGCACTACGCCCACGTCGACATGCCGGGCCACGCCGACTACGTCAAGAACATGGTCACCGGCGCCGCCCAGCTCGACGGGGCGATCCTCGTCGTGTCCGCGCTGGACGGGATCATGCCGCAGACCGCCGAACACGTGCTGCTCGCCCGGCAGGTGGGCGTCGACCACATCGTGGTCGCGCTCAACAAGGCGGACGCCGGGGACGAGGAGCTGACCGACCTCGTGGAGCTGGAGGTCCGCGAGCTGCTCACCGCGCACGGCTACGGCGGCGACGCCGTGCCCGTCGTACGGGTCTCGGGACTCAAGGCACTGGAGGGCGACCCGAGGTGGACGGCCTCCGTGCAGGCGCTGCTCGACGCCGTGGACACGTACGTGCCCATGCCCGAGCGGTACCTGGACGCGCCGTTCCTGCTGTCGGTGGAGAACGTGCTCACCATCACCGGCCGGGGCACCGTCGTCACCGGAGCCGTCGAGCGCGGCACCGTCCGCGTCGGCGACCGGGTCGAGGTGCTCGGGGCGTCGGTCGACACGGTCGTCACCGGCCTGGAGACCTTCGGCAAGCCGATGCAGGAGGCGCAGGCCGGGGACAACGTGGCGCTGCTGCTGCGCGGGGTCGCCCGCGACACGGTGCGCCGGGGGCACGTGGTCGCCGCGCCCGGCAGCGTCGTGCCCGCGCGGCGCTTCACGGCACGGGTGTACGTGCTGTCGGCGCGCGAGGGCGGACGATCGACGCCACTCGCCACCGGATACCGGCCGCAGTTCTACATCCGCACCGCGGACGTGGTCGGCGACGTGGACCTCGGCGAGACGGCCGTCGCCCGGCCCGGGGACACGGTCACGATGACCGTGGAGCTGGGCCGGGACATGCCACTGGAGCCCGGACTCGGATTCGCCATTCGCGAGGGCGGGCGCACCGTGGGCGCGGGGACCGTGACCGCCGTCGGCTGAGGCCGGTGACGGGCGCGAGGCGCTTGGCACAATGGGGCGGGTGAACGAAGCCATACCCGTCAGCCGCGACACCGACCACGGCACCGCCAAGCTCATGCCCGACGTCGACCGGCGTCGGGCATGGCTGCTCACCGTCGACGGGGCCCCGCAGTCGTACGTCGACCTGGACGAGCCGGCGCACCTGGAGTTCGAGTACACGCGCCGGCTCGGCCACGTCCTGGACACCGTCGCCGAGCCGGGGCGGGCGCTGGACGTACTGCACCTGGGCGGCGGAGCGTTCACCCTGCCCCGGTACCTGGCGGCCACCCGGCCCGGCTCGCGACAGGACGTCGTGGAGGCCGACCGGGGGCTGCTCGACCTGATCGCCGAGCACCTGCCGCTGCCCCGGGACGCGGGCATCACCGCGCACGGCGCCGATGCCCGCGCCTGGCTGGAGAACGCACCCGCCGACTCGGCCGACGTACTGGTCGCCGATGTCTTCGGGGGCTCACGCGTGCCAGCGCACCTGACCTCCGTCGCCTACGCGCGCGAGACCGCACGGGTCCTGCGCGCCGACGGCGTGTACGTGGCCAACCTGGCCGACGCGGCGCCGTTCGGCTTCCTGCGCGGCCAACTGGCCGGGTTCGCCGCGTGCTTCGAGGCACTGGCGCTCATCGCCGAACCCGGGGTGCTGCGGGGGCGGCGCTTCGGCAACGCGGTCCTCGTCGCCGCGCACCGGCCCCTGGACACGGCGACGCTGGCCCGGCGCACCGCCGCCGACGCCTTCCCGGCCCGGGTCGAGCACGGGCCCGCCCTGCGGGACTTCATCGGCGACGCCCGGCCGGTGCGCGACGAGGACGCCGTACCGTCGCCCGAGCCGCCCGCCGGCGCGTTCGGCATCGGCTGAGCGGCGGGCGGGTGCGGCCCGGCGGACACCGCCGGGCCCCGGTGCGACTACGACTCGGTCGGCGGTTCCTCGGTGAGACGCACGGTGCTGAGGATCTTCTGGATCGTCGCCTCCGGGACCTCCTCGTCGACGCCCTTGGCGCCGTAGAGGTTCCAGGTGACGAAGTCGCCCGCGCTGTTCTTGAACGCGAAGGTGATCGCCTTGCCCTCGGTGTCGCACTTCCCCTTCTTCTTCGCGCCCTCCGAGTGGGCCGTGATGACGCTGCCCTTGATGCCGGACGCGGTGGTGTACGCCTTCGGCTTGCCGTACTTGACGGCCTTCTTGTCCGGCTCGGTGAAACCGCCGTAGATCCACCACGGCACCCGCGTCTCGGCCGCCTGGTCGGTGGTCTTGGCGCCGCTCTCACCGCGGGTACCCGTGGTGGCGAGGGCGGTGCTCTCCTTGCGGCCGTCCTTGTTCTCGTCGGTCGTGCACCACTCGGACTTCAGATAGGCCGGGGCGGTGACGGTGGTGCGGTCGGTCTTGCCGTCCTCTTCCCACTCGAAACCGACGCTGGTGTCGGTGCTGTCGAGCTCCCAGTCCGCGGGCACGTCGAAGATCGTGCCGAAGCGCGGGTTGGCGACGACCTTCCAGCCGTCGACGGTGGCCTTCGCCCCCTCGCCGCCGCGCGGGTTCTCGTCGGAGCCGGACGCGCTCGGGTCGGTGGAGGGGGTTTGGGACTTCTTCGCGGGCGCGCTCGCGGACGGCTTCTTGCCCTTGCCGTCGTCCGCCTTGTCGTCCTTGTCACCGCCGAGCACCAGGAACCCGGTGACACCGGCGGCCACCACCACCGCGAGGGACGCGATGATCGCGACCAGCTTCGTCCGGTTGCCCCCGCCGCCCCGGCCCGGCGGGGGCTGTGGAGCCCCGGCGGGCTGCGGAGCGCCCCACTGCTGCTGCCCGTACGTGCCGGGCTGCTGCTGGTAGCCGGGCTGCTGATAGGGATTCGGCTGCTGGTACCCCGGCTGCTGGTACGGATTGTCCTGCGGGTTCTGCTCGCCCCCGGGCGGCTGCTGTCCTGGCCACATGAGCAGTCACCCTAATGCCGTCCAGGACACGATTCGGTCACCGGGCCTTGTCAGGGACGTACCGAAGTGGGGGAGGTTCGTCGCTCCGGGGGCACATCGCCTCCTCAGGAGTCCGCCGGGGTGTACTCCCTGACGGTGGCCAGAATCTTGCGGACGGTGGCGTCGGGCACCTCGTCGGCGACGTCGGCGGCGCCGAAGAACGACCAGGAGACGAGGTCGCCGTCGGCGGACTTGAAGGCGAAGGTGGTCGCCTTGCCGTTCACGTCGCACTTGCCCTTCTTCGCCACCCCGGACGACCGGGAGGTGGCCACGCTGCCCTCGATGCCGGAGGCGGTGGTGAAGGACGTCACCGGTCCCGTCGAGACCTTGTCCCGGTCCGGCTGGGTGAAGGCCCCGTAGACCCAGGTCGCGGAGTCCTTCCGGGCGATCTCCTCGGTGCTCCGCGCGCCGTTGTTGCCGCGGGTGCCCGCACTGGCCAGGGGCGTGTAGTCCACCGAGCCGTCCCGGTCGCCGTCCGACCCGCACCACTTCTCCTTCAGGACGGCGGGGGCCTTCATGCCGACCAGGGGCTTCTCGTCGGGGTCGTCGTCCTCGGCGACGTAGGTGACCCAGTCGCGCGACTGCGCTGCCCAGGAGGCCGGTACGTCGAAGGCGATGCCCTGATCGGGGTTGGCCACGAGGGTCCAGCCCTCGACGGTGGGCCGCGGGGCGTCGTCACCGCCGCGCGGGTCGTCGGCGGGGGAGGCCGGGGAGGAGGCGGTGGGGCCGGGGCGGGCCCCGTCGTCCTCGCCGCCGCCCAGGAGGACGGCACCGGTCACGGCGGCGGCGACCACCACGGCGGAGGCGGCGACGATCGCCACCACCTTCGTGCGGCCGTTGCCGGTTCCCCGGCCGGGCGGTCCGCCCGCCGGTCCACCGGACGTGACCGTGGGGGCGTTCCAGGGCGCGGGCTGCCGCTGTCCCGCGTACGGCTGCTGCTGGTAGCCGGGCTGCTGGTACGGGTTGGGCTGCCGCGGGTCCGGTCCGCCGGTGGATGACTGCTCTCCTGGCCACATGGGCGCACAGCATACGGCGATCTTCCCGGGTGCCTGGCCCTGGATGCTACTCGCGGGTAACCTGCCGCCATGAACGCAGATCAGATGTCGATCGGCGAGTTGCTCGCCGCCACGGTGCCGATGGTCCGGACCCTGAACCTCGAGTACCTGGAGACCACTCCGGAGAAGGCCGTCCTGGCCCTGCCGGACCAGAGCGAGTACCGCAACCACGTCGGGGGACCGCACGCCGGAGCCATGTTCACGCTGGGCGAGTCGGCCAGCGGCGCGATCGTGCTGGCCGCCTTCGGCGACCAGCTCTCCCGGGCGGTGCCGCTGCCCGTCTCCGCCGAGATCGCCTTCAAGAAGATCGCCCTCGGCCCGGTCACCGCCACGGCGACGCTCGGCCGCCCGGTCGCCGAGGTCGTCGCCGAACTGGACGCGGGCAGCCGCCCCGAGTTCCCGGTCGGCGTCGCCATCCAGCGCGAGGACGGTGCCGTGACCGGTGAGATGACCGTCATATGGACCCTGCGTCCGGGCGGCTGACGTCCGCCGACCCGGTACGCTTCCCGGTGCGCCTCGAACGAGGCGCACCGGGAACAGGCACGCGAAGCGGAGGATGGGGCGTTGCACGTCCAGGAATGGCTCGACACGGTGCCCGCGGCGGCCGTCTACGCCGTCGTCGCACTGGTCATCGGTCTGGAGAGCCTCGGCATCCCGTTGCCCGGCGAGATCATCCTGGTGTCGGCGGCCCTGCTGTCGTCGCAGCACGGCGGGATCGACCCGGTGGTCCTCGGCGTGTGCGCCACCGCGGGTGCGGTGATCGGCGACTCCATCGGATACGCCATCGGCCGCAAGGGCGGTCGGCCCCTGCTGGCCTGGCTGGGCAGAAAGTTCCCCAGACACTTCAGCGAGGGGCACGTCGCCACCGCCGAGCGGTCCTTCCAGAAGTGGGGCATGTGGGCCGTGTTCTTCGGCCGCTTCGTCGCCCTGCTGCGCATCTTCGCGGGCCCGCTGGCCGGTGTGCTGCGCATGCCGTACTGGAAGTTCCTGATCGCCAACGTGCTCGGCGGCATCGTCTGGGCCGGCGGCACCACCGCCGTGATCTACTACGTCGGCGTCGTCGCCGAGTCCTGGCTCAAGCGCTTCTCATGGCTGGGCCTCGTGCTGGCGGTCGTCATCGGCATCGCCTCCATGCTGATCGTCAAGCGCAAGGCGGGCAAGGCCCAGGCGGAGGCGCAGCCGGTCACCGCCGGGGAGTAGACGCCCCGCAGGGGCGCGGGGCCGTGTCGATCCGCGGCTCCGCCGCGCCGGCGCGAGCAACCCCCACAAGCCGCGGACGGCTGATCACAGAACCTCCCCCATCGCCTCCCGATGCTGCCCGGCCAGCGCCGCGTACACCGTGCCGTTGAGCGTGACCCCCTGACGCTCCTCCTCCGTCAGCTCCCGCCTCACCTTCGCCGGCACCCCCGCGACCAGCGAGCCCGGCGGCACCCGCATGCCCTGCGGGACCAGCGCCTGGGCCGCGACCAGGGAACCGGCGCCGATCACCGCGCCGTTGAGCACGGTGGCGCCCATGCCGATCAGGCAGTCGTCCTCGACGGTCGCGCCGTGCACCACGGCGTTGTGCCCGATGGAGACGCGCTCGCCGACGGTCACCGGGAAGCCGGGGTCGGCGTGGAGGGTGCAGTTGTCCTGGACGTTGCTGTCCGCCCCGACGGAGATCCGCTCGACGTCGCCGCGCAGCACCGCGCCGTACCAGACGCTCGCCCCAGCGTGCAGTGTCACGTCCCCGACGACCGAGGACGTCGGCGCCACGAACGCCTCCGCGTCCACCTTCGGGTTCTTGCCGCCGATACCCGTGATCAGCGCCTTCTGCGTCATCTTCGCCTCCTGCTCGGGTGGTGTACGGCACCGTACGCCACCCGGTGGGGTGAAGATCACAGCACGGCGCGGACCAGGGCGCACCGCGCGCGGACTACCGTGAGCGGGTGCCCAAGCGCAAGAACACGTTCTCGTCCTGGCGGAGCCGCCTCGCGCAGCGGGCCGTCCACGCGGGCTGGGCCTGGGTGCAGCGCACCGGTTCCGTCACCGCGGCGCACCCCGGCCGCTTCCGCTTCGGCGCCCTGGGCACGGGCACCCGGCTCGCCTTCCCGCTCGGCACGGTCTTCGGGGAACCCTGGATCCACGTCGGCGCCCACTGCATCATCGGCGAGCAGGTCACCCTGACCGCGGGGCTCATGCCCGACCTCGACCTCGGGCCCGAGCCGATCCTGCGCATCGGCGACGGAGTCGTCCTCGGCCGCGGCAGCCACGTCATCGCGGACACCACCGTCACCATCGGCAGCGACTGCTACTTCGGCCCGTACGTCTACGTCACCTCCACCAACCACTCCTACGACGACCCGCACCAGCCCATCGGCAAGCAGTGGCCGCGGATGGACCCGGTGGAGATCGGCTCCGGCTGCTGGATCGGCACCGGCGCGGTGATCCTGCCCGGCGCGCGGATCGGCCGGAACGTGGTCGTGGCCGCCGGCGCGGTGGTCCGGGGCACGGTCCCCGACCACGCCGTGGTGGCCGGCGCCCCCGCCCGCGTCGTACGGCGCTGGACGCCCGCGGAGGGCTGGCAGCCGCCGCTGCGGACCCCGGCGCCGGTGCCGATTCCCGACGGGGTCACGCCGGGACAGCTGACGGAGCTGTCGAGGCTGGACGACGAGACGGTGGCCCGGCTGGCCGAGCTGGACGACCCGGCGCCGGCGGCGGGCAGGCTCCCGGAACCGGCCACGGAGAGCTGAGCGGGCGGCAGTCCCGGCCCGGGGCTCAGCCCGTGGCCAGCAGCAGCGTGCCCACCAGGGCGAGGCCCGCCCCCGCCGCCTGCACGGCACGCAGCCGTTCGCTGAGGAACCCGCGTGCGGCCAGCGCGGTCACCACCGGGTAGAGGGAGGCCAGCACGGCGGCCACCGTGACCGGGCCGTGCTGGGCGGCGACCGAGTACGTGCCGTTCGCCGCGACGTCGGCGAGTCCGACGAAGGCCAGCGCCGGCAGCGTGCGCCAGGCCAGTCCCTGCTCGGGCAGCGCGGGGGTGCCGCGCCGGACGGACGCCCACAGCGCCAGGCCGCCCGCGGTGACGTTGGTGACGCGCTGGACGAAGAGGGCGAGGAAGAGACCGGTGAGCGTGGTCGACGCCTCCGCGATGAGGGCCATGACCGCTCCGAAGCCGAACGCCGCGACCAGCGTGAGGGCGACGGCCCGCCGCTGGACCGGCGCACCCCGCAGCTGCGGGCCGCCGGCCAGCACGACCCCCGCGACGGCGACCAGGATGCCGGCGAACTGCGGCAGCCCGGGGCGCTCGCCCAGGGCCAGGCCCACGGTGACCGGGACGGCCACGCCCAGTGAGCCGAGGGGCGAGACGACACCCATCGGGCCCAGGGCGAGCGCCTTGTAGAAGGCGAGCATCGCCACCGGCCCGACCAGCCCGGCGCCGACGGCGAACCACAGGAGGGGGGACGCCTCGCTCCACGCGCCGGTCGCGGCCACGATCGCGCCGAGGACGACGACCGCGATCGACTGGGAGACCACGACCACGGTGAGCGCGGGCAGGCGCCGGGTCAGGACTCCGCCGCCGAAGTCGGCCATGCCCCACAGGAGGCTGGTGGCCAGGGCGAACAGCGCTGTCATGATCCGGTCGCCTCGCAGTACAGTTCGGTGGACCTTCAGGTGCAGCAGACCATAGTTCAACGCATTGCACCGTGTCATCTAAAATAATGTACAAGTCAATGGATGGAATGTGGCGGACCTCGACCTGCTGACCCAGTCCCTGGCGCGCAACGTCAAGCGCTGGCGCACCGAGCGCGGCTTCACCCTGGAGACGCTGGCCGCCCGCGCCGGTGTCAGTCGCGGCATGCTCATCCAGATCGAGCAGGCCCGCACCAACCCCAGCCTCGGCACCGTCGTCAAGATCGGCGACGCGCTCGGCGTCAGCATCACCACCCTGCTCGACTGGGAACAGGGCCCCACGGTCCGCGTCGTCCCCGCCGAGCAGGCGGTACGGCTCTGGGACACCGACGCCGGCAGCTACAGCCGGCTGCTCGCCGGGGTGGAGGCGCCGGGGCCGCTGGAGATGTGGGAGTGGCGGCTGATGCCGGGCGAGAGCAGCCCGTCCGACCCGCATCCGACCGGCACGGTCGAGCTGGTGCACGTGACGGTCGGGGAGCTGACGCTCACCGTGGACGGGGCGACCCACCGCGTCCCGACGGGCGCGAGCGCCTCCTTCGAGTCCGACACCCCGCACACGTACGGCAACGAGGGCGACGGGCCGATGGAGATGATCATGGCGGTTTCGGTGCCGCCCGTCCGCTGAGACGGCCGTTCTCCGCCGCCTCGGCAGTTGTTAGCGTGCCGCCATGCACGCACCCATCGGGAACTTCGACAGCGCGACGCCCGCCCCGGACTGCCTCGACGCACTGACCCGCCCGGTCGCCGACGCCGTACGCCACTGGAGCGGCGCCGTCCCCGCCGACCAGATCCTCTACGTCGACACCGAACCGGAATGGGCCGACACCGCCACCTTCGTCGAGCACTACGGCCGCGAGCTGCTCGAACAGTCCGCGAACTGCGTGGTGGTCAGCGGCAAGCGGGGCGGCGGCACGACGCTCGCCGCCTGTGTGGTGCTCTCCACCACCCGGGTCGACGTCAACGGCGTCGTACGCCGGCACCTCGGGGCGCGCAAGGCATCCTTCGCCCCGATGGACACGGCCACCGGCGAGAGCGGCATGGAGTACGGCGGCATCACCCCGCTCGGTCTCCCGGGCGACTGGCCCGTCCTCGTGGACTCGGCCGTCGTCGACCTGCCGTACGTCCTCGTCGGCAGCGGGCGCCGGCGCGGCAAGCTGCTGGTGCCCGGCAAGGCCTTCGCGCAGCTGCCCGGCGCCGAGGTCCTGGAGGGGCTGGGCGTCGCCTGACCACTCACGCGGTGGCGTGGTGGGCGAGCCCCAGGTGCGGATCCGCCTCGCCCGGGGACGGCGCCGGGTCGGCGTGGACCAGGGCGGCGGTGAGCCGCGGCACCGCGTGCAGCAGGGCGTGCTCGGCCTCGACGGCGATGCGGTGGGCCTGGCGGACGGTCGCCTCGCCGTCCACGACCAGGGCGACCTCGGCGCGCAGCCGGTGCCCGATCCAGCGCAGCCGCAGCTCGCCCACCCCGCGCACGCCGGGGATCTCGCCCAGCACGTGCTCGGCCCGGTCCACCAGTGCCGGGTCGACGGCGTCCATCAGTCGCCGGAACACCTCGCGCGCCGCGTCCCGCAGGACCAGGACGATCGCCGCCGTGATCGCCAACCCCACGACCGGGTCGGCCAGTTGCCAGCCCAGTGCCGCGCCTCCGGCACCCAGCAGCACGGCCAGTGAGGTGTAGCCGTCGGTACGGGCGTGCAGTCCGTCGGCGACCAGCGCGGCGGAGCCGATCTCCCGGCCCACGCGGATCCGGTGGCGGGCCACCCACTCGTTGCCGGCGAAGCCGACCAGCGCGGCCACGGCGACCGCCGGGAGGTGCGCGACCGGACGCGGGTCGAGCAGCCGGTCCACCGCCGTCCACGCCGCGAGGACCGCGGACGCCGTGATCGTCAGGACGATGACGATCCCGGCCAGGTCCTCCGCCCGCCCGTAGCCGTACGTGAAGCGCCGGGTCGCCGCGCGCCGGCCCAGGACGAAGGCGATGCCCAGCGGCACGGCGGTCAGCGCGTCCGCCGTGTTGTGCACCGTGTCGCCGAGCAGTGCCACCGACCCCGACACCACCACCACGGCCGCCTGCGCGACCGCCGTCGCGCCCAGTACCGCCAGCGACACCCACAGCGCGCGCAGTCCGCGGGCCGAGGACTCCAGTGCCGGGTCCAGTTTGTCGGCGCTCTCGTGGGAGTGCGGGGTGAGCCGGTGCGCGAGACGGTGCCATCGGCCGGCGGGGGAGCGGTGGCCCGGGGTGCGGTCGGGGTGGGGGTGCTCGTGGTGCTCGTGGTGCGCGTGCTCGTCACGGGCGTGCTCGTGGTGGTGGTGCCGGTGCGGGTCGCTCATGGGTGCCCCTTCCGGTGTCCCGGTGCGGTCGGTGGACGTCCGCCGCCCACGAAGCCATTATGTGCGTATGAGCGCACGCATGCACCTGTCACCTGCGGATGATGCGCACCCGCGCACCCCGGGCGAGGAGCAGTTCGCTCTCGCCGCCGAGATCCTCGCCCTGCTCGGCGACCGCACCCGCCTGACCCTGCTGCACGCCCTGGCCGGCGGCGAGGCCGATGTCACCACCCTCACCGAGGCGTGCGGAGCCGCCCGGCCGGCGGTCAGCCAGCATCTGGCCAGGCTGCGGCTGGCGGGGCTGGTGAGCACCCGCAAGGAAGGGCGCCGGGTCGTCTACGCGCTGCGCGACGGACATCTGCGCCGCCTGGTCGACGAGGCGCTGAACGTGGCCGACCACCGGCTCGGCGACCGGCCGCTGCACGACTGAGCGGCAGCCCTCAGCCGGTCGTCCGGACGCCGAGGCACTGCTCGGCGAACCACGCCGCCGCGACGGGGGAGTCGAACAGCCGGCGCAGCCGGTCCAGTGCGGCACCCGCGCGGTACGGATCGCCCGACGCCGTGCCGTGGTACATCTCCGCGAGCCACCAGGAGAGCTCCTGGTGGTCCCACACCTCGGCGGACACTGGAGGTATCGACGCCCTCACCTGCCCGAGGGCAGGTGATTCCGGTCCGTACTGCTACGCAGTACCACCACGGGTTCCTGCTTCACGGGCCGCTGCCGACCGGTGAAAGTCGGTCTTACATGGCCTCCGCAGGCCTGACTTCCCGCCCGTCCGGCGGTAGGCCGGACAACTCTGCTGCTCGACGAAGCGACTTCAGCCCTGCCGCTGAGGCCGTGTGGGCGTCATGGGCAGGACGCCCCTCAACTCCACCCTGAAGGATGGGGCGTCGGGCGAGTGTTGCCCGCGCCAGCAGGTCGCGCGCGAGCCCGCGCCGTTCCAGCCCGCGCACGGCCCACTCCTCGATGTACCCCGGCCCGCGGCCGCCGTTCGACGAAATCACGGGTCTCGGTCTCCAGGACCACACAGTCGACGCCCGCGGCGCGCAGGATGTTGCCGGCGGTGAGCCCGGCGGGTCCCGCGCCTACCACGGCGACCCAAAAGCGTTGTGGGGAGCGGGAGTTGAGGTGAGGGGAAGGCGCGGTCACGCGAGCATCATGTCGGCGGCGCGCGGCCCGCGGGAACGGTCGCGGTGGCCCTGCGCGCGGGAAAACACCTGGCGGGCCCGGATCGGCGAAGCTATGCTCCCCGCGATGACTACTCCTCCTGTCGGCAGATTGGGGGACCCGTCCGCGCAAGGTGAGTGCTGATGGCCACTCACTTCGCGAACGGGGACTCCGACTCCCGTCTCTCCCTCTGGCAGCGCGTGCGCGAGTTCGCCGTGCCGCCCTCCATGATCGAGACCGCGACCACCCGCCGCCGTGCCGGGGACTGGGCGGGCGCGTGCGCCGCCGCGGCCGTCGACGTCGACCTCGACCTGCGTTCCGTGGCGCGCAGCCGCGGCCAGTGGCTCGCCTCCGCGATCCGGGCCGACCTGCGGCAGTTCGCTCCCGACCTGCTGCGCTGGCACATGCCGAGAATCGCTCCCGACGGGCTGCTGCGCCCGGGCCTCACGCTCACCCTGGCCCGGTACGACGCCGCGGGCCAGGACGGCGTACGCCCGGTGCACCTCGTGGTCCGTACCCCTCCCGCGTGGGCGGACGGCGGCCAGCGGATCAGCCTCGCCCTGTGGGACGGTTCGGGCCCGGACGCCGGCAGCGCACGGCATCCGCATCCCCGGCCCAGCCGGCGCTTCCGGCTCGACCTGCACCGCCACCTCTGGGACGCGCGCAGAACCGGTGAACTGCGCGTCCGGTCGGGCGCCGACCTGCCGCCCACGCACCCGGACGCGCCGGGGACGTCGCCGCAGGACCGCCACTGGGCCGTCGACCGGTGGGCGGCCGAGGCGGGGATCCTGCTGCGCGCCGACGGACGGCGTGCCCAAGACGCCGGCACCCGGGCGGTCGTCGTACGGGTCGGCGCCGGGCAGCGGCTGGCCCTGGAACTTGACGCGGAGGCCGACAGCGCCGGTCCGCCCGCGCTCCGGATCGTCGCGACCCCTCCGGGCGGCGCCGCCTCCGCGCTGCCGGTGCTCCCCGACGCGGCCACCTGGATACCACCCGACCTCGAACTGCTCCGCGCCGGTGCGATCGACGCCGGACGGCTGCATCCGCTGGTCGCGCCGGCACTGGTGGCTGGCGGACGGGTGGCGACCGCGCCGCCGCGGACGCCGGGTCCGGCGGCAGGGCCGCGGATCGTGGAGTGCCGGGGCGCCCGGCACCGGCTCGACCTCGTCGACGGAGTGCTGGCGGCGCTGGACCACGACCCTGACGAGATCCGCCGCGAGGAACTCCTGGCGGCGCTGACCGGCACTCCGCTGCCCTGTCTCCAGGTCATCGACGAGGCGCACCGGCGTCCGGAGTGCCTCCCCGGCATCCGTGAACGCCTCAACCACGGGGACACCGCCGGTGCCCTCGCCGTCGTCGAGGCTCTGCTGGGCCCCGGCGCACGCCTGCGCGACGGCGCCCTGCGGGACGACCTCGAGGCCGCGGCACTGCGGCGGGTCGCCCACGGGATGTTCCGTGCGGGCCTCGACGAACCCGCTCCGGGACGCGTCTGCCCTGACCGGCACCGGCCCCGCACGGGCCGCTTCCGCCCGCGTCACGCCTCCTTCGACTGACCGGGGACGGTCACTCCCTCCCCGCGCCCGCTCCCACCCACGACCAACACTCAGGTGATGACAAATGACGACTTGTGCTCCCCTTTCCTCGGTGCCGGCCCCTGCCCCTGCCCCTGTCTCTGCTCCCGCCGCGCTCTCCCAGCTCGACGTCGCCGGTGAACTGCTGACGCTCCTGCGCGACGCGACCACCGAGCCGCGGCCCGACACCCAACTGGAGGCCCTCACCCTGGCGGTGGCCGCCGACCTCCCCGTGCTGCTGTGGGGAGAGCCGGGCATCGGCAAGACCGCGGCCCTCACCCAGCTCGCCACCGCCCTGGACCTCCCGCTGACCACCGTGATCGCCAGCGTGCACGAGCCGTCCGACTTCTCCGGGCTGCCCGTCGTCGGCGACGACCCCGCCGAGCAGGGCGTACCGATGGCCCCGCCGGACTGGGCGGTGCGCCTGGTGCGGGCCGGCCGGGGACTGTTGTTCCTCGACGAGCTCTCCACCGCGCCGCCCGCCGTACAGGCCGCGCTGCTCCGCCTCGTCCTCGAACGGCGGATCGGCGCGCTGCGACTGCCGCCCGGCGTCCGGATCGTGGCCGCCGCCAACCCGCGGTCCTCGGCGGCCGACGGCTGGGAGCTGAGCCCGCCCCTGGCCAACCGGTTCGTCCACCTCCAGTGGACCCACGACCACGACGTCGTCGTACGGGGCCTCGGCGGGACCTGGCCCCGGGCGACCCTGCCGAGCCTCGACCCGGCGGGACTGGAGCCGGCCGTGCGCTACGCCCGCCGGGCGGTGTGCGAGTTCCTCACCGCCCGCCCCGGGCTCGTGCACCGGCTGCCGAACGGCGAGACGCGCCGGGGCGGCGCCTGGCCCTCGCCCCGGAGCTGGGAGATGACCCTGTGCCTGATCGCCTTCGCGACCGCGGCCGGCTCGTCCAGGGAAGTGCTCTCCCTGCTGGTGCGGGGGACCGTGGGGGACGGCCCCGGGCTGGAACTGATGGCAGGCCTGGACCGGATGGACCTCCCCGACCCCGAGACGCTGCTCGCCGACCCGGCGGGTGCGGTCCTGCCCGAACGGGGCGACCTGCGCCAGGCCGTACTGGACGGGGTGGTGGCCGCCGTACGCAAGCGGCCGGACAAGTCCCGGTGGGACGCGGCGTGGGCGCTGCTGGCCCGGGCGATGGAGACCGGCGCCCCCGACGTCGTGGTCGTCCCGGCGACGACCCTGGCCGCGCTGCGGCAGCAGGACTGGGACGTCCCGACCGCGATCGAGCGGCTGGCCGGAGCCATGTCCCTGTCCCGGCGCGCGGACCGCGCGGCGGATCGAGCGGCGGCGCGGATCGCGGGCGCCGCGAAGGCGGGCCGATGAACCCGGGTCGCCCGACCGGCGGCGCGCCGAAGCCGGGTGGGACCGGGGCCGGTACGGGCGCGGGAGTACACGGAGAAGCTGCGTCCGGCGAGACCGCTTCCGGCGAGGCAGCTGTAGGCGAGGCCGCGGCGCGTGTGGCGACGATCGAGCCGACCCCGGTGAACCTCGACCTCGACAAGCTCTTCACCGCCCGCTTGCAGGCCGCCCGGGCCCGGCCCTACCTGGCGACGGCGCTGTTCGCCCTGCACGTCGTCCCGTCGCGGAGGGTGCCGACGATGGCCGTCGACCGGCACTGGCGGTGCTACGTCTCGCCGGTCTTCGTCGACCGGACGCCGGTGGAGGAACTGGCCGGGGTGTGGGTGCACGAGGTGTCGCACCTGCTGCGCGACCACCACGGGCGCGGCGACCGGGTGGCGCGCGAACGCGGGCTCAGTGGCCCGGCGGAACGGCTGCGGATGAACATCGCCGCGGACTGCGAGATCAACGACGACGTGTTCGGCGACGGGCTGGTCCGCCCCGAGGGCGCGGTCGAGCCGCGGCTTCTGAAACTGCCCGAGGGGCAGCTCATGGAGGACTACCTGCGCCAGTTCCGGCTCGGGCGGCTCACCGAGAGCCTCGCCTGGCTGGACTGCGGCAGCGGCGCCGACGGCCTCGAACGGGAGTGGGACCTCGGTCCCGACGGCGCGGACGGCCTCAGCGAGCAGGAACGGGACGCGGTGCGCTTCCGGGTGGCGCGGGGCATCAGCGCCCGCCCGGGCAGTGCCCCGAAGGGGTGGCAGCGGTGGGCGGAGAAGGTGTTCCACCCGCCGCAGCCCTGGCGCCAGTTGCTGGGAGCCGCGATCCGCTCGGCCACCTCCGCGGGCGGCGCGGGCGAGGACTACACCTACGGCAGGCCGTCGCGGCGCTCGGCCGGAACGCCCGGCGTCGTGCTGCCCAGCCTGCGGCGCAGACCGCCCCGGGTCGCCGTGGTCATCGACACCTCCGGGTCGGTCAGCGACGCCGAACTGGGCAGCGCGCTCCTGGAGGTCGCCGCGATCGCCCGGGCCGTCGGCGGCCGCCGGGACCTGGTCAGCGTCGTGCCGTGCGACGCGGCGGCCCGGGTCGCGCACTCCCTGTGCCGGGCCGAGGGGATCCCGTTGGTGGGCGGCGGCGGCACGGACCTGCGCACCGGCTTCGCCAAGGCGCTTCGGTCGCGTCCCGCGCCGGACGCCGTCGTGGTGCTGACCGACGGCCAGACCCCCTGGCCGGACACGCGGCCGGCCTGCCGGACGGTGGTGGGCCTCTTCCCCCGGGAGTCGGCGGGCGGCTCCCGGGACGAGGACGACCCCGAGTACGTGCCCGACTCACCGCCCGACTGGGCGCGCGTCGTGGTCATCGACTCCGGTCCGGCCGGCGCCCGGTGAGCCAGGCGCCCGATCAGCCGAGCCGCGGGATCTCGATCGCCGGGCAGCGGTCCATCACCATCTCAAGACCCGCGGCCCGGGTCCGCTCGTACGCCGCCTCGTCGACCACGCCGAGCTGGAACCAGACGGCCGCGGCGCCCCTGGCGACCGCCTCGTCGGCGACCGGTCCGGCCAGGTCGCTGTTGACGAAGACGTCGACGACGTCCACGTCGAAGGGGATGTCCGCGAGCGAGGCGTACCCCTGCTCGCCGTGCACCGTCTCCGCCTTGGGATGCACGGGAACGACGCGCTTGCCGAAGCGTTGCAGCACCTCGGCGACGCCGAACGCCGCGCGCTGCCGGTTGGACGACAGGCCCACCACGGCCCAGGTGTCGCCCAGCTCGGTGAGGATCTTGCGGACGGTTGCCTCGTCGCCGTACACCGGCGGCCTCCTTGCGCTCCTGGGCGACCCGCGTGTCGCGCCTCCCGCCACGGACAACGGACGGCGGCGTGCCGGGATTCCCCGTGCGGCGCGGGGGCGCGGCGAGCGCGCCCCTGTGCGTGACCGGGCCGCCCCGCCTAGGCTCACTGCGTGCTGCGCATCATCGACGCCCGGACCGGAGAACCCGCCCCCGCCGCCCCCGCCCGACGGGCACCGACCCGTGTCGAGGCCCACGCGCCGGGCCACGACGCCACCGCGCTGCGCGTGCTGCTCGTCGCGGACCTGCTGGTGCGCGCCCTGGAACTCGACGGCACGCCCGCGTGGGCGCTGCTGACCGGCGGGGCGGAGGGGGACCGGCTGCGCCGGGACTCGGCCGCCCTCGGCATCCGGCCCTTCGAGGACGGCGCCACCGCCGGCTCCGGACCTGGCAGGGGCCAGAGCGTCCGAGTCGTGCGCGAGTCAGGGGCCGCCCCGAACGGGGCAACGGTCGCCGTCGCCCCCGTGCACCCCGCCGAACCCGACCTCACCGACCCCGACGCCGTCCGCCTGGCCCTGCTGGAACAGCACCACCACGCGCGCGTGCGGCTCGACACGACCGCGGTGGACGAGGCCCGCGACACCCTCGCCCGCTGGCGCCGTGCCGTCGCCGACTGGGCCAGGCAGCCGTCCCGCCCGGTCCCCGGCGAGGTGCGCGACCGGCTGCGGGCCGCCTGGGAGGACGACCTGGACACCCCCGGGGTACTGCGGGTCCTGCGCCGCGTCGAGACCGATCCGGACCTTCCGGACGGGGCCCGCTTCGAGATCTGCGCCTACGCCGACCGGTTCCTCGGCCTCCACCTCACCAGGGACCTCGGAGCCCCGGCGTGATCGCGCGCCCCGGGTCGGGACCGCTGCGCCGCCTGGTCGTCCTGCGGCACGCCAAGTCGGCCCGCCCCGAAGGCGTCGCCGACCACGACCGCCCGCTCGCCCCACGCGGCCTGCGCGACGCCCCCGCGGCCGGACACGCGCTCGCCGAGGCCGACTGGCTGCCGGACCTCGCCCTCGTCTCCACCGCCGTACGCGCCCGGCAGACCTGGGAGCTGGCCTCCGCCCAGTGGGGCACGCCGCCGCCCGTACGCTTCGACACACGCCTCTACGGCGCCGGTGCGCCCGGCCTGCTCGAGGTGGTGCGGGAGGCGCCCGCGGAGGCCGGGACGCTGCTCCTGGTGGGCCACAACCCCGGCCTGGAGGAGCTGGTCCTCGCGCTCGCCGGTGACGCCCTGGACGACGCGCTGGAGCGGATCCGGGTGAAGTACCCGACCTCGGCGATCGCCGTACTGGCGTGGCGCGGCACCACCTGGCGGGCGCTCGCCCCGGGTGCGGCCCTGCTGACCGCGACGACCGTGCCGAGGGGCGGGTCACGGTGAGCGCCTAGGCTGGCCGGATGCAGCACGAGTACCGCACGGTCGCCCGCGCGGGTGTGCACGAAACCGAGATCAACCGCTCGCGCTTCCTGTGCGCCCTCGCCCCGGCCGCCACCGAACAGGACGCCCAGGCGTTCGTCGCGGGCGTACGCAAGGAGCACGCGGACGCCAGCCACAACTGCTGGGCATACGTCATCGGTGCCGACGCCGCCGTCCAGAAGGCGAGCGACGACGGCGAACCCGGGGGCACCGCGGGCGTCCCCATGCTCCAGATGCTGCTGCGCCGCGACATGCGGTACGTCGTCGCCGTCGTCACCCGCTACTACGGCGGCGTCAAGCTCGGCGCGGGCGGCCTCATCCGCGCCTACGGCGGCGCCGTCGGCGAAGCCCTGGACGACCTCGGCACGCTCACCCGCCGCCGGTTCCGCCTGGCCACGGTGACCGTCGACCACCAGCGGGCGGGCAGACTCCAGAACGACCTGCGCACGGCCGGACGCGCGGTGCGCGACGTGCGGTACGCCGAGGCGGTCACCATCGAGGTGGGCCTGCCGGAGACCGAGGTGGACACCTTCCGCTCCTGGCTCGCCGACGCCACCGCGGGGACGGCCGGGTTCGAACTGGGCGGAGAGGCCTACGGGGACGCATGACAAGGCGGACAACAAGGGCGTAACAGGTGTTTGCGGAGCGGGTGTGAGGGGCGAAACGGGAGTAACCGCCCGGGCTGTCGGACCCTCCCGTTAGTCTCGGGGATCATGCGACTGCTGCACACTTCCGACTGGCATCTCGGCCGGGCGTTCCACCGGGTGAACATGCTCGGCGCCCAGGCCGGATTCATCGGCCACCTCGTCGAGACCGTGCGCGAGCACGCCGTCGACGCCGTGGTCGTGTCGGGGGACGTGTACGACCGGGCGGTGCCGCCGCTCGCCGCCGTCGAGCTGTTCGACGACGCCCTGCACCGCCTCGCCGACCTCGGGGTGCCGACGGTGATGATCTCCGGCAACCACGACTCGGCCCGCCGCCTCGGGGTGGGCGCCGGACTCATCGACCGCGCGGGCATCCACCTGCGCACCGACCCCGCGGGCTGCGGCACCCCGGTGGTGCTGACGGACACCCACGGCGAGGTGGCGTTCTACGGGCTGCCCTATCTCGAACCGGCCCTGGTGAAGACCGAGTTCGGCGTCGAGAAGGCGGGGCACGAGACCGTGCTCGCCGCCGCCATGGACCGGGTCCGCGCCGACCTCGCCACGCGCGCGCGTGGCACCCGTTCCGTCGTCCTCGCGCACGCCTTCGTCACCGGCGGCGAGCAGAGCGACAGCGAGCGGGACATCACCGTCGGCGGGGTCGCCGCCGTGCCCTGCGGAGTCTTCGACGGCGTCGACTACGTGGCACTCGGACACCTGCACGGCTGCCAGACCCTCACCGGGCGCGTCCGCTACTCCGGCTCCCCGCTGCCGTACTCCTTCTCCGAGCACCGCCACCGCAAGAGCATGTGGCTCGTCGACCTGGACACCGACGGCTCGGTCACCGCCGAACGCGTCGACTGCCCCGTCCCCCGCGCCCTGGCCCGGCTGCGCGGCACCCTGGAGGACCTGCTCGCCGACCCGGAGCTGACCCCGCACGAGGAGGCGTGGGTCGAGGCGACCCTCACCGATCCGGTCCGCCCGGACGACCCCATGGCCCGGCTCACGGCGCGGTTCCCGCACACGCTGAGCCTCGTCTTCGACCCCGAGCGCGCCCCGGACGAACCGGGCCTGTCCTACGCCCGGCGCCTCGCCGACCGCAGCGACCAGCAGATCGCGGAGGACTTCGTGACCCACGTGCGCGGCGCCGGGCCCGACGACCACGAACAGGGCGTGCTGCGGGACGCGTTCGACGCGGTGCGCGCGGACGAGACGGTGCGGGAGGTGGCCCGGTGAGGCTGCACCGGCTGGACATCACCGCCTTCGGGCCCTTCGGCGCCTCGCAGAGCGTCGACTTCGACGACCTGTCCGCGGCCGGCCTCTTCCTGCTGCACGGCCCCACCGGCGCCGGCAAGACCTCCGTCCTCGACGCCGTCTGCTACGCGCTGTACGGCTCGGTGCCGGGCGCCCGGCAGAGCGGCCAGGGCATGACCCTGCGCAGCGACCACGCCGTCGTCGGCACCCGCACCGAGGTGCGCCTCGAACTCACCGTCGCCGGACGCCGGCTGGAGATCACCCGGCAGCCGCCCTGGGAACGGCCCAAGCTGCGCGGCAGGGGCACGACCGTCGACAAGGCCCAGACCTGGCTGCGCGAGTACGACGCGACGGCCGGTGCCTGGAAGGACCTCAGCCGCTCCCACCAGGAGATCGGCGAGGAGATCACGCAGCTGCTCGGCATGAGCCGCGAGCAGTTCTGCCAGGTCGTCCTGCTGCCCCAGGGCGACTTCGCGCGCTTCCTGCGCGCCGACGCCGAAGCGCGCGGCAAGCTGCTCGGCCGGCTCTTCGACACCCGGCGCTTCGCCGAGGTCGAAAAGCGCCTCGCCGAGCGGCGGCGTACGACCGAGGCCGAGGTGCGCGAGGGGGACGCCACCCTGCTCGCCGATGCCCACCGGATGCAGCAGGCCGCCGGCCGGGCCATGGAGCTGCCGGAGCTGGCGCCGGGCGAGCCGGGCCTGGCCGAGGCGGTCCTCGGCGCCGCCGCCGTCGCCCGCAGCACCGCCCGTGAGCTGCTGGCCCTCGCCGACTGCCGGCTCACGGCCACCGAGTCGGCCCAGACCACCGCCGAACGGGACCTGGCCGACGCCCGGGAACTGGACCGACTGCAACGCCGGTTCGCCGAGGCGCGGGAGCGGGCCGCAGGGCTGGCGGAGCGGGCCGACGCCCACCGCGCGGCGCGGGAGCGCATGGAGCGGGGCCGCAAGGCCGAGGCGGTGGCACCCGCACTGGAGCTGCGGGACGCCGCCGACACCGAACACCGGCGGGCGGCAGCCTCGGAGACACGCGCGCGTGCCCTGCTGCCACAGGCCCTCGCCGACGCGGGCGCCACGGGGCTCGCCGCCGCGTCCCGCCGGGCCGCGGAGGAACTGGGCGGCCTCGAGTCGGCCCGGCGGGCCGAACGGCGCCTCGCCGAGCTGGTCGAGGAGCGCGCCGGCCTCGACCGCCAGGAACGCGCGGACGAGGACGTCCTGCACGAGGCGGAGACCTGGCTCGCCGACTGGGAGACCACCCGCACCGGACTCCAGACCCGCGTCGAGACCACGCAAGAGGCCGCCACCCGCGCCGAACAGCTCGCCGTCCAGCGCGACCCCGCACAGCGCCGGCTGGGCGCCGCCCGGCAACGCGACCAGTACGCCGCCGACACCGAAGCGGCCCAGCGGCTCGCCCTCACCTCGGCCGAACAGGCCGTCGAGGCCCGCGCCCACTGGCTCGACCTCAAGGAACAGCGACTGAACGGCATCGCCGCCGAACTCGCCGCGAACCTCACCGACGGCACGCCCTGCGCGGTGTGCGGCGCCACCGAACACCCCGCCCCCGCGCACAAGATCGCCGGGCACGTCGACCGCGAGGCGGAGGAACACGCCCTCGCCGCCTACCAGGCCGCCGACGAACGGCGCGCGGAGGCCGAACGGCGCCTGGGCACCGTACGCGAGGCGCTCGCCGCCGCCACGGCGGAGGCCGGGGACGCGCCCACCGTCCGGCTGGCCGAGGAGGCCGAGGAACTGGAGCGGCAGTACGCGCGGGCGCGGGCCGTCGCGTCCGGGCTGCACGCCGCGCAGGAGGAGCTGCGGCGGGCCGAGCACGAGCGCGAGCAGCGTGTCGCCGCCCAGCAGCAGGCCGCCGTCCGGTCCGCGTCCCGGGTCGCGGGCCGGGACCGGCTGGAGCGTGAACAGACGGCGCTTGAGGAGGAGTTGACGCGGGCCCGCGGCACCGCGGAGAGCGTCACGGTGCGGGCGGCACAGCTGGAGCGCCGGACCGCACTGCTCACGGAGGCCGCCGACGCCGTCCGCGTCGCCGAGGACACCGCCCAGCGGCTCAAGGACGCCGACGCCCGCCTCGCCGACGCCGCCTTCCGGGCCGGCTTCGACACCCCCAAAGACGCGGCCGCCGCGCTGCTCGACGACGCCGCCCACCGGGAGCTGCAACGGCGGCTCGACGCATGGCAGTTGGAGGACACCGCCGTCCGCGCGGTCCTCGCCGAGGCCGACACCGCCGCCGCGGCCGCCCGGCCACCCGCCGACCTCGCCGCGGCGGAACGGACGGCCGCCGACGCGGGCCGGCGCCTGCGCGAGGCGTCCTCGGCCCGTGACGCCGCCGCCCGGTGCTGTGCCGAGCTGGACCGGCTGTCCACGCACGCCACCACCTCCGTGCGCCGGCTGGCCCCACTGCGGCAGGAGCACACCCGCGTCGCCCGCCTCGCCTCGCTCGCCGCGGGCACCTCCGCGGACAACGAACGCCGGATGCGCCTGGAGTCGTACGTGCTGGCCGCCCGCCTGGAGCAGGTCGCCGCGGCGGCGACCGCGCGGCTCGCGCGCATGTCCTCCGGCCGCTACACCCTCGTCCACTCCGACGACCGCACCGGACGCGGCCGCAGCGGCCTCGGCCTGCACGTCGTCGACGCCTGGACCGGCCGCGAGCGCGACACGGCCACGCTGTCGGGCGGCGAGACCTTCTTCGCCTCGCTCGCCCTCGCGCTCGGCCTCGCCGACGTCGTCACCGACGAGGCCGGCGGCGTCCGCCTGGACACCCTCTTCATCGACGAGGGCTTCGGCAGCCTCGACGACCAGACCCTCGACGAGGTCCTCGACGTCCTCGACTCCCTGCGCGAGCGGGACCGCAGCGTCGGCATCGTCAGCCACGTCGCCGACCTGCGGCGGCGGATCCACGCCCAACTCGAGGTCGTGAAGGACCGCTCGGGCTCGACCCTGCGCCAGCGCGGCACGGGCTGACCCGCCCCGCCCGGCCCGCACCGCCTGGCTGCTCGAACGTCTCCGTCAGCTCCCGTTCCGCCGGGTGCACGTGTCCATGATCCGGTCATTGCTCGGGTTGTGCCACGGGAATTTCATGTTGATCGCGGTATTCGGCCCGTAAATGCCGTCCTGCTCGCTCGATTGCTGCGGGAAGAGCTGCAGCTGGAGGTAATACACCGCGTTTTTGGTGGCGTTCCCGTAGATGCCGTCGATGTCGCCGGGGCCGAACTTGTGACCGGTGACGCCGGTGTTGACGTTGTAGCAGTAGGCGAGCGCCGTCTGAAGAGCGGTTACGCCCTTGTTCCGCGCTCCCGGACTCATGTTGCAGCTGACCGTGTTGGCCGACTTCGGAATGAGCATGTAGTACGAATATGCGGCCCTTGGCTTCATCTTGACCGCGCGGCTGCACTTGGGGGTCGCGGCAGCCGCCTCCGTCGATTCCATCGCGACGACGCCGACCGACAGCATCGTCACGGAAAGAACGCTCGACGCGAGCTTACGAATTCTCATGGTCGCTCCAAATTTTCGGGCCTCGCCCATGGACCTTAGGGGCAACGTGCGCTTCGGACTTGGCTGATCGTGCAGGGAACTGTGTCAGTGGTGCACGGCCGCGACCCGGTGCCGCATCGGCCGAGCGGGTCCTGGGCACGGCTTTCGAAGCCGTTGCACGGCGAGTGGGTTCCCCGCCACACTGGGGTCGGGAACCATCCGTGTCGAGGGGGTCTTGTGGGGGAACGGGCCGAGGTGCCGCCAGGCCGGCTCCATGACCGGGGCGGACGAAGGTCGGCTTCATGAGCCCGGTCCTGGACACCGCGTTCATACCGCCGCGGGAGCGGGAGGAAGTGGTCCGGAACGCGGTGTGGGAATCCCTGGTGGCGGTCGACATCGACCACCGTCCCGCGGCCGAGGACATCGCGGTCCGCATCGGGCTCGGCGCCGTCGGGCCTCTCAGGTTCTGCTCGGCCAGGGCGTCCGCGGTGACCGTCCGCCGGACGGAGCAGCTGGCCCGGGTGGACGAGGAGCCGGCCGTCTTCCTCGGCCTCCAGATGACGGGCACCAGCCTCGTGGTGCAGAACGGCCGCGAATGTGTGCTGAAGCCGGGCGAGTTGGCCGTGTACCAATCGATCTCTCCCTACACGCTGCTCTTCGACGAGGGAGTCGACCACCACTTCCTGCGTTTCCCGCGCGCGGCACTCGCGCTCCCGGACCACCTGCTGCGGGACACCAGTACGGTCACCCTGGGGCCCGACAACCCCCTTGTCGGCCTCGCCTTCACCTACTTCTCCCAACTGGCGGTCAGCGACCGACTGCACCAGGCCGCGCACGCCGACACCGTCGTGGAACCCAGCGTCGAACTCCTCCGTGCCGTCCTTACGACCCAGCACGGCAACGCCGGCCTCGCCACGGCGCCGTTGGAGGCGACACTCAGCCTGCGGGTCAAGCAGTACATCCGGGAGCACCTGGCCGATCCCGATCTGTCGGCGGCGCGGATAGCCGCCGCCCACGACATCTCGGTACGGCACCTCTACGCGGTGCTGTCCCGGTCGGGAATCAGCCTCGGGGACTGGATCCGCACCCGCCGCCTGGCCGAGTGCAGACGAGAGCTGGCCGGCCCGAACGGGCGGCTGCGGACCATCGCGGCGATAGGAAGGAGATGGGGCTTCGTGGACGCGACCCACTTCAGCAAGACGTTCAAACGGGCCTACGGAATCTCACCCCGGGACTGGCGCGAACAGAACCACCCCCGCCGGGAACGGCCGGGCAAGCTCTCCGCCCCGTGAGGCGACGCGACCGTCGGCGGGAGCGAACTCCCTTCCCTGAACGCCCCGGTGGACGCGGGTGAGAGGTGCTGGCGACGGGCGTGTAGGTTCTCGCCCATGGTGCGATACGCGGAGCCGGGCGCGGTGGAGTGGGTCGAGTCGGGCGGCGGACCGCTCATAGCGGTGCCGGAGACGGTCCTGCCGTTCTGGACCGGCGCAGACGGCGAGGAGACGGACTCCGACTACGACCGGGCCTGCGAGGTCGACGGCTACGTCGGACTGCTCCCGGTCGGCGACTCCACCGCCCTGGTGCTCGGCGACGAACCCGCCTCCACCGCCTACCTCCCCGACCACGCCGCCTTCGTCCGCTGGTGCGCCGCGGACTCCGAGGACGAGGTGCTGGCCGGCGTCCCCGCCGCCCTCGACGCGGCCGAGTGGGACCCCGAGGTGTCCTGGTACGTGCCGGGCCCCGTGGTCCTGTTCGACGCCGCCTGGCCCGGCACCGCCTCGGGCCGCGCCGGACACGTCCGGGTCGCGCTCGACCCCGGCCGGTACGCCGTGCGCGCGGCCGAGGTGCGCCCCGGGCCCGAGACCTGGCTGAGCCTCGTACACCTGCGGCGGCTCGCGGACCGGTAACCGGCGCGATATCGAAGTGCGCGGGCCGCGGCCGGCACCCATCATGGGTGCCCATGCCACCCCTTGCGCACCCCGCCCCCGAAGACCTGCGCCGCGACCCGCTGCCCCTGCGCGGCCGTACCGCCCTCGTCACCGGAGCCAGCCGGCGCGGCGGCATCGGCCACGCCGTGGCCCGGCGGCTCGCCGCCTACGGGGCGAGTGTCTACCTGCACCACCACGTCCCGCACGACGCGGCCATGCCCTGGGGCGCCGACCGCACCGAGGACGTGGTCGCCTCCGTGCGCGCGGCGCTCGGCGACCCGGACGCCACCGTCCACGCGGGCCCCGGCGACCTCGCCCGCCCCGACGCTCCCGGCGAACTCCTCGTCACCGCCGCCGAAGCGCTCGGCGGACGGCTGGACGTCCTCGTCGCCAACCACGCCCTCAACGGCTGCGACGGCACCCTCGACACGATCGACGCCGCGATGCTCGACGCGCACTGGCAGGCCGACACCCGCTCCGTACTGCTGCTGGTCCAGGCCTACGCCCGGCACCGCGCCGCACTGCCGCCCCGCACGCCCGGCGGCCGGGTCGTGATGATGACCTCCGGTCAGGACATCGCGGGCGGCATGCCCGGCGAGATCGCCTACGCGCTCCAGAAGGGCGCGCTGGCGTCCGTCACCCGCTCCCTGTCGACGACCCTCGCCGAGCACGCGATCACCGTGAACGCGGTCAACCCCGGTCCCGTGGACACCGGTTACCTGACCGGCGACGCCTACGAGGCGGTCGCCGCCCGCTTCCCCGGCGGGCGGTGGGGCATGCCCGACGACCCGGCCCGCCTCATCGCGTGGCTGGCCACGGACGAGGCGGCGTGGGTCACCGGTCAGGTCGTCGACTCGGAGGGCGGCTTCAGGCGGTGAGCTGAGCGGGCGTCACAGCCGCGCCAGTTCGTCCACCAGGTCGTCCAGGCCCAGCGAACCCTGGGAGAGGGCCGCCATGTGCCAGGCCTTCGGGTCGAAGGCGTCGCCGTGCCGCTCGCGGGCCTTCTCCCGGCCCAGCAGCCACGCCCGCTCACCGAGCTTGTAGCCGATCGCCTGACCCGGGATCGTCAGGTACCGGGTCAGCTCGCTCTCCACGAAGTTCGCCGGGCGGCTGCTGTGCGCGCCGAAGAACTCCTGCGCCAGCTTCGGCGTCCAGCGCTCACCCGGGTGGAAGGGGGAGTCCGCCGGGATCTCCAGCTCCAGGTGCATGCCGATGTCCACGATGACCCGGGCGGCCCGCATCATCTGAGCGTCCAGGTAGCCGAGGCGCTGCTCGGCGTCCGTGAGGAAGCCCAGCTCGTCCATCAGCCGCTCCGCGTACAGCGCCCAGCCCTCGGCGTTGGCGCTGACCATGCCGACTGACGCCTGGTAGCGGGAGAGGTCCTGTGCGACGTGCGTCCACTGGGCGAGCTGGAGGTGGTGGCCCGGGACGCCCTCGTGGTACCAGGTCGAGACCAGGTCGTACACCGGGAACCGGGTCTGGCCCATCGTCGGCAGCCAGGTGCGGCCGGGACGGGAGAAGTCCTCCGAGGGCGAGGTGTAGTAGGGCGCCGCCGCGCTGCCGGGCGGGGCAATGCGCGACTCCACCTTCCGCACCCGCTCGGCGAGTTCGAAGTGCGTGCCGTCCAGCTGGTCGATCGCCTGGTCCATCAGGCCCTGCAACCAGTCGCGGACCTCGTCGACGCCCTCGATGTGCTTGCCGTGCTCGTCCAGGTGCGCCAGCGCCACCCACGGCGTCGCGGCGCCCGGCAGGATCTTCTCCGCCTCCTGCTTCATCTCCGCGAGCAGCCGGTGGTACTCGGCCCAGCCGTACGCGTACGCCTCGTCCAGGTCCAGGTCCGTGCCGTTGTAGTAGCGCGACCAGCGGGCGTAGCGCTCCCGGCCCACCGTGTTCGGGGCGCCCTCGATCGCCGGGGCGTACACGTCGCGCATCCAGTCCCGCAGTTCCACCACGGCGGCACTCGCGCCCCGCGCTGCCTCGTCCAGCTCCGCGCGCAGCGCCTCGGGGCCGTCGGCGGCGAAGTCCTCGAACCAGCCGCGGCCCTCGCCGGTGTCCGCCCACTCGCCGAGCTGCCCGACGAACGTGGCGGTCGGGCGCGGCGCCGCGTACAGCTCGCGCTCCAGGCCCCGGGCCAGGGACTCCCGGTAGCCCGCCAGCGCCGCCGGCACCGCGCGCAGCCGCTCGGCGATCCGCGCCCAGTCCTCGTCCGTCTGGGTCGGGGTGATCGTGAAGACCTCGCGCACCGAGTGGGCGGCGGTGCCCATGTTGCCGACCGAGCGCAGGCCCTCCTCGGCCTCGTGCACCGCGAGTTCGGCCGTCAGGCGCTCGCGCAGCAGCCGCGCGCAGCGCCGCTCCACGTCGCTGTCCCCGCCGGGCCGGCGTTCCGCCTCGTCCAGCCGGGCGAGGGTGGTCCGGGCCAGCTCCGCGAGGGCCTCCTGCCCGGCGGGCGAGAAGTCGGGCAGGCGGCTGGAACTCTCGGCGACACCGAGATAGGTACCGGTGACCGGGTCGAGGGCGATGAGGTCGTCGACGTAGGCGTCGGCGACCTCGCGGGGCAGCGGGCTCTTGGTCTCTGACATGCGGACATCCTCATACGGATACCGGTGCCGCGTCAGCCCGGTGGACCGGGCCCGGCCGCGCGTGCGGCCGGATTTCGCTCAGGGCGTGGCCCCGGACCCGGCCGGCGGCAGCAGCGGTCCGCACTCCCACCGCTGGAAGATCAGCCGGGTCTCCACGCGGGCCACCTCCCGCCGGGACGTGAACTCGTCCAGGACCAGCCGTTGCAGATCCGCCATGTCCGCGACCGCGACGTGCACGAGGTAGTCGTCCGGGCCGGTGAGGTGGAAGACGGTGCGCGACTCGGGCAGTGCACGGATCCGGTCCACGAACGGGCCGACCAGCTCCCGCCGGTGCGGGCGGACCTGCACCGACAGCAGCGCCTGGAGACCGCGCCCCAGCTTCGCCGGGTCCAGTTCGAGGCGATGGCCGAGGATCACCCCGGCCCGCCGCAGCCGGGACACCCGGTCAAGGCAGGTCGAGGGGGCGACGCCGACCTGGGCGGCGAGCTCGCGGTAAGTGGTCCGGGCGTCGTTCTGCAGCAGCCGCAGCAGATGAAGATCCACCGGATCCAGTACGACGGAATCGGCCATGGCCCGAACGTAGCACGGCGTACGACCGGACCGGCCCGGCCGGTGTTCACCCTTCGGCCATGGACTCTGCGCGCACGCACACGTCACCACCCGCCGACGTACGCACCTCCGCACCCACGGGCAGGGCACTGGCCACCGAAGCCGTGCACGCCGGCCGCGACGACCTCGCCGGCCAGGGACTGCACGCCCCGCCCATCGACCTGTCGACGACCTACCCGTCCTACGACAGCCGGGGTGAGGCCGCCCGTATCGACGCGTTCGCCGCCACCGGCGCCGAGCCGGAGGGCCCGCCCGTCTACGGCCGCCTCGGCAACCCGACCGTCGCCCGCTTCGAGACGGCACTGGCCCGGCTGGAGGGGACCGAGGCCGCCGTCGCCTTCGCCAGCGGCATGGCCGCGCTGAGCGCCGTCCTGCTGGTCCGCGGCTCGATGGGGCTGCGGCACGTCGTCGCCGTCCGGCCGCTGTACGGCTGCAGCGACCACCTGCTGACCGCCGGGCTGCTCGGCTCCGAGGTCACCTGGACCGACCCCGCGGGCGTCGCGGACGCGCTGCGCCCGGACACCGGCCTGGTGCTCGTGGAGTCACCGGCCAACCCCACGCTGGCCGAGGTCGACCTGCGCGCCGTCGCCCACGCCTGCGGATCGGTGCCGCTGCTCGTGGACAACACCTTCGCCACACCCGTGCTCCAGCGCCCCGCCGAACACGGTGCCCGGCTGGTGCTGCACAGCGCCACCAAGTACCTCGGCGGCCACGGGGACGTGCTGGCCGGGGTGGTGGCCTGCGACGAGGAGTTCGCGGGGCGGCTGCGGCAGGTCCGCTTCGCGACGGGCGGCGTACTGCACCCGCTGGCCGGCTATCTCCTGCTGCGCGGGCTGTCCACCCTGCCCGTGCGGGTGCGGGCCGCCTCCGCGAACGCCGCGGAACTCGCCGGTCGCCTCGCCGCCGACCCGCGGGTGGCCCGCGTGCACTATCCGCGCATCGGCGGCGCGATGGTCTCCTTCGAGGTCCACGGCGACCCGCACGAGGTCATCGGCGGCGTCCGCCTGATCACCCCGGCCGTCAGCCTCGGCAGCGTGGACACGCTCATCCAGCACCCGGCGTCCATCAGCCACCGCATCGTGGACGCCGTCGACCGCAGGGGCGCCGGGGTCGGCGACCGGCTGCTGCGGCTGTCGGTCGGCCTCGAGGACGTCGACGACCTGTGGGCCGACCTGGACGCGGCGCTGGGGGAGCGGACGGCCGGAGCGGTCCCGCCGCGGGAGGCGCTGTCGCGGACCGGGTGACCGCGGACCGGGTAACCGCGGAGCGGGTGACCGCGTTTCGGGGGCCGACTGCGGACCGAAGGTCCCGCGGCCCCAGCTGCGGGGCCGCTGTCGCGGGCCGGGTGGCCGCGGGCCGGGGCGGGGTGGCCGTGGGCCGGGGTGGTCGCGGGTCGAGAGACCCGCGGCCCCGCCGTGCCCGCTCACCCCACTGACCTGTTGCTACTCCTGGCCGATCCGCTCCCCGTGCGGCAGCCGCGTCGCGGAGCGGGCCGACGGGTCCAGGCGGGCGGTGACGACCAGGGTCCCCTCCTCGATCTGGTAGTCGAGGGGGAGGCCCAGGCCGCGCATCGCGGCGACCATGCCGGTGTTGGACGCCTGCGTGAGTGCGTACACGCTCTCGCAGCCCGTCTCCGTCGCCATCGCCACGAGCCGGCCGAGGAGCTCGCCGCCGATGCCCCGGCGCTGCCACGCGTCCTCGACGAGCAGCGCGACCTCCGTCTCGTCCCCGTCCCACAGCAGGTGACCGAGCCCGACGATCCGCCCCGAGGCGGTCTGTACGGCGAGGGTGCGGCCGAAACGGGGGCTGAGCAGGTGGTTGAGATACCGGTCGGCGTCCCCGACCGGGCCGTGGTACCGCATCCCGAGCGTCCGCGCCGAGCAGCGTTCGTGCATCGCCTTCGCCGCCGGAACGTCCCGGGTGTCGGCCCGGCGGACCGTGATGTCGCTCCCCTCGGGCAGCGTCAGCACGTCCAGGCCGTGCGGGATCCGCGGTCCGAGCCGGGCGTCCAGCTCGACCAGGGCCCGCGCCCGCGCGAACTCGGCCGGGGTGAACGGCAGATGGGCGCGCTCCACGCTGATCACCCCGCCCTCCGGGGCGCGCAGCCGCAGCACGGTGTCCTCGAGGGTGCCTTCCGGCGGCACGGCGCCGCTCACGTCCGCGCCCGAGCCCGCGGGCAGCGATTTGATGGTGCACCTTCCCAGCAACTGCCTGAGCGCCAGCGGCAGTTCCGCCGCGTCCAGGGCCGTACGGGCGGCCAGGGCCAGCACCCGGGTCGGTGCGTCGACCAGGTCGTGGGCGTCCGCCCGCTCGGTCCAGGTGTGGGTGCCGCCGGCTGCCGTCACCACGCCGGCCAGCTCGGTGCCGCTCAGCTCACCCGGGGCCCGGAGCAGGAACTCGTCCACCGTGCCGTCGGCCAGCGGGTGGGTCTGCAGGCTCAGGATGTCGATCCGCTGTTCGGCCAGGGCCGCGCACAGCACGGCCAGCGATCCCGGTGCGTCCCGCACCGTCGTCCGCATCCGCCACAGCGCGCTCTCACCGCCCTCGGGCCCGGCATCCACCGCGGCCGCGGCCACCGCCGACGCCGCCCCGGTCTCCACGGACCCGGCCGGCCGCTCGGCGGTCGGCGGCCGGGCGCCGGTATCGTCCGCCGGCGGCGCCTGGCCGTGGCGTCGTGACCACCGGGTGTGGAAGCGCGCCGTGGCGATCAGCGCCGCCACCGAGGCCAGCACCATGGTGGGCACCGCGGGGCCGTGCTCGACGAGGCGTGCCACGGCGTCCGTCACATCAGACATGTCTCGACTCATGCATCCACTGTGAAGGAACGGTGTTGCGTGATCACGAACGCTCTGTGACCGCTGGGTAAAGAAGGCTTCTGGGAGATTTGTTGCCTTTTGCGGCGGCGGAATCCCGCGCCGCGCACCGGGGGATGACGCCGATGCGCGGCACGGCCCAGGCTACGGGACTACTGGCCGACCCGGCCCGGCCGGAGGACCTTCGTGAACAGCACCGTGCCGTCCTGCTCGCGCAGCCGCACCGTCAACTCCGCGCTGTCGCCGTCGATGTCGACCTCGCCGAAGAACTGGTAGCCGTCCGCGGGCGAGACGTTCGAGGCGGTCGGCGCCTTCACGAACACCCGTTCAGGGCCGAACGTGCCGTCCAGGTCGCTGGCCGGGAACGCACCCGAGTTGAGCGGCCCGGACACGAACTCCCAGAACGGCTCGAAGTCGGTGAACGCCGCCCGCGAGGGCTGGTAGTGCTGGGCCGAGGTGTGGTGCACGTCGGCCGTCAGCCACACCGTGCCGGTGATCCGCCGGTGCTTGACGAAGCGGAGCAGCTCGGCGATCTGCAGCTCGCGCCCCAGCGGCGCGCCGGGGTCGCCCTGCGCGATCGCCTCGATGTTGGCGGCGCCCTCAGTCGCGTCGGGCACGACCAGGCCGATCGGCATGTCGGCCGCGATCACCTTCCACACCGCACGCGAACGCGCCAACTCCCGCTTGAGCCACTCCAGCTGCTCGCGGCCCAGGATGCCCTGCGGGTCCACGGTCTGGTCGCCCGGGGAGTTGGCGTTGCGGTAGGTCCGCATGTCCAGCACGAACACGTCGAGGAGAGGCCCCTGGTGCAGCACCCGGTGCACGCGGCCCTCCCGCGCGCCGGGGCGCAGGATGGAGATCGGGAAGTACTCACTGAACGCGCGCCGGGCCCGGCCGGCCAGCACATCCACGCTCTTCTCGGTGTAACGGGCGTCCGTCTCCGCGATGGTCTGCCCCGGGTACCAGTTGTTGCGGACCTCGTGGTCGTCCCACTGGATGATCGAGGGGACCCGGGCGTTGAAGCGCCTCAGGTTCTCGTCGAGCAGGTTGTAGCGGAAGTTGCCGCGGAACTCGGCGAGCGTCTCGGCGACCTTGGACTTCTCCTCGGTCGTGATGTTCCGCCAGGTACTGCCGTCGGGCAGGGCGGCCGTCTCCGCGATGGGGCCGTCGGCGTAGATGTTGTCGCCGCTGCACAGGAAGAAGTCCGGGTCCAGGGCGCCCATGGCGTCGTAGATGCGGTAGCCGCCGAGATCGGGGTTGATGCCCCAGCCCTGACCCGCGAGGTCACCGGACCACACGAACCGCACCCCGTCGCGCCGCCGGACCGGCACCGTACGGAAGGTGCCGGACACCGGTTCGCCGGTGCGGCGCGGGTCGTCCGGGTCGGCGAGCAGCACGCGGTAGTGGATCTGCTCGCCCGGCGGCAGTCCGCGCAGCCGGGTGGTGCCGGTGAAGTCGGTGTCGCGCCCGAGCAGTGGACCGTGCCACCGGTGCGGGTTGCGGAACGACTCGGTCGCCGACGTCTCGACGATCATCCGGGCCGGCCGGTCGGACCGCACCCACACCAGACCGGAGTGGGAGGTCACGTCTCCCGTCTGCACCCCCCAGCCGGCCCCCGGCCGTCCGGAACGGGCCAACGCCGGCGCCGCCCCGAGAGTGGTGGGCAGGGTCAGGGCCGCCGAGGCGGCGAGCGAACCGCGCAGCACGCTGCGGCGACCGGGCAACGGACGAGGGGACATGGATGCGCCTCCAGAGACGGGATCCGGCCAGGGTGACGGCCAGTGTGCAGAGCCAGACCTACTGGCACGGCGCGGCGCCCACGGAAATTGCGGGTGAACAACCCGAACAACCCGAACGACACGGGCGACTCGAACGACATGGGCGACCCGAACGACACGAGTGATCGGCCGCATGTGCCGTCACCCCGCCTCCGCCATCCTCCCCACCCCCGCCCGGATCCGCCCCGGCGTCAGGTGCGCGTACCCCAGCACCAGACGCACCTCCTTCGTCGCCGCCGGCCCGTCGGCCGCCCCGTGCCCGTACGCCGCAAGCGGGCGCACCGCGACGCCCGCCTCCGTCACGCGCGCGAGGAAGCGTTCCTCGGGCCCGTACCGCTCGGGGAGCGTGGCGATGGCGTGGAGGCCGGCGGCGATGCCGGTGACGCGTGAGCCCGGGAAGTGTTCGGCCAGCGCGGCGACCAGGACGTCGCGGCGTTCGCGGTAGGCGCGCTGGCAGACACGGAGCTGGCGGTCGTAGTCGCCGCGCTCGACGAAGCGGGCGAACAGCGCCTGGTCGAGGGCAGGGTGGCCGAGGTCGGTGGTGCGTTTGCGCTCGACCACCGCCTCCGCCAGCCAGTCGGGCACCAGCAGCCAGCCCAGCCGCAGCCCCGGAGCCAGGGACTTGCTGACCGACCCCGTATAGGCGACCCGCTCCGGATCGAGCCCCTGGAGCGCGCCCACGGGGGCACGGTCGTATCGGAAGTCGCCGTCGTAGTCGTCCTCCAGGACGAGGCCGTCCACGGACCGGGCCCAGTCGAGCAGTTCGGCACGCCGACGCGCCGAGTAGGCGATCCCGGTGGGGAACTGGTGGGCCGGTGTCGTCACGACGGCCCGTACACCCGAGGTACGCAGCGGGTCGAGGGCGAGCCCCTCTTCGTCCAGGGGCAGGGGCACGGTGCCGACGCCCGCCGACGCGTACAGGGCGCAGTGCTGAGGGCTGCCCGGGTCCTCGACACCGGCGGTGCGCCACCCGCGCGCGTGGAGCACGCTCGCCAGCAGCGCGGACGCCTGCGCCACTCCGGAGACCACCACGATGCGCTCGGGGTCGGCCACCACGCCCCGGCGCCGCGAGAGCAGTTCGGCCAGCGCGGTCCGCAGCCGGGGCAGCCCGCGCGGATCGGGGTAGCCGAGGCTCTCGTGCGGCAGGTCCGCCAGCACGCTCCGCTGCGCCGCGGCCCACGCCGAACGGGGGAAGAGCGACAGGTCCGGCGTCCCCGGCACGAAGTCGGCCCGCTCACCGGCCGGTCGCGGGGCGAGATCACGCGCGCGCGGACGGGCGGCCCGCACGGCCTCGCCCACCCAGGTCCCCGCACCCTGTCCGCTGCGCAGGTACCCCTCGGCCGTCAGCTGCTCGTACGCCTCCGTCACCAGCCCGCGCGACACGCCGAGGTCGGCCGCGAGGTCCCGGCTCGACGGCAGGCGGGTGCCGGGGGCCAGCCGGCCCGAGCGGACCGCGTCCCGCAACGCCGCCTGGAGGGCACGGCCACGCGCGCGTGCCGGTGCCGAGGCGGCGGGCAGCAACAACTCCCACGCTGACGTCACGAAAACAGTCCCCCGAGGATCACGTCGTCCCAATCGCCCCCACTTTACGAGGGGTTGGACCCGCTGGTGCGTAAACCGGAGTGACAGACCACAGCGAGGGGGCAGGCCGCCGCCGGGCCCCGGAATCGTACGCGCAATCCAGGAGCGCCCGTGGACGCCAAGAACCGTTTCGAGACGAAGGTCACCTTCGCTCTCTCCCGACTCGAATGGCTGGGCTTTCTCGCCGTATCGCTCGTGCTCGCGTTCCAGCACCGTGCGGAAATCCGCTGGGGCGTTTTCGCGCTGCTGTTCACGGTGATCGACGCCATCGGATACATTCCCGGCGCGATCGCCTTCCGGCGCCGCCCGGACAGACGGGTTCCGCGCGGCTACTACGTGGCCTACAACACGATGCACAGCCTGGTCACCGCGGGTGTCCTGGCCGGCGCGTGGGCCCTGTTCGTCCGGCCGGAATGGGCGCTGCTCGCCCTTCCGATCCACCTCATGGGCGACCGGGCGCTCTTCGGGAACTCCCTCAAACCCTTCGGCGTCGCCTTCGAACCCGAAACCAACGCGGCGTTCCGGCTGTTCGAGCAGCGATATCGACCGGCGGCGCGTTCCGGTGAGGCCGCCGCGAGCGGCGCGGTGCGGAATTCCGTGGAGGACACCGATGCCGTCCGTACTTGACACGCTCGCCGCGCACAGCGACAACCCCAGTTCCTTTCTCGCCCTCAACAGCGGGAACGCGTACTTCCACGACGACCGGTTCGACGGCGCCTGCGCCTACCGCACCTCCGGCCGCTACGTCCTGCAATTCGGCGGCCCCTTCACGGCACCCGAGCACCGCGCGCGGCTGCTGGACGCCTTCGCCACCCACACCGGACGCCGCCTGGTCGCCGTACAACTGCAACGGGCGGACGCGGAGCTGTACGCGGCGCACGGGTTCACGGTCAACCAGATCGGGGCGTCGTACGCCGTCGACCTGAGCCGCTTCACGCTGCGCGGCTCACGGTTCGTGCGCCTGCGGAACAAGATCTCGCGCGCCCGGCGGGCCGGCCTGGAGGTCGCCGAGGTACTCAACGGCGACGACTGCGCCGAGCTGGACCACATCGACCAGCGCTGGCTGCGGGAGAAGGGCCGGCACGTCAAGGAGCTGCGGTTCCTCGTCGGCCAGCGCACCGGCGGCCTCCAGAGGCACCGCCGCCTGTTCGTCGGCCGGATCGACGGCGAGGCGGTCGGGTACGTCAACTACTCGCCGGTCTACGGCAGCCGCCCCGGCATGCTGCACGACCTCAGCCGGCGCCGCCCCGACGCCCCGCCCGGCGTGATGGAGGCGCTCAACGCCACCGTCATGGAGCGGCTGACCGCCGACGGGGCCGGCTGGCTGCACTTCGGGTTCACGCCGTTCACCGGCCTCGACTCACGCCACGAACTGCCCGGTGCCAGCCGCCTGTTCACCCGGTTCGCCCGGCTGCTGGCCGAGCACGGCGACGCGGTCTACCCCGCGGCCTCCCAGCTCGAGTACAAGCAGAAATGGGCGCCGCACGCGGTCCTCCCGGAGTACATCGCCTTCCGCGGCAGGCCCCGCCCCGGCGCCGTGTGGCAACTGCTGCGCGCCACCAACGCCGTGTGAGAACCGGCGCCCGCACGGCCCGCCCACGTCCGCACCGCAGTCTCGTCCCGTCCCCCGTCCCCCGTCCCCCGTCCCAGTCACCCAGGAGGACCGCACACCCATGAGATTCCTCGAGCGTGAACGCACCACCCTCGCCAAGCTGCTGCCCGACCTGGACCCCGCCCTGCGCGAGATCCCCCTGATGGAGCTGGAGCGGCCCGGCAGCCCCGGCATCCGGCACTTCCGGGACAGCGGCGGCCCCGGGCTGCTCGTCCCCGAGTCGCACCAGGGGCGCGGCGCCACCGCGCTGGACGCGCTGCGCGTGCAGCGGGCCATCGGCAGCCGCTCACCGTCCCTGGCCGTGGCCACCACCATGCACCACTTCTCCATGGCCACCCTGGTCGGTCTCGGCGGCCTCGGCGACGGCCTGGAGTGGATGCTGATCGAAGGCGTCGCCTCGACCAACCGCGTCATCGCCTCCGGCTTCGCCGAGGGCCGCAGCGGCGCCGGCATCCTGGACCCGTCGATGACCGCCACCGCGACCGCGGACGGCATCCGCATCAACGGCGTCAAACGCCCGTGCAGCCTCGCCCACTCCATGGACGTGCTCACCGCCGGCGTCGTCATCCCGCGCGAGGACGGCCAGGGCGACGAACTCGCCGTCGCCCTCGTGCCCGCCGACAGCGAGGGCCTGAGCGTCAGCGGCTTCTGGTCCAGCACCTTCCTGGCCGGCGCCGAGAGCGAACAGGTCACCCTCACCGACGTCCTCGTGCCGCCGGAACTCGTCCTGCGCACCGCGACCACCTCCGGGGAGCGCCTCGACGAACTCCAGACCGCCGGCCTGGTCTGGTTCCAGGTGCTGATGACCGGCAGCTACCTCGGTGCCGCCTGCGCCCTGGTGGAACGCGTGCTGCTGAACGACCGGATCCCCGAGCACGAGCGCGTGCGCCTCTTCGTCGAGACCGAGGCCGCCATGGCCACCGCCGAGGGCGTCGCCCGCCGGGTCGACGCCGGGGACCTGGACGAGTCGGCCCTCGCCCAGGCGCTGTGCGTGCGCTACGGCGTCCAGGACGCCCTCGCCCGCATCGTGCCCCGCGCGGTCGAACTGCTCGGCGGACTGAACTTCATGACCTCCGACGAGGTGGGCCACCTGGCCGCCTGCGCCAACGGACTGTCCCTGCACCCGCCGTCGCGCTCCCGCATGACCGGTCCGCTCTCCGCCTACCTGGCCGACGGCCCGCTCGCCATCGCCTGACGCGCGCCGGCCCACCTGCCCACCTCAACGCCGGTCGTCTCCCGTCCGCCTCAACGCGGGTCGTGTGTCTGGCCCGTCCTAACGCCGGTCGTCTGTCCGGCCCGTCTCAGCGCGGGTCGTCTGTCCGGCCCGTCTCAGCGCGGGTCGTCTGTCCGGCCCGTCTCAGCGCGGGTCGTCTGTCCCGTCCGTCTCAACGCGGGTCGTCTGTCCGGCCCGTCCTAACGCGGGTCGTCCGTCTGGCCCGTCCCATCGCGGGTCGTCCGTCTGGCCCGTCTCAGCGCGGGTCGTCTGTCCGGCCCGTCCCAATGCCGGTCGTCCGTCTGGTCCGTCCTATTGCCGGTCGTCTGTCCGGCCCGTCTCAGCGCGGGTCGTCCGTCCCGTCCGTCTCAACGCGGGTCGTCCGTCTGGCCCGTCCCATCGCGGGTCGTCTGTCCGGCCCGTCCTAACGCCGGTCGTCCGTCTGGCCCGTCCTAACGCCGGTCGTCCGTCCCGCCCGTCCCGCCCGTCCCAATGCCGGTCGCCGTCCGGCCCGCCCCGGTGTCGGTCACCGGACCGCCACCCCCACGTTCCACGGCAGTCGAAACCCGTCGAGGGGAGCCCACCATGCCGCGAAACGCCCCACGCCCCACCGTCCTGCCCGCGCCACCGCGCAGCACCGCGCGCGACCGTCCCACCCTGCTGCTCACCGGCGGCTCGGGAGTCCTCGGACGGGCCCTGATCGACGAACTGGCGCCCGACTACGACCTGCTCTGCCTGCGCCGCACGAGGCCGCTGCACGATCCGCGGGTGCGCGAGATCGAGGGCGACCTCCTCGCGCCGCGCCTCGGCCTGGACGCCGGGGCCTGGTACGAACTGGCCCTGCGCGTCGACGTGGTGCTGCACTCCGCCGCCCAGACCAACTGGCGCACCCCGCCCCAGGAGATCGTGCGGACCAACACCCTCGGCGCGGAGACGATGCTCGACCTCGCCGCCCGCGCCGACGCCCCCCTCTACCTGGTGAGCACCGCCTTCGTCGCCAACACCCCGAGCGAGGAGGACCAGGAGCGCTTCCCGGGCGCCGCCGCCTACCTCGCGTCCAAGAGCAGGGCCGAGCAGCTGATGCGCGACGCGGGCGTGCCCGGCGCCATCGTGCGCCCCTCCGTGGTCATGGGCCACTCGTCCACCGGGCACATCGCCGGGCAGCAGGGCCTCACCAAGACGATCGGTGCGATGGTCCTCGGCCAGGTGCCGGTGCTGCCGGGCGCCCCCGAGGCCCGCGTCGACATGATCCCGCAGGACTACGTCACCCGGGCCCTCGGCGACCTGATCCGCGGCGGCGTCGGCAGCGGGGAGTACTGGCTCACCGCGGGCGGTCAGGCGCCCGCCCTGAGCGAGATCGCCGACACCTGCGCCGAGTTCGCCGTCCGCCACGGCCTGCCCCGGCCGCTGCGCCCCCGGCTCATCCCCGTCGAGGCAGTCCACCGGCTGCTGCTGCCGATGCTCGAGGGCACCTCACTGCCCGCCTCGGTGCGGCAGCGGTTCCAGCACTACGCCGAACTGCTCCTGGTCTTCCAGCGCGAGCTGCCGTTCGACTCCTCCCTCGGCACCCCGCACTGCGGCACCCGCCTCACCCGCGCCGACCTGCGCGCCGCGCTCGTCCGCAACCTGGAGAGCTGGGCCGCGGACCGGCCCGGAGTACTCAGCCGGCACCGCGCGCACGCGGCCGCGGCGAGCGCGACGGAGGTGGCGTGATGACCGTGTCGCCCGCCTCGACCGAGACCACCGACGCCACCGGCGCCACCGAGGCCGCCGAACCCGGCGAGGCCACCACCGACCTCGTCGACCTCTACTTCAAGCACATCGGCTCCGGCCGCGCCGTGATGGGCCGGGTCATGGGCGGCATGGCCGAGGTCCGCTCCGAGGGCGCCTGGATCCACGCCGACGACGGCCGCCGCTTCCTGGACTTCGGCGGCTACGGCGTGTTCATCCTCGGCCACCGCCACCCGGCCGTCGTCGAGGCGGTGCACCGCCAGATCGACACCCACCCGCTGGCCAGCCGCGTCTTCCTCGAACCCGTCGCCGCCCGCGCCGCCCAGGCCCTCGCCGCCCACACCCCGCCCGGCGTCGACTACGTCCACTTCGTCAACTCCGGCGCCGAGGCCACCGAGGCCGCCCTGAAACTGGCCCGCGCCCACGGCCGCAGCTCGGTGATCACCACCCGCCGCGGCTTCCACGGCAAGACGCTGGGCGCGCTGAGCGTCACCGCCAACGCCACCTACCAGACGCCCTTCCAGCCTCTGCTCCCCGACGTCACCCAGGTCGCCTACGACGACCCCGCCGACCTCGAACAAGCCCTGGCCGCCCGCCGGGACCGGGCCTGCGTCATCGTCGAACCCGTCCAGGGCGAGGGCGGCGTCCGCATCCCGCGCCCCGGCTACCTGAGCCAGGTCCGCGCGCTGTGCAGCGCCTACGGCGCCCTGCTCGTCGTCGACGAGATCCAGACCGGCATGGGACGGCTCGGCACCTGGTGGGGCGTCGACGCCGAGGCGGTGCGCCCGGACGTGCTGCTGGCCGGCAAGGGACTCAGCGGCGGCGTCGTACCCATCGCCGCCATGGCCGCCACCGCCGAGGCGTACGCGCCCTTCAGCCGCGACCCCTACCTGCACACCTCCACCTTCGGTGCCTCCCCGATCGCCTGCGCCGCCGCCCTCGCCACCGTACGGGCGATGGAGGAGGAGAACACCGTGGCCCGGGCCGCCGCGCTCGGCCTGCGCGTCCTGACCGCCGTACGGGCCGTGTGCGCGCCCTACGAGGGCGGCCTGGTCCGCGAGGTGCGCGGCCGGGGACTGCTGATCGGCATCGAGTTCGCCGAGGAACAGGCGGTCGGCGAACTCCTGCTGGAACTGATCGCCCGCGGCGTTCTCGTCAACCACTCCCTCAACTCCACCCGGGTGCTGCGGCTGACCCCGCCGGCCGTGGTCGAGGACACCGCGCTCGACCTGTTCCTCACCACGCTCACCGAGGCCCTGCACAGCACGGCCGGCCGCATGGCCGGCTGACACCGGGACGGCTGACACCAGCGCCCGCGAACCCTCCGGGAAGGAACCGAACGACCCATGCGCCACGTGGTCCTGCACGCCCTCGCCGACGGCCTGGCACCCGCCGACGTCTACCGCCGCATCAGCGACTTCGGCCGCTACCCCGAGTACAGCGACACCTTCCGCGAGGTGCGCGTCGAGCCCCCGCTGCCCGACGGCTCCACGGTCTCGGACTGGACCGTCGAGTTCCGGGGCGGCCTGATGCGCTGGCGGGAACGCGACACCTACTCGCCCGAGACGTACTCCCTCGCCTTCGAGCAGCTCAGCGGCGACTTCCAGACCTTCGAGGGGAGCTGGCGCTGCGAGGGGCGCGGCGACGGCACGCTCGTCGTCTTCACGGCCGCCTTCGACCTGGGCATCCCCTCGCTGGCCGAGATCCTCGACCCGGTGGCCGAGTCGACGGTGCGGACCAACATCGCCCGGGTGCTGCGCGGCCTGGCGGACGCGGAGGTGATCGATGAACGCGCGGCTGCGGCTCGTGGCTGACCGGGCGGCGGCGACCGCCGACCCCCTGCACGAGGAACCGGGACCGGGCGCCGCCCGCTGCCTCGGCCTGTACGCCAAGCTGGCCGCCGGTGTGGCCGTGGTGACCGCCCGCGGCCAGGACGGCCCGCTCGGCATGACCGTGTCCGCCGTCACCTCGCTCTCCGCCCGGCCGCCGCTGCTCCTGGCCTGCCTGCGCGACGGCTCCCGCACCCTCGCCGCGGTCCGCGCCCGCCGGGCCTTCGCCGTGCACCTGCTGCGCGAGGAACAGCAGGAGCTGGCGGGCCGGTTCGCGTCCCCGACGACGAGCGCGGCCGAGCGGTTCGCGGGGACGGACACCCGGCAGGTGCTGGGCGTCCCCGTGCTGGCGGGCGCGCTCGCCTGGTCGGTGTGCCTCACCGAGGACGTACGCCGCTACGGCGACCACCACCTCGTCGTCGGCCGGGTCGCCGCCGTGCACGTGGGTCCCGGCCGTCCGCTGCTCTGGCACGACCGCCGGTTCGGTTCGCTGACCGAGCCGGTGCCGGACGCGGCCGGATGACCCGGCGGCCGGCCGGAACGCCGTACTGGGGCCCGGCCGAACTGCCGCCCCAGCCCCAGCTGCACGGCGTGGTCACCGCGGACGTGGCCGTCGTCGGGGCCGGTCTGGCCGGGCTGTCCTGCGCCTACCACCTCGCGGAACGCGCCCCCGGGCTCGACATCGCCGTGGTGGACGCCGAGCAACCGGCCGCCGGAGCCAGCGGCCGGGGCACCGGCCTGCTGGGTCCCCGGGCCGGACCCGCCCTCGACCGCGCGGTGCGCCGGTTCGGCGCCCGGACGGCACGCCGGATGCACCGGGCCAGTCAGCAGGCGGTGCGGGACGTGCTCGACCTCAGCGCACGGCTCGACGCGCCCTGCGGGCTGCGACCCGGCGAGCAGCTCATGGCCACGCGTTCACCCGCGGGCCTGGTGGCGCTCGCCCGCCAGGCCCGCGCCTGCCGCGAACTGGGCCTGGACGTCCCCGTGCTCACCCCGGCCGGCATCCGCGAGCGGGTCGGCGTGCCCTACCGCGCGGCGCTGCTGCACCGCCCGGCCGCCACCCTCGACCCGGCCGCCCTGACCTGCGCGCTGGCCCGCGCCTGCGCGGACAAGGGCGTGCGGTTCTACGGCCGCAGCCCGCTGCTGGCGCTGCGCCCCGGCGACCTGGTCGGCCCCGAACTGGTCCTCCCGCACGGCCGGCTCTACGCCGGCCAGGCGGTGCTGGCCGTCAACTCCGCCGCACAGGCACTGGACCTGCCGGTGGGCACGATCATCCCGCTGGAGGTGTACGCCGTCGCCACCGAGCCGATCGGTGCCGCGGCCTACGAGGCACTGGGCGGGCGCGCCGGGCACGCCGTCGTCGACGCCGTGCCGCTGGCGCCGTACTTCCGACTGCTCCCGGACCGGGGCCTGGTCGCGGGCGGCGGCACCGCCACGGTTCCGGCCGGGCTCGGCGCCCCGCGGCTCGACGCCCTGCGGGAGCGCGCCTGGGGCCGGCTGGAGCGCTGGCTGCGGTCCCTGCACCCCGACCTCGCCCGGGTCCGGGTCAGCCACCGCTGGTCCGGCCGGATCGGCATGACCGGCGACGACCTGCCGGTGGTCGGGCCCGTCCCCGGCTTCCCCGACGTCTGGTACATCGGCGGCTGCTGCGGGCACGGCCTCGCCCTGTCCGTGGCGCACGGCGCGCACGTGGCCGCCGCGCTGCTGGGCGAGCCGGACCCCGGCGAGCCGCTGCCCTGGCACCGCTCCCGGGCCCCGCGCCTGCCCCTGCGCGGACCCGGCCGGCTTCTGCTGCGCGGGTACGTGGACACGCTCGGGCGTGTCGCGCGGCACGCGTGCTGACGGGGCGGTCCGGCGCGGTAGCCATGTCCTCGCAACCCACAGAGAGGTTCCCGATGCGCCACCCCCACCCCGGCACCGACGGCGGACTGCCGGCGTCCCTGCCCATGGGCACCGCCGACTTCGCCTACCACCTGGCCATGCGCGGCAGACCGCTGCCCGCCGGCGTCCTGTTCGGGTTCTCCGGCCGCGCCCCCTCCCTGGAGTCGCTACGCGCCCGGGTCGCCGAACGCGCCCACCGCATCCCGGCGTTGCGCTACCGCATCGCCCGCGAGAGCCGTACGTTCTCCCGCGTCGAGCGGATCGACGTGGAGCGGCACGTGCACGAGGCCTGGCTGCCCGGGGACGACGACGGCTCGGGGGCGGGGCGGCTGATGATGTCCCGGCCCATGGGCGGTGACGCCAGGCCGCCCTGGGACGTGTGGCTCGTGCACGGCCCCACCGGCGGCCACAGCCTGTGCTACCGCACCGACCACACCTTCCAGGACGGCGTGGGGGCCGCGCACACCGCCCGGGCGCTGCTCGACGACGACCCCGCGGGCGGACCCCCGGCGCACCGCCGCGGGCGGCCCGCGCTGAGCGGCATCGCGAGCGCCGTCGGTGACGTGGCGGCCTCCTTCCGCCGCAGCGACAAGCCCGCCTTCGACGTACCGGTCAGCGGACGCACGAACATGTGCCAGGCGGTCGTCCCGTTGGCGCGGCTGCGCGCCGTCGGCCGTGCCCACGGCGCCACGGTCAACGACGTCTTCCTCGCCGCGCTCGCCCACGCCGTCGGCACCTGGCACCGGAAGGCCACCGGATCCGGCCATCCGCCGCTGCCGGTGGCGGTCCCGATGTCCGTGCGGACCCGGGGCGAGGAGTGCGCCCCGGGCAACCGGCTCGTCGTCGCCCGCGTCCTGCTGCCCTGCGACGCGCCGTCCCCGCGGCACGCCCTGGACCGCGTCGTGGCCCGCACCGACGCCCTGCGCACCGGCCGTCAGCGTGAGGCCCTGCGCCTGATGCTGACGGCCGGGCCGCGCGGGATCGGCGCGCGGGTCGGGACCCGGATGGTGAACGGCCGGTCGGTCGCCGGGCCCGTGAGCAGCGTGAACTTCGGCAGCGCCCTCGTCCACCAGGGCAACGCCGCCCGCCGGGCCGTCGTCTACTCCGGGCTCGGCGCCGGAATCCGCTGCCTCACCACACTCACGAGCCAGCACGACACCGCCTGCCTCGCGGTGATCCACGACGAGGCACTGACGACCGCCGACGAACTCCCGGACCTGTGGCTCGCGGCACTCCTGGACCTGGAACGGCCCTAGGGGAGCGCGCCCGGGACGGACACGGCAGGGGCCCCGGGTGTCGGGGCCCCTGCCGTGTCGTCCGGTCGCCGGCTCAGCGGCGGTCGCCCAGCGTCCCGGTGGTCAGGAACACGCACTTCGCGGCGGCCTCGGTGAGCAGCGGCAGATAGGGCGCCAGCCGCTGGACCACGTACGGCAGGGTGAACAGGTCGGCCACCCCCGCGTCCCAGCCGTGCTCCGCCCACCACCCCTCCGGATCGGCAAGTTGCCAGTGCCAGGAGATGCCGGTGGCCGAGAGAGCCTCCAGGAAGGGCGCCACGAACGACGAGGACGCGGCCCCCGCGTTCACGCACTCGGCACCGAAGGTACTGCCGGGCGCGGAGAGGTCGGTCATCGTGCGGACGATGGACTCCACCGTGCGCGGCTGGAGGTGGTACAGGTGGGTCTCGCACAGCCACGCGGTGGGCCGGCGCGGATCCAGCCCCGCGGCGAGCAGCTCCTCGCGCCAGGAGCCGGCCGGGTCGGCGCCGACGGTGCTGCGGCGCCCGCAGGACGGCGGAGCGCAGTCCAGTACGTGATTCTTGAAGGCCAGCAGCGCGGGATCCTCGACCTCGAAGACGTGGGTACCGGTCGGCCAGTCGAGCCGGAAGGCGCGGGTGTCGAGACCGGCCCCGAGCAGCACCACCTGACGGCAGCCCGAGCGGGCCGCGGCCACCAGGTGCTCGTCGTAGAAGCGGGTACGCACCACGGCCCAGTCGGGCAGCAGCCGCTGGAGCGGTCCGTCGCCCGGGGGGCCACCGGAGAAACCGGCCGCGCGCAGGAAGTCCGCGGCCCACGGATCGCGGACGTACGGCGTGGGCCGACCGTGCTCGGCGGCGTGGGCGGACGCCGTCCAGAGGGCGACCCGGGACAGCCCGTCCGGCAGCGGGAGGCCCGAAGCGGGCGAGGGGTGGGGCCGGGCGGTGTCCGGCATGGGGGACCTCCGTGTCGGTGGAGTCGGTGGAGTCGGTGGAGTCGGTTCGGCGGGCGCGCCGTGCCGTTCAGGGGGAGCGGCGGCGGCTGAGCAGGACGGCCAGCGCGCCGAGCGCCAGCAGTCCGTTCGAGGGGCGGGTGGGCCGCTGGCCGCCCATCGAGGCCGGCGTCCGCGGCTCGTGGATGTTCAGCGCGAACTGGCGGTTGGCGATGTCGGACAGCACCCCGCGGACCTGCTCGGGGCTGGTGACGGCGGCCAGCAGCACCTCCATGGAGTTGCGGGCGAACTGGTTGCGGCCGAGGAACTCCCGGCCCAGCGCGAAGAGGATCTTCGGCACCTCGCCCTGGAACACCTCCGGGAGCGTGATCTCCGGGGCCAGGCAGCGCACCGAGCCGTCCAGGTTGGCGAACGACTTGCCCAGCAGCGAGACGGCCGGCGGCGAACCGATGCCCCGCTTGGTCGCCTTGGCCAGCACCGTGGTGAGCGAGACGCCGAAGTTCATGTCCTCCAGCGACAGATGGGAGACCTTGGGCACGAACGCGGCCATGTCGGCGGCGAACGCCGGCATGTTGGCCCACGGCGTCATCCGGCCCATCTCCGCCCAGTGCTGCGCCAGTCCAGCACCGTCGTTCTGCGCCAGGGTCATGAACAGCGGCAGCAGTTGCAGGCTGGTGCGCCGGTCGAGACGGCCGACCATGCCCCAGTCGATCACCGTCGCGGGCCCGCCCGGCGCGGCGAAGACGTTGCCCGCGTGCGGGTCCGCGTGGAAGAAGCGGTGCACGAAGTACCCGTGGTACATGAAGCGCAGCAGGTCCCTGCCGATCTCGACGCGCTCGTCGTCGGTGAAGTGGGCGCGGTCGATGTGCCGCACCGACTTCCCGCCGGCCAGCGACTGGACCAGGACCCGGGGGCTGGCGTGCAGCACCCGGGGGACCTCCAGCGAGCGGAACGGCCTGATGTGCTCGCGGGCCTCGTCCATGTTGCGGGCCTCGCCGTTGAAGTCCAGCTCCGGCTCCATCGCGTCGAAGACCGAGCCGAGCATCGCCTCGATGTCGATGACCTCGTTGAACCGGGGCGCGACGCGGGCCACGATCTTGGACGCCCGGCGCATCAGCGCCATGTCCGCGAGCACGCCCTCGCGGATGCCCGGCCGCTGGATCTTGACCACGGCCGGGCGTCCGCCGGGCAGGGTCACCCCGTAGACCTGGGCGAGGGACGCCGCCCCGAGCGGGGCGGCGGTCTCGACGTCGTCGAAGCGCAGCTTCCAGTCCGGCCCGAGGTCCCGCGCCAGCACCGGCTCGAACACCGAGAACGGCTGCACGTCCACCTGGTCGTGGAGGTTCTGCAGCTCCTCGCGGATCGACTGCGGGACCATGTCCGGGCGGGTGGAGAGGATCTGACCGAGCTTCACGTAGAAGGGCCCGAGGCTCTCCAGCGCCTGCCGCACCGCCTTGGCACGGCGTTGCTCCGCCCCGGCCGAGGCGTCGGCGCCGGATCCGGCGGAGGCGTCGGCGCCCTCCGCCGGGGACCGCGCGTCACGGCGCGCACGTCTGCGCAACCGCGTCGCCTGCCCCACCTCGTCGGCCACGAGGCTGCCCAGGACCTTGACCACGAGACGCAGCCGGTCGCCGACGACAGACGTCATCGTGGGTGATCCTCCTCGGTTCGGGAGCGGGTACGCGGCGAGGGCACGGCAGGTCAGCTCGAGGACGAGGACTGCCCGCCCTGGGGCTGGCCCCCCGGCTGCTGCCCGGTCGGGCCCTGGAGGGCGGCGAGGCCCTGCTGCCCCGCCTGGGCCGGGATGTTGGCCAGGTTCTGCAGGCCCTGGAGGGCCTCGATGAGCTTGGGCAGCACCTGGAGCAGCTGGGTGAGCTGGGTCGGGAGCGACATCAGGTCGCCCACCCCGCCGGCCGCCTGCCCGAGGCCCCCGGCGAGCTGGCCGAGCCCTCCGAGGGCACCGGCCGCACCGCCGACCGCGGCGAGCGGGTTCGCGGCGCCGCCCAGCGCCGCCAGGGGGTTGCCGGCCCCGCTCAGCGCGGCGAGTGGGTTCGCCGCCCCGGCGGCTCCGGTGAGCAGGGCCAGGGGGTTCTGCGCGGCGCCGGCGATGTTCGCCAACTGGCTCGCGGCTCCCGGGCCCAGCGCGGCGAGGGGGTTGCCCGCACCGCCCAGGCCTCCCATGCCGCCTGCGAGGGCCGCCAGCGGGTTGGCGGCGCCCGCCAGCGCGGTCGCCGGGTTGACGGCGCCGGCCAGCACGCCCAGCGCGTTCGCGGGCAGCCCGGCCAGGGTGTCGACGGGATTCCCGGAGGTGGACGAGCAGGGCTTGTCCGGCCGGTTGAGCATGTCGTCGAAGGCCTCCTTCCCACTGTCGGCCATATTGCCGACCAGGTCCTTGAAGATATCCTGAATGTTCTTGTTGCTGGACATGGGTGGGGTTCCTTTCCGTTTCTCTGTGATGTCTCTCTGATGCGAGGAGATGGGGCTTTCCGAATTGCTTCCGGAATGGTCCCGGAATGGTCCCGGAATGGTCCAGGATTACTGGATGCAGCCTTCAAGGGCCTTGGCGCACACATTCTTGAGGCGGGCGCGGCCTCTGGTGAAGGCGGCTTCGGCCGCCTTGACGGAGATGTTGTGCATGCGGGCGAATTCCGCGGTGGAAATCCCCTTGGCGCGGGCGAGTATGACCTCCTGTTCGCGCCCCCGCAGGTGTTGCACCTGACCCAGCAGCCATCTGCCGAAGTCCTTGTCGCAGACGTCCTCCTCGGTCGTGCCGGAGGCGTCCAGGGGTGCCGCACGCTGCAGAAGTCTGCTGCGGCGGTCCATTTCACGGTAGAAGTCGATGCAGAGGCGAAGCGCCACGGACGTCAGAAAGGCACCGAGTCGATTCCTGTCCAACGAGGCGTGGGCGGCTGCGCGGGCCATGGTCTCCTGGACGCAGTCCTCGGCGTCCTGAAAACTCGGCAGTCTTCGCCGAACCAACCGCATGAGGCGGTCCTGATGCTGGAAGATGTCTTCCCAGGAGCATTCAGCGGGCGATTGGCAGGTGGAATGTCGCACCATTGTGGATTGCAGCCCGTTGTCTCTCGGATTGAGCAGGGAGAACCGCGGCCGACTTTCTATTGTCGGCCATGTGTTTTTCCTACCCGAGGCCCTGGAGCGGCAAACCGGAATGTGTGACTCCGGCGGTCGGCAGGAATGATTCTTCACCGTCATTTCCGCGGTGCCGGACGCCGGGCCCAGTCGCGGTTCCAGTTGAACCACATGTCCCGGACGGTCTGGTGCACCTGGGAGCTGCCGGCGCGCAGCTCGGTGGTGTACGCCTGGACGGCCTCCTTGCCCACCAGGCGGGCGCCGCCGGTGAAGTAGGACCCGCGCACATGGCGCGGTGAGCGGTACTTGCCCCACAGCAGGATCTTCATCAGCGGCCACAGGGTGAACACGCCGGAGGGGCACCGGTCCTCGGGGTCGAGCGTGCCCCACACCGCCGGGCACAGCTCGCTCTCGCGCAGCAGCCCGTAGATGCGCGCGATCGTCTCGTCCTTCGTCAACTCACCTGTCCTGTAGGCGAGTACGGCGTCCCTCGACTGGTCGAAGAGCCGCTCCACCCAGGGGTTGTCGACCGCCTGGAGGCCCCGGTACGGCGGCAGCTCCAGCGTGTCGAAGATCGCGGGGTCGTGCGTCTTCTCGAACGTCACCGCGGCCTGGTTCTGGGAGTTGGTCCCGTACAGCGTGGTGATGGTCCACACCCGGTTCCAGGCGTTCCACAGGTCGAAGTCGTCGAACGAGATGTAGCTGCACGACACCAGGTCGTCGTAGAACCGGAACATGCGCTTGGTCCAGTGGTCCAGGTACGCGAACCGTGCGGTGTCGAAGTCGTCCTGGCGCACGGCCTCGATCAGCCGGTGGCCCAGCGCGTTGAGCGCCATCACGGTGACCGCGAGGCCGCTGGAGAACAGCGGGTCGATGAAGTCGCTGGCGTGCGGGAGCAGGCACCAGCGGTCGCCCACCACCTTCTGCGAGGCGAACTGCGTGCGGTCGGTGGACACGTACGGACGCACCGCCCGCGCCCGCTCGAACTGCCGCGCCACACTGGGAAACCGGCTCACGTGCTGCCAGAACTCGTCCTGGGCCGACACGTCGTCCGGGCGCGGGTAGTGGTCGAGATCGAGGTTGACGCCGACGCTGCACAGCTCGCTCGTGCTCGTCGACTGGTTGTCGAACGGGATGACCCACAGCCACCCGCCGCGGAACATGTGGTGGAGCGTTCCCTGGCTGAACGGGCTGGGCATGCCGTGCTGTTCACGCGGCGGCGCCACGGTGTCGAAGGGCCGCACGTCCACCATGTGCGTGAAGATCGTGCGCGACCTCGTGCGGTACGGCGGATCCTGCCGCAGCCCGAGCCGCTCGGGCAGCACCGCCCGCATCCCGCCGGCGTCGACCACGTACGAGGCCCGGAAGCTGCCCCGCTCCCGGGTGACGAGGGTGGCGCCGTCCTCCTCGAACTTCACGTCGTCGACGAGGGTGTGGGTGTACGCGGTGACGCCGTAGGACACGGCGACGTGGAACATGTACGCGTCCACGTCCTGCCGGAAGTAGTGCGAGTCGGGGCCCAGCGGCGGGCCCCAGGTGGGGTACTGCGTGCACTCGTCGGGCCGGGTCGGCTCGCCCTCCCGGTGGTAGACGAAGCTGAAGTTCCGCTTGACCCCGCAGTTGGACGACACGTGGCGGCGCAGCGCCCCGTTGGTCGCCAGGTGCTCGATCTCCGGGACGTCGTAGCGACGGGCCAGCACCCTCAGGCCGAACGTGGTCTCGGGGACGGTGGACTCTCCGATGGCGAAGCGGGGGTGGCCGCTGCCCTCCAGCAGCAGCACGCGCACACCGTGGCGCGCGAGAACGGCCCCCAGCATCGTCCCGCCGATGCCGCCACCCACGATGGCGACATCGAAAACACGCTGGTCCTCTTGCATGTCTGCGGTTCCTTTCGCGACGGGAAGAGCGAGTTGCCCGTTCACCGGGTTCACCGGTGGGCGACCGTGGACGCGGGCAGTACCCGGCGCAGCCCGCAGGCCGCCACCCGGGCGGAGAAGGAGACGGCGAACCACGGAGTGGGCGCCAGCTCGGACAGCCGCCGCCGGTCTCCCGGTACGAGGCGCTCGCCGCGCCCGGTGACGTCGAGCCACGCACCGAAGTGCAGCAGTCGCGCCTCCGGCCCGGCGTCGCGCGCGGGGAACGGCCGCATGTGCTCGCGCACGGCGCGGGTCAGGGCCCCGCGCCGTGCCGCGCCCACCTGATGCCCGGCCAGGAAGCGGTCGAGCAACTCGGCGCTGCGGCCGGGAAATCCCCCGCGTCCGAGCGGCGCGCGCCCCACCAGGCCGGCGTCGTGGAAGGCCGCGGCGGCCAGCAGCCCGACCCGGTCGTAGGCGGTGCCACGAGTCCGCGCGCAGGCGTCGGCCAGCAGAAACGTCCGCAGGGAGTGCAACGCGATGCGGGGCGGCAGCCGGCACATCCGTGTCAGCGCGGCGCCCGCGAGAGGATGGGCGAGCAGCTCCGCCAGGGCGGGCCGCCCCAACAGGGGCTGCCACGTCCCGGGCAGTGCCTCCGGCGGGACGACGGGCCAACTCGCCCCGTCGTCACCGGACTCGGGCACCTCGGGCCCTGCGGCCATGACCATGTCCCCCTCGCTGTGAGCCGTACCGGCGGTCCGGCGTCTCATCTGTCCTTACGCTCGGACGCCGTCCCACCCCCCACGCACAACGCCCGTCCTCCGACCGCGCGTTGGCGCGCGAACGACGGCGCGCGGTCAGGGAAACGCGCTCCGGGCGTGCCTTTTCGCCTCCACCTTTCGGCGGAGTTGCCGCCAGGCGCCTGCGGGCAGGCTGAATTGCGTGATCGCCGTACTGAACGTGCATGAACGCACCCTGCCCGCCCCACCGGAAACCGTGGGCGCCCTGATCGACTCGCTGGGCGGCGAGGACGACCGCCTGTGGCCGCCCGACTGGCCGCCGATGCGTCTCGAACGGCCCCTTTCCGTCGGCGTGCCCGGCGGCCACGGACCGGTGCGGTACGTGGTGAGTCACTACGTGCCGGGCCGGTGGGTCCGGTTCCGGTTCACCGGACCGCGGGGGTTCGAGGGCTTTCACGAGTTCAGCGTCGAAGGCCTCGACGAGCGAGGGACCGTGCTGCGCAACACCCTCGTCGTGCGTCCGCGCGGAGTGCGCTGGCTGGCCTGGGCGCTGATCGTCCGGCCGCTGCACGACGCGGCGTTCCGGCACAGTCTGGACTGCGCCGAGCGGGCCCTGACCGGGAGGGTGGCCAGTCCCGCCGGATGCGGCTGGTACGTGCGTCTGCTCCGCACCGCGACGGGGCTGCTGGCCGTATGACGCATTCGAATAAGCGAACCCTACTTACTCGATGGAGGGAATTCTTTCCCCCGGACGAGGGATCGTTGCGCAATTCGATGGACGCGAGACTGAGGAGTCGGAGCGAGCCCATCGGCAATCCCGACGGGCATTCCCAACGACAGGGAGATCGTCGTGAGTTTTCTGAATCCCCGCACCCCGGGGGTCAACTCCGAGGACGTCACCACGGACCTCACCGAAGCCCCGCACCGACTGGCCGCCGTCGCGCAGGCCGGCGGCGCCCAGGTCGTCGCGACCGTCGACGTACAGGCGGGGGAGGACGACTGGAACATCCCCGCGACGGAAGAACATCCGCGCCCCGTGGTGCTGGTGCACGGCACCTTCGGCAACCGCGGCTACACCTGGACCTCGGCCGCGCCCCTGCTGCGGCAGCACGGCCACCGCGTCTTCCGGCTCGACTACGGCCAGCACGGCAACCCCGTGATCTTCGGCCTCGGCGACATCAAGCACTCCGCCCGGCAGCTCGCCGAGTTCGTCGACGATGTGCTGCGGCGCACGGGCGCCCAGCAGGTCGACCTCGTCGGCTTCTCGCAGGGCGGCATGCTGCCGCGCTACTACCTCAACGCCCTGGGCGGCGGGCCCAAGGTGCACAACTTCGTCGGCATCGCGCCCAGCAACCACGGCGTCACCGCGCAGGGACTGATGAACCTCGCCCGCCAGATCCCCGGAGCCGTCGAACTCCTCGAACAGGGCGCCGTCGCGGAGGTCGTGCCGGCCTGGCCGCAGCTCCAGCACGACCACCCCTTCCAGCGCGAGCTGGCCGACCTCGGTGAGACCACGCAGGGCGTGCGGCACACGGTCGTCGCCACCCGGTACGACGACGTGGTCACCCCGTACACCTCGTGCGCCCTCGAACCGGCCGAGGGCCGCTACGTCAACAACGTCGTCCTCCAGGACATCGACCCGGACGACCGCACGCCGCACGTCAACATGCCCTACAACCCGACCGTGCTGAAGGAGGTCCTCGCCGCGCTCGCCTCCTGAGCGCGGCTGCCGTCCAGAAGGACGCGGGCGACCAGTGCCGGGTCGTCGTTCATGGGGACGTGACCACAGCCGGGCAGCCGCACCAGCCGGGCCCGCGGAATGGTGTGCTTGGCGCGTATGCCCTGGCGGGGCAGGAGCAGCCGGTCCCGGTTGCCCCACGCCACGGTGACGGGGATGCCGGGGACGTCCTCGGTGAACAGGACGCTCCGTCCGGCCCGCAGCGTCTGGGCGAACCCCTCGGCGTGCGCGAGCGCGAGCGTCTCGGCGACCACGGCCTCGGGGGAGCGGCGACCGGGGCGGGCGTAGATCGTACTGGTCAGCGCGGTGCGGCCGACCGCCGTGCGGGACAGCCGCTCGACCAGCGGGAGCGGCAGAGTCCGCGCGGTGCGGCGCATGCCCGTCAGGACGCCGAAGGCGTAGCGCCGCTCGGCCTGGGTCCAGAAGCCGGCCGGGGACAGGGTCGTCACCGACCGCACCAGGTTCTCCCGGCCGAGCTCCAGGGCCAGCAGGCCGCCCAGCGAGTTGCCCGCCACGTGCGGGCGGTCCAGGCCGAGCGCCGCACAGAAGGCGCCGAGCACCGCGTTCGTCGTCGGCAGGTCGTGCGGCAGCCCGTGCGGCAGCGCGGAGGACTCCCCGAACCCGGGCAGGTCCACGGCGATCACCTCGCGTTCGGTGGCGAGGATGTCGATCACCGGGTCCCAGGCCTGCCGGTGGTGGCCGATGCCGTGCAGCAGAAGCAGCGGCTCGCCGGTGCCCACGCGCGTGTAGGCGAGGGTGATGTCCTGCGGACCGTGGCCGGTGGGGGCCGTGAAGGAGAGCGTCGCGGACATGGGGCTCCTTGTCGGTAACGGGGACGGCAGTGCGTAGACAGCCTGTCAGTAAGAGCTACCGACGGGTAGCCCCCGGTGCCGGGTGAGGGTGATTCCGCCTGGACACCACCGGACGCGTCCGCTGGGATGGAGGGGTGACCACCGACACCTCGACCGACGTCTTCGAAGAGCACCGGCCCGTCCTGCTGGGCGTCGCCTACCGCATGCTGGGCCGCCTGGCCGACGCGGAGGACGTGGTCCAGGACGCGTGGCTGCGCTGGTCCGGCGCCGACCGGTCCGCCGTCCGCGAGCCCAGGGGCTACCTGGTGCGCGTCACCACCCGCCTCGCCATCGACCGGCTGCGCCAGATCAAGTCGCGCGGGGAGACGTACGTCGGCCCCTGGCTGCCCGAGCCGTACGTCACCGACTTCGGGGACACCGCGCCGGACACCGCCGAGCAGGCCGTCCTCGCCGACACCGTGTCCCTCGCCGTCCTCGTCGTCCTGGAGTCCCTGTCACCGCTGGAGCGGGCGGTGTTCGTCCTCAGGGAGGCGTTCGGCTACCCGTACGCGGAGATCGCCGCCATGCTGGAGCGCGGCGAGGCCGCGGTACGCCAGCTCGCCGGGCGGGCCCGCAAGCACGTCGACGAGCGGCGGCCCCGCTACGACGTCGACCCGGCGCAGCGCCGCGACCTCACCGAACGCTTCCTCGCCGCCGCGTCCGGCGGTGACCTGGCCGGCCTGATGTCGATGCTCGCGCCGGACGTGCGGCTGGTGGGCGACAGCGGCGGCAAGTCCAAGGCGCCGCTGCGCGTGCTGGAGAGCTCCGACAAGGTGGGCCGCTTCCTGCTCGGCGTCGCGCACCAGGGCATCCCGGACGTCACCTTCCGGCTCCTGGAGCTCAACGGCGGTCCCGCCCTGCTGGTCCGGTCCGGCGGGAAGCCCGACTCCGTCGTCCAGGTGGACGTCGTCGACGGACGCATCCAGTCGATGTACATCGTCCGCAACCCGGACAAACTGGTATCCCTGGCCGACATCGCCTAGCGCCGCCCCGGCCTCGCCCCGGCCCCGGTCCCCGTTCCGCGACGGGGGTCGGGGCCGTCCTGTCGCGGGATTGGTCTTGACCAAGGGGATGGTCCGTTTTATGGTCGCAGAGAACTGCAACAACCTTTAATAAACAAGGGCGTCAAAACGCCGCCGGACCACGGCGATTGCGGAGGACAGGGTGGGGACCACGCAGTTGGAATCGGTGCCGGAACCGAAGTACTGGCATCTCAGGACCGTGCTCAGCGAGGCGCTGGACTCGGAGTTCGAGGTGGGCGAGATCCTGCCCAACGAACGCGACCTCGCCGCCCGCTTCGGCGTCGCCCGCGCGACCCTGCGCCAGGCCCTGGAACAGCTCGAGCTGGAAGGCAGGCTCCAGCGCCGCCGGGGCGTCGGTACGACCGTGGCCCCGCCGCGGGTCGGCGTGGCCGTCGGCACCCGCCGGCACGCCTGGCCCGGCACCGACGACGACGCCTGGCAGCCGGCCGACTGCGTCCTCGCGGCCCCTCCCGCGGCCGTCGCCGACGCGCTGGGGACCGGCCGTGACGAGCCCGTCCACACCGTCCGCCGCTCCCGCGTGACCCACGGCCAGCCCGTCGCCGCGGAGCTGCTCTACGTTCCGCCGGCCTCGGTGCCCGACCTCACCGCCATCGACGCGCCCTCCGGTGCCGCACGCGCGCGTGCCGTGCTGCGCGAACTGCAGCGCGGGGAACTGGAGCGGCAGGAGAGCGCGGTCGAGCTGGGCTCGGTCGGGGCGGACGACGCGAAGGAACTGGACCGCCTCCCGGGCGCGCCCGTCCTCGTGGTCACCACCCGCTACCTCGCCGAGGGCCGCACCGCCGCGTTCTCCGTCGCGACCTACCGCGCGGACACCTGCCGCCTGACCTTCGGAGACTCCGGCGACGTGGAGATCCACCACGCCCCCCAGCCCCAGGCCTCCTGACCGCCCCGCCCACCTCCGCCGCGACACCGGCCTGCCCAAGCGCCCTCGCCCCGGGCGGCAGGCGCACCACTCCGGCGCCCTGACCGGCCCCCGGAGTGGCGGCAGGGCCCGGCCCCTCACCGTCGGAGTGTCTCCCGGCCGCCGGGGTGCTGGCGGTGTGCCGTCCTGTGTCCCGGCAGCCGCTGTTCGCGTCTGCGCCGCCGTGTCGGCCGTGGGTGCGGCAGTGGTGTGCCTGCGAACCGTGCCCCGGTCGGTCGGTCGGTCCACCACGGACGTCCCCTGCCGCCGGCGCGGAGACCGGTCGCCGGTGTGGCGGCGGTGTGGCGGCGGTCTGCCTTCGAAGCTGTGCCCTGCGGGCCCCGGCCCGCCGGCGACGCCCGCCCCCTACCGCCCTCGGCGGGTCAGCGGCGGGCCGTTGCTCCCTCGACCGCGAAGAGCTGCTCCTCCACATGGTCGAGGGCCAGTCGCAGGGCGCCGGTCGCCACGGCGGCCTCGCCGAGGAGGGAGAGGGCGACCCGGGGCGGGCGCAGGCAGTAGCGGGCCAGCTCCCGGCGCAGCGGCTCCAGTACGCCGTCCAGACCGGCGGCCCAGCCGCCGATGACGACCAGCTCGGGGTCGAGGGCCAGCACCAGTGCCGCCACGTCGTGCACCAGCCGCTGGATGAAACGCTCGACGGCCGCGCGGGCCCCGTCGTCGCCCTCCCGGGCCTCGGCGAAGACCTTGGCGACCGCCTGCTCGTCCAGCGGGTGCAGCGGCTGGTCCGTGGTGGACAGCAGCGTCTCCGGCGTCACGTCCCGGCCCAGCAGGTGCAGCGCGCCGATCTCCCCGGCCGCTCCGCCGTACCCACGGTGCAGCCGCCCGCCGATCAGGGCCCCGGCCCCGGGACTGAGCCCGGCCAGCACGAACACGATGTCGTCGGACTCGGTGGCGGTGCCTTTCCAGTGCTCGGCGACCGCCGCCGCGTTCGCGTCGTTCTCGACCAGCACCGGACACTTGAAGGAACGGCTCAGCCGCTCGCCCAGGCCAAGACCCGTCCACCCGGGCAGCGCCGTGCCCAGGCGCACCGTGCCGTCCGCCTCGACGATCCCGGGGGTGGCCGCGCCGACCGCCCGCAGCGAGCCGCGCGCGACACCGGCCCGGCGCAGCAGCTCGGCGACGGCCGTGCGCAGCCGCTCGAGCCGCTCGTCGGCCGGGGCGCTCTCGTCGACGTCCTTGGCCTGGGCACCGATCACCCGGCCGTCCAGGTCGGACAGGAGCGCGGCGACCCGGTGCGGGCCGATCTCCAGGCCCAGCAGGTGCCCGGCCTCCGCCCTGAACCGGAACCGTCGCGCGGGTCGCCCCTGCCGCCGGGCCGTGCCCTCGTCGGCGGCCGCCTCGACGACGAGACCGGCCTCGATCAGCCCCTCCACCACGCCCTCGACGGTCGGCCGGGACAGCCCCGTCACCCGGGTGATCTCGGTCAGCGTCGCGCAGTCCGTCGCACGCAACGCGTGCAGCACCACAGCGGAGTTGATCCTCCGCAACAGCGACGGATCCCCGCCGGTCAGGCCTGCCAAGGTCGGTCCTCCCAGCTCGTGCGCGTGTGGGCCGGATGGTACTCGGCCCGCTCGACCCCGGCGAGTTCCGGTCCGCCCGTTGCCGGCCCGCGACCGTGCCTCACCCCGGGGCCACGAATCCCGACTCGTACGCGGTGATCACCGCCTGGGTGCGATCCCGCGCCCCCAGCTTCGCCAGTACGGCGCTCACATGCGACTTCACCGTCTCCGTACCGACGACCAGCCGGGTGGCGATCTCCGCGTTGGACAGCCCGCGCGCCATCAGCCGCAGCACCTCGCCCTCCCGCTCGGTCAGCCGGGCGCGCTCCAACTCGGCCCGGGCCGCCCGGTTCCCGCCGCCGTCTCCGTACTCGGCGGCCAGCTGCCGCACCGAGGCGGGGAACAGCAGGGACTCGCCCTCGGCGATCAGCCGCACCGCGTGCACGATCTCCGCCGGGCGGGCCCGCTTGAGCAGGAAGCCGTCGGCGCCCGCGCGAAGCGCCTCGTACACGTACTCGTCGTTCTCGAAGGTCGTCACCACGAGGATCTTCGGCGGGTCGGTCACCGTCCGCAGCAACGCGCGCGTGGCCTCGATCCCGTCAAGGAGCGGCATCCGGACGTCCATGGCGACCACGTCCGGCCGCACCTGCCGCACCAGCGGAATGACCGCAGCCCCGTCGGCGGCCTCCCCGACCACCTCGATGTCCGGCTGTGCCTCCAGCACGGCCCGCAGACCGGCGCGCACCAGGGGTTCGTCGTCCACGAGGAGCACTCTGACCGGCATCCGCCCAGCGTAGATCAGCCGAGCGGCAGCTCGACGCGCACCTGCCAGTCTCCGGCGCCGTCCGGTCCCGTGTGCGCCCGCCCGCCCAGCAGCGCGGCCCGCTCACGTATGCCACGCAGCCCGCTCCCGCGGCCGGGCGCGGCCCGCTCGTCCGGCAGCGGATTGCGCACCTCGAGGGTGAGCGCACCGTCCGCGACCCGGACGTGGACCAGGGCCGGCACCGTGCCCGCGTGCCGCAGCACGTTGGTCAGCGCCTCCTGGAGGATGCGGTAGCCCTCGCGGGAGACCGGGCCCGGCAGGGTCTCCAGCGCGCCCGTGACCTCGGCGTCGACCTTCGCCCCGGAGGCGCGGGCCGACTCCAGCAGCCGGCCGGCGTCCGTGAGCGTCGGTCTGGCGCTCACCGGCCGCTCCGCCTCCCGCAACACGCCGAGTACCCGCTCGAGGTCCTCCAGGGCCGCTCTGCCGGTCTCCTCGATCGCCGCCAGCGCCCGTTCGGTGAACTCGGGGCTGTCCGCCGTCCGGGCGGCGCCCGCCTGCAGGACGGCGAGGGTCAGGGCGTGACCGATGGAGTCGTGCAGCTCGCGCGCGATGCGGGTGCGCTCGAGGAGTTGGTCGGTGCGCTCCTCCAGGGCCACGAGACGCTCGGCGGCCGACGGGCCGAGCAGCCGCCGCGCGACGGCGGTCACCAGCTCGCCGAGGCCGACCAGGACCGCGTACAGCACGATCAGCGAAAGGGGCGTCAACAGGGCGTACGCCCACTGCCGTTCGCCCGCCACGGCCGGCAGGTCCTCGGTCTCGTGCCCCACCGCGCGCGCGGCCACGGCGTACGACACGATCGGCAGCCAGACGGTGGCGTACGCGGCCACCCCGCCCAGCAGCATCCGCACCTCCAGCCACAGCACGGTCCGCCAGCGGTCCCGCCAGGCCGTGGCGGGCCGCACGGAGAAGTCGGGCTCGGCCTCCCCGGGCGTCAGCAGCAGCCGCGCCTGCATCCCCTCGCCCACCCGCACCGCCGGGATCAGACCCACCGGGACCAGCACGACCAGCGGCACCCAGGGCAGCTCCGGCTCGACCCACCACCACACGCTGAGCGCCGCCACCGGCACCCACAGGTGCAGCAGCCGGGTGTACGTCCTCCCGCGTACCAGCGGGCGCAGCAGGCGAACCATCCCGTCATCGTGTCACCCGGCACCGACAACGACGCTCCCCCGCACGGGGGAGGCACCGTCCACCGGCGGGGGAGGTCACGGCGCCGTCCGTTCGGCGACGCTGCTGTCATGACCAGCATCGACGTCCGGAACCTCACCAAGGAGTACGGCACCCGACGAGCCGTCGACGACCTCACCTTCACCGTGCGCCCCGGCCGAGTCACCGGCTTCCTCGGCCCGAACGGCGCCGGTAAGTCCACCGCCATGCGGCTCGTCCTCGGCCTCGACCGGCCGACCTCGGGGACCGCCACCATCGGCGGCCGCGCCTACACCGACTTCCAGGAACCGTTGCGGCACGTCGGCGCCCTGCTCGACGCGCACTACGCCCACGGCTCGCGCACCGCGCGGGACCACCTGCGCGTCCTGGCGGCGAGCAACCGCGTCCCCTCGCGCCGGGTCGACGAGGTGCTGGAGGAGACGGGCATCGCGTCGGTGGCCCGCCGCCGGGTGAAGACGTACTCCCTGGGCATGCGCCAGCGCCTGGGCATCGCCGCCGCACTGCTGGGCGATCCCGAAGTGGTGATGCTGGACGAGCCCTCCAACGGACTGGATCCCGAGGGCATCATCTGGATCCGCGAACTGCTGCGCCGGCTCGCCGCCGAGGGGCGCACGGTGCTGGTCTCCAGCCACCTGATGAACGAGACCGCGTCCTTCGCCGACCACCTGGTCGTCCTCGGCCGGGGCCGGCTGCTCGCCGACACCCCGATGCGGGAGTTCATCGACGCCCGGGTGGAACCGCGCGTGCGGGTGCGCACCTCGGACGCCACCGCCCTGAAGGCGGCCCTCGCCGGGCAGGGCCACGACGCCGTGGAACACGCCGACGGCTACTGGACCGTGCGGCACGCGAGCATGGCAGACATCGGCCGCGTCATGTCCGGCGCGGGCGTACCGGTCCTCGAACTCACCTCGGACGAGGGGACCCTGGAAGAGGCATACCTCGACCTGACGGCCGCCGAGACCGAGTTCACCGCATCGCACCAGGAGGCCTGACCATGCCGTTCACGCCCGTACTGCGCGCGGAGGCGCTCAAGGTCCGCACCTTGCGCTCCCTGTGCGGCACCCTGCTGGCCGTGTTCGTGGTCACCACCGCGTTCTCGGCGCTTGCCGGTGCCTCGGACACCTCCGACCCGGACTTCGACCCGCTGTTCACGGCCCTGTCCGGCGTCTGGACCGGCCAGATCGCCGCGATCGCCTTCGGGGCCCTGGCCGTCTCCTGCGAGTATCACGGCAACGGGATCCGGCTCTCCCTGGCCGCCGTTCCGCAGCGCGGCCGTTGGTTCGCGGCGAAGCTGACGGTCGTCGCCGTACCGGCCCTCGTCGTGGGGCTGGTCACCGCGCTCACCGCCCTGGTCACGGCCCGCGCCGTCCTCGGTCCGGCGGCGGACGCGCTCACCGTCGGCCAGCAGGTCCGCGGCGTCGTGGGCTGCGGGATCTACTTCATGCTGATGGCCCTGTTCGCGGCCGGTCTGACCGCCCTGTTCCGCAGCGGAGTGGCCACCCTGTCCACGCTGATCCCGTTCATCCTCATCGTCTCCTTCGTGATCGGCGACGCGGCGGGCGGCGCCGCCGACTTCCTGCCGGACCAGGCCGGACAGATCGTCCTGTACCAGACGCACGAGGGGACACTGGGGCCCTGGACGGGGCTCGCGGTGACCGCGCTGTGGGCGGCGGCCGCCCTCCTCGCGGGAGCCTGGCGGCTGCACCGCCGGGACGCCTGACCCGGCGGGTGGGCTGACGCCCCGCCAATTGTCAGTGGCGGCCGGTTTACTGGACGCATGGACATCGCGCAGCACATCGCCCTCATCGACGAGCTGTGCTTCCGGCCCTTCCCGGCGGAGCACGGCCCGTCGGACGAGGGCACAGCGGCTCCCGGGCACTTCACGGCGGTGCTGGAGAGCAGCCACGGCCTGCGCGGCCGCGACCCGGTCGAGCGGGCGGTGACGGTGGAGCAGTACGAGAAGGTGCGGGACGCCCTCTACGAGAGGTTCGCCCCGCGCTGGGGGGAGAGCGCCCCGTGGAACCTGCAGACGGTCCTGCTGCGGACCGAGCGGGAGGAGATACCCGAGCCGTGGGCCGCTCTGAGCGCCCGCGCGCGAGTGGCCTGCCTCTGGGAGGCGGAGGGCACCGGCCGCTGGGTCGCGGTGGCCGTCGCCGACCGGGACGAGACGGACGAGGTGCAACTGCTGGCCGTGGTCACGCAGGAGGCACCGCCGTGACCCGTGCCCGGGCCTACGACCCCGTCTCCGCCCGGGCCGCGTCCCGAAGCCGGGCGAATTCCTCCGCCATCGTCCGCGCCGTCCAGTGCGCGTTGAGCCCACTGGGGTTCGGCAGCACCCACACCCGCGTGCTGCCGAACGTCCGCTCCTGCGGCCCCACCTGGGCCTTCCTGTCGTCGAACGCCGCCCGGTACGCGGTGACCCCCACCACCGCCAGCCAAGCCGGCCGCAGCCGCGCCACCTTCAGTGCCAGCAGCCGTCCGCCCTCGCGGTACTCCTCGGCGGTCAGCTCGTCTGCCCGCGCGCTGGCCCGCGCCACGACGTTCGTGATCCCGAGCCCGTACGACGGCAACAGGTCCTGCTCCGACGGCTTCAGCAGCCGCGGGGTGAACCCGGACAGGTGCAGCACCGGCCAGAAGCGGTTGCCGGGCCGGGCGAAGTGGTGGCCCGTCACCGCCGTCATCAGGCCGGGGTTGATGCCGCAGAACAGCACACGAAGGCCGTCCGCGACGACGTCCGGCACCAGACGGTCGCGGGCGGTCTCCAGCTCGGCCCGGGTGAAGCGGGTCAGAGGATGGCTCCGGGGGTGTATCCCGCGGCCGCCGGGTGCTGCTTGACGATCTCCTCGATCCGGCCGACGACGACACCGACCTGGTCGGCCGCGGCGCCGGTGAAGGAGAGCTTGTCGGCCATCAGGGCGTCCAGAGCGGTGCGGTCCAGCGGGATGCGCTCGTCGGCGGCCAGCTTGTCCAGCAGCTCGTTGCGCTCGGCGCCCCGCTCGCGCATCGCCAGCGCGGAGGCCACGGCGTTCTCCTTGATCGCCTCGTGCGCGACCTCGCGGCCGACGCCGGCCCGGACCGCGCCCATGAGGACCTTGGTGGTCGCGAGGAACGGCAGGTAGCGGTCCAGTTCGCGGGCCACGACGGCCGGGAAGGCACCGAACTCGTCGAGCACGGTCAGGAAGGTCTCCAGCAGCCCGTCGAGCGCGAAGAACGCGTCGGGGAGGGCCACCCGGCGCACCACGGAGCAGGACACGTCGCCCTCGTTCCACTGGTCGCCCGCCAGCTCGCCGGTCATCGAGGCGTAGCCGCGCAGGATCACCATCAGGCCGTTGACGCGCTCGCAGGAGCGGGTGTTCATCTTGTGCGGCATCGCGGACGAGCCGACCTGGCCGGGCTTGAAGCCCTCGGTGACCAGCTCGTGCCCGGCCATCAGCCGGATGGTCTTCGCCAGCGAGGACGGCGCCGCCGCCAGCTGCACCAGCGCGGTGACGACCTCGTAGTCCAGCGAGCGCGGGTAGACCTGACCGACCGAGGTGAACGCCTGCGAGAAGCCCAGGTGTACCGCGATCCGCTGCTCCAGCTCCGCGAGCTTGCCCGCGTCCCCGCCGAGCAGGTCCAGCATGTCCTGGGCGGTGCCGACGGGGCCCTTGATGCCGCGCAGCGGGTAGCGGCCGAGCAGCTCCTCCACCCGGCCGTACGCGACGAGCAGCTCGTCGGCGGCGGTGGCGAAGCGCTTGCCCAGCGTCGTGGCCTGCGCCGCCACGTTGTGCGAGCGGCCGGCCACGACCAGCTCGGCGTACTCGCCGGCCAGCTTGCCGAGGCGGGCCAGGACGGCCACCGAACGGTCGCGGACCAGCTCCAGCGAGAGCCGCACCTGGAGCTGCTCGACGTTCTCCGTCAGGTCCCGGGAGGTCATGCCCTTGTGCACGTGCTCGTGCCCGGCGAGGTCGTTGAACTCCTCGATCCGCGCCTTCACGTCATGCCGCGTGACCTTCTCGCGCTCGGCGATCGAGGCCAGGTCGACCTGGTCGAGGACGCGCTCGTAGTCGGCGATCGCGGCGTCGGGCACCTCGATGCCCAGGTCCTTCTGGGCCCGCAGCACGGCGAGCCAGAGCTGCCGCTCCAGCTTCACCTTCTGCTCGGGCGACCAGAGCGTGGCGAGCTCGGCGGAGGCGTAGCGTCCGGCGAGGACGTTCGGGATGCGGGGCTTGGCGGGAGCGGAAGTCACGTGGACGGATTCTACTGGGCGATTCGTGCAGGTCGCCGCCGCGGGGTTCTTCGTCGGAACCTACGAAGGACCCGTGACCTCGGCGATCACCGCGCGAGATCCTCGTAGGGCAGCAGCTCCGGGCGCTTGGGCGGCAGGCCGTCCCCGGACGAGCGGCCCGTCAGCCTGCGGCCTATCCACGGCAGCAGGTACTGCCGGGCGAACCGGACGTCCGCGGTCCTGCGCGCCATCCATCCCGGCGGCGGCGTCACCGGGATCGGCGCGTGCCACTCGGGATCCTCGGGCTCGTGGCCCAGCGTCTGCCACACCGCCTCCGCGACCCGGCGGTGGCCGTCGGCGGTCAGGTGCAGCCGGTCCACGTCCCACATGCGCGGGTCGGCCAGCGACTGGGCCCCGTACAGGTCGACGACCACCGCGCCGTGCTGCCCGGCCAGGTCGTCGATGACGGCGAACAGGGCCTCCATGCGGGGCCTGAACCGGTCCAGCACCGGGCCCTGGCGGCCGGGGCTGCGCATCAGCACCAGCTGCTCGCAGTGCGGGGCGAGCCGCTCCACGGCCTGCGTCAGCAGATCGCGCACCCGGGCCATGTCGCACTTGGGCCGCAGCGTGTCGTTGAGCCCGCCGACCAGCGTGATCACGTCGGCCCCCATGGCCGCAGCCACGTCCACCTGCTCGTCGACGATCTGCCCGATCAGCTTTCCGCGCACCGCGAGGTTGGCGTACCGGAAGTCGGGGGCGCGGGCCGCCATCCGTGCGGCGAGGAGGTCGGCCCAGCCCCGGTACGAGCCGTCGGGCAGCCGGTCCGACATGCCCTCGGTGAAGGAGTCGCCGACGGCGACGAGACTGGTGTACGCGGGGTTCGTCTGCATGGCGACAGAAATGGTAGCCCCTGCACATACCCGACGGTCGGTCGCCCTCCGCCGGGCCGCGCGGGCTCAGGTCGGCTGACCGAACAGCTCCCGCAGTACGTCCTCCATGGTCACCAGACCCGCCAGCCGCCCGTCGGAGCCGAGCACCGCCGCCAGATGCGTACGGCTGCGCCGCATCGCGGTGAGCACGTCGTCCAGCGGGGTGCGCTCCCGCACCCGGGCGATGGGCCGCATGTCCCGCGGCCGGAACGGCACGTCCCGCGGCGAGGCGTCCAGCGCGTCCTTCACGTGCAGGTAGCCGACGATCCGCCGTCCGTCGTCCACCACCGGGAAGCGGGAGAACCCCGACTCGGCCGACAGCCGCTCCAGCTGCTCCGGCGTGGTGTCCACGCGCGCGTGGACGACGCGCTCCAGCGGCAGCACCACGTCCCGCACCGGCCGCCGGCCCAGCTCCAGGGCGTCGTGCAGCCGCTCCCGGGCCCGGTCGTCGATCAGCCCGGCCTCGCCGGCGTCCTTGACGATCTCCGCCAGCTCCGCGTCCGTGAAGGTCGCCGCCACCTCGTTCTTCGCCTCGACCCTGAGCAGCTTGAGCAGCGCGTTCGCGAAGGCGTTGACCGTGAAGATCACCGGGCGCAGCGCCCGGGACAGCGCCACCAGCGGCGGTCCGAGGATCAGCGCGCTGCGCACCGGCTCGGCCAGCGCGATGTTCTTCGGCACCATCTCGCCGAGCAGCATGTGCAGATAGGTCGCCACCGCGAGAGCGATCACGAAGGACACCGCGTGCCCCGCCCCCGACGGCACGCCCACCGCGTGGAACACCGGCTCCAGCAGATGCGCGATCGCCGGTTCCGCGACCACACCGAGGACCAGCGTGCACAGCGTGATGCCGAGCTGCGCCGCCGCCATCAGCGCCGACACGTGCTCGAGACCCCACAGCACGCGCTTCGCACGGGCGTCGCCCTCTTCGGCGTACGGCTCCACCTGGCTGCGGCGCACGGAGATCAGCGCGAACTCGGCGGCCACGAAGAACGCGTTGACGACGAGCGTCGCCAGACCGATCAGCAGCTGTACGGCGGTCACCGGCCGGCCTTCCCCTCGTTCGTCCCCTCGTTCTCCTGGTCGAAGGCGGTGCGCGCGTCGTCCAGCGGTGCGTGCAGCAGCACCCGGGCCGCCCTGCGCCCCGTCGCGTCCACGACGTCCAGCCGCCAGCCGGCGACATCGAGGCTGTCACCGACGGCGGGGATGTGCCCCAGGCCGGCCGCGACCAGCCCCGCGACCGTCTCGTAGGGGCCCTCGGGCACGCGCAGCCCCAGCCGTTCGAGCCGGTCCACGCGCGCCGAGCCGTCCGCCCAGTACAGCGCGTGCCCCTCTTCGTCGGTGCCGGCCGGGTCCAGTTCGGGCGTCTCGTGCGGATCGTGCTCGTCCCGCACCTGGCCGACGACCTCCTCGACGATGTCCTCCAGCGTGGCGACGCCCGCCGTCCCGCCGTACTCGTCGATCACCACGGCCATGGTGCGCCGCCCGGAGAGCCGGTCGAGCAGCCGGTCCACGGTCAGCGACTCGGGGACCAGCAGCGGCTCGCGCATCAGCTCGGCGACCGGGATCCCGGGCCGCCGCTCGGCGGGCAGCGCCACGACGTCCTTGATGTGTGCGGTCCCGACCACGGCGTCGAGGGTGTCCCGGTAGACGGGGAACCGGGACAGTCCGGTCGCCCGCGTCGCGTTCGCCACGTCCTCGCACGTCGCCCGGGCCTCCAGGGCCACGACCTGGACGCGCGGGGTCATCACCTGCTGCGCCGTCAGGTCGGCCAGGTTCAGGGTGCGCACGAACAACTCGGCGGTGTCGGCCTCCAGCGCGCCCTCCTTGGCCGAGTGCCGGGCGAGCGCCGCCAGCTCCTGCGGCCCGCGCGCGGACGCCAGCTCCTCCGCGGGCTCCACGCCGAAGCGGCGCACGACGCGGTTGGCGGTGTTGTTCAGGTGGCTGATGAAGGGCCGGAAGGCCGAGCTGAACAGGCGCTGCGGGCCGCCCACCCGCTTGGCCACGGGCAGCGGCGAGGAGATCGCCCAGTTCTTCGGCACCAGCTCACCGACGATCATCAGGAAGACCGTCGACAGGGCCGTGCCCAGCACCAGCGCCAGCGACGAGGCCGCCGAACGCGAGACCCCCATGTCCTCCAGCGGGCCCGCGATCAGCGCCGCGACCGAGGGCTCGGCGAGCATGCCGACCACCAGATTGGTGACGGTGATGCCGAGCTGCGCCCCGGAGAGCTGGAAGGTCAGGTTGCGTACGCCCTTGAGGGCGCTCGCCGCGCCCCGTTCGCCACGTGCCGCGGCCCGCTCCAGTTCGCCCCGCTCGACGGTGGTCAGCGAGAACTCGGCCGCGACGAACGCGCCGCACGCGAGCGAGAGCAGGATCGCCACCAGCAGCAGGAGCACTTCGGTCATCGGGTCACCTCGGATCCATGATCGGCCAGGACCCGGAGGTTCGCCCGATGTCGTGCGCCGGGGGAGGCGCCGGGACGGGCGTCGGGGCGTGCGCGGGGACGCGCGCCGGGGGAAGGCGCCGGGAGAACCGCCGTCGGGGACTCGCTCATGCGCCGGTGCTCAACCTTTCGTCGGTTCAGTCGGTTCACTCGGTTCAGTCGGTGAGGGGCTTCACCCAGCGTCGCCACTGCTCCTCGGGCGCGTACCCGGCCGCCCGCCAGGCATGCTGGGCCCGCTCGTTGCGCCGCAGCACCATCGCGTCCCCGCGGCGCCCGCCGAGCCGTACGAACCGCTCCTCGGCGGCGGTGAGCAGGGCCGAGCCGATGCCCTGGCGCCGCTGGTCGGGATGCACCGCCAGGCGGTACAGATGGCAGCGCCAGCCGTCGAAGCCCGCGATCACGGTGCCCACCAGGTCCCCGCCGCGCTCGGCCAGGATCAGCGCCTCGGGGTCGCGCGCCACCAGGCGCTCCACGCCGTCGCGGTCGTCGCTGATGCTCGTCCCCTCGGCGGCCGTCTTCCAGAAGGCCAGCACCGTGTCCAGGTCCTCGGCCCCGGCGGGCCGTATCCGCAGATCATTCATGCAGTGATCCCACCACGCGCGGCGGGCGGACCCGGGGGAATTCCGGCATGCGGACCGTCAGCCGCCGCGCAGCGCCCGCATCACCGGGGCGAAGGCCTCCATCGACGGCTCCAGCACGCTCAGATACGTGAAGCCGTACCGCTCGCGCTGCTCCAGCACCTGCGCCGTGAGCTGCTCCAGCGTCCCGACCAGGAGGACGGGCAGCTCCAGCAGCTGTCCGGCGGTCAGCTGCGGCACGTGCTCCAGGTAGGGGCGGACCGCCGCCTCGCGGTCCTCGGTGACGACGACCGTCTGGATGAGCAGGTTCAGCTCGGCCGGTTCCGCGCGGCCCGCCGCCAGCTCCCGGTACCGCGCGACGCGCCCGTCGAGCTCCTCGGCGGTGATGGGCGTCAGCCCTCCGGTCCCGGGCACCGTGCGCCCGCCGGTGAACGCGGCGACGGCGGCGTGCCGGGCCGTCAGCTCCAGCATCCGGTCGCCGTTCGCGCCGATCAGCAGCGGCACCCCGGGCTCCTGCACCGGGCGCGGCCGGTACTCCTCGTCGCCGAGCAGCCGCTCCAGCTCCTCGACCGTGTGCCGCAGCCGGTCCACCCGCTCACCCGGCGAGCCGAAGGGCAGCCCCGCCGTGTCGTGCTCCTCCCGGAGGTAGCCGGTGCCGAGACCGAGTTCCAGGCGCCCGTCGGTCAGGGCGTCCGTGGTGGCCACCTCGCGGGCCAGCAGCGCCGGATTCCAGAAGCCCGCGTTGAGCACGAACGTGCCCAGCCGTGGGCGCTCGGTGGCCCGGGCCGCCGCGACCAGGGCCGGGAACGGCGCCGGCATGCCGAGATGGTCCGGGACCAGGATCACGTCGTACCCGAGTTCCTCGGCCCGCCGGCACTTGGCGCTCCACTCGTCGGCCGGGGCGGAGGTCGTGAGGTTGACGCCGAAGCGGAACGGACGCGACATGAACTCTCCTCGCACGCGGGGGTCTTTGCCGGTCACAGGAGTCAATCACTCGTGTGCGATGCCCGCCAGCACCTAATACCGCCCTTGCCACTGCTAGCGTTTCGGCGCTAGCTTCGAGGTATGGCGAAGACCCAGAAGGCCCAGCTGAACGTGCGGGTGGACGAGGGCACCGCCCGGGCGGCCCGCGACAAGGCGCTGGCCCGGGGGATGAGCGTCAACCGCTACATCGAGGAACTGGTGCGGCAGGACACCGGTGAGGCCGGCCACACCTTCGTGGAGGCCGCCGCCGACTTCATGCGGCAGTACGAGAAGGTGTTCGCCGAGGAGGTCGGCGAGGGCCGCGGCTGAGCCGTCGGCGCATCCGGATGAGCGACCTCACCATCGATCTCGCCTGGCTGCTGATGCTCGCCGAACAGCGCACTCCGGGGGACCCGCGGGTCACCGACTGGGGAGCACTCGTGGCGGCCGTCGCCCGCCACCGGGCCGAGATATTCGACACCCCCGTCTACGCCACCCCGCACGCCCGCGCCGCCGCGCTGCTCCAGCTGCTGATCCACGTTCCAGCGCTGGAGCGCTCCAACGCCCTGTTCGCCTCCGCGGTCGCCTACGCCTACCTGGTGGCCGGCGGGGTCGAGGTCACGACCACGCCCGAGCAGGTGCGGGACCTCGCGCTGCTGGTGAAGAGGGGCGAGGCCTCGGTCGAGGAGATCGCGGACGAGCTGCGCCGCTGGAGCGCGTGACTACCCCGGGGTTCCGGGCGGACGCCAGGCCGTGCCGAGCACACAGTACGAACTCGGCAGCGCCGGACCGTTCTCCGGCATCATCAGCCGCCGGTAGGGTCCGAGCGCGAACCCCGCGTCCCGCAGCGCGGCGACCGGTTCGCGGGACAGGTGGCAGCCGCCGGACAGCGGGGGCCACAGCGTCCGGTCGAGCGCGCGCTGCGTGAAGGTCATCACCCGCCCGCCGCCCCGGCCGTGCTCGAAGAACCGCACCTGTCCGCCGGGCCGCAGCACCCGCCGCAGTTCCCCCAGGGCCCGTGGCACGTCGTGGACGCTGCACAGCACCAGCGAGACCACGGCCGCGTCGAAGGCCTCGCTCTTGACCGGCAGGGCCTCCGCCGCACCAGGCGCCACGTCCACCGGCACCTCGGCGCGCAACGCCGCCTCCACCGCCAACTGCCGCAGCACGCGCTCCGGTTCGATGGCGACGACCTCGGACACGGTGCCCGGGTAGTGCGAGAAGTTCAGCCCGTTGCCCGCGCCGACCTCGATCACCCGCCCGGACAGCCCGGCGAGCAGCCGCTCGCGCACCCGCGCCATGCCCATGCGGGTCTCGGCGCCCACACTGATCCGGGCGTAGTAGCGGGCGAACAGCGGATGGTGCACGGCGTCCCGCGGCACCCCGCGGTCACGGGCGGATCGCAGCGGCATGGGACCTCCCTCACGAGGTGGTGCCTTACCGCGATTGTCCCCCGTATCGGCGCCACGCACCCACCCACCGCGAAGGGAGACCACGCCCGCGGCGCCGACGCCCTACCGCGCCGGACGTCAGGGGTCCTGCCGGGTGCGGAACGTGTCCGCGTTCCACGTGCCCTCCAGCCGGGCTGCCAGCCAGTGCGATGCCGCCGAACGGAAGGCGGCCGGGGCGAGGGAGCCCGCCCCGGCGGGCACGGCGCCCAGCAGGGGGGCGCCGGATACGTCCGGGAGGTCCGCGAGGTTGCAGCGCGAGGCCAGGTCCGGGGTCCCGGGCCAGCTGCCGATCACCACACCCGGCAGCTCCAGCCCACGAGAACGCAGCTCACGCGCCGTCAGTTCCGTGGTGTTCAGCGTGCCCAGTCCCGCCGAGGCCACCAGCAGCACCGGTGCGCCCAGCAGACCGGCGACGTCCGCCAGCGTCCCGCCGTCCGCGTCGAAGCGGACCAGCAGCCCGCCCGCTCCCTCGACCAGCACCAGGTCGTGCTCGGTGGCCAGCTTGTCCGCGGCCTCGGCCACCTCCGCCGGGCGCACGGGCGCCCGCCCGGCCCGGCGCGCGGCCGTGCCCGGCGCCAACGGCTCGGGGAACCGGGCCACTTCGGCCACCGTCACGGGCCCCGCGAGGCGCGCGACCTCCTGCGCGTCCCCCGGCTCGTCCGGCCCCACGCCCGTCTGCGCGGCCTTCAGCACGGCCACCGAGCGGCCGCCCGCCAGGGCCGTCGCGGCGACGGCGGCGGTCACGACCGTCTTGCCGACCTCCGTGCCCGTGCCAGTGATCACCAGTACCGGCATGTCATCCCTCCCGTGCCGCCACGCACACCGCGCGGGCGATGCGCGCCACGTCCGCGTCGCCCGTGACGTACGGCGGCATCGTGTAGACCAGGTCGCGGAACGGCCGCAGCCACACGCCCTCGCGCACGGCCGCCTCCGTCGCCGCCTGCATGTCGACCGCGTGATCGAGCTGCACCACCCCGATCGCGCCGAGCACCCGTACGTCACGCACGCCCGGCAGCCCGGCGGCGGGTGCGAGCCCGTCGACCAGGCCCGCCTCGATCCGCTTGACCTCCGCGAGCCAGTCCTGGCCGAGCAGCAGCCCGATCGACGCGCACGCCACGGCCGCCGCCAGCGGATTGCCCATGAACGTCGGCCCGTGGGCCAGCACCGGCACCTCGCCCCGGGAGATGCCCTCGGCCACCCGCGCCGTGCACAGCGTGGCCGCCATCGTCAGATAGCCGCCGGTCAGCGCCTTGCCCACACACATCACGTCCGGTGTCACCGCCGCGTGCTCCGCCGCGAACAGGGCGCCGGTGCGCCCGAAGCCCGTGGCGATCTCGTCGAACACCAGCAGCACGCCGTGCGCGTCGCACGCCTCGCGCAGCACCCGCAGATACGCGGGGGAGTGGAACCGCATCCCGCCCGCGCCCTGCACCACCGGTTCCACGATCACCGCGGCCAGTTCGTCGGCGTGCCGCTCGATCAGTGACCGCAGCTGGTCGGCGTACGTCTCCTCGTACTCCGCCGGCGGCGCGTCCGCGAAGACCTGGCGCGGCAGGACGCCGGACCACAGCTCGTGCATGCCGCCCTCGGGGTCGCACACCGACATGGGCTGCCAGGTGTCGCCGTGATAGCCGCCGCGCCAGGTCAGCAGGCGGCGCTTGGCGGGACGGCCCAGCGAACGCCAGTACTGCAGGCACATCTTGACGGCGACCTCGACCGACACCGACCCGGAGTCGGCGAGGAACACGTGCTCCAGACCCTCGGGCGACATGTCGACAAGGAGCTTCGCCAGCCGTACGGCGGGCTCGTGGGTGAGCCCGCCGAACATCACGTGGCTCATCCGCTCCAGCTGCTCCCGCGCAGCCTCGTTGAGCACCGGGTGGTTGTACCCGTGGATCGCCGACCACCAGGAGGACATCCCGTCGACCAGTTCCCCCGAACCGTCGGCCGGCCGCAGCCGCACCCCGCTCGCCGACTCCACGACGAGCGGGTCCTGCCGGCCGGGCATCGGGCCGTACGGGTGCCAGACGTGCCGCCGGTCGAGGGCCAGCAGCTCGTCCACGGACAGGGCGGGCTCAGGCATTGGGCGCGAGGTCCGTTCCGGCGCCGCGGCGGCGTACCGCCACCAGGTCCGTACGGGGCTCCTCGGCGCGTGCCGCGGGCGCGTGGCCGCACAATCCGCCCCCCGCGTGCGAGCCGCAGCCCTCGCCGGCGTCGGCACCCTCGTGCGCGCCGCAGCCGCCACCGTCCTCGTGTGTCCCGCAGCCGCCGCCCCGGAGGGCGGCGCGGTGCTCCGGCAGGGTGACCTCACCGGCGCCCTCCACCTCGAAGCCCGCGTCCGCGATCATCTCCAGGTCCGCGTGGCCCGCCTGGCCCTCGCTGGTGAGGTAGTCGCCGAGGAAGACGGAGTTGGCCAGGTGCAGGGCGAGCGGCTGCATCGTGCGCAGATGGACCTCCCGCCCGCCCGCGATCCGCACCTCCACGTCCGGGCAGACGAACCGCGTCATCGCCAGGATGCGCAGGCACCGCTGCGGGGTGAGGTGCCACTCCTTGGCCAGCGGAGTGCCCTCCATCGGGATCAGGAAGTTGACGGGCACCGAGTCCGGGTCCAGCTCCCGCAGCGAGAAGACCACGTCGACCAGGTCCTCGTCGCTCTCACCCATGCCCGCGATCAGACCCGAACACGCGGACAGCCCGGCCGCGTGCGCCTTGTTCACCGTGTCCACCCGGTCGGCGTACGTGTGCGTGGTCGTGATGTCCCCGTACGTCGCCTCGGACGTGTTGAGGTTGTGGTTGTAGGCGTCGGCGCCCGCGTCGCGCAGCCGCTCCGCCTGGCCGTCGGAGAGCAGCCCCAGACAGGCGCACACCTCGACGGACTCGTTCTGCTCCTTGATGGCCCTGATGGTGTCCGAGACCCGGTCCACGTCCCGGTCGGTCGGACCGCGTCCGCTGGCCACCAGGCACACCCGCTTGGCGCCCCCGGACACTCCCGCGGCGGCGGCCGCCGAGGCCTGGTCGGGCTTGAGCCAGGTGTACTTGAGGATCTCCGCCTTGGAGCCCAGCCGCTGCGAGCAGTAGGAGCAGTCCTCGGGGCACAGGCCCGACTTCAGGTTGACGAGATAGTTGAGTTTCACCCGTCGGCCGAACCAGTGGCGGCGCACCTTGCCGGCCGCGGCCACCACATCGAGCAGGTCGTCGTCGGAAGTGGCGAGGACGGCAAGAGCCTCCTCGCGGGTCGGCGACTCGCGCCGAAGCCCCTTGTCCACCAGCGTGTTCAGCAGGTCCATGAGAGCCGATCCTGTCGTAAGGGGCCGCCCGCGGCCAAGGAGACTTTGCACAACACTGACAGATCACCGTGTGGGTATTGCCACACCTCGCGGGGGTGGCCGTGCCGCTAATGTCTGTCCACTGCCTACAAAACTCCGGAGGACCGAGCGATGGCTTTCGGCTGGATCGACGAGCAGGCCCGGGTACGCCGCCGGGCCGGACTCGTGCGGATTCTGCGCCCCCGTCCGGCCGTGTCGCCGCTGCTGGACCTGGCGAGCAACGACTACCTCGGGCTGGCCCGGCACCCGGAGGTCGTCGCGGGCGCGGTCCTGGCCGCGCGGACCTGGGGCGGCGGCGCGACCGGCTCGCGGCTGGTGACCGGCACGACCGAGCTGCACACCGAACTCGAACGCGAACTGGCCGACTTCTGCGGCTTCGAGGCCGCGCTCGTCTTCTCCTCCGGCTACGCGGCCAACCTCGCCGCGGTCACCGCGCTGGCCCCCCACGGCAGCCTCGTCGTCTCCGACGCGGGCAACCACGCCTCACTGATCGACGGCTGCCGGCTCGCGCGCGGCACCACCCAGGTGGTGGGGCACGCCGACCCGGACGCCGTGCGCAAGGCCCTGGCGACGCACGACGGGCCCGCGGTGGCCGTCTCCGACACGGTCTTCTCGGTCGACGGCGACGCCGCGCCCCTCGGGGCACTCGCCGAGGCGTGCCGAGAGCACGGCGCCGGACTGGTCGTCGACGACGCCCACGGGCTCGGCGTCCTCGGCGACGGCGGCCGGGGCGCCGTGCACGCCACGGGACTCGCGGGCCGCGAGGACGTCGTCGCGACCGTCACGCTGTCCAAGTCGCTCGGCGCCCAGGGCGGCGCCGTGCTCGGGCCGGCCCGGGTGATCGCCCACCTGGTCAACGCGGCCCGCACGTTCATCTTCGACACCGGCCTCGCCCCCGCCGCGGCCGGCGCGGCCCTGGCGGCGCTCACCCTGCTGCGCCGCGAGCCGGAGCGTGCCGCGCGGGCCCGTGCCGTCGCCGCGGAACTGCACGCGGGCCTGACGGCCGCGGGTCTGGACGCGGTACGTCCGGACGCCGCGGTCGTCTCGGTGCGCGCGCCCTCGCCCGAGGCTGCCGTGCGGTGGGCGGCCGACTGCCGTGCGGCCGGTCTGTCCGTGGGCTGCTTCCGCCCTCCTTCCGTGCCCGACGGCGTCTCACGGCTCAGGCTGACCGCTCGTGGGGACCTTGGCGGGGAACAGATCGAGCGCGCTGTACGGGTGATCGGCGAGACGCGACCATGAGTCGGCGTGACACGGCCGTGCGTCGTCCGGTGCCCCGCGGGGTCAGTCGCGGTGGACGCAGGCCGTGAACGTCGTCCAGCTCGCGGGGGAGAAGAGCAGGGCGGGTCCGGCCGGGTTCTTGGAGTCGCGCACCGCGAGCAGTCCGGTCCAGGGGCCGGCCGACGGCCGGGCCGTCTCCACGCAGTTGTTCGCTCCGGTGCTGTAGCTGCTGCGCAGCCACCGTACGTCGGGCAGATCGGTGCTGACAGGGATGTTCCGGGAGAGTTCGGACGTCGAGCCTGACATGGTGCCTCCTTACGCGCCTGCCGCTGTCGCGGCGATGAAGTCCAACGAGTCCTCGGGCGAAAGGGCATGGATCAGAAGGGCGTTGAAGGCCTCGGTGTAGGCCTCTAGGTCTTCTTTCCGTTCGAGGTGCAGGCTACTCGTCAAGTGGTCGAGAACAACCACGTCCAGATCAGAAGTGCTCGAAAAAGAGAAGATTACGAAAGGGCCGGTGACGCCGATGTGCGCCCCGGCGGCAAAGGGCAGGACCTGGAGCCGGACATGGGGAAGCCGCGCGGCCTCGACCAGTCTCGCCAGCTGACGGGCCATCACCCCGGGCCCGCCCACCTCCCGGCGCAGCACCGCCTCGTCCAGGACCGCGCTCAGCTCCAGGGGCGGCTCGCCGCGCAGCACGTCCTGCCGGGCCAGCCGGACCTCGACCAGCGTGTCCAGCCGTTCCTCCGGCATTCCGTCCACGGCGGCCCGGGTCACCTCGCGGGCGTACTCCGGTGTCTGGAGCAGGCCGGGGACCACCGTGGTCTCCAGCGTGCGCATGGCGCCGGCCTGCGACTCCAGGCTGATGAAGTCGCGGTAGGTCGGCGGCAGTACCCCGCGGTAGGCGTGCCACCAGTGGTTGCGGCCCCCCGCGTCGTCGGAGCGCGCCAGCATCACCAGCAGCCCCCGCAGCTGCTCGTCGTGCACGCCGTAGGCGTCCAGCAGTAACCGCACGTCGGCCGGTTTGGCCCCGCTCGTGCCGGTCTCGATCCGGCTGACCTTCGACTGGTGCCAGCCCACCAGCCGGGCTGCCTCGCCGCTGGTGATGCCCGCCGAGGTGCGCAGGGCGCGCAACTCCGCGCCCAGCTTCCGGCGGCGCACCACGGGACCGTGCTGCATGGGCCAACCCCCCTACTCCTTACGAGTCGCCCAAATACGCTCTGCCGTCGCAGAGTTCACCGCTTCGAGCGACAGATATATGCATATCTTGGTGGATCGCCGTCCTTCACGGCCCTGGTGATGGCAGTCTGGCGGCGAAGCACCAGTCCGGGACCGTACTCGATCCGCTCCGTGTCGGGCTGCGGTCCCGTGAGAAAGGGACGACGTCGCCATGGCAGACCATCTGGAAGCATCCGTCACTCTGCCGAGCGATCCCGCCTCGGTGGCCGCCGCGCGCACCTACGTGGTCGGCACACTGGCGGAGTGGGGCCTGCCGGTTGACGCCGACCTGTCCGAGACCGTCCGGCTCATCGTCTCCGAACTGGCGACCAACGCGGTCCAGCACACGCTCGGGCAGTCGCCCACCTTCACGGTGGACCTCGTCCTCGACCGCGACGAGCGGCTGCGCATCGGTGTCACCGACAGCCATCCGCGCTTTCCCAAGCGCCTGCCCGCCGCCGTCCAGCAGGACAACGGAAGGGGCATGGTGATCATCCGCTGGCTGACCGCCGAGTGCGGCGGCCGGCTCAGAGTCCGGCCCACGCGCGAGGGCGGCAAGACCGTCTCCATCGAACTGCCCTGGACGCCCCCGGGCCGGCCGGACGGCCCCGAGTCGGCCACGGCCGCGGTGCAGGGCGTGGGAAGCCAGGAGTCGGCGCGGTGAGCGCCGGACGCACCCGAGGGGGTGACGGCGGGGCAGAACGCCGTCACCCCCTCGGGCGCGCTACTTGACCCGGCCGTACCAGACGCTCGACGTCCAGATCTTCTCCAGGCGCACCACGGCCCCGGTCTTCGGCGCGTGCCAGATCCTGCCCTTCCCGGCGTAGATGCCGACGTGGTAGACGCTGCGACCGGAGTGGAAGAACACGAGGTCTCCGGACTTGCGGTGGCCGGCGGAGACATGGCGGGTCTTGTTGTACTGCTGGGCCGCGGTACGCGGCAGCTTCTTGCCGGCCTTCTTGAACGAGTACAACGTCAGGCCGGAGCAGTCGAACCTGTGCGGTCCGGTGGCACCCCATCGGTACGGGGCGCCCTTCTTGGAGGCCGCGATCTTGAGGGCTTTCGTCGCATGGCTCGCGGCGGCCGCCTCGGAGGCGACGCCGGGGACCACGACGGAGCCGCCCACGGCGGCGAGGGTGAGGGCCGAGGCCGTACCGGCACGAGCCATCAGGGACGGGACACGATTGAGCGCGGACATGCGCAACCCTTCGTCAGCCGCCTGTGAAGGATGACCTGTCGGATTCGGGCTGGCGAAGTTGCCCGGCCGCACGAGTGCGGCTTCACCCCAAGGGCCGCTCGGCACGGCGTCTCTCGATGGAGACAACGTTCCGGCGACCCGTCGTGCTTGGGTCCTCCACTCCTGCCGATCCACTTCCTGTCGACCGGTCGTCCGGGCGGCGGCAGGACTCGGCGTCCGCCCGGACCGCCCCGCCGCTGCGGCGGGGGCTTGTCGTCAGTCACGGATCTTGTCCCGCCCCGAGGGGAATTCCCAACGGAACGTGCCCTTTGTGTTGTTACTCACCACTCACCCGTTCGGGTGGACACCCTTGTGTTCGAGCCGCCGCCCAGTGCGGTCACGACCCCCGGGACCAGCGGCGGAGCGGTTCGTTCCGCCTCCCGGTCACACGCGTGCCGCAACTTCGACCGATCACAAATCGGAGGTGTTCCTACGCCGAAAGGGGGTACGTCGTTTGGTCCGTTTCGACGCCGGGCTCCTCAACTGTCGTCAACGCGGCGGAAGACCGACCCGCGCCGTCCGCCGCGCACCGTCCAGCACCCGCAGGGCGCGGGCCAGCGTGGCGGCGTGTACCTCCGTCTCGCCCCTGCGGTGCATCAGCGCCAGCGCGTCGCGCAGGGCCGCCGCCCTGCCGACCAGTGCCTGGGCGGCCCGCAGCCCGCGGTAGGTGTCGCCCTCCAGCGCCGGGTTGATGCGCCCGAGCAGGTCGACGACCTCCAGGTAACGGTCGATCAGTTCGGCCTCGGCGCGGGTCAGGGCGGGCAGCGGGGGCAGTTCCGGTGGCAGCATCGAGGGATCACCTCGTGCCGGGCGCGGTGAGCGGGGCCCTGCGGCTGGGCACGATCCGGTCCACCAGCCCGTACTCGAGGGTCCCTTGGGCGTCGAGGATCGTGTCCCGCTCGATGTCGGCGCTCACCTGCCCGGGGCTGCGGCCCGTGTGCCGTACGAGGATCTCCTCCAGGCGGGCGCGGACGCGCATCAATTCGTCGGCCTGGATGGCCAGGTCGCTCGCCTGCCCCTCCACCGGATCGGTGAGCGCCGGCTGGTGGATCACCACCCGGGCGCTTGGCAGTACGGCGCGTTTGCCCGGGGTGCCCGCCGCCAGCAGCACCGCGGCGGACGAACCGGCCTGCCCCAGGCAGGTCGTCTCCACGTCGCAGGCGATGTAACGCATCGTGTCGTAGATCGCCGTCATGGCGGTGAAGGAGCCGCCGGGGGAGTTGATGTACAGCGCGATGTCGCGGTCCGGTGCCTGGTGCTCCAGGTACATGAACTGCGCCATCACGTCGTTCGCGGACGTCTCGTCGATCGGTGTGCCGAGGAAGACGATCCGCTCCTCCATCAGCTTCGAGTAAGGGTCCGTCGTCCGGGTCCCGGCGCTCGTGCGCTCGGTGAACTCGGGCAGGACCTGGCGGGCGGACGGTCGGGTCATGGCGAGCCCCTCCTCGGTGGCGGAGCCCTCTTCGGCGGCGCCGCCTCTGTATAAAATGTACAGGACGTACGCCATGGAGGGGTGAGTCCCGCGAATCCCACGAGTGGCATCCCGCACGGACCCCTCGAAGCGCTCGCGGGCGGCGGTCGCGGCGGGAACCGTAAGCTGGGAGCCATGGCCTACGAGATTCCGGTGACGCAAGCCAGGGCTGAACTCGCCGACCTGATCAACCGCGTGGTGTACGGCGGCGAGCGCGTCGTCGTGACGCGGCACGGCAAGCCTCTCGTCGCCCTCGTCTCCGCCGCCGACCTCGAGCTCCTGGAAGAACTCCGGGAGTCGCAGCGGGGCCAGGTGATCACCTCGGTCACCGGAGTCCGCGACACCGCCGTCTCCGCGCCCCACGAGCACCACCGCTTCGGCATCGCCGCGGAGCACCGGGGGCCGAACCCGTCGTAGCGGACCCCGCTCCCAACGCAGCCGGGGTCCGCCTTGCGTCGCGCGGGGCCCTCAGGCGACCGGTGCCGGCGCGCCCGTCCGCTCGGGCGCCGGCGCGGCATCCCGCGCCCGCTGCCGGAGCGCGCCGCCGAGCAGGACCGCCCCCAGGCCCAGCACGGCCCACCAGGCGAGCGTCAGCGCGGGGCCGGTGGCCGCGGCCCCGTCGAAGAAGGACACCGAGCGCAGCAGTGACGCGCCCGCGCCCGGCGGCAGCCACTGACCGATCGCCCCGGCCGGCCGCGGCAGCATCTCCGGTGCCGAGGACGCCCCCGAGAACGGGTTCCCGAGCAGCGTCATCAGGACCGCGCCCGCCGCGAGGCCCGGCCGACCGAGCAGTGCCCCGAGCCCCGCGACACCCGCGGCCACCGCCAGGGTCGACAGCCCGAACACCCCGGCCACGGTCCACCAGTCGCCGGTGACCACCCCCAGCCAGCTGTGCGCGATCCCCGCCGCGACCAGGCCCGCCGCCGCGGCCGCGCCGACCAGCGCCCCCGCCGCGCGGACGCCGCGCAGCCCCAGCACGGTCACCACGGCGCCGGCCGCCATGCCGGCCAGGGCGAGCGGCAGCACGCTCGCACTCAGGGCCGCGCCGCGCGGATCCGCCGTCGGCGCGGGCACCACGTCGACCACCTGGACCGGGGTCCCTCCGGCGGATGCCTGCTCGGCCATCGCCTCTCGCAGCATCTGAGCGACGGCCGGGCTCGCCGCGGATGCCGTGAGCAGCCTCGGGCCGCCGTCGCCGGTGACCACGGCGCCGTACACGGTCCGGTCCTCGACGGCGTGCCGGGCCGCGGCCTCGTCGGCGTAGCGGTGGATGTCGAAGGCGCCCTCGGGCCGGGTGAGCCGCTGTTCCACCTGGGCGGCGGCCGCGGGTGGTCCCGCCACGCCGAGCGGCAGGTCGCGGGGTGCCGTGCGGGCGGCGGGCCAGGCGAAGGCCCACAGGGCCAGCGCCACCAGCGCGGGAACGAGGACGACGACAGCCATCACGCGGCGGCCGTGCGGGGTGGGCGGGGTGGGGAGTCGCGTGGGGGAGGAGCCGGACATGAGTACTCCACTAAAAAAGAAGGATCGTTCGTTTTAGATCTGGTCCCACCGTGCGGCGACCCTCGACGCTTGTCAAGAAGGAATGTTCGTTTTAGGTTGGCCGCCATGGCCCGCGTATCCCAGGAGCACCTCGACGCCCGCCGCCGGCAGATCCTCGACGGCGCCGCCCGCTGCTTCGCCCGCAACGGCTTCCACGCCACGTCGATGCAGGACGTCCTGAAGGAGGTCGACCTGTCCGCGGGCGCGGTCTACCGCTACTTCAGCGGCAAGGAGGAGCTGATCTCGGCGATCGTCGCCGAGGTGCTGGAGACGGTGCGGGACATGTACGAGCGTGCCGCGCTGGAGAGCCCGCCGCCGCTGCCCGACGAGCTCATCGTCCGGACCCTGACCCACATGACGCGGGAGCGCTCGGCCGTGTCCGAGGACGGCGAGTGGCTGTTCCCGCGGCTCATGATCCAGGTCTGGACCGAGACACTGCGCAACGACGAGCTGTCCGCCATCCTGCGTGAGGGCTTCGCCAAGGTCAGCGCGGCCTGGGCGAAGGTCGTGGTCCGCTATCAGGAGACGGGCATGATGCGCGACGACGTCGACCCGGATGCCGTGGCCCGGACGCTGGTGGCCACCGCACAGGGTTTTGGAGCCCAGTACGCGCTCTTCGGCGGCTTTCCTCCCGAGGCCCTGCGGGCAGGCATGCGGGGGCTGTTGAGCATGCGGGAGACCGTCGAGGGCGCAGGGTAGTCAACAGGGCTGCCGCTCGCCGGGCTGGGATTCCGCCGACCGAACGCTTTTCTCCGTTTATCGGATTGGCAAAGAAGTACTACTGACTCTGTTCTCAGGAAACCCACAGCCGCGAGGATCCCCGTACTTGTCGCGAACACGTACGGGGAGGGCCACTTGAGGAAGAGCACCATGCGGCGGAGGGCGACGGCGTTCGGCTCGGCCGGAGCGCTGGTCACCGCCACGCTGATAGCCGGTGCCGTCTCGGCACCCGTCGCGAGCGCCGCCCCGGCCGGCGGCCACGGACACGGGCAGGGCTGGGACCGGGAAGCCCGCGGTGCCGTCATCGCCGCCGCCCGGGCCGCGAAGGCCGGCGTCGACTGGCAGGACTGCCCCGCCGACTGGAACCTGCCGAAGCCCATCCAGTGCGGCTACGTCACGGTGCCGCTCGACTACGCCAAGCCGTTCGGCAAGCAGATCGAGCTCGCCGTCGACCGCATCGGCAACACCGGCACCAAGAGCGAGCGCCAGGGCGCCCTCATCTACAACCCCGGCGGCCCCGGCGGTTCCGGCCTGCGCTTCCCGGCCCGCGTCACCGGCAAGAGCGCGGTGTGGGCGAACGCCGCCAAGGCCTACGACTTCGTCGGCTTCGACCCGCGCGGCGTCGGCAACTCCGCGCCCATCTCCTGTGTCGACCCGCAGGAGTTCGTCAAGGCGCCCAAGGCCGACCCCGTGCCCGGCTCGGAGGCCGACAAGCGCGCCCAGCGCAAGCTCGCCCGCGAGTACGCCGAGGGCTGCCACGAGCGCAGCGGCGAGATGCTGCCGCACATGACCACGCCGAACACCGCGCGCGACCTCGACGTCATCCGCGCCGCGCTCGGCGAGAGGAAGCTCAACTACCTCGGCGTCTCCTACGGCACCTACCTCGGCGCGGTCTACGGCACCCTCTTCCCGGGCCACGTCCGCCGCATGGTCGTCGACAGCGTCGTCAACCCGTCCCGCGACAAGATCTGGTACCAGGCCAACCTGGACCAGGACGTCGCCTTCGAGTCGCGCTGGAAGGACTGGCAGGACTGGGTCGCCGAGAACGACGCGACGTACCACCTCGGCGACACCCGCGCCGAGGTCCAGGACCAGTGGCTGAAGCTGCGCGCCACCGCCGAGAAGGCGCCGCTCGGTGGTGTCGTCGGACCGGCCGAGCTGATCTCCTTCTTCCAGAGCGCCCCGTACTACGACTCCGCCTGGGCCCCCACCGCGGAGATCTTCAGCCAGTACGCCGCCGGTGACACCCAGGCGCTCGTCGACGCCGCCGCCCCCGACCCGTCCGACACCGCGGGCAACGCCTCCGCGGAGAACGGCAACGCCGTCTACACGGCCGTCGAGTGCACCGACGCCAAGTGGCCCACGAACTGGCGCACCTGGGACCGGGACAACACCCGGCTCCACCGCGACCACCCGTTCATGACCTGGGCCAACGCCTGGATGAACCTGCCGTGCGCCACCTGGCCGGTCAAGCAGCAGACCCCGCTGAACGTGAAGACCGGCAAGGGACTTCCGCCGGTGCTGATCGTCCAGTCCGAGCGGGACGCGGCCACCCCCTACGGCGGGGCCGTCGAACTGCACCAGAGGTTCAAGGGCTCGCGCCTGATCACCGAGCGGGACGCCGGATCGCACGGCGTCACCGGGCTGGTCAACCCGTGCGTCAACGACCGGGTGGACGCCTACCTGCTCACCGGCAAGGTGGACGCCCGCGACGTGACCTGCGCGCCGCACGCCACACCCAAGCCGTAACCCCCGGCGGACAAGAGGGAGGGGCGGCCGGTCCGACCGGTCGCCCCTTCGGCATGCTCAGCCCTGCCGCGCAGTCGCCGTCCAGGCGTTCTCCGGCGCGTAGTCGAAGAGGTCGCCGTACGCCTCGTACATCTTCGGGTACGCCTCCCGCCAGTCCCGCCCGGCCAGCCGCTCCTCGATGAACGCCACCGTCTCCGGCAGCCTGTCGGCGTACCGGACCACCGGGCGGTAGCCCAACTGGTCCTGCGCCGCCCTCATGTCGCACACCACCGGGGCGGGCACGGACCACGGGGTGTCGCCCACGCCGTCGGCCGGCGGCGGACCGTCCACCAGGACATGCTCGACCTCCACGCCCATCACCGCGTCGATCGCCGCCGCGATCTCCGCCACCGTCGGGGCGTCCGGGTCCACGGCGTTCAGGACGCGCGTGCCCGGCCGCGGGGCGGCCAGCCGGACCAACTCGGCGATGTTGTGCACACTCGCCGGGTGGAAGCGGCTCTCCCCGCCGTACGCGAGCACGTGCCGGCGCCTGCCGTCGAGATTGCGCTTGACGAAGTACAGCTCGCGCGGCGTCCGGCAGTACGGGCCGTGGATCGCGCCCGCCCGCAGCAGCGTCACCGGCAACCGGTCGCCGGCCGCGAGGAGTTCGCGCTCCAGCGCCGCCTTGCCGGTGCTGTACGAGGCGTCGCCCGGCCGGATCGTGCGCTGCGCCTCCGTGAGCGGCACCGGGTACTCGGGGAAGCCGTCGGGCTCGGTCTGGGTGTCGAAGTTGCGGCCCCTGTCGTCCTCGTACACCGACAGGCTGGAGATCACCACAGCCGAGCCGACCCGCCCGGCCAGCGAGAGCAACTGCCGTGCCTGCGCCTCCCCGTAGGCCACCATGTCCACCAGGACGTCACAGCCCTCGCCCACCGCCGCCGACAGCGCCGCGTCGTCCTCCCGGTCGGCCCGCACCACCCGTACGTCCCGCGGCCAGCCCGCGTCCCGGTCGCCGCCCCGCGAGAGGGCCGTCACCTCCCAGCCGTCCCCGGCCAGGGCACCGACCGCCACCCGACCGATCTGTCCCGTCGCCCCGATCACCACTGCACGTGTCATACGGCGACCGTAGGCGCACCGCCGCCCACCGGCCACGCCCTTCTGCCGACGGCAGACGAGGGAACCCCGACTCCGGCGCGGGGACTCTGACGCCAGCGCGGGAACCCCGGCGCCGCGACCCTAGCGGTGCGGCAGCCGGGGGAACCTCCGCCCCTGCGCCGCCTTCTGAGCCTCCTCGGCCTTCACGTCCGCGGCGTACCGGTCGACGTACTCCTGCCCGGACAGCGTGAGGATCGCGTACATGATCTCGTCGGTGATGGCGCGCAGGACGGCCTTCTCGCCCTCCATGCCCGCGTAGCGGGAGAAGTCGAGGGGCGCGCCGAACCGGATCACCACGGGGTGCACCTTGGGGATCTTCCGGCCCGGCGGCTGCGCCTCGAAGGTGCCGATCATCGCGCAGGGCACGACCGGCACCCCGGCCCTGAGCGCCATCACCGCGACGCCCACCTTGCCCTTGTACAGCCGGCCGTCGTGCGAGCGGGTGCCCTCCGGATAGATGCCGAGCAACTCGTCCCTGCCCAGCACGCCGAGCCCCTCGCGGATCGCGGCCTGTCCCGCCTCCTTGCCGGAGCGGTCCACGGGGATCTGCCCGGCGCTGCGGAAGAAGTACGCGGTCAGCCGCCCCTTGAGGCCCGGACCGGTGAAGTACTCGGCCTTGGCGAGGAAGGTGATGCGGCGTCTGAGCACGGCGGGCATCAGGAAGTGGTCCGAGAACGAGAGGTGGTTGCCCGCGACGATGGCCGCCCCCGACCCCGGCACATGGTCCAGGCCCTCGATCCGGGGGCGGAAGACGACCCTCAGCAGGGGGCCCAGCAGTACGTACTTGAGCACGTAGTAGAACACGGTGTGTCTCCCAGTTCTCCGGGCCCTCGGCCGGTCGTCCGCGTCCGGTGATCGATCGTAGCCCGGCCGCGCCGAAACCGGCCGGGACCGGTTCGGCCGCTCTTCGGTCAACCCGATTGACGCGGCCTGCTCCCTCCTCTGTGCTGTCCGGTGGCGGAAGGCGCGAAGCCCGGGCGGCGAACGGCCCGCGGCGGGGGCGCGACCCGGGGGAGGGCGGATGACCGCTGGATCGGCACGGGCGGCCGGGGCCGCGTGGGCGGAGTTCGGGCGGCAGTTGCGCTCCCTTCGCAGGGCGGCCGGGCTCACCCAGCTGCAGCTCGGTCTGCGGGTGGGCTACCACCACTCCGCCGTCAGCAAACTCGAGGCCGGTCTGCGCGAGCCGCCCGTCGGGCTGGTGCGCCGGCTCGACGCGGTGCTGGAGACCGGCGGCGAGCTGGCCGCGATCGTCGCCGCGCCGCGCGAAGTGCCGCGACGGCCGGGCCGGTTCCCGGTCGACCCGGCACTGTTCGTGCCACTGCCCGGCGCGGACGTCACCGAGGGGCAGGGGGCGCCGGATCCCCGGATGTGGCCCGCGCGGCTGCCCGCCGAGGGGCTGGCGTGCCCGCTGCACGGCACCGCGGGGTGCGCGGTGCCCGATCCGGGCGAGTTGCCGGCCCTGCTCGACGGTCCGGGTCCGTGGGGCGGTCCGGCCGCGGCGTGGGGAGCGGGCGGCAAGGCGGTGGCCGCCGAGGCCGAACTGCTGCACGGCCTCACCGCCGTCCTGGCCTGTCTGATCCGCGAGGCGTTCCGGCACGAGGGCCGCGTGAGGGCCGTCGAGGGGCTGCTGCGGGCCGTGGCGCACTGGGCCGACGAGATCAACTCCGAAGGGCGGCTGCCCTACGGGCAGTTGCGGCTCGGCGCGCAGTACGCCCAGGTCGCCGGGCGGCTGCGGATGGAGCGCGGGCAGAGCGGCGTGGCGATGGCCTGGTTCGGGCACGGACTGCGCTGGGCGGACGCCGTCCAGGACGCCTCGGCCCGCGCGACCCTGCTCAGCGACATGTGCACCCTGGTCCGGCTCGACGGGGACCCCTCGCTGATGCTCGGGTACGCGGAGGGCATCGGCGCGGTGGACGGGCGGCGCCGGTGGACGGCCACCCTCTCGGACCTCTACCAGGCGCGCGGCCACGCCCTGGCGGGCGACGCGGCCCAGTGCCGCCGTCACATCACCCTGGCCCGGCGCGGGTTCGCCCGCCTCGACCGGCGGGACCACCTGGAGGCGCCCTGGCTGGCCGGCGCCGAGGGCGGGATGCGGCTCGACTCGGCGATCGGCGGCGCCCTGCGCGATCTCGCCGTGGTGACCGGGGACCGGGCCGCGGCCCGGCGCGCGGTCGACGCCACCGCGCGGTCGTGCGCGCAGGTGCCGCCCCAGATGCGGGGCGCGCGGCTGCTGCTCACCCTGCGCCTGGCGGACAGCTGGGCGTGCGCGGGCGATCCCGGCGCCGCCGTCCCCCTCGCCTCGGGGGTCCTGCCCGAGGCCGTGCGCTCGCGCGAGTCGATGGTCGTCGCCGAACTGCGCGGACTGCACAGCCGGCTCGCCACGAAGTGGGCCGACCTGCCGGAGGTCAGGGAGTACCGGGAGCGGCTGCTGGACGCGGGGGAGGGAGGCGAGGGCGCCGCTCTCCCGCTTGCCGGAATTTGACAGGACTGGACCACTGCCGCGGAGCCGTTGATTCCGGTGCGGCGGGGTGTGAGGGTTCCGCCAGCCCGCGACATGACATGCAAATGACACCCCCAGTGGACGCGTCTCGGCACCCCGAGGTGCGCGTCCGGCATGTCACGGCCGGGCCGGCCCGACAGGAGCCTCCCCACTCTCACAAGGAGCCACGATGCTCAGACAGACCGCGGTGGCCGGGACAGTCCTGGCCATGACACTCGCAGGGGTGGTGGTACCGGCCTCCCTCGCCTCGGCCTCGGAGCGGCCCGCGCCCCCCGCGGCGGAACCCACCCCCGTCGAGAGGGCCGTCGCCGCGGCCGACCAGGCCGTACGCAGCGGCCTGGACGCCCTAGCCGACGGCGGCCCCGACGAGCAGTACGACCGTCACCAGGTCACCCCCTGGGACAAGGGCCTCTTCTCCGTCGCCTACGAGCGCACCTACAACGGTCTGCCCGTGGTCGGCGGCGACGCAGTCGTCCTCGCCGACGGCAAGGGCAGGGTCCGCGCCGTCCAGTCCGCCACCGGGGCCGCGATCGCGGTGCCCACCAAGGCGGGAATCAAGGCCGAGCAGGCGGTGAAGACCAGCCGCAAGCGGCTCGCCGACGTCGACGAGGTCGACTCCAAGCGGCTGGTGGTCCGGGTCAAGGACGACGTCCAGACCCTCGCCTGGGAGACCGTGCTGGTCGGCACGACCAAGGACCACGTGCCCGGCAGGCTGCACGTCTTCGTGGACGCCCGCACCGGCAAGGTCGTCGACAGCTACGACGACGTGAAGGCCGGCACCGGCCACAGCGAGTGGAACGGCCCGAACCCGCTGACCATCGACACCTCCCGCTCGGGCAGCCAGTACGCCCTGCGCGACACCACCCGGCCCGGCCTGCAGTGCTCGGACTACAACGGCGGCCTCTTCACCGGTCCGGACGACGACTGGGGCACCGGCAACGCCTCCAGCCGCGAGACCGGCTGCGTCGACGTCATGTACGCGGCGCAGAAGGAGTCGGACATGCTCCGCGACTGGCTCGGCCGCAACGGCCACAACGGCAACGGCGGCAGCTGGCCGGTCCTCGTCGGCCTCAACCAGCTCAACGCCTACTGGGACGGCTCACGGGTCACCATCGGCCACAACAGCGCAGGCAAGTGGATCGCCGGCATGGACGTGGTGGGCCACGAGTTCGGCCACGGCCTCGACAGCTACACCCCCGGCGGCGCGAACCACGAGAGCGGCCTGGGCGAGGCCACCGGCGACATCATGGGCGCCCTGACCGAGGCCTACGCGAACCAGCCGGCTCCGTACGACACCCCCGACTACACCGTCGGCGAGGAGATCGACCTGCAGGGCCGCGGCCCGATCCGCAACATGTACGACCCGCGGCAGGTCGGCAACCACCCCAACTGCTACTCCGCCTCCATCCCGAACACCGAGGAGCACGCGGCCGCCGGGCCGATGAACCACTGGTTCTACCTGCTGGCCGAAGGCTCCAGCCCCGGCGGCGGCAGGCCCGCAAGCCCCACCTGCGACGGCAGCCGGGTGACCGGCATCGGCATCCAGAACGCCGGAAAGATCTTCTACGGCGGAATGCTGCTCAAGACCAGCGGCATGACCTACAAGCGGTACCGCACCGCCACCCTCACCGCGGCGAAGAACCTGGACGCCTCCTGCGACCTGTTCGACGCCACCAAGGCGGCCTGGAACGCGATCGACATCCCGGCCCAGGGCGGCGACCCGACCTGCACCCGGCAGCAGGCCGACTTCTCGCTGGCGCTCAGCCCCGCGAACGGCGACGTCGAGGCCGGCTCCGCGGTCAACGCCACGGTCGACACCACCACCGTCACCGGCAGCGCCCAGCAGGTGTCCCTGACGGCCACCGGCGCCCCGTCCGGCGTGAGCGTCACCTTCAGCCCGTCGACGGTCACCTCCGGCGCCGGCTCGACCATGCGAGTGGCCACCACGTCCGGCACGGCCGCCGGGACCTACTCGATCACGGTCAAGGGCACGGCCGGCGGCAAGAGCCACACCGCCCAGTACACCCTCACCGTGGGCGGCGGCACCAACCCGGGCACGCCGCCCGACGTCGACGTCGCCCAGGTGCGGGCCCACCTGGCGCAGTTCGGTTCGATCGCCGCGCAGAACGGCGGCAACCGGCGGTCCACCGGCTCCGGGTACGACGCCTCACTCGCTTACGTGAAGGGCAGGCTCCAGGCGGCGGGCTACACCGTCAGCGAGCAGACCTGCACCTCCGGCTGCTCAGCCGGCGCGGGCAACAACCTGATCGCCGAGTGGCCGAAGGGCGACGCGAACAGTGTCTACATGTTCGGCGCCCACCTCGACGGCGTCTCGGCCGGGCCCGGCATCAACGACAACGGCTCCGGTTCCGCCACGCTCCTTCAGACGGCGCTCACCCTGGCCGAGCAGAACCCGACCATGGAGAACCGCGTCCGCTTCGCCTGGTGGACCGACGAGGAGCAGGGCCTGAACGGCTCGGACTTCTACGCCCGGACGCTCTCCACGACCGAGCGCGCCACGATCAAGGCGTACTACAACTTCGACATGGTCGCCTCCGTCAACGGCGGCTACTTCATCAACAACCTGAACTCCTCGGCCTCCGCGCCGATGCGGGAGTACTGGACCTCCCTCGGCCTCGCCCCGCAGGAGAACGTCGAGGGCCAGGGCCGCTCCGACGACTACTCCTTCCAGCAGGTCGGCATCCCCACCTCCGGCTACGCCACCGGTGCCTCCGCCGTGAAGTCGTCCGCGGAGGCCGCCAAGTGGGGCGGCACCGCGGGCCGCTCCTACGACCCGTGCTACCACTCCGCCTGCGACACCACCGCCAACATCAACGCCACCGCGCTCGACCGCAGCGCCGACGGCGTCGCCTACACGATCTGGAAGACCGCCGTGGGCGACGAGCCCAGCCCGAGGGACGACTTCTCGATCTCCGCCGACCCCTCCGGGGGCACGGTCGACCCCGGCACCTCGTCGACGGTCACCGTGAACACGGCCACCACCGGCGGCGACGCACAGAACGTGCGGCTGTCCGCGTCCGGCGCGCCCGCCGGCGTGAGCGTCACCTTCACCCCTGACTCGGTCACCTCGGGGCAGTCCTCGACCGCCACCGTCGCGGTCGCGGCCGGAACGGTCGCGGGCACCTACACCCTGACCCTCACGGGCACCGGCACGGTCACCCACACCACCACGTACACCCTCACCGTGTCCGGCGACGGCGGCGGCGAGACCACCTGGCAGCTGGGAGCCACCTACGCGGCCGGTGACGTGGTGACCTACGACGGCGTCCGCTACCGGTGCATCCAGGGCCACACCGCCTACCCCGGCTGGGAGCCGCCGAACGTTCCCGCCCTGTGGGGGCGCGTGTGACCCACATCTGACAGACCGACGGGGCGGTGGGGTACGCAACACACGTACCCCACCGCCCCGCACACACGTCGGTCAGGTGCTCAGAACTTCGGCGTCGGGGCCTGCGCCTCGACCATCTCCGCCGCCTCCTCCTCGGTCTGCACCGAAGGCGGGGAGCCCGCGAGCGGCTTCTGCGCCGTCTCCTTCATGCAGGCCACGGCCACGATGCCGACCAGCGCCGCCGCCATCGAGTAGTAGGCGGGCATCATGTCGGAGCCGGTCACGCTGATCAGCGCGGTGATCACCAGCGGGGTGGTGCCACCGAACAGGGAGGCCGACAGGTTGTAGCCGACCGACAGGGACCCGTACCGGACGTTGGTGGGGAACATCGCCGGGAGCGCCGCCGACATCGTGCCGAGCAGACAGACCAGCGACAGGCCGAGCATCAGCATGCCGCCCGAGACGGCGATCAGACTGCCCTCCTGCACCAGCAGGAACGCCGGGGCGGAGAGGACGAGGAACGCGATCATGCCGGTCATCAGGACGGGCTTGCGGCCGAAGTGGTCGGACAGCCGGCCGACCTGGTTGATGATCAGCATCAGCAGCACCATGGTCGCCACCAGGATCATCAGTCCGTGGCTCTCGCTGTAGTCCAGCTCGTCCGACAGGTAGGTCGGCATGTACGACAGCAGCATGTAGTCGGTGATGTTGTACGCGCCGACCAGCGCGATGCACAGCACCAGCGACCGCCAGTGCGTGCGGAAGATCTTGGCGAGGTCGCCCCGAGCGGTGGTCTCCACCGCCGTCGCGGCCTCCGAGATGTGGACGTTGGAGTCCTCCAGCTTCAGATACGCGGGCGTGTCGTCGAGCCGCAGACGCAGGTAGATACCGATCATGCCGAGCGGAGCCGCGGCGAGGAACGGTACGCGCCAGCCCCACGAGTCCATGCCGTCGCTGCCCAGAATGGCGGTCAGGGCGGTGACGAGACTGGCGGCGGCCGTGTACCCGGCGAGCGTTCCCAGCTCCAGGAAGCTGCCGAAGAAGCCGCGCCGCTTGTCGGGCGCGTACTCGGCGATGAACGTGGACGCGCCGCCGTACTCGCCGCCGGTGGAGAAGCCCTGGAGCAGGCGGAAGAGGATCAGCAGCAGCGGGGACCAGAAGCCGATCGAGTCGTAGCTGGGGATGAACCCGATGGCGGCGGTGCCGATCGCCATGAGGATCATCGTCAGCGCGAGGACCTTCTTACGGCCGATCTTGTCACCCATCGGTCCGAAGACCATGCCGCCGATGGGGCGCACCAGGAACGCCACGGCGAACGTGGCGAACGACGACAGCAGCTGCGCGGTGTCACTCCCGGAGGGGAAGAACACGCGGCCGATGGTGCCCGCCAGATAGGCGTAGATGCCGAAGTCGAACCACTCCATGGCATTGCCGAGAGAGGCCGCCTTCACGGCTCGCTTGATCGCGGCCTCGTCCGTGATGGTGATGTCGGACCGGCGCAGTCGGGGGTTCTGCCGACGCTTGATCGCCCGGAACAGGGCGGGGTGGCGGCGGACCGCCGCGGCGTCGGTTTCCTGGCCGTTCTCGGTGGGGGACGTGGCGGCCTCCCTTTCCACGCGCAGACACTCCGGGCGGAGCGCTGCTCGGTCGTACGTCTGTCAGGTCGTACCCGTTCCCCCGATCATGCTGGGTATGGTCGTGACTTCAGTCATGTGGTTGAGCCGATGAGGTGAACGCCCGGGTGAGTACGCTTCCGCACATGCGTATCTCCGTCTCCGCCGACATGGACGAACCCGTGGCCCGCCTCCTCGTCGAGGAGCTGCGCGGCCGCGGTCACGAGGTGCGCGCGCACGGCGCCCTGAGCCCGGGTGCGGACGCCCGGTGGGCGGTGTGCTCGGAGCTGGCCGCCCGCGAGGTCGCCGACGGCCGGGCCGACCAGGCGGTGGTGTGCTGCTGGACCGGCACGGGCGCGTCGATCGCCGCGAACAAGGTGCCGGGCGTACGCGCGGCCCTGTGCGCCGACGCCTACACGGCGGACGGGGCCCGCCGCTGGAACGACGCCAACGTGCTCGCGCTGAGCCTGCGGCTGACGTCCGCGCCGCTGCTGCGGGAGATCCTCGACGCCTGGTTCGCGGGCGCGCCGAGCAGCGACGCCGAGGACCTGGACAACGTGACGCTGGTGGAGCGGCTCGACCGGGGCCGAACCGCTCCGTAAGGACCGCCGCGACGGCACGCTAGGAGGTCAGGACCTTCTCCAGCGTTCCGAGGGCGCCCGCCAGCTCCTCACCCGTGACGGTCAGCGGCGGGGCCAGCCGGATCGTGGAGCCGTGGGTGTCCTTGACGAGGACACCCTCGCGCATCAGCCGTTCGCTGATCTCACGCCCGGTGCCCAGCGCCGGGTCCACGTCGACGCCCGCCCACAGCCCCCGCGCCCGGAAGCCGACGACACCCTTGCCGACCAGGGCGGCCAGGCCCTCGCGCAGCACCGTGCCCAGCTCGGCCGCCCGGCGCTGGAACTCGCCCGTCTCCAGCAGCTCCACCACCGCCGTGCCGACCGCGGCGGCCAGCGGATTGCCGCCGAACGTCGAACCGTGCTCACCCGGGTGCAGCACACCCAGCACCTCACGACTGCCGACCACCGCCGACACCGGGACGATGCCGCCGCCCAGCGCCTTGCCCAGCAGCACCACGTCCGGCACGACCGACTCGTGCTCGACGGCCAGGGTGTGGCCCGTGCGGCCCAGACCCGACTGGATCTCGTCCGCGACGAAGAGACAGCCCTCGCGCCGGGTCAGCTCCCGCACGCCGGCCAGATAGCCGTCGTCCGGGATCAGCACCCCCGCCTCGCCCTGGATCGGCTCGATCAGCACGGCCGCCGTCGTCTCGTCGACCGCCGCCTCCAGCGCCGCCAGGTCGTTGTACGGGACGATGCGGAAGCCGGGCGTGAAGGGGCCGAAGCCGGCGCGGGCCGTCTCGTCGGTGGAGAAGCTCACGATCGTCGTCGTACGGCCGTGGAAGTTGTCCGCGGCGACCACGATCGTCGCCCGGTCGGCCGGGACGCCCTTCACGTCGTAGGCCCACTTGCGGGCCACCTTGATGCCGCTCTCCACCGCCTCGGCGCCGGTGTTCATCGGCAGCACCATGTCCGTGCCGGTCAGCGCGGCCAGCCGCTCGGCGAAGCCCGCGAGCCGGTCGTTGTGGAAGGCGCGCGAGGTGAGCGTGAGCCGGTCCAGCTGCTGGTGGGCCGCCCCGACCAGGGCCGGGTGGCGGTGGCCGAAGTTGAGCGCCGAGTAGCCGGCCAGCATGTCCAGGTAGCGGCGGCCCTCCACGTCCTCGACCCAGGCGCCCTCCGCACGGGCCACCACGACGGGCAGCGGATGGTAGTTGTGCGCGAGGACGGGCTCCTCCGCGCGGATCAGTTCCCCGGAGTCGCGGGTGGTGCGGGCGGGTGCGGTCATGAGCGGGTCTCCCGGATCTCCTGGGTGCAGCACTTGATGCCGCCACCGGCCTTGTGGAACTCGGACAGGTCGACGGGGACGGGCACATAGCCGAGACCCGCGAGCCGGTCGGCCAGCGCCCGGGCCCCGGGCGCGATGAACACGTGCCGTCCGTCGGACACGGAGTTGAGCCCGAACGCCATGGCGTCCTCGCGGGTGGCGATCACCGCGTCCGGGTAGAGCCGCTCGAGCACCTCACGGCTGCCGGGGGAGAAGGCCCCGGGGTAGTAGGCGATGTTCCCGTCCTTTCCGGTCCCGGTCCCGGAACTCTCGGCCCCGTCGTCGAGCACGAACAGCGCCGTGTCCAGGTGGTAGAAGTACGGGTCCACCAGGGTCAGCGAGATCACCGGCACGCCGAAGAACTCCTGCACCTCGCGATGCGCCTCACGGGTGGTGCGGAACCCCGTGCCGGCCAGGATCCAGCGGCCGGCCGGCACCAGGTCGCCCTCGCCCTCGCAGACCGACTCGGGATGGTGGACCTCGAAGCCGCGGGTCTTGAACCACGCCTCGAAGGGCACGGACTCGGGACGTCGCTCGGGCGCGTGGAAGAGCGAGCCGAAGACCCGGCCCTCGACCACGACCGCGCAGTTCGCGGCGAAGACCATGTCGGGCAGACCCGGGACCGGCCCGACGGGATCCACGGTGTGACCGTGGGCACGGTAGGTGTCGACCAGTGCCTGCCACTGGTCGAGGGCGCGGATGACGTCGACGGGTCGGTCGGTGTTCATCCACGGGTTGATCGCGTACTGCACGGCGAAGTGTCTGGGTTCGCAGACCACGAATCGCCGCCGGCGCGGCACACGGGACTCGGGCACAGAGGGGTACCTCCGCTTTTCACGGTGTGTGACGGGGTGTTGACACCACGGTAAGAAGTGACACCCGAGCCCGACAAGCGACAAAAGCTGCGTGTTCCCGCAGGATCGCTGCGTTCTTCACCTGGTCAGCGCACGTCTGCTGCGCCTTCCGGAGCGAGCAGGGCGGCTCCCGCCTCCGAACTGTCCGGGAGCAGGTGGGACAGCACCATCACACTGATCGTCTTCCGAATGAACGGCTCCGCACGGATTCGCTCCAGCACCTCCTCGAAGTGCTCCACGTCCCGCGCCCGCACATGCAGCAGCGCGTCCGCGCCGCCCGTCACCGTCATCGCCGCCGTGATCTCCGGGTAGCCGCGCACGACCTCGGCGAGCCGCCTCGGCGGCGCCGCGCCCTCGCAGTACACCTCCACGTACGCCTCCGTGCGCCACCCCAGCGCCGAGGGCCGGACCGTCGCCGTGAACCCGGTGATCACATCGTTCTCGCGCAGCCGGTCCACCCGGCGCTTGACCGCCGTCGAGGACAGTCCGATCTCCGCCCCGATCTCGGCGAAGGACGTCCTGGCGTTCGCCATCAGCGCGGTGACGATCTTCCGGTCGAGTTCGTCGAACGAAACGGGCCTGCTGTTCATGCGGGCACTGTATCCAGCGGATAGGTCCACGTCGCAGGCGTGTGCAGGCGCACGGATTACTCCTACACTCCACGTTCATGCTGCGCGCCCTTGCTGTCGACGACGAACGCCCCACGCTCGAGGAACTCGTGTACCTGCTGAACGCCGACCCCCGCATCGGCACGGCGGAGGGCGCGAGCGACGCGACCGAGGCGCTGCGCCGCATCAACCGGGCCCTGGAGTCGGGCCCCGACGGTCCGGACGCCATCGACGTCGTCTTCCTCGACATCCAGATGCCCGGCCTCGACGGACTGGACCTCGCCCGGCTGCTGACCGGCTTCGCCCGGCCGCCGCTGGTCGTGTTCGTCACCGCGCACGAGGACTTCGCCGTCCAGGCCTTCGACCTCAAGGCCGTCGACTACGTGCTCAAACCCGTCCGCAGGGAACGGCTCGCCGAGGCCGTCCGCCGCGCCGCCGAACGGCGCGGCACCGCGACCGCCGCCTCCGCCTCCACCGCCGCGTCCGCCCCGCGCATACCCGTGGTGCACGAACCCGACTCCGACCACATCACCGTGGAACTCGGCGGCGTCACCCGCTTCGTCCCCGTCGACGACATCACCCACGTCGAGGCCCAGGGCGACTACGCCAGACTGCACACCGACCGGGGCAGCCACCTCGTCCGCATCCCCCTGTCCACCCTGGAGGAGCGCTGGCGCGCCCGCGGCTTCGTCCGCATCCACCGCCGCCACCTCGTCGCCCTGCGCCACATCGGAGAACTCCGGCTCGACGCGGGCACCGTCAGCGTCCTGGTCGGCACCGAGGAACTCCAGGTCAGCAGGCGCCACGCGCGCGAACTGCGGGACCTGCTCATGCGGAGGCCGTGAGTCGTGCCCCAGGACCCGACCGAACGCCGCGTCACCGTCACCGGCCCGCCCAGGCGTACCCGGCGCGCGTCCGGCTACTACCGGCCGCGCACCGAGATCGACGAGCAGACCACCCTGGGCCACACCTACGTCCGCTCCCTGATGCGCAGCCAGCTGCGCGCCGGCCTCGCCGCCTTCGCCGTCCTCGGGCTCCTCGTGGCGCCGCTGCCGCTGCTGTTCGCCGCGGTGCCCGGCGCCCGCCGCCTGGAGTGGGCCGTCCTCGGCTTCGGCCTGTACGCCCCGCTGGTCCTCCTCGCCCGCTGGTACGTGCGTCGCGCCGAGCGCAACGAACGCGACTTCGTACGCCTGGTCGAGGACCGATGACCTCGCCGGCCGGGGACGAGTACGAGAACAAGGTCAGGGACGGGGACAGGGCTGGGGACGGGGCCGTGCAGGCGCCATGAACTCCAGCTACGCCATACCCGCCGTCGCCCTCGTCGTCGTGGCCACCGTCCTCGTCGGCGCCTTCGGCCTGCGCATCTCCCGCACCACCTCCGACTTCTACGTCGCCTCCCGCGCCGTCGGCCCCCGCCTCAACGCCGCCGCCATCAGCGGCGAGTACCTCTCCGCCGCGTCCTTCCTCGGCATCGCGGGGCTGGTCCTCGTCCAGGGCCCCGACATGCTCTGGTACCCGGTCGGATACACCGCCGGCTACCTGGTCCTGCTGCTCTTCGTCGCCGCCCCGCTGCGCCGCTCCGGGGCCTACACGCTGCCCGACTTCGCCGAGGCCCGGCTCGCCTCCCAGGGGGTACGGCGGCTCGCGGGCGCCTTCGTCGTCGGCGTCGGCTGGCTGTACCTGCTGCCCCAGCTCCAGGGCGCCGGACTGACGCTGACCGTGCTCAGCGGGGCGCCCGACTGGCTCGGCGGGGTGATCGTCGCCGTCGTCGTCACCGCCATCGTCGCCGCCGGCGGCATGCGCAGCATCACCTTCGTCCAGGCCTTCCAGTACTGGCTGAAGCTCACCGCCCTGCTCGTCCCCGCCCTCTTCCTGATGCTGGCCTGGCAGAGCGACGGCGCCCCCGGCCGCCCCTTCGAGGAACCGGCAACCTTCCGCGAGCAGCGCTCCGTCCGGGTCGACGACAGCCTCACCCTCAAGCTCGAGGGGCCCCTGACGGTCACCGTCGACGGCACCGTGGACGGCCGCGCCCACGAGGGCACCCGGCTCGACCTGCCCGCCGGCACCCATCACATCGAGGCCGGCACCCGGCTCACCTTCGCCAAGGACACCCCCGTCCCGGCCGCCGGACGCGGCGCCGACGACGCCCTGTCGCCCTCGCGGGCGGAGAGCCGCACGGAACGCCCGCTGTACGCCACGTACGGCCTGATCCTCGCGACCTTCCTGGGCACCATGGGCCTGCCGCACGTCGTGGTGCGCTTCTACACCAGCCCGACCGGCGTGGCCGCCCGCCGCACCACCGTCGCCGTCCTCGGCCTGATCGGCGCCTTCTACCTGCTGCCACCCGTCTACGGCGCCCTCGGCCGCCTCTACGCCCCCGAACTGACCCTCACCGGCGACGCCGACGCCGCCGTCCTGCTGCTGCCCGACCGGATGATCGGGGGAGTGGGCGGCGACCTGCTCGGCGCGCTGGTCGCGGGCGGTGCGTTCGCCGCGTTCCTGTCCACCGCGTCGGGGCTGACCATGGCCGTCGCGGGCGTGCTCACCCAGGACGTGCTGCCGTCCCGCGCGGTGCCGCACTTCCGGCTCGGCACCCTCCTCGCCATGGCGGTGCCACTGGCGGCGAGCGCGCTGGTCGGCGGTCTGCCGGTCGCCGACGCCGTCGGCCTCGCCTTCGCCGTCTCCGCCTCCTCCTTCTGCCCGCTGCTCGTGCTCGGCATCTGGTGGCGGCGGCTGACCCCGCCCGGTGCGGCGGCCGGGATGCTCGTGGGAGGCGGCTCCGCGCTGCTCGCCGTCGCCGCCACCATGGGCGGCTTCCCGGGCGGCGGCGGTGCCCTGCACGCGCTGCTGGCCTGGCCCGCCCTGTGGTCGGTACCGCTGGGCTTCCTCACCATGGTGCTGGTCTCCCTGGCCACCCCGGGCCGGGTACCTGCCGGGACGGCGGCGATCCTGGCGCGCTTCCACCTGCCGGAGGAGCTGGGAACGGAAGAGCTGCGCGCGGAGGACGTGCGCGCGGACGACATGCGGGTGGACAACATGCGCGCGGACGATCTGAAGACGGGCGGCCCGCGGGTCGGCCGTCCGGGGGCGGAGGGCCCGCAGGCGGGGGACCCGCGCGAGGAGGCGACCTCGTGAGCGGCTCGGTGAGTGGTTTCCTGGCGGGCCTGGTCGTCGCCGTGCTCCCCCTGCTGGCCGCCGGTTTCTGGCTGGGGCGGCGCACGGCCCGCCCGCAGAACCTGGGCGGCCTGGGCACCCCGGTCGAGCACGCCACCTTCCAGACCCTGCACACCGCCTCCCTGGCCACGCCCCCGCTGCGGGCCGGCCTGACCGAGGAGACCGCGGGCAGGTCGGCCCGCAAGCTGCGCTCCCTGCTGGGCACGGACGCGCTGTGCCTGACCGACCTCAAGGAGGTCCTGGTCTGGGACGGCATCGGCGCCCACCACCGCACCGAGATCATGGAGCGCCTCGCCGGACCGCTGGAGAGCGGCCGGGGCGAGGCCTTCCGCCTCACCTGCGACACCCCCGACTGCACCGTCCGCTGGGCCGTCGTCGCCCCGCTCACCGTCGACGACCGGGTGCACGGCGCCCTCGTCGCCTGCGCGCCCCGCGAGTCCGCCGTCCTGGTCCGGGCGGCCGGCGAGGTGGCCCGCTGGGTCTCGGTCCAGCTGGAGCTGGCCGACCTCGACCAGTCCCGCACCCGGCTCATCGAGGCCGAGATCAAGGCGCTGCGGGCCCAGATCTCCCCGCACTTCATCTTCAACTCGCTCGCGGTGATCGCGTCCTTCGTGCGCACCGACCCCGAGCGCGCCCGCGAGCTGCTGCTGGAGTTCGCCGACTTCACCCGCTACTCGTTCCGCCGGCACGGCGACTTCACCACCCTCGCCGACGAGCTGCACGCCATCGACCACTACCTGGCGCTGGTGCGGGCCCGCTTCGGCGACCGCCTCGCCGTCACCCTCCAGGTCGCCCCCGAGGTGCTGCCGGTCGCGCTGCCCTTCCTCTGCCTCCAGCCGCTCGTCGAGAACGCCGTCAAGCACGGTCTGGAGGGCAAGGCCGACCGGTGCCGCATCCAGATCACCGCCCAGGACGCGGGCGCCGAGGCGCTGGTCGTCATCGAGGACGACGGCGCGGGCATGGACCCCGGCCTGCTGCGCCGCATCCTGGCGCGCGAGGTCAGCCCGTCGGGCGGCATCGGGCTGTCCAACGTCGACGACCGCCTCCGCCAGGTCTACGGAGACGACCACGGCCTCGTCATCGAGACGGCCGTCGGCGCGGGCATGAAGATCACGGTCCGGCTGCCGAAATACCAGCCGGGCGTGCACTCGGCGGGCCGGCTCGGCCGTGAGTGAGCCGCCCGGCGAGTGGTTCCTGGTGCGCCCCGCACGGGGCTCAGGCGCTGCGCGTGGCCACCAGCCCCAGGGTGATCAGCCCCAGCACGACCCAGCCGAACCACAGCCAGCCGTTGCTCCCGAGCGCCACCGTGTACGCCGTCACCGCGACGAGGCCGCCGATGGTGAGCGCCCCCATCGTCTTCGTCGAACTGTCCGTGGAACCGGGCATCGCAACACCCTCCTCGTGGTTCGCTCCCCCCTATGGTGCCCCGGTTCTGGCTCCGCAGGGAGGCGGACGACGAGATGCGTGCCCGGTTGCGTTCAGCCGCCGCGTGTGTTCAGTGAGGCCAGGTAGGCGTTGTACGCCGCGAGTTCCTTGTCGCCGTCGCGGTCGGCCGCCCGGTCGCTGCGCCGGGCCTGCCGCTCCTCCGAGGCGTACCACTGGAAGAGCAGCGCGAGGAGCACCAGCACGGACGGGACCTCGCTGAAGGCCCAGGCGATGCCACCGGCCGCGTTCTGGTCGGAGAGCGCGTCGATGCCGAGCGAGGCGGGCGGGTTCTCGAACGTCTCGACCATCGGGGAGGACGCCATCATCAGCGCGATGCCGAAGAACGCGTGGAACGGCATGCCCGCGAACAGCTCCAGCATCCGCATGAGGTAACCAGGCCGGTGCGGTCCGGGGTCCACGCCCATGATCGGCCAGAAGAACACCACCCCGACCGCGAGGAAGTGCACCATCATCGCGATGTGCCCGGCCTGGGAGCCCATCAAGGCGTCGAAGATCGGGGTGAAGTACAGGGCGTACAGACTCGCGATGAACAGCGGGATGGTGAACGCGGGGTGGGTGATGAACCGCATGTAGCGGCTGTGCAGCAGCATCAGCAGCATCTCGCGGGGGCCCTTGCGGCCGCGGCCCGCCGGGGCGAGCGCGCGCAGGGCCAGCGTGATCGGGGCGCCGAGCAGCAGCAGGATCGGCGACACCATGCTGATCACCATGTGCTGGACCATGTGCACGCTGAACATGACCATGCCGTAGTCGTTGAGCTTCGTGCACATCATCAGGGCGATGCTCAGCACACCGGCCACGAAGGACACGGTCCGGCCGACCGGCCACTTGTCGCCGCGCCGGGTCAGCCGGACGAGGCCCCAGCCGTAGAGCGCCAGACCCAGGAGACACGCGATCAGGAAGAAGGGATCCGCCGACCAGGCGAGACCCCGCCCCAGCGTGAACGGCGGCAGATCCATCGTCATGCCGTGCCCGCTGTGATCCATCCGCCGGCTCCTGTTTCGTGGGGGTTGAGCGCGGTTGAACGCCGCTTGTCCGAAGCAAGCGTAGAACCGCCCCCGGCCGCGCTTGCGACCGGGGGCTGCGAACACGCCCGCGACGAACCAGTACGCCCGAGCTCTCAGCGGCCTCGCAGATTCAGAGCACGCACTCCGCCTCCGCGTACCGCTCATCCGGCACCGTCTTCAAAGACTCCACCGCGTCGGCGAGCGACACCATCGTGATGTCCGTCCCGCGCAGGGCCGTCATCTTCCCGAACTCCCCGCGGTGCACGGCCTCCACCGCGTGCCACCCGAACCGCGTCGCCAGTACCCGGTCGTACGCCGTCGGCGTGCCGCCGCGCTGGACGTGTCCGAGGATCACCGGCCGGGCCTCCTTGCCGAGCCGTTCCTCCAGCTCGATCGAGAGCTGGCGGGCGATCCCGGCGAAGCGCTCGTGACCGTAGACGTCCTTGCCGCCCTCGTCGAAGTCCATGGAGCCGGCCTTCGGCTTGGCACCCTCCGCGGCCACCACGATCGCGAACCGCTTGCCCGCCGAGAAGCGCTCGCCGACCTTCGCGGCCAACTCGTCGATGTCGAAGGGCCGCTCCGGGACGACGACGGCGTGCGCGCCGGCCGCCATGCCCGAGTGCAGCGCGATCCAGCCCGTGTGGCGCCCCATGACCTCGACGATCAGCACCCGCTGGTGGGACTCGGCGGTGGTCTTCAGCCGGTCCAGGGCCTCGGTGGCCACGGTCACGGCCGTGTCGAAGCCGAAGGTGACGTCGGTGACCGCTATGTCGTTGTCGATCGTCTTCGGCACGCCCACGATCGGCAGGCCGTTGTCGGACAGCAGCCGGGCCGCCTTGAGCGTGCCCTCGCCGCCGATCGGGATGATCGCGTCGAGGCCGAGTTCCTCGACGTGCCCCCGGGCCCGCTCGACGCCGTCCCGCAGATGCTCGGGACGGACCCGGGAGGAGCCGAGGATGGTGCCGCCGCGTGCCAGGATGCCGCCGACCGCGTCGAGGTCCAGCTTGAGGTAGTCGCACTCCAGGAGGCCCTTCCAGCCGTCCCGGAAGCCGATGACCTCGTCGCCGTGGTCGACGACGGCACGGTGCACGACGGACCGGATGACGGCGTTCAGGCCTGGGCAGTCGCCGCCGGACGTGAGGACACCAATGCGCATAGCCCGAAATACCTTCTCAACGTGGCACGGGTCCGGACCGCGCTGTCCGGCTCGATTCCCGCCACCCTAGCGGCATCGGGGGGCGGGACCGAACCGTGCGTCCGCCTACTGGACGAGCCCGCTCACCTGTGCGGATGAGCCATCAGACGGGCTGCCGCGCACCTGTGACTACGCAGGCACTGCGCAGCTGTGATTACGCAGGCACTGCACAGCTGTGATTACGCAGGCTGCTGCGCAACTGTGACTACGCAGGCTGCTGCGCAACTGTGACTACGCAGGCTGCTGCGCAGCCGCGATGCGCTCGTTGCGGAGCGCCTCGTACCAGCGGTCGTCGGTCGGCGGCAGTGCGTTCACGTCGAGGGCCAGCTTGAGCAGCAGGTCCGCGATCAGCGGGTTGCGGGCCAGCACGGGACCGTGCATGTACGTGCCGAAGACCGTGTCGTTGTACGCGCCCTCCGTGCCGTCCCCCGTGCCGTTGCCGTTGCCGAAGCGGACCTGGGCGAGCGGGCGGGCGTTGGGCCCGACGTGGGTGACGCCCTGGTGGTTCTCGAAGCCGGTCAGCGGGGGCAGGCCGAGACGCGCGTCGATGTCGCCGAGGACGTCACCGACGCATCGCGCGCCCTCGCCGCGGGTCGAGACCACGTCGAGCAGGCCGAGGCCCGGCTCGCGCTGGCCGAGGTCGTTGATGAACTCGTGGCCCAGGATCTGGTAGCCGGCGCAGACGGAGAAGACGATCGCACCGTTCTCCACCGCCCGTTGCAGGCCGCCGTCGCGGCGCAGCCGCTCGGCCGCGAGCCGCTGCGGCCGGTCCTCGCCGCCGCCGATGAGGTAGATGTCGCCGGAGGTCGGGATCGGCTGGTCGCTGCGCACGTCGAGCCTGGCCACGTCGAGGCCGCGCTGGCGGGCCCGGCGCTCCACGACCAGCGCGTTGCCCTGGTCGCCGTAGGTGCTGAGGAGGTCCGGGTAGATCCAGACGATCCGCAGTTGGTTGTCGCTCACGAAAGTCCCCTGAGGTCTCGCGGTCAGTTGCCGACGCGGCGGCGCAGGTCCTGGAAGGCGGTGTAGTTCGCGATGACCTCGATGCGTCCGGGCGGGCACTGCTGCACCGCCTGGTCGAGGTTCTCGCACACCTGGAACTGCTGGTTCGCGACCTCCAGGCGCACCGCGAGGTCCAGCTTCCGGTCGCCGATCACGCAGATCGGGTGACCGGTCAGCCGGGTGTAGTCCACGTCCCACAGCCAGGAGGTGTCGGTGCCGTCGGCGCCGCGCGCGTTCACCGAGAGGATCACCGGGGTCGGCGGCGGGTCGATCAGGGAGAAGGTCTCCAGCCAGCCCGCCGGGTTCTTGGCGAGCAGCAGCCGCAGGTCACGGCCCTGGAACTGCACGACGTCGTAGCGTCCGGCGACCGCCTGCACCTGGTACATGCGCTCCAGGGCGACCTGCGGCGGCACCCCGAAGACGGCGGCGACGGCGGCCGAGGAGGCGGCGTTGGCCTTGTTGGCGCGGCCCGGCAGCTGCAGGTGGATCGGCCAGGCGGAGCCGTGCGGGTCGAGGACGTGGTCGCCGGAGAGCGCCCAGCTCGGCGTCGGGCGCCGGAAGCCGCACTCGCCGCAGAACCAGTCGTCGCCGGGGCGCTGCATCACGCCGCCGCAGGACGGGCAGGACCAGGCGTCGTCCTTCCACATCTGCCCGGCGGCGACCCAGATGACGTTGGGGGAGGAGGACGCGGCCCACACCACCAGCGGGTCGTCGGCGTTGGCGACGATCACGGCCTTCGAGCCGGCCAGGCCCTCACGCCAGTTCTCGGCGAGCATGCGGGTCTCGGCGGCGCGGTCCAGCTGGTCGCGGGAGAGGTTGAGCAGGGCGATGCACTTCGGGTCGGTGGCCTGGGCGACGCCGACGAGGTACTTCTCGTCGACCTCGATGACCCCGTAGCGGGACTCCGAACCGCTCGCGAGGGCCGAGGTGATCCCGGCCGGCATGTTGGCGCCGAGCGCGTTGGAGACGACCGGACCGGCCGCCTTGAGCGCCTCCGCGATGAGCCGGGTGGTGGTGGTCTTGCCGTTGGTCGCCGAGACCAGGGTCACGTCCAGGTGCTGGGCGAGCCGGGCGAGGAGGTCGGGATCGAGTCTCAGCGCGACCTTGCCGCCGATCACCGAACCGCTGCCGCGCCCCGCGGCGCGAGATGCCGCCGCGACCGCCTTGCCCGCGGTAACGGCGATCTTGGCCCGGGGCGAGAGCGGGTCCGAGTTGCCTGCCATCAGTTCTCGATCCTCCTTGCGTACGCGCCGCGCCTGAAGCCTGACGGCCACGTGGTGTGGACCTCAGCCTATCGAGATCCGTTCGCACTCCCGAATCGCGGCACCGGCCACGAGGTTCTGGCGGTGGGCGCGAGCCGCCGGGGAACACAGGGACCTTACTCTGACCGTCATGCGACACGGCTCCATCCCGGGCGCCCACGGGCGCGTCCGCTCCCTCGGCCTCCTCGGCGATCCCGTCCTGCACGCCCCCTGCGACGAGGTGACCGACTTCGGACCGGAACTCGCGGCGCTCGTGGAGGACTTGTTCGCGACCATGTACGCCGCCCACGGCGTGGGTCTGGCCGCGAACCAGATCGGCGAGGCGGTGCGCGTCTTCGTGTACGACTGCCCGGACGACGAGGACGAGCGGCACCTCGGGCACGTGGTGAACCCGCGGCTCGTCGAGACCGGCGGGGTGGTGGTGCGCGGGCCGGAGGGCTGTCTGTCGCTGCCGGGCCTCGAGGCCGGGACCGAGCGTCACGACGAGGCGGTCGTGACCGGTTTCACGGTGACCGGGGAACCGGTCACCGTACGCGGGACGGGGTTCTTCGCCCGGTGCCTCCAGCACGAGTGCGATCACCTGGAGGGGCGGGTCTACGCCGACCGCCTTACCGGCCGGCGCCACCGGAAGCTGATGCGACAGGTGGCACGGGCGTCCTGGCACCGCTGAGCGGGACCACCGACGAGAACCGGGGCGCGGAGCGACCGGGGGGTCAGAAGCCCGGGCCGCCCGCCTTGTCGCCGGCCTCGGCGAGGCGGCCCCACAGCAGGTCGGCCAGGGTGCGGACCAATTCCTCCCGGGGGCAGGGGCGTTCGCCCAGCCACCAGTCCCCGGCGGCGTGCATCATGCCGACGATCCCGTGCCCCCACACCCGGGCCAGCTGCTGCGTGCCCGGTCCGACGTCGAGGCGCTCCTCGATGACCTGGGCCAGCTCCTCGCCCATGCGGCGCAGCAGCGGCGCCGAGTGCTTGCCGACGTCGAAGCCCTGGTCGGCCTGGTCGGCGGGTGTGGTGACGCCCTCCGCCGGATGCATCAGGAAGCGGTACACCTGAGGGCGTGCCTCGATGGCCGCCAGATAGGTGTCCAGGGTGGCCTCGACGCGCTGGCGCCGCTGGGCCGGGGCGTCCAGGGCGGCCCGCAGCGAGGCGAGGAGGGCGTCGGTGTGCCGGACGGCGAGGGCGGCGTAGAGTCCGCCCTTGTCGCCGAAGTGGCGGTACAGGATCGGCTTGGTGATGCCGGCCTCGGCGGCGATGGCGTTCATCGAGGCGTGCGGACCGTCGCGCAGCACCACCCGGTCGGCGGCCTCGAGCAGCTCGCGCCGTCTGCGGTCGGCGGACGTCTGCTGATCGGTCCGCTGTGTGGTGTTCATGTGCTCTCCCCACCCGTGCTGTTTCGGTGACGCCTGCGCAAACTAACACTCACAGGGCACGTGACATCGAACGGGAGGGCGAGGGGGTCCCGGGAGTTGACTTTTCCTACCCGCCGGTAACAGACTCGAGGTTACCGCAAGTAACATGCACGTGCGTCACTGGAGGGGACATGGCCGAGTTCACCATGGAGCTGAGCGACGAACAGAAGGAGGTCCGGGACTGGCTGCACGGCTTCGCGGCCGACGTCATCCGCCCCGCGGCCGCCGAATGGGACGAGCGCGAGGAGACTCCCTGGCCGGTCATCCAGGAGGCCGCCAAGGTCGGTATCTACTCCCTCGACTTCTACGCCCAGCAGTACTTCGACTCCACCGGCCTCGGCATCCCCATGGCGATGGAGGAGCTGTTCTGGGGCGACGCGGGCATCGCCCTGTCGATCGTCGGCACCGGCCTCGCCGCCGTCGGCGTCCTCGCCAACGGCACCGAGGAGCAGATCGGCACCTGGATCCCCCAGATGTACGGCGACGCCAACGACGTCAAGGTCGCCGCCTTCTGCTCGTCCGAGCCCGACGCCGGCTCCGACGTGGCCTCCATGCGCACGCGTGCCGTGTACGACGAGGCCAAGGACGAGTGGGTCCTCAACGGCACCAAGACCTGGGCGACCAACGGCGGCATCGCCAACGTCCACGTCGTCGTCGCGGTCGTCGACGCGGAGCTGGGCTCCAAGGGCCACGCCTCCTTCATCGTCCCGCCGGCCACCCCGGGACTGTCCCAGGGGCAGAAGTTCAAGAAGCACGGCATCCGCGCCTCGCACACCGCCGAGGTCGTCCTCGACAACGTGCGCGTCCCCGGCTCCTGCCTCCTCGGCGGCAAGGAGAAGCTGGACGCCCGCCTGGCCCGCGCCCGGGAGAAGGCCAAGAAGGGCGGCGAGCGGGTGAAGAACGCCGCGATGGCCACCTTCGAGGCGTCCCGCCCGGCGGTCGGCGCGATGGCGGTGGGCACCGCCCGGGCCGCGTACGAGGTGGCGCTGGAGTACGCGCAGACGCGGGAGCAGTTCGGACGCCCGATCATCGACAACCAGGGCATCGCCTTCCAGCTCGCCGACATGCGGACGTCCATCGACGCGGCGCGGCTGCTGGTGTGGCGGGCCTCCTGGATGGCGATCAACGGCAAGCCGTTCACGGCGGCCGAGGGATCGATGTCCAAGCTGTTCGCGAGCGAGACCGCGAAGAAGGTGACCGCCCAGGCGATCCAGATCCTGGGCGGCAACGGCTACACGCGCGAGTACCCGGTGGAGCGGATGCACCGCGACTCCGCGATCTACACGATCTTCGAGGGCACGAGCGAGATCCAGCGGCTGGTGATCGCGCGCACGTTGGCGGGCATGCCGATCCGCTAACCGTGTCGCAGGGGCGTGAGCTGCTCGATGTCGTACTTGGCCCGCAGCGCCTCGATGGCCTCGTGGTCCGGCGGCCCCCCGTCGCCCAGGATCTCCAGCAGTTCCTCGAAGTAGCGCTCGTGGTCCGGGGGCGGGCTGGCCTGGAAGAACATCTTGGCCGGTTCGTCCGTCGGGTTGGCGAAGGCGTGGGGGCAGCCGGGGGGTACGACGATGACCGTGCCCGGGGTGGCGCGGACCACCCGGTTGCCCGAAGTCGACTCCCACGTCCGCCAGTTGTCGGGCGTGCGGATGCGCGGTTCGAAGGCGAGCACGTCCAGCTCGCCCTCGAGCACGTAGAACAGCTCCTCGCTGCGGGTGTGCACATGGGCGCCGACGTCGAAGCCCGGTGGCACGATCACCTCGAAGGTGGAGGCCATGCGCGAGTGCGAACCGGTCACCTTGAAGGTCACGTGCTGGGCCGGCGCCTGCACCACCCGGCCGTGGCCCGGCGGCACCAGCAGGCCCTCCGCCGCCGCCACGAGCCCGCTCACCAGGTCACCGGCAGTGCCTCGGGCCCACGGATCAGCGCACCCTTCTTGAAGGGCACGTCCTCGGGCGGCACCGCGAGCTTCAGCCCGGGCACCCGGTCCAGGACCGCGTCGACGAGCAGCTCCGACTCCAGGCGGGCCAGCATGCCGCCGGGGCAGTAGTGCGGGCCGAAGCCGAAGGAGACGTGCGGGTTGGGGCTGCGGTCGAAGTCGATCGTGTCCGGGTCGGGGAAGACCCCGGGGTCGCGGTTGGCGGCCAGGTACGACACGTAGACCGCGTCGCCCGCGCGGAGCCGCACGCCCCTGATCTCCACGTCCTCCAGGACGATCCGGGACAGCCCGACGGCGTTGCGGTGGGGAATCCAGCGCAGCAGTTCGTCGATGGCCCGGGGGCGGATCCCCGGTTCGGAGCGCAGGCGCTCGGCCAGCTCCGGGCGGCTCAGCAGCAGGTGGAACATCTGCCCGCTGTTGTTGGTGACCGCCTCGCCCCCGATCTGGAGCAGGACCGCGAGCCCCACCGCCTCCTCCAGGGTGATCTCGCCCCGGCCCACGGCGCCGCCCAGCAGCGAGGTGACGTCCTCGCCGGTGCTGTCCGAGCGGAGCCCGATGAGATCGGCGAAGTAGGCGTTCATCTCCTGCTTGGCCCGCTCGCTGACCTCGGCGCCGTGCGAGGAGGACAGGATGAGCTGGGTCCAGGTGTGCATGGAGTGCCGGTCGGTGGCCGGGACGCCCATCAGCTCGCAGATCACCGCGATGGGGAAGGGGCTCAGCACGGCCTCGGTGAGATCGGCGGGCGGGCCGGCCCTCAGCATCGCGTCGACCAGTTCGTCGAGCATGCCGCGGGACCTCTCGCGCACGCGCTCCACGCCCCGGGCGGTGAAGGCCGCGGCCACCGAGCGGCGCAGCCGGGTGTGGTCGGGCGGGTCCAGGAAGCCGACCGCGCCGCGCGCCGGGATGAAGTGCGGCGCCAGCCGGGTGACCTGCCGGTCCATGACCGCCTCGCGGCCGAAGCGCGGGTCGTTGGTGACCAGGCGGACGTCGTCGTGCCGGGTCACCAGCCAGGCCCAGCCCTCGCCGTTGGGCAGTGAGACACGGGTGACGGGGCCCTCCCGCATCAACTCGGTCAGCACCGGGTCGAAGTCGGTGCCGGGCAGGTCGACGGCCGGCCAGTCCCGTACCGGCGGCACGGTCTGAGGAATCGTTTCTTCGCTCATGGCTGCCTCACACTCCGCGTCACGCCCCGTGCCACGCCCCGTGTCACGTCCTGCCGCACGCCCCGCCGCACGTCCGCGGTCTGCCAGCAGCCCAGGGACATCTCCGCGGTGATGCCGGGACCGAAACCGGCCAGCAGCCCGCGTGCCCGGTCCTCGGCACCGCCGGCGTCGAAGAGCCTGCGCAGCGCGTCCAGGACGACGGCGCTGGCGATGTTGCCGTACTCGGTGAGCGTGGCCCGGCTGAACCGGAACGCGTGCGGGTCGACCTGGAGGAACTTGCTGAGATCGTCCAGGATCCGGGGACCGCCCGCGTGCACGATGTAGAAGTCCAGGTCGGAGGCGTCCCAACCGTGTTCGCCCGCCAGCTGCTTGAGCGCCGGTGCGAGCGGCTCCATGGTGGCCGGCACCCGCTTGTCCAGGAGGAAGTGGAAACCGGTCTCCTTCACGGCGTACATGATCCATTCCTCGGTCTTGGGGATCAGGTACGAGCCGTTGCGTTCCAGGCGCACGCCGGTGCCGCCCCGGCCGCGGACCACGGCCGCGGCGATGCCGTCGCCGAACAGGCCGTTGGAGAGCAGGGAGCCCACACCGATGTCGGTGGGCTGGTAGCACAGCGAGCAGAACTCGCAGGCCACGATGAGCGCGTTGGCCTCCGGATAGGCGGTGCAGAAGTCGTGGGCCCGGTTGATCGCCGCACCCCCGGCGGCGCAGCCCAGCTGGGCGATGGGTATCTGCCGCGTGGTGCTGTCGAAGCCCATCTCGTTGATCAGCCACGCCGTGAGCGAGGGCATCATGAAGCCCGTGCACGAGACGTAGATGATCACGTCGATGTCCGTGGTGAGCAGCTCCGCGTCGTCGAGGGCCCGCTGGACCACGGCCGGGACGCGGGCCTTCGCCTCGCGCTCGTAGATCCGGTTGCGGTCCTCGAAGCCGGGGTGCCTCAGGGTCTCCTCGATGGGCTGCACGATGTGCCGGGTGCGGACCCCGGTGTTCTCTATCAGCCGGAGGGCCAGCGGCAGTTGGGGATGGTCGGTGTGGCGCTCGCGCGCCAGCTCCAGCGTCTCCTCCATCGTGATCACGTGCTCCGGGACGGACACCGAGGGTCTGCACAAAGTCGCCATGAACCGTGCCTGCTTTCGCCTCGCGGAAGGCTTGCGCCCCCCGGCTGGAAAGTGCCGCACCTTTTCAGGGGTGCCCGTCCACGATCACCCATCGGCACGGCGATCTCTCGCCGGGTTACTCCGTCTCGGGGAAGGGCCTCACGAGGAGGGGCCGCTGCTGTGGGCGATGCACGCCACGTCGATCCGGTCGGCCAGCTTGGCCAGCTCGATGGTGAGGGCCGCGACCGTGTCCTCGTCCAGGCTCTCCTCGCCGCTCTCCACCAGCCGCAGCCACCGTCCGCCCACCGTGCGCAGCAGCTTGCTCACGTCGGACGCGGCGACCTGGAGCGTGCCGCGGTCGTCGACGATCAGAGGCAGGGTCACTTCGCGGTTCACAAAGGGGATCGTAGTCGCGGAAGGCTCACGCTCCGTGCCATACGGTGGTGATGTTGCAGAACTCGCGGATTCCGTGCCCGGACAGCTCACGCCCGTAGCCCGACCGCTTGACCCCGCCGAACGGGAACGCCGGATGGGAGGCCGTCATCCCGTTGACGTACACGCCGCCCGCCTCCAGATCCCGTACGAAGCGGTCCACGTCGGCGTCGTCGCGCGTCCACACGTTGGAACTGAGCCCGAAGTCAGTGTCGTTGGCGATCAGCACCGCCTCGTCCAGGTCGGCCACCCGGTACAGCGTGGCGACCGGGCCGAAGGCCTCCTCGCGGTGGATGCGCATCTCGCGGGTGACGTCGGCCAGCACGGTCGGCGGGTAGTACCAGCCGGGCCCGTCCGGGCGTTCGCCGCCGCACAGCACGCTCGCGCCGCCGCGCACCGCGTCGTCGACCAGCTCCACCACGTCGTTCACGCCCTGTTCGCTGGAGAGCGGACCGACCTCGGTGTCCTCCTCCATCGGGTCGCCGACCTTCAGCGCCTTCATGCCCTCGGTGAAGCGTTCGACGAAGGAGTCGTACACGTCCGTGTGCACGATGAACCGCTTGGCGGCGATGCACGACTGCCCCGCGTTCTGCGTGCGCGCGGTCACCGCCACCTGCGCGGCCCGGTCGACGTCGGCGGACGGCATGACGACGAACGGGTCGCTGCCGCCCAGCTCCAGCACCGTCTTCTTGACCATCTCCCCGGCGGTCGAGGCGACCGCGCGGCCGGCGGGCTCGCTGCCGGTGAGGGTGGCGGCCCGCACCCGCTCGTCGCGCAGGATGTCGTCGACCGCGGCGGAACCGACGAGGAGGGTCTGGAAACAGCCCTCGGGGAACCCCGCCCGGTGGAACAGGTCCTCCAGGTACAGGGCGGTCTGCGGCACGTTCGAGGCGTGCTTGAGCAGCCCGACGTTGCCCGCCATCAGCGCGGGCGCCGCGAACCGGATCACCTGCCAGAGCGGGAAGTTCCACGGCATCACCGCGAGCACCGGACCCAGTGGCCGGTAGCGAACCAGGGCCCGGGAGGCGCCGGAGTCCTTCACGTCGGACTCGGCGGGCTCCTCGTCGGCCAGCAGCTCCGCCGCGTGGTCGGCGTACCAGCGCATCGCCCTGGCGCACTTGGCGGCCTCCGCGCGGGCCTGCTTGACCGGCTTGCCCATCTCGGTGGTGATGACCCTGCCGATCTCCTTCTGGTCCGCCTCCAGAAGATCGGCGGCCCGGCGCATGAGCCCGGCCCGCTCGTAGAACCCCGTGGTCCGGTACGTGCGGAAGGTGGCCTCCGCGAGCTCGAGCCGGCGCTCGATCTCCTCCTCGCCCATGGCCTCGTACGTCCTGAGCGTCTCGCCGTTCGCCGGGTTCACCGTCGCGATGGGCATGGCCGACCTCCCTGGGTGCAGACTCGTGCTTCGACCTTGGCGCGCGCCGTGCGGTGCCGCAACGCGGCAGCCCTCGTCGGAGCGCGTCGCCTTCCGTCGTATGTCGTCGTCAGTGCGAGTGCTCAGCCAGGCGGTCGAGAAACGCGGTCTGCGCCTTCACGATCACCTCGCGCGCCCGGTCGACCGCGAACCACGCCACCCGGTCCAGCTCGGGGAAGTCCTGCATGCGGCCGGACTTCGGCGGCCACTCCATGCGGAAGGTCCCCGGAACGACCGTCGCCGGATCGAGGTCGGCCTCGACGGCCCAGACCGTGACGACCTTCCCGCCCGCCTGCCGGACCTCGCCGAGCGGGACCGCCCCGCCCGTGGGCGGCGGCAGCCCCAGCTCCTCCTCGAACTCGCGCAGGGCCGCCTCCCAGGCCGGTTCCTCCGGCTCGTACTCGCCCTTGGGGACCGTCCACGCGCCTGCGTCCCGGCGGGTGTAGAACGGGCCGCCCATGTGACCGAGGAGCACCTGGAGTTCTGGGCCGGGGCCGCCCCGGTGCAGCAGCAGGCCCGCGCTGCGCCTCACGGGGCGACCCCGGGGTGCGCGGCGAGCAGGGTGTCGACGGTGTCCGCGTCCTCGGGGCGCTTGTCCTCCCGGTAGCGGACCACGCGGGCGAAGCGCAGGGTGACGCCGGCCGGGTAGCGGGTGGAGCGCTGGAGGCCGTCGTAGGCGATCTCGACGACGAGTTCGGGGCGCACCTCCACTCCCCAGGGGTGTTCCTCGACCGCCAACTCCTGGAGGTGCTCGGTCTGCCAGGTCAGCAGCGCGTCGGTCATGCCCTTGAAGGTCTTGCCGAGCATGGCGAAGGAGCCGTCGGCGGTGCGGGCGCCCAGGTGCAGGTTGGAGAGCTTGCCGGTGCGGCGGCCGTGGCCCCACTCGGCGGCCAGCACGACCAGGTCGAGCGTGTGGACGGGCTTGACCTTCAGCCAGGACGCGCCGCGCCGGCCCGCGCTGTAGGCGGCGTCTAGCCCCTTGACGACGACGCCCTCGTGGCCCCGCCTCAGCGCCTCGGCGAGGAACTCTTTCGCCGCGCCGGTCTCCTCGGGCCCGTGCACCAGCGTGCGCCGCACCCGCAGGGGCTCGGGGACCAGCCGGGCCAGCTCCGCGTGCCGCTCGGTCAGCGGCAGGTCTAGCAGGTCGTGGCCGTCGACGGACAGCGCGTCGAAGAACACCACGGAGACGGGGACCGACCGCGCGGCCGTCGCCACGTCCGTACGGGAGCCGACCCGTCCGGCGGTCTCCTGGAAGGAACGGGGGCGTCCGCTCTCGTCGAGGGAGATCGCCTCCCCGTCCAGGATGAACCGCTCGCCGGGCAGCGCGAGGGCCGCCGCGGTGACCTCGGGGAGCCGTCCGGTGATGTCGTCCAGCGTGCGGGTGTAGAGCCGCACGGTGTCGCCGTCGCGGTGCACCTGGACGCGGATGCCGTCCAGCTTCTCCTCCACGGCCGCGGCGCCCAGCTTGCCGACCGCCTCGGCGGCCGAGGAGGCGCTGTGCGCCAGCATCGGCAGGACCGGGCGGCCCACGGTGAGCCGGAACCGCTCCAGTGCGCCGGGTCCGTCGGCCAGCAGGGCCTCGGCCACCGTCTGGAGCGAGCCGGCGAGCATCACCGCCCGCCGCACGTCCGCCGGTGGTGCCCCGGTCGCCGCGGCCAGGCCCTCGACGGCGGCCGCGTCCAGGGCGCCCTGCCGGACCTCCCCGGTGAGCAGACCGATCAGGAAGCGCTGCTCGTCCTCGGTGGCCGCGCCCATCAGCTCGCCGACCAGCCGGGCCCGCTCGGCCTGCGAACCGGCGCCGGACACCGCGCCGAGCCGGGTGAGCCGTGCGTCCACCTCCCGCACGGTCAGGGACGGTTCGGCGGCCGGGGCGACCCGGCGGCTCAGCACCTTCCAGCCGACCCCGATCCGGCCCTGGGGGAGCCGTCCCGCCAGATAGGGGATGACGACCGGTACGTCCTCCGCCTCCGCCTCGCGGAACAGCTCCGCGAGCAGGACGGTCTTGCGGGACCGCGCCGACGTGGCGGCGACCTCCCGGGACACCTGGGCCAACCGGGCAAGCAGCATGCAGTCATGGTGCACCGCAGCGGGCCCGGGCACACCCCGCGGGCTCGGCGGACCGGTGGCCCTCACCCCGCGACGGCCGCGTCCAGGTCCGACATGATCAGGTCGCCGACGATCGCGGCCGCCGCCCGGTAGCCGCCGCTCGCCGCGTGCACGACCTGCTCGCCGAAGCCCATCGCGTTGCCGGCGGTCCACACACCGGGGACCGTGGTGCGGCCCGTCGGGTCCACCACCGGGTAGGCGCCGAACGGGGACTCCTGGAGCTCCGCGCCCAGCCGCTCCATCAGACCGGTCCGCGGTACGGGCTTCGGGGCGACGAACACCACCGAGCGCTCGTGCACCGTGCCGTCCGCCAGCCGGACCCCGGTGAGCCGGTCCTCCTCGACCCGCAGGCCCGCGACCTCGCCGGGCACCACCTTCACGCCGGCCGCGGCGAGCCGGCGCAGGTCGTCGTCGGACAGTTCGTCCTCGGCGACCGTGTGCAGGAAGAGGGTCACGTCGTCCGACCAGCCGGACACCATCAGCGCCTGGTGCACGCTGAGCGGGGTCGTGGCGAGGACGCCGAAACGCTCGTCGCGCACCTCCCAGCCGTGGCAGAACGGGCAGTGCAGCACGTCCCGCCCGAACCTCTCCGCGACCCCGGGCACCGTCGGCAGCTCGTCCCCGAGCCCGGTGGTGACGATCAGCCGACGGGCGTGGACGGTGCGTCCGCCGGCCAGCTCCACGGCGAAGTTTTCGCCCCGGGACTCGCCCCGGGACTCGCCCCGGGACTCGCCCCGGGACTCGCGCCGGGACACGTCCACCGCACGGTCGCGGACCAGTTCCACCCCGTAGCGCGCGATCTCCTCGCGGCCGAGCGCCAGGAACTCGGCGGGGGACATGCCGTCCCTGGTCAGGTAGCCCTGCATGTGGGCCGAGGGCGCGTTGCGCGGCTCACCGGCGTCGACGACCAGGGTGCGCAGCCGTGAGCGGCCCAGGACGAGCGCGGCGGAGAGCCCGGCCGCGCCGCCGCCGACGACGACCACGTCGTACTTCCCGGACAGGTCCTGCGGATCCTTGTGCTGGGTCATGGTGACCACCTCCACGTAGAAGGTCGCTCGGCATCTCGGGATTGACAAACATATTTGCCGGTTCTGCAATAAGCACATGACGACTGCTGACGATGTACTCGCCGGTGTCGGACCGAGGCTGCGCCAGGTCCGCAAGGAGCGGGAGGTGACCCTGGCGGCCCTGTCCGAGACGACCGGCATCTCGGTGAGCACCCTGTCGCGGCTGGAGTCGGGGCTGCGCAAACCGAGCCTCGAACTGCTGCTGCCGATCGCCCAGGCCCACCAGGTGCCGCTGGACGAACTGGTCGGCGCCCCGCCGGTCGGCGACCCCCGGGTGCGGTCCGAGCCGATCGTGCGCCACGGCCGCACCCACTGGCCGCTCACCCGCCAGGCGGGCGGGCTCCAGGCGTTCAAGGTGCTGGAGCCCCGGCGCCGGGAGGAGCCGGACCCGCGCACCCACGAGGGGTACGAGTGGCTCTACGTCCTCTCCGGCCGCCTGCGGCTCGTGCTCGGCGAGCACGACGTGGTGCTGTCGGCGGGGGAGGCCGTCGAGTTCGACACCCGGGTGCCGCACTGGTTCGGGTCGACGGGGGAGGGGCCGGCCGAGTTCCTCAGCCTCTTCGGGCCGCAGGGGGAGCGGATGCACGTACGGGCGCGGCCCGCCGCGCGGTCGTCGCGGGAAGCAGGGTCCTGACGGGACGACTGGCCGTGAACTGTTCCCCCTAGAGCAAGCGACCGCTTAGTATGCGAGTGACCCGGTCGGACGACGCAGTCGGTGGAGGCCCCGCATGCAGGCATGGCAGGTGCACGAGAACGGCGAGCCGGGCGAGGTGATGCGCCTCGTGGACGTGGCGCCGCCGACGCCCGGCGAGGGCCAGGTCCTGCTCAGGGTCCGCGCCGCGAACATCAACTTCCCGGACGCCCTGATGTGCCGGGGCCAGTACCAGGTCAGGCCGCCGCTGCCGTTCACGCCCGGCGTGGAGATCTGCGGCGAGACCGAGGACGGGCGGCGTGTACTCGCCAACCCGGCGCTGCCCCACGGCGGCTTCGCCGAGTACGCGCTCGCGGACGCCCGCGCCCTGCTGCCCGCCCCGGACGCCCTGGACGACGCCGAGGCCGGCGCCCTGCACATCGGCTACCAGACCGGTTGGTTCGGCCTGCACCGCCGGGCCCGGCTGGAGGCCGGCGAGACCCTGCTCGTCCACGCCGCCGCGGGCGGCGTGGGGAGCGCCGCCGTGCAGCTCGGCAAGGCGGCCGGCGCCACCGTCATCGGCGTGGTCGGCGGCCCGGAGAAGGCCGCCGTCGCCCGCGAGCTGGGCTGCGACGTGGTCGTCGACCGGCGCGGCGAGGACGTCATCGCGGCCGTGAAGGAGGCCACCGGCGGCCGGGGCGCCGACGTGGTCTACGACCCGGTGGGCGGCGAGGCGTACACCCAGTCCACCAAGGTCGTCGCCTTCGAGGGCCGGATCGTCGTCGTCGGCTTCGCGAGCGGCACGATCCCCAGCGCCGCGCTGAACCACGCCCTGGTGAAGAACTACGCGATCCTCGGTCTGCACTGGGGCCTTTACAACACCAAGAACCCGAAGCTGGTCCGGCACTGCCACGAGCAGCTCACCGAGCTGGCCGCGCGCGGCGCCGTCAAGCCGCTGGTGAGCCAACGGGTGCCGCTCGCCGGGGCGGCGGACGCCGTGCAGCGCGTCGCCGACGGCAGGACGACCGGCCGGGTGGCCGTCGTACCCGAGCAGCTGGAGAAGCCGGAGAGGGGAGCCGCCGCATGACCGACGCGACCGAACTGCGCGCCCGCACCAAAGAGTTGCTGGCCGCTCACCCACCGGCCGCCACGGACCGCCTGGACTTCCTGCGGGCCCGCTTCGACGCCGGACTCGCCTGGGTGCACTACCCGGAGGGGCTCGGCGGGCTCGGCGCCCCCCGCTCCCTCCAGGCCGTCGTGGACGCCGAGCTGGCGGCCGCGGGCGCGCCCGACAACGACCCCCGGCGCATCGGCATCGGCCTCGGCATGGCCGCCCCGACCATCCTCCAGTACGGCACGGACGAGCAGAAGCGCCGGCTGCTGCGCCCGCTGTGGACCGGCGAGGAGGTCTGGTGCCAGCTGTTCAGCGAGCCGGGTGCCGGGTCCGACCTGGCCGCGCTCGGCACGCGGGCCGTCCGGGAGGGCGAGGACTGGGTCGTCAACGGGCAGAAGGTGTGGACGTCCAGCGCGCACCTGGCCCGCTGGGCCATCCTCATCGCCCGCACCGACCCGGACCTGCCCAAACACCGGGGCATCACGTACTTCGTGTGCGACATGACCGACCCCGGGGTGGAGGTCAGGCCGCTGCGCCAGATCACGGGTGAGGCCGAGTTCAACGAGGTGTTCCTCACCGGCGTCCGCATTCCCGACTCCCGCCGCCTCGGCGAGGTCGGCGACGGCTGGCGGGTCGCGCAGACCACGCTCAACAACGAGCGCGTCGCCATCGGCGGCACCCCGATCCCCCGCGAGGGCGGCATGATCGGCAAGGTCGCCGCGACCTGGCGGGACCGCCCCGACCTGCGCACCCACGACCTGCACCAGCGGCTGCTCGGCCTGTGGGTCGAGGCCGAGGTCGCCCGCCTCACCGGCGTCCGCCTGCGTCAGCAGCTGGTGGCCGGCCAGCCGGGTCCCGAGGGCGCCGGCATGAAGCTGAACTTCGCCCGCCTCAACCAGGAGATCAGCGGCCTGGAGGTGGAACTCCTCGGCGAGGAGGGCCTGCTCTACGACGACTGGACCATGCGCCGCCCCGAGCTGGTGGACTTCACCGGCCGCGACGCCGGGTACCGCTACCTGCGTTCCAAGGGCAACAGCATCGAGGGCGGGACCAGCGAGGTCCTGCTGAACATCGTCGCCGAGCGCGTCCTGGGCCTGCCCGCCGAACCGCGCACCGACAAGGACGTCGCATGGAAGGACCTCGCCCGATGAGCGCACAGCCGGAACCCGCTCTGCTCTACTCGGAGGAGGAAGCGGCACTGCGCGCCGCCGTCCGGGACCTGCTCACCGACCACTGCGACCCGGCGGGCGTCATCGCCCGCACCGAGTCGGGCGCCGCGCACGACGTGCCGCTGTGGAAGGCCCTCTCGGACTCGATGGGCCTCGCGGGCCTGCTGATCCCCGAGGAGCTGGGCGGTCAGGGCGCCACCCACCGGGAAGCGGCCGTGGTCCTGGAGGAGTTGGGGCGCGCCGTCGCGCCGGTGCCGTATCTGACCAGCGCCGTCGTCGCCACCGAGGCGCTGCTGGCCTGCGGCGCCGACGACCTGCTCGCCGAGCTGGCGTCCGCCACGACCGTCGCCGCGCTGGCCGTCGGGCTGCACGTCGCGCCGGGCGGCGCCGCTGTGCGCGCGCGAGTCGAAGCGGGCGCGCTGCACGGCGAGTTGACGGGCATCGCCGACGCGTCCTTCGCCGACGTGCTGCTCGTGCCCGCGGACGACGGGGGCCTGTACGCGGTACCTTCGGCCGACGTGACCGTCGTCCCGCAGACGTCGCTCGACCTCACCCGGCCGGTGGCGCGGGTGACCCTCGACGGAGTGGCCGGGCGCCGGCTCGGCGACGCCGGACCCGCGGTGCGCCGCGCCCTGCGGGCCGGTGCCGGACTGCTCGCCTCCGAGCAACTGGGCCTCGCCGACTGGCTGCTGACCGAGACGGTTCGCTACCTCAAGGAGCGCAAGCAGTTCAACCGCCAGGTCGGCGGCTTCCAGGCGCTCAAGCACCGGCTCGCCCGGCTGTGGCTGGAGGTGGCGGGCCTGCGCGCCGCCGCCCGGGGCGCGGCCGACGCCCTGGCGACCGGCGCGGACACCGACGTGGCCGTCGCCGTGGCCCAGGCCTACGCGGGCCAGGTCGCCGTCCACGCCGCCGAGGAGGCGCTGCAACTGCACGGCGGCATCGGCATGACGTGGGAACACCCGGTCCACCTCTACCTCAAGCGGGCCAAGGCCGACTCGATCGCCTACGGCGCGACGGGCACCCACCGCGAGGCGCTGGCCGAACTGGTCGACCTGCGGGCCCCCTGACGAGCCGTCCACCCGACCGGGAAGTGCCCGTCCCCCAGGGGGCGGGCATTTCCCGTGCTGGATTCCCGTGCCACCCGCGCGCCGGCGAAGTGAACGACCGGCGGCGGTCCGGCCAACTCACCGCACGGCTCTGCTCCCCGAGGCCACCGGGCCCCCATACTCACAGGCGTCCCGTACGGCACTTCCAGGGAGGCAGAGCATGGCCCTCACCACCCGACGCAGAGCCCTCACCACCCTCGGCGCCGCCCTCGCGGGCGCGGTCGCCCTGCCCGCCGGCACCGCGCTGGCGAACGAAGGCAGGCGCGGGCCGCGCCCGTTGTGGCGTGCCCACGCCCACAACGACTACGAACACACCCGTCCGCTCCTGGACGCCCTCGACCACCGCTTCGGCAGCGTCGAAGCCGACATCTACCTGGTCGACGGCCAACTCCTGGTCGCCCACGACCCCGAGGACCTGGACCCGTCCCGCACCCTGGAGTCGCTCTACCTGGACCCGCTCGCCGCCCGCGTCCGCGCGGGGCACGGCCGGGTGTACCGGCGGGACCGCGGCTCCCTGCAACTCCTGATCGACATCAAGACCGAGGGCGAGTCGACGTACCTCGAACTCGACCGCCGACTGCGCCCCTACCGGCACCTGTTCACCTCCTACGCCCACGGACGGGTGTTCCCCGGCGCGGTCACCGCCGTGATCTCCGGCGACCGCGCCGCCCGCGCGCCGATGGAGGCCCAGCGCACCCGCCGGGCCTTCTACGACGGCCGCCTCACCGACCTCGGCACCGCCGCACCGGCCTCCTTCGTCCCGCTGATCAGCGACAACTGGACGCTCAACTTCACCTGGCAGGGCGTGGGCACCTTCCCGGCCGCCGAGCGGCGCAGGCTGCGGGAGATCGTGGGCGCCGCACACGCCCGCGGGCAGCGGGTGCGCTTGTGGGCCACGCCCGACGTGGCGGGTCCCGCCCGGGACGCCGTGTGGGCCGAACTGCTCGCCGCCGGGGTCGACCATCTCAACACCGACGACCTCGCGGGTCTCGAGGCGTTCCTCGACGCCCACCGGGACGCGTAGGGCACCGCCGGAACACCACTCGTTCGGAGGACAGGTCAGCCGCCCGGACGAACCCTCCGCTACGCCACACTTACGGCCGAACGCCGCGAAGTGGACGTGGCGGAGGAGGTTCACGATGGCCGTTTCCATCTCTGTGGTGCTGTTGCTGTCCGTCCTGGCGGTGATCTTCCTGCGCAACGGCGGGCTGAAGATCTCGCACGCGCTGGTGTGCCTGCTGCTCGGCTTCTACCTGGCGAGCACCAGCATCGCCCCGACCATCAGCAGCGGCCTGACCGCCACGGCGGACATCGTGGGCAGCCTCAGACCGTAACCGGGCGGCTCTAGGCGTCGATCAGGCGAGAGCGGATCAGGAAGCGCACCCCCTCGGGTGCCTCGAGCGAGAAGCCGCTGCCCCGGCCCGCGACGACGTCCACGATCAGCCGGGTGTGGCTCCACACCTCGTACTGGCTGCGCGACATCCAGAACTCGACGGGCTCGTCGACGCCGTCGACGGCCAGCTCGCCGAGCAGGACGTCCGCGGCGCCGGTGCGGAACTCGCCGGCCGGATAGCACATGGGGGCGCTGCCGTCGCAGCAGCCGCCGGACTGGTGGAACATCAGCGGACCGTGCGCCTCACGGAGCCGCCGCAGAAGTACGGAGGCCTCGGGGGTCAGCTCGACGCGCGGGGTCTCCTCGTATGTGTCGCCCATACCGCGCATGCCAGCACAGGGAAGGTTGCGAGTGCGTTGCGCGCCTGCGCGCGGCTCGGGCGTTGGCAGTGGTGGTGGCCGCGTATTACCTCCCTTGGCACCTCCTTCGACACCTCCTTTGACATACCTATCTGCTCATATCTATTGTGCGCGGGTGACCGACTCCAACGCCCCTCGCCGGGACATCGACCGCGTGGCCTCCGGCCTCGCGGCGTGCCTTCCCGCGCTGCACCGGGCGCTGGACCGACAGGTCGCCGCCCGGTACCCGCACCCCAAGCCCCCCGAGGGCCAGCTCGCCCTCCTGCGGTTCGTCGCGCGGCACGAGGGCGCCACGGTGCGCGAGGCCGCCGAGGCCCTGCTGATGAAGCCCAACAACGTCAGCGCCCTGGTCTCCCAGCTCACCGAGCAGGGCGATCTGGAACGCAGGCAGGACAGCGCCGACAAGCGGGTCGCCCACCTCCACCTGACGGCCACGGCCCGCGAGCGGCTGTCCGAGGTGCGGGAACTGGAGACGGCGTTCATCCGCGACGCCCTGACCTCCCTCACCGAGGGCCAGCAGGGCGCGCTCGGCTCCGCCCTGGACGCCCTCGACGCGCTGACGCGGCACCTCCACCCCGCCGCCCGCTGACGGGCCGGGCAGCTCTCAGGCGGCCCAGGCGGCCCAGGCGGCCCAGGCGTCCCCGTCGGCCGCCGGCACATCGCCGTGCCCCCGCGGGCCGCCCTGCCTCTCCCCGCGCCACCCCTGAATCCGGAAAAGAAGGCTCACCCATGCCGTCCACGTCCGTGGATCACCCCACCATGCCCGCGGCCGAGACCGCCCCGCCGGCGGCCGGCCGGCCGCGGTCCAACCCGTGGCTGACCCTCCTCGCCGTCGCGTTCGGACTGTTCATGGTCCAGCTCGACGGCTCCGTCGTCGCCATCGCCAACCCCCGGATCGGCAGCGACCTGCACGCGTCGACCGCCCAACTCCAGTGGGTGACCAACGCCTACCTGCTCGCGCTCGCCGCCACCCTCATCCTGGGCGGCAAGCTCGGCGACCGGTTCGGCCGGCGCACCTACTACCTCGTGGGCGTCGCCGGCTTCACCCTCGCCTCCGTCGCCATCGGACTGTCCGGCTCGATCGAGGGCGTCGTCGTCTTCCGCGCGCTCCAGGGCGTCTTCGGCGGACTGCTGATGCCCAACACCCTCGGACTGCTGCGCTCCGTGTTCCCGCCGAAGAAGTTCGGCATGGCCGTGGGCATCTGGGCCATGGTCTCCGCCGTCGCGACGGCCCTCGGGCCCATCGTCGGCGGCCTCCTCGTGGAGCACGTCGACTGGGAGTCGGTCTTCTACATCAACGCCCCCATCGGGGTCGTCGCCATCGTCTTCGGCGCCCTCGTCCTGCCGGAGAGCCGCAACGCCGCCGGCCGGGAACGCTTCGACATACCCGGCCTGGTCCTGCTCGCCCTCGGCCTGCTGGCCGTGGTCTTCGGCGTCGTCAAGGGCGAGACCTGGGGCTGGACCTCCGCCGGCACCCTCGGCTCCGTCGCCGCCGGTCTCGTGCTCCTGCTCGTCTTCGGCCGGTACGAGACCCGCGTCGAGCACCCGTTGCTGCCGATGCGCCTGTTCCGCAGCCGTGCGCTGACGATCGGCGCGGTCATCACCGCGCTGAACTTCTTCGTCATGCTCGGCGTGATCTTCTTCGTCATGCTGTACCTGCAGAACGTGCGCGGTCTCACGCCGGTCGAGGCGGGCGTGCGGACGCTTCCGCTCAGCCTCGCCTCGCTGGTCGCCTCGCCCCTGGGCGCGGCGCTGACCCAGCGCTTCGGACCCCGGCTGACCATGCCGCTGGGCACCCTGCTCCAGGCGGTCTCCTGCTTCGGCATGCTCACCTGGCAGACCGACTCCTCCTACGCCACGATGTGGCCGCCGTTCGTCGCGCTCGGCCTGGGCGTCGGCATGGTGATGTCCGCCTCCTCCGACGCCATCGTGGGCAACGCCCCCGTCCGGGACGGCGGCGTGGCCGGCGGTCTCCAGGCGACCACGCTGCAGATCGGCGGCGCGCTCGGCACCTCCGTGCTGGTCTCCCTGATCAGCGCGAAGGCCGGTGCCGGCCTCACCGGCGAACTGACCGACGCGGGTGTGCCCCCGGCCGTGGCCCACGGTCTGAACGAAGCCAAGGACGCCGTCGCGATGGGCGTGTCGCCCGTCTCCGGCGACATGCCGGCCGGGCTGCGGGCCGCCGTGGTGGAAGGCAGCGGGCAGGCGTTCATGAACGGTGTCCACGTGGCCGTGATCGTCACCGGCGTTCTCTGCGTGCTCGGCGCGGCCCTCGCCGCGGTCGGTCTCAGGCCTCCCCGGCCGCGGAGCGCGGAAGCACCGTGACGCGGTGGAAGTTGCACCCCGAGGGCAGGTCGGTGGGGGGCCGGCTCTGATGGGCCTTGAGTGCGATGCTCACCAGGCTCAGCAGCAGGTCGACGTCCGTGTCGCAGTCCAGGTGCACGGTCACCCAACGGGAGCCCGGGACCAGCCGGATGGCGCTGGAGCCGCCGAAGTCGTACTGGAAACGCTGGATGGCCCGGAGGGTGAGGTGGAGGTCCACGTCCCGGCCCGAGTGGAAGTGGACGATCTCGACACGAACGGAGTGCAGCGCCCGTCCGGTTCCGCAACTGGCCGGACCTGCGGACAGGTCGGGCCAGGCTTGCAGCCGCTCGAAGGCGCGCTGGGCCAGAGTCATGGCCCCATCGTGGCCCGATCACCGCGTCGCAACCAGGGGTTGAGCGATTTGTAACCGGCACGTGAGGTCGGTGGGACCCCTCGCAGGGCCCCACCGACCTCTTCCACCGCGTCAGGGCTCACCCCGACCTGTCAGGGCGCCACGCAGCCGATCGTGCCCACGGGGAAGTCGTTGCCCGTGGAAGTGGCGGTGAAGCCGAAGGTCACGCTGCCGTCCGGTGGCACGACGCGATTGTGGTCCACGTTGCGGACCGTGACCGTACTGTCGGTGCCGCTGGACAGCGAGCCGTTCCACACGCCGCCGAGCGTGGTCCCGCTGCCCAACTGCCACTGCACGGCCCAGCCGTTCAGCGGCTCCGTGCCGTGGTTCATCACCTCGACGGAGCCCTGGAAACCACCGCTCCAGGAGTTCTCCACGGAGTACACGGCCATGCAGGAACCGGAGTGGGTGGGCGGCGGAGTCGTCGGGTCGGTCGGGGTCGGTGTCGGATCGGGGTCCGGGGTGCTGCCCGAACCGCGGATGCCGGTGACCTCGCCGTTGCCACCGTCGAAGACGACGTCCGAGCAGGAGAAGAAGTTCTCCTGGCTGTCCGAACGCACCCACTGCATGAAGATCAGCGCGTCACCCGAGCGGCCCGAGGGCAGCGCGAGGTCCCAGTAGTAGTGGCCACCGTCGGTGCCCGGCGAGCCCTGCTGCGGCGGGTTGGTCACCGTCTGGATCAGTTCCAGGTCGTCCCAGCCCAGCTCGGACGTGGGCGACCAGCCGGGCTTGGTCAGGTAGACCCGGAAGTCACCCGGGTGGGCCGCCCAGTTGCTGTACTGCACCGGTATCGTCGCCCCGGACGTCAGGTGCGTCCGAGGCCAGTCCGCACGGGCGGCGTTGTAGCCGGAGAAGTCGTACGGGGAACGGTCGCCGGCGCTGCACAGGGTGCCGTCCGGCACGTAACCGGCGCCGCGGCCACCGGCGTTGGAGTCGAGCACGGCGAACCAGTTGTACAGCGCCGTCGCGCCGCTCTCGTCGAGGGCGGCCTGACAGGCCGGGTTCGTCGGGTCGAGGGCGCCGGTGCCGGTCTTGGCGTCCAGCTGGCACAGGTAGGTGCGGGAGCCGGGCATCATCGCCACACCGTGCGCCTCGGCCCGCCCCTGCCCGAGCAGGAGGTTCACGCCGAGCGCGCCGAGCAGGGTGGCCAGTACCGCCGCTAAAGTGAGGAATCTGCTGCGTCGAGCCATAGGGTTCTCCTGTTTCCGGGGCCGGGTCTTCCGTTCACTCATGGGAGATGGGGGATGGGTGTCGATCGGGCCTGCGATGGAACCCTCGCCCGTCCGGGGCGGGCGCTTCGACCGGACGGGCGAGGAGTCGTGGGGCGGGCTCGGCGGTCACGCAGTGGTGCAGGCGGCGTCGTTCAGGCGGAAGCCGGTCGGCTCGGTGAACGTGCCGCTGTAGGAGCCCTGGAAGCCGAACGACAGGCTTGCGCCGGAGGCGATCCTGGCGTTGTGCCCCACGCCGGTCGCCGTGACGCTGCCCGTGGAGGGCGTGACCGACGCGTTCCAGGCGTTGGTGATGCGCTGACCCGAGGGCAGGGTGAAGGCGAGCTGCCAGCCGTCGACGGGAGTCGTGCCGGTGTTGGTGACGGTGACGTCCGCGGTGAAGCCGTCCTGCCAGACGTTCGTGCCGTACGACACCTCGCAGGCCGGCGCGTCGCCGGGGTCGCCCGGGTCGCCGGGGTCGGGGTCCGGGTTGCCCGGGGTGCCGCCGGTCTCGACGGTGGAGGAGAACGAGTTCACGGCCAGCCCGGCGCCGTTCTGCCAGGGTTCGAAGCCCGCCTGGACGCTCGTCAGGTACCAGTCGTCCTCGGCGAGTCCGCGCGCGACCGTCGCCCGCACGAAGTCCAGGACGTCGAAACTCCAGCCGGTGATCGCGGAGGGGGCCACGAACGACAGCACGTCGTTGGAGCCGTTGCCGCCGCTCCACACCTCCCAGGTCCGGCCGCCCACGGTGGCCGTGCCCACCGGTGAGCCGATGGGCTGGATCGGGCCCACCCTGTTGAACCAGATCATGATCTCGGTCTGGTTGACCCCGTCGGTCCGCGGAGTCGGGTCCAGCCAGATGTCGTAGGAGGCGTTGTAGACCGCGTTGTCGACGAAGCCGTACGAGATGCTCGACGGTGCCCCGGAGACGGTGTCGAGCCGGGCGGGCAGGTTGGTGCCCGGCGAACAGGTCGTGTAGTGGCAGCCGTTGAAGACCGACGGGTACGACTTCGGTGCCCCGTTGGTCGACGCCGAGCCGTCGGCCTGGGCGACCCGGAAGCCGGTGTCGGTGGCGGTGACGCACTGGGTGGCGCTGGAGCCCCAGCGGTTGTTCTGGACGACGTACTGTCCCTGGATCGTCGTCGTGCCGAAGGGTTCGCAGATCGTGGTGTCCGCCCGGGCGGGCGCCGCCGCGGTCACGAGCGACGCGACGACGGCGAAGACCGCGAAGGTCGCCATCAGAACGCCCAAGAGGCCGTGCCAGGCGCGGACTTGGGGCCGTAACGTTCGCATGGGGGCCTCTCCGGGTGGGTGCGGGGGAAGGAGGGGGCCGGCGCGGGAGCGCTCCCAACTCCCCACTGATGGGAGCGCTCCCACTTACCGGTTGATTGGGGACTGTAGAAGCGGTTCATGTTCCTGACAAGACTGTGCGCGCCAGAGTTGTCGAAGGATTCTCGAAGCCCCAGGTGAGCGGTGTGTCGCCGGGAGCGCTCCCGACGGACCTGTCGGTCAGGCGGAGTCCCGGATCACCAGCTCCGTGCGGAGGATGACGTGCCGCCAGGCGACGGGAGAGTCCTCCATCTCCTCCAGCAGCAGCCGCACCATCGCGCGGCCGATCTCCTCCAGCGGCTGCCTCACCGTCGTCAGCGGCGGGTCCGTGGGCCGGGCCGGCTGGAAGTCGTCGAAGCCGATCACCGCGACGTCCTGCGGCACCCGCCGGCCCGCGGCGCGCAGCGCGTTGAGCGCCCCGGCGGCCAGCGTGTCCGAGGCGGCGAAGACGGCGTCGAGTTCCGGGTGACGGCCGATCAGGCCGGTCATCGCCCGGCGCCCGCTCTCCTCCGTGAAGTCGCTCCCCTCGACGACCAGCGACGGCCTGTCCGCCACGCCCGCCAGCTCCAGGGCCTCCCGGTACCCGCGCAGCCGGCACTGGGCGACGTACATGTCGAGCGGTCCGCTGATGGCCCCGATCGTGGTCCGGCCGCCCTCCAGCAGATACGTGACCGCGCCGCGCGCGCCGCCCGCGTTGTCGGCGTCGACGTAGGTGACGCTCTCGTCGCCGGAACGCCGCCCCAGCATGACGGTGGGCAGTCCCGCCTTGGCCAGCATGTCCGGCAGCGGATCCTCGGCGTGCACCGACATCAGCAGGACACCGTCGACCCGGCCGCCGCGCGCGTACTCCACGAAGCGCCGTCGCTCGGTGTCGGTACGGACGAGCGTGAGCAGCAACTGCACCGGGGTGTCGGTGAGCGCGTCGCCGACCGCGTGGACGACCTCGGTGAAGAACGGCTCGCCGAACAGCCGCCAGTCCGGCTCCGTCATCACCAGCGCGACGGCGTCGGCCCGGTGCCCCGCCAGGGAACGGGCCGCCAGATTCGGGACGTACCCCAGTTCGGCGATGGCCCGCTGGACGGCGCGACGCGTCGAATCCCGCACGCCGGCCGCGTTGTTGACGACCCTCGAGACGGTTCCCCGCCCCACACCGGCGAGGGCGGCCACCTCCTCCAGCGTCGGCGTACCAGGACGCTGCCTGCCCATGTCCGCCCGCCTTCCCCCAAGAGATCATCCGATACTACGGCTACCCGCCCCCGCTCAGCAGAGCGATCGTGAGGGTGGCGTCGGCCGGTCGGCCTGTCGGTCGGCCTGTCCCGTGGCGTTCGCCGGACGGAGATCCGCGCCCCACGCGGCGGCGCACAGGGAGCGGTCGACCTCTTCCGTGTACACGGCCGCGCCGAGCCATGCCTGGGCGAAGCGCCCGGTGTCGGCCGGGAGCAGTCGGCCGAAGGGGTCGCGTGCCCGCTGCGCGGCGGTGGCGTGCAACTCGGCCAGCAGCTCACCGGCGGTGCCGAGCCCGTACCGACGCAACCGCGTGACCTCGGAGTCCCGGCTGCCGGGGAAGGCGAGCACCCGGCGGCCTCCGGACGCCGCCTGGTGGACCCGGCGCCGCAGCAGATGCACGGGAGCCTCGTCGACGGCGGCCTCCTGTTGTACGGCCGGTGCGGTGTGAGCGTCTTGTGCGGTCCCGGACGTCGGCGTCCCGGGCAGGTCCGCGCGGCGGAGCCGGTCGAGACCGAGGCCGACGCGCGTGCCGGGATCGGTGGGATGGCTCGCCGCCAGCAGCAACGCACGGGGGAGCGGGGCCGGCGTGAGCCGGGCGACGACGCGCAGTCGGGCGCCGCGCGCCGACGCGAGGAGGCGGAGGTTCGCACGGTCGGGCAGCGCGGGGTCGTCATGGGCGGCGGCGAGCCGGACGGCCAGGCCGCCGCAGTCGGCCACCAGACACTCACCCGCCGCCTCGCGGACCGTGCCGATGAGCGTGACGTCGAGGAACAGCAGGTCCCGGCCGTCACGCGCGCTCTGTCCGTCCGGCACGTCCCCGTCGCCCGACAGGGCCCGGGACACCTGCTCGGCCACCGGCACCGCCCACAGCCCGTCGAGGGGCTCGGCGTGCCACGAGGCGCCGGACGCGCGCACGGCCCGTACGGCCGCTCCCGCCCCCAGACGCCCCGCCGGGGACACGGTCGCCCCGGACAGGGCGAGTCCCGCGCGGGAGAGTTCACGGTGCGTCAGGGCGGTGTCGCCGATGCGTACGGCGCGGTCCGCCGAACCCGTGGCCCGGTCGACGCCACCCGGGGCCACGTCCGAAACGGTGTAGAGCCGTCCCGCAGCGTCGACGGTCCACGTGACGGTGCCCGCGTATCCGGTCGCCGTGAGGATCGGTTCGGCGAAGAGCCCGTACAGGCGAAGGGACCCGTCCGGTGTGTACGGCTGCCGTACGCTGCCGCGCAGCCCGGCGAGTTCCGGCCCGGCGGCGTCCTGGAGGCGGTGCGCGAGCAGCAGGACGTCGCGCAGGGCGGCGGTGAGGTCGGAGAGGCGGTACGCGGGGTCGGCTTCGCGGGCCGCGCGCAGCGCCGTGACCACGGCGACGGCTCGCCCGGCCGCCCGGGGGAGCCCAGCGAGTCGCGCGGTGTGCGCCGCCCGCAGCAGCTCGGCCTGAAGTACGGCGCCGGCACCGTCGGTACCGGCCTCCAGGACGGCGGCCGCCGCGTCGTGCAGGGCGGCCGCTGCGGCGCGCTGGTCGGGGGTGGCCGGTTCGGGGCCGGGTTCCTGGGCCGTGGCCTGCGGTTCCGTGGCCGGAGGCGCCGTGTGCGGGGGTGTTGTGGCTGGGGATGCCGTCTGCGGGGGTGTTGTGGCTGCTGGTGCCGTCTGCGCTGGTGCTGTGACCGGTGGGGTCGTCCGTGGTGGTGCTGTGGTCGGACGGGGCGTCTGCGGTGGCTGCGTGAGTGGCGGTTCCGCGATCGGTGCATCCGTGGGATCGGCGACCGGGGCGGCCGATGCGGCGGCGGCCCGGTGCAGGCAGTCCGGCGCGAGCAGACAACCGCAGCGGATTGCCTCGGCACTGGTCACGGTCCCGCCGGGAGCGTGCAGTTCGAGGTCGGTGTCGTCGTCGACGGCGACGCGCACGATGTCGCCCTCCCGGACCGCGGGCCGCGCCGCGACCTTGGTGACACCCGAGTCCAGCCGCTTGCGCAGTCTGGGGCTGAGTGCCGCGACGAGTTGGGCGGTCACCGACGGGTCGACCGGCGGAAGGTGAGGGTTCATGCGATCTTCTCCCCTACCCAGCGGGCGAGTTCGAGCGGACTGAGGGCGGCGACCGGCATGCCCGCGGCCACGAGCTGCCCCGCCACTCCGGTGGAGTACCGGGGGCGGCCCGCGTCGTCGAGGCTCGCGCAGCCCAGTACGTGGCAGCCGGCCCCGACCAGGGCGCGGACCTCGGCGAGCAGTCCGCCCAGTGGATAGCCCTCCTCGAAGTCGCTGACGACGACCACGAGGGTGCGGGACGGCACGGTGACCAGCTCGCGGGCGTGCCGCAGCCCCGCGGCGATGTGGGTGCCGCCGCCCACACTGACCTCGAGCAGCAGGGACAACGGGTCGTCGACGTGGTCGGTGAGGTCCATGACCTCCGTGGAGAAGGCCAGGAAATGCGTGGACAGCGCGGGCACCCCGGCCAGCACCGATGCGGTGAGGGCGGCCCAGACCGTGGACGCCTCCATGGACCCCGACACGTCGGTCACCAGGATCAGCCGCCAGTCGGCCGTCCTCCTGGCCCGGGTGCGGAAGACGGGATGTTCAGGGACGACCACGATCGTGCCGTCCGGACCCCGGCGCGCGGAGGCCAGGTTGGCCCGCAGGGTGCGGGCCAGGTCGAGGCCACCGCCCGGGCGACGGCTGGGACGCGGCACAACGGTGCCGTGCAGCGCGGGGCGCAACCGCGTGGCCAACTCCCGGGTCAGTGCCTCGACCAGGCGCCGCACGAGCGGCCGGAGCGCGGCCAGGCGTGCCTCCGGCAGGCCCCCCGCATGCAGGAGCACGGTGCGCAGCAGATCGACGGAGGGCCGCACGCTGTCCGGATCGAGTTCGGCCAGGACGTCCGGCCGGCCCGACGAGGCCGCGGCCGCCAGGACCTCCTCGCGGACGCCCGGCCCGAACAGCGCCGCCAGGTCCTCCGACCACTCCCGCGCACTCGGGTAGGAAGCCTCGCGTCCGCCGCCTCCCCGCCCGTGCCCGGTCAGATCGCCCCGGCTGCCCTCGCCGCGCCCGCTGCCGTACAACTCGTCCAGCGCGGTGGCCGGCGCGGCCGCCGCCGGGGGCAACCGGTCGGTACGGCGGCCGAGCACGAGCCGCCAGCGGTCGGCGGGGGCGAGGTGGTGATCCGCGGCGACGACGTGCGGGGCGGCGGCAGCCATGGCTGTGTCCGTGTCCGTCGCCGTGGCCGTGCGCTCGGTAGTGCCCGCCTCGTTGGCTGGGGCTGGGGCTGGGGCTGGGGTCTGGGTCTCGGGTGCGGTCGTGGTGCGGGCCGGGGGCAGCAACCCGAGGCTGCCGAGAGTGGCCCGGGCCGTGAGGTCCGCGCCGGTCCACAGGGCCAGGGCGTCAGGAGCCGCCCCGCCCGTGTCGGCCAGCCGACGGGTGTCCAGGCGCTCCTCGACGGTGGACAGGAGACGGTCGCGGGCGGCCGGGCTGAGCGTGTCGAAGCCGCCGCGCAGCGCCGGCAGCCGGTCGAGGAACTCCCGGTCGGGCAACTCGGACACCCGGTCGAGAAGCGGCTCGAGCGCCGGGGCCGCCGACTCCAGCAGTGGACCTGCGGCCGTCAGCAGCCCCGTGAGCCGGGCGGTGAGCGCGGAGCGGGTCGCGCGATCGTGCGCCGAGTCGACCCAGGACGCCACGCGCCCGCCGAGCACCTCGGGGTCCTCGTGCCCGAGGAGCACCCGGACGGCTCCCGCGGCGCCGCGCATCAGGGGCGAGCCCTCGTGCGCCAACCGGGCCAGGGCGTCGGTCAGTCGGACGCCGCCGAGCACGTCCGCGCGGTGGGCGAGCTCCAGCAGGGCGTGCGCGTCCGCCGGGTCCTCGGCACCGCTGAGCCCGTCCACCTGGCGCACCGCCGCGGCGGTGAGGAGCTCGGCCACGGCGGTGGCCCGCACCGCCCGGTACTTGTCGGTGCCGAGCCCCGGGACGTGCCCCGCCCGCAACCGGTCCAGCAGCCCCAGGCCGGTGAGGAGTTCGGGCAGCGTGGCGGCACCGGGCAGTACGCCGGCGGTCTCCGCGAGCCGCGCGTCCGTCAGGTCCGGCAGGCCGCACTCGGCCGCCTGCCGGAGCCCGTCCAGGTTCTGTGCGGCGGTGGGCCCGCCCTCGTCCCGCTCCGTCCGCCATCGCTCACGCAGGACACCCTGGGCGGCCTGGGCGGCCGTGACACCGTGAACGCCGACCGCGGACAGTATGGCCTCGGTGGCCGGCGTCCAGCGCACCTCCCACCGTGTCGTCAACGCATCCGCGCCGCCCGCACCGACGACGCCCCGCGCCTGCGCGTACGGCACGCCACACACCGTCAGGCGGCGCAGCAGCAGGTCGCGCGCGCGGTCGAGGTCGGATCGCAGCGGGTCCAGACGCAGATCCCGGGCGGTCGTGGCCGGCGCGGTGGTCCCCGGTCCCGTGCCGCCCACCCCTGTCGCCGGCGGGCCGGTGGACGCCGGGCCGGGCAGCCCCAGGGCCGACAACTCGGCCTCGACCGCCGGAGCGAGGCCGCTGCGCGGCGCACCCGGGGCGGGCCGTCCGCCGCGGGTCCCGACGAGGACCTGTTCCATCGCCCTTGCGACGGCCCGGCCCCTGCCGTACGGCTCGCCCTGCGCGAGAACCGTCTGCACCGCCTCGACCAGTTCCCCCCGCCCTGCCGCGGGCAGCCCGCGCAGCCGTGCCAGGTCCGAGGCCAGCCGCGTGATCTCGCGTGCGTCGGCGGGTCCCGACGGATGCCCGAGGCCGCGCAGTGCAGCGCACACCCGTACCGCAGCGTGCGTCAGCGCCTCCTCCAGTGCGCTCGGATCACCCGCCGCCCGCAGCACCAGATGCTGCCACTCCGGGTCCCGGATGCCCGCGGGGTACCCGGACCGCTCGTCCAGGAGGGCGTACGTGTACGGGATGAGGGACGTGATCCACTCGGGCCGGTCGACACCGCCGCTGTGACGAGCGGCGGAACCTGGACGGTGGGTCGGCAGGTTGATGGGGAGGCCGGTGGGGAGGTCGGCGAGGTGGTCGGCGAGGTGGTCGGCCGGGCCCGACGGGTCGCCGGAAGGGCCCGCAGGGTCGCCGGAACCGTCCCGCCCGGGCTCGGCCGTGGCGGGTGGAGACACCAGCGCCGGCGCGTGGAAGGCGCCCACGACCAACGCGGCCCGCGCACCGTCCGCGGTGGCGGCGGCCAGACGGGAGCGCATCCACGCCTCACGCCGTAGATCCAGCTCGGGTACGCCTCCGGACCCGACGGCCTCCTCGCGCAACGCCCACCCGGTCAGGAGCGCGGCACGGCGCAGCGCCTCCGGCGGCGATCCCGGAGCGGCGGCCTCGACGAGGCGGTCCCACAGATCCTCGCCCGGCCGACCGGTGAGCCGCGCCCGGAGAGCCCAGGACAGCCCGGAACGGTCGTGCTCCGCCGAGGGGGCCGAAGGCACCGGGGCCGTGGTCTCCGCGTTCGTCGGGGTTGCCGGGGGCGCCGGGGGCGCCGGGGGCGCCGCGGTGCGTCCGACGGGTACGGTGCGCGCGGTGGGTGTCGCGGAGCCGTTCCGCTCCCGCCGCGCCCGGTCGGCCAACGGCAGGTCGCAGGCGACGACCGGGACGCCCCGCCGGGCTGCCCAGCGCACGGCGGCGAGCTCCGGGGAGAAGTCGGCGAACGGATAGAAGGCCGGCCCCGCCCCCTCCTCCGTGCAGGCGGCGGCCAGCGCGACCGGTGCCCGCGTCTCCTCGTGGCCCAGCCAGGGCAACCACTCCTGCATCTCGGCGGGCAACTCCACCAGCAGGACGTCCGGAGCGGCCCCGTCCAGCAGCGCGGGCACTGCCGCGGCCAGCGACGGCGCGTGATGCCGTACGCCGATCAGGAAGGGCGCCGCGGGACCGGTGAGCGCCTCGACCGCTTCGTCGGGAGACAGGGACGCGGAGCCGGCGGAGGGCAAGGAACCGGGAGAGGGCATGGAACCGGGGGAGGGCGGCGAGGAGCGGGACACGGGTGTCAGCCCTCCAGAACCGTGCGCAGGTCCCACAGGGTGCGCCAGGTGGCCGAACCCTGCTCGGCCCGGCGCCGGACCGGACCGTCCCAGTACCCGCGCAGCCGTGCCGCGTCGGCGGGGTCGTCCTTGCGGACCACACCGAGGAGATGCCCCGGGAGCAGCCCCAGCACGTCGCGGTCCCCGGGGAAGTACGCCGCGGCCAGCCCGAGCGCGCCCGCCACGGACACCGCCTCCGCCGTGCTCATGACCGTGGAGGGACGCTCGACCTCCCAACCCTCCGCCGAACGGCCTTCGCGCAGGTCGCGAAAGGCGACGACCAGCGCCTCCAGGACGGCCTCGTCGACCCGGAACGGCACGCCCGCCCGCTCGACGGATGCCCGCGCCTGGCTGCGCACCAGGGCCGTCTCGGCGTCGAGGTCCGGAATGGGGCCGACGGTCTCGAAGTTGAAACGGCGCTTGAGAGCGGCGGACATCTCGGAGACGCCCTTGTCGCGGAGGTTGGCGGTGGCGATGAGGTTGAACCCGGGCGTGGCATGCGCCAGGGCGTCCTCGCTGCCGGAGAGTTCGGGGACGGCGATGCGCCGCTCGGAGAGCAGGGAGACCAGGGCGTCCTGCACCTCCGGCAGACAGCGGGTCACCTCCTCGACGCGGGCGATGCCGCCCCGGGTCATCGCGGTCAAGACCGGGGAGGGCACGAGTGCGGCCCGGCTGGGGCCCTGGGCGAGCAGCAGGGCGTAGTTCCAGCCGTACTTGAGCTGGTCCTCGGTCGTGCCCGCCGTGCCCTGCACCACCAGGCCGCTGGTGCCGCACACGGCCGCCGACAACAGCTCGGACAGCATGGACTTGGCCGTACCGGGCTCGCCGACGAGCAGCAGTCCGCGCTCCCCGGCGAGGGTGACGACGCACCGCTCGACCAGCGCCCGGTCGCCGACGAACTTGCCCTCCACCACCAGCCGGCGCGGCACCCCCTCGGGTGCCTCGGCGTCCTCGGGCAGCCGCAGGGCACGGCCGTCGCTGCCCATGACGAACGTGACCACGGCCCGGGGCGTGAGCCGCCAGGCGGGCGGGCGCGGACCGTCGTCGTAGGCGGCGAGGAAGGCCAGTTCGGTGGCGTACCTGTCCTCGGGCGGCACGATCTGGCGGGAGGTGTCGGGGGAGAGGGTGGTGGTCATCGACGGATCTTCCGGTGGTGTCGGGCGGCGGTCATCGGCCACGGTCATCGGCGGCGGCCCTTGCGCGTGGCGCGGGTGGTGAGTTCCTCGTAGGCGGGTGCGTCCTGGGCCCGCACCCGTTCCCAGGCACGGGTGAACAGCTCGGGCACCGGGAGCAGCGGAACGGCGCGGATGCCTTCGCGAACGGGATAGAGGCCCTCTTTCCACGTCTCCACCGGCAGGGCGGGCGACTTGAGGTCACGCCAGCCGCAGGGCAGGAACAGGGAACGGCCGGCGCGCGGTCGCTTGGCCTCGACGACCAGGTCGGTGGCGGCGAGTTCGGCCCGGGCCTTCTTCAGCCGGGCGGGCCTCCAGCCGGTCCAGCGGGCGCAGTTGCGGTCCGTGGGATCGGGCAGGGCGAGCAGTTGCAGGTAGAGCGCCGCCGCGTCCTCGCCCAGACCGTGGGCCACCGCGACCTCGGTGACGAGTGCCGGAACACTGACGGTGGGGTCCTGAGCGGAGCCGCCGGCCCCGGCAGGATCCGCACCGACGGTGAGGGCCCGGGCGAGTTCGTCTCCCAGGATGGTTCGCAGGGCCCGCATGCCGCCGCCGCGCGCGGCACCCACCAGCCCTTCCAGCAGCCCGAACACGGCGTCGTCCGGACCGGTGAGGCCGGCCGGTCGCACCAGCACGGTCTCCTTGTCACCGTGCCAGGGACGCAGGACGAGGGCTTCACCGACTCGCGTCGTGCCGTCCGCGTCGGCGCCGCCGGTGGCGGGCAGTCCGTACGCCTTGCGGAGTTCGGCGGCGGTGGCGCCTCCCTGCTCCGTCCACTCGACAGCCAGGTCCAGCAGCAGTCCCGGGTCGGCGAGGCGGCGGCGCAGCGCGGCCAGGCCCTCCGGCAGGGCCGCGCGCAGGGCATGGCCGTGGGGCAGGGCGTAGGCGAGCGAGGCGAGGGCGTCGACCGCGTCGGCCAGCGCACTGCGTTTCGGTACCGCGGCAGGGTCCTCCGCCGCCAGCCGGCCCTTCTTGTCGGGCCGCTGGACCGTGGTGCGGCTGAGCCAGGGGGTGCGCGCCGGGTTGAGAACGGCCTCGGCGGACCAGGCCGGCAGGCCGTCGAGAGCGGCTGCCAGATCCTCGGGCACGCGGACGAGCGCGCCCAGGCGCTCGGCCCACACCCGGCCCACGGCACCCGCGTCGGGCCCCGCCGTCCACAGCTCGGCGGGATCCTCGGGCAGCAGGGCGCCGATGAGCGCCGCGCGGTCCGTGGCGGGGAGCGAGTGCAGCATGCGGTTGCCCGCGTCCAGCTGACGCGGCTTGAGCCCGGTCGTGGCGAGTGCGGCGGCGTCGAGTCTCTCCGGTTGCCCGGCGAGGAGCACCGTGGCCTGGAGCGGCCCCAGGCCCATGCGTGTCGCCGTCGCGAGGGCGGCGGGCGCCTCTGGCTGCCAGGGCGCGGCTCCCTTGTCCCGGGTCAGCCGCAACACCGCGGAGAGGGCGTCGGCCGGGAGCCCCGGGACGTGCCGGGTCTCCCGCTCCAGCGTGAAGTGGGCGACGGCCCCGAACACGCCTGCCGGATCGTGGTCGAGGGCGAGCCAGTTGACGCGCTCACGGCCGTAGTCGATGTTCTGGCAGCCGAGGACGACGACGGTGCGGCCGTCCCGTCGCAGCACCTGACCCGCACGCTCGTGCTGCCGGTCCTTGTCGTGCGGCTCGCTCAAAACGATCTCCCGAAGGCCGTGCCCCGGAGCGGCGAGCGGCCCTTCGGCGAGCGCCTCGAACAGCAGGAGCAACGCCTCCCGTTCGGCCTCCGGCAGGGTCGGTGCGGCGGCCCGGTAGGCGAGCGGCCGCAGCGCGCCCAGCAGGGCCGGCCAGACCAGGCCGAGGCGGGGGACGGTGTGCTCGTCGCTGTGCCACCCGTCGCCGAGGGCGGCCAGGCGGGTGCGGTCGGGCAGTTGCCTGCCGTCGGCGGGCTCGCCCGACAGGACGTGGTTGACGGCGCGGATCTGCCGGAGCCCGGTCCAGTGGCCGGTGCCGCCCCACGACCCCCACATGTTGGCCAGACCCTTGGCGGCGGTGTGCAGGGTGTGGTCGTCGCCATGCACCGGGCGGTAATCCGCGAACATCCCCTCGGTCCGCTTCCGTTCCGGCTTCGGCGACTCCACCGGCGGCGTGACGAAGCGGGTGACGGTGTCGGCGATCTGGAGCGTGGTGCGGACCAGGGCCGCCACGCCCACGAGGAGCCGTTCGTCGGTGAGCCCGGGAAGCGACCGGGACACGGTCTGCCGTACGACCTCCTCGGCCGAAGGCACCGCGGGCCCGCCGTCGGAGGTGGCGGCCGCGGTGTCCGTCGCGGTGTCCGACGCGGTGTCCGTTCCGGGATCACCCGCCGCTCCGTCCACGCGGGCGGCGGCGGTCACCCGTGCCTGGCGCTCGGCCAGTGCCCGCGCCGCCGCGCGCAGCAGATCGGCCGCCCCCTCGTCGGTGACGGCGCGCAACACGGCCGACGCGCGCTCGTCGCGGGGACGCAGTGCGTGCCAGAAGGCGACCGGCGGGACGAGCGGCGTGCCCGCGGCGAATTCCCCGCCCCTTTCGTTCGGCGTCACTCGGCCGAGTACGCCCGCCCCGGTACCGACGTCCCGCGCGAACAGCGCGATCCGGCGTCCGGTGCGGCCCACGACGGGCGCGGCACCCCCGGGCAGCCGCAGCGCACCGAGCGGGGCGACCCGTTCGCCGTGCCCGGACGTGCGCAGCGTCACGACGCGGCCGTCGGGCGTTCCCGTCGACGTGAGCGTCTCGCCGGCCTCGTCCTGGGCGCGCACCCAGCGTCCGAGTACGGCCCCGTCGGTGCCGAACGGGCTCTGCTCCAGGCCTGGTTGCAGCGGCAGTACCTCGCACCGGTCCTGGAGCAGCGTCGCGCCCTCGCTGATGCCGGAGCGCAGGAAGGCGGGCAGGGACGCGCGACCGTGCGAGCCCGTCGCCGGGTCGTACTCCAGCCACACGTGCTCTCGCCCCTGCCTGCCCTGCCGCCAGTACAGCGTGCCGTCCCCGATGACGGGCCGGCTCGCGGGCAGGACGGTGTCGCCTGCGTGCAGGGTGCGCCCGCCGGTGGCCCGGCCGCCGCCGGGCAGCGGGACGGACGGAGCGCCCGCGTCGTCGTTGCGCCACCAGTGGGAGATCTGCTCGCCGGTGAGGGTGACGACCTCGGACGGCCGGGTGGACCAGTAGCCGCGCTGCTTGCCGTCGTGCCACCACACCACGAGCAGTTCCCCGTCGGTGTAGCGGAACTGGGGGCGCTGCCAGCGGTCCAGGTCGGCCGGGAGCCGCAGGTCGTGTTCGAGCAGTATCCCCTCGGGGCCGACGACGACCGCCTTGTGGCCGCGGCTCAGGACCAGGCAGGGCCACGCCTCGTTCACCGTCAGCGCGGTGTCCCGGTCCTGGCGGGTCCCACCGCGGGTCCGGGTCCGGGTCTCGGCGTCCAGCAGACGCAGGGCTTCGTCGAGGGCGGGCCAGCCCAGTTCGTCGAGGATGCCCGCCCGCAGGGTCCGCCCGAGCAGCGGGGCGGTCTCGTACCCGGCGGCGCGTGCGACGGCCTCGGGGTTGGCCCGGGGCGCCACCGACCGGAAGGGGCTCAGCCGGTGCAGTGCCTCGCGGGCCCCGGGCAGACCCACCGCGTCGGTGAGTTCGCCCACGGCGCCGTCCAGCCACTCGCGCAGAACGCCGCTGAGTACGGGATGGTCGGCGAGGTGATCCAGCAGCTCGCCCGAGCGCCGTTCGTGCCCCGCGGCACCGACGGCGCGCAGAAGCAGGCGGCGCAGCCGCGGGTCCGCCGCGACGGCGGCCAGATCACGCCGCTCGGGCCGGGTGTCGTGCGCCCAGCGGTCCAGTCCGAGATGGACCTCCGCGTCGGGGTCAGGCACGGCGAGGGGGACGTTCCGCGCCGCGCACAGGTCGAGCAGGTCGATGTCGACGCCCACGTGCCTGCGGCCGGCGAACAGGTCGACGGCCCGTCCACCCGCGCGCAACCGGGGTGCCATCCGCGCGACGAGGCCGAGAGTGGCCGGCGAACTGTCGCACACCGTGGCGCCACGCTTGCGGTGGGCGGCCCAACGGCTCAGCCAGTCCGCCGCGTCGACACCGCCCGCTGCCTCACTCGCCGAGTGGCTCGCGGCCGCCGTCCCGCCCCCGGGGTCCGTGCCGTGCGCGTCGGCGTCATCGGTCCTGGCAGCCGTGTGGGTCGTGCGGGCCGTGTGGGCCGTGTGGGATTTGTCGGTCCTGTCGGCCTCGCCTGTCAGCAGCCGGTCGGCGCCGCATTCGGTCAGCAGCGCCAACCAGAACTCGTCACTCTTGACGCCGTGGTCCAGCCCCGCCGGCATGATCTCCAGCAGCCGCTCCCGCACGGCGGGCCGCTGGTCGGCGAGGACGCTCAGGGTCTCCCGGTAGGCGGTCCAGAAGGAGGCCGGCGCCCGGACGGCGGCGGGTGAGGCGACCAGGTCGGCGACGAGGTCGCACTCCGCCTGCATCCTGGGCAGCCCGGCCGCTTTGATCAGCACGCGCGCGTCCTGCGGCAGTGACGCGTACGGCGGCATGCCGGCCGCACCGCGTTCGACCGCCAGCTGACGGAACTGGGCCCATGCCTCGGCCGCGTCCAGCCGGGCCGAGAGATCCTTCACGTGCTGCTTGAGGGCCTTGACCGTCAGCGCCCCCGCGAAGGCGAACTCCAGGAACACGGCACGCTGCCGCTGCTCGTCGACGCCGAGCGCGTGCACCCGCTCGGCGTCACGGGCCTTGCCGAAGAAGGCGGCGGCGTACGTGGTGTTGTCGAACCGGAGGAAGATCCGGGCGGCCTGCTCGTAGAAGGTGGGCAGGAAGTGCGGCACGGCCCGGCCGAGCCGTTCGCCGAGCTCTTCGAAGCCCTCCTTGGCGGTGCCGGGACGGGACTTGGCCTGTCGCGCGAGCCGCTCGACGTCCTTGACCAGGTTCAGCGCGTGATGCCCGTTGGCCGGGTCGTTGACCAGCGCCCAGGCGGGGAATCCGAGGGTCTCCCGCCTGACCTGCCCGACCTCGGGGGTCTCCGCGTCCCGCACGAGTCCGAGGAAGTCCAGAGCGAGATCCTCCGCCTCCCCGAGGGTGCCCGGCACCAGCCGCACGACGCTGCGCCCACCCAGCGAGGCATGGGTGTACGTACGGACGGTGAGGGTGTCGGCGTCCTCCCGGCCGGTGCTGCCCGGCGGCAGCAGCGCGCCGGCTTCGAGCAGGGCGGCGGCGGTGGCGTCGTCGGGGCCGGCGGCCTCACGCGCGCCGGTGGCGCCCTCGGTCGCGGCTGTGGTGTTCATGGCGCTCACGCGGCCCGCTCCTCGTCCTCGATGTCGCGACCGGCGTACAGCGCGGCAGCCATGCGCATGCCCTCCGACCAGGCCACCGGCCCGATCCGGCCCAGCCTCAGCACCTGCCCGGCGGCGTCGGTCCACATCAGGGAACCGGTCTCCGTCTCCTCGTATCCGTCGTAGTCGCCGACCCAGACACGGGCTTCCACGCCCCGGCCGTCCTCCCACGCGGAGCAGACGGCGTATCCGCCACGCACACGGTGGCCGAGCTGGGTGACCCGCCCGTGCAGGAAGCGCAGTTCCTTGAAGACGCCACCGGCGTACTCGTCGACCGAGGTGGCCTCGGCGTCGAGTGCGGCGGGGCGGTGCCACACCTCGCGGAAGAGCTGCTGGGCCCGCTGTTCGACGCCGAGCTCGACGGCGAACTCCCGCAGCTCCTCCAGGTCCTCGAGGAGCACGGGGTGCGGGAGACGGACGAGGTCGGGGGCGATGCGCACCGTGTCCCCGTCGAGGTCGACGAGGCCGAGGCCCCGCTCGGGGTCCGCGTCCCGCAGGAAGCCCGCGACCTCGCCGTCGGCGCCGGTGACCACGAGGTCGCGCAGGGCGGACCGCCAGGCCGGGTCGGGCCACACCCGGGTGAGAACGTCGAGCGGCACGGGCAGTGACCGCACCATCCACCGCTCCACGTCGGTCAGGCACTGGCGTTCGTGCCGCTCCAGCCACTCGGCGAGCTGCCGCAGTCCCACCACCGCGGGATCGTCCGCGAGCTTGGCCGGCACCGACTTCAGCCGCCGTCCGGCGGCGTTGCGGCACACCACCTTCCCGTCGTCCAGGGCGACCTCGTAGTCCCCGGCCGTCACCCACCCCATGAGTGCCTCCCCGCACCGCAGTGATCAAGTGCTGACGACTCTAGGCGAGCCCACTGACAATGCCGTGGGCCCTGGGGACAGGGCGGTGGGGGAGGGCGGGCGGCTCGCCGTCAGTCGTCCAGGCGGACCGGCATGAGCAGCGAGAACGTCCCCTCGTCGTCCGTCCGGCGGATCGCGAGCGGTGCCGTGGGTGCGCCGAACTCCAGGACCAGCCGGTCCCGGTCCGCTGCGGCGAGCGCGTCCAGCAGGAACCCGCGGTCGACGCCGACGCCGACGTCGCCGGCGTCGTCCTCGCCGGCCTCGCCGTCCCCGCAGACCGTCACCGAGCCGTCGTCGGCCACCCGGAGCACGCTGACGTCCTGCGCGGTGCCGTCCTGCCGGACCGGCTCACCCACGCGAACCGGACCGGACTCCAACTCCTCCCGGAAGGCGGGCACATCGACGACGGCCCGCCGCCCGGACGGAAGCCGGACGAGGCGGCGGTAGTCGGGGAAGTCGTATGCCAGGCGCTGCCCGGACGCCTGGCGCTCTCCTGCCTCCAGCGTCACGCGGTCACCCTCCACGGTGAAGCGGGCCGGCCCGTCGTCGCTCAGCAGCGCGCGCATCGCGTCGGCGAGCGGGGCGGGCACGATGACCTGTTCACGCGGTCCACCGTGTCCGGCGGCAGTCATGCGCGCGACGGCCATCCGGTACCGGTCGGTGGCCACGACGTGGAGCGCGTCGCCCTCGACGTCGAACAGGACCCCGCCGAGCATCGGCAGCTCGGGGTCGCCGCCGGCGGCGAAGCGGACCGCGCCGAGCGCGGCCGCCAGTTCGGGGGCGTGGAGGGACAGTCGGACGGCGGCGGTACGCGGCGAAGCGGTCATGGGATTCTCCCTGTGATCGAGTAGCGCTCGGAGTGCGGAGACCTCGCTGCGGGCCCCGGCCAGCCCCAGTTCGAGACGGCGCAGGTGCGCCTGAAGAAGCCCTCGCACGAGGTCGGTGTCCGCGCCGGACCAGCCGGCGAGCACCAGCCGGATGTCCGCCAAAGGCATGCCGGCCCGCCGCAGCCGGGCCAGCAGCCTGGCCTCGTCGACCTGCTCCGGGGCGTACCAGCGGTAGCCGCTCACCGGATCGACCCGGGCGGGGACCAGTACACCGGCACGGTCGTAGAACCGCAGGGCGCTCACGCCCAGTCCGCTGGCGCGGGCCGTCTCCCCAATGCTGTGCATCTCGCTCTCCACGTCCAAAACCCTGTGCCCTCGACCAGGTCGAGGGTCAATCCCGGCCGCCCCGACCGGACCTCATGTCCCGTCCGTCACCCGCCGTGATCCTCCTCGCATCGACGTACCCCGCACGCCTCCGGCCCCGCCGGTCTGCCATTCTTGCGCCGTGCACCAGCCCAGCGCCGTCACCCCCGACGCCCCCGCGGCGATACGGATGCCGCTTCTCACCCAGGAGTGGCTCGACCTTGCCTTCATCCACTGGGCCGTCGAGCCCGCGGCCGTCGCGGGGCTGATGCCGCGCGGCACCGTTCCCGACACCCACGAGGGGCTGACGTACGTCGGGCTCGTCGCCTTTCGAATGCACCGGGTGGGATGGTTCCGGCTGCCCGGGATCCCGTACTTCGGCTCGTTCCCCGAGACCAACGTGCGCCTGTACAGCGTGGACGCGCACGGGCGACGCGGCGTCGTCTTCCGGTCGATGGACGCCTCGCGGCTGATACCGGTGGTGATGGGGCGGGTCGGCTTCCGGCTGCCCTACCTGTGGTCCCGCATGACCGTCCGCTCCAGCGGCGACACGGTGACCTACACCAGCTCCCGTCGCTGGCCCGGCCCGCGCGGCGCCTACAGCCGCATCACCCTGCGGACCGGTGAACCCATCCACGAGCCCACCGGCCTGGAGCACTTCCTCACCGCCCGCTGGGGCATGCACAACATGTTCTTCGGCGGGGCGGCGTACCTCCCCAACCACCATCCCCGCTGGCCCCTGCACCGGGCCGAGCTCATCTCGTGCGACGAGGACCTGGTCGTGGGGGCCGGGCTACCGGCCCCGACGGACGCCCCGGTCAGCGTCCTGTACTCACCCGGAGTCCCGGTCCGTCTGGGCCGCCCCGCCCGTCCGGCCCCCGCCGTGGCCCTCGGTCCTTGACGTCAAGCGCGCTTGAGGTGTCACGGTGATCCGCATGAACACAAAGGGCTCACCCAACGAGGCCGATGCCTCACCCGTGAACACCGACGACTCACCCCGGCAGGCCGCTGCCGACGCCGCCGACCTCAGGGCCCTGGAACGCGTCGTGGCCACCGTCGAACGCACCCAGCGTGCCAGGGACGCCGAGGGATTCCTCGCCCTCTTCCACCCCGACGCGCTGTGGACGACCGCCCACGGCAAGGTCCTTGTGGGCCTCGACGCGATCGGCGCGTTCACCCGCGAGGTGCTGCCCAACGCCGTCTTCGACGGCGAGGTCACCTACGAGGTGGTGCACACGCAGTTCCTGCGGCCCGACGTGGCGGCGGTCAAGGTCCGGCAGGTCTACCACTCGGCGGAGGGCGACACGGAGGGCGCCCCGCTGTACGTCATGACCAAGCAGGACGACGGACGCTGGCTGCTGCACGCCTGCCAGAACACCGAAGTCCTGGGCGCGTGAGACGGATACCCGGTCATACGGCATCGCCCGGGGTGGCGCTCGGCATTCCGGGTGACCGGGTGATTTCTTGTTCGGCGGCTTCGATGATGGACAGTACGGCGGCTGCCGCGGCCGCGGGGTCGCGGGCCTCGACGGCTTGCACGACGGCACGGTGACCGGGCAACGAGGCCTCCACCGCGCCGGGGGTCCGCGTGCTGACCAGGAAGCTGTGTTCCAGTGCGATGTCCACAGCGCGGCCCAGTGAGCCGAGGAGACGGTTGCCGCTGGCGTCGAGCAGGGCCCGGTGGAAGGCGATGTCGGCCTCGACGTAGCCGCTGCGGCCGGGTGTCGCCGCCGCGGCCTCCATGGCCGCCAGTGAGTCGTACAGGACGCGTACGTCGTCGGGCCCGGCCCGGTCGGCGGCGAGTCGGGCCGCCTCGGGCTCGACGATCCGGCGCAGTTCACCCGTGTCGCGCAGCAGGGCCGTGGCGTCCCGGGCCTGTTTCCAGCGCAGTACGTCACGGTCCAGGTGGTTCCAGTGCTCCGGGGGCAGCACGCGCGTGCCGGTGCGCGGGCGTACGTGCAGCATCCCCTTGGCCACCAGCGCCTTGACCGCTTCCCGCAACACCCCCCGGCTGACGCCGATCTCGGCCGCGAGCATGTCCTCGACCGGCAACGCGTCCCCCGGCTCCCAGGCGCCACCCACGATGCGCTGCCCGAGTTCGTCGACCACGCGCTGGTGCATGGTCAGGAAGTGCACCACGATCTCTGTTCGCCCCCTGGACGCCATTCATCGAATCATTTAATGATTGTGTCACCAGGGTACGACCTGCGGGTCCGCACCCGAAAACGCCCCATCGCGAAGCGGACGACGCCACAGCCACGGGAGTGACCGCATGACCGACGGTCGGAAGACGAGCCGACGCAGCCAGGCCTGGTTCGGCGCACAGGGCCGCAGCGGGATGCTGTACCGCTCCTGGATGCGCAACCAGGGGTTCGGGCACGAGGTGTTCGACGGGCGTCCTGTCATCGGCATCGCGACCAGTGCCTCCGAACTCGCCCCGTGCAATGCCCATCTCACCCGCGTCGCCGAAGCCGTCAAGCGCGGCGTGTGGCAGGCGGGCGGCCTGCCACTGCAGTTCCCCACCATGGCCACCGGCGAGACCCTGATGCGCCCCACCGCCATGCTGTACCGCAACCTGATGGCCATGGAGGTCGAGGAGCTGATCCGGGCCAACCCGCTCGACGGTGTCGTGCTGCTGTCCGGCTGCGACAAGACGACCCCCGCCATGCTCATGGGCGCCGCCAGCGTCGACCTGCCCGCCGTCATGGTCACCGGCGGACCGATGCTCAACGGCAAGTACCGGGGCCAGGACGTGGGATCCGGCACCCACGTGTGGAAGTTCGAGGAAGACCTGAAGACCGGCCGGATGACCGAGGAGGAGTGCTTCTTCGCGGAAGGCTGCATGGCCCGCTCCAACGGGCACTGCATGACCATGGGGACCGCCTCGACGATGGCCTGCATGGCCGAGGCGCTCGGCATGCAGTTGCCGGGCTCGGCGGCCTGGCCCGCGGTCGACTCCCGGCGGATGGAGACCGCGCAGGCGGCCGGGCAGCGCGTCGTAGGCATGGTGGAGGAAGAGCTGCGCCCCTCGCGGATCCTGACCCGGGAGGCGTTCGAGAACGCCGTCCGGGTCAACGCGGCCATCGGCGGCTCCACGAACGCCGTCATCCACCTCACCGCCCTCGCCGGTCGCGTCGGCGTCGAGTTGAGCCTGCCGGACTTCGACGAGCTGGCCCGAGAGGTGCCGACGCTGGTCAACCTGATGCCCAGCGGCAAGTACCTCATGGAGGACTTCTGCTACGCGGGCGGCCTGCCCGCCGTCCTGGCCGAGCTGCTCGGCGGCGAGCTGCTGCACGGCGACCAGATCACGGTCACCGGACGCACCGTCGCCGAGAACACCGAGACCACCGGGAACACAGAACGCCTCGACTCCGACGTCATCACCCGCCTCGACGCCCCCTTCCAGCCGGCCGGCACCGGGATCGCCGTCCTGCGCGGCAACCTGTGCCCCGACGGCGCCGTGATCAAGCAGTCCGCCGCGTCACCGCACCTGCTCACCCACCGCGGCCCCGCGCGCGTCTTCGACTCCCCGGAGGCCTACCACGAGGTGGCCGACGACCCGGAACTCGACATCGACGAGAACACCGTCGTCGTCATCCGCAACGCCGGCCCCAAGGGCTACCCCGGCATGCCCGAGGTCTCCAACGTCCCGCTTCCCGCCAAGCTGCTGAAGGCCGGCGTCAAGGACATGGTGCGCGTCTGCGACGGCCGGATGAGTGGCACCGGGTACGGGACGGTGGTCCTGCACGTGGCGCCCGAGGCCGCCGTCGGCGGCCCCCTCGCCCTGGTGCACGACGGGGACCCCGTCGTCCTCGACGTCCCGAACCGCACTCTGCGCCTCGACGTGGACGACGCCGAGCTCTCCCGACGCCGGCAGGCGTGGAGGGCACCCGCCGAGCGGTACGACAGCGGCTACACCTGGCTGTACACGCAGAACGTGGAACAGGCCGACCAGGGCGCCGACTTCGGGTTCCTGCGCGGAACCCGTGGACACGAGGTTCCGCGCGACTCCCACTGAGTCCGCCCCAGAAGTCACCGCACGCCCTCGAACCCGGGAGAGCACCGATCGTGGAACCGGCAGCAGCGAACCCTCGTCCGGTCCTCACCACCGGCTCCGTCCTGCCGGAGGACGCCGACCGTGCCGCCCTCGTCGCACGCGTGCATGCCCCGGAATGCGACGGGCCGTGTGTGGCCGCGGTTCGCGGCGAGCATGTCGTCGACCTGACGTCCATCGTTCCCACCGTCTGCGACCTCATGGAGCGCGACGACGCGGCGGCAGTCGTCCGCGAGGCCGACGGAGGACGGACCTGGCACCTGGACGAACTGCTCGAAGCACCGACCGGGCGCCGTGACGTTCCCCATCTGCTCGCCCCCGTCGACCTACAGGTGATCAAGGCCGCCGGAGTCACCTTCGCCCGGAGCCTGTTGGAACGCGTCATCGAGGAGCGCACGGGCGGCGACCCCGCGCAGGCCGCGCGGGTGCGGGCCCGCGTCGGGCAGCTGGTGGGCGGCGCGCTCGACGGCATCCGTCCCGGATCGCCCGAGGCGGACAAGGCCAAGGAACTGCTCGTCGCCGAAGGACTGTGGTCGCAGTACCTCGAGGTCGGAATCGGGCCGGACCCGGAAGTGTTCACCAAGGCCCCGGTACTGTCCGCGGTCGGCCCCGGAGCCGACATCGGAGTGCTCGGCACCTCCGTGTGGAACAACCCCGAGCCCGAGGTCGTCCTCGTCGTGGACTCACGCGGCCGCGTACGCGGCGCGACGCTCGGCAACGACGTCAATCTCCGCGACATCGAGGGACGCAGCGCCCTGCTGCTGGCCCGCGCGAAGGACAACAACGCCTCCTGCGCGATCGGCCCGTTCATCCGCCTGTTCGACGACGGCTTCGACCTCGACACCGTACGCGGGCTCGACGTCGGCCTGCGGATCGACGGCACGGACGGCTACGTACTGCATGGCAGCAGCTCCATGCGCGAGATCAGCCGCGACGTACTGGACCTGGTGGCCGCCACGCACGGTCCGCACCATCAGTATCCGGACGGCTTCGTGCTGTTCACGGGAACGCTGTTCGCCCCCACCGAGGACCGACAGGCACCCGGCGCGGGCTTCACCCACGAGTACGGCGACGTCGTGCGGATCTCCAGCCCGCGACTCGGCGCACTGGTCAACACGGTCGTCCCCAGCGAGCAGGCCGCGCCGTGGACATTCGGCGTACGAGCGCTGACGCGCAACCTCGCCCGGCGCGGCGTGCTGTGAGACACCGGCCGTGACACCGCCAGGGTGCTGCACCTGAACTCGCCCGGTGTGCAGGGCCCCCGGCGCCGCAGCACCACAACCGGCCGCCGGGACGGCCCGCCCGCTTCACGACCGGGAGACCGGCTCCTGCCCGACCACGGAGTGCAGGCGCCGCGTGTGGTCCACGTGGCGTTCGGCTCCGGTCAACGTGACCCTGGCGGTCAGGCGCGGATCCGCGCTGGAGGCGGCCAACCGCAGCTCCAACCCGCCCGGTTCGACCACACGCCGCCCGTCGCGTCCGGTGAACGAGGCGAGGTCGGCCGGGACCGTGGCACGCAGGCGCCGGGCCTCGCCCGGCTGCAGTTCGACGCGGGCGTAGCCGACGAGGCGCTGCACCGGCTGGACGACGGAGGCGACCGGGTCGTGCACATAGAGCTGGACGACCTCGGTTCCGGACCGTCCGCCTGTGTTGCGGACGGTGAAGGTAAGGGTGAACTCGCCGTCCGTGGGCGCCTCCCGGACATCCACGGTCAGGTCGGTCCAGTCGAACCGCGTGTAGGACAGGCCGTGACCGAAGGCGAACGCGGGTGTCGGGTCGATGTTGGACACCTCGCCGACGTGAGCGAGCCGCGCCCCGAGGTAGGTGGCCGGTTGGGAGCCCGGCCCGCGCGGCACGCTGACCGGAAGACGTCCGGAGGGGTTGATACGGCCGCTGAGCACCCCGGCGATCGCGTGAGCGCCCTCCTCGCCGGGGAAGAACGACTGCACGATAGCGGCGGACTCCTCCACAGCGCGGCCGACGGCGTACGGTCGTCCCGCGAGGAGCACGGTGACCACAGGTGTCTCCAGGTCGAGGAGCGTGTCGAGCAGCTGCTGCTGCGCGCCGGGCAGCGCCAGCGACTCGACGTCGCACCCCTCTCCGCTGGTGCCGCGCCCGAAGAGCCCGGCGCGGTCCCCGAGCACCACCAGGGCGACGTCGGCCGCGCCCGCAACCCGTGTGGCCTCGGGGAGACCGGTGAGATCCCCGTCGTCGATGCCGGTGCCGCGAGCGACCGTGATCTCGGCGTCGGGGAACTCGGTGGCGAGGGTGTCGCGCAGGGTGGGCAACTCGATGCCGTGCGGGGTTTCGGGGTGTCGGACGCCGATGTGCTGGGGGAAGGAGTAGCAGCCCAGTACGGCGGTGGGTTCGTCGGCGTTGGGGCCGATCAGGGCGATGCGGCGGGGCCTGTCGAGGGGGAGGGTGCCGTCGTTGCTGAGCAGCACGACCGCTTCCTCGGCGACCGTGCGGGCCAGTTCCCGGTTGGCGGGGCCGTCCAGGTCGATCCGGCCGCGCAGGGCGTCCGGGTCGCCCGGGTCGCTGTCCTGCAGCGCGGAGGGCATGGGGTTCCAGTCCGGGTCGAGCAGTCCGAGCATCGCCTTCTGGGTGAGTACCCGGCGCAGCGCCCGGTCGACCAAGCCCTCCGGGACACGGCCGTCGGCGACGGCTTCGGCGAGGGGCGGCCCGAACGTCTTGACGGTGGGCAGTTCGATGTCGACGCCCGCCCGCAGTGCGGCCCCGGCGGCGCCGGCCCAGTCGGCGGCGATGCCGTGCAGGGTCTTCAGGAACGCGATGCCGAAGTAGTCGGCGACGACGGTTCCGTCGAAGCCCCACGTGTCGCGCAGCAGTCCGGTGAGCAGGTCCTCGTCGGCCGCGGAGGGGATGCCGTCGGTGTCGGTGTAGGCGTGCATCACCGACCTGGCGCCGCCCTCGCGGATCGCCATCTCGAAGGGGGGCAGCAGGACGTCGGCGCGTTCGCGCGGGCCGACGGAGGAGGGGGCCAGGTTGCGTCCGGCGCGGGAGGCCGAGTAGCCGACGAAGTGCTTGAGGGTGGCGACGATCCCGGCCGACTCGAGACCCTTCACGTAGGCCGTTGCGATGGTGCCGACGAGGTACGGGTCCTCGCCGATGGTTTCCTCGACCCGGCCCCAGCGGGCATCGCGCACCACGTCCAGGACGGGCGCGAGTCCCTGGTGGACGCCGACGGACCGCATGTCACGGCCGATGGCGGCAGCCATCCGCCGGACCAGGTCCGGATCGAAGGTGGCGCCCCAGGACAGCGGGACCGGATAGGCGGTCGCCCCCCAGGCGGCGAAACCGGCCAGGCACTCCTCATGCGCGAGGGCCGGAATGCCGAAGCGGTTCTCGGCGGCGATCCGGGCCTGCGTGCGCATGAGGGAGAGCGCACCCAGGGCGGGGTCGACCGGGGCGGTGCCGAAGGGCCGGGTGAGTTGGCCGAGGCCGGTGGGCAGGAGTGCGTCGAGGTCGACCGCCTCCTCCATGTCGTGCTGATGCGGGGCCACTTCACCGCCCTGAGCGGAGGCACCCACCCAGACTCCGTACAGCTGGGCGATCTTCTCCTCGGGGGTCATCGCTTCGATCAGGGCATCGACTCTCGCGGCGACGGAAACGGCGGGGTCGTTCCAGAGGGGGACTGTCGGGGTCTTCTCTTCGGCCACTTCGGCGTTCATTTTCCTCCCAGGGCGCGGTGAGGCCCGGCAAGCAGGGCTCCGCCGTCGGCGTCGGCGTCGATCAACGGCTGAATCCGGCGGTCAGACCGCTCAACAGCTGGCGGCGACCGAACGCGTACAGGATCAGGACGGGCAGTGTGGTGAGGACGACGGCGGCGAGGACGGCGGGGACGTTGACCCCGTACTGGCCCTGGAAGGTCCACAGCGCGAGCGGCAGGGTCCGGCGCTCCGGGCTCTGAGTGAGCACCAGTGGCAACAGGAATCCGTTCCAGATGGTCAGTGCGTTGAAGATGGTCACCGTGAGGATGGCCGGTCGGGTCAGCGGTGCCGCCAGCCGCCACAGCGTCGTCCATTCGGTGGCGCCGTCGACCCGCATCGAGTCGAACAGTTCTTTGGGCACGTCGCGGATGAAGTTGGCGAGCACCAGCACCGACAGAGGGATGGCGAAGGCGATCGACGGGAGGATCAGCGCCAGCAGACTGTCGTACAAATGCAGTTTGATGATGATCAGGTAGACGGGGATCACCGTTGCCTGCAGCGGGATGGCCAGACCCATGAGGAACAGCCCGTTCATCGCGCGGAGGACCCGCATGCGCCGGCCTCGGACGATCGCGTAAGCCGCCATGAAGGAGAACACGACCGCCGGCACCACGGCGCCGGCGGTGACCGCGACGCTGTTCACGAAGTAGCGAAGGAAGTCGGACTCGATGACCAGCCGGTAGTTGTCCAGTGTCGGGTCGGCCGAAGGCACCAGTGGGTTGCTCGCGTAGTAGCGGCTCTGGGCCTTGAGGCTGGTGATGAGGGTCCAGTACAGGGGTACGGCCACTACGACGAGCCACAACCATCCGGCCAGGCCGCCGACCCAGTTGCGGCGGCGCGCCGCTTGGGGGGAGCGGCGTTGCCGCTCGTGTTGGCCGGTCCTGTGCGGTCGTCGCGCCTCGGGCGGCGTGGTGGTCACCTCAGGCTCCCTCGAGTTGGCTCGCGCCGGCGTCCCGGCCTCCGAGCCGGCGCAGCAGCAGGGCGAGGGCAAGACCCACCAGGACCAGGATGACCGCGATGACGCTGGCCGGTCCCATCAGGCTGGCCTGGAATCCCCGCTTGTACATGTCCAGTGCGAGGACCCGGGTGGCGTCGCCGGGACCGCCCTCGGTCAGGACGAAGATGAGGTCGAAGAAGGTCAGCGACCCGACCACCATCAGCGTGGACGAGGTGATGATGGTGTATCTCAGCTGCGGCAGCGTGATGCTGAAGAACTGCCGGATCCGTCCGGCCCCGTCCAACTGGGCTGCTTCGTAGAGGGATTTCGGAATCTGCTGGACGCCACCCTGGTAGATCAGGGAGTGGAACGGGATGAACTGCCAGGAGACGACGAAGACGACGATGCCGAACGCGAGCCCGGGCCGCCCCAGCCAGTCCTGGCTGAGCAGTTGAAGCTTCAGCCCGGCCCCGAGCCCGAAGTTGGGGTCCAGCAGGGCCTTGTACGCGATCGCGATGGCAGCGGAGCTGAGCATCAGGGGTACGAAGTACACCACGCCCAGCACCGCACGGTAGCGCTGCCGGCCCGCCAGGAACGTGCCGAGCAGAATACTCAGCGGTGTCTGAACGGCCCAGGACACGGCCATCACCATGAACGTCACCCAGAGGGCGTGCGGCAGCCCGGGGTCGGTGAGCACCGCACGCCAACTGGTCAGCCCCGACTGGTGGATCGTGCCGATTCCGTCCCAGGTGGTGAAGCTCAGCGCGAAGACACCGACGAGTGGAATCACGGCGAAGCCGACGAAGACCACCAGTGCCGGTGCCGCCAGCCACGGCAGGATGCTGCGCGGTGGGCGACGCGGCGGACGGCCGGTGAGTGAGCTCATTTGCCGATGACCGCGTTGAGGTTGTCGGCGAACTGCTGGGGTGAGACGGAGAGTTGGAACAACTTGACGATGTTGTCCAGCAGGGTCTCGGCGGCCGTGGGGCTGAGCGCCTGGTCCCAGGACTGAACGAACGTCTCGGCTTTGCTGGCGATGCCGTAATTGACCTGGAGGAAGTCGGCGCTCTTGGAGGCGGCGAGCAGCTTTTCCGTGCCCAGCCGGACCGGAACCGACCCGTTGTCGATCCAGGCCTTCACCTCGGCATCCTGGAGGACACCGGTCGCGAAGAAGTCTTTGGCGATCTTCTTCTCCTCGGCGGTGGCCTTCGAGGAGATGGACAGGTACTGGGCGGGGTTGCCGACCGCGTTGCTCGGATCACCCTTGCCGCCGTCGACGGGCGGGAAGTTCATGTAGCCCAGCCCGCCGCCGGAGACGAAGTCCCCGCCGTCGGTCTGCTGGATGCCGTACGACCATGCGCCGTGCAGCATCATCGCGGCCCTGCCGGTGTACAGCAGCGCCTGGTCGGCGTTGGAGTCCGCGGTGATGGAGGAGAAACCCTTAATGAACCCGTCGGCCTTGACCAGTTCCTGCACCTTGGTCAGCGCGGTGATGGCGTCCGGGTTGGACCACGCGTTCTTCTCGCCCTCGATGACGGCCTGGAACACCTCGGGACCGCCGATGCGGTCGAACAGGAACTCCAGCCACATCATGTTCGTCCACCGGGACTGGCCACCGAGGGAGAACGGAGCTATGCCCTTGGCGTTGAACCTGGGCACCAGCGCCATGATGTCGTCCCAGGACTCCGGTGGCTTCACGCCGACCTGGTCGAAGACCTTCTTGTTGTAGTAGAGGATGATCGGCTGCACGGTCTCACACGGCATCGCGTAGATCTTGCCGTCGACGGTCGCCGCGCCGAATGAGGCCGGAAACAGCGCCTTCTTGACCTCGGAGTGTTCGTCGAACCACGAGGTGAGGTCCTCGACCTGGTCTGCTTCCGCGTAGGTGCGCAGCGTCCCGCCGCCCCATCCCCAGATGATGGTGGGCGCCTGCCCGGCGCCTATGGCGGTCTTGATCTTCGTCTTGTACGCGTCGTTCTGGAAGGTGGTGTCTTTGATCTGGTCGTCGGGATGGGCCTTGTTGAACGCGTCCACCGCGCCGGCCCGGACGCCTTCCTGCGGCTGGCCGTTCAGGTACCAGTACGTGGCCCCACCATCGCTCTTGCCGGGTCCGGACGAGCCGCAGGCCGCCAGCGCCGCGGAGACCGGCACACCGGCGGCCAGGCCGAGGAGGGTACGTCGGGAGATCGCCATGTCTTTTCTCCGCACTCGAGAGCCACCGGCATCTCGTGAGTCATGGTGAAAGATTTTCGAAACAACCTTCTCCGAGCTCTGTGCGTGCAAATTAGGTTTCGAGCTGATGCCCTGTCAAGGTATGTGCACGAGCGGGTCACTGGACGCGATCAACGGTGTGGCGCCCGGCTTCATCGACACCCATGAGGTCGTGGGCAAGATCCGAAAATGTTTCGAAAGGTGGGGCTGAAGGCCTTGTCGGTGCCTACCCGGACAAGCCCGGTGACGGGTTGCCGTACTGTTGACCGGTTCCACCCGCGTTGCCGGCGCGACCGGCGACTCACCACACCGGTGGACGTACACGTGGGAGGAACCGATGCGACCGAACGCCAGGCGCACCACCTTGGCGGACATCGCCCAAGCGGCCGGGGTCTCGGTCGCAACCGTGTCCAAAGTGGTCAACGGCCGCGGTGACGTGGCGCCGCAGACCCGCACCCGGGTGCAGGAACTGCTGCACCAGCACGACTACCTCGCCCCTGTGTTCCGCCACACCGAGACTGTCGAAAGCCCGACCATCGAGGTGCAGTTCAAGGGCGGACTGAAGTCCTACGTTGCCGAAACCCTGGAAGGGATCATCGACTCCGCCTCCGAGTTGGGGGCTTCGGTGGTGATCAGCAAGGCCTCCCGTGCCCCACACTGGGCCCGGGACCTGGTCTCGGCCGGGCGTCGCGCCGTCATCGCGGTCACCAGCGTGTACACCACGGCACACCTGAACGAACTGGCCCGGTCCGGGCTGCCGCTGGTCGTGCTGGACCCGATGCACCTGCCCGACAGCCGGGTCAACAGCGTCGGGGCCACCAACTTCGCCGGCGGCCTGGCCGCGACCCAGCACCTGCTCTCCCTGGGGCACCGCCGCATCGCCTATCTCGGCGGACCCACCATGGCCGTATGCAACCAGGCACGTATGCACGGCTACCGCGCCGCCATGGAGGCGGCGGGAGCCCAGGTGCCCGAGGCCTATGTCCGGCCGGGAGAATTCACCTACGAGACCGGGTTGCTCGGAGCCGCGGCGCTGTTGGGCCTGCAAGAGCCACCGACGGCGATCTTCGCAGGCAACGACGAGATCGCCGTCGGTGTCATCGAGACCGCCCGCACCCGAGGTCTGCGCATCCCGGAAGACCTGAGCGTGGTCGGCTTCGACGACACGAGCCTCGCCCAGATGGCCTCACCTCCCCTCACCACCGTGCGCCAGCCACTGCGGGAGATGGGCGGTGCCGCTCTGCGCACCGCCCTTCGACTCGCCAACGGCGAGAAGGTCGAGTCCCACCACATCGAGCTCGCCACCGAACTGGTGGTACGCGCCTCGACGGCGGCGCCTGGGCGCTGACGGCGGCGTCTGGGCACTGTCGGGGTCGGACTCGTGTCACGCCGTCAGCGCTGGAGGGTCAGCAGACCTGGACGGTAGGACAGGAGGCCGTAGTCACCACCGGAGTTGGGGCTGCGTCGTCGATGCCTCGAACATCCCTGTCTGGGCAACCGGCCACAGTTCGACATGTCGAACAAGGTAACACCTTGGAGGCAAAGTCATGGGAGTCATGGGCTCTTACGCCCTTCACAGACCCGATATACGCCTGAAGGCACGCGGCCTGCTCCTGGCACTGGTCGTCGGCGTCCTCGGTACTGCCACCGCACTGGTGGCGCCACCGCCCGCCCACGCCGCCGAGAGCACCCTCGGCGCCGCGGCGGCGCAGAGCGGCCGCTACTTCGGCACCGCCATCGCCTCGGGCAGGCTGGGCGACTCGACGTACACGTCGATCGCGGGCCGCGAGTTCAACATGGTGACGGCCGAGAACGAGATGAAGATCGACGCCACCGAACCGCAGCGGGGCCAGTTCAACTTCAGCTCCGCCGACCGCGTCTACAACTAGGCGGTGCAGAACGGCAAGCAGGTGCGCGGCCACACCCTGGCCTGGCACTCCCAGCAACCCGGATGGATGCAGAGCCTCAGCGGCAGAGCCCTGCGCCAGGCGATGCTCGCACTCGTGACACTCGCCGCTCTGCGGCACATCGGCCTGCGGGAACCGGAGGCTCTCGCCGTCATCGGATTCGACGGTTGGGGGACGTGTGGGTCTCCAGCGATCTCTGCCGACTACTGCCCACCGTCGACGAGCAGATCGGTGCCGGTGATGTACAGCGCGCGCGACGAGCGGTTGACTGGCCGGAGAGGGCGTTCAGGCGTCGCGCATGCGCAGCAACAGGCCGCCGACCAACAGCGCCGCGGCGGCCCACCCGGCGGTCACGCCGAGGCCGGCCCAAGGGCTGATGGGAAGGCCAGAGAGATCAGTGGTGGCTTGGATGGCAAGCCCGGCGCTCATCGGCGCGATCTTCTGAAGCAGGCTCTGCCAGTGCGGATCGTTGATGGTCTGGGAGACGATGGGCAGGATGTAGAGCAGGCCGAGGACAACCCCGATGCCGGTGGCGGAGTCGTGCACGGCGGTCGCGATACCGAGGCTGAAAAGAGGGATCAAAACGAGGTAGAGGACCGCCCCGACGACCGCGCGCAACGTCGGCCCGTCGGCCAGGGACAGGGCCTGGTCATCGGGGCCGGCCAGGATGCGGCACCCGGCAAGTAGCGACCCGAAGACAGCGACGGTTCCGGCGGCGGCCACGACGCCGGTGAGCGTAATGGCTTTGGCTGCGAGGACGGTGGCCCGCTGCGGCACCGCCGTTAGGGTGGTGCGGATCATGCCCGAGCGGTACTCGCCACTGATGACCAGTACGGCCAGGACGGCGACCAGCGCCTGGCCGAGACAGACACCCATGAGGCTGACCTTGGTCATGTCGCCGCCGCAGCCGGTGGACGTGCAACTCACCACCAAGGCGGCCCCGGCGCTCGGGGCCACTGTCGCCGCGACGGTACCGAGCAGCAGCCACAGCGGGCTGGGAACGGTCCGGATCTTCGTCCATTCCGCGTGCAGGGCCGGTTTCATGCGTCCCTCCTGTTGAGAAGGACGGCGGCCACGGCCAGGCTCGCCACCGCGTAGCCGGCCAGGACGGCGAACCCGGCCCATGGCGCCGGCGGGTAGTACCGGTGATGAACAGCGACCCTACGACGATCACTGCGGTCAGCGCGGCGAACGTGCCGGCGAGGAGGCCCCGGAGGTGGCCGCCGGTCGGCAGGCTGTCGCGGACAGCAGGCGCTATGTCGCCGGCACCGGTCACCGTGAACCGGGCGTCGGATCCCCTGAACGAACCCGAGGCGTTCTCCGGGTAGCCGGCGAAGCTGGGGGATTTGGCTCCCACTTGATCGCCTGCCCAGTCGCCATCGGCCCAGCCCCCCTGGGTACGAAGATCCCCGATCGGAACGGGTGGTGAGCCCTTCCGGTTGCCGCTGACCCCGACGAACAGGGCGAACAGCACCATCATCAGTGCCGCCGCCATCACGCCGGTCACCCAGCCGCGGACGGTTCGGAACTTGGTCCACTCCGCGTGCACTACATGAGCAAGGCCGTTCCGCCCGGCCTGCTGCCCGGAATGGGACGGCGTGAGCGTTGCGGTCACCGCGAAGCGCCGGCGTGCGCGAGCACCCTCATCGCGTCCGTCCCGGCCGTGGTCCGCAGGGCCACCCGATTCTGCGAGGCGGCCGCGATCAGGTCGGCCATGTCGGCGACGGCGACGGCCTTGCCGCGCCCGACCACGACGAGATGATCGGCCGATTCCTGCACCTCACTCATCAGGTGGCTGGAGACCAGCACGGCGCGGCCCTGAGCGGCCAACGACCGCAGGAATCTGCGCATCCAGATGATGCCGTCGGGGTCCATGCCGTTGAACGGCTCGTCGAGCATGATGATCGGTGGGTCGCCCAACAGAGCCCCGGCGACCCCGAGCCGCTGCCGCATGCCGAGCGAGTAACCGCCGGCCTTGCGCCGGGCTGCCGGGGTCAGGCCGACCTGCTCGATCACCTGGTCCACCCGCCGCGCGGCCAGGCCCTGCGCGTGCGCCAGCCACAGCAGGTGGTTACGCCCGCTGCGGCCCGGGGTGCAGCGCCGCGGCGTCCAGTAGTGAACCGACATGGTTCAGCGGATGCCGAAGGCTGTGGTACGGCCGGCCCTCGATGAGTGCGGTGCCCTCATCGACCGCGTCCAGGCCCAGGATCACCCGCATCGTGGTGGACTTCCCGGCCCCGTTCGGTCCCACGAAGCCGGTCACCACACCCGGACGGACGACAAAGGACATGCCGTCGAGTGCCAGGACGGCCATACCGCTTGCGCAGTCCGGCGACAACGATCCCTGGGGCGCTCATCGTGGCGAGCTCACGGTTCGAAATGGATTCATGCCAACGGTTGTACGCGGCGCCCGGTTCCAGCCCGGTCGCAGCCGCTGCGACCCGGCTGAGACCTGGGATCTGGCATCGTTGACGCATGCCACCTCGACCCCGGGGGCCGGTTCGCCCGCCCCGCCCGCACGACAACCGGCGGTGAGGGGCGGTGAGGGTCCTCGTCGTCGAGGACTTCGAGGTCCTCGCCCGCTCCATCGGAACCGGGCTGCGCCATGAGGGCATGGCCGTCGACGTCGTCCTGGACGGGACCGCCGCCCTCGACCGCCTGGTCGCCAACCTCGTCGACAACGCCATCCGCCACAACCACCCACACGGGCACGTGGAGATCACCACCCAGAACTCCGGCACCCAGGTTGCCCTTACGGTCACCAACAGCGGGCCGGTCATCCCCGACAACCGGATCCAGCGACTCTTTCACCCCTTCGAGAAACTGGCACCCAATCGCAACGGCCACCGCGAGGGCTACGGTCTCGGTCTCGCCGTCGTCAACGCCGGCACCCAGGCCCACCACGCCACCCTCACCACCGCTGCACCCCCCGAAGGCGGCCTGTCCATCACCGTTCGGTTCACACACACATCTCATCCGAACCTCAGCCGGTGAGGCGGCGCGGCAGGGCGGTGGGCAGGCGCGCCGGCGGGACTGGCGTTCCACATCGAGGACGCCGCCGCTGTCGAGAAGCCGGCCGTCGAGGCCGGCCAGCACGGCTGGCGCCTGATGTTCCCCGAACGGCATCCCTACGCCGGCGGCGGACAGCACTACGCCGCCTACCTGGAAAACGACGACGGCTTCGAGGCCGAACTCGTCGCGATCAGTCCACCCGAAGGAACCTGAGACCAACTGATCCACAGGGATTGACAATTACTCTTCAACCTTCGCAGGACCTCTTGAGCGACACAATCCGTCACGAGAGAGTGGCCCTGTTCCCCCGGCCTATGTCCGGGGAAGTCGGGCCACTCTCGTACGGAAATGCCCAGGAGTGACCGTCTTCAGCAGGTGGATCGTGAGTCGATGCGAACGGCTACAACTCTCTCCCCAGAGCCGAAGCTTCCGTTCGGCTTCACGCACAACACCTTTCCGTCACTCTGCAGGACGTACGCGACATCGTCGTTGCGAGTGTTCACGACGGCGTAGCCGGTGTTCGGGTACTTCAAGTACTGCCAGGAAGATGTCACCACCTGGAAGCGAGCGACGATCGAGGACTGCACGTTCGGATCGGCGTAGAAGCAAACCTCGGGGTAGTTGCAACGGTACGCACTGTCGGCGTGCGCCGACGGCGCGACCACCATCGGAATCGTGACAGCGGCGGCGGTCGCACCGATCACGCCGACGAACTTTCGTATCCAAGGCTTCATGTGCGATTTCTTCCATTCTGTGATAAAAGTCGAGTTGTCCCCCGCGTGAGACCCCGACCAGCTCCGTGACGGGTTGACGAGCAAGGTTCATCGATGGCTGGTTCAGCGCCTGGCAAGTCAGCAGAACCAGTACCCTCCCAGAACGCAGCCTGTAGGGCGCCACGCGCAGCGTCACGCAGCTCTCCCTCCGCTGGCCTCGGTCATGGACCCTAGCGGCGTCGTTGGTCTCGAACCTTGTCATTTGTGCCAGGAGCTTTGTCAGTGGTGCACAACTTCGGGCGCCGCATCAGGACGGCCCGCGGAACTGGCCCCGTCGAGGGGTGGCTTGTGAGGGAAAGGGCCGAGACTGCGGGGCAGGCAACGCGGTCATGGCGCCACGGAACCGGGAAGAAGCGGCCCGGAACGCGGTTTGGGAATCCATGGTGGAGGTCGATATCGGCGCCCGTCCTGCGGCCGGACATCTCCGTCTCGATCTCAACGTCCGCCTGGAGGAGGCCAAAGCCCTCGTCCTGGTACTTATCGGGGTCCGTGCCGAAGCACCCCGGTCCTCGCGGTCGGCGACGGCGCCCTGGGCTTCTTGGAAGGCCCTGGCCGAGGTGTTCCCCGAACCCGCGAGCAGACGTGCTGGGTCCACAAAACGGCCAACGTCCTCGACTCCAAGCTGTGGGTGCCGGACCTCCGTCGCGCGCTCGGCCGGCTGCTGGAGGTGCTGGGATATTCGCTGTTCCAGAACTGGGAAGGCGGACGCGGCTGGCGGTTCGGACCGACCTACCCGGCCATCGAGCAGTCGTCGGCTCTCACCGCGAAGATCACGACCGCCTCCGCCCAGCCCGGCTGGCAGCTGATGTCCCCCGAACGGCATCCCTACGCCGGCGGCGGACAGTACTGCGCCGCCCACCTGGAGAACGACGACGGCTTCGAAACCGAACTCGTCTCGATCAACGCACCTGAACGAAAGTGAGATCAACCGATCCACAGGTCTTGGCGATTACTCGATAGTCTGGTCCGTGACTGGTCCGGGGGCGGTCCTTGTCGGGTCGACCATCGACTTGAGGCAGCATGTTGTTTACCTGGAGTGACTCCGGTGTCGGGCTGCCCGGAGCATAACGGCGCCTCCAGGCAGCCGGCTTGAGGCTCTAGAAGAACCCAAGTTTCCTCGGGCTGTATGAAACCAAAAGGTTCTTCGTCTGCTGGTAGTGCTCCAGCATCATCTTGTGGTTCTCCCGGCCGATGCCCGACTGCTTGTAGCCGCCGAAGGCGGCGTGTGCCGGGTAGGCGTGGTAGCAGTTCGTCCACACGCGCCCCGCCTGGATCGCGCGGCCCGCGCGGTAGGCGGTGTTCATGTCGCGGGTCCACACCCCGGCGCCGAGGCCGTACAGGGTGTCGTTGGCGGTCTTGATCGCGTCGTCGAAGTCGTCGAAGGGCGTGACCGACACCACCGGGCCGAAGATCTCCTCCTGGAAGATCCGCATGCGGTTGTGTCCCTCGAAGATCGTCGGCTGGACGTAGTAGCCGCCCTTCAACTCGCCGTCGTGCTCGATGCGCTGACCACCGGTGAGTACCTTGGCGCCCTCCTGTCGGCCGATGTCCAGGTAGGAGAGGATCTTCTCCAGCTGGTCGTTGGAGGCCTGCGCGCCGATCATCGTGTCGGTGTCCAGGGGGTGGCCCGGCTTGATCAGCTCGGTGCGGGCGACGGCGGCCTCCATGAACTCGGCGTAGCTGCCGCGCTGGACGAGGGCCCGGGACGGGCAGGTGCAGACCTCGCCCTGGTTGAGCGCGAACATCGTGAAGCCCTCGAGGGCCTTGTCGCGGAAGTCGTCGTCCTGCGCCCAGACGTCGTCGAAGAAGATGTTCGGCGACTTGCCGCCCAGCTCCAGCGTGACCGGTTTGATGTTCTCCGAGGCGTACTGCATGATCAGCCGCCCGGTGGTGGTCTCCCCGGTGAACGCCACCTTCGCCACCCGCGGGCTCGACGCGAGCGGCTTGCCCGCCTCCACGCCGAAGCCGTTGACGACGTTCAGGACTCCGGGCGGCAGCAGGTCCGCCACCAGGCTCAGCCAGTAGTGGATCGAGGCCGGGGTCTGCTCCGCGGGCTTGAGGACCACCGCGTTTCCGGCGGCGAGGGCGGGGGCGAGCTTCCAGGTCGCCATCAGGATCGGGAAGTTCCACGGGATGATCTGCGCGACGACACCCAGCGGCTCGTGGAAGTGGTACGCGACGGTGTCGTCGTCGACCTCGCCGAGCGAGCCCTCCTGGGCGCGGAGCGCACCCGCGAAGTAGCGGAAGTGGTCGATGGCGAGGGGGATGTCGGCCGCCAGCGTCTCGCGTACCGGCTTGCCGTTCTCCCAGCTCTCGGCGACCGCCAGGGGTTCCAGGTTCGCCTCCATGCGATCGGCGATCTTCAGCAGGATGTCGGAACGCTCGGTCACCGAAGTACGGCCCCAGCCCGGAGCCGCCTCGTGCGCGGCGTCGAGCGCCCGCTCCACGTCGTCCGCCGTGCCGCGCGCGATCTCCGTGAACGGCTGCCCGTTCACCGGGGACGGGTTCTCGAAGTACTGCCCGCGCGCCGGCGGTACGTACTCGCCGCCGATGAAGTGGTCGTAGCGCGACTGATAGGAGACGATCGCGCCCTCGGTGCCGGGCGCCGCGTAACGGGTCATCCTGTGTGCCTCCCTCATCGAGCGCTGCCCGCCGTTGGACAGCTCTGCGCGCGAGGCTAGGAAGCGGGACGTTGCAGAGACGTTGCGTGCGCGCCGGGCGCCGCCCGGTCCCCCGGAGGGCGGCTCAGCGGCACGCGGTCACCACGTGTTCGGTGCCGTCAGCTCGGACTCCAGCGCCGCGAGCCGGGAGCTGGTCGAGGCCGTGGGCCGGGCCGCCGCCAGTGCGCGCCAGACGTCGAGATCGTCCTCCCCCCACGGCGCGTGTGCCCAGTCGGCCAGCAGATCGGGATCGCCGCAGGCGATCAGAGCGGCACGCAGACCGTCGGCGAGCCGGCGCCTGAGCCGCACCACCGCCGGCGCCTGGGAGCCGGGCAGCAGCGGACCCCCGTACGCCGTCGCGGCCGCCATGACCGCCCCGGCCCGCAGCCGACGCTCCACGACGACGGCGTCGCACTCGACGGGCATCGTGAGCCGGTACGGCCGTGAGGCCAGCCGGCCGGGTCCCAGGATCCCGCGCAGCCGGGCCAGCTCCGCCCGCAGTGTCACCGGCGGCACCATCTCGTCCTCGTACAGCGCGCACAGCAACGCGTCGCCGGTCAGGCCTTCCGGGTGGTGGGCCAGCAGCACGACGATCTCGCTGTGCCGCCGGCTCAGCCGGACTCCGCGACCGTCCACGCTCAGCAGGGCCTCGTCACGGCCCAGCGTGGTCAGCTCGGCCGCCCCGGTCCCGGGTCGCTCAGGGGTGAGCAGCGCCAGTTGCGACTCCGCGGCGCGCGCCACCGCCTGGACGAACCCGAGACTGTGCGGATGCGCCAGACCGTCCCCGCCGGTGATGTCCACGGCGCCGAGCACGCGTCCCGTGCGGGGATCGTGCACCGGGGCGGCCGCGCACGTCCAGGGCTGGACCCGACGTATGAAGTGCTCGGCCGCGAAGACCTGCACCGCACGGCCCACCGCCACCGCGGTGCCCGGCGCGTTCGTCCCGACCGCCGACTCCGCCCACCGGGCCCCGGGCACGAAGTTCATCCGTCCCGCCCGGCGCCGGGTGGCCGGATGGCCCTCGACCCACAGCAGCCTGCCGTGCGCGTCGCACACCGCGAGCAGATGCTCGCCGTCGGCGGCGAAGGTGCCCAGCAGCTCCCGGACCAGCGGCATCACCCGCGCCAGAGGGTGTTCGGCCCGGTAGGCGCCGAGGTCCGCGTCCATCAGCTCGACGCTCGCGGTGCCGTCCGGGCCGACACCGGCGCGGACCGAGCGCCGCCACGACTCCGCCACCACGGCACGCACGGGCCGCGGCACCGTCCCCGCCTCGGTGAACGTCGCGTGCGCCCGACGCAGTGTCCGCGCGCGCTCGACGGGGTCGGTGCCCGGTTCCAGAGCCAGCCATGCATCTGTCAACTCGGCCTCCCCGGGCGGTGTTGCGGTTTGGGACATCGTCACTCCGCGGAGGGGCGCGGACAACCACTTCGACCAGCCGGATCACCCGAATGTGGCGTTCCGGGCGGGTCGGGGGGAGGGGTCAGGCGAAGTTGACCAGTCTGATGTAGCGGGTCCAGTCCCAGAAGGGTCCCGGATCCGTGTGGTCGCTGCCCGGTACCTCGTGGTGGGCGATGATGTGCGTGCGGTCCTTGGGGATGCCGTAGCTGGTGCAGATCGCCGCGGTGAGCCGGGCCGACTGCTCGTACATCGCGTCCGTGAAGTAGGCGGGCTGGTCCACCCACCCCTCGTGTTCGATGCCGATGCTGCGGGTGTTGTAGTCCCAGTTGCCCGCGTGCCAGGCGATGTCCGTCTCACGGACACACTGCGCCACGTGTCCGTCGGTGGACCGGACGACGTAGTGCGCGGACACCTGCCGCTCGGGATCGCGGAAGATGGAGAGGGTGTCGGCGTACGTCTCCTGCGTGACGTGGACGACCACGTAGTCGACGGGGTAGGCCGTGGGGCGGCTCGACCGGCTGTAGTTGGACGCGCTGGCGGGCTGCCACTCGGCGGAGGGGTAGTCGACGGCGCGGGCCTCGGCGGCGGCCCGAGTGCCGGAGAGCAGGGCGTACGGGACGGTGGCGAGCGCGGCGCCCTTCAGGAGCCGCCGCCTGGTCGGAACCGGTGCTGTCCTTTCCCTTTCCATGGGAATTGCCCTTTCGTCGGTGGGGCCGGGGCCCGGTGGGGGGTGGGCGCTCAGCTGTTCGACACGGCTGAGGCGGAGAACGCCGACGCGGACGTCTGCCCGCCCTGTGTGCGAGGTGCGTCCGCGTGAATCACCGTACGGGGAGCGGGGGTTGCGCAGAAGAGCGCCGCGCCGTTCCGTGGACAGCCACCGCCTTGTGGACACCGCGCTCACTCGAACGAGTGAAAGGGGGTGTGCGGGGCCGGGCCCTCGGAGCGTCCCCGGACGGGCATTCGCCCAAGTCCACCGCGGCCGTCGCGGGGGTGGGGGAGGGTGTGCGCTCACGCCGCGGCCGGCGGCGGACTGGGCGTCAGGCCCGCTCCGCCACCACCGCCGGGTCGTCCAGGACGGCCCGCACCACCGAGTGGGCGGCTCCGAGCAGCGGTCCCTGCGGGCCCAGCTCCGACACGGCTACCGGGCAGGCGGGGCCGGCCGTGCGCCGGGCCAGTTCGTCGCGCAGCGACGGCAGCAGCCAGGGTGCGAGTCCGGCCAGTGCGCCGCCCAGCACCACGCTCTCGGGATCCAGCAGGTTGACCGCGCCGGTCAGCGCGATGCCGAGCGCCGTGCCCGCCTGGCGCAGGGCACGCCGTACGTCCTCGTCGCCCTCGGCGGCACGTCCGGCGAGCAGACCGACGCGATCTTCCCCGGGCTCCACGCCCGCCGCGCGCAGCACCGCCTTCTCGCCCGCGTACTGCTCCAGGCACCCTCGCCCGCCGCAGGCACAGTCCGGCCCGTCGGGACGGACCGGCACATGACCCAGCTCACCGGCGAACCCGCGGGTACCGCGCAGCAGCCGGCCGTCGAAGACGACGGCCGCACCGATACCGATCTCGGCCGAGACGTGCAGGAAGTCCCGGGGGGTGCCGTCACCCAGCCAGAGTTCGGCGAGCGCCCCGAAGTTGGCCTCGTTGTCCACGGTCAGCGGCAGATCCGCGGGCAGCAGCGCGCCGAGGTCCGCGTCGTGCCAGTCCAGGTTCGGGGCACGCACGACGGTCCGGCCGTCCCGTGCCACGAGACCGGGCACCGCCACCGCGAGACCGGCCGGCCACAGCCCTTCGGCCTCCGCCTCCGAGACGACCTGCCGCACCAGGCCGGTGAGCTGTTCGATCACCGGCTCCAGCGAGCGGTCCCGATTGCTGCCGTACCGCACGGCACGCGCGCGTACCCGGCCGCGCAGGTCGACCGCGCAGACCGCGAGATGGTCGACGCCGACCTCCGCCCCGATGCCGGCCGGGCCCCGCGCGCTGACGGCGAGCGCGGAGCCGGGCCGGCCCACGCGGCCGGGACGCTCGGGGCCCAGCTCCTCCAGCAGGCCCGAGCGGATGAGTTCGTCCACGAGGGTCGACACCGCCGCACGCGTCAGCCCGATCCGTGAGGCCACGGCGGCCCGGGACAGCGGACCCTCGGCGCTGACGGTGTGCATCACCCGTGCGAGATTGCGGCGGCGCATGCCTTGCTGGGTGTCCGGCAGCGGGCGCCCGGGGCGGGCCGGGTGGGCTTCGTGCGGCGGTGCGGTCATGCCTCCGTCAGTCCTTGGTCTGTCGTCGCTCGGTCCGGTCCGTCGACCGCGGCACCGCCGAAGCGGGGCCGGGCGGACACTCCGGAACGGGCGCGGTGGGCGACCACTGGTCGCGGTCCATGCGCGTTCCCTCCGTCGGCGGGGCGTGTCGGGCGTAGTCGCCTCCGACACGCCCCCTGCGCGGCGCTCCGCGGAAGCGGTCCTCCTGTGCCGTGTCCGTCGGTGGCGCCGCCCGTGCGAGCGCGTCCTCAGCGGGAGTCCGCGTTCCGCTCCAGCAGCGGTGCCGCGTCGGAGAGTACCCCGGTGATCCTGTTCAGCGTCGCCTCGTCCCGTTCCACGGCGTCGAGCACCGGCCCGGCCGCCGTGTTCCAGCGCCGGGCGACCGCGGCCGCGTCCTCGCCGGTCAGCAGGCCGGCCGCCTGCGCCGCGGCGCCGAGCGCGACCAGCTCCCTCGCCTCGGGGATCTGGACAGGACGTCCCGACAGCCGCCGTACCGTCTGCTGCCAGGCGGCCCCCCGTGCGCCGCCGCCGATCAGCAGCAGCGGCGCGGCGGGGTCGGCGTCGGAGTCGAGCACCAGGTCGAGCGCGCCCAGCAGCGAGTGGACCGCACCGTCGTACGCGGCCTGGAGCAGTTGGCCGGCCGTAGTGTCGTGGCGCAGCCCGTACAGAAGCCCGGAGGAGTGCGGGAGGTTCGGCGTGCGCTCCCCGTCCAGGAAGGGCAGGAGCGTGGCCTGCGTGCCGGGTTCGACGGCGTCCCGGTCCAGACCCAGCAGAGCCGCGACGCGGTCCACGGCGAGCGTGCAGTTCAGAGTGCAGGCCAGCGGCAGCCAGTCGCCGCGTGCGTCGGCGAACCCCGCCACGGTGCCGGTCGGGTCGGCGGACCGGTGCTGCGACACGGCGTACACCGTGCCCGACGTGCCGAGGCTCATCACCGGAACACCGGGACGCAGCCCGAGTCCCAGCGCGGCGGCCGCGTTGTCGCCGGTGCCGGCGGCGACCAGGGTGCCCTTGGAGAACGGCAGGCCGTGACCGTCGCGCACGGTCCCGGCCACCTCGCCGGGCCGGACCACCCGGGGCAGCAACGCGGGATCGAGCCCCACGCGCGCGAGGGTCTCCTCGTCGTACGCCTCCGTGCCGGACGACCACCACCCGGTGCCGGAGGCGTCGCCGCGGTCGGTGGTGCCCTCGCCGGTGAGGCGCTCGGTGAGGTAGTCGTGGGGGAGGCGTACGGCCTTCGCCGCGCGGACCGCGTCCGGCTCGTGCTCGGCCAGCCACGCCCACTTGGTGACCGTGAAGGACGCACTGGGCACGCTGCCCGTGCGCTCCGCCCAGGCCTTGGCGCCGCCCAGCTCATCGATCAGACGCCGGGCCTGCGGGGCCGAGCGCACGTCGTTCCACAGCAGGGCGGGGCGCACCGGCTCACCGTGTGCGTCCAGCGTGACGAGGCCGTGCTGCTGCCCGCCGACGGACACCGCGGCGGCCTCGCGGGCGGCCTCGCCGCACTGACTCAGGGCCTCACCCAGCGCGTCCCACCACTGGCGCGGATCGCTCTCGCGGCCGGCCCCGGACGAGACGGTGTGGGGGGCCTGGCCGCTCGCGACGACCCGTCCCGTGGCCGCGTCGACGACCAGCGCCTTGGTGGACTGGGTGGACGTGTCCACGCCGACGACGAGCGGACCTTCGGCTGCTGACATCGGGCTTCTCCCTCTTCCGCGGGTCCTGGGACCCGGACTCATCTCCTTCGGGGACACCTTGTCCCTTCCCAGGACCGTGTGTGCATACTAATTTGTAAAGCGCCATGACGAAATAGTCGGCAGCGATTGATCGGCAGCGAGTGAGGAGCCGCGGAATGAACTACCAGCCCACTCCCGAGGACAGGTTCACGTTCGGTTTGTGGACGGTCGGCTGGCAGGGCCGTGACCCGTTCGGTGATGCCACCCGGCGGGCCCTGGACCCGGCGGAGTCGGTGCGGCGTCTGGCCGAGCTGGGCGCGCACGGCGTCACGTTCCACGACGACGACCTGATCCCCTTCGGATCGAGCGACACGGAGCGCGAGGCGCACATCAAGCGGTTCAGGCAGGCGCTGGACGCGACCGGCATGAAGGTGCCGATGGCGACGACGAACCTGTTCACGCACCCGGTGTTCAAGGACGGCGCCTTCACGGCGAACGACCGCGACGTGCGCCGGTACGCGCTGCGCAAGACGATCCGCAACATCGATCTCGCGGTCGAGCTGGGCGCGAGCGTCTACGTGGCCTGGGGCGGCCGCGAGGGCGCGGAGTCCGGCGCGGCCAAGGACGTGCGGGACGCCCTGGACCGGATGAAGGAGGCCTTCGACCTGCTGGGCGAGTACGTCACCGAGCAGGGCTACGACCTGAAGTTCGCGATCGAGCCCAAGCCGAACGAGCCGCGCGGCGACATCCTGCTCCCGACGGTGGGGCACGCGCTGGCGTTCATCGAGCGCCTCGAGCGGCCGGAGCTGTACGGCGTGAACCCGGAGGTCGGCCACGAGCAGATGGCCGGTCTCAACTTCCCGCACGGGATCGCGCAGGCACTGTGGGCGGGCAAGCTCTTCCACATCGACCTCAACGGCCAGTCGGGCATCAAGTACGACCAGGACCTGCGGTTCGGCGCGGGCGACCTGCGGGCCGCGTTCTGGCTCGTCGACCTGCTGGAGCGGGCCGGGTACGCGGGCCCGCGGCACTTCGACTTCAAGCCGCCGCGGACCGAGGACCTCGACGGCGTGTGGGCGTCGGCGGCCGGCTGCATGCGCAACTACCTGATCCTCAAGGACCGGGCGGCCGCCTTCCGGGCCGACCCGCAGGTGCAGGAAGCCCTGGCGGCGGCCCGGCTGGACGAGCTGGCCCGCCCGACCGCCGAGGACGGGCTCGCGGCCCTGCTGGCCGACGCGACCGCCTACGACACCTTCGACGTGGACGCGGCCGCCGCCCGCGGCATGGCGTTCGAGCACCTCGACCAGCTCGCCATGGACCACCTCCTCGGCGCCCGCTGATCGGTCGACCCCCGTGTGAATGCTCCGGCCCCCTCCTTCGCGGACGGGGCCGGAGCCCGTCCGGGCCGGTCAGCCGCCGCGCCCGTTCGCGCCGGGCGGGTGAGGCGCCCGTTCGCGCTGGACGGGTGAGGCGACCGATCGTGCTGGACGGGCGAGGCGACCGGTCGTCAGCGCACCGCAACCGGCGGCTCGCGGGGCCTTTCCCGCCGCCGGGAGCAGATGCCGCGAGGGTCCGCCTGCCCCGGCGTCAGTCTCCGTCCCGGAGCCTGCCCCGCCCCGCCTCGCCGCCTACTCCGCCGCACTCACCCCGTCCCCCAACATCCCTACCGTCGGTGCAGAACAGCGTCGGGCGTCAGAGCTCGTCCCCCGTGGCGAGCGCCGCCGAGGCCAGGGCCGTCGCGGGGTCCTGGGTCGCGCCGCCCACGGGTACCCAGCGGCCGTGCTCCCTGCGGTACGGCCACCAACGCCCGTCGCGGTCCAGGCGGAGCTGGTGCGGTGCGCCCACGACGCTCCACCGGTTGGCCCGCGCCCGCAACGACGGCCGCTCGTCCTCCTCCCAGGCCGACTCCAGCGCCCCACGCGCGCGTGCGAGCGCGTCGCCCTCCACCGCCCACTCCTCCTCGAGCACCAACAGAGCGGCCGCGCCGCCGAGCCCCCACGCGCGTACGGCGGCGTCCAGTGCCTCCCTCGTGCGTCCCGAACCCTTGGCGAGGCGGTCCAGTACGTCCGGTCCGGCATCCTCCGCGGCCAGGCGCACCGCGTCCTGCGCCACGGTCGGTTCGGTGCCCGCGGCCCGCCGGTCGTGGCCGCTGCGCAGGGCCTCGGCGAGCAGACGGTGGGCCTCCGCCGCCGTTTGGGAGGCAAGGACGGCCAGTGCGGACGGGTCGACGCCGGGAGGGGGCGCCGTCTCGGTGTCCAGGGACGGCGGTGCACCCGGGCCCTGCCCGAGACCGGGCGGCGCGGGCAGGGGAGGCAGCAGGTGTCCCGCGGCGTACGCCTCGGCGGCGTCCACACCCTCCGGGCGGGAAGCGGCCTCTTCCGCGGGTGCGGAGCCGTACGTCTGGAGGGCGTCGAGTACGGCGCCCTCGGCGCGTCCCCGCATCAGCAGCAGAACGAAGGGATCCTGGTCCAGCAACCTGGCTACCTGGTAACAAAGCGCCGCGGTGTGACCGCAGTGGTCCCAGGCGCCGCAGTCGCACTCCGGTTCCAAGTCGCCCATGCCCGGCAGCAGGTCGATGCCGGCGTTCGCGGCGTCCTCCACGAGATGCGGCGGCATGTCGCGGTCCAGCAGTGCGGCGACATGCCCGGACCGTTCGATCGCCATATCGACGAAACGATCCCACTGCGCGTCGGACAACTGCTCCAGCAGGACATCGGCCCGATGCGCCGTACGGTCCCGGTCCTGGACGACCGCGGTGATGCGCCCAGGCCGTACCGACACCGCGCCGACCGCTCCCGCGCGCGCGAGCCGACGGCCCGTCTTCACCTGAGCGTTGTCCAACGCCGCGTCCTCCAGGGCCTGCAGCCAGGCCCGACCCCACCAGGTCTGGGCGAAGCCCCGTCCCTGCGCGGGCGGCAGCGCGGCGAACGTCCGTTCCGTGTCGTCGTCGTACCGGGTCATCGCGTTCCTCCTCGCAGCTCGACCAGGTCGGCCAGTTCCGCGTCCGTCAGTTCCGTGAGTGCCGCCTCGCCCGTGCCCAGAACGGCGTCGGCGAGTTCCCTCTTGCGGTTCAGCAGGGCGGCGATGCGGTCCTCGATGGTCCCCTCGGCGACCAGCCGGTGCACCTGCACGGGGCGGGTCTGGCCGATGCGGTAGGCACGGTCGGTGGCCTGCGCCTCGACGGCCGGATTCCACCAGCGGTCGTAGTGCACGACGTGCTCCGCGCGCGTGAGGTTCAGTCCGGTGCCCGCCGCCTTCAACGACAGCAGGAAGACCGGGGCCTCGCCGTCCTGGAACCGCCGCACCATCGACTCCCGCGCGGTGACGGACGTACCGCCGTGCAGGAACAGCGACGGCACGCCGCGGGCGGCCAGGTGCTGCTCGAGGAGCCGGGCCATCTGCACGTACTGCGTGAAGACCAGCACGCTCGCATCCTCGGCTAGGATCGTGTCCAGCAGTTCGTCCAGCAGCTCCAGCTTCCCCGAGCGGCCGGTGATCCTCGGCCGGTCCTCCTTGAGGAACTGCGCCGGGTGGTTGCAGACCTGTTTGAGGCTCGTCAGCAGTTTCACGATCATGCCGCGACGCGCCATGCTGCCGGCTCCGGCGATCTCCGCGAGTGCCTCGCGCACCACCGCCTCGTACAGGCCGGTCTGTTCCGCGGTCAGCGACACGGGGTGGTCGGTCTCGGTCTTCGGCGGCAGCTCGGGTGCGATCCCCGGGTCCGATTTCCGGCGTCGCAGCAGGAAGGGCCGTACGAGCCGGGCCAGGCGCTCCGCCGCGGCCGGGTCCTGTCCGCCCTCGACGGCCTGGGCGTAGTGCCGGCGAAAGGTGCCGAGCCGGCCCAGCAGTCCCGGGGTGGCCCAGTCGAGGATGGCCCACAGCTCCGAGAGGTTGTTCTCCACCGGGGTGCCGGTGAGCGCTACGCGCGCGCGTGCGCGGATGGCCCGTAGTTGCCGCGCGGTCTCGGAGTACGGGTTCTTCACGTGCTGGGCCTCGTCCGCCACAACCATGCCCCACGACACGGCGGAGAGCCGGTCGGTGTCCAGACGCATGGTGCCGTAGGTGGTCAGCACGAACTCGCCGTCCACGAGGTCGTCGAGGTCGCGGCTGGTGCCGTGGAAGCGGCGCACCGGCGTGCCGGGCGCGAACCGCTCGATCTCGCGCTGCCAGTTGCCCATCAGGGAGGTCGGACACACCACCAGAGTGGGACCGGCGGCGTCCGCGTCGGTCTGCCGGTGCAGATGCAGGGCGATCAGCGTGATGGTCTTCCCGAGCCCCATGTCGTCGGCGAGGCAGCAGCCCAGGCCCAGGGACGTCATGCGGGCCAGCCAGCTGAGGCCCCGTCGCTGGTAGTCGCGCAGGGTGGCCTCGAGGGCGGCCGGCTGCGCGACGGCGTCCTGAGCCTCGGGTTCGGTGAGGCGCTCCCGCAGGGCCGCCAGCCATCCCGTGGGGCGCACCTCCAGGCGGCGTCCGTCGACCTCCGTCGAGCCCGTCAGGACCGCGGCGAGCGCGTCGACCGGAGTGACCTTGTGGTCCTGCCGGGCGCGGGCGCGGTGAGCCTCCTCGGGGTCGACGAGCACCCACTGGTCCCGCAGGCGTACTACGGGGCGGTTCGCCTCGGCGAGCACGTCCAGCTCTTCGCGCGTGAGTCCCTTGCCGCCCAGGGCGAACGTCCAGTTGAAGGCGAGCAGCGCGTCGGCGGACAGGAACGACGGGCCTGCCCCGGACGAGGACGTGCGGGGGTCCGGATCGTCGTCGGGCGGTCCGACCTCCGCACGGGCGGTCAGGTCGCGGGCCAGCTCTCTCGGCCAGTGCACGTCCACTCCCGCGCCGGCCAGCGCCCGGGAGCCGGCTCCGAGGAGCTCGGCGATCTCTTCGTCGGCGAGTTCGACGGCGTCCGGTACGGCCGCCGACAGCAGGGGCGCCAGCGCGGGCCAGGCGCGTGCCGCCCTGCGCAGGGCGAGCAGGGCGTCCATCCGCGCGCGCGTGCCGAACGCGTCTCCGACCTCGCCGGCCCACACCTCCGCGGTGTCCGCGACGAGTGCGGGATCGCTGACACTGTGCACCTGCGGCACCGCCCGGAACGCCGGCCGAGCCTGCGGGGAGGCCGCCGCCGACAGCCCTCGCACCTCGATGCGCAGGGACAGCCGTACGCCCGTGTCGTGTCCCGCGGCGACGTCGGATGCCCACTCGCGCAGCTCGGGCGACCGCCGAGGCTCCCGCGAGGCGTAGGCGGGGCCGACCGTCACGAGTTCGGCGGCGGGGGAGCGGGGCAGTGTGTCGGCGACGGCGTCCAGGAAGGCACGCACCAGGCGTTCCGGGTCGGGCAGCAGCAGGGGCTCGGTGCCGTCGACCGGGACCGCGTGCGCCTCGGGCGGCATGGCGGCGGCGAGATGGCGGACCCGCTCGGTCTCCTCCGCGTCCAGTGGACCCGCACGCCAGGCGTCGTGGTCGGCCGCGGACAGGCCGGGCAGCAACCGCCCGCGCGCCACGAGATGCAGGGCCTCGACGGCGACCGCCCCCCAGAACACCGACGCCCGGTGGCCGTCCGCGCGGGCCCGCGCGCGTGTGAGAACCGGCAGGGCCGCCCGCACCGGCAGGAGCACCGCTGGCACGCTCACCCGCTCCACGCCGTCTCCGTCGCCGTCGGGCAGTACTACCGTCAGGCTGTCCTCGGTCCCCGAGGGGACGGTCCCGGGCGCGGCGCCGTCGGGTCGCCAGAACGCGACCGTGCCGGTACGGCCGGGATCACCGGGCAGGAAGACGGCGCAGCAGTCGGCGAGTGCGGCGGTCTCGGAGGGTGCGGGAAGAGCGGTCTGCGCAACGATGGCGTATTCCTCAAATTTGACTAGCCGGGATGCGGCGGCCGACTGTACACGATTCCTCGGGCTGCGGGGTGTGGTCGGGCTGTGGCATGGGCCACTATGCAAAGGGGAGAGGTACTCCCTCAGTGTGCCTCTCCCGATTCAGTCGCCGACGAGCTCTCAGGGGTACGTAAGGGTCGGGCTCAGGGAGGTCTCAGGGTCGCGGTACGGAACCGCCGGGAGCGCGGGCCCGTTTTCAGGACAGAGAGCGGCAGTGGCCGCGAAGGAGGCGACATCATGTCGAAGAACGCCAAGGTCGCAGCAGGGGGTGTGGCGGTCGGGCTCATCCTGCTGATCTGGCTGCCCTGGTGGGCCGCCCTGCTGATAGTTCTGGGAGTCCCGGCCGCCGCTTACCTCACCCTGGATCCCTCCCAGCGGCGCAGGCTGCGCCGCGTCTCGCGCAAGGAGATCGGCCGATGAGGCGCTGACGGCTGAAGGCTGACGTCCGACGGCTGCCGGCAATCGGCTGCCGGCTGCCGGGCAGCCGGTGAACGGCTAACGTCGTGTCGTGACCGGCTCGGCCAGGGTGCAGGAGTTGAGCACGTCGCCGCCCTCGGGCTCGTCGACCGTGTGGTCCGCGGGCGGTGGGGTGCCCCGCTCCACCCACCCGGTCAGAACGTCGAACGCGGACCGGAAGCAGGGAAGCATCGGCCGCAGCCTGTCGGGATAGGTGTCGTACAGTCCGTCGACGTGGGTTCCGCCCCGGATCGTGTAGTAGCGGTGCAGCCCGCCCCGCCCGACCGCGTCGATCATCTGTGCGTACACGTCGGAGTCGGCGGCCTTGGGCAGCAGGGTGTCCAGATCGCCGTGCAGCGTGATCAACGGCTTCCCGATGCGTCCGGTCAGCGCCACCCGCGCCACCGCGCGGTGGACGGAGGCAGGGCGTGCCGCGTAGTCGTACGCCGCGTCGGAGGGGCACGGCGCCAGGATCTCCTCGAGTGAGGACCCGGCGGTGGGTCCGGGGCACCGGGGATCGTAGGCCGGGTCGAACTCAGCCCGGTAGATCTTCTGCGTCACGCCCCAGTAGGCCTTCTCGTGGTAGGGCCACAGAAACTCCGAACCGCGTGCGAATCCCACCGCGTACAGGTCCTCGTCCCCGGCCGCGCCCACCGTCCGGGCGACCGTCGCCGGCAACGAGGTGAGCAGGCTGGGACCGTCCGCGGTCCACAGCGCCCCCTCCCAGTCCACGCCGCCGTCGTAGAGCTCGGGGTGGTTCTCCAGCTGCCAGCGGGTGAGATAGCCGCCGTTGGAGATACCGGCGATGTACGTGCGACGCGGCGCGTGCCCGTAGCGCTGGGCGGCGACCCGCCGGGCGGCGCGGGTGAGCTGGGTGGTCCGTGCGTTCCATTCGGCCACCGCGTCCCCGGGCCGGGTGCCGTCCCGGTAGAAGTCCGTTCCGCTGTTGCCCTTGTCGGTCGCGGCGTACGCGTACCCCTGCGCCAGTACGCGGTCGGAGATCGCCTTGTCCGTGGCGTACTGCTTACGGGTGCCCGGCGCCCCCGTCACGACGAGGCCGCCGTTCCAGTGGTCCGGCAGACGGATCACGAACTGCGCGTCGTGCCGCCAGCCGTGCGTGGCGTTGAAGTGGGAGGAGTCCGGGAAGTACCCGTCGACCTGGGTGCCGGGAACCCCGGACGGCGTCTTGGTCCCGTCGGCCGTCAGCCCGGCCTGGTCGGCGGGGTCGGTGTACGGGGTGCCCGCCAGGCCCGCGGTTGTCAGATCGGCCAGGCAGGCGCTGCGTTGCACAGCCGCGCCCGGCACCCGTACCTGCTCCGACCGGCGACAGTGCGTGCCGCCGTCGGCCGCCGCCGCGGTGGGCGCCGGTCCGGTGAGCGCGACGGCCGTCAGAACGGCGGCGAGAAACGGGACACCACGGGGCAGACACATCAGGGCCTCCGAGCGCGACGGGGGAGTGGAGCTGAGGGCTGCCCCATCGTGCGCGCCCACCACGACCACTTCCATGGGCTGGAACCACATGCGCAGAGGCCAGGTCATGGCGGTTGAAGCCAGTCGGGGACCGTGGCTCCCCGACTCCCAGCGGTGGGTCCGCCTTCCGTACCCCTGGTCAGCTCGGCCGCACGGCCATCTTGTCGAGGGCCTCCAGGAGCCCGGGCAGCGACGGTCCCCGCCCCACCGGCAGAACCTCACCGGGTTCCTCGTCGAGCAGGATGAACGCGATGTCGTCGGTTCTGGCGACGAGTGACCAGCCCGGACCGTCGGCGCGCAGCGTCCGCGCGTCCCCGGGCGCGAACGACGACCGGACCCGGCCGAGCGGCGGTGGCGTGTCGACGTAGGCGCGGGCCTCCGCGAGCACCCGCCGGACACCGCCGTGCCCGGAGGCACCCGTGCCGGACCGGTCGTCGGTGGCACCCGCCTGCTCCGTGGCACCTGCCTGTTGCGGGGCACCCGCGTCGTCCGAGGCGTCGGCCTGCGCGTCCTCGCCCGTGCCGGCGTCCCGCTCCCCGTCGTCGCCCGGGACGCCGTCCAGCACGCCGGCGCCGCCGTCCGGCACCGGGAACTCCGCGTCGTCGATCTGCTCCCGCCACTGCGCCCACTGCAGGGCGATCTCGTCGGCCCCCAGACGGCGCTGCGCGGGCCCCCAGACAGTGGTGTCCGGCGGGCACAGCGCGGGCTGGTCGGCGACCTCGGGCCCGGGATCGTGCGGCACCGGCACACCGGGAGCCGCCACGGCGACCGCGAGAGGCCAGCCGGGCAGCGCGGTGACGACCGTACGCTCGTCCGGCGACAGGTCGTACTCCATACCGCAGTCCCAGGACGCCACGGCGACGGCGACCAGCGAGACGTCGTCGATGACGACGGTCCACCGGGCGCCGTCACCGTCCTGGCCGAGTACCAGGCCGTAGCCGTCGGCCAGCGGTGGGAGACCGAGCGCGGCGCACGCCTCCGGGTAGTCGTCGCCCAGCACACTCGGAAACTTCGCCGGCGTCAGCAGCACCGCCGTGAGCACATAGAGCGCATCGTCCGCGGCGGCGACGGTGTCCTCATCCGTCCCGGCCATCCCAGCCTCCCCATCGGTTCGTCCAATGGCGCGCACCCTAGTGCGCCCGGGAAGCCCTTGTCACGACTCCCAGACGCACCCGAGCTGCAGCTTTCCGGCTGGACGGGGGCGAATCGACCACTTGGAACCGGCAGGGGGACGCTCAGGCCGCGGGCAGCCCCAGGAGTGCGCGGGCCACGTCCCGCGGGGACTCGTCCCGTTCGCGCGCGAGCGGGATGACGGCCCGGCACGCCAACTCGTTCACCCCGAACGACAAGGCCTCCGGCGACACCCGGTCCGCCGCCTCGTCGATCCGTTCCTGATCATCGTCCACACATGCCGACACGTATGCGGCGGCGGCCTCGAACAGGTTGTGCGAGCGCGGGTCCCGACCCGAAGTCCCCTCCATGCGCCCAGTGGCGCGGGATCTGCCCCAAGCCTCGCGGATCCTGCCGAACAAGCGAACCACCCTGCCCCTGCCGATCGCCTTGGCTGATCGTGCACCTCCGCTACTCAACGTAGAGTTGAACGTTCGACGGCAGAAGGGGGCGGCCACGGTGCAACGCTTCGAACGGCTGGCACAGATCCGGCGCATGGATCCCCACGAGGACGCGTCGGAGATCTATCGGCTGTCCTCGGCGTACGAGTTCCCCTGGGACTTCGCCCGCGCCCTGGAGTTGGCGCTCTACCGCACCTACGCGGTGCCGAGCATCGGCCGGCTGCTCGCCGAGACGGCGGAGTTCACCGAACGGCCGCAGACGCGGTACGACGACACGGCGCTGCTTCTCGACGCCATCGTGGAGCACGGCTTCGGCAGCGAGCAGGGCCGCACGGCCATCCGGCGCATCAACGGGATGCACAGGAGCTACGACATCACCAACGACGACATGCGGTACGTCCTGTGTACGTTCGTCGTGGTCCCCAAACGCTGGATCGACACCTACGCATGGCGCAGGATGTCGCGTCACGAGACCGTGGCCTCCGCCGTCCACTACCGGACGCTGGGCCGGCACATGGGCATCAAGGACATCCCCGGGTCCTACGAGGAGTTCGAAGCCTGCCTCGATGCGTACGAGGAGGCCCACTTCGCCTGGGACGAGGCTGGGCGCCGCGTCTCCGACGCCACACTCGACCTCATGGCCTCCTGGTATCCGCGCCCCCTCGCACCACTCCTGCGCGCCGGGACTCTCGCACTGCTCGACGAGCCCCTGCTGCGGGCCTTCGGATACGCCCCGCCGAGTCCCGCCACCCGCGCGGTCGTGCGCCGCATGGTCGGGCTGCGCGGGCGCGCGGTCCGCCTGCTGCCGCCGCGGCGCGACCCGCACCATGCCCGGCAGAACCGGGAGGTCAAGGGCTATCCGAACGGGTACCGGCTGGCGGATCTCGGCACGCGTCCGGTCCCTGGCGTCCGGGGCTGTCCGGTCCGCCACATCGACACGTCAGCCGTCGAGTGACGCGATCGTCTCCCGCAGCCGGCTGAGTTCGGCCCGGGAGGTGGCCCGGGCGACGTGGTCGCGCACAGCATGGGCGGCTCCGTCGCCGCCGTCCTCGCCCACCGGCGACCGGACCTGGTCTCCCGCCTGGTCCTCACGGAGGCCGACCTCGACGCCTCCCCGCCACCATCGGCGGGCAGCAGCGTCATCGCCTCCTACACGGAGGACGATTTCGTCAACGGCGGCCACGCGCGCGTGCTCGAGAACGTCGGCCCGCGGTGGGCGGCGACGATGCGGCTGACCGATCCCCGCGCCCTGCACCGCACGGCCGTCGGGCTGCGCCGGGGATCGGAGCCCGTGATGCGCACCCTTCTCGAAGGACTTCCGGTCGACCGTGTACCTCCAGGGCGAACTCAGCGGTGAACTGGAGGGCCGGGACGCTCTGGAGACCGCGGGCGTGCGCGTGACGACCGTGCCCGGGGCCGGGCACAACGTCATGCTCGACCGCCCCGAGCCCCGACGCGTTCGCGGCGGCACTCGCGGAGCGGGGCTGAGGTCAGCCCTCGCGGACCGCGAGGGCCAGGAAACGGGCGTCCTCGTCGACGTAGGCCGTCATGTCCCAGCCGGAACCGGCCAGCAGAGGGCGGAGATTGGGCTCGGAGCGCAGGTCGTCCGGCGTGATCCGCCGCCCCTGCCGGGCCGCGAGCGCCACCCTGCCGATCGGGTGGAACAGCGCCAGCACGCCGCCGGGACGCACGACGCGCGCCAACTCCCGCAGATTCCCGGCCGGATCGGGCAGGTGCGCGACGAGACCCGCCGCGAACACGGCGTCGAGCGAGCGCGACCGCAGCGGCAGCGCGGCGACGTCGGTCAGCAGCAGGTGCCCGTCACGGTCCCTCCCGGCCCGTACGGCGGCGTGAAGCATGGCAGGCGTCAGGTCGGCCCCGACAACCAGACCCGACTGCCCCACGGCCGTACGCAACGGGGGCAGGGCACGCCCGGTGCCGCATCCCGCGTCGAGCACGCGATCACCCTTGCGCAGCCCCAGCTCGCCGACCGCGGCCGCGTAGGCCGGGCCGTCGTCGGGGAACCGGCGGTCCCAGTCGGCGGCGCGGGCGCCGAAGAACTCCTGGACGTGCGTGTGGTCGTCGCTCATGCTTCGCATGATCCCCCAATGGCCCAGAAGATGCCGCAGCGCACACGTTCGAGCGTGACGCGATCGTTCCAGCGCTCGTCTGTGTCAGATAGCAACACCTTTCGAAATGCGCCCCCGTTGTGCGCCCTGTTCGGGACTAGCGTCCCGGGGCCATGGGACACCTGGACCACGCCGCCCTGGGCTGGCTGACCCCGGCGCTGTCGTACGCGATGGCCTGTACCGGCGCAGCCCTCGGTCTGCGCTGCACCGTGCGCGCGCTCGCCACCACCGGCCGCCCGCGCCGCAACTGGCTCCTGACCGCGGCCTCGGCGATCGGCACGGGCATCTGGACGATGCACTTCGTCGCCATGCTCGGCTTCCGGGTCAGCGGCACCGACATCCGCTACGACGTGCCACTCACTCTCGCGAGCCTGCTCGTCGCCATGCTCGTCGTCTGCGCCGGTGTCTTCGCGGTCGGCTACGGCCGCAACCGCGCGCGAGCACTCCTGCTCGGCGGACTCACCACGGGGACCGGCGTCGCGAGCATGCACTATCTCGGCATGGCGGCCGTGCGCCTGCACGGCGAGGTGAGCTACGACCCGGTGCGTGTCGGACTGTCCGTGCTCATAGCCGTCGCCGCGGCCACCGCGGCCCTGTGGGCGGCGCTCAACACCGAGTCGCCCCTCGCGGTCACCCTCGCCTCGCTGATCATGGGCGCGGCGGTGAGCAGCATGCACTACACCGGCATGTTCGCCGTGAGTGTGCGGGTCACGCCCTCCGGCGAGACCTTGCCCGGGGCCACGGCGATGCAGTTCATCTTCCCCCTCGCCGTCGGTCTCGGGTCCTACCTCTTCCTGACATCGGCCTTCGTCGCGCTGTCGCCGACGGCGGGGGAGCGGGAGGCGTCCGCCTCGGCCCGGCAACCCGCCGGGAACGCCGCCCCCTGACCGCGGATCCGGGCATCAGGCACCGGTGACCACGCACTCACCCCGTCCGAACGAGGAGGCCATGCGTCCACCCCGTACCACCCCCGCAGCAGGCGCCGAGACGCCGCCCAGCCCAACCGTGCGCGGCCGTCGCGCGCACGCCGGACCGCCGGCCGACGAGAGCCCGGCGGAGCCCGTGGGCGAGGCGACCGATCCGCCCGCCACGCGCGCGTGGCGCGGGCGCGTACAGCCCCGCACCGTGCGCGCCAGGATCGTCTGCCTCCTGATGGTGCCCGTCGTCTCCCTGCTCGCCCTGTGGGCGTACGCCACCGTCACCACCGCCCAGGACATCTCCCGGCTGCGACAGGTCCAGCGCGTGGACGCCGGCGTCCGGGCCCCCGTCGGCGCCGCCGTCGCCGCCCTTCAGGCCGAACGGCTCGCCGCCGTGCGCCACGCCACCGACCCGTCGGCGGTGCCGGGCTCCGACTACCGAGAACTGTCCGCGCGCACCGACCGCGCGGTCGCGAAGCTGCGGCTCGGAGACCGCCACACCGTCGCCGACAGTGAGGAACTGCCCGCCGCAGTGGCCAGGCGGCTCGAGGCGTTCGTCACCGGCACCGAACGGCTGGGACCGCTGCGTACGGCCGTACTCGACCACCGCGCGGGCTGGGAGCAGACCTACCGTCAGTACACGACGGCCATCTCGGCGGCCTTCCAGGTGGGTGGCGCGCTGAGCGGCATCCAGGACGCCGATCTGGGATCCGACGCACGCGTGCTGGTCGAATTCGCCCGCGCGGGCGAGGCGCTGGCCCAGGAGGACACCCTGCTGGCCGGCGCCCGCCTGGCCGACGGGCTCGCCGGTGAGCGGCTGCGGCTGTTCACCGGCGCCGTCGACACACGCCGGGCCCTCACCGAGTCCTCCGTCGCCGATCTGCGCGGTTCCGAGCGCGCCGCCTGGCAGGACCTGGCCGGCAGCGGCGCCTACACGACCCTGGGGGCTTCGGAGGACATGCTGCTCGTCCACGGTTCGCAGGGACCGGCACTCGAGGCAGCGGCACCCCGGTCCACCTGGAACGGGGCCCACGCGCGTGTGCGGGACGGCATGCGGGCGATCGAGGCGGACGCCGGACGCGGAGTCTCCGACCGGGCCGACCCGTTCACCCGCGGCGTGCTCACTCCGGCCGGGGCCGCGGTCCTGTTCGGTCTTCTCGCCGTCGCCGCTTCGCTCGTCATCTCCGTCCGCATCGGCCGTGGCCTGGTGGTCGAGTTGGTGAGCCTGCGCAACAGCGCCCTGGAGATCGCCCGGCACAAACTCCCCGAGGCGATGCGCAGGCTGCGCGCGGGAGACGACATCGACATCCGCTCGGAGGCACCGCCGCGGCCTCCCGCCGAGCACGAGGCAGGGCAGGTCGCCGAAGCTCTGAGCACCGTGCACCGGGCCGCCCTGCGGGCCGCGGTCGAACGCGCCGAACTCGCCGGTGGCATCGCCGGGGTCTTCGTCAACCTCGCCCGCCGCAGCCAGATCCTCGTCCACCGCCAACTGAGCCTCCTGGACAGCATGGAACGCCGATCCGACGACCCCAACGAACTCAGCGACCTCTTTCGCCTCGACCACCTCACCACCCGCATGCGGCGCCACGCCGAAAGCCTGATCATCCTCTCCGGCGCCGCGCCCGGACGGGCCTGGCGCATGCCGGTCTCCCTCACCGACGTGGTCCGTGCCGCCGTCTCCGAAGTCGAGGACTACGCGCGCGTGGAGGTGCGACACCTCCCCGAGGCCTCCGTCAACGGCGCGGCCGTCGCCGACGTCACCCACCTCATGGCCGAGATCATCGAGAACGCCGCCCAGTTCTCACCACCCCACACACGCGTGCGGGTCACCGGTGAACCCGTCGGAAACGGCTACGCGATCGAGGTCGAGGACCGCGGCCTCGGCATGGGCAAGGACGCCCTCGCCGAGGCCAACCGCCGCATCACCCGGTCCGAGACGCTCGACCTGTTCGACAGCGACCGGCTCGGCCTGTTCGTCGTCAGCCGACTCGCCGCCCGGCAGGACATCAAGGTGCACCTCAAGACCTCCCCCTACGGCGGGACCACCGCCGTCGTCCTGCTGCCCACCGCGCTCCTGCACAGCGCCACGGCGGAGCGTTCTCCCCGGGCGGTGCACGAGGCACCACGGCCCGAGGAGCACCTGTACGCGCGCGTGCCCGGCGCCGCCGGACATCAGGAGCCGGTTCCGGCGCCGGTCGACAGGCCGTCGCTGACGTCCGCCGCGCCGGCCGCGACGCGGACCACGGCATCGGGCCGGCCTCCGGGAGCGCCCGCCCTGCGACTGCACCGGTCCCCCGACGCCCCGGGCGATCCCGACGACCACGTGAGGAGCGGCGGCCCTCACCCCGCGCAGCCGACAGGGGAATCCGACGATCTTCCCCGGCGGGTGAAGCAGGCCAGCCTCGCCCCCCAACTGCGCGACGGACGCCCCGCGGAGCCGACGCGACCGGGCCCGGTGCACGACACCGAAGAGCGCACACCCGAACTCGTACGGGACCGGATGGCGGCCTACCGCGACGGCTGGTCGCGCGGCGGTGGCCGGCGCCCAGGCCCCGGGACACCGCCGGATCCGCCGACCGGCAACAGCACTGAAGGAGACCCCGCATGATCCAGAATCCCGCCACGGGGGCCGTCCGGCGGACCCGCGAACTCGACTGGCTCCTGGACGACCTCGTCGGGTGCGTGCACGAGGTACGGCACGCCGTGGTGCTGTCGAACGACGGACTCCCGGTGGGTGCCTCGGACGGACTCGACCGCGAGGACGCCGAACACCTCGCGGCGGTCGCCTCCGGCTTCCACAGCCTGGCCAAGGGAGCGGGCCGGCACTTCGGAGCCGGGGGAGTGCGGCAGACCATGGTCGAAATGGACGACGGGTTCCTGTTCGTGGCCGCCGCGGGAGACGGCTCCTGCCTCGCCGTCCTCACCGCCGTGACCGCCGACATCGGCCTCGTGGCCTACGAGATGGCACGGCTGGTGAGACGCGTCGGCGAGCACCTCCACACCGCGCCGCGGGCCGCCGCCCGGCCGCCCGTCGGCGGATGACCCGGAAGGGCCTCACGGATGACCGACGACGGCGCGGGCGGCGACCGGGGAGGGCCCGGCAGCCAGTGGTACGACAACGAGGCCGGGCCACTGGTCCGCCCCTACGCGATGACCGGCGGACGCACCCGGCCGGGCCCCACGGGAGTGCGGTTCGATCTGATCGCCCTCGTCACGCGCGCCGCCGGCGCACCGGACGTCGACGACACCGTGCTCGGACCGGAACACCGGACACTGATCGACCTGTGCCGCACGGAAACCCAGTCCGTCGCCGAACTCGCCGCGGACGCCGATCTGCCCATGGGTGTCGTCAGGGTGCTCCTGGGCGACCTGGTGGAACTGGGTTCCGTGACCGTCAGCCGGCCCGTGCCCCCGGCGCAGTTGCCCGACGAACGGATTCTGCGCGAAGTGATCGACGGACTGCGCGCACTGTAGAGAAGGCCGAAGGACCATGACCGGCATGAACGTGCACGACCACCCGGACCGGGAGAAATGATCGATGGAGTCCGAACGCTCCGACGCCACGGACGGCGACACGACCGCGCTGGCGTTGAAGATCCTGGTCGCCGGAGGTTTTGGCGTGGGCAAGACCACCCTGGTGGGCGCGGTCAGCGAGATCAGGCCGCTGCGCACGGAGGAACTGCTCAGCGAGGCCGGCCTGCTGGTGGACGACACCGACGGCCTCGACCGGAAGACCACCACGACCGTCGCCATGGACTTCGGTCGCATCACCATCCGCTCCGGCCTGTCCCTCTACCTCTTCGGTACACCGGGGCAGGACCGTTTCTGGTTCCTCTGGGACGAACTGGCCCAGGGCGCGCTCGGCGCCGTCGTCCTCGCGGACACCCGGCGCCTGGCGGACTGCTTCCCCGCGGTGGACTACTTCGAGCACCGGCACATCCCGTTCGTGGTCGCCGTGAACTGCTTCACGGGAGCACGCCGCCACGACACACGGAACGTCCAGCGTGCTCTCGACCTCGACCCGGGAACGCCCGTGGTGCTGTGCGACGCCCGGGACCGCGACTCCGGGAAGGAGGTGCTGATCCGGCTCGTGGAGTACGCCGGGCGGGTGCACACCGCCCGGCTGCTCGACTCCGTGCGCTGACCGGCGGGGGTGCACCTGCCCGGCGGTCTCAGTCCGCCACGGACTTCAGGGCCAGGACCTTGTCCACCGGAACACGGACGAGGAGCTCGCCCGCGACGCCGTTGCGCGCTCCGAACTCCTCGGCGCGCTCCTCACCCATGTACCGGGCGCCGAGACGGGCGGCCCACCGCCGGAGCTCGCCGAGGTCCTCCGAGATCCGCGCACGCCCCTGCAGCACGACGAAGCCGAAGGGCGGCCGGTCGTCGTCCACACACAGCGCGACGCGGCCGTCACGGGTCAGATTGCGCCCTTTCACTGTGTCCTTGCCGGTGTTGAACACCACGTCGTTCCCGTCCAGCAGGAACCAGATCGGCGCCACATGCGGGCTGCCGTCCGCCCGAACCGTCGAGAGCTTGCCGGTGCGGGTGCCGTCCGAGACGAACGCCCGCCATTCCTCATCGGTCATCTTCTGTGCCATGCCCCCATCCTCCTTGCCCGGAGCACGGGCGTGGTGAAGGCTGGCTGACGGGTCCCCCGGCCAGGGGGAGGCAACACGTACGGGGAGACACGGGGAGATCGGATCATGGTGCAGAACCAGGGACTCGGCTGGCTGCTGGACGACCTGACCGCGCGCGTCGAACACGTACGGCACGCGTTGGTCCTGTCCAACGACGGGTTGGTGACCGGAGCCAGTACGGGTCTGCGACGCGAGGACGCCGAGCACCTCGCCGCCGTCTCGTCCGGGCTGCACAGCCTGGCCAAGGGCTCCGGCCGTCACTTCGGCGCCGGTCAGGTACGGCAGACGATGGTCGAGTTCGACGATGCCGTGCTGTTCGTCACCGCGGCCGGCTCGGGCAGCTGCCTGTGCGTGCTCAGCGGCGCGGAGACCGACATCGGACAGATCGCGTACGAGATGACGCTGCTCGTGAACCGAGTGGGTGAGCACCTCGACGTCGATGCACGACAGCCGGGACGGATATCACCCACGGAAGAGCCCTGACCTGCTCTGACTAAACCTGACCTGCCCTGACCTGGTCATTCATCGCTCCCACGGAGCAGGCCGCGGAGTTATCCACAGGCTTGCCACGAATGTCGCGAACGCGGCTACGGTTTTTGTGTCAGGCGGGCGCGGACGGCGCCGGCCGCACACTCCACGGGGGAGACGACCATGTCCGGCGACATCATCACGCACGAGATCACGGCCGCCACCGAGCAGCGAGGCGCCATCGGCACCACGGGCCGCGGCACCTCACTCGCCCCGAGCCGCGCGGCACGGGAACTCGGGCTCAAACGCAGCGAGTTCGACATCGCCGTACACCTCGGCCGCGTCCGCACCGTACCCGATGAAGGGGGAGGCGGCCGACGCGTCGCCCGGGACGAGATCGAGCGGATCCGGGCGGGAGAGGGGTTCCCCGAAGCGCTCCGGGAGAGCGTCAGGGCCGTCGGCACCACGGCGGGCGCGGCCCTGATGGAAGTCACCGGTGCCCGGTTCACCCGCCTGGCACGACTGGGACTGCTGGTGCCGGTGCACTTCTACCTCAACCGCTACCGAGCCGTCGTCTGGCTGTATCTGGCCGAAGAGCTACGGCAGTTCGCGGCCGACGAGAAGAACGCCGCGCTGCTGAAGGGCCGCACGCCCGAAGGGCTGCGAGACCAGTTGACCGAGGGCCTGGACCTGCGTCCGCGCAACTGGCGTGGCCGGCACCTGGGATTCCTGCTCCGCAAGGCCGACGAGCCGTGGGCCCGGGCCGCCGCGGTGGCATCGCTCCTCGACCCGGTCGAGGTCTCGGAGATCGTCGTCGACCCCTACGAACGCTCCTACCTGAACCGGTTCCGCCCGGCGCGGCCGGCCCACGCCGCACCCGGCTCCCCGGTCTCGCAACTTGCCGAGGAGATCATGACGGCGACCGACGCGGACGAGATCGACTGGCTCCGGACGGACCTGGCCCAGGCGCTGGAGGCCGCCCGCCGGCACCGATCCGCGCCCCGCCCCGCCCCGAGGGACCACGAGCGGTGTCCGGTACCGGCGGTACCGCCCGCACCCGGCCACCGGGCGCCGGAGCACCCCGGACGGTTCCGAGGTCTGCTGGGCCGGCTGTGGCGCCAGGACTCCTGACCTACAGGGCCCTGAAGAGCCCTTCCTGGACGACGGAGACCAGCATGCGCCCTTCCCTGTCGTAGATCCGTCCGCGGGCCAGACCGCGTCCGCCGGTCGCGATCGGCGACTCCTGGTCGTACAGGAACCACTCGTCCGCCCGGAACGGCCGGTGGAACCACATCGCGTGGTCCAGCGACGCCATGTCGAAACCCCGAGGACCCCACAGCGGCTCCACCGGGATGCGCACGGCGTCCAGGAGCGTCATGTCACTGGCGTAGGTCAGGGCGCAGGTGTGCACGAGTGGGTCGTCGCCGAGCGGCCCGACCGCGCGCATCCATACGGCGCTGCGGGGCTCGGCGCCCTTGACGTCCTCGGCACTCCAGCGCAGCCGGTCGACGTAGCGGATGTCGAAGGGCTGACGACGGGCCATCCGCTCCAACTGCTCCGGCAGCGCGCCCAGGTGCTCCCGTACCTCGTCGGTGACCGTCGGCAGGGACTCGGGATCCGGGACCTTGCGGGCCGGCGGCAGCTGGTGCTCGAAACTCCCCTGCTCAGGCTTGTGAAAGGAGGCGGTGAGCGTGAAGATCGTGCGGCCCTGCTGCACGGCGGTGACCCGGCGGGTCGTGAACGACCGCCCGTCCCGGTCCCGTTCGACCTGGTACACGATCGGCACGCCGGGGCGTCCGGGACGCAGGAAGTACGCGTGCAGCGAGTGCACCGGGCGGTCGCCGTCCGTGGTGCGGCCCGCGGCGACCAGCGCCTGGCCGGCCACCTGGCCGCCGAAGACCCGCTGCAGCGACTCCTCGGGGCTGCGGCCACGGAAGATGTTGACCTCGATCTGCTCCAGGTCGAGCAGGGCGACGAGGCTCTCGGCCGGATTCGTCATCGTGGGGGTTCTCCTGTGCTCACAGCTGGCCGACATCGGTGACGCGGACGACCGCACGGCCCTCCGCGTCGGAGGCCGTGAGGTCGACCTCCGCACTGATGCCCCAGTCGTGGTCGTCGTTCGGGTCGTCGAAGATCTGCCGCACGCGCCACAGCGCGTTCTGCGGCTCTTCCTCGATGATCAGCAGCTTCGGACCGCGGGCGTCGGGGCCGGTGCCGAGGTCGTCGTACTCGTCCCAGTACTTGTCCATGGCCTCGCCCCACGCGTCGGCGTCCCAGCCGGCGTCGGCGTCCATCTCGCCCAGCTCACGGACGTGGTCGAGGGCGGCGAGTTCGACACGTCGGAACATGGCGTTGCGGACCAGCACACGGAAGGCGCGCGCGTTGGCGGTGACCGGCCGTACCTGGTCGGCCTTCTCCTGAGCCTCCTCGGCGGTCATCTCCTCGGGGTTGGCGAGCTGCTCCCACTCGTCGAGGAGGCTGGAGTCGACCTGGCGCACCATCTCGCCGAGCCATTCGATCAGGTCCTGCAGGTCCTCGGACTTCAGGTCGTCCGGCACGGTGTGGTCGAGGGCCTTGTAGGCGCTCGCCAGGTAACGCAGCACGATGCCCTCGGTGCGGGCCAGTTCGTAGTGGGAGACCAGCTCCGTGAAGGTCAGCGCCCGCTCGTACATGTCACGGATGACCGACTTCGGGGACAGCGGATGGTCACCGACCCAGGGGTGGCTCCTGCGGTACGTGTCGTAGGCGTGGAAGAGCAGCTCCTCCAGAGGCTTCGGGTACGTGATGTCCTGGAGGCGCTCCATGCGCTCCTCGTACTCGACGCCGTCCGCCTTCATCGCGGCCACGGCCTCACCGCGCGCCTTGTTCTGCTGGGCGGCGAGGATCTGCCGCGGGTCGTCCAGCGTCGACTCCACGACCGACACCATGTCCAGCGCGTACGAAGGCGACTCCGGGTCCAGCAGCTCGAAGGCGGCCAGGGCGAACGTGGACAGCGGCTGGTTGAGCGCGAAGTCCTGCTGGAGGTCCACCGTGAGACGCACGATGCGTCCCTCGGCGTCCGGCTGGTCGAGCTTCTCGACGATGCCGCCGTCCAGCAGCGAGCGGTAGATGGCGATCGCCCGCCGGATGTGCCTGAGCTGCTGCTTGCGCGGCTCGTGGTTGTCCTCCAGCAGGTGCCGCATCGCGGCGAAGGCGTTGCCGGGGCGGGCGATCACCGACAACAGCATGGTGTGCGTGACCCGGAAGCGGGAGGTCAGCGGCTCCGGCTCGGAACCGATGAGCTTCTCGAACGTGCTCTCCGACCAGGCCACGAAGCCCTCGGGCGCCTTCTTGCGGACGACCTTCCGCCGCTTCTTCGGGTCGTCACCGGCCTTCGCGAGCGCCTTCTCGTTCTCGACGACGTGCTCGGGCGCCTGGGCGACGACGAAGCCCTCCGTGTCGAACCCGGCACGTCCGGCGCGGCCGGCGATCTGGTGGAACTCCCGGGCCCTCAGCGTGCGGACCCGGGTGCCGTCGTACTTGGAAAGCGCCGTGAACAGCACGGTCCGGATGGGCACGTTGACGCCCACGCCGAGCGTGTCCGTTCCGCAGATCACCTTCAGCAGACCCGCCTGTGCGAGTTTCTCCACCAGCCGCCGGTACTTGGGCAGCATGCCGGCGTGGTGGACCCCGATGCCGTGCCGGACGTAGCGGGACAGGTTGCGGCCGAACTTCGTGGTGAAGCGGAAGTTGCCGATGAGATCGGCGATCCGCTCCTTCTCCTCGCGTGTGCACATGTTGATGCTCATCAGTGCCTGCGCCCGCTCCACGGCCTGCGCCTGGGTGAAGTGCACGATGTAGACGGGGGCCTGCCGCGCCGCCAGCAGATCGGTGAGTGTCTCGGTGAGCGGTGTGTAGCGGTACTCGTAGGAGAGCGGCACGGGACGGGTGGCCGAGCGGACCACCGCGGTGGGACGGCCGGTGCGGCGCGCGAGGTCCGTCTCGAAGAAGGAGACGTCACCGAGCGTCGCCGACATCAGGACGAACTGGGCCTGCGGCAGTTCCAGCAGCGGGATCTGCCAGGCCCAGCCGCGGTCCGGCTCCGCGTAGAAGTGGAACTCGTCCATCACCACCTGGCCGATGTCCGCGTGCTTGCCGTCACGCAGCGCGATCGACGCGAGTACCTCGGCGGTGCAGCAGATGACCGGGGCGTCGGCGTTCACGGAGGCGTCACCGGTCAGCATGCCGACGTTCTCCGTGCCGAAGATCTTGCACAGCTCGAAGAACTTCTCCGACACCAGCGCCTTGATCGGAGCCGTGTAGAAAGTGACCTCGTCCCGGGCCAGGGCGGCGAAGTGGGCGCCCGCAGCGATCATGCTCTTGCCGGATCCGGTGGGCGTGGACACGATCACATTCGCGCCGGAGACCACCTCGATCAGCGCCTCCTCCTGATGGGAGTAGAGCGTGAGACCGCGTTCCTGGGCCCACGCCTCGAAGGCTTCGTACAGGGCGTCGGGGTCGGCGGTCCGCGGCAGCTGATCGATGAGGGTCACGCCCCCATCTTGCCTGCCCCGGGCCGCGATGGGGGAATCGGCTGTCCGCGTGAAGATCACGAACGCTACGCTGTGTCGTCGACGAGGCAACAGCGGACTCGGACAACTGCACAGCGGCACACGAGGAATGGGGCGGGCAACGGCGATGATGGGACCAGCACACTCACTGTCGGGGGCCGCGGCGTGGCTCGGCGTCGGAGCGGCGACCGCCGCCGCGGGACACCCGATGCCCTGGCCGGTGCTGCTCGCCGGAGCCCTGATCTGCGCCGGAGCGGCACTCGCCCCGGATCTCGACCACAAGGCGGCCACCATCTCCCGGGCCTTCGGACCGGTCTCACGGGGGCTGTGCGAGATCGTCGACAAACTGTCCTACGCCGTCTACAAGGCCACGAGGAAGCGGGGCGACCCACGCCGTACCGGCGGACACCGCACGCTCACCCACACCTGGCTGTGGGCGGTCCTCATCGGCGGCGGCACATCGGTCCTGGCCATCACGGGCGGCCGCTGGGCGGTCCTGGCGATCCTCTTCGTGCACATGGTGCTGGCCATCGAGGGCCTGCTCTGGCGGGCCACCCGCGGCTCCAGCAGCGACGTGCTGGTCTGGCTGCTGGCGGGGACCAGCGCGTGGATCCTCGCCGGGATACTCGACAAGCCGGACGGCGGCGCGGACTGGCTGTTCACCGCGCCGGGCCAGGAGTACCTGTGGCTGGGGCTGCCGATCGTGCTCGGCGCGCTGGTGCACGACATCGGGGACGCGCTGACCGTCTCGGGCTGCCCCATACTCTGGCCGATACCGGTGGGCCGCAAGCGGTGGTACCCCATCGGGCCACCGAAGGTCATGCGGTTCCGGGCGGGCAGCTGGGTGGAGCTGAAGGTGCTGATGCCGGTGTTCATGCTCCTCGGGGGAGTGGGCTGCGCGGCGGCACTCAACTTCATCTGAGGGACGCGGACCCGGTCCGCTCAGCCGGCTTCCCCGGCGTCCTGTCCCTCGCCCGCGCCGTAACGCCGCTCGAAGCGGGCGACGCGTCCCTCCGAGTCCACCGTTCGCGCCTTGCCCGTGTAGAAGGGGTGGCTCTCCGAGGAGATCTCCACATCCACCACCGGGTAGGTCTCACCGTCGTCCCACGCGATCGTCTGGTCGCTGGTCGCGGTGGACCGGGTGAGGAAGGCGTACCCGGCCGTGCGGTCACGGAAGACGACGGGCCGGTAGTCGGGGTGCTTGTCCTGCTGCATGGCTGCTCCTCGTACGGCACGGATCATTGGGGCGACGACGCGGGCCTGCCGTCGCGGGTGGCGTCAGCCGGGCAGGGAGTCCTCGTCGACGACGTGCATCGCGGCCTCCTCGGCGGAGGCGGCCGCGCCGTCGATGCCCACGTCCATGGCGACCAGCGCCGACTCCTCGTCCTCGTGTGCCCCTTCGTCGGGCGCCACGAGCCGGCCGGAACGGTCCGCGCCGACCTCGTTGTCCAGCAGTTCCCCGTCGGTGCCGTCGGAGTCGCCCAGTCCGTCGCCGTCGGGCGCGAGCTGGTCCGGCCGCTCCTCGGCGAGCCGCTGATCCAGCGTTTCGCCCCGGTGCTGCTCGGCGGCCGTCACACCGGTGTGCTCCACCGCCCAGGGGCGCTCGGGCGGGGACCAGCCCCGGTCGAGGGGATCGTCGACACCGTCCTCCTCGAGGGTGTCCTCGCCGTCGAGGAGCCCGGTGTCCTCCCTCTGCTCGGATCCGTCGGGCTGGTAGACGTCATCTCCCCATCCGTCGGCGCTGTTCACGGGTACCTCCAGGGGGTGGGGACCGGCCCCTTCTCACCGTGGACGGCGGCGGGCCGCCGCCGCACGGGGCACAGGCCTGACCCGTCGCGGAACCGCACGGTTCTCGGGCCTACCTCGAGCCGGTGCCTCCTCCCACCCTTCCACTCCCGTTCGGGACCGCGCAACGGCACGGACCCCGCCGGGGTACCCGCCACGCCCGTCCCTCCCGCTTCGCCGGCTCCTGCGTCCCCCGCCCGCCGGCCCGCGTGCTCACCCGTGCCAGGACCGCCACAGCGACGCATAGGCGCCGTCCGCCGCGACGAGTTCGTCGTGGCTGCCCAGCTCGCTGATCCGGCCGTTCTCGACCACGGCGATGACGTCCGCGTCGTGGGCGGTGTGCAGGCGATGGGCGATCGCGATCACGGTGCGGCCGTCCAGGACCCGGGCCAGGGACCGTTCGAGGTGGCGTGCGGCCCGCGGGTCGAGCAGGGACGTCGCCTCGTCCAGCACCAGGGTGTGCGGGTCGGCCAGCACCAGGCGGGCCAGTGCGATCTGCTGCGCCTGCGCCGGAGTCAGCGCGAAGCCGCCCGAGCCGACCTCGGTGTCCAGACCCTCGTCGAGAGCGCGGGACCAGTCGTCCGCGTCGACCGCGCCCAGCGCCGCCCACAGCTCGGCATCGGTGGCGCCGGTCCTGGCGAGGCGGAGGTTGTCGCGCAGGGAGCCCACGAAGACGTGGTGTTCCTGGTTGACGAGGGCGACGTGCGAGCGGACCCGTTCGGCGGACATCCGGGACAGCTCCGCGCCGCCCAGGGTGATCCGGCCGTCCCGGGGGCCGTAGATGCCGGCCAGCAGCCTGCCCAGCGTGGACTTGCCGGCACCCGAGGGACCGACCAGGGCGAGCCTGGTGCCGGGCGCGACCTCCAGCGACACCTTGCGCAGGACGTCCACGCCCTCGAGGTAGCCGAAGTGCACACGGTCGGCGTGCACGTGCCGTCCGTCGGGGGCCAGCACGGGGTCACCGGCGTCCGGCTCGATGTCCCGCACGCCCACCAGCCGGGCCAGGGAGACCTGGGCGACCTGCAGCTCGTCGTACCAGCGCAGGATGATGCCGACCGGGTCGACGAGCATCTGCGCGATCAGCGCGGCCGTGGTCAGCTGACCGACCCCGATCCAGCCCTGGAGGACGAACACACCACCGACGAGCAGGACGGAGGCGAGCACGGTCACATGGGTGACGTTGATGACCGGGAAGAGCACGGACCGCAGCCAGAGCGTGTAGCGCTCCCAGGCCGTCCACTCGCTGATCCGGCGCTCCGACAGCTCGATGCGACGTGCGTCGAGGCGGTGCGACTCGACGGTGCGCCCGGCGTCCACGGTCTCGGCGAGCGCGGCGGCCACCGCGGCGTAACCGGCGGCCTCCGAGCGGTAGGCGGCCGGCGCCCGCCGGAAGTACCAGCGGCAGCCGATCACCAGCAGGGGCACCGCGATCAGCACCGCGGGCGCCAGTGGCGGTGCCGTGACCACCAGCCCGCCGAGCAGCAGCACCACCCACACGGCACCGATCGCCAGCTGCGGCACGGCCTCGCGCATGGCGTTGGCGAGCCGGTCGATGTCCGTGGTGATCCGGGAGAGCAGGTCACCCGTGCCGGCCCGTTCGAGCACGCCGGGCGGCAGTCCGACCGACCGCACGAGGAAGTCCTCACGCAGGTCGGCCAGCATCCGCTCGCCGAGCATGGCCCCCCGCAGCCGTACCTCGCGTACGAACAGGGCCTGCACGACGAGGGCGAGCACGAAGAACGTGGCGGTCAGGCCGAGGTGCAGCTCGCGCGCGTCGTCCGAGACCCGTTCCACGAGCCCGCCCAGCAGGTAGGGGCCCGCCATCGAGGCGATCACGGCGACGGTGTTGACGGTGACGAGGAAGAGGAACGCCCGGCGGTGCCGGCGCAGCAGCTCGCCCGCGTACGCGCGTACGGTCGCGCGAGCGCCGACGGGCAGGGTGCTCGCCGTCGTGGGTGCCGCCGGGTCGTAGGACGGGGGCGCGACGCCGATCATGCCGTCTCCTCGATCTCTTCCAGTCGGTGCAGTACGGCCTCGTCGCTCAGAGCGCCGTCGCGGTCGTCGCCCGTCAGGGGCTTTGCCGGCTCCCTCCCGGCCGGTGGGCCGTCGGGGTGCGCCGCGGTCTCCTCGTCGGTCTCGCGCGTCACCACCGCCCGGTACCGGGGCTCGGTGTGCAGCAGTTCCCGGTGCGGGCCGACCGCGGCGACCTCGCCGTCGTGCAGGAACACGATCCGGTCCGCGCGATCCAGCAGCAGTGGCGACGAGGTGAACACCACCGTGGTGCGCCCCGCGCGCAGGGCCCGCACACCCTCGGCGATCCGCGCCTCGGTGTGCGAGTCCACGGCCGAGGTCGGTTCGTCCAGGACGAGTGCCTCCGGATCGGTGATCAGGGACCGGGCCAGCGCGAGCCGCTGGCGCTGGCCCCCGGACAGCGACCGGCCCCGCTCGGTGATGCGGGCGTCCATCGGGTCCTCGGCGCCGAGCGAGCCCTGCGCGAGCGCCGCCAGTACGTCGTCGCACCGGGCGGCGGCCAGCGCGTCCTCGGCGAGGACCGCGCCGGACGCCGGCACGTCCAGCAGTTCGCGGAGTGTGCCGGAGAGGAGCACGGGGTCCTTGTCCTGCACCAGGACGGCGGTGCGCGCGGACTTCAGGGGCAGTTCGTCCAGCGGCACCCCGCCCAGCAGGGCCGACGTGCCCTTCTCCGAGGGGTGCCCGCCCAGCCGTTCCGCCAGGCGCCCGGCGGCGTCCGGGTCACCGCACACCACGGCGGTGAACCGGCCCGCCGACGCCAGGAGTCCGGTCGCCGGGTCGTACAGGTCCCCGGCGGGGGCCTCGGCGGCGCGCGAGCCCGCGGTGTCGGTCGCCCGTTCCAGAGCCAGCACCCGTGCGGCCCGTTTGGCCGAGGGCCGGGAGAAGGAGTACGCCATGGCGATCTCCTCGAAGTGCCGCAGCGGATAGGTGAGGATCATGACGGAGCTGTACACGGTGACGAGTTCGCCGACGCCGATGCGGCCCTCGCGGGCCAGGTGGACGCCGTGCCAGACCACCGCGATCAGCAGCAGCCCCGGCAGCAGCACCTGGATCGCCGAGATCAGGGACCACATACGGGCGCTGCGCACGGCCGCGTGGCGCACCTCCTGGGAGGCGCCGCGGTAGCGGTCGAGGAAGAGTTCCTCGCCGCCGATGCCACGCAGCACGCGCAGGCCGGCGACGGTGTCCGAGGCGAGTTCGGTGGCGCGGCCGGCCTTGTCGCGTTGGACGTCGGCCCGCCGGGTGGCCCGGGGCAGCAGGGGCAGCACGGCGAGAGCCAGTACCGGCAGGCCCACGATCACGACGACGCCGAGCGCCGGTTCGTAGACGACCAGCGCCACGCAGACCAGGACGATGGTGAGTGCGGCCGCCGTGAAGCGGGAGACGGCCTCCACGAACCAGCCGATCTTCTCGACGTCGCCGGTGGACACGGCCACGACCTCACCGGCCGCGACGCGCCGGGTCAGCGCCGAGCCCAGCAGCGCGGTCTTGCGGGCGAGGAGTTGCTGGACGCGGGCCGCGGCGGTGATCCAGTTGGTGATGGCGGTGCGGTGCAGGAAGGTGTCGCCGATCGCGTTGCCGACGCAGCACAGCACCATGACGCCGCCCGCTAGGGCGAGCCGGCTGCCGGAACGGTCGACGACGGCCTGGATGGCGAGCCCGACGCAGAACGGCAGGGCGGAGACGGAGGCGAAGTGCAGCAGGCCCCAGGCCAGCGACTTGAGTTGTCCCCCCAGTTGGTTGCGGAACAGCCACCACAGGAATCGGGGGCCCGAGCGTGCGTCCGGCACGCCCGGGTCGGGATACGGAAGGTCTTGGATCTGCATGATGTCCCAGTGGCTCGTGTCAGGGGGTGCCGTCGCGATGCGGCATCAACAGACTGCAAACCGTGAAAGGTTCGCGTCGCCGCGTGCCCAAAATCAAGCGGTTTTCCGCGGTGGGGCACGAATCCGGTCGCGCGGCGAGTGCGACGATGGACGGATGGGAAGTGGTGGACGGCGTACGGCGGTCGCGATGGCGGCCCTTGGATCCCTGCTGGCGGTGACGGCGCTGTCCGCGTGCGGCGGCTCGTCGGGGCGCGACACGGACTCCGGAGCGAGCGGACCCCCGGGCGGAGCGGGCCGGAGCAGTGCCACCGCGGATCCGACGAGGATCCCCGGCGTCGGCGACCGGCTCCAGCGGCGCATCCCCGCCGACTCACGTCAGGTCGTCGCGGTGTACGGCGACGGGAAGGATTCCGCCGACTCAACGGTCGTGCTCTACACGAAGCAGGGCTCCGCCTGGCACCGCGCCCGCAGTTGGGCGGCGCACAACGGCACGAGGGGGTGGACGACCGACCACCACGAGAACGACAAGCGCACCCCCGTCGGCGTGTTCACGCTCAGCGACGCCGGCGGCGTGCTCCCCGACCCGGATCCGGCCCCCGATACCGGACTGCCGTACAGCCGGTCCGCGGCCTTCGCCGCACCGCGGTGGTGGGCCAAGTCGTACTGGCACGACTTCGACTACGTCATCGCCATCGACTACAACCGGGTCAAGGGCACCCCACCGAACGACCCGACCCGCCCCGAGGGCACGTCCAAGGGCGGTTCGATCTGGCTGCACATGGACCACGGCAGCGGTACGTCGGCCTGCGTGAGCCTGCCCAAGCCGGCGATGGAGCACCTGCTGCGCACGCTCGACCCGGACCGGCACCCCGTCGTGGTGATGGGTGACAGAGCGGACCTGAAGGCCTGACCGCGGGCCCCGCGGATCACGCCGTGCGACGCTCCTGCCCGGCGTCGGGCCCGTCGATCAGCGAGTCCAGCAGTCCGCCGAGCACCGCGCGCTGCTCGTCCGTCAGCGGAGCCAGGATCTCCTCCGCGGCGGACCGGCGCGCGCCGCGCAGTTCCCGCAGGGCCGCGCGCCCGTCGTCGGTCAGCTCGATCCGGATGACCCGGCGGTTGGCGGGATCCGGTACGCGGCGCACCTTCCCGGCCGCCTCCAGCCCGTCGACCAGCGTCGTCACCGCCCGGGGCACGACCTCCAGGCGCTCGGCCAGATCGGCCATGCGAGGGGGCGAGCCGTAGTGCGCCAGCGTGCGCAGCAGTCTGGACTGGGCCGGTGTGATGCCGAGGTCGCGGTGCTCGAGATGGCGCTTCTGGATGCGGTGCACCCGGCGGGTGAGCCGCAGCAACTGCTCGGCGAGCAGGCCGTCGGGATCGGGGGCGGTCATACGGGAACAATATCAGGATGACGTTCATTGTGAGTATAGGTAACAATGACCTATGATCCGTAAGGTCCGCGAGAACCTGCGGCGGTCTCCTGAGGTCCGCCCTCCGCAGCTCTCGCCGGCCTCCCCTCGCCCCCTCCGAAGGAGCCCATGCACCCCGATCGCGAATCCGTCTGGAGCGCACCCGCCGACGCCAAGGAACAGCCCCGGCAGGTGCGCCGCATCCTGAAGCTGTTCCGCCCCTACCGCGCCCGCCTCGCGGTCGTCGGGCTGCTGGTCGGCGCCGCGTCCCTGGTGTCGGTCGCCACCCCCTTCCTGCTCAGGGAGATCCTCGACGTCGCGATCCCCGAGGGGCGCACGGGCCTGCTGAGCCTGCTGGCCCTCGGCATGATCTTCGGCGCCGTCCTCACCAGCGTCTTCGGCGTGCTGCAGACGCTGATCTCCACGACCGTCGGCCAGCGCGTCATGCACGACCTGCGTACCGCCGTCTACGGCCGGCTGCAGCAGATGTCCCTCGCCTTCTTCACCCGCACCCGCACCGGCGAGGTCCAGTCCCGCATCGCCAACGACATCGGCGGCATGCAGGCCACCGTCACCTCGACGGCGACCTCCCTGGTCTCCAACCTCACCAGCGTGATCGCCACGATCGTCGCCATGGTCGTCCTCGACTGGCGGCTCACCGTCGTCTCGCTGCTCCTGCTCCCCGTGTTCGTGTGGATCAGCCGCCGCGTCGGCCGGGAACGCAGGAAGATCACCACGCGGCGCCAGAAGCAGATGGCCGCGATGGCCGCGACGGTCACCGAGTCGCTCTCCGTCAGCGGCATCCTGCTCGGCCGCACCATGGGCCGGTCCGACTCGCTCACCCGCGCCTTCGCGGACGAGTCCGAAGGCCTGGTCGACCTGGAGGTGAGGTCGAACATGGCGGGCCGCTGGCGGATGGCCGTCATCACGATCGTCATGGCCGCCATGCCCGCCGTCATCTACTGGACCGCGGGCATCGCCCTGCAACTCGGCGGCCCCGGCGTGTCCCTCGGCACGATCGTCGCCTTCGTCTCGCTCCAGCAGGGGCTCTTCCGCCCGACCGTGAGCCTGCTGTCGACCGGCGTCCAGATCCAGACCTCGCTCGCGCTCTTCCAACGCATCTTCGAGTACCTCGACCTGCCGATCGACATCACCGAGCGGAAGGACCCCGTCCACCTCGACCACATCAAGGGCGAGGTCCGCTTCGAGGACGTCGGCTTCGGCTACGACGGCAAGGGCGGCCCGGTTCTGGACGGCATCGACATCACCGTCCCCGCCGGCAGCAGCCTCGCCGTCGTCGGTCCCACCGGCGCCGGCAAGTCCACCCTCGGCCACCTGGTGCCGCGGCTGTACGACGTGACGGGCGGCCGGGTCACCCTCGACGGGGTCGACGTGCGCGACCTCGACTTCGACACCCTTGCCCGCGCCGTCGGCGTCGTCTCGCAGGAGACGTACCTCTTCCACGCCTCGGTCGCCGAGAACCTGCGCTTCGCCAAGCCGGACGCCACCGACGCGGAACTGGCGGCGGCGGCGAGAGCGGCCCAGATCCACGACCACATCGCGGCCCTGCCCGACGGCTACGACACGGTGGTCGGCGAGCGCGGCCACCGCTTCTCCGGTGGCGAGAAGCAGCGCCTGGCCATCGCCCGCACCATCCTGCGCGACCCGCCCGTCCTTGTCCTCGACGAGGCGACCAGTGCCCTGGACACCCGTACCGAGGCCGCGGTGCAGGACGCCATCGACGCCCTGTCGGCCAACCGCACCACGATCACCATCGCCCACCGCCTGTCCACGGTCCAGGACGCCGACCGGATCGTGGTGCTCGACTCCGGACGCCTGGCCGAACAGGGCACGCACGACGCACTGCTGGCGCAGGACGGGAGGTATGCCGCGCTGGTCCGCCGGGACGCCCGACTGGAGCCGACAAGATGACGATATGCCGGGTTTGTCGGCAAATGAAGGTTACCGTGCCCGCATGCAGACGAACATTCCGCGACGGAGCGCGAGGGGCGCGAGGAGCGCGAGGAGCGCCAGAGGGCCCAGAAGTCCCAGAAGCCCCAGGAGAACGATCCGACTGACGCGCCGGGGCCGTATCGCCCTGATCGCGACCGGCGCCGTCCTGGCCGGTACCGCCGTGGCGGTGCCGCTGCTGATGCCGGACGACGAGGGGGAGCCCCGCCCCACGTCCCTGGTCGTCCCGGAGGGTTGGCGCGCGACCCAGGTCTACGGAGCGGTCGACAAGGTCCTCGCCCTGCCCGCGGGTACCACCAAGAAGTCCCTGGCCAAGGCCAACCTCAAACTGCCGAACGACGCCGAGGGCAACCCCGAGGGCTATCTCTTCCCGGCGACCTATCCGCTCGGCGAGAACCCGACCCCGGAGAAGCTGCTGACGGCCATGGTCGACACGGCGAACAAGAAGTTCACCGGCGCCCCGGTCGCCGCGGGCGCCCAGCGCAACGCGCTGAACGTCTACCAGGCGGTCACCATCGCCAGCATCGTGCAGTCGGAGGCCGCCGCCAAGGAGGACATGGGCAAGGTGGCCCGGGTGATCTTCAACCGGCTGGAACGCGGCATGCCGCTGCAGATGGACTCCACCATCAACTACGCCCTGGGCCGTTCCACCCTGAAGACCTCCACCAAGGACACGAAGATCGACAGCCCCTACAACTCGTACCAGCGCATGGGACTTCCGCCCACCCCCATCGCCAACCCGGGCGACGAGGCGATGAGCGCCGCGATCAACCCGACCCCCGGTGACTGGCTGTACTTCGTCACGGTCAAGCCCGGCGACACCCGCTTCACCGCCGACTACGCCGAGCACCAGCGCAACGTGGCCGAGTTCAACCGCCTCGGGCAGAGCGCCTCGAAGAAGGCCGAGGCCAAGTGACCCGTCGGGGCGTCACGCGGCGACCGGCTCCTCCTCGGCCAGCAGCCGCCTGATGTCCCGCACGGCCGCGCGGCCCGCCCGGTTGGCGCCGATGGTGCTGGCCGAGGGCCCGTAGCCGACGAGGTGGATGCGCGGGTCGGCGAGCGCGCGAGACCCCTCGACGCGGATACCGCCGCCCGCCTCCCGCAGCCGCAGCGGCCGCAGGTGGTCGATGGCCGCACGGAAACCGGTCGCCCACAGGATGACGTCGGCTGCCACCCGCCGCCCGTCGTTCCACTCCACCCCTTCGGGTGTGATCCGGTCGAACATGGGCTGCCGGTCCAGCACACCCGACTCCAGACCGGCCCGGATCGCGTCGTTCAGCGGCAGCCCGGTCACCGACACGACACTCTTCGGCGGCAGCCCCTGCCGCACCCGTTCCTCCACCAGTGCCACCGCCGCACGGCCCGCGTCCTCGTCGAAGGGACCCTCGCGGAAGACCGGAGGCTTTCTGGTCACCCACGTGGTGGCCGCGGCGTACGGGGCGATCTCCAGCAGATGCTGCGTCCCCGAGGCACCTCCACCCACCACGACGACGCGCTGCCCGGCGAACTCCTCGGGCCCGGCGTACTGCGCGGTGTGCAACTGCCGCCCGCGGAAGGTCTCCTGCCCCGCGTAGCGCGGCCAGAAGGGCCGGTCCCAGGTGCCGGTCGCGTTGATCAGCGCACGCGTCGACCAGGACCCGGCCGACGTCTCGACGAGCAGCCGCCCGTCCGTCCCCTCCTGCACGGCGCGGACGTCGACCGGCCGCCGTACCCGCAGGTCGAAGGCGCGCTCGTACTCCGCGAAGTACGCGCCCACGACCTCGGCGGACGGCCGCGCCGGATCCGCCCCGGTCAGCTCCATGCCCGGCAGCGCATGCATGCCGTGCACCTTCCCGTACGTCAGCGACGGCCAGCGGAACTGCCAGGCGCCGCCGGGCCCGGGGGAGTGGTCGAGCACCACGAAGTCGCGCTCCGGCTCGAACCCCGTGCGCCGCAGGTGGTAGGCCGCGGCGAGCCCGGCCTGACCGGCTCCGATGACGACGACCTCGACCTCGCGTGTGTTGTTCACGCTTCTACCAACGGTGCGGGAGGCCCCGATCTTCCCCCGCTGTCAGGATGGGGGCATGCCAGATGCCTTCACCACCCGAGTCCTCAACCTCGCCACCGGCTCGGCGGAGCGGGTCGCCGACATCACCGGCGACTGCGAGGCCTTCCTGCGCGAGGCGGCGGCCGGCCGCGACGGCCTCCTCAACGTCTTCGTCCCGCACGCCACCGCCGGGATCGCGATCATCGAGACCGGCGCCGGCAGCGACGACGACCTGCTGTCCGCCCTGCACACCCTGCTCCCGGCCGACGACCGCTGGCAGCACCGCCACGGCAGCCCCGGGCACGGCCGCGACCACGTCCTGCCCGCCTTCGTACCACCGCACGCGACGCTGCCGGTGATCGACGGCCGCCTGGAGCTCGGAACCTGGCAGTCGGTGTGCCTGGTGGACACCAACCGGGACAACTCGGAGCGGACGGTGCGGCTGAGTTTCCTGGGGTGACCTGGGGGCGATCAAGATCGTCCTGGGTGCGGCCGCGCAGCCCGCAGCGGTACTGACCGTCTGACCGCTGAAGGGAGCCGGCCATGACCACCCCACCGCACGCAGCCGGTGACGGCACGGCGCCCGACAGCGCGGTCCGGCTGGTCCGCCGCCTGACCCGGGCCGCTCTCCACGACCAGGCCGCCGTTCCCGTCCTGGCGGCCGTCGTCGCCGCGGACCCCGCCACTTGCCTGCCGCTGGCCATGACCACGGCGCGCTGCGGCGCCGGCCCCTCGACGCCGCGCTGGCCGCCACCGTCACCGCCCTCCGCCTGACGCACACTCAGGCCGCCGGTCTGGACGACACCATCTCGGTCAACACCGGCATCCTGCCCCACGCCGCCTCGCCCGCAGGCGACGCGATCAGGCGAGCGGACCCGCACACCTCGCAGCGGCGCTGCGCTCACTCGGCAGCCGGCTGGAAGCGGTCGGCCGGCACCACGAGGCCGTGGCGGTCACACATGAGGGTGTCCGGACCCGGCGCGCACACCTACTCCGGGGGCCTGGCACGAGCACTCAGCAACCTGGGCAGCCGGCTGCAGCGGGTGGGACGGTATCAGGAGGGGCTCGTCGCCAGTGAGGAAGCCGTCAGGATCTACCGCGCCCTCGCGGCCAGGCGGCCGACGCGTACGCCCAGGAGGCCGACGGCCGGGCCGCGCGCTGGAGGGTGGAAGGGGCGGCGCCCCGCAGTGACCCGGACGGCATAGTCGTGCACCGCCTGACGTTGCCGATCCACATCACGGAGTACGACGAGGACCGCTGGGTCACCGATCACAAGGAGTGGTGTATCGCCGTGCGGTGCGACGACCCGGCCCGCGCGATCGCCGCTCCGAACGCGGCAGGACCGCGCCTCCTGCACGTCGCCGACGACGGCAGCGTGCAGCCGGGCGGCGCGGCCGGACTCACCGGCCCTCCCGGACCCTCGTACACGCCGAACTACGTGTCCACCGCCGAGGACGACCCGGTGGTCTGGCTGGACTGCTAGGGCGGCGTCTTCCCTCTCATGGCCCGCCCGGTCCTCGAAATCGTCATCGAGGAACTGTGTGCGGCCGGTGTCGTGCGGCCCGAGATCACCACACCGGACGGCCGGGAACCGACGCGCTGACGCAGCGGCAGGACGGCCTCGCCCTCACCCGCCGGGAACGGTTGGTGAGCCGGACCCGGCAAGGGGGCAGGTCCGAAGACCTGCCCCGCACTACCGTCCTCCCCGGGGGGCTACTCCGGGCTTTCGGCCAGCGGGACCGACGGGGAGCCGTCCGCCGCGGGCTTGGACTCCGCGTCCGTGCCGCCGGCGTCCGAACCGGGCATCATCCCCGGCATGGCCGCGTTCTCGGCGGGCCGTACGAGGAGGACCACCAGGGCGAGCGCGACGACCGTGATCGCCACCGCGACCCAGAAGCCGGCCGAGGCACCCTTGGCCAGGACGTGGGCCTTGTCGCCCGTCGCCCCGCTCGTCACCGAGCTGTACACGGTGATGATGATCGCCAGGCTCAGCGAGCCGCCCATCTGCTGCGTCGCGTTGAGCAGGCCGGACGCGGCCCCGGTGTCCTCCGTCTCGACATCGGACACGCCGACCATGGTCATCGGCATGAAGACCATGCCCGCACCCAGCCCGTACAGCAGCATGGGCCCGAGCAGGTCACTGAGGTAGGCGCTGTCGGCGGAGATGGCCGTCAGCCAGACGAGCGAGCCGGTGATCAGCAGCGTGCCAAGCACCAGCGGCAGGCGCTGCCCGATCTTGGGGATGAGCTGCATCATCACGCCGGAGACGACGATGATCGAGACGCTGAGCGGCAGGAAGGCCAGACCGGTCTTGAGCGGGCTGTAGGCCAGCACGTTCTGGAAGTAGAGGGTCAGGAAGAAGAACATCCCGATCAGCGAACCCATCATCGCCACGCCGAGGACGTAGATGCCCGAGCGGTTGCGGCTGGCGAACAGGCGCAGCGGGATGATCGGCTGCGGGGTGCGGCTCTCGATGAAGAGGAACGCCGCCAGCAGGATCACGGCCACGATGAACGAGCCGATCGTGGTGGCGTCCCGCCAGCCGCTGTCGGAGGCGTGGATGAAGCCGTACACGAGCAGGCCCACGCCGCCGGTGGAGGTGATCGCGCCACCGATGTCGAACCGGCCCTCGCTCCGCGCCGACTTGCCGATGAACAGCGGAGCGACCACGGCCAGGGCGACGCCAATGGGGACGTTGACCAGCAGGACCCAGCGCCAGGAGACCCATTCGGTGAGCAGACCGCCCGCCACCAGGCCGATCGCGCCGCCCGCGCCCGAGACACCGGCGAACACCGCGAAGGCCCGGTTGCGCTCCTTCTCGGTCGGGAAGCCGGTGGCGATCAGGGACAGCACCGTCGGGGCGATGATGGCGGCTCCGGCACCCTGGATGACGCGCATGCCCAGCAGCCATCCGGAGTTCTGGGCCAGGCCGCCGAGCAGGGACCCCAGCGTGAACAGCGAGACACCGCCGATGAAGGCCGGGCGGCGGCCGAGGAGGTCACCGACCCGGCCGCCGAGCAGCAGCAGCCCGCCGAACGCGAGGGCGTAGGCGTTGACCACCCACGACAGGTTCTCCGTGGAGAAGCTCAGGGACTCCTGCATGCTGGGGAGCGCCACGTTCACGATGGTGGCGTCGAGGATTACCATGAGCTGGGCGATCGCGATGACAACCAGCATGAGCCCGGTGCGATGCGCTAGCCGGGGCGGGCTCTGTGGGGCTGCGGTCGCGGGAGAGCTAACAGCCATTTGGTAGCCTTATCAGGGAAAGTGCGGGGAAATTTAAGGAACCATAGCGTTCACTGTTTGCCACTTTAGCAGCGGCAAGTAAGGAACACAATCGTTCACCATGTGGTCGGCGGGGCGGGGCCGTCCGGGAAGTGAGGATGCCGTGTCCGGAGCCGGAACGGCTGCCGAGACCGCGGTCGGCCGCCAGGGCCCGCCCAGGAAGGCGGGAGCGAGCCGCCGCCGGGGCGAGGATCTGGAGCGCGCTATCTACTCGGCGGTGATCACCCAGCTCGAAGCCGTCGGCTACGCCAGGCTGACCATGGACAGGGTGGCGGCCGACGCGCGTACGGGCAAGGCCGCGCTCTACCGGCGCTGGCCCAGCAAGGCCGACCTCGTGGTCGACACGCTCGACTTCGCCCTGCCCGCACCCGAGGACGCGCCCGACGAGGGCAACGTCCGCGACGACCTGGTCGAGCACATGCGGCAGAAGGCGGAGGTCCTCAACTCTCCGGTCGGACGCGCGGTGCAGAGCCTGCTCGCCGAGATCGACCGGGACCGGCCGCTGGTCCGCCTGGTGCAGGAGCGCGTCTTCCAGCCCCGGCAGAACGTCTTCCAGCTGATCCTGGACCGCGGTGTGCAGCGCGGCGAGCTCCGTACCGGCCCGCTCAGCCCGCTGGTCGCCGAGGTCGGGCCCGCCATGCTGGTGCAGCGCTTCCTCAGCGATTCGGCTCCGGTCCCCGACGACTACCTGGTGGACGTGGTGGACGAGCTGATCATGCCCGTCATCCGCAAGTAGCCGTCGGACCGTCCTCTCCGCCCGCCCGCCCGCCCGCCCGAACCGACTTCCGGCGACCGCGCCCCGCCTCAGGGGTGGATCTTCTCCTGGTTGGCCAGCATGCCGACGTACTTCTCGATGCGCCGGGCCCTGGTCTCGGGCTTCTTGGCGTCCTGTACCCGGTAGAGGATGGAGTAGCGGTTCTGGCTGTCGAGGGTCTTGAAGAACTCCGCGGCGGCCGGGTTGGCCTCCAGCGCCTGCGCCAGGTCGTCCGGCACCGTGGCGGTCTTCGCCCCCGCGTAGGCCGCCTGCCAGCGCCCGTCCGCCTTGGCCCGCTCGACCTCGGCGATTCCCGGCGGTTTCATCCGCCCCTGCTCGACGAGGGCGGCGACCTTCTCCCGGTTGACCTTGGACCACCGGCTGCGGGCCGACCGCGGGGTGAACCGCTGGAGCCAGTGGGTGTCGTCCAGCTTGCCTTTCTGGCCGTCGATCCACCCGTAGCACAGTGCCACGTCGAGGGCCTGGGCGTACGTCAGGGCGCCTTTGCCCGCGGCGCTGTTCCTGAGCTTCAGCCAGAACCCGCCGGACGTGGAGTGATTGCGGGAGAGCCAGTCCTCCAGCTCCGCCGGCGACGCGAATTCGATGGTCTCTTCGTCTCGGGCCATGGCGTGAGTCAAGCACACGAGGGCGGCCGGCGGAGGTGACTGTTTCGGTATCGGCGAGGCCGGCCGCGATCTGCCGGAACGGGCGCGCGGCCGACGCGTCCCGGAGCCGCCCGGCTGTCACGACCCCGCCGGCCCGGCTGAGTTCGGCGTCTTTGCCGGGATGCTCAACCTTGCGCCGTGCGGCGCCAGGCCTTCGTGCGACCGTAACTCCGATCTGGCCGGTCATGGGCTGGCGCGGCCGTAGGCATCGAGCTGAGGAGCACCGCATGAGCACGCCGACGTCCCGGCTTGTCGTCCCTGACCTGTTGGGCTTGCGCGCCGAATACCACCCCGATCAGGTGGCACTCAACGTCAACGGGGGCGCCGGCCTGACCTACGCCGACTGGCTCCACGGAGCCAACCGGGTCGCCCGGGGCCTGCTCGACCGCGGGGTCGAGCGCGGGGAGCGCATCGGAATCCTGTTCAGCGGCCTGGACTGGATCGACTACGCCGTGGCCTACCTCGGCGTGATGACGGCCGGCGCCACCGCGGTGCACCTGCACACCGGCATCGCCGCCCCCGAGATGGCACGGCGGCTCGACCAGTGCAAAGTGACCGGCATAGTGCGGGGCGCCGCCACCGCCCCCGTGCCGGACTTCGGCGGCTGGTCCGACACCGTCGCCGGGGTCGCCACCGGCGACGGCGGACCGGTGAAGGCCGACATCGGCCCCGAGGACCTGGCCGAGATCCTGTACACCTCGGGCACCACGGGTCGCGCCAAGCCCATCGCCACCCCGCACGGCAACCTCACCTTCGGCCGCGGGCCGGAGGGCTTCCGCCAGCTGGGTGACCCCAAGCCGCTGCTCGCACCGATCCCGCTCGGCACCACCTCCAGCGCGACCACCACGGCGGTCGCGCTCAGCCTGTCCGCGACGATCGTCCTGTGCTCGCCCGACGACGTGGAGCGGATGGCCGAGCTCATCGAGGCGATGCGCATCAAGTCGGTGATGTTCACGCCCTGGATCGGGCTCCAGATGGCCGCCGCCCGGATCTCCGAGCGCTACGACCTGACCTGTGTGGACACCCTCGCCACCGCGTCAGCCCCGCTGCCCGGCCCGATAGCCAACCGGCTCCTCGAAATGATGCCGTCGGCCAAGATCACCAGCGTCTACGCCGCCCGTGAGTGCGTGCCCGCGGTCATCACGATCACCTACGACCCGGCCCGCCCGCTGGCCGTCGGCCGCCCCGCCCAGGGCACCGACCTCCTGGTGGTGGGGCCCGACAGCGAGCCGGTCGCCACGGGCGAGATCGGCGAGGTGTGGCTGCGCAGCGCCGCCCCCAAGCGGGTGTTCCTCGAAGGCGAGGAGCGGATCGAGCAGGCCGGTAACGAGTGGACGCGCACCCGCGACCTCGGCTACATGGGCGAGGACGGCGACCTCTACCTCTTCGACCGCGAGGCCGACGCGATCCGGGTGGGCGACAAGCTCGTGTCCAGCATCGCCACCGAGGGCGCCCTGTACGGGCACCCGGCCGTGCAGCAGGCCGCCGTGCTCGGCGTCCCCGACCCGGTCCTGGGCCAGGTCCCGGTCGCCGTGCTGGTGCTGTCCGGCCAGGACGACCTCCCCGGCGTCCGCGAGTTCGCCGCCGAGCACCTCGAACCCCACCAGCGGCCGGTCCGCTACCATCTGGTCGACTCCATGCCCCGTGGGGTCATGGGCAAGGTCCTGAAGTACCAACTGCTCAAGGACCTGGTCCCCACCACCTCCGTCGCTCGGGCCGATGCCGAGGCGGAGAGCATGTTCATGGGGATCATGACGGGGACCGGCGAGGACCTGTACGAGGACTACCGCCGACTGCGGGAGCGGACGCCCGCCCTGCTGACCGGCGACGGCTCGCTGGTGCTCAGCCGGTTCACCGACTGTGACGCCTCGCTGCGCAACCGCAGCCTCGGCAAGAGCGACGAGTGGCTGAAGCTGCAGCTGGCCAGCGTCTCGGCGACATCGCTGAGGCCGGTCATGGAGCTGATGCAGCGCAGCATGATCCTCACCAACCCGCCGGACCACACGCGGCTGCGCCGGCTGGTCAGCTCCGCGTTCACCGGGCGCCATGTCGAACGCCTGCGGGAGACCGTCACCCGGCGGACCAGCGGCCTGCTCGCCGACCTGGCGGCCGACCCCGGCGCCGACCTCATGAGCCGGGTCGCGGTGCCGCTGCCGATCAACACGATCGGCGACCTGCTCGGGATCCCGGAGGACGACCGGGCCGGACTGATCCCGCACATCCACGACCTCGGGCTGCTCATGGAGCCCGCGGCAGGACCCGACGGGGTCCGGCGCGGGGCCGCGGCCCAGCGCGCGCTGGCGGACTACTTCGCCGGGCTGCTCGCCGTCAAGCGCTCCGAGCCGGCCGACGACCTGCTGAGCCGGATGGCCGTCTCGGGCGAGGAGGGCGCGCTCGACGAGACCGAGATGATCGCGACCGCGCTGCTGCTGTTCGGCGCGGGCAACACCCCGACCGCCAACCTGCTCGGCACCGGCCTGTGCGCCCTGCTCGACCACCCGGACCAGCTCGCGCTGCTGCGGGCGGACCCGGGCCTGATCCCCGGAGCGGTCGAGGAGATCCTGCGGTACGACTCGCCCTCGCAGTTCGACTTCTACACCGTCCTGGAGCCGGTCACGCTGGCCGGAGCGAAGCTGGAGCCGGGCCAGAACGTCATCACCCTGCTCGGTGCCGCCAACCACGACCCCGAGCGATTCGACGACCCCGACCGCTTCGACGTCCGTCGCAAGCAGGGCGGCCACCTGTCGTTCGCCGCGGGGATCCACCACTGCCTCGGCGCCCACCTGAGCCGCCTGCAGGCTGAGGTGTTCTTCGCCGAACTGCTCAGCGGGTACTCCACGATCGAGTACGCCGAGCCCCCGCAGCGCCACCCCGGCCTCGGCAACCGCGGCTACAGCCGCGTCGCGCTGCGCCTGGAGCGCTGACCCTCCCGGGAGCGGGTCGGGCGACCGGCGTTCCGGCGTCGGCCGCCCGACCCGCTCATGGACCGGCTGGACCCGCGCGCGCCGGCGCCGGAAACGGTTGGTCGCTGCTCAATCCTGAGCGCCGGTCGGACACCGGCCCGGGCTACGATCGAAAGGCACTCGGACGACCCGCGGTTGAGGCGGCGTCGGGTGAGTACCTCCTGTTCCAGTAGGAAAAGACGACGGGAGAGCATGCTCATGTCGGGTCAATCGGATCAGATTGTTGGTTCTGTGCCAGTCGCATCCGGCGGCGTCCTGCTCGCCGGGCACAGGCCGGCTGTGGCGGTCCGGAGGCTGGCCTTCTTCGAGCGGGTCCGGGCCGAGGGGCCCGTGCTGCGACTGCGCATGGGCCGCACTCCCACCTACCTCATCAACGACCACGCGATGGTCCGCGAGATACTCGGCGACGGCGGTGACACCTTCGCCCGGGGGCGGTTCTTCAGCAAGGTGCGCCCGCTGGTCGGCAACGGGCTCGGCAGCTCCGACGGTGCCTTCCACATGCGTCAGCGCCGCATGGTCCAGACGGCGTTCAGCCACGACCGTCCCGGCTACGACGTGGACGCGCTGCTGGGCGGCATCAAGGCGCAGGTCGACACCTGGAAGCCCGGTGGCGTCGTGGACATGGCCCGGGAGATGGACGTCCTGGCCAACGCGCTGATCAACACCGCGCTGTTCTCCTCGGACAAGGTGTCCGGCGACGCCGACACCATCCGGGACACCATCGCGGACTTCATCGCCGGCGTCGGCATCCGCAGCGTGGTCCCCAGCGACCTGGTGGACAAGCTGCCCACCCCGGCCAACCGGCGCTTCGTCCGGGCCAGGGACCGGCTCGAAGAGGCGCTGACCTCGATCATCAGCCGGTACATGAACGACCCCAGCCAGCACACCGACATCCTGTCCAGCATGGTCAACGCCCGGGACGCGGACGGCAAGCCCATGAGCCCGGGCGAGCTGCGCGACGAGGTGCTGTCCATGCTGATCGCCGGCGGCGACAGCACCGGGCACGCGCTGGGCTGGGCCTTCCACGAGATCGCCAAGCACCCCACCGCCGCCCAGCGGCTGCGCGACGAGTTCGCCGAGGTGCTGGAGGGGCGGGACCCCACCATGGCCGACCTGAACCGGCTGGGGTACACCCGCCAGGTGGTCAACGAGACCCTGCGGCTGCGCAGCCCCGGCTGGATGGACATGCGGCGCACCACCCGGCCGGTGACGGTCGGCGGGTTCTCCTTCCCCGCCGAGGCCGAACTGCTGGCCAGCCTCACCGCCCTGCACCGTGACCCGACCGCCTACCCGGCTCCCACGACCTTCGACCCCGACCGGTGGGCGCCGGGGCACCCCAACCCGCCCCGCCGCGAACAGTTCATGCCCTTCGGGGCGGGTACCCGGCTGTGCGCCGGAGAGTCGATGGCCAACCTGACGATGACCTTCGCCCTGGCCACGGTGCTGCCCCGCTTCGACCTCCGGCCCGTACCCGGCCAGCCGGTCCGCGAGGTGTGCAAGGGCATCATGGGGGCCAACGCCCTCCCGATGACCGTGCACCCGCGGTCGGAGGCCAAGGTCTGACCCGTACCCGGGTCCCCGGGGCGGGGTAGTACCCCTGCCCGGTCATCCGTGCTCCCGACAACGAGGCCCCGCCTGCGCCGCGCAGGCGGGGCCTCGTTGTCGGTCGTGCGGAGGTCCCTCCTGGCGGTCGCGCACGGCGCGCGGAGCCGCGGTGCACGGCCGTCGCGCAGTGCGTGGGCCGGCCACCGGCCGCCCGGTCCATGGCTGATTTGACGCGAACATGTCGGCCACCTGATCGCGGAGGGAAACCGTGGGGCGAGGTGTGACTTATCTCATTTGGGGCCGAGTGATGGGTTTTGCGCCGCTTCTGGGCAACCGTGCAGCGGGCGGAGCAGGGGAATTCATGTGCCGTGGCCGAATATCACTCTTCTTCGGCCGATGATCCAGTTGGGGCTACGGTCCGCGATGTATTGCGGCGGGTTTGGCAGGGTCCGGGGATGGTTACGATTGACCTGGGGGAAACGGGGTCTCGACCGCATTCTTGACCGGATTCCGCCTTTCATCATGGGCACGGCCACCGGATGCGAGGGGATGCCACATGTTCACCGCCACATCTTCGCCATTGTGGGAAAATCTGCGGGAGAGGATGGCGGGGGGTGAGATGCCCACGCCAGTGGTGCGACTGGTACGCGGCGAGAACGCGTATTCCAGCGGGCAGTCCGACAACAGCCTGTACATGGTCGAGGAAGGCCAGGTCAAGACCGTTTCGGGATCGCCGGACGGCAAGCGGTGTCTGCTCTCCATATGTGTGGAGGGGGAGTTCTTCGGTGAGCTGGGAATTCTGCAGGGAACCCGCACGGAGACCGCGACGGCGATGAAGCGAAGTGTCCTGCGAAAGCTCTCGGTGACGCAGGTGGCGGCGGTTCTGCAGGATCTTGAACACGCCGAGGAGTTCGCGCTGCACCTCATGTCACAGCTGTTCTGGCAGCAGCGGTTGATCGCCAATATGGTGACCATGAACTGCGAGCAGCGGCTCGCGGTGACGCTTCTCGACCTCGCCCATAAGGTCGGCCGGCGACAGGGCGCGGAGCTGAGAATGGAACGGCGGATAACCCACGAGGAACTCTCGGAAATGGTCGGGACCACGCGTTCCCGGGTGGGGTTCTTCCTGAAGCGGTTCTGTGACGACGGGCTGCTGGTGCACAGCGGCTCGGCCCACCTGGCGGTGCACGAGACCCGGCTGGCACGCTACGTGGCGGCGGTCTGAGCCGAGCCGGTCAGGGCGCCGCGGCGCAGGGCGAGCGCGGCGACGTGTCCTGGTCCCGGCCGCCACTGATGGAACTGCCACTGGCGTGAGGTGTCGGCGGCCAGCGTGATCGTCCCGCTCTCGGGCGGCGTGCCGAAGTCGCAGCGGTCGAACGGGTGGGCCAGGCCGAGGCCCAGGGCCTTGGTGTAGGCCTCTTTCAGCGTCCAGTAACGGAGCGCGGCGTCGGCCTGCCGCTCGTCGGGCAGCCGGGCGAGCGCGGCGGCCTCGGCGGGGGCGAACACCCCGTTGAGCCGGTGGGTGCGCCGCGGCAGGGTCGCCTCGACGTCGATGCCGCAGTCCGTCCAGCGGGTCACCACGCAAAGAGCCGCGCCCGGGGTGTGGGAGAGGTTGAATCTCAGCCCTGTCCCCGCAGCGCGGCCGGCGAGCTCCGGACGGCCGTGCCAGGTGGTGCGGAACTCCCACTGGCGCGGCGTAAGTTCTGGGTGGGACCAGGTCAGCGCGGTGCGCAGCATGGCGTGCCCCACCGTGTACTGGGCGCGGTCCCGGGCGAAGCGGAAGCGGGACAGCCGGTCGTGCTCGGCGCTCGTGAGCAGCGCCAGCCCCGCCCGGACCGCCGGGTCGCGGTCCGAGTCCGGCACGCGCGCGGTCCATACGTGGGCCTCGCGCGTGCCGGGACGGAGTCCTCGCTCTGCCATCCGGCGTGGGTCAGGCTCGGGCGCCGAGCTCGACCTGCAGCTCGACCAGACCGCGCATGATCCGGGTGGGGCGCCAGCGCAGGTCGTCCCTGGTGCCGGAGAGCGAGACGTTCGGGTAGCGGTCGACCAGCGCCGCGATGGCCTCCTGACCCTCGATCCGGGCCAGCGGGGCGCCCAGGCAGTGGTGCAGGCCGTAACCGAAGGCCAGATGCGGGTTGTCGATGCGGCTGATGTCCAGCTGATTGGGATTCTCGAACTGCCGCTCGTCCCGGCTGGTCGAGGCGATGGAGACGGTGACCACGCTGCCGGCCGGGATCATGGTGCCGGCCACCTCTACGTCCTCGGTGGAGACCCGCATGGTGGACAGCTCCACCGGCGGGTCGTAGCGGAGGAACTCCTCCACGGCCGAGGTGACCAGGTCGGGCTTGGCCCGCAACAGGGCGAACTGCTCCGGGTTGTCGAACAGAGCCAGCGTGCCGTTGGCGATCAGGTTGACCGTCGGCTCCTGGCCGGCGCTGAGCAGCAGCATCGCGGTGGAGACCATCTCCACCTCGCTGAGCCGGTTGCCTTCGTCGCGGGCGACGATCAGGCCGGCGATCACGTCGGGCTGCTGGTCACTGGTGTCCCCGCCGGTTTCCGCGAGGTCCTTGAGTTCCTCGCGGCGGCGGGCCAGCAACTCGGTGAAGAAGGACTGCATCGCCGCATAGCCCTCCTGCGGGGTCAGCGCGCCTTCGACCACCGCGTCCGGGGCGGTGAGCATGGCGGTGGCCCAGATGCGGAAGTTCTCCCGGTCGGCGTTCGGCACGCCGAGGATCTCGCAGATGACCGTGGTGGCCAGCGGGTGGGCGTAGTTCTCGATCAGGTCGACGCGCTCCTGCCCGGCGAGGCCGTCGAGCAGTTGCTCGGCGATCTCCCGCACGCGCGGCCGCATCGACTCCATGCGGCGGTTGGTGAACGCCTTGCTGATCAGCTTGCGCAGCCGGGTGTGGTCCGGCGGGTCGGTGTTGACCAGGTGGTAGAGGTAGTCGGCGCGGTTGTCGCGCTCGCCTTTGACATAGCCGGCGTCGCGCAACTGGTCCCAGGCCAGGCCCGGATCCTTGGCGAAGCGGGCGTCGTTCATGACGTCGCGGGCCTCGGCGTAGCGCAGTACGAGTCGGCGGTGGAGGCCGTTGGGTTCGCGGATGGTGTGGACGACGCCCTCGGCACGCATGTCGCAGTACAGCGCGTAGGGGTCGACCCGCGGTCCGGTCGGCAGGACCTTCGGGTCCTCGGGACCGGACGGGGCGCCGGGTTGTGATGACCGGTCACTCACGGGGCAGTCTCCGTTCCTTGGCATGTCGGCTCGTTCCGGCAGGTGCGACCGAGCGTCCTGAACGTAGCCAGGCCCAACCGGGCATTTCTGCGCTGGATTGAGCATCGGGTGAAGTCGGCGGGCGACCGCTCCGCGGAGTCCTGCCTGCGTCGAAGGAGCCACGCAAGCATGGTGCTGGCTTGAAAGTTTTCCTATGCTTGCGCCCGCACCTCGCCGATCCGCACATGCAGGCGGGCGTCAGACACCGGTTCGACGCATCCGCCGGGTCGAGCCCCCCGGTCCGGGACGACGTTCCCGTAGCCGCATACGAGACGATTCGGGGTAGAAGATGAGAGCAACATTGGAGCACCACAGGACCCGTCCGGCCACCACTGACATCCCCGCGCAACGCGCCGCGGCGCCGGCCGCCACCGGCTCGGCCTGCTTCCGCGCCAAGCTGCGCGCGCTGTGCGCCACCCGGCTGAACGACACGCCGACCCTGATCGTGTCGAGACGGGGGCACGTCTACACGGACGGCGGCCGGGACCGGTGTATCTACGTCATAGAGACCGGTCAGGTCAAGACGCTGATGATTACAGGGAGCGGCAAACGATGTCTGCTCTCCATCTTCGGGGCGGGCGACGTCCTGGGCGAGATGGGACTGCTGGGCAGCGAGCGCTCCGACACCGCCGTCGCGCTGGAGAAGGTGACGCTGCGCCAGATCCCCGGCGATCGGTTCCTGTCGGTGCTCGCCGAGGAGGGGCTGCTGCCCGAGTACGTGCGGCACCTCGGGGAGCGGGTGCTCGAACAGCAGAAGATCATCGTCGACATGGTGACGATGGAGTGCGAGCGCCGGCTGGCGGCCCGGCTGCTGCTGCTCTCCGAGCAGTTGGGCACCCGTCGGGGCCGGCTGGTGGTGATCCGGCCCCGGATCACCCAGGAGGAGCTCGCCGAGATGATCGGCACCACCCGCTCCCGGGTCGGGCTGTTCCTCAAGCGCTTCCGCGAGGCCGGCCTGGTCGACATGGTGCACGGCTCGCTGGTCGTCGACGACCAGCTGCTCGGCGAGTACGTCGAGGGCCGCCTCCCGGCCTGATGCTCAATTCTGAGTAGCCGGGCGCTGATGGCGGCGCCGACCCTTGGGGCGTCGGAAAGGTCCGGCCCGGGGGAGTAGGTCGAGCATGAGCGAGCACCAGACCCTGCTGTTACTGCTGCAATTGGCGGCCCTGCTGCTTGTCGGCACGGCGATGGGCCAGCTGGCCCGCCGGATGGGCCTGCCGGGTGTGGTGGGCGAACTGCTGAGCGGTGTGCTGCTCGGTCCGACGGTGCTCGGACACCTCTCGCCGGCGACATTCGCCTGGATGTGGCCGGCCGACAAGTCGCAGACCCAACTGCTCGACGCCGTCAGCACCTTCGGCGTGCTGCTGTTCATCGGGCTGTCGAGCGCGCACCTGGACCTGCGGATGCTGCGCCGCCGCCCGCGCGCCGTACTCTCGATCAGCACCGCGGCGCTGGTGCTGCCGCTCGGCCTGGGCATCGGCACCGGCCTGCTGCTTCCCGGCCGGCTGCTCGGCCCGCACGCCGACCGCCCGTCGTTCGCGCTGCTGATCGGCGTGGTGATGGGCGTCAGCGCGATCCCGGTGATCGCCAAGACACTGACCGACCTGGGCATGCTGCACCGCGACATCGGGCAGCTGACGCTCGCCGCGGCGGCCGGCGAGGACGTGGTCGCGTGGATGCTGCTGTCGATGGTCTCCACGATGGCGACGGGAGCCCTGAGGACCGGGCAGATCGTCACCGGCGTCGGGCACCTGCTGCTGTTCCTGGCCGTGGTGATCGCCGCCCGGCCACTGCTGCGCGGGGCGCTGGGGCGGGCCGAGAAGGCCGAGGGCTCCGGGCCGGTGATCGCGATCACGGTGGTGGCGATCCTGGCCGCCGCGGCGGGCAGCCAGTCGCTGGGCCTGGAGTCGGCCCTCGGCGCGTTCGCGGTCGGCTGCCTGCTCAGCTCGCCGTCGCGGGAGACCGCGGTCCGGCTGGCCTCGCTGCGGACCGTCACGCTCTCGGTGTTCGCCCCGATTTTCCTGGCCGGGGCGGGCCTGAAGATGGACCTGTCGGTGCTGGGCGACCCCGGGACGCTGGCCGCCGCCGCGGTGGTGCTGCTGCTCGCGCTCGTCGGCAAGTTCGCCGGCGCCTACCTGGGCGCCCGGCTCGGCCGCCTGACGCACTGGGAGGGCCTGGCGCTGGGTGCCGGGCTGAACGCCCGCGGTGCGGTCGAGGTGGTGGTGGCGACCGTCGGCCTGCGGCTCGGCGTGCTCAGCCCGGCGATGTACTCGATTGTCGTGCTGGTCGCGGTGCTCACCTCGGTGATGGCCGCGCCCACCCTGCGCTGGACCATGGCGAAGGTCGAGCACAGCTCCGACGAGCACCTGCGGGCCGTCGAACTCGCCGCCTGGTCGGACCGCGCCTCGGCGCCCGCCGACCCTGCGCAGAATTGAGCAGCAGGAATCCGCTGCGCGCTCTTAATGTAATCCGGTTGTGATTGTAGGGGACGACGGATTGATTTCCGTGGAAAAGGAGGCGGGTACCGTGACGGTCGCAGAGAATTCCAGTACAGAACCCAGGACCAGGGCGGCGTACCAGCAGACCTCGGTACCGTTGGACAAGCTGCTGAATTCTGCCGACGCGGGATTCCTGATTCACCGGGTCGGCCAGCTGAAGAACGAGTTCCTTGAGGAGGGCATGTCCTTCTCGGCGGACCTGGTCGATCTGATCAACAACGCCCAGGTCGGCTACGTCTCGATTTTCGCCTTCGAGGAGCTGTTCGGGACGCAGGGCCGGCTGCACTGGCTGCTGCACCTGAAGGAGCCCAGCGACTACCGCCGGATGCTCGACATGGTCGACCACTCGAAGAAGTGGGCCGAGGTGTCCACCGACGACCGGCTGCCCACCAAGGGCGGCGGCAACTGGGAGCGGATGTTCGCCGAGGGCTCGATGACCGAGACGATCATCTGCCCGCAGCACGGCCTGAGCCACCACGACGATGACGACGAGGACCAGCTGGACACCTTCCAGCCGCCGGCCCGCTACCAGTCCCGGCTCGCCCCCGAGCAGCTGCTGCACTCCGTGAACACCCCGCTCACCGTGCACCGCCGTCTCCAGGTCCGGTACGCGCTGCGCGAGGAGGCCCGGAAGTTCTGGTTCGACTGGGCCGGATACGTCTCCGAGGCGATGGTCGGCCGCGCCACCGCCTTCCTCTACGAGGAGATGTGGGGCCAGCAGGACCGCCTGCACCTGCTGATCCACCTCGCCTCCCAGGAGGCCTACGACGAGCTGGTCGCCCTTCAGGAGACCGACCCCGAGCTGCGCCGCCTGATGGCCTCCCAGGTCGTCGCCGACAGCAAGGGCGGCGGTGCCTGGCACCGCACGGTCCTCGACGGCACGATGACCGACACCCTCTGGGCGCCGCTGCATGGCCGTCGGGGTTGAGGCGGCCAACGCCTATGTCGGGCGGGCCGTCCTGGACGTCAGGGAGCTGTTCCACGCGCGCGGACTGGACCTGGGCCGCTTCGACAACCTGATGATGGTGCAGAAGTCGGTGAACCTGCCGTGCGAGGACCCGGTCACCAACGCCGTGAACGCGGCAAGACCGATCCTCGACCGGCTCACCGGGGAGCAGCGCGACAGCATCGAGGCGGTGATCGTCGGCACCGAGTCCGGCCTGGACTTCGGCAAGCCGATCAGCACCTACGTGCACCACTACCTCGGCCTGGGCCGGCGCTGCCGCTCCTTCGAGGTCAAGCACGCCTGCTACGGCGGCACCGCCGCGCTGCGCACCGCGCTCGGTCTGCTGGCGGGCAGCCCCCGCCCGCAGGCCCGTGCGCTGGTGATCGCCGCCGACGCGGGCGGCTCGGTGGTCGGCATGCCGTACTGGGAGCCGTCCCACGGCGCCGGTGGGGTCGCCCTGCTGCTCGGCCCCGAACCCGAGGTGCTCGACCTCGACCCCGGTGCGGCCGGGCTCTACAGCTACGAGGTGATGGACACCTGCCGGCCGCGCCCCGACCTGGCGGCCGGTGACTCCGACCTCTCGCTGCTGGCCTACCTGGAGTGCCTGGAGCGCTCCTTCGCCGACTACCGGGAGGCCGTCGCCGGGGCCGACATCGTCGACACCTTCGACCACCTGGTCTTCCACACCCCGTTCGGCGGGATGGTCAAGGGCGCCCACCGGCACCTGATGCGCCGGGTGAAGCGGATGTCCCCGGACGCCATCGAGGCCGACTTCCGCACCCGGATGGCCGCCACGCTGGTCAACCCGGCCCGGATCGGCAACACCTACGCGGCCGGCCTGTTCGTCGCCCTGCTCTCGCTGATCGAGCACGGCGACTTCCGCGAGCCGCGCCGGGTCGGCTTGTTCTCCTACGGGTCGGGCTGCGCCTCGGAGTTCTACAGCGGCGTGGTCGGCGCCGGGGCCCACGCCCTGCTCGCCCAGAACAGGACCGCCGAGCGCCTGGACGCCCGGCACCGGCTCGCGGTCGACGACTACGACCGGCTCGCGAAGCACACCGCCGAGGGCGCCCCCGGCGTGCAGGACACGGTCCTGGACGTGTCGCAGTACGCCGACGTCTACGACCCGGCGCTGCACGGAAGGGAGCATCTGGTGCTGGACCGGATCGAGAACTTCCACCGGCGCTATCGATGGAGCTGAACAGATGGACCTGAGCCCGGGGCACCGTACGATCCGACTCTCCAGCACGCCGGGAGTCCTGACCGTCGCCCTCGACCGTCCGGACGCGCAGAACAGCATCGACACCGTCATGATCCGGGAACTGCACGAGGCGCTCGACAGCGCCGAGGCCGATCCTGCCTGCCGGGTGGTGGTGCTGACCGGCGGCGACGGCGTGTTCTGCACCGGCATGGACCTGCTCGGGGCGGCCGCCGAGGGCCGTCCCGACCGGGAGCGGGCGGCGCAGGGCGGTGCCGAGTTCCTCGGCCTGCTCAAGCGCCTCACCTCTACCCCCCGGGTGGTGGTCGCCACCGTCGACGGCCGGGTGGCCGGCGGCGGCGTCGGCCTGGTCGCCGCCAGCGACTTCGTGCTCGCCACACCCCGCGCCACCTTCAGCCTGCCCGAGGCGCTGTGGGGCCTGCTGCCGTGCAGCGTCGCGCCGTTCCTGGTCCGCCGTACCGGCTTCCAGAAGGCCTACGCGATGAGCCTGAGCACCCTGCCGGTGACGGCCGACCAGGCGATGCTGTCCGGCCTGGTCGACCAGCTGGTCGACCCGCTCCAGCCGGCGCTGCGCAAACTGGCCTTCCGGGTCATGAAGGTGGAGGGCGAGACGGTCGGAGACCTGAAGCGGTACTTCACCAAGATGTGGATCATCACACCGGACGTCGAGCGCGCCGCGATCGACGAGTTCGCGCGGCTGATGTCCTCCGACGGCGTCGGCCGCCGGATCGCCGACTTCGCCGAACGGCAGCGTTTCCCGTGGGAGGCCGGCTCGTGACGCAGCGGACCGCATGGCTCTTTCCCGGCCAGGGCGCGCAGCGCCGTGGCATGGGCCGCGACCTGTTCGACCGCTACCCGGAGGCGATGGCGGCCGCCGACCGGATCCTCGGCTTCTCGGTGCGCGAACTGTGCCTCGACGACGACGGCGGGCGGCTCACCGCCACCCGCTACCTGCAGCCCGCGCTGTTCGTCGTCAACGAGTTGAGCCGGCGCGCGTACGCGGCCGCCCGCGAACCCGCCCCCGACTACCTCGCCGGGCACAGCCTCGGTGAATACAACGCGCTGCTCGCCGCCGACGCCTTCGACTTCGAGACCGGGATCGCCCTGGTGGCCCGGCGCGGCGAGCTGATGGGCCGGGCCACCGGCGGCGCGATGACCGCCGTGGTCGGCCCCGGCGCCGCCCGGATCGCCGACCTGCTCGCCGAGGCCGGCATCGACGACGTCGACGTCGCCAACCGCAACTCCGCCGAGCAGGTGGTGCTCTCCGGCCCCGCCGAGTCGCTGAGCCGCGCCGCCGCGGCCGTCACCGCCGCGGGCGCGGGCCGCTGCGTGCCGCTGCGGGTCAGCGCCGCCTTCCACTCCCGCTACATGGCCGACGCCGCACGCGAGTTCGCCTCCTTCATCGAGGGCTTCGAGCTGCGTGACCCCCGCCTGCCGGTGATCGCCAACGTCACTGCCCGGCCCTACCGCCCCGGCGAGGTCGCCCGGCTGCTGGTCGCCCAGGTGCACAGCGCGGTCCGCTGGTCGGAGAGCATGCGCCACCTGCTCGCGCAGGGTGTCGACCGGATCGCCGAACAGGGCCCGGGCCGGGTGCTGACACAGTTGTGGGACGCGGCGGTGAAGCAAGCGGCGAACGCGCCCGCGCCGGAACCGCGGCAGGCCGCGGACGCCGCCCCGGCGCCCGCGGCGGCGCGAACCGCAGCCCCGGCGTCCGCCGCCGTTGGGGCGGTACCCGCCGCGGCCGCCCCCGCCCCTGCCCCCGCCCCGGACGCCGGCCCCGCGAGTTCCCCGTCCCCCCTCGGCGCGGCCGCGGGCCCGGCAGCTCCGCCGGCCCCGCGGCCGGCCGGCGACGTCGCCGTACTGACCGCGGATCGACTGGGCTCGGCGGCCTTCCGGGCCGACTACGGGGTGCGCTACGCGTACCTGGCCGGGTCGATGTACAAGGGCATCGCCTCCACCGCACTGGTTGCCCGGATGGCGCGGGCCGGCCTGCTCGGGTACTTCGGGACCGGCGGGCTGCGCACGGAGCGCATCGAGGCGGCGATCACCACCCTCCGCGGCGAACTGGGCCCGGACGGCCGCTTCGGGATGAACCTGCTGCACGCGCTGCACGACCCGGCGCTGGAGGAGGCCACCGTGCGGCTCTTCCTGCGGCACGGGGTGCGGTTCGTCGAGGCGTCGGGCTTCACCCACCCGACCCGGGCGCTGGTGCTGTACCGGCTGAGCGGGGCGTACCGGGACGGCGCCGGCCGGGCGGTGGCGCCGAACCGGCTGCTGGCCAAGGTGTCCCGCCCCGAGGTGGCGACGGCGTTCATGGATCCCGCGCCGGAGGCGCTGGTGGGCTCGCTGCTCGCCGACGGCCTGCTGACCGCCGCGGAGGCCGAGGCCGGCCGCGCGCTGCCGCTGGCGGGGGAGGTGTGCGCGGAGGCCGACTCGGGCGGGCACACCGACGCCGCGGTGGCGTACACCCTGATGCCCGCGATGACGGGGCTGCGGGACCGGACCGTGGCCGGGCGCGGCTACCCGGACGGCATCCGGATCGGCGCGGCCGGCGGTCTCGGCGCGCCGGAGAGCCTGGCGGCCGCGTTCGTGCTGGGCGCGGACTTCGTGGTCACCGGCTCCGTCAATCAGTGCACCCCGCAGGCCGGGACGTCCGACGCGGTGAAGGAACTGCTGGCGCGGGCCGACGTCCAGGACACCGGGTACGCGCCGGCCGGCGACATGTTCGAGATCGGGGCGCGGATCCAGGTACTGGGGCGCGGCACGCTGTTCGCGGCGCGCGCCAACAAGCTCTACCAGGCGTACCGGCAGTACGACGGGCTGGAGTCGATCGACGCCAAGCTGCGGCGGACGATCGAGGACGGCTGGTTCCACCGCGACCTGGAGCAGGTCTGGAAGGAGACCCGCGAGTACTACCTGCGGGTCGGCCGCCCGCAGGAGGTCGAGCGGGCCGAGCAGCACCCCAAGCACCGGATGGCGCTGGTGTTCCGCTGGTACTTCGTGCACAGCACCCGGCTGGCGATGCGCGGCGACCCGTCCGAGCGCGTCAACTACCAGATTCACACCGGCCCGGCGATCGGTGCTTTCAACCGGTTCGCCGCCGGGACCGAGCTCGCCGACTGGCGCAACCGCCATGTGGACGCCGTCGCCGAGGCATTGATGACCGGCGCGGCCGAGGTTCTCCGAGACCGTTTCTCCTCGCTGCATCGTTGATCTTCCGCCCTGCTCAATAGTGAGCTGCGCAGATCTCCGGGGAAATGGCCTAATTGTGCTGCGAAAGAAGAAATTCGAACCGTTCACCAAGGAGCCCGTACATGACCGAGAAGGCTGACTCCGAATTCTCCACGCCGGTCGCCCAGCAGCAGACGGCCCTTCCGGTCGCGGATATCCTGCACTCGGCGAACTCGGGTGTCGTGGTCGAGCGCGTCGGGCAGCTGCGAGCCGAATTCCGCTCGGAGGGCCGGCAGTTCGCACGTGACCTCTCCGAGTACCTGAACCTCCAGTACGTCGGCGTGGCGACCACCTTCGTCTACGAGGAGACCTTCGGGACCAAGGACACCCTGCACTGGCTCCTGCACATGCGCTCCCTGGAGGCGTACGAGACCCTCGTCGCGATGGGCTCCAAGGACGAGGGCTGGCGCGAGGTGATGTTCCGCAACCGCATCCCCGAGGAGCGCGGCGGCGGCTCGTGGGACCGGATGTTCCTCGACGGCGGCCTGAAGGAGACGGTGCTCATCCCGCAGAGCTTCGGGATGTACGGCACGGCCGACAGCGAGCTCTCCTCGGTGATCGAGGAAAGCGGCGTGGACCGCTTCGTGGTGCCGACCGCCGAGCACCAGACCTCGCAGAAGGCCGACGAGCTGCTGCACTCCGGGAACTCCGGCGTCATCATGCACCGCACCGGAGAGCTGAAGTACGAGTTCCGGTCCGAGGGGCGGGAGTTCGCCCGCGCGCTGACCGAGAGCTGGAACGCCTCGCTGGGCGGCGAGGCGACGATCTTCCTCTACGAGGAGGCGTTCGGCCTGTCCGACCGCATCCACTGGTTCATCCACCTGCGCAAGCTCACCTCCTACTACAACCTGATGGGCCTTCGGGCGCGTACCGTCCCGGCCGCACGTGAGGTGTTCACCAAGCAGTGGATCCCGGAGGAGAAGGGTGGCGGCGGCTGGGAGCGGATGTTCGTCCAGGGCAGCCTGAAGGACATGTCGCTGACCCCGCAGCACTGGGGCATGTACGCCACCAAGATCGCCGCAGCCCAGGGCTGACCGTCCCCGCGGGTGTCGGCCCCCGGCCCGCGAACCCGTACCTGATGGGAGATCCGTCATGGTTTCCGGCAAGACGCTGCACCAACTCTTCGAAGCCCAGGTCGCCAGGACGCCGGAGCACGTGGCGGTGAGCGGGGCGGACCGCCTCCTCACCTACCGTGAGCTGAACGCCGAGGCCGACGCGGTGGCCGCCCGGCTGCGGGCGGCGGGCGCCGGCCCCGACCGGCTGATCGGCCTGTGTGTCGACCGCAGTGCCGACCTGGTGGTCGGCCTGCTCGGCATCCTCAAGGCGGGCGCCGCGTACGTGCCCGTCGACCCGGCCTATCCGGCCGACCGGGTCGCCTTCCTGCTCGACGACAGCCAGGTCTGCGCGGTGGTCTCGGTGTCCCGGGTCGCCGAGCGCCTCACGGACTGCGCGGCGCCGGTGGTGTGGCTCGACCGCGACACCGAGGCGCCGGCCGAGCCGGCCGCCGCGGCACAGGAGTCCCAGGAGAGCGACCTCGCGTACGTCATCTACACCTCCGGGTCGACCGGCGTCCCCAAGGGCGTGCTGGTCGAACACCGCAACGTGGTCCGGCTGTTCGAGCAGAACGCCGAGCTGGTGGGCTATCGCGCGGACGACGTGTGGACGCTGTTCCACTCGATCAGCTTCGACTTCTCGGTCTGGGAGCTGTGGGGCGCGCTGCTGCACGGCGGCCGCCTGGTGGTGGCCGGCACCGAGACCGTCCGCTCCCCGGAGCTGCTGCACAAGCTGCTCGCGGACGAGGGCGTCACGGTGCTCAACCAGACCCCGTCCGCCTTCCGCCGCCTGGTGGGCGCCTCCACCGAGACGCTGCCCGCGCTGCGCCTGGTGGTCTTCGGCGGCGAGCGGCTGGACGTGAAGCTCCTGGAGCCCTGGTTCGCCCGTTACGGCGACGCCCGGCCGGTCCTGGTCAACATGTACGGCATCACCGAGACGACGGTCCACGTGACGGCCCGTGCGATCACCCGGTCCGACCTCGACGAGCCCGGGGTCAGCCCGATCGGCCGGCCCCTGCCCGAGGTCACGCTGCACCTGCTCGACGAGGCCGGCGGCCCGGTCGCCGACGGCACCCCCGGTGAGCTGTACGTCGGCGGCACCGGCGTGGCCCGCGGCTACCACCGCCGTCCCGAGCTGACCGCCGAGCGCTTCCGTACCGTGGGCACCGGCGCGGACGCGGTGCGCCTGTACCGCTCGGGCGACCGCGCGGTGCGCACCCCCGACGGCGAGTACCTGTACGTCGGCCGAGCCGACGACCAGATCAAGATCCGCGGTTTCCGGATCGAGCCCGGCGAGATCGAGGCGCTGCTCGCCGACGACCGGCGGCTGTCCTCGGCGATCGTCGTCCCGCAGGACCACGGCCAGGGCGATGTCCGCCTGACGGCCTATCTGGTGCCGCCGCCCGACGCCGAGATCGACGACGAGGCGCTCGGCCGGCTGGTCGCCGAGGTGTCCGCCCGGGCCGCGGAGACGCTGCCCGAGCACATGCGGCCCTCCGCGTACCGGCTGATCACCGAGGTGCCGACCACCGCGCAGGGCAAGGTCGACCGCTCGGCCCTGCCCGCCCTGCGGCACCGGCAGGCCCCGGCCGGCCCGGCCGGTGGCGGCGCGGAGCTGTCGCCGACGCAGGCGCAGGTCGACGCCATCGTCACCGAGGTGCTGGCCCGGCCGGGCATCGGCCTCGACGACGACCTGTTCGAGCAAGGCGCCACCTCGCTGGCGTTCATGCGGGTGATCGCCTCCGTCAACCGGCGCTGGAAGCTGTCGCTGACCGGCGCGGAACTCGATGCGGCGACGGTCCGCCACCTGGCCGCCTGCGTGGACGCGCAGGACTCGAAGTGAATGAGGAGAGGAGCACCACCGTGCCCGAAGAGACCGGCGGCTTCACGCTGACGCCCGAGGAGCGTGCGAGCTTCGAGGAGCGTGGCTACTTCGGCCCGTTCAAGGTGTACGAGATCGAGGAGATGCAGCGCCGCTGGCAGGTCGAGCGGCTGAGGCTGCTGGACCGCAGCAACGCCGTCTACCAGGACGAGGCGGCCCAGTCCGGCAACACCAACATCTCCAACTACGACCGGCATCTCGACTCGGAGTTCCTCGCGGACCACGTCTGCCGGCCGGAGATCGTCGGCCGGGTGACCAGCGTGCTCGGGCCCGACGTGCTGTGCTGGCGCAGCGAGTTCTTCCCGAAGTACCCGGGTGACGAGGGCACCGACTGGCACCAGGCCGACACCTTCGCCAACGCCTCCGGCGTCCCGCAGATCCTGTGGCCCGACGAGCACCGTGAGTTCGGGGGCACCATCACCGTGTGGACGGCGTTCACCGAGGCCAACGAGGAGAACGGCTGCCTGCAGTTCATCCCGGGCACCCACACCCGGATGAACTACGACGAGACCAAGCGGATGCACTACACCCCGGACACCATCAACCAGCTGGACAAGGGCGGCGTCCGCCGCGGCTTCTTCGGCTACGACTACCGCGAGCTGCAGGTCGACCCCGACTTCAAGCCCGACGAGTCGCAGGCGGTGTCGATGGTGATGCGCCCGGGCGAGGCGATCATGTTCTGGTCGACCCTGATGCACGCCTCCTGGCCGCACAGCGCCAAGACCGACCAGATGCGCCTGGGCTTCGCCGGCCGGTACGTGCCGACCTCGGTGCGGGTCTACCCCGACACCGACCAGATCGAGGAGTACGGCGGCACCGTCTCGCTGGACCGCTACGGCGCCGTCCTGGCCGGCGGCAAGAACCAGTACGACCACAACCGGATGGCCACCCAGACCACCCTCGGCCACCCGTTCACCACCCGCTGACACTCACCGCAACCGACCGGAAGGCGTTCGAGCCGATGACCGAGCACCAGGCCCGGGCCGCCGCGGCCGCACTCGCCGAGGCGCTGCACGGCCTGCGGGCGCTGGCCCCGCGCCTCGACCCGCCCGCACGGGTGGCGGCTCCCGCCGGCCCGCGCGCCGAACTGCTGGTCGCGCTGGCCGAGCGGCTCGGCGTCCCGCTGGCCCTGGGGCCCGCCGCCCCGGAGGGCGAGAGCGGCGTCTTCGAACAGATCATCGGCGAACGGCTCGGGCCGGCCCTCGACCGGCCCGAGCTGGACGACCTCCCCGAGGACCCGGCCGAGATCACCGGGATCGCCGACCGGGTGGCCGCCGCCTCCTTCGACAGGTTCCGCACCCCCGCCGACGCCGTCGCCCCCGACGGCGCCCGTCTGCCCGTCTACACGGCGGGCGACCCGGCCGCGCCCGCCGTCCTGATCGCTTCCGCCTGCGGAATGCCCGCCGAACTGTGCGAGCGCTGGCTGGAGTTGCTGGGCGGTGAGTTCCGGGTCGTCACCTGGGAGACCCGCGGCCTGTTCACCGACGAACCCGACTTCGACAAACTCCAGTGGGACACCGAGGCGCAGGCCGAGGACATCTTCGCGGTCATGGACCACGTCGGCGTCCACAGCGCCCACCTGCTGGGCTTCTGCGGCGGCAGCGTCATCGCGCTCGCCGCGGCCCGCCACAGCCCGGAGCGGATCCTCTCGCTCAGCCTGTGGCACGGTGCGTACGAACTCGGGCCGGACGCACCGAAGCTGGACCATCACCGGAACATCCAGGCGCTGATGGCAATGGCCGCCGAGGACCGCGACACCGCCGCCGCCGTGCACGCGGTGTTCCTCAGCACCATGCTCGGCGGCACCCCGCCCGACCTCGCGCACCTGGTGCTCTACCCTTTCGCCACCGCCGAGTTGTTCTACCGCTACTGCCGGCTGAACGGCGCGATCACCGACATCGACGTCAACCCGCTGCTGGTCGGCGTCGACCACCCCACGCTGGTGGTCACCAGCGAGGACGACACCACGGCCAATCCGCTCGGGTCGGCCGAGGTGGCCCGGCGGCTGCCCAACGCGACGCTCAGCGTCGAGCCCACCGGCGATCACATCTCACTCTTCAAGTTGGGCGGCCGGCTGGGCGGACTTGCGCTGGGCTTTCTGCGCGAGCACCCCGGCGGCCAGGCCGCCCCGCGCTGAGACGGGACTCACGTGGAAACGAGCAACGAGACCGGGATGACGGCTGTCCAGATCCTGCACCGGATGCTGGCCGAGGTACGCCCCGACGAAGCGGACCCACTGCCGCCGGGCGGACTGACCGACTGGGGCCTCACCTCACTGGCGCTGACCCGGCTGTGGGCCGGTGTGCGGCGTGAGTTCGGCCTCGACCTGCCGCCGGCCTGGCTCGGCGCCGCCACCCTCGACGAGCTGATCGCGAGGGTGGCGGCGGAGACCGCCGGGACCGCCACACGACCAGAGGCAGGAACCGCCCCGCGGCCGGCCGCCGAGGTCCACTCCGACGGGCGGGAGCCGTTCCCGGTCACCGACCTCCAGCAGTCCTACCTGGTCGCCAAGTACAGCGACCTCGGCGGTGAGGCGGTCGGCTGCCACCTCTACCGCGAGTTCGCCGTCCCCGGCCTCGACCCCGACCGGCTGCGGCAGGCATGGCAGGACCTGATCGACCACCACGGCATGCTCCGCGCCGTCGTCGACGAGGACGGGCGGCAGCACATACGGGCGGCAGCCGACGACTGGCGGCTGCCCGTGCACGGACCCGGCGGAGCCGAGGACCGCGGCACCGTCCGCGCCCGTCTCTCGCACTCCTGCTACCGGCCCGGCCAATGGCCGCTGTTCGCCGTCGAGGTCACCCGCACCGGAACCGGCCCCGACATCGTCCACCTCAGCCTGGACACCCTGATCACCGACGGCCACGGCTACGCGGTGCTGCTCCAGCAGTGGCATCAGCGCTACCACCGCCCCGAGCAGCCGCTGCCCGCGGCCGGACCGTCCGTCGCCGAACTGCTGCCCGCCCTGCTCGCCCAACGCGGTACGGACGCCCACCGCGCGGACCTCGCCTACTGGGCCGCCGAACTGGCCGAGCTTCCCGCCGGGCCCGGGCTGGTCGCCCCGGTCTCCGTGCCCGCCCCCGCCGGCGGCTGCCGCGAACGCCGCCCGCTGGACGCCGAGGTCCCCGCCGCCCAGTGGCAGGCGCTGACCGCGCGGGCCGCCCGGCTCGGCGTCTCGCCGACCGACCTGGTGCTCGCCGTCTTCGCCGAGGCGCTGGACCGGAGGCACCCGCAGCAGCGCACCGCCCTGGTGGTCACCACCAGCAGCCGCCCCTACCTGCCCGCCGAAACCCTCCACCTGGTCGGCCCGTTCACCTCGACCGCGGTGATGATCCTGGAGCGCGAGGCCGACGAGACCCTCGACGAGCAGGCGGCCGCGGTGCACGCCCGGCTCGGCGAACACCTGCGGCACGGCATGGTCTCCGGCATCGAGGCGCTGCGCGAACTGCGCACCGGCCGACCGGCGCCCGCCGTCGTCTTCACCAGCCTGCTCCACGTCGGCCCGCCGCCCGGCGTCGCCGGCGGCTTCGGCGCGGCCATCGAGTACGGCGTCAGCCAGACCACCGACGTCGCCCTCGACCACCAGATGTGGGAGCAGGACGGCGCACTGCGCTACCGCTGGGACATCGACCCCACCCGGTTCGCCCCCGGCGCCGTCGAGACCGCCTTCGCCGCCTTCGGCAACGCCCTCGCCGCCGCCTGTACCGAACCGGCCCTGGACCCGCGGCCTCCCCGCGCCCTCCAGGAGGCGTACATGGTCGCCCGCACGGTCCCCGGCGAAGGGCCCGCCGAGGGCTGTCAGTGCTACCAGAGCTTCGAGGTCGACGCGCTCGACCTCGACGCGCTCGCCGACGCCCTGCGCCGCCTGGTCGACGGCCACGCGGTGCTGCGCACCACTTTCGCCACCGACGGAGTGCGGGTCCGCCCGAACGGTCCCGAGCGGTGGTCCGTTCCGGTGATCGAGGCCGGCGACCCGGCCGCGCACCCGGAGCTGCGCGCGACGGTCCGCGAGGAGATGACCAACCGGGCGTTTCCGCTCGGAAGCTGGCCGCTGTTCGACATCCGGGTGACCCGCGACGACGGCGGGTCCTGCGTCGTGCACTGCGCCTTCGACCTGCTGGTCGCCGACGGCCTGAGCATCCACCGCCTCTACCGCGACCTGTGGCGGCTGTACGCCGACCCGGCCGCCCGGCCCGCACCGGCTGGATCCGACCCGGCCCCCGCCGGCGCCGCCGCCGAGCACGCCCGCTACTGGCGCGAGCGGCTTGCCGAACTGCCCGCGGGGCCGCAGTTCGCTCCGCCCGGCGACCCCGACACGGCCGGCCGCGGCCGCACCCGCCTGGCCGGCCGGATCCACGGCTACCGCCAACTGGTGCGCCGGGCCGCCGAGTACGGTCTGCACCCCGACGACCTGCTGCTCGCCGCGCTCACCCGCGCGGTTTCCAGCCGCACCGAACAGCCCTACGCGCTGCCCGTCGTGCTCTGGCCGGAGACCGCCGAGGCCGCCCGCCCCGGCGAGCACTCCTTCATGACCTGGGTCACCGCCGCGCCCGCCGGGCTCTCGCTCACCGCCACCGCGATCCGCTACCGCCGCGCCCTCGACGCCGACCTCGCCGAGGGCGGCGCCGGCGGCCTCGGCGAGATGCGCCGCCTGGTGCTCCGCGGCGGCGTCGCCGCCTACCCGGTGGTCTACACCGCCCTGGTCGACCTCACCGACCGGCCGCTGCCGGACGGCGTCCGCCAGGGCGAATGGCTGACCAGCACGCCCGGCTGTGCCCTGGACAGCGTCGCCGTCGCCGAGGGCGACGAACTGCGCTACTGCTGGGACATCGTCGACGCCGACTTCCCGGGCGGCCTCGCCGAGGAGATGTTCGCCGCCTTCGAGAACGACCTGCGGCTGCTCGGCGATGACGTCACCTGGGCCGAGCCCCCGACCGGCGGGCTCACGGCCGAGGAACGGCACACCGTGCTGTACACCTGGAACGAGACCACCGTCCCGGTGCCCGACGACGGCCCCGTCCACCTGCTCTTCCAGCGTCAGGCCGCCGGCGCCCCCGAGGCGGTGGCGCTGCGCTGGCGCGGCGGCACCATGACCTACGGGGAGCTCAACCGCCGTGCGAACCGGATCGCCCACCGCCTGATCGCCGAGGGCATCGGCCCGCAGCAGCTGGTCGGCGTGCGGATGCGGCGCACCCCCGAGATGGTCGCCGCCGTCTACGGCATCCTCAAGGCCGGCGCCGGCTACCTGCCGATCGACCCCGCGCTGCCCGGCGCCCGGGTCGCCGCGATGCTCGAACTCGCCCGCGCCACCGTCGTGCTGACCGTCTCCGACGCCCCCGCCGTGGAGCTGCCCGCCGGGGTCACCGCCCTGCGGACCGACAGCGACCCGGCGATCACCGGGCCCGACGCCCCGGAGGACGACCCGGAGACCCGCGGTACCCGGGACGACACCGCGTACGTCATCTTCACCTCCGGCTCCACCGGCACCCCCAAGGGCGTCCAGGTCGCCCACCGCTCGGTGCGCAACCTGCTGAACTTCTGCCATCGCACCTTCGAGCTGCGGCCCTCCGACGTCGGACTCGCCGTCACCTCGCTCAGCTTCGACCTCTCCGTCTTCGACATGCTCGGCCTGCTCGGCGGCGGCGCGGGCGTCTACCTCGCCGACGAGTCCCAGCAGCGCGACCCGGAACTGCTGCTCGACGTCCTGCTCTCCGAGCCGATCACCATCTGGAACTCGGCACCCACCGCCCTGCACCAGCTCACCCCGCTGTGCACACCCGACACCGGCGACCCCGCCGCCGCGCACCTGCGGATCGTCGCGCTGGCCGGCGACTTCATCCCGCTGTCGCTGCCCGGTGCGATCCGCGAGGCGTTCCCGAACGCCGAGACCATCGCCATGGGCGGGCCGACCGAGACCACGGTCTGGTCGAACATCTACCGGGTGGCCGGCGTCGACCCCGGCTGGCGCAGCATCCCCTACGGCAAGCCGATCGACAACACCCGGCACTACGTACTCGACGAACACCTGGAACCCTGCCCGATCGGCGTCGAGGGTGACCTGTACACCGGCGGCGAGTGCCTGGCCGTCGGCTTCTGCAACCAGCCGGAACTGACGGCCCGCCTGTTCCTGCCCGACCCGTTCGTCCGCACCCCGGGCGAGCGGATGTACCGCACGGGGGACCGGGCGCTCTGGCTGCCCGATGGCAACCTGCAGATCGCCGGGCGCGGCGACCGCCAGGTGAAGATCCGCGGCCACCGGGTCGAGCTCGGTGAGGTCGAGCACCGCCTGCGCGCGCACCCCGCCGTGCAGGAGGCCGTAGCCGTGCTGCGCGACAAGGAGGCGTCGGGCGGCGACGCCAAACTCGTCGCCTACGTCGTCACCGACCCGGCCGCCCCCGCCGTCACCGCCGCCGACCTGCGCGCCCACACCGCCGAGGCCCTGCCCGGGTACATGGTGCCGAACTTCGTGGCGCTGCTGCCGGCCTTCCCGGCCACCGCCAACGGCAAGCTGGACCGCGACGCGCTGCCCTGGCCCCTGGAGCCCGCACCGGCCGCGGCGCCGGCGGCTCCCGTCACCGAGGACGCCGCAGAGGTGCCGCCGGCGCCCGCACCCGTCCCCGCACCCGTCCCCGCACCCGCAGCCGCGAGCCAGGCGGGGCTCGCCGAGGAGGTCGCGGCGATGTTCGCCCGCCACCTCGGCGTCGACACCGTCGACCCGGCGCAGGACCTCTGGGACCAGGGCGCGACCTCCTTCACCATGGTCCAGGTCTCGGCCGGGCTGCGTCAGCAGTACCGGCAGCGGGTGCCGGTCTCGGCGCTGATCTCCGAGCCGACCGCCGCCGGTATCGCCCGGATCCTCGCCGACCGCCTCGGCCTCCGGGCCCAGCCTGAACCGGCCGCCGCCCCCGCCGTACCGGAGGCGGAGCGGGGTCCCGGGACCGTCGACATGTTCTCGCCGCAGGAGCGGGATGCGTTCAAGGCCGCGTCGTGGAATCTGCGCCGCCCCGAGCCCGGCGCGCGGCGCGTCACGCTGCCGGAGACGGCGGTCCACCCCGCGTACTACGACTGGCGCGGCAGCCGTCGCGACTACCGGGACACCACGCTGTCCGCCGAGGCGCTCACCCGGCTGCTCGGCCTGCTGCGCGAGACCCCCGTCGAGGGCCGCTCCCGCCGCCTGTACCCGTCGGCCGGGGACACCTACTCCGTGCAGACGTACGTGTACGTCAAGGCGGACGCCGTCGACGGGCTGGCCGGCGGCATCTACTACTACGACCCGCGCGGGCACGCGCTGGAGCTGGTCAACGCCGAGCCGCGGATCGACCGCGCCGTGCACTTCTACTACAACCGGCCGGTGTTCGACGGGTCCGCGTTCGGGATTTTCCTGATCGGCCAGACCCGCGGCATCGCTCCGCTCTACCAGGAGGTCGCCGAACGCTTCCTGATGCTGGAGGCCGGTTACATCGGCCAGCTGCTGATGACCGGTCAGGCGGCCTGCGGCATCGGGCTCTGCCCGGTCGGCACGCTGACCTTCGACGACATCCGGGACCAGTTCGCGCTCGACGACGGCCACGTCTTCCTGCACTCCTTCATGGGCGGCGGTGTCGACCGGACCAGCACCGCCGATCTGGTGCCGCCGTTCGCCGAGCAGCCCGCGGCCGCCGCGGCCGCCGCGGAGCCGAAGGCCACCGAGGTCGCGGTGGTCGGCATGGCCGGGCGCTTCCCCGGCGCCGAGGACCTGGGGGAGTACTGGCGGCAGCTACGCACCGGTCAGTGCGCCGTCGGCCCGCTGCCCGCCGGGCGGGGCGTCGCCGAGGACGGCAGGCTGCCCGCCGGACTGCACGGCGGCTTCCTCGCCGACATCGACAGCTTCGACAGCCTGCACTTCCGGGTCGCCCCGGTGGAGGCCGCCGCACTCGACCCGCAGCTGCGGCTGCTGCTGCAGACCGTGTGGACCTGCCTGGAGGACGCCGGTCACACCGCCCAATCGCTGCGCGCGGCCGCGCCCCGGGTCGGCGTGTTCACCGCCACCATGTGGCACGACCACCAGCACAGCGGCAAGGAGACCTGGGACGCCGACGCCGCCGCCCGGGTCGCGGCCCTGGCCGGGGACATACCCGGCCGGATCTCGCACCACTTCGGCTTCGACGGCCCGAGCGTCGCCGTCGACACGGCCTGCTCCTCGTCCCTGACGGCCCTGCATCTCGCCGCCGAGGCACTGCGGCGCGGCGAGTGCGACGCCGCCGTGGTCGGCGCGGTCAACCTGGTCGCCCACCCCTACCACCTCGCCCTGCTCGCCGAGGCAGGACTGCTCGCCGAGGGCGGACCGGTCAGGGCCTTCGCCGCCGACGGCTCCGGCTGGTGCCCCGGCGAAGGCGTGGCCGCCGTCCTGCTGCGCCCCGCGGCGGCGGCCGGCCGGGACGGCGACACGGTCCGGGGCGTGCTGGAGGCCACCTGGATCGGCCATTCCGGCGGTGGCGGACGCTTCGGCGTGCCCAACCCGGATGCGCTGGCCGGCTCGTTCGGCGCCGTCCTCGACCGCGCCGGGATCACGCCCGCCCAGGTCGACTACGTCGAACTCGCGGTGGCCGGGGCTGCAGTCGCCGACGCCGCCGAACTCGAAGCACTCGCTGCGGTGTTCGCGGGCAACCCGGTGCTGGCCGGGACGGTGAAGCCGAACATCGGCCACCTGGAGTCCGCTTCGGGCCTGTCCCAACTGCTCAAGGTCCTGCTCCAGTTCGAGCACGGCCGGATCGCCCCGACGCTCACAGCCGAGCAGCGCAGCGGCCTCGTCGACTGGGACGACCTGCCGCTGCGGGTCCCCGAGCAGCTCGTCGACTGGCCGTCGTCCGCGACCGCCCGCCGAGCCGTGGTCAACGCGGTCGGCGCCTCCGGTGCCTACGCCCACGTGGTGCTGCGGGCCGCGCGGCCCGCAGCCGACGGCGGGCCCGGCTCCGGCGCCACCGCCGACGGGCGCGCGCCCGGCCGGCACGCGGTGGTGCTGTCGGCCGGCTCCGCCGACGGCCTGCGGCTCGCCGCGGACCGGCTCGCCGCACACCTGGAGAACGGCGCCTCGCCCGCACTCGCCGACCTGGCCTTCACCTTGCAGGACGGCCGGGTCGCCATGCCGCACCGCCTTGCCGTGGTGACCTCCGACCCGGCCGAAGTGCGCACCGCCCTGCGGGAGTTCGCCGCCGGGAGGACCGCGCCGGCGCTGGCGGACGCGGTGGTGGGTCCCGGCCGTCCGGTGGCCGAGCTCGTCCCGGCGGACGCCGACGCCGCTGCCGCCGGGTGGCTGCGCGGCGCACCCGTCGCCTGGCGCACCCTGTGGTCGCCCGGCCGCCGCCGGGTGCCGCTGCCGGGCACGGTGTTCGCGGGGGAGCGGTACCGCCTGACCCTGCCCGCGCGCCCCGCACCCGTGGGAGCGCTGCCGGCCAGGGAAGTGCCCGCACTCATGGAAGTACCGACGCCCGTGGCCGCGCCCGTCGACGAGGTGCCCGACGCCGTCCAGCAGTACGTGCTCGCCGTCTACGCCGAGGCGACCGGCATCCCCGTCGAGCGGCTCGACCCGCGGGTGCAGCTGGAGCACTACGGCCTCACCTCGTACGTGGTCGGGCTGCTGAACAGCCGCCTCGCCGAGGACTTCGCCGAGCCGGTCTCCCGCACCCTGTTCTTCGAGCACCAGGACCTGGCCGGCATCGCCGCCGAACTCGCCGTCCGCGCCGACGGCCCCTGGCAGCCCGCCAGGACACAGACCGCGGCCGGGCACCGCGAACCTGCCGATGACCGGCCCGAGGACACGGCGATCGCCGTCGTCGGCCTGGCCGGGCGCTACCCGCAGGCCGCGGACCTTGACCGCTTCTGGCAGCTGCTGGAGCAGGGCTACGACGCGATCGGTCCGCTGCCGGCCGAACGGCACCGGCCGGGCTGGCCCGTGGACCTGATGTGGGGCGCGTTCCTGGACGGCATCGACAGGTTCGACCCGCTGTTCTTCGCCATCTCGCCGCGTGACGCGGTCCTGATGGACCCGCAGGAACGTCTCTTCCTCGAAGTCGCCTGGGAGGCGCTGGAGGACGCCGGCTACACCAGGTCCCGGCTGCGCGAGCAGCACGGCGGACGGGTCGGGGTGTTCGCGGGCGCGATGTACAACGAGTACCCCTTCCTCGGCGTCGAGCAGTCACTCGTCGGCCCGGACGCCGACACCGGCTCCGCGCTCGCCGGGATCGCCAACCGGGTCTCGTACTTCCTGGACCTGAACGGCCCCAGCCTGACCGTCGACACCATGTGCTCGGCCTCCCTGACGGCCGTGCACCTGGCCGTCCGGGCGCTGCGGCAGGGCGAGTGCGAGGCCGCGCTGGTCGGCGGCGTCAACCTGTCCGCGCACCCGCACAAGTTCCGTCAGCAGCACCGGCTGCGCATGGCGTCCACCGACCACCGCTGCCGCAGCTTCGGCGCCGGCGGCGACGGCTTCACCCCTGGCGAGGGCGTCGGCGTGGTGCTGCTGAAGCCGCTGGCCCGGGCGATTGCCGACGGTGACCGGATCCACGGCGTGATCCGCGGCACCGCCGTCAACCACGGCGGCCGCACCAGCGGCTACATGGTGCCGAACCCGGTCGTCCAGGGCGAGCTGGTGGCCGCGGCGCTGCGCGACGCGGGCGTCGAGCCGAGCAGCATCGGCTATCTGGAGGCGCACGGCACCGGCACCGCGCTCGGCGACCCCGTGGAGATCAACGGCCTGGCCCGGGCGTTCGCCGGGGTCGAGGCGGGGACGTGTGCGATCGGCTCGGTGAAGTCCAACATCGGCCACCTGGAGGCCGCCGCCGGCCTGGCGGGACTCACCAAGGTGCTGCTGCAGCTGCGGCACCGCAGGCTCGTGCCCTCGCTGCACGCCGAGCAGCTCAACCCCGACATCGACTGGGCGCGCAGCCCGTTCGCCGTCCAGCACGAGGCCGCGCCGTGGCCGGTCCGCCGCACCGCCGACGGCGCCCCGGCGCCGCGCCGGGCAGGACTGAGCGCGTTCGGCGCGGGCGGGGCCAACGCCCACCTGGTGGTCGAGGAGTACCTGCCGGAGCCGGCCGCCGAGGCGGTCCGCCCGGCCGGCCCGCAGCTGTTCGTGCTGTCCGCCAGGGATGAGCAGCGGCTGGCCGAACTCGCCGGCCGCTGGGCCGACTTCCTGTCCCGGCCGGAGCTGCCGCCGTTCGCCGACCTCGCGCACACCGCGCAGTCCGGCCGCGAACCGCTGCGCGAGCGCCTCGCCGTCGTCGCCGCCGACCGGGCCGAGCTGCGCGGGAAGCTGCTCAGCTTCCTGGACGGCGACAGCGGCGGCGTGGTCCCCGGCCGCACGCCGGGGGCCGACGCCCCCGCCGGACCGTACCCCGCCGACGGCACCTACCACGACCTGCTCTCGCTCGCCCGGCACTGGACGTCCGGCGGCCGGGTCGACTGGTCGCGCCTGCACAACGGCGACCGGCCCCACTGGGCCGCCGCCCCCAGCTACCCGTTCGCCCGCGGCCGCTACTGGCCCGAGCCGGTGAAGACCGTGGAGGCCCCACCCGTGCAGGAGCCCGACGGGCGGCAGCCCCTGCTCTTCACCAAGAGCTGGCGCGGCGCCGAGCAGCCCCGGCCCGAGCCGGTGACCGGACGGATCCTCTGCCTCTACACCGACCGCAGCCGGGAGACCGCCCGGCAGGTGACCGAGGCCTTCGGGCGTGACCGGATCATCCCGGTCCGCCAGGGCGGACCCGCCGACGGCGACGCCGGATTCACCGGCGAGCGGGACGCGGTCGCGCTGCTGGACGGCCTCGCCGACCGGCACCCCGACCTCACCGGCTGGCTCGACCTGAGCGAACTGGACCGCCCCGTCTGCGACCCCGGCCCCTGGACGGCCCGGCTCGGCGCCCTGCAGCGCCTGCTGGCCCGCCGCCCCGGCACCCCGCTGCGGATCGTGCACGTGGTGCGCGACCGCGGCGGCGCGGACGGCCGCCGCCTGGCGGGCGTGGTGCGGCTGCTCGGCGCGGAGTACCGCACCGTTCGCGCCACCGTCGTCGAGAGCGACGCCGGGCCGGCCGAACTGGCCCGCCGGCTGCTCGTGGAATGGGCGGCCAACGAGCCCACCGCCGAGGTCAGGCACCGTGCCGGCGAGCGGCTCACACCCGTGCTGGAAGCGGTGCAGGCCCCGGCACACGCCGAGTTCCCGGCCGACCCGTCCAAGGTCTACCTGGTCACCGGTGGTACGCGGGGCATCGGCGCCGAGGTCGCCCGCCGCCTCGTGGAACGGGGTGCCCGCCGCCTCGCCCTGACCGCCGCCCACCCGCTACCGCCGCGGCACCGCTGGGCCGCGCCCGAGCTGACCGACCGGGAAGCGGTGGCGGTGCGCAACGTACAGGCGCTGGAACGGGCCGGTGCGCAGGTGATGCTGCACGGTGAGGCGCCCGCCACCGAGGAGGGCCTCGGCGCCTTCCTCACCAGGGTCCGCAGCTCGCTCGGCCCGATCGACGGCGTCGTGCACTGCGCGGGACTGCCCAGCCGAGGACGGCCCTCCTTCGTCCACAAGACGGTCGCGGACACCGCCGAGGTGTTCGAGCCGAAGACGGCGGGCGCCGAGCTCCTGGCACGGCTGTGCGCCGCCGACCAGCCCGCCTTCTTCGTCCTGATGTCCTCCGCGAGCACCCTGCTGCCCCGCCTCGGCGCGGGAGTCATCGACTACGCCGCCGCCAACGCGCACCTGGAGTACCTCGCCGACCGTACGCGCACCGGCAGGACCCGCTTCCACAGCGTGCACTGGCCGACCTGGCTCGGCACCGGCATGGGCGCCGACCAGCCGGACGGCTGCGCGCCCGCCGGGCTGGACGCGATCACCGTCGAGGAGGGGCTGCGGGTGCTCGAAGCGGTCCTCACCGGCACGCTGCCGGCCCAGCTGCTGCCCGTCCTCCCGTTGCCCGGCCGCTTCGACCCGGCGACTGTGCTGCACGCGAACCGCGCGCCGGCGGCGCATGTCGGCGTACCGGCGGCCACCGCCGTTCCGACGCCCTTCGACGCGCCGCCGGACTGGCTGCTCACGCTGTTCTCCGAAGCACTGGGGATCCCGCTGGCCGACCTCGACGCCACCGCGCCCTTCGCCGAACTGGGCGTGGAGTCGGTGATGCTCGGCGAACTCGTCGAGCTGATCGAGGAGCAGACCGGCAGCAGCCTGGAGCCGTCCGTGCTGCTCGAGCACCACACCCTCGTACGGCTCGCCGCCTACCTCCGCGCGGCCGGACTGGGCCGCGCGGCCGCCGACGTCCCGTCAGCCGGCCAACCCGCGTCCGCCGTTCCCCCGGCTGCGGTCATCCGGCTGGCCCCGGACCCTGCCCAGGTCACGCTCCCGGCCTCGGGCCTGGCACCCGCCGACCGCAGGATCGCGATCATCGGCCTGGATTGCAGGTTCCCCGGCGCCCCCGACCCCGACGCCTTCTGGGCCGCCCTTGCGGCGGGGCGGGACTGCATCACCGAGATCCCGCCGAGCCGCTGGGACCACCGGGAGCTCTACCGGCCCGAACACCGGATCGGCAACAGCATCAGCCGGTGGGGCGGGTTCGTCGACGGCATCGAGGACTTCGACCCCGAGTGGTTCGGGATGAGCGAGGAAGAGGCCCGCTGCCTCGACCCAGCGGTCCGGCTGGCCCTCGAAGGCACGGTCAACTGCCTGGCCGACGCCGGTTACCGGACCGAGGAACTGCAGGGCCGCGACGTCGGGGTGTTCGTCGGCGCCCGGCTCGGCGACTACGGCCGGCGGATCGGTCTGCGCTCCGGCGCGGCAGCGCTCGGCGGCGACCAGAACTTCGTCGCCGCCCGGGTCGCCCACCACTTCGACCTGCACGGCCCGAACCTGGTCGTCGACAGCGCCTGCTCCTCCGCCCTCGCCGCGCTCCAGCTCGCCTGCCGCAGCCTGCTGGAGGGCGAGTCGGAACTGGCGATCGCCGGCGGCGTCGACATCCTGCTGGACGAGCGCCCCTACCTGGAGTTCAGCGCCGTCCGGGCGCTCTCGCCGACCGGACGGTGCGCCACCTTCGACCGCGACGCCGACGGCTTCGTTCCCGGCGAGGGCTGCGGCCTGGTGCTGCTCAAGCCGCTCGCCCGGGCCCTCGACGACGGCGACCGGGTGCTGGCGGTGGTCGACGCGGTGGCCGTCAACAACGACGGCCGCACCATGGGCCTGACCACCCCGAACCCGGTCGCCCAGGCCAAGGCGATCCGCCGGGCGCTCGCCACCGCGGGAATGTCCGCGGACCGGATCGGCATGGTCGAGGCGCACGGTACCGGCACGATGATCGGCGACCCGATCGAACTGCGGGCGCTCACCGACGTCTACCGGGAGACCACCGACGCGCGGGGCTTCTGCGCGATCGGCAGCGTCAAGTCCAACATCGGCCACCTGCTCAGCGCGGCCGGTGTCGCCGGCCTGGTCAAGGCGGTACTGGCGCTGAAGAACCGCCGGCTCGCGCCGACCCTGCACTGCGAGAACCCCAACCCGCGCTTCGACTTCACCGACTCCCCGTTCTACCCGAACACCGTCCTGCGGGACTGGCCGGACCCCGGCCGCCCCCGGGTTGCCGCCGTCAGCGCCTTCGGGCTCGGCGGCACCAACGCCCACCTGATCGTCAGCGAGCCCGACGCGCGGGCCGTCGCCGAGCACCCGCCGACTCGCCACCCGCTGCCCCGGCCGGTCTTCGCCCGCCGCCGGCTCTGGCTGGAGGCCGCGGCCGAGCACCGCCAGGGCGCCCCGTCGCCCGTACCCGCCGGGCCAGTGCCTGCCGGGCCAGTGCCTGCCGGGCCAGTGCCTGCCGAGCCCGTGCCCGCCGTGCCGGTCCGCGCCGCCTCGATCCTCGCCCTGCGCTTCGAACCGACCCCCACCGCAGGGGCTGTCCTTGGCATTCCGGAGAGGACCCACCGATGAGCGACCCCACCATCGACTGTCGGCTCGTGCTGCGGCACGGCGACTTCATCATGCAGAACCACCGGGTCCACGGGGTGTCGGTGATGCCGGGAGTGACCTTCCTCGACATCGTGCTGCGGATTCTCGCGGCCCGGGGCCTGGACCCGACCGCCGTCGAGCTGCGCGGCATCGTCTTCGCCGAGGCGATCGCCACCGCCGAGGGCAACGACCGGGAGATCCGGGTGGTGATCGGCGAACCGGTGGACGGCGTCCGCCCGGTCACCGGCACCAGCCGCTGGCTTCGGGGAGACGAACCGTACGGCGAGTGGCGGGAGAACATCCGCGCCGAACTCCACCCGGCCGGCCCGGCCGCCGTCCCGGACCTGGACACCGCCGCGGTGATGGCGGGCGTGGACCGCACCCGGCCGATGGCGGAGATGTACGAGCACACCCGCTCCCGGCAGATCGTGCACGGCGCGGCCATGCAGTGCACCGGCCCGATGCACCTCGGCCCCGGCCGCCTGCTGGCCGAACTCTCGCTGGCCCTGCCGGAGACCGAGGAGGACCGCGCGTTCCTGCTGCACCCGGCGAAGATGGACGCCTCGACCATCGTCGCCTACGGGCAGCGCGAGACCGTCACCGCCGAGCCGTTCATCCCGATGTTCATCGACCGGTTCCGCGCGCACGGCCCGCTGCACGGCACGTTCCTGGTGCACGTACCGCGGCCCGAGGAACTCACCGGGTCCGGCGAGCTGTTCCGCAGCACCTTCTCGCTGCACGACCGTCAGGGCCGCACCGTCGCCGAGTTCGACCGGCTCACCTGCAAGCGGATCCGCCACCCCGAGTCGATCCGCGACCTGCTGCCGGACGCGGCCGGCGCGCAGCCCGCCGCGGCCGAACCGCAGGCCGTCACCGCGCCCGCCGCCGGCTACCGGCACTGGCTGCGCGAGCGGATCGCCCGGATGCTCGACCAGAGCGCCGGCGCCATCGACACCGGGGCCGGTTTCTACGACATGGGCCTGTCCTCCACCGACATGCTGCGGATCAGCAACGAGCTGGAGGAGGTCGTCGGCTCCACGCTCTACCCGACGCTGCTGTTCGAACACACCACGGTGGACGGGCTCACCCGCCACCTGGAGGAGACCTACGGCGCACCCGCCCCGGCCGTCCGGCAGACGTCCGGGTCCGCCGACCCTGCCGTCCAGCAGGCGGCTGAGGCCATCGCGCCCGCCGAGCCGGCCCGCCCGCACCGGGCGCGGCTGCTGCGCCCGGTCTGGCAGCGGGTCGCGCACTCCGGGCGGACCGTGCCCACCGACCTCGCCGTGCTCGGCGCCGACCCGGCGCTGCTCGCCGCGCTGATTGAACGGGCCGCCGCGACAGGCGCGCTGGTGGTCGCGGTCGACCCGGGCGACCGGGCGCTGCTGGCTACGCGGCTCAGCGCGCTGCCTGAGCGGGAAGGCCGGTCCTGGACACTGCTGGACGCCACCGGGCTCGGCGGCCCTGCCGCCGACCCGGCCGGGGTCGCGGTCGCCGCGTGGACGGCCTGCGCGGCGGCGAGCGAGCGGAGGCCCACCCGGGTGCGCGGGGTGCTGTTCGCCCACCGGTGGCAGCCGGAGTACGCGGCGGTCGCCGCGCTCGGCCGTACCGTGACGGCCGAGCTGCCGGCGCTGACCGTCCGCACCGTCGAGGTGGCCGCCGCCGGTCCCGCCGAGCTGGCCGCGCTGCTGCTCGCCGAGGCCGCGGACCCGACCACGGAGAGCGAGGTCCGGCACACGGGCGGGGCCCGCCGGGTCCGCCGCTTCCAGCCGGTGGAGAGCCCCGCGCCGGCCGGGGAAGCGGTGCTGCGCGAACGCGGTGTCTACCTGATCACCGGCGGGGGCGGCGGTCTCGGTCCGATGCTGGCCGAGCACCTCGCCCGCACCCGCCGCGCCCGCATCCTGCTGTCCGGCCGCTCCGCTCCCGGCGAGGCGCTGCTCGGGCGGATGAGGGAGTGGCAGCGGTACGGCGCGGAGGTGCACTACCGGACCGCCGACGTCACCGACCCCGCCCAGGTACGTGAACTGGTCGCCGCCGCACGCGCGCTGTACGGCCGGATCGACGGGGTCGTGCACTGCGCCGGGGTGGTCAGGGACGGCATCTTCCTGGGGAAGCGGCCCGAGCAGATCCGCGAGGTGCTCGCCCCCAAGATCGCCGGCATCCGCCACCTCGACGAGGCGACCCGCGCCGTCGGACTGGACTTCCTGGCCGCCTACTCCTCGCTCTCCGCCGCCGTCGGCAACTCCGGTCAGAGCGACTACGCCTATGCCAACGCCTACGTCGACCACTACCTGGCGGGCCGGCCGGGCCGGAGCGTCTCGGTCGACTGGCCCCTGTGGGCCGAGGGCGGCATGCGGGTCGACGCCGAGGTCACCGAGCGCGCCGCCCGTGTCCACGGCACCAGCCCGCTGCCGACCGGCACCGGCCTGGAGCTGTTCGAGCGGGCACTGGCCGGCGACGACAGCCGCCTGGTCGTCACCCACGGCGATCCCGCCCGGCCCGACGACCGCCTGCCGCCGGCCGACGGAGACCTGACCGACTGGGAGCCGGCCGACCCTGACCTGACCGACCGTGCGGCGGCCGACCGTGCGGCGGCCGACCGTGAGCCGATCGAGCTCACAGGGCCCGACGCCGCCGGGACGGGCGCGTACCGGCAGGACGCCATCGCGGTCATCGGCCTGGCGGGACAGTATCCGCAGGCCACCGACGTCGACGCGTTCTGGCGGCTGCTCGCCGAGGGAAGGGACTGCATCACCGAGGTGCCGCAGGAGCGCTGGGACCACGAGGCGATCCACGACCCGGAGCACGGCACGCCCGGCCGCACCTACGGCCGGTGGGGCGGGTTCCTGGACGGCATGGACCTCTTCGACCCGGCGTTCTTCGGCATCTCCCGCCGTGACGCCGAAAGGATGGACCCGCAGGAGCGCCTGTTCCTGACCACCTGCTGGCAGACCCTGCAGGACGCCGGATACCCGGCGTCCAGGACCGCAGCCGCGTCCGTCGGCGTCTTCGCCGGAGTGATGTGGAACCACTACCAGCTGGTGCAGGGCGCCGCCGACGGTGTCCAGCCGACCGCGATGCACGCCGCCGTCGCCAACCGGGTCTCGTACACGCTCAACCTGACCGGCCCCAGCATGGCCGTCGACACCGCGTGCTCCTCGTCGCTGACGGCCCTGCACCTCGCCGTGGAGAGTCTGCGCCGTGGCGAGTGCGAGACGGCGCTGGCCGGCGGGGTGAACGTTGCGGCGCACCCGCAGAAGTACCTGCAGCTTGCCCAGGGCCGCTTCCTCTCCGACGACGGCCGCTGCCGCAGCTTCGGCGCGGGCGGCACCGGCTACGTGCCCGGCGAGGGTGTCGGCGCGGTGCTGCTCAAACCGCTGGCAAAGGCCGAGGCGGACGGCGACCACATCTACGCCGTCATCCGGGCCACCCGGCTCAACCACACCGGGCGCACCAGCGGCTTCACCGTGCCCAGCCCCACCTCGCAGGCCGCGCTGATCCGCGACGCCCTGGACGCCGCCGGCCTGTCGCCGTCCGGGATGGGCTACCTGGAGGCGCACGGCACCGGCACCGCGCTCGGCGACCCGATCGAGATCGACGGCCTGCGCAAGGCCTTCGCCGCCGACCACACCGGGTCGTCGGGCGGCTGCGCGATCGGGTCGGTGAAGTCCAACATCGGCCACCTGGAGAGCGCCGCCGGAATCGCCGGCGTCACCAAGACCCTGCTCCAGCTGAAGCACCGGCAGCTCGCTCCGTCACTCCACGCGGAGACGGTCAATCCGGCCATCGATCTCGCCGCGACGCCATTCCGCCTGCAGCGCGAACTCACCGACTGGCCCGCCCCCGCCGACGGCTCGCCGCGCCGGGCCGGCGTCAGCGCCTTCGGCGCGGGCGGCTCCAACGCGCACGTGGTGATCGAGGAATACCGCGCGCCCGCTGATCAGCCCGCGCGCGGCGGACGGGAGCTGATCGTGCTCTCGGCGCGCGACGCGGACGCCCTGCGGGTGTACGCCGAACGGATCAGGACCGTGCTGCATGCGCCGGCGGAGCCGTCGCCCGCCCGGAGCGCCGAACGGCGCCGGGTGCTCACCGGCGCCGTCGCCCAGGTGCTGGGCGTCCCTGACGATGCCATCGACCCGGCGGAGCCGCTGGTCGACCTCGGTGTCGACCGCACGGGTCTGGCCCTGGTCAGCAAGGTGCTGGACGAGAACCGGCCCGGACTCGGCAGCCTGCCGGCGGACGCGGGCGAGCGGTCGATCGACCAGCTCGCGGGACAGCTCGACACCGAGCCGCAGCCCACCGTCCCGCTCGCCGCCCTCGCCCACACCCTGCGGGTCGGCCGCGACCAGCTGAGCAGCCGCCTCGCGGTCGTCGCCGCCGACCACGCGCAGCTGCTGACCGCCCTCGACCGCTACCTGAGCGGTGCCGCCCCCGACGCCGGCCAGTACTGGGGACTGGAGCGGGCCGGCGCAGCCGGGCCGCGCCCCGACCTCGGTGAACTGGTCCGTGCCGGACGGCTGGAGGAGGTCGCGGCGGCGTGGAGCGCCGGGGCAGACGTGCCGTGGGCGGACTCCGTGCCGAGCGGCCCCGCCCCGCGCCGGGTGTCGCTGCCGGTCCCGCCGCTGCGCGAGGAACGCCACTGGCTGGGCGGCTGGCAGCGCCGTGACGGCGAGCCCGTCGTCGCCGCACCGGCCGCCGGCGGCGGGCCCGCCGTCACCGCACCGGCGGTGGGCGTCACGCCCGCCGCGCCCGCCGCTCGCCGGGTGGTCGAGCCCTACCACGGCGACGAGGTCGACCTGCGGATCCTGGAACACGGGATCGCGCTGGTCACCATGCGCGACCACGAGAACCGCAACATGTTCACCGCCGGACTCACACACGGTCTGGAGGCCGCCTTCGCGGAGATCGACCGCCGCGAGGACGTCCGCGCCGTGGTGCTCACCGGCACCGAGACCGTCTTCAACCTCGGCGCGACCCCCCATGCCCTTGAGGGCCTGGCCGAGAAGCACACGAGGTTCACCGACACCCCGTTCGTCTACGAGGGCCTGCTGCGCTGCCGCCGCCCCGTGGTCTCCGCGATGCGCGGTCAGGCCTCCGGCGGGGGCCTGGCCTTCGGCCTCTACGCCGACCTGGTGGTGCTCGCCGACGAAGGCTCGTACGGGGCGAACTTCCTCAAGTACGGCTTCACACCCGGCATGGGCTCCACGCTCGTGCTCGAACAGCGGCTCGGCGGCACCCTGGCGGCCGAGATGTTCCTGACCGGCCGCAGCTACCGCGGCGAGGAACTCGCCCGCCGTGGCGCCTCGGTGACCGTCGTCCCGGCGGCCGAGGTGCTGTCGACCGCGCTCGACCTGGCCCGCTCAATCGCGGCCAAGCCCGTGGAGGCGGTCGCCGAGGTCAAGGCGGAACTCGCCGGGCGGCTGCTCGCCCGGCTGCCGGAGATCGTCGAGCGCGAGGTCCGGATGCACGAACGGGTGCTCGGGGGAGGTTCGCTGGGCCTGGTCCGCGAGCACTTCCGCAAGGTCCGCGACTACAGCGCGCCGGCCACCGCCGCCATTGCGCCGGCCGAGGCGCCCGTGGCTCCGCCGGTCCCCGCGCCCGTCGCGGCGCAGGCCGTCACGCCTGCCGCGCCCGTCGAGGTGCCGGTGGCGGCGGAGGCGGTCGACGCCACCGACGCCGGGCTCCCCGACCCGTCAGAGGTGGAGCGGCTTGTGGTCGCCGCGCTCTGCGCGATCGTGTACGCCACCGAGGAGGAGATCGACCGCCGGCTCAGCTTCAGCGAGCTGGGCGTGGACTCGATCGGCGCGGTGGAGATCGTGCGGAGCCTCAACCAGAGCTTCGGCCTGGACATCGACTCGGTCGCCGTCTACGACCACCCCACGATCGACCGGCTGACGGCGCACGTCCTGGAGACCGCCGAGCAGGCCCGTGCGCTGCACCGCTCGGCACTCGCCCCAGCTCCAGCGCCGGCTCCGGCTCCGGCTCCAGTGCCGGCTCCCGCGCCTGTCCCCGCGCCCGCACCCGCGCCTGCTCCCGCTCCGGTTTCCGCCGCGCCGGAGCCGCCGCCGGCGCCCGAGCCGCCCGCCGCACCGCCGGTACAGCCCGCGCCGCCGGCCCCTGCCGTACCCGTACCCGTACCCGTACCCGTACCCGTCGCCGCCGCGGCCCCGGCCGCCGGTGCCACCCCCGGGCAGGTGAGCCTTCGGCCGCTGCGCGGCACCCCTGCCCAGCCCGTGCAGAGCGCGCCCGTACAAGCAGCCCGGTCTGCTCAGCCCGCCCCGTCCGTTCAGCTTGCGTCGCTCACGCCGCGGGACGCTGCAGCGCAGCCGACGCAGCCGCCGGCGGACGACACCGACGGCATCGCCGTCATCGGTGCGGCCGGCCGCTTCCCCGACGCCGAGGACCTGGACGCGTTCTGGGCGAACCTGGCCGCCGGCCGGACCAGCATCTCCGAGGTGCCGGAGTCCCGTTGGGGCGCCGGCTGGTTCGACCCGGACCGCCGCGTCCCGGACCGCTCGTACAGCAAGTGGGCGGCGCTGCTGCCTGAGCTCGGCGGCTTCGACCCGCGGTTCTTCCAGCTGTCTCCGATGGAGGCGGAGGCGATGGACCCGCAGCAGCGCCAGTTCCTGCAGCAGGCGTGGACGGCGCTGGAGGACGCGGGCTACGCGACCCCGGGGGAGCGGCGCCGGTGCGGTGTGTACGTGGGGGCCAGCGGAGGTGATTACTACCACCTGCTGCGGGCGGCCGGCCAGGCGGACACCGGGCAGGCGTTCCTCGGCACGAACATGGCGATCCTGGCCGCCCGGGTCGGGTACCTGCTCGACCTGAGCGGCCCCACGATGACCGTCGACACCGCGTGTTCCTCCTCGCTGACGGCTGTCCACCTGGCCTGCGAGGCGATCAGGAACGGCGACTGCGACCTGGCGATCGCCGGCGGAGTGGCGGTCATGACGACCGCGCAGATGCAGGTGTGGAGCAGCCGGGTCGGCATGCTCTCGCCGACCGGCCGCTCCGTACCCTTCGACGCGGAGGCGGACGGCATCGTGCTCGGTGAGGGCGTCGGCGCGGTGGTGCTGAAGAGCCTGAAGGCGGCGCTCTCCGATGGTGACCGGATCCACGCGGTGATCAGGGCCAGCGGTGTCAACGGCGACGGCCGCACCAACGGCATCACCGCACCGAGCGCCACCTCGCAGGTCGAACTGCTGCGCACGGTGCACCGCAGAGCCGGCGCGAAGCCGGGCGACATCGGGTACGTGGAGGCGCACGGCACCGCCACCAACCTCGGCGACCCGATCGAGGTCAAGGCCCTCAACCAGGTGCTGGGCACCGCCGAGGGGCCGGGCTTCACCGCCCTCGGCTCGGTGAAGGCCAACATCGGCCACACCACCACGGCCGCCGGAATCGCCGGGCTGCTCAAGGTCGTGCTCGCGCTGCGTCACCGGGCGCTGCCCCCGCTGCCCGGCTTCGCCCGGGCCAACCCCGAACTCGACCTCTCGGACAGCCGCCTGCGGGTGGTCCGTGAACTGACGCCGTGGGAACCGGGCGCGAACGGCGTCCGGGTCGGCACGGTCAGCAGCTTCGGCTTCAGCGGCACCAACTGCCACGTGGTAGTGGCCGAACCGCCCGCCCGTCCCGCGCCCGGGCGCCGGCCGGAGGCGGCCCGCAGCCTGGTCCCGCTGTCGGCCCGGACGCCCGAGGCGCTCACCCGGGTCGCCGCGGAGCTCGCGGCGGCGCTGGAGCGCGACCCCGCGCTTGAGCCCGCCGACATCGCCTACACCCGTGCCCTGGGCCGCACACACCTGCCTCTGCGTGCCGCGCTGCTCACCGGAGGCCGCGACGAGCTGCTGGTGCGGCTCGGCAGGCTGGCGGCGGGCCAGGAGCACAGCGGCTGCTACCTCGCCGACTCCGCGAGCCTGGACGAGGCCGCGGCTTCGGACGACCCGCTGGTGCGGGCGGCCGCCGCGTACGTACGGGGCGGAACTCCCGACTGGGCGGCTCTCACGGCCGGCGGCCGGCGGGTCACGGTCCCGACGTACCCCTTCGCGCAGGAGCACTACTGGATCACCGGACCGTCCGGCGCCGACCCCGCGGTGGCACCCGCCGCGGCGGAGGGCGCTCGGATCCCGGCCCCGACGCCGACCCCGTCAGCGGGCCCGGCCGGTGGGGCCGACGGCGTGACGGTGGTGGGCCCCGAGGACCCGGTCGCCACCGATCACCGGGTGGCGGGCCGTCCTGTGCTGCCCGGCACCGCGGCGCTCGCCCTGGCCGCCGACCTCGCCCCGCTGCCGTACCGGCTGTCCGCGGTGCGCTGGCTGCGGCCCTGCGAGCTGTCGCAGCCGCGCCGGCTGCGGCTGGCGGGGGAGGAGTCGGCCGCGGGCCGGTCGCTAGGGCTGGAGGCGGAGGACGGCGCCGGCCCCTACGTGCGCTGTGAATACGCCGCGCCGACCGACCAGGAGGTGGCGGCGTTCGCCGCCGAGCCGCCGCTCGACCTCGGGCGGACCGCTGACCGCTGCCAGGGCGTGCGGGACGCCGACGAGCTCTACGGGGCGTTCCGCGCCGCGGGCCTCGCGTACGGGCCGTCGTTCCGCCGCCTGGAGCAGGTACGGGTCGGCGACGGTGAGACGCTGGGCACGCTGCGTCCCGCCGACGGGCTCGCTGGGTGGCAGCGGACGGCAGCGGTGCTGGACGCCGGGCTGCAGGTGCTCGCCCCGCTGCTGGACGCGAACGGGCCGCAGGCGCTGCTGCCGTTCGCCGTGGACCGGGTCACGGTGCTGCGCTCGCCCGAACTGGCGCGGTACTCGTACGCCCGGCGCGTCGGCAAGGACCGGTTCACCGTGTCGCTGACCGACGGATCCGGCGTGCTGTGCGCCAGGTTCGACGGTGTCACACTGCGTGCGGTGCCCCGCCGGGCGGCGGCCGCCGCCGAGGTGCCCGAGGGTCCGGGTATCTTCCGGCCGGCCTGGGAGGACGCGGGCCCCGCCCCGCAGGAGGCCGCGGGCGCCGGCACCGTACTGATCTGCCACCCCGAGACCGCCGGCGCGCTCGCCGCCGCGCTGATGCGGCGGCATGCGGACTCCGTCGTGCGGATGGTGGGCTACGACGACACCGACGCGGTGACCGAGGTCCCCGACCGCGTCTACTTCCTCACCGACCCGGCGCCCGCCCACCGGCCCGAGGAGGACCGGAGCGTGCCGGCCATGCTCGGGCTGGTCCAGCGGCTGCTGGCCCTCGGCGCGGCACACACCGGGCTCGCCGTGCGCGCCGTCCTGTCCGGCGCAGTCGCGGTGACCGGCGACGAGCCGCTCCAGCCGCACGCGGCCGGACTGCTCGGCCTGTGTGCCACCGCGGCCGCCGAGTACCCGCGCTGGACGGTCGGCTGCGTCGACATCGGGACCGCACCGGCGGCCCCCGATCAGCGGGCCGCGCTGCTGACCCGCGAACCGGCCGCCGACCGGCTGATCGCGCTGCGCGACGGGCAGCGCCTGCGGCGCACCCTGGTGGCGGCCCGGCCGGCCGGCGGTGAACCGGCCTGGCGTGACGGCGGTGCCTACGTGATCCTCGGCGGGGCGGGCGGCCTCGGCCGCACCCTCGGCCGCCACCTGGCCCGCACCCACCGGGCCCGGCTGGCGCTGATCGGCCGCCGCGCCCAGGACCCGGCGATCGACGCGGCACTCGCGGAGATCGCCGAACTCGGCGGCGAGGCTGTCTACTTGCAGGCCGACGCCGCCGACCCGGCGCAGCTCGAGAGGGCGGTGGCCGGCGCCCGCGCCCGCTTCGGCACCCTGAACGGCGCCGTGCACGCCGCCCTCGACCTGCGTGACCGCACGCTGCTGCACGCCGACCCGCGGACCTTCGCCGAGGTGCTGGCGCCCAAGGTGGCCGGCACCGCCGCGTTCGCCGAGACGCTGCGGGAGGACCCGCTCGACCTGCTGGCGGTGTTCTCCTCCGCGGTCTCCTTCACCGACTCGGCGGGTCAGGCCGCGTACGCCGCCGCCAGCACCTTCCAGGACGCCTACGCGCAGTGGCTGGACTCCCGGGTCCGGTACCCCGTGCAGGTGCTCAACTGGGGTTTCTGGGGGAGTGTCGGGGTGGTCGCCGACGAGCGCTACGGCGAGCGGCTGGCCGGCTTCGGCGTCGGCTCGATCGAGCCCGCCGAAGGACTCGCCGCACTCGACCGGGTGCTGGCCGCCGGCCTGCCCCAGGCCGTGGTGGTCAAGGCCGACACGGGCGGACTGGCCCGGCTCGGCGTTCGCGCCGAGGCCGACGACCCGCTGACCCGGGCCCGGGCCGGCTTCGCCGCTCTCGAGGTGGTGGCCGCCGACCTGCTCCGCGCCGAGTTCGCCGCGCTGCCCGAACTGCCGGTGCTGGACCAGCCGCTGGCGTTCGACGACTTCGCCGACCGGCTCGGCGCCGATGGGCGCAACCGCTCGGTGCTCACCGCGGTGCTGCGCGTGCTGGAACGGGCCGGCGCCGCCGGCCTGGACAGCGACGGGACGCTGACCTTCCGGCGCGCCCTGCTCGACCCGGCGCGGCAGCCGGTCGCCGAGTTCACCGCCGCCCATCCCGCCATGGAGCCGCACCTGAAGCTGCTCCGGGTCTGCGTGGCCGGCATCCCCGGCATCCTGTCCGGCCGGGTCGCCGCCACCGAGGTGCTGTTCCCGAAGGGCTCGCCCTCCCTGGTCGAACCGGTCTATGCCGACGGGCCGGGCGCCGAGCACTTCCACCGGCTGATGGCCACCGAGGTGGTCGGTTCCGCGCAGCGGCTCACCGGTGGCCGGCGGCCGCTGCGGATCGTCGAGATCGGTGCCGGGACCGGTTCCGCCACCCGCCACGTGCTGGCCGCCTGCGCCACCGCCGGTCTGCCGACCGCGTACCGCTACACCGACATCTCGCCCGCGTTCCTGCGTCACGGCGAGTCCAACCACCGTGGCGACGGGACGCGTTACCAGCTGTTGGACATCGAGCGCGACCCGGCGGCCCAGGGTTTCGAGCCCGGCTGCGCCGACATCGTGCTGGCCACCAACGTGCTGCACGCCACCCGGGACCTCGGCCGCACCCTGGCCCATGTCCACACCCTGCTGCGGCCCGGTGGCGTGCTCGCGGTGAACGAGGTGACCCGGTCCTCCGCCTTCGTCGCCCTCACCTTCGGCCTCACCGAGGGCTGGTGGCGATTCGAGGACCCGCAGCGCCGCCTTCCGGACTCCGCGCTGCTCGGCCCCGCCCAGTGGCGGGCCGCCCTCGCCGATGCGGGATTCCGGGTGACAGGGGTGCGCGGGATCCCCGGCACCCCCGAGGACGAACTGGAGCAGTGCCTGGTGACGAGCGAACGGGAGTTGAACGTGACAGCCGAGCTGACACCGGCGCTGACAGCGGCGCAGGTCCGCGACTACGTACGGCAGGTCTTCGCCGAGGTGCTGAAGTTCCGGGCCGCGGAACTCGACGACCACGCGACCTTCGAGACCTACGGGATCGACTCACTGGTCGGCCAGAACATCGTCTACCGGATGGAGCAGGACCTCGGGGCCCTGCCCGCCACCCTGCTGTTCGAGCAGCTGACCATCGACCAGCTCGCTCAGCACCTGCGCACCGACCGGGCGGAGCAGCTGACCGCGCTGCTCGGCCCCGCCGCCCCGCCTGCCGAGGCCGCACCACCGGCCGAAACCGTGCCGCTCGTGCCCCCGGCGCCGGTCGCCCCGGCGGCCCAGGCCGTGCAGGCGCCGCCCGCGCCCGCCGCGGAGCCGGCCGGCCCCCGGCCGGCGGCGCACCGCGAGGCCGCCGACATCGCCGTGATCGCGATCAGCGGACGCTACCCGGGCGCGCCGGACGTCGAGACCTTCTGGCGCAATCTGGAGGAGGGCCGGGACGCCATCACCGAGGTCCCCGCGGACCGCTGGGACTGGCGGCCCACCTTCGACGCCAAGCGCGGCCGCAGTGACCGCAGTTACAGCCGGTGGGGCGGATTCCTCGACGGCATCGACACCTTCGACCCGGCCTTCTTCAACATCCTGCCGCGCGACGCCGCCGACATCGACCCCCAGGAACGGCTGTTCCTGGAGACGTGCTGGGACCTGCTCGACCGCGCCGGCTACCTCGGCAGCTCCACCCACGAGACGATGACCGGGGTCTTCGCCGGCATCATGTACGGCTCGTACGGGCGGCTGGCCGCCACCGGCTGGGCGCACGGCAAGCTGTCCGGCGCGCACTCCGCGTACTGGTCGGTGGCCAACCGGGTCTCCTACCACTTCGACTTCCAGGGCCCCAGCTTCGCCGTCGACTCCGCCTGTTCCTCCTCGCTGACGGCGGTCCACCTCGCCGTCGAGAGCCTGCGCCGCGGCGAGTGCCGGATGGCCCTGGCGGGCGGCGTCAACCTGATCCTGCACCCCGCGCACCACGTGTCGCTGTCCGCGCTCAACATGCTGGCGGGGGACGGCGCCTGCAAGGTCTTCGACGAACGCGCCGACGGCTTCGTACCCGGCGAGGGCGTCGGCGCGGTGCTGCTCAAGCCGCTCGCCGACGCCGAGCTCGACGGCGACGAGATCCTCGCGGTGATCAAGGCAAGCACCGTCAACGCCGGTGGCAGGACCGGCGGTTACACGGTCCCCAACCCGCAGGCGCAGGCGGCGCTGATCGCCGAGGCGGTACGCCGCTCCGGCGTCGACCCGCGCACCATCGGCAGCCTGGAGGCGCACGGCACCGGCACCGCGCTCGGAGACCCGATCGAGATCGCCAGTCTCACCCGGGCCTTCAGGGAACTGGGCGTGGCCCCACAGGAGTTCCGCTGCGCCGTCTCCTCCGTCAAGGCCGCCATCGGCCACCTGGAGGGCGCGGCCGGCATCGCGGGGCTCACCCGGGCCGTGCTCCAGCTCCAGCACGGCAGGATCACCCGCTGCGTCAACCTGGACAACGTCAACCCGAAGATCCCCTTCGACGGCTCGCCGTTCTACCCGCCGCGCGAGACGGCCGACTGGGCCGCGCCCGCCGACGGCTCCCCGCGCCGGGCCGGCGTCAGCGCCTTCGGCGCGGGCGGCGCGAACGCCCACGTGGTCCTGGAGGAGTACCGCCCCCGTACCGCCCCCGCCCAGCCCCAACCGGAGAGCGGCGAGCAGCTGTTCCTGCTGTCCGCGCGCACCCGGGGGCAGCTGGTCCGCTACGCCGGGCGGGTCGCCGAACTGCTCGCCACTCCCGAGGGCGCCGCACTCTCCCTCGCCGCCCTGGCCCGCACCAGCCAGATCGGGCGCCGCGAGATGACCGAGCGGCTCGCCGTGCTGGCCACCGACACCGCCCAACTCGCCGCCCGGCTCGACGACTTCATGCGCGGCGAGGTGAGCCCCGGGGTGATCGCTGGCAGCGTCGGCGGCGACTTCGGCGGCTGGTCGCTGCTCGACGACGAGGACGGGACCGCGCTTCTCGCCGCCTTCCTGGCCAAGCGCCGCCTCTCCAAGCTGGCCCGGCTCTGGACGGCCGGCGTACGCGTCGACTGGCAGGTGTGCTGGCCCGCGCCGTACCCCCGCCGGGTCCAGCTGCCGCCCTACCCGTTCGAGCGCAGCCGCCACTGGCTGCCCGACTACTCCGCGGAGCCGCTCCCCGCGACCGCGGCGCCCGCCGCACCGGCCACGTCCGCCACCGCCTGCCGCTATCTGCGCCCGGTCTGGGAACCCGCGCCGCTCGCCCCCGCCGCCGCCCCGCTTCCGCCGAGTGTGCTGATCGTCGCGCTCGACGAGGGACTGGGTGCCGAACTGGCCCGCCGGCTGGAGGGACGCGGCAGCCGCGCCGTCCTGGCCCGCCCCGGCCCGGTCTTCGCCGCCACCGGCGAGGACCGCTACACGGTGGCCACCGGTGACCGCGAGGACCTGCGGCGCCTCACCGCCCACCTCGCCGGGGCCGGCGCGCTGCCGAACGCGGTCGTGGTCGCCGCCGGCGCCGACGGAGCCGACCTCGACACGGGCTTCCTCCCGTTGCTGTGGTCCTGTACGGCCCTGCTGGCCGGTGCCCCCGGGGGCACCGCGCTGCGCGCCGTCTACGCACACCGCGGCTCACCGCAGGACGCCCAGCCCGAGCACACCGCCGTGGCCGCCGCACTGCGCAGCCTCGCCATGGAGCACGGCGCCTTCACCGGCAGTTGCGTCGCGGTCGGCTCGGACCAGGACACCGCCGGGCGGATCCTCGCCGAACTCGCCGCGCCCGCCACGGACGAGCCGGTGGTCCAGTCCGGCTACCAGGACGGCGCCCGACTGCTGCGCCGACTCGCCGAGTTCACCCCGGCCACCAGCGGCGAGGCCGCCGACCTCGCGCTCCGCCCCGGAGGCACCTACCTGATCACCGGCGGCGCCGGCGCCCTCGGCGTCCGGGTCGCCGAGTTCATGGCCGTCCACGGCCGCCCGCTCAACCTGGTCCTGGTCACCCGCAACGGGCCCGACCGCGCCGCCCGCAACCGCCTCGACGAACTCGCCGGCAACGGCTTCACCGTGCACTGGGAGCGCGCCGACGTCACCGACCCCGAACAGGCCCGCCTGGTGGTCGAGGAGACCATCGACCTCTATGGAGCACTGCACGGCATCATCCACGCCGCCGGGGTCGTGCGCGACGGCCGCGCCGTGGGCAAGGACCGCGCCGATGTCATGGCCGTGCTCGCCCCGAAGCTCGCCGTCGCCAACCTCGACACGGCGATCGGCGAGCGGCCACTGGACTTCTTCGCCGTCTTCTCCTCGCTGGCCGGCGAGGTCGGCAACCTCGGCCAGGTCGACTACGCCTACGCCAACGCCTACCTGAACGGCTTCGCCGAGACCCGCGAGCGCCTCCGCGCGCGGGGCCTGCGGAGCGGACGTACCGTCGCCATCGCGTGGCCGCTGTGGAAGGACGGCGGTATGCGGGTCGACGAGGCCACCCTCCGGCTGTACGCCCAGCGCTGGAACATGCTCCCGATGACGACCGAGACCGGTCTGCGGGTGTTCTGCCAGGCACTGGCCGGAGAGGAGCCGGTGGTGGTCGCCGTCGAGGGCGCCGCCACCGCGGAGCCCGAGGCCGTGCCTGTGCCCGAGGCCGTTCCTGCGCCCGCGTCCGCCTCGGCTGCCGCCGCCTCCGTCTCCGTCTCCGCCCAGGTGGCCGCGCCACCGCCGGCACCCGTTCGTACGGCGGTCGACCCCGACCTCGCGGTGCGGGCCGAACTGCGCCGGATCGCGGCCGGCTTCCTGCTGGTCGACGAGCACGAGGTCGACATGGACGGTGAGCTGCTGGACTCGGGCTTCGACTCGATCTCACTCACCCAGCTCTCGGTCGAGGTCAACGAGACTTACGGGCTCGACCTGCTGCCCACGGTCCTGTTCGAGTGCCCGACCCTCGACGACTTCGCCCGCTACCTGGTGACCCACCACGCGGACGAGATGTCCCGGACGGCCGCCCGGAGCGTGCCTCCCGTAGCCGAGCCGACGCCGGCGCCGGCGCCGGTCGCGCCCGTGGCGGTGGCGGCGCCCGAGCCGCGCGAACCGGCCGCCGCCGTCGTCGAACCGGCGCCGAGGCCCGCGCCGAAGTCTGCGCCAAAACCCGAACCGGAACAGCCGTACGGCCCGACGCCCATCGCGGTCGTCGGCGTCGCCGGCCGGCTGCCCGGCTCGGCCGACCTCGACGACTTCTGGCGGCACCTCGCCGCCGGAGACCACCTCGTCGGCCCGGTCCCCGCCGACCGCACCGACCTGCGGCAGGATCCGGAGACCCGGGAGGTGCGCGGCGGGTTCCTGGAGAACATCGCCGACTTCGACGCCGCCTTCTTCGGGATCTCGGCCACCGAGGCGGGCCTGATGGACCCGCAGCAGCGGCTCTTCCTGGAGGCGGTGTGGCGGGCCGTGGAGAACGCGGGCTACCCGCCGTCCGCGCTGGCGGGCAGCGCCACCGGCCTGTTCGCGGGGGTCTCCACCACCGACTACGACGACCTGATGCGCACCAACGGCGTCGCGGTCCAGGCGCACACCGCCACCGGTCTGTCGCATGCGGTGCTCGCCAACCGGATCTCCCGGACGCTCGACCTGCGCGGCCCCAGCGAGGCGGTGGACACCGCGTGTTCGAGCGCGCTGGTCGCCATCCACCGGGCGGTCCGGGCGATCCTGGACGGCGACTGCGACCTCGCGATCGCCGGCGGGGTCAACGCGACGCTCAGCCCCGGTCTGTTCACCGCGTTCACCAAGTCCGGGATGCTCAGCCCCGACGGCCGGTGCAAGACCTTCGATGCCGCCGCCGACGGCTACGTGCGAGGCGAGGGCGCGGGTGCCGTAGTACTCAAGCGGCTCGACCGGGCCCAGGCCGACGGCGACCACATCCACGGCGTGATCCGGGCCACCGCCGTCAACCACGGCGGCCGCTCCACCTCGCTCACCGCCCCCAACCCCGAGGCCCAGGCGCAGGTCCTGGTCCAGGCGTACCACCGGGCCGCCCTGTCGCCCGACACCGTCAGCTACATCGAGGCCCACGGCACCGGCACCTCGCTCGGCGACCCGGTGGAGACCGAGGGCCTCAAGCGCGCCTTCGCCCAGTTGTACGCCGAAGCCGGCCTGCCGCCCGCCGGGCGCCCGCACATCGCGCTCGGCGCGGTGAAGACCAACATCGGTCACCTGGAGGCCGCGTCCGGCATCGCCGGCGTGCTGAAGACGCTGCTCAGTCTGAAGCACCGTCAGCTGCCCGCGACCCTGCACGTCACGGAACTCAATCCGTACCTGCGCCTGGACGGCACCCCCTTCTACGTCAACGACAGTGCCGCGCCCTGGGAGGGCGTCGTCGACGGCGCCGGCCGGACCGTCCGCAGGGCGGGCGTCAGCTCGTTCGGGTTCGGCGGCTCCAACGCCCACGTGGTGCTGGAGGAGTACAGCGACGAGACCCCGGGACCCGCCGAACTCCCACCCGCCGCACGGCTCTTCCCGCTCTCCGCGCCGACCTCCGCTGCTCTGCGGGAGTACGCGGCGACACTCGCCGGGTACCTGGAGGCCAACCCCGGCATCGACGCCGCCCGTGTCGCCTGGACCCTGCAGACCGGACGCGACTCCCACGCGGAACGCATGGTGATCACCTCAGCCGACCGGGACCGGCTGCTGGTCCAGCTTGTCGCCCTCTCCACGGGCGAGCCGACCGACAGCCCCTCCGACCCCGCCGCCCGCGAGTGGCTCGACACCGGCCGTACCGCATGGGTGTCCCACTGGCCGGCCGCGCGCCCGCGACGCGCTCCGCTGCCCGGCTTCCCCCTCAAGCCCGTACGCCACTGGTTCACCCCCCGCACCGCCAAGCCCGCGACGCCTGCCACGCCCGCCCCGGCGGTCCAGGCGGCCCCGGTGGCCCCTGCGACCGTCGAGCCCGCGGCACACACCGCTCCCCTCCCGACACCCGAGACCACCCAGGCCCGGACCCGGGGCGGCCTGATCAAGCTGGTCGCGACCGCGCCCCCGACGGCAACCGCCGCCGCCGCGTCCGGTGTGCGTCAGGCCCCGGTTCCTGCCCCGGTCCCGACCCCGACCCTGACCCCGGTCCCCGTCCCGACCCCGGTCGCCCTCCCGGAGCCGGTCGTCGTCCAGGTGTCGGCGGAGGTCCGGGAGGAGATCGCCGGCCTGATCCACTCGTGGCTGGCGGAGATCCTCGGCCTTGACCCGGCGACGATCCTGAGGACCAGCTCGTTCGTCGACCTGGGCCTGGACTCGATCTTCCGGATGGAACTGGTCCGCGGCCTCAACGAGCGCTACGGCCTGGACCTCAAGGCGTCCGAGCTCTACGACTACGACGACGTCGACCAACTGGCCGCCGCCGTCGTGGTAGCCATGGAAAAGTCACCCGCGCCCGAGCGACAGCCGGTACCGGCAGAGGCCCTGACACCGGCCCCGGCCCCGGCCCCCGCGCCCGAGCCCGCCCTCCTCTCCCTCCCGGTCGCCGCTCCCGCTTCTGTCCCCGTCCCCACTCCCGTTCCCGCCGCCGCCACAGTCCCGGCTCCCGCCCCCGTCGTCGAGCCGCCGGCCGAGGCCGCGCCTGACCCGCAGGACATGCTCGTCGACCTCATCTCGATGATCTCGGGCCGCACCCTCACCCCGGGTGTCGCGTTCGCCGACGACGGCCTGACGTCCTTCGACATGCTGCGCACGGTGAGCGTGCTGGAAAAGCGCTTCGGAGCCCAGCGCAAGACCCTGATGTTCGACTACCCGACGGTGACCGCCCTGACCGAGCACCTGCTCGCCGAGTACGGCCCTGCGACGGCCGGCGGCCTGCGTGAGGTGCTGGCGTCGGCGGCGGCCGGCCCGGAGCAGCCCGCGGCTCCGGTGGAGACCGCGGCGCGGTCGGAGCAGCCGGCGGGTGGCTGGACGGTGCTGCGCAAGCGGCAGCTGCCACAGCGTCCGGACCTGGCAGCCTTGGTGGCCGAGGTCGACGCGCGGTGGGCGAAGGAAGGCGGCCTGGCGGGGCGCGACATCGCACCGCTGATGTTCCTGGGCGCCGAGCGGCAGGGGTACTTCAACTTCTCGCGTAAGGGCGGGGTGCTGTTCGCCTGGAGCTACGTGGGCTCACGCGAGTACTTCCCGCAGCTGATCGAGCAGTACGTCGCCTACGCCGACCGGCACGGCCTGCAGCCCAACTTCCTCTCGGTGGAGCACATCGAGTCGGTGGCCGGCCAGCCGTTCACCTCGACGCCGTTCGGCGCGGTGCAGCGGCTGGACGATCTGGGCAGCTTCACCGTGGAGGGCAGCCGGATGCGCCGGCTCCGCTACATGGTGAACAAGTTCGCCGCAGCGGGGGAGTGCGCCACCGAGGAGTACGAGGTGGGCACGGATCCCGCGGTCGACCAGGAGATCGTGGCGATGATGAGCCGCTGGGGCGAGACCAAGCAGATGGTCAATCCCTACGTGGCGGTGGTCAGCGAGGAGGTCCTGCGGGGCCAACTCGCCGAGCGACACCGGATGTTCCTCACCCGGGTGAACGGTGAGCTGGCCAGCGCGATCATCGTGACGAAGATCCCGTCGGAGTCCGGCTGGTTGCTCGACCTGGAGTTCTACCCCAAGGAGGCGCCGCTGGGCGGCCTCGAGTTCGCGATCGTCCGGATCCTGGAGAAGCTGTTCGCCGAGGGCGTCGAGATCTTCAGTTTCGGCGCGAGCTTCGGCGTCAAGGCGGGCGAGTCCCCGAACTCCTCGCCCGAGGTGGAGAACGGCCTGGCCGAGCTGCGCTCGGTCGGCATCTTCGACGAGGGCAACTTCCAGTTCAAGAACAAGTTCCGCCCGACCAACTCGACGATCTACCTGTGCCAGCCGGACGACGAGCGGCGCAGCGCGGTGGCCGACGTGATCCTGATGATCGCCAGCCCCGACCTGGACACCACCGCGCCGGAGGTCATCGACGACGCCCCGGCCACGTCCCCCTCCCCGGCCAAGGCCAAGGCGCCGGTCCGGCCCGCGGCACCCCTGCCCGCCGCGCCTCGGCCCGCCGCGACCTCCGTCCCGAAGCGTCCGGTGCCCGCCGGGGCCACCGCCCCGCAGCCGGCCGGCAGCGACTCGGCGTACGGCCACAACCCGATCAGCCTGCCCGTTTCCGCGGTGCGGTTCGATCTGATCACCGATTCGTGGGCCGAGCTCGCCACCCCCGCGGTGGCCGAGCGGATGGCCCGGCTGACCGAGGCGGCGGCGAGCGTGGAGCTGGGGGCGGAGGGCCTGCCACCGGTGCCGTGGCTGGACGTCGAGTGCGTGGTGCCGACCGCGTCGGGGCGGACCGCGGAGGCGCTGCTGTGCCGTTCGTGGCCGGGGATCCGGCAGGCGGTCCTGCACAACGGCCTGTTCCCGACCCTCCTGATGAGCCTCGCCGACAACGGGTTCGAGCCGGTCGCGCTGTCCGACTGCCGGCCCGTCACCAGGACCGGCCCCTTCCGGGACGTCGACCTGGCGGCCCTGCAGCGGGCCCTCGGGGAACGGCCGGGCGGGGTGTCGATGATCTGCCTGGAACTCAGTGACAACTCCCAGGGCGGATACCCGATCTCGCTGGCGAACCTGCGCGAGGTGCGCCGGATCGCGGCGGCGGCCGGGATCCCGGTGGTGCTCGACGCCACCCGGGCGCTGGAGAACGCGGCGTCCGTGGTGGAGCACGAGGAGGGCCAGCAGGGCCGGGGCATCTGGCAGGTGGCGTCGGATCTGCTGGCCACCGCCGACGCGGTGACGATGGGCCTGTCCAAGGACTTCGGCATCGACTTCGGCGGTCTGGTCGCCACCTCCCGCCCGGGCCTGGTGGAGCAGCTGAGGGAGCACATATCGACCCGCGGACACCAGGTCAACCTGGCGGGCCGGCGGCAGATCGCCGCCGCCCTCGCGGACTCCGGCGGCGTCGCCGAACAGGTGGGCCGGCGCCGGGCCGCGGTGAAGATGCTGTGGGGCCTGCTGTCACGGGCGGGCCTGCCCGTGATCGGCCCGGCGGCCGGGCACTGCGTGCTGCTGGACACCGCCGAGATGAAGCAGTTCGCGGACTTCGAACATCCGGTGCCGTCCTGCCTGGACTGGATCTTCGAGAACACCGGCGTCCGGGGCGGCCCGCACCTGGCCGCGGGTGCGGGCGCGACGCCGCTGATCCGGCTGGCGGTGCCGGTCGGCACCGAGACCTCGGACATCCGGGAGATCGGCAAGCGGCTGGTCCAGCTGTACCGCTCCGGCCCCGCGCCGGTCGAGCTGATCCAGGTCGACCCGACCGCGGCCCCCGCGGCGGCGGTGTTCCACACCGCGGCGGTGGTGCCGGAGGACATCAAGGCGGCGTTGCGGGAGGACGTCCGGGCGAAGGACGACAACCTGGGCGTACTGACCGACTTCGGCGCGCCGGTGGAGCACCGGATCGTCAGCGTCCCGCAGGGCGGCGAGGTGGAGGCCTTCGTCGCGGGTGACGGGCCGACGCTGCTGTTCATCCACCCGTTCAACATCGGGGCGGGGGTCTTCCGCCACCAGTTCGCCGACCTCTGCGACCGCTACAAGGTGGTGGTGCTGCACGCCCCGGGCGTCGGCCGCACCAACGCCTCCGCCGACCTGACCCTGCACGGTCTGGCCGAGGTGCACCGGGCGGCGCTGCGCGAACTCGGTGCGACCGGGCCCGTGCACCTGGCCGGCGCCTCGTTCGGCGGTCTGACCGCTCAGACCTACGCGCTGGAGCACCCGGACGAGGTGGCGTCGCTGACCCTGATCTGCAGCTCCTACAAGTGCGCCAACCGGATCGGCGAGGTCAACCGCCTGGACGTGGTGCTCCAGGAGGACTTCGACAGGATCGCCGCCGACGGCGCCTGTGCCCCTGACGAACAGCGGCGCCGGCAGCTGGAGTCGGTGCTGCTGCGCTCCGAGAGCATGGACCCGCAGACCGGACTGCGCTACCTGGACGTGTTCGCCACCGAGCCGGACATGCTGTCCCGGCTGCCGCAGATCGCGGTGCCGACGCTCGTCGTCCAGGGCCGCTTCGACACGGTGATCCCGCAGAAGACCGCGCACCTGCTGCGGGGCACGATCACCGACGCCCGCTACGCGGAGATCGACGAGGCCGGCCACTTCCCGGCGCTCACTCAGCCGGAGATCTTCAACTCCGTTCTCACCGAGTTCCTCTCCGAGCACGACACCCCGCAGGACGCCGACCACGATGGAGGGCCGCAGTGATGCTCAGGGCCGAGAACACGCTGTTGCGGCCGGAGGTCTGGCGCGCCCCCGACGGCTCGGTCGGCCGGCTGGTCGTCGTCAAGCCCGGGATGTGCGGGCACAACTCGCTCTTCGTCGGCCAGGTCGGCGACTGGACCTGGGAGACCGTCAGTGAGGTCTGCGGCACCGACGCCTTCAACGCGGTCGACGACATGGGCCGTCCCACCTACCTGTCCTTCTACTACTTCCGGGTCCGCTCCGGCGGGGATCTCCACCCGGGCGCGCTGACCTTCGGCGACCGGATCGAGACCACCTCCCGCGTGTTCGGCTTCGGCAGTGAGTCGGTGCTGACCCTGCACCGCGTCCGCCGGGTGCCTCCCGGCTCCGAGACCAAGCCCGAACAGGGCCTGGACCCGGACGAGTTCTTCGCCGCCCGGCAGCCCGACTGCCTGTACGTGCAGAACTTCAACCGCTGGGTGACGCGCAGCCAGGCCGGCAGCAACGAGGGTCTGCTCAGCTCCGCGCCGGCCGACTTCCGCCACGCCCACCTGCCGCAGCTGCCCGCCGAGTACTCGCCGCGGGTCGCGTACGGGGTGGCCAGGTCCCAACAGACCTTCCACGACCTGGAGGACCCGGAGTGGGAGGAGCTGGTGGCCGCCGACGAGGTCGAGTACCCGATCGACATCACCCGCGACATCAACGGCGTCGGACTCCTCTACTTCGCCTCGTACTTCTCCATCATCGACGGCGCCCTGCTCAAAATGTGGCGGAACCAGGGCCGCGCCAACCGTAGATTCCTCGACCGGGCGGTGCTGGATCACCAGCTCTGCTACCTCGGCAACGCCGACGCCGACTCGGTGCTGCGGATCCGCCTGCGCTCCTGGCGGCGCCGCGACGACCCGGCCGAGGAACGCTGGAACGCGGTGGTCGAGGACGCCGCGAGCAGCCGCTGCCTGGCGGTCTGCACCCTGCACGTACGACTGGAGGGCTCGAATGCCGCAGCGCAGTGACACCGACCGCGCCGAGGTGGCCCGCCTGGTGCACGAGACGGTCGCGGCCATCCTGCCCCAGGTGCCCGCCGGGCAGATCACCGGCGACAAACACCTCAAGGACCTCGGCGCGGACTCGGTCGACCGGGTGGAGATCGTCATGGCGCTGATCGACGCGCTCGGAGTCCGTGAGCCGATGGCCCGCTTCAGCACCGTGCCCGACATCGACGCCCTGATCGACTTCCTGGTGGAGGTGAAGCAGCGATGACCGCGCGGATCGGCATCGAGGCGCTGAACGTCCACGCCGGCTTCGCCCAGCTGTCCACCGCCGAGCTGTTCGACGGCCGCGGCCTGGACCGGGAGCGGATCGGCCACCTGATGATGCAGGCCCGCTCGGTCGCCCTGCCGTGCGAGGACCCGATCACCAACGCCGTCAACGCGGCCGCCCCGATCGTCAACCGGCTCGCCCCGCAGGACAAGGAGCGGATCGAACTGATCCTCACCTCCAGCGAGTCGGGCGTCGACTACAGCAAGTCGATCGCCTCCTACGTCCACGAGTACCTGGGCCTGAGCCGCAAGTGCCGGGTGATGGAGGTCAAGCAGGCCTGCTACGCCGCCACCGGCGGCCTGCAGATCGCCGCCGGCTACCTGGCCTCCGGGATCTCCGCGGGCGCCAAGGCGCTGGTGATCGCCACCGACGTGTCCATGGTCGACGCAAGGGCCGGCTACGCGGAACCCGCCACCGGCACCGGCGCCTCGGCCATGCTGCTCGGCGACGACCCACGGGTCCTCGCCCTCGACCTCGGCGCGTTCGGCGCGCACAGCTACGAGACCATGGACTCGGCGCGGCCGATGCCGGACTACGACATCGCCGACGTCGACGGTTCGCTCTTCGCCTACCTGGACTGCCTGTCCCACAGCTTCACCGACTACCGCGGCAAGGTCGCCGACGTCGACCTGCGGACCACTTTCGACCAACTCGCCCTGCACACCCCGTTCGCCGGCCTGGTCAGGGCCGCCCACCGCAAACTCATGCGGGAACAGGCCCGGGCCACCCCCGATGTCATCGAGGCGGACTTCGCCGCCCGGGTGACGCCCTCGCTGGTCTACCCCGGCCAGGTGGGCAACCTCTGCTCCGGCTCCGTCTACCTGGCCCTGGCCAGTCTCATCGACAACGCCCCGTACCGGGGCACCGCCCGGGTGGGCCTGTTCTCGTACGGCTCGGGCTGCGCCTCGGAGTTCTTCAGCGGACTCGTCGACGAGGGCTCCCGCGCCGCGCTCGCCGAGCTGGACATCGCGGGCCGGCTGGACGCCCGGATCCCGCTGAGCTTCGCCGAGTACGCCGAGTTGCTCACCGAGAACAGCCGCTGCCTGGTCCCGGTCGAGAACCGCAAGATCGAGGTCGAGAGCTACCGGCGCTTCCTCGACGCCCGCCCCGGCCGGGAGCCGGTGCTGGCGTACCGCGGCACCGAGGGCTACCACCGCACCTACGAGTGGGTCTAGGAGAACAGCGAGATGGACGACAGCGACATCTTCGAGGCGGTCCGGCGCAATCTGGGCGTCGTGGTGTACGACCTGGACACCTCCACCGTCACCCTCGACAACAGCCTGGCCGAGTTGGGCTGCAACAGCATCGACCGGGCGGAGGTGGTGACCCTCACCATGGAGGACATGGGCATCAGCGTGCCCGTGATGGAGTTCCAGCAGACCCGGGACATCCGCTCGTTGGTCGCCCTGCTCGCCCGGCACTCCGCGTGACCCCCGGCGGCGGCGTCGTGGTCACCGGTCTCGGCGTGCACTGCGCGGCCGGCGCGGGCCTGGCGGCTTTCACCGACGCGCTGCGGGCCGGCCGCAGCGCCCTGCTGCCCGCCGCCGACCGGGACACCGACTCACCCGGCGCGCCGCTGCCGCCCTTCGACTACCCGGCCCTGCTCACACAGCTCGGGGCCCGCGGCGGGTGGGTGCCGCAGAAGGCGGCCCGCACGGCGGCCAGGTCGCCGCTCGGTGTGCAGGTCTCCGTCCTGACCGCCGCGGAGGCCTGGGACCAGGCCGGACTCGCCGAAGCGGCCCTGCCCGCGGACCGGCTGGGCCTGGTGGTGGCCGGCAACAATGTCACCGGCGCGGGTGCGCAGCGCGCCGCCGACCGCCACCGGGAGCGTCCCGCCGCCGTCCCCGGCCGGTACGCGCTCCACATGCAGGACACCGACCAGGTCGGCGTGGTCAGCGAGGTCCTCGGCATCGAGGGCGAGGGCTGCACCGTGGGCGGCGCGTCCGCCAGCGGCAACGTCGCGCTGATCACCGCCGCCCGGCTGCTCGACGCCGGAGCGGTGGACGCCTGCCTGGTGCTGGGCGCGCCCACCGAACTCGCCCCGGTGGAACGCCAGGCCTACCGCGCGCTGGGCGCGATGACGCCCGCCGCCACCGGCGCCGACACCGACCACGACCCGCCCTGCCGCCCCTTCGACCGGGCGCACCGCGGGTTCACCGACGGTGTCGGCGGCGCCGCCGTGGTGCTGGAGACCGCCGCGGGTGCCCGCCGCCGGGGTGCGAAGGCGCTGGCCCGGCTGGCGGGGCACGCGCTGCGGCTGAGCGGTACCAGTCTCGCCGACCCGAGTGAGCAGGTGGAGGCCGCGGTGATGCGGACCGCACTGGAGCGGGCCGGAGTCGCCCCCGGGCGGCTCGGCTACGTCAACACGCACGGCACCGCCTCGCCGCTCGGCGACCGAACCGAGGCCGCCGCCCTGCTGCGGGTGCTCGGCCAGGACGCCCCGGCGCTGGTGAACGCCACCAAGGCGCTGACCGGGCACTGCCTGAGCGCGGCCGGGGTGGTCGAAGCGGTCGCCACCGTCGCCCAGCTGACCGGCGGCTTCGCGCACCCCAACCCGTGGCTCGCCGACCCGGTGGAGCCCCGGCTGCGGTTCACCGGCGCCGCACGGGTGCCGATGGCAGCCGAATTCGCGCTGTCCAACAGTTTCGGTTTCGGCGGGTTCCATTCCGCCGTGGTCTTCGCCAACGAGGGGGTATGACATGAGCAGGACCGAGGCGGAGCTCCGGCTGTTCTGCCTGCCGCACGCAGGCGGCGGTGGCGCGTTCTTCCACCCCTGGCGCGCCGCGCTCGCCCCCGGCATCGAGGTGCGCCCGGTGGTGCTGCCCGGCCGGGAGAGCCGGCTCCGCGAGCTGCCGTACGTGACGATGGAGCAGGCGATCGGTCCGCTGGCCGAACTGCTCGGCCCGCAACTCGACCGGCCCTACGCCCTGTTCGGGCACAGTATGGGCGCCGCCGTCTGCTACGAGCTCGCCCGGCGGTTCGTGGCGCTCGGCCTTCCCGCCCCGGTGCGGCTGTTCGTCTCGGCCCGCCGCGCCCCGCACCTGCCCGCCCGCCGCGCCTCCTACGCGCGGCTCGACGACGCGGCCTTCCTCACCGAGGTGGCCCGGCTCAACGGCACCCCGGCCGACCTGCTCGAACAGCCCGAGCTGGTACGGCTGTTCCTGCCGACGCTGCGTGCCGACTTCGAGCTGAACGACAGCTACACGCCGCTGCCAGGGCCGCGCCTGGACTGCCCGCTCTCGGCGTTCGTCGGGCGGGACGACCCGGAGGCCGACGCGGACGAGCTGGTGGCCTGGGCGCAGGTCACCGCGGCCGCGTTCCGCTTCCGCGAGTTCGACGGCGACCACTTCTACCTCAAGGACCAGGCGGCCGGCCTGCTCGACGAGATCCGGGCGGACCTCGCCCTTTGGCCGACCGCACCGATGAACCGTCAGCTGCCAACCGCAGGAGTGTCCCGATGACCGATGAGGAACTGCAGAGCCTGCCCGACGACTGGAGCCGCGGCCTCGCGGTGGTCGCCCACCCCGACGACGTCGAGTTCGGCACCTCAAGCGCCGTCGCCGCGTGGACGGCCGCCGGGAAGAGCGTCTCCTATCTGCTGATCACCAAGGGCCAGGCCGGCATTGACGGCCTCACCCCCGCCGAGTCGGCGGTGGTCCGGGAGGCCGAGCAGCGGGCCAGTGCCAAGATCGTCGGCGTCTGTGAGGTCGAGTTCCTCGACCACCGCGACGGCGAGATCGAGTACGGGCTCGGCCTGCGCCGGGACATCGCCGCCGCGATACGCCGTCACCGCCCCGACTTCGTGCTCGGCTTCAACGGCCGGGAGACCACCTCGACCGGCAAGTGGAACACCCCCGACCACCGGCACACCGCCCACGCCCTGCTGGACGCCGTCGGCGACGCCGGCAACCGGTGGATCTTCGAGGACATCGGCCTGGAGCACTGGGGCGGCGTCAAGTACGTGGCGATGGCCAACTCCCCGCAGCCCACCCACGCCGTCGACGTCACCGACCACCTGGAGGCGGGCATCGCCTCGCTGGAGGCGCACCGCGCCTACCTGGGCGGCCTCAACCCGCCGGTCACCAGCGTCCGCGAGCCGATGACGGCCTTCGCCAAGCTGGTCGGCGAGCGCTTCGGCGGCCGCCCCGCGGTGGCCCTGGAGATCATCGCGCGCTGAACGCGGGACGTCCCCGGACCGGCCGCTGCCGGTCCGGGGACGCCGTCGTCCTACGACAGCTGGTACTCCAGGCGGAAGTACGCCTTGCCCTCCTCGTCGTGGCCGAAGGCGCAGCTGCCGGTGAGGCCGGTCAGGCCGCCGGTGCCGGAGTTCGGGACCACGAAGCCCATGGTCTGCGGCTGGTCGTCGCCCATCGACGCGCCGTGCTGGACCACGAAGGTGCCGGAGCGGCCCGCGACGGTGGCGACGATGTGCTCGGTGGAGACGTATCCGGCCGACTTGTCGTCCGGACGGCAGCACAGCAGGACCGCCTCCCCTGTGCCCTCCACATCACCGTGGAATACGCGTTTCACATCGGCGCGGATAAGCGGCGGACCGTCCGTGGGCTCGAGATAGCTGGATTCTTCCCAGGAGGACGTTTCCCACGCGGAATTAGCGATCTGAGTCATGGTCAGTCATCTCCAGCCGATCCGAATGTCTACGGGTTCGCCAACCTCTCGACGGTATCGACAAGGAACTCCCGCGGTCGCGCAATTCTGAGCAGATAAGAAATTGGCGGCTTCGTAGCGTGGGATGTCCAGCCCAGTGGTCGAGGAGCCGACATGGAACAAGCGAGTACCGTGGTCCAAGTCACCGATCTGCTGCGCCGGCGGGCCGAGGCATATCCCGGCCGCATCGCACTCAACATCGACGGAACCGACGCGCTGAACTACGGCGACTGGCAGCGCCGGGTCGACCGCACCGCCCACGGCCTGCTCGGCATCGGCGTCACCAAGGGCAGCCGGATCGGCCTGCTGTACGGCGGCATGGACTGGACCGACTACGCGGTCGCCTACCTCGCCGTACTCAGTGCCGGCGCCGCCGCCCTGCACCTGAGCGACCGGCTCGGCGAACCCGAGATCGAACGCCGGCTGTCGGAGTGCCGGGCCGCCGGGGTGATCCACAGCAGCTCGCTCCGGCCGCCCGCGAGCTTCACCGGCTGGACCGCCGAGGTCGCCGGACTGGACAGCGGCGACGAGACGCCGGTCGACGTACCGCTGGCCCCCGAGGACATCGCCGACGTGCTCTACACCTCCGGCACCACCGGGCCGGCCAAGGCGTTCACCAACCCGCACGGCAACCTCACTTTCGGGCGCGGCCCCGAGGGCCTGCTGCAGTTCGAGAACCCGACGCCGCTGCTCGCCCCGATGCCGCTCGGCACCACCTCCAGCGCCACGACGGTCGCCATCATCGCGGTCACCTCGCCCTCGGCGCTGGTGCTGGTCGCGGTCGACGACGTGGAGCGGATGGCGGAACTGATCAGCCGCCACCGGATCGGCTTCGTGATGATCACCCCGTGGATCGCGATGCGGATGCTGGCCACCCGGATCGGCGAGCGCTACGACCTCAGCTGCGTGGAGCGGGTGGCGATCGCCTCCGCCCCGCTCGCCCCCGCGCTGAGCCGCGGACTGCTGAAGATGTTCCCCGCCGCGGAGCTGAACACCGCCTACTCGCAGTCCGAGGCCGTACCCGCGGTCGTCGTCAACACCTTCGACCCGGCCCGCCCCAGCACCCTCGGCCGGGCCGCCCGGGGCAGTGAGGTGCGGATCGCCGACGCGCAGGGCGCCGAACTGCCGCTCGGCGAGGTCGGCGAGATCCAGTTGCGCTCCGCCGCGCCCGGCCGCCGCTACCTCGACGCCCGGCGCGACGCCGAGGTGCGGATCGACGGCTGGATCCGTACCGGCGACCTCGGCCACCTGGACGAGGAGGGCTGGCTCCACCTGTTCGACCGCGGCAACGACGTGATCGACAGCGCCGGCGGGGCGCGGGTCTCCTCGGTGGCCGTCGAGGCGGCGCTGTACGAGCACCCGGCGGTCCGCGAGGCTGCGGTGGTCGCCGCGGGTTCGGGCCCGGCCGCGGTGGTGGTGCTGGAGGACCCGGCGGCCGCCGGCGAGCTGCCCGCCTTCCTGGCCGACCGGCTCGAACCGCACCAGCTGCCCGTCCTGGTCGAGGCCCGCGAGTCGCTGCCGCGGGGCATCACCGGCAAGGTGCTCAAGCGGATCCTGCGCCAGGAACTCGCCGACCGGTAGCCGGCCCGGCAGCCCCCGCGGCGCGGCACGGTCCGCGCGAGGACGGTCACGGAGAAGAACCGGCCGGCCGTGCCGGCCGCCGAGGTGACCGCGTACGCCAGGTCGTCCCCGACCTGCCGGCGCCGGGACTCGGCGAGGAACGGCGGGCGCCCCCGGTACCGGCGCGGCAGCCGTCGGCACGGCGCGCGCGCCGGAAAACCCGGCGGCGGTCTGGACCCGCGGCAGGGCTGCGTCCACGATGGTCGCATCGGGCACCACCATCAGCCGTACGACGGCGATCACGGCGGGAGCCGTACCGCTGCGGTGCGTCACTGTGGTGCCGAGGCCGTCAGGGAGGACGCGTCCAGCTCGGTCATCGGTACCCTCGATCCTCAATAAGGCACTTGTGAGTTCCCTATGCGGGGACCCTACCGTGCGGCAAATTAGGAACGCAAGTGTTCACTCGTCGCTCGGATGGGGGATCCATGACAGCTGACGCCCGGTCACTCGCGGTTGCAGGCACACCGTTACGCCGCCGGGGGAAGGCCCTCGAACAGGCCATCTTCCACGCCGTGATCGAACAGCTGGCCCATGTCGGCTACGCGGGCCTGACCATGGACTCGGTCGCCGCGACCGCGCACACCGGCAAGGCCGCGATCTACCGTCGCTGGTCCAACAAGGCCGAGCTGGTGGTCGACGCCCTCGACAACACGCTGCCGTCACCCGACGAACTCCCCGAGGGCGACAGCGTCCGTGAGGACCTGATCGAGCTCATGCGCGAGAAGGCCGCGGTGCTCAACTCCCCGGTCGGGCGGGCCGTGCGGAGCCTGCTCGCCGAGATCGACCTGGACCGGCCGTTCATGGGCATCGTCAACGACCGGGTGATCGCCCCGCGCCAGGACGTGTTCTGGCGGATCCTGGAACGCGGCACCCTGCGCGGCGAGGTCCACGAGGGATCGATCAGCCCCATGGTGGTCGATATCGGCCCCGCCATGCTCGTCCAGCGCTTTCTCAGCGAACCCTCGCCGGTCCCCGACGACCTGCTCGTCTCCGTGGTCGACGACCTGATCCTGCCGCTGATCCGACCGTAGCGGCCGGCCCGCCGCGGGCGCGCTCAAAAGTGGGCGGTCCCGGACCCCGCGGCTGCGTACGGTCGGACCCGCAGAGGGCGCAGCGCAGACTGCGCGCGCCCGACCGGTGCGGGAGGTGGCTCGTCGTGGAGTGGGACGTGATAGTGGTGGGCGCGCGGAGTGCGGGCGGCCCGACAGCCATGCTCTTCGCCCGGCAGGGCTACCGGGTCCTGCTTGTCGACCGGGCGGCTGCGGGCACCGACACCCTCTCCACGCTGTACATCCAGCAGCCCGGTGTGTCCCGCCTGGAGCGCTGGGGCCTGCTGGACGCCGTCAAGGCCACCGGCTGCCCGCCGCTCGGCCGGACCGTCTACGAGATCGAGGAGGTCCGCCTGGCCGGCTGCGCCAGCCCGAACGGCACGGTGCACGCCTCCTACGCCCCCCGCCGCCCCCTGCTGGACACGATCCTGGTCGAGGGCGCGGTGGCCGCCGGCGTCGAGTTCCGCGACCACTGCGGTGTCGGCGAGCTGCTGGTCGAGGACGGCCGGGTGGCCGGGGTGCGCTGCACCACCCCCGGCGGCGGGACCACCGTCGAACGCGCCCGGCTGGTGGTCGGTGCCGACGGCATGCGCTCCACGGTCGCCGAGCTGGCCGGCGCCCGCACCACCGTCGAACACCCGCGGCTGACCTGCGCCTACTACACCTTCTGGGACGGCCCGAAGACCGACTTCGAGCTGTACGAGGGCGAACGCGGCTGGGTCTCCGCCGTCCCCACCAACGACGCGGTGCTGATCTCCGCCTACTTCCCGCAGGACCGCTTCGAGGAGGTCCGCACCGACGCCTTCGCCGCCTACCGTGAGGGCGTCAAGGTCAACGCCCCCGCGCTGTTCGCGCAGATGGAGCGGGCCGAGCAGACCGAGCGGCTGCGCGGCACCGGCGACCAGCGCAACTTCTTCCGGGAGACCTCGGGCCCGGGCTGGGCGTTGGTCGGGGACGCCGCCCACCACAAGGACTCGATCACCGCGCGCGGCATCGGCGACGCCTTCCTGCAGGCCGAGTTGCTGGTCGAGGCGGTCGCCGACGGCCTCCACGACGAGCCCCGGCTGACCGCCGCCCTCGAGGCCTACGGCACCCGCCTGCTCCAGGAGCTGACGCCCCCGTACCAGGGCACCCTGCTGGTCGCCCAGGCCGACGCCCGCGACAAGCGCCTGGCGCTGCTGCGGGCGGTCGGCACCAGCCCGGACCTCACCCAGCGGTACTTCGACACCGTGGCCGGGGTGCGCCCGGTCTCCGAGCTCTACACCCCCGAACTGCTGGCCCTGCTGCAGGGCTAGCGGCCGGCTGCGGGTGGAGCTTCTCGCCCTGCCAGATCAGCGCCGCGACCTTGACCCTGTTGACCTCGGACCACCTGCCGGCCGTCCTCCTGGGGGTGAACCGCTGCAGCCACCAACCGTCGTCGAACTGGCCCCTCTGGCCGTCGATCCAGCCGTGGCAGAGCGCCACGTCAAGGGCCTGCACGTAATCCAGCGCGACCGATCCGGGGACCTTCATGCGCAGCTTGAGCCAGATGCCGTCAGAGGACGCGTGGCTTTCGGCGAGCCAAGTCTTGAACGCTTCGGCCGAGTCGAATGAGAGGATCTCCAAGTCCTGAGGCACCCCAGAAGTGAACCACCCCGAGTAGGCTCCGATTCGACGATGGGCGGCCTCGAATATTGCCCTTTGTTCGCGGCCACGGTAGTTCTGACGTACTGTCATTATCGGCTTGTCGGTCCTCGACCCGAGCCGACGGAAGTCGCCCGTCTTTCGGCTGCTTCCGAATCCATGCACCCTCCGAAGAAAGGGTTTCGGTGTGCCCGCGCTGACCAAGTACTACGGTGTCACTCTCGACTGTTCCGACCCGACCCAGCTGGCCGAGTTCTACACGGAGCTCACCGGCCTGAAGATCTCCTACAAGTCCGACGACTTCGCGGGCCTCGACGGCGACGGCGGCCCGGCAATGGGATTCCAGAAGGTCGCCGACTACCAGGCCCCGCAGTGGCCTGGTCAGAGCATCCCGCAGCAGTTCCACCTCGACTTCTCCGCCGAGGACCTGGACGCCGCTGAGAAGCGGGTGCTGGAGCTCGGTGCCGCCAAGGCGGAGACCCAGCCCGGCGGCGAGCGCTGGAGGGTCTTCCTGGACCCGGCCGGCCACCCGTTCTGCATCAGTCAGGGTTGACCCACCCGCCCTACGGGCCCGCCGCGACCGCGGCGGGCCCGTGCCCATGCCTGTGCCCGTGTTCGTACTCGTGCCCGCGCCGGATGCGCGTCCTTGCCCGTCGGCCCGTCAGGAAGCCATCGTGTGCAGGGCGTTGACGGACCTCCAGTTGCGGGTGGTGGCGGCGATGCCGAGCCGACGCTCGATGAAGGTGTTGTTCAGCTTGGTCCGCCCGTAGCCGCCCGGCACGTGCAGGTGGATCTCGTCACCGGCCAGGGTGAATTCGGCCGTCTCCCCGGCGGGCGTCTGCAGTGCGGCCGCCTGCTCGGCGGTCGGCCGCCCGGCGAGGAAGGTGACGTGCAGCTTGGCCGGGTCGTCCTCGCGGTCCAGGTACGGATTGGCCGCGACCGTCCGGGCCAGCGACTCGCCGCTGCGCAGCAGCACACCGGCCGGTACACCCAGCCCGTCGGCGAGGCGCTTCTCGATCCGCTCCCGCAGCTCGCCCGGCGCGGCATCGGCAGGGTCGGCGAACACCACGTTCCCGCTCTGCAGGTACGTCTGGACCTCGTCGAAACCCATCTCGCCGAACAGCTCGCGCAGATCCTTCATCGCGATCTTGGCGTGGCCCCCGACATTGATGCCGCGCAGCAGTGCGACGTACTTCGTCATGCTCCCCACCGTCCCATACGCCTGAGGCGCGGACAAGGAGAAACGGCCACGTGGGAGGCGGCGTTCGACGAGGCCGTCCCCGACGTCGCCCGGGCCGAAGGACGCGGTACTCCGGCGGACCGGCCGTACAGCCGCAGGTGCGCGGCACCGCGTGCAACGGCACCACCCGCGCGAGCGGAAGTGGGTCGGGCCGAGAAGGGGGTGCGGGGCGTACGCGTGGACGGAGACGATGCGTTTACGCGGACAGCTCACGAGCCCCTCCCGACCGGGAACCCCATAGCGTACAACGGCGTTGACTGGTGTTGCGGGGAGGGGTGAGGAGACTGAGACGGTGAAGCAGAAGCGTACGAGGGAGCCGTGGCGGCTGTTGCTCGTCGAGGACGACCGGGAGCTGGCCGTCATGCTCTGCGAAGTGCTGCGAGAAGAGGGGTACGCGGTCGACGTCGCGGCCGACGGCCACCGGGGCCTGCATTTCGGCCTCACCCGGCACTACGACGTGCTCGTCCTCGACCGGCGCCTGCCGGTGCTGGACGGCATCGACCTGCTGGGCCGGCTGCGGTCCAGCGCGATCCGCACACCGGTGCTGCTGCTCACCGCGATGGGCACCGTGCACGACCGGGTCGACGGGCTGGACGCCGGCGCCGACGACTACCTGGTCAAGCCGTTCTCCCTCGACGAACTCAGCGCTCGGTTAAGGGCGTTGTGCCGCCGCGCGCTCGACAGCACCGATGTACTGAGGATCGGCTCGGGACATCTGTACGTCGGTCCCCGGGAGGTCGGGCTGGCTGACGGCGAGCGGATCACCCTCGCGGCCCGCGAGTTCGAGCTGCTGTGGGTGCTCGCCTCGCACCCGGAGACCGTGCACTCGCGAGAGCAACTGCGCCGGACGGTGTTCGAGGAGGCGTCCGCCTCGTCCCTCGTCGACACCTATGTCTACTACCTGCGCCGCAAGCTGGGCCGGCAGATCGTCCGCACGGTCCGCGGAGTCGGGTACCGCCTGGGGGCGTTGTGAAGTCGTCGGCGGACGCGGAGTGGGCGGCGGTGCGCAGGGCGCGGCTGCGGATCGCCGTGATCACCGGGGCGATCATCACGCTGCTGATCACGGTCGCCGGCGGCGTCTCGCACACGGTGATGGTGGGAGCGCAGAACGACCAGGTGTGGCGGGAGCTGCGCTACGGCGCGGCATACGGCGACCTGTCGAGCCCGCCCGTGTGCACCTGGCTGTACGCGCCCGGCACCACTCCGCTGGCGAACGCCCCCTCCGGTTTCCCGGTGCGGGCCGACGTGGACCGGGTGCTCAAGACCCACGAGCCCGTGGAGCGCACCGTACGGCGCAACCACACGCAGTATTTGGTGCGTACGCAGCTCCGGGCCGACGGGAAGCCCGTGCAGGCGGTGTTCGACATGCGCTTCCAGCTGGCCGACCGGGATCACCTGTGGACCGCGCTGGGCGTCGCCGAGTTGGTGGGGCTGCTCGCCGCGGCCGTCACGGGCGTGGTCCTCGGGCGCCGGGCCGTGGCGCCGCTGGCCGAGGCGCTCGCCCGGCAGCGGCGGTTCGTCACTGACGCCAGCCACGAGCTGCGCACCCCGCTCACCCTGGTGCACACGCGCGCACAGGTGTTGGTGCGGCAGGCGGCCGCCGAAGAGCTGCCCGGCCCGCATCGTGAAGGGCTGATCCGGCTGGTCGGTTCGGTCGGCCGGCTCGGCGACGTGCTGGACGACCTGCTGCTGTCGGCCAGCCTCGCGACGGGCCCGGCACGGCGGTCGGAGCACCGGCCGGTCGATCTCGTGGCGTTGGCCCGGTCCGTGGTCGCCGAGGAGTCCGACCGGGCCCGGGAGGGACGCCTCACCGTCGCCGTGGAGAGCCCGCCGCATCCGCTGTCCGTCGACGGTGTCGAGTCCGCGCTGCGCCGCGCCGTCGGTGAACTGCTGTCCAACGCGATCACCCACACCCCCTCGGGCGGGCGGATCGAGGTGAGTCTGACCCGCTCAGGCGGCACGGTCGGGCTGTCCGTCTCGGACACCGGACCCGGCTTCGATCTCGCCGGGACGGAACGGCTGTTCCAACGCTTCCACCGCGTCGGGGACGGCGGCCGGTACGGGCTGGGGCTCGCGCTGCTGAGGGAGGTCGTCACACACCACGGCGGCACGGTCGCCGCAGCCGGCCGACCGGGGAGCGGCGCCCGGTTCACCATCACGTTCCCGGAGGGCGGACGCCGGCCCGCGCCTGGCCCGGCACGTCCGGTCGGGGCAGGTCGCGGGTGGCGAGCAGGCGTGCCGCGGCGCGGACATCCGCGTCCAGCGGACGGTCCGGATCAACGGGCGGGATCAGATCGATGAGTGCGTCGAGGAGTTCGGCGCACTCGGGGGCGGTGGGACGCCGGGCGCCGACGTGGACGGTCTGACGCAGACCGAGTGCGAGCGAGCCGCACAGCAGACCGAGCAGTTCCGCCATGTCGTAGGAGCGCAGGGCCGCCTGGGTCCCGAACGGCACGACATCCTGGTTGTGCAGGTTCGTCGGCAGGCTCTGCATACCGGCCGGTGTCGCGGCCCGGCGGATCTCCGCCACGAACGCGGTCGTGGCCAGCTGCACACCCTGCAGGCCGTGCTGGGCGCCCGGCACGGTGGCGAGCATCGGCGGCAGGCCACCGTTGCGTGCCGGGTCCATCAGCAGGTCGAGCTGGCGTTCGGCGAGGTTGCCCAACTGGGCCATCACGGAGGCGAGCAGGTCGGCCGCGAACGCGGCGGGCTGGCCGAAGAAGTTCCCGCCGTGCACCACCTTGCCCTTCCCCTCCGTCCCCTTCCCCGGCGTCCCCCTTTCCGCGTCGTCGTGGAAGAACAGCGGGTTGTCGCTGACGCCGGCGACATCCGCGGCGACCACACCCCCGACGTAGCGCAGCGCGTCCTCGGCCGCGCCGAGCAACTGCGGGGAGCAGCGAACGCTGTACGGCTCCTGCAGCGGCCGGGTGCCGGAGGGGATGGTTCCGGTGAGTGTCCGCCGCATGCGCGCGCCGACGTCGATCGCGCCGGCGTGGCCGTAGGCACGCAGCAGGTCCGCGTCGAGGAAGCCGGGGTCGCAGCCGAGGAGGTCGGCCAGCAGACAGGTGAGGGCCATGAGTGAGCGGTGCGCCGCGCGGACGGCGTCGTGGGCCAGTGCCAGGGCCGCGGTGGTGACGGAGGTGCCGTTGACGAGGGCGAGCGCGTCCCGGCCGTCCAGGGCGAGCGGGCGCAGCCCGGCGGCGGTCAGCGCCGCGGCGGCCGGCATGCGGCGGCCGTCCACATAGGCGTGTCCCCGGCCACGCAGTGCCTGGGTGGCGTAGGCGAGCGGAATCAGGTCGCCGCTCGCCCCGACCGAGCCGTAGCGGGGGACGGCGGGCCCGAAGGTCGTGGCGAACATCGCGGCGAGCCGGTCGACCACCTCGACGGACACGCCGGAGAACCCTTGGGCGAGGGACCAGGTGCGCAGCAGGAGAGCGGCGCGGCAGATGTCCTGGGGCAGGTCCGGTCCCTGGCCCGCGCCGAGGTGCGCCAGGGTGTTGTCGCACTGGTCGGCCTCGTCGGTGCGGCCGGCGTACCCCACGAGCGCGCCGAATCCGGTGGTGGCGCCGTAGATCGCGGGGGCCTCACCGCCGTCGCCGTGCCGCAGGTCGTGGAAGAGGCGGCGGCCGCGGTCCAGGCGAGACCGGGCCGAGTCGTCCACGGTGACGGTGAGCGGTGCCGCCGCGCGGAGCAGGGCGGCGGGGTCCAGAGGGCCGGTGAGTGAGACGCTGTCCGTGGTGGTGAGCACGTCCGAAAACGTAGGCGGGGAATCTCAGAGCGCTCTGAAATCCGGTGGATAGCTTCCGGACCATGACCCATGACTATCTGATCATCGGAGCGGGGCCCGCCGGACTGCAACTCGCCGCCTTCCTGGAGCGGGACGGCGCGGACTACGTCGTTCTGGAGCGCGGCAGTGGTCCGGGCACGTTCTTCACGCGGTTTCCCCGGCACCGCCATCTGATCTCGAACAACAAGGTGCACACCGGGTACGACGATCCGGAGCTGCGGCTGCGGATGGACTGGAACTCCCTGCTGAGCGACGACCCGGAGCTGCTGTTCACCCGGTACAGTCCCCGCTACTTCCCGCCGGCCGACGACCTGGTGCGCTACCTGTCGGACTTCGCCTCCCGGACCGGGGTGCGCGTGCGGTACGACACCGAGGTCGAGAGGGTCTCCCGCGATGACGAGGGGTTCATCGTCACCGACCACACCGGAAGGCAGTGGCGGACCCGGCGTCTGGTGACCGCCACCGGGATGCCGCTGCCGAACCTGCCGTCGGTCCCGGGCGTCGAACTGGCCGAACGCTACGACACGATCGACACCGATCCGGAGTCCTACACCGACCAGCGGGTGCTCATCCTCGGGCGGGGCAACTCCGCCTTCGAGACGGCCGAGAACCTGATGGAGACCGCGGCGGTCATCCACGTCGTCGGTTCGGGCTCGCTGAAAATGGCCTGGCGATCGCACTACGTGGGACACCTGCGCGCGGTCTACAACAACTTCCTGGACAGCTACCAACTGAAGTCGCAGAACGCTCTCCTCGACGGCCGTGTGCTCGCCATCCACCGGGACGCGGACGGCTTCCGCGTCCCCGTCGCCTTCGAGCGGGCCGACGAGGTGGTCAAGGATCTCCGCTACGACCGGGTGATCGTCGCGACCGGATTCCGGTTCGACGCCTCGGTCTTCGACGACACGTGCACGCCGGAGCTGATCGTCGACGGCCGCTTCCCGGCGCTGACGCCGCTCGGCGAGTCGGTCAACGTACCCGGCCTGTACTTCGCTGGAACGCTGATGCAGGGCCGCGACTTCAGGAAGTCCACGACCGGCTTCATCCACGGCTTCCGCTACACGGTGCGGGCCCTGCACCGGGGGCTGCGGCAGCGCCACCACGGCGAGCCCTGGCCGGCGACGGTACTCGGGGACGCCACGGAACGGGCCGTCGACGCGGTGATCGCCCGCGTCAACCGGTCCTCCGCGTTGTGGCAGCAGTTCGCCGTCCTCGGTGACCTGCTGCTGTTCGCCCCGGACGGCACGCTGCGCTACGCCGAGGAGGTTCCCGTCGACCACGTGCCCCACGCGGTGCGCGCCGGGGACTTCGGCGAGGCCGACGCGTACGCGGTGATCACCCTGGAGTACGGGGCGGACCACGACTCGGTGGACCCCTTCGACGTCACCGCGGGTCGCAAGACCCAGCGGGACGTGGCAGGCCTGGATGGCCGCTATCTGCATCCGGTCGTGCGCTGGTACCGGGACGGTGCGTTCGTCGCCGAGCACCACATCACGGAGAACCTGGAGAACGAGTGGGACGACGAGGAGGTCCACCGCGCCCCGCTGCGCGCCTTCCTCGCCGCACACCGGACCCCGGCCACCCCGGTGGCGTCGTGACACTCCGCGAACTGCACGAGAGGGCACGCGAGGTGCTGGACCCGGTTCACTACGACTACGTGGCGGGTGGTGCGGACGAGGAGCGCGTTCTCGCCGGCAACGAGCGGGCGTTCGACCGGTACGCGCTGCTGCCGAGGGCGCTGCGCGGCGGCGAGGAGCGGGACACCGCCGTCGATCTGCCGGGCTCGCGGCGGGCGGCGCCGGTGATCGTCGCACCGACCGCCTTCCACCGGCTGTTCCACCGGGGCGGCGAGCGGGCCACGGCCCGTGCCGCCGCGGCGGAGGGCGCCGTCCTGGTGACCGGGACGGCCGCGACCACCGCGGTCCCAGACGTCGTCGCCGCGGCGCGCGAGGCGGCCCCGGACCCGGCCGTGTGGTTCCAGCTGTATCTGCACCCCCGCCCAAAGGTCACCGCGGCGCTCGTCCGGCGCGCCGAGGAGGCGGGCTGCACGGCGCTCGTGGTCACCGTCGACTCGCCGGTCTTCGGCCGGCACACCAGGGACCTGCGCAACGGCTTCACCGACCTGCCGCCCGGCTACGCCGCGGAGAACATGCGCGACCTGCCCGGCACCGCGCCGGGCGCGCTCACCGCCATCCCCATGTCCCCGGCGGTCGGCTGGCCCGACTTCGCCGAGACCGTGCGCGGTACGTCGCTTCCCGTGCTGGTCAAAGGCGTACTGCATCCGGACGACGCACGGCTCGCCGTCGAGCACGGCGCGGCCGGAGTGATCGTCTCCAACCACGGTGGCCGCCAGTGCGACGCGGTCCCGGCGGCCGTGGACTGCCTGCCCGCGATCGCCCGTGTGGTCGCGGGCCGGGTGCCGGTCCTGCTCGACGGCGGGGTGCGCCGGGGCAGCGACGTCGCCGTGGCGATCGCGCTGGGCGCGGCGGCCGTCGGCGTGGGACGCCCCGTCGTGTGGGGCCTGGCGGTCGAGGGGGAGGCGGGCGTACGGCACGTCCTGGCGACGCTGCGCGAGGAGTACGACCACACGCTTGCCCTGTGCGGCGGGCGCCGGAACGCCGACCTGACGGCCGACATGGTCGTCCGGAAGGGTGGGACGTGGTGAGGAGCAGGGCGGCACAGGACGCGTGGTGGCTGCCGCGCGGGGTGGTGGCGTTGCGCGTGCGCATCTTCGAGAAGGTCAACGGCGACCGGGTGGTGACCCTGCCCAACGCCACGCACGGACCCGACGTGTTCGAGCGGGTCTACGCCCATCCGGCCGCGGACGGGCGCAGTGAGGGGGCGGGCCTGTCCGACCTGTTCTGGTACTGGCTGGCGCCGGGCCCCGAGGTGCACCAGGAGCACCTGGAGCCCGGCGAGCGCTACGAGGACGTGGCCGCCACGACGCGGCGCATCGTCGCCGGCGGCTCGGCCGGGCTCACGGCGGCGGCCGGCCGCGCCGTCGCCGGTGTCCTGAACGCGGTGCCGGACGACCGGATCAGTCTCGTACGGCTGCGGGACCTGGTGATGCCCGCGTGGGCCGCGTTCTGCTACGAGCTGGTCTTCGCGGAACCGTGCCCGCCGCGCGCCCGGGATCTGATCACCGCGCACGCCAACGACGTGATCACGGCCCTGAAGTGCACCGGTCTGCGCCATCCGCGGCGCCGGGCCGCGCTGACGGCCTATCTGCGCGACCGGGTCGCGGCCGGCGACGTGGCGCACCGGCTGCCGGCCTCCCTGTCGCCGTCGGAACAGGTGCACTACCTCCAGGGGACCTTCTTCAACACGGCGGTCGTTCAGCTGTCCGAGGCGACCGCGCACGTCCTGCTCGCCCTCGCCCACCACCCGCGGGTGCAGGAGCGTCTGGCGGCAGACCCCGAGGACGACCGGTACCTCACGCAGGTGCTCGACGAGACGATGCGCCTGTACCCGCTGTTCGGCATCGCCCACCGCATCACCACCGGGGAGATCCCGCTCGACGACACGACCGTGCTGCCGGCCGGCTCCGTGGTGTGCTTCAGCTACCCCGACTACCACGCCACCGGCTACGAACGGCCCGACGAGTTCGACCCGGACCGCTGGTCCCGGCTGGCCGCCAAGGACGCCCACCACATCCCGTACGGCGTGGCGGCGAACCGCCCCTGCCCGGCCTGGCGGCTGTCGCCGCTCGTGCTGCGCGCCGCGGTCCGCGAGGTGCTGGGCCGGTTCCGGCTGGACTCGACGGCGTCGCACACCCGCTCCATTCCGCACCGGGCGCCCTGTCTGCTGATTCCGCGCGGCCTGCCTCCCGAGCCGCCCCGCCTGAGCGCGCTGCGGAGCTTCGTCCGGGTGCGGGACCGGATGGAGGACGTCACCCGGGGCGTACGCCAACTGGTGCTCGGCACGGTCATGGTGCTGCACGCCCGCCGGCAGCGTCCGGCGGCACGCCACTTCGAGGAGCGGCGGACCGGGCACTGTCCGGTCGCCCACCCGGAACGAGGGAACGGGGTGGGGACTTGACGCTGCCCGCGCAGTCGGCTCCGCTGATACCCCGGCCCCTGGTGTTCTGGACCGGTGTCGCGCTCACTTGCGCCGGTGTCGCCCAGCATCTGTGGATGTTCATCGACTCCGCGTCCATGGGATTCCACCTGGCCATGATGGGAACGTCGTGGGTGATGTGGGTCGCCATGGCCGCCATCGTCGTGGGCGTGGTGATCTCCGGGGTCGCGGTCGTGCAGCCTCCTGGAGCAGGTCCCGCGGCCGCCCCCGCTTTGGCCCGGACGACCCCGGCGGACCGGCACCGCCTCATCGCCGTGCTGAGCTTCGCGCTGATGGTGGATCAGATGAAACCCGCCACTCTGGCGTTCATCCAGCCCGGTATGCGTGACGAGTTCCACCTCAGCGCCGCCGAGGTCTCGTGGTTGCCCACCGTGGCGCTGAGCGGCACGGTACTGGGATCACTCGTGGGGGGCCGTGCCGCGGACCGGATCGGGCGCAGGGCCACGATCCTGATCGCGTCCCTGCTCTTTCTCGGTACGACGGTGTGCGGCGCCATGCCGACGTTCAACGGCACCCTGGTCATGTGCGCTCTGATGGGGATGGCGGCCGGAGGCATGCTGCCCGTCGTGTACGCCCTGATGACGGAGAGCCTGCCGCCCGGCCGGCGCGCGGCCATCATGGTGCTCCAGGCCGGGCTCACCACCACCGGCGGCTACATGGCGGCCGCCGGACTGGCCGCGGTGCTCATCCCGCTGACCGGGTGGCGCGTCCTGTGGTTCGCGCAGCTCCCGCTGGTCCTGATCCTGATCGCGCTGAACCGGTGGATTCCGGAATCGGCCGCCTTCACCGTCCGGCAGTCGCAGTCCGGGCGCGTCCCCGCCGCCACCCTGTTCAAACACCCCCAGACGGCGAAGACGCTGGTCGTCAGCGGCTACGCACTCGCCTGGGGCCTCGTCTACTGGGGTTTCATCACCTTCCTGCCCAGCCAGTTGGAGGCGGCGGACCAGCACGGCATGTCCGCCGCCACGCTGCTGTTCGTCTCGTCGCTGCTGTCCATCCCGACCTGCGTGGTGGCCGCCTGGCTCTACATGCGGTGGTCGGCGAGAGGCACCATGGTCGTCTACGCGGCCCTCACCGTCGCGGCCCTGCTCGCGCTGGCCGCCGTCGGGACGGACGGCAGCCGGCCCGTCCTGCTGACCGTCGTGATACTGCTGTTCGCCGGAACGGCCGGTGTCATCGCGCTCATCGGCCCCTACACGGCCGAGATCTACCCCACGGCCATCCGGGGGACCGCCGGCGGCTGGGCCGCGGCCGCCGGCAAGTCCGGCGGGGCCTTCGGGCCCCCGCTCATCGCGCTGGTCCTGTCCGCGCCGGGAGGCATGCGCACCGCCGCGGTGTTCGTCGCGATCCCCATGGCCGTCGCAGGGGCCGCGGTGGCCGTCCGCGGAAGCAACCCGCACGACGCCGACCGGCACCCCGAAGGCGCTGCCCGACTGAACGCCGAACTCGACGATCTGGTGCACGGCGAAGCCGTTCCCGCCGAGCGGACCACCACGGCGACGCCCGCACCGGGGGAGCCGGACGCGGCCGGCAGTCCCTGAACGGACCGTGCCCCGCTAACTCTCCGCCGTCAGACGCCGTTTGTCGGGCTTCCCGGCAGCCGTGAGCGGCACCTCGTCGAGGAGGGTGAGGCGGCTCGGGGCGCAGGCCTCGCCCAGGTCCGCCGCCACCAGGGCGCTCAGTTCGCCGAGGTCGGGGGTGTGTCCGGCGGCGGGCACGACGAAGGCGTGGACGGCCTCGCCCGTGTCGTCGTCGGGCACGGCGACGACGTACGCCTCGGCGACCGCGGGGTGGCCGGCGAGCAGCCGCTCGACCGGTCCGGCGTAGTACACGTTGGCGTTGACGATGATCACGTCGCGGATCCGTCCCGTGAGCCACAGCCGGCCCGAGGAGTCGAGCCGGCCGAGGTCGCGGGTGCGCACCCACCCGTCGGAGAACACCTCGGCGGTGAGGGCGGGTTCCTGCCAGTAGCCGGAACTCTGCGACGGGGTACGGGCGAAGAGTTCACCGTCGGTGCCGGGCGGGAGCGCGCGGCCGGAGGCGTCCCGGACCTCCAGGTCGACGGGCGGCACGCCGAGGGAACCGGGCGGATCCTGCGGGGTGGCCATGGAGATCATGCCGGTCTCGGTCTGTCCGTAGCCGTGGAAGACGACCGGGCCGAGCACCTCGGCGGCCTCCCGCAGTCGTCCCGGCTCCAGTGGTGACCCGGACACCATCAGCGCGCGCAGCGCGCCGAGGTCCACGGGCGACTCGCGCAGGCTCGCCACGAGTTTGGTCAGCCGGGCCACCGTGATGACGCTCGCGGTCGCCCGGTGGCGCACCAGGGCATCGGGGAAGGCCGGCGGGTCGGCGGTGACGAGGGTGCCGCCGGCGGCGAGTGCCAGCAGCCCGTACTCCATCATCACCTGGCTGGCCAGGGTGCCGAACACCAGGAACCGGTCCAGGCGTTGGGCGAGTTCGCGGACCGCGGGCGGCCAGGCGTCCGGCCGGTGCGCCCAGCCCGCGGTCATCGCCGCGTAGGTCTGGGCGCACGCCTTGGGAACGCCGGTGCTGCCGCTGGTGTGCAGGAGCCGGGCGACGTCCCCGGGCCGTGCCAGGACCCGGGGCCGGACGCCGTCGTCCGGCGCCGACAGCAGGTCGTCGAGGCCGAGGACGAGCCCTGCCCCACGGGTTCCCGGGCCGTCGGGCCGGTCGGTGATCCTTACTCCGACGCCCCGCAGGAGGTGCTCCCGCTGACGCCCGGTCAGGCCGGGACGCACACCGACGACCCGGGCTCCGACGACGTGGGCGGCGACGATCGCGGCGAACGCCCCGGGGCCGACCCCCAGCAGCATGGCGACGCCGTCGCCGGGCCCGACGCCGTGGCGCCGCAGGCCGATCACCGCGCGGCGCACCATGCCGAGGAGCCGGGCTCCCGAGACCTCCCGGCCGCCGTGCTCGAACACCGTGCGCTCGCCCGCCGCGTCGAGGAGGTCGAGTACGGGGCCGGGGAACGGCTCCTCAGTCAAGGCACTCCTTCACGAACGCGGTGAGCGGCTGCCGGTGGACGGCCGGCAGGTCCCAGTCGTTCTCCAGGTTCTCCGCCAGGTGATGGGTCCCGGCGAGCACGCCGTCCCGGTAGTGGCGGACGACGGGATGCAGATACGTGGAGTCCATGGCGTGGTCGACGTCGTTCTCGACGACGCGCGGGACGCCGACGTCGAACGGGTCGATCTGATCGTGCTCCGGTCCGTACTCCAGGTCGACGACGAACCGGTGCGGGGCGGGGCCGAGACCGCCGTCGGTGACGTAGTCGAGCGGGACCTCCTCCTGGTACAGAACCCGGTCGCCGTCCACGCCGACCACGTCGCCGAGGAACCCGAACTGCTGCCACAGGCCCGACGAGCGGTTGACGCGGTCGATGACGGCGTCGGCGATCGCCTCGGGTGTCGCGGTGAGCGTCCGGGCCGGCCACGGTGTGCCGAGGTGACGGGCGCCCAGGATGCGGTGCAGGGCGCGCGCCGAGTAGCGGAAACCGTGGATGAAGCCGTTGGTGGACCTCTTGAAGTCCCGCTGCTGCGTCAGGGTTCCGGCGAAGTAGAGGTCCGGTACGTTCACCGACTCGAAGGCGGAGGTCTGCTCGGGGAACCGGTCGTTGATGACGAGCGCGGGGCGGCAGGTGTCGTCGAAGACGGACGCGTCGAAGCGGAAGCCCGTGCACACGACGATCCGGTCGTAGTGCAGTTCGCGCAGCGGCTCCGTGGTCCGGGTGTAGCGGAGCAGCACCCGGAAGCCGCCGTCCGCGGACTCCTCGATGCTCTCGACGGTGCCGTCGAGGACCGCGTTCTGCGACTTGAGCTGGTAGGTGTCCAGGAAGTTGTTGTTCACCGCGCGCAGATGCCCGACGTAGTGGGTCTTCCACGCGAGTTTGACCGAGTGCGGGCCCGCGACGTGGATCACCGCGGCCTTCTCGATGAGGGAGTCGGCGGTTTCGAACGCGGAGTTCCCCTTGCCGATGATCAGCACCCGCTGGTTGGTGAAGGAAGCCGGATCGGTGTCGAAGGTGTCGTACCGTTCGGCGAGTTCGACGCCCGGGACGGGTGGCTCGTTGAGCCGGGAGAGGCCGGTCGCCACGACGAGCCTCCGGGCCCGCCAGGTACGTCCACCGGCGTCGAGGACGGTGAAGACGCCGTCCTCGCGGGATATCCGTACGGCCTCCGTCCCGTACTCGACGCGGACGCCGGTGCGGGCCGCGAAGTCGGTCAGATAGCGCACCCAGTCGTCGGCGTGCGGGAAGTAGCGCTCGGTGTACCGGGTGAAGAGCAGTTCCGGGTCGTCGCTGAGCAGCGAGTTCCAGTCCATGCGCAGGTTGAGTTCCGGGTCGGTGAAACCCGTGTTCACCTTGTTGTTCGAGATCATCTGACGATGGCGGGGATACCGGGTGAAGAACGTTCCCGGTCCGCTCCCGCGCTCCAGGACGACGTAGTCGCACCCGTCGCGCTCAAGCAGAGAGGCAAGTTGAAGTCCGGCCGGTCCGGCCCCGAGGATGAGGTAGTCGCGCACCATGGGCCGGGAGGCTAGTGACGCGAAATCAGAAGGCTCTGAGATTGGGCCGTCTGGGAGCCCGACGCCGGGCAACGCTCAGGGGTTCAGCCCCGGGCGGGCAGCCCGTGGTGGCCTGCCCATGCGCTGATCGCCGCGGCCAGCTCCGCGGGGCGGTCCTCCGGGGAGTGGTGGCCGGCGAGGCCGTGACGGGACACCTCCAGGCCCGCGATGTTCTCCTCGCACCAGGCCACGGCCCTCCGGTCGGTCATCGCGCCCGGGCCCGGTTCGAATGCGGCGAGCAGCTTGGGTACCTCGGGGCTGGTGGCCAGCCAGGCATCGAAGCGTTCGATGCGGGACACGACGTCGGCCGGCTCACCGTCCAGCGGCATCATGCGCGTCCACTCCAGTACCGGGCGGCGGCTCTCGGGGGTCGGGAAGGGGCGGCGGTAGACCTCCAGGTCGGCCGGGTCGAGGGGGGTGGCAAGCGTGTCGGGAAGACCCTCGATGAACAGCGACTTCTCCAGAACCATCTCCTCGCCCACCCCAGGGGTGCGCAGGAGCGTGAACAACCGCCGCCCGGCCGTGGGGAACTCGTCGCCGACCAGCGGCTTGACGATCGTCTCGGTGAAGGCGAGGCCGCGAACGCTGCCCGGCAGACGGGCGGCGCGGTCGAAGGCGAGAGCGCCGCCCCAGTCGTGGCCGACCAGGACGGCTTCGGCAAGGCCGAGGGCGTCGAACCAGGCGTCGAGGTAGCGGGCGTGGTCGTCGAAGGAGTAGGCGAGGTCGGGCTTGCCGGAGTCACCCATGCCGATGAGGTCGGGGGCCAGCAGGCGGCGGCCCGGCGCGGCCACACCCGGCAGGACGTTTCGCCACAGGTGGGAGGAGGTGGGATTGCCGTGGAGGAAGACGAACGGCAGCCCCTCGGGGTCGCCGGACTCGCGGTAGTGCAGGGTGGAGTCGAGAATCGGGAGCGTGGGCACGACGCTGTCACTTCGCTTTCGGTACGGGGGTCAGAGGCTGAGACTCAGGAACCGGTCGACGACGATCTCGACCACGACCAGGTCCTGAGGGGCGGGCGGGGCCGCGCGGTAGCGGACGGTGTAGCGGCGGACTGCCTCACAAACCCGAGCCGGGTCGTCGGTGACGGTGGCTCGGCCTTCGAGGGTGGCCCAGCGGAAACCGTCCGCCTGGCAGAGCGCGGCACGGGCCGTCGCCCCACCCGCCAGCACGTTGCGGGCCTTGAGGGTCTGTGCCCGGGTGGTCACCCGGGCCAGGCCGGTTGCCGCGTCGAAGGTGAAGCGGACGGGGGTGACGTGCGGGGTGCCGTCAAGGCGGAGGGTCGTGAGGGTGGCGATCCGGGGGAGTGCCAGAAACTCCCTCGCGGAGGCCGGGAGTTCGACGGGCCCGTGGCTCGCTTCTCCTTCAGGGCCTCGATCCGGATCGGCTTGGCGATGTTCGGCCGTGCGGCTGTGGTGACGACGCCCGTGGTCGGCGCCGAAGATCTCGATAGGCATGGTGTCGGGTCGTCCCTTCGTGCGGTGGCCGGAACTCCCTTGACTGTGCTGATCACGCAACGCAGGCTCAACGCTGATGAATAAGGACACCCCCGCCTCCGGCCGCGCCCGGGGCCGCCCTCGCGGCAACCCTCCGATCCGCGAGTCGATCGTCTCGGCGGCACACACGCTGTTTCTGGAGCGTGGCTACCGGCGCACCACCCTGCGCGCGGTTGCCGGGGCGGCCGGGGTCGACCCGGCGCTGATCGGGTACCACTTCGGTTCGAAGAAGGGCCTGTTCGCGGACGTGATGCAGTTCCAGTGCGCCAACGCGCTGGCGGTGGACGACGTTCTCGACGGAGATCGGGCCACCCTCCCCGGGCGGCTGGTCGACGCGGTGACCGACCTCTGGGAGGACGCCGGCTTCGTCCAGCTCACGGCCCAGGGCGACGAGGCCGCCGAGGTCATCCGCGAGTACCTGGAACACGAGCTGCTGGCCCGGCTTGTTGAATTTCTCGGCGGCCGGGACGCCACCGCCCGCGCCACTGCCGTGGTGACGGTCCTCGGCGGACTCATCTACACCCGGTACCTCAACCCGCTTCCCACCCCCGCCGCCCTCAGCCCGGTCGAGACCCGCCGCGTACTCACCCCGGTACTGCGCGCGGCGCTGACCCCGCCGCGCACCCCGATCAGGCGGCCCTGACCAAAGCGAGGGCGACGTTGTGACCGCCGAAGCCGAAGGAATGGCTGACGGCTGCGCGGATGTCCTGCCGGCGTGGTCGTTTGGTGACACAGTCGATGTCGAACCCGGGTGCCGGAGCTTGCAGGTTGGCGATCGGTGGCGCCGTGCGGTGCTCCACGGCGAGTACGGTCAGCGCCGCCTCGACGGCCCCTGCCGCGCCCAGACCGTGGCCGAGTACGCCCTTGGACGAGGTGACGCTGGGGCGGTGCGGCAGCACGCGGGCGATCAAAGCCGCCTCCCCGGCGTCGTTGAGCGGGGTGGAGGTGCCGTGCGCGTTGACGTGGTCGACATCGTGTGCGGCCAGCCCGGCCTGTGCCAGCGCGGTGCGCAGGGCCGACTCGGCACCGCCCGCTCCTGGGTCCGGAGCCGTGGGGTGGTGGGCGTCCGAGGTGCTGCCGCAGCCCACCAGCCGGGCACGGGAGCGGGCGCCGCGGGCAGCGGCGTCTTCCACGCGTTCCAGGACGACGACGCCCGCGCCTTCCCCCAGGACGAAGCCGTCACGGTCGACGGCGAAGGGCCGGGACGCCTCGACGACCGCGTCGACACGCCGGGACAGGGCGCCCAGGCGCCAGAAGCCGGTGGTCACCAGGCGGCTGATCGCCGCTTCCGTGCCTCCGGCCACCGCGATGTCGCACTGGCCGGACACAAGGAGGTCGCGGGCCACGGCGATGGCGGTGGCGCCGGAGGCGCAGGCGGTGGCCGGTGCGAGACCGGGGCCGCGGGCCCCGAGGTCGATGGACACCTCGCCGACCGCCATGTTCGGGAGGATCTGGGAGACGGTGAGCGCCGAGACCATGTCGGCGCCCAGTTCCTCCAGGCGCCTGGCCTGCTCTTCGTGTACCGCGCCTGCTCCGAGCCCGCAGCCGACGACGACGGCGACCCGAGCACCGTTCCAGGTCCTGGGGTCGAGGCCGGCGTCGTGTACGGCCTCCCGGGCCGCGAGCACTGCGAGCTTCGCGTCCCGTGACATACGCCAGGCGGTCCGTCCGATGCGCTGGTCCAGGGCGTCGCAGGAGAGAGGGACACGGCAGGAGAAGTCGACGGGCAGGCCGGCGAGCGCCGGGTCGGGCGCCGCGGTGCTCACGCCGCGGCAGACCGCGCTCCAGGTGGCGTCGGCGTCCTCTCCGCCTGGGGTGATCAGACCGAGACCGGTGACGGCGACGGGCGCCGTCATGAGGGTGCCACCGTCTTGGTGCCGGCCGAGCGCAGGGCGTCGACGTGGTCGGCGACCTCGGCGACGGTGCGGCCGGGAGCGGTGTACTCCTTGCTGATCCTGACCGCGAGGCGTTCGTGCAGGATGAGCACCAGCTCCGTCAGGGCCAGGGAGTCCAGGCCCAGTTGCTCCAGCGTGGCCTGCGGATGAATGACGTCCTCCGGGACACGGAAGGAGCCGGTCAGGACGGAACGGAGGGTGTCGTAGGTGTCGGGCACGGCGAGTCCTCGCTGTCGTCGAAGGCGGACGGGGTGGTCCGGGTGAGTTCCGCGAGGCCGGCCTCGAACCCGATCGGCGGTTCGAAGGACAGCTCGCGGCGTGCTGCGGTCAGGTCGAAGTAGTGCGGTTGCAGCAGTTCCGCCAGCAGGAAGCGGCTCAGGGCCCGAGTGCGCGTGCTGCGGACGGTGCGCAGGCATGCGTCGCTGACGGCGGCCGCGGCCGTCGCCAGACGTGGTGGGACGGCGCACCACCGGGCGTTGATGTCCGCTGCACGCAGGAAGCGGTGGGCGATCTCGCGCAAGGGGCGCGGATCGCCCTGGCCGATGAAGTAGGCGCGACCGCCGGCCTCGGACGACCGCTGCAGGCGGTCCAGGGCGAGAAGGTGGGCGTGGGCGGCGGTGCGGACATGCGTGGTGTCGACGAGATTGCCGCCGTCGCCCGGCATCAGGAGGCGGCCTGCCCGTACGGCGCGCGCCAGGGCGGGGGCGAAGTGGGGGTCGCCCGGGCCCCAGATGATGTGCGGACGCAGCGAGACGGTGGCCAGCTCCGGGCCGTGGGCCGTGAGGACCAGGGCTTCGCCGGCGGCTTTGCTCTGGGGATAGGCGGCCAAGTGGCCGGGAGGACGAGGCAGGTCCTCGGTGACGCCTTCGAGGCCACCGGGCCGGAAGGCGACGCTGGCGGTCGAGGTGTGGACGAGCCTGCGCACCCGGTGGGCGCGGCACTGTTCGATCACGTTGCGGGTGCCGACGACATTGGGGGCCCAGTAGAGCCGCATCGGGCCGCTGACCCCGGCCAGAGCCGCGTTGTGGATGACGGCGTCGCACCCGGCGACCGCGCGGGAGACCGCGTTCGCGTCGGCGAGATCGCCCAGGTGCTGCTGGATTCCCAGCTGTTCCAGAGCCGTGCTGGGGCGGCGGCAGAGAGAGGACGTGGCGATGCCGCGTCCCGTCAACTGGCGGCAGATCTCCAGCCCCAGAAAACCGCTTCCGCCGGTGACCAGTACCTTCATCGCGTCCTCCTGCGCAGGCGCTTGGCGGCCCAGTCCGCCAGCCGTGGACGGTCGATCTTGGAGTTGTGCCGGGGGTCGGTGGGAAAGCCGGGATGCAGGAGCAGGACGTCGATGCGGTGCCCTTCCGGATGGCCTCTCAGGGCGGTGCGTACGGCTTCCAGGGCCGCGGTACGGGGGGTCGAGGGCATGGGCTCCACGCACAGGACGGGCAGCCGGCATACGGCCGTGCCGACGCCGACCAGAGCGGTGCGGCGAATGCCTGGAGCGGTGTCGGCCGCGGTCTCGACGTCCTCGGTGGTCATGGTGGAGCCGGCGGTGGTGACCAGGTGGGCCTTGCGGCCGAGGAACCACAGCCGGCCCTGGTCGTCGAGCCGGCCGAGGTCTCCGGTGCGGTGCAGTACGCCATGGCTGGTGACGCTCTTCGTGGCGGCGTCCGCGTCAGGACGTGCGTGGTAGGCGGGGCTGACGGTGGGACCGGCGACGGCGATCTCTCCGAGTCCGGTGGGGTCCGCGTCCACGATCCGGGGGTGGACGCCGGGCAGCGGTCGGCCCAGGCACGTACCGGCCTGCCCGGCGGGCGGCCGGATGCGTGAGGTCCGCAGGTCGTGGTCGTCGATCGCGGAGACGGGCAGGCACTCGGTGGCGCCGTAGACGCTGAGGATCTCGGCGGCGTCCGGCACCGCCTTGCGCAGCGCTTCGGCGAGGTGGGGACGGAGCGGGGCGCCGAAGGAGAGGATCTGCCGGACCGAGGGCAGGGCGATGCCGTGACGGGCGCAGTGACCGGCGATCAGGGTGAGTACGGCGGGCGAGGCGACGATCTTGGTGACTCGGTGCTTCAGGATCGGCTCGACGAGTTCGTTCGGCGATGTGCGTGCCGGGGACAGGTGGTTCACGGCCGGGACGAGGGTGGTCAGGCCCAGGAGGGGGCCGAGCATCGCGATCGGAAGGAATCCCGCGAGGAGTACGTCCTCGGGCCGGGGAGCCAGCAGCGTGGTGAGCGCGTCGAGTTGTCCCGCCAGGGTGGCGTAGCGGTACTCCGCGCCTTTGGGACGGCCGGTGGAACCGGACGTGAAGGCGATGACGGCCAGTTCGTCACCGCCGGGCTCCCGTGGTTGCGGGACCGGGACGCCGCCGCCCGGCGCTCGGGTCGCCAGATGCCGGCCCGGAGCGAGCGGCAGCGGCCGGCCGGTGACCAGGGAGATGCGGACGTGGGGGCGGCCCCACCCCAGGACCAGGCGTCCGAGCTGGGCAGGCGGTTCGCCGACGAAGACGTCCGGCGCGATGTCCTGGAGGCAGCGGCGCACCTCGGCGCGAGGTTCGATCAGGACGGGTACGGCGCCCAGCGAGCACAGGGCGTACACGACGACGGTGAGGTCGTAGGCGTCGCGGGTCATCACGACGGCCTTGTGACCGGGCCGTACACCGGCCCGGTGCAGGGCCCCCGCGGTGCTGTGGCACCCCTGCACCAGGTGGCCGCGGCTGATCGTCCGCGAGGTCCCCTCGCGGCAGCGGATGAGAGCGGTGGCGTCGGGCCGGTCGGCCAGGCGGGCGACGAGGCCCGGGACGGTCGCGGTCATCGGGTTCCTCGCAGGAAGTCGCGGACGCGGTCACCGAGTTCCGCGGCGGCGTCCTCCATCACGTAGTGTCCGGCCTCGGGGAACCGGTGGACGCTTGCGTGGGGACAGCGGCGGGCCCACTCGTCCAGCAGATCCGGGGTGAACACCGGATCGCGCATGCCCCAGCAGATGAGCATGGGCAGGGCGGTCGGACCGGCGTCGGTGCCGGGCGGTTCGAGCAGCCGCCACACGGGATCGGCGTTGTCACGAGGGATGGCACGGACGGCGTCGGTGACGGCCCGGCGCTCGGCGCGCCGGGCGACGGGCCGGAGGTAGGCCCGGCGCTCGGCCGGACGCAGGGGGTGGTGCACCCCGGCGCGCACCGCGGCGCGCGCGAAGCCGTTGGTGAGGTGCACGACGTCGGCCACCCGTGGATGGTCACGGATCCACCGAAGGTAGAACGGCAGCCGGAAGTCGCTGGGCCAGGGGAAGGCCACGGTGTTGCAGATGACCAGACGGGCCACGACTTCGGGGTGCCGCAGGGCCCAGGCGATGCCGAGCGGTCCGCCCCAGTCGTGCAGGACGAGCGTCCAGCCGCGCTCGGGCAGCCCCTCGTTTTGCACCAGGTGCCGGTGGAGGAGGTCCAGGTGGTCCAGCTGGGCGCGGTAGGGGTCCGAGATCCCGGCGGCCGGCCTCAGATGCCGGGACAGACCGAAGCCCGGCAGGTCCGGTGCCAGGCAACGGGCATGCGGGGAGAGCCGGTCGACCACTTTGCGCCACGCGTAGCTCCATGACGGATTGCCGTGCAGGAAGAGCACCGGCTCCCCGGAGCCGAGGTCGACGTAGTGCTGTCCGGTGGCCGGCACCCGCCGCCAGTACCGAGGTGCGGGGTAGCCCGGCATCAGTCGTTCCAGTGCTGCGGCACGGTCCGTCGCGCGGAGTGCCGGCGTACGGCCGGCCTGTGCGGTCACCATCGGACGAGAGCCAGCCCGAAGCTGAAACCGCTGGCCACGCCGATCATCGCCACGACGTCCCCGTCTTCGACGCGGTCGGCTTCCCGCGCCTTGACCAACTGCAGGGGGAGTGAGGCCGCCGCACAGTTGCCGTGTTCGGCCACCGCGGGCATGCACAGGCTTTCGGGCAGGGAGAACATGTCGAGCATCTGTCGGTATTGCGGCATCGCGATCTGATGGAAGGCGACGAAGGCGCCGGCGCGGGCGGCGGCAAGCTCGTTCCCGGCAACGGCCAGGGTTTCGGGAAGCACGTCGAGCAACCCCTGACGCAGGTCGCCGTTCAGACGCAGCGTGGTGTGGTCGTCGTGGACGGAACGCTGGTGCATGGTTCCTCCTCCGGACACGGTGCAGGCTTCCCAGGCGGCGGAGTTGCTGACGAAGCGCATCGCGACGACGCCCGGGCCGTCCTCGCCCCCGGGCCCGGCCCTGAGCACCATCGCGGCGCCGGCGTCGGACGCGGTGTAGCCGGGCAGGGCTCTGAGCAGTGCCTGCCGGTCGGGGACGTTCCAGCGCGTCACCAGCGAGCCGACCTCTCCGCAGGCGATCAATACGGTGCGGTAGCGGCCGGTCGCGATGAACGAAGCGGCCGTCTCCATGGCGTTGAGGACGCTGTTGCAGGCGTTCTTCACGTCGAACACCGGGCAGGTGGCGCCCATCTTGGCGGCCACCAGGTGCGACGTGGCAGGTTCGATCAGGTCCGAGGCGGTAGCGGCGAACAACAGCAGATCGACGTCGCCGATCCGTAGGCCCGCCTCGTCGAGTGCCTTGCGGGCGGCCGCTACGGCAAGGTCGGAGGCGTCCTCTCCCTCGCCTCGCACATGGACTCCGCGCACTCCGGTGAGATCTTCGAGCAGGCCGGGTGGCGGTGCGTAGTCTCCGCTCTTGGCGATCTTCTCGCGGATCTCGTCCATGGTCCGGTAACGGGTCGGCAAGTGGGCGGCGACGGCTGCGATGCGGGCACGGGCGGGTTCGGGCACCGCGCAACCGTAGCGACGCCTTGTCGTCCGGCGGACCGAAAATTCGGCTGCTGAGCGACCTTCACCCCAATGAGTGGCAGACATTGGCTTTTCATTCCCGCGATGCCTTTAAATCCGCAAGAAGTCTGCAATCGGCGTGAAAAGGCGGAGACGTGACAGAGCGGCAGCGTGAACGGTCCGTAGCGGTGGTGGGCGTCGGTTGCCGGCTTCCCGGAGGCATCACCGACCTGGACGGCCTGTGGTCCGTGCTGCGTGACGGGCAGGACATGGTCGGTGAGATGCCCGCCGACCGGCTGCCCAGGGACAGGATGGTCGACCCCGGGGCCGTTCGCCCCGGCCGCAGCTACACCGCCGCCGGAGGGTTTCTCACGGACGTCGCCTCCTTCGACGCCGCCTACTTCGGAATCTCGCCCGCGGAGGCGCGGCACATCGACCCCCAGCAGCGACTCCTGCTGGAGATGGCCGCGGAAGCGCTCGACGACGCCGCCATCCCCGCCGAGTCGCTGGCAGGATCGGACACCTGCGTCTACGTGGGGGTCTCCGACCCCGCCTACGGCACGACGCTCACCCTGATGCAGGACCACAAGAGCCCGCACACCATGCCCGGTGCCACGCTGTCCATCACGGCGAACCGGATGTCGTACGCCTTCGACCTGCGCGGGCCCAGCATGGCCATCGACACCGCCTGCTCCTCCGCCTTGGTCGCGGTGGACCGCGCCTGCCGCACCCTGCGCGAGGGCTCCAGCCGTGTCGCCCTGGTCGGCGGCGTCAACGTGCTGAGCAGCCCCTACTCCTTCGCCGGATTCTCCTACGCGGGCATGCTGTCGCGGCGCGGACGCTGTGCGGCCTTCTCCGCGGACGCCGACGGTTTCGTCCGCGCGGAAGGCGGCGCGGTGCTCGTCCTCAAGCGACTCGAGGACGCGTTGGCCGATGGGGACCGCGTCCACGCCGTGCTCGCGGCCACCGGCAACAACACCGACGGCCGCAGCACCGGCATGATCGTGCCCAGCGCCGAGGTCCAGGAGGCGCTGCTGCACGCGGTCTACGCGGAAGCCGGGATCAGCGCGGACGACCTGGTGTACTTCGAGGCCCACGGCACCGGCACCCAGGTCGGGGACCCGGCGGAGGCCGAGGCCATCGGCCGGGCGCTGGCCCGCCACCGGCGCGGCGGCCCCCTGCCGATCGGTTCGGTGAAGACCAATCTGGGCCACCTGGAGCCCGCCTCCGGGATGGCGGGCCTGCTCAAGGCGATTCTGGTACTGCGCCACCGGATCGCGCCCGCGTCGTTGCACGCCCTTCCGCTCAACCCCGCGATCGACTTCGACGGCCTCGGGCTGTCCCCGACGGTCGGGTCGGTCCGACTGCCCCCGGGGCAAGCGGCCGCGGTGGGCGTGAACGCCTTCGGCTTCGGTGGAGCGAACGCCCACGCCGTCCTGATCCCGCCCCCTTCCGCGCCCCGGCCCGATGCGGAGGGGACCCCGGGCCACGGGCCGTTGCCGCTGGTCGTCTCCGCACGCTCTCCCAAGGCGCTGAAGCAGCTGGCCACCGCGACGGCGGAGCGCCTGCGGGCCACACGGCCCGAGGACTTCTACGACCTGACCCACACCAGCACGGTGCGGCGCAGCGCCCACCCGCACCGCGCCGCGGTCATGGCCACCGACCCGCAGGACGCCGCCCGGCAGCTGGACCGGCTGGCGGCCGGAGAACTCGCCCGCGGGGCGATCGTGCGAGGGAACGCGCACGGTGGCATCGTCTTCGTGTTCTCCGGCAACGCCTCGCAGTGGCCGGGCATGGCCGCGGATCTCCTGGAGCACGAGCCGGTCTTCCGCGCGGCCGTCGAGGAGGCCGACGCCGCCCTCGCCCCGCACCTGGGCTGGTCGGTGGCCAAGGAACTGGCGTATCCCTCCCCGCGTACCTGGCAGCGGACCGAGGTCGCGCAGCCCGCCCTGTTCGTCGTACAGGTCGGCCTGACCGCGCTGCTGGCCTCACACGGATTGCGGCCGCGGGCGGTGGCCGGGCACAGCGTCGGTGAGGTCGCGGCCGCCCACGCCGCCGGGGCCCTGACCCTGGACCAGGCGGCGCTGGTCATCGCCGAACGCAGCCGCACCCAGGCCACTACGGCGGGCAGGGGCCGCATGGCCGCCGTCGGTCTGCCCGAGCAACAGGCCCGTGAGGAACTGCTGCGCTACGAAGGCGCGCTGGAGATCGCGGGCATCAACAGCGACCGTGCCGTGACCGTCGCCGGATCCGCGGATGAACTGGCCTCATGGGGCGCTGAGTTGGCCGGGCGCGGCGTGTTCTTCCGAGAGCTGGACCTGGACTACGCCTTCCACAGCCGTGCCATGGACCCCATCGAGGAACCGCTGCGCACCGCTCTGGAGGGGCTGACCTCCGGCACGGCCCGAATCCCGTTCGTCTCCACCGTCACAGGCACCCCGCTCAGCGGGCCGGAACTGAACGCGCGCTACTGGTGGCGCAACGTCCGCGAGCCGGTCCGCTTCGCCGAGGCCGTCACCCACCTCGTGTCCGAGGGCGCCGGCAGTGTGGTCGAGATCGGCCCGCACCCGGTACTGCGCCCCTACCTGCGCCACACGGACGTCTCCTACGTCGCGACCCTGCACCGGGACGGGGACGGCCCGCGCGAGATGGCGGGCACGGTCGCCGCGCTGCTCGCCGCCGACCCGACCACCGACTGGCGGCCGCACTTCCCCCGACCCGGCCGGGTGGCCGAGCTGCCCGCCTACCCGTGGCAGCACGAACGGTACTGGCACGGCTCCGCGGAGGACCGGCTCGCGGGCACCAGCGGCTCCGGCGCGCTCGACCACCCGCTGGTGGGCGAGCGGATGCCCGCGCCGCACCCCGTGTGGCACGGCACGGTCGAGCCTCAACTGGTGCCCTGGCTGGGCGATCACGAGATCGGGGACGACGTACTCATGCCGGCCGCCGCCTATGTGGAGATGGCGCTGAGCGCCGGCCTCCGCGCCATGGAGCGCCCGGTCGAGGTACGACACCTGGAGATCAGCCGCCCCCTGGCGCTGCCCTGGCCGGATCCGACACCGGTCGCCCTGCAGACCTCCGTCACTCCCGACGACGGCGCCCTGACCATCAGCGTCCGCGAAGAACACGGCGGCGAGTGCCGGCCCGTCGTACGAGCCCAGGTCCGCACCCTGCTCGGCACGGCACCGTCCCCCCTCGACGTCGACGCCCTGCGAGCACGCTGTCACCACGGTCTGGACGGTGCCGACTTCTACCGGACGTGCCACCGCGTCGGACTGAACTGCGGGCCCGCCTTCCAGCTCATCGAGCACCTGGAGGTCGGCGAGGAGGAGGTACTGGTCTCCTACCGGCTCCGCCACCCCGCCGACGCCTACACCGCCCACCCGGTACTTCTCGACGCACCGCTGCAGGCCACCGTGGCCCTGTCCGAACTCACGGCGGAATCCGCCGGCTTCCTACCGACGGTGTTCGGGTCCGTGCGCGTATGGCGTGCCCCCGCGTCCACCGGGATCGTGCATCTGCGCCGCCGCAGCCGCAGCGCGAACGAGATCTGCTGGGACATCACCTATGCGGACGCGGACGGCACGGTCACCGCCGAGATCGACGGCTGCCGTACCCGTCGAGGCGGCATGGCGGAGCACACCCCGCTGGCCGTCCAGCGCACCGTTCTGCGGGCCGCCCCGCACCCGGGCGCACCCGCGCTTCCCTCTCCGCTTCCCACTCCCGCCGAGGTGGCGTGCGCGGCCGGGTCCCGCATCACCGCGGCATGCGCCGCCCTGGACGACAGCGGCCACCACCGCTTCGTCACCGCCACCGAACAGACCGGTGCCCACTGGTGGGCCAAGACACTGCACGGCCTTCTCGCCGATCCGGCGGCCCCGTTCTCCATGCGTGACCTGGTGAGCGGAGGCCTCCGGCCCCAGCACCGCCGGCTGGTGCGGCTGATGATGCCCCTGCTGGTCGAGCACGGTCTCGCTCGCCCCGCCGGAGAGACCTGGCAGCTGACCGACGCCGAGATCCGCCCAGAGACACTGCTGCGCGGCCTGGTGGAGGACCACCCCGCCTTCGGCTCCGAGACACTGCTCCTCAACCGGCATCTGCGCCACCTGGCCGACGTGGTGCGCGGCCGCGTCGACGCACACGATCTGCTGCCGCCGGGAGACAGCGCGTACGAGCAACTCCGCGAGACCGCGCCGGCCCACCGCTTCACCCACCGTGCCGTGCAGGCCGTTCTCGGCGACATCGTCGCCCGGTGGCCCGCCGACCGCCCACTGCGTGTCCTGGAAGTCGGTGCGACCACCGGCGCCCTGACGGCCGCCGCACTGCCCATGCTGCCGGCCGACCGGACCCGCTACACCTGCACCGCCGCCACCGGCGCCGGTCTCACCCGCGCCGAACACCGCTTCGCCGGACACGATGTCGTCGACTACCGCGTCCTGGACCTGAACACCGACCTGACCGGCCAGGGCCTGCCCCGAGCCGGATTCGACCTCGTCCTGGCCGGCGACGCCCTGCACACCACCCACGATGTGGCCGCGACCCTGGGGCATCTGCACACCGTACTGGCCCCCGGCGGACATCTGCTGGCCACCGAAGCGCACCACGCCCAGCTGGACGCCCTGCTGTTCGGCACGGGGGAGGACTTCTGGGAGCGCGGCGATCACTCCCTGCGCCCCGTCTCCCGCATCCTCGCCCGCGAGCAGTGGGTACCGCTGCTGCACCGGTGCGGCTTCCCCGATCCGGTGCAGATCGGGCCCGAGGACCGTTCCGTCCTCCTCGCGGCAGCCACCCGCGGCCATGCCGCCGAGACCGGGGTACCGACTCCCGCCCCCGGGGGCTCCTGGGTCGTCGCCGTCGAGGACGACACCGAGACGCCGACCGCGCAGGCACTGGCGGCCCTGCTCGGCGAGGCCACCGTCTTCGCCGCGTCCGAGCAGGCCGAGGACTGGTCCGGGCTACTGACCGCAGCACCCGAGCCGCGCGTGGTCCTGCTGCTCGCCGAACCCGGACCGCGGCAGACCGTCGTCACCCTGACCACCCGCCGCGCGGCCCTCCTGCGTGCCCTGACCGCAGCCTGCGACAGCCTCCAGGGACGCACCAGCCCCCAGCTGTGGCTCGTCACCCGCCCGACCGGCCTGTTCCCTGCCCCTGAGCAGCCCACGCATCCGGACGACGCGGCCGCGTGGGCAGCATGCCGCACACTCGCCAACGAGCGCCCCGACCTGCGTGTGCGACGTCTGTCCTGGCAACGCACCGGGGCGACGGCCGCCGACGCACACCGTCTTGCGGCGGAACTCCTTTCCACCGCCAACTCCACCGACGTCTCCGCCGCCAACTCCAGCGACAACTCCACCGACAACGACGAGAGCGGTCAGGAGGACGAGATCGTCCTGACCGCGCACGGCCGCTTCGTGCCCCGGCACGTCCAGCACGCGGCGGACGAGCCCCCCGCCGCCCCCGCCGGCACGCCGTTCCTTCTGGACGTCCGCAATCCGAGCCTGCACCGACGGCTCGTCTGGCGGCGGACGGACCTGCCCGAACCAGGGCCGGGCGAGGTGGCCCTCGAGATGCGGGCCGTGGCTCTGAACTACCGCGACCCCATGCGGGCCAACGGCCTGCTCCCGCCCGAAGCGGTGGAGAACAGCCCTCTCAGCCGGGGGCTGGGAACGGACGGCGCCGGCCTGGTACGCGCCGTGGGAGAAGGCGTGCGCGGCCTCAAGCCGGGCGACAGGGTCTGCGGCCTCGTGCCCGCGGCCCTCGCCTCCCACGCGACAACGGCGGCCACCGCCCTCGTCCGCATCCCCGACGGGATGACTTTCGCGGAGGCGGCGACCTTCCCCGTCGCCTTCCTGACCGTCCACCACACCCTGGTCAACCAGGCCTGCCTCGCCCCCGGGGAGACCGTACTCGTACACGGTGGCGCGGGAGCCGTGGGCATGGCAGTCCTGCAATGCGCCCGCAACCAGGGCGCCCGCGTCATCGCCACCGCCGGCACGGAGACCAAGCGGGACCTGCTCCGCACGCTCGGCGCCGAACACGCCCTCGACTCCCGCAGCCTGGACTTCGTCCCCCGGGTCCGGGAGCTGACCGGCGGCCGGGGCGTCGACGTCGTGGTGAACTCCCTCAGCGGCGAGGCCATCGCCCACAACCTGGACCTCCTGCGCCCCAACGGACGGTTCGTCGAGCTCGGCAAGCGGGACATCTACCTCAACAATCCGATGACGCTGCGCCCCTTCCACCGCAGCCTCACCTTCACCGCCTTCAACCTCGACGCCGTCATGGAGTCCCCGGCCCTGCGCTCCCGTCTCGTCGCGGTCTTCGACGAACAGATCGGCTGCGGCGCCTACCGGCCGCTGCCCCACACGGTCTACCCCGCCGCCCGCGTCGAGGAGGCCTTCCACCTCCTGCAACACTCCCGGCACACCGGCAAGGTCGTCATCACGTTCGACCCCCTGGACGAGCCCGTCCTCGTCGAACCCGCCCGCGGCACCCCCACCCTCGACAACGACGGCACCTACCTGATCACCGGCGGGCTGAGCGGGCTCGGTGCCGCCACGGCCCACTGGCTGGCAGACCACGGAGCCCGGCATCTGGCCCTGCTCTCACGTCGCGGATCCGACACTCCCGAGGCGCCCGCCCTGCTCCGGCAACTCACCGACCGCGGCGTGCACGTCACGGCCCACGCCGCCGACGTCACCGACGAGACCGCACTGCGCCGGGTCATCGAGACCGTGGACGCCACAGGGCACCGGTTGCGCGGCATCGTGCACGCGGCCATGCACTTGGACGACGCACCGCAGTCCGAACTCACCGACGACCGGTTCGCCGCCGTGCTGGCGCCCAAGGCGGCAGGCGCGGCGCTGCTGGACCGGCTCACCACGGACCGCGGCCTGGACCTCTTCCTCACCTACTCCTCCGTCTCCGCCACCATCGGCAACCCCGGCCAGGCCGCCTATGCGGCGGCCAACGCCTACCTGGAAGCCCTCGCCCGGGCCCGGCTCAACGCCGGCAAGCCGGGTACGGCGTTGGCCTGGGGGCCCATCAGCGAGACCGGCTACGTCGCCCGCAGCGGCATGGAGACGGCCATGTCCGAACGCGGCCTCGAACTCCTCACCCCCGCCGAGGCCCTGAAGGCCGCCGGCCACCTCCTCGCCGCCGGCACCGACGTCGCCGGAGCGGGACGCTACCGCTGGGGAACCGCACGTCACCTGCTGCCCGCTCTGGCCACCCCGCGGTTCGCCGCCCTGGTGCCGTCCTCCGCCCTCGCCTCTCCGGACGGCCGGGACGAGCTCCTGGGAACGCTGGCGGGACTGCCGGCGGACGAGGCGGTGCAAAAGATCACCGACGTACTCGGTCAACTCCTCGCAGGAGTCCTGCAGACCGACCAGGCCGATCTGGACCCCACCCGCCCCGTCACCGACTTCGGACTCGACTCCCTGCTCGGCATGCAGTTCCTCGTCAGCGTCCGTGATCTGTTCGCCGTCCGCCTCGCGCCGGCGGATCTGGCCACCGGGCGCACGGTGAGCCACTTCGCCCGTCTGGTCCACCAACGCCTCGACCTCCCCGGGCGCGAGGCACAGGCGGGCGCGGCGAACAGGTTCGACGAGCAGCACTGACCCCCAGGTCCGACCGTCGTCCCTCGGGCAGCTGCCTTCATGGCGAGGGGGTCCACCAGCAGTTCCACCCTCCGCCCGGCGGGCTCCGGCGGCACGGGCCGGTGAGCGGTGCTTGGATGAGTCGGTCGACGGGCGGTGCGGTACGGCGCCGTACCCGTCCCCGGCCTTCCGGCCGCTCGACGGCCCGAGCCGCTCGACGGCTCGGGCCGTCGAGCGGCTCGGGCCGTCGAGGTGCTGGGCCGGGGATCAGGCGTCGGCCGGCCTGCGCTTGCGGACCACCAGCCGCTTCACCAGCGGCCAGGCCAGCAGCAGCACGATCACCGCGTAGACCGTCACCGCGAACGGCGTGTTGACCAGGCCCGTCACGCTGCCGTCGCTGATCTGCAGGGCCCGGCGCAGCTGCTGCTCGGCGTTCGGGCCGAGGATGACACCGATGACGGCGGGCAGGATGGGCAGGCCGTAGCGCCGCATGCCGAAGCCGATGAGACCGATGACCAGCAGGATCACCAGGTCGACCACCTCACCGCCGACCGCGTACGCGCCGACCGCCGCGAAGAACATGATCCCCGCGTAGAGGTACGGCCGCGGGATGCGCAGCAGCTTGGCCCACACCGGCGCCAGCGGCAGGTTCAGGGCGAGCAGCAGCACCATGCCGACGAAGAGCGAGGCGATCAGACCCCACACCAGCTCGGGTTCGCGCTCGAAGAGCAGCGGTCCCGGCTGGATGCCGTACTGCTGGAATGCGGCCAGCATGACCGCGGCGACCGCCGTCGTCGGCAGGCCCAGGGTCAGCATGGACACCAGCGTGCCCGCCGCCGAGGCCGACGCCGCAGACTCAGGGCCTGCCACGCCCTCGATGGCCCCCTTGCCCCATTCGTCCTTGTGCTTGGACAGGCGCTTCTCCGTGACGTACGACAGGAAGGTGGGGATCTCCGCGCCGCCCGCCGGGATCGCGCCGAAGGGGAAGCCGATGAGCGGACCGCGCAGCCAGGACTTCCAGGTGCGCTTCACGTCGGCGCGGCCGAGCCAGGGACGGCCCACCGGGATCGGCTCGGCCGCCCCGCGCCGCAGATGGGCCGCCACCCACAGCGCCTCGCCGATCGCGAACAGACCGACCGCGACGATCACCACGTCCACACCGTCGGCGAGTTGCAGCGAGCCGAAGGTCAGCCGCTGCTGGCCCGTCATCTGGTCCAGGCCCACCAGGCCGATCGTCAGACCGATCAGCAGCGAGGCCAGGCCCCTGACCCGCGACGAACCCAGCACCGACGTCACGGCGATGAACGCGAGCACCATGATGGCGAAGTAGTCCGGCGCGCCGATGTCCACCGCCAGGTCGGCCACCGTCGGCGCCAGCGCCACCAGCAGGATCGTGCCGATCATGCCGCCCGCGAAGTGACCGATGGCCGCGGCCGCCAGCGCCTGTGCGCCCCGCCCCGCTTTGGCCATGGGGTTGCCCTCCATGGCCGCGACCACGGCGGCGCTCTCACCGGGAGTGTTGAGCAGGATGGAGGTGGTCGAACCGCCGAACATCGCGCCGTAGTAGATGCCCGCGAACATGATGAACGCCGCGACCGGGTCCAGCCCGTACGTCACCGGCAGCAGCAGCGCCACCGCCATCGCCGGACCGATGCCGGGCAGGACGCCGATGGCCGTGCCGAGCAGCACACCGAGGCCGGCCCACAGCAGGTTGATCGGGGTCAGGGCCGTCCCGAACCCGTCCATGAGGGAGTTGAGGGCGTTCATGTCAGAGCACTCCCATCAGCGGACCGCCGGGCAGCGGCACCCCGAGCAGCTTGTCGAAGACGACGTAGGTGATCAGCGACACCACCGCGGCGATCAGCGGATCGCGGTCCACGCGGCGGCTGCCGAGGGCGAAGGCGGCGCCCCAGAAGAGCAGCGCACCGGCCACGGGGAAGCCGGCCGGCTCGATCAGCGCGGCGGCGCCGAGGAAGATCCCGGACAGCAGCAGCACCGTGCGCCAGTCGGCCGGTTCGGACAGGTCGATGTCCTCGCCGCCCTCGGCCTCGCCCCGGCCGCCGCGCAGGACGTCGACGGCGAGCAGCGCGGCGATCACCAGCAGGCCGATGCCGACCACGATCGGCACGGTCTTGGGCCCGACCGGCCCGCGCTGGGTGATGTCGACGTCCATGGTGAGCGCGTCGGTCAGGACGAGCGCGCCGAGCGCCAGCAGCAGTACGCACACGCCCAGTTCGGAGTGCTCGCGCAGCCACGAGCGCCGTCCGGCCGCCGGGGCGGGAGCGGGAGCAGGGGCCGGGTTCGGGTTCGGGCTCGCGGAAGAGCCGGTCGGCGTCGTCACAGTCCCAGCTCCTTCAGTACCGACACCACGCGCTTGTCCTGGGCGTCCAGGAACGCGCCGAACTTCTCACCGGTCAGGAAGGCGTCGTCCCAGCCGTTCTGGTCCATGGACTTCTTCCACTCGGGCGAGTCGTGCAGCTCCTCGACCAGGCGGGTGAGCTTGTTGCGCTGCGCCGTGGACAGGCCGGGCGGGGCCACGATGCCGCGCCAGTTGGTGAAGTCGACGTCGTAGCCGGACTCCTTGAGCGTCGGTGCCTCCTGGAGGTCGTCCACCCGCTCGGGACCGGTCACCGCGAGCACCCTCAGCTCGCCCGCCTTGATCTGGTCGAGGTACTCGCCGACGCCGGAGACGCCGAAGCCCACCTTGTTGCCGAGGATCGAGGCGAGCAGCTCGCCGCCGCCGTCGAAGGGGATGTAGTTGACCGTCTTCGGCGAGATCCCGGCGGCCTGCGCCATCAGCATCGGCGCGAGGTGGTCGGGCCCGCCCGGTGACGAACCACCGCCCACGGGGATCTTGCCCGGGTCCTTCTTCCAGGCGTCGATCAGCTCGTCGATCGTCTTGTACGGCGAGTCCTTGGCCACCACCACGACGTCCTGCTCCTCGGTGAGGCGCGCGATCGGCGTGGTGTCGGCGAGGGTCTTGGGGGCGTGGTTGGAGCGGACGGCGCCCACGACGCCCAGACCCATGGACATGGCGAGCTTGCCGTTGCCGTGCTCGCTCACCAGCCGGCTCAGCCCCACGGTGCCGCCCGCGCCGGGCAGGTTGAACACCTCGATGTTGTGCGTGAGCCCGGCGTCCTCGGCGTTCTTCGCGGCCGTGCGGGCGGTGATGTCGTAGCCGCCGCCGGGCGTGTTGGGAACCATGAAGCGCAGGCCGGGGATCTGTGTGCCGGAGTCGGAGTCGCTGCCCGAGGAGAGCAACGGGGGTCCCGCGAGCACGAGCACGGCGGCCCCGAGCAGGGCAAGGGGGGTGCGCAGGCGCACGAATGACACCACCTGTCGGTTGGGTAAATCGATACGGGGGAGCCCTGTGGGGGAGGGTGACGTGGGCCACATGGTGCCCGCGAGCCAGCCGCCTGTCTTCCTTGCGGAACCAAGGGAGGTTGTGTTCATTGCGGTCGCCGCTTCATTGCGAAGACGGCACATCCCTTTCCTTCGCCGCAGGTGGGCGCCATGATGGCGACCCGGCACACCCCTGCACCCCCTCCCTCCGTCAGCCGGGAACGAGTCCGCCGTGGCCCCCACCTTCCGCCGTCAGACCCTCGCGGGCGAGATGCTGGTCCTCCAGCTCGCCATCGTCGTGGTCGTCCTGCTCGCGGTCGCCGCCGTCTCGCTCGCCCAGTCCAAGGCCACCTTCAACCGTGTCGAGGGCCGCCGGGTCACCGCCCTGGCCGAACAGCTGGCCGCCACGCCGCTGGTCCGCAGCCAGCTGCTGCGCCCGGTGCCGCAGGAGGCCCTCGCCCCGCTGGTGAACTCCACGCAGACCCAGTCCGGGGTCACCTCCGTCACGGTGGCCGACGCCGACGGCCGCGTTGTCAGCTCCACCGACCCCACGCTGATCGGCGCCCGGCTGCCGCGCGGGGAGGGCGCCGGCGCCACCCGCGGCTGGTCGGGGCCCCTGACCCTCCAGGGCAGCCGGGAACTCGTCGCCCAGGTCCCGGTGCTCGGCGCCACCGGGCAGACCCTCGGCCGGCACCTCGGCACGGTGATGGTCGGTGAGGCCGACCCGACCGTGTGGCAGCGCCTCAGCGGCGCCTCCTCCTACCTCCTCGCCTACCTCGGCATCGCCAGCGGCCTCGGCGTGGCCGGCTCCTGGCTGCTGGCCCGGCGCGTCAAACGGCAGACCCTCGGCCTGGAGCCGCGCGAGATCGCCGGGCTCGCCGAGCACCGGGAGGCCATGCTGTACGGCATCGCCGAGGGCGTCGTCGCCCTCGATCCGCAGCACCGGCTCACCCTCGTCAACGAGATGGGCAGGCGCCTGCTCGACCTGCCCGCCGACTGTGTGGGCCAGAGCCTGGACGGTCTCGGCATCGACGGACGGCTGCGGGACGTCCTGGCCGGTGCCACCCCCGAAGCGGCCGAGCCGCGCGACGAGGTCGTCGTCCGTCACGGGCGGGTCCTGGTCATGAACCGCATGACCGTCACCAAGGACGGCCGCGCGCTCGGCTCGGTCACCACCCTGCGCGACCGCACCGAGCTGGCCCGCCTGGAGCGGGAGATCGGTTCCTTCCGCAGCACCTCCGAGCTGCTGCGCGCCCAGGCCCACGAGTTCGCCAACCAGCTGCACACCATCTCCGGGCTCATCCAGATCGGCGAGCAGGACGAGGTGGTGCGCTACATCCGCGGGCTCAGCCGGCGCCGCCAGTCCCTGGACGTCACCCTCAGCCGCCGGGTTCGTGACACCGTCGTCGCCGCGCTGATCACGGCGAAGTCCTCGCTCGCGGCCGAGCGCAGGGTCGCGCTGCGCGTCTCGGACCGCACGGCGCTCGACCGGCTCGCTCCGGAGGACGCCGCCGACGTGGCGACCGTGGTCGGCAACCTCGTCGACAACGCCGTGGACGCGGCCGCGGGGCCCGGTGACGGGCACGGGGCCTGGGTCGAGGTGGAGCTGAGGCAGGACGCCTCCAGCGTCGAGATCGTGGTCCGCGACTCCGGACCCGGCGTGGCGCCCGAGCTGGCCCGCGAGGTCTTCTCCCACGGCTTCACCACCAAGGCCGCCCGGCAGGGCGAGCGCGGCATCGGCCTGGCGCTGACCCGGCTGGTCTGCGAACGTCACGGCGGTGAGATCTCGGTGACCAACACCCCCGAGGGGGCCATGTTCACCGCACGCATGACCGTCAGCCACCTCACCGACGCGGTGGCGGAAGGAGCAGCACCATGACGGCTACGCGCGGCACGTCCGACGCGACCGCCCCGAGCGCCGCGCCCCTGGAGGCGCCCACCGGCGCCGCCCCGATCGGCGTGCTCGTCGTCGACGACGACTTCATGGTGGCCCGCGTCCACCGCGCCTTCGTCGAACGTGTCGAGCCCTTCCGGGTCGTCGGGGTCGCGGGCACCGGGGAGCAGGCGCTCGCCGCCGTCGCGGAACTGCGCCCCGACCTGGTCCTGCTCGACCTGTATCTGCCGGACGTCTTCGGCCTCGACGTCATCCCCCGGCTGCGCGCCGCCGGTCACGACTGCGACGTCATGGTCATCAGCGCGGCCCGCGAGGCGGACGCGGTGCGCGGCGCCGTGCGGCACGGCGTGGTCGACTACCTGCTCAAGCCGTTCGAGTTCGAGGACCTGCGGGTCCGCCTCGAGCGCTACGCCCTCCAGCGGGGCCGGCTGCTCGGCACGGTCGTGCGCAGCCAGGCCGACGTCGACCGCGTACTGGCCGGAGCCGCGGCGCCGGCCGCGCCGGTCCCGACGCTGCCCAAGGGCATGAGCGTGGAGACCGCCGAGCTGGTCGAGCGCACCCTCCGGGAGGCCGACGGCACCCTGTCCGCCAGCGAGTGCGCGGCGCTGACCGGCATCTCCCGGGTCAGCGCCCGCCGGTATCTGGAGTACTTCCACACCGTCGGCGGCGCGGACGTCTCCCTGCGCTACGGGGTGGCCGGCCGGCCCGAACGCCGCTACCGCTTCCGGGGCGCGGTCACCGGCCCGGCGCTCCCGCCCGCAGTCCGTCCATGACGAAGTCCAGGAACCGGGTGACCCGCGGCTGCCAGTCCTCACCGGGATCGACCAGCCACAGGCCGCCGAGGACGAGGAAGAAGTCGTCCGCGGACACGCCCGGGCGGATGGTGCCGGCCTCCTCGTTGGCCCGGAGCAGGAGATCGGCCGCCTCCGTCACCGGGGCGGGTTCCGGTTTCGCCGGCCCTCCGGGCGCGCTCGTGACCAGCCGGATCGCGTCCGCCAGACCGGCCTTGGTCATGGCGAACCGGGCGAGGTGGTCCAGCCACTCGCGCAGGGCACGCTCGGGTTCCCGCCTGGCCAGCAGCTGGGGCGCGGCATCGGCCACCTGCTGCATCTCGTAGCGGTAGACCTCCAGGACGAGCGCCTCGCGGTGCGGGAAGTTGCGGTAGAAGGTGCCCTGTCCGACGCCCGCCTTCTTGGCGATGGCGCTCAACGGGGCGTTCGCGCACCGTGTCAGTTCCTCGGTGGCCACACGCAGGATGCGCTCGCGGTTGCGCTGTGCGTCCGAGCGCAGGGGTGTGTCCGGCTTGTCCCTCTTCGGCGGCGGCACTCGTCCTCCTTCCGGGTTCGTGGCCGAATCCCGTTCTTGCTAACCGGACAACTGTCCGTTACGTTTCCAGTGAGCGGACAGTTGTCCGGTTACCCGCCCCACTCTAGCGGCGGACGCGGCCCGCGGAACCGGCCGGTGGCCATCCGGCCACGCATGCCCCCCACTGCCCACAGCCCGAGCGCACAGCCCGATTTTCCCTGTCACCGAAGACCAGAGAAGGCTGACCATGGCCCCAGCGCCCTCGTCGACGTCCAGCGCCGTCACTCTGAACATCAACGGCGAGAAGCACCAGCTGACCGTCGACCACCGCACCACCCTGCTCGACGCCCTGCGCGAGCGTCTCGATCTCACCGGCACCAAGAAGGGCTGCGACCAGGGCCAGTGCGGCGCCTGCACCGTCCTGGTCGACGGACGTCGCGCCGTGTCCTGTCTGAACCTCGCGGTCGCCGCCGAGGGACGCGAGATCACCACCATCGAGGGCATGGCCGACGGCGACCGGCTGCACCCGGTGCAGCAGGCCTTCCTCGACCTCGACGGCTACCAGTGCGGCTACTGCACACCCGGGCAGATCTGCTCGGCGATCGCCGTCATCGAGGAGCACGCGGCCGGCTGGCCCAGCGCCGCCACCGACGACGTGCGGCCCGAGGCCGGACCGCCGGCCCTGACGCCGGACGAGATCCGGGAACGGATGAGCGGCAACCTGTGCCGCTGCGGCGCCTACGTCTCCATCGTGCAGGCCGTCACCCGTGCCGCCGAGGCCCACGAAGCCGCGGCCCACGACATCGACCACGCCGGCCAGGACGACACCGCGAAGGAGACGGCCGCATGAGGGAGTTCGGATACCAGCGCGCCGAAGACGTCTCCGGCGCCGTGGCGCTGCTCGCCGCCGACCCGGACGCCCGCTTCCTGGGCGGTGGCACCAACCTCGTCGACCTGATGAAGACCGGCGTCGAACGCCCCGCCCGGCTCGTCGACGTCCGCGAACTGCCGTTGGACGGCATCGAGCCGACCTCGGACGGCGGCCTGCGCGTCGGCGCGACCGTCACCAACAGCGACCTCGCCGCGCACCTTGAAGTACGGCGCCGCTACCCGGCGCTGACCCAGGCGGTCCTGGCCGGCGCCTCCGGGCAGCTGCGCAACATGGCCACCGTCGGCGGCAACCTGCTCCAGCGCACCCGCTGCGGCTACTTCACCGACCTGAGCAAGCCCTGCAACAAGCGCGCCCCCGGCAGCGGTTGCTCCGCGATCGCCGGCGAGCACCACAACCACGCCGTGCTGGGCGCCTCCGACCACTGCGTGGCCGTGCACCCCTCGGACATGGGTGTGGCCCTCGCCGCCTTCGACGCGGTCGTGCACTACGAAACCCTCGACGGACCGGGCGAGTTGCCGCTGGCCGACTTCTACCTCCCCGTCGGGGACACCCCGCACCGGGAGACCGCCCTGCCGCCCGGCGCGCTGATCACCGGCGTCACCCTGCCGCCCGCCCCGGTCGCCGCCCGCTCCCGCTACCGCAAGGTGCGCGAGCGCGCCTCGTACGCCTTCGCGATCGGCTCGGTCGCTGCCGCGCTCGACGTCGAGGACGGCGTCGTGCGCGAGGCCCGGCTGGCGTTCGGCGCGGTCGCCTCCCGGCCCTGGCGGGCCCGCGCGGCCGAGGCCGTGCTGACCGGGGCACCGGCCGACGGCGAGACCTTCGCCGCCGCCGCGGACGCCGAACTCGCGGCCGCCAGGCCGCTGCCCGACAACGGATACAAGGTGACCCTCATGCGCAACCTCGTGGTGGCCGTCCTGACCGAACTCGCCGAGGAGGCGGCCCGATGACCACCGCCACGAGCGGCCGTACGACCCTCCGGGGCGTCGTCGGCACCGCCCACACCCGCGTCGAGGGCCGCGAGAAGGTCACCGGAGCGGCCCGCTACGCCGGAGAGATCCCCTTCGCCGACCTCGCGCACGGCTGGCTGGTGCTCTCCACCGTCGCCCGCGGCCGCGTCCGCGCGATCGACACCGAGCCCGTCCTCGCCATGCCCGGCGTACTCGCCGTCATGCACCACGGCAACGCCCCGCGCGTCGACACCGACTACGTCGGCCTGCTGGGCATCCCGCCGGACCCCACCTGCGCCGTCTTCCAGCAGGACCGGGTGCACCACGTGGGCTGGCCGGTCGCCCTCGTCGTCGCCGAGACGTCCGAGCAGGCCCGGGAGGCCGCCGAGGCCCTCGTCGTCGCCTACGACGAGGAGCCGCACGACACCGCGCTCACCGCCGACCACCCGGGCGCCCACCCGGCCGGCGGGGTCATGCCCGCCGAGACCGCCAAGGGCGACCTGGCGGCCGGCCTCGCCGCCTCCGCCGTCGTGGTCGACGAGGAGTACACCACCCCCGAAGAGCACCACAGCATGATGGAGCCGCACGCCGCCACGGCCCTGTGGGACGGCGGCCGGCTGGAGGTCGTCGACTCCAACCAGGGCACCACCTGGATCCAGAGCGAGCTGGCGAAGATGTTCTCCCTGGACGAGTCCGCGGTGCGGGTGCGTTCCGAGCACATCGGCGGCGGCTTCGGCAGCAAGGGACTGCGCGCCCACCAGGTCGCCGCCGTGATGGCCGCGACCGAGCTGCAACGGCCGGTGCGCGTCGTCATGACGAGGCGTCAGATGTTCTCGCTGGCCGGCTACCGCAGCCCCACCACGCAGCGGGTCAGGCTCGGCGCCGAAGCCGACGGCCGGCTGCTCGCGCTGGAGCACCGCTCGCTGAACCAGACGTCCACCGTCTACGAGTTCGTCGAGCCCAGCGCGGGTGTGGCCCGGGTGATGTACGACGCCGACGCCCACCACACCGCCAACGAGGTGACGCCGCTCGACGTGCCGTCCCCGACGTTCATGCGCGCGCCCGGCGAGGCGCCGGGTTCCTTCGCGATCGAGTCGGCCCTCGACGAACTCGCCGAGCGCTGCGGCGTCGACCCCATCGAACTGCGCCTGCGCAACGAGCCCGAGGTCGGCCCGGTCTCCGGTCTGCCGTTCAGCAGCCGCAACCTGGACGCCTGCTTCCGCGAGGGCGCCCGGCGGTTCGGCTGGGCCGAGCGGGACCCGCGCCCCGGGGTGCGCCGCGACGGGCGCTGGCTGCTGGGCACGGGCACGGCCGCCGCCTCCTTCCACTCGGGCGCCGGTCCCTCCACCGCCCTCGTGACCGCGCAGGCGGACGGCGGCTTCACCGTGCGGATCGCCGCCGCCGACATCGGCACCGGCGCCCGTACGGCGCTCACCCTGGTCGCCGCGGACGCGCTGGAGGTCACGCCCGACCGGGTCGGCGTGCGCATCGGGGACAGCGACTTCGGTCCCGCGATGATCGCGGGCGGCTCCATGGGCACCCGGTCCTGGGCCTGGGCGATCACGGAAGCGGCCCGCGAGCTGCGGGAGCGGCTGGCACTGGGCACGACGATCCCGCCGGAGGGCATCACCGTACGATCCGACACCACCCCCCTGCTCGGCGCCCTCGCCCAGAAGGAACGGCACTCCTTCGGGGCACAGTTCGCCGAGGTCGCGGTGGACACCGCCACCGGCGAGGTACGGGTGCGCCGCATGCTCGGCATCTTCGCGGCGGGCCGCATCGTCAACCCGCTCACCGCCCGCAACCAGCTCGTCGGCGGCATGGTCTGGGGCATCTCCATGGCCCTGCACGAGGAGGCGGTCCGGGACCGGTCGAGCGGCGGCCTCTACGCCCCCGACCTGGCCGGCTACCACGTGGCCACCAACGCCGACGTGGGCGACATCCAGGCCGACTGGGTGGACGACCCCGACCCCGACGACCCGGTCGGCATCAAGGGCGTCGGCGAGATCGGCATCGTGGGCGCCGCGGCGGCCGTCGCCAACGCCGTCCGGCACGCGACCGGCGTCCGCCACCGGAACCTGCCGATCCGGCCCGACCGCGTGCTGTCGGCGGGGGTGGCGGGGGTGCCCACGCTCGGGGGCGGCACGGATGCTTGACATCGCCGACGAGCTGCACCGCTGGCTCGCGGAAGGCCGGGAGTTCGCGGTGGCCACGGTGGTCTCCGTCGGGGGCAGCGCGCCGCGCGGGCCCGGCGCCGCCCTCGCCGTCGACAGCGGGGGCACGGTGATCGGCTCGGTCTCCGGCGGCTGTGTGGAGGGCGCGGTGTACGAGCTGTGCTCCGACGCCCTGCGCAGCGGCGAGAGCGTGCGCGAGCGGTTCGGCTACAGCGACGAGGACGCCTTCGCGGTCGGGCTGACCTGCGGAGGGATCATCGACGTGCTGGTCACGCCGGTCGGCGCGGACGCGCCGGAGCGGGAGGTGTTCCGGGCGGCGCTGGCGACCGCCGCCCGGGGCGGGACCGCGGCCCTCGCCCGCGTCGTCGAGGGCCCCTCAGAGCTGCTGGGCCGGGCGCTGCTCGTCCGTCCCGACGGCTCGCACGAGGGCGGGCTCGGCGGCCACCCGGACCTGGACCGCACGGCGGTCGCCGAGGCCGGGGCCCTGCTGGACGCCGGCCGTACCGGCACGGTCGGGCTCTCGGAGGACGGTTCGCACTGCCCCGGCGGGCTCACGCTGCTCGTCGAGTCCAGCGTGCCGCCGCCCCGCATGATCGTCTTCGGCGCGGTCGACTTCGCGGCGGCGCTGGTGCGGGCCGGGAAGTTCCTCGGCCATCACGTCACCGTGTGCGACGCCCGGCCCGTCTTCGCCACGCCGGCCCGCTTCCCGGAGGCCGACGAGGTCGTGATCGACTGGCCGCACCGCTACCTGCGGAGCACCCCGACCGACGAGCGCACGGTGCTGTGCGTGCTCACCCACGACGCCAAGTTCGACGTACCCCTGCTGACCGAGGCGCTGCGGATGCCGGTCGCCTTCGTGGGGGCGATGGGCTCGCGCCGCACCCACGAGGACCGGAACCGACGGCTGCGCGAGGCCGGACTGAGCGAGCACGAGCTCTCCCGGCTCCGCTCACCCATCGGCCTGGATCTCGGCGCCCGCACCCCCGAGGAGACGGCGCTGTCCATCGCGGCGGAGATCGTCGCGGCCCGCCGCGGCGGAACGGGCGCACCCCTGACGGGCGGGGCCGCACCGATCCACGGGGACCTGACGGGGGCGGCGGCCTGACGAGAGCGGGGCCGGTGGCGGTCGCCCGATGGGCCGGGACAACCGCCGGCCGCCGGGCTTCCCGCGGAGGCGGTGGGGCCGCCGGGCCCGTACGACGGCTCTCGGCGGTCCCGGTGGGCCTCCTTGCGAGGCGGCCCCGACGACCGCGGCCGCGACGGCGGCCCCGACGACCGCGGCCGCGACGGCGGCTCCGGGACGACCGCGGCCGCGACGGCGGCTCCGGGACGACCGCGGCCGCGACGGCGGCTTCGCGACGGCGGCTTCGGGGCGGGGTCCCTCGCCGCGCCCGCGGACGTGGTGTGGGCCGACAGAATGCTGCTCGGGCCCGATCGCCGGGCGCCCCGATCTGATGGCCACCGGCGGCCAGCGGGCAGACGCCGACGGCAAGGCTCAGGGCAGCGTCGACTCGCCGGCCAGGCGGACCGCGCACTCCAGCATCAGGGCGTGCACGAAGGCCTGCGGGAGGTTGCCCCGGAGCTGGCGCTGGCGCACGTCGTACTCCTCGGCGAACAGCCCGGGCGGTCCGCACGCCGCCCGGGTGCGCTCGAACCAGCGGAACGCGCCGACCCGGTCGCCGACCCGGTGCGTGGCGAGCGCCATCGTGAAGCCGCAGAGCAGGAAGGCCCCCTCGGCCTCACCGAGCGGCGCCCCCGAGTGTTCGAAACGGTACAGGTACCCGTCCTCCGCCAGCCGGGACTCGACGTAGGAGCGGGTGGCGGCCCCGTCGTCGTCACCGAACGTGCAGCCGCGGGCCATCGGCACCAGCAGCGCGGCCTCCGGCCCGTCATCGTCCTCGGCCCGCCGCCAGCGGCCGTCGGCGTCCATGCACCGGCGCCGGGTCTCCCGCAGCACCGTGTCGGCGAGTTCGGCGCAACGCCGCCCCGTCGCTCCGGGCAGCACCTGCGCCATCCGCCGCAGCCCGCACACCACGCTGAGCCGCGAGTGGGTCCACCACCGGTCCTCCAGCTCCCACAGACCGGCCTCCGGCTTCAGCCACTGCCGCTCGACGACGTCCACGGCGACGACGGCGGCCCGTTCCGCCTCCTCGGTCAGCCGGTCGTGCGCGGCCGCCGCGGCGAACAGTTGCAGCGCCTCGCCGAAGGTGTCCAGCTGGAACTGCGCGCCCGCGTCGTTGCCGACGTGGTCGCTGCCGCCGGGGTAGCCGGGCAGCCGCAGGGAGCGGTCCTCCCCGACCGGACGCCCGTCGACCGTGTAGGCGGGGCGTACCTCGTCGCCGTCCGCGAGGATGCGTTCGGCGACGAACCGCACGGCGTCGTCGACCAGCGGGTGGGGCCCGTGCGCGGCGACCGCGAGACCGGCGTAGCACTGGTCGCGCAGCCACGCGAAGCGGTAGTCGTAGTTCCGCCCGCTGTTGGCCCGCTCCGGCAGCGACGTCGTGGCGGCGGCGACCATGCCGCCGGAGACGCTGGTCAGCCCGCGCAGTACGGCGTACGCGTGCCGGGCGTCGCGGGGCGCGACCAGCCGCGAGCAGTCCGGCACGGCCTGCCGCCACTCCCGTTCCGTGGCCCGCCACAACGCGTCCGCGTCGAGCGGTTCGCTCTCCCGCCCTTCGGACAGCTCCAGTACCAGGTCGTGCGTCTCGCCCTCGCGCAGCCGGAACCCGCCGCGCAGCCCGGCACCCTCCCGCCAGACCGCCTCCGGGGCCCCGGCGAGCCGCATCCGCAGCCCCTCCGCCTCGGCCGTCCACACCCCGTGTTTCTGCCGGGGGTCGCGCATCCGGGCGGCCCCGAAGCCGGGCCGCGGATCCAGCCCCAGGTCGAGCCGGGCCTCGCCCCGCTCCACCCGCATGCGGCGCAGCAGCACGAGCCGGTCGGTGCGGGCCGGCAGGGCCAGGGCCTCGCGGCACTCGATCACGCAGTCGGCGGTCACCCACCGGCTCACCCGGATCAGCGTGCCCTCCTCGTAGGAGCCGCCCCACACGTGCCAGGGGTCCGCCGGCTCCACCGTGAAGTGCCCGGCTCCGCCGATCAGCGCGGAGAACACCGCGTCGTCGTGCCACCGCGGGGCGCACAGCCACACGATCCGGCCCCGGGGGTCCAGGACCGCCCCCCGCTCACCGTCGGCGAGCACGGCGTACTCGCGCAGTGCCCAGGGCGGGCAGGACAGGTCCGGTGCCGCCGCGTGCAGATCGTCGCTGCTGTCGTTCATGACGCTACGGCTGTCCCGGCGCCGGTGACCGAAACGGCGCCGCCGTCCCCGTAGCCACCCCGCCCTCCGCCCACCCCGTGCTCGCCCAGCGGACCCACCGACAGCCCCGCCTCCCGGCAGTCGCGCACGATGTCGGGCAGGGCGCCGAGGCCGGCCCGCCAGCTGTCCGGGGCGCAGGCGTGGTCGGTGTCGTGGAGGAGGATCGTGCCGCCACCGCGCAGGTCCGCCGCGACGGTCGCCCGTACCGAGCGGGGTGTGGCGTCCTGCCGCCAGTCCTTGCCCCACGCCGTCCACAGCACCGGCCGCAGCCCGGCCCGGTGAGCGGCGGCCCAGCGTCCGGAGGTGAGAATGCCGTAGGGCGGCCGGTACCACCGCGGGACACGACCGGCGGCGTCGCCCACCACGTGGACCGCACGCAGCAACTCGCGCGCGTCCCGGGCCGGCGACGGCCACCAGGGGCGGTCGTGGGCCCAGCCGTGGACGGCGAGTTCGTGCCCGCGCCGGACCAGCTCACGGGCCACCGAGGGGTGTCGCATCGTGTTCTCGCCCAGGACGAAGAACGTCGCCCGCACCCCGAGCCCGTCCAGTACGTCGAGGAAGTGCGGCGTGGACGCCGGATCGGGGCCGTCGTCGAAGGTGAGCGCGACGTGGCCGGGGCTGCCCTGGCCGGCCAGGCCGGGGAACCGGCGCCGGCGCAGCCCCGGGAGCCAGGTCGCGGCCGGACCGATGTGGGCCAGCGCGACGGCGACGGCCGGTACGACGGCGTACACCGCCCGTCCGGCGTGAAACCCCTGACGCATCGTGGTGCCTCCGGTCCGTTCAGTCTCTGCTGCCTCTGCCTGTGTGTTTATGTCCGCTTTTGCTCTTGTCCCCGTCTTCGTCGCCTCTTCTGTTTGTTCTGCGGCGGGCCGGGCCGTCCCGCGCCGCGGTGGCCGTGTCCCAGGCACCGTGGACCGACGGTGCCCGGGCCAGTCCGACGCTGCCGAGGCCGATCAGCGCCACGCCGATCAGCTCGGGCAGCACCCGCACCCCGAGCAGGATCTCCTCGCCGAACAGGGTCCAGCCCAGGGCGACGCTGGTCAGCGCGTCGCCGAGGGTCAGCGCCGGCTGCGACGCCGCGAGGGTCCCCGCCCGCAACGCGCTCTGCAGCAGGAGGAAACTGACCACGCCGACCAGCGCCGTGGCGTACGGCGGCCACTGGGTCAGCACCTCGCCCACCCCCTGGGGGAGTCGCCCGGTGACCTCCTTCAGCAGACCGGCCGTGCCGCCGAACCCCACCGCGGACGCCGAGCCGAACAGCGCCGCACGGGGCGCGCCCCGCACCAGGCTGCCGACCGAGGCGAGGACCGTCATCAGGACGAACAGCGCCAGCCCCGCCCAGCCCCACCGGCCCGCGGTGGCGGTGTCCTGGCCCGCCGACGGAGCGGCGGCGCCCAGGAACAGCGCGAGCCCCACGGCCAGGGCCGCGAACGCCAGCCACGTCCGCGAGTCCGGACGCCGATGGAAGACCGCACTGCCGACCACCAGCGTGAACAGCAGTTCACTGGCCATCAGCGGCTGCACCACGGCCAGACTGCCCACCGCCAGCGCGGCCGCCTGCAACACCGTCGTCAGCGCGAGCAACGCCGCCCCGCCGACCCAGTACCGGTCGCGCACCAGCCGCTGCAGTGAGCGCACCACCGTGTGCCTGGCCCCGGCCCGGTCCTCGTCCTGCGCCGCCGCCCGGCGCTGAAGTACCGACGCCGCCGCGTTGGACAGTGCCGCGAACAGGGCGAGGACGACGGTGAGGACACTCACCGCGGCGCGCTCCCGGTCATCCGAACCGCGCGGCCAGCCGCCGGTAGAGTCCCGGAGCCGCGCCCCGTACCCGGCACGGCAGTCGCAGCCAGGAGGGCACGTACACCTCGTCCCGGCCCCGCAGTACCGCGGTGCGCACCGCGTCGGCCACGCGCTCGGGGGGAACCGGACGGGGCCTGGACCGCTGGTAGGGAGCGCCGCGGCGTTCGAAGAACGGTGTGTCGACGACGCCCGGCACCACGTGGGTGATCCCCACGCCGGTGCCCCGCAACTCGTAGCGCAGGGCGTCCGCGAAGGCGCCGACCGCGGCCTTCGCGGCGGAGTACACGGCCTCGTCGCGCACCGCCACACTGCCCGCCAGCGACCCGATGAGCACCACCCGCCCCGAACCCGCCGCCACCATCCCCGGCAGCAGCAGTCGCACCAGCCGAAGCGTGGCCAGCACGTTGATGTCGAGCACCTCGTCGATGGTGTGCGGGGGCATGTCCAGGAACTCCCCGGCCCAGCCCACCCCGGCACCGGCCACCAGCAGGTCCACCCGGCCCGCCGTGGCCAGCGTGAAGTCGGTGAGCTGCCGGTCGGCGCCGGGCAGGGTGAGATCCGCGGCGAACGCGGTGGCCGACGTCGCGTCGGCGACCTGGCGCAGCCGCACCGGGTCACGCCCGGTGAGCACCAGTCGCCAGCCGTCCTCGTCACCCAGACGGCGGGCCACGGCCGCGCCGATGCCGGAGGACGCCCCCGTCACGAGCGCCGTGCGGGTCCGCGTGTCCCGGACTCCGAAGGGCTGCCGCCGGAGCCTCGCGTGGTCCGCGTCGGGGGCGACGACCTGCGGTCCGGGGCCGGACCGTGGACGGGAGAACGCATGGACCATGGGGACCACCTTGGCTCGGGGCGGGCACCGGGGAGCAACCGACCGGGCGGTCGGGCTCCGGCGTCCGGCCGGACGGGCGGTCACGGAGTATCCCCTGGCGGCACACCCGAAACACCCGCTTACATGATGGTTTGGAACGATTCGGGCGGGCAACTTGGTCCGGCGTGCATCCTCGCAGCTCATCGGTGCCGCGCCACCACGTCGCCCCGAGCGGTCCACGGGACGGCGGACGTCTCCTGGTGATCAGCGCGAGCATGGGCGCCGGCCACGACACGGTCGCCGCCGAGCTGGTCCGCCGGGCCCGGGAGCGCGGCGGCGACGCCCAGGTCGTCGACGTCCTCGCCCTGCTGCCGTACGGCCTGGGCGGCGCGCTCAAGTGCTTCTACCGGGGGTCGGTACGCCACTTCCCCTGGGCCTACGCCGCCCTGTACCGCCTCTTCCTGCGCCCCGGCCCGGGACGGCGGCCCAGCGGCACGCCCCTGGCGCGGCTCGCCGGCGGCAGGCTGCGCGAGCTGGCCGAGCGCACGGGGGCCGACGTGGTCGTGCCCGTCTTCCACCTGGGCGCGCAGCTGACCGGTCATCTCCGGGCCCGCGGTCTGCTCCCCGTGCCCAGCGTCGTCCTCGTGATCGACTTCGAGATCCACCGGCAGTGGCTCCACCCCGGCAACGACCACCTCCTGTGTCTCACCGAGGACGCGGCGCGCGAGGTGCGGGAGGGCACCGGCACGGCAGCGAGCACGTGCGGCCCCGTCGTGGCCCCGGAGTTCTTCGCCGACGCCTTCGATGCCCCCGACACCCCCGATGCCTCTCACGCGGCTCCCGGGGTGGCGCAGTGGCGGGAACTGTTCGACCGGCTCGGCCCCGGGCGGCCCGCCGTGGTGCTGTCCGCCGGCGCCTGGGGCGTCGGCTCGCACCTGGACGCCACCGTCCGGCTCCTGGCGTACCACGGCTTCCTGCCCGTCGTCCTGTGCGGCGACAACCGGCGGCTGCGCCGCGCGTTGTCCCGCACCCCGGGCGTGGTCGCCCTGGGCTGGGTCACGGACATGCCCGGACTGCTGCACGCCGCCCGCGCCCTGATCGACAACGCCGCCGGCCAGACCGCCGTACAGGCGCTCGCCGCCGGGCTGCCGGTCGTGGGCCACCGCCCGATACCCGGACACGGTGCCGACGGCGTCCGGAGGATGGCCGCGCTGGGCGTCTCGGAGGTCGCCGCGGACGAGACCGCGCTGCTCGGCGCGCTGCGGCGGCTCACCGCCCCGGGCCCGGCCCGGCGGCGGCGGATCGCCGCCGGACGCGCGCTGTTCACGCAGGACGCCCTGGCCCGGGTGACCGAACTAGCCGACGCCACCCGCGTACGGCGGTGAGCGCGCGCCCGTTTCGCCCGCCCGGACCGCGGGCACCCGCCCCGGAGCGCGAACCGGCGGAAGGAGACGACGCCATGCGGCGCGACGAGTTCCTGGCCCGGGTCCGCGACCGCGGCGAGTTCCACAGCGACGACGAGGCCGAGCAGGTCATCACCGCCGTCCTGTGGGTGATCGCGTCCCACGTCACCGCGGAGGAAGCCGCAGGACTGGCCTCGGAGCTGCCCGCGCCCTTCGACGACGCGCTGCGCCTGGAACGCGGGCGCCCCGAGTCCTTCGGGCGCGAGGAGTTCCTGCGGCGCGTGGCCCAGCAGACCGGCGCCCGGCCGCGCACCGCCGAGTGGGACGCGGGCGCCGTGCTCTCCACCCTCACCGAAGCGGTGCCCCGCGAACGCGTCGACCGTCTGCTGGCGCGGCTGCCCGCGGACTGCGCCGACCTCTTCGGCGGTCCGGCGCCCTACTGACAACGGCAACTGCCACTGCCGCGCGTTGCGGAGGGCGGGAACAGGGCACCCGGCCCCGGTCGGCAGCCGCGGTCCCCGAGGAGGCACCATGACGGACGTTGAGCAGCGCTACGACGACGGGGAGGAGACACCTCTCGGTGGATACGCGGCGCTCGCGACGACCTTCGCGGCGGGTGCCGGTGTGTTCGCGGTGACGGTGTGGCGCCGTGGGGTGAGACTGCCCGACACCGTCCCCGCCTGGGACGTGGCCCTGCTGGGAACCGCGACCTTCAAGGCGTCCCGGCTGCTCACCAAGGACAGGGTCACCAGCTTCCTGCGGGCGCCCTTCACCCGCCGTGAGCGCGAGGGCAACGCCAACGAGGTGATGGACGCCGGGCGCGGCACCGGTCTGCGCCGCGCCGTCGGCGACCTGATCTCCTGCCCGTTCTGCACCTCCGCCTGGGTGGCCGGCGGACTCGTCGGCACCTACGCCGTCGCGCCCAGGGCGGCCCGGCTGGTGTGCGCGGGCCTGAGCGCGATCGTGGTGTCGGACTGGCTGCAGTACGCGTGGAGCGTGACGGCGCAGAAGGCCGAGGACAGCGGCTGACGGGAGCAGCTGACGGGGGAGGACGAGCCCGCCGGGCCGGTCGCGTCGGGCCGGGCCGGGCCGGTCAGTCGCGCTCGGCGCGCTCCGCCTGCTCGGCGTGCAGCTGCTTGACGCGGGCCGCCTCCTTGCGCACGTCGGCCTGGACGGCCTGCTCCCGCTCCAGCCACTCGGGGCGCTCCCGCTTCAGCGCCTCGATCTGCTCCGTGGTGAGCGGCTCCGCGACCCCGCCCCGATGCAGACCCGCGATGGAGACGCCCAGCTTGGCCGCCACCACCGGGCGCGGGTGCGGACCGTCGCGCCGCAGGTCGCGCAGCCACTCGGGCGGGTCGGTCTGCAGCGCGTTCAGCTCGGCGCGCGTGACGAGGCCCTCCCGGAACTGCGCGGGTGTGGCCTCGAGGTACACACCCAGCTTCTTCGCCGCGGTCGCGGGCTTCATGGACTGGGTGTTCTGGTGCGACGTCATGATGTCAAGGGTATCGATCGTGTGAGCGGTCGCCGACCACGCCCGGTAACCTGGCCCCGTGACAGGCTCGGAAGCTTCCCCCTCGTTCCGGCTCGCGTACGTCCCGGGGGTGACGCCCGACAAGTGGGTGCGCATCTGGAACGAGCGGCTGCCGGACGTCCCCCTCTCCCTGACCCAGGTTCCCGCCGCCGGGGCGGCCGGAGTGCTGCTGGCAGGCGACGCCGACGCCGGAGTGGTGCGGCTGCCCGTCGACCGGACCGTCCTCAGCGCCATCCCCCTCTACACCGAGACCACGGTCGTGGTGATCCCCAAGGACCACCTCGTCACCGCGGCCGACGAGGTGGGCGTCGAGGACCTCGCGGACGAGATCGTGCTGCATCCCCTCGACGACGTCCTCGACTGGGACGGGTTGCCGGGCAGGCCCGCCCTCGAGCGTCCGGCGACCACCGCGGACGCCGTCGAGCTGGTGGCGGCCGGGATCGGCGTGCTGCTCATGCCCCTGTCGCTGGCCCGGCTGCATCACCGCAAGGACCTCACGTACCGGACGGTCACCGACGCCCCCGAGTCGGGCGTGGCGCTGTCCTGGCCCGAGGACGCGCACACGGACCGCGTCGAGGACTTCATCGGCATCGTCCGGGGCCGGACCGTCAACAGCACCCGGGGCCGGCAGCCCGACCCGGCGCGTTCGAAGGGCGGTCGCGCCGAAGGAGCCCCCGCGCGGCAGAAGCCGGCGGCCGGAAAGCAGACCGGGGGCGCCGCCCGGCGCGGCGCCGGAGGCAACCCCAGGAGCGGCAACCGCAAGGCCGGGAGCGGCAAGGGCGGAGGCGGCAGGAGCGGCGGCCGCGGCAAGCCCCGCGGCCGCTGACCCGCCCGACCGCCACCGCCCGACGACCGACCACAGCCGTCCGGCGCCCGGCGCCCGGCGCGTCAGCGGACCGTCGGACTCGGCGTCGGCGCCGAGGTGTTGACGTCGAGGCCGGGCGGCGCCGTGAGGGACAGCACCGGCTCGCCCGGCTGCGGTGCCGGTGGCGTGAGCTGCACCTTGGGCAGGTTCGGCGGGGCGGTCTGCTGGAAGTTGACCTGGTCGAAGTTGACCAGCCCGGTCTTCTCCAGCACGGTGATGTGGTCCAGCACCGTGTCGTTGGCCTGATCGGCGAGCTGGCGCACCAAGGAGTTCTTGGTGTTGGCGCGGATGTTGGCGATCGCCGGGAAGATCTGGCCGTGGGTGATCCGCATGATGTTGACCGCGGTGGTGTCGAACTGCTTGCCCGTGGTCCCGTTCACGGTGGACACGAACTGCTGCTGCTGCGGGGACGCCAGGTTGGGCAGGGTGATGCCCAGCTCCGGCGCGATCTTCCGGCAGGTCGCGTCCAGCCGGGAGTGACCCACGACCAGGTGCTCACCGGCCTCCTTCATCTCCGGTGTCGTCCCCCGCTCCATGGCCATCAGCCCCAGCGGGTGCTCCCACAGCCCGGCGGCACGCACCTTCACCACGAAGTCCCGGTCCTGCTCGGTGAGCGGCCCGTACCGCGTGTTGGTCACGATCCGGGCCTGATCGCTGCCCGCGTTCTGTACCCCGAGCATGGTCGGGTAGGCGAGTGCGGTGAGGGTGAGGACCAGGGCACCGGCCACGAAGGCGGTCCCTGCCGTGGTGCGCGTGATGCGCATCGTGCCTCCTGGGGCGAAGACATGCTCGGACACCAGGAGGTACGGATGCGGGCGGCGGTCTGATCACCGCTTCGGGCAAAACCTGCGCCGGGAGATGTGTTCCATCTCTCGTCGTCCGGCGTCAGTCCGCATACGACGCCTTCCGCGCCGTGGTCACCACCCGTTCGCCCGCTTCGCGCCCGAGCAGTCCGGCGTCGACCCACGCGTCCACCGTGGCCCGTACGTGCGTCACCAGGGCGCCCTTGCCGCGGAACGGGGCGGCGGCCCAGATCTCGTCGAGCAGCGTGGTGCCGTCGTCCTTCGCGGGGTTGGCGACGCCCGAGTCGGTACCGCCGAGGACCACCCGGGGCTCGGAACGGCGGAAGTAGGCGTGCGTCGGTTCCTCGGTGCCCTCCGCGAACGGAGCCCACTCGGTGCCGTCCAGCGTGTAGTGGAGGGGCCGGCCGGAGACGGGGGTGAGTGTGGGCAGCAGGTCGCCGGAGAGACTCGCGTTCGCGTACAGGCCGCACTCCAGGTGACGGGTGGCCGCGTCGCGGGCGACCAGGTTGACCGGGCCGTAGAACAGGGCCTGCAGCGACGGGTCGTCGAGCGCCTTCTCCACCCGCAGCCGGAAGGGGATCCGGACCCGCACGGTGTCTCCGCGGCGCCAGGTCCGGGACACCGTGAAGTAGCTGCCCGGCGTGGGAGTCCCCGGTACCGCACGCCCGTTGACGGTGACCCGGAATCCGGCGCCGGCCCAGGACGGCACCCGCAGTAGCAGTGCGAAGGAGGCACTGCCGCCGCCGATGGTGAGGGTGCTGCCCTGCTCCCGGGGATAGTCCGTGGTCTGGGTGACGGTGACGCCCCGCTCGGCCCAGGTGAGGGTGGAGCGGCTGTAGAGGTTGACGTACAGGGCGCCGCCGTCGGCCGCGGCGAAGTACACCGAGTCCTGGTACTTGGTGGCGCTCTCCATCCCGGTGCCCTCGCAGCAGGTGGTGCCCTGCTTGGGCGTGTAGTCGCGCACGTGACCGGGCGTCAGCCCGATGAAGTAGGTGACGAGCGGCTTCTCCGCGTCGGGCTTGTCCTCTTTGGAGCCGAGCACCTGGTTGTACAGGGCCCGCTCGTAGTAGTCCATGTACGCCGGGTCCTGGTCGTGGAAGAACAGCGTCCGGCTCAGCTTGAGCATGTTGTACGCGCAGCAGCTCTCGGCCGTGGTGTCGGTGATCGTGCCGGCGATCACGTCCCGTGCCTTCCAGAACTCGCCGCTGCTGGTTCCGCCGATGGCGTACATGCGGTGCGGTACGACCATGCGCCAGAAGTTCTTCGCCGCGGTGAGGTAGCGATCCTCGCCCGTCTCGTCGTACAGCCGGACCAGGCCGGTGAAGATCGGTATGTGCTGGTTGGCGTGCAGTCCGTCGAGGACGTCGGAGTTCGCGGCGCAGGCGTCGATCAGCCGGTCGAGGTCGAACAGGCGTGCCAGCGCCAGGTGTTGTGCCTTGCCGGTGACGGCGTGCAGGTCGCAGATCGCCTCGACGATGCCGCCGAACTCCCCGCTGGAGAAGATGCCCCACATGCGCTGGAGGGTGGCCGCGGGCAGCTTCGAGAGCCGCGCGTACATCCAGTCGCCCATGCCGGACGCGAGGTCGAGGGCCCGGTCGTCCGCGGTGGCGAGATGGGCGTCCAGCAGGCCCCGCAGGATCTTGTGCGCCGTGTAGTAGGGCGCCCAGACCTTGGTGTAGTCGCTGCCGGTCATCGACTCCAGCTCGATGAACTGCGTCTCCGGGTAGGCCGCGAGGAACCCGGGGTGGCTGGGCCCGCCCCAGGTGCGGCGCAGCACGGCGGTCAGTCCCCGGCCCGAGGCGTCGGCGAAGGCACCGCCGCTCGTCTCGTCGAAGGCGTACGAGACCAGGTCGCCCCGGCCCGCCGGTGTGTCCGCCGCGCGGCCGTCCCGCAACGCGCCGACCTCGGCGGCGCTCAGGGCACGCGACCAGATGTTGAACTCGTCGAAGGCGCCCGCGAAGACGGGGTCGGCGGGGTAGTGCGAGCGGCCGAGCCAGTGGTCGGCGAGCGGGCCGAGGGTCGCCGGGTTCAGGGTCATGGCCGTGTTCCGTGCCACGGGGATGCCGTCGACGTACAGGGTGCCGGTGCCGTCCGCGAGGGTCACGGCCAGGTGGCTCCACTCGTCCAGGGGCAGTGCGGCCGTCCCGTCGAGGCCCTGCTCGCCCCCGGCCCCGCCGTCGGTGATGGCGAAGCGCGGCACGCCGTCGGCGTTGCGGGCGGCGAGGTAGAGGTAGCGGCTCGTGTCGTCGCCGAAGTCGAACACGCGGGCCCAGTCGCCCGCATGGGTGGGCTTCACCCAGGCGGCCAGCGTGAGTGACGGGGTGTCGCCGAGGACGCCGGCGGGGAGGTCGACGTACTGGTGGGAGCCGCGCACCTGCTCCGCGGCGGCGCCGAAACGACCCGGTGTGCTCAGCACCGCCGGGTCCCGGCGGAGCGCCTCGCGCACCTCGGCGAGGGCGCCGACCATGGCGTCGATCCGCTCGGCGAACACCCGCTCCCCGGTGCTGCGGTACGCCTGGGACAGCATGGTCAGGAAGTGGCCGGTGTAGTGGCCGCGCAGGTTGCCGTTGGCCTCGCCGTCCAGCCCTTCCCAGCCGCCCGGGGCGACGGCGCCCAGGGTGGAGAGACCGGCGTTGGCGCGGAAGACCTGGAGCAGCCGGTTCACGTCGTACCCGCGGGCGTGGTCCAGCATCAGCCGCCGCTTGTCGGCGAAGGTCCCGCGGCCGAGCGTCACGTCCTCGAGATCGAAGGGGCGTACGGACCAGGCCGCCGGCGTCACAGGGCCCGCGAGCGCGGCCGGGGCCGGGGCCGGGGCCTGTGCCGCGGGGCCGGTCCGCCCGCCCGCCGCGTACGAGACCGTGGGTGTTCCCGCGGTGACCGCCGCGGCCAGCAGAAGGGACCGCCGGGAGAGGGGCGCTGCCATGTGCTCCTCGTTTCTTCGATTTCGTTCGGTATATCGACCGCCGTTCGAAAGTCCGCCCAGAAGATAGGCAAGGGGCGGAGAAGCGTCAACGGTACTGGCGGGTACGGTCAGGAGGCCCGCGCCGTCCGCACGAGCCAGTCGTACGCCGTCCGCGCGGTGAACTCCTCCTGGCCCCCGCGCAGCAGCAGGCCCGCGGTGGCGAACTCGGGGGCGTCCGCCTGCGCCGCGACGTACGGGATCGCGATGCAGCGCATCCCGGCCGCGTGCGCGGCGGCGGCACCCGGCGCCGCGTCCTCCAGGACCACGCAGTCGGCCGGGTCCGCCCCCAGTCGGCGGGCCGCCTCCAGGAAGACGTCCGGTGCGGGTTTGCCCATCGCGACCTCGTCGGCCGAGACGACCGTGCGCAGCTGTGCGTCCAGGCCGGTGCGGGCGAGGATCGTCCCGATCGCCTCGGGCGACGAGCCCGACGCCACCGCCATCGGTACGCCCTCGCCCGCCAGCAGCTCGACGAACTTCCGCATCTCCGGGTACGCGCGGGCCGAGGCGCCGGACAGCCCCAGGTAGTGGCGGTTCTTGACCGCGAGCAGTTCCTCCACCGGCGCCCGCAGTCCGTACCGCCGCTTCCAGTCGGCGACGGTCTCCTGGGTGCTGATCCCCACATAGGCCTCGTGGTCGGCCCAGGTGAAGTCCGGGACGCCGTACTCGGCGAGGGTGCGCCGGCCCGCCTCGTAGTAGTGCGGCTCGCTGTCCACCAGCGTTCCGTCGAGATCGAAGATGACCGAGATGCCGCCGAGAGTGCTCATGGGGTCCAGGATGCCAAGGACCCGGGGATCACTTGCGTGCCGTGCGCCCGATCGACTCCACCAGGGGCAGCAGCCGGTGCGGGACGCGCTCGCGCAACGCCACCTCGCTGCGGGTGCGGACCACTCCGGGCAGGCTGATCAGCTTCTGCACCACGTCCTCCAGGTGCGCGTTGTCGCGGGCCACGACCCGGGTGAGCAGGTCTCCGCCGCCCGTGATGGAGAACGCCTCGACGATCTCCGGGACGCCCGCCAGCGCCTCGCCCACCTCGTCCAGGCGGCCCTGGGTGACCTCGATGTGCACGAAGGCGAGCACCGGGTGCCCCAGGGCGGCGGGGGAGAGGGAGGGAGCGGCGCCGGTGATCACGCCGTCCCGCTCCAGGCGGTCCAGCCGGGCCTGGAGTGTGCCGCGGGCGATGCCGAGGAGGCGAGCGTACTCGCGCACGCTGGTGCGCGGCTGCTCCAGCAGCAGCCGCAGGATGCGGGTGTCGAGCTCGTCGACGGCCATGAGGGTCGGGGCCCCTTTCGTCGGCCATTGGCACTTCGGTGGCCGTGGGAATGCCGCAGAAAATATACCAATGGCTCACTTCGGCAGCGGCCTGTTGAGCCACTGGTGGCGGAGATGCTCCTATAGACGGGTCGATGGCGCTGCGGACCCCGCGGCGCCTTTCGCATGTTCCGCATGTGGTGACTTCCGGGCCGGCGGCCATGAGTGAGCGAGGGGGCGGTAATCAGTGCTGAAGAGGGTGTTCGTGAGCCCGGACCCGGGACGGTCCCGGCTGCGGTTCGCCGCGCGGGCCGTCCTCGGCATCGGGCTGGCCGTCGTGGTGTGCGGCCTGGCCGGTACCTCCCTGGTGGGAGCAGTCATCGGCGGCCTCGCCGCCCTGCTCGCGCTGTTCACCGTCACCGACGCCACCGTGCGCGGGCAGGCCGTCACCACCGCGCTGCTGCCGGTCGCCGGGCTGCCCGTGCTCACCGCCGCCGCCGCGCTGCACGGCCACCCCGTGGCCCGGGACCTCACCTTTCTCGCCGTCGTCGGCGCGGGCGTGTACGCGCGGCGCTGGGGCCCGCGCGGGCACAGCCTCGGTGTGTTCGCGTTCATGACCTTCTTCATCGCCCAGTTCCTGCACGCGACCACGGACCGGCTGCCGGAGATGTTCGCCGCCGTCCTGCTGTCCGTGGCCGCCGCCGCGGCGGTGCGCTTCGGCCTGTGGTGCTACGAGCGCCGCCGGCCCGCGCCCGCCGTCCCGGCCCCACCCGCAGGCGCCGGGCTCGCCCGCATCACCACCCGCCAGGCCGTGCAGGCCACCGCGGGCGCCGGTTTCGCCCTGGTCGTGGGCCAGCTGGTGTCAGGCGACCGCTGGTACTGGGCCGTCGGCGCCACCTGGTGGGTGTTCGTCAACACCACCTCGCGCGGAGAGACCCTGGTCCGCGGCTTCCGCCGGGTCCTCGGCACCGTCGTGGGCATCGGCCTGGGCTTCCTGATCGCCGTCCCGCTGGCCGGGTCCGCGGTGCCCACCGCCGTACTCGCCGCCGCCTGCGTCTTCGGGATCTTCTACACCGCCGCGGTCTCCTACACCTGGATGATGCTCTGCGTGACCCTGCTCGCCGAGCTGCTCTACGGCCTCCTGGGCGTCCTCAGCCCCGGCCTGCTGGCCCTGCGGCTCGCCGAGACCGGTGTCGGGGCGGTCGGCGCCGCGCTCGCCGTGCTCTTCGTCCTGCCGGTCACCACGCACGCCGTCACCGACGCGTGGATCCAGCGCGCCCTGCGCTGCGTGCACGCCTGCACCGCCGAGGCCGCCGCCCGGCTCGCCGGGGCCGAGGGCGCCGACCCGGCGCCGCGCGTGGCCGAACTGGAGCAGCTGCTCGGCCGGGTACGGCTGTCGGTCGCCCCGCTGGTGCACCCGCTCAGCCCGATGTACGGCCGCAGGCGGCGGGCCCGCCGGGTGCTCGCCCTGCTCGACGACTGCGCCCGGGAGATACGCGGCCTGGTCGCCGTCGCGGCCGACCCGGAGGCCTCGCACGACGCCCGGCTGGCCGCCGCCTGCTGGCGTGTCGAGACCGCGGTCGAGGCACTCACCGGCGGTGGCGCCGTCCCCGCCCACGCGGGCGGCCCGCGCGCCGCCGAACCGGCGTTGGCCCACCTCCACGGCCTGGAACACGCCCTCGCCGAACTCGCCGCACCCCTGAGCAGCCCCTCCGGTTCACGACTGGCGGGCGCCTGAGCCGTCGTACGCCAGGACACCCATTTGGTCTAGACCGCACGTGATCGACTGCTACCGTCGCTCCGGGGCGGACGATCAGGTCGGCGCTCGGCACGACGCGTGACGAAGCGGGCGGGACGAAGCGGGACGAGAGGTGCAGCGGTGGCGGACGGCGGCAGGCGGCAGCGGCGGGCATACATCGGGTCGTTCACGGCGGCCGGCGGCCCCGGGATCCTGACGGCGACCGTCGCCCCCGACAGTGGCGCCCTCACGGTCGTGAGCGGCACGGACCACCTGGCCGACCCCTCCTACCTGGCCCTGTCGCCCGACGGCGACACGCTCTACGCCGTCAGCGAGACGGCGGAGGGCGCCGTGGCCGCCTACCGCGTGAACGGGGACAAGCCCGAGCCCGCCGGGCGGCCGGTGCCCGTCGGGGGCGACGGACCGACCCACCTGAGCCTGTACGCCGGGCACGTGCTGACCGCCAACTACGGCTCCGGCACCGTCACCGCCGTGCCGGTCCGCGCCGACGGCACGCTGGCCCGGGCCGCGTCCGGCGTCCTGCGCCACACCGGCTCCGGCCCGCACGCCCAGCGGCAGCAGGGGCCGCACGCCCACCAGGTGCGGCCCGACCCCAGCGGGCGGTGGGCCGTCAGCGTGGACCTCGGCACCGACTCGGTGCGGGTCTGCACCCTCGCGGACGGCGCTCCCGCCGTACACCGGGAGATCGCGCTGCGTCCCGGCTCGGGCCCGCGGCACCTGGCCTTCCACCCGGACGGCTCCCGCGCCTACGTCGCCAACGAACTGGCGCCCACCGTCACCGTCTGCCACTGGGACGCCGCCGACGGCGTACTGAAGCCCCTCACCGAGGTGCCCGTGCTGCCGGGAGCCCCGGCAGGCGACGCCCACCCGTCCGGCATCGTGGTCTCGCCCGACGGCCGCTTCGTGTGGACCGCGACCCGGGGCGAGGACGTCCTGTCCGTGTTCGTCGTGGAGCCGGACGGACTGCGGCTGTCCGCCACCGTGCCCTGCGGCGGGCACTGGCCCCGCGACATCACCGTGTCCGACGGCTTCCTGTACGCGGCCAACGAGCGCTCCGGAGACGTCACCTGGTTCGCCCTCGACCCGTCCACCGGCATCCCCCACCGCACCGGCTCCCTCGCGGTCCCGGCAGCATCCTGCGTGGTGTTCCACCCCGCATAGCCCCAGCCAACGCACGCCCCGCAGCGGCGGACAGTCGCCCACCCCTCCCCGCAGCGGCGGGCAGTTCGCTCATCTCTCCCCCCAGCGGCGGACAGTCGCCATCCCCCAGCCCCAGGCAGCCCACACCCCTCCCCGCAGCCGCAGTCAGCGCATGCCGCGCAGCCGCGGGCAGCCGTCCACCCCTCTTCGCAGCCGCGGGCAGCCCTCACCCCCCGCCCGCAGTCGCGAGCAGCCCCCGTTATGTTTTCCGCGGTCCTGCAAGAGGGCCGCTGGCCTCCGAGCCCGGCATGACTGTGTCCCCCTGTTGAACCGTATGACCTGGGGGGTGGTGTTCACCGGGCCCGAGAGGTGCCGTCGGAGACGCTGATGAGAGGTCCGGCCACCGTCCGGTCCGGTGCAATACCGGGCAGTTCACGGGCGGCAGGTCTGCATAACGTGGATGCGCGCGTACGACACCGATGCCCAGGCCAGCCGTGCCAAAGGAAGTGGAGAGCACGATGTTCGACACCGGCGACGTGGACGTCTTCCTCGGCCTGGACGTCGGCAAGACCGCCCATCACGGCCATGGACTGACCCCGGCCGGCAAGAAGGTCTTCGACAAGCCCCTGCCCAACAGCGAGCCGAAGCTGCGGGCCGTCTTCGACAAGCTGGCCGCGAAGTTCGGCACCGTCCTGCTGGTCGTGGACCAGCCCGCCTCTATCGGAGCCCTGCCGCTGACCGTCGCAAGAGACGCGGGCTGCAAGGTCGCCTACCTGCCGGGCCTGGCGATGCGGCGGATCGCCGACCTCTACCCGGGCGAGGCCAAGACCGACGCGAAGGACGCCGCGGTCATCGCGGACGCCGCCCGCACCATGCCCCACACCCTGCGGTCCCTGGAACTCACCGACGAGATCACCGCCGAGCTGACCGTCCTCGTCGGCTTCGACCAGGACCTCGCGGCCGAGGCCACCCGCACCTCCAACCGCATACGCGGTCTGCTCACCCAATTCCACCCCAGCCTGGAACGCGCCCTCGGCCCACGCCTGGACCACCAGGCCGTCACCTGGCTGCTGGAACGCTACGGCTCCCCCGCCGCACTGCGAAAAGCCGGACGCCGCAGGCTCGTTGACGGAATCCGGCCCAAGGCCCCGCGCATGGCCCAGCGGCTGATCGACGAGATCTTCGACGCGCTCGACGAGCAGACCGTCGTCGTTCCCGGCACCGGCACGCTCGACATCGTCGTCCCGTCGCTGGCCCGCTCGCTCGCGGCTGTTCACGAACAGCGCCGAGCTCTGGAAGCACAGATCGGGCAGCTGTTGGAGAAGCACCCTCTTTCCCAGGTCCTGATCTCGATGCCGGGGATCGCGATCAGGACCGCTGCCACCTTGCTGGTCACCGTCGGCGACGGCACCAGCTTCCCCACCGCCGCCCACCTGGCCTCCTACGCCGGCCTCGCACCCGCGACAAAGTCGTCGGGAACCTCGATCCACGGCGAACACGCACCACGAGGCGGCAACCGGCAGCTCAAACGCGCGATGTTCTTATCCGCGTTCGCCGCCCTGCACGATCCCGCCTCCCGGACCTACTACGACCGATGCCGAGCCAGAGGAAAGACCCACACGCAGGCTCTTCTCCGCCTCGCCCGACAGCGGATCAGCGTGCTGTTCGCGATGCTCCGAGACGGCACTTTCTACGAACACCGAACCCCACGCCTCGCTTGACGAAAGACATAGAGGCACCCCCCGTAGCTGCGGGCAGTCGTGCCGCTGGGGCGGCACGGGTGGGCGCAGCGGCACCCCGGAAGCGCCGGGCCGCGCGCCCCACCCCAGCGCCCGCACCCACGCCGGGCGCGCTCGCGACCGACGGCTCAGAACCCCCGGCAACGCCGAAGGGGCCCGCTCCACTCCCGGAGCGGGCCCCTTCACACACGCCTAGCCGCGCACGCGCACCGCACGGCTCACCGAACCGGCGTCCCCTGCGGCTGCTGCGGCGAGATGCCGAGCGCCGTCGTGTACTTGGCCAGCGCCAGCTTGCCGATCGCCGGGTACGGGCCGAGCGGCTCGGCGGTGGAGCAGCCCGCCTCCTTGGCCGCCTCCTCCAGCACGGACGCCTCGATCTCCGGTCCGATCAGGTACGGCGCGAGCGCCAGCTGCTGGGACCCCGAGTTCCGCAGCTGCTCGGCCACGGACGCGATCGAGCCCTCCTCGTCCAGCGCCGCCGCGATCACCGGCACGGCGAGACGCGCGGCGAGCAGCATGCCGGTGATACCGGCCGCCTGGACGGCCTCGTCACCGCCCACGGAGGCCAGGACGATGCCGTCCGCGGCGGTCGCCACGGTGAACAGGCGGGCGCGGTCGGCGCGGGCCAGACCGGCTTCGGAGAGCCGCACGTGCAGCGCCTCGGCCAGCAGCGGGTGCGGACCGAGCACGTCGGTCAGCTCGGCCGCGATCTTGCTGTCCATCACGGCCTGCCGGATCCGGCGCAGCAGCGCGTTGTCCGGCCCCGCGAGCAGCGGCACGACGACGGCGACCGGGCCCTCGGGCTCCTTGACGTCCATACCGGCGGCGCGCGCCTGCTCAAAGCGGGCGGTGCGCTCCTCGGCGGCACGCACGAGCACGGTCGACAGCGACAGGAACTCGTCGTCGTCCCCCTCGAGGTGGCCGATCCGGGCGTCCAGCCCGGGCAGCTCGGAGCGGGCGATGCTGATGACCTCGTCGGCGAGGCCTCGGGTGGCGCTACTGGGCGCCCCCGGCACCGCGAGGACGAGCGCCGGCGCGCCCTCGGGAGCCACCAGGGGCTCGGGACGGCGGTGCCGTCCGGGCTGGCGGGGGCGCGGCATTCGTACTGGCAGGCCGGACGCGGGCCCAGTGGGGGAGCTCATGGCGCCGCATGTTACTGGTTTCCGGGGTTTCCCTGTTCGGGGAGGGTGCGGGTGAGCGGTATCCGTCCGGTTTTGTCTGATGAGTGATGTACGGATCGGCGGACATCGGCATGATTCACCCCGTCGGCGGACCGATTCTCAGCCGCCCGGCACAGTCGTCACCCACAGCATTCGGTCGTCACTCGGAAGAGTGAGCGAGCCGGTCGCCAGGGCGGTCGCGATCCGGACCGAGCCGTCCAGCGGATCACCCTCCGCGGCCGTCCACCGGGCCTGCGGCAGCCGCTTCGCCAGCTCCTCTCCCAGCGGCACGACGAGCGGATCGCCCATCCGCAGCAGCCCGCCGGTGACCGCGACGCGCGGCTCACCGCCGGCCGGGCAGACCGCGGCCGCCGAGTCGGCCATGTGCCGGGCGGCGGCCCGGAGGATCCCGCCTGCGACGGGATCGTCGGCCGCCGCGCAGGCGGCCACCTCGGGCGCGAAGGAGGCGAGGACGGCGGGACGGTCGGTACGCGGATACACCTGCCCGGGCAGTGCCGCCGCCGCGCCGAACCGCTCCTCGGCCCGGGCCAGCAACGGCGCGGAGCCGCCCCCCCGGCCGTCATGGGCGCGCAGCGCCGCCTCCAGGCCGGCGCGTCCGATCCAGGCACCGCTGCCGCAGTCGCCCAGCAGATGGCCCCAGCCGTCCGCCCGGCGCCAGTGGGTGAGGTCGGTGCCGACCGCGATCAGCCCGGTGCCGGCGGCCACCACCGCTCCGGGGCGCGGACCGAGGGCGCCGACGTACGCGGTCACCGCGTCGGCGGCCAGCGCGATCGCGCGCACGCCCAGCTCCCGGGCCAGCGAGCCCGGCAGTTCGGCGCGCAGGGCGTCGCCCAGGGTGGCCATCCCGGCGGCCCCGACGACGACGGTGCCGAGCCGGGGCACCCCGGTCTCGGCCATCAACGCCCTTGCCATGGGCAGCAGTTGCGCCAGAAGGTGATCGGGCTCGATGCCGCGGGTCCCGGTGCGGACGGGCTCCGCCGAGACGCGCCGGCCGAGCGGGCCGTGCCCGTCGCCGCAAGCCGTACCGACGACGACGCGCAGCCCCGAGCCGCCGGAGTCCACCGCCAGGATGCCGGCGCTCACGGCAGACGCCAGTCGACCGGCTGACCTCCCAGTCGCACCAGCAGGTCGTTGGCCCGGCTGAACGGACGCGAGCCGAAGAAGCCCCGGTCGGCCGACATCGGGGACGGGTGCGCGGACTCCACGGACGGCAGATCGCCGAGTAGCGGCCGCAGATTGCGGGCGTCGCGGCCCCAGAGGATGGACACCATCGGCTTGCCGCGCGCCGCGAGCGCGCGTATCGCCTGCTCGGTGACCTCCTCCCAGCCCTTGCCGCGGTGCGCGGCGGGCTTGCGCGGGGCCGTGGTGAGCGCCCTGTTGAGCAGCAGCACGCCCTGCCGGGTCCACGGGGTCAGGTCACCGCTGGAGGGCTGCGGGAGACTCAGGTCGGTGTTCAGCTCCCGGAAGATGTTGACGAGGCTGCCGGGCAGCGGGCGTACCTCGGGCGCGACGGAGAACGAGAGTCCCACCGCGTGCGCGGGAGTTCCGGGATCTGAGTATCGAGGGCGAAAGGCGGAGCGAGGATGATGAACATGGCGGAGTGGCTTGAGCACTGGACGGAACAAGCTCCTCTCCTTCCCGATGACCGGCCGCGTGAGCTGCTCGATCGGCTCGCATGTCTCGATGAGGAGGAAGGGTAGCGCCTGTGGGAGGGCCCGTGTGCGGGGGCTTCCCTGTGTATGCGGGGCGGGGGTGTGTGCCAGTAGAGTGACGCGGCGTGGCACCACGACCTTTGCATGAACTTGTTGAAGCAGGCTGGGCGAAGGCCCTTGAGCCGGTGGCCGAGCGCATCGCGGCGATGGGGGACTTCCTGCGGGCTGAGATCGCGGCGGGCCGGACGTATCTTCCGGCCGGGGCGAATGTCCTGCGGGCTTTTCAGCAACCCCTGGATGACGTCCGTGTCCTGATCGTGGGTCAGGATCCCTATCCCACGCCGGGTATGGCGATCGGGTTGAGTTTCGCGGTGGCGCCGGAGGTGCGTGCGTTGCCGGGGAGTCTGGAGAACATCTTCCGGGAGATGCACTCCGACCTCGGGCTGCCCAGGCCGTCGAATGGCGATCTGACGCCGTGGACGCAGCAGGGTGTGTTGTTGCTCAACAGGGCGTTGACGACGGCCCCGCGCAGTCCGGCGGCGCACCGGGGTAAGGGGTGGGAGGAGGTCACGGAGCAGGCGATCAGGGCGCTGGCAGCGCGCGGAAAGCCGCTGGTGTCGATCCTGTGGGGGCGTGACGCGCGTAATCTGCGGCCGTTGCTGGGGGATCTGCCGGCGGTTGAGTCTGCGCACCCGTCGCCGATGTCGGCCGACCGGGGCTTCTTCGGTTCCCGGCCGTTCAGCCGGGCCAACGACCTGCTGGCCGGGCAGGGTGCCCAGCCGGTGGACTGGCGACTGCCGTAGGGCACGGTGTGCGTGACAGCGTGGAGGGTGGCGGCTTCCCGTCTGGGGCGCTGGACTCTTGTCAGGCACGGTTACGGCTCTGGTTGAGCGAGAGCACCTCTACCACGAGCGCTGGGAGATCGAGACCGTCTATCTGGCACTACGTCATACCCTGCTCGAAGGCCGCGTTCTCCGGTCGAAGGACCCACTGGGCCTCACCCAGGAGATGCGGGGACTCCTGGCCATCTACCAGGCCTTGCGCTCGATGATGGTGACTGCGGTGGAGACAGCGCCCGGCTGCGATCACGACCGGGCCGACTTAACTGTGGCCCTGGAGGCCGCGCCCGGGACTACGAACGCCGCACCGATACCAGCGAAGCCGTCATTCTGGTCGACAGTCCGGCGACAACTCCGTCACCTCACTGGCGTGTCGCCGGTGAGACACCGCCCGGCGCGGTCCGACCGGCTTCCTCCACGACACCTCGCCTGCCACGTCGGCGGACGCCTCCTCCTCGGCCAGAGCCTCCAGATACTGCCCAGGCCGACCACCCGGCACCGGCGCACCTCCTCGGCGTCCGCCAGAGCCGTCCGCACCCGTTCCAACTCGGCTTCGAGCCTTCACCTGCGCGGCTGCGCCCCCCGTTATGTTTTCCGCGGTCCTGCAAGAGGGCCGCTGGCCTCCGAGCCCGGCATGACTGTGTCCCCCTGTTGAACCGTATGACCTGGGGGGTGGTGTTCACCGGGCCCGAGAGGTGCCGTCGGAGACGCTGATGAGAGGTCCGGCCACCGTCCGGTCCGGTGCAATACCGGGCAGTTCACGGGCGGCAGGTCTGCATAACGTGGATGCGCGCGTACGACACCGATGCCCAGGCCAGCCGTGCCAAAGGAAGTGGAGAGCACGATGTTCGACACCGGCGACGTGGACGTCTTCCTCGGCCTGGACGTCGGCAAGACCGCCCATCACGGCCATGGACTGACCCCGGCCGGCAAGAAGGTCTTCGACAAGCCCCTGCCCAACAGCGAGCCGAAGCTGCGGGCCGTCTTCGACAAGCTGGCCGCGAAGTTCGGCACCGTCCTGCTGGTCGTGGACCAGCCCGCCTCTATCGGAGCCCTGCCGCTGACCGTCGCAAGAGACGCGGGCTGCAAGGTCGCCTACCTGCCGGGCCTGGCGATGCGGCGGATCGCCGACCTCTACCCGGGCGAGGCCAAGACCGACGCGAAGGACGCCGCGGTCATCGCGGACGCCGCCCGCACCATGCCCCACACCCTGCGGTCCCTGGAACTCACCGACGAGATCACCGCCGAGCTGACCGTCCTCGTCGGCTTCGACCAGGACCTCGCGGCCGAGGCCACCCGCACCTCCAACCGCATACGCGGTCTGCTCACCCAATTCCACCCCAGCCTGGAACGCGCCCTCGGCCCACGCCTGGACCACCAGGCCGTCACCTGGCTGCTGGAACGCTACGGCTCCCCCGCCGCACTGCGAAAAGCCGGACGCCGCAGGCTCGTTGACGGAATCCGGCCCAAGGCCCCGCGCATGGCCCAGCGGCTGATCGACGAGATCTTCGACGCGCTCGACGAGCAGACCGTCGTCGTTCCCGGCACCGGCACGCTCGACATCGTCGTCCCGTCGCTGGCCCGCTCGCTCGCGGCTGTTCACGAACAGCGCCGAGCTCTGGAAGCACAGATCGGGCAGCTGTTGGAGAAGCACCCTCTTTCCCAGGTCCTGATCTCGATGCCGGGGATCGCGATCAGGACCGCTGCCACCTTGCTGGTCACCGTCGGCGACGGCACCAGCTTCCCCACCGCCGCCCACCTGGCCTCCTACGCCGGCCTCGCACCCGCGACAAAGTCGTCGGGAACCTCGATCCACGGCGAACACGCACCACGAGGCGGCAACCGGCAGCTCAAACGCGCGATGTTCTTATCCGCGTTCGCCGCCCTGCACGATCCCGCCTCCCGGACCTACTACGACCGATGCCGAGCCAGAGGAAAGACCCACACGCAGGCTCTTCTCCGCCTCGCCCGACAGCGGATCAGCGTGCTGTTCGCGATGCTCCGAGACGGCACTTTCTACGAACACCGAACCCCACGCCTCGCTTGACGAAAGACATAGAGGCGCCCCCCGTTATGTTTTCCGCGGTCCTGCAAGAGGGCCGCTGGCCTCCGAGCCCGGCATGACTGTGTCCCCCTGTTGAACCGTATGACCTGGGGGGTGGTGTTCACCGGGCCCGAGAGGTGCCGTCGGAGACGCTGATGAGAGGTCCGGCCACCGTCCGGTCCGGTGCAATACCGGGCAGTTCACGGGCGGCAGGTCTGCATAACGTGGATGCGCGCGTACGACACCGATGCCCAGGCCAGCCGTGCCAAAGGAAGTGGAGAGCACGATGTTCGACACCGGCGACGTGGACGTCTTCCTCGGCCTGGACGTCGGCAAGACCGCCCATCACGGCCATGGACTGACCCCGGCCGGCAAGAAGGTCTTCGACAAGCCCCTGCCCAACAGCGAGCCGAAGCTGCGGGCCGTCTTCGACAAGCTGGCCGCGAAGTTCGGCACCGTCCTGCTGGTCGTGGACCAGCCCGCCTCTATCGGAGCCCTGCCGCTGACCGTCGCAAGAGACGCGGGCTGCAAGGTCGCCTACCTGCCGGGCCTGGCGATGCGGCGGATCGCCGACCTCTACCCGGGCGAGGCCAAGACCGACGCGAAGGACGCCGCGGTCATCGCGGACGCCGCCCGCACCATGCCCCACACCCTGCGGTCCCTGGAACTCACCGACGAGATCACCGCCGAGCTGACCGTCCTCGTCGGCTTCGACCAGGACCTCGCGGCCGAGGCCACCCGCACCTCCAACCGCATACGCGGTCTGCTCACCCAATTCCACCCCAGCCTGGAACGCGCCCTCGGCCCACGCCTGGACCACCAGGCCGTCACCTGGCTGCTGGAACGCTACGGCTCCCCCGCCGCACTGCGAAAAGCCGGACGCCGCAGGCTCGTTGACGGAATCCGGCCCAAGGCCCCGCGCATGGCCCAGCGGCTGATCGACGAGATCTTCGACGCGCTCGACGAGCAGACCGTCGTCGTTCCCGGCACCGGCACGCTCGACATCGTCGTCCCGTCGCTGGCCCGCTCGCTCGCGGCTGTTCACGAACAGCGCCGAGCTCTGGAAGCACAGATCGGGCAGCTGTTGGAGAAGCACCCTCTTTCCCAGGTCCTGATCTCGATGCCGGGGATCGCGATCAGGACCGCTGCCACCTTGCTGGTCACCGTCGGCGACGGCACCAGCTTCCCCACCGCCGCCCACCTGGCCTCCTACGCCGGCCTCGCACCCGCGACAAAGTCGTCGGGAACCTCGATCCACGGCGAACACGCACCACGAGGCGGCAACCGGCAGCTCAAACGCGCGATGTTCTTATCCGCGTTCGCCGCCCTGCACGATCCCGCCTCCCGGACCTACTACGACCGATGCCGAGCCAGAGGAAAGACCCACACGCAGGCTCTTCTCCGCCTCGCCCGACAGCGGATCAGCGTGCTGTTCGCGATGCTCCGAGACGGCACTTTCTACGAACACCGAACCCCACGCCTCGCTTGACGAAAGACATAGAGGCACCCCCCCCCGCCGCGCTTCGAAAACCGCCCGCATCGACGGCATCCGCCACCCCCCACGACCTCTCGCCCGGCAACAGACCGAGACTCCCGCGGCAGCAGCTACTTCATGCCTGACCAACGAAGACGTCACACGAGGCTCGGAAAGAGAACTTCCTCGCAGATCGGGGGCGCAGGGGCTTGCGCAAGGCGGCCGATCAAACGGCGGTACACCTTCGTGTCGTGCCGGCACATCGCTCATCCAGCAGGGCGGGGGAAAAGGTCGGCTGACAAGCTCCGAACCTATCCGGGGACCTTTGCCGAGGTCTCCTGGGTGCGGTCGGTACTGTCGTCACCCGCGCCGCTGCGGATGTCCGGTGCCCCGAGACCCTTCGATGGGTTCGAAGGACAGGTCGAACGCATTGGGCTGTATTGCCGCGAATGTTGCCGCAACGCCAGGCCCGTCTGCAAGCACTGCAGTGTGAAGATGCTGAAGGTCGGGTGACGGCTCGATTCCTAGCGTATCGACGAAAATTTTCCGTGAGGTCCGGTAGACATCTAGGGCGTCAGCGCGACGTCCCGACCGATACAGCGCCAGCATCAAATAGCCGCACATCCTCTCGCGAGTCGGATTGTCGACGAGCGCCATTTCCAGCTCGCCGACGAGTTCACGGTGACGCCCCATGACCAGCAGCAGCTCAATGTATTCCTCGTAGGCGCACCAACGCTGCTCGTTCAGCCAGGTCGCTCGCGCCTGTAAGTATCTGCTAGTTAGGCCGGACAACGCCGGCCCCTGCCAGGCTTGAAGCGCCTGCAGGTACGCCGATTCCGCCTCGTCGTGCCGCTGGTGGTGCATCCGAGCGGTGTGAGCGGTGTACCGCAGCGATCTGAAAGTGTCGAAGTCGAGCGAATCTTCCGCCCTTTTCAGTGAGTAGCCAGTGACGTGGGTCTCTATCAGGGCGTTGTGTCCAAGCCGGGCGAATGCGCGCCGAAGCATGGAGATGCATGCCTGGACCTGTTTGCGCGCTGTCGGCGGGGCATCGTCCCAGATCGACTCGATGAGCTGATCGACGCTGACAACGTTGTTGGAGTGGAGAAGAAGGACCGCCAGGACGGCCCGCTGCCGGGGGGACTGGAACTCCACTTCCTCTCCGTCGATAAGGGCTTCGACGGGACCGAGCACGCGAAAATATATGTCTCCGGGCGTACGACTGACGTCTGTCATTGGGCCGCTCCTCCGGATGTGGGTGAGCTGACGGGCGGGAATCAGCATGTGCGCTGCATGACGCGGGCATCGAAAAGCGCCTGACAGAAACCACAACGCGCTTGTCACGGCCCAGGTACGGAGTACTGGTGGGCAGACGCGACCGCATGAGAGCCAAGGGAATCGGTACCCAGCGAGAGTGCCGCCAAGGGGCCATTCTGTGGGATGTGCAGGGACACGTGCCCAGCACCTGGACTGTGGCGGCTCTTGAGCAACGGACAATGCTCCAGGTCCTCCTGCCAGCACGATGTCGACGGGCATCGTTGGATGGGGATGGCCGGTATAGCTCCCCCTTTCAGGACCCGCTTGTTGACCGAGCCGATCGCGCACCCGGACCAGTCCAGCTCGCGGCGGGGCCCGAGTTCGTTGAGGAGGAGGCGGTGGAGTTTGCCCACACCCTTGCCTTCGTCCACTCGGTGAAGCGTCGGTGAGCCGTCGCGGCGGACTGCCCGAACGACACGGTCGGCAACTGCTGCCACGTGCGGCCCGAGGCCGCCACCAAGGCGATGGCTGCCGGCACCTTGCGGTCGCCGTGCCGACGTCGGCCGCCGCCCTGGGGCTGAGACAGCGCCTCCGGCACAACCCGCTGGAACAGCTCTCACGACTCTGCTTGTTGCGGCGTACTGGCGCGCAAACTTGACGACGCATCAGGTTGCTCCGCTGTTCGGCATCTCGAAGTCGGCAGCGAATCGGATCACCGACCACCTGGGACCCTTGCTCGCGCTCCAGACGCGCAGACGGTTCCGCAAGGACAGTGTCCTGATTTTGGACGGTACGCTGGTGCCCACCCGCGACCACGACGGCGTCCACCACGCCGTGCTCGGCATCGCCCGCCCGCACAACCTCACCCTCGCTGGACAAGCGAATGGCCAGCGCAGCAGCCAGCCTTGCTCCCACCAAATTCAAGATCATTACGGGACAACCCTTTAGTGTGCCGTTTCTATCCGCGGTCTGAGCTGGCGTGATGCAGGCAGAAGATGGCTGGGACAAGGCCCGTGGTGGGTGTGTGACACCCCTTCCTCTCGCTTCGTCCAAGGATTTTAAGGGTTGTCGTAGGACTCGGACTTTGTCATCTGTGCAGGGAACCTTGTCAGTGGTGCACCGTCTCAAGGTCGTGCCGTATCAGGCGGGAAGACTTTGGGGGTACCTGTCGAACTGGCAGCCGGGGAGAATTCCGTTCGCCCGTTTTGATCATGGGATGCCGTGCACTCTGGGTTGCGTTGAGGGGGGAGTGGGCGCGTCGGCCGCTGGCGATGTTGGTCCAGCCGGCTCGACCGGAGGGTCGTGCGGGGCAGGTCGCGCAAGGCGCTCATGACGGCACGGCCGGGGCGTGGCGACGTCGGACCTGGCCGGCGTCCTCGGCCAAGGTGACGTCCTTGGTCCTCAGGTGGTGGTCCGGGCTGGTCGCGCGGACCACGGGGTGGGGGATGGTGTTGCCCCGGTAGTGGTATCGCTGGATGGGTACCTTCGCGGAGTTGAACAGGTTCACGCCGTCGGCGGTGAAGCCCCATCGGTTGCGGGGGTTGCCGAAGGTGCGGACGATCCATCTCCAGTTCCGGCGCCGGGGCATCGGCGGAGCCACTTCCACACTCGGTGCCACAGGTAGTGTTCCAGCTCACTGGAAGTGATCTCGGATGCGGCGTGGCGGAAGTAGGTGGTCCAGCCCCGCAGTGCCTGTCCCAGGAGGACGAAGATCGTGCGGGGGTCGTGCCGTCCGGTTGTCAGCGCCTTGACCTTGGACTTGACCGATTTCACGGCCTTGTCTCCAAGATGGGTATAGACCAAGCGGCGGCTGGAGCCCAGGGGGTGTGGCGTTGATGTGCCGGCCCAGGAACTCGAAGCCGTCGTCTATGCGGACGGTTCGGGTCTTGTCCTCGGCGGGGCGTAGCCCGATGGTGGCGGCTGTGCCTGCGACGTCGTCGCGGAGCGCTTCAGCGTGCACCGGATGCCGAATACCATCACTGAGCCTCCACTCCAAGGGGGTGAGGATGGCCTTGGTGATTGACGTCATGCGGTTGGGGCTGCATCGGGACCTGCGGAAGATGCGCCAGGACTTCAGGTTCGCGACGCCGCGTTCGACGGGTGCTCTCGCTGCGGCCAGTGCCTGGTTGAGGTCTGTTCGGTGGGGGTGAGCCCCTGTAGGGCTTGCGCTTGATGCCGCTGGTCAGCCCACGGGCCAGCGCCTTGGTAGGCGAGATCAGCGGCGCTCGCAGATTCGGATGATCTGCTGGGGACGGGCGGCGGTCAGGTCGTGGGTGCGCCCCGGCAGGGCGGGCGAGAGCCACAGCAGTCGGCCGCCGGAGTCGGTCACGACCTGCACGTTCACGCCGTGGCGCCGGTGTTCGTGGGAGTAGTCGGCCCGGCCGTCGCCGACCCGGTCGCGCTCGGCGAGGGTCCCGTCGAGCAGGACGACGTCGGGTTCGTGCTCGCACAGCGTCTTCAGCAGACCCGGCGCGCGTTCGGCGAGCAGGTCGACGACCGCGCTGGTGTAGGCGTGGGCGGTGGACTCGCTGGTCCCGAACTCGGTGGCGATCTTCGCCAGAGTGGTGGGCTCGCGCAGGTACACCAGTGCCACCGTCGCGCGCTTAGACGGACGGAGCTTGCAGCGCCGGTCGCCTCACGGGTGGTGATCAGCATGGTGACCCACTCCACGAGTGCATGCGGGGATCGAGTGCGGCAGGATGGAATGACCAACGAGGCCCCCGAGCAACGTGATTGAGACGTCAGACATCTCGATCAACAGCCCGGGGGCCTCGCTCGTTGCGCTTCACAGTCATCATCCGATCGGCGGCCAACTCGAAGAAGCTCACTGCGAGTTCGTCGGCGCATCGGGCGAGCCGGTAGGTCGCGCCTCCTTCGCTGCGGTGATGACACCGGTGCCATTCCTTGGAAGGCTGTGTCGTTTCTCGTCGAAGTGCCCGTCGATCACGCCCAAGGCGATGTTCGCGGGGCCTTGACCGGTGACCTCCAATTAACTTGAGAAGAGTCAGATCTGGCGAATGGTCGGCGTCAGCAGACAGAAGGCCGCCCCCAGCAGGGTGATGACAGCGAATGCTATAAACACAGGTCCAAGGCCGACGGCCGCCACAGCCGCTCCAAAAACAGGGTAAGTGAGCGGGCCCATGCCGAAGCTCGCCAGACTGAGCAGGGACATGATGCGTCCCAGATATGCCGGATCGGTTTCGGCCTGGATGAAGGCAAAGGCAAGCCCTCCGTTCAGGCCGAGCGTAAGTCCGGTCGCCCCTCCCAGAAGCACGGCGGCGGGAAGGGACGGTACAAATGCAAAGAAGCCTATCGTCGCCGACCCGAGAATCAGGCTTGCTATGTAGGAGAGCCCCGCTTTCGGTATTTTCCCCAGGATGGTGAGAAGGAGTGCACTCGCGCCTGCTCCCACGGCGGCGGCACTGATGATCCAGCCGGCACCGGATGCTCCCCACCCATGCTCTTTCGCGAGTAGGAGGAAGCCGATGTTGAGCGGGGCGATGCTGCCCAACTCGACCAGAGCGAGGGTGATGACGATCGTGCGGATTACCGGTCGTCTATAGGCATAACGCAATCCGTCGCGGAGTTCGCGCCACATGTCGGGCTTGGCAGCCTCTTCCGCCGTCTCCACGAAAGAAGCAGAAGACGCAGGGGGGATGAGTTTTACGGAAATCAAGAGGGGGAGCGATAGGGCGAACAAGCCGGCGACCGTGGCAAAAGCCGCGACCGGGCCGCCGACCGCCATCATCATTCCCGCAAGCGGTGACCCCACCGTGTTGCCAAGGCGGACGGCGAGCGCCCGCATTCCCTGCACGCGTACGAGTTGATCCCGCCGTGTGATCATCGGTGGGAGTGCTCCGACGGCCGGCATGAAGAGCGCGTCAACGATACCGAACGCCAGTGCGACTCCGATGAGCAGGCCCAGACTGGTGGGCGCCGCTAGCAGGAAGACCACTGTCGCCAGAGCGGCCAGGCAGCGAACGGCATCACTGCTTATCACTACCAGGCGTGGACCGAACCGGTCCGCCACCACGCCTCCGCCGAGCATCAGGATGGCGCGCGGCACCGCGCCGACGGCGATGACCAGTCCGACTTCGGATGGACCGGCGATCTCGCTGGTGGTCCATCCCAGCGCCAGTACAAAGGCGGTGTCCCCGATCACGGAGGCGGCGTATGCGGACAACCAGCGCAGGACGTTGGGGTCGCGGTACGCTGGTTTCGCATTACCAGGCAAGACAAGCTTGGTCATGATGGATACTCTTCGATAATCCGACCTTGACGGCGCCATATTTCTTCGGTCGAGGAAATTTCATGCGATTTGGGCAATTCAGCCCGATCGGTAACTTCACTGGAGACCCTGCGATCCGGAGCCTGGTAGTCATGCGACTCCCACCCGTCGCGCAGAATCAAGGTCACCGCGGCTCCGTCGGAGCGCGGGTCCGCGGCCGCGGAAAACCCGTCGGGCCGACGTCGCACGATCTGGCCGTGCCCCACCGCGTCGTCGTTGCGCCGGACAACCGGAAAGCCCGCACTGCCAAGGGTGTCGACCGTCTCCGCAGGAACCTCGTGCTCGGCGACGATCGTCCCGGTAAGGTCTCCTGGGGTCCGTCCGGTGACGGCCCACCGTGGGCGGTGAAGGACGTCGGCCGCGTCCATCCCGGCCCTGAGGTACGCGGCGAACTGTGCGTGAATCTGTGGCTGTGCGAGCCCGCCCATGGTTCCGTGTGCTCCCGTGATCTCACCGCCGCTGCGGGTGATGACCGGCAGGAGCGTATGCGCCGGGCGTTTCCCCCCTTGTAGGTAATTGGGTGATGTCGGATCGAGGGAAAATGCGGAGCCGCGATTGTGCGCAACAATTCCCGTCGCTGCATCGAGTAGCCCGGAACCGAAGCTTTGGAAGAGGCTCTGGATCAGAGAGACGGCATATCCTTCGTCGTCCGCCGAGACAACTGCCGCAGTGTCCCCGGTGGAGCGGGGAGCCGAGGTGATACGCGGCGAAAGTTGCGGAGCGTCACATGAAAGTTCCGCGATCCGCTTGTCGCTTAGTAGGTACTCGATGTCGACGGGGGCGCATCGGGGGTCCGCAAGGTAGGCGGCACGATCATCCGCAGCCGCCTGGAACACGCGTGCACACACCTTCGCGGCGGAGTCGAAGGGGTCGGAGACTGAGGAATGGACGTCGAGCGCACCAAGGATCTGCAACAAATGCACCCCCTGGGAATTTGGGGGAGCGGTGAGGTACTCCTCTCCGCCGAATACCCTCCCGATCGGCGCCGTGATCTCTGTATCGTGCCGGGTCAGATCCCAGGTGCTCAATGCAGCGCCATGCCCGCGCAGGAAGGCGACGAGGGCCTTTCCGACATCACCGCTGTACAGGGCGGAGGCATGTGTTTCCGCGATGGCGGCAAGCGTTCTCGCGAGGGCCGGCTGCGTCAGGACGGAGTTGACCGCCGGCGGCACCCCGTCGGGATAGAACACCGCCCGCATACCGGGGTCCCGCCCGAGGAGTTCCTGTCCGTGGGAGAGCACATGAGCCAAACCTGGCGATACGGGAACCCCCTCTGTGGCACATGCGACAGCGAAGTCGAACAGTCGAGGGAAGGGTAGGCGCCCCGCGAGCCGGGACAAGGTGGCCCAGCCAGCGGCGGCTCCCGGTACTGTCACCGTATCCGGCCCTCTGGATGGCATTGACCCGACGGTTGCCAAATCGCCGAGAACGACCCCCGCAGGCGCCGCTCCGGTGGCGTTGACCGCCAGGACCCGCCCGTCGGGCACAGCCACGAGTGCCATCAAGTCACCGCCGACGCCACACTGGTGGGGGTAGACGACCGACAGGGTGATAGCGGCGGCCACCGCGGCGTCCACCGCGTTTCCCCCTTGTTCCACGACGCATTTTCCTGCGTGCGTTGCCAGTCCATGAGGGCTGGCCAGACCCAGGCCAGGTCGCCCAGAAGGGCGTTGTACCGAGCTCATCAAAGGACCATCCTCTCTGCAGGCACGGGAGGAGTTGTGACCTCTGGGGCTCGGTGGGCGCACGACGTGCCGCACGAGCTGCTCTGCGGCCCGGGTGAGTTGCGTCCGGGCCGAGGCCGTCCGGTCGGCTTCAGGGACACGCCCCACAGAGGCCCCACAGAGCACCGGTCAATGCTCCCGGCAGAGGTCCGCGCCGCCGAGCAGGTGTCTGGCGCACGGCACAAGAGTGTCTCACTCGTGTTCACCGAATGAGACCGGGCGACCGGGGCCCACAAGGGGACGATCATGGACAGCACCGGTGCCTCCGGCGGGCCTCTGGCACGCGGCGAATGGCCACGCCCGCCTCGCCGTCGTGGCCCACGCCGCCAACAGCCGGCACGCCGGGAGCTGGGCCGCGAGTATCCGCAACAGCGTCCGCGCGGGCAAGGAACGCCGCCCGCGCGCTCCCCGGATCCTCGCGTGCTCCTGGTTGCGAATGACGTGTGCTCAGCGCACCGCAAACCGCTGCCGCCCCGAGCCCCGCCATGCTGGCAGCAAGGTCAACCATGGTTCGCAGATGACTCCGACGACGGAGAGGCTGACTCAAAGAACTCACAGCGCATCCACCTGTCGAAATCGGTGACCGCAGACCGGTCATGTCACGTCTCCTCAATCCGCAACGCGCCGGGCAGCGCATCGCCTACGAGTTCGTCTCATTACGACGGTTGCGGAATGCGACGCGCAGTACAGTTACCGGCTCCGCGCCCACGGGGCGCTGAGACCGGTCGTCGAACCGCCCGCCGTACGGCTCGAGGAGCTTCGAGATCCGTTCCCCCAACTCGGCAAGCTCCGCAGCTGTCAGGTAGACGACTTCGTCGCCGAACTGCTCGGCCTTGCGCCACTCGCTGGGCAGTTGCCGCCGGGTCTTCAGCGCGTGCGTCATCGTCTGGAAGTAGTTCTCGGCGAGAGCTGCGTTGAGCTCCGCTGCGGCTTCCGCGGAGGCGTCGTCCTCAGAAGTGCCCGACCAGTCCGTTTGTAGAGCCGTCGCCCGCCAGGGCTTCTCCCGCCCGTGCCCGCCCTCGCTTTCTTCCACCAGGCCGTACTTCGCGAGCATGCGCAGGTGGTATGAGCAACTGGCGACCGATTCACCGGTGAGCTCCGCCGCCTGGGTGGCGGTGAAAGGGCCCTGGACACGGAGCAATCCGACGAGCTTCAGCCGAATCGGGTGAGCGTAGGCGCGCAAGGCGTGGGGGTCGGTGAGATGGACCGACATCTTCGATGACTGCGGAGTGCTGCGCCTATCTGATGACATAAAGATAAAGATACCTTTCTAAAGGCATCTATACAAGTGGAGTGCTCCTGGCTCGAAGACGCCCCCGACACGGCAGCTGTAATCCCTGATCTTCCACCAGGTGACACCTGCCCCTGGCGGGGACGGGGCGATTGACGCCGACAGTCGACCGAGGGGGCCGGATGCCTGAACCACACCGGGTCGACTGGAAGCTCGAACCTGTCTCGTCCTGCGGAGAGTAGGGACCGGGCAGGCTCTTTCAGCCCTGTGTCAGGCACTCTACGAGCCAAGGCTCCCCAGGGCTTCTCCTTGCTGAGCACGCAAAGGAGCGGCGTCAGGCATCGGCTACGGAGAGCTCCGTGTGGCTTAGCATGTCGCCGAGTGCCACGATGACCTTGCGTGGACCGGTAAACGGACGGCGTGAGTGGGCGACCAGCATGTTGTCGATGGCCAGTACATCACCCGTCTGCCAGGTGAACGCGACGGCTGTGCGGTCCATGAGCTCCCGTACCTCGGCCACGACATGGTCGTCAATTGGTGCGCCGTCGCCCCAGTAGACGCTGCGGGGCAGGCCTTCCCGGCCGTACAAGCTCTCCAGCCCCTGCCTCGTGTCTTGGTCCAGACACGAGACATGGTGCAGAGCCAGCTGGTTGAAGAACACGGTCTCACCGGTCCTTGGATGCTTCAGCACTGCGTCCGCGACCCGCCACGTGCGCAACGTGGCGTCCGGTGCCCACGAGAACCCGATCCCCGCCTCGGCGCACTTGCGTTCGACTACTGTCCGATCGCTGGTCCCGTAGAACCGCTGCCAGCTCACGTCCAACGATTCGATGAAGTTGCGCACGTACCGGAGCTTTCGCTCGGCGAACTGCGCGCGCAGTTCCGGCCGCATCAGCCGGTACACCTCGCGGCAGTCGACAATCGGAGTCTCGCCGCCGGCCTGCGCGGGCAGCAAGCAGGAGAAGAACTGCCGCATGGGCCAGCTGTCCAAGTGAGAGCTCTCGTTGTGGAACAGGATCGACCTGTCCTCCGGGTATGGCGTGGACTGGTAGATCTGGTCGGAGTCGCCCTCTCTCGGCAGGTCGCCGTACTCGCGGAACAGGGTGGGGCAGATGGCGGACGCCGCGGCCTCGAACTCCGCGACCGATTGCTCGTGGAAACCGCGCAGCAGCAAGGCGCCGTGGCGGTGCAGGTAGGAGTTGACGAGATCACGGTTCTCCCGTAGCCAGCCGGGCAGGTCGGCCCCGTCGACCGAGGGTGTGACCACCAGCGGCATCGTGGGCGCATCAGGCAGGAATCCGGTCCGCACCGGATCGACCGCTGACGGGTTGGTTGGACGCCGCCTGCTGCCGTGTGGCGACTGCAACCTCCACGTCCCGGAGTTTAAGTCGGTCATGGTTCGTCTCCTCGCTTCTTCCTCGGTCTCCACGCGCGGGTGAGCCGCGCGGGATGAGCGGTTCCCTGTCTCCTGTCCCCTGCGGGCTCGCCGGACGATTCGGCGGCGTGGAGGGAGGTGCCGCTCAGCTCGCCGCCGGTCTCCTCCGTAAAGCCGCTGATCCCTCTCAGTCGTCCATTGCCTCGACCAGACTCCTGGGACGCATGTCCGTCCAGTTCGTCTCGATGAACTGGAGGCAGTCCTCGCGGCTGCTCTCGCCGTGGGCAATGGTCCAGCCGTCAGGCAAGGAGATCGACACCGGCCAGAGGGAATGCTGATTCTCGTCGTTCACCAGGACCACGTACTGTGCTTCCGGGTTCTCGAACGGATTCGTCACGTCCATACCTCTGCTCCTATTTCTCTGGCTGATAGCAACCGACGCGCAATTCGCAGGTGTGTCTGCTGTTCCCGTTCCGAACCCAAAGATTCTTCGAGTCGGGCAGCATCTCGACCACCTTTGCCGGTGTTGTGGAGCGTTGCCAGAATCTGGTGAAGAGCTCCACGAGCACCGGGATTCGAAAATCAACGAACACAGGTTTGGGCTCTGCCGCAAACTTGACATACACCTCGTTAGACAGCCCGAATTCCTGCTGTGCCCAGCGGCCCAGGCGCTGGTTGTCGGCCGTCATGGCCCGCCACCGGGCCCTCGGCGGAGGTGGCAGCCACCAGGTTTCTCGGTGCACCACCGTGCGCCCCACCGTGAGCCGCGGCAGGTGGTTCACATGCTCCGGCACGCGACGAAGTCCGTCATCGGGGCCGATGCTGCGTGCCCCGGTGAAGAGGGTGAAGAGGGTCTCGACCTCGTCGCCCCACGACCGCAGCGGAGGCCTGGTCAGCGAAATAGGGCCGAGCGGCTCCGCATGCAGATACAGACGGTCGCCCGTATGCCGCACAGACAAGTCCCGGGCGCGAGCGACCCGGCCCGGGGGGCGTGGGCTGCGGCCGGCGAACTCGACTTCCGGTAGGGCCGGAGCCCGTGCGATCGTCTTGCGCCAGTGCCACATCACCGGATCACAAATGGTTGTGTCGCTCAGACCTGAGACGATGTCGGCGATCTCGCTCGTCAACGCGTCCGCGTTCGGGTGCAGGTCCGTCCACAGCCCCTGCAGCAGTTGGTCGTGCAGCCCGTGCACTTCGCCGATGACCGACAGGAAGTCGCCCCGGTTCAGGGCGTCCTGGTCCGCCGCTCCCAGGAGGATGTCGGCGCCCGCCACACACCAGGTGTCGAAATTGACAGCCCCGGCTCGCTCCCGCCCCCAGGCCAGATCGAGGTTCACGCTTCTACGGTCCGGGTTTTGATGGAGTACGTCGCTGATGGCACACGGTCCGGACTCCAGAATCCGTCGGTCCAGGGCGCGCAGCTGCGCCCCGAAGGCATGGTCGTCCTGTGACCACGCCAGCAACACCTCGTCCAGGGGGACGGTCCGGTCGGGGCCGAAATGATTCAGGAACCAGCGGTCGACTTCGGCGGCACGCGCACGGCGCCGGGCCAAAGGCAGTTCGAACAGGAGGTTGAGAGCGATCTGCAGCTCGTCCTCAAGGTAGTCCCGGACGGGGCCGCCGATGTCGAAGCGCTTCCACGTGTGCAGGCAGTCCTCGAGCAGGATGGCCCGGTCCGTGTAATGCTCGCCCGCTCCCCTGGCCGAGGCGGCACCGGTGATTTCCTCGAAACGCGTGCGGGTGGCGCTCAGAGCGGCCTGGCGTTCACGTAGCCCTTCCGCGCACCGGAACCGCTCACGCAGTCCATCGAGTTCGTTGCATCTGTGCGTCCACCGCGTGTTCGCCTCGCCGGGCAAGGTGGCGACGAAGGCCCGCAGGTGGTGCATCGGTTCCAGCACCCCGACAGGAACATCCACCCCGAAACGGACGAGCCCGTCGGTCTCCAGGCTTCGCAGCAACTCGGCAGCCTCTGTCACGGTGATCCCGAGGGTGTCGGCGCACTCCTGCATGGTGCGTTTGCCATCCACCAGCTTGAAGAGCAGGGACTGAGGCGAGCCCGCTGCCGGTGGCGGCCTGTCGCTCACCTGGATCGGATGATCGACGAAGCGCACACCGCGCAGCAGACCTTCCCGCTCGACGAGGTTGGGGGGCCGTACCGGAACCAGGAAGGGCATCACGTCCGCGTCGGCGGCCATCTGATCGGCAACAACCTCCGCAGCCCAGTGGCTCCAGAACACCGCGCGGCGTGCTTCGGTTCCTTCTTCCCCCTGTTCCAGGGTGAGGGCGCTGTCGTCGGTGAGACGGGCCCAGAAGACGGGACCGAAGAAGCTGGTGCTCTCGTTCTTGGCGCAGAATCGCTGGAGGTACATGGCCGCCAGCCGAGCCTTACGACGGTCGGCGGAGCGGAAGTGCGCCGGATCGGGGTTCTTGGCCAGCCAGCGGTCGAGTTGCTCAAACGCGTCCGGGCTGGACATCATCACCGCCTCGAGGAAGCGGTCGTCGCGGCACACCTCCAGCAGGGCCCGCACACTCTCGGTGATGTCCTGGGCACGCAGGGACTCCAGCGATTCGAAGGGGAAGCCGGTAGTCTTGATCAGTACGTCCTTCGCGATGATCCAGGAACCGGCCGTCTTCGCCTCGGCCGCCCCCACGCCGACGGGCGCTGTCACTTCACATTCCGGTACAGGAATTCTTTCCAGACCTGCATCATGTAGGTCATCGCGGCCTTCTCCGTATCATTGAGATCTGGGTGCCATACGTCGAAGAGCAGGACCGCCCTGATGCCCTCGCTCTTGTTCCACACCTCGTGGTCGAAGGCGTCGTCGAAGGTGAATGCCGCGCCTTCCGTCCAGTCCCGGGTCTCCTCGTGGACCCGCATGGCGCAGTCCTCAGGAACGACCAGGCCGAGATGGCAGCGGACACGGACATTGATGAACCCGCAATGGGGCGCTACGTGCGTACCCGGGTCCATCACGGAGAAGTAGGACATCCCGGCGGAGTCGGCCCCGGGAATACCGGACAGCGTCGCGCTGGTGCGGGGGCAGGACTCCATGTTCCTCTGGTCGACCTGGCCCAGGAGATGGAAGTAGTAAGCGCTCCATCGTCCGCTCCGCGCGAGATTGTGCGAGTTGGGATGCCGCATGATCCCCTCTGCATTCGGGCCGGCTACCCCCCACGCCCTGAGGAATTCTGCCCTGATGTCCGGGTATGCCTGCTCCAGGCCAGGGATCCATGGAAAACGGCTCTTGTCCCACCAGGGGGAAGCCTCCAGCCCGGGGCACAGGATCTCGGGGCGTTGCGGCCCGGTCTCGGTGGAGGGCGTGCGGCTCTCTCCCTCGTCCATGCCGTCGAATATTCTGACCAGCTGTGACCGGTCGGCACCGGTGCGGTCGATCCAGCTCTCCAGATACGGCCGACTGTCCTTAACCCAGGCGGTCATGGTCCGTCTCCTCTGTTGACGACGAGTTCTCGGTACCTCTGCGCCGGCTCGGCATCCTGCCGTAGCCGGTGGCGATCCCCAGACGTGTGCCGAGCTCCTGCAGTGCCCTGTGCGTAGCGTCGGCGAGTCGGATGCCGTGTGTGTGCCTCTGCCTGGCGGCGGCTTCCGGAGCGCCGGGAACCTGGACGTGGCTCGCATTGACCGCTGCGCGGCCCACTGCGGTGGCGGTCTGGGCGACCTGGTGGGCGTACAGGGCGCCGTCGCCGAGGGCTGCGGGGTTGACGACGATCACCGCGACGCCCCCTGCACGGCCCCGGGGGTCGGCCCCGGTTGGTATCTGACTGCCTGCCAGGGTGGGCTCCGAATCGCCGATCATGGCGAGAGAGCCGATCAGGGCGGCGGCCAGCCCCAGGCCGAACCCCTTGTGTCCCGCGGTGTGGCCGCCCAGCGGAAGGAGCCCGCCACCGTTGAAGTATTCCTCCGGGGCCCGGCTGTCCCGGGCGTCCGCGTCGACGATGCATCCTGGAGGAAGGGACTGTCCGTTCTCCCTGGCGACAGTGATCTTCCCTTCGGCCAGCATCGTGGTGGAGACATCGACCACGACGGGTGCCCTGCGTTCTGCCGGAATTCCGATGGCCCAGGGGTTGGCGGCCAGGAAGCGGGTCGAGGTCCCGGGGAGCACGGCTGCTCCCACGGAGTGTCCCGCGGCTCCGACCAGTACGATCGCCACCAGACCGCGTCTCGCCAGATGCTCGGCGTAAGTTCCGAGTCGTCCGGTGTGGCCCGAGTGTCGGACGGCGGCGATCGCCACACCCTGCCGCTCCGCCTGTGCGGCCGCCCACTGGCTGGCAACCATGGTGGAGAAGTGGCCGAAACCCCGAGCGGCGTCGAAGAGCGCGGTGCCCGGACCGTCACGCAAGAGTCGAGGTCGCGCCTGGGGCGCGAGGTCGCCTCGTTCCCACTCGTCGAAGTATTGTGTCAGACGCATGACGCCATGTGACGGGTGCCCGGCCAGGTCGGCGTCGACGAGGTGGTCCGCCACCTCCGTGGCCACGTCGGTATCCGCACCCATGCGGCGGCACACTGCCGTGCTGAAGCTGCGCAGGACGTCGGGCGCGACCGGGTTACCGATTGGCAGGTGCATCGACAGGACCCCTTCCGTCCCCTGCTCTCCCGAGGTGCGATTTCCACAGCCTCATGAGGAAGCTCAGAGCGCGGCATTCGTCCTTACTCAGTTCTGGATGCCAGGTGTCGAGAAGGAGTACGGCGCGCCAGCTGTCTGCGTCGTTGCGGACGGTGTGCTCGAAGGAATCGTCGAAGACCAGGACCTTGCCCTCCTCCCAGCTCCGGGTCTCTGGGCCCACCCGCATGGCACAGTCCGTCGGCACGACCAGGCCGAGGTGTGCGCGAATGCGTGTGTTCGTGAAACCGCAGTGTGGCTTGACCTCGGTGCCCGGCGCCATCCGGGAGAAGTACGCCATGCCGGCCGAAGCGATACCCGGCACCTGCTGAAGTGTCCGTGAGGTGACCGGGCACCGGGCGTGGTGCTCCTCGTAGCGCCGCCCCAGGTTGAAGAAGTGGTAGGTCGTCCACCGGCCGCTGGCCGCCAGCATCCCGGATTCGGGGTGTGCCGACATGGCTGCGGACTCCTCGAGCAGTTCACGGCGGATATCCGGGTAGCCACGTTCCAACTCCTTCACCCACGGGAAGCGGTCGGGGTCGTGCCACGGCCGCGCCTCCAGGCCGGGACACAGGAACGCCGGATTCTGCAACGGGGCACCGCTGCCACCGGAGCCTTTAAGGCCTTCGAAAATCCGCGCCAGTGCGGATTGGTCAATACCGCTCTCGTCGGACCACTGCACGAGCGCGTTCGCGCTCTTGGCGCGCTGCTCCTCATTCATCGAACTCCCTCCCGTAACGCGGCCTCGTCCGAGGTGACTTGGTGTGGGCGTCATCGAACCGTCAGGCATCTAAGCATACGTTTAGAAACTTTTCCTTACTAGGATGGGAAGTGAGGTTGAGGCCGCCTCGTCGCCTTGCGGCGCCGCCGTCCTGCGCAGTACCGCTTCGGCCAGCACGTCCGTGGTGTCCACGGTCGGAAGGCGCAGAGAACCGCCTGGATTGATCAGAGGCAACTCGGTGCAGCCGAGCACGACGGAGTCCGCACCGTAGTGTGGCGCTTTCTCATTGATCCACAGGGCTAACTTCCGTCGACCGGCTTCGGGATCGGCTCCGCGCTTGACCGCCTCGATGAATCCGTTCACCTCGTGTTGTTCCGAGACGGACGGATATCGTGCGCGGATGCCGTTCTTCAGGTACGGCTCGAACAGGCCTAGTCCGACTGTCGATTCCGTGGCCAGGACGAGCGGGTTCCGGTATTTTCGCTCGCCTAGTCTTCGCCCTGTCTCCTCGAGCAGGTTGAAGACGGGAACACCCCCCGCCGCTGCGATCTCCCCCCGATAGGCGTGTGTCGTTGCGGAGGGAATCACGATGCTTTCCGCGCCGGCCGCAACCAGCCGACGGGCCACCTTCATGAGAACGGGCAGCGGACTGGGCCCCGTTCCGGACAAGTGGGCGATCCGGCTCGGCACCCGCTCCGCGACGAGGATGACGGCGGGATATTCTTCGTCCCGATCGGCCCCACTCAACTGCAACAGCCTCTGATAGAAGTGCGCGGCCGCAAGCGGGCCCACCCCACCCACCACTCCGATGGCGCCGGTCACGTGAGTTCCTCCAGAAGACGCTTGGCCAGGACTTGTACATGCGGTGCTTCCATGACGTTGTGGTGGTTGCCCGGCACGGTGACCGTGCGCACCTCTCCCTTGGTTCGCAGAGCCCAACTGCGTGGTCGCACCTGCGGGTTCGGCAGAGTGGGATGCAGGTCGGCGGTGCGGAACAGATAGATGTCGGTTTCGATCCGGCGCGTGGTCCGGTATGCGTCCGCGATTCTGCCGTTGGCGGTGAAGACGTCCACCATGCGCCGGATGGCGCGCGCGTCGGCGTGCCGTGCGACGCGGTGCTCGGACAGCAGCAGATGGCTCAGTCGCTCCTTCGCCTCCTCCGGGCCCCCCTCACCGCGCAGCTCGGCGGTGTCGATGCCGTGCAGAATGCTGACCCTGTCCAACTCGTCGACCTCCGCGTACCAGCCGTCGATGCCGTCCTCGCCGAATGCCCGCGCGTCGATGACTCCGAGAAATGCCACCCGCTCACCCGCCGCCTCGAGCAACGCGGTCATTTCATGGGCCACATTCCCGCCGAAGGACCAGCCCGCCAGTAGATAGGGGCCGTGCGGCTGGACCTCGGTGATCACCTCGACATAGCGGCGAGCCATCTCGGGGATGCCGGTGAGCGGGGCGGCGTCGCTGTTGTAACCCACCGCTTCGATGCCGTACACACGCCGGGCACAGCCGAGTTCCTGCGCCAGCCTGACGTACGACGACACTCCGCCGGACTGGGGGTGGATCAGGAAGAGAGGGGGGGAGGAGGCGGGACTGTGGTTCATCTCGAAGAGCAGACGCTCGGCCTGCCCTCCGCCGCTGGCCAGTTCCTCCGCCAGCTGTTCCACGGTTCGCGCGATGAAGACCGTGCTGAGCGGCACGTCGATACCTGTCTGGGCATGGACTCGCTGGATCATGTCGACGGCTTTCAGGGAATGTCCACCGATGTGAAAGAAGTCGTCCCGCACACCGATCGGGCTTCGGTCCAGCAACTCCTCCCAGATACAGGTAAGTTGCAGTTCCAGGCGGTCCCGCGGTGGCACGTGCTCGCCTACTGGTTCGCGTGGCGGCTCGGGCAACGCCGCGTGGTCAACCTTGCCGTGCGGCGTCCTGGGTAATGCATCGAGCATCACGTACCGCGACGGCTGTAGTTGCGGAGGGAGCGTTGTGCCGAGCCGGCTGCGCAGTGCCTTGACATCCACCGATCCGCCGTTCGTTTCCACGTAGGCGACCAGTTCCGCCTCGTTGCCAGAAGTCCTGACAACGACCGCCGCCCCCCTCACGCCGGGCTCGGCGCACAGCGCGGCTTCCACCTCGCCTGGCTCCACCCGGACGCCGCGAATCTTGACCTGCCTGTCGGTTCTGCCGTGGAACACCAGCTGACCCTGGGCGTTCCATCTCGCCAGGTCGCCGGTACGAAACATGAGGCTGCCTGCAGGCCCATGAGGGTTGGCCACGAAGCGTTCGGAGGTCAACGACGGGGATCGGTGATACCCCCGTGCCAGTCCCGCCCCTGTCAGGTAGACCTCACCGACTGCTCCTGCCGGCAGTGGCTGGAGCCACGAGTCCAGGACCAGGCAGGCCATCCCCGGGATCGGTCTGCCGATCGGCAGTGGTCCGGCAACCGGGTCCTCTGCGGCGATGCGATGCCAGGTGGACGTCATGGTGCACTCGGTCGGGCCGTACTGGTTCACGACGACGACGTCGGAACCCAGTGTCCGGGCACGACGGACCTGATCGGAGGTCAGCGCCTCACCACTGGTCAGCACGAGCCGTACATCCAGGTCCTCTGCCTCGTCATCCGGGTTGACCGCACTCAGTGAGGTCAACAAGGAGGGCACGACTGACAGCAGCACGTTCACGCCCCGGCGCCTCATCTCCTTGCGGATCGACCGGGGATCTCGGGCACCGGACTCCTCGGACACCACGACGTGGGCGCCGCAGACCAGCGGCCCGATGATGTCCCGGACGGACGCGTCGAAGGACAGGGCCGCCAGTTGCATGATCGTGTCCCCGGGACCGAGACCGTGGGATGTGCGCAGGTATTCGAGGTAGTTGACCACTCCCCGGTGGGCTGACACCACTCCCTTGGGGGACCCAGTGGATCCGGAGGTGTAGGTGATGTAGGCCGCGTCATCCGGCCGGTGGGTCGTATGTATAGGGGAGTCCGGGTAGTCGCCCAGTTCCTCTTCCCCGATGTCGAGCAGCAGGGTGCTGCGAAATGTGGGGAGGCTGGGCGTTGCGGCATGGCGCCTGTCGGTGAGCAAGACCTCCGCCGCGCTCTCGCGCAGCACGAGGGCGTTGCGGCCGACGGGCGCGCCGCTGTCCAACGGAACGCATGGGGCTCCGGAGGCAAGGACGGCCAACAGCGCCACGACCGTGTCCACGGAACGATCCGCGAGCAGGCCCACGGGGCGTCGCGGCCGCGCGCCGTGGTCGAGCAGCCACCTGACCAGGCGATTGACCTTGGAGTCGAGCTGCGCGTAGGTGAGGCTTCGGGAGCCGCAGGTGACGGCTGTCGCCTCCGGCGTCCTGAGCGCCTGGGCCCGGACCAGGTCGTACGTCCGACGCTCGTCCGCTGCAGTCGCGGGGGTCAGACGCGCCACGTCGTGCACGTCGGGTGCGGGCAGCCGCGCCACCTGGCACCAGGGATCGGCGACCGTCGCCCTGAGGGAGCCGAGGAAGAGACGGACCAGGTGCTCCGCCGACTCGTGCCGGTAGAGGTCCTCGGCATAGGTGACCGTTCCTGTCATGCCGTGACCGGACTCCACGACCACCACGCTCAGGTCGAACTTCGCGGACTCCTCCGGCACGGGGAAGGGCTCGGCCCGCACACCGGGCAGATCCAGGTCCGTGAGCTCGTCGGTGCCATGGGCGAACATGATCTGGAAGAGCGGATGCCGACTCAGCTCCCGGTCGGGTCGCAGTTGCTCCACAAGCCGCTCGAAGGACACGTTCTGGTGCGCTTCCGCCTCGACGACTTCCTGCCGTACCTGGCTCAGCAGATCCACGAACCTCAGCCCGTCCGTGACCTGGCCCCGCAGCACCACGGTGTCGACGAAGGGGCCGATGACGTTCTCCAGTTCGGGGTACAGCCGACCCTGGCCGGCCATGGGGGAGCCGAGCACGATGTCCGGGCGCCCGGAGAGCCGCGAGACCACTGTCATGAAGGCGGCCATGAGCGTGACGTACACCGTGGTGCCCTGCCGTTTGGACACCTCCCGCACCTGTGCCGCGACATCGTCGGGGATGGTGAACTCGAGGGTCCGGCCCCGGCCCGTGAACTCCGCCGGTCGGGGGAGATCGGTGGGAAGTTCGGTCGGCGAGGTGCTGTGCAGCCGTTCCTTCCAGAAGGCGAGATCGTCCTCCGCCGCCACGTCGCGGCTCACTTCCCAGTGGGCGAAGTCGCCGAATTGCCGGGTGAGTCGGGGCGGTTCGGTGCCACTGTGCCCGAGCCGGGCACGGTAGAACCCGCTGAGGTCACGGAGCAGGACAGGCAGGGACGAACCGTCGATGACGCTGTGGTGCAACGCGAGTGCCAGGACGTGCTCCTGCGGACGAAGCCGCAGGAGCCGTGCGCGCAGAAGTGGTCCTTCGGTGAGATCGAAAGGCTGGCGGGCCAACTCGGCCGCCCAGGAGGCCGAATCCGTCACCGGGTCCTCGGAGCTGGTGAGGTCCACGGTGGCCAGCCAGGGGTTGGCCGACTCGTCCACGATCTGCTGAAGAGCGCCGTCTGTGTGCACGAAGCGGGTACGCAGTATGTCGTGCCTGGCCACGACGTCCTCCAGCGCCGCACGCAGCGCCCCTTCTTCTAGGCACCCGTGGAGTCTCAGCACCGGAGCGACGTTGTACGCGCATCCGCCCGACCGAAGCTGCTCGAGGAACCACATGCGTCGCTGCGTGTACGACGCGGGAGCTGGGGCTCCGCCCTGCCGGGGCGGGATGACCGCGGCGCGTTCGGCGTTCTCGAGGGCTGCCGCGAACTCGGCGACCGTGGGCGCTTCGAACAGCGAGCGCACCGTGATCTCCAGGTCGAGCTCGGCGCGCAGGCGCGCCACACTCTGAGCGGCACGCCGGGAGTCCCCGCCGAGGGTGAAGAAGTTGTCGTTGACGTCGACCCGCTCCAGCCCGAGCACTTCCGCCCATACCGCCGCGATGCGCCCTTCGCCGGTCCCGGGTTTCCCGTCCGTGCTCGCAGCCACCGGCGCGGGCCGCTGGGTGAGTGCGGATCGGTCGATCTTGCCGTTCGCGGTGAGCGGCAGGCGGTCCAGCGACACCCACCCTGTGGGGACCATGTAGGCGGGAAGGCTCTGGGAGACGTGGTCGCGGAGCGCCTGTTGGCCAGGATCGATCCCGTTGCGCGGAACCGTATAGCCCACCAGGCGCCGACCGGTGCCCGAACCGTGGGTGCGCACCGCTGCCTGAGCCACGTTGGGATGCGTGCGCAGGCAGCTCTCGATCTCCCCGAGCTCGATCCGGTGACCACCGACCTTCACCTGCTCGTCGTTGCGTCCGACGAACTCGAGCCGGTCGTCCATGAGCCGGCGTACGAGGTCTCCGGTGCGGTACATGCGTGTGCCGGGCTCGCCAAAAGGATCGGGCACGAAGCGCGCGGCCGTCAGCGCCGCCTGGCCCAGGTAACCGTGGGCGACACCGGAACCTGCAAGGTACAGTTCGCCGGTCGCACCGACCGGAACCGACCGCATCCTGCCATCCAGGACGTAGGCACTGGTGCGGTTGAGGGGTTTGCCGATGGAGACCGGGGCCGTAGACCCGGCCATGGACGCAGCAGTGTGATCGGTGATCTCTTCCGCGGTCGACCAGATGCTTGTCTCGGTCGGTCCGTAGACGTTCCACAGCACGCTCACCCGGCGCCGGAGGCTGACGGCCAGCGGCTCGGGCAGCGCTTCTCCTCCGCACAGGACCCGCACGTCGGCGCCGGGCCAGCCGGTCTCGATGAGGACCGACCACCCTGTGGGAGTGGCCTGCAGTACGGTGATCCCGGCCGAGTCGACGACGTCCGTGAGCAGTTGCCCGTCCTGAGCGACCTCGCGCGCCAGAACGTGCACCGTGCTTCCGGCAGTGAGCGGGACCAGCAACTCCAGCACGGAGATGTCGAAGGACACGGTGGTGAGCGCGCCGACGACGTCGTGGGGGCCCAGGCTCAGCCGTTCCTTCATGTCCTGGGCGAAGTTGACGACACCTCGGTGGGGCACCATGACTCCCTTGGGGTGCCCTGTCGAGCCCGAGGTGTAGATCACGTAGGCCAGCTGTTCCGGCGTGCCTGTCGCCGGGGTGTCGGATACGGCCTTGGCGATGACTGCGGCGTCGCGGTCGAGGTCGACGACGCCGACATGGGCCGGCACGGGGGTCTCGCCCAGGAGGGCGCCCCTGCTGACGAGCTGGCGGATGGCGCAGTTTGACAGCAGGGAGTTCACCCGCTGTCGCGGGAACGACGGATCGATGGGAACGTACGCGCCCCCTGCTCGCATGACGGCCAGCAGGGAGACCACCAGGTCGGCGGAGCGCTCCAGGTGCACGCCGACAAGGTCGCCGGTGCGCAGACCGCGTTGCCGCAGCCGGGCGGCCAGCCGTGCCGAGCGATCCGCCAGTTCCCGGTAGGACAGCGTCCGGTTGCCGCAGCGGACCGCCGGGGCATCCGGGGTCGCTTCGGCCTGGTCCAGGATGAGGTGGTGCAGACACTCTCCCACGGGCGCAAGCTGATTCCGCTCACCACCCTGCGACAGTGCCGCGTACTCTTGCTGGGGCCCGAGCATGTCCAGCTCGGACAGCCGACAGCTCGGTCCGGAAGTGACGCTGAGCAACAGGCGCTGATAGTGCTCGACCAGGTGCTCCACCATTTCGCGGTTGAACAGGTCGGTGGCGAAGATCGCCTGCCCGGACAGGCCGTCTGCCTGTTCGGACAGGGCGAAGGTGAGGTCGAATTTGGAGGAGTGGATGTCGGGTGCCACTGAGGTGACCGTGGCGTTGGGGAACTGGTAGTCCTGTTGCCCGACGTTCAGCTGGAACATGACCTGGAAGAGCGGGTTCTGGCTGAGGTTGCGCTCCGGGCGCAGGTCCTCTACCAGCTTCTCGAAGGGCACGTCTTGGTGGGAGTACGCAGCGACCACGGTCTTACGTGTTCGCTCGACGAGCTCTTCGAACGTGGGGTCTCCCGACACGTCGGTGCGCAGCACCAGGGTGTTTGCCAGGAGTCCGATCAAGGATTCCAACTCAGCGTGGGTCCGCCCGGCGACCGGGGTGCCCACCGTGATGTCTTCATGTCCCGCGTGACGGGCCAGGAGTGCCTGGAAGGCGGCGAGTAGGGTGACGAACAGGGTGGCTCCCCGGCTGCGACCGATCTCGGTCAGTTCGCTGGTGGTGGTGGCGGGGACGGTGAAGGAGACGGCGTCACCGTGTCCGGACCAGCGACGGGGACGGCGACGGTCGGTGGGGAGGTGCAGGGGCCTCAGGTTCTCCAGCTGTTCGCGCCAGTAACTCATCTGACGTTCCATGCCGTCGCCCACCAGTTGCTCTCGCTGCCAGTGCGCGAAGTCGCTGTACTGCGGGGCGGTCTCAGCGAAGGCGGGCAGTTCGCCCAGGCGGAGGGCTTCGTACACCTGGGCGATCTCGGCCCACAGCAGCGGCAGCGACCAGCCGTCCGCGGCGATGTGGTGGATGCCGAGCACCAGGAGGTGTTCCTGTGCGGACAGCCGGATCGAATCTATGCGGATCATTGGGGCCCTGCTCAGGTCGAACGGTTCCTGAGCGGCGGCTCGGACGGCGTCCTTGGCCCGCTCTTCGCGTTCGGCGGCCGGCACCGTGCTGAGGTCGGTCATCCTCAGTGGCGCCTCGGTCATCTCACTCACCACCGGCACCGGAAGCCCATCGCGCTCGACGAACACGGTACGGAGTACCTGGTGGCGCTCGACCACCTTGGTCACGGAACGCTGGAACAGCCCCGCGTCGAAAAATCCGTCAATCCGCAAGATCACGGGGATGACGTACAGGGAACGATCGTCCAGCAGACGGTCCAGCAGCCACAGGCGTTCCTGGGCCGATGAGGCGACCAGCTCGCCCTGGGCCCGGGGGCGGCGGGGCACCGTGTCTGAGGCTCCGTCACGCGACTGCACCCGGGCGGCGCGGATGCGCTCGGTCAAACGGGCACGTTGCTCGTCGGAGGCCCTGTCTGCGCCCGCGGTCATGCTGGTTCTCCCTTCGGGTCGCTTGATCGGTACGGCTGGGGCTCGGGCGGCGAGGTGTCCTGGTCGGGTTGTGCGACACCGGGCCCGGTCAAGTCCTCCAGCAGAGCAGCCTCTACGGCTTCCGCCAGACCGCGGACGGTGGGGTGTTCGAAGAGCAGGCCCACGGGGAATTCGAAGTCCAAGGCCCTGCGCAGGCGTGAGGTGACGCGCATGGCGAGCAAGGAATGGCCGCCCAGGGCGAAGAAGTCCTCGAACACGCCGAGACGCCGGGGTATGCCGAGCACTGCCGACCAGATGTCCGCGATCAGGTGCTCGGACTCGCTGCTCGGCGGAGTGCTGTCTGCGGGCAGCCCACTGTCGCTCGGGTCGGGCAGGGCCTTCCTGTCCACCTTGCCGCTGACTGTCATGGGAATGTCGTCGAGGAGGGTGAAGGAGCCGGGGGTCATGGCCGACGGCAGGCGTTCGGAGGCGAACTCCCACAGTTCCCGGGCGGACGGTGGCTGATCGGTTTCGGCCGTCACCACGTATGCCGCCAGACGCTGGTCGTCCGGGGAAGGGGCCCACTTCACCACCAGCGCACGGGACACCAGTGGGTGCAGCCGGAGCGTCTGCTCGATCTCTTGCGGCTCGATCCGAATGCCGCGGATCTTCATCTGATGGTCGTTGCGCCCCAGGAACAGGAGCGTGCCGTCAGGGCGGCGCAGGCCTTGGTCGCCGGTGCGGTAAAGGCGTTCTCCCGGGGCGAACGGGCTGGCGACAAATGCCTCGGCGGTCTTCCGCGGGTCGTCCCAGTAGCACCGGGCCAAACCTCGGCCGGCGAGGTAGAGCTCCCCCGGTGCGCCCACGGGTGCCGGTTCCAGCCGGTCGTCCAACACGTAGACCTGATGGTTGTCGATCGGCAGCCCGACGGGAATCTCGGGCCGGCCGACGTCCTCGGCGGTGCAGGCGTGGTGGGTGGAGTCGATGGAGACCTCCGTAACCCCCCACTGGTTGTGCAGGGTGCAACCTGAGTTCCTCATGCGTTCGTAGAACAGCGCGACGAGATCGGGGGCAAGCGCCTCCCCGCTGGATATCACGTGCCGCAGAGATCCCATTGCGTCAGCCGCGTGGGGTGGCAGGTCCTCCAGGAAGAGGGCGAGGATGCTTGGGACGAACTGCACCACGACGACCTGGTGTTCGATGATCGCCCGCGCAATTGCGTGGGGGTCGCGGTGAAGTCCGGGTTCGAGCAGTGCGACAGTGCCGCCGACCATCAGCGGCCAGAAGATCTCCACTGCGGAGTCGTCGAAGCTGAGCACGGTCTTATGCAGCACCGACTCCCCAGGTTTCAGCTGGTGCTGTCGCTGCATCCATCGCATTCGGCTGACCCAGCCGGCGTGCGTGCTGGCGACTCCCTTGGGAGTACCGGTGGAGCCGGACGTGTAGTAGAGGGACACCAGGTGCCCCGGCAAAACCGGAGCACGGGGCGGTGTCTGTGGGTAGGTCATGACGGCACCGATGTCGAGGGGCACCGGAGTGGCCGGGCACGTGCCAGGAAGCCGATCGCCATGGGCGGCCGTGATCATGCAGACCGGCGCTCCGGCATCCACAAGGATCTGGGCGGCGCGTGCGCTGGGCACATCGGGATCCAGCGGGAGGTAGGCACCGCCGGCCTTGAGCACGGCGAGAAGTCCCACTACAAGTTCGACCGAACGGTCTGCCCACATGCCCACTGGCACGTCCGGGCCCACCCCGTGGTCGCGCAGCCGGTGAGCAAGCTGGTTGGCCAGGCCGTCCAGCTCAGCATACGTCAGGGAACGCGGACCGTCGGTCACCGCAGTGACCCCGGGTGTACGCCGCGCCTGCTCCTCGAACAGGTGATGTAAGCAGGAGCCGTCCGTCTCCTCCTGGACGGCGGTGTCGTTCCAGCGGTGGAGCTGTTCGTGCCGTTCCTCGGCGCTGAGTAGCTGGAGCCCTGAGACGGCGGCGTCCGGCTCGGCCACGGCGTGGCCAAGCAGTCGTACGAAGGAGTCTGCGAAACGCTGAACGGTGGCCCGTTCGAAGAGATCGCAGCTGTACTCGATCTGACCAGACACGCCGGTCGGTCCGCCGTCCTCACCACGAGCCTCGGCGAACTCGAAAGCCAGGTCGAACTTGGCGTACGCACGCTCGGCGGAAGCCTCGGTGACCTGCAGCTCCGGCAGCTCCAGTCGGGCGTCCTCGGTGTTGTGCAGGATCAGCATGATCTGGAACAGCGGATGCCGCGCGAGCGAGCGTGACGGGTTTAGTTCTTCCACCAGACGTTCGAAGGGGAGCTCCTGGTGGTCGTACGCCGCCAGGTCGACCGATCGAACGCGGCTCAGCAGTTCCAGGAAGCTGGGGTCGCCGGACACATCCGTGCGCAGCACGACAGTGTTGACGAAGAACCCGACGAGGTCGTCGAGAGCATCGTCCGTGCGCCCCGCGACGGCCGATCCCAGGGGGATGTCCGTGCCTGCGCCCAGCCGGTGCAGTAGGGCGGCCAGCGCCGCCTGCAGCAGCATGAATACCGTGGTGTTCGATGCGCGGGCCAGGTCGTGGAGACCGCGGTGAAGTTCCTCGGTGAGGCGGAAGTGCACCACGCCGCCGGTGTACCCCGCCAGGGCGGGACGCGGGCGGTCCAGCGGGAGGTTGAGCTCCTCGGGGATGCCCTCGAGCGCCGTCGTCCAGTACGCCCGCTGAAGGGACAGCAGACTCTCCGGATCGGCTCCCGAACCCAGCAGCTCGCGCTGCCACAAGGCGAAGTCGGCGTACTGCACCGGGAGGCTGGACCACTGCGGAGGCCGGCCGGACCGGCGGGCTTCGTAGGCGGTACACAGATCCCGGTACAGAGGGCCCCGGGACCACCCGTCGCCCGCGATGTGATGGATGACGAGAACCAGAGTGTGTGTAGCTGCGTCGCTGGAAAGCAGGTGGGCCCGGACGGGGATGTCGACGGTCAGGTCGAATCCCTGATCGATCAGCTCGGCCACCGTTGCTTCCACGGCGCCCACAGCGACGGTGGTGACCGTCAGTAGGCTCGCCGGCGGCGGGAGTACGACCTGATGCGGTTCGCCGTCACGTTCGGGAAATACCGTGCGCAGACTCTCGTGCCGACCGACGACGTCCCCCCAAGCTTGCCGCAGCACCTCGATGTCCAGCAGCCCCGAAAGGTGCCAGACGAAGGGCGCGTTGTAGGCTGCCCGCTGCGCCTCCAGCCTGTTCAAGAACCACAGACGCTGCTGCGCAAAGGACAGCGGGAGCATCTCGGGACGCGATCGCGGTTCCAACGCCGGCCGTGCCTGCCGTCCTTGGTGCAGGGTCTGGCCCAGACCGGCGACCGTGGGGGTGGCGAACAAGGTCTGCACGCCGATCTCCGCTTGGAACGACGATCGGATGCGGCTGGTCAGCCTGGTGGCCAGGAGCGAATGTCCGCCCAGATCGAAGAAGCTGTCATCGATGCTCACCTGATCCACGCCGAGAACCTCGGCGAACAGGAGACAGAGATCCCTTTCCAGGGCGGTGCGCGGCAGCCGTCCCGAAGAGCGCGGCGAGAGGTCGGGAGTCGGCAGCGCCTTGTGGTTCACCTTTCCGTTTGCGGTCAGCGGCAGCTCATCCAGGTGGACCACCATGGCGGGAACCATGTAGTCGGGGAGAGTGAGACGGGCGTGGTCACATAGCGCTGTTTCGTCACGCCGTTCCGCCGCGGGCACGACGTAGGCCACAAGACGCTCGTCACCCGGCTGGAACTCGTGCGCGATCACGGTCACGTGCTCCACATCCGGGTGATCCGCCAGCACCATTTCGATTTCACCCAGTTCGACACGGAAGCCGCGTATCTTCACCTGGTTGTCGATGCGTCCTAGAAACACCAGTTCGCCGTCCGCACGCCAACGTCCGAGGTCCCCCGTTCGGTACATACGTGACCCCGGGGGGCCGAACGGGTTCGAGGGGAATCGGTGCGCGGTGAGTGCTGGACGGCCCAGGTATCCGCGGGCGAGGCCGCTGCCCCCAAGGTAGATCTCACCCGTCAAGCCAGGCGGAACCGGCCGTAGTTGCGCATCGAGCACGTAGACCTGTTGGTTGACCATCGGTCGGCCCACACTGGGATAGGGTTCCCCGGCCATGGGCCCACTCACGGTGCTGGCCATCGTGACCTCGGTCGCGCCGTACACATGCAGCAGGCGCCTGCCGCTCGCCCACTTCTTGATCACCTCGGGGGGACAGGTGTCCCCGGCGATCGTCATCGTCAGGGGTGCAGGGAATTGTTCCTCCGGCAGGGAGGGGAGAAGCGCCGGAGGCAGGACCAGGTGCGTGGCACCGGACTGGATCACCAGTTCCGCCAGCTTATGGCCGTCCGCGCCGTCCGGAGGGACGAGGACCAGCTGGGCGCCCGTCAGCAGAGCGGTGAACATGTCCCACACTGAGACGTCGAAACTGGGAGAGGCGAACTGCAGGACTGCGGAGTCCTCACCCGCGAGGTCGAAAAACCGGTGCCATGTGGCCAGGAGGCTCGACATACCCGTGTGCGGAACGACCACGCCCTTGGGCCGGCCCGTGGAACCCGACGTGTAGATCACATAGGCGGGGTGGGAAACCAGCAGGGGCGAACCGCGCTCGGAATCTGTGACGTTGACGCCGGACTTGGAACGGCTCGACGCCATGAAGTCTGGCGTGTCGAACACGAGAGCGGGCAGCCCGGCGGGCACGGTCCCCATCAAGTCGGTCAGCGTGATCGCGCATTTGGGTCCAGCGTCCGCGAACATGAAGGTCAGCCGGTCGGCTGGGTATCCGGGGTCCACGGGAACGTACGCTGCACCCGCTTTCAGCACCGCGAGAACCGACGTCACGAGCTCCACCGAACGGGGCAGCACCAGTGCGACCGTGTCCTCCGGGCGCACACCATGGTCAATCAGGACCCTGGCCAGACGGTTGGCACGGGCGTTGACCTCCGCATAGGTCAGGGTCGTGTCCTGGGACACCAGCGCTACCGCGGCGGCGTGTTTCGCGACGCTTTGCTCGAAGAGCTCCGGCAACGTGTGCGACGGTACGGGTACCGCCGTGTCGTTCCACCGGCTCAGCATCGCGCGCCGCTCGTCGAGTGCAAGCAGGTCGAGTCCCGAGACGCGCTCGTCCGGAGCCTCCACGGCGTGACCGAGGAGCTGCAGGAAGTACTGGGCGAATCCCTCGACCGTGGCGTCGTCGAACAGATCGCGGCTGTACTCGATGACGGCACTCAGACCAACCGCTTGTCCGCCGGACTCCAGGTGCTCGGTGAACTCGAAGGTGAGGTCGAACGCACCGCGCGCAGGGTCCGGCGGTGTCTCGCTGACGGCCAGGCCCGGCAGTCTCAGTTCGCCTCCGTCGAGGTTCTGCAGGACGAGCATGACCTGGAAGAGCGGGTGCCGGGAGAGAGAACGCTCCGGACGCACGTACTCAACCAGTTGTTCGAACGGCAGGTCCTGGTTCGCGTACGCCTCGAGATCCACTCCACGCACGCGGGCCAGCAGTTCGCGGAAGGTGGGGTCCTGGGAGACATCCGTGCGTAGGACCAGAGTGTTCACGAAGAAGCCGACAAGGTCGTCGAGGGCCTCGTCCGCGCGCCCGGCAACCGCGGTACCGATCGGGATGTCCGTTCCGGCGCCCAGTCGGTGAAGCAATGCCGCCAGGGCCGAATGCAGCACCATGAACACTGTCGTTCCGGAGGACTGGGCGAGCCGCACCATCTTCTGATGGAGCTCGGCGCCCGCGCGAAGATGTACGACACCTCCGTTGCGGCTCGGCACCGAGGGGCGAGGGCGATCCACCGGGAGAGTCAGCTCCGTTGGGACGCCGGTCAAGGTCTTTGCCCAGTACTCCAGCTGACGGGACAACATGCTGGACGGATCCGCAGGTGATCCCAACAGGTCACGTTGCCACAGGGTGTAGTCGGCGTACTGCGCCGGCAATTCGGACCACGCCGGAGCTCGGCCTATGCGACGGGCCGCATAGGCCGAGCTCAGATCCCTGAACAGCGGGCCACGAGACCATTCGTCAGTGGCGATGTGGTGCAGGAGGAGAACCAGCACATGCTGGTTCGGCTCGACTCCGAAGAGTCTGACGGCGACCGGCGGCTCGGACTCCAGATCGAAGCCCCGTTCCACGAACGCGCGGATCTTCTCCTCCAGTCGACCGGGGGCGACGGCCTCGAAAGTCAGCTCGCCGATCGCCTGAGCCGGGTCGAGCACGATCTGGCAGGGTGCCCCATCCACCTCGGGAAATACGGTGCGCAGGCTTTCGTGGCGTCGGACCACGTCTTCCAGCGCAGCTCTCAGCGCCGTTACGTCGAGTTCCCCTGTCAGCCGGAGAACGAACGGGATGCTGTAGGAGAGCTGGAGGGTCTCGATGGTGTTCGCGAACCAGAGTCGCTGCTGGGCGAAGGACAGCGGCAGGACGGCGGGACGCTCTCTTCTCTCCAGTGGCGGGCGTGCCCTGTCAGCTGCGTCCATGACCCGGGTCAGCTCCACCACCGTCCGTGCTGAGAAGAGCGCTCGCGGACTGAGTTCCACCTTCAGTGCGACACGGATGCGACTAATCAACCGCACCACCAGCAAGGAGTTGCCACCGAGTTCGAAGAAGTCGTCATCGATACTCACCCGCCCGGTTCCCAGGACCTGGGCGACCAGACTGCACAGCAGCTCTTCGCGGCCGTCGCGCGGCGAACGCCCCGTCGAGCCCAGAGTAAGTGGACCAGGAACAGGGAGCGTGCTGCGGCTGATCTTTCCGTTCGCTGTCAGTGGCATGTCGGCGAGCAGCAAGCAGGCCGAGGGGACCATATATTCCGGCAGGTCGGCCGCGAGGAAGGCCCGAAGGTCACTGGGCTGGAGGTCATGGCCTGGCCGGGCCACGGCATAGGCGACGAGCCTGGGTTCGCCGACCGTGTCCTCCCTGAGCGCCACGGCTGCCTGGGCAACGCCGGAATGACGGGCCAACGCCGCCTCGATCTCACCTAGCTCCACCCGGAAGCCCCGTACCTTGACCTGGTCGTCCACTCGCCCCATGTACTCGAGCAGGCCGTCCGCGGTGATCCGCACGGAGTCGCCCGTGCGGTACATACGTGTTCCGGCAGGGCCGAAGGGGTTCGCCACGAATCGTTCCGCGGTGAGTCCGGGCCGGCCAAGATAGCCGCGAGCGAGTGCCTTACCGGCGACGTAGAGCTCTCCGGCCTCGCCCGGCGCGATGGGGGACAGCGAAGAGTCGAGGACATGGACCTGGACGTAGCGGAACGCAGTTCCTATCGGAATCCGGCCCTCGGGGGTGGCAGCTCCCGGAGGGAGCACGTACTCCAGGCAGTTGACCGTGGCCTCAGTCGGACCGTAGGCGTTGACGATCGTGACGTCCGGGTGATCAGCGCGCCATGCGTCGATGATGCTGCCTGTCAGCGGCTCACCGCCGAGAATGAGTCTGCGGGAGGGTGCGGTCTCCTCGGACAGGGTGGTCAGGTAGACGAACTGGCTGGGCGTCGCCTTGAGGAAAGTCGGTCGCCGAGTGTGTGAGGAGGGGTCTTGCGTGTCCATGAGGTGCACACAGCCACCGCTGACCAGGGGCGTGAACAGTGCTGTAAGGGTCAGATCGAACGTCAGAGGCGAGGGCACGAGTGACTGTTCCGCGTCGTCTCCGTACTCGTCGCGTGCGCGTGCCGCATAGCAGGCCAGTGAGGAGTGCTCGATCATGACGCCCTTCGGGCGGCCGGTAGATCCGGAGGTATAGATGGCGTAGGCGGTATTCCGGAGGGACAGCGGCGAGCACCGTTCCGCGTCAGTGACATCGGCCGGGGCGAACCGGCCGACATCCTCGACTGTGCGCGGAGCGTCCAGCAGCAGATGCGCGGCGTCCGACAACGGCAGACTGGGGGCCACCGAACTGATGCTCACGACGAGCGTGGGTGCGGCATCCGTCAGCACGAACCGCAGACGCTCGGCCGGATGTTCGGGATCCACCGGTACGTAGGCGCCGCCCGCCTTGAGCACGGCGAGCATCGTGATCACATAGTCGGCGGAGCGCGGCAGGGCGATTGCCACCATCCGCTCCGGCCCGATACCGAGAGCCATCATCTGTCGTGCCAGCTGGTTCGCTCGGGCGTTGAGGCGCGCGTAGGAGAGTTCCTCGCCGGCCGCGCAGATGGCGATGCCGTTCGGGGATCGCTGCGCCTGTTTCTCGAACATCCGGTGCAGGAAGGCATCATTCGTCATACCCAGCCACTCACCCTTCTGCTTGCTGGTCAGGGCCACCTCGTCAAGTCCCCAAAGAAGTCGGCTAACTCGGTCGACAGACCTCGTTCAACGGCGGCGCGGTAGACGTTCAGTCCGACCGCGAGGTCGAGCACACCCAGGCCGAAGGGTGAGAAGATCTTGGGCTTGTCCTCACCCACCTCGATCTTGCGTGTCATGAGCTCCGGCAGGGAGCCGTCGATGAAGTCCCGGTGCCCAAGAAGCTGCTCGGCCAAATGAGGGGAGGTGTTTGCCTTGAGGCAGTGATCGACGTCGTCCAGGACGTTGTGCGAGGCGGCCACTATCTCGGGGCCGATGTCGCGTAGCGAGATATTGAGAACAACCTGCCCGTTCGAGAAGGCGCCGGGCTGCGTGATGTGCGGGGTCCCGGCGGTGGTCGTCAGGACCACCACGTCGGAGCCGGATATCGCGGACTCCAGCGAACTCCTCGTATCCGAGTGGTACGGGGTCGAGGAGTTTACATAGCGTGCGAGAGACTCCATGTACTGTGCTTTTCGATCATGTATGAGAAATTTATCCACGGACCACTCGCGAGCCTCGAAGAAGTCCACTACGGTGCGGGCTATTACCCCAGCTCCTATCACGGAGACAGTCCTGGCGCTCCGGCTTCCTGTCAGTTCTTCGGCGCCAAGCACCGCTGAGGCGGCGGTGCGCGCCGCGCTGATGCGCGATGCCTCCAGGAAGGCGAAGGGATAGCCGGTTTCATAGTCGTTCAGGATAAGGGTGGCTGAGGCCCTGGGGATGTTTCGCTCGATGTTGGACGGGAAGCTGCTCACCCATTTTATGCCTGCTGCCCCGTAGTCCCCGCCGAGGAATGCGGGGAGGGCGATGATGCGGGTACCGGGTTTCTGCGGAAAATTGAGAAAATAGCTGTCCGGGTTCACTGAAGCTCCGCCGGCGTGCAGGAGGTAGGCTTCCTTGACCCAGTCCACCAATTGGTTTCGTGAGCTGGATATCACAGCCTCGACATTGCGGCCGTTGATGATGTGGAATGGCGGCATGTCAGACCCTTCCGTCGCGGATCACTTCTGCGTCGGGCAGACTTACCCCAGTAGCGACATCTGCCCCGTAATTTTGCAGCACCCAGCCTTCGTCATAGACGGTTCGGGCATACCTGTCCCCCATGTCGGGGGAGACGGCGACCAGCGTCGCATCGGGCGGGAAGTCCCGCTCGCGTTGAAGCATCGCCGCGACCACGGCACCGGTGGACGCGCCGACGAAGATTCCCCGGTCGATGGCCAGGTGGCGGCAGGCTCGGATAGCGTCCGCCTCTTTCACCCGGATCACCTCGTCCGGCTGGTTCTCGTCGAGGTCGCGCAGTCGTGGACGTCGGCTGGTGCCCAGGCCGGGGAGGTGCCGCCGGCCCGGCGGAAAGCCGAAGGTGACCGAACCGTGGGCATCGACCGCGATGACTCGCGTGTGCGGTGAATGTTTCCGGAACCGGTCAAGGCACCCCATGAGCGTCCCGGTCGTCCCGGTGCCGACAAACAGGTAATCGACCGAATCGAATTCACGCAAAATCTCCTGTGCCGTTCGGTCTGCGTGTACTCTCGGCCCTGCGGTGTTCGCGTACTGATTTGTCCAGACGAGCTCCGGGTCTGCTTTAAGGTGTTCCTCGATGCAGCGGATTCGGGTGCCCAGGTAGCCGCCGCGCTCATCGCGCTCATCAACCTGGATGACATAGGCGCCGGCCGCTCTCATGAGAATGAGGTTATGTTCGGATGCTAGGGGGTCGGTCACGCAGGTGAACCTGTACCCTTTGGCCGCGCATATCATACTCAGAGAGACGCCAAGATTGCCCGAGGATGACTCTATGAGACGGGATCCGGGTTTCAGATAGCCGCCGGATTCCAGGTCGGCGATCAGGCCTAGAGCGGTCTTCAGCTTTATGGATCCGGCCGGATTCAAACCCTCCAGTTTTAGATATGCATTCCCTTCGAGGAACAGCCCGTCGAGCGACAGAAAAACATCACCCGTGATCACTTCATAGGCGTGTCTGTATATCACAGAACCACTTCCTGTCCCCCTCCGGCGTACTCGCGGAGCTTCCAGCGTCACGTACGGTGCCGTTGGTGGCACCCTCGACCATGGACACAGGTGGTGTCGGGGCATCCCCAGACCGGTATCGCGTGAGTATCAGGTCCCGAAGATAGTCCGATTCAATTGCGTACGACACAAAATAGGCCAGGACGACAGAGGCCTCTCGTCCCGACGACCCCTGAGAGTCTGGCTCAACCCAGAGCACGGACGAATCCTGCTCCGGCTCGGCTTCGAGCTGTGCTGGGCCACCACATGGATGGACGACGCCAACCGGCGGATCGCACCAGCCCTGGGCGTTCCAAAACTCCCTTCGTGGACTTCGGCGACGCCCTACTCCGAGAACGCCCTGATGGAGTCCACTGCAAGACTGGGCCGCTGGTGGACTACGCAGGCGGCCGTCCTTTCGCCTGGGTGGACGACGAGCAGAGCGAACTGGATCAGACCTACGTGACCGCCCACCACCAAGGTGCCGGGCTCCTGCACCACGTCAACCCGCGGATCGGCCTACGGGACAACGACTTCCACGCGCTCGCCGACTTCACCCGATCCCTGGACACCTCACGAACCACCGGCTGAGCACCTCGCCAGCTCTTCCGGCTGCTCCACACCCGGACCCAAGATCTTTGCGGGACAGCCCTTACTGATCTTTTCGTAGATTGCGTGGGTCTGGTGGGTGGATGGTCAGGCCTGTGTGGGCGAGGAAGGACCATGGCAATTGTGGGTTGTGGTCAATGCGGTGGATGCCTTGCTCAGTGGCGTCGGCGACATCGGCAAGGTGGTCGCCGGCGAGGTTGGCGAGTTCACGTTTCTTGAGCGAGGACCACAGCAGTTCCACCGGGTTCAGCTCAGGAGCGTAAGCCGGTAATCGTTCGAGGGTGAGCCAGTCCTGTTCGGCGACCCAGGCCCGCATCGCCCGGCTCCAGTGGGCGGACAGTCCATCCCAGACCAGCACCACCCGCTCACCGCGGTAGAACACCTTGACCTGCTCCAGTACCTCGATCAGGGAGGCGGTGTCGTAGCTGCCGGGCTTGAGATGGAAACACAGACGGGGATCGCGGTCGGGATCACTGGCGTGGTAGCCCAGGGCCGCAGCCATCGACGCGCGTTTCCAGTGCAGCCGGTGCCGCAGGAGCGGAGTGCGGCCGCGGGGTGGGTAAGTGCGACGGACCTGAGGCAGCAGAGAGATGCCTGATTCGTCGAGGAACACGATCCAGGCACGTTTCTTCACCGCCCCCCTTTGATGCGCGGCCACTCATGCGCAACCCAACGGGCGATCTCCGACTCGTACCGCTCCACCACCACGCCGACCCGCTCCAAGGTCCACCGATCGGCCTCGAAGCCATGCGTTTGGGCGCCCTGCTCCAACGCACTCTCCGCGTGCACCCCCACCATCAGCGCGACGTCGGGGTTCGAGAGACCCTGCCCGAACAACTCGACCGCACGAACACGCCGAGCCTCCGCCAACTGCGGCCGCGACAAAGGAGGAACATGCGCACCGGACACCATGGACGAAGGCTGATACGACACGACACCGGCCTCCCACCCACCAACCCAGCCCACCCACAGAAAACAACGAAAAGATCAGTAGATGAGCAGCCACTCTCGTGGGGCCCCGTACGGGGCGTACGAGGTCGCACGGAAACGGCTCGGGGACTCAGTACTCAAGTGATACCGGCCTGAGGGTGAGCCGACACCGCGTGCTTCCATGATCGAGGGTGTCGGCAACGATGTGTCCGACGCCGGAGGGTGTGCACCCTGCCGGCTCCAAGAGGCCGCGCTTTTGGTGACGCCTGGAACTCGTTCTGTCGAGGTAGCGATGTCGCTGGCCGCTGCCGGCACCAGCGCGGAAGGGAAAACATGAGTCGCCAGTTTTCGCTGGAGAAGGCCGCTGATGTCGCTGCGGTCGCCGCTTTGCTTCAGATCGGTGTCGAACTCGGCGTCGACCGGGTGCTGGACTCCGGTGACACGTTCGATGTCGCCGATTTGGCCAAGGCAACGGACGTACCGGTGCGGGGCATCGAGGAGTACGTCGCGGCCCTGGTGGCCGCGGGCCTCGTAGTCGAAACGGATGTCCCGGGGCAGTACCGGGTTGCGGAGGACTTCGCGGCGAGCAAGTACCAGGCGGGTTACGTCTCGTGGGCCATGAACGCCAACCAGCCGTTCCTGGATAACGTCCGAGCCTTCCTCACCGACCGGGAAGCCGCCGCACGTGTTCACCGGCGCGATGGCCGTCGTGTCGCAGTCAGTTCCCGCTGGATGGCCGAACGGGCCGTCTATCCCGGCATCATTGACCAGGTGAACGCTGCCGGTGCCCAGCGCGTGACGGATCTCGGAGCTGGCACGGGGGGACTCCTCATTCAGCTGCTGCTCGACGACCCAGCTCGCGAGGGCGTCGCGCTCGACGTCAGTCCGGCAGCGTGCGCCGCGGCGCGGGAGGCTGCCGACCGGGGCGGCGTGTCCGATCGTCTGGAGGTCGCCGAGCGGTCCATCGAGTCCCTGGTCGAGGATGCCGCCCCCGTGGAGGGTGCCGAGGCCATTCTGGCGAGCTTCGCCATGCACGATGTTCTGCAGGACGAGGCTCTGTGTCATGCGGTCCTGCGCCGGTGTCACCAGGCGCTTCCGTCGAACGGCTTCATGGTCGTCGCGGATGCGGTGTCGTACGCGCAGAGCCGAGGGGAACGCCAATTCAGTGCGTTATTCACCTACGTTCATGCCAACTTCATGGACATTCGCCTGCCCAGTGAGCACAAGTGGCAGGAAACCTTCCGAGCAGCGGGATTCACTACAGTGAAATCCCTGTCGCAAGTCTTGCCCGGCAGCCGCCTCTTCGTTGCGACGAAGCGGGAGGGCTGATCCGAACTGCGGCAGGTGCAGGTGTAGGCGCGCAATGCGCTGAGGTCCGACATCACCGTGAAAGGAGGGCGGGCCAGCCCGACGGCATCCTTCGGCCGGCCCACTGCTATGACATCGCCAACCACGCAGTCCCTGTACCGGCAACTCGCCATGGAGCTCTGGACGTCCGCCCGCGACCGCCGGGCGGTTCGGTCGATCTCCACCCGCCACCCGCACTTCACCCTGGCCGATGCCTATGGGGTCCAGCGCGAGATTCGCGCGCTGGACCTCGCGGACGGAGAGGTACTGGTAGGGCACAAGATCGGCGCCACCAGTGAGGCCATCCAGAGGATGTTCGGCATCGACCACCCTGATTTCGGCTATCTGGCGGACCGCATGCTGCTGTCGAACGGTGCCTGCCTGAGCCCCGACCGATTCATCGCTCCGAAGGTCGAGGGTGAACTCGCCTTTCGTATGGGCGCAGACATCTCCGGCTCTTCCGTTACGGCCGGCGACGTCCTCGATGCCACGTCTGTGGTGCTTCCCGCACTCGAAGTCCTCGACAGCCGGTTCGCGAACTGGGAGATCGAACTCGTGGACACGGTCGCCGACAATGCGTCCTGTGCCCTGGCTGTGCTCGGTCCAGGCGTCCCTCCCGGGGACCTCGACCTGGCGGCTGAACAGATGGTGTTCGAGGCAGGCAACAGTGTGCAGACCGCCCGCGGTACGGCGGTGATGGGCCATCCGGCGCAGTCCGTGGCCTGCCTCGTGCGGATCCTTGATTCTTTCGGTGAGGGGATCCGCGCGGGCGACATCGTTCTCGCCGGCTCCTGGGCCGCCGCCGTCGACCTGGTCCCCGGTATGGCGGTCAAGGCCGCGTTCGGTTCGCTGGGCTCGGTCTCGCTCACCGTCGACGGCGCGGCGCTCACCCGCTGAGACCGCGCCGGATCTCCCCCGGGAGCGCCCTTAGGCAACCTCGTCCCCATGGGAAGGCTGTACAGGCATGAATGGAAACGGGCGATTGTCCGCGGCGGTGATCGGAGCTGGTCTGATCGGCGCCGATCTCGCGACCAAGATCACACGCTCGGAGTGTCTGGATCTGGGCCTGGTCGTGGGCCGTGACGCGAGCACCCCGGGCCTGCGTCGCCTGGCCAAGGCCGGCCTGCCTGTCGCCGCCGACGGCATCCTGACCCTGGTCGAGCGCGACGTGCCGTTCGACATCGTCTTCGACGCGACCACGGCGTCCACCCACGCCGAGCACGACCGGCTGCTGTCCCCGCTGTCCTCGCTGGTCGTCGACCTCACGCCGAGCCAGGTCGGCCGGATGATCATTCCGACCGTCAACGGCTTGGAGGCGCTGTCGCACCGGAACGTCAACATGGTCAGCTGTGGTGGGCAGGCGGGCATCCCCCTACTGCACGCCGTCGCCGCCCGCCACAGCATCGATTACGCGGAGGTCGTGACCACCGCCGCAAGCGCGAGCATTGGCCGCTCCACCCGGCTGAACCTCGACGAGTACATCGAGACGACACAGGACGCGGTGCGCGAGTTCAGCACCATCCGCGACGTCAAGGTAATGGTCAACCTCAGCCCGGCCAAGCCGCCGGTCAAATTCCGTGTCGCCCTCACCCTGCTCGGCGCGGACCTCACCGCGGAGTCGGTGCGTGCCGCGGTCGAGCCGGTCGTGGAGCGGATGCGGGTCTTCGTCGCCGGCTACGACGTCGTGACCTGCTCGGTCACCGACGGCAAGGCGTTCATCGCTGTGGAGGTGGCCGCCTCCGCCCACCGCATCCCCCGGTACGCGGGGAACCTCGACATCATCAACTCCGCCGCGCTGCGCGTCGCCGAGCAGTACGCGGCAGTCCGCCTGTCTACCGTCGGCGCGGAAATGTCATGAGCGATGTCACGAACAACGATGTCACGAGCAAGGTCCTCATCCACGACCCAACCCTGCGCGACGGCCACCACGCCGTCCGCCACCAGCTGAGCGCCGATCAGCTGCGCGCGTACGCGGCCGCCGCGAACGCAGCCCGCGTCCCGGTGGTCGAGGTCGGTCACGGGAACGGTCTGGGTGCGTCCTCGCTCCAGGTCGGGCGAGCCCGCCTCGGCGACGAGGAGATGCTGACCGTCGTACGGGAGGCGCTGCCGGAGAGCAAGCTGGGCGTGTTCATGCTCCCCGGCTGGGGCTCAGCCAAGGATCTGGACCGGGCGCTGTCCCTCGGGGTGGACGTGGTGCGGATCGGCACTCACTGCACCGAGAGCGACCTCGCCGAACGCCATCTGGGTCATCTGCGCGAACGCGGCGCCGACGCCCACGGCGTGCTGCTCATGAGCCACATGGCAGGGCCCGGGGAACTCGCCGAGCACTGTGCGAGCCTCGTCGGGTACGGGGCCACGGGCGTCGGTATCCTCGACTCGTCCGGGCACTTCCTGCCCGCCGACGTCACGGCGCGGATCACCGCGATCACGCAGGCCGTGGATGTGCCGGTGATGTTCCACGGGCACAACAACCTCGGTATGGCGGTGGCGAATTCGGTCGCTGCCGTCGAGGCCGGCGCCACCATCGTGGACGCCTGCGCACGCGGGTTCGGAGCCGGCGCCGGCAACACCCAGCTCGAGGTGGTGGTACCCGTGCTGGAGCGCATGGGCTACTCGACGGGCATCGACCTCTACAAGCTTCTTGATGCCGCCGACCTTGCCGGCCGGGAGCTGATGCCCGTACCGCCGACCATCGATTCCGTCGGCGTGGTCAGCGGTCTGTCCGGGGTGTTCTCCGGGTTCAAGGCCCGGGTGCTAGACGTCTCGGCGCGGGAGGGCGTCGACCCGCGGGACGTCTTCTTCGAGTTGGGCCGGCGCCAAGCTGTGGCCGGACAGGAGGACCTGATCGTGGACGTGGCCTTTGCTCTGCGGCAGGCCGCGCAACAACTAGGAGCACGCCCGTGACCGTGCCCAGATTCCGCCCCATTCTGGATTCGCTCCCGGGCTACCGGGCTACCGAGGGCGTCTACGACAAGGAACCCGCCCGGCCACTGTCCGCCAACGAGTCGCCCGACGATCCCCTGCCTGGTGTGATCGAGGCGATCGGCGCGGCCGGCGCGCTCGCCCACCGTTATCCCGATCCTCAGTGCACCGACCTCACCCGGGCGATCGCCCGGCGCCACGGCGTGGGGCCGGAGACCGTCCTGGTCGGCGCGGGATCGGTGGCGTTGCTCCAGGCGTTGGTCGTGGCGGTGGCCGAGCCCAGTGCCGAAATCGTCTTCCCGTGGCTTTCGTTCGAGCTGTATCCACCACTCGCCCAGCTCGCCGGTTTACGGCCCGTTGCGGTGCCGCTGGACCGGTACCACAACGATCTGCGGGCGATGGCGGACCGCGTCACCGACGACACCGGCCTGGTCGTGGTCTGCAACCCGAACAACCCCACCGGCACCGTGGTCGGGAAGCGCGACCTACGCGCGTTCCTCGACCGCGTGCCACCGACCTGTCCGGTTGTCCTGGACGAGGCCTACTACGAGTACGTCCGGACCCCGGACACCTGCAGCGGCCTCAGCCTGCTCCGCACGTACCCCAACCTGGTCGTCACCCGGACGTTCTCCAAGGCGTACGGGCTCGCCGCGCTGCGCGTCGGCTATCTGATCGGCTCGCAGGACATCGTCGACACGCTCGCCAAGGTCCGTCTCGCCTATTCGGTCAGCGCCGTGGCCCAGGTGGCGGGCCTCGCCGCCCTCGATCTGGAGGACCAGCTGCGCGAACGAGTGGACGCCACCGTGGCCGAACGCACCCGCATCCGCGAGGCGCTCCTGGCGGGCGGCCTCAAGGTCCCCGACAACCACAGCAACTTCGTCTGGCTCCCGCTCGGCGAGGACGCGGCTGGCTTCGGCGGCCATTGCACGGACGCGGGCATCGCCGTGCGGACGTACGACGGCGAGGGCGTCCGGGTGTCGGTCGGTTCCCCCGAGGACAACGACGCCTTCCTCGCCTGTGCGGCGGCGTGGAGTCCCGCGTCGAACCTCTCCGGTCACCGAGCGGGTGTGAGGAGTACGGCATGCATTCCGCAGTGATAGGTCTCGGTTCCTTCCTTCCCCCGCGCCGGGTCACCAACGAAGAACTCTCCGCCTTGCTCGACACCAGCCCCGAGTGGATCGAGAGCCGCACCGGCATCCGCACCCGGCACTGGGCCACACCCGGCACCGCCACCGGCGACCTCGCCGCCGAAGCGGGCGCCCGCGCTGTCAAGTCCGGCGGTCTCTCCCCCGACGACATCGACCTGCTGATTCTCGCCACCACGACCCCCGACCACCCCTGCCCGGCCACCGCCCCCGATGTCGCCTCCCGCCTCGGGCTCGGTCCAGTCGCCGCGTACGACATCTCCGCCGTGTGTTCCGGGTTCCTGTACGCCCTGGCCACCGCCCACGCACACATCGTGGCCGGACAGGCCACGAACGTCCTCGTGGTGGGGGCCGAGACGTACTCGACCATCCTCAACCCCCAGGACCGCACCACGCGCGTCATCTTCGGCGACGGCGCGGGGGCGCTCGTCCTCACGGCCCGTCAGGACGCCCGTGCCAGCCGTCCCGGCACCCTGCTGGCCACCGACCTAGGCTCTGACGGCGGTCAGAAGGACCTCATCCGCATCCCTGCCGGCGGCTCGCGCCGACCCACGACTGCGGAAGACCCCCCCGAGGCCGACCGCTACTTCCAGATGGAGGGCCGGGCCGTCTTCCGGCAGGCCGTCCTGCGGATGAGCGAGTCCGCTCGCCGGGTCCTCGCCCGTACTGGCTGGATCACCGCCGACGTCGACCACCTCGTAGGCCACCAGGCGAACGTCCGTATCCTCACCGCCCTCGCCGATCACCTCGACATCCCCGCCAAGCGGGCCGTCATCAACGTCGACCGAGTCGGCAACACCTCCGCGGCCTCTATCCCCCTCGCGCTCGCCCACGCCGCCGAACAGGGCCGATTCGCACCGGGCGACCGTGTCCTCCTGGCCGCCTTCGGCGGCGGCCTCACGTGGGCCTCTGTTGCTCTCACCTGGCCCGACATCACGCCCCTCTGAACCGGTACACCCTAAGGAGTACGCCCACCATGAGCTTGACCACCAGTCAGCTGGAGCAGCAGATCCTCGATCACCTGGTCGCGCACTTCGAGGCCCCCTCCGACGCGACCGTCGAGACCAGCTTCGAGGTTCTCGAGTTCGATTCCCTGGCTATCGTCGAACTGAGCCTCGCCCTCACAAAGATGTACTCGGTGGAACTCGACGACGCGGAGGTCAAGAAGGCCGGAAGCGCCTCCGGTCTAGCCGCTCTCCTGCTCAACAAGGGCGTCACCAGGGTGGCCGGGTAACGGATCGTCCGTCGGCTCTGTCCGGCGCGACAGGGTGGCCGGGCTCCTTGATGGGTCCCGGCCATCCGCACCAAAGCGATTCGACATATCAGGATCTATTCCACCTGCAAGTGGATCAACCTCACTATCGTCCTGCACACCGACAGTTAGACCGTGTCCTATGCGGTGAGGCGTCGTTGAGCTCGGCATGGGACGGGGAACGTGGAGTTGGACTGTTCGGGGCGGGTTGAGATCGCGAAGCCGTTGACCCCGCCGTCAAAGGTGCGGCCGCAGGGCGGGGGAATGCAGGACACGCCTGATGAGACGCTATTCGCCGCGATCATCTACGTGCTGGTCAGCGGCCGCGCCTGGCGTGCTCTGCCGCCGTGCTTCGGTATATCGAAGTCGACCGCCCACCGCCGGTTCCTCATCTGGTCCAGAGCCGGTGTCCGGGGCCGGCTGCACGGGGCCGTGTTGCACCAACTCGACGAGGCTGGCCTCATCGACGTCAACCGCGTCGTCCTCGACACCGCCCACGGCCGGGCCAAAGAGTGCCCCGATGGCTTTTGTCAAGCGGTCTTGATCTTGGACGGTTCGTAGAAGGTGCCGTCGCGGCGCATGGCGAAGAGGACGTCGATGCGGCATCGGGCCAGGCAGACGATCGCGGCGACGTGGTGTTTTCCCTCGCGTCGTTTCTTGTCGTAGTAGGCCCGGGAGTCGGGCTGGGACAGTGAAGCGAAGGCGGCTGGGTAGAAGGCTCGTTTGAGCTGTCTGTCGCCTCGCCGGGCCGGGTGCTCGCCTCGGATCGAGGAGCCGGATCGGCGGGTGGCGGGTGCCAGGCCGGCGTAGGCAGCGAGGTGGCCTGCGGTGGCGAAGCCGCTGCCGTCACCGACGTCGATCAGGATGCGGGCTGCGGTCCTGACCCCGATGCCGGGCATCGGGGTCAGGACCTGGGAAAGAGGGTGTGTCTCCAGCAGTTGCTCGATCCTGGCGGCGAGGAGTCGGCGCTGATCGAGCACTGCGGTGAGCGAGGCGGCCAGACTGGGGACGATCAGCGCCGCAGCGTCGGCACGACGACGGCCTGTTCATCGAGCGCGTCGAAGATGTCTGCGACGAGCCGTTCTGCCATGCGCGGTGCCTTGGGCCGCAGCATGGATATCAGCCGTCGTCTGCCGGCTTTCCGCAACTGTGCTGGGGATCTGTGTCGTTCGAGCAGGAACAGGACGGCCGGGTGATCCAGTCGGGAACCCAGGATCCGTTCGAGCGAGGGATGGATCTGGGTCAGCAGCCCGCGCAGACGGTTCTTGGTACGGGTGACCTCGCCGGCCAGGTCATCGTCGAAGCCCACGATCATGTTCGGCTCGACGACGGTCTCGTCGTCCGGTGCCAGGTCCCGCAGAGTGTGCGGCATGGTGCGGGCGGCATCGGCGAGGACCGCAGCGTCCCGGGCGTCGGTCTTGGACTCACCGGGGTAGAGGTCGGCGATCCGCCGCAGCGTCAGTCCCGGCAGATAGGCGACACGACAGCCGGCATCCCGCGCGACGGCCAGCGGCAGAGCCCCGATCGAGGCCGGCCGGTCTACCACGACCAGCACCGTTCCGTGCCTGGACTGGAGCTTCTCGAACAGCTCACGCAGCCGCGGTTCACTGTTGGGCGGCGGGTTGGCGAACACCTTCTTGCCCGCCGGAGTCAGAGCCGTCCCGTGATGCTTGCCCTTGCCGACGTCCAGACCGAGGTAGACATCGATCCCACCCTCGTCGCTCACTCACCCTCCCCAGCAGACACCCTTCCCCGCCTCCACTGTGGCATCAGCGTGCCGGCATCCACGTTACGAAGACTGTCCATCCCAGAGAGTGCGGATGAAGAGGTCAGGCCCCTGATCAGCGGTGGTGCCAATGCCTCCCGGTCCGGTGACACCACGTTTTCTTCGATCATGATCGACAAGGGGTGCAAGCCATGCCGGACCCAGTACCGGGGACCCCATTGCGGAGCCACGAAAAGGTAACGGGGGCGGACACCCAGGTCCGAGTCCCGTGGACCGCGGGAAGCCGGGTTCCAAGTTGCACGTCCTGTCGCACGCAAACGGACTGCGTCTTCTCGTCGGCGTCTCAGCCGGCAACACCCACGACAGCGATGGAGTGAAGCCGGTGGTGGAGGGTCGCCAAACGGGACACGACCCCTACCGAGGCCGGTACTTCAAGCCACAGCGCCTGTATGCGGACAAAGGCTACGAGCGGTTGACCTGCGCAGGTGGCTCCGCGGCAAGCGCATCAGCGTCCGCATCGCCCGCAAAGGCATCGAGTCCAGCGAACGATGACGATCGGTCATCGAGCGCACCATGTCGTGGCTGTCTGGCTACCGTCGGCTCGGCCCCCGCTACGAAGGCGGTCCCCGCAACTACCTGGCCTGTCTCGGACTCTCCGCCGCCCTGAGCTGCTACAAGCGACTTATCCGCCTCACCACGTAGGACACGGTCTTAGCTTCGATCTTGCATGACGGTCCGCCGACGAAGTCGGTGGACCGTTCGCTTTCTGCGGCTGAAAGCGGGCATACCAGTGGCCCGAGTGTCATGTCGGGTGGGAGCCTGGTTCCACTGTCCGGGGACGGGTGACCGTGTCGTCGGGACGGTGGAAGGCTGCTGGTCAGCCGGGGTTGGGTAGGAGTGTGAGCCGTTCGAGGGGGCGCTGGTCCAGGGCCAGTGCTGGGCCAGGCGGAGAACCCGGCGTCTTCCGGTGGTGACGAGCTAGGCGGCTGCGGAGAACAGGGGGAAACCGCAGGCGGCGGGGTTCCCAGAGTCGGGCCTTGCCGGTGAGGGCGAGCATGGGCATCCAGGCCAGGAGGGCGCGGGCGATCTGGACGATCTGGAGCCAGACCTTGTTCTGGGCTGCCCCGGGGCCGGATACGGGTCCTGTCCGACGATCAGGACCCGGACGTCGTCGAAGGGCTGCTGGAAGGCTCTCAGGACGTTCGCCCCGGCCGGGAGGTAGGTGCGTCCGGCGGCGATCTCCGCGCGCAGGAACTCACCCATCGAGGTGATCCGCCCGGCGACGGGTTCGAGGGCCTTCGCCCAGCCCGCTTCGACGATTTCATTCAAGGGTCGTGGTGCCACGGGCGTCACCCTACTGCCGTACGGGTGACGCCCATCAACCGGTGGCCAAGGCCGGTCCCCCCGGTCCGGTTCATGCGAGGACCGCGGCCCGCACACAGAGCACGTCCGGCAGATGGGAGGCCAACTGCCGCCAGCTGTCGCCGTCGTCGGCCGACGCGAACACCTCGCCGTTGCGGTTGCCGAAGTACACGCCCGCCTGTTCCGCGTCGTCCGTGGACAGCGCGTCGCGCAGCACCGTGCCGTAGTGGTCCTCCTGGGGCAGGCCCGCCGAGAGCGGCTCCCAGCTCTTGCCCGCGTCCGCCGTACGGAAGACCCGACATCGGTGGTCCGCCGGCACCCGGTCGGCGTCGGCGTTGATCGGGAAGACGTACGCCGTGTCGCCGCGGTGCGGATGGGCCGCCACCGCGAAACCGAAGGTGGAGGGCAGGCCCTCGCCGATGTCGGTCCAGTGCGCGCCGGCGTCGTCGCTGCGGTACACCCCCCAGTGGTTCTGGAGGTACAGGCGGTCCGGGGTGGCCGCGTCGCGCGCGACCTTGTGCACGCACTGGCCGAACTCCGGGTTCGGGTCCGGCAGGAAGACGGCGGAGACACCCGAGTTCGACGGCGACCAGCTCGCGCCGCCGTCGGCGGTGCGGAACACGCCCGCGGTCGAGACGGCGACCGTCACCGACTTCGCGTCCCGCCGGTCGGTGAGCACCGTGTGCAGCCCCTCGCCGCCACCGCCCGGCACCCACTTCGACCGGGTGGGGTGCTCCCACAGCGGGCGGACCAGCTCGAAGCTCTCACCGCGGTCCTCCGAGCGGTACAGCGCGGCCGGTTCGGTGCCCGCGTACACCACGTCCGGCTCGGCGGCGGCCGGGTGCAGCTGCCACACCCGCTCCAGCGAAGCGCCGGTCTCCTTGGGGAACTTGACGGCGGGTGCGCTCGGCTCGGTCCAGGTCCGGCCCAGGTCGTCGGAGTGGAACACCGACGGGCCCCAGTGCGCGCTGTCGCCGCCGGCCAGCAGCCGCGGGGTGTCGCCGCGGGTGTCGAGGGCGACCGAGTAGACCGCCTGTGCGTTGAAGTACGGACTCTCGTCGAACTCCCAGGTGCCACCCCGCCGGCGCCCGATGAACAGGCCCTTGCGGGTGCCCACGGCGAGCAGTACCTCGGTCATGCCGATCACCTCCGCGGCGTCCTCGTCGACGCCTTTGTCTCGGACACGGGCCAGTCTGCACCCAGCCACTGACAGTCACCCCTGGAGAGGGTGTCGCCGCAGGTCAGGTCGGTGGTGTCGGGTCCGGCGAGGTGTCTCGGCGCCGCCCGCTCAGCCCTCGCCCGGCAGGGCCCGCGCCAGGATGCCGCCGAGGTCGGCCGAGTCCGGCAGCGTGCCGAAGGCGTGCCCCCAGTCGCCCCCGAGCCGGGTCGCGCAGAACGCGTCGGCGACGGCGGGCGGGGCGTGCCGGACCAGGAGGGAGGCCTGGAGGGTGAGGGCCATCAGCTCCACCAGCCGGCGGGCACCGGTCTCGGACGCCTCCGTGAGTCCCGCCTCCAGCCGGGCCACCGCCGCGTCCAGCCGGGCGTCCGCACCGCCTGCGAGGGCGAGTTCGTCGAAGAGGGCGTGCGCGGAAGCGGGTGAGCGGCCCAGCGCCCGCAGCACGTCGAGGGCGTTGACGTTCCCCGAGCCCTCCCAGATCGACAGCAGCGGGGCCTCGCGGTAGTGGCGGGGCATGCCCGACTCCTCCACGTAGCCGTTGCCGCCCAGGCACTCCAGGGCCTCCGCGGTGAAGGCGGGCCCCCGCTTGGTCACCCAGTACTTGCCGACGGCGGTGGCGATCCGCCGGAACGCCGCCTCCCCGGCGTCCCCGCGCGCGGCACGGTCGGCCGCGCCGGCGAGCCGCAGGGTGAGCGTGGTCGCGGCCTCGGACTCCAGCGCGAGGTCGGCCAGGACATTGCGCATCAGGGGCTGGTCGACCAGCCGGGCGCCGAACGCGCTGCGGTGGCGCACGTGATGCCCGGCCTCGACGAGCGTCTTGCGCATCAGCGTCGCCGAGGACATCACACAGTCCAGCCGGGTGCAGTTGACCATCTCGATGATCGTCTTGACGCCCTGTCCCTCGGGCCCGACCAGCCAGGCCACCGTCCCGTCGAACTCGGGCTCGGACGAGGCGTTGGACCGGTTGCCGAGCTTGTCCTTCAACCGCTGGATGCGGAAGGTGTTGCGGCTGCCGTCGGGCAGCACCCTGGGCACCAGGAAGCAGGACAGTCCGCCGGGGGCCTGAGCCAGCACCAGGAACACGTCGCACATCGGCGCCGACGTGAACCACTTGTGCCCGCGCAGCGTGTAGACGCCCGGCTCGGCGGTCGGGGTGGCCGCCGTGGTGTTCGTGCGGACGTCCGAGCCGCCCTGCTTCTCGGTCATCCCCATCCCGGCCAGCAGGCCGCGCTTCTCGGCGGGCGTCCGCAGCCCCGGTTCGTACTCCCGCGCGGTCAGCAGCGGCTCGTAGACCTTCGCCAGCTCGGGCTGGGCACGCAACGCCGGAACGGCCGCATAGGTCATCGAGGTCGGGCACCCGTGGCCCGCCTCGGTGTGCCCCCAGACGAGTCCTCCCGCCGTCCGCGCGACATGGGCGCCCGGCCGGTCGTCGGCCCAGGGCGCGCCGGCCAGCCCCTCACCGACCGCCACCCGCATCAGGTGGTGCCAGCTCGGGTGGTACTCGACCTCGTCGACCCGGTTGCCGTACCGGTCGTGCGTGCGCAGCACGGGCTCGTGGCGGTTCGCAAGATCGCCCCACTCCTGGGCCTCGGCGCTCCCCGCCCGCCGGCCCAGCCGCCGCAGGCCGTCCTCGGCCCACCCGGCGCCCTCCCGCCGCACGCCCTCCAGCAGGACCGGGTCCTCGGAGGCGTCGTACGGGGCCAGGGGAGAGGGCTGGTTGGCGACGTCGTGCGTGGCGTACCCCTCCGGGTGCCCCGCGGGCTCCCCGGAGTCCCCGAACGGCTCCTGCGGCTCCTGCGGCTCCTGCGGCTCCTGCGCGAGTGTCGTCATGCCTCGAGTGTTGCACTCTCTCGACGGCCGCAGCAATAGTGCAACAGGGTGGGCGCACGTACAGTACGTGCTCATGTGGACGCACGACACGAGCCCGCGCGGATGACCGGCTCCCAGGCCCCCGGCGGGCTGACGCTGCGTCCGCTGTCCGCGCGGTCGGTGGTCCTGAGCCTGCTGCTCGGCACGCATCCCCCCGAACTGCCGGCGCGGGAACTGGTACGGCTCGTGGAGGTCTTCGACGTCGGTGCCTCCACGGTGCGCGCGGCGCTCAGCCGGATGGCGGCCGCCGGGGACCTCAGGCGCACGGACACCGGCTACCGGCTCAGCGAGCGCCTTCTGGAACGCCAACGGCGCCAGGACGAGGCCCTGCGTCCGCACACGCGCGCGTGGGACGGCGACTGGGAGATGCTCGTGATCACCGCGACGGGGCGCGGTCCCGCCGCCCGCGCCGAGCTGCGCACCCGGCTGACCGCCCTGCGCCTCGGCGAACTCCGCGAGGGGGTCTGGCTGCGCCCCGCCAACCTGGGCCGCCCGCTGCCCGCCGAGCTGGACCGGGTGGCCGAGCGACTCTTCTCCCGCCCCGGGGCCCCGGCCCGCGAACTTGCCGCGCGCCTGTGGCCGCTGGGCGACTGGTCCGACGGGGCGCGGGCCCTGCTCGCCCATGTCGACCGGGCCCGGCGTCCGGCCGACCGCCTCACCGCCTTCGCGGCCGTCGTACGCCACCTGCTCGCCGACCCGGTGCTGCCCGCGGAACTGCTCCCGCCCGACTGGCCGGGGGCGGCCCTGCGGGACGCCTACGCGCGCTACCAGCGGGAGCAGTCCGGTCAGGTCCGGGCGCCCGGCACCCGGACCTGACGCGTCACTTGTAGGTGAGGTCGGACGAGGAGTACTTGCAGTACGTGCCGTCGGCGCCCGAGCCGTTCGAGTCCGGCTCGTCGCCGTCGTCGTTGCCGATGTACTTCTGGCACGGGACGATCTTCTTGCTGCTGTCCCCGACGATCGTGATGCCTCGCAGGGTCGCGCTGTCGCCGTAGTTGGTGTTGATGCCGGCGATCCTGCCGCCCTTCCAGTTCACCTCGATGCCGCTGAGGTTGATCGTCCGCTTGTACTGCGTCGAGCAGTTGCCGCAGGAGCGGACGAAGGTGCCGAAGTTCTTGACGGCGAAGCCCGAGACGTTCAGCGTGCCGGCCCCGTTGAACTGGAAGACCTTGTCACTCGCCTCCTTCGCGCCACCGCCCGAGACGGTGTAGACGTTCGACGACGAGGAGCCCCGGAAGGTCGCCGCGTCCTCGCCGACGTCCTCCCACCAGACGTTCTGCAGTGTGCAGCTGCCCTTGCAGTGGACGCCGTCCGCGGCCGGAGCACCGATGATCACGTTCTTGAGGACGGCGCCGGGGGCCAGTTCCAGGATCGGGCCCTGGTCCTCGTCCTGGCCGCCGGAGCCCAGGTCGCCGGTGCCGTACAGGCGCTTCATCCCGTAGTCCTTGGTGCCGGAGACCGAGATGGTGGAGGAGACGCCTTCACTGCCGTTCGGGGTGGGCCAGGTGGCGGCGTGCGCCGAGCCGGCTCCGGAGGTCATGAGCATGCCAACCGAGAGGCCGAGCGCGGCCAGCGCGCCCGTCACCGCGCGCCGTTGGGCGCGAGGGCGTGTCGCAGCGGTCATGTTCTGATCCCTTCCATAGGGAGTGGGGGTGGAACGGAACATGTACGTGAACGTTGTGCGTCATGCTGACCAGAATCACGAGCGCGCCGGGAGCACATGTGGGGTATGGGCGGGCCGCGGCGCTCGCGACGGTCATGCTGATGAACGGACCGTAGGGGGTAAGCGCTTTCTAGTCAACGCCTCGCGCGAAACCCCGCTGCCTCACATGCCCCAGCCGTACTGGTCCGGCATCCGGACGTCCGCGCCGAGCTCGCGCGCCGCGTGCTGGGCCCAGGACGGGTTGCGCAGCAGCTCGCGGCCCAGCAGTACCGCGTCGGCCTCCCCGTTGGCCAGGATCTTCTCGGCCTGCTCGACGTCGGTGATCAGGCCGACGGCGGCCACCGGCAGCGTGGTCCCGGCCTTCACCCGCGCGGCGAACGGGACCTGGTAGCCGGGCCCGGTGGGGATCCGGACGCGCGGGACGTTGCCGCCGGTGGAGACGTCGAGGAGGTCGATGCCGTGGGCCTGGAGGTCGCGGGCGAAACGGACGGTGTCGTCCGGCGTCCAGCCGCCCTCCTCCAGCCAGTCGGTCGCCGAGACGCGGAAGAACAGCGGCTTGTCCTCGGGCCACACCTCCCGTACCGCGTCGACGACCTCCAGGGCGAACCTGGTGCGGTTCTCGTACGAGCCGCCGTAGGCGTCGGTGCGCTGGTTGGAGTGCGGCGACAGGAACTCGTGGATCAGGTAGCCGTGGGCGCCGTGGATCTCGGCGATCTCGAAACCGGCGGCGAGGGCCCGGCGCGCGGCGTCGGCGAACTGTCCGACGACCTGCTGTATCTGCGGGGCCGTCAGCTCGGTCGGCACGGGGTGTCGCTCGTCGAACGCCAGCGCGCTCGGGGCCAGCGGCTGCCAGCCGTACGCGTCCGGTCTCACCGGAGCCCCGCCCTTCCACGGCTGCGCGGTCGACGCCTTGCGGCCGGCATGGGCCAGCTGGATCGCCGGGATCGTGCCCCGGGACCGGAGGAAGCCCGTGATCCGGCGGAACGCCTCGGTCTGCGTGTCGTTCCACAGCCCGAGGTCCTGCGGGGAGATGCGGCCCTCGGGCGACACGCCGGTGGCCTCCACGACGATCAGGCCGGCGCCGCCCGCCGCGCGTGCGCCGTAGTGCGCGAAGTGCCAGTCGCCGGGCACACCGGTCGCAGGGCCCTGCGGCGCGGCGGAGTACTGGCACATCGGCGGCATCCAGACCCGGTTCGGGATCGTGGTGTCACGCAGGTCGAGAGGCTGGAAAAGGGCGCTCATGGAGGGCTGCTCCCCGGGGTCGCGGCGGGTCGGGCGACTCGTACGGTATCTCTCGTAGTACGTCGAGTGTCAAACTACGGCGTCCTTCGTACAATGAAGGGCCCCTCCTGACCGGTGGGACCCCCGGACGAACTGGAGTCGCCGTGCCCCCCGCCGCCACTGCCGCCGGCACCCGCGAGCTGCCGCACCCGACGCGCGGGGAGATCCGGCTCGAGGGCGTGCTGCACGCGCTCTCCGATCCGGTGCGGCTGCGGATCGTGCGGGACCTCGCCGCCGACAGCGACGAACTCTTCTCCTGCTCGCACTTCGACCTGCCGGTCACCAAGTCCACGACCACGTACCACTTCCGGGTCCTGCGCGAGAGCGGGGTGATCCGGCAGGCCTACCGGGGCACGGCCAAGATGAACGGCCTGCGCAGGGGCGATCTGGACGCCCTCTTCCCCGGGCTGCTCGACGCCCTGCTGGCCGCCGCCGCCCGTCAGGCCGCCGTCCTCGGCGGCGCCTGACCGACGAGCGCGTGCCGCACGGCCCGGCGTACTCCGCTCCGCTGACAGGGTGCCGCGCCCGGTGAACGAAGCGTGTTCCGTTCGTATGGAATGTGATCATTCGGTTACGTTGCGTATGTGCTCGAAGCATCCTTCGTTGATCGTTCTCTTCAGCTTTCCGACCGCTGTCCGGACGACGGTGAGATGTCCGTGCGGCACACCTGGGTGGTGAGCGAGGGCGGTGCCACGGCCTCGTGGTTCGACGTCCGGCTGGCCTTCGCCGACGGCGCCCGGGTGGACGCGCTCGCCGTGCTGTCCGGTCAGGACGTGCGGGTCGAGGACGTACGGGCCGAACCGCCGCTGTCCCTCGACGATCTGGCCGTGCTCGCCGAATGGCTGGAGGCGCCGCTCTTCGAGGCCTGCGTGCCGGCCCCCGCGCGGGCGGGAGCGGCCGCGTCGCGGCGGGCCCGTCCGGCGTGGCCGCGCGGGAGGGAGGAGCGCAGGCTCGTCGCCCGGGAGTACCGGGCGGCCCGGGAGGAGGGCGGCGACCCGGTCCTCGCGGTGATGCGCGCGACCGGGCACGGCCGGCGCAGGTCGCTCAGGCTGATCGGCCAGGCGCGCGACGAGGGATTCCTGGCGCCCCGTCGCGCGCGCCGCTGAGCCGCGCCCGAAGGACCCGTCGCGCCGTCACAGCATGCCGCGCATCCGTGAGATCTCGCTGGTCTGCTGGGCGACGACGTCGTCGGCCATCTCCTCGACCCGCACGTTGTTGCCCTCGGACTTCACGTCCGTGGCCATGGCGATCGCGCCTTCGTGGTGAGTGATCATCAGCGTCAGGAAGAGCTGGTCGAAGGCCTTGCCCCGCGCCGCGCGCAGGTTCTTCAGCTGTGCCTCGGTGGCCATCCCCGGCATCGTCGCGTGATCGTGTCCGCCGCCCGTCACCTTCTCGCCGTTGGTCTTCAGCCAGCCCTTCATGGCCTCGATCTCCGGTCCCTGCGCCGCCGAGATCCGTTCGGCCAGCTTCTTGATCTGGCCGGACTCGGCCTGCTCCGGCACCAGTTCGGTCATCTTCAGTGCCTGGGCGTGGTGCTGGATCATCATGCGCGCGTAGGAGACGTCCGCCGAGTTGGGGGAGTCGTCGTCGGCGCGCTGATTCTCGGCGTCCTCGGCGGAGAGTGTCCGGTTGCCCTCGCCCGGCTTGCCCGGAGCGATCACCGAAGGCCCGGCGGCGGCCGCCGACCCGGTGTCCGAACCCGAGTCGCAGGCGCCCAGCGCGAGTACGGCCAGTGCGGTCAGTGAGGCCGTGACGAGCGACGCGCTGGACATCGCGGGGCGAAAGGACACAACGACCTCCTGTGGCTGGGGGTGCCCCTCTGGGGAGGGATGCGGAACACCTTGTGGGTGCGATGACCGTCCTAGCACGCTTCCGCGCGTCACTGATCAAAAAACTTCATTGCGTGTTTGTTGCCCCCTGTTGGTATGTGCATGGCGAAGACGATACTGCGGGATGCGTGACCGTTCCGACGGGAACGGACGTTGGGAGGAAACAGTGACCCTGTTGAACGACCCGCGAACGCGGCGCAGACGACTGGGAGTCGCGGCTGCGGCCGCCGGACTCCTGTCCGCCCTGCTGACCGCCGGCCAGGCCGTCGCGACCCCCGACCCCGGGGACAGTCCGGCCACGTCGAAGGAGGTGTCCAAGAGTGCGCGCGCCGACGTGCGCGACGCCATCGAGAGCGGCGAGATACCCGGTCAGGACGAGATAGTCCACTCCGACAACATCGAGCACCTGACCAACATCCCCAAGGACGCGCTGCCGGGCACCAACTCGGACCTGGCCTTCCAGGGCCGGTACGCCTTCGCAGGCAACTACGACGGCTTCCGCATCTTCGACATCAAGAACCCGAAGAAGCCGAAGACCGTGGCCCAGGTGCTGTGTCCCGGATCGCAGAACGACATCTCCGTCTCCGGCGACCTGCTGTTCCTGTCGACCGACTCCTCGCGCAGCGACAGCAGTTGCAACAGCACCACGCAGCCCGTGACCGAGAAGTCCTCCTGGGAGGGCATGAAGGTCTTCGACATCAGCGACAAGCGGAACCCGAAGTACGTCGCCGCCGTCGAGACCGCCTGCGGCTCGCACACCCACACGCTGGTGCCCGAGCGCAGGAACGTCTACATCTACGTCTCGTCGTACTCGCCGAACGCCGCCTATCCCGACTGCCAGCCGCCGCACGACGGCATCTCCGTCATCAAGGTGCCGCGCAAGGCCCCCGAGCGGGCGGCCCTCGTGGGCTTCCCCGTGCTCTTCCCCGGTGAGGGCCCCGACGGCGGCGGAAACCCGGGCGGACCCACCAACCCGGGTGTCTCCAAGACCACCGGCTGCCACGACATCACCGTCCTGCCCTCCGAGGACCTGGCGGCGGGTGCCTGCATGGGCGACGGCATCCTGTTCTCCATCAAGGACCCCGAGCGTCCGAAGGTCATCGACCGCGTCCAGGACAACGTGAACTTCGCGTTCTGGCACTCGGCGACCTTCAACCAGAAGGCGAACAAGGTCGTCTTCACCGACGAGCTGGGCGGCGGCGGCGCCGCCACCTGCAACGCGGAGATCGGCCCGGACCGCGGCGCCGACGGCATCTACGACATCGTCGGCCGGGGCGACCACCGCAAGCTGGTCTTCCGCAGCTACTTCAAGATCCCCCGTCACCAGGCGGACACCGAGAACTGCGTGGCCCACAACGGCTCGCTGATCCCGGTCAAGGGCAAGGACATCATGGTCCAGGCCTGGTACCAGGGCGGCATCTCCGTCTGGGAGTTCACCAACTCCTCGCGGCCCAAGGAGATCGCCTACTTCGAGCGGGGTCCGCTGACCACCGACACGATGACCACCGGCGGCTCCTGGTCGGCGTACTACTACAACGGCTACATCTACTCGAACGACATCGCCAAGGGCTTCGACGTCCTCAAGCTCAGCGACCGGCGCACGGACCCGGCCAAGCGGGTCCATCTGCGTGAGCTCAACACGCAGACGCAGCCGGACTACTTCGACTGAGGGGTGCGCCCGGCGGGGTCGGTCTGGTCGGCGGTCCGGTCCGGTCGACCGAGCACGCCGGTCGCGAAGAACCGCGACAGATCCGTGTCGCACGTCGTCCCGCCGGGCGCCTCGGTGTCCGGCGGGACACCCAGTTCCCAGTCCAGCCGGTAGCGTTCGAACAACTCGGCGCGCAGCCGGGGCACCGGCATCGGCACCCCGGGCACCAGGGCCGCGAAGACGGCGCCCATCAGCTGCGCGCGCAGCATCGGGTAGTCGCGGTCGACGTCCTGCGAGCCGTGCCGGGCCACCGTGTCCCGCAGCAGCTCCGCCAGCCGCCGCTGCTCCGGGCACGGTACGAAGCCGACCTCGGCCTGGAGCAGGCCCGCCATGTGCTGGCGCATGAGCACCGGCCGGTCCCGGGCGAGCCCCAGGATCGCGTCGATGGCCCGCGCCATCCGCTCGCGTCCCTCGACCGTGTGCGGCTCGCGCTCCAGCGCCTCCTCCAGAGTGCGGTGCATCAGCCGGTGCACGGCGGACTGCACCAGCTGGCGCTTGCCGGGGAAGTAGTACGAGACGAGCCCGCGTGCCGAGCCCGCCCGGTCGGCGATGGCGCCCAGCGTGGTCGCGTCGTACCCGTGCTCGCCCACCAGCTCCACGGCGGCCTGCAGGAGCCGCTCCTTCGAGCGCCGCCGCAATTCTTCATTGACCGAGGCGCTGCGCGGGGACATGCTGTACTCCTGCGTTGACTGGCTGGCAGCCAACTATACTCGGCGCAGGCGGACGGGCCCCAGGGGTCCGCTCCGGCCACCGTCTGCCTCGGGCGACACGGGGGATCGTCCGAGGCGGACGGAACTCCCCGGTGGTTGCCTCGGGCTACCTGCCCTCGACGTCGCGCACCACCCGCGCCGGCCGCCGTCCGCGCGCCGGTCGCCGCCGCACGCCGTTCAGGACGAGGCGGGTCGGCGCAGCCCTTGGAGGAGCAGCGCGATCAGGCGACGCGGGTCGTAGCGGGGGTCGCTGCCCCGTCCGATGCAGAGGTTGCCGATGCCGCGCATGAGTTCGTAGGGCTGGATCCCGGGCCGGATGTCGCCGGCGTCGACCGCCGTGTCGACCAGCTCGGTGGTGACCGGTGACAGGCGGTCGAGGAAGTGGGCGTGCAGGTCGGCGAAGCGCTCGCTGTCCGACTGCAGGGCGTCGGCGAGGCCGTGCTTGGTGACGAGGAAGTCGACGAAGAGGTCGATCCACTGGCTCAGTGCGTCGAACGGTGTCTCGGCGCGGGCCAGCAGGGCCGGGCCGGCGGCGGCGAGGTCTTCGATCTGCTGGTTGTAGACGGCCGTGACGAGGTCCGCCCGGGTGGGGAAGTGGCGGTAGACGGTGCCCATCCCGACGCCCGCCTTGGCTGCGATCCGACGGATGGGCGCATCGACACCCGAGGTGAGGAACACCTCGGCGGCCGCGGTGATCACAGCCCGCTGGTTGCGCAGGCTGTCGGCGCGCCTGCTCCTCGCCGGCGGCGTCGCGGCAGGGCCTCCCGTGGTCATGACGCATTCCCTTCGGCACCCTTTGACAAAGCGGAACGCTGCTCCACATAATAAATGGAGCCGTGTTCCGCTTTCAGGTTAGCGCACGCGGACCATGCCGAGCCGCCCTGCCCGTCCTCGGGCGGCGGGCTCTGGAAAGGACCCCCTCATGCCCCTCGTGAACACATCCGCTCCTGCCGCCGGGACCTCGCCCGCCCCGGTGCTGTCCTTCAGCCCCGTGGTGCTTCCCGTCGAGGGACGGCCCGTGGACCTCCAGGTCCGCGTCACCGCCCCCGCCCAGGGAACCGGACTCCCCGTGATCCTGCTCTCCCACGGTCACGGAGGCTCGAACAACCTGTCCTCGCTGAACGGCTACGCGCCGATAGCGAACCTCTGGGCGCAGGCCGGCTTCGTCGTCGTCCAGCCCACGCACCTGTCTTCCAGGACGCTGGCGCATCAGGTCTCCGACGACCCCGAGGCGCCCCTGTTCTGGCGCTCGCGCGCCGAGGACATGACCCACGTCCTCGACCGCCTCGACGTGATCGAGAGCAGCGTGCCGCATCTCGCCGGGCGCATCGACCACGGCAGGGTCGCCGTCGCCGGTCACTCGCTCGGCGGCTTCACCGCCAACCTGCTGCTGGGCGCCCGGCTCACCGACCCCACCGCCGGAGAGCTGGTGAGTCTGCGGGAGCCTCGCATCAAGGCGGGCGTCGTACTCGCCGCTCCGGGCCGGGGTGACGTCATCCACGCATCCATGGCCGAGCAGATGCCGGCCTTCAAGACCGTCGACTTCTCCACGATGGTCACCCCCGCGCTCGTCGTGGCCGGGGACAAGGACGACTCCCGTCACTTCACGGATGTGGGCCCGGACTGGCACGCCGACCCCTACACCCTCGCCCCCGGCCCCAAGACCCTGCTCACCGTCTTCGACGCGGAGCACGGGCTGGGCGGCATCGCCGGCTACGACGCCGACGAGACCACCGACGAGAACCCCGAGCGCGTCGCGGCCGTCGGACACCTCACCGCCGCCTACCTCGCCACCACGCTGGGACTCGACGCGCACGCCTGGCAGCGGGCCCGTGACGCTCTGGTGTCCGGCACCGCCCCGGTGGGGCGCATCGAGTCGAAGTAGGCCCACCGGGGCCCGGCCGCCCCGCCCGGGTCCGCCGTACTTCGGGCACGCGAGGGCGCCCGCGCCGCTCCTGCTGGACATCCCCGCATCCGGGTCGTACCCGGGTGCCGCACCCGTACGACGAGAGGAACGGTCCCATGACTGACCGGCAGCATCCCATCGGCTCGGGTTTCACCCCGGCCTCCACCGCCGACGAGGTCCTCGCCGGCGTCGACCTCACCGGCAAGAACGTCGTCGTCACCGGCGGCCACGCCGGCATCGGACACGAAGCGACCCGCGCCCTGGCCGCGAGGGGGGCGTCCGTCACCGTCGGCGCCCGGAACCCCGACCGGGCCCTCGATGCGGTGGCCGGCCTCGAAGGCGTCCAGGTCAGTCGGCTGGACCTGGCCGATGCGGCCTCGGTCGACGCGTTCGCCGACCGCTGGAACGCCTCGGGGCGCCCGCTGCACGTACTGATCAACTGCGCGGGCGTACCGGCACCCGCGCAGCGCGAGGTGGACGACCGCGGCTACGAGGTGCAGTTCGCGGTCAACCACCTCGGCCACTTCCAGCTCACCCTGGCCCTGCGGCCCGCCCTGCTCGCGGCCGACGGCGCCCGGGTCGTCAATGTCACCTCCGGCGCCCACCGTTACTCCACCATCCGCTGGGACGACCCGCACTTCACCTCCGGCGACTACGAGCCCCACACCGCGTACGCCCAGTCGAAGTGCGCCAACGTCCTGTTCGCCGTCGCACTCGACAACCGCTGGGCCGCGGACGGCATTCGGGGCTATGCCGCGCACCCGGGCGTCGTCGTGGGCACGGCTCTCAACCGCGCCGCCGGTGACGAGGGCCTGCGGGCAGCCGGTCTGATCGACGAGGCCGGCCGGCCGGTCATCGACCCGGTGGCCGGGAAGAAGACGGCCCGGCAGGGCGCGGCGACGATCGTGTTCGGGGCCGCGAGTCCGCTCCTGGCGGACATCGGCGGCGTCTATCTGAAGGACAGCGAGGTGGCGCCGCTGGACGACGAACAGCGGCCGGTGACGCCGGACAGCATCCCCTCGGACGCCGCCTCGCACTCCCTCGACCCGCGATCCGCCCAGCGCCTGTGGGAGCTGAGCGGCCGGCTGCTCGGCGCCTGACCGCTCGGCGGCAAGCAGCCGGCCACGGGCGGATCCTAGGAGGCGATGCCGCGGTCCGGGCAGGAGTCCGGCCGGGCGGAAGGCCGCCCTGCTCGCGGAGGTTTGCGCCGGTGCACCTGTACGGCGAGCGCCACGACCAGGGCGCCCAGCAGCCAGCCGCCGAGGACGTCCGTGGCCCAGTGGACGCCGAGCCACACCCGTGTCACCCCGACGCCGGCCACGGAGACGACGGCCACGGCGAGGCCGGCACGGCGCGGATCGCGGCCGGCGCCGTAGTGGTGGAGCAGCCACACCAGCAGGCCGCACACGAACGTCGCGGTCATGGCGTGCCCGGAGGGGAAGGCCGCGTACTGCGCCGAGTCCACGGGGTCGGGCCAGACCGGGCGGGGGCGGTCCACCGCCGCCTTGAGGACCTGCTGGAGGAGGCTGCCCAGCAGACAGGTCGTCCCCAGCCACACGGCCGTCCACCGGTCCTTGCGCCGCCACCACAGCCACACCACGACCACCGCGCACAGCAGGCGCATCGTCCAGGTGTCCCACACCCAGTCGGTGAGGATCCGCATGACGTGGGTGACCCCGGGCCCGTCGACGGCCCAGCGGTGCGTCGTACCGGCGATGTCGTCGTCCAGCCGGACCAACGGGCGCCACTCGACGGCCACCAGCGTGAGCAGCAGCGCGGAGCACACGGCCAGTACCCAGGTGAGGCGGAGGGCGCCGCGCGGCCGCGGCGGGGTGGGCGGGGAGTCGACCGACGGCGTCTGCATGCAGCGATACTCGCCGACCCGGAGGCTCCGGGGCCAGTTCGGTGGCTAGCCCAACGCCCGCAGTCCCGGCGCGAAGGCCACCAGAACCGGAACCACCGGTACCAGCGCGGCCGCGGCCGTCAGGCGCAGCCTCCGGGCCGCCGTCAGCCGGTTCGGCGGGGTGAGCAACCGGTGGACCCGCTGCGGGACATGGGCCTGCGCGGTCGGGCACGGACCGAAGACGCCACGGTCCTCGTTGAGTTCGACCAGGGCCAGGGCCGTGGTCAGCCGGCCGAAGCGGCGGGAGGCGACGTCGTCGGCGGCGAGTTCGACCAGGCGGTGCATCTCGTCGCGGAACGCGGCGAAGACCGGAACCTGGGGAAATCCGTCCGCCAGCGCGGCGGAGCAGTGCAGCAGCCAGTCGTGCCGCGCCCGCGCGTGCCCCTTCTCGTGGGCGAGCACCGCGTCCAGCTGCCGGCCCTTCAGGCGCCGCAACGCGGCCGTGGTGACGACCAGCTGCGGGGGAGTGCCGGGCAGCCACCAGGCGTCGGGCCGCTCGCCCTCCAGCACGACGAGCGGGTCCGAGCCGGGCACCTCGCCGGGCAACACCGGAACGCGCAGCAGCAGTTCGGCCCGGCGGCTCCGACGCCGGGACCGGGCCCGTACGACCTCCCGGGTCAGCATGGCGACGCTCCACAGCCCGCCGCAGGCCAGCGTGACGGCGGTCATGTCCGCCCAGTGGCCGGACGTCCCGAGCGCGTAGGCCTCGACCACCGGACCGGGAGCGCTCGCGAAGACGGGCCCGCCCACCGCGTGCCAGGCCGCCGCCGCGCTGAACGTCATCGACAGCGCGCAGCACACGATCACCGCCGCCACCGCGCACTGCCACACCCACAGCGCGACCACCGGTTCGCGATCGGGCCAGTCGGCCCGGGCGAGCAGCCTGGGGGCGAGCACGGCGGTGAGCGCGCCGAGCAGCAGCAGTGCCGCGGGGAGAATCATGGGGGCAGCCTATGAGCGCGGCGCCGCCGGCAGTACGGGCCGACGCGCAAAGTGACGCAGGCAACGACGGCCTGCCGCGAACGCCGGACCGGCGGCCGGACCCGGCCGCCGGCGTCACATGGCCGGCAGCATGGCCAGCATCCCGATCGCCATGGACAGCCGGCAGGCGCGCGCCAGCTCCGGCCGGTCGCCCCACCCGGTCGGAGGGCCGCCGCCGGCCGCGCGGGCGGGAGAAGGCACCGGACCGCCCCCGGTCACGGCGACGACGGGTATCAGGCGTACGCCGGTCAGCAGGACGTACCCCGTGAAGTAGAGCAGCAGGGCCCCGGTCAGCACCGGTGCGCCCGACGTGCCGTGCCCGTGCGCGTGGGCGGGGGAGCCGGCCATCACCAGCGCCATGTAGACCATCGCCGCGGCTCCCACGAGGTGGTGCAGATGATGGCGTCCGGACCTGGCCGCCCACAGCGCGCGCAGCCCGGCGGCCCCGAACACCACGGCGTAGGCGGGCCACGCCCACGCGGGCGGGGTGAACACCGCCGCGGGCACCGCCATGGCGGCCATGCCGAACCCCATGAGCGCCTCGCCGCCGGCGGCACGGCGCTGCTCCTCGACACCGCTGCGCATCCGCAGCAGGCAGTAGGCGCCGGTCGCCGCGCACAGCGCGACCAGCAGCCATCCGGGCGACGCCGGTCCGTGCACACGCACCTCCCCGTTCGGCGGTCCACGGTCCGTCAAGGACTGCCCGGGCCAAGCGGCGCGCACGCGAGCGCAAGGGTGTACACGGGGGGTATTCGGGGGAGCGCGGCGGATCGTCGCTGGTCGGTGGGGCGGACGGGCCCGGGGGCGGCATCCGCTGTCATTCGTTTACAGGTAAAACACCTGTTAAGCTAAACTCCATGAGCAGTGCGACCCCCACCTCCGGCACCTCACTGGGCCGACGTCTGTCCCTGGCAGGCGTGCTGCGCCTGCGCCGGCCCTCCGAGATCTGGTTCAAGCCCGCCCTGAGTTCGGTCGTCGCCCTCGTGCCTCCCAACCTGCTCCTGCTGGGGCTCGGCCGGCTCGATCTGGCGATGTACACGATGGCCGGGTCCCTGTGCGCGCTCTACGCCCACAACCGCCCCTACGCCGCCCGCGCCCGCACCCTGGCGTGGGTGGTGCTCGGCATGCTCGGCGGCGTCGCCGTCGCCCTGGTCACCGCCTCGCTCACCCGGAACGCGGTCGTCCTCGTCACCGTCGGCGCCCTGCTGGCCGCCGTGCAGAAGGCCCTGTGCGACGCCACCCGCGTCGGCCCGCCGGGCAACGTGGTCTTGACCTTCATCAGCTCCGCCGCCCTCTTCGTCCCGCAGACCCTCGGCCAGATCCCCGCACACCTGGCGCTGGGCGCCGCCGCGGGCGTCTGGGCCTGGCTCGTCGGCATGGCCCCCGCCCTGGTCCGCCCGCACGGCCCGGAACGCCGGGCCACCGCCCAGGCCCTGAAGGCCGCCGCCGCGTACGCCGCCACCCGCGGCACCGGCGACGGCCACGCCCCCGCCCGCGCCGCCGGGTACGCCGCCGTACAGGCCGCCTGGCAGACGCTGCTGTCCCTGCCCGTGACGGGCGCCCGGGCCACCACCCGGCACGCCCTGGAACGCCTCGTCGTGCGGGCCGAGGTCGCGCTGGCCGCGCCCGCCGACACCGACCCGGAGCGGCTGCGCACCTGGGCCCACGCCCTGCGCGGCGCCGGCCGGATCCCCCGCACCGGAGACACCCCGGGGGCCACCGACGAACTCCTCGGCGTGGACGCCGAACTCGCCGCCCGCCCCGCGCCCCTGTGGCAGCGGCTCGGCCCGCTGACCCCGATCGCCGCGCGCACCGCCCTCGGCTGCGCGCTGGCCGGGTACGCCTCCCTCGCCCTCGGCATCGGCCGCCCGTACTGGGCCCTGGTCACCGCCGCCGCGCTCTACCAGGCCAACATGACCCTGACCTGGAGCCGGGCCGTGCAGCGGGTGGTCGGCAACGTCGCCGGGGTGCTGCTCTTCGCCGCCATCGCCCCGCTCGCCCACCTCGGGCAGGCGCTCCTCGTCCTGTTCTGTCTCGCCCTCAACTTCGGCGCCGAGGCCCTCATCACCCGCAACTACTGGCTCGGCAGCGTCTGTGTGACCCCGATGGCGCTGCTCGTCACCGAGTTCGCCGGCTACCAGGAACCCGGCGGGCTGATCACCGAGCGGGTGGTGGACACCCTCGTCGGGGCCGCGGTCGGCTTCCTGGCCGCGGTGGCGGTCACCAACCGGCGCGCCGGGAACCGCGTCGAACAGGCGGTGACCGCGGCCGACCTGGCCCGGGAGCGCGCCGCGCGCCTGCTGGCGGAGCGGGACCCGGCCCCGGGCACCCTGGAGGCCGCCCGCAGGGGCCTCACCGCCGCGCTGGCCGACCTGCGGGCCACCGTCGACGGGGCGGCCGGCGAATGGTGGGGGCGCGCACTGCCCCAGGAGAGGGTCGTGCTCGCCGAGCGGTCCGGACACCGTACGCTCGCCGAGGCGGTGCGACGCCAGGCAGCGCGTGCGGACCGGGACACGGGCACGAGAACGGAGGGCGTACGGCCATGACCGCAACCGACGGGGGCTCGGTGACCGCGGGCGACGCGGGAGCCGGTGACGGGGGACTCGGCGACACGGGGCCCGGCGACAGGGGACTCCGTGACGGGAGAGAGGGACCCGGCAGGGGACCGGGCGGGGACACCGTGGCCGCGGTCGTGCGGCAGTGGCGGGCCGTCCATCCGGACCTCGACACCGGGCCGATGGAGATCATCGGCCGCATCAACCGCTGCGCCGCCCTCCTCCAGCAGGCCGAGGACGCCCCGCTGCGCCGCGCCGGCCTCAGCCGCGCCGAGTTCGACCTGCTCGGCGCGCTGCGCCGCACCGGGCACGAGCTGACCCCCGGCGAGCTGGCCCGCGAGACCTTCTCCTCCGGAGCGGCCGTCACCAAGCGCCTCAAGCAGCTCACCGAGCGCGGCCTGGTCGAACGGCGTGGAGACACCCGCGACCGCCGGGTCGCCCACGTCCGCCTCACGGACACCGGACGCGACCTCGTCGACGGCATTCTCCCCGAACAGCTCGCCTACGAGTCCGCCGTCCTGTCCGGCGTGGACGGACCCCGCCAGGGCGAGCTGGCGACGCTCCTGGGAGGGCTGCTCGGCCAGCTGGAGGGCCGCCTGGACGCGCTGCGGGCCTGAGCGCGCCCCCCGCGTGCCGGGAGGGCTCGGGAGGCTTGGGAGGGCTCAGCGCTCGTCGCCCGCCCGGTACACGCCGAACATCGCGCCCTGGGGATCCCGCAGGACCGCGATGCGCGGCCCGTCGGGCACGGAGGTGGGCTCCATGAGCACGGTGCCGCCGCCGTCGGTCGCGTCGGCCGCGGCGGTGTTCACGTCCGCCACCGCGAAGTACGGCAGCCAGTGGGCCGGCACCTCGTGCGGGAACTTGTCGTCCATCGTGACCATGCCGCCGAAGTCCGCCCCGTCGATCCCCCACTGCGGATAGCGACGCGAGCCGGTGACGCTCCAGCCGAACACCGTGGTGTAGAAGTCGGCGGCCCGGTCGGGCTCCCGGGTCAGCAGCTCCACCCAGCCCAGCGAACCGGCCGCGTTGAACAGCCCGGCACCGGGGAACGAGCGCGGCTGCCACAGCTGGAACAGCGCCCCGGTGGGATCGACGGCCACCACGAGCCTGCCCGCGTCCAAGACGTCCGTGGGGCCCTGCGGGACCGTTCCGCCCGCCGCCGTCACCTGCCGTACCGCGGCGTCCGCGTCGCGCACGGCGAACGAGACGTTCCACGCGACCGGCTGCCCCTGCTGGTACAGCGGCGTCAGGGCGGCGACCGCCGCGTCGCCGATCCGGGCGATCGTGCGGCCGCCCGCCCGCTGCCGCGCATCGGTCTCGGCGTGCCAGCCGAACAGCCTGGTGTAGAAGCGCCTGGCTCCTGCCAGATCGGTGGTCGCCAGCTCCGCCCAGCAGGGCCCGCCGGTCACCGGTTCGTGGAGCTTCATCGTGCTGGGCGTCCTTCCGCCGGGGCCGAAGAGTCCGTCCCCCTCCAGCACGCTAAGGCCGGGCCGGGGCCGCGGCCATCCGGCACCTGCCGCCCCGCGGGGTCAGATCCCGGGCCGGTAGCGCAGCGGATGCTCCGCGGGCACCTCCACCAGCACGATCCGCGTGCCGTCGGGGTCCGCGATCCACATCTCCACCAGCCCCCACGGCTCCTTGACCGGCGGCCGCACGATCTCGACGCCCTTGGCGCGCAGTTCGTCGTGGGCCGCCGCCGCGTCCTCGACCTGGAGCCACAGCGCGAGCGCGGGGGAGGGAGGAGCCTCGGAGCGCCCGGAGACCTCGAGGAAACCGCCGCCGAGGAAGTACACGGTCCCCCGCTCGGGCCCGGTGCCGAACTCCCGGTGGACGGCGAGGCCGAGCTGCTCGCCGTAGAAGGCCCGGGCGCGGTCGGGGTCGGTGGGGCGGAGCAGGGTCCGGCTGCTGAGTACATGCACCATGCGTCCCGACACTACTGGCGGCGTTACGCTCATCGGTGCCCGCGCCGCGCCCGAGAACGAACCGGAGACGCCCCACATGGACACCGCCGCCAGCCGACCGACCTACCGTGACGCCACCGACGCCGACGTGGACGCGATCGTGGCGCTCATAGAGTCCGCCTACCGGGGCGACTCCAGCCGGGCCGGGTGGACCACCGAGGCGGACATCCTCCAGGGACAGCGCACCGACCCGCAGGGCGTCCTGGACGTCGTCAAGTCGCCGGACAGCCGGCTGCTGACGGTGGAGCGGGAGGGCCGGATCGTGGCCTGCTGCCAGCTCGAGCACCGCGGCGCGCACGCCTACTTCGGGATGTTCGCCGTCAGCCCGGCGCTCCAGGGCGAGGGCCTCGGCAGGACGATCATCGCGGAGGCGGAACGGCAGGCCCGCGAGAGCTGGGGCGTGACGGAGATGCACATGACCGTGATCTCCGTACGCGAGGACCTCATCGCCTGGTACGAGCGCCGCGGCTACCGCCGTACGGGAAGGATGACCCCCTTCCCGTACGGCGACGAGCGCTTCGGCATTCCGCAGCGGGACGACCTGCAGTTCGAGCTGCTGGTCAAGCCGCTGGTCTGACGGCCCGGGCTCACGCGGCCCGAGGCTCAGGCGGCCCGGGGCTCAGGCGGTGAAGCGGCCGGTGCGTTTGATCTCCGGGTAGTCGGTCGTCGCGCCGTCGAGGCCGAGGGCGCGCACCAGCCGCAGATGATCCTGCGTGTTCACGGTCCAGCAGAAGACCCGCAGCCCCGCCTTGCGGGCCCGCCGCACGATCTCCAGCGTGACCCTGTTGATGTCCAGACAGAGGGTGCCGGCGCCCGCCGCGACGGCGCGGTCCACGACCTCGGGGCCGTAGTACTGCGCGACCAGGGCGGTCCGCACCCCCGGCACCAGCCGGGCGATCTCGACGATGGCCTCGTCGTGGAACGAGATCACCTCCACCCGGTCCACCAGGTCCCGGCGGAGCATGACCTCGGCGAGGCCGCGCGCGGCCGCCGCGTCCTTGATCTCGGCCTGCAACGGCACCGAGACGGCGTCCAGCACCTCCTCGAAGACCGGGATCCGCTCCCCGCGGCCGGCGTCCAGGGCGCGCAGTTCCTCGAGGGTCTTGTCGGCGATCGCGCCCGTGCCGTCGGTGGTGCGGTCCACGGCGGCGTCGTGCATGACGACCAGCGCGCCGTCCTTGCTCAGATGCAGGTCCAGTTCGACGACGTCGAGGCCGGCCTGCTCGGCGGCGACGAAGGAGCGCAGGGTGTTCTCGGGTTCGACACCCATGGCTCCGCGGTGACCGATGGTGAGGAAGTTCAAGGCTCGACTCGCTTCCGTCGACGTCGGCGTTGGCAGGGCGGCAGCCTAACGGCCCTGCGGGACCGTTTCCCCTCTGCCGCGCCTGGTATCCGGACTCCGGCACCCCGCAGGAAAAAATGCGGTGAAGACCAGGGTCGGGCAGGATAATTTGCGGGGGCTCCCCTTGCTGGGAGAAACCTCGTATGCCTACGGTGTCCTGACGCGAGCTTCTTCGGTGGAGGATGGGACATGACGGAAATTCTTGTGCAGGTGGGTGCGGAGGGGAACATTCCTCCGGCGAGCAGGGTGGTCGAGCACCCGGCGTGGCCCGTGCTCAAGGATGCGGTGGAGCGAATCCGTCCATGGCAGTCCAGGGACGGGTCGATCGACTTCGACGCCGAGGGCGCCCCCGAGCGGGCCGCCGCCGAGGACGTCGTGCGCCGCGTCGCCGAGGCCGTGCGCGAGCTGTCCCCGCTCCTCCCGCACGACCGCGCGTACCACGAGGCCCTGGTCACCGACCTCGGCCGCTGGGCCGACGGCGGCTTCGAGGTGCCCGACTTCCTCGACTCGCTGCTGGCCTTCCAGCCCGCCGCGAACCGCGCCGACGGCCTCCAGCACCTGGTCGTCTTCCCGATGTACACGCAGAACGGCAACCCCGACCGCAACCTCGAGGCGGTCGTGCTGCGCATGGTCTGGCCCGACTGGCTGGCCGAGCTGGAGCGCACCCGCTACGACAATCCGCTGTTCTGCGGCATCACCTTCGAGGACTTCACGGCCGGCTACGACACCAACTCGGCCGTGCTCTTCCCGGAGACCATCGCCGTGCGCGAGGCGCCCGAGCGCTTCTCCTGGGGCGGCATCTTCTGCGACCGCGAGGCCGCCCGCTTCCGCCGCGTCACCGAGGCCGCCGTCGGCATCCTGGGCGTGGAGCTGCCCGAGGACGTCGCCGCGATGGTGCACGACCAGAAGCGCTGCGAGGAGGCCTTCGTCCTGTGGGACATGGTCCACGACCGCACCCACAGCCACGGCGACCTGCCTTTCGACCCGTTCATGATCAAGCAGCGCCAGCCGTTCTGGATGTACGGCCTGGAGGAGCTGCGCTGCGATCTCACCGCCTTCAGGGAGGCCGTGAAGCTGGAGACCGACGGCGTCCCGCAGGCCCGCGACGTGCAGTACGCGGTGCTCTTCGACCGCATGTTCCGCTTCCCGGTCACCGGTGAGCGCACGCGCAACTACGACGGCCTCGGCGGCCAGCTCCTCTTCGCCTACCTGCACAAGCACGACGTGGTCCGCTGGACCGACAACAAGCTCTTCATCGACTGGCAGCGCGCCCCGCAGGTCACCAACCAGCTGTGCGCCGAGATCGAGACGCTCTACCGCGACGGCATCGACCGTCCCAAGCTCGTCCACTGGTTCGCCGGGTACGAGCTGGTCTCCACCTACCTCGCCCCGCACCCGGGCTCGAAGTGGGCCAAGGGCCCCGACGCCCTGGACCTGTCCCTGCCGCCGCGCAAACTCGTCGATGACGTGCTTCCGGACGAGTTTCCGCTGAGCATGTTCTACGAGGCACTGTCCAAGAAGCTGAAGAAGGTGATTGCCTCGACCCGGGGCATCACGGCCACGGCGGACGGTGCCGAGCGGGCCGCCGCGTGAGCGACGGCGAAGCCGCGCGCGAACACGTTCGGCAGGCACAGGAACAGGCACAGGCACAGGAGGCGAGGACCATGGGGAACGGGGCGCTCGACGGCGCGGTGATCGCGGTGGCCGGTGCGGGCGGGCCCGCCGGACGGGCCGCGCTGCTGCGGCTCGCCGAGGGGGGTGCGACCGTCGTCGGCGCGGACAACGACCCGGAGCGGCTGGCGGAGGCGGTGGACGCGGCTCGGTACGCGCACGGCGGCGCCACCGTCACCGGCGAGACCGTCGACCTGCTCGACCTGGACTCCACCCGGGCCTGGGCCGACCGCACCGAGAAGGAGTTCGGCCGGGTCGACGGAGTGGTGCACCTCGTCGGCGGCTGGCGCGGCAGCCGGACCTTCACCAAGACCGACCTCGGGGACTGGGAGCTCCTCGAGATGCTGCTCATCCGCACCGTCCAGCACACCTCCCTCGCCTTCCACGAGCCGCTCCAGCGCAGCGACCGCGGCCGCTACGTGCTGATCAGCGCGGCCGGCGCGAGCCGGCCCACCGCGGGCAACGCCGCCTACTCGGCCGCCAAGGCCGCCGCCGAGGCGTGGACGCTGGCCATGGCGGACTACTTCCGCAAGGCGGGGGGCGAGCAGGGGCCGACGTCGGCGGCTGCGATCCTGGTGGTCAAGGCGTTGGTGCACGACGCGATGCGCGCCGAGCGCCCCAACGCGAAGTTCGCGGGCTTCACGGACGTGCGTGACCTCGCCGAGGCCGTCGCCGGAGTCTGGGACAAGCCCGCCGCGGAAGTGAACGGAAACCGTCTGTGGCTGACCGAGAAGCCGTGAACCCCCCGAAGACCGACGCGCGTCGCCATCACGACCCCGAGGTCCGCGGTTTCGCCAGTGACAACTACGCCGGGGCCCACCCGGAGGTGCTCGCCGCCCTGACGCTGGCCAACGGCGGACACCAGGTCGCGTACGGCGGGGACGACTACACCGAGAATCTCCAGCAGGTGATCCGCAGCCACTTCGGCTCCGGCGCCGAGGCGTTCCCGGTCTTCAACGGCACCGGCGCCAACGTCGTCGCGCTCCAGGCGGTCACCGACCGCTGGGGCGCGGTGATCTGCGCCGAGAGCGCGCACATCCACGTCGACGAGGGCGGCGCCCCCGAGCGCATGGGCGGCCTCAAGCTGCTCACCGTCCCCACCCCGGACGGCAAGCTCACGCCCGACCTGATCGACCGGCAGGCGTACGGCTGGGACGACGAGCACCGGGCGATGCCGCAGGTCGTCTCGATCACCCAGAGCACCGAGCTGGGCACCCTCTACACGCCGGACGAGATCCGTGCCATCTGCGAGCACGCCCACGCGCACGGCATGAAGGTGCACCTGGACGGCTCCCGGATAGCCAACGCCGCCGCCTCCCTGGACGTGCCCATGCGCACGTTCACCAACGCGGTCGGCGTCGACCTGCTCTCGCTCGGCGGCACGAAGAACGGCGCCCTGTTCGGCGAGGCGGTCGTGGTCCTGAACCAGGACGCGGTGCGCCACATGAAGCACCTGCGCAAGCTGTCCATGCAGCTGGCCTCGAAGATGCGCTTCGTGTCGGTGCAACTGGAGGCGCTGCTCGCCAAGGACCTGTGGCTGCGCAACGCCCGGCACGGCAACGAGATGGCCCAGCGCCTGGCCGAGGGCGTGCGCGCCGTGCACGGCGTGGAGATCCTCTACCCGGTGCAGGCCAACGCGGTCTTCGCCCGCCTGCCGCACGAGGTGAGCGAGCGCCTGCAGAAGCGGTTCCGCTTCTACTTCTGGGACGAGGCCGCCGGGGACGTGCGCTGGATGTGCGCCTTCGACACGACCGAGGATGACATCGACGCGTTCGTCGCCGCCCTCAAGGAGGAAATGGCGCGCTGACAGGGCCTCCCATGGCTTCCCGAAGTATGCATAGGTATGCGATCACCCGTAAAGTCATTGACTGACGGGTGATCGCTTTCCTATGCTCTGCGGGCATGGAGCTGATCCAGAAGAACCCTGACCTGTCTGCGTACCTGGCCGCCGACGAGGCCATCGACCATGAGCATCCGCGTGTACGTGAGGCGGCGGAGCGGCTCGCCAAAGAGGCGGACGACTCGTATGACTATGCGCGGCTGGCCTTCGAGTTCGTACGCGACACCATCCCGCACTCACAGGATTCCGGGGACCCGCGCGTCACCTGGCGGGCCTCCGACGTCCTGGAGCAGCGCACCGGCATCTGCTACGCCAAGGCCCACGCGCTGGCCGCGCTGCTGCGGGCCGAGGACATCCCCACCGCGCTGTGCTACCAGCGGTTCGACGTGGTGCACGGGCTGATCGCCGTACGCCTGGACGGTGCCTGGCACCGGCAGGACCCGCGCGGAAACAAGCCCGGCGTGAACGCGAGGTTCTCCCTGGGCAGGGAACAACTGGCCTTCACACCGGACCACGCGGCGGGCGAGGCGGACTGTCCGGAGCTCTACGCCGCACCGCATCCGGTCGTGCTGGACACCCTGAAGGCGGCCACCGACCGGCCGCACCTGTGGGAGATCCTTCCCACCGCGCTCTGACGCGCCCGGCTCAGTGCGCCTGGGCCGTGCGCACCTGCTCGGGCGTCGGGGCCGTGCCACCGAGATGGGCCGGCATCCACCAGGTGTCGTCGGCCCCCTTGGGGCGGACCGGGTAGGCGCGCTGCGCGGCCTCGAGCAGCTCCTGCACCCGCTCGCGCAGCCGCCGGGTGATGGCGCCCGCGTACTGCTCGCGCGGGGCCTCCATGGCCTCGCCGACCCGGATGGTGACGGGGGTGTGGCTGCGCTTGAAGTTGCGCGGGTGGCCCTTGGTCCACAGGCGCTGGGTGCCCCACAGTGCCATCGGGACCAGCGGGACGCCCGCCTCCTGCGCGAGCCGCGCGGCGCCCGACTTGAAGCTCTTCAGCGTGAACGACTCGGAGATCGTCGCCTCCGGGAAGACCCCGACGATCTCGCCGGACTTCAGCGAGTCGAGGGCGTGTGCGTAGGCCGCCTCGCCCTGCTTGCGGTCCACCGGGATGTGCTTCATCCCGCGCATCAGCGGACCGGAGACGCGGTGCCGGAAGACCGACTCCTTGGCCATGAAGCGCACCAGCCGCTTCTGCGGCAGCGCCGCCAGGCCGTCGAAGACGAAGTCCAGGTAGCTGATGTGGTTGCTCACCAGCACGGCGCCGCCCGAGCGCGGGATGTTCTCCGAACCCTGGCAGTCGATCTTGAGGTCCCACGCCTTGAACAGGGTGCGGGCGAGACCGATGACCGGACGGTAGACGAGTTCTGCCATGGGCCGGCGGACCCTTCCTTGTCAGCCTGGGAAGGGGACTCCCAGTCGAAAGTTACGCAGCCGTAGGTTTACGGCTTGTCGCAGATCGTGCCCCAAGAACGGCCGGTGTACCAGCCTTGGTGCCCGTGTGCGGCGAGATCCTCATCACTCGCGGGGCTCTTTTGTGGCCGAAACACGACGGTGGGCGGGAATCTCCGCCCTCGCGCGAGCGCTGCACCCGTGGACGACCGGACCGGTGGCGCGCGGCATATGCGCGCCCAGGAGTGCCGCGGTGGCGGCGGAACGGGGGCGCGGGTGCGCGGGCAGGGCGACGGCAGGCGGTCCGGGGATCCGGGCCCACGGCTCGACGCGGCCGACCTGGGCGCCGAACTCGGCGCCCGCGCGACGCTCGTACAGTTCTCCAGCGCCTTCTGCGCACCCTGCCGGGCCACCCGGCGGGTGCTCGGCGAGGTGGCGGGCCTGGTCCCCGGCGTCGCCCACGTCGAGATCGACGCCGAGGCCCGCCTGGAACTGGTCCGCGCCCTGGACGTGCTCAAGACGCCCACCGTGCTGGTTCTCGACGCGGGCGGCCGCGTCGTGCGGCGCGCCGTGGGGCAGCCGCGCAAGGCGGACGTGATCGCCGCGCTGGGCGAGGCGGTGTGATCACCGCCACGTCAGTGGTGAGGCCTTCTCCACAGCTTCCGAATCCGGGACGTACTTGACTGTGTGTGCCACCCGTCGTCAGCCTGCCCCTGTTCCCCGCGCCCCGTTGCCGGAACCGAGGCGCACCGCAGAAGGACCACCCCGTATGACGGCCACCCCCGATCTCGCCGCGACGCGGCTCGCCGCCGACGACCTGCTGCGGTCCGTCTTCCGGCGGCACGCGGTGGGAGTCGCCGTGATCACCGCGCGCGGTGCCGCCGGCCCGGTCGGCTTCACGGCCACGTCCCTCACCTCGGTCTCCGCCGAGCCTGCGCTGCTGTCCTTCAGCATCGGCACCGGCTCCTCCAGCTGGCCGACGGTGTCCGCGGCCGAGTACGTCGGCGTCCACCTGCTCGGCGAGCACCAGGAGGAGCTGGCGGCCACCTTCGCCCGCAGCGGCGCCGACCGTTTCGCGGCGCCCACCGCCTGGCGCGAGGGCCCCGAGAAAGTGCCCGTGCTGGACGGCGTCCTCGCCTGGCTGGTGTGCCGCGTCGTCGGCCGCGTGCCCGCGGGGGACCACCGGATCGTGCTGGCTCAGGTGCTCCTCGGCGACCCCGCGGGAGCCGGCCGGCCCCTGCTGTACCACCAGGGGCGTTACCAGGGTCTGCGCGACTGACCGGTCAACGGGACGGCTGCTGCGAAGGCGTCGGGTTCCGGTTACGCTGCGTTGCGAAGGTCACAGTTCAAAGCGCTTGCTTAGCGGGAAAGAACTGGGTGTACTGACGAGTAATATTCCGGGCGGAGCGCAGGTCGCCCCGACCGGGATCGGCCGCTTGGGGCGCCTATGCTGCCTGCAAGAGGCAGCACTGAAATGTCGACGCAGTAGGAGAGCCGGCGTGAGCTTGAGGATCGTTGTCACTGTGAAGTACGTGCCCGACGCCACTGGCGACCGGCACTTCGCCGATGACCTGACCGTCGACCGGGACGACGTGGACGGTCTGCTCTCCGAGCTGGACGAGTACGCGGTCGAGCAGGCGCTGCAGATCTCGGAGAATTCCGACGACGACGTGGAGATCACCGTGCTGACGGTGGGTCCCGAGGACGCGAAGGACGCGCTGCGCAAGGCGCTGTCCATGGGCGCGGACAAGGCGATCCACGTCGAGGACGACGACCTGCACGGCACCGACGCCATCGGCACCTCCCTGGTCCTGGCCAAGGCGGTCGAGAAGGCCGGCTACGACCTGGTCGTCTCCGGCATGGCCTCCACCGACGGCACCATGGGTGTCGTACCGGCGCTGCTCGCGGAGCGCCTGGGTGTGCCGCAGGTGACGCTGCTGTCCGAGGTCTCGGTCGAGGGCGGTGTCGTGAAGGGCCGCCGTGACGGGGACTCCGCCACGGAGCAGCTCGAGGCGTCGCTGCCGGCCGTCGTGTCGGTCACCGACCAGTCGGGCGAGGCGCGTTACCCCTCCTTCAAGGGCATCATGGCGGCCAAGAAGAAGCCCGTTCAGTCCTGGGACCTGTCCGACCTCGAGATCGACGAGGACGAGGTCGGTCTCGAGAACGCGTACACCACGGTCGACTCCGCGGCCGAGCGCCCGGCGCGCACCGCGGGCACGATCGTCAAGGACGAGGGCGAGGGCGGCAAGCAGCTCGCCGAGTTCCTGGCCGGCCAGAAGTTCATCTGAACCCGGCCCCGCTGACCGCCCCTCATCTTTCGCAAGCAGGAGAGAAGAAGTCCCATGGCTGAAGTTCTCGTCTACGTCGACCACGTGGACGGTGCCGTCCGCAAGCCCACCCTGGAGCTGCTGACCCTGGCCCGCCGCGTCGGCGAGCCCGTCGCCGTCGCGCTGGGCGCCGGTGCCGGTGACACCGCCGCCACGCTCGCCGAGCACGGCGCGGTGAAGGTCCTCACCCACGAGGCCGCCGAGTACGCCGACTACCTGGTCGTGCCGAAGGTGGACGCCCTCCAGGCCGCCCACGAGGCCGTCTCCCCGGCCGCGGTGCTGGTCCCCTCCTCCGCCGAGGGCAAGGAGATCGCCGCCCGCCTGGCGCTGCGCCTGGGCTCCGGTGTCATCACCGACGCCGTCGACCTGGAGGCCGGCGACGAGGGTCCGGTGGCCACCCAGTCGGTGTTCGCCGCCGCCTTCACCACCAAGTCCCGCGTCTCCAAGGGCACCCCGGTCATCACGGTCAAGCCCAACAGCGCCGCCGTCGAGGCCGCCCCGGCCGCCGGCGCGGTCGAGGCCCTGTCCGTCACCTTCTCCGCCGCCGCGACCGGCACCAAGGTCACCTCGCGCACTCCGCGCGAGTCGACCGGCCGCCCGGAGCTGACCGAGGCCGCGATCGTCGTCTCCGGCGGCCGCGGCGTCAACGGCGCGGAGAACTTCGGACTCATCGAGGCCCTCGCCGACTCGCTCGGCGCGGCCGTCGGCGCCTCGCGCGCCGCGGTGGACGCCGGCTGGTACCCGCACACCAACCAGGTCGGCCAGACCGGCAAGTCCGTCTCGCCGCAGCTGTACATCGCCTCCGGCATCTCCGGTGCGATCCAGCACCGCGCGGGCATGCAGACCTCGAAGACGATCGTGGCGATCAACAAGGACGCCGAGGCCCCGATCTTCGACCTCGTCGACTACGGCGTCGTCGGCGACCTCTTCGACGTCGTCCCGCAGCTCACCGAGGAAGTCAAGACCCGCAAGGGCTGAACCTCCCGGCCGAAACGTCACGCCGAGGCCCCCGCGACCGTCCGTGGTCGCGGGGGCCTCGGCGTGTGCGCAGGATGGGTGTTGACCGGCGCGAGGCCGACAGATAACTTCGCTCTACGGATAAGTGATTCCGGTGAGCGGAAAAGTGAAAACCAGGAGGGTGTGGGATGGGTCAGCAGGAGAAGGTGGCAACGAGCCTCGCGGGCGCCGTCGGCGAGGAGATCAGTGCCTCCCTCGCACCGGTCGACGCGGAGCTGGAGCGCCGCTACCCCGGAGACCCGGGCACCCGCCAGCCCGTCCACACCGTCTACGTCCCCGGTGACGTCTTCGCCGCCGACACGGTTCGCTCCTGGGGCGACCGGGCGCTCGCCGCCCTCGACGAACACGCCCCCGACGCCGCGTCCTTCGCCGCCGTCCTCGGCCTTACCGACGACCTCGCCGAGCCGGTGTACGCCCGCGTGCGCGCCAAGCTGGAGCGCGAGCCGATCGAGGACCTGCGCGTCGACTTCGAGGACGGCTACGGCAACCGCACGGACGCCGAGGAGGACGAGGCCGCCGCCCGCGCCGCCCGGCTGATCGCCGAGGCGTACGCGCGGGGCACGGCCGCCCCGTACATGGGCATCCGCATGAAGTGCATGGAGGCTCCGGTGCGCGCCCGGGGCATCCGCACCCTCGACGTCTTCCTCAGCGGCCTCATGGAGGCCGGCGGACTGCCCGACGGCCTGGTCCTCACCCTGCCGAAGGTGACCTACCCCGAGCAGGTCACCGCCATGGTGCGGCTCCTGGAGGCCTTCGAGAAGGCGCGCGGCCTCACGCCCGGCCGGATCGGCTTCGAGATCCAGATCGAGACCAGCCAGTCCATCCTGGCCGCCGACGGCACCGCCGCCGTCGCCCGCATGATCCAGGCCGCCGGGGGCCGCGCCACCGGTCTGCACTACGGCACCTTCGACTACAGCGCCTGCCTCGGCGTCTCCGCCGCGTACCAGGCCAGTGACCACCCTGCCGCCGACCACGCCAAGGCGGTCATGCAGGTCGCCGCCGCCGGCACCGGCGTACGCGTCTCGGACGGCTCCACCAACGTCCTGCCCGTCGGCCCCACCGCCAAGGTCCACGACGCCTGGCGCCTGCACTTCGGCCTCACCCGCCGGGCCCTCGCCCGCGCCTACTACCAGGGCTGGGACATGCACCCCGGCCACATCCCGACCCGGTACGCGGCCGTCTTCGCCTTCTACCGCGAGGGCCTCGAGCAGGCCGCCGCCCGCCTCGCCCGCTACGCGAACCGCACCGGCGGCGACGTCATGGACGAGCCCGCCACCGCCAAGGCCCTCAGCGGCTACCTGCTGCGCGGCCTGGACTGCGGCGCCCTCGACATCGGCGAGGTCGCCCGGCTGACCGGCCTGACCCGCGCCGACCTGGAGGGCTTCTCCTCCCCGCGGCGCGGCGACCTCACGGCATCGGCGCAGTAGACGGGGGCCGGGTCCCGGAGAAGGGATCGTCCGGTCCGGAGCCCACGTACCGCTCCAGACCGGACGCCGTCACCCGCTCCTCCTCGGCGAACAGCCGTGTCCCGCGCTCGCACAGCCGCCGGTCGGCCCGCGCCCGCGCCCGCGCGCAGAACTCCTCGGGCGTCACCCCGAACAGCTCCCGCAGCCGGGCCGACCCGTGCAGCAGCTCGGTGATCAGGGGCCGCTGCTCTCCCGGGTGCCGCCGCGGCGCACCGGTGCCGTCGTGCAGGACGCCGTGACGGTTGACGTAGGCGTACGCGCCGCGCAGCACCGTGCCGTCCCCCGGTTCCACGCGTACGTCGGGTGCGGGCAGCCAGGCGCGGTCGAAGTTGCCGCCCGCCATCGGTACGCCCTCGCTGGCGTCGACCACCGCGAGCTGCTCGGCGTCGAGCCACAGGACGAACAGCTCCCGCACGACGCCGGCGGCGCCCACCGGAGAGGCGGACACGTAGCCCATCCGGCTCACGTGGGCGGAGACGCCGATGTCCAGGCCGGTGACCCGTGACCTGACCATCGGGATCGGCGAGCCGATGCCGAACTCGGCCATCTTGTGCCGCAGCTGGCCCGGGCTCGCGTTGGAGCCGATCGCGAGCACGGGGACCCGGTCGCCCCCGTCCTCGTGCACCGCCCGGTCCAGCGGCAGCAGTCGGTCCCCGCACAGCAGGCCGGACTCCGTGGGCCACGCGCCCGGGTACAGGAGCGGCTCCTCGCGCGGCACCCCGGCCAGCCCGAGCGCCCGAAGGGTCCGGTCCTCGCCGGACGGCCGTGCGGGTCCCCGGCCCTCGCCGAGTCGTTGCGACACGGTGTGATTCCTCCCGGCGGTGGCGTGTGCGGGCGCGACGGTGTGTCCGGTCCGGTCCTCGGCCGCGCTCCGCTCAGTTCGACGGCGGCAGCTCGCCCGAGCCCCGGGTGACCAGCCTGGTCGGCAGTTCGATGCGGTCGGGGGCGAGGAGGGTGCCGTCCAGCTGCCGGAAGAGCCGCTCGGCGGCGGTGCGGCCGAGGGCGGCCGCGTCCTGCGCGACCACGGTGACGCCCGGCCGGAGCAGGTCGGCCAGCTCGATGTCGTCGAAGCCGACGAGCGCGACGCCCCGGGTGTGCTCGGCGAGGACCCGGATCACGGTGACCGTCACCCGGTTGTTGCCGGTGAAGATCGCGGTGACCGGATGCGGGTCGGCGAGCATCTCCTCGGCCGCCCGGCGTACCCGCTCCGGGTCGGTGACGCCCAGGGACATCCAGGAGTCCTTCACCGGTATGCCGGCGTCCTCCATGGCGGCCCGGTAACCGCGCAGCCGCTCGGCGGCGGTGTGGATGCGGGGCATGTCGCCGATGAAGCCGATCCTGCGGTGACCGTGCGCGATGAGGTGGGCCACGCCGTCGCGGGCGCCGCCGAAGTTGTCCGACACCACCACGTCCGCGTCGATCCGGCCCGCCGGACGGTCCACGAACACCGTGGCGACGCCCGCCTTCAACTCGGGCTCCAGATACCGGTGGTCGTCCCCGGCGGGAATCACCACCAGACCGTCCACGCGCCGCGCGCACAGCGCAAGGACCAGCTCCTGCTCGCGGTCCGGGTCCTCCGCGCTCGACCCGTTGATCAGCAGGGCGCCGTGGGCGCGGGCCACCTCCTCCACGGCGCGGCTGAGCGGCCCGTAGAACGGGTCGGCCAGATCCTCCAGGACCAGACCGATGCTCGCGGTGCGGCCCTTGCGGAGCACCCGGGCGCTGTCGTTGCGGCGAAAGCCCAGGGCGTCGATGGCCTCCTGGACGCGACGCTCGGTCTCCGGGGTGACGCCGGGCTCCGCGTTGACCACCCGGGAGACGGTCTTGAGGCCGACTCCGGCGCGGGCGGCGACGTCCTTCATGGTCGGGCGATTGCCGTACCGGTTCCCGGGGAGGCGGTCTGCGCGGCGGGTCGTGTCGGGCACGATGCGGTGTCCTGTCCTGTCGTCCACGGGATTGCGTCGGCTCCTGCTGTCCGGGGGGATGTGTCGGTCATGAGGTTGTATGAGGATGTGGCGTCGAGCATAGAGCCTGGACAACGTTGTCAGATGCGGGAGACACTGTCCATCGCACTCTCCGGTCCTCGTCCCCACCGTGGGACCGGTCCGCTGGGCGCCTCGTGTTCGTCATTTTTCGCTTTCGGTCCGACGGGGAGATCCGACTCTGATGCACACCGACCTCGTGGCAGCGCTGGACATCGGCGGCACCAAGATCGCCGGCGCACTGGTGGACGGCCACGGCCGCATCCAGGCGCGCGCACAGCGTGCGACACCCGCCCAGGAGGACGGTGACACCGTGATGGGGGCCGTCGAGGCCGTGCTCGCGGAACTGACCGCGTCGCCGCTGTGGGGGCGGGCCACGGCCGTCGGCATCGGCAGCGCCGGCCCGGTCGACGCCTCCGCCGGCACGGTCAGCCCCGTGAACGTGCCCGGCTGGCGCGACTACCCGCTGGTCCGGCGGGTCCGGGCCGCCGCCGGTGATCTGCCGGTGGAACTGATCGGCGACGGGGTGGCCATCACCGCGGCCGAACACTGGCAGGGCGCGGCCCGTGGCCACGACAACGCGCTGTGCATGGTGGTGTCGACCGGCGTCGGCGGCGGTCTGGTCCTGAACGGCCGGCTGCACCCCGGCCCGACCGGCAACTCCGGTCACATCGGTCACATCAGCGTGGATCTGGACGGCGATCCGTGCCCGTGCGGCGCGCGCGGCTGCGTGGAGCGCATAGCGAGCGGCCCCAACATCGCCCGCCGCGCCCTCGACGCCGGCTGGCGGCCGGGGCCGGACGGCGACACCTCCGCCGCCGCGGTCGCCGCCGCCGCCCACCTGGGCGACCCCGTCGCCGTCGCCTCCTTCGAACGGGCCGCGCAGGCCCTGGCCGCCGGTATCGCCGCCACCGCGACCCTCGTCGAGATCGACATCGCGGTGGTCGGCGGGGGCGTGGCCAAGGCGGGCGACGTCCTCTTCGCCCCCCTGCGCAAGGCCCTCACCGACTACGCGACCCTCTCCTTCGTCCAGCGCCTGGCGGTCGTCCCCGCCCAGATGGGGACGGACGCCGGACTGGTCGGGGCGGCAGCGGCGGCGCTCTCGAGGACATCGGAGGTCACCGCCGCGCACGTCTGAGTGCGCGGCCGGTTCGACGGCTTCCGCGGCCTTACCCGTGACCCCCGCGCGGCCGCGTAGTTGAACGGGGCATGAAGAAGCGCAGCATGCTCGCCCTCGCGACCCTCGCCACCGGCTTCGTCGTCGCGGCCGTCAGCCCGTCCCACGCCGCCCCGAGCGACCTCCCGCTCAACCTCGGGGTGGACGACACCGTCAGCACCCTGGAGGACACCGTCGCCACCGAGAGCCTGACCCTCGACGACGACGCCCTGGGTCAGCTGGGCTGACGCCGCCCACCCGGACCGCACGGCGCCGGTGCCCCTCCCGGGGGCGCCGGCGCCGCTGTCGTACGTCCTCAACTGCGCCTGGTTTCCGTGGCAGGGTGAAGCGGGCAAGCCACAGGGGGCCAACAGAAGAGGGGGACCTGTGACCGTCGTCTGGATCAACGGCGCGTTCGGTGCGGGGAAGACCACCACCGCACGGGAACTGATCGAACTGATCCCGAACAGCACGCTCTTCGACCCCGAGGTCATCGGCGGGGCACTCGCGCACCTGCTGCCGCCCAAACGCCTGGCCGAGGTGGGTGACTTCCAGGACCTGCCGATCTGGCGGCGCCTGGTGATCGACACGGCGGCCGCGCTGCTCGCCGACCTCGGGGGGACCCTCGTGGTCCCGATGACCCTGCTGCGCCAGGAGTACCGGGACGAGATCTTCGGCGGTCTCGCCGCCCGCCGGATCGCGGTCCGGCACGTCCTGCTGGCTCCGGCTGAAACGATCCTGCGGGAGCGAATAGCGAACCGCGAGACACCGGCGGACCTGCCGGACGGCGAGCTGCGGGTACGGCAGTGGTCCTACGACCACATCGAGCCCTACCGGTCCGCCCTCGTCTCCTGGCTCACCGCGGACGCCCATCCGGTCGACACCGGCGCCCTCACCCCGTACGAGGCCGCCGCCCGGGTCGCCGAGGCTCTCGGCACCGGCGCCGTGCCGGCCTGCGGGATCGTGCAGACGCCGGAGCCCACCGGCGAGACCGTCGCCGCCGGCGTCCTGCTCTTCGACGAGCGGGACCGGGTCCTGCTCGTCGACCCCACCTACAAACCGGGCTGGGAGTTCCCCGGCGGCGTCGTCGAACCCGGCGAGGCACCGGCCCGCGCCGGTGTGCGCGAGGTCGCCGAGGAGACCGGCCTGCGCCTCGAGGACGTACCCGCCCTGCTGGTCGTCGACTGGGAACTGCCCGCACCACCCGCTCACGGCGGTCTGCGGATGCTCTTCGACGGCGGCCGGCTCGACTCCTCGGCCGCCGGACGCATCCGTCTGCCCCGCTCCGAACTGCGCGACTGGCGCTTCGTCACCGAGGACGAGGCCGCCGGCCTGCTGCCCCCGGTCCGCTACGCACGGCTGCGCTGGGCCCTGCGGGCACGGGAACGCGGCGCCGCCCTCTACCTGGAGGCGGGCACACCGGTCGGCTGAGGTCAGACGTCCGCCCCGCAGGTCCGTGCCGACTCCCGCAGCGCGGCCCCGGCCCGGACGGTCACCGGATCCCCGTGACCGAAACAGACCAGCTCCGAGTCGAGGGCCGCCAGCCGCCCGAAGGAGGCGACGGCCCGGTCCCGGTCGGTGTTGAGTACGCCGAGCATCACCCTTCCGTCGACCGGCGACGCCGCGACGGCGTCCCCCGTGAACAGCACGCCGTGCCGCGGCAGATGCAGCCCGATGCTGCCGTCCGTGTGGCCCGGCGCGTGCACGACCCGGGCCCCACCGCCGAAGTCCACTACGTCCCCGTCCCGCACCTCCGTCACCCGCGCCGGCCGGTCGAAGCCGCCCGGTGGGAGCAGCCGCAGGGCGTTCTCGTGCAGCGGACGCTCCCAGTCCTCGGCCACGGGCGGCGGGCCCGGCACCTCGCCGCGCACGACGGGCGCCTCCAGCACATGGGCCACCACCTCCGCCCCGGTGAGCGCGGCGACCTCCTGCGCCCCGCCCACGTGGTCCTCGTGGAAGTGGGTGAGCACCACCCGCCGTACCCGCCCCAGGGACTCGGCCGCCGCGACGACGCGCGCCCCGGCTCCGGCCGGACCGGCGTCGACCAGTGTCAGGTCGTCGCCGTCGCGCCAGAGGTAGGCCTGGCCGACCGGGAAGCGCAGCAGGTGCAGGCGGGGCAGCAGCTCGACGACGTCCATGGGACGACCGTAGGCAGGGCCCCGCCGGGTGGCGAGGCCCCTCTGCCGACGGCAGAACGCGAGCCGCGAGGGCCCGGCCGCGAGCCGCCCGGCTCAGCTCGCCGCGTAGTTGCGCAGGAAGTGCGCCTCGGCCACCGACAGCCGCTCCAGCTCCTCGGGGGACACGCTCTCGTTCACGGCGTGGATCTGTGCCTCCGGCTCGCTCAGACCGATCAGCAGGATCTCCGCCCGCGGATACAGCGACGCCAGGGTGTTGCACAGCGGGATGGAGCCGCCCTGACCGGCGTACTGCATCTCCTCGCCGGGGTACGCCACCGCCATCGCGTCCGCCATGGCCTGGTACGCCGGGCTGGTGGTGTCGGCGCGGAACGCCTGCCCCTGGCCGATCTGTTCGACGCCGACCCGGGCTCCCCACGGCGTACGCGCCTCCAGGTGGGCCTGGAGCAGCTTGGTCGCCTCGGCCGCGTCCACGCCCGGCGGCACCCTGAGGCTCACCAGCGCGCGGGCGCCCGCCTGCACCGACGGGGTGGCGCCGACGACGGGCGGGCAGTCGATGCCGAGCACCGTGACGGCCGGCCGCGCCCAGATGCGGTCGGCGACCGAACCGGAACCGATCAGCTCCACGCCGTCGAGCACCCGGGCGTCCCGGCGGAACTGCTCCTCGTCGTACGCCAGGCCCTCCCAGCGGTCGTCCGCCGCCAGGCCGTCGACGGTCGTCGAGCCGTCCTCGGCGCGCAGCGAGTCCAGTACGCGGATCAGGGCGGCCAGTGCGTCGGGCGCCGCGCCGCCGAACTGGCCGGAGTGCAGGTTGCCTTCGAGCGTGTCGACCTTCACGCGCAGCAGCGTCATGCCGCGCAGCGTCGAGGTGACCGTCGGCAGCCCGACCCGGAAGTTGCCCGCGTCGCCGATGACGACGGTGTCCGCGGCCAGCAGCTCGGGGTGCTGCTCGGCGTACCGCTCAAGGCCGCCCGTGCCCTGTTCCTCCGACCCCTCGGCGATCACCTTGACGTGCACCGGCACGCCGCCGTTCGCCTTCAGCGCGCGCAGCGCGAGCAGGTGCATGAGCACGCCGCCCTTGCAGTCCGCCGCGCCGCGCCCGTACCAGCGGCCGTCGCGCTCGGTCAGCTCGAACGGCGGAGTGGCCCAGCCCGCCTCGTCCAGCGGCGGCTGCACGTCGTAGTGGGCGTAGAGCAGCACCGTCTTCGCGCCCTCGGGACCGGGCAGACAGCCGTACACCGACTGGGTGCCGTCCGGCGTGTCGAGCAGGGCCACGTCCTGGAATCCCTCGGCGCGCAGGGCCGCCGCTATCCAGTTGGCGGCGCCCACGCTCTCGCTGCGCGGGAACTGGTCGAAGTCCGCCACCGATTTGAAGGCCACCAGCGCGGCGAGTTCCTCCTTCGCCCGGGGCATGAGCGAGGAGACGGTCTCGGCGACCGGATTCGACGACATGGGCACGCTCCTTGTGGGTGCGACGTTGTACCAAGGAGTACTTGGATTGGTGGGCCGATCCTCCCACAGTGGCCTGCGGCGATGCCCGCCGTAGGATGCGGGGGTCAGGTGCGGCATGCGGTTTGATCGGAGCAGTAGACCATCGTGAGCAGCGAGAACTCTTCGGCGGACGACGCGCGTCAGGTCTGGGACGTGGTCGTGGTGGGCGCGGGACCGGCGGGGGCCTCGGCCGCCTACGCGGCGGCGGTCGCGGGGCGGCGCGTCCTGTTGCTGGAGAAGGCGGAGCTGCCCCGCTACAAAACATGTGGCGGCGGCATCATCGGTCCCTCGCGCGACAGCCTCCCACCCGGCTTCGAGCTGCCCTTCCGGGACCGTGTGCACGCGGTGACCTTCTCGAACAACGGGCGCTTCACCCGGACCCGGCGCTCCCGGCAGATGCTGTTCGGGCTGATCAACCGGCCCGAGTTCGACCAGCAGCTCGTCGAGCACGCGCAGAAGGCGGGCGCCGAGCTGCGTACGGGGGCGACGGTCACCCGGGTGGAGCAGCACGGCTCGGCGGTGCCGGACCGGCGCACGGTCGCCGTCGTCCTCCAGGGCGGCGAGACGGTGCTGGCCCGGGCCGTCGTCGGCGCGGACGGCAGCGCCAGCCGGATAGGCGCCCACGTCGGCGTGAAGCTCGACCAGGTCGACCTCGGCCTGGAGGCGGAGATCCCGGTGCCTCAGACGGTCGCCGACGACTGGAAGGGGCGGGTGCTCATCGACTGGGGCCCGATGCCCGGCAGTTACGGCTGGGTCTTCCCCAAGGGCGACACGCTGACGGTCGGTGTGATCTCGGCGCGTGGCGAGGGCGCGGCGACCAAGCGGTACCTGGAGGACTTCGTCGCGCGGCTCGGGCTCGCCGGTTTCGAGCCCAGCATCTCCTCCGGCCATCTGACGCGCTGCCGCGCCGACGACTCGCCGCTCTCGCGCGGCCGGGTCCTGGTCTGCGGCGACGCGGCGGGGCTCCTGGAGCCGTGGACCCGCGAGGGCATCTCCTTCGCGCTGCGGTCCGGCCGGCTCGCGGGGGAGTGGGCGGTGCGGATCTCCGAGGCGCACGACGCGGTGGACGCGCGCAAGCAGGCCCTGAACTACGCGTTCGCGATCAAGGCCGGGCTGGGCGTGGAGATGAGCGTCGGCAAGCGGATGATGGCCGTGTTCGAGCGCCGGCCCGGGCTCTTCCACGCGGCCCTGACCGGCTTCCGCCCGGCCTGGAAGGCCTTCAAGGAGATCACCCAGGGCTCGACCTCGCTGGGCGAGCTGGTCCGCGGCCATCCGCTGGCGCAGCGGGCACTGGCGAAGATGGACCGCCGGCCCACGGGCGGCGAGGACCCGGCACCCGGCACGCCGGCCACGTCGAGCACGGCGGTGGCCCCTACGGGTGCTCCGGGCACCGAGGGCCGTGCGGACGCCGAGGACGGTTCCTGACCCCGGGCGCGCCCGGGGGGCGGATGCGGCCGCAACGCGGGGAGGGCGTACTTCCCCGGGAGTACGTGTGATCACCACGCGCGGGTGACGCCCGCCGCGGTGCCCGGCGTCTAGCGTGGCGGTCATGGACGGACAGCGTGAGCGCGGGGGCGGACCGCCGCAGTGGTGGCGGCACGGGCCCCCGTGGTGGAGCCGGCGGGGCGACGAGGAGCGCCGCCCCCGGTGGCCCTGGCGCTCCACGGTGCTGATCACGGCGTTCGTGCTCATCGGCTCGAACTTCGCCGCCCACGCCCAGGAGGGGGAGCGGGCCGCCCTCGACCCCTTCGCACGCGCGCTGCTGTTTTTCACGGGGGCGGCCCTGCTGTGGCGGCAGCGTTACCCGGTGCCGGTCGTGTTCGGCACGGCCGTCACCACCCTGGTCTACCTGGGCGCCGGATACCCCTACGGACCGGTGTTCCTGGCCGTCGCGGTGGCCTGCTTCGGCGCCGTCGTGGCCGGGCACCGCAGGGCCGCGTGGGCGGCGATGGGGACGCTCTGGGCCGGGCACGCCCTGGTCGCGCACTGGCTCTACCGGTGGCTGCCGCCGTCCGGGGACTCGGCCGCGTCCTGGGGACAGGAAATCGTCATCGCCACCTGGGTCGTGGCGATCGTGGCCTTGTCGGAGCTGGCCCGGGCCCGCCGCGAGCAGTGGGCGCGGGAGCGCGCCGAACGGGCCCAGGCGGCGCGCCGGCGCGCGGACGAGGAACGGCTGCGGATCGCCCGCGAACTGCACGACGTACTCGCGCACAGCATCTCCGTCATCAACGTGCAGGCGGGTGTCGGCCTGGCCCTCCTGGACACCGACCCGGAACAGGCACGCACGGCGCTCACCACCATCAAGGACCAGAGCAAGGAGGCGCTCGGCGAGGTCCGGCAGGTGCTCGACACCCTGCGCACCCCCGGAGAGGCGCCGCGCGCGCCCGCCCCCGGTCTCGACCGGCTGCCCGAACTGGTCGAGCAGGCGGCGAGCGCGGGACTCACCGTCGAGGTGGAGGGGAAGCCGCCGCGCCTGTCGCCCGGCACCGACCTGGCCGCGTTCCGCATCGTGCAGGAGGCGCTCACCAACGTCGTACGGCACTCGGGTTCGCGCCGCGCGCGCGTGTGCCTCGACCGGGAGGGCCGCACCCTGCGGCTGCGCATCGACGACGACGGCCCCGCGACGGGCGCCGAGGCGGGCGGCAGCGGCAACGGGCTGGCCGGGATGCGGGAGCGGGCGGCGGCCCTGGGCGGCACCATCGAGGCGGGCCCGCGACCCGACGGCGGCTTCCGGGTGCTCGCGTCCCTGCCGATCGACGTGAAACCCACGACGCAGGTGAAGCCCATGACGCAGGTGAAGCCCATGACGCACGTGAAGGAGGACGACCGGTGATCCGTGTACTGCTCGCCGACGACCAGTCCCTGGTACGGGCCGGCTTCCGGGCGCTGCTGGACGCGCAATCGGACATCGAGGTGGTCGCGGAGGCCGCGGACGGCGAGGAGGCGGTGCGCTCGATCCGTGAACTGCGCCCCGACGTCGTCCTCATGGACATCCGCATGCCCCTGCTGGACGGCCTGGCCGCGACCCGCCGGGTGACCCGGGACACCGGGCTGCGGGACGTGAAGGTCGTCATGCTCACCACCTTCGAACTCGACGAGTACGTCTTCGAGGCAATCCGCTCCGGCGCCTCCGGCTTCCTGGTCAAGGACACCGAACCCGAGGAACTCCTGCGCGCCGTGCGGGCGGTGGTGGACGGCGACGCCCTGCTGTCACCGGGGGTGACCCGCCGCCTGATCGCCGAGTTCGCGGCCCGATCCAAGGAGCCCGCGGCGGCCGACGAGATGGCCCGGCTGACCGAACGGGAGCGCGAGGTGATGGCCCTCGTCGGCATCGGACTGTCCAACGAGGAGATCGCCCGCCGACTGGTCGTCAGCCCGCTGACCGCCAAGACCCACGTCAGCCGCACCATGGTGAAGCTGGGCGCCCGCGACCGTGCCCAACTGGTCGTACTCGCCTACGAGTCGGGGCTGGTGCGCCCGGGCTGGCTCGGCTGACCGCGGCGCGCGAACCGGACCAGTACGCTCACCACCCGGACGAAGAACAGCACCACGGCCGACACCACCCCCGCCCCGACGAGCGCCCCGCGCACGGCGGCCGGCAGGCCGAAGAGATACGCCGGCCCCGCCACGGTCCCGAACAGCACGGCCGCCGCGAACGCCGCGCTGCACAGGGCGTACCCGATCTCGACCGTGATGGCGTCCCGCTCGCCCTGCGTACGCCGTCCCCCGTAGGTGTCCATGCCGGCAAGTCTCCCGGAGCGGGGCCCTGTCGGCAGTACGGCGCCGACCGCGACCGGCTCTGCTACGGTGCGCGGATGGCGGCGAAGAAGGCCGAACAGGCGCTCGTGACCCAGTGGCGCCACATCCTGGCCCTCCACGCCCGTGTCCAGTGCGAAGTCGACCGCGCGCTGCACGGACACGGCCTGTGCGGAAGCGACTTCGAGGTGCTCGACGTCCTGGCCGGCACCCGGGACGAGGACGGTTCGGGCGCCTGTGGATACCGCGTCCAGCAGATCTCCGAGCGCGTCCACCTGAGCCAGAGCGCGCTGTCGCGGCTGGTGGCCCGGCTGGAGAAGGACGGTCTCGTCGAGCGCTCCATGTGCCCCGAGGACCGCAGGGGCGTGCGGGTGGCGCTCACCTCGAAGGGCCGGGACAGGCACGGCGCGGCGCTCCCGGTACAGCGCGAGGTGCTGCACCGGATGCTGACCGGCTGACGGACGACGCCGCCGCGCGGCTCGCCTCACTTCCAGGTGACGCCCGACCTCTCGCGCCACAGTGCGGCGAGGGCCCCGTCCCCGGACACCGCGGGGAACGGCCGGCGGTTCCACAGCGCCGGGTAGAGCCGTGCGGCGGGTCCGGACAACTCGCAGTCGGCGTCCCCGGCGTCGTTCCGCTCGGTCACGGGAGGCTGCGCGGACAGCCGTACGGTCCATACGGCGTCGGGCGCGTCCGTCGCCCGCACCCGCAGCGTGCGGGGTTCCTCGGTGCGTACGGCGCTCTTCGGGCGCGCGTGGAAGGCGCAGAGCAGCTCGTCGATACCGTCGACCGCGAAGGCCACGCCGACGCCGGTGGGTTCACCGCCGCGGGCCGACTCGGCGTCGAAGCGGTGCACGGTCGTCTCGTGCGCCTGCCGCCGGGCCCAGAAGGCGAGCGGTGACGGAGCGGGCAGGAAGTGCCAGCACCGCACGTCGGGCGCGGCGCCCGCGAGGGTGTCGACGAGGCGCCCGTGCCCCTGGCGGAACCAGGCCAGGAGCGGGGCGCCGTCCAGGTCGGGCAGGCCGCCGTCGGGCCGGGGGCCGGTGTGCCCCTCGGCGACGAAGGCGGTCGCCCAGCGATGCACCGTCCCCGTGTGCCGCAGCAGGTCCCGCACCCGCCAGCCGGGGCAGGTCGGAACCTCGGCGTCGCTGCCGGCCGCCTCGGCGGCCGCGGCCAGCAACGCCCCCTCGCGGTCCAGGATCTCGACGTACGCGGCGGTCTTCATGGCAGGGAGTGTGCCGCATGGAGCGGGCTCGAAGGCAGACCCGGACGGACGGGACTGTTCAGCCCGGAACCGCTGCGCGCCGCGTCGCGACCGCGATCACCACCGCCACCGCCGCGAGCGCCGCCACGCTGGTGAGTGCGGACGGCAGGGAGAACCAGTCGGCCATGAAGCCGATCGCGGGCGGGCCGAGGAGCATGCCGCCGTAGCCCAGGGTCGACGCGGTCGCCACGCCACTCGGGCCACCGAGCGCGCCGGCCCGCTCGATCGCGACCGGGAAGATGTTGGCGAGCCCGAGCCCGGTGAGCGCGAAGCCGACCAGGACCGCCCACACCGACGGGGCGAGCGAGCCGAGCAGCATGCCGGCCACGGCGATCGTGCCGCCGGTGACCACCGTGGGCGTCCGTCCCAGGCGCTCCAGCAGCGTCGTCCCGGACAGCCGGCCCACGGTCATGGCGAGTGCGAAACAGGAGTAGCCCGCCGCCGCCAAGCCCGGTGAGGCGTCGAGGTCCTGCTTCAGGTGCAGGGCGCCCCAGTCGGCCATGGCGCCCTCGCCGTAGGACGAGCACAGGGCGATCAGGCCGAACGTGACGACGAGGCGGCGGGCGCGGCCGTCGAGCCGGCGCGGGGCGCCGCCGTCCTCGCGAGTGCGCTCCGGCGGCGCGGCGGGCTCGCAGCGCAGCAGGGAGCGGCCGGCGACCAGGGTGACGAGCAGGCCGATCAGGGTCAGTCCCAGGAGGTGCCGCGTCGGCGAGAGCGACCCGGCGACCAGGCCGCCGAGCCCCGCGCCGACCATCCCGCCAAGGCTGAACGCCGCGTGGAAGCTGGGCATGATCGGGCGCCTCAGCACGGCCACCAGGTCGACGGCGGCGCTGTTGAAGGCGACGTTGATCCCGCCGTACGCGCTGCCGAACACCAGCAGTACGGCGCCGAGGGCGAGCGCGGAGTGGGTGAGCGGGGGCAGGGCGATGCTGAGACAGAGCAGGACCGCGCAGACGACGGTGACGGGGTGGCTGCCGTAGCGGCGGACCAGTCGTCCGGTGAGCGTCATGGTGACGACGGCACCCGCCGAGACACCGAGCAGGGCCAGGCCCAGAGCGCTGGCGGAGGCGCCGGTCTGCTCCTTGATGGCGGGAATCCGGACCACCCACCCGGCGAAGACGAAGCCGTCGAGAGCGAAGAAGGCGGTCAGGGCGACACGGAGGCGGGTGAGGTCGTCGCGGGAGCCCGGCACGGCGTTGTGCGAACGGGCTTTGTTTATTTGCGGCACAAAGTCAGGCTAGAGGCGGGGCGACGGACGGGCAAGAGGCACCCCATGAAGCCCGGCGGGGACAAGGGCGCAGGTCGCAGTCGTCCGCTTCGCACACGCGCGACATCACCACGACGAACACCCTCGCCCCCTGGAGCCGAAGATCGACGGGACCACGGTCGGACGGCACCGCGGTCGGACGGCACCACTTCACACCCGAGGTCGCCCGCCCTCGCCCGCCGTCACCCGCGGTTCGCGGCGATCAGCTCCCGGTACCAGCGGTAGCTGTCCTTGGGCGTGCGCTGCTGCGTGTCGTAGTCGACCCGCACGATGCCGAACCGCTTGTCGTAGCCGTACGCCCACTCGAAGTTGTCCAGCAGCGACCACACGTAGTACCCGCGTACGTCCACGCCCGCGTCGATCGCCGCCCGCAGCGCGGTGAGGTGGTCGCGCAGGTAGGCGACGCGGTCGGTGTCGTGCACCGTGCCGTCGGCGGCGGGCGCGTCGTCCTCCGCCGAGCCGTTCTCCGTGATGTGGACGGGCGGCAGTGCGTCGCCGTACTGCTTCTTCAGCTGGACGAGCAGGTCGGTGAAGCTGTCCGGGACGACCGGCCAGCCCATCGCCGTGTGCCGGACGCCGGGGAGCCGCACCTCCTCGTAGCGGTTGTCCGTCGCCACGCGCCGCGCCGGGTCGCTCTCGCGGTGCGGTGCGTCGGCGACCACGATCGGCCGGTAGTAGTTGATGCCCAGGAAGTCCAGCGGCTGGGAGATCAGCTCCAGGTCGCCGTCCCGGCGGAAGTCCTCGCCGGTGATCAGCTCGCCCCAGGTCTCCTCCTCGGAGTCCGGGTAGCGGCCGGCGAGGATCGGCTCGGTCCACACCAGGTTGTGCTGGGTGTCCGCGCGGGCCACTGCCGCGAGGTCGGTGGGGGAGTCGGTGGCCGGCAGGTTGCGGTCCAGGTTCAGCGTGATGCCGACCTCGCGCACCCCGGCCGCGCGCAGCGCCTTGACGGCCAGTCCGTGGCCGACCAGCAGGTGGTGGGCGGCGGCCAGCGCACCCCGGCCCTCCTTGGCTCCGGGGGCGTGCCGGCCGATGGAGTAGCCGAGGAAGGAGCTGCACCACGGCTCGTTGAGGGTGATCCAGCGCGGCACCCGGTCGCCCAGGTGCTCCGCGACGACGGCCGTGTACTCGGCGAAGCGCTCCGCGGTCTCCCGCACCCGCCAGCCGCCGCGGTCCTCCAGGGCCTGCGGCAGGTCCCAGTGGTAGAGGGTGGCGGCCGGTTCGATGCCCGCCGCCAGCAGCTCGTCCACCAGCCGGGAGTAGAAGTCGAGGCCCTTGGGGTTCACCGCGCCCGAACCGTCCGGCACGATGCGCGGCCAGGCGATGGAGAAGCGGTAGGAGTCCACGCCGAGGTCGCGCAGCAGCGCCACGTCCTCGGGGTAGCGGTGGTAGTGGTCGCAGGCCACGTCACCGCTGTCGCCGTTCACCACCAGGCCTGGCGTGTGGCTGTAGGTGTCCCAGATCGACGGACCGCGGCCGTCCTCCGTCGCCGCGCCCTCGATCTGGTACGAGGCGGTCGCTGCGCCGAGGACGAAGCCGGGCGGGAAACTGGGGTAGTCGCTCATGCTGTGCTGCTCATCTCCGTGCTTGCGTGGGGCACTTCGGTCACTTGACGGAACCGCCGGAGATCCCGGCGGCGATGTACTTCTGGGCGAGGACGAGGAGGATCGCGGCCGGCACCGCGGACAGCACGGACGCGGCCATCACCGAACCCCAGTCGCCGACGTGCGCGCCGATGTACTGGTAGATGCCCAAGGTGATGGGCTTGACGTCGTCGGTCGTGTTCAGGGTGAGCGCGAACATGAAGTCGCTCCACGAGAACAGGAACGCGAACAGCCCCGATGTGATCAGTGAGTTGCGACTCATCGGCAGCACCACGCGTACGAAGGTGCGCACCGGTCCGGCACCGTCGATCTGCGCGGCCTCGATCACCTCGCCCGGGATCGACACCATGAAGGAGCGCATCAGCACGATGGAGAACGGGATGCCCAGCGAGGCGTCCGCCAGCATCAGGCCGAAGTAGGAGTTGACCAGACCCAGGTCGACGTAGGAGTTGTAGAGCGCGTTGGCGATGACGATGCCCGGCACCATCTGGGTGATCAGCGTGCCGAACACGATGGTGCGCGAGCCGCGCAGCCCGAACCGCGCGAGCCCGTACGCGGCCGGCGCCGAGATCGCCAGGCAGATGGCGACCGCGCCGAGCGAGACCGCCAGCGAGGTCAGCAGGTGACCGCCCTGGTCGGTGATCGCCTTGGAGAAGCCGGACAGGTCCAGGCCGCCCGGCACCGGGTCGACCTGGAGCAGCCCCGAGTCGGGCTGGAGCGCGGTGTTGAGCATCCAGTACAGCGGGAACAGCATCACGCACAGGATGAGAACGCCGGCGACGGTGGAACCCCAGCGGCGCCGGGAGGCGGTGGGCGTGTGCGAGGCCATGGACGTCACTTCCCCTCGGTGCGGTTGGCCCGCAGGTAGAACACCGCGAACACGGCGGAGATCAGGATGAGTACGTTGCCGACGACGGCGCCCGCGCCGAAGTCCAGCTGCACGAACGAGTTCTGGTACGTCAGGGTGCCGAGCGTCTGGGTGGCGTCGGCCGGTCCGCCGTCGGTCAGCGCGAGGATCAGGTCGAGGATCTTGACCGTCGACATGAAGCCGAGCACGAGGACGACCGTGACGACGGGCCTGAGCATCGGCAGGGTGACGGAGCGGAAGGTCCGCCAGGCCGAGGCGCCGTCCAGGGCGGCCGCCTCGTGCAGCTCCTTCGGGATCTCCTGGAGACCGCCGTACAGGATGACCATGTTGAACGGGATGCCGATCCAGATGTTGACCAGGATGACCGACAGCAGGGCCATCTCCGGACTGGTCAGCCAGGGCGTGTGTCCGCCCACCCCGAGCGTGTCGAGGAACGAGTTGAGCACGCCCGTGTCCTGGTCGAGGATGCGCCGCCAGACGATGCCGGACACCACCATGGGCACCAGCCAGGGCAGCAGGATCAGTGAGCGCAGCACCCCGTTCAGCGGGAAGCGGCGGCTGAAGAAGACCGCGAGCGCGAGGCCGATGCAGAACTGCCCGAGCAGCGACCCGGCCGTGAAGACGAGCGTGTGCCACAGGGCCTTGCCGAACAGGGCGTCCTGGAACACGTGGGACCAGTTGTCGGTGCCGTTGAACGGCGCCTCACCGGTGAAGAAGGTCTTCGGCGTGTAGTCCTGGAAGCTCATCACGACGTTGCGGACGAGCGGGTAGCCGAAGAACAGCAGCATGAAGACGACGGCGGGGGCGACGAAACCCCACTGGGTGAGCCTGCGCCGGCGCGCGATCCGGTGGGGGTCGGGCGCGGCGGGCGACGCGGCCGCCTCGGCGGGCGTCCGTGCGGTGACGGCGGACGTGGGCATGGGAGTGGTCATGGGGGCGTACCTCAGTTCCCGCTCGTGGCCCGCTGCTGGGCGCGCTTCAGGGCGGTCTCGCTGGACTGGCCGGTCAGGGCGGACTGGAAGGCGCTCTGCAGGGCGAGCGACACGCTCGACCAGCCGGCGCCGAGCTTCGCGGTCCGGGACCGGGCGACGGCCACCTGGTCGGCGAGGGAGTCCAGCTCGGGCACCTTCTCGCGCCAGACGGCGGCGGCCTCGGCGTTGGCCGGGACCATCCAGCTGTTGAGCGCGTAGGTCAGCTGCTCCTTCTCGCTCGCCAGACAGGCGACGATCTTGCCGGCCGTCTTCTCCCGTGCCTCGTCACCGGTGTTGGGGACGGTGAGCACCGCGCCGCCGAGCGGACCCACCGAGTCGTCGCCCGCCTCGGGCACCGGGATCGGCGCGATCTCCCAGTTCAGCGACTTGTCGCTGTTGAGCGTCTCCACCTGCCACGGCCCGTTGATCATCATCGCCGCGTTGCCCGCCATGAACTGGTCGTTGACGTCCGCCTGCGTCCAGTTGACCGTCGACTTCGAGAGCGAACCGTCCTTCAGCAGGCTCTTCCAGTAGTCGAGGGCCTCGGCGACCTGAGGGCTGTCCAGCTTCGTCTCGTCGCCGCCGTTGGACCACATGAACGGCGTGAACTGGAAGACGCCGTCCTCCGCGCCGCCCGCGCTGAGCGCCAGGCCGTACTGCTTGCCGTGGGTGAGCTTCTTCGCGCTCTCCCGCAACTCGGCCCAGGTGGTGGGCACCTCGACGCCCGCCTTGTCGAGGACGTCCTTGTTGTAGAAGAGGGCGAGCGTGTTCACGGAGCGGGCCGCGCCGTAGTACGTCCCCTTGTACGAGCCGAAGTCGACGATGCCGTCGGGGATGTCGTCGGTGCTCAGTCCGAGGGTCCTGAGGTCGACCAGACCGCCCGCGTCGGCGAACGTCGGCATCTCGGACGCGTCGAACTGCACGATGTCGGGCAGCGACTTGGACGACGCCATGCGCAGGGCCTTCGTCATCACCTGCGCGGCCGGGACGCTCTGCTGCTCGATCGTGACGCCCAGCTCCTTGCCGCAGCGGGCCATCGCCTCCGCGTCCCAGCGGTGGTACGACTCGTCGGTCGAGGAGTTCATCACGGTGTACACGTCGGCGTCGCGCTGCTGTCCGCAGCCGGCCAGTGCGCCCCCCGCGACCAGCACGGACACGGCGGCGAACGGGGCGACGACTCGGCGTGAGCGTCCTCGTCCGCGGCGCGTGGCAGCCGGGGGGTGTGCTGTCAGGGCGAGCGAGGTGAAGCGCTTCGACATGGGGCGGCCCTTGCTGTCGTACCGTCCGGCTTCCCTGCCGGACCGTTTTGTTTGATGTGATGACTAATACGTCACGGACCTGCTTCCGCGCTAGAGGAAAGTGGCCTCCCTCTCTCCGCTCCGCCGGGTGAGGAAGTTGTTCTGGTGGGTGATAGTGCCTGTTCAGAGGGTTGAGACCGTCGTGAACACCTCGGCACCCGGATTTGTTTTGTGTACGATCAAAACGCTGTGAGACGGCCTCCGTGCTCCCCACCCGACAGCTCCGCCCCACCCAAGGAAGATCATGAAGTTCACCGACGGCTTCTGGCTCATCCGCGAGGGCGTGCATCTCTCGTACGCCACTGAGGTACGCGATGTGCGCCCCGAATCGAAGCGCTTCACTGCCCATGCTGCCGTGAAGAAGGTGACGCGGAGGGGGGACACGCTCAACGCGCCGCTCCTCACGGTCGAGTGCTTCTCTCCCGCCGAGGGCGTCATCGGCGTCCGTGTCACCCACCACGCAGGCAAGCGCCGGCCGGGCCCCGACTTCGCCCTCGCGGGCGCCGCGGAGGGCACCGGCGAGGTACGCCAGGACGGCACCGTCACCGAGCTGACCAGCGGCCCGCTCACCCTGCGCCTGGACCGTGAGGGCCCCTGGGGTCTCACCTTCCACGACGCGGACGGACGCGAGCTGACCCACGTGAACGCCAAGGGCACCGCCTTCGCCACCACCGGCGACGGCGCCCACCACATGCTGAGCCGGCTCGCCATGGGCGTGGGCGAGCAGATCTACGGCCTCGGCGAGCGCTTCACCCCGTTCGTGAAGAACGGCCAGGTCGTCGACATGTGGCAGGCCGACGGCGGCACCAGCAGCGAGCAGGCCTACAAGAACATCCCGTTCTACCTGTCCTCCCGCGGCTACGGAGTCTTCGTCAACCACCCCGGCGCGGTCTCCTTCGAGGTCGGCTCCGAGTCGGTCGGCCAGGTGCAGTTCAGCGTCGAGGACCAGACGCTGGAGTACTACGTCGTCGCCGGACCCACCCCCAAGGACGTCCTCACCCGCTACACCGCCCTCACCGGCCGTCCCGCCCTGCCGCCCGCCTGGTCCTTCGGCCTGTGGCTCACCACGTCCTTCACCACCGACTACGACGAGAAGACGGTGACGTCCTTCGTCGACGGCATGGCCGAACGAGGCATCCCGCTCTCGGTCTTCCACTTCGACTGCTTCTGGATGCGCGAGTACCAGTGGTGCGACTTCCAGTGGGACCCGGACGTCTTCCCCGACCCGGAGGGCATGCTCGCCCGGCTCAAGGCCAAGGGGCTGAGGGTCAGCGCCTGGATCAACCCCTACATCGCCCAGAAGTCCCCGCTCTTCGACGAGGCCGCCGCCCTCGGCCACCTGGTGCGCTGGGCCGACGGCGACATCTGGCAGTGGGACCTGTGGCAGGCCGGGATGGGCCTGGTCGACTTCACCAGCCCCGCCGCCCGCGACTGGTACGCCGGGAAGCTCAAGCCGCTCCTGGACCAGGGCGTGGACTGCTTCAAGACCGACTTCGGCGAGCGGATCCCCACCGACGTCGTCTGGCACGACGGCTCCGACCCGGAGCGCATGCACAACTACTACACCCACCTGTTCAACCGGACCGTCTTCGAGCTCCTCGAGAAGGAGCGCGGCCAGGGCGAGGCCGTCCTCTTCGCGCGCTCCGCGACCGCCGGCGGCCAGCAGTACCCCGTGCACTGGGGCGGCGACTGCTGGTCCTCCTTCGAGGCGATGTCCGAGTCACTGCGGGGCGGCCTGTCCCTGTCGCTGAGCGGCTTCGGCTTCTGGAGCCACGACATCGGCGGCTTCGAGGGCACGCCCGATCCGGCGGTCTTCAAGCGCTGGCTGGCCTTCGGCCTGCTTTCCTCGCACAGCCGGCTGCACGGCTCCTCGTCGTACCGGGTGCCGTGGGAGTTCGGCGAGGAGGCGGTCGACGTCGCCCGCACCTTCACCCTCCTCAAGCACCGCCTGATGCCCTACCTGTACGGGGTCGCGGCCGAGGCCCACCGCACCGGCGTGCCCATGATGCGGCCGATGGTCCTGGAGTACCCGCACGACCCGGCGTGCCGTCCGCTGGACCGCCAGTACATGCTCGGCCCCGACCTCCTGGTCGCCCCGGTCTTCACCGGGGACGGCGAGGTCGAGGTCTACCTCCCCGAGGGCACCTGGACCCACCTCCTGTCCGGCGAGCGCGTCACGGGACCGGCCTGGCGCACCGAACGGCACGGCTACGACAGCCTTCCCCTGTACGTCCGGGAGGGCGCCGTCCTGCCGCTGGCCTCGGACGACGGGCGCCCCGACGGCGACTGGCTGGACGCCCCGACCCTGCTGGTCCACCCGCCCGCCGGGGCCGACTACGCGGCCGAGGTCACCGTGCCCGACCTGCTCGGCACACCGGCCGCGACGTTCCGCGTGCGGCGTGACGGGGACGTCCTGAGGGTCACCGCGAACGGCACCGACCGTCCCTTCACCGTCCGGGTCGCGGGTGGCGCGAGCGCGCAGGGCGCGGGGGAGATGACCGTACCTCTGGGGTGAGGCCGCGTGCGTCAGCGGTCGAGGCCGGCCAGCGCGGTCAGGAGGCGGTCCACGTCGTCCGCGCTGGTGTACGGCGCGAGTCCGACGCGGACGGCGCCCTGGTCGCCGAGGCCCAGCCGGCGCGCGGCCTCCAGGGCGTAGAAGGTTCCGGCGGGCGCGTCGACCGCGCGCTCGGCCAACTGCCGGTAGACGTCGGCCGGGCTCAGGCCCGCCACGGTGAACAGCAGCGTCGGCGTGCGCCGTTCGGCGCGCGAGTACACGGTGATGCCGCCGAGGTCGGCCAGCCCCCGCTCGATCCGCTCGCGCAGGGCGTCCTCGTGGGCCTCGAGCGCCGCGAAGGAGGCGACGATCCGGTCCCGTCGGCTGCCGCGCGCGTCCGGCTCAAGACCGGCGAGGAAGTCCACCGCGGCACGGGTGCCTGCCAGCAGCTCGTACGGCAGCGTGCCCAGCTCGAAACGCTCGGGGACGACGTCGCTGGACGGCAGCAACTTGTCCGGGCGCAGGGTCTCGAGGAACTCGGGCCGGGCCGCCAGCACCCCCAGGTGCGGGCCGAGGAACTTGTACGGCGAGCACACCAGCGTGTCCGCACCGAGGGCCGCCGGGTCGACGACGGCGTGCGAGGCGTAGTGCACCGCGTCGACGTGGAACAGCGCGCCGACGCCGTGCGCCAGCCGGGCGAGGGCCGGCAGGTCGGGCATGGTGCCGATCAGGTTGGACGCGCCCGTCACGGCGACCAGCCTGGTGCGCGGGGAGAGCACCGCCTCGACGTGCTCGGGAAGCAGCTCCCCGGTGGCCGGGTCGAAGTCGGCCCACCGCACGTTCGCGCCGACCGCCTCGGCCGCCTGGATCCAGGGCCGGATGTTGGAGTCGTGGTCCAGTCGGGTGACGACCACCTCGTCCCCGGGCCCCCACGTCTTGGCGAGCGTCCGGGACAGGTCGTAGGCGAGCTGGGTGGCGCTGCGGCCGAGGACGATCCCCCGCGGCTCCGTGCCCAGCAGGTCGGCGAGCGCGCTCCGGGCGTCCGCGACGATGCCGTCCGCGTTGCGCTCGCCCTCGGTCGTCCGTCCCCGGTTGGCCAGCGGGTGGGACAGCGCCTCGCCGATCGCGTCGATGACGGGCTGCGGGGTCTGAGTGCCACCCGGCGCGTCGAAGCGGGCGGAGCCGGACTTCAGGGCGGGTATCTGCGCGCGGATCGCGTCGACGTCGAGGGCCATGTGCACTCCAACCGAAAGCGGGAATCCCGCCCCATGATCGCAGCCGGGCCGCGATCGGAACAGACGCGGGCGTCGTACGGCGGCCGCGCGACCGCAGGTGTCGGACGGGCGGCTTCACGACGCCTCGTCGCGGTCGCGGGCGCGCGCCGGGGGTCCGGCGGCCACTTTGGCGGAGTGGAGCGGTAGCGGGCGGCGGACGGACGCGGGTGGGGCGGGCGTCGGCATCGCGTGGACGGGGGCGGGGGGCCGCCTGCCCGTCCCTTGATTGTGGCGGGCCGCGCGGGCGGTACAGACGCGGGGCGACGGCGGGTGTCGGACGGGCGGCGGGGCTACGTCGGGTTAGCGGGCGGCGGACGGACGCGGTTGGGAGCTGACGGCGGCGTCGCGTGGACGGGGCGGGGGCCGCCTGCTCGTCCCTTGATTGTGGCGGGGCCGTGCGGGCGGTTCAGCCGTGGGGCGATGTCGGGTGTCGGACCGGCGGCGGGGCGACGCCGGGTGTGGGACGGGCGGCGGATCCACAGCGGCTCGTGGCGGCGGGGTCGCCGGGGACGCGGCGGCCGCCTCTGACGGAGAGCGGAGAGCGGAGACGGAGGGCGGGGACGGAGGGCGGTGGCGGGACTGGGCGGGCAGCGGTGGAGGCGGACGGCCGTGCCTCGTGGACCGGGCCGGCCGGTCGGCGGCCGCGGGCCCGCCCGGCTCGCGGCGTGCGCGGAGCCCAGGCGGAGCCGCGACGCCGCGGGTCAGGAGTCCGATGAGGAGTCCTCCGCCGCCACCGGGTCCTTGTCGCGACCGCCGGGATGCCGGTGCCGCCAGAGCCAGAAGACCGCGCAGGACAGGAGCGCCCACCCGGCCAGCACCAGGAACGGGAACGCGTGCTGGTGGCCCTGGAAGTACACCGCGGTGTGCTGGGCGTTGACCGAGGCCCCGGGCGGCAGCCACCGGCCGATCAGCCCCAGCGGGGACGGCAGCAGCGGCCAGGACACCGCGCCGCCGGACGAGGGATTGCCGATGATCACCATCAGGCCCCAGGTCGGCAGCATCGCCCAGCGGCCGAACATGGTGTTGAACATGGTGAAGACCATGCCGGACACGAACATGGTGAGCGCCAGGATCAGCCACGACTCGGCGAACGGCAGGTCCAGCGCGCCCAGCAGCCAGTCCACCGTTGCGGCGATGGCGAACCCGCCGAGCAGCGCGTAGGCCGCCGTGAAGAGGATGCGCTCGACAGGGGTGAGCGTCCGCGCGTGCACGCTCAGCTGGATCGCCCCGACGAAGCCGATGATCACGGCGGCCAGGGAGATGTAGAAGATGGCCAGCCCGCGCGGGTCGCCCTTCTGCAGGGGGTTGACGTCCCGGACGGTGACGTGGACGCCGAGCTTCTTCCCCACGGCCGGTGCCGTCTGGGCGAGCAGTTCGGCGACCGAGGCGCCCGACGCGCCGGACAGGTCGAGAAGGGCGCTCCGCCCGTCGTCGCGCAGCTCGAAGACCGCGAAGACCTCCTGCTGTTCGATCGCCTCGCGGGCCTCGGCGCGGGTCTCGTAGGGATGCACCTTCACCGAGGTGTCCAGCGCCTGCTCCAGACCGCGCAGAAAGGCCCGGCCACCGGCCTCCTGGTACGACCCGACCACGGCCGTGGGGATCAGCCGGGGCGTCGGGTTCGCCATCGAGTAGGTGTACGAGCCCGCGAAGAGACCCGCCGCGGCCGCGAGGATCAGCACCAGCACGGTGGCAGGCCAGAACGGCGACTGCCGGAAGGCCGACCACCGCTCCCCGCGCGTCGCAGGCCTGCCGTGCGCGCCGTGGGACATGTGGGCCATGTCCGCCGGGATCAGGCGTGGACCAGCGGCGTGTCCACGAGGTGCTCCGCCACGAACCACGCCTGCAGCTCGTTGGTGCGCACCACCTCGGAGACCAGGAGGTCGTTGGTCCCGTCGTCCCCGTACTCCTGGGTGCGGGCCGCCGCGTCGTGGCACTCGGTCAGGATCAGCTCGTGCGCCTCCAGCAGCCGCGAGAGCATCGACGGCACCTCCTCCACCCCGTCCGGCGGACGCGGCACAGTGGTGATCTCGGCGACGTGCCGGGGATCGCCGACCGCGACGCCACCGAGCGTCTGGACGCGCTCGGCGATGGTGTCGATCAGCTCCAGCTGCTCGCCCGCGTGCTTGTCCAGCAGCAGGTGGAGCTGGTAGAACGTCGCCCCGCGCATCAGCCAGTGGTACTTCTTGTACAGATCATGCAGGATCCGGGTGTCCGCCAGGACCTTGTTGAGCCGCTGGCAGGAGTAGAGGCGGGTGTCCATGGTCAGCGCCACGGGGAACTGCTTGACGGTGCCGAACTCCTGGATGGTTCGGCCCTTCTGGTGCAGCCAGGGCTGGCTGCCGTCTGACCGGTGCTCCGCGGACGACGAGGACTTCGGGGAACTCACGCCTGGACTCCTTCTGGAGAGGACTGAGGACTGAGCCGGCGCGATACCGCCGGCTTCGGTTCCCCCCGCGACAGTCGACCAGCCGTGCGCCGCGCCCGCAAACGGTGGGGGGTTGTCCGGACCATCGCTTCCCGCTTATCGTCCGCCCTGGTTGAAAGCGCTTTCTACTAGTCGGCGTGCGCCGCCCGCGCGCCGGCAACCGAGGAGGACCGCATGTCCCCACGCCCCGCCCGCCGCCGGGTCGCCGTGGTCGGTACCGGTGCCATCGTCACCGGCGGCCACCTGCCCGCTCTCGGCGCCCACGCCGACCGCACCGAACTGGTCGCCGCCGTCGACGTGGACGGGGCGCGGCTCGACGCCTTCCGTGCCGAGGCGGGCGGCGACGTCGCCGGGTACACGTCGATGGACGCCATGCTGGACGCCGTACGGCCCGACCTCGTCCTGGTCGGTACGCCGCCGTCCCTGCACCGGGAGCAGACGGTGGCCGCGCTCAAGGCCGGGGCCTGGGTGCTGTGCGAGAAGCCGCTGTGTCTCTCCCTCGCCGAGTACGACGACATCGCGGCGGCCGAGGAGGCGTCCGGGGCGTACGCGTCCGTGGTCTTCCAGCACCGTTACGGTTCCGGTGCCGCGCATGCCCGCGACCTGATCGCGAGCGGCGAGCTGGGCGCCCCGCTGGTCGCCCACTGCCAGACGACCTGGCACCGCGACGCCGCCTACTATGCGGTGCCGTGGCGCGGGCGCTGGTCCACCGAGGGCGGCGGCCCCACCATGGGTCACGGCATCCACCAGTACGACCTGCTGCTCCATCTGCTCGGCCCCTGGGCGGAGATACGGGCCATGGCGTCGCGCCTGGTCCACGCCACCGAGAGCGAGGACGTCTCCACCGCCCTGGTGCGCTTCGAGAGCGGTGCCCTCGCCACCGTCGTCAACAGCGTGCTCTCCCCTGACGAGATGAGTCGCGTCCGCGTCGACTGTGCCGACGCGACGGTGGAGTTGACCCACCTGTACGGGCACCGCAACGACGACTGGACCTACACCCCGGCCCGGCACGTCGCCCCCGGACGCGCCGCCGCCTGGCGGATCCACGACGCCGACGTGCCCAGCTCCCACACGGCCCAGCTCGGTGCCGTCCTCGACGCCTGGGACGCCGGGGTCCGCCCGCCGGGCAGCGGCCAGGAGGCCCGCGCCACGCTCGAGTTCGCGGCGGCCCTGTACAAGGCGGCGTTCACCGGACGGCCGGTGCTCGCGGGCGAGATCACGCCCGGTGACCCCTTCCACGCGGCCATGCACGGCGACCACCCCGACTGGGCCCCCGACCGGCGCACAGCACCCTGAAAGTCGGCCCAAGACCGAAGTGTTCACAGGAGGTTGGGCCGCCGGAGGTGTGAACAGGTGGTCGGGATGCGCATCATCTTGACATGAACCTGCGGTCCGAGGGGCGGGCCGCAGCCTCATGGAGGTGTGGGATGCACCGCAGACTCGCCACCGGACTCACCGCCGCGGCCATGGCCGTGACCACCGTCGTCGCCACCGCCGCGACCGCCGACGCCGCTCCCTCCGACAAAGCGCAGGTACTCGCGAGTTGGACGCAGACCAGCGCGTCGAGCTACAACTCCTGGACCGCCGCGCGGGCCAACCAGTCCGCCTGGAGCGCCTACGGGTTCGACTGGACCACCGACTACTGCTCCTCCTCGCCGGACAACCCGTTCGGCTTCCCCTTCAGCACGTCCTGCGCACGGCACGACTTCGGCTACCGCAACTACAAGAAGGCGGGCACCTTCAGCGCCAACAAGTCCCGTGTCGACAGTGCCTTCTACGAGGATCTCAAGCGGGTCTGCGCCCGCTACGGCGGCGCCACCAAGGCCGCCTGCAACAGCACGGCGTGGACGTACTACCAGGCCGTGAAGGCGTTCGGCTGACGGGCCGGACCCCACTCGCGACAGCCGCTCCGCCGGTGCCCGGGCCGGCGGAGCGGGGGAGCGGCCGCCGCCGCGGTCAGCGCGACGGCCGCACTGGCGATGCCGAGGACGGCGCCCGCGGCCACGTCACCTGGATAGTGCACGCCGGTGTGGACCCGGGAGTAGCCGACGGCGCTCGCCAGCGCGCCGAGCGGGACCGCGGCCTCGGGCAGGACGACTCCGACGGCCGTGGCGAACGCGACCGCGGCGGCCGTGTGCCCCGACGGGAACGACGCCGACGCGGGCATCGGCACGTACCGGTCCGTCGTCACCCGTGCCGCCTCCCGGTCCGGTCGCGCCCTGTGCACGAGACGCTTGCCCAGCAGGTTCGTCGAGGCGGACGCCACGGCGACCGCCCCCAGCCCGACGAGGGCCGCCCGGCGCGGCCGTCCACCGCGCAGGGCGAGCGCGGCGGCGATCCCGAACGAGACCTTCGAATGGTCCGCGGCGTGGGACAGGCGCCGCAGCGCCCGGTCGAGCGTGGGGGTGGACGTGGCGGCCACCGCCGCGTACAGCGCGCCGTCCACGGCACGCAGATCCCCGAGCACGGCGGCGACGGCGCGCCTGCGCCCGGCCCCCGGGCCGGCAGCCGGCGTGAGCGGGCCGCCGGTGTCGCCGGCGTCGCCGTGGGCGTGGGTCGGATCGGTCATGGGCTCCTGCTCCGCGGGGAGAGGGGACCCGGACCATCCTGGTCGCCCTCGGACCCGGCGGCGCGTGGGCGGGGCCCGTCCGGGGGACGGCGGGAGGGGACAGCGCCCCCTGTCCGCGCCCTGCGACCCGGATCGACCGGGGCCGCGCGCGGGTGAGCCGCCGACCGGCCCGTCCCAGGTCGGTCGGCGGCTCGGCGGAGGCGGCGAGGTCGGTCGGTCCGCCGCCCGGTCGGTTCGCCGCCCGGGCGGTCCGAGGTCCGGTCAGTCCGCCGCCCGGAAGGACCGCAGCCGCAGGGAGTTGCCGACGACGAAGACGGAGGAGAAGGCCATGGCCGCTCCGGCGATCATCGGGTTGAGGAGTCCGGCCGCGGCGAGCGGCAGCGCGGCGATGTTGTAGGCGAAGGCCCAGAACAGGTTGGACTTGATCGTGCCGAGTGTCCTGCGGGCGAGGCGGATGGCGTCGGCGGCGGCGCGCAGGTCTCCGCGAACGAGGGTGAGGTCGCCGGCCTCGATGGCGGCGTCGGTGCCGGTGCCCATGGCGAGTCCCAGGTCGGCCTGGGCGAGGGCCGCGGCGTCGTTGACGCCGTCGCCGACCATCGCGACCGAACGCCCCTCGTCCTGGAGGCGCTTGACGACGTCGACCTTGTCCTGCGGCAGCACCTCGGCGATCACGTGCTCGGGGTCGATGCCCACCTCGCGGGCGACGGAGGCGGCCACCGCCCGGTTGTCACCGGTCAGCAGTACCGGGGTCAGGCCCAGGGCACGCAGCCGGGCGATCGCCTCGGGGCTGGACTCCTTCACCGCGTCGGCGACCTCGAGGACCGCTCGCGCCTCGCCGTCCCAGGCGACGGCGATCGCGGTCCGGCCGGCCCGCTCCGCCTCGGATCCGGCGCGGGCCAGGTCCGCCGGCAGGGCCATGGCCCACTCGGAGAGCAGCCGCTCGCGGCCGACCAGGACCGCGTGGCCGTCGACGACGCCCTGGACGCCCAGCCCCGGGACGTTGGCGAAGTCCTCGGGGGCGGGCAGCGTGCCGCCCAGCCTCTCCAGCGCCCCCTCCGCGACGGCCCGGGCGATCGGGTGCTCCGAGGAGTGCTCCAACGCCCCGGCCAGGCGCAGTACTTCGCTCTCCTCGGTGCCGTCGGCGCAGTGCACGGCGAGCAGCGTCATGCGGCCGGTGGTGACGGTGCCGGTCTTGTCGAGGACGACGGTGTCGACCTTGCGGGTGGACTCCAGTACCTCGGGGCCCTTGATGAGGATGCCGAGCTGGGCGCCGCGCCCGGTGCCGACCATCAGCGCGGTCGGGGTGGCCAGGCCCAGGGCGCAGGGGCAGGCGATGATCAGTACGGCGACGGCGGCGGTGAACGCGGCGGTCGGTCCGGAGCCGTTGCCGATCCAGAAGCCGAGGGTGGCCACCGCCAGGGCGATGACGACGGGGACGAAGACGCCGGAGACGCGGTCGGCGAGCCGCTGGGCGGCGGCCTTGCCGTTCTGCGCGTCCTCGACCAGCTTCGCCATCCGGGCCAGTTGCGTGTCCGCGCCGACCCGCGTCGCCTCGACCACCAGCCGGCCGCCCGCGTTCAGGGTCGCCCCGGTGACACCGTGGCCCACGCCGACCTCGACCGGCACCGACTCTCCGGTGAGCATCGACGCGTCGACGGCCGAGGTGCCCTCGACGACCGTACCGTCGGTGGCGATCTTCTCGCCGGGGCGGACCAGGAAGCGGTCCCCGGCCGCCAGTTCGCCGACCGGTATCCGCTCCTCACGGCCACCGCGCAGCACGGTCACGTCCTTGGCGCCCAGCTCCAGCAGGGCCTTCAGCGCGGCGCCGGCCCTGCGCTTGGAGCGGGCCTCGAAGTAGCGCCCGGCGAGGATGAAGGCGGTCACCCCTGCCGCAGCCTCCAGATAGATGTTCCCGGAGCCGTCACCGCGGGCGATGGTCAGCTCGAAGGGGTGGGTCATGCCGGGCGTGCCCGCGGTGCCGAGAAACAGCGCCCACAGCGACCACAGGAACGCCGCCGACGTGCCGACCGAGATCAGGGTGTCCATGGTGGCCGCGCCGTGCCGGGCGTTGGTGAGGGCGGCCCTGTGGAAGGGCCAGGCGGCATACGTCACCACGGGCGCCGCCAGGGTCAGCGACAGCCACTGCCAGTACTCGAACTGCAGCGCCGGCACCATCGCCATGGCGATGACGGGGACCGCCAGCGCCACGGCCGTGATCAACCGCTGCCTGAGCGGCCGCAGTTCGTCGGCGGTGTCGGCGTGTTCCGCGCCGGGCGCGGGCTCGGCGCGGGTCGGCTCGGGTACGCGGGCGGTGTAGCCGGTGGCCTCGACCGTGGCGATCAGCTCCGGGACGGACACGCCACCGGCGTAGTGGACCTTGGCCTTCTCCGTCGCGTAGTTGACGGTGGCGGTGACCCCGTCCATCCGGTTGAGCTTCTTCTCGATCCGGGCGGCACACGAGGCACAGGTCATGCCGCCGATGGCGAGGTCCACCTCGGCGGGTGCGGCGACCTTCGAGGTCATGGTTTTCCTCCGGCAGACGTGACGACGACGCGAATACGGGGAGGGGGTACCCTCGCCGGGACCCATATATACCCCCCGGTGGTATCCAAAGCAAGCGTCTCCAGTGCTTGACGTCGTACCCCCCAGGGGTATGGTGAAGTGCATGAAGAGGCCTCCGAGTGAGCCGGGGACCAGGAATCCGAGGAGACGACCGCCATGCACACCGGACTGAGGATCACCGCGTTCGCGGCGGCCCTGGCCGCGTCCTTCGGGGCGGCGTACGGGGTCGGCACCGGCGTCGGCCCGATCGTCGCGGAGAGCGAGCCCGCGCCCCACGACGAGCACGGCGAGCCGTCGGCGCGGCCGGACGAGGGCGGCGGCCACGGGGAACACGAGAGCGCCCCGCCCGGCGGCCTGCAGATCTCCGAGAGCGGTTACACCCTCGACCTCGCCACCCCGCGCGTCACCGCCGGTCAGCGTGCCGACCTGCGCTTCACCGTCCGGGAGGCGAGCGGCGAGGCCCTCACCGCGTACCAGCGCGAGCACGACAAGGAACTCCACCTCATCGTGGCCTCACGCGACCTGGTCACCTTCCGCCACCTGCATCCCACCCGCGCCGCCGACGGCACCTGGAGCACCCCCGTCGACCTGCCCGCGGCGGGCGGCTACCGCGTCTTCGCCGACTTCACCCCGGCGCACAAGGGCGCGAAGAACCTCACCCTCGGAGCCGACCTGGCCGCCTCGGGCCGTTACGGGCCCGCGCGGCTGCCGGCCCCCAACCCCACCGCCCGGACCGACGGCTACCAGGTCGAACTCGCCGGCTCCCTGCGCGCCGGCAAGGCGAGCGAGCTGAAGCTGAAGGTGTCCCGCGGCGGCGAACCCGTCAACGACCTCCAGCCCTACCTGGGCGCCTACGGCCACCTCGTCGCCCTGCGCGCCGGCGACCTCGCCTACCTCCACGTCCACCCGAACGGCGAACCCGGCGACGGCACCACGAAGCCCGGCCCGGAGATCTCCTTCACGGCCACCGCGCCGAGCGACGGCACCTACCGGCTCTTCCTGGACTTCCGGCACCAGGGCGAGGTCCACACCGCGGCGTTCACCGTACGGGCCGGAGCGGTGCCGGGTGCGCGGGAGCCCGCCCCGACCGCCACGGCGGAGCACACCGAGGGGCACGGGCACTGACGGCCGAGGCCGCCCACGATCGCGGGGCCTGTACGGAGGACACCTCAGGCCGTGACGACCCGGACCCCGGCCTCCTCGAACTGGCGCACCAGCTCCGGGTCGGCCGCACCGTCCGTGACCAGCGTGTCCACCGACTCGGTCGCGCAGATCCGGGCGAACGCCCGCCGCCCCAGCTTGCTGGAGTCGGCGGCCACCACCACACGCTCGGCACGCTCGCACAGCATCCGGTTGATCGCGGCCTCCGCCTCGTCGTGGGCCGCGGCACCGTGCGCGACGTCGAAGCCGACGACGCCCAGCACCGCCACGTCGAGCGTCACCTGGCCCAACACCCCGTCCGCGAGCGGTCCGATCAGCTCGTACGACTGCGCCCGTGCCACGCCACCGGTCACCACGATCTTGAACTGCGGCCGGACGGCCAGCTCGTTAGCGATGTTGAGCGCGTTGGTGACCACGGTCAGCGCGGGGGTGCCGGAGGCCAGGTCGGTGCGCACGGCCAGGGCGCGCGCGACTTCCGTGGTGGTCGTGCCCCCGGTCAGACCCACCGCCTCGCCGGGCGCCACCAGCGCGGCCACCGCCTGTGCGACCCGCTGCTTCTCCGAGGCGCGGCGGGCGGTCTTGTAGCGCAGCGGCAGTTCGTACGACACCCCGTGCACGACCGCGCCGCCTCGCGTGCGCACGAGCATCTGCTGTTCGGCGAGCCGGTCGAAGTCACGGCGGATCGTCGCGGCGGAGACCTCCAGCTCGGTGGCCGCCTCCTCGACGTCCAGCCGGCCGCGCTCGACGAGCAGTTCCAGCAGCGCCTTCCAGCGGGCGTCGCGCGACATCCGGCCCCTCCGTTCCTCGATCTTCCGCCGACCCTAGCGCACCGCACACTTCCCTCGGATTGCTTGATTGTGCTCAAAAGCTCGCTATATCTTGCAGGAACAAGCAGCCAGGCCAACGGGCCGCGCCCAGAGGGGCATGGGTCAGTGATCGGGGAGTGTGCGGCATGACGTACGTCGAGGACGAGCTCAACAGCCAGCCCGAGTGCTGGACGCGCGCCGCCGCAGAAGCGGCTCGGCACACGGCGGCGCTCCCGGCGGCGGGGGAGCGGGTGGCGGTCGTCGGATGCGGCACCTCGTACTTCATGGCGCAGTCGGCGGCGGCGCTGCGCGAGGGTGCCGGCCAGGGCGAGACGGACGCCTTCGCCGCCTCCGAGTTCCCCACGGGCCGCGCGTACGACCGTGTCGTGGCCCTCACCCGCTCCGGCACCACCACCGAAGTGCTGGAGCTGCTCACGGCGTTGAAGGGCCGCACCCGTACCGTCGCGCTGACCGCGGACCCCCGGACCCCGGTCATGAACGCCGCGGACGACGTGGTCGTCCTCGACTTCGCGGACGAACGCTCGGTCGTGCAGACGCGGTTCGCGACCACCGCCCTCACCCTGCTCCGCGCCCACCTGGGCCTGCACACCGACGCGGTCGTCGCCGACGCCCGCGCCGCCCTCGCGGCCGAGCTGCCCGAAGGGCTCGTCGAACGCACCCAGTTCACCTTCCTCGGCCGTGGCTGGACCGTCGGACTGGCCAACGAGGCCGGCCTGAAGATGCGCGAGGCCTCCCTGTCCTGGACCGAGGCCTACCCGGCGATGGAGTACCGGCACGGCCCCATCAGCATCAGCACCGCGGGCACGGCGACCTGGATGTTCGGCGAGGCACCCGAGGGGCTGGCCGACCAGGTCCGCGAGACCGGCGCGCTGTGGGTGCCCGGTGAGCTGGACCCGCTCGCCGAACTGGTCCGCGCCCAGCGGCTCGCCGTCGCCGTCGCCGATGCCCGCGGCCTCGACCCGGACCGCCCCCGCCACCTCACCCGCTCGGTGATCCTCGCCCCCTGACGCCCGCCCTCCGCCGCCCGGGAAGGAACCCACCGTGCCCCTCGCCACCACCGGCGACCTCGTCGGCCGTGCCGCCGCCGCGCGCTCCGCCGTCGCCGCCTTCAACGTCATCACCCTGGAACACGTCGAGGCCGTCGTCGCGGGCGCCGAGTCCGTCCGTATGCCCGTCGTCCTCCAGGTCAGCGAGAACGCCGTGAAGTACCGCTACGGCCGCCTGCTGCCCCTGGCCCGCGCGGCCGTCGCCGCCGCCGAGGGCGCCGCCGTGCCCGTCGCCCTGCACCTCGACCACGTCCAGAGCGACAGCCTGCTGCGCGAGGCCAGGGACGCCGGGTTCAGCTCCGTGATGTACGACGCCTCCCGGCTGCCCTACGCGGAGAACCTCGCGGCGACCCGGGCCGCCGCCGACTGGGCGCACGCCCAGGGGCTGTGGATCGAGGCCGAGTTGGGGGAGGTCGGCGGCAAGAACGGTGCACCTCCGCTCGACGCCCACGCCCCCGGCGCCCGCACCGACCCCGCCGAGGCACGCGCCTATGTCGACGACTCCGGGGTGGACGCCCTGGCCGTCGCGGTCGGCAGCTCCCACGCCATGACCACGCGCACCGCCGTCCTCGACCACGACCTGCTGGGGGAACTGTCCGGCACCCTGGACGTGCCCCTCGTCCTGCACGGCTCCTCCGGAGTCCCGGACGGCGAACTTGCCGCGGCCGTCGCGGGCGGCATCGCCAAGGTCAACGTCGGCACCGCGCTCAACATCGCCATGACCGGCGCGATCAGGGAACACCTCGCCGCCCGTCCCGAGGCGGTCGACTCGCGCGGCTACCTCACCGCCGGAAGGGAAGCCATGGCCCGGGCGGTGGCGACCATCATCCAGGTGGTCGCCGGGGCTACTCCCTGACGGCCTTCAGCACGACGAACTTCCGGTCACCGGCCACCAGGTGACAGTTTCCGAACAGGCGCCGCAGCTTGACGTGGTGGCCCAGGTGCCTGTTGCCGACCACCCACAGCTCACCGCCGGGGCGCAGCACCCGCCGTGCCCCGGTGAACATCCGCCACGCGGTGGCGTCGGTCGTCGCCTGGTGGGAGTGGAACGGCGGGTTGTTGAGCACCATGTCGACACTGCCGTCCGGCACCCCGGCCGGCCCGTCGCCGACCCGGAACTCCGCGTGCCCGGCCGCCCCGTTCGCCTCGTACGTCGCCCGCGCCGACGCCACGGCCTGGAACGACTCGTCGGTGAACAGCACCTCGGCGTCCGGAGCGGTCAGCGCCACCGCCGTGCCGACCACACCGTTGCCGCAGCCCAGGTCCACCACCCGCCGAGAGCCCCCGGCGTCCGGCAGGTGCTGGAGGAAGAACCGGGTGCCGATGTCGAGCCGGTCGGCGCAGAAGACGCCGGCGTGATTGACGACGGTCCGGCCGGAGAGCGGCCCGACGTCGTCGGGGAGCGAGTAGCTCAGCGGCCAGGGGTTGGCGGGGCGCTTCAGCGCGGGGTCGGGCGTGGAGAAGATCAGCCGGGCCTTCTTCACGGCCAGGGAGGTCCGCGTCGGGCCGACGATCCGCTCGAACAGCCGGAGCGTCGAGGTGTGGATCTCCTTCACCATCCCGGTGCCGACCACGACCGTGCCCTCGTGCAGCGCGGGCGCCAGCCGCAGCAACTGGTCCTCCAGCAGCGCCAGGCTCTTCGGCACCCGCACCAGCAGCACGTCGACGCGGTCCGGCGGCGCGTCCCGCGTGGTGAGCAGGCCCACCGCGCCCGGTTCGGCGCCCGCCCGCTCCAGATTGGCGCGCGTCGCCTCCCGCGTGAGGTGGGAGTCGGTGATCTGCACCGGCCGGTGCGCCGCCAGCGCCGTCGCCAGCGCGCCCCAGCGGTCACCGACGACCACGACCGTGCCGGACAGCGGCACCTCCCGTTCCGCGAGGTGCCCGAGCAGGTACTCGTCGGAGGCGTCCCAGGCACGGAGCCGGTCGCGCGGGTCCTCGGGGAAGCGGGACAGCACGTGCTCGCCCCATGGCGTCGTCATACGGTCGCTGCGGTCGTTCATCGTGTGCCCAGGCTAGCCGAGCCGCAGCTCAGCACCGGTCGCGCCCGGGGAGTCGGGGCGCGGGGGCAGGGCGGGGGCAGGATGGAGACATGGACACCGAGCTGTTCCCCAGGACCCGTACCGAGACCGCGCCCGGCGCCGTCCACGTGCCGGACTGGCTGGACGCGGGACGGCAGGCCGAGCTGCTGCGCGCCTGCCGCGCGTGGGCCCGTCCGCCGGCCGGACTGCGCACGGTGCGCACCCCCGGCGGGGGCACCATGACCGCCCGGCAGGTGTGCCTCGGCCGGCACTGGTACCCGTACGGCTACGCCGACACCGCCGTCGACGGCGACGGCACGCCGGTGAAGCCCTTCCCGGCCTGGCTCGACGACCTCGCCCGCCGCGCGGTGACCGACGCGCTGGGCGCCGACGCGGTGGCACGGGCGCCGTACGACATCGCGCTGATCAACTTCTACGACGCCGACGCCCGCATGGGCATGCACCGCGACGCCGACGAGCGCTCCGACGCGCCCGTGGTCTCGCTCAGTCTCGGTGACACCTGCGTCTTCCGCTTCGGCAACCCGGAGACCCGGACCCGCCCCTGCACCGACACCGAGCTGCGCAGCGGCGACCTGTTCGTCTTCGGCGGCCCGTCCCGGCTCGCGTACCACGGGGTGCCCAGGGTGCACGCGGGCACCGCGCCGCCCGAGTTGGGACTCACCGGGCGGCTGAACATCACGCTCAGGGTCAGCGGCCTCTAGGCTCGCCACATCTTCGGATCATGGGAGACTCGCCCTCATGAGCGGCAAGGCGGACCCCCGGGCGGCGGGGGAAGGGACCACCTCGAGGACGCGGCTGGACCGGGGGCGCGGTGCGCTCGGACCCGCGTTGGAGCTCGTCCACACCGAACGCGCCCCCACCCGCGCCGTCCTCACCGCGGAGCTGGGCGTGACCCGCGCCACGGCCGGCGCGGTCGCGGCCGAACTGGAGGCGCTCGGCCTGATCCGGGTGGACGCCCGGCCCGGCGCGGCGGCCGGTTCGCAGGGCCGCCCCTCGCACCGCCTCTCGATCGCCGAGGACGGGCCCGTCGCCCTCGCCGCCCAGGTCCACGCCGACGGCTTCCGCGCGGCGCTGGTCGGCCTCGGCGGCCGGATCGTCGCCACCGCGCCCGGCTGCGAGGTCGTCGACGCCGACCCGACGAAGGTGCTGGCCTCCGTCGTCGAGACCGGAGCCGAACTCCTGAGGGAGACCGGACGGCGCTGCGTGGGCGCCGGACTCGCCGTGCCGTCCGCCGTCGCGGAACCGGAGGGCCTGGCCCTGAACCCGCTGCACCTGGCCTGGCCGGCGGGCGCGCCCGTGCGGCGGATCTTCGCGGAGCAGGTGCGCGCCGCCGGGATCGAGGGACCCGCGTTCGCCGCGAACGACGTCAACCTCGCCGCCCTCGCCGAACACCGCCACGGCGCCGGACGCGGCGCGCGCGACCTGCTGTGCGTGGCCACCGGCCACCGCGGGGTCGGCGGTGCGCTGGTGCTCGACGGCCGCCTGCACTCCGGCAGTTCGGGTCTCGCCCTGGAGGTCGGCCACCTCACCGTCAACCCCGACGGCCGCCCCTGCTACTGCGGCGGCTGCGGCTGCCTGGACGTGGAGGCCGACCCGCTGGCCTTCCTCAGGGCGGCCGGCCGCGAGCCGGGACCGGAGGTGTCCCTGCTCCAGCAGTCCTACGACCTGATCCGCGAGCACTACGCCGACCCGGCCGTCCGCACCGCCACCGAGACCCTCGTCGACCGCCTCGGCCTGGGCCTGGCCGGCCTGGTGAACATCCTCAACCCGGACCGCATCATCCTCGGCGGACTCCACGGCGCACTCCTCGACGCGGCCCCCGAGCGGCTGCGCGCGGTCGTCGCCGACCGCAGCCTGTGGGGCCAGAGCGGCGGCGTGCCGATCCTGCCCTGCAGCCTGGACCACAACAGCCTGGTCGGCGCCGCCGAGTTGGCCTGGCAGCCGGTCCTGGACGACCCCCTCGGCGCGCTGACGTAGGGACGCGTCGCAATCCGGACGGTGTTCGCCTCAGGGCGCGGGCCGCTCGCCGCCGCTGGGGGCGTGGCTGAGGTCGACGACGCAGAAGACGTTGCCGTCCGGGTCGGCGAGGACGACGAAGTCGGGGTCGGGCGGGTAGTGGTCCCACTCGACGGCCCGCGCCCCGAGACCGATCAGCCGCCGCACCTCCGCCCGCTGTTCCTCCGCCGAGTCCGTGAACAGGTCGAGGTGGAGCCGGGGCCGCGGCTCGGCCGGAGAGTCGCTGCGCATCAGACCGAGGGCCCGCCCGGAGCCGTCCGCGTGCTCGAGCGTTCGCCAGCTCTCGCTCCCCCACTCCTGCGTGGCGACCAGGGGCAGCGCTGCCGTCCAGAAGGCGACCGCGCGGGGGACGTCCGTGACGCCGATGACGGGGATTCCGAGTCTCAGCATGATCCCGAGCCTACGTACTGGGCGAGGCCGTGGCCCAGCGACCAGTCCGCGGAGGTGTTCTCGGTCAGGGTGACGAACACGTTGCGCGGCGCGGTGCCCGCGTAGGCCTCGGCGAGTTCGGCGATCCGGCGGTACAGCGCCTGCTTTTGCCCGGTCGCCCGCCCCGACCGCAGCGTGATCGCCACGAACACGATGCCCTCGTCCCGGTGCACGCCGAGGTAGTCGTCGTACCGCAGCGCGCCGCGGACGCCGTCGTGACCGGTCAGGACCTGGAAACGATCGTCGGACGGAATGCCGAGCGTCTCCACCAGGGCGTCGTGGACGGCACGGCCGAGCGCGTCGAGTCGGCCGGCGACGGTGCCGTGGGCGTCGATGCGGACGAAGGGCATGAGGGGTCTCCCGTCGGGCCGGGGTCTGGGGGCGGGCGGACGTCAGCGCCACTGGACGGCGAAAGCCCGCGCGGGATTCTCGGTGAGGACGCGCCGCACCAGCTCCTCGCCCACGGCGAGCGCCAGCCGGGGTGCCACGCGGCGCAGCAGATACGGCATGCCCGGACCGCCGTTCACCGACCGCGCGGCCGCCGTCGTCGTGTCGCCGCCGAGCAGCAGCTGATCGCCGTGGCCCGCCTCGGCGAGGTCCCGCACGGCGTCCGGCATCCGCCAGTCGGTGGCGTGATGGGCCCGCGACGGCCCGTCGAAGGCCAGGTAGCACCCCGACCCGGCGGCCTGCCGGTGTGCCACGGGGTCGGGGGAGCGGTTGAGGTGACCGAGAACCACCCGGTGCGGCGGCACGCCCAACTCGCCGCACAGCAGCTCCAGTACGTCCAGGGCGCCGGTGCCCAGTTCCAGGTGCACGGCGACGGGCGCCCCCGTCGCGTGGTGCGCCTCGGCCGCCGCCGACATGGTCCACCGCGCGTGCGCGTCGAGCGCGTGGAACCCGCCCGCCACCTTGATCAGCCCCGCGCGGACGCCCGAGGTGCCGATGCCCCGGGTCAGTTCGGCGACGAAGACGTCGGCGGCCCGGTCCCGCAGCGCGGCGAGCGTGCCCTCGTCGTAGTGGACGTCCTGGTGCAGCCCCGTCGCGGCCACCACGTGCACGCCGGTCTCCCGGGCCAGGGCCGGCAGATCGGCGGCCCGCCGGCCCAGACCGTACGGCGTCCACTGCACCACCGTCCCGCCGCCCAGCTCCCGGAACGCGGCCAGCTCCGCCCGCGCCGCCGCCACGCCGCGCAGCTCCTCGCCGGGCAGCCGGGGACTGGCGAAGAACAGGTGGTCGTGCGCGTCGCACACGCCCAACTCCCCGGCGGGCACGTCCCCGAGGACCGTGCGGACGGCGCTCACCACTGGCGCCCTTGGGGCAGCAGGTCCCGCCCCGGCTCCGAGAGACGCAGCACCCGGAAGACCTCGCCCTCCACCCCGTCGGGCGCGCCGTGCGCGTGGAGCGAGAAGTGGACCAGCTCCCAGGCGCCGGTGTCCACGACCGCCGCCGCGAGCACCGCCCCGTCCAAGGCCGCCAGCCGCCCGGTCTCCCGCACCGCCCGCGCCGCCACCTCCGTCAGCGGTACACCTTCCGGCACCGGCTGCCGCCGCCGTACCGCCACCCGCGCGGGGGAGCCGGCGGCGGCGCCCTCCTCGTACGCCAGGCCCGTCCACTGCCGGACCGCGGGCCGGCCGAAGTCGTCGGTGGGCCGCTGGAAGGCGCCCTCCCAGAGGAAGGAGTTCATGCCCTCCACGGTGCGCCACAGGTAGAACGGCGCGTACTGGTTGACCGGCGAGCCGTCCTTCCCGCGCTCCCGGATCAGATAGGCCTTGATCCCGAGGCCCGGCCAGTCGTCCAGCAGGTGCCCGGTGCGGGCCACCCGCTCGCGGACGACGTCCATCGTGTAGTCGGCGGGCAGGGTGAAGGTGTACTGCATGGCGTGCATCGGACGGCTCCTCAGGCGCGGCGGTTTTTGGGGGCGACGTGTTCGCCCCACTCGGCGGTCGTGCCGTCCCCGGCGGCCTCGACGACCGCGAGATGGCTCATGAAGGTGTGCGGACCGCCCCCGTGCCAGTGCCACTCGTCCGGTTCGATCCACACGGTGTCGCCCGCTCGGACGGCCTCCACCTCACCGCCCCCGCGCTGCACCCGGCCCTCGCCCTGGAGGATGTGCAGGACCTGGCCGTGCGGATGGCGGTGCCAGGCGGTGTGCGCGCCCGGGGCGAAGTGGACGTGGAACATGCGGAGCCGGGAGGGTGGCGGGGGCGCGGCGATCTCGTCCAGCCAGACCGTGCCGGTGAAGTTCTCGGTCGCGCCCCGCTGGGTCCCGGGGCGCTGTCGGGTGATGTACACGGATCCGAACTCCTCTACGACGCGGGGCTCTTGTGAGCCGACAGCAGGGAGAGCAGTCCTCGGACGCCCGCGTCGAAGGCGGCGGGCGAGCCGGACGCGCGAGCCAGGACATAGCCGCCCTGGACGGTGGCGACGACGGCCGCCGCGATCTCCTCGCCGTCCAGCGAGAGCGCGAACTCGCCCTGCTCCCGGCCCTCCTCGACCAACTGGGCGATCTGCTCGCGCAGCCAGTCGAGTGTCTCGTCCACCGGTGCGCGCAGGGCGTCGTCGGCGATCACGTCCGGGTCCATGGTCAGCCGCCCGACCGGGCACCCGCGCAACACGTCGCGCTCGCGCAGCAGATACGCCTCGACGCGCTCGTACGGCGTGCCCGGACCGGTGAGCACCGCCTCGGCGGTGGCCCGCATCTCCTGGGCCGTGCGCCGGATCGCGGCCAGCGCGAGATCGGGCTTGCCCTTGAAGTGGTGGTACATGCTGCCCTGCCCGGCCTCCGCGCGTTCGAGGATCGCCTTGGGGCTGGTGCCCACGTACCCGCGCTCCCACAGCAGCTCGCGGGTGGACTCGATCAGTCGTTCCGAGGTGCTCATGCACGCACTGTACATACTAGTAGTTACAGAAGTCGAGGGTGCGAGGTCGAGGACGCAGGAAGCAGCGGCTGACCGCCGGAGTACTCCCCGCGGGGTACGCACAGTGCCGCTGGCCGTACGACGACCAGGACCCACTCCCGGAGCGACGCTCGAAAGCGACACGAAGGACATCCCGACCGAGGAGTTGGACGACATGGAGACCCTGGCACACTTCGGCGACGGCGGGCCCGGCCCGTGGATCCTGCTCTTCCCGGTGATCTGGGTCCTGATCATCGGCGGCGGCATCACCCTGCTGCGCCGCACGGTGTGGCGCGGGCGCCGCGGCCCCGGGCGGCCGACCACGGTCGAGGACAACTCGCCCATCACGGTGCTCGGCCACCGCTTCGCCTCCGGCGAGATCGACGAGGACGAGTACTGGCGCCGGCTGTCCGTACTGGACGAGCAGTTCGGCCGGACGGGCAAGGGCGGTGCGGCATGACCACGACGACTGCCACCAGGGCAGCGGCCCGGGTCGTCGACGCGGTCAAGGTGTACGGCGGTGGCGACACCGCCGTACGCGCCCTCGACGGGGTCGGCGTGGACTTTCCGGCCGGCCGCTTCACCGCCATCATGGGCCCCTCGGGCTCCGGCAAGTCCACCCTCATGCACTGCGCCGCCGGCCTGGACACACTCACCTCGGGCACCGCCCACATCGGCGACACCGACCTGAGCACCCTCGACGACCGCCGGCTCACCCTGCTGCGCCGCGACCGGGTCGGCTTCGTCTTCCAGGCCTTCAACCTCGTGCCGACACTGACCGTCGCCGAGAACATCACCCTCCCCCTCGACCTCGCCGGCCGGCGGGGCGACACCGAGTGGGTCGACGCGCTGATCGACGTCGTAGGGCTGCGCGACCGCCTCCACCACCGTCCCTCCGAACTCTCCGGCGGACAGCAGCAGCGCGTCGCCGTGGCCCGCGCCTTCGCCGGACAGCCGGACGTGGTCTTCGCCGACGAGCCCACCGGAAACCTCGACTCCCGCTCCGGCGGCGAGGTGCTGGGCCTGCTCGGCCGCACCGTGCGGCAGACGGGTCGCACGGTCGTCATGGTCACCCACGACCCGGTCGCCGCCGCCCACGCCGACGAGGTCGTCTTCCTCGCGGACGGACGCCTCGTCGACCGCATGGACGCCCCGACCGCCGACAAGGTCCTGGACCGGATGAAAGCCTTCGAGGTGCCGTCATGAACGCCTCCGTCCGCCTGAGCGTCTCCTCACTCAGGGCCCACAAGCGGCGTTTCGCCGGGACCTTCCTCGCCGTGGTCCTCGGCGTCGCCTTCCTGGCCGGCACCCTGGTCATGGGCGACACGCTCCGCGCGAGCTTCGACACCATGTTCGGCAACGCCACCAGCGGCACGGACGCCGTGGTGCGCAGCGCCGACGCCATCACCACACCCGGCGAGAGCCAGGGCGTACGGCAGCCGGTCGGCACCGACCTGCTGCGGACCGTCGAGCGGGTGCCGGGCGTCGCGGCCGTCGCCCCCAGCATCCAGGGCGCCGGCCAGCTCGTCGGCGCGAACGGCGACCCGGTCGGAGGCCAGGGCCCGCCCACCCTGGCGGGCAACTGGATCACCGACCCGGAGCTGAACCCGTACCGCCTCGCCGAGGGCCGCGCCCCGCAGCAGTCCGGCGAGGTCGTCGTCAACCGGGGCGCCGCCGAGAAGGGCGGCCTCGCGATCGGCGACACGACCACGCTGCGCACCCCCGACCCCGTGAAGGTCACCGTCGTCGGCCTCGCGACCTTCGGCGGCGAGGACGGCATGGCCCAGGTGACCTTCACCGGCATGACGGCGGCCGACGCCGAGAAGTACCTCACCGCACGTCCCGGTGAGGCGGCGAGCATCCAGGTGCGGGCCGGACCGGGCGTCGGCCAGCAGGAACTCGTCGACCGGCTGACCCCCGTACTGCCGGGGGGAGTCGAGGCCATCACCGGGCAGGAGTCGGCCGCGGAGAACACCGACATGATCTCCAGCCAGTTCCTCACCCTGTTCACGACCTTCCTGCTCGTCTTCTCCGGCATCGCCCTGCTGGTCGCGACCTTCTCGATCCACAACACCTTCGCCATCGTGGTCGCCCAGCGCACCCGCGAGAACGCCCTGCTGCGCGCGCTCGGCGCCTCCCGCCGACAGGTCACCGCCGCCACCCTCGTCGAGGCGGCCGTCGTGGCCGTGACCGCGTCCGCCGCGGGTCTCGCGGGCGGCATCGGCATCGCGGCCGGACTCCAGGCGCTGTTCCCGGCGATCGGCTTCCCCTTCCCCGAGGGCGCCCTGGTGATCAGCACGCTGTCCATGCTGCTCCCGCTCGCCGTCGGCGTCGTGGTCTGCCTCGGCTCCGCCCTGCTGCCCGCGGCCCGGGCCGGGCGCACCGCACCCCTGGCCGCGCTGCGCGAGACGGCGGTGGACACGTCCGGCGCCTCCCGCGCGCGGGCGCTCACGGGCACGGCGCTGCTCGCGCTCGCCCTCGCGGTGACGCTGACCGGTGTCCTGCTCTCCCCGTCGGTGTGGCTGGCGGGACTGGGCGCCGTACTGGCCCTGGCCGCCTTCGTGGTGCTCGGCCCGGTCGCCTCCTCCACCGCCGTACGCGTACTCGGTGCCCCGCTGGGCCGGCTGCGCGGCGTCACGGGTGTCCTCGCCCGGCGCAACGCCCTGCGCAGCCCCAAGCGCACGGCGGCCACCGCCGGGGCGCTGATGATCGGCGTGGCCGTCGTGTCGCTGTTCACCGTCTTCGGAGCCTCGCTCAAGGCGACCATGGACCAGACCGTCTCCCGGTCCTTCGCGGGCGACGTCGCCGTAAGCGCTCCGTCCTTCGGAGCGGGCGGCAGCGGCCTCAGCCCGCGGCTGGCCGGCGCGGTCCGGGAGCTGCCCGAGGTGGAGACCGCCGTCGGACTCGGCCGAGGAGTGGCCGAAGTGGACGGCGAGGGCCGGGCGTTGACCGTCACCGACCCCGGCGCACTGAACCGCACCTTCGACCTGGGCACCGTCCGCGGCTCGCTGGACTCCCTCGGCACCGACGGCATCGCGATCACCGAGAGCGAGGCCGAGAAGGCGGGCCTGGCCACCGGCGAGACGACCCGCCTCACCTTCACCGACGGCCGAAGCGAGACCTTCACCGTCCGCGCGGTCTACGGGCAGTCCGAACTCGCCGGCGACTACGTCATCACCCGCGCCGCCTGGGCCCCGCACCGCACCCAGGACTCCGACACCCTGGTCGCCGTCGCCTTCAAGGACGGCGTGGACGCGGACGCGGGCAAGGCCGCGGTCCAGAAGGTCGCCGACCGGTACGGCAACCCCGAGGTGCAGACCCGGGACGAGTACGCGCAGTCCTCCGCGGGCGGCATCGACATGATGCTGACCCTCGTCTACGCGCTGCTCGCCCTCGCGGTGCTCATCGCCCTGCTCGGCATCGCCAACACCCTCACCCTGGCGGTCCACGAGCGCACCCGCGAACTCGGCCTGCTGCGGGCCGTGGGACAGACCAGGGCCCAGCTGCGGGCCATGGTCCGCTGGGAGTCGGTCCTGGTCGCGGCCTTCGGAACGGTCGGCGGGCTCGGCCTCGGCGCCTTCCTGGGCTGGGTCCTCGTGGCGGCCTCCGACGGCGCCTCGGACAGCGCGTTCGCCTTCGCCGTGCCGCCGGTGCAGCTCGCGGTGGTGGCACTGGTCGGCCTCGCGGCCGGTGCCCTCGCGGGCCTGCGCCCGGCCCGGCGGGCGTCCCGCCTGGACGTACTGCGCGCCGTCGCCACCGAGTAGCACCCGCCGTCCCCGCCACACCCCGGCGAACCCGGCCGGCACACCCACCCCACGACGGCCGGTGTGCCGGCCGACGGCTGTCGGCGCCCCCGGTGCCCGGTGCAACGGCAGCGCGGAGCGCGTGGCGGGCGTCCGGCCGGGACGCGGGGCGGCCGCCCGGGGCCGGGAGTGGCCGACCGGGGCCTTGCGCGGCGCCACCGCAGCCGCGTACGGCCCGCGTCGGTGCACCGACCCGGCGCAAGCGTCACGCTGCCCGAGCCCACCTGGTCCGGGGAGACCCACCCGGGGCTGGGCCCGCCCTCGTCACGGTGGCACCCGGCCGTCCCGCAGGTGCGCCCACGCAACGGACGGCGCCGCGCCTCGTCACGCCGCGGGCACGAGCCGACGCGCCGTCAGGGGCACGGCCACTCCCGGTGGTTGCCGGCACCCGACGGTGCGGACCCGCTCCGGACACCGGCCGGAACGGCGCCGCACGGCCCGCGGCAGCCGGGGGTCACCGCCCGGTCAGCCGGCAACGGCCGACCGGGCGGGAGCGGGTTGGGGTCTCGCGAGGTCGACCGCGTGGTCGACCTCCGCGAACGCGGCGGCCGGCACCTCCTCGATCAGACGGCGCGGCGGGCGCGCCGAGACGGGCGACGCGGTGACCGGAGCGGAGGTGACAGCCGTCGGGAGCGTGAACCAGACGACCTTGCCCGACCCGCCGTCCGGCCGGGCGCCCCAGCTCTCGCTCATCGCGGCCACCATGGCGAGCCCGCGCCCGCACGTCGCGAGCGGCGCGGCGTCGTCCACGACGGGCAGTCGCGCATCGTGGTCGCGCACCGAGACCGTGAGCCGGTCCAGGAGCAGCTCTATCTCCACGGTGCACGTCTTGTCGGGCCGGGCATGCAGGTGGACGTTGGTCAACAACTCCGTCACGCCGAGCGTCGCCCGGTCGATCAGGAAGTCCATATGCCAGTAGCGCAATTGCGCAGATACGATTCTGCGGACCTGGCCGATCCGCGACGGCAGGGCTTGGAGCTCCACCGTGCAGTGTCTGCTTGGGTGACTGATCACGGCTGCGACTCCCCGACATAGAGGTCCGGAAGAACACGGAGTTCGGATCCAGCGGGGCGCACGCGGCACGCGCCGCCCGCTGTCATGGCCGGCGGGCTGGTTCGCAGCGTTATCGCCGGTAAACCCAGAGTGACGTGAGACCAGCGTGACGCAAGGGGTGAGGCACCGCAACTTACGGACATCTCTCAGGCGCGGCGTCCGGCCGCCCGGCGCACCGCCTCGATGAAACGGCGGGCCGCGGGCGGGCCCGGTTCACCGGGGGCGGGGTCCCGCTCGCCGAGGGTCAGCAGGTACCGCTTGCCGTTGAGGTCGGCCAGCGCACGGTCCTGCGGGCCGAACCACGGCCGGGAGGCGCGCACCGCCTGCACGGGCGCGCTGTCTATCTCACTGCCGTAGCTGGTGAGCAACTCGACCCGGCCACCGCTGATCCGGACCGTTCCGGCCCGGGTGAGTGAGCGCAGCCGTTTGCCGATCCGCACCCCCGTGGCCCTGAACTCCGGCTCCGCCATGCCGTCGCCCCCTCGTGCGCGTCGGTTGCCGGACCGCGCCCGCGATGCCCTCGGTACCGGCTCGTGTCGTGCTCCAGTGTGCGCCCGCGGCGGGAACCCCGTCCCGCCCGCTGGCAGTCTGCCCCTACCGCGCCCCGAGCACCAGTACGCGCCCTCCCTTTCCGGAGGCGACCGGAGCACTCGCGCGAATGCGCCCCCCGTCGCCTCCACCGCCGCGCCCCAGGGCTGCCTTTGAGGCGCCCAAAGGTGTGTTTATGCAGGTGAGAAGCGTGCGGAAGGTGCTTATGATCGAGGCGTCGGCCGCGCTGCCCGCCGTCGGCGCACAGCGTAAGGAGCCCCGTCGTGAGCACTGCCCGACCCACCGGCACCGGCGTCACCCTCGACGTGGACCACAGCGACACCGCCTATCGCGCCTGGCTGAAAGAGGCCGTCCGCAAGGTCCAGGCCGACGCCAACCGCTCGGCCGACACGCACCTGCTCCTGTTCCCGCTCCCGGAGCACTGGGGCATCGACCTGTACCTGAAGGACGAGTCGACCCACCCGACCGGCAGCCTCAAGCACCGCCTCGCCCGCTCCCTGTTCCTCTACGGCCTGTGCAACGGCTGGATCCGGCCGGACAGCCCGGTGATCGAGGCGTCCAGTGGCTCGACGGCCGTCTCCGAGGCGTACTTCGCGTCTCTGATCGGCGTGCCCTTCATCGCCGTCATGCCCCGCACGACCAGCACCGAGAAGATCCGCCTGATCGAGTTCCACGGCGGCCGATGTCATTTCGTGGACGACTCCCGTCGCATGTACGAGGAGTCCGCCCGCCTCGCGGCGGAGACCGGCGGCCACTACATGGACCAGTTCACCTACGCCGAACGCGCCACCGACTGGCGGGGCAACAACAACATCGCCGAGTCGACCTTCCGCCAACTGCGGCTGGAACGGTACCCCGAGCCGTCCTGGATCGTCGCCACGGCCGGCACCGGAGGGACCTCGGCGACCCTCGCGCGCTACGTCCACTACATGCAGTACGACACCCGCGTCTGCGTCGCCGACCCGGAGAACTCCTGCTTCTTCGAGGGCTGGACCACCGGCGATCCCGACGTGTCCTGCGACCGCGGCTCCCGGATCGAGGGCATCGGCCGCCCCCGGATGGAACCGAGCTTCGTGCCCGGAGCGATCGACCGCATGATGAAGGTGCCGGACGCGGCGAGCGTCGCGGCCGTACGTTCGCTGGAGCGGGCCATCGGCCGCAAGGCGGGCGGCTCCACGGGCACCGGACTGTGGAGCGCGCTGAAGATCGTCGCCGAGATGGTGGCCGCCGGAGACCGGGGCAGCGTCGTGACGCTGCTGTGCGATCCGGGGGACCGGTACCTCGACAAGTACTACTCGGACGCCTGGCTCGCCGAACAGGGCCTCGACATCGAGCCGTACACGGCGGCCATCGAATCCCTGCTGCACACCGGCACCTGGCCCGGCTGAGCCGACCGCGGCACTACGGGCGCGTCAGCCGCCGGTCCAGCGACGTGACCGCGCCCCGGAAGGCCCGCCCCAGCCCCGGACGCGCCCGGTCGAGCACGAAACGGAACGGCGCCGTACCGTCCGCCGCGAACGTCCACTGCACGCGCGTACCGGTCCCGGCAGGCGTCAGCCGCCAGTGTTCGAGCATGGCCCGGGCGCCCGGCGCGTTGGTGACGTCGACGCGATAGGCGTACACCTCGGGCCGCTCGGCCGCCAGCACCGTCTCCACGAAGCGCGTACCGCCCCTGAGCCGGATCTCGCGCCCCGCGCCCTCGCCGATGGGCCGCGCGAACGTCACCGCGGAGAACCACGCGGTCCAGCCGGGCACGTCCTCGGCCAGCGCGCGGAAGACCGGATCCGGAGCCGCGGCGATCTCCCGCGCGAAGACCAGGCGTACCGGCGCCGTCTCGACGAAGTCGAGACCCACCGGACGCAGACGGCGAGCCATGGCCACAACCCCCTTGTACGAAGTACGAAGCCGCACACGCGGACGGATCGGACGGGTGGCGCCACGATATCCGGGAGCGGGCCGGGTGTCAGCGGGGCCGGGGGAGGGGGCCGGGTACCGCCGAGGTCAGTCGGTGGCGGTCTCCGGCTCGCCCGCCACGACGAGACCGAGGTGCTCGGCGACCTCCGCGCGGGCCTGCGCCGACAGGCCGGAGTCGGTCACCAGCGTGTCCACGCGCTCCAGCGTCGCGAACGAACTCAGGCCCACGACACCCCACTTGGTGTGGTCGGCGACCACCACGACCCGCCGCGCCGACTGCACGAGACGCCGGTTGGTCTCCGCCTCCGCGAGGTTCGGAGTGGACAGGCCCGCCTCGGCCGATATCCCGTGCACGCCGAGGAACAGCACGTCGAAGTGGAGCGTCGCGATCGCCTGGTCGGCGACCGGGCCCACCAGCGAGTCGGAGGGCGTGCGCACACCGCCGGTGAGCACCACCGTGGCCGCTCCCTGCCGCGCCCCCGAGGTGCGCTGCGCCACGTGGAACACGTCGGCCACCCGCACCGAGTTGGTGACCACCGTCAGCTCCGGCACGTCCACCAGCCGGTGCGCCAGCGCATACGTCGTCGTACCGCCCGACAGGGCGATCGCGGCGCCCGGCGCGACCAGCTCCGCGGCGGCCCGCGCGATGTCCTCCTTGGCGGTCGGCTCCAGACCCGACTTGGCCTCGAATCCCGGCTCGTGGGTGCTCGCCTCGGCCACCGGGACCGCGCCGCCGTGCACCTTCTCCAGCACACCCTGCCGGGACAGCGCGTCGAGGTCGCGGCGGACCGTCATGTCCGACACACCCAGCTTGCGGGTCAGCTCGTTGACCCGGACCCCGCCCCGGCGGCGCACCTCGTCGAGGATCAGGGCGCGCCGCTGCTCCGCGAGGAGGTTCGGATTCTCACTCACGTACGCTTCGGTCCTTTCGCCGCAAAACCCTCCGACACGCCCACGCACTCGCTCTGATGAGGACTTCTCCTCGCACCCGTGCGCGGACGTCCCATCCTCGCACGCCACGTCACCGGCCGCGCCACCGCCCGTCGCCGCGCACATGTCACTCCCGTACCGCCCTCCGGCCCGTCCCGCCGTCACAGGTCACACGGATCGGGGAGATTCCGTGCCGAGGGGTGTACGACGCCCGAGGAGTGGAGATCCTTGTGCCCGCACGGACAGAGCCGACGGCGCGTCACGGGGGAGTGCGGACAGTGGGACAGGCGCAGGAAAGGGCCGGGACGGGCGGGCACGGCGCCCCCGGACCGCGCGGCGGTACGGAGGGGACGGACGGGAGAAGCGGCACCGCACTGGAACTCCTGGTGCACGGGGTGGGCGGCACGACACCCGCCGAGATGCTGGACGACCCGCGGACCGTGCGGATCACCGGCGACCACATCGCGGCCGTCTTCCGGCGCACCGAGGACGCCGACGCCGAGTCCCGGCCCGAGGACTACCGGGGCCGCCCGGTGCCCGAGGCCTACGTCTGGTGCAACCTGACGTCCGGCAACGGCACCCGCGCCCTGTGGCTGCTGCTCCTGCCCTTCATGGTGGTCAACCTCGCCCACTGGATGCGGCCAACCGCCCACGACCGGATCCGGACGGTCCGCCTGTACGGGCTGCTGGTGCGGCTGACCGGCCTGACGCTCACGGTGCTGCTGGTCGCCGCCGCCTGCGAGGTCGCGCTCGACCTCGTGGCCTGGCAGTGCGCCGGCACGCGCGCGTGTGCGCAGCGGCACTCCTGGCTGGGCTTCATGTCGCCGGTGGTCTCGGACGGCGGCTGGTGGAGCCCGCCCGGTCGCAGGCTCGCCCTCGCGGCCGCGGTGCCCGCCGCACTGACCGGGCTGCTGTGGTACCTGTCGCTGCGCACCTGGCGGGCCTACGAGTCCCAGCAGCCGATGGACCGCGAGACCGACGCCGAGGAGGACCCCGGCCGCACCGCGCTGGGCCGGCCCGGGTTCTGGTACGGGCGTCGCCTGGTGGCCCGGCTGCGCGCCGCGCACACCGCTGCCGGCCTGCTGACCGTCGCCGCGGCGGTCGGCACACCGGCGGCCCGTTTCGACCGCCGGCCGGGTGGCCCCGCGCTGCTCGACACGCTGGGCTGGGTCCTGGTGGGCGCGCTGGCCGCCGGGGCGGTCGCCGTCGTCGCGGTGGTCTGCCGCCGGGGCCGCAGCGAGAACCGCCTCGACCGTCGCCTCGACGAGCACCTCGTACGACGCCTGCCGCTCGCCGCCCTCGTGCTGTTCGTCCTCGCCCTGCTGTACGGCGGCTGGGCACGCCCGGGATGGACGTCGGGCGGCCGGCTGTCCGGGGACATGACCTTCGGCGGCATCGCCCTGGTGCAGGGACTGCTGGTCATCGCCCTCGCCGTCGTGGCCCACCTGCTCCACCGCAGCCGTCCCGACGCCCGCGCCGCGATCCGGGGCCTGGGCGGCCCCGCCGTCGCCATGCTCGCCTGCGCGCTGGGCGGCGTGATGTCCGGCGGCGTCGCGCAGCGGGTGGGGGACTGGATGGACGGCACGGGCACCCGCGTCGCCGGGCCGCCCGTCCTGCTGACCTGGCAGGCGTCCGTCATCCCGCCGCTGCTCGTCGTCGTGCTCCTGCTGTGCGCCGCGCTCGCCCGGCACACCCTTCGCCTGGCCCGTGCGGAACGCGACGCCGTGGAGGGCGACCACCCGGGGGAGGCCGGGGACCCCGGGCGCACCCGGCGCATCGCGCTCACCCGCGCCATGGCCACCCTCACCGACCGGGCTCCCCTCCTCGTCGCCATCACCTCCGCCGCCACCTTGCTGCTCGGCGCCGGAGCCCTGGTGGGCGCCCTGACGACCGACCAGGTGCCGGGCGAGGCCGCGCGCGGGACGTACACCGTGGTCCACGGCGCCGCACAGACCGCCCAGGCGCTGGGATCCTGGCTCATCGGCCTCGGTTTCATACTGTTCGTCACCTGGGGCAGGCGCGCCTACAAGGACCCCTCCGCGCGGCGCAGCATCGGCATCCTGTGGGACGTCGGCACCTTCTGGCCGCGTGCCGCCCACCCCTTCGCGCCGCCCTGCTACGCCGAGCGCGCGGTGCCCGACCTGACCTGGCGGATGGCGACCTGGACCCGTGCCACCGGCGGGCGGCTGGTCATCTCCGGGCACTCGCAGGGCAGTGTCCTCGCCGCCGCCGCGTCCTGGCAGCTGGAGCCGTCCGCCCGCAGGCGCGTCGCCCTCCTCACGTACGGCTCCCCGCTCGAGCGGTTGTACGGCCGCTGGTTCCCGGCCCACTTCGGACCGGCCGCGCTCGCCTCGCTGCACGAGGAGGTCGACTGCTGGCGCAACCTGTACCGGCGCACCGACCCCATCGGCGGCCCGATGCGGCTGCCCGGCGACTCGGGCCCCGCGGTGGACCGCGCACCCCTCAAGGACCCCCTGACGTACGGCCGGACCGACCTCCACCCGCTGCCGGCGCCGATCCTCGGCCACTCCGACTACCAGGCCGACCCCGTTTTCGCCGAGGAGCGCGGGCGGCTGCTGGCCCGACTGCGCCCGCAGGTACCGGCGCCACGCCACACCGAGGGCCCGGCACCGGTCCCGGCGGCGGACGACGGACCCGGGGACTGTTAGCCCCTGCGGCAGTCCCCTCCGGCAGTCCACTCCGGCACGGGCGCGTGCCCGGCTACGGCAGATCCGGCAGGTCGTCCGCGTAGAGCAGGGTCAGGTCGTCCGTGCTGGGGTCACCCAGCTGGGCGACCCGGCTCGCGTGGCGCTCCACCATCGCCTCGAAGGTCTGGCGGGCGGTGCGGCCGTTGCCGAAGGCCGGGCCCTTGGGAATCGCCGTGAAGTACTTCGTCAGCGCCTCGGCCGTCCCGGGCGCCAGCCGGTACTCGTGCTCGTCGGCCTGCTGCTCCACGATCCGCAACAGCTCCTCGGGGGCGTAGTCGCCGAAGGTGATGGTCCGTGAGAAGCGGGAGGCCACCCCCGGGTTGACGGACAGGAAGCGCTCCATCTCCGCCGTGTAGCCCGCGACGATCACGACGACCGACTCCCGCTGGTCCTCCATCAGCTTGACCAGCGTGTCGATGGCCTCCTTGCCGAAGTCGCGGCCCGCGTCCTCGGGGGAGAGCGCGTACGCCTCGTCGATGAACAGCACGCCGCCGTGCGCCCGCTGGAACGCCTCCTGGGTGCGGATCGCCGTGGAGCCGATGTGCTCGCCCACCAGGTCGACCCGGGACACCTCGACGAGGTGGCCCCTCTCCAGAACGCCGAGCGAGGCGAGGATCTCGCCGTACAGCCGGGCGACCGTCGTCTTGCCGGTGCCGGGGGAGCCGGTGAAGACCAGGTGCCGTTTGACCGAGGCGGCCTTCAGCCCCGCCCGCTGCCGCCGCCGGCCCACCTCGATCATGTCGGTCAGGGCCCGCACCTCGCGCTTGACGCTGTCGAGGCCGACCAGCGCGTCCAGTTCACCGAGTACGGCCTTCGAGGTGCGCGCCGTCTCCTGCGGTGCGGCGGCCGCGACGAGGGGCTCCTGCTCGGTGGTGCGCTGCCCCGGGATCGAGCCCAGCAGACCGGGGGACTGGGCCACCGTCTGCACGACCGGCTCCGGCGCGGCGGGCGCCGCCAGGCCGACGCTCTCGTCGCTGGTGCAGTCCTCGACGAGCGGACCGGAGTCGTACGCCGTGTCGGGGCCGCCGTCCGCGAACTCGTATCCGCCGCGCGCGCAGCGTTCCGTGCGGCACTTCCTGAGCGTCGTACGGCAGCCGTCGATCACGTGGAAGCCGTAGCCCGCGCTGCCGGTCACCCGGCAGTTCAGGAAGCTGCCGCGGCCGCCGGCCGACACGTAGACGCCCGCCTCGGAGGGGGAGTCGACCGTGCAGCGCTCGATGGTGGGGTCGGCGCCCTTGGTGACGATCACGCCGGTCCGATTGCCGTCCAGCGTGCAGTTGTTGAGGGTCCCGCCGCTGCCGTGGTCGCGGAACCAGGCGCCCGTGGCCGCGTCCCGGATGCGGCAGTCGTCGAGCTGCGCGGTGGCGCCGTCGCTCACCGACACGGCGGTGTTGCGCACCTGGGAGAGGTCGCTGTCGACGACGTCCACGCGCGATCCGCGGTCCAGCACGAACAGCGCGTCCGGCACGTCGTGCACCCGGCAGGAGTCGAGCACCGCGGTGGCGCCGTCGCTGACCCAGACCGCCGGATAGTCGCCCGTACTGTCGAAGATCTCGCACTGGTTGGCGTCCACCCGCGTGCCCGGGTCCCACACCGACAGGCCGTTGCGCCCGAACTGCCGCACGCTGGTGCGGGTCAGGGTGAGGACGGAGCGCGACCTGAGGTCGACCGCGTTCTCCGGGATGTCGTGGATGCGGCAGTCGGCGAGCGTGAGGACCGCGTCCGTGTCCAGCGTGACGCCGTCGCCGGTGGTGCGGTGCACGTCGCAGTCGGTCAGGTGGGCCGTGGCCCGGCCGGTGATCTGCACACCGCTGCCCCGCACCTCGTAGACCTCGCAGCCCACGGCCTCCAGCGCGGAGCCCTCGCCCGTCGCGGTCAGTCCGGAACCCGCCGCGTGATGCACCCGGCAGCGCTCCAGCCGGGGGTGGGCGCCGGAGCGCACCGCGACGCCCGCCTGCCCGGCCGAGACGACCTCGCACTCCTCGAACACGCCGCCCCCGCCGTCCAGTACGGCGATGCCGGCGCCGGCCGGATTGTCGACGGTGCAGCGCCGCACCGTGGGTCGCGCGCCGCCGCGCACCTCTATCCCGGAGGCGGAACGCGCCACCACCCGCAGGCTCAGCAGCTCCGGCGTACCGTCCTCGACGAGCACCGCGGGCGCCGCCGCGTCCTGGCCCTCGACGTGCAGGTCCTGGATCACCGCCGAGGCGCGCACGGTCAGCGGGACGCCGTCGACGGGCGCGATCCGCACCGAACCCTGGGCACCCTCGGGGCCGCGCAGGGTCACCGCCCGCTGAACGACGAGGTTCTCCCGATAGGTCCCGGGGGCGACGGTGAGGACGTCACCGTCGGCCGCGGCCTCCAGGGCGGCGGCGAGCGATGCGTACTCCCCTGTGCGGCGCCGCCACCGCGAGGTGCCGGTGTGCGTCACCTGGACCGTGCCCTGTGCCATGGCGTTGCTGTGCCCCCACCTCGTCGTACGCGGGTCGTCGCCGATTCGGTTCGGCCAGTCCACCGTAGCGTGCGCGCAGGTGGTGAGTTGACCGGAGGCACAAGCCCGTCAGCTGCCCGCGCCGGTCCTGCCCCAGTCCGGTCCTGCCCGGTCCCACTCCTGCTCCAGGCGGGCGTACCGGCGGCGGACCATGCGGCACACGGCGATCCGCCGGGCGGCCTCGACCAGGGCCGCGGCCGCCACCGCGGTGCCGAAGCCGGCGAGCACGGCGTGCGTGGTCGCGGTCGCGGAGTCCAGCGGGCGGGTCACCGCCCGGCCCCGCGCGTCCGTCCATATCGCGAACCGGTCGCCGCTGTCCGGGTCGTCGATCCCCACCATGACGGGGCCCTCGTGCCGCGAGCCGTCCGGCGCGGTCCAGTCGGCGAGGACCCGAGTGCGCAGATCCCCGCCGGAGGAGCTCTCCGGGTCGACGGTCAGGGGCGAACGCTCCAGGGCGCGGACCACGGTGGCCGTCACCCGGTGCCGGGCCTCGTGCTGTTCGCGCACCGAGCGTTGCAGCGCGTTCTGCGCCACGCCGCCCACGAGCACGCCGACCAGCGGCGCCACGGACACGATCAGCAGCAGAGCCGTCAGGGCCGTCCAGGCCTCGGCCAGGTCGGTCGCGCGGCACAGCGGATTGCCCCGCCAGCGCCACAGGCCCCTGATCGCACGCACACACGCACCCCCTTCCCGCTCCTCACCGCCCCCGCTCGGTGACACTGGCCCGCAGGGTTCTCATGAAGCTCTCACAAAGCCCAACGCGCGGACCACGGGCGGGGTTCCCGGTTCCGGGCCGTTTGTCCGGAACCCGGCCGGTGGGACGGCGGCACGTCACTCGATGATCCGCACCGGATCGCCGACCCGGACCGTGCCGCGGCCGAGCGGGACCAGGTTCTGCCCGAAGACCAGTGCGCCATCGACACGGCGGTGCCGGCCGAGGCTGTGCAGTGGCTCCGCGCCGCGTTCGGAGGTGTCCTGGTCGGTGGTCGTCACCACGCAGCGCCCGCACGGCTTGGCGAGCCGGAAGGAGACCTCGCCGACGGCGATGCGTGACCAGCCGTCCTCGGCCCACGCCTCGGTGCCGGAGACGACCAGGTTCGGCCGGAAGCGGTTCATGGGCAGAGGGCCCTCGTCCGCGTGCTCGCCCTGTGCGATCAGGGAGTTGAGGGCGTCGAGGGACGCCGTCGTCGTCAGCAGGAACGGGAAGCCGTCGGCGAAGGAGACGGTCTCGCCCGGCAGCGCGTACCGCGGGTCCACGGGCCGGCGGACGGCGGGATCGTCCAGGTGCACCAGTCGGACGTCGGCTCCGAGAAGGGCGCTGCACCAGGCGTGCGCTGCGGCGTCCTCGGCGGGGAGCGCCTCGACCTTGTCCCGGAAGAGCCGCACCGGCACGGTGCCTCCCGGGCGCGGGACGGGCACGGTCAGCGGCTCCAGGCCGGGCGCGGACAGCCGTACGCCGCCGCCGGGCACGAGCTCGGCGGCGGCCAGGGCGAGGCGCGGCTGCCGGCGTTGCGTGACGACCTTTCCCCCGTCGTCGATCAGCATCCAGCGTCGGTCACCGGCCGGCCCCCAGGGCTCCACGACGGCTTCCCGGAGTGACAGGCTCCGGAACGCCTTGACCGGATGGACGTGGATCGACCTCAGTCGCGCGTACCCCATGAGGTCATCGTGCCAGGCGGCACCGACAACCCGGAGGGCGGCTCAGTAGCCGCGGTACTGCTGCTGGTTGTACGGGTCCTGGTACGGCGCGGGGGCCGGCCGGGGAGCCGCGGGGCGCATCGCCTCGTACCCCGCGGGGCCGGGCGCGGCCGGGCGGGGCTGCTGCGGCTGCTGGGGGCCGGGGTACCCGCGCGGCGCGGTGGCCTGGTGCGGGATGTAGGCGGCGGGGGCCTGCTGCAGCGGGGCGGGCTGCGGCACCTGCTGCGGGTAGCCGTAGGAGGGCTGCGAGGGGCCCGCCGGGAGGGCGGGCAGGGCGGACGGCAGCGCGGGCAGGTGGCTGCTGCTCGGCATGTCGTACGCGGCGGGGACCCGGATGGGGGCGATCTGCGGGGTGCCCCGTTCGGCCACGAGCGAGTCGTAGATCGGGGTGTCCGGGAAGGAGGCGGAGTAGTAGCCGCCGCCATAAGTGGAGCGGGGGGAGGTCATGGCCATAAGTTAAGCCCACGATGTGCTGGTTGGGGAGACCGATAAGAGGGTTGTTTTCCGTGTCCTCAGTGACCTGGGATCCCCAATGCGAGCGAACTTGGCAAAATGGGGCGTCATGCCGCGCGTTTTTAAGGTAAAGGCCGAGTTCCGGGCGGGTTACCGGCGGTTGACCGGCCGTCCTGCCGAACTCCTCGCGGGGGACGGGCGCCGGGGAGAATAGGTTGGACGCGGACAACTCGACGATTCGCCGGGGCACGGCCCGGCTCGGTGACACGTGATGGGGGCGGACATGTCAATGTCGAAAGGATCGAACACCCCGGTGCCGACGACGGCGCTGCGGGTGGAGCTGGGCTGGCGAACCGGCCCCGGCGTGCCCGACGCGGACGCCTCCGCCCTCCTCCTGGTGGGCGGAAAGGTCCGTTCCGACGCGGACTTCGTCTTCTACAACCAGTCTGCCCACTCCTCAGGCGCGGTCCGCCACGAGGGCAAGCGCGACGCCGGCGGCCGGGTGACCGACAGCCTGTTCGTCGACCTCGCGCGCGTGGAGCCCGCGATCGAGACCGTGATCCTCGCCGCCTCCTCGGACGGCGGATCGTTCGGGCAGGTCCCCGATCTGTACATCGAGGTCCGCGACGCCGCGCGGAACACCGTGGTGGCCCGCTTCGACAATCCGGGCGCGACCGTGGAGACGGCCTTCGTACTCGGCGAGTTCTACCGCCGACAGGGCGCCTGGAAGTTCCGTGCCGTCGGCCAGGGCTACGACAGCGGACTCGAGGGACTGGCCACGGACTACGGGATCTCGGTGGACGAGCCCCAGCAAGCCCCCGCGGCACCCCCAGCACCCCCGGCACCCCAGCCAGTCCCACCCGCCCCGCCGGCTCCGTCCGTCCCCGCGGCCACGATGCCCCCTCCGGCACCCCCCGCGCCGCCCGCGGCACGGGCGGCCGCCGCCCCGCCTCCGCCCCCGTCGGCGGCGCCCTCCGCCGCGCCGGTCCGGCTGACCAAGGTCACGCTCACCAAGGCGGCGCCCTCCGTCTCGCTGACCAAGCAGGGCGGCACCTCGGGCGCCATGCGCGTCAACCTCAACTGGCAGGTGCGCAAGCAGTTCTCGGGCTGGGCCCGCAAACTGGGCCGTCCGGTCGCCATGCACGACGACCTCGATCTCGACCTGTGCTGCCTGTACGAACTGAGCGACGGCAGCAAGGGCGTGGTCCAGGCCCTCGGCAACGCCTTCGGGGCGCTGCACCAGCCGCCGTTCATCCATCTCGACGGCGACGACCGCACCGGCGCCGTCTCCTCCGGCGAGAACCTCACCATCAACCTCGACCACAAGCAGCACTTCCGCCGCGTCCTCGTCTTCGTGACCATCTACGAGGGCGCCCGCTCCTTCGCCGACCTGCACGCGACGGTCACCCTCCAGCCGCAGTACGGCGCCGCGATCGACTTCTCGCTCGACGAGTGCACCGTGCCCTCGACGGTGTGCGCCCTCGCGCTGATCACCAACACCGGGAACGACCTCGTCGTCCAGCGAGAGGCCCGCTACCTGGTCCCCGAGCGCGGCGTGAGCCCGCAGCGGACGGTCGACCACGCCTACGGGTGGGGCATGAACTGGACTCCCGGCCGGAAGTGACCCCGCCGCGGACCGGTGCTCAGCCTTCCTCGGCCACGGCGTCCGGCCGGGCGTAGGTGCGGCCCTTCCAGGCCGCGCCGCGCCCCCGGTAGTGCTGCACCGCGGAGTCGACCGTCATGAGGAGGTAGAGGAACGCGGTGAGCGGCAGCAGCGGGGCGAGCCACAGCGGCTGCCGGTAGTAACGCAGCATCGGCAGGTATGTCCCCGCCATCACCAGCCAGGCGGCGCCCCCGAGTACCGCCGTCACGGCATGCCCCGTCGCGGCGCCGGCCAGTACGGCCGCCGGCGGCACCAGGTAGACCAGCGCCAGCCCGACGACCGTCCCGGCGAGCAGCAGGGGGTTGTGCCGCAGTTGCGCGTACGCGCTGCGCGAGATCATCCGCCACAGGTCGTGCAGCCGCGGATACGGACGCACGCTGTCCACCCGGTCCGCCAGGCCCAGCCAGACGCGGCCGCCGCCGCCCTTGACCGCCCGCGCGAGTGCCACGTCGTCGATGACGGCGTGCCGGATGGCGTCCGGGATCCGTGCCCGCTCGGCGGCCCCGGCACGCAGCAGTACACAGCCGCCCGCGGCTGCCGCCGTCCGTGTCCCCTTCTTCCCCTTCTTCCTCCCGGTCCCCGTGCGGCCACCGCCGATCCACCGGAACGGGTACAGCTGGGCGAAGAAGTAGACGAAGGCCGGCACCACCAGCCGCTCCCACACGCTCTCCACGCGCAGCCGGGCCATCTGGGAGACGACGTCGAAACCTCCGGCGTGGGCCGCCGACACCAACCCGCGCAGGCTGTCCGGCGCGTGCGCGATGTCGGCGTCCGTCAGCAGCAGGTACTCGGGTTCACGCGCGCGTGCCAGCCCGATGCCGTGCCGCACCGCCCACAGCTTGCCCGTCCAGCCGGCGGGCGGCTCCCCGGGTGAGGCCACGGTGAGCGGCAGACCCTCGTGCCGCCGGGCCAGCTCGCACGCCAGCTCACCCGTGCCGTCCGTACTGCCGTCGTCGATCAGGAAGACCTCGGCCGGCCCCGGATAGTCCTGGGCGAGCAGCGACGGCAGGCTCGAGGGCAGGACCGCCGCCTCGTCACGTGCCGGGACCACGACACACACCGAGGGCCAGCCGGCGGGCTCCCTCCGGGCCGGAAGTCTGACGTCCGTACGCCAGAAGAAGCCCCGGGCGAGCAGCAGCCACAGCCAGGCGGCGAGGGACACGGCGGGTACGACGGTCACGACGGACGTCCACACATCGGCGCTCACGTGCGCAGTCTGCCCCACGACACCGGCCGGACGCGGTGCATCGTCTATGGTGGCCGGGTGAAGATCGCGCTCATGGACTCCGGAATCGGTCTGCTGGCGGCCACCGCCGCGGTACGGCGCCTGCGACCGGACGCCGATCTCATCCTCTCCCTGGACCCCGACGGCATGCCCTGGGGCCCGCGCACCCCCGAGGACCTGACCGAGCGTGCCCTCGCCGTGGCCGAGGCCGCCGCCGCGCACCGTCCGGACGCCCTGATCGTCGGCTGCAACACCGCCACCGTGCACGCGCTGCCCGCCCTGCGCGCCCTGCTCGAACCCGGGGTGCCCGTCATCGGCACCGTGCCCGCGATCAAGCCCGCGGCGGCCGGCGGCGGTCCCGTGGCGATCTGGGCGACGCCCGCCACCACCGGCAGCCCCTACCAGCGCGGTCTCATCGAGGAGTTCGCCGGCGGCGCGCCGGTCGCCGAAGTGCCGTGTCCGGGGCTCGCCGACGCCGTCGAGCACGCGGACGAGGCGGCGATCACCGCGGCCGTCGACGCCGCGGCCGCCCTGACCCCCGACGACGTGACGACCGTCGTCCTCGGCTGCACCCATTACGAACTGGTCGCCGAGCGCATCCGCGCCGCCGTGCAGCGCCCCGGCGCCCCGCGCCTCGTCCTGCACGGCTCGGCCGGCGCGGTGGCCGCCCAGGCGCTGCGCCGCATCGGTGCCCGCCCCGACCCGGGCGCCCCGGCCGAGGGCACCCTCACCGTGCTGCTCAGCGGACGCGAGGGCACGCTGCCCGCGCCCGCGTTGGCCTACGACGAGGGCAGGCTCCTGCGCGCGGTCACGCCGGCCCGCTGACCGGCGGGTCCGTCCGGTCGGCCCAGTCACCCTGCGCGACGAGGTACCCGCGCAGCGAAACATGAGTAACCTCATAGCCATGAGGCATCGCCACGGCGAGACCGTCCCACCACAGCCGAACGTCTGGACCGGCCGTGCCACCAACCGGGTCCAGTGGTTCCTGGCGCTCATCGGCGCCGCGTGCATGGCGCTGGGCATCGCCCTGGCCGTCGACTCGGCCTGGGAGTCCGGCGTCGCCCCGCTGGCCATGGCGGTCGTCGGCTGCATCGCGGCGGGACTGCTGGTCCTCTTCGGCACGCTCGCCTTCGTGCACGTCGCGCTGAGAGTCGACGACGACTGCCTCGAAGTACGCTGCGGCCACATTGGAGTGCCCCGCCGCCGCATCCCCCTCTCGCACGTCGCCGGAGCCGAGTTCGCTCCGCACGTCACCCCGCGCCACTGGGGCGGCTGGGGCTACCGGTGGCGGCCGGAGATGGGCACCGCCGTCGTCGTGCGGCGCGGGGAGGGGCTGATCCTGCGGCTGTGGGACGGTCACACCTTCACGATCACCGTGGACGACGCGGAGGCGGCCGTCCAGGTCATCAAGGAGCGGCTGCGTCCGAAGGCACCCGGTCCGGCGCACTGACGGCGCCGCGCCCGCCGGGAGAACCGAGCGCGCCGACCCTCCGCCGGTCGCGCCGGCGCCGACCCCGCACGGCCCTCAAGGGGACGGCCTTCACCGGGACGGCCTTCACCGGGACGGCCTTCACCGGGACGGCCCTCACCAGGACGGCCGACGGCCCCGCGGTCGTACGCCTGTGGCCCGCGCCGGCGGCTCCTCGGCCAAGGGCCGGGCCGTGGCCAGCCCCGCGAGGAGCCCCGCGCCCACCGGCACCGCGGTGAAGCTCAGCGCGTTGCCGACGGCGGCGATCGCCGCGAGCCCGGTGAGGGCCACACCCGCGGTGAGGACGACCGGCGTTGGGCGCGGCGAGCGCCACAGGGCGTACAGCACCCAGCCGTAGGCCGCGGCCAGCAGCACCACACCCACGACCCCTTGTTCGGCCGCCTGCTGCCACACCGCCGAGTGCGGTCGGCCGTCCGGCACCTGCGACAGGGCGGCCGTCGGGCTCGACGCCCCGAACCGTCCCGGGCCGACCCCGAACGCCACGTCCCCACGCAGCAGTTCCCACGCGTCGGCCCACAGCCGGACGCGATGGGAGGTCAGCTGCCCCTCCAGCAGGGCGGCGAGCCCGTCGGGCACGAACCTGCCCAGGACCGCCCAGCTCAGGCCCGTCACCAGGCCCGCGGCGAGCCCCAGTGCGGCGATCCATCCACCGCGGCGGCGCACCCGGCCGGCGGCGAGCGAGCACAGCAGCACCACCGCACAGGCGGCGCAACCGGCGGCCGAGCCCAGTACGGCCGCGATCACGGCGATCCCGACGGCCAGCAACCGGAACGCGGCCCGCACGGCCGGCACCTCACTGGCCCACGCCCCGCAGCACGCGGCGCCCGCCGACAGCGCCAGGAGGGCGGCACTCGCACCGGCGTGCCCCAGCGGCGCGGTGATGCGCGGCCCGGGAGCGAGATGCGGGACGGCCACCGTCAGGACGGTCCCCGCCAACGCGGCCGCACAAGGGGCGGCAACCGGCACCAGCGCCCCGCCGATCCGTCCCGCGGCGTAACCGGCGGCCACGGCCAGCACCGCGAGCAGCACGCCCTCCGGGCGCCCGTCGCGCGCGGCTGCGGTGATCAGCGACCAGGAGGCGCAGGCACCGAGGATCACCACCCCCGCCGTGTCCGCGCCGCCGCGTCTTTCGCCGTCCGCGACCGCACCGGCCGCAGGCGTCGTCCCCCTCGAACCCACCGTGTCCCCCGCCCGCGTCGCCCCCGACCTGACGCGCCCCCGCCGCCCGGCAGGATCGGGCCGGCGACCGAGGCTCCGGCACACCGTAACGGCTGGTCGGCGGATTGTGGACCGGTCGGCGCCCGGTTGTGGCGAAACGATGCGGCGCCGGCTGCCCGGGGCCCGCGGCGTCCGCGGACCGTCCTGTCCGCGGCCAGGTCACCCGCCGTACACTCCGGGGGGTGACAGCCACCGCAACCTCCGTCGGCGAGTCGGACCGGACGCAGCCGCAGACCACGCCCGCCTCCCGGGCCACCGCGCGGCTCCTGCGCCTCGTCCCGGGCGCCGCCGCCGCGCTCTCCGGAGTGCTGCTCTATGTCAGCTTCCCTCCGCGCTCCCTGTGGTGGTTGGCCCTGCCCGCCTTCGCCGTGTTCGGGTGGGTGCTGCGCGGTCGCGGCTGGAAGGCGGGACTCGGCCTCGGCTATCTCTTCGGTCTCGGCTTCCTGCTGCCCCTGCTGGTGTGGACCGGCGTGGAGGTCGGCCCGGGCCCCTGGCTCGCCCTGGTCGCGATCGAGGCGCTCTTCGTCGCGGCCGTCGGCGCCGGCGTCGCCGCGGTGTCGAAGCTGCCGGGATGGCCCCTCTGGGCGGCGGCGCTGTGGATCGCGGGGGAGGCCGCACGCGCGCGTGTGCCCTTCGAGGGCTTCCCCTGGGGCAAGGTCGCGTTCGGGCAGGCGGACGGTGTCTTCCTGCCGCTCGCCGCGGCCGGCGGCACGCCGGTACTGGGCTTCGCGGTCGTCCTGTGCGGCTTCGGCCTCTACGAGGCCGTGCGCCTGGCCGTCCGGGCGCGCCGGGGCGGCGCGGTACGGCGGAGCGCCGCGGCCGTGGCGATCCTCGGCGTGGCGGTGCCCGTCGTGGGCGCCGTGGCCGCCCGGCCGCTGGTCAGCGACAAGGCGGAGGACGGCACCGCGACCGTCGCCGTGATCCAGGGCAACGTGCCGCGCGCGGGCCTCGACTTCAACGCCCAGCGCAGGGCCGTACTCGACTACCACGCGCGCGAGACGAACCGTCTGGCCGCCGAGGTCGAGGCGGGCAAGGCCGAACGGCCCGACTTCGTGCTCTGGCCGGAGAACTCCTCGGACATCGACCCCTTCGCCAACGCCGACGCCCGCCTGGTCATCGACCGGGCCGCCAAGGCGATCGGCGCGCCCATCTCGGTCGGCGGCGTCGTGGAACGCGACGGCAAGCTGCTCAACGAGCAGATCCTCTGGGCCCCGGACAAGGGCCCCGTCGACACCTACGACAAGCGGCAGATCCAGCCCTTCGGGGAGTACCTGCCGCTGCGCTCGCTCATCGGGGCGATCAACGACAACTGGACCTCCATGGTCAGCCGGGACTTCAGCAGGGGCACCGAGCCCGGTGTGTTCACCATGGCCGGCACCGAGGTCGGCCTGGTGACCTGCTACGAGGCGGCCTTCGACTGGGCCGTGCGCTCCGAGGTCACCGACGGCGCCCAGATGATCTCCGTGCCCAGCAACAACGCGACCTTCGACCGCAGCGAGATGACCTACCAGCAACTCGCCATGTCCCGCATCCGCGCGGTCGAGCACAGCCGGACCGTCACCGTGCCGGTGACCAGCGGTGTCAGCGCGATCATCATGCCGGACGGCAGGATCACCCAGAAGACCGGCATGTTCGTGGCGGACTCCCTGGTCCAGAAGGTGCCCCTGCGCTCCTCCCAGACGCCCGCCACGTGGCTCGGCATCGCGCCCGAGATCGCCCTGGTGCTGGTCGCGGCGGGCGGGCTCGGCTGGGCCGTGGGCGCAGGCGTGCGCGGGCGACGCGCCCGTGACGTGTAGCCGTACGCCCGTCGCACGCCCCGTGGCAGCGTCGGGAGTGGTCCGGGCGGCCCGGTTAGGGTCGGACGCATGGCTACTCCCGATTTCATCCGCGACCTGCGCGCCTCTGCCGGACACCAGCTGCTGTGGCTCCCCGGGGTCACCGCCGTCGTCTTCGACGACGAGGGCAGAGTGCTGCTCGGCCGACGTTCCGACAACGGGCGCTGGTCGCTGATCGGAGGCATCCCGGATCCCGGGGAGCAGCCCGCCGCCTGCGCCGTGCGCGAGGTGGAGGAAGAGACCGCCGTCCGGTGCGTCGTCGAGCGGCTGGTCCTCGTCCAGGCGCTGACGCCGGTCACCTACGACAACGGTGACGTCTGCCAGTTCATGGACGTCACCTTCCGCTGCCGGGCCGTCGGCGGCGAGGCCCGGGTCAACGACGACGAGTCGCTGGAGGTGGGCTGGTTCGCGGTGGACGCGCTGCCGGACCTCAAGGAGTTCGGGCAGACCAGGGTCAAGCAGGCACTGTCCGACGCCCCCACATGGTTCGAACCCACTGGTTCCTTCTGAAGTATGGGCCGTGCCCACATGGGGGGACGGGTGGACGCTGTCTAGGGTCGGGACATGACCTCGCCCAGCGTCCTTCCGGCTCCCCACGCCTCCTCGCTCGACCTTGACGGCCGCACCGCCCTCGTCACCGGCGCCGCCGGCGGCATCGGCCGTGCCTGCGCACTGCGACTGGCCGCCGCCGGTGCCGAGGTCAGAGCGGTCGACCGGGACGCCGCCGGACTGGACGCGCTCGCCGAGAGCTGCGGAGACCTCGCGGGCCGTGTCGAGACCCAGGTCCTGGACCTGACCGACCTGGACGCGGCCGAACGCGCCGCAGCCGGCACCGACGTCCTCGTCAACAACGCCGGGCTTCAGCTGGTGCGGCCCATCGAGGAGTTCCCGCCGGACGTCTTCCACACCGTCCTCACGGTGATGCTGGAGGCCCCCTTCCGGCTCATCCGCGGCGCCCTGCCCCACATGTACGGGCAGGGCTGGGGCCGCATCGTCAACATCTCCTCCGTCCACGGCCTGCGCGCCTCGGCCTACAAGGCGGCCTACGTGTCCGCCAAGCACGGACTGGAGGGGCTCTCCAAGACCGCCGCCCTCGAGGGCGCCGCCCACGGGGTCACCTCCAACTGCGTGAACCCCGCCTACGTACGCACCCCGCTGGTGGAGCGGCAGATCGCCGACCAGGCCCGGGCCCACGGGATTCCCGAGGAGCAGGTGCTCTCCGAGGTACTGCTCCGGGACAGCGCCGTGCGGCGGCTGATCGAACCGGACGAGGTCGCGGAGGCGGTGGCGTACCTGTGCGGACCGCGGGCGTCCTACGTCACGGGCACCTCGCTCGTCCTGGACGGCGGCTGGACCGCCCACTGAGCCGGGGTTTTCCACAGGGCTGCCGGGACGACCGCGAGATGGGGAATCCTGTGAGCATGTCCCGCGATCACGCGCAGTCCGCCGATACGTCGTTCCTTGAGCTGCTCGCCCGCGGCGCCTCCGCCGACGCCTACGAGCAGCCCGTGCTGCTGGCGCGCGCCGAGGGAGGACCGGCCGAGCGGATCGACGCGCTCGAGCGGGCCAAGCACCTCGCGCTGCGGGTGCGCTCGGAGCTGGAGGGCCGGCGCCGGCGGGAGGCGGAGCTGTCCGCGCTGTTCGAGACGGCCCACGACCTCGCGGGACTGCGCGACCTGGACGCGGTACTGCGGGCGATCGTGCAACGCGCCCGCTCCCTGCTCGGCACCGACGTCACCTACCTCACCCTCAACGACCCGGAGCGCGGCGACACCTACATGCGGGTCACCGAGGGCTCGGTCGCCGCCCGCTTCCAGCAACTGCGCCTCGGCATGGGGGAGGGCCTCGGCGGCCTGGTCGCCCAGACCGCCCGCCCCTATGTCACCGACGACTACTTCAAGGACGCCCGCTTCCAGCACACCGGCACCATCGACACGGGAGTACGCGACGAGGGCCTCGTCGCCATCCTCGGCGTGCCCCTCATGCTCGGCCACCACGTCATCGGCGTGCTCTTCGCCGCGGACCGGCGCGCCCGGGTCTTCGAACGCGAGCAGATCGCCCTGCTCGGCTCCTTCGCCGCCCTCGCGGCCGCCGCCATCGACACCGCGAACCTGCTCGCCGAGACCCGCTCGGCCCTCGCCGGGCTGGAACGGGCCAACGAGATCATCCGGGACCGCAGCGGCGTCATCGAGCGCGCCTCGGACGTCCACGACCGGCTCACCGAACTCGTCCTGCGCGGTGGCGGGGTGCACGACGTGGCCGCCGCCGTCTCGCAGGTACTGGACGGCACCGTCGAGTTCACCGAGGCCGCCGCTGCGCCGCCCCGCGCCCTGGAGGCGTCCCGGGCCGAGGGACACGCGGTGCGGCACGAGGACGACTGGATCGCCGCCGTCACCGCCGGCGACGAGCTGTTCGGCGCCCTCGTCCTGCGCGGCCATCCCGGCCTCGACCCCGTCGACCAGCTCACCCTGGAGCGCGCCGCGATGGTCACCTCCCTGCTGCTGCTCGCCCGGCGCTCCGCCGCCGAGGCCGAACAGCGCGTCCGCGGCGAGCTGCTCGACGACCTGCTCGACGCCCGCGACCGCGACCCGCGCCTGCTGAGCGACCGGGCCCGACGGCTGCACGCCGACCTGTCCGCCACCCACGTGGTACTCGCCGCCCGCCTCGAGGCCACCGCACCCGACGCCGACCAGGAGGCGGACGCGCGCAGACGCCTGTGGGCCGCGGCCTCCCACCTCGCCGCGACCCGGCACGGCCTGGCCGCCGCCCGGGACGGCGGCACCGTACTGCTGCTGCCGCTGGCCGCCGGGACCGGTGCCACCGAACTGGCCCGCCGCACCGCCCGGCACCTGGGCCGGGCAGTCCACGAGGCCGTCACCGTCGGTGCCTCGGCCCCCGTCGCGGACCTCGCCGCCCACCCCGACGCCGTGGCCGCCGCCTACACCGAGGCCGGACGCTGCCTCGACGCCCTGCGCCTGCTCGGCCGCTCAGGGGACGGCGCCGCCGCCGAGGACTTCGGGTTCCTGGGCCTGCTGCTGGCCGGCGACCAGAACGTCCCCGGGTTCGTCGAGCGCACCATCGGCCAGGTCGTGGCCTACGACGAGCGCCGCGGCACCGAACTGCTGCGCACCCTCGACGCGTACTTCGCCTGCGGCATGAGCCCGGCCCGCACCAAGGAGGAACTGCACGTCCATGTGAACACGGTCGCCCAGCGCCTGGAGCGCGTCGGCCGCCTCCTGGGCGACGACTGGCAACGTCCCGACCGCGCGCTGGAGATACAACTGGCGCTCAGACTCCACCGGTTGTCGATCCCGGTACGGCACTGACCCCCGCACGCACGGGCGTACGGGGGCAGCCGGCGGGGCGGTTCAGACGCTGCGCGCACCCTGCGCGGGGGAGGCGGTCACCGTCCCGTCCCCGTCTTCGCCCCCGGAGCCGGACATGACGTCCGTCAGGTCCCGGTGGCGGGTCTCCCTGGCCACGCCCACCGCGATCAGCGTCAGCACGGCCGCGGCGATCACGTAGAGCGCGATCGGCGTCGAGCTGTCGTACTCGGACAGCAGCGCGGTGGCGATCAGCGGCGCCGGCGCACCGGCCGCCACGGAGGCGAACTGGGCGCCGATCGACGCCCCGGAGTAGCGCATCCGGGTCGCGAACATCTCCGAGAAGAAGGCCGCCTGGGGCGCGTACATGGCGCCGTGCAGCACCAGTCCCACGGTCACCGCGAGCAGCAGACTGCCGAAGTGGCCCGAGTCGATCAGCATGAAGAAGGGGAACATCCACAGCCCGACACCCGCCGCGCCCAGCAGATACACCGGACGCCGGCCGACCCGGTCCGACAGCGCCCCCCAGGCCGGGATGGCCGCGAAGTGCACGGCGGAGGCGATCAGTACGGCGTTGAGCGCGGTCTGCTTGGAGACGTCGGCCGCGGTCGTGGCGTAGACGAGGATGAAGGCCGTGATGACGTAGTAGCTGATGTTCTCCGCCATCCGCGCGCCCATGGCGATCAGGACGTCGCGCCAGTGGTGGCGCATCACCGAGACCAGCGGAAGCGGCTCGGCCGCCCGTGACTTCCGCGTCTCGGCCTGCGCCAACGCCTGCTTGAACACCGGCGATTCATCGACAGACAGACGAATCCACAAACCGACCATGACCAGGACCCCGGAGAGCAGGAACGGTATCCGCCAGCCCCAGCTGTTGAACGCGGTGTCCGACAGCACGGCCGTCAGCAGCGACAGCACACCGGTCGCGAGCAGTTGGCCCGCCGGCGCCCCGGTCTGCGGCCACGACGCCCAGAACCCGCGCCGCCGCGCGTCCCCGTGCTCGGACACCAGCAGCACGGCCCCGCCCCACTCACCACCGAGGGCGAAACCCTGGACGAGCCGCAGCACGGTCAGCAGCACGGGAGCGGCCGTGCCGATGGTCGCGTGGGTGGGCAGCAGCCCGATCGCGAAGGTGGCCCCGCCCATCATCAGCAGGCTCAGCACCAGCAACTTCTTGCGCCCGAGCCGGTCACCGTAGTGCCCGAACACCAGGGCTCCCACCGGACGTGCGGCGAACCCGACGGCGTAGGTCAAAAACGACAGCAGTGTGCCGACCAGCGGGTCGGAGTCCGGGAAGAACAGCTTGTTGAAGACGAGCGCGGCGGCGGAACCGTAGAGGAAGAAGTCGTACCACTCGATGGTCGTGCCGATGAGGGACGCGGCGACGATGCGCTTGAGGTTGCCGGGTGTCGGGGGAGCGGATGCTGCTGAGGCCATGTGCGCCACTTCCTCGTGTGCGGTGGGGACGGGTACGTGTCGGCACACCGTAGGAACACGCAGGTCAGGCGCACATGTGGCGGGGCACCATAGTTCGAGGGGCAGGTATGCGTGCGGCCACCATGCTGGCTCAGGCGCTACGCGGTGCTCCGCACGCCGCGTTCCCGCTCCAGCTCACGCTTGAGGTTGCGCAGGGTCGTCTCGATGTTGCGGACCTGGAATTCGGCGAACGTCCTGCCCGGCGTGACGAGTCGGTCGAAGGCGTTCGCCGCGAAGGTGGGCCACGCGCGCCGGTCGTCCGTCCAGCTCTCCGTCACGCGCGTACCGTCGGGGACCGGTTCGAGGCGGTACTCCCAGGTGGCGATCGGGCCGCGCAGCCGCGGGCGTTCGAGGCCGATGGCGTGGACACGGAAGGCGAAGCGCCTACCCGGTTCGGCCGCGGTGACCGTGCACCGCGTCACCCACCGGAACCTTCCGCGCCTGTTGCGGCCGACGAACCTCGTACCCACCGTGGCGCTCGCGTCCCCAGGGCCGTCGGTCGTGCCCAGGTTCTCCGGGCTCCACCGGCCCATGTCGCCTGGGCGGCTGACTGCCAGGTAGGCGGCCTGTGGTGAGACGCCGATGACGATGCTGCTGCTGACGGTGAAGGTACGGGCCACTGCCTTGCCTCCCGAGAGAAACGGAGAGCTACTGTCCAGTAGCAATCATGCCACCCGTCCCTCGGAACGGGCTCTCAGCCGAGCGGACCGGCCCGCCCCGGTGTGCGTGCCCGCCGTAGTCGTCGAGCGACAGGACCGTCGCCAGAAGGCACGTCGTTGACGAAGGCCGTGAGGATGGGCTCGCCGGCGGGGGCGGCGAGGGCGAGGGGAGTTCGGGAGGTTGTGGGGATCACCCGTTCGTCGAGAGGTTCCGCATGTCGCGCAGCCTCACAAGTGTTGCGCGGTCGTTCTCAGCGGTCGGCGGGGCCACGTCGGTGGCGCCCTGCTCGATCCTCTCGCGCAACCGGTGCAGGCCACGCCGCGCGTGGCTTTTCACGGTGCCCAGGGGCATACCGGTGCGCTCCGCGATCTGGAGCTGCGTCAGATCCTCGTAGAAGGCCAGGCAGAGGACCTCTCGCTGGCGGCGAGGCAGCCGGGAGAGGGCGTCGACCAACAGCACCCGGTCCAGGACGTCGTCCGGCGTCGCCTGTGCGCAGCTTCGTGCGTCGGCGTCGTACGCCGCCGCGTCGAGCAGTACGCCCCGCCTCGTCCTGGCCGTCAGAGCGTCGGCGATCTTGCGGCGGGTGATGCCCACCAGCCAGGCGCCGAGAGGACCCCGGTCGGGACGGAATCCGGCGCGTCCGCGCCACGCGCCGAGGAAGACCTGCTGCGTGACGTCCTCGGCCTCGTGCGTGTCGCCGAGCGATCGGCTGGCCATCGTATGGACGAGTGATCCCCATCGTCGGTAGACGGCCGCGAACGCCTGTTCGTCGGCGGCACACATGCCACGGGCCAGCTCGTCTTCGTGCCGGATCTCCCTCGCGATCGGGGGGCGGACGCCGGGCGGCAGCGAATTGGTGATCATCGCCTGGTTCCTCCATCCGCGCGTTCCGTGCGTTCGGTGCGTTCCGTGCGGACCCAGTTTTGTGGGGGTTTACGACGCACACAACATGCGTCGTTTGTGCGTCGTAATATGGGACTGTGAACGAGGGCGACGACGCACGGGTTGGGCGCGATGGCGGGCTGACCACCGGCGAGGTGGCGAGGCGGCTCGGGGTGGCGCCCACGACCGTCCGTTCGTGGGACCGCCGCTACGGACTCGGCCCCACCGGGCACACCGGCGGCCGGCACCGCCGCTGGGCACGTCGGGACGTGGCGCGGCTGGAGCGGATGTGCGCCCTGACGGCCAGGGGGCTGCCGCCCGCGGAGGCCGCTCGGCTGGCGCTCGGCGAGACCGCGCCGGACGTTCCCGGACGGCCTGAGACCCCGTCGCCGGTTCCGGTGCCGGAACGAGGTGCCGCCGCCGAACCGTCCCGGACGCCGGCCCGCGGACGCAGCCGGGCCGGCAGCGGTCTGCGTCTCGGTGACGTACGTCAGGAGTGCAGAGGAGTCGCCCGCGCGGCCCTTCGCCTCGACGCGGTCGCCCTCGACGGGCTCCTGGAGACGGCGGTCGAGGAGCACGGCCTGGTCGCCGCCTGGACGGAGGTGATCATGCCCACGCTCCAGGCGGTCGGCCGGAAGTGGGAGAGCTCGGGTGAGAGGTACGTGGAGGTCGAGCATTTCCTGTCCTGGCACGTCTCCGGCGTGTTGCGGCGTCACGCTCCGCCGGTGGTTGCCGACCGGCCCGGTGCGTCCACCGTGCTCGCCTGTGTGCCCGCGGAGAATCACACGCTGCCGCTGGAGGCGCTGACCGCCGCTCTTGCGGAACGCGGCCTGCCCGTGCGCATGTTCGGAGGCGCGCTCCCCGTCGAGTCGCTCGTCGCGACGGTCCGCAGGACGGGGCCGGCCGTGGTGGGACTGTGGGCTCAGTCCCGCACCACCGCCAGCCGGCCGCTGGCTCAGCATGTGGCCGCGATCGAGTGGGGTGTGCGCGGCGCCCGCAGGAAACCGGTGGTTCTGACGCTCGGTCCGGGCTGGGCCGGGCAGACTGCCCACGGGCTGCCGCGCCCGCCCGGGCTGGCCGAGGCGGTCACGGCGGTGGTCTCGGCGGTGGGTGGGTGACGGAGCCCGGCCGACGGGTACCGGTCGTGGTGACACGCGGTCCGTGCGAACGCAGCGACGAGAGCGCAGCGGGCCGACCTCCCGGGTTTCGGCGGAAAGGGTGCGTCGATGGAGAAAGTGGAGAAGGCGGAGAAGGCGGAGAAGGTGGAGAGGCACGACACGCCAGAGGATGAGGAACATGACCGCTCGGCACGCTGGTAGCCCGGACACCGTCGTCGTCGGTGCCGGGCTCGCGGGCCTCGCGTGTGCTCTGGACCTGTGCGGCGCCGGACGACGGGTGACGCTGTTGGAGGCGTCCGACGGTGTGGGCGGGCGCATGCGCACGGACCAGGTGGACGGGTTTCTGCTCGACCGCGGCTTCCAGGTGTTCAACACCTCCTACCCGCAGGTGAAACGGCGCCTGGACCTGCGGAGTCTGCGACTGCGACCGTTCACCCCGGGCATCGTCGCCCACACGTCGACGGGCCCCGTCCGTCTGTGTGATCCGACCCGGCTGCCGGGAGAGGTGGGGGCGCTGCTGCCGGGGCGGGCGCTGCCGGCCCGTGACCTGGCCGCGCTGGCCGCCCTCACCGCCCGGGACGCGCTGCTGCCCGCCGGCGCCTTCAAACGACGTCCGGACCGGTCCGCCGCCGCCGCCCTGTCCCGCGCCGGGGTCTCCGCCCGCACGGTCACCGAGATCCTGCGGCCCTTCCTGTCCGGCGTCTTCCTGGAGGACCGGCTGGAGACGTCTGCCCGCTTCTTCCATCTGGTCTGGCGGAGCATGGTCAGGGGAACCCTGTGCCTCCCCGCCGACGGAGTCGGCGCCGTACCCGCCCAGCTGGCGGATGGTCTGCCCGAGGGCGTGCTGCGCCTGGAGACACCCGTCGAGGCGGTCACCGACGCCGGGGTCCTCCTGGCGGACGGCCGCGAATTGTCGGCCGCGTCCGTGGTGGTGGCGACGGACGCGGCCCGGGCGGGCCGTCTGCTGCCGGGGCTGGACGTGCCGGACGGCCGTACGGTCACGACGTACTACCATGCCGCGGCGCGCTCGCCCCTGGCTGAACCCACCCTCGTGGTGGACGGCAGCGGGACGCTGCTCAACACGTGCGTGCTGAGCGAGGTGACGTCCACGTACGCGCCGCCCGGCACCGCGTTGGTGTCGACCTCGGTACTGGGGCCGGACCGGCCGGGGACGGCGGAGGTGGTGCGCCGGCGCCTGGCCGAGCTGTACGACACGGACACCAGCGGCTGGCGGCAGCTCGCCGTGTACACCGTTGAGGGAGCCCTGCCCGCCATGGAGCCGCCCTGGCCGCTGACCCGAACGGCGCGGTTCGAACCGGGCAGGTTTGTCTGCGGGGACCATCGTGCCACCGGTTCCGTGCAGGGCGCCCTGGCGTCGGGTACGCGGGCGGCGCGCGAGGTGCTGTGCGACCTCACGCGCTGTTGACTCGACGGCAACCGGGTCCGGCGCATCCACCGACGGCCGGCCCCCGGAAGACACGGTGCGGCGCAGGCGGACCGCCTACCCGTGCGTCTTCCTGGCGACCTCGGCGAAAGGAGTCAGACGTGAAACCCGACGGCGCCCGCGTGCTGGTGGCCGGTGCCACCGGCGCCCTCGGCAGTGCCCTCACCGCCGAACTGGCCGAGAGGGGCGCGCGCCCGGCGCTCGCCGGACGTGATCCGGTGCGCCTCGCCCGGGCCGCCGAACCGTACCCGGGCGCTGCGACCCTCCTCTTCGACGCGTACGACCCCGATTCCTGCTCCCGCGCCGTGCACGCTGCGGCGGACGGCCTCGGCGGGCTGGACGCCGTCGTGACCGCCTTCGGATCGGTCGCCTTCGGCCGGACGACGGAGGTCGGCGACGAGGTGGCGGAGCACCTGATGGCGGTCAACTTCCTCGCACCCGCCGCGTTCTTCCGCGCTGCGCTGTCCGTCATGCCACCCGGCTCCCTCGTCGCCGGCCTCACCGGCGTGGTGGCCGAATCCCCGCAGGCGGGGATGGCCGACTACAGCGCTTCCAAGGCCGCGCTCGGAGCCTGGCTGGTCGCCGCGCGCCGCGAGGCACGCACCGCCGGCATCAACGTCCTGGACGTCCGGCCGGGGCACCTCGACACGGGCTTCGCCGACCGGGCTGTCGCGGGCTCCGCGCCCCCACTGCCCAAGGGAGGCGACCCGCGTCGGATCGTCACCGCCGTGGCCGACGCGATGGCGGCGGACGTCGAACTGCTGCTGACGGCTCCGGACGGAACACCGGTCGTCGAACGGCGCGCCAAGTGAACCGAGGAGGCGACCCGTACGACGAGATGCGCGACGCGACCTGCGACGTGGCCATCGTCGGCGGCGGCGCATCAGGTCTCAGCCTGGCGCACCATTTGACGGCGACGGGCTCACACGACGTAACCGTGGTGGAGGCACCGGACGGCCCGCTGCGCCCGCCGGAGCGGACCTGGTGCTTCTGGGACCGCGGCGGCGGCGACTTCGACGAAGCGGTGAGCGCCGCCTGGTCCCGACTGCGGGTACATGGCACCGGTGGCGACGCCGTCACCGTCGAACCGTCGCCATTTCGCTACCGCATGATCCGTTCAGCCGCGTTCGAGCGGTTGGTCCATGCCCGACTGGCGGATTCCCCGGGCGGGCGTCTGCTGCGCGCGACGGCGGGCACGGTATGCGCCACGGCCGGCGGCGCGGAGGTCCAGTGCACGACGGCCGCCGGGCGCTCGCTGACGCTGCGTGCCCGGCACGTCTTCGACTCCCGCCCGTCGCGTACCCTGCCTCCGGCCCGGACACAGCTCCTGCAGCACTTCCGGGGCTGGTTCGTGCGCACCGACGCGGCCCGGTTCGATCCCGAGGTCGCCGACCTGATGGACTTCCGGGTGCCACAGCCCCGCCACGGGCTCGCCTTCGGCTACGTACTGCCGTTGGCTCCGGACCGGGCGCTCGTCGAGTACACCGAGTTCTCCCGGACGCCGCTCACCACGGAGGCCTACGAGTCGGCCCTGACCCGCTACTGCGGCGACACCCTCGAACTCCCCGCCTACACCGTGGAGTCGGCCGAGCAGGGCGTCATCCCCATGACGGACGCGCGCTTCCCCCGACGCATGGGGCCGGGCGTCTTCCGGACCGGGACCGCCGGCGGCGCGACCCGCCCCGCGACCGGCTACACCTTCGCAGCCGTACAACGGCAGAGCCGGGCCATCGCCGCCGCACTGCACGAGGGACGCGCACGCGTGCCTCCACCGCACGGACGGCGGGCGCTGGCCATGGACGCGGTACTGCTCCGGGCCCTGGACACCGGACGGATCAGCGGCCCCGACTTCTTCACCGACCTGTTCCGCCGTATCCCGCCACAACGTCTGCTGCGCTTCCTCGACGGAGCCACCTCGCCCTTGGAGGAACTGGGCATCGGCCTGCGTACGCCCGTCCGACCGATGCTCCGGACCGCCCTCGAACTGCCCTTCCTGTCCCGCCGCCCCCAGCCCGTCCCCCGCACCGGAGAGAACAGCCGATGACACTGCTGCGCGACCACGACCCGGCACGGGCCTTCGACCACGCCCCGCACACCTACGACCGCCTCACGGCACCCAACCCGGGCTACCACACCGACCTGCTGCGCTCGGCGCGACGCCTACGGCTGCCCGACGGCGGAGCCGGTCCGCACCTGCTCGATCTCGGCTGCGGCACCGCCACCTCCACCCGGGCGCTGCTGCGAGCCGCCCCGCGCGCCCGGATCACTGCCGTCGACGCCTCGGCCGGCATGCTGCGGCGGGCCCTGCCCAAACCGTGGCCGGCCCGCGTGAGCTTTCGCCACCTGACCGCCGAGGAGGTGGCCGAGACCGGGGAGGACCTCTACGACGCCGTCTTCGCCGCCTACCTGTTTCGCAACGGCACCGACCCGGACGACGTGCTGGCTCGCGACGGGTCCGCGGCCGTCACGGAGGACGCCCGGTGAGCGCCCCGCACCGCGCCGCCCGGAGGGGCCGCGACCGCAAGGCCGCGATCCTGATGCCCCCGCCCGGCCGCAGCCGGTTCGACGGCCCGGACGCTCCGCACGTCGCCGTGGCCGGTGGCGGCGTCGCGGGTCTCGCCGCCGCCGTCCTGCTGGCCGAGCGAGGCGCGCGAGTGACCCTCTACGAGCGGGAGGAGTCGCTCGGCGGCCGTCTCGCCGGATGGCGCACGCGGCTGGCCGACGGCTCCGAGGCGACCATGAGTCGCGGCTTCCACGCCTTCTTCCGGCAGTACTACAACCTGCGCGGCCTGCTGCGGCGAACCGACCCCGGGCTGGACCGTCTCCGCCCGCTGCCCGACTACCCCCTGCGGCACAGCGGCGGACTGACCGACAGCTTCGCCCGCGTCCCGCGCACGCCACCCCTCAGCGCCCTCGGATTCGTCGCCCTCAGCCCCACCTTCGGCCCGCGCGACCTCGCCGCCATGAACCCCAGGGCGGCGCTGCCACTCCTCGACGTCCGCGTTCCCGAGGTGTACGACCGCTTCGACTCGCTCGGCGCGACGGCGTTCCTGGACCGCGTACGCTTCCCGCAGGCCGCACACCATCTCGCGTTCGAGGTGTTCTCCCGCAGCTTCTTCGCCGACCCGGGTGAACTGTCCGCCGCGGAACTCCTGCTGATGTTCCACATCTACTTCCTGGGCTCGTCCGAGGGCCTTCTCTTCGACGTGCCGGACGACCCCTTCCCGCAGGCCCTGTGGGAACCCCTCGGCGACTATCTCCGGCGCCTGGGAGCGGACGTGCGCACGGGCAGCCCCGTACGTGCCGTGCGCCCGGACGACGACGGGGGAGTGACCGTGCGGACCGACACCACCGCTCACCGCCACGACGCGGCGGTACTCGCACTCGACCCCGGCGCACTGCGCGAGACCGTGGCGGCCTCACCAGACCTGGGCACGCCGTCCTGGCGCGAGAACGTCGCCTGCCTGCGCACCGCCCCGTCCTTCCTCGTTTCCCGGCTCTGGCTCGACCGGCCCGTTCGCGCCGACCGCCCCGGTTTCCTCGGTACCAGCGGCTACGACGGACTCGACAACATCAGTGTCCTGGACCGCTACGAGGGTGAGGCCGCCCGCTGGGCGGCCAGAACCGGCGGTGCGGTCGTGGAACTGCACGCGTACGCCGTCGAGGCCGACGCGGGCCGGGAGCAGGTCCAAAGGCGTGTGCTCGAGAGCCTGCACCGGGTCTACCCCGAGACGGGCGACGCACAGATCGTCGACGCACGGCACGAGTGGCGTGCCGATTGCCCGCTCTTCCCGATCGGCTCCCACGCCCGGCGGCCCACCGTGGCTACGCCCCACCCCCAGGTGACGCTGGCCGGTGACGCCATCCGCTGCGACCTGCCCGTGGCTCTGATGGAACGTGCCGCAACCACCGGCTTCCTGGCGGCGGGTGAGCTGCTGGCCAGGTGGGGCGTACGGGGGCAGGTGCTGTGGACGGTGCCTCGTGCGGGCCGTTCCGCCGCGCTCAGGACGCTCGGCGCACTCGGCAGACGGTGAGCCCCCTGTTCCAGGCTCCGTCCCGGATCCCAGATCCCAGAGGCAGGAGCCGACCACGTGCGGCGCCCGGCCACCCGCCACGCTCACCCAGGGAACCGGCCGGTGCTGCGCAGCTCCCAGCGCCGCTCCGCGTAGGCCAGGTCGTCGCGCCACAGCCGTCCCGCCGTGCGGCGCATCAGCGGGCGCAGTGCCGGAGCGACGGCCCGAGCCAGTGCGAAGCCCCGCCGGCCGGACGCGGCGACGACCGCCTCGACCACGGCGGTCCGCGGCTGCTCGGCCGCTGCTCCGGTCAGTGGTGTGGCATGGGTCTCCACCACGGACGTAACTCCCTCGCCCTCGGTGACACGCATGAGCACCGTGCGCGGCCCGGGAGCGGTGAACTCGGCCCGCACCGGCACCACCAGTCCGCCCGTGACGCGAAACGAGACGTCGACCACGAAGGAGTCGTCCTCCTCGCCCCGGGGCGTCCGGACCACCGTCAGGTCCACGAACGAGTACGGGTGGAACCACGAACCGTGCCACGGGTCCAGCCGGTTGGCGACCACGTCCTGGGGCTCGCACCGTCCCACCGCGACGAACACGGCGTCCACTCCTGTGCCCGGCACCGGACGCTGCGGCACCACGGGTCGCGCCAGCGGTTCCTCGCCGCCCACGGTGTCCAGCCGGACCCATACCAGCACTCCGTCGTCGTGGACGGGGTACGGCTCCCAGCCCGCGCGGGGACCGCCGTCCAGGGCCAGCCCGTGCCAGTGACACACCAGCGTGCCGCACACCACCCGGCTGTCGCGCAGTGGCGCCCCGAGGTGCGGGCAGACGCCGGGCCCCGCACGCAGTTCACCCGTGTCCGAGCGCCACAGCACGACCTCGACGCCGCCCACCGTCCTGCCGCGGGGCGGGCCACCCGGTCGCACGTCCCGTGAGGCACCGACGACGAACCAGTTGCCGGACGGCCGGGACGCGGCGCGCTTGAGCGCGTCGGCGATCAGGGCCGGGCGCGCCTCCTGCCAGGTCGGCGGCTGCGTCGCCCAGTCCGACCGGCCCCGTCGCCGCAGCGGCGGCGTCCAGCCGCCGCGGTGCTTTCGATCGGTCACTGCGCCGGTCCCTTCCCCTGAAGTGCCGCGCCACCCGCGTGCGGCATACGGCGTCGCTCCCGTGTGCGCCACCGCGCGGCGGCGATGTGTACGACACCGGCCGCGGCCGAGGCCGCACGGCGTCGACGGGACACCACCGCCCGGCGGTGCAGCACCGCGTACCCCTGCTCGGCGATCGCGTCGAGAATGCCACCGTAGAGCGTGAACGCGGTGCGGATGCAAGGGCGTACGCGAGGGTCGAGCATGGCGATGCCCGGCTCCGCCTCTCGGTACACGCCCCTCGTCATGGCCTCGGCCGCGACGAGCGCCGCGCGGATCCTCGGATCGCGCCGCCCCGTGCCGCGGCTCCACTCCAGCAGCTCCCGGTCCACGCCGTGCGCGGCGAGCAGGTCCGCCGGCAGGTACACACGGCCCCGGTCCAGGTCCTCGCCCACGTCCCGCAGGAAGTTGGTGAGCTGGAACGCCACCCCGAGAGCCGCCGCGTGTGGTGCCGCTTCCTCACGGGGGACGACCGTGCCGAGGACCGGCAGCATCTGCAGGCCGATCACCGCGGCCGAGCCGTGCATGTACGCCCGCAGCTCCGCGTAGGTCGGATAGTCCGTGACGCGCAGGTCGTCGCGCATCGACGTCAGGAAGTCGGCGAACAGCGCGTGGTCGATGCCGTATCGGGCGGCGGTGTCGGCCACGGCCCGCACCACGGGCTCGTCCCCGCCGCCGCTGCGCAGCGCGTACGCGAGGTCGCCCTCCAGACACTTGAGCAGCCGGTCGCGCTCGCAGGGCGCCTCGCGCCGCTCCAGGTCGTCCACGATGTCGTCCGCCCACCGGGCGAAGCCGTACAGGGCGTGCACGGCCGAGCGATGCTCCACCGGCAGCAGGCGAGTGGCCAGGAAGTAGGTCTTGCCGTGCCGGGCGTTGAGCTCTCGGCAGCAGGAATAGGCGGCGCGCAGGGCGGGGTCGGCGACCCCCGCGGCGTCCAGTTCACGACGGGTCATGGGCACCTGCCACGGTGGGGGCGGACGAGTCGGCGGGGGCGAAGGCCCGCCGGTCGCGCGGGGATCGGCGGCGTTTTCCGGCGGTGATCCGGTCGGCGGCGAGCCGGCCGCTGATGAGCACCGTGGGGACCCCCACACCGGGAGTGGTGCCACAGCCGGCCAGCACGACGTTCTCGATGCCGCGGACGAGATTGCGGGGGCGGAAGGGACCGGTCTGGGCGAAGGTGTGGGAGACGGAGAAGGGGCTGCCGGCCGCGTGCCCCTGCGCCGTCCAGTCCAGCGGTGTCACCAGCTGCTCCTGTCGGACACTCGCCGAGAAGCCCTCCAGCCCCCGGCGCTCCAGTTCGGCGACGAGACTGTCGCGGTAGCGCGGCCCGAGGTCCCGCCAGTCCTCGGCGGAGGGGCCGACCGCGGTGTTGGGACAGGGTGCGAGGACGTAGTGCAGATGCCCGCCCGGCGGAGCCAGCGAGGGATCGTGTGCGGTCGGCCTGGTGATCAGCAAGGACGGATCGCTCATCAGCCGCCCGGTACGGGTCAACTCGTCGAAGGTCTGCTCCCAGGCAGCACCGAAGGAGAGGGTGTGATGGCCAAGGCCGGGCCAGGTTCGGTCGGTCCCGGCGTGCAGGACCACGGCGGACGGCGAGTGACGCAGCCGTACCGGACGCCGTGGAGCACGGCCCAACAGCCGGTATGCGGTGGGCAGTTCGCATGTCAGTACCACCGCATCGCAGGGGATCCGCTCACCGGAGGCCAGCCGTACGGCGCGTACCCGGCCGGCCGAGCGCTCCAGCTCGGTCACGTCGGCGTTCCAGCAGAAGTCCGCGCCCGCGTCGGCCGCCGCGTCCGCCATGCCGCGGGGGAGTGCGTGCATGCCGCCCTTGGGGAACCAGACGCCTGCCACCGTGTCCATGTAGGCGATCACCGCGTAGGCCGCGAGTGCGCGGGCCGGTGCCACTCCGGCGTACAGGGCCTGGAAGGAGAAGACCCGGCGCAGCCGGGGATCGGAGATGAAACGGCCGATGCGTCCGTCCAGCCGACCGAATCCACCGAGTGCCGCCAGCCGGGCCAGGTCCGGGTGCATGAGCTGGAGGGGGGAGTCGAAGTTCGAGCCGATGAAGCGTCGCATCTGCGCCCGGTACAGCCGCTCCAGCCAGTCCCGCAGTGCGCGGTAGCCCATGGCTTCCGTCGGTCCGGCGAATCGTCGCACCTCCGCCTCCATCGCCTCACCGTCGGTGTGCACGTCGAGCGAGGTACCGTCCGCGAAGCCGGCCCGGTAGGCCGGGTGCAGGGCCACCAGGTCGACGCGCCGGGCGAGACTGTCACCGACGGCCGCGAACGCCTCGTCGGCCAGGTGCGGCATCGTCAGCACCGTGGGGCCGGTGTCCACCTGGTGGCCGCACAGCTCCATCCGGCCCGCCCGGCCGCCCGGACCCGCGTTTCGTTCGACGACCGTCACCCGGCGGCCCGCTCCCAGCAGGTGAAGGGCACAGGCCAGGCCCGACAGTCCGGCACCCACCACCACGACGTGGTCCGTCCGACCCGGCACCGTCTTCATGCGACTTCCTCGGTGCGGCCCGCGGGGACGCCCGACGCCCGCTCCACCATCGCCGCGAACTCCCTTTGTACGGCGGGGGGTGCCCCGGTTCGCTCGTGGTGCCGCAGACCTTCGGCGGCCAGTTCCGCGATCTTCGACTCCACCACGGCCCGGGCTCCGGTGCGCTCCAGTGCGGTCCTCATGCTCTCGACGGTGTGGCAGGAGCGCGTACCCGAGCCGGGGGCGAGGACGGCGGCGGCCTTCTCGTCGCTCTCGGCCGCCGCGAGCTCGAGGGCGACGGCCAGGAGGTAGGTGAGCTTGCGCGAACTCAGGTCCTCATCGGCTGGTTTGCCGGTGACCGCCGGGTCGCCGAACGCGCCGAGGAGGTCGTCCCGGAGCTGGAAGGCCAGCCCGACCGACCGGCCGGCGCAGCGCAGGGCGTCCAGGGTGTATTCGTCGGCGCCGGCCAGTGAGGCCCCCAGAGTCAGTGGTCGCGCGACCGTGTACAGCGCGCTCTTCAGCACGGCGACCGCCAGGGCCTCCTCGGTGCCGGACGAACCGGTCGCCTGTGCGTGGATGTCCCGGTACTGCCCGGCGACCATCTCCTCCCGCATCGCCCGCCACTCGCGGTGCAGCCGCGCGCCGTGCGGCGAGCCGAGCGCCGTCTCCGTCAGCAAGTCGTCCGCCCACACCAGCGCCAGATCTCCGGCGAGTACCGCGGCGGAGGTCGCGAACATCTCCGGAGGGCCGCTCATCCCGGTGGCCCGGTGCATGCGGGCCAGGTCCACGTGCAGGGCGGGCGCTCCGCGGCGCAGCGGTGAACCGTCCATCACGTCGTCGTGGACGAGCGCGCACGCCTGCACCAGTTCCAGGGCGGCGCCCGTGCCGAGGACCGCTGTCGCATCGCCAAAGCCGCCGGCCGCCCGCCATCCGCACCACGTGAACGCCGTGCGCAGCCGCTTGCCGCCGCGCCGGACGAACGTGCTGACCCGGGCGGCCACGTCGCGGGCGAAGACCGGATCGGTCGCTCGGGCCTGAAGCAGTCGCGCGTCCAGGACACGTTCGAGCACCGCCTCGACATCCGCGACGGCGTGCAGGGCGGTGTGCGGGTCGTCGGCAGGTCCGTCCGTGCCGGCCACGGCCGACCGTAGTCCAAGCATGCGCAGCCCCTTCTCACTTTCCGTCACCCGCACACCAGTGCTTCGGCTGTGGCACGGGGTGTGGATGCACTGGTTACCGCCGTAAATAAGCGGGTTCCCCGGCGACCGCTCATCCCACCGGCCCCATCCGTGTGTTTCACGGCGGCGCGTCGCCGCGCGTCCGCTCCTGGCGCCGCAGTTCGTCGAGGTCGGCGAGTCGGTCCAGTCCCCGTACCGCGCGGGCGGTGCGGTGGTTGTGCTCCAGCCGGGCGCGGTGGCGGTCCATGAACGACCAGTAGCCCGCCGTGTAGGGGCAGGCGTGCTCGCCCGTGCGGTCGCCCGGCCGGTACGTGCACGGGCCGCACAGGTCGCTCATCCGGTTGATGTAGGAACCACCGGACGTGTAGGGCTTGGTGGTCATCCGGCCGCCGTCGGCGTACTGGGACATGCCGACGACGTTCGGCCCCATCACCCAGTCGTACCCGTCCACGAAGCAGCGGTGGAACCAGTCCGTGACCGCGGCCGGATCCCAGCCCCGCTGGAGTGCGTGACTCCCGAGAACCATGAGCCGGGGGATGTGGTGCGTCCACCCCGTGTCACGCACCTGGGCCAGGACAGTGCGCAGGCATCGCGCTTCCACCGCGTCCGCGTCCAGGTCGTTCCACCAGCCGGGCAGCGGCGCGGTGTGGCGCAGGACGTTGGAGTGGCGGTACTCCTCGCCGAAGTACCAGTACAGCTGCCACACGTACTCGCGCCAGCCGGCGACCTGCCGGACGAACCCCTCGACGCTGTTGAGCGGTGCCCGCCCGGCACGCCACGCCGCCTCCGCACGCTCGACGCACTCGGCGGGGTCGAGCAGACCCAGGTTGAGCGAGGACGACAGGAGGCTGTGGCTCATGACGGGGTCGGCCGCGAGCATGGCATCCTCGTACGGGCCGAACGCGCCGAGCCGGTGTTCGACGAAACGCCGCAGTGCCGATCGGGCCTCGGCACGGGAGGCGGGGAACAGACGCGGCCCGTCCCGCCCGACGAAGGACACGTCGCCGTCCTTCTCCCAGCGGTCGAGGTCGTGCCGGACCTTCTCGTCGATCTCGTCCTCGCGGGGCCGGTAGGGCGCTGAGACGGGGAGGGCGGACGCGTCGCGGGGCGGTGGCTGCCGGTTGTCGTGGTCGTAGTTCCAGTGGCCGCCGGCCGGCTTGTCGCCGTCCATCAGCAGGTCGTGTCCCTGCCTGACCCAGCGGTAGAAGCCTTCCTGGCGAAGCCGCCGCCCGCCGTGGCCGTCCGCCCACGCCGCGAAGTCGGCCATGGGCACGAGGAAGCCGCGCGCGGGCCCGACGGTGACCGTCGGCAGCGAACGCACCAGCCGCACGGCGGCGTACGAGGTGGGATGGTGAACCGTCACCTCGTCGTCGCCCGCCGCCCGGTCCAGGCCCTCCCGGTAGGTGTCCGCGCGCACGTAGGTGATCCGGTCGCCGAGCTCGGACGCGCGGTGGCGCATGGCCGAGAGCACGAGGTGGGCCTTGGCCCGGTGGAAGCGCCGGCGACGGAACACCGACCGGGCCTCGATCATCAGCAGAGGTGAGTCGCGGGTGAGACCGCTCTCCTGCGAGGGGCGCAGGAAGTGCGGACCGAGCTGGTCGCCGAAGAGCCAGTGCACGGCGTCCGCCTCAGTCCCGGCCGCGCGCGTGCTTGAAGCGCGCCAAGCCGTCGCCGAGGTCGATCAGCGGTTGCGGGTAGTCCAGGCCTGCCCGCTCCTCCTCGGGCAGCCGCCACGGCTCGTGCACGCGAGAGGCGGCCACGGGCCGCAGTTCCGGAACCCACCGGTGGACGTAATCACCGTGCGGGTCGAAGCGTTTGCCCTGGACCACCGGGTTGAGGACGCGATGGGGGCGGGTGTCCGTGCCGGTGCCCGCGACCCACTGCCAGTTGAGCTGGTTGTTGGTGATGTCGCCGTCCACCAGCAGGTCCAGGAAGTACCGGGCGCCGATCCGCCAGTCCACGTACAGCGTCTTCGTCAGGAAACTCGCCACCAGCAGACGGGCCCGGTTGTGCATCCAGCCCTCGTGCCGCAGCTGGCGCATCGCCGCGTCCACGACCGGGTACCCGGTACGGCCCTCCCGCCACGCCGCGACGTCCTCGGACGCCTCGTCCTCGTCGCGCCACCGGTCGTGCCGGGTGCGGTAGTCCTGGACGGACGCCTGCGGCCGGGCGGCCAGGACCTGGTGGTGGAAGTCGCGCCAGCACAGCTGGCGCACGAACGCCTCCGCCCCGGGGCCGCGGCGCCCCCGGACGCGCTCGACGAGCTCCACCGGTGAGAGGGCGCCGAAGTGCAGGTAGGGCGAGAGCCGGGAGGTCGCGTCACCGGCCAGGTCGTCGTGCCGGTCCTCGTACGCGGACAGATCCTCGCGCGCCCAGCGGGAGAAGCGGTCGCGTCCGCTGGTCTCCCCGCCCCTGAGCAGTCCCGGCGAGGTGCCGGTCACCTTTTCCCGGGAGGGGAGGGGCTCGCCGCGCACACCGTCCGGCACGCGCACGGTTCGCGGTGCGGGGCAGACGTCCCGCAGCCGTTCCCCCGACCAGCGGCGGAAGTACGGGGTGAACACGGAGTAGTGGTCGCCGCCCGACGGTGTCACCTGGCCGGGAACAAGAGCGGTGATCACCGCGTCGTGCACCCGCAGGGCCACCCCGCGTTCGTCGAGCGCCTTGCGCAGCAGCTCCTCTCGGTGATGCGCGTAACGGGTGACTCCCGCGGCCACGTGCACCTCCTGCGCACCACACTCGGCGGCGACCGCGGCGACCTCACGGGCGACCGGTCCCGAGCGCAGCACGAGTCGGCCGCCGCGGCGGCGCAGCGAGGCGTCGAGATCGGCGAGGCAGTCGGCGAGGAAGGCCATCCGGTTCGGCACGTCGAAGCCGGCCGCGTGGATGCCGCGATCGCGCACGAACAGCGGCACCACCTCGTCGGCGGACGCGAGCGCGGCGCGCAGCGGCGGATGGTCGTGCAGGCGCAGGTCCGAGGTGAGCAGGACGACCGCGACGGTCATGGTGGCACTCCTGACAGGTGGCGCCGGTGGCGCTGGGGGACTGCTGGACTGCCCTTACCGGAGCGGGCTTCTCCTCGCACGCGACCTGCGGATGCGGCCCGCACCCGCCGTGGCTCCGCGTGCGCCCAGGCCCTTGGCCGCGGCCTGGGTGATGTTGCGGGCCATCCCGCCGAACACGACGGCGTGGAAGGGGGAGACGGCCCACCAGTAGGCGTGGCCGAACAGACCCCTGGGATGGAACAGGGCGCGTTGCCGGTAGCGGATGCGGCCCGCGTCGTCGGTCTCCGCGAACATCTCCAGCCACGCGAGTCCGGGCAGTCGCATCTCCGCACGCAGCCGCAGCAGGTGTCCCGGCTCGATCTCCTCCACCCGCCAGAAGTCCAGCGAGTCGCCGACCCGCAGGTGCTCGGCGTCCCGTCGCCCGCGGCGCAGCCCGACACCGCCGACGAAACGGTCCAGCCAGCCCCGTACCGCCCACGCCAGCGGGAAGGAGTACCAGCCGTTGTCTCCGCCGATCCCCTCGATCACCTTCCACAGCGACTCACGGGAGGCGTCGACCGGCCGCTGCCGCGCGTCCTCGTAAAGGCTGCCGCCGGCCCAGTCCGGGTCCGTGGGCAGGGGATCGCTGGGAGCTCCGGGCACGCCGGCGGACGACCAGCGGGTGGCGACCTGCGCCTCCCGAACCCGCCGCACGGCAAGGGCCAGGGCCTCGTCGAAGGGCAGCGGCCGGCCCGGAAGGTCGGGTACATAGCGGGCGATGTCGTGTTCGTGGCACACCACCTCGTGACGCAGCGACTCCGTCAGCGGCCGGGCGAGCGAGGCGGGCACCGGGGTGACAAGCCCGACCCAGTGGCTGGACAGACGAGGCGTGAGCACCGGTACGGGCACGATCTTCCGATGCCTGAGTCCGGCGACGGAGGCGTACCGGTCCATCATGTCCCGGTACGTGAGCACGTCCGGCCCGCCGATGTCGAACGTCCGGTCGACGTCGTCCGGCATGGCGGCCGAACCGACGAGGTACCGCAACACGTCCCGTACCCCGATGGGCTGCGTTCGGGTGTGCACCCAACTGGGCGTGACCATGACCGGCAGCCGTTCGGTGAGGTAGCGCAGCATCTCGAACGACGCCGAACCCGAGCCGATGACGACCGCCGCCCGCAGCACCGTGGCCGGGACCGGCGAGTCGAGGAAGACGCGCCCGACCTCCGCCCGTGACCGCAGGTGCGGGGAGAGCGTCTGCTCGGGCACGCCCCGGGGAGTGAGACCGCCCAGGTAGACGATCCTGCGCACTCCCGCGGCGTGCGCCTGCTCGGCGAAGATCCGGGCCGCCCGGCGGTCGGTGTCCTCGAAACCGGAACCGGTGCCGAGCGCGTGCACCAGGTAGTACGCGACGTCGATCCCGCGCATCGCCGCGGCCACCGAGTCGGCGTCCGTGACGTCCCCCTGCACCGTCTCGGCGTCCACCGCCCAGGGATGGTCGCGGAGTTTGCCCGGGGAGCGGGCCAGACACCGGACCCGGTGGCCGGCCTCCAGCAGTTCCGGGACCAGACGCCCGCCGACATAGCCGGACGCCCCGGTCACGAGGCAGCGCAACCGCTCCGGGCCGGGCTGTCCGTCGGTTCCCATTGTCGTTTCCTTCCGGTACTTGTCCCGTTGCCGCCCCCTGTCCCCCGATCATGGCCGCAACACCATGACCGCGCCTGTCGCGGCGCGGCGGCCGGAGTCCGTGACGACGCCGGGACCGCCGGCCCTCACGCGAATACTTCTGGCGCTGCCGGGCGCGCGGATGCGAAGGACGCTCAGTCTCGACGGGGTCAGCCGGGCGGAGTACCGGGAGGGTGCGCGGCCCGGCCGGCTCGCCCGCCGGCGCCGAGCAGTCCCGCGGCCTCGAAGAACTCCGCAGCGGCGAGACGAGACGGTTCACGCCGCGACAGCATGGTGACGACGGGTGGCTCGGGCGCCGCCACGCGCCACATCACCGACGCGGAAGGATCCGAGCACGCCGATCGTTCGGCGTGCTCGGATCCTTCCGCGTCGGTTGCCACACCGAGCTGCTCGCCGCTGTGAGCCGGTGGGGTCAGACGCGCTCCATCCGCCAGATCTGCGGTTGCAGTCCGTTGCACGTCCACTGCTGGACGTTGGCGCCCGGTTCGCGTGAGCCCTCGGAGACGTCCAGGCACTGGCCGCTGGAGCGGGCGACCAGCCGGTAGTAGCCCCGGCCCACGTTGTCCAGGCGCCAGTCCTGCGCGGCCAGCCCGTTGCAGTACCACTGCCGGACATTCGCGCCCGCAGTGGCGGAGCCGTTCTCCACGTCCAGGCAGTGGCCGCTGTTGCGACCGGTCAGTGTGAAGTGGCCGCCACCGTGGGCGCGCAGCGTCCAGTTCTGGGGGTCAAGCCTGTTGCAGGTCCACTGCTGGACGTTGCCACCGGGCTCCCGCGAGTCGGCCGCGACGTCGAGACAGTGCCCGCTGCCCGCGTTCACCAGCCGGTAGAGCGCGCCGTCGACGACGCCGGCCGCGTCACCGGTGCCGGTGAGGCTTCCGGTGGCGAAGTACGGCTTGCACACCGAGCCGTCGAAGTCCGTGGCCAACTGCAGCACCTCCCGGCCGTCCGCCGTCGGAAGCAACGGCGAGCTGTAGTTCTGGCAGTAGTTCACCTCCGGAGCCTGCACCGCCACCGGCGCCTCGATCTCGTACCACGGCCCGCTGCCGTTCTCCGTGTTGGCCAGGATCGTGCGGCCGCTGTCCGCCGCGGGAGTGCCGTCACTGTTGAGGAGGCGCTGCCCGATCAGCAGCAGGCGTCCGTTCGGAGCGCCGTCCGGTGAGGGCGCCCAGGCAACGGTTGGTGCGGCGCGGAAGTACTTGCCGTCCACGGTCTGCGGCCGGTACCCGAGGAAGGTGGGGTCTCCCCAGTCCCACCCGTCCGGCGAGGTCCGGAAATGCACCACGCACTGGTATTGGCCGCTGGGAGTGCAGATCTCGTAGCTCATGAAGTAGCTGCCGTTCGGCAGCTTCCGTACCACCGGCATACCGGGCCGATCCGTCGACAGGGTGCTCGCCACGGTCTCGTGGTGGTCCTGCCAGTGGACGCCGTCGTAGCTGCGTGCGGCGACCAGCTTCTGGCTGTGCCCGGGGTCTGTCTCGTCGGAGTAGTGACATACCAGCGCACCGTCTCCGGCGACCGAGAACTCCGGTTCCCACAGGCCACCCGTGCCGCTCGCGACGGCACACGAGGAGAGATGGGACCAGGAGCGCCCCACGTCGTCGCTGCGCCAGATCCGCAGCGCCATCCGGCGGTTCTGCTCGTCCTGTCCGGCCGACGAGGCCCACAGCAGGGTGCCGGCCCGCAGCCCGCCCACCTGCCGGGGCAGCTCGAACAGCGTGGCGCAGCACAGGCCCTGGCCCGCCGCGGACTCTGGATCGACGACCTGGCCGACCTCGCGGAAGCTCGCACCCGAGTCGGTGCTCTCGTGGATGGCGCCGACGCCGTTGTTGCCGTCGAACGTGACGACACTCGCGAGGATGCGCCCGTTGGCCGCGCCGTTGTGGGCGAGCCGGACGGCTCGAGGGTACAGACCCGTGCCGTCACGCAGCGGCGTTCCGGTGGCAGCGAGGGCGGCGGTGTCCGCCGCGACGGGAATCGGGGAATCGGGGGGCGACACGGCGTAGGCGGTGGCCGGAATGGCCAGTGCCAGGCTGAGGACGCCGGTCAGACCGCACAGCGCGACACGTGCGCGGGCGCGTCTGAGGAAGTGGTACAGGCGGAGGATCACGACGGTCTTCCTTCCTGCGAGGACGAAATCCGCGCCAGAGTAGAGGCGGATGTACATCGATGTAAACAGGAGGGCGAGCCCGGCCCGCGCCGTCGGCGGGTGGGGCGACGGCGTTTTGAGCGGCGGTAGTTGACGAGGCTGGTGGTGATGAGCGATGAGGGCGGGGATTCATCGCCGCTGTCGCCCGCAGATGCCGTGCAGCCTGTGCGCCGTCCCCCATGCCGCGTACACTGGCGGCTAGTCCCAGACCCCGGCGCCTCATGCCGAGAGCGGCGTCGGCCTCCGGTGAGCGGACCGCCTTCCCCGTTGCCTGCCCGGGCGATCTCCTTGCGGGCCACGCCGGTCCCTCGACATGTTGCTCGCTCACTCCTTCGAGCGTGCCCGCGCACATGCACCCAGCCGGTGGTATCGGTGCGGGTCCGGGAACCGAGGCGCCGTGTCGAATGCGCTTACGAGAGTGCTGTACCGCTGCAATGGCCGGTTGACCGTGTCCCTGGAGGGCGATATCGACCTGTCCACGGTCCCTGCCGTACGCACCGCCCTGGGCAGGTGCGACGACCACGGGGTGACGGACATCGACGTCGACCTCGCGGCGGTCGGGTTCTGCGACGCCAGTGGTCTGCACGTCTTCCTCGCCGCCTCCAAGCGCCTGGCCGCGGCGGGGGAGGCGTGCGGCTGCACCGTCCTGCCCCGGCCGTACGACGGCTCCTGGAGCTCACCGGTACGGGGTTCCTCCTGGCCGACGGGCGCCTGCGCGTCGAGTCGCCGCCGGCCGATACCTCCCAGCCGTCCAGCGGGGCCGCATGATCAGTGACCGCATGGCGAAGGTCCTGCCGCTGCTCCGGACCGGGCCGTGGCCGGACGTGGCAGCCCATGCGGCCGATCTGCTCGGCGTGGACAGGATCGCCGTCAGCGTGGGCAGCGGATCGGGCGAACCGGAGATTCTCTGGTCCTCGGAGGGCGCCTCGCGCGGCTTCGAGGACCTGCAAACCGTCCTCGGGCACGGCCCGGGACCGGACTGTCTGTCCGGCGGCATCCCGGTGCGTGTGCCGGATCTGGCCCGGGTGCGGGCGGACCGCTGGCCCGCTCTCGTGACGGAGGCGTCCGCCCTGGCCGTGCAGGCGGTGTTCTGTTTCCCCCTGCGCATCGGCGCCATCACCCTGGGGGTGCTGACACTGGTCAGAAGCACTGCCGGGCACATGTCGCCGGCACAGGGCGGCGACGTCACCGTACTCGCCGGCGTCGTGACGGAACGTGTCCTGGAACTCGTGGATCCTCAGTTGCCGTCGCCGGAGCACCAGGACCTGGCTGCCCTGGCCCTGCCTCAGGCGGTCGTCCACCAAGCGACCGGCATGGTCAGCGTCCAGCTTGCCGTACCGCTGGCCGAAGCGCTGCTGCGGCTGCGCGCCTACGCCTACAGCAACACCCGCACCCTCAACGACACGGCGCAGGACATCGTGAGCAGGCGACTGCGGCTTGCCCCTGATCCGCAGCCGCCGAACGATACCGACGACGCAGACGAGGACTGATCTCCATGGCAACCCGTGAATCGCAGCTCACCGAGGTCTTCGTCGAGGTAGCAGATTCCCTGACCGACGACTTCGACGTCATCGACTTCCTGCAGAAGCTGTCCGTACGCTGCATGGACCTGCTGGACGTCGCCGCCGTCGGCATCCTGCTCGCGGACGACAACGGCAAACTCCACGTCCTGGCCGCCTCCGACGAAGACACCCGGCTCCTGGAGCTCTTCGCCCTCCAGCACGACGAGGGCCCGTGCGTCGACTGCTACAACGACGGCATGCCGCGGATCGACGTCAGCCTCACCGACCCGAACGCGGTCACCCTGTGGCCTCAGTTCGCCCGCGGTGCCCAGGACACCGATTTCGTCGTCACCAACGCCCTGCCGATGCGGTTGCGGGGACGGGTCATCGGCGCGTTGAGCCTCTTCCAGACCGTCCCCGAGCCCTTGGCCGATCAGGACCTTTCCCTCGCCCAGGCCCTCGCGGACGTGGCCACCATCGCGATTCTCCAGCAGCGCACACTTGCGCACAGCGAGGCCGAGCGCGACCAGCTGCAGTACGCCCTCAACAGCCGCATCGTCATCGAACAGGTCAAGGGCGTCCTGGCCGAGCGCTGGCAGACCTCCATCGACGAGGCGTTCGGCATCTTCCGCGCGTACGCCCGTGCGCACAATCGCAAGCTGTCCGACCTGGCCCGGGGCGTCGCGGAGGGCAAACAGGACACCGACTCCATCCGCGCCTTCGCCGCGCGTATGCGGGCAACAGGCGCCTGACACCGGCCGATTCGGGGCGACGGCTTGGCCGGTGTCCGCCGGGCAGGGTGTTTCTAGGATCGGGCGGGATCCCTGGGCCGGAGGGCCTGGTGCATCGACTCCTCACGCCACCGCTTCAGAAGTGCGTGGAAGGCGACGGCGCCGTGGGGGTAGGCCGTAGGGCCGCCCGGCCGGCCACGTCCCTCGGCGTTGTAGTAGCCGGGGGTGCACTCGGCGTGGAACCACTCGTGGTCGGCAGCGTTCTCGGCCAGGCCGGCGATCCAGGCGTCCTCGGTCTCGCGGGACGGTTCTATGAGGCTGCCGGTCGCCTCGGCGGCCGCGACGAGTGCCGCGGCGTGGACGGCGTGTTCGTCCAGCACGTGCGTGTAGTTGACGCTGCTCGCGCTCTGCGTCCCGCCCAGCTGGATCAGGTTCGGGAAGCCGTTGCTGGTGAAGCCGTGCAGTGTGTGCGGGCCCCGCGCGGCCCACGCGTCCCGCAGCCGGGTGCCGCCCCGGCCGTGGACAGGCAGCCGGCCCGAGTGGATGCCGGAGACCCCGACGGAGAAGCCGGTGGCGAAGATCAGACAGTCGAGGACGTACTCGGTGTCGCCGACCACGACGCCGCGCTCCGTCATCCGCTCGATGCCGTGGGTGTCGGCGGTGTCGACGAGGGTGACGTCGTCCCGGTTGAACACCTGGAGGTACAGGTCGGAGAAGGTGGGGCGCTTGCAGGCGTACCGGTACCAGGGCTTGAGCTTCTCCGCCGTGTCCGGGTCGGTGACGATCTCCTCGACGCGGGCGCGGATCTCGTTCATCTTGGCGGCGTCCGCGACCTCGTAGGCCGCTTCGAAGGCCGCCCGGTCGTCCGGCCGGCGGAAACTGGGCAACAGCTTCTCCAGGAGGGCGGCCGACGAAGTCCACCGGTCCGCGACGAGGTCTTCCTCGGCCCTCTCGCCCGAGACGATGCGCAGGAAGTTGTCCCGGCGCTCGGTCGCCCAGCCGTGCCGGTCGGCACCGACGTCCCGAGCGGTGGTGCGGCGGTTGGCGCGCACGTCCACGGTGGAGGGAGTGCGCTGGAAGACGTACAGGTGTCCGGCGTCCTCGGCCAGCTTCGGGACGACCTGGATGCCGGTGGCGCCGGTGCCCACGATGCCCACGCGCTTGTCCGCGAGGCCGGTCAGGCCGCCGTCCACGGTGCCGCCGGTGTAGGCGTAGTCCCAGCGCGACGTGTGGAAGGTGTGGCCGGCGAACCGCTCGATGCCGGGGATGCCCGGCAGCTTCAGCTCGGACAGGGTGCCGGTGGCCGTGACGACGTACGTGGCCAAGAACGCGTCACCCCGGTCGGTCGTGACGAGCCATGCCCCGGACGCGTCGTCCCAGGACAGCGAGGTGACCGCCGTGGAGAACAGCGCGTCCGCGTAGAGGTCGGACTTCTCGGCGATCCGCACCGCGTGTCGGCGGATCTCCGCACCGGGGGCGTACTTCCACTCCGGTACGTACCCGGTCTCGTCGAGCATCGGCAGGTACACGTGCGACTCGATGTCGCAGTGGATGTCCGGGTACCGGTTCCAGTACCAGGTGCCCCCGAAGTCCCCGCCCTTCTCGATGACACGGACGCGCGCGACCCCCAGTCTGCGCAGCCGCGCCCCCGCGAGGACTCCGCCGAATCCACCGCCGACGACCGCGACGTCCACCCTGTCCCGCACCGGCTCACGTGCGGCCGCCGCCCCCGCGTACGGGTCGGCGGCGTAGTAGCCGAACTCGGCCTCGGCGGCGAGGTACTGCCGGGCGCCGTCGGGGCGTACGCGTCGCTCCCGTTCCTTCCGGTAGCGCTCCCTGAGGTCGGCGAGCGCCTCGGGCGTCAGCTTCTGTGAATGAGTCATGTGGGGGGACCTGGCCCTTCCGGTTCGCTGTCGAACGGCCGCCTTGTCCATGAACTGGGAACGGAGTCAGAGGACTTGAGCAGCCATGCACTACCGTAACAAGCACCGGACAGTGTTGTCCGGTTGGTGTGCTGGTTGCTTCCGCATACTTTCGGACAGAAAGAGTGATTCAGATGCGACGACTCCCGATCCGGGCGCTCGCCCCGCTCGCCGCGACCGCCGTGCTGGGCCTGACGGGGTGCGGTACGCAGACGGCCGGGGAGCCGGGGGACGCGGCCGCCGCCGCAGGGGACCGGACCATCCGCGCGCAGCAGGTCATGCGCCTGACGGAAGTGCACGAGCAGACCGGGGCGACCCTGCTGGAGGGGCCTGCGTTCGACAAGGACGGCAAGCTGCTCGTCGTCGACGTCACCGCCCCGGCCGGCGAGCCGAAGGTGCTGCGCGTGGATGTCCGGAAGGCGACGTCGCAGCGGTTCTACACCGACAACCGCGGCACCTTCACCTCGGCCCAGTTCAGTCCGTACGACGGACGGATGTACCTGACCGACTTCTCCCACGGCGACATCGTGAGCCTGGCCCCGGACGGCGGTGACCCGCGGACCTTCTTCTCCGGCGAGGTCGACGGCGCGCCGATGAACCCCGACGACCTGGCCTTCGACCGGGAAGGCAACCTGTACGTCAGTGACTCACGCGGCATGTCCGAGGGCGAGGCGAAGGGACGCGTGGTGCGCATCGATCGCACGGGGAAGAAGGCCGCCGTCCTGGCGGACGGACTCGAGGCGCCGAACGGCATCTCCTTCGACGCGGAGTATCGCGGGCTGTGGGTCAGCGAGCTGACGCAGAACCGCATCTCCTACCTCCTCCTGGACGCGGACGGGGCCGTGGCCTCGCGGCACACCGCCGTCCGGGTCGACGGCGGAATCGCCCAGACCGACTCGATCGCGGTCGACGCGGACGGCAACCTCTATCAAGGGCTGCACGGCCGTCCCGCGATGGCGGTGTTCAGCAGGAACGGTGAGCGCCTGGCGACCGTGGAGGTGCCGGCGCGCGCCGCCGAGGGGCTGGAATCGGCGACCAACGTGGCCATCACACCCGGCGGAACCCGGGCCTACATGACCGTCAGCGGATCGGACGGGGGCTACCTCTACTCCTTCACCGCGCTCGCGAAGGGGGTACGGCAGTCCAACGGCGGCTGACACCGGCCGTCCACGTTCACCCCGTGAAGGGCCGCACGGGGCCCACCTCGACACCGAGCAGCCGCCAGGCCGCCCGCGCCCGGCGCTCCCGGCGGTCGCGACCGGGCCCGGTCACGGCACCGGAGACCATGCCGACGGCGATCATCAGGTCGTCGGGCCCTGCGGCGAGCGGATGCCCTTCCGGCAGATGGCTGAGCAGGGCCCGCTCGACCCGCCGGGAAAGCGCCACGGCGTACGCGGGGGCCGCGGAGCCACTGCCCGCCCCGTCGGCGTGCAGAACGCTGATGAAGGCCGCCGACTCCGTCAGATGCCAGGTCAGGACGCCGAGAACCGCGGCCAGGTCCGCGTACTCCCGCGCCGCGCGCTCGATTTGCCGGACGTTCTCCTCCAGGACCGCGGTCGCCACGGCGGCCCGGTCGGGGAAATGCCGGTACAGCACGCCCTGACCCACCCCGGCCCGGCGTGCGATCGCGGACAGCGGTGCGTCCAGTCCCTGCTCCGCGTACACCTCCCGAGCCGCGGCGACGAGAGCAGCCCGGTTGCGGGCGGCAGCCTTGGGGCCGCCGCTCGCGGGCCGCCGTGAACCGGACATGGGTTGCTGCGTCACCCCGCGAGGGTAACGGTCCGGGCCTCGGGCCGAGAACGGTCCGGGCCTCGGGCCGAAACCGGCCGAAGAACTCAGTCGGCGAGTGCCTGCGCCATGCGGTCGAAGTCTTCGAGCAGGTGGGCCAGGCGGTCCGCGGGGATGGCCCGGATCATGCGGGCCTCGACGGCGTAGACGTCCCCCTGCGCCGCGTTGAGGCGGCGGCGGCCCTCGTCGGTGAGGCTGGCGGGGCGGGCCCGGCCGGTGTCGACGCTCGCCGGACGGGTGAGCAGGCCCTCGTTCTGAAGTCCGCGCAGGACGACGTTCATGGACTGGCGGGTGACGAAGGTGGCGCGGGCGAGTTCGGCGTTGGACAGGCCGGGGCGCGCGGCGAGAACTTCCAGGCAGGAGTACTGCGGCACGGTCAGGCCGTGCCGCCGCAGCACCTGGTCCATGGCGCCGCGCAGTGCGGCATGGGCGCGCTTGAGCCGGTATCCCGCGTGATCGAGCACGTCGTCGGCCGGATGGGGCGGGTCCACGGGCGAGCTGTTCTGCATGTCCATATTTTGACACCCGCGCGGAGGAGGTCTAGCGTCGTTGATGTCAAAGTCCTGACATTGATGCGAGGAGACACCCATGACCAGCAGCGTCGACGGCCCCGACTTCATCGCCCTTCAGGTCCGCGACCTGGAGGCCGCCGCCCTGTTCTGCGAGAAGAACCTCGGCCTGCGCCGCACCCCGGCCTCGCCCCCCGGCGCGGTCGTCTTCGACACCAAGCCCGTGCCGCTGGCCGTGCGCGAGCCGTTGCCCGGTACCGACCTCGACTCCGGCCGCCCCGGTCTCGGCGTGTCCCTGTGGTTCGCCACTTCCGACACCCGGGCCTTGCACGACCGGCTCACCGAAGCGGGCGTCGAGATCCTCACGCCGGTCACGGACAGTCCGTTCGGCGCGATGTTCTCCTTCGTCGGGCCCGAGGGCTACGTCCTGACGGTGCACCAGAGGGACTGAGCCCGGTCAGTCGGCCAGGTCTGCGGCGCGTCGGCGCAGCGCGTCGACCAGGCACTGGACCGGTGCCGTGACCGGGCCCGGCAACGACACCAGGTCGACGCGGCGTATCTCCTCCGCGATGCCCGTGACGTCCACGAAGCGAACGCCGGGCGGCACTACGGGCAGCAGCGCCGGTGAGGCCGTGGTGATGCCCGCCCCGGCCGCGACCAGGTGGAGCTTGGTCAGCCAGTCGCGGGCGGTGTGGGCGATCCGGGGCCGGCCGGGCAGCCCCGGCCAGACCCCGAGCAGCGGCTCACCCGTACTGCCGGGACTGGCGATCCACACCTGACCCGCGATCTCTTCGACGCCGACCGTGCCTCGTTCGGCGAACGGGCTGTCCGTCGGCACGGCCAGAGCCAGGCGCGTTTCCAGCAGGGGTTCGACGCGCAGGGGCGGGTCGTCCGTGTCGGGCGAGCGGTGCGGGGGCCGTGAGGTCAGCAGTGCGAGGTCGAGGGTGCCGCTGCGCAGCGCGCGTACCAGTGCGGGCGTGGTCCCCTCCCGCGACGTCACCGTGAGGTGGGAGCGTTCCTGACGCAGCGTCGCCAGCGCGTCGGCCACGATCACCGCTCCGGCGGCGGGGAAGAACCCCAGCCGGACCCGGCCGGTGGCGTCCCGCGCGCCCCGAAGTTCCCGGTCGGCCGCCTCCAGGGCGTCCAGGGCGGCGACGGCGTGGCGCAGCAGGGCGAGGCCGGGGCCGGTCGGCCGTACGCCACCGGGGAAGCGGTCGAAGAGCCGGGCACCGGTCGCCTGTTCCAGCGCGGCCACCTGGCGGGAGACCGCCGACTGCGTGTACCCGAGGGCCTGGGCGGCCGCCGTGAAGGTGCCCCGCTCCGCCACCTCGCGCAACACCCGCAGCCCGACCAGCGTCACATCCGCCACACCCATGACGAATGAGCATACCCAGCATGCGGAACATTCGTTGTGAGAATGCCTCGGTGGGTTCCTAACGTGGGGTCATGCCTCTGATCACCATCACCCTGCGACAGGGAACCACGCCCGAACACCGCCGCCTCGTCTCCGCGGCCGTCCACCAGTCCATGGTCGATGTCCTGAAGATCCCCCAGGACGACCAGTTCCACGTCTTCCACGAGGTCACGAGCGACAACCTCGTCATCCAGCCGGTCGTGTTCGGCCTGCGGCGCGGCCCGCGCACCCTGTTCATCCAGCTGTCCTTCAACCAGCGTCCCGCCGAGCAGAAGGCCGAACTGTTCCGGTCGATCGTCGACAACCTCCGGCTCTACGCGGACGTCCCGGAGGAGGACGTCATGCTCGTCGCCTTCGAGACGGCCCGTGAGAACTGGTGGGCCGCCGGCCGCGTCGTCGACCCCGCCACCGGCTACGACGAGCGCATGACCGAGGTGCCCGCCGGCCCGGCCGCCGCCGGCTGAAGTCCCCGTCACGCGCCGCCCGGTGGCGCCGTGCTCTGGCGTACGACGAGGTGGGTCGCCAGTTCGATGCGCCGGCCGGCCCGGCCGGGATCGTCGGGGCGCAGGAGCATGCGGGTGGCCTCCTCGGCCATGTGCCGCAGCGGCTGGTGAACGGTGGTCAGCGGAGGGCTCGACCACTGGGCCAGCGGTACGTCGTCGTAGCCGACGACCGAGAGGTCCTCGGGCACCCGCAGGCCCCTGAGCCGGGCCGCCTCCAGCACGCCGAGTGCGTGGAGGTCGCTGCCCGCGAAGATCGCCGTCGGCCGGTCGGGACCGGCGAGCAGGTCCATGCCGTGCTCGAAGCCGCTCTGCACGTGGTAGTCGCCGTAGCGGACCAGGGCCGGGTCGATCGGCAGCCCCGCCATGGTCATCGCCGAGCGGTAGCCGTCGAGACGGGCCAGTGAGCACAGCATGTCCTCGAACCCGGTGATGATCGCGACGCGTTCGTGTCCGTGGTCGGTGAGATGACGCGTGGCCGCGAGCCCCCCGGCCCAGTTGGCGGAGCCCACGGACGGGACGTCGGGGTCGGGGTCGCCGGCCGGGTCGACGATGACGAAGGGGATGTCCCAGGCCCGCAGGCGCTGCTTCACCTCGGCCGGGAGTGACGAGAAGACCAGCACGACACCCAGCGGCCGGCGCCGCAGCACCCCCTCGATCCAGTCCGCCGCGGGCGCGTGCCGGGTGCCGCTGCGGGTCAGCACCACGTCGGTCCGGTTGGCCTTGGCGACGTTCTCCACGCCCCGGACGAGTTCCATCGCCCAGACGCTGTCCAGCTCGTGGAAGACGAGTTCGACCAGCGGCGAGCGCGGCGGGCTCGGGTTCCGGCGGCGGTAGCCGTTCACCTCCAGAAGCCGCTCCACCCTGGCCCGGGTGGAGCTGGAGACATCCGAACGACCGTTGAGCACCTTCGAAACTGTCGGAGGGGAGACCCCGGCCTCTTTCGCCACCTCGGCCAGGGTCACCCTCGCTCCCACCTCAACTTCATCGTGCATGCAGGCAGGATAGGCCATGCGATCGATAACGTTTTGAGTCGGCAGCCGCACGGCCATTGACCGGAAATCCCGTCTCACTTTACTGTCCGACCAGCATGGACTTTCGGTGACGGAGCCGAAACTTTCGAAAGGCGAACGATGAAGACACGTGCGCGCTTGCCCAGACTGGTCGCCACCGGTGCGACGCTCGCCCTGGCGCTGAGCCTGTCGGCCTGCGGTGACGGGAACGGCGGGGCGTCGTCGGACGACGGCAAGATCCATGTCCTGGTCTACGGGGACGCCACCAACAAGGTCGAGCAGCAGATCATCGACACCTTCAACAAGACGTCCGACGTCAAGGCGGTCCTCGACACCATCCCCGGTGCCGACTACCAGACGAAGCTCCAGACGATCATCAGCACCCCCCAGGCTCCGGACATCTTCTTCAACTGGGGCGGCGGCAGCATCAAGCCGTTCGTCAAGGCCGACCTGCTGCTGCCGCTCGACGACTTCATCAAGAAGAACCCCGACCTGGAGAAGAAGTTCCTGCCGTCCGTGTTCGACAGCGCCGTCGTCGACGGCAAGCCGTACGGCATCCCGATGCGCGGCACCCAGCCGGTCCTGCTCTTCCACAACAAGGCGGTCCTCGACAAGGCGGGCGTCCAGCCGCCGAAGACCTGGGACGAGCTGCTCGACGCGGTGGGCAAGCTCAAGGACGAGGGAGTCACGCCGATCGCGCTCGGCGGCGGCGACGTCTGGCCCACCCAGATGTGGTTCCAGTACCTCTACGACCGCATAGCCGGACCGGAGCTGTTCGCGAAGGCCGTCGGAGGCGACAAGAGCGCCTGGGAGAGCGCGGACAGCAAGAAGGCCCTGGACATGATCAAGGAGCTGGTCGACGCCGGCGCCTTCGGCAAGAACTACGACTCCGTCAAGTACACCAACGGCGGCTCGGTCCAGCTGGTGGCCTCGGGCAAGGCCGGCTTCGAGCTGATGGGCTCCTGGTACTACTCCCAGCAGCTGACGGACCACAAGGAGTTCGCCGAGAAGGACCTCGGCTACACCGCCTTCCCGGCCGTCGAGGGCGGCAAGGGCGACCCGGCCAACGTCGCCGGCAACACCAACAACTACTACTCGGTGATGAAGAAGACCAAGCACCCCGAGGCCGCCGCCGAGTTCCTGAAGCTCATGTACTCCGACGAGTTCGTCAAGGCGCAGCTGGACATCGGCAACCTGCCGACCACGACCAACACCGACAAGTTCATCGACGGCTCGGGCACCCCCGAGTACTCGCGCTTCCAGTACGACCTCGTCGCCGACGCCCCGTCGTTCCAGCTTTCCTGGGACCAGGCGTACCCGCAGAAGGCGAGCTCGGACATGCACAAGGCCATCCAGCAGTTCTTCAACGGACAGCTCGACACGGACGGCTTCATCAAGGCCATGCAGGCCCTCCCGACCGAGTGACGAACGGCTCATGACCACACAGATCACGAGCGCCCGGCCCGCCGCCGGACCCCGCAAGGAGTCCCGGCGGCGGCCGCCCGCCTCGTCCGCAACGAAGGTAGGCCGCCCCGGCTTCGCCTGGGCGCTGCCCGCCGCAGTGTTCTTCGCCCTCTTCGCGATCGTCCCGCTGATCATGGTGGCGGTGCTGTCCTTCATGAGCTGGGACGGGATCAGCTCGCCCGAGTTCGTCGGCACGGACAACTGGTCGCGCCTCATCGACGACCCGGTCATGCTCAAGAGCGTCTGGCTGACCCTGCTGCTGACCGCGCTCGGTGTGGTCCTCCAGACCCCGCTGAGCATCCTGCTCGGTGTCTGGGCCGCCGGCCACCAGCGCAACCGCGCCGTCCTGTCGGTCGTCTACTTCATCCCGCTGCTGCTGTCCGCCACCGCCGTGTCCGTGCTGTGGCGGGCGCTGCTCGACCCGAACTTCGGCATCCCGGCCGAGGCCGCCTGGCTGTTCGGCGACGGCAACCTGTTCGGTGAACAGGCCACCGCCATCGGGGTGCTGGCGTTCGTCAGCACCTGGCAGTTCACCCCGTTCCACACGCTGATCTACCAGGGCGCCGCCCGCGCGATCCCGCCGGTGCTGTACCAGGCGGCGGAGATCGACGGGGCGGGCCGCTACCGGCAGTTCTTCCACATCACCCTGCCGCAGCTGCGCACCTCCATGATCACCTCGATGATCCTGATGATCGTCGGCGGCCTGACCACGTTCGAGACCGTCCTCATCCTGACCCAGGGCGGCCCCGGCACCGACACCACCATCAGCGCCTACTACATGTACGACAAGGCGTTCAAGAGCTTCGACTACGGCACCGGCTCCGCGATCGCCCTGGCCCTGGTCGTCGCGGCCACGATCATTTCGCTGATCGTCGTCCGGGTCTCCGGCTACGACAAGATGCGCAGCTCCGCGGAGGGTGTGTCATGAGGCGCCGACCGAACTACGTCGCCGGGGCCGGCTCGCTCGTCTGGCTCCTCCTGGTGGGCCTGCCGCTGTACGTGATGCTCGCGGCGACGCTGCGCACCCGCCAGGACTACGCAGAGAACGGCCCGGTATCGCTCCCGGACAGCTTCACGCTGGACAACTTCACCGGTGCCTTCGACTCGGGCTTCGGCCAGTACTTCTTCAACACGCTGGTCGTCACCGCCTGCGTGATCGGCATCGTGCTGCTGCTGGTCCCGCCGCTCGCCTACGCGATCGTCCGCAGCCGCGGCAGGACCACGTCGGCGATCTTCCGGCTGTTCCTGCTCGGCCTCGCCATCCCGGCCCAGGCCGTGATCGTGCCGATGTTCTACCTGATCAGCGAAGCCGGGCTGTACGACAACCTCCTCGGCGTCATCCTGCCCACGGCCGCGTTCTGCCTGCCGATGTCCGCGCTCATCCTCAGCGGCGCGATGCGTGACATCTCGCCGGAGCTGTACGAGGCCATGGCGATGGACGGCGCCAGCCCGCGGCGGATGTTCTTCCAGCTCGTCATGCCGCTGTCCCGCGGCGGAGTCTCCACGATCGTGGTGTTCTCCGCGCTCCAGGCGTGGAACGGGTTCCTGTTCCCGCTCGTCCTGACCCAGTCCGAGTCCACCAAGGTGGTCACCCTGGGTCTGTACAACTTCCAGACCGCGCACGGCATCGACATCCCCGGTCTGCTGGGAGCCGTGGTGCTGTCCATGGTGCCCATCCTGCTCGTCTACCTGTTCGCTCGTCGCGCCCTGGTCCAGGGCCTGATGGGCGTCGGAGGAAAGTGACCCACGACGTGGCCGTTGAGACCACCCCCGAAATCCCCCTCTGGAACGACCCCGCCCACTCCCTCTCCGACCGGGTGTCCGCGCTGATCGAAGCGATGACCCCCGAGGAGAAGATCGCCCAGCTGTACGGCGTGTGGGTCGGCGCGTCCAACGAGGGCGGAGACGTCGCCCCGCATCAGCACGACATGGAGGAGGCGGTCGATCTCGACGCACTCCTGCCCACCGGCCTCGGCCAGCTCACCCGGCCCTTCGGCACCGCCCCCGTCGACCCGGCGCTCGGCGCGCTCTCCCTCATGCGCACGCAGGCCCGGATCGCCGCCGAGAACCGCTTCGGCATTCCGGCCCTCGCGCATGAGGAGTGCCTGGCCGGTTTCGCCGCCTGGGGGGCGACGGCGTACCCGGTCCCGTTGTCCTGGGGCGCCACCTTCGATCCGGACCTGGTCCGGCGGATGGCTGCCGCCATCGGCCGTGACATGCGGTCCGTCGGCGTCCACCAGGGACTCGCGCCCGTCCTGGACGTGGTGCGCGATGCCCGCTGGGGCCGGGTCGAGGAAACCATCGGCGAGGACCCGTACCTCGTCGGCACCATCGCAACGGCCTACGTGAAGGGTCTCGAGTCGGCCGGGATCGTCGCCACCCTCAAGCACTTCGTCGGCTACTCGGCCTCCCGCGCCGGACGCAACCTCGCCCCCTCCTCCGTCGGCCCGCGCGAACGCGCCGACGTCCTGCTGCCCCCCTTCGAGATGGCGATCCGCGAAGGCGGCGCCAGGTCGGTGATGCACGCCTACACCGACACCGACGGCATCCCCTCCGCGGCCGACGAGGACCTGCTCACCGGACTGCTGCGCGACACGTGGGCCTTCGACGGCACCGTCGTCGCCGACTACTTCGGCATCGCGTTCCTGAAGACCCTGCACGGCATCGCCGCCGACTGGGCCGGCGCCGCCGGGGCCGCACTGCGGGCGGGCGTCGACATCGAACTGCCCACCGTCAAGACGTTCGGGCCGCCCCTCGCCGAAGCCGTAGCCGACGGCCGCGTCCCGGAGGGCTTGGTCGACCGGGCGCTGCGCCGGGTACTCACCCAGAAGGCGATGCTCGGACTGCTCGACCCGGACTGGAACCCCATGCCCTCCGCGCTGCAGGACACCGACCCGGACGACCCGGACGCCCTGCGCGGCCGGATCGACCTGGACGGCCCCGCCAACCGGGAACTGGCCCGCACGGTCGCCGAGGAAGCGGTCGTGCTGCTCAGCAACGACGGCACCCTCCCCCTCGACAGGCCGCGCCGCATCGCCCTGATCGGCCCCAACGCCGACGAACCCACCGCCGTACTGGGCTGCTACTCCTTCCCCCAGCACATCGGCGTCCGACACCCCGGAACCCCGCACGGCATCGAGTTGCCCACCCTGCGCGACACCCTCGCCACCGAGTTCCCCGACGCCGAGATCACCCTGGTGCACGGTACGGGGGTCGACGACGGCGAGGTCTTCGGCATCCCCGAGGCCGTCCGGGCGGCCCGCGACGCCGATGTCGTCGTCGCCGTCCTGGGCGACCGTGCCGGGCTGTTCGGGCGCGGCACCAGCGGAGAGGGGTGCGACGTCGAGTCGCTGGCGCTGCCCGGCGCGCAGCAGCAGCTGCTCGACGCGCTCCTCGACACCCGCAAGCCGGTCGTGACGGTGCTGCTCGCCGGCCGCCCCTACGCCCTGGGGCGGGCCGTGACCGAGTCCGCCGCGATCGTGCAGTCGTTCTTCCCCGGCGAGGAGGGCACCGCGGCCGTCGCCGGCGTGCTCAGCGGGCGGACCGACCCCACCGGCAGGCTGCCCGTCAGCGTGCCGCGCGGAGCGGGTGCCCAGCCGACCACCTACCTCGGGGCGCGGCTCGCCCAGGCCAGCGAGGTGTCCAACATCGACCCGACGCCCGCCTTCGGCTTCGGGCACGGCCTCACGTACACCACGTTCGCCTGGAGCGACCTCGTGGTGCACACCAAGGAGGCTGCCACCGACGGCGAGTTCTCCCTGGAACTCACCGTCCGCAACACCGGCGAACGGCACGGCACCGAGGTGGTGCAGCTCTACCTGCACGACCCGGTCGCCTCCGTCGTCCAGCCGGTGCAGCGCCTCATCGGCTACACGCGGGTGCCGCTGGCCCCCGGTGAGGCCCGCCGGGTGCGCGTCGAGGTGCCCGCCGACCTCGCCGCCTTCACCGGCCGCGACGGCCGGCGCGTCGTCGAACCGGGGGACCTGGAGCTGCGGTTCGCCGCGTCCAGCACCGAGCCGCTGCTGACGGCGACGGTCGCCCTCACCGGCGCGGAACGCCGGGTCGACCACACGCGGCGCCTGCACGCCGTGTTCGCCCAGGAGGCCACCGCGGGCGCCTGAGCCGCGGGCGGGTAAACGAGCGGTGGTGGAACGAGCGGTGGTCCCGGGCGAGGGCGTCCGGGACCACCGCTCGTCGCACCACCGTCAGTCCTCGAAGTCCTTCGCCAGCTCTTGCCACGGGAGTTCACGCAGGGCCGCGGGGGCGTCGTCGTTCGACGGGGGATCCGGGGTGTGCTGGAACCAGACCACGACGAGTGCGGAGAAGTACCAGCCGGAGTCGTGGGCGGGGTCGATCTCGTCCGACTCGAACGCGCCGACGCAGGCGACGGCGGGCAGGTGCTCGATCGGCTCGTCCAGGCGCGTGGTCCTGCCGGTCTCCGTGAGTTCGGGCGGTATGAGGTGGACGGGCCAACCCGGGTAGGCCTCCCGCGCGACGCGCAGCCGGCCGGCGACGATGCCCTCGTTGACGCGCTTGGTCGGCACACCTTCGAGCAGTCCGTCGTAGGTCGAGGAGAGTCGCAGCTCGGCCAGGGCGATGGAGCGGCGCGACGACAGGGTGATCCGGCTCAGCGACATGGCGGAACGATACGTCCTTGTGGCACGGGCCGGACCGGCCCCGGAATGACACGCGGAGCGTCGCCCGCCGGGGCGGGCTTGAAGGAGGGCGTGGTCGTGCCCTACGGGCAGCACTGGTTCATCCGCTGGCGGACGAGCCCGGCACGTAGGCGGGGTGCCGCACGGTGCGGCCCCGCACGATGGCGTCGCTCGGTCCGTTGCCGTGTCGACGGGGCCGTCGCCGGGCGGATCGGTGAGGATGGGGGCCCGTCGGCCGACCCGAGGACGCAGAGATGTGCTGGAGCGCGGAGGCCGACCTCGTCGCGGGTGCCGGGGTCGCGGCCGTCGGCGTGGCCTGTGTCGCCCGGACACGGCGGCCGCGTGACCTGCCGCTCGCCGCGCTGCCCGTGCTGCTCGGAGCCCACCAGATGGTCGAGGCCGCGGTCTGGGCCTCGCGGGGAGGCACCGGCCCGGCCACCCTGGCCTGGGCCGTCATCGCCCTGCCCCTGCTCGCGCTCTGGGTTCCGCTGGGCGTGCTGTGCGCCGCTCCACCGCGTGCGCGGCGCAGGTCGACCGTGCCGCTCGCCGCCGGAGTCGCTACCGCGACGGCCCTCGCGTACGTACTCGCCACGCGTCCCGTGCGCGCGGAGATCCGGGGCCACACCGTCGCCTACGTCGTGGACCTGCCGCATGCCGAACTGCTGGTCGCCGGCTACCTGGTGGCGACCGTCGGCGCCCTGCTCACGGCCGGCGACCGGGGGTTGCGGGTCCTCGGCGTCCTGGCCGCCGTGGGCGCGCTGATCTGCTGGGCCCTGTGGCGGCTGGAGTTCGTCTCCACCTGGTGCGCGTACGCCGCGGTGTGCTCGGTCGTCCTGCTCGGCTGGGTGAACGGACGACGACGCGCGACGCCGTGAACGGTCAGCGGCCCCGCAGTGCGTCGAGTGCCTGCAGCGCCACGTGGACTTCGGTGCGCTCCTCGCCGGACTCGAGGTCGCGGCCCAGCAACCGCTCGATGGTGCGCAGCCGTTGGTAGAGGGTCTCCCGGGACAGACCGGCCGAGCGGGCGGCGACGGTCTTGTTGCCTGCGGCGTCCAGGTAGCCGCGCAGGGACGCCACGAGGTCGGTGCCGTGCCGGGCGTCGTGGTCGAGGAGCGGGCCCAACTGGCGTTCCGTGTAGTCCTGGACGCGGAGGTCGTCGCGGAGCGCGAACAGCAGGCCGCGCAGGCCGATGTCCGACCGTTCGTGGAAGGAGCGGTCGGCCGGGAGGGGTCGCCCCGGTTCGGTGGCCTCGGCCACGCGGGCCGCCTCGCGGAACGAGCGCGCCACGTCGGCGAGGCCGGCCGCCGGGGAGCCGACGCACACGGTCGCGCCCGGGGCCGCGTCCAGCGCGCTGCGGCTCACCCGCTCGACCGCCTCGCGCCAGGGCCGGGACGGGGGCAGTGCCAGCAGCACGCCGAGGCGGGTGGGGGAGAGGAGCCCGACGAGCGCCATGGCGCCCGTGGTGCCCAGCTCCTCGGAGAGGCGGATCTCGGCCGCCCCGGCGTCCTCCTGCGACGGGACGTCCGCCAGTACGGCGACGAAGCGGACGTGCTCCGCCGGCAGCCCCAGGGCCGCGACGCGGGCGCCCGCGTCCGCGGGGGAGCGGTGGCGCTGCCCGACCAGGTCGCGCAGGACGTTGCGGTGGGCGGTGCGCTCCCAGGGTGTGGGGTGGGTGAGGCGAGCGATGGTGAGGGCCATCGCCGTCCTCTCCAACACGGTGACGTCCTCGGGCCCGAAGCCCCAGGGAGCCGCCGGACCAGTCGTGCCCGGAGCGCCCGGAGGGCTCGGAACGCCGGGCGGGACGGGGGCGTCAGGCGTGCCGGGCAGGTCGGAAGGGCCCGCTGTGCCGTGCGGGTCGTGCGGGCCTGGCGGGCGGGTCGAGCCGGTTGTGTCGGCTGGGACGGGGCTGCCGGGGGTGCTGCCGGGTGTGCCGGACACGCCGGACGTGCCGGGCGTGGCGGGCGTGCCGGTCTGGCTGGGCGTGCCGGTCTGGCTGGACGTGCTGGTCTGGTTGGGCGCGTCGGACGTGCCGGATGTGATGGGCGTGCTGGACGTGGCGGATGTGCCGGGCTGGTTGGGTGTGCTGGGCGTGTCGGTCTGGGCGGGCGTGCTGGACGTGCCGGATGTGCTGGAGGTGCCGGTCCGGCTGGGCGGGCTGGGCGGCGCCAACACGCCGGGCGGCTTCGACGTGCCGAACACGCCGGACGTGCCAGGTGTGCCGGACGTGCCAGGTGTGCCGGTCTGGCCGGGCGGGCCGGTCTGGCTGGGCTGGCCGGTCTGGGCCGGCGTGCTGGACGTGCCGGGCTGGTGGGACGTGCCGGACGTGCCGCACACGCCGGGTGTGTCGGGCGTGCCCGGCGGCCCGGGCGTGCCCGGTGAGCCCGGCGTGTCAGGTGCGCGGGGTGGGCCCGGGAGCATGACCACTCGGCCCCAGCTCTCGCCCTGGTACTCCACCGGGGTCACGAGCCAGCCCTCGGGGCCCGCGACATCCGTGCGGTCGGTGGCGGGGGTGGTTCGTGAGCGTCGTTCCCAGTCGGTGAGCGCGGTCTGCGCCGTCGTGCCGGAGGGCTCGCAGACCAGGGCGTGGTGGACCAGGTTCTCCAGCACGACCGTGCGTCCGCTCATCTCCGCCGCGGCACGCAGCACGTCCTCGGGACCCGCTCCGCGCAGCGTGAGGGCGGTGAACGCCTCGTGGACGCGCTGGGTCCTGCGCATCGCGTCCGCCTGGCTGCCGAGGATCAGCGTGTGGACGACCTGGGTGACCTCCAGGAAGTTGACGTCCTTGGCGAGCGTGACGAGGGGCAGCCCGCGCGCCCGGCAGGCCTGGACGAGGGCGTCGGGCGGCCGGTGGTAGCGGCGTACCAGCTCGATGACAAGGGCCGCGGCACCGACGGCGGCGAGTTCGTCGACGTAGCGGCGCACCCCGGCCGGGTCCTCGGGCAGGGGCATGCCCGTGGTGAGGACGAGTTCGCCGCCCTTGAGGAAGGAGGCGGGGTCCGTCAGTTCGGTGATGTGGACCCAGCGGACCGGACGGTCGACCTGGTCCGCGCCGGTGACCACCCGCGGATCACCCGCCGCCAGAACGGGCAGCCCCAGCACGTCGGCCACGGTGGGCGAGCGGCCCGCCGGGCCCGGCTGCCGGTTCTCGGTCACGGTGCCTCCCTGCGCGCCCTGGTCACTCTGACAAGCCGCGTTGACCTGTGCAAGAGCGCTCGGAGGGCGGCAGGGGCGCGAACGGGTGGCGCGAGCGGAGCCGAACGGCTGACACATCGTCCGGATACCGCGCCCCGGCCGGACAGATCACGCGTTGCCCGGCCCGCCGCGGCGGGAAGGCTCGGGGCACCACAGGAGCCCAACGAGACCGACACGACCGACACGACCGACACGACCGACGAGCAGGCCGGGAGACGAGCATGACCGCACTGTCGCCGCACCTTCGCCAGGCCACCCCCGTGGTGGCGGTCCGGGGCGAGGGCGTCCACCTCCACGGCGAGGACGGCCGCCGCTATCTGGACTTCACCGCCGGCATCGGCGTCACCAGCACCGGGCACTGCCACCCCCGTGTCGTGGCCGCCGCCCAGGAGCAGGTGGGCACGCTGATCCACGGCCAGTACACGACCGTCATGCACGAGCCGCTGCGGCGCCTCGTCGACCGGCTCGGCGAGGTGCTGCCGGCCGGTCTGGACAGCCTGTTCTTCACCAACTCCGGCAGCGAGGCGGTCGAGGCGGCGCTGCGACTGGCCCGCCAGGCCACCGGGCGCCCCAACGTCCTGGTCTGCCACGGCGGCTTCCACGGCAGGACCGTCGCCGCCGCCTCCATGACCACCTCCGGCACCCGCTTCCGCTCCGGCTTCTCGCCGCTGATGAGCGGCGTGGTCGTCACGCCGTTCCCGACGGCCTTCCGCTACGGCTGGGACGAGGAGACCGCCACCCGCTTCGCCCTGAGGGAACTCGACTACACCCTCCAGACGATCTCCTCGCCCGCCGACACCGCCGCCGTCGTCGTCGAGCCCGTGCTCGGCGAAGGCGGGTACGTCCCCGCGAACCGCGCCTTCATGGAGGGCCTGCGGGAGCGCGCGGACCGGCACGGCTTCCTGCTGATCCTGGACGAGGTGCAGACCGGCGTGGGCCGCACCGGCCGGTTCTGGGGCCATGACCACTTCGGCGTCGCACCCGACATCCTCGTCACCGCCAAGGGCCTGGCCAGCGGCTTCCCGCTGTCGGGCATCGCGGCCCCCGAGGAGCTGATGCGCAAGGCCTGGGCCGGCTCGCAGGGCGGTACGTACGGCGCCAACGCGGTCGCGTGCGCGGCGGCCTGCGCCACGCTCGACGTCGTACGCGACGAGAAGCTCGTCGAGAACGCGGAGGCGATGGGCGCCCGGCTGCGCCACGGCCTTGAGGCGGTGGCGGCCCGGAACCCGGCCATCGGCGACGTACGCGGCATGGGGCTGATGCTGGCGAGCGAGTTCGTCACCGAGGACGGCGAGCCGGACCCCGACACCGCCGCCCGGGTCCAGCGGGCCGCCGTGGACGAGGGCCTGCTGCTCCTGCTCTGCGGGGCCTGGAACCAGGTGGTCCGGATGATCCCGGCACTGGTCGTCGACGAGACGGCCGTCGACGAAGGACTCCGGGCGTGGGCCGCCGCCGTCGAGGCCGGTACCGGCACGCGGGGAGGTAAGTCATGACCGACACACCCACGCAGTTGTTCATCGGCGGCACCTGGACGGACGCCGCGGACGGCGCCGTCATGCCCGTGGACGACCCGGCGACCGGCGAGATCCTCCGCCACGTCGCCGACGCGGGTCTCAAGGACGCCCGGCTCGCCGAGGAGGCGGCCGTGCAGGCGCGGGAGGAGTGGGCCCGCACGGCCCCCAGGGCCCGCAGCGAGATCCTGCGCCGCGCGTACGAGATCATCCTCGACCGCGCCGACGGACTCGCCCGTCTGATGACGTCCGAGATGGGCAAGCCGCTGGCCGAGGCCCGGGGCGAGGTCGCGTACGCCGCCGAGTTCTTCCGCTGGTTCTCCGAGGAGGCCGTCCGTATCGACGGAGGCCATGGCATCCTCCCCGACGGACGCAACCGGATGCTGCTCTCCCGGCGCCCGGTCGGCCCCTGCCTGCTGATCACCCCGTGGAACTTCCCGCTCGCCATGGGCACCCGCAAGATCGGCCCCGCCATCGCGGCCGGCTGCACGATGGTGCTCAAGCCGGCCCCGCAGACCCCGCTCTCCAGCCTGGCACTCGCCGCGATCCTCGAGGAGGCGGGACTGCCCGACGGCGTGCTGAACGTCGTCACCACCTCCAGGGCGGGTCAGGTGTGCGAACCGCTCCTGCGCGGCGGGCACATCCGCAAGCTGTCCTTCACCGGTTCGACGGCCGTCGGTCGGCTGCTCCTCGCCCAGTGCGCGGACACCGTCGTGCGGACCTCGATGGAGCTGGGCGGCAACGCGCCGTTCGTCGTCTTCGACGACGCCGACCTGGGCGCGGCCGTGGACGGCGCGATGGTCGCCAAGATGCGCAACATGGGCGAGGCGTGCACCGCCGCCAACCGCTTCTTCGTGCACCGCTCGGTGGCGGAGGAGTTCGCGGACCGGCTCGCGCGGCGGATGGGGGCGCTCGTGGTGGGCCCCGGCACCGGTGAGGGCGTCGACGTCGGCCCGCTCATCGACGCCGCCGGACGCGCCAAGGTCGAGGACCTGGTCGCCGACGCGGTGCGGCGCGGCGCCCGGGTGCTGGTCGGCGGCCGCACGCCCGAGGGCCCCGGCTGCTTCTACCCGCCCACGGTGCTCACCGACGTGTCCCCGGACAGCGCGCTCATGGGCACGGAGATCTTCGGCCCCGTCGCGGCGATCCTCACCTTCGACGACGAGGACGAGGTCGTACGCCGGGCCAACGACACCCCCTGGGGACTCGTCGGCTACGTCTTCACCGAGGGCCTGGACCGGGCCCTGCGGGTCAGTGAACGCCTCGAGGTCGGCATGGTCGGCCTCAACACGGGTCTGGTCTCCAACCCCGCCGCGCCCTTCGGCGGCGTCAAGCAGTCGGGCCTCGGCCGGGAGGGCGGAAGGGTGGGGATCGAGGAGTTCCTGGAGTACCAGTACGTGGCGCTGCCGGCCCGGTGACCACCCAGGCTTTGCATGGCCATGCGTTGTCATGCATACTCTTCCTATGTCCAAGGTCCTCACCTCCCTCCCCACCGGCGAGCGCGTCGGTATCGCCTTCTCGGGCGGCCTCGACACCTCGGTCGCGGTCGCGTGGATGCGTGACAAGGGCGCCGTCCCGTGCACGTACACCGCCGACATCGGCCAGTACGACGAGCCCGACATCGCCTCGGTGCCCGACCGCGCGAAGACGTACGGCGCCGAGATCGCGCGCCTGGTCGACTGCCGCGAGGCGCTGGTCGAGGAGGGGCTGGCCGCGCTCACCTGCGGGGCGTTCCACATCCGCTCGGGCGGGCGGGCCTACTTCAACACGACGCCGCTCGGCCGCGCCGTCACGGGCACGCTGCTGGTCCGGGCGATGCTCGAGGACAACGTCCAGATCTGGGGCGACGGCTCCACGTTCAAGGGCAACGACATCGAGCGGTTCTACCGGTACGGCCTGCTGGCCAACCCGCAGCTGCGGATCTACAAGCCGTGGCTGGACGCCGACTTCGTGACCGAGCTGGGCGGCCGCAAGGAGATGTCGGAGTGGCTGGTCGCCCACGACCTGCCCTACCGGGACTCCACCGAGAAGGCGTACTCCACCGACGCCAACATCTGGGGCGCCACCCACGAGGCGAAGACGCTGGAGCACCTCGACACCGGTGTGGAGACCGTCGAGCCCATCATGGGCGTGCGGTTCTGGGACCCGTCGGTCGAGATCGCCACCGAGGACGTGACGATCGGCTTCGACCAGGGCCGCCCGGTCACGGTCAACGGCAAGGAGTTCGCCTCCGCGGTCGACCTGGTCATGGAGGCCAACGCCATCGGCGGCCGGCACGGCATGGGCATGTCCGACCAGATCGAGAACCGGATCATCGAGGCCAAGAGCCGCGGCATCTACGAGGCGCCCGGCATGGCCCTGCTGCACGCGGCCTACGAGCGTCTCGTCAACGCGATCCACAACGAGGACACCCTCGCCCAGTACCACACCGAGGGGCGGCGCCTGGGCCGGCTGATGTACGAGGGCCGCTGGCTCGACCCGCAGGCGCTGATGATCCGCGAGTCGCTGCAGCGCTGGGTCGGCTCGGCGGTCACCGGTGAGGTCACCCTGCGGCTGCGGCGCGGTGAGGACTACTCGATCCTCGACACCACCGGACCCGCGTTCAGCTACCACCCGGACAAGCTGTCCATGGAGCGCACCGAGGACTCCGCCTTCGGCCCGGTGGACCGGATCGGCCAGCTCACCATGCGCAACCTCGACATCGCCGACTCGCGCGCCAAGCTGGAGCAGTACGCCGGGCTCGGTCTGATCGGCACCGCCGACACCTCCATCGGTGCCGCCCAGGCCGCCGCGACCGGCCTGATCGGCGCCATGCCCGAGGGCGGCGCGCAGGCCATCGCCTCCCGCGGCGAGGTCTCCGCCGACGACGAGCTGCTGGACCGCGCCGCGATGGAGTCCGGCACGGACTGACCGGTCCCGCGGGGGACCCCGCGACCGGCGAGGGCCGGCTCGACGCCTACGGGCGTCGGGCCGGCCCTTCTGTTTCTTCAGGTCGTGCATGCCTTGCGTGCCTTGCGAGCTTCGAAGAGCCAGCTCGCTTCCGTGCGGCGAATGGTTGCCAGTTCAAGGGCTACGCAAGCGCGTTGCAATCAACGCAAGTCGTTTACGTGTCAACTCCAGCCTCTACCGCGACCGTTGACAAACTGGTGACGCGCTAGAAACCTGATGACGCACTTTCCGCAAAGAATCGACTGTCCTGCTCAATTGGCGCGCAGAGTCGGTGCTTCTCCCTTACTCGCCGGTCCGTCGCGCCCGCTCCCCGACTCCCCACGGAACAGAGGACCCCATGAGACGGAGATCTCTCGGCCGACGGACGCTCACGGGCGCCGCCGTCGCCGGGCTGATGACGGTCGGGCTGCTGCCACTGCCCTTCGCCGCGACCGCGCAGGCCGCGACCGCGCCGGTGGAGGCCGCCGCCGACGTCAACCTGGCCCTCGGCCGCCCGGCCAGGGCGGGCGGCTCGCACGGTGCGTACCCGGCGGGCAACGCCACCGACGGACAGCAGGCCACCTACTGGGAGGGACCGGCCGGCTCCTTCCCGCAGTGGCTCCAGGTCGACCTCGGCACCGCCCGCGACGTCGACCGGGTGGTGCTCAAGCTGCCCGCCGGCTGGGAGAGCCGCAGCCAGACGCTCTCCCTGCGGGGCAGCACCGACGGCTCCACCTTCCGCACCCTCGACGCCTCCGGCGCACGGGCGTTCGGCCCGGCGCAGGCCGGCACCGTCGCCGTCGACCTCGCCTCCCCCTCCGAGGCCCGCTACGTCCGCGTCGACATCACCGGCAACACCGGCTGGAACGCCGCGCAACTGGCCGAACTGGAGGTGTACGGCGACGAGGTCGACACCGGACCGCCGCCCACCGGCACCAACCTTGCCCGCAACAAGCCGGTCGAGGCCACCTCCACGACGCAGAACTACGTCGCGGCCAACGCCACCGACGACTCCACCTCCACGTACTGGGAGGCCGCCGGCCAACCGGCCGACCTCACCGTCGATCTCGGCGCCGACGCGGACGTCAGCGGCGTGGTGGTCAAGCTCAACCCGGACCCGGTGTGGTCCGCCCGCACCCAGAGCATCCAGGTCTTCGGCCGCGCACAGGGCGAGGACGACTTCACCTCCCTGCGCGACCGCGCCGACTACGCCTTCAGCCCCGGCCAGGACAACGCGGTGACCATCCCGGTCAGCGGCCGGATCGCCGACGTACGGCTCCGGTTCTTCTCCAACACCGGCGCGTCCGGCGGCCAGGTCGCGGAGTTCCAGGTCCTGGGCACCGCCGCGCCGGCGCCCGACCTGACGGTCACGGGTCTCGACTGGTCGCCCGCCGCGCCCTCCGAGCGCGACGAGGTCACCGTCAACGCCACGGTCCGCAACGCGGGCACCGCGCCCTCGGCCGCGACGACCACCGAGGTCACCGTGGAGGGCACGGCCGCCGGCAGCGCCCCGGTCCCCGCGCTCGACCCCGGTGAGTCCGCCGAGGTCGCGGTCTCCACCGGCACCCACGCGGCCGGCAGCTACGCCGTCGCCGCGGTGGCCGACCCGCGTGACACCGTCGCCGAACTCGACGACACCAACAACAGCCGCGCCGCCACCGACCGGCTGGTCGTCGGCCAGGCCCCCGGGCCCGACCTGGAGGTGCGCTCCATCACCACCAACCCGGCCAACCCGGCCGTGGGCGCCGACGTCTCCTTCACCGTCGCCGTGCACAACCGCGGCACGAGCGCCGTCGAGGCGGGTTCGGTGACCCGGATCCAGGCCGGCTCCACCACCCTGAACGGGACGACCGGGCAGGTCGCGGCCGGTGCCACGGTGAACGTGCCGATCAGCGGCACCTGGACGGCGGCCGGCGGCGGGGTCACGCTCACCGCCACCGCCGACGCCACCGGCCGGGTCGAGGAGACCAACGAGAACAACAACGTGCTCGCCAAGTCCCTCGTCGTCGGACGCGGTGCCGCCGTGCCGTACACCGAGTACGAGGCGGAGGACGGCCGTTACGACGGCACGCTGGTCACCACCGACGCCAAGCGGACCTTCGGGCACACCAACTTCGGCACCGAGTCCTCCGGCCGCAAGTCCGTCCGGCTCGACTCCACCGGCGAGTACGTCGAGTTCACCTCCACCACACCCACCAACTCCGTCGTGGTGCGCAACTCCATCCCCGACGCCCCCGGCGGCGGCGGAGCCGAGGCCACCCTCAGCCTGTACGCCGACGGCGAGTTCGTGCAGAAGCTGAACCTGTCCTCCAAGCACAGCTGGCTGTACGGCAGCACCGACGACCCCGAGGGGCTCACCAACCGGCCCGGCGGCGACGCCCGGCGGCTGTTCGACGAGTCCCACGCGCTGCTGGACAGGACCTTCCCGCAGGGCACCGAGTTCCGCCTCCAGCGCGACGCGGGCGACACGGCGGCCTTCTACGTCGTCGACCTGATCGACCTCGAGCAGGTCGCGCCCCCGGCCGCCAAGCCGGCGAACTGCACCTCCATCACCGAGTACGGGGCCGTCCCCGGCGACGGACTCGACGACACCGACGCCATCCAGCGCGCCGTCACCGACGACCAGAACGGCCGGATCGACTGCGTGTGGATCCCCGCCGGACAGTGGCGTCAGGAGCAGAAGATCCTCACCGACGACCCGCAGGACCGCGGCCAGTACAACCAGGTCGGCATCCGCGACGTCACCATCCGCGGCGCCGGAATGTGGCACTCCCAGCTCTACACCCTGACCCCGCCGCACGAGGCCGGCGGCATCAACCACCCGCACGAGGGCAACTTCGGCTTCGACATCGACGACAACACCCAGATCTCCGACATCGCCATCTTCGGCTCGGGCACCATCCGCGGCGGCGACGGCAACCAGGAGGGCGGCGTCGGCCTCAACGGCCGCTTCGGCGAGGACACCAAGATCACCAACGTGTGGATCGAGCACGCCAACGTCGGCGTCTGGGCCGGCCGCGACTACTCGAACATCCCCGAGCTGTGGGGCCCCGGCGACGGCCTGGAGTTCACCGGGGTGCGCATCCGCAACACCTACGCGGACGGCATCAACTTCGCCAACGGCACCCGCAACTCCACCGTCTACAACTCCTCCTTCCGCAACACCGGCGACGACTCGCTCGCGGTGTGGTCCAGCAAGTACGTCAAGGACACCTCCGTGGACGTCGGTCACGACAACCACTTCCGGAACAACACGATCCAGCTGCCCTGGCGGGCCAACGGCATCGCGGTGTACGGCGGTTACGGCAACACCATCGAGAACAACGTCATCTCCGACACCATGAACTACCCCGGCATCATGCTCGCCACCGACCACGACCCGCTGCCCTTCTCCGGGCAGACCCTCATCGCCGGCAACGCCCTGCACCGGACGGGCGGCGCGTTCTGGAACGAGGACCAGGAGTTCGGCGCCATCACCCTCTTCGCACAGGGCCAGGACATCCCCGGGGTGACCATCCGGGACACCGAGATCCTCGACTCGACCTACGACGGCATCCAGTTCAAGACGGGAGGCGGTGCGATGCCGGACGTGAAGATCGACAACGTCCGCATCGACAAGTCGAACAACGGCTCCGGCATCCTCGCGATGGGCGGCGCCCGCGGCAGCGCCACCCTGACCGACGTCACCATCACCAACTCGGCCGAGGAGGACGTGCAGATCGAACCCGGCTCCCAGTTCAAGATCAACCAGTAGGAGCCGGCCAGTAGGAGCCGGCCAGTAGGGACCAATCAGCAGGAGACCGCCCGGCGGCGCGGAGCACCACCGCGTCGCCGGGCTTCCGCCGCGCCCGTGAGCCGGCCCGGTGACCGTTCGACCGGAACCCGGGTGTCGTCCTCCAGGCGTTCGGCGTTCAGCTCGTTCACCGCGCCGAGCGCGTCGCCGATCGTCGCGTAGTCCACCGCGATGAAGTTGACCGGTCTGCCGCGCTGCCGCTCACAGGTGTGCGCCCGCTCCAGCACCCGCTGCCGGGAGTTGACGACCCCGGCGTCCAGTCGCAGCCCGCCGCCCGCCGTGACGAAGTGGTTCAGCAGGAACAGCCGCTTGTCCGAGCCGCCCCGGTTGGGCAGACAGGACATCTCGTCCGGGCTGCGGAAGGCGAAGGGCGTCTCCATGCCGTACCGGTAGAGGTTCCGGTACCAGGGCGCCGGGCCGTCCGCCTTCTCCGCGAAGACCACCAGCCGCCGGCCGCTGTCGATCATGTCCTCGAGCTTCGGCCAGGGACGGTCCGGATCCGTGTTCGGCTCGTACAGCAGATCGGACAGTCCGGCCCGGACGAAGGCGTCCTGCGTCGTCACCGAGTCCACCCCGTCCTGAAGGATCAGCGTGACGACCTCCGTGGGGTTGTCGCGAAGCCACTCACCGATCTGCCGCAGGGTCGGCACCAGCTCGAGGGCCCCGGCGCCGCACACCGAGTGGCACAGCCACAGCCCCGGGTGGGGCGGGTTGACCCGCTCCAGGATTCCGGTCAGCCGACGGCGCTCGGCCGGGGAGAAGTCCGAGGTGCTCAGCCGCTCGGCGACCTCCTCGGGCCGCTCCCAGCGATGCGTGTCGAGGAGCAGCACACGCACCCCCGCGTTGAGCTGACCGACGACGTCCGGGTCCTGGAGGGGGCCGATGAACCGGTCCGCCGTCGTGGCCATCGCGTTGTGCGAGGCGAGCTGGGCGATCTCGTCGTATCGGGCGTCGCACAGCTCGGCGCTGCCCTGGCAGATGCGCGGGGAGGAACCGGTGATCGCCACCGGCGCCAGCATCGTCCCGACCAGCGCGCACGCCGTCACGGCGAAGGTCAGGGTCGGGCCGTGCCGGGGATCGGTGAGGACCGGCACTCCCGGCCTGGTCTGCCAGATCCAGCCCACGGTGATCAGCAGCGCCCCGGCGGCCAGCAGGATCACCGCGACGACGACCGCGGTGGTCAGGATCCGGTCGAGAGCCGTGGCCTGGATGTCGCCGAGGAGACCCGACGCCGCCGGGGGCCACGACGACGGGGTGCCGAACAGCGTGTCACCCAGCGTGAGACGCAGCAGGAGCACGGTGAGCGCCAGCAGCGAGGCGGCGGCGGCCGGCACCCAGCCGAGCGGCATCAGCCGCCGCTTGGCGGGCGAGGGCGTGGACAGCCACAGCAGGGTGAGCGCGGCGGCGCACAGCACGGCCGCCGCGGGTTCCACCACCTCCTGGAAGAGCCGGGTGACGGAACGGGCGCGGTCCAGCGGAGCCAGCGCCTGCGCCCCGGGATCGACGTCGACGGTCACGACCCACGTGCCCTGTCTCGCCTCCCGCAGCAGTTCCTCGGCGGTCTCGCGGACCTGGTCCGTCAGCGCGACCGGCGCGATCGCCGCGAGGGCCGCGGCCACGTCCCCCCGGTCCAGCGCCGTCTGCACGGTGGGTCCGAGGCCGGCGCGCGAGGCGTCCGGCACGAGTGTCATCAACGCGTCGGTGGCCGCGACCGCCTGGCTGTGGGAGAGCGGCAGCGTCGGCAGCTCCTCCAGCGGCGCCTCGCCGGCCACCACCCGCGCCACCAGTTCGGACAGGCGTTGCACGAACGCCTGGAAGTCGGGTTCGGACCGCTTCTGCAGCGCGGCGACCGCATCACCGAAGTACGCCTGGCTGAGCCGCTCGACGTTCGCGACGACGGGCTCCAGGTCGACCGTGATCCGCAACCGGTCGCGATCGCCCTCCAGGTAGTGGACCATCTCCGCGATCTGCCCGTCGCCCATGGTCCGCAGGGTCTCCGGCGGAATCACGACCTTGAGGTTCGAGGTGATGGTCGACTGCGGCACGGGCAGCCGCTCCAGCAGGTCGCTGGTGAACGGCGTACTGCCCGGGTCCACCAGCACCTCGTCGTAGAACCGCTGGTAGGCCCGCTCGTCCTCCAGCACCTGACCGTAGAACCCGGGATCGAGCACCGTGCTGCGTACGACGGCGGCCGCGGCCAGGACCGTCAGGCTCAGCACCGCCACGCACCAGATCAGCACCTCGACCCAGGGCGAGCGCCGAACCAGTGCGTCCATGGAACCATTCTCGTATCAGCCGGCCGTCGTGCCGCACGGCACCCGTGCCCGAGCGCCACCACACGCATGCCCCGGCCCGGGCCGGCCGATACCCGTCAGGCCGCGCCGACCACTCCGTCCGGGGCGGTGCCCTCCTGAGGATGGACGCAGTGCCACCGGTGCCCCTCGGGACCCTCCGCCGGCGCCGGGAAGGCGCCGGCGCAGGCGTCGTCCGCCTTCCAGCAGCGGGTACGGAACGGGCAGCCGGAGGGCGGGTTGGTGGCCGAGGGCACCGGACCGTGCAGGACGATCCGCTCGGGCCGCTCCAGCAGGCTCGGCGTCGCGGAGAGCAGCGCCCGCGTGTACGGGTGACGGGAGGCGGCGGCGACCTGAGCGGCCCCGCCCTCCTCGACCACGCGGCCCAGGTACAGCACGGCGATGCGGTCCGCCAGATAGCGCACCGTCTGCACGTCGTGCGAGATGAACACCATGCCGAGCCCGAGGCGGGCGCGCAGGTCCACCAGCAGGTTGAGGATCTGGGCCCGCACCGACACGTCCAGGGCGCTGGTGGGTTCGTCGGCGACGATCAGCTCCGGCTCCAGCGCCAGGGCACGGGCGATGGCCACCCGCTGGCGCTGACCGCCGGACAGCTGGCCGGGCAGCGCGTCCAGGGTGTGGCCGGGCAGCCCGACCAGGTCGAGCAGCTCCTCGACCCGGCCCTCGCGCTCGGCACGCGTACCGCGGTGGTGCACGTCCAGCGGGTCGCGCAGGATCCGGCGCACGGGCAGCCGCGGGTTCAGCGCGGTGGAGGCGTCCTGGAAGACCACGCCGACGGAGGCCCCGAACCCGCTGCGGCGCTCGGCGGCGCCCATCGTCCACAGGTCCCGCCCCCGGAAGTAGACCTGTCCCTCGGTGGGGCGCTGGAGTCCGGTGACCACGCGGGCCAGCGTGGACTTCCCGCAGCCCGACTCGCCGACCAGGCCGAGGATCTCGCCGCGCCGGACCTCGAGCGAGGCGTCGGTGAGCGCGTGCACCGCGTCCCGGCGCAGGATGCCGCCGCTGCGGGCCCTGTGCCGTACGTGGATGCGGTCGAGCCGGACGAGTGGGTCCATGGTGCTGTCCTCGGTGGCGGTCATCGGGCACTCTCCAGCGACTTCGCCGACCGGTTCGCCGCTGCCGGGTGGTGGCAGGCGAAGAGGTGGTCGAGGCCGGGGTCGCGGTCGGTGGCGGGCGGCGGTGTGGTGGCGCACAGGTCGGTGGCGGCGGCGCAGCGGGACGCGAACCGGCAGCCCGGGCCGAACGCCTTCGGGGCCGGCACGACACCGCGGACCTGGTGCAGCCGCCGGGACCCCGACTCCAGCGACACGACCGACCGGAGCAGTCCCCTGCTGTAGTGGTGCGCCGGATCGGTCAGCAGCGCGCGGGTGTCTCCGGCCTCGGCGACCTGACCGGCGTACATGACCGCCACCCGGTGGGCGAGGTCGCCGACCAGCGCCAGGTCGTGGGAGACGAGGACCATCGCGAAGCCCAGTTCGTCGCGCAGCTCGACCAGCAGCTCGACGACCTGTGCCTGCACGGTGACGTCGAGGGCGGTGGTCGGCTCGTCGGCGATGAGCAGCCGCGGACCGCGGGACAGGGCCATCGCGATGAGCACCCGCTGGCGCTGACCGCCGGACAGCTCGTGCGGATAGCTGCGCAGGGTGCGCTCGGGGGAGAGGCCCACCAGTTCGAGCAGTTCGGCGGGAGTGCGGGTGCCGCCGCGCGAGGTGAGCCACTTGAGCTGGGTGCCGATCAGCACGGACGGGTTCAGGGACGACATGGCGTCCTGGTAGACCATCGCGATCTCCGGGCCCATCAGCGCCCGGCGCTCCTTCGCCCCCAGCGTCAGCAGGTCGCGGCCCCGGTAGAGGATCTCGCCGCCGGCCTCGGCGTTGCGGGCCAGCAGCCCCATGATCGCGAGGCTGGTGATGGACTTGCCGCAGCCCGACTCGCCGACCAGACCGAGGGTCTCGCCCTCGCGCACGGTGAAGGAGATGCCGTCGACGACGCGGGTGTCGCCGTAGCGGTCGGGGAAGCGGATGGACAGGTCCCGTACGACGAGCAGTTCGGGCGCGTCCTCGGCGAGCGGCGGGACGGCGGGCTCCATGGCCTCGAGCCGGGTCGCCAGCTCGGCGAGCGCGGCGTCCACGTCGGTCTCCTCGGCCGTGGGCGCGAGCGCGGCGGCGTTGTCGTCGGAGTCGGTGCCGCCGGTGCGGGACCGGTCCGGGGAGGCGGCCGCGTCCGTCATGCCCTCGGAGAGCACGTTCAGCGCCAGCACCGTGACCAGCACGCACAGGCCGGGGAAGAGGGTCGCCCACCAGCCGCCCGACAACAGGATCTGCCGGCCGTAGGCCAGCACGCTGCCCCAGCTCGGGTCGGGGTCCTGCACACCGGCGCCGATGAAGGACAGGCTCGCCTCGAAGATGATGGAGTCGGCCACCATGACCGTCGCGAACACCAGGACCGGCGCCGCGCAGTTGACGGCGACGTGCCGGGCCACGATGTAGGCGCGGTGGGCGCCGATGACCCGTTCGGCGGCGACGTAGTCCTCGCCGTACTGCTCCAGCACGTTGGCGCGCACGACCCGGGCGAGCGAGGGCGAGTAGACGAACGCGATGGTGAAGATGATGACCGGGACGCTCGGTCCGAAGACGGCGACGAGCACGGCGGCCAGCGCGATCGGCGGGAAGGACATCACGACGTCCAGCGTGCGCATCACCGACTCGTCGGCGAGCTTGCGGGAGGTGGCCGCCAGGGAGCCCAGGGCCGAACCGACGACCAGGGCCAGCAGCGTCGCGCCGAGACCGATGACCAGGGAGTAGCGCGCACCGTGCACGACGCGTGCGAACACGTCGCGGCCGGCCCGGTCGGTGCCGAACCAGTGGTCGGCGCCCGGAGCCTGGGCGGGGATGCCGGTGGCGAGCGGGTCCTGGGTGAGCAACGGGGCGAACACGGCGCCCAGCACCACCACGAGGAGGATCCCGAGGGCGATCCGGGAGGACACGGGCAGCCGGCGCAGGCGGGTGCCGGGCCGGGCGAGGTGCCCGGCGAGGGAACGTGGAGCGAACATCACACCGTCCTGATGAGCGGGTTGACGAGCAGGTAGAGCAGGTCGACGACGACGTTGACCACCAGGAAGGCGATCGCGATGGTGAGCACGGTGCCCTGGACCAGCCCGACGTCCCCTCCGTTGACACCCTCGAGGATCAGCTTGCCCATGCCGGGCATGTCGAAGATCGCCTCGATGACGACGGCGCCGCTGAGCATGTAGCCGACCTTGACGCCCAGCACGGTCAGCGGGGTGACCAGGGCGTTGCGCAGCACCGACCGGATGATCAGGAACGGCGGCAGGCCGCTGCCCCGGGCGGTGCGCACGTAGTCGCGGTCGAGTTCGGTGACCATCGAGGTGCGGATCAGCCGGGCCAGCGACGAGGCGACCGGCAGCGCGAGGGACAGCGCGGGCAGCGCCATGCTCTCCAGCCAGCCGGAGAAGGAGTCGGCCGGATTGACGTAGCCGCCGGTCGGGAAGAGCGGCCAGTTCAGCGCGAACTGCTGGATGAGCAGGACGCCGATCCAGAACGAGGGCAGGGCGATGCCGGCCATCGACAGCACCCGGAACACCTGGTCCGGCCAGCGGTCCCGGTGGACGGCGCTGAGGACGCCGAAGAGCAGTGCCAGCACGACGGCCAGCGCGAGGCCCAGCAGGGTCAGTTGCAGCGTGAGCGGGAACGCGGTGGCGATCCGCTCGGTGACGGGCTGGCTGGGCGACATCGTGACGCCGAGGTCCCCCCGCAGCAGATCGCCCAGGAAGGCGAAGTAGCGCACGGGCAGGGGGTCGTCGAGTCCGTGCTCCTCGGCGAACGCCGCACGCGCCTCGGGGCTCGCCGAGTCGCCCAGCGCGTTGTACGCGGGGTCGGTCGGCGAGAACTGGAGGACCACGAAGACCAGCAGCGCGATGCCGAGGACCATCACCGGCATCATCGCGACGCGGCGCAGCGCGAGCCGGAGAAATGCAACCATCGTGAGGTTCCTAGGGATTGGGGCGGGGGCCGCCGCGGCCCGCGGTGGGGCGGCGGCGGCCCGACGGCCTGGGCGGGCCGGGTCAGGCCCGGCCGACGTCGATGAAGGACAGCCCGGTGGTGGGCAGCGGCTTGAAGTCCGTCAGCGTCCCCTCCCGCCAGGCGGTGGGCAGCTTGCGGTGCAGCAGCGGATACAGGGCGGCCTCGTCGGCGACCAGGTCGGTCACCCGGCCCCACAGCTCCTTGCGCCTGGTCTCGTCGGCCTCGGCCGCCGCCTTGTCGAGCAGCGACTTGGTCTGCTTGTAGGCGGCCGAGCCCGCCCAGCCGTACCGCTTCTCCGGCCAGAAGCCGTAGTAGAACCAGCGCAGCAGCAGGTCGGCGTCGTTGCCGAAGACGGACGGGTCGCCCGGCGCGGCCAGGGCGTCGAAGTCGCCCTTGTCGATCTTGGCGTACTGGGCGGCGGACTGCTGGATGTCGAGCTCGGCGTCGACACCGACCGCCGCCCAGCTCTCCTTGATCAGCGGCGCGATGTCCTTGACCCAGCCGTTGTCGGTGAGCATCAGCGTGAAGGAGAGCTTGCCGACACCCGCCTCGGCCAGCAGCTTCCTGGCCTTGTCCACGTCGTGCCCGTAGACGGTGGCGGCCTTGTGGTAGTCGGGATGCGTGGCCGGGACATACCCGGTGGCGGCCGCCGCGTTGCCCAGCAGCGCGGTGGAGATGATCTTCTCGGTGTCCAGCGCGTAGTGCAGCGCCTGGCGCACCCGCTTGTCCTTGAACCGCTCGTCGGCGCAGTTGAACATCAGGAAGAGCAGCCCGAAGGACTGGACGGACTCCACCTTGTCCTCGCCGGTGAAGCCCTTGACGTCGATGTAGGGCACGTCCTCGATGGCCTGCACCCGACCCGACTTGAGGGCGCTGACCCGGGCGGACGGGTCGGAGATCAGGCGCCAGACCATCTTCTTGGCCTTGGCGGGGTGCGGGCCGTTGTACTTGTCGTACGCCTCCATGACGATCTTGTCCTCGCGGACCGCCGACACGAAGCGGTACGGGCCCGAGCCGACCGGCTTGGAGTCGAAGGCCTTCGCGTCGGCGCCGGCGATCTTCTTCGGCACGATCCGGACCACGGATATGCGCGAGGGGAAGAGCGCGAAGGCGTACTTCAGCTTGAACTCGACCGTCGAGGCGTCGACCGCGCTGACGGCGTCGATGAAGGGGACGAACTGCGCCATCAGCGAGGCGTTCTTCTCGTCCAGGACGCGTTCGAAGCTGAACACCACGTCGTCCGCGGTGACCGCCGAGCCGTCGTGGAAGGTCGCGCCCTCGCGCAGGGTGGCCCGGTAGGTGGTCGCGTTGATCTTCTTGGGCATCCCGGTGGCCAGCGCCGGCCGCGCCACGAGCGTGACCGGGTCGAGGTCCACCAGGCCTTCGAAGATGTGCATGTTGGCGGCGTACGGGGTCGCGCCCGAGGTGATCATCGGGTCGAAGCCGGTGGACAGCGGGTAGGAGATGCCGGCCTCGATGGTGTCGCCGCCGCTGCCCGAACCGCCGGTACCGTCTCCGCTGGAGGCCGGGCCTCCGCAGGCCGTCAGGCCCGTGGTGATCGCGGTCGCCACACCGATGGCACTGGTGTATCTCATGAAGGTGCGGCGGTCGACGCCGGCTGCACTGCGCGCGGACAAGGAGTCCTCCAGGCGGGGGATGAGAGCTGTCGAGCGGGTGGAGGAGGCGAAGTGTGGTCGGCGCCTCACCGACGGTGCATCAGACGTCTGATGTCTGATGCTTGATAACGTGGGAACGTAGCCGGGCAAGTGAGAGGGGTCAAGAGGTGGCGGTGGGGCAAAGGGCGATTCGGCACACGGTGCCGGAGCCCAAGACGGCACGACAACCGTTGCGGCAGGAGGTCGTGGACGGCATCAAGGCCTACATCCTGCGCAACGAACTGCGTCCGGGAGATCCTCTGCCGACCGAGCCCGCCCTGTGCGAGGCGCTCGGCGCGAGCCGGTCCAGCGTGCGCGAGGCGATCAGGATCCTGACCGCGCTCGACATCGTCGAGGTACGGCACGGGCACGGCACCTACGTCGGGAGGCTCAGCCTGTCCGCCCTGGTGGAGAGCCTCACCTTCCGCGGCCTGCTCAGCCCCGACGACGACTTCCAGGTGATGAGCGACCTCATCGAGGTGCGCGAGCTGTTCGAACGGGGCATGGCCGAACGGCTCGTCTCCTCACTGGACGAGGAGCAGATCGACCGCCTCGCCGCCCACGTCGAGGAGATGCGCGGGGCCGGCGCGGGGGAGGGGCACGGGTTCGTCGAGGCGGACCGGGCGTTCCACACCCTGCTCCTCGCCCCGCTCGGCAACGACCTCATCGGCCAGCTGTCCACGGCGTTCTGGGACGTCTACGTGATCGTCGCGCCCCACCTCGACGTGTTCACGCGCGAGCACGAGGCGTCCACCATCACCAATCACCAGCGCATCGTGGACGCGGTGCGCGACCGTGATCCGGTCGAGTTCGCGGCGGCACTCGCCGAGCACTACGCGCCGGTCCGGCTGCGGATCGAGGAGGCGCGCGCCCGGCGCTGACCGGATCGCGCGGACGACGAGGGCGCCCCCGCCGGGGGCGCCTTTCTCGTACGCGACGCCGACCGGCCCGCCGTACGCCCGCCGCACGCCTTTCCCGGGGGAGCACTTGACGGTCGTCGTCCGGATCTCTAATGTCCTCGATCAGCAGACATCAGACGTCTGCTCTTAACTTCCGACGTCTGCTCTCGACGCCGGGTCCGGTCCGGCCGGACCCTCCCGTACCCCCGCGCTGCGCCGCGCGCACGCCTCACCCACCGGGGCCCCTTCATGCCACTGACGGACCTCACCCTCGCCCAGTGCCTGGCACTGCGGCCCGACCTCGACGAGCCCGCCGACCTCGACGCCTTCTGGGAACTGACCCTGCGCGAGGCCCGCGAGCACGGCGGCGCCCCCGGCTTCACACCCGTGGACACCGGCCTGACCGAGGTGGCGACGTACGACGTCACGGTGCCGGGCTTCGCCGGCGAGCCCGTGCGGGGCTGGCTGCACCTGCCCGCCCGGGCCGACGGCCCGCTCGGCTGCGTGGTGGAGTTCCTCGGCTACGGGCGCGGGCGCGGCCTGGCCCACGAGCAGGTGCTTTGGGCCAACGCCGGCTACGCGCACCTCATCATGGACACGCGCGGCCAGGGCTGGTCCACCGCCGGCGGCGACACCCCCGACACCGCCGCCCTGAACGGCACCGTCCCCGGCTTCCTGACCCGCGGCGTCGAAAGCCCCCACGACCACTACTACCGGCGGGTGTTCACCGACGCCGTGCGATTCGTGGAGGCCGCCCGCGCCCATCCGGCCGTCGACCCGGACCGGGTCGTCGTCACCGGCGTCAGCCAGGGCGGCGGCATCGCCCTCGCGGTGGCCGGCCTCGTGCCGGACCTGGCCGGAGTCATGCCCGACGTCCCCTTCCTCTGCGACATCCGGCGCGGCGCGACGATCGCGGCCCGGCCGCCCTACACCGAGATCGCCGAGTACCTGCGCCTGCACCGCGACCGCACCGAGACCGTCTTCGCCACGCTGTCCTATGTCGACGCTGCCCTGCTGGCCGCCCGGGCCACGGCCCCGTCGCTCTTCTCCATCGCGATGATGGACGAGATCTGCCCGCCCTCGACGGGCTTCGCGGCCTACCACCGCTACGGCGGCCCCAAGGACCTGCGCGTCTACGAGTTCAACGGCCACGAGGGCGGCGGCGGCCACCACCGGCGCGAACAACTCGCCTGGGTGCGGGAGCGGTTCTCCGCGGCCCGCCCCGAGGCCCCCACCGCTGTCTCCACCGCTGCCCCCACCGCTGTCTCCACCCTGCACGATCCCCAACTCGCCTGATCCCGCACCCGAGAAGAGGCCCGTTCATGCAGCGAAGAGTCACTCTGGCCGTCGGCGCCACCGCCCTGGTCGTCCTGGGCGCCACCGTCCCCGCCGCCCACGGAGCGGACTTGGCGCAGCGGGCCGCCGGCGCCCTCGCCTCGCAGGACCTGGCCACCGCGGGCACCGGCTCCCCCTACTACCGCATCCCCGCCCTGACCCGGACCACCAAGGGCACGCTGATCGCCGCCTACGACGCCCGCCCCACCCTCGGCGACCTGCCCGGCAACATCGGCGTCGTCCTCCGGCGCAGCACCGACGGCGGCGCCACCTGGCAGGCCCAGCAGGTCGTCCGCAAGGACGCCGCGCCCAAGGGCTACGGCGACCCCAGCCTCCTCGTCGACCGCGAGACGGGCCGCGTCTTCGTCTTCTACGCGGCCTCCGTGAACCAGGGCTTCCTCGGCTCGGCCACCGGCAACGACGAGAGCGACCCCGACGTTCTCCAGGCCGACTACAGCTACTCCGACGACGACGGCCTCACCTGGAAGCACGAGCGGATCACCGCCGACATCAAGAACCCCGCCTGGGCCGGCATGTTCGCCGCGTCCGGCGAGGGCATCCAGCTGCGCCACGGCGCCTACAAGGGCCGCTTGATCCAGCAGTACGCCATCCGCCACAACGGCGCCAACCACGCGGTCAGCGCCTACAGCGACGACCACGGCGCCACCTGGAGGACGGGCACCCCCGTCGGTCCCGGCGGCGACGAGAACAAGACCGTGGAGCTGTCCGACGGCCGCGTCATGCTCAACAACCGCTCCAAGCCGTACCGCACGGTGGCGTACTCCGCCGACGGCGGCGTCACCTACACCCCCTTTCAGCAGGACGCCGAGCTGCCCGACCCGGCCAACAACGGGTCCATAGCCCGCTTCGCGCCGGACGTGGCCGCTTCGCACCCGCGGGCCTCCTGGCTGCTGTTCAGCAACACGGCGACCACCAGCGGCCGCAGCAACCTCACCGTCCGCCTGTCCTGCGACAACGGGCGGAACTGGCCCGTCCGCAAGACCGTCGAGGCGGGCGCGGCCGCCTACTCGACGCTCACCCCGCTCGACGACGGCACCCTTCCCAACTCCCGGGTGGGCCTGCTGTGGGAGCGCGCCGAGTACCGGAACATCACCTACTCGTCCTTCGACCTCAACTGGCTCGGCGGCGTCTGCGCGCCCGTCACCGTCACCCCGCCCGCGTCCCTGCCGGCCGGGAAGACCACCGAGGTCACCGTGCGCGTCGTCAGCCAGAACGACGTGAGGCTCCCGGCGGGCACGGTCTCCCTGAAGCTGCCCCAGGGCTGGAGCGCCCCCACCGTCACCATGCCCGCGCTCGATCCCGGGCAGGGCGCCGACGTCAGGATCCCCGTCACCGTCCCCGCGAACGCCACCGCGGGCCCGGTGACCACCACCGCGACCTACCAGGTCCGCGGCACCCAGCACTCCTACGGCGACTCGACGCTCGGCGTCGGCACGCCGTAGTCCGGCCACGGTCCGCCCGCATGCCCGCCCCTGCGACGCGCGCGGCGGGCGGCCCGTTCCACCCCGTTCCACCACTCGCACAGCCCAGGAGACACCATGTCCTCGTCCCAGCCCCTTAGCGGCGTCGTGCCGCCCGTCTGCACCCCCCTGGATGCGTCGGGCGAGGTCGACACCGCCTCCCTCACCCGGCTCGTCGAGCACCTCGTCGGCGGGGGAGTGCACGGGCTGTTCGCCCTGGGCTCCAGCAGCGAGGTCGCCTTCCTCACCGACCGTCAGCGTGCCCTTGCCCTGGACACCGTCGTCGAGGCGGCCGCGGGCCGCGTCCCCGTCCTCGCCGGCGTCATCGACATGACGACCGCCCGCGTCCTCGTCCACGCCGAGGCCGCCCGGAAGGCGGGCGCCGACGCCCTCGTGGCGACCGCCCCCTTCTACGCCCGCACCCACCCGCGCGAGGTCGCCCGCCACTTCCGCGCGATCCGTTCCGCCGTGGACCTGCCCCTGTACGCCTACGACCTGCCCGTCTCCGTGCACACCAAGCTCTCCACCGCCCTGGTGCGCGAACTCGCCGAGGACGGCACGCTGGCCGGCCTCAAGGACAGCAGCGGAGACGAGGGCGGCCTGCGCCGGCTCGTCGTCGAACTCGGCGGACGCCACGGCCGCGCCGACGGCCCCGCTCCCTCCTTCAGCATCCTCACCGGCTCCGAACTCACCGTGGACGCCGCCCTGCTGGCCGGCGCCGACGGCGTGGTCCCGGGCCTCGGCAACGTCGAACCGGCCGGCTACGTCCGCCTCTACGACGCCGTGCGCGGCGGCGACCTGGACGGCGCCGTCAAGGAACAGGAGCGGCTGGTCGAGCTGTTCGGCCTGGTCGACGCGGGCCCGGAGCACGAGATGGGCCGCAACTCCTCGGCCATCGGCGCCTTCAAGCACGCGCTGCGGCTGCTCGGGGTGTTCACCCACGGCACCACCGCCGCCCCGCAGATCCAGCTGGGCGAGGCCGGCGTCGCCCACGTCGAGCGGCACCTGCGCGGCGCCGGGCTGCTGCCGGTCCGATGACCGCACGCCACCTCGACGCGCCGGTGATCGGCCTCGACCTGGGCGGTACGAAGATCGCCGCCGCCCTGGTCGGAGCCGACGGCACCGTCCTGGCCCGGCACACCCTGCCCACCCCGGCGACACGGGGCGCAGGGGCGGTGCTCGACGCCCTGGCCGAGGCCGCCCGCGCCGTGTGGGCGCCCGGCACCACCGCGATCGGCGTCGCCGCGGCCGGCGTGATCGACCCCGTCACCGGGACCGTCACCAGCGCCACCGACACGATCCGCGGCTGGGGCGGCACCGCCCTGGCCGCGGGCCTCGCGAACCGCACGGGATCCCCCGTGGCCTGCGACAACGACGTACGCGCCGCCGCCGCGACGGAACTGGACGGCCCGGACGACGACGGCACCCTGCTCTACGCCGCCGTCGGCACCGGAGTCGGCGGCGCCGTCGCCGCGTCGGGACGCATGCTGCACGGCGCCGCCGGGATCGCCGGGCACCTCGGGCACCTGCCCAGCCCCGAGGCGGACGGGCTGCCCTGCACCTGCGGTGCCACCGGCCACCTGGAGGCGATCGCGGCGGGTCCCGCCATCACCGCGCGGTACACGCGCCTCAGCGGGGAAGGCGCCGACCGTCTGCAGACCGTCGCCGAACGTGCCGCCCACGGCGACCCGCACGCCACGGCGGCCATCACGCTCGGCGCCCGCGCGACGGGCCGGGCCCTGGGCGGTCTCGCCAACGCGCTCGGCCCGCACCGTGTCGTCGTCGCCGGCGGCGTGCCGCGGATCGGCCCCCTGTACCGGGAGGCCCTGGACGCGGCCTTCGCCGCCGAACTCATGCCCCCGCTGCGGACGTTGCGACCCGTGCCGCCGCGTGGCGGCGCCGACGCCGCGGTCCTCGGCGCGGCCGCGCTGCCCGGCACCCTGCCCCTGCACCGTCCCCACACCACCGGAGCACCGTCATGACCCCGCCCCCGCCCCAGCCCTCGTCCCCGTCGTCCCTGGCCGAAGTGCTGGAAGGCCGCCTGATCGTGTCCTGCCAGGCACCTCCCGGCGACCCGATGCGCCACACCGACACCCTCGTCCGGATGGCCCTCGCGGCCCGGTCCGGCGGCGCGGCGGCGGTGCGCGTCAACGACCCGGAGGTCGTCGCGGCCACGGTCGCGGCCGTCGACCTCCCGGTGATCGGCCTGTGGAAGGACGGCGACAGCGGCGTCTTCATCACGCCGACCGTGCGTCACGCCGTCGCCCTCGTCGAGGCGGGCGCCGCGGTCGTCGCGGCCGACGCCACCGCGCGCCCGCGCCCCGACGGCAGCACCTTCGCCGAACTCGTCGAGGCCGTGCACGCGGCGGGCGCCCAGGTCATGGCCGACGTGTCGACCCTGGGCGAGGGCCGCGCGGCCGCCGACCAGGGAGCCGACCTCATCGGCACCACCCTGTCCGGCTACGTGCCGGGCTCCCCGGTGCAGACCGCCCCGGACCTGGCCCTCGTCACCGACCTCGCCCAAGCGCTCGACACCCCGGTGATCGCCGAGGGCCGGATCGCGACGCCGCAACAGGCCGCCCGGGCGCTCGCGGCGGGCGCGCACAGTGTCGTCGTCGGCACCGCCATCACCGCGCCGACCGCGCTGACCCGCCTGTTCGTGGAGGGCCTCACCGCCTGACCGGGTGGTGTGCGCGAGGGGCGGTGGGAGACCGGCTCCCACCGCCCCTCGGGCGTACCACTGCGGAGGCGTCGCGGATCAGACCGCCGGCGCCGGGTACGTCGGGTACTCCACCCCGGAGACGTGCTGGACGACGCGGACGACCTGGCAGGAGTAACCGAACTCGTTGTCGTACCAGAGGTAGAGGATCGCGTTGTCGCCCTCGACCTTGAGCGCGCCGGCGTCCACGATCGAGGCGTGCCGCGAGCCGATGAAGTCGCTGGAGACGGCGTCGGGGGCGCCGATGAAGTCGATCTGGCGCTTGAGCGGCGAGGTCAGCGACACCTCGCGCAGATGGTCGAGGACCTCCTCGCGGCTGGCGTCACGGGCCAGTTGGAGGTTGAGGATCGCGATCGACACGTCCGGCACGGGCACCCGGATCGAGCTGCCGGTGATCCGCGCCTTGAGGTCCGGCAGCGCCTTGGCGACGGCGGAGGCGGCGCCCGTCTCCGTGATCACCATGTTCAGTGGCGCGCTGCGGCCGCGGCGGTCCGACTTGTGGTAGTTGTCCAGCAGGTTCTGGTCGTTGGTGAAGGAGTGGACCGTCTCCACGTGACCGCGCAGCACGCCGTACTCGTCGGCCATCGCCTTCAGCGGCGGCACGATCGCGTTGGTGGTGCAGGACGCGCAGGACAGGATCTGCTCGTCCGGCTTGATGGTGTCGTGGTTGACGCCGTGGACGATGTTCGGGACGTCGCCCTTGCCCGGCGCGGTCAGCACGACCTTGTCGATGCCGGGGCGCAGGTGCTTCGACAGGCCCTCGCGGTCGCGCCACTTGCCGGTGTTGTCGATGAGGATGGCGTCCTTGATGCCGTACGCCGTGTAGTCGACCTGCGTCGGGTCGTCGGCGTGGATCACCTTGATCGCGTTGCCGTTGGCAAGGATCGTGCGGTTGTCCTCGTCCACGGTGATCGTGCCCTGGAACTGGCCGTGCACGGAGTCGCGGCGCAGCAGCGAGGCGCGCTTGACGATGTCCTCGGCGGCCCGCTCGCCCCCGCCCCGGACGACGATGGCGCGCAGCCGCAGGCCGTTGCCCGAGCCCGCCTTCTCGATGAGCAGGCGGGCCACGAGCCGGCCGATGCGCCCGAAGCCGTACAGGACGACGTCGCGGGGCTCGCGGAGGTCGATCTTGTTGGCCCCGGTGGCCCCGGCGACGGCCTCGGCGGTGAACTCCTGCACCGTCAGCCCGCGGTCGTCGCCCTTGTAGGTCGCGGCGAGCATGCCGATGTCGATCTGGGAGGGACCGAGATCGAGCGTGGTGAGGGCTCGCAGGAAGGGCATCGTCTCGGTGACCGACAGCTCCGCGCCGGCTATCTGGCGGGCGAAGCGGTGGGTCTTGAGGATGCTGACCACCGACTTGTTCACCAGGGAACGGCTGTGCAGCAGGATCGTGACGTCCTGCTCCCGGTGCAGCTTCCCGATCATCGGGATCATCGATTCCGCGGTCTCTTCGCGGTTCTTCCAGTTGGTGAACGAGTCGTCGTTGACAGTCACGTCTCTATCTTTCGAGCTAGGCGGCGCTCATATGCTAACCACACCGCCTAGCTGGTCGATCAAGTGGGCCCCTCCCTGATCAGATGAGTACGGGATCCGTGCCGCTTGCCCGGGTGGACGGCGGGCGGAAGGGTGGGTCCATGCACTCGACGCGCGTCTCCCGCCACGTGAACGCCCCGCGGTCCGCCGTGTACCGCGCGCTGCTCGACGCGGACGCCGTCGCGGCGTGGCGCTCCCCGGACGACATGACCGCACAGGTGCACGCCTTCGATGCCCGCGAGGGCGGTGCCTTCCGGGTCTCGCTCACCTACGAGGCGTCCACGGGCACCGGCAAGTCCGGCGACCGCACCGACACCTACCACGGGTACTTCGCACGGCTCGTGCCCGACGAGCAGGTGGTGGAGGTGCTCGCGTTCGAGTCGGCCGGCCCGGCCTTCCAGGGCACGATGACGATGACCACCACGCTCACCGACGTGGACGGCGGCACCGAGGTCGTCGTCGCCCACGACGGTCTCCCCGACGCCGTGCCGGCCGCTGACAACGAGACGGGCACCCGCATGTCCCTGGCGAAACTGGCCGCGCTGGTGGAGGCCGGTGGGCGCCAGGGGTGAAGGGCCCGGGGCGGGGCTCGCCACGCGGGCGGGCGTGTCGAACAGGATTGCGCCGTGGACCACCGGGTACGCGAGCCTGGACCGTGCTCGTGCCGATCATGCGTGCGGGCCGAACCACGCCGCTACCAGGGAATCTGCCATGGAGACACCCGCGAACGACCACCCCGTCACGCCCGCCCAGCGGGCGCTGGACACGCTGGCCGAGAACACCGAGGACACGGCGGCGCTCGACACGCTCGCGAGCAGCGACGTCCTCGTGCCGGTGCCCGACGACGCGAACGACCAGGACGCCGCCGACCCCGGGATGCTGGCGCTGCCGGTGCTGGAGCAGCAGGGCGGCCGGCAGGTGGTGCCCGTGTTCACCTCCGAGCTGGAAATGGCCGACCTGCTGCCGTACGTCTCCCGCTACCGCATGGTGCCGCTGGGTGCCCTCGCCTCGCAGTGGCCGGCCGACGACCTGTCCCTGTCCATCGACGCCGGTTCGGAGCACCGCCTCACCCTCACGTCGGACGGGGTGCGCTCGCTGCTGGCCCGACCCTAGGGAAGGGGGCCTTCGGGGCCCTCACCGTCGCCGAGCACGCGGGCCAGCGCGGCCCGCTGCAGCGGCAGTACCTCGGTGTGCAGGTCGCGTCCCCTGCGGGTCAGCGCGACCCGCACGCCACGCCGGTCCTCCGCGCACGTCGAGCGCTCGACCAGCCCGTCCTTCTCGAGTCGCGCGATGAGCCGGGACAGCGCGCTCTGACTCAGGTGGACCCGGCCCACCAGGCTGTGCACCCGGCACCGGGCGTCGCCCTCCCCGAGCGCTTCGGACGCCTCGGTCGCGAGGATGTCGAGCACCTCGAAGTCGCTCGCCCCCAGACCGTACGGATGCAGCGCCCGGTCGATCTCGCACATCGTGCGCGCGTGCACCGACAGGATGTCCCGCCACCGGTCCTCGAGCCGCGCACCGGCCGTCATGGCTGCCATACCCGCACGGTAGCACCGGGACAGCATTCGTTGAATGCGCAAATACCTTCGCGCGAGGAGCCGGCGGACTCAGGCGGAGTCCCGCCGCACCAGCTCCGCCGGCAGGTCGGACGCGACGAGCACCTCCCGGTACCGGACAACGAGAGGGAGTCCGGGGACAACGGGACCCCGGCTGCGGGACAGTGGAGGGACACGGTACGGGGCGGGCCCGCACGAAGGGGAGGACGAGATGCCGAGGACCCCCGTGCACGGCACGCGTCTCGACATCCTGGAGTGGCTGAAGGACCCGGTCGCGCACTTCCCCTCGCAGCGTCACGTGGACGCCGCCGAGCACGGCGTCCACGTGGGCCTCGTCGCCGAAAGGCTCGGCGTGCCCCGCCGCGTGGCCGCCAGGCACCTCGGCCTCCTCACCGCGCTCGGGCTGCTGCGCACCAGCAGGATCCGCCGCCGTACGTACTACCGGCGCGACGAGGTGCGGATCGCCGAGGTGGCGCGGATGTTCGAAAAGGGCTGGTAGGTGCGGACGAAGCGCCCGCGCTAGGCTGGGTGGCGGCCGCGGCTCACGCGCGCGGCACGGCGGTGGGGCCCGCCGTACCCGAACCGCGGCACAGTCGCCGCCAACGGTCCCTACTTGCGAACGGTGGCATCCCCCTGCCCGGCGAGTAGGAGACGTACGACCATGACAGCCCCGAAGACCGACCGTATCGGCGGTGTCCGGCCGACCGCCCCGGGGCGGTCGAGGTGGCGCTCCCAGGCACCGGTCGTCTCGGTCGTGGCCCTCGGCGGCGGCACCGGAGCCGCCGCCCGCTACGCGGCCTCCCTGTGGTGGCCGACGCAGACCGGCGGATTCCCGTGGACGACCTTCGGGGTCAATGCCGTCGGCTGCGCCGTGATCGGCGTGTTCATGGTGGTCATCACCGAGGTGTGGGCCGCCCACCGCCTGGTCCGGCCCTTCTTCGGCACCGGCGTGCTCGGCGGCTTCACCACCTTCTCCACCTACGCGGTCGACAGCCGGCACCTGTTCGCCGACGGCCGGGTCCGCACCGGCCTGGCCTACCTCGCCGCGACCCCCCTCGCGGCACTCACGGCGGTGTGGCTCGCCGCATGGGCGGCCCGCCGCGTCCTGAAGTGGAGGCAGTCATGACGAGGCTGACCGGCAGCGCGCTGCGCGTGACCGTCTTCGTCGGCGAGAACGACACCTGGCACCACCGCCCCCTGTACTCGGAGATCGTCCACCGGGCCCACGCGGCGGGCCTCGCGGGCGCCAGTGTGTTCCGCGGCGTCGAGGGCTACGGCGCCTCCTCCCTGATCCACACCACCCGGCTGCTGTCCCTGAGCGAGGACCTGCCGGTGGCCGTCGTCATCGTCGACACCGAGGAGCGCGTACGGGACTTCCTGCCCGTCCTCGACGAGCTGGTCACCGAGGGGCTGGTCGTCCTGGACGACTGCGAGGTCGTCAGGTACGAGGGTAAGAGGTCGTTGTGAACTGGCTGCTGGTCGTCGCGGGCGGCATGGTCGGTGCCCCGCTGCGCTACCTCACCGACCGCGCGGTGCAGTCCCGGCACGACTCGGTCTTCCCCTGGGGCACCTTCACGGTGAACGTCGTCGGCTGTCTGGTCCTGGGCCTGCTCAGTGGCGCCGCGCTGGCCGGCGCCGCCGGTTCCGACCTGCGGCTGCTGCTGGGGACCGGACTGTGCGGGGCCCTCACGACGTACTCGACCTTGTCCTACGAGACGCTCCGGCTGGCCGAGACCGGTGCCCGCCTCCAGGCCGGCGTGAACGTGGTGGCGAGTGTGGCGGCCGGCCTCGCGGCGGCGTTCGCGGGGGTGACACTGGCCGACGCGCTCTGGCCGTGACGCGGGAGGCTCACCCGCGTGTAGTAGGAACTGGGTTCCATGAGCGCCATCAGCATCGGTCAGGCCGTCGTCCTCGGAGCCGTCGAGGGGGTGACCGAGTTCCTCCCGGTCTCCTCCACCGGACATCTCAAGATCGTCGAGGGGTTGATGGGCATCCCCGTCGACGACGACGCCGTCATCGGCTTCTCGGCGGTCATCCAGGTCGGCGCGATCGCCGCCGTGCTCGTCTACTTCTCCAAGGACATCGCGCGCATCGTCTCCGCCTGGGTGCGCGGGCTGCGCGACCGGGAGGAGCGCTACCACCACGACTACAAGTTCGCCTGGTGGGTCGTCTTCGCCACGATCCCGATCGTGCTCGTCGGCCTGGCCGCCAAGCCCCTGATCAAGGGCCCGCTGGCCTCGCTGTGGGTGGTCGCCGGCTCGCTGATCGTCGGCAGCGGCGTGATGTGGTGGGCGGACCGCACCGGCCGGCACAAGCGCGGCGAGGACGACACGTCCTTCAAGGACGCGATGCTGGTCGGCGGCTCCCAGATCCTCGCCCTGCTCTTCCCGGGGTTCTCCCGCTCCGGCGCCACCATGTCCACCGCCCTGCTGCTCGACCTAGACCGGGTCGCCGCCACCCGGCTGTCGTTCTTCCTGGGCATCCCGGCCCTGACCGGCGCCGGCCTGTACGAGCTCAAGGACGCCCTGGGCACGGGGGCGGGTGCCGCGCCCCTGGCGGTCGGCACCCTCGTCTCCTTCGTGGTGGCCTACGCCTCCATCGCCTGGCTGCTGAAGTTCGTCGCCAAGCACTCCTTCAACGCGTTCGTGATCTACCGGATCGTGGTGGGTGTCCTGCTGTTCGGGCTGCTCGGCGCGGGCGTGCTGCACAGCTGACCGCCGCCGCACGCCGACCCCGACCCGCGCACCCCCGCTCAGCCGGCGGCGCGCAGCGGCTCCCCGACGCTCCTCATGTGCCGCAGGGCCTCGCGGTGGGAGGCCAGCAGCCCCGTCTGGTGGTACGGGACGCCCAGCTCGGCGCAGTACGCCTCGGTGATGGTCTGGGCCCGGCCGAGGGCGGGGGTGGGCATGCTGGGGAAGAGGTGGTGCTCGATCTGGTAGTTGAGGCCGCCCATGAAGGCGTCGATCATGGCGCCGCCCCGCACGTTGCGGGAGGTGAGGACCTGGCGGCGCAGGAAGTCCAGCCGCATGCCCTCCTCGATCATCGGCATGCCCTTGTGGTTGGGCGCGAAGACCGAGCCCAGGTAGATCCCGAACAGGCCCTGGTGCAGGGCGATGAAGGCCAGCGCCTTGCCCGGCGACAGCACCGTGAACAGGCCGCCGAAGTACACGACGAAGTGGGCGACGAGGAGGGTGCCCTCCAGGACCGGCCGCTTCACGGCCCGGCTGCCGAGCGCCTTGAAGCTGTTGAAGCTCAGGTTGAGGCCTTCCAGCGTCAGCAGCGGGAAGAACAGGGCGGCCTGGTGTTTGCCGATGAACCGCGGAAGCCCGGTCGCCCTGCTCGCCTGACCCCGCGACCACACCAGGATGTCGGGGGAGACGTCCGGGTCCTTCTCCTCGTGGTTGGGGTTGGCGTGGTGGCGCGTGTGCTTGTTCATCCACCAGCCGTAGCTCATGCCCAGCAGCAGGTTGGCCGCCAGCAGGCCGCCCGTCTCGCTGGGGCGCCGGCGTGAGAAGACCTGCCGGTGGGCGAGGTCGTGGGCCGCCAGTCCGAGCTGGCCGAAGACCACGGCGAGCGCGACCGCGACGAACAGCTGACTCCAGCTGTCCCCCAGGGCGACGAAGGCGGCGACACCGCCGGCGAGCGCGAGGGCGACGGCGCCGAAGCGCACCGTGTAGTAGAGCGGGCGGCGCCGGAGCAGCCCCGCGTCGGCTATACGCCGTGAGAGTTCGGAAAAGTCGCTTCCCTTTTCGCGTTCCTTCTCCTGTTCGCGCGCGGGCAAATTCTCGACGAGCACCGTTGGATTGGCCATGGGGCACAGTATGTGGGCTGGTTCACGGCGGGGGGATGGCGGCTACCCCCGAAGCGGGGGTGTGGCCAGCACCACCACGGTCCGGGGGCCTGCCCCTGCCTGCCTTCCCGCGTCCGGACCGGCCCGGAGGGAGAATGGCGATCATGAGCACACGGACGAGCTTCCGGCCGGTCCTGGAGCGCATCGCCGAGGAGATCGAGCGGACCCCGGGCACGGGACGGGCCGCCGACTACATCCCCGCGCTCGCCGCCCGCGATCCACGCCGTTTCGGCATGGCCGTCGCCGAGCCGGACGGCACGGTGTACGGGGTGGGGGACTGGCGGGAGCCGTTCTCCGCCCAGTCCATCACCAAGGTCTTCACCCTCGCCCTCGACCTGGCCAGGGAGGGCGACGCCCTGTGGGAGCACGTGGGCCGCGAGCCGTCCGGCAACCCGTTCAACTCCCTGGTGCAGCTGGAGTACGAGAACGGCATCCCGCGCAACCCGTTCATCAACGCGGGCGCCCTCGTCGTCACCGACCGGCTGCACACCCGTACCGGCGACGCGGCCGGCGAACTGCTCGCCTTCCTGCGCGCGGAGAGCGGCAACCCGGACCTGACCTACGACGAGGAGGTCGCCGCCTCCGAGGCCGCGCACGGCGACCGGAACGCCGCGCTGGCGCACTTCATGGCGTCCTACGGCAACGTCGACAACCCCGTACCGGTGCTCCTGGACCAGTACTTCCGGCAGTGCTCCGTCGCCGCGTCCTGCGCCGACCTCGCCCTGGCGACCGGGTTCCTGGCCCGGCACGGCATCCGCGCCGACGGCACCCGGCTGCTCAGCCGCAGCCGGGCCAAGCAGATCAACGCGGTGATGCTGACCTGCGGGACCTACGACGCGGCCGGCGACTTCGCCCACCGGGTGGGCCTGCCCGGCAAGAGCGGGGTCGGCGGCGGCATCATCGCGGTCGTGCCGGGCCACTGCACGCTGTGCGTGTGGAGCCCCGGCCTGGACGAGCGGGGCAACTCGGTGGCCGGGGTGGCGGCCCTGGACCGCTTCACGACGCTCACGGGACTGTCCGTGTTCTGATGCGTCGAACGTGTCGGATGTGTCGGACGTGGTGAACGCCTCGAAGGCCTCGAAGGCCTCGACCGTGCGGGGCTTCGTCAACTCCCGTCGTCCCGCACGAGCTTGAGCCGCAGGGCGAGCGCCATGACGCCCGCGCCGAGCCCCGCGACGCCCAGGATCGCGCCGGTCTCCGGCCAGCCCGGGTCGCCCTCGGCCGGCTTCGCCGCGGTCGCCGCCGCGGGCACCGCCTGCGGACCCTGTCCGGGCGGGACGTCCCCAGGGGCCAGCGAGCCCACCGGCTCGACCCGACCGGCCGCCTCGAACCCCCAGTCCAGCAGCGAGCGGGCCTCCTCGTACACCGCGTGGCCGCCGCCCTCCTGCGGGTTCATCACGGTCACCACCAGGGTGCGCCCGTCGCGGCGGGCGGCGGCGATCAGCGTGTTGCCCGCGTTGCTGGTGTAGCCGTTCTTGACGCCGATCAGCCCCGGATACGGTTCCACGCCGTCCGCCCCGGTGAGCAGCCGGTTGGTGTTCATGATCCCGTACGAACTCCCGTCCCGGCCCGGGAACATCGCGTCGACCTTGGCGCAGTACCGCGCGAAGTCCGGACGCCGCAGCCCGGCCCGGCCGAAGACCGCCAGGTCGTACGCCGAGGAGACCTGGCCCGGCGCGTCGTACCCGTCGGGCGAGCGTACGTGGGTGTCGCGGGCGCCCAGCCCACGGGCCTTGGCCTGCATCCGGTCGGCCGTGGCACTCCAGCCGCCGGTGAGCGAGGCCAGGACGTGCACGGCGTCGTTGCCGGAGTTGAGGAAGACGCCGTTCCACAGGTCGGAGACCCGGTACGTCTGGCCCTCGACGACACCGACCAGACTGCTGCCCGGCCCGATGCCGGCCAGGTCGTGGGTGCTGACCTCGTGCCGGATGCCGCCCGGCAGGACCGGCAGCACCGTGAGGGCGAACAGTGTCTTGAGGGTGCTGGCCGGGGGCAGTTCGCGGTGGGCGTCGTTCGCCGCGAGCACATCGCCGCTGCCGGCGTCGGCCACGACCCAGGACAGCGCGGAGACTTCGGGGACCCGGGGCGCCCCGGGGCGCGGCCGGACCTGGGTACCGGAGCGGTACAGCGCCGACGGCTGCGCCGTGGCCCGGGGCCCGCCGGGCGGACCGGGGTCCGGCCGCTCCGCACGGGCGGCTGCGGCGGCGGGCATGAGCGTCAGCAGCCCTGCCACGCAGAGCACGCAGGTGGATCGAGCCGCCCAGGATGAGAATCCGATAGTCATACCGCAAACGTAGGAACGGACCCCCGAACCGCCACGCTGACCGGGCCGACTCGCGCACGCAAGCACCCGGATGCCGTAAAGGAGACCGGCGCGCGCTGTCAGTCGACGGGCAGCGTCGGCTGTACCTGGCGCAGGAAGGTGGCGTTGTCCGGCGTCCGGCGCAGCCGCTCCAGCAGGGTCTCCAGACCGGAGAGCCCGTCCCGGGACCCCAGGGCACGCCGCAGGCCGCGCACGGCACTCGCCTCCGCGGAGGACAGCAGAAGCTCCTCGCGCCGGGTGCCCGAGCCGATCATCTCCACGGCGGGGAAGACCCGGCGGGAGGCCAGCTCCCGGCTGAGCCGCAGCTCCATGTTGCCGGTGCCCTTGAGCTCCTCGAAGTAGAAGTCGTCGGCACGCGAGCCGGTCTCCACCAGGGCGGTGGCGAGGATGGTGAGGGAGCCGCCCTCCTCCACCTTGCGGGCCGCGCCGAAGAAGCGCTTGGGGCCCAGCAGTGCCCCGGCGTCGACGCCGCCGCTGAGGGTGCGGCCGCCGGACGAGGCGGCGTTGTTGTGCGCCCTGCACAGCCGGGTGAGGGAGTCCAGGAGGATCACGACGTCCTCACCGGCCTCGACGAGCCGCTTGGCCCGCTCGATCACCAGGTCGGCGAGCGCGATGTGCTGCTTGGCGCTCTGGTCGAAGGTCGAGGCGTACACCTCTCCCCGCACCGAGCGCCGCATGTCGGTGACCTCCTCGGGGCGTTCGTCGAGCAGCACCACCATCAGCCGGGACTCGGGGTGGTTGCCGGCCACCGCGGCGGCGATCTGCTGGAGCAGTACGGTCTTGCCGGTCTTCGGCGGAGCGACGATCAGGCCGCGCTGGCCCCGGCCGACGGGGGCGATCAGATCGATGACGCGCCCGGTCAGACCGGCCGCCGGGTGTTCGAGCCGCAGCCGCTCGTGCGGGTGCAGCGGGGTCAGGTCGGAGAAGTGCCGCCGGCCGCCCCGCGGGTCCGGCGTACGGCCGTTGACGCGGACGACGTCGGTCAGGGTGCGCCGGTCGCCGCGCACGCCCTCGACGAGGTCGCCCTTGCGCAGCCCGTGCCGTCGGATGAGCGCGGGTGCGAGGGCGAGGTCGGAGGGCTCGGGCTGGAGGCTCTTGCCCCGCAGGCGGCCCTTCCCGCCCGTGTCGATGTCGAGGACACCGCTCGCGATCTCGGCAGGGGACTGCTGTACAGGGGGGTGTTCGAGTGTGGTGGTCATGGTGGTCGGTCCTTTCGAGGACACGGGCATGGGACATGCGGAGGGGGAAGGGGGAAGGCCGCGCGAGGGGTCGTACGACACGCCTCCGGACGGCGGGAACAGCACCTCGGGTACAGCGGGGGCGAAACCCTGCTCACGAGGTTGGGCTGAGAAGCGGACGCGTCGGTCGCACCAGGACGGGCGGATCCGCGAACCGAAGGGAAACTGGCACCGGCGCCCAATGGAGGGCGTACACAAGTGCTGATCGCACCGTACCACAGGAAGGGGCGCCGTGGCGGTGGGGTGGGACATTCGGCGTCCCACACCCCTCAACGCGGCCGGTGCGCCGCCTATTCCGTCTTCCTTTCCGTCTTCCTTCCTCTTCCTTTTCGTCTACCGCATGTGCCGGGCCGGACTCAGCCGCCCGAACGCGCCCGAGCCTCCTGCGCCTCCCCGGCGATCCGCTCGAACTGCGCGGCCATGGCCGCCTGCAGGGCCTGCGCGCCCGACAGCGGACGCACCATCACCGTCAGCTCGTCGATGCGGCCGGACTCGTCGAGGTGCAGGAAGTCGCAGCCGCTGATCTCCCGGTCGCCCACCCGCGCCGCGAACACGAGCGCGTGGTCGCGGCCGTCGGCCTCGCCGATGACGCGCTCGTAGCGGAAGTCCTCGAAGACGCGCTCGACCGCGCGCAGGATCGCCGCCGTGATCGCCTTGCCCCGGTAGGGCTTGAAGACGACGGGGCTGGTGAAGACCACGTCGTCGGCCAGCAGTGCCTCGACGGCGTCCAGGTCGTGCGCCTCGACCGCCGCGCGGAATGCCCGCATCGCAACTCCCTCATGCTAAACTATTTGACTAGGTGTGGAGTAGATTAGTCTGTGCTTGCTAGCGTGTCGACATGTCTCTCAAGTACGCCGTCCTGGCCGCCCTGCTGGAGGGCGAGGCCTCGGGATACGAGCTGTCCAAGGTGTTCGACGTGTCGCTCGCCAACTTCTGGCCCGCCACGCCGCAGCAGCTCTACCGGGAGCTGGAGCGCCTCGCGGGCGACGGGCTGATCGAGGCCCGGACGGTGCCGCAGGAACGCAGGCCCACCAAACGGCTGTTCTCGCTCACCGCGGCCGGCCGGGAACAACTGGGCGCCTTCGCGGCCGAACCGACCCGCCGCCCCACCGCCATCCGCGACGAGTTCCTGATCAAGATGCAGGCCATGGACGGCGTCGACCCGGAGGCCGTCCGCGCGCTGGTCGAGGAGCGCAGGGTCTGGGCCCTGGGCAAGCTCGCCCGCTACGAGCGCGTGCGTGAACGCCTCCTGGACGGCCGCACCGAGGAGGAACACCTCCGGGACGCCGACCGCGTCGGCCCCTACCTGACACTGCTCGCCGGCATCACGTTCGAGCGGGAGAACGCCCGCTGGTGCGAGCGCGTCCTCACCGTGCTGAGCCGGCGGCGTGCCCCGGCCGGACCCGGCGGACACGCCCTAGGCTGACCGGATGTTCAGCCCCGAAGGCCCCACCCTGCGCGAACTCGCCGTCCAGGCACTGTCGTCGGTCGAGCGCGGCTACGACCTGCTCGCCCCGAAGTTCGACCACACCCCGTACCGGACGCCGGGGCGGGTGCTGGACGCCGTGGCCCGCGCGCTGGCGCCGATGGGGCCGTTCGGCGCCGGACTCGACCTGTGCTGCGGCACCGGCGCGGGCGTGCACGTACTGGCCCGGGTGTGCCGGGAGAGCGTGACGGGGGTCGACTTCAGCGCGGGAATGCTGGAGGTCGCACGGGGGCGCGCCGTGCCGCCGGGCCCGGCCGTCTCCTGGGTGCGCGCGGACGCCCGCGACCTGCCGTTCGGGGCCGCTTTCGACCTCGTGGTGAGCTTCGGTGCGTTCGGGCACTTCCTGCCCCGCGAACTGCCGGGCCTGTTCGGCCAGGTGCGTTCCGTGCTCCGGCCGGGCGGCCGGTTCGCCTTCCCCGTCGTGGCCCCGCCCCGGCCCGGCTCCCCGGGATACTGGACGCTGCTGGGCTTCGACGCGGCGATGCGGGTGCGCAACGCGCTGTGGCGGCCGCCGTTCGTCATGTACTACCGCACGTTCCGGCTCGGGGACGTGGGCCGCGAGTTGTCGCGCGCGGGCTTCCGGGCGGACCTGCACGCCCTGCCGGAGTTCGGGCGCCGGCCCGACGGCAGCCCGCGCGTCCGGCTGGTCGTGGCCCGGCGACTGCCGTAGCGCGCGGCGTCATCCGGCCGCGGGCAGCGTGAACTCGTAGACCAGCGCGTCCTGTCGGGTGTCCACCAGGAGGTCCGTGATCTCCAGTGGCCGCTCGTACTGGTCGTGCACCCGCCGCACGACCCGCACCGACGCGGGGTCCGTGAGCTGGGTGATGGTGTCGCGGTGATGCAGCGTCAGGCCCGCCCTGCGCATCCAGTCGTAGGCCCGCCGCAGCTGTGCCGAGGCGACGCCGTCGGCGCGGTCGCGGTAGCGGGCCAGTTCCTCGACCTCGGCGAGCGCCACGGCCGAGAACGAGGTCACGGCCGTCCGTCGGCCGCTTCCGCCGGCGCTCGCCGACGTGTAGCGGTGCATCAGGGTCGGCCGGCCCGGCGCCAGCCCCAGCTCCGCCGCGTGCTCCGGCGGCGGCGCCTCCCAGGCGACGGTGGCACGGTCGCCGGTGCGGGGCTCCGCCGCCCGGGCGCCGACCGGGAAGACGAGGGGCGCCGGACTTCCGGCCGGCGGCCCGGGCAGGGTGGCGTGACTGCCCCGCCGGTCGGTGGTGAGCAGACCGTCCCGGCGCAGCACCTCCAGCGCCTGGCGCACGGTCTCCCGGCTCACCCCGAAGTGCTCGGCCAGGCGGCGTTCGCCCGGCAGTCGTTCGCCGGGTGGGACGGCGCCGTCGCGCAGCTCGCCGAGCAGCTGGTTCGCCACCCGCAGGTACAGGGGCTGGACGTCGGCGGGGGAGTGGTCGTGCGGGGTGGTGCGGGCCATGCCGCGCCCTCCTGTTGGTGACGTACGGTAGCCGCGCGGGCTCGGTGCGCCACCACAAGTATCATTGGTCTAAACCAGCAGGGAAGCCCGGTCCGCCGGTTCGGCCGAAACACCACCCACGCAAGTCAGACGTACGAGCGCAGCCAGCGCAGCTTGGCGGCCTCCTGGAAGGGACCGCCGCCCTCGTGGTCGTTGAAGTCGTACACCTCGATCGCCTTGTCCTCGTGCGCCCAGGCGTTGAACGCGGCGAAGACGGTCGACGGCGGGCAGGTCTGGTCCTCCAGGGCGGCCGAGAACAGGGCGGGCGCCCGGCCCCGCGCCGCGAAGTGCACGCCGTCGAAGTAGGACAGCGTCCGCCGCGCGTCCTCGGCCCGGCCGCGGTGCGTCTTCAGGTACAGGCCGACCTCGCGGTAGGGGTGCCGGTCGGTGAGTGTGGTCGCGCGCGGGAAGTCGCACAGGAACGGCACGTCCGGCGCGACGGCCGTCAGGTCCGGCACCAGGCCGCCCACCGCTATCGTGATGCCGCCGCCCTGGCTCGCGCCCAGCGCCACCGTGCGGGCCGGGTCGGTCAGCGGATGGGAGCGGGCCGCCTCGACCGCGCGCACGGCGTCGGTGAAGACCCGGCGGTAGTAGTAGTTCTCGGGGGCGTCCAGGCCGCGGGTCATGAAGCCCGGGTACGCGGGGGCGCCGCCGACCGGGTCCGCGGTCCCGCCACCGCCGCCCCAGGCGCTGCCCTGGCCGCGGGTGTCCATCACGAAGTGCGCCCGGCCCGTGGACGCCCACAGCAGGTGCTCGTGCGGCAGTCCGCGCCCGCCGCCGTACCCGACGAACTCCACGACCAGCGGCAACGGCTCGGCCGTCGCGGCCGGCAGGGTCAGCCAGCCCTTCACGGGGTGGCCGCCGAACCCGGCGAACGTCACGTCGTACACCCGCACCGTGGACAGTCCCGTGTCGACCGGTTCGAAGCGGGCGTCCAGGTCGTGCTCGCGGGCCTTCCCGAGCGTCTTGTCCCAGAACGCGTCGAAGTCCTCGGGCTCGGCCGACGCGCTGCGGTGGCCGCGCAGTTCGTCGAGCGGAAGGTCGAACAGGGCCATCGAGAACCGCCTTCGCGAGGAGATGTGCCGGACCGTGCGGATGATCACACCGTACGTGAGCGCCCCACGGGCCCACCAGGTCTGGCCCGTTCACGCGGACCGCGCGGGCCGGGCGCCGTCAGGCCCGGCGGTGCGTCCACTGCGGCTCGGTGAGGGCCCAGTCGCGGTCCCACTCCGTCATGCGGTGCCGCAGGGCCACAGCCCGTACGCCGCGGTGCGCGAGGAGGACCGTGAGCGCCGTCCCGATGGCCGTGAACGAGCCGACGGTGGCGCTGTGCTGCCAGACCTCGGCACCGTCAGAGGGCGGCGGCACGCTCTTGCCGTGGGAGTCCAGCCACACGTCGGCCGTCTCCCCGTGCCGGGTGCCGGTCGGCACCCGCGCCGTCGTGGTCTTCTCCGTGCCGTCCGGCGCGCTCCAGCGCACGGTCGCGCGATACGAGTGCTGACCGCCGAGCTGGCTCGACGACAGGGTGTCGGACGTCTTGTCGACCACCGTGGCCCGGACACGGTGCCGCTCCGCCCGCTGCTCCGCGACGATCGCCTGGGCCTGCCCGTACCCCCACCAGGCGGTGGCGGCCCCGAGCAGCGGTGCGCCCACGAACAGCAGGAGGGCGACGACCACCACGGTCCACGCCTCGACGACGTCCGACCGGCGCCGCAGCGGATTGCGCCGCCAGCGCCAGCCGCGTACCCGGGTTCGCATGTCGACCTCCCCGCGATCACCGCGACCGGAGGAGCGGACGGGCGGCCGTCAGAGCGCGGGGGCCGCCGCGCCTCCGTGTCGCGCCACGTGTGCGAGTGCCCGCACTGTTCTGGTACCCAGTCCGGCGTGCCTCGCTCAGGATCCGGCGCACGTCCGGGTCCCGAGTCAGCCGAAGCGCTCGATCCGGATCCGGTCCACGGGCTGTCCGGCCGCCACCAGCAGCCGTGACGCGTGCTCGGCGAAGGAGTTCGATCCGCACACGTAGGCCTCCCAGCCGCCGGCGGGCGCCTCGGCCAGGAGCGGCGCCAGGTGCGCGGCCGACAACCGTCCCACGGGGGTGCCGGCCGGCGCGCTGCGGGTGAACACGGGTGTCGTCTCCGCGCCGAACTCGCGGGCGTAGATCAGTTCCTCGGGGCCGCGCGCGGACACCAGCAGCCGCACCGGCACCGTCAGACCCAGCGCCCTGTGGTGCCGGACCATCGACATCAGCGGGACCACACCGGAACCGGCGCCCAGCAGCAGGGCGGGCCGGTCGCCCGGCCAGGCGAAGAATCCGCTGAGCGGGCCGCGCACCTCGATCCGGTCGCCGGGCCGCGCCACCGTGTGGAACCAGCCCGACACCTCTCCGCCGGGCACGCGGTCCAGGGTCAGCTCGATGTGGCCCGAGTCGTCCGGCGCGGAGGCCAGCGAGTAGTGGCGCTGGGCCCGGTAGCCGTCCTCGGCGGTCAGCCGCAGCATCAGGTGCTGGCCGGGCAGGTGGCCCGCCCAGCCGGGCACGGCGAGGCGGAAGGTCGACGCGTGGGGCGTCTCGCGGCGGATCTCCGTGAGCGTGGCCGTCTGCCACACCCCGGCCACCTGGCCGGTCACCTCGATGCGTCCGGGCACGGCGAAGCGGGTCGGGGGAGTGAAGGCCCCCGTCGTGTGCGGGGCTGTCTCAGTCACCGGAGTACCGCTGCTCCTGCCATGGGTTGCCGCGCGCGTGGTAGCCGTTCTGCTCCCAGAAGCCCGGCTCGTCGTGGTCGAGGAGCTCAAGACCCGCGATCCACTTGACGCTCTTCCAGAAGTACAGGTGCGGCACCACCAGCCGCGCCGGGCCGCCGTGCTCGGGGGCGAGCGGCTGCCCGTCGTACTCCCACACGATCCAGGCCCGTCCGCCGGTCAGGTCCGCGAGCGGCAGGTTCGCGGTGTAGCCGGTGTGCGCGTGGGCGACGGCGTGCGTGGCGGACGGCAGCGGACCGGCGGCGTCCAGGAAGGCGTCCAGGGACACGCCCCCGAACCGCACACCGAACTTCGACCAGCCGGTGACGCAGTGGATGTCGCCCGCGTACCCGGACGTCGGCAGCAGACGGGCCCCGGCCAGGTCCCAGGTGCGGGGCTCGGCCACGAGACCGCCCACGCGGAAGGTCCAGTCGGCGGGCTCGATGTCGGGCGTGACCTCGGCGGACAGGACGGGCCAGTCCTCGCCCGCGTCGTACTGGCCGGGCGGCAGCCCGGGCCGGGCGGCGCGCGGGCGGCCGGTGAAGCCTCGGGTGGTGTTCATGCGGTGGGGCCTTTCGGGCCGTGGGGCGGGCTGCCCGCGGCCGGTGTGATCTGTGCGTACCCGGTCAACGGTACGTGCCCCGGAGTGCTGCTCAGGCCTCGTCGTCACCTCGCGGCGCACCCTGCCACGCGTTGTACCGCTCCAGATACGCCGCGAAGCGGACCAGGTCCTCCTCGGGCCAGTCCACGAGCCGCTGCCGTACGGCCGTCCGCCGGCTCTCGGTGACCTGGGCCAGGATGTGCCGCCCGGCCCGCGTCAGGTGCAGGAGCTGGACGCGGTGGTCGTCCGGGTCGACGCGCCGCTCGATCAGCCCGGCGCGCTCCAGCGCGGACACCTGGCGGCTGACGGTGGACTTGTCCAGGGCGTAGTGGGCGGCCAGGTCGGTGGCCCGGTGGCCGTCCCGCTCCTCCAGATGCCCGAGCAGCGTGTACGACACGAGGGACAGCTCCGGATGCATGCGCCCCGCCAAGGCCCGGGCTCGGCGGGCGAAGGCCGTCATCTCGCGCTGGATGGTCTCCACGGCCGCGTCCGCCGGGCGCTCGCCCGGGGCGACCGCCGTCTCGTCCGGCGTCTCGGCAGCCGTCACGGGTCCTCCTCCGCCTTGCCAGTTGCACAGTACAACTTGAAGGGGGAAGGGCGAACAACCTGACGGGGAAGGCCGGACAACCTGACGGGGAAGGCCGACGGCGGCTGATCACCTGAGGTAGTGTGACCGGCGGCCGCGGACAGCCCCGGCCGCCGGACGCCAGGGAGGTGAGACCCATTACCGCTGTGTCGGTCCGGGTGCTCTCACCCCACGGCAGTGCGGTCACCGGCATCGGGTGACCGCGAGAGCGCCCTTCGGTTCCCGAAAGGCTCTCGGCTTCCATGCCTCCCACGTTTCCCGCGTCCCCCTCGCCCTCCCTCTTCTCCGCCGCCCTCCCTTCGCGTGACTCCGTCGTGGCCGCGCTCCGCGCCGCCGGCTGCGTCTTCGCGGAGGACGAGGCGGAGCTTCTCCTGAGCGCCGCCGGCACCGCCGCGGAACTCACCGCGCTGGTGGACCGCCGCGTCACCGGGCTGCCCCTCGAACTCGTCCTGGGCTGGGCCGAGTTCCGCGGCCTGCACATCGCCGTCGCCCCCGGTGTCTTCGTGCCCCGCCGCCGCACCGAGTTCCTGGTGTCCGAGGCCCTCGCGCACGCACCGCACGCGACCGTCGTCGTGGACCTGTGCTGCGGCTCCGGTGCCGTCGGCGCCGGCCTGGCCGCCGCGCTCGACCGGCCCGAGGTGCACGCCGCCGACGTCGACCCGGCCGCCGTGCGCTGCGCCCGCGGCAACCTCGCGGGCGTGGGCGGGCGGGTGTACGCCGGTGACCTGTTCGACGCGCTGCCCGAGGCGCTGCGCGGCCGGGTGGACATCCTCGCGGCCAACGTGCCCTACGTCCCCACCGACGAGGTCGCCCTGCTGCCCGCCGAGGCCCGCGAGCACGAACCGCTGGTCGCCCTCGACGGCGGCGCCGACGGCCTCGACGTACTGCGCAGGGTCGCGGCCGCGGCGCCCCGCTGGCTCGCGCCGGGCGGCTGCCTGCTGGTCGAGACGAGCGAACGCCAGGCACCCGCGGCCGTGGACGCCTTCCGCCGGGCCGGCCTGACGACCCGCCTCGCGGTCTGTGAGGAGCTGTACGCCCATGTGGTGATCGGCGTCGGAGGCTGACCGCGTCCACCGTGCGCTACGGCGGTGTGGCCCGGGCGATCAGCAGGGCCACGTCGTCGGAGTTCTCCGGCTCGTGCAGGGTGCGCAGCAGCAGGTCGCAGACCTCCTCCAGGGGGCGGTCCGGCCCCTCCAGGAGGGCGAGTAGCGCGTCCAGCCGCTCGTCCAGCGGATGCCGGCGCGTCTCGACCAGACCGTCGGTGTAGAACACCAGCCGGTCGCCCGGCTCCAGGTCGACGGCGGTGGTGGAGAAGGCGACGCCGCCCACCCCGAGCGGCACCCCGGTGGGCAGGTCGAGCAGTTCGGGTGGCCGGCCGGCGCGCAGGCGGACCGGTGGCAGATGCCCCGCGTTGGCGATCAGGCACTGCCGCCGGTGCGGGTCGTGGACGGCGTAGAGGCAGGTGGCGATGGCCTGGTCCAGGCCCGCGGTGGTCCGCTCCAGGTGCTCGAGCAGCAGCGCAGGGTCCAGCTCCAGGGCGGCCAGGGTGTTCGTCGCGGTCCGCAGACGCCCCATGGAGGCCGCCGCCGCGATGCCACTGCCCATCACGTCGCCCACCACGAGGGCGGTCTTGCGGCCCTCCAGCTCGATCACGTCGAACCAGTCGCCGCCGACCTCGCTGGTGGCCCCGGCCGGCTGGTAGCGGGAGGCGACCTCGAGGCCGCCCGTCACCGGTGGATGGCTCGGCAGCAGGCTGCGCTGGAGCGTGAGGGCGGTGTCGCGGGCGTTCTGGTACCAGCGGGCGTTGTCGATCTGGAGCGCGGCCCGCGCGGCCAGCTCCCGGGCGAGCAACAGGTCGTCCTCGTCGAACGGCAGGGGGTTGGCGATCCGCTTCAGGTCCAGGGCGCCGAGCACCTCGCCGCGCGCGATCAGCGGTACGGCCAGGTACGAGTGCACGCCCGCCCGGCGCAGCAGCTCGGCCGCCTCCGGCGAGCGGGCGATGCGCGGCAGGTCCTCCTGCGTCACCCGCGCCATCATCACCGCCCGGCCGGTGCGCACGCACTCGGTGACCAGGCGGTCCGGCCCGTACCGGGCGACCTGGCCGGGCCGGTCGGCCGCCCGCAGCGCGTCCCGGGCGTCGTCCGCCCGCACGGCCAGCGCCCTGAACACCGCGGACTCGGCCGGGCCCAGGGTGCTGCGCCTGCCCTCCACCACGGCGTCCAGGAGATCCACGGCCGCGATGTCGGCGAGGCCCGGCACGGCCACGTCGGCCAGCTCGTAGGCGGTGCGGTCCAGTCGCAGCGTGGTGCCGATCCGCGCGGAGGCGTCCGCCACGGCGGCCAGCCGGCGCCGCGCGGCCTCGGCTGCGGCGCTCGTCCGGTGCTGCTCGGTGACGTCCGTGACCGAGACGGCCACGCCCAGCACGGCACCCAGCGCGTCCTCCAGCCGGTACAGGGAGACCGACCAGGCGTGCTCCTCGTCCGGATCGGCGGGGGTCCGCCCGGTCGCGGGCTGGTCGACGACCGGCAGCCCGGACTCCAGCACCCCGCGAGCCGCCGCCTCCAGCGGATCGGCGTGCACCTGCGGCAGCACCTCGCGGATCGTCCGGCCGAGATGATCCCCGGCGGGGACGCCGTTGAGGCGCTCCAGGGCCGGGTTGACCGAGACGTACCGCAGCTCGGTGTCCAGGACGGCCAGGCCGATCGGGGACTGCATGATCATCCTCGTGGACAGGGCCACGTCCCGCTCCAGCCGGCGCACCATCGACTGGTCGGCGGCGAGCCCCAGGGCGTAGACGTCCCCGCGGTCGTCCAGCAGGCGCATGTTGCGGAACTCCACCAGCCGGGTCCCGCCGTCCTTGTGCCGGACGGGGAAGGCACCGGCCCAGCTCCGGCCGGTCTTCATGACGTCCTCGAACAGCTTCACGACCAGGTCGAGATGGCGTTCGTCGACCATGATGCGGGCGGCGTACTGTCCCAGCGCCTCGGGAGCGGAGTACCCGAACAACTCCTCGGCCTGCGGGCTCCACAGGACGATCCGGCCCTTGGTGTCCAGCACGATCGAGGCCACGTTCAGCAGGTCGAGCAGCCCGCTGGGCCGCACCGGTCCGCGCGGCGACGCGTCGCCGTCGAACCCGGCAGCCCCGGCTGTACCCATTCCACGCCCCGCCTTCACCGTCGACGCGGCACGCCCTTTGATGCCGACTCCCTTGTTCTATCGCGTTCCACCGCGCACAGGGCCGATTCTCCGAGGCTCTGCCGTCTTCTTCCAGCATCTCCCCGCAGGGCGGCGACCGCCGCACGAAGCGCGTCCGGAGTTGGTCTGTACATGACCTCGCGGGCAGTCCAGACTGTCGGCCGAGTGCCCCACGCCCGCCCGTGCCGCCCGGCCACCCCCACGAGGAGCCCCCATGCCCCTGCGCGCCCGGCAACGTTGTCACGCAGCCCTGACCGGACTCGCCGCCCTCGCCCTCTCCCTCGGCCTCACCGGCCCGGCGGAGGCGGCCGCTCCCGCCGCCGACACCTGGACCGAGGTCGGCTCCGACCGTGCCGACCCGCTGACCGAGAGCCAGGGCCTGGCCTCCGTCGAGGTTCCGGCGGGCAGCCCCAACCGCTACACCGGGATCGGCACCATCCCGCTCGGCCTGAGCACCCGCGGCTGGAACCACGTCGGCGACCCCGACGCCTCGTACGACGGCCACTACGTCGAGCCGTACCAGCGGGACGACGGGAACACGAAGATGTTCCGCGTGCAGGCGCCGGACGGAGGCTGGGCGGAGTACGTGCACACGCTGAGCCCCGGCGAGGCGCTGAACAACTCCTGGTCCGCCATCTCGCCGGACGGTCAGTGGATGCTGGCGGGCGAGTGGGGCACCATGAGCCGCCTGCTGGTCTTCCCGACCCCCGGCGTCAATCCCGCCACCTCGCCCTCCGCGGACCTCCCGCAGGCGGCCACCGTGCACCTGGACCACGCCGTGCGCGACGTCCAGGGCTGCGACTTCCTCGACGCGACCACGCTGCTGTGCTCCTCCGACGACCCGGAGGGCGCTCTCTTCGGCATCACCAAGCCGCTGCTGAGGATCGACCTGTCCGCGGCGCCGAACGGGACCGCCGACGTGACCGGCCACGTCACCGCCCTGCGGCAGCTGCCCCTGCGCAGCGCCTGCTCGGGCGGCTTCGAGGCGGAGGGCATCGACTACGACCGCCGCAGCGGCACCCTGCGCGTGATCGTCGTCTCGCCCGGTTTCTGCGTGCTGACGGACAGCAAGACCTACCGGTTCACCCGGAACTGAACCGGCCCCTTCGCGCCGGGCCGCGGGTGGTGCTTTTCTGGTGGTACGGGCCATGACTGCGAGAGGGCATGACCACGCGAGGGCATGACTGCGAGAGGGAGCGATCACGATGGACGGTGAGCGACTGCATCCCGAGTCCGTCTCGGTGGAGCTGAGCGGGTGCAGCAAGGAGGATGCCCGGATCGTGTTCGACACCCTGTGCGCGCGCTTCTCCTCCGACCGGCACGCCGGCGACGTGACCCGGGAGTACGACGAGGTGCGCCCGACGGTGTGGCTCGGCACCTTCGACGTGGCCGACGCCCACCGGGGCGAGTGCGACCCGGCCGGGCTCGGGGCGTCCGTGGAGGCCGACGTGCAGGGCGGCTACTGGGCGATCGAGAGGTTCCGCACCACCCTGGACTCCCTGTTCACCGTGCAGGACCTGAGCATGGCCTCCGGAGACCAGGAACGGGAACTGCACGTGCGGCTCAGGAGTCGCTGACGAGGCCCGCCGGGCGCGGCAGTGTGGCGTGCGCCGCCCTCTTGTGCAACTAGTTGCAAAAAGGGGCGGCCGTCCTCTACAACAGAGGCACGTCACCGCGCACGGAGGGCCCGATGAGCCGCTACCCCCACCTGCTGAGCCCGCTCGACCTGGGCTTCACCACGCTCCCCAACCGGGTCCTGATGGGCTCCATGCACGTCGGCCTGGAAGAGGCCGAGCGCGGCTTCGAGCGCATGGCCGCCTTCTACGCCGCCCGCGCCCGTGGCGGAGTGGGCCTGATCGTCACCGGCGGCATCGCCCCCAACGACGAGGGCCGGCCGTACGAGGGCGGCGCCAAGCTCACCACCGCGGCGGAGGCGGAGCGGCACCGCGTCGTCACCGACGCCGTGCACCGCGAGGGCGGCCGGATCGCCCTGCAGATCCTGCACTTCGGCCGCTACGCCTACCACGCCGACCTGGTCGCCCCGAGCGCGCTCCAGGCCCCGATCAGCCCGCACGTGCCGCGTGAGCTGACCGACGCCGAGGTCGAGCGCACCATCGACGACTACGTGCGCACCGCCCGCCTGGCCCGCGAGGCCGGATACGACGGCGTGGAGATCATGGGCTCCGAGGGGTACCTGATCAACGAGTTCATCGTCGCGCGGACCAACCACCGCACCGACCGCTGGGGCGGCTCCTACGAGAACCGCACCCGCTTCCCCGTCGAGATCGTCCGCCGGGTGCGCGAGGCGGTCGGCGAGGACTTCATCGTCGTCTACCGCCTGTCCATGCTGGACCTGGTGCCCGGCGGCTCCACCCTCGACGAGGTGATCACCCTCGCCAAGGCCGTCGAGACCGCCGGGGCGACCATCATCAACACCGGCATCGGCTGGCACGAGGCCCGCATCCCCACCATCGCCACCTCCGTGCCCCGCGGCGCCTACACCTGGGTGACCAGGCGGCTGATGGGTGAGGTGAGCGTCCCGCTGGTCACCACCAACCGGATCAACACCCCGGAGATCGCCGAGGAGTTGCTCGCCGGGGGCGCCGCCGACATGGTGTCGATGGCCCGCCCGATGCTCGCCGACCCCGACTTCGTCGCCAAGGCCGCCGCCGGCCGGCCCGAGGCCATCAACACCTGCATCGGCTGCAACCAGGCCTGCCTGGACCACACCTTCAGCGGGCAGATCACCTCCTGCCTGGTCAACCCGCGCGCCTGCCACGAGACCGAACTGGTCCTGACCCCGACCCGGCGGCGCAAGCGCGTCGCGGTCGTCGGCGCCGGTCCGGCCGGACTCGCCTGCGCGGTCAGCGCCGCCGAACGCGGCCACGAGGTCACCCTCTTCGACGCCGCGAGCGAGATCGGCGGCCAGCTGAACGTCGCCCGCAAGGTCCCCGGCAAGCAGGAGTTCGACGAGACGCTGCGCTACTTCCGCACCCAACTGGCGGCGCACGGCGTCGACGTACGCCTGAACATCCGGGCCGGACTCGAGGACCTCGCCGGCCACGACGAGGTCGTCGTGGCCACCGGCGTCACCCCGCGCACCCCGGACATCCCCGGCGCCGACCACCCGAGCGTCGTCGGCTACCTCGACGTGCTCCGCGGCGGCGCGCCCGTCGGCGACCGGGTCGCGATCCTCGGCGCGGGCGGCATCGGCTTCGACGTCGCCGAGTACCTCACCGACGGCGGCGACAAGGCGCACGAGGACCCCGGGACGTACTTCCGCCTCTGGGGCGTCGACACCGACTACCGCGCGCCCGGCGGCCTCGCCGCGCCCGAGCGCCCCGCGCCGCCGCGCACCGTCCACCTGCTCCAGCGCAAGACGTCCAAGGTCGGCGCCGGGCTCGGGAAGACCACCGGCTGGATCCACCGCACCGAGCTGAAGCACCGCGGCGTCACCATGGTCCCCGGCGTGCGCTACGACCGGATCGACGACGCCGGACTGCACCTCACGATCGGCGACGAGTCCACCGTGCTGGAGGTCGACACGATCGTCCTGTGCACGGGCCAGGAGCCGCGCCGCGGCCTGTACGACGAGCTGGTCGCCGCCGGGCGCGCCGCGCACCTCATCGGCGGTGCCGACGTGGCCGCCGAGCTGGACGCCAAGCGTGCGATCAAGCAGGGCACCGAGCTGGCGGCGGCGCTGTAGCGGGCGGTCCGGGCGGTGCGGGGGCGTCCCTAGGATGAGCGCATGTCACTCCCGCACGCGATCCTCACCGCCCTGGTCGAAAAGCCGTCGTCGGGGCTGGAGCTGACCCGCCGGTTCGACCGGTCGATCGGCTACTTCTGGTCGGCGACGCACCAGCAGATCTATCGCGAGCTGGGAAAACTGGAAGCGGAGGGCCTGATCCGCGCACTGCCCGGCCAGCAGCCGGCCCGCGGGCAGAAGAAGTCCTACGAGGTGCTGCCGGCGGGCCGCGCCGAACTGGCCCGCTGGACCGCCGCCCCACACGACCCCAAACCCCTGCGGGACACGATGCTGCTGCGGCTGCGTGCCGCCGCCGTGGTCGGCACCGCCGGTGTCGAGGCGGATCTGCGACGCCATCTGGATTTGCACGAACGGCAGTTGGCCGAGTACGAGGAGATCCAGGAGCGGGACTTCCCGCCCGGCCGGGACAGCGCCGAGGACCGGCTGCGGCACCTGGTGCTGCGGGCCGGCATCGATCTGGAGACGTTCTGGACCCAGTGGCTCAGGCACGCGCTGGCGGAGTTCCCCGAGCTGCCCGCCGACGAACGGACCTGACCGCGGCAGCCCGTCTCATCCGGGGCCCCGCCCCGCTCAGAAGCGGTACGGCTTCGAGCGGCGGCGCAGGAACCAGGCCGCGGCGATGACGCCGGTGCCCACCAGCGCGCCGCCCGCCACCAGGGTGGCCGTGCCGTAGTCCTGGACGGCCCCGCCGAGACCGCCCATGACACCACCCGGCGACGCGGACGGGGAGGGGGTGGCGGAGCGACTGGGTGAGGCCGAGGGCGAGGGCGCCGAGGAGACGATGACCGTCTGGGTACCGGCGGTGCTGTTGTTCGAGCACATGACGATCACCGTGTACGTGCCCGGCGTGATCCCCGACCAGGCCGCGGACTGGCTTGAAGCACTGCCGGACAGCGCCACTTGACGCCCCTCGGCGAAGTCCCGCTGACTGCTGGTGAGCAGCGAGGCGGTGCCCCAGGCGCCGTTGAGCTGCGCGCAGGCCGTGGTCGTGACCGACACCGTGGTGCCGGTGGTGCTCACGGAGATCCCCGGTCCCGCGGACGCCGGTCCGGCGGCCAGGGCGACGGGCAGCGCGGCGGCCGCTGCCACGGTCAGGCCGGAGCGGAGAAGTGGCGATGAGATGCGCATGTGGACTGCCCTCCGGCGGCACGGTCGGCGGTACATCCTTGCGCCGCCGGGATCGGGAACGCCCGTGCCCCCTCTGGCAGCCAACAGGGCGGGGGCCGTGCCCGCATGCGGAGCGCGACCGCCCAGGTGACGCGCCCCGCACGCCGCACCCGGCGTCACCCTTTCGCGCCGGTCGTCACCTTCCGCTCCGCCGAGAAGCCGCCCCAGGTTCCGTCGGCGAGCCGCGCCGGCGCCGTAGACCAGCGAGGTCGCCGCACGGCCGTCCAGGTGGATCTGGTACTCGGTGACCGTGCCGTCGGTGTGCGGCGGGACCCAGTTCGAGGAAGGCGAGGACTGACCTCATGGGACCGAAGCCCTTGCTCCTTTGGGACGTGGACGGCCGCTGCACCCGTTCGGCGCGCCACCGCACCGGCGCCCGGCCGGATACAAGACGCACCGGCTGAAGCCCGACTCGTGGATCGCCCAGCACGGTGGCCTGCCCGAGCACCGGGTCAAGCCGCTCCGCGTGTGGCTCGACCCCGCCCACGGGCCCGCGCTCCAGGCCCTGCCGTTCGACCTCGTATGGGCGACCACGTGGGAGCACGACGCCAACGAGTGGATCGGCCGGCGCATCGGCCTGCCCCGGACCGAGGATCTCCAACTATGGGGCGTGGCTGGGGGTGCGACACTTCGTCCAAGTTCTGGCCGGAGCTATCAGTGAGGACTGATAGTTCCGGCCTCCCGTCACCACGACTTCCCCTCGACATTACGGCGATGAGAACCACCGCGCGCCGCCTCCTTGCACAGGATGCCGAGCCGCCCTCGCCCAAGGAACTGGAGACGCTGACGCTCCGGCTGCGCGGCTACATGATGCTCGCCATCCCCGAAGTCGAGACGGCCGCGCTCACGTGGCCCGAGGACGACGTGCCGCGCGCCTGCGCGCTCGCCTGCATCGGCGAGGCCCGCATCGGGTTGCGGCTGGAGCCCCGGGACGGAAGCCTCCCCGCCCCCATCGCCCACGCGCAGCGCCTCGCCCGGTCCGTGAACGCCCTGTGCGACCACTACCAGACCGTGGGCGGCGAGCACCGGTGACCGCCGCGCTGCACGTGTGCCGGTACTGCGACGAGTCGATTCCTGACCCCGACGACGCCGTCCTGGTCGCCCACGAGAGCGGCAACTCAGGGCCCGGCTGGAACGTCTGGGCGCACCGCGCGCACGCCGACCTGGTGGAGCCCGACCCGGCTGCCGTCCGCATCCTGGCCCGGGTCCTGCTCGTACAGGCGATGCGGTCGTGAAGGCGATCGGCGGCCTGCTCGTGTGGAGGCAGCACCACATGACCGCTGTACTCGAACCCCCGACCAACACCGCGCCGGAGGATCACCTTCCTCGAACTGGAGATCACCGGCAGGTGTCAACTGTCGTGCTCCTCGCATTGCTGCGCCGAGGCCGGCCCGACCAAGGGACACGGCAGCATGACCGGCGACGACTGGCGGCGCCTCATCGACGAGGCCACCGCGCTCGGAGTGGCGAGCGTCCAATTCATCGGCGGTTGTCGCCGCAGAGACCGTGTCCCATACAGGTCGTGTCGCTTTCCATGGCAACGAAGCACCGTATCGGGTGACGAAGGTCACTCCTGATGGCCTGTCGGTTGATGGGCTGGATGCCGAAGTGGCGGGTGCCGTCGCCCACCGGGATGACGGGGTCGGCAGGGGTGCCGGTCTCCTCGGCAAGCTCATGAACGTTCGCTGACCCGTGGCCGGGACCGCTCACCGTATGTCCGCGGCGAGACGGTATTCCGGCAGTGCGATGTCCCCGGCCTTGGCGAACTGCGCGGCGAGCAGGTTCCGCATCGGCCAGCGGGTCATCTGGCGCATGGAGATGTCCCGGAGGCGGATGCCGAGCCGGCCCGAAGGCGCGAATCCCGAGGCGCCGGCCGGCGGGAGCTGCTGGGCCTGGCTCACGTACGGGCGCATCACCTCGTCGTAGCGGCGGAAGGCGATGCGGTGGTCGCCCCCGGCGGCAGCGAGTTCACCGGCCAGCACGTAGGCGCCGACCAGAGCCAGGCTGGTCCCCAGGCCGGTCAGCGGGGTCGCGCAGTATCCGGCGTCGCCCAGCAGCGCCACACGGCCGCGCGACCAGCGGTCGAGGCGGACCTGGCCCATGGAGTCGAAGAAGAAGTCCGGGGCGGTGCGCATGGCCCGCAGCAGGCGTGGGGTCTCCCAGCCGACCCTTGCGAAGTGCTGGGCCACGAGTTCCTGCTGGGCGGCGGTGTCGCGGCGGTCGTAGGCGATCGGTGCCGAGCGGAAGCTGAGGCCGGCCTTGATCTCGCCGGGGAGACGGCCGGGCCGCGCGGAGGCGACCAGTCCGCCGGGCGCGTTGTGCATCAGGTACCAGCCGTCGAGTTCCAGGTCGTCGGTGGCGGTGAACCAGGCCGTGTAGAGGCCGAGCGGGTGGACGAACTCCCGCTCCGGGCCGAAGGCCAGCGCGCGTACCACGGAGTGCGGTCCGTCCGCGCCGACGACCAGCCCGAACCGGCGCGGCGCCGCCTTCTCGAAGGTGACGGTGACCGCGTCAGTGTCCTGATCGATGCCGGTGATGGTGTCGTCGAACAGGTACTCCGTGTCCGGCAGGGTGGCCTCGTACAGCAGGTGAGCGAGATCGCCGCGGAGGATCTCGATCTCGGAGACGATCCCCTCGCCGCCGAAGCTGTCGGCGGGCACCCGCGCCGTGGTCCGGCCGGAGGCGTCGACGAGTGCGAGGCCGCGTTGGTCCACGCTCTCCGCCCTGGCCCGGTCCATCAGACCCATCCGCTCGATCACGGTGCGGCCGGCGCCGCGCAGATCCACGGTCTGCCCGCCCGGCCGGGGCTCCGGCGTGCGTTCCACGACCGTGACCCTGAAGCCTCCCTTGCGTAGCCAGTACGCCAGCGCGGGCCCGGCGATGCCAGCCCCGCAGATGAGTATCTCGTTGTTCGGCATGACCTGAACGTACGCCGTACGCAAGATAGTGCGCAAGCATGAAATCCCTTTTCAGGGCGAGATGTCGAGTAGCACTGTACTAGTGCTGAGAAGCAGGGAAGGTGCTCGCGCACGGGGATCGCCCGGCGTCGACGGCTAGGATGACACTCATCGAGGTGCACTAGTGCAAGGGGTGTCGATGGGCGGACAGGCGATACCGCGCTACAGCCAGATCGTCGGTGAACTGCGGCGGCGGATCGAGACGGGTGAACTGGCGCCGGGCGATCGCGTGCCCTCGACCCGCGAGATCACCCGGCAGTGGGGCGTCGCGATGGCGACCGCGACCAAGGTGCTCACCGAGCTGCGCCACGAGGGGATGGTCCGCGCCGTCCCCGGCGTCGGGACAGTTGTGGCGTCCCCGAGCCGCCCGGTGCGGGCCGCCCGCCCTGCGGCCGTCGCACGCCCGGGCGGGCCGTCTGATGCGTCTGATACGTCATCGGTCCAGACGGCGCTCACGCTCGGACGGATCGTCCGTGCCGCCGTCACGGTCGCCGACACGGAGGGGCTGGCCGCGGTCTCGATGCGTCGGGTGGCCGCCGAGCTCGGGGTGGCGACCATGTCGCTGTACCGGCACGTCGCAGACAAGGACGATCTGCTGACGCGGATGATGGACACGGTCATCGCGGAGTACCCGTTGCCCGCCGACCCGCCGGACGGCTGGCGCGCGGCGATCGAGCTGGCGGCTCGGCAGCTGTGGGACCTGTTCCGGCGCCACCCGTGGTTCGCACCGGCCCTGTCGGTGACCCGCCCTCAGATGATCACCTCGGCGCTGCCGTACAGCGAGTGGATGCTTGCCACCCTGCACGCCCGCGGTCTCGACCTGCAGTCCGCCTTCACCGCGCACCTCATGCTGCTCAATTACGCCCGTGGCGTCGCAGTCCACCTGGAGTCGGAGCGGGAGGCCGAGGCGCACAGCGGCCTGGACAGCGAGGAGTGGATGGACACTCAGGAGCCCGCGCTCCTGGCGATTCTGGCCACCGGCCGGTTCCCCGCGCTCTCACACCTCGCCGCGGCCGGTTACGACTTCGACCTCGACGCCCTCTTCGAGTTCGGCCTCCAGCGCCTCCTCGACGGCCTTGCCGCACTCCTCAACGAGAGCTCCGCCGACTGAACGGAGAACTCAAGGCCCCCGACCACCGACACCAAAAGGAACGGCCTCACATCGGACTCGACCTCGGGACCGTGACGTCACAGTCCCGGCCCAGGGCTCTCGTCTCGGCCTCGCCACCTGCGGAGATACTCCAGCCAGGGGGCCGCGTACGGCCTCACCTGCATGATCCGGAGGGGGCCGTGCCGGGGCGGGCAGCAGGCAGACGCCGCACATTGCAACCTGGGCCTTCAACCGCTCGATCCGGGATGCCCTGCGGTCCGTGACGATGGCGGGCGTCAGTCCAGCGTTCCAGGTCCGTCTGGGTGCAGGTTCCCAGCGTGAGCCCCTCGCCGGTGAGCCAGTCGAGGAAGCTGTTCGCGGCAGTGACGTGGCAGCGCACGTTCTCGACACAACCGGAGGGCACGCGTTCACATGTCAGCACCAGCCCGGGTGCTTTTCGTGACGGGATGTCATATGTGCGCGTGGGCTCCTGAGCGTCCACCCCGCCGGAGGTCCGCAAGCTTCCGGCGGGCCGGGCTTGTGAAGGCCTTCTGAACTCGCCCGGCCCGAGCCGGACGTACGTCAGGGGCCCGCGCCCAACGTCACCTTCCGCTCCGCCGAGAAGCCGCCCCAGGTTCCGTCGGCGAGCCGCGCCCGGATCCGCACCCGGTGCGTGACACCGGCCTCGCGTCCCGCGTAGAAGCTGTACTCGGCGCGGTCGCGCGGCGCGTCGGCGCCGTAGACCAGCGAGGTCGCCGCACGGCCGTCCAGGTGGATCTGGTACTCGGTGACCGTGCCGTCGATGCGCGGCGGGACCCACGTGAGGTCGAGGTAGTACGCGCCGTCGGCCAGGTGGGAGGCGGCACGCAGGCCGGTGGGCGCGGTGGCACGACCGTCGTCGGAGCCCGGGGTGGTGAGCCGGACGGCGGCGCCGGCAGGGGAGAGGTTGTCGGCCGCGTCCCGGGCCCGGACCGTGAAGGAGTAGCGGGTGCCCGCCCGCAGCCCCGTGACCACGGCCGCCCTCTGATTGCCGCCGACACTGTGGACCTTCGTACCGCCCTGGTAGACGTCGTACGACACCACCCCGCGGTCGTCCTTCGCGGCGGACCAGGTGAGCTGGACCGCCCGGCTGCCCGCCGCCCGGCCGCGGACGTCACCCGGGCTCGTCGGCGCGGAGCCGTCGTTCACCGCGGCGGGAGTGGTCGCCCGCACCTCCCGGCTGCGCGGCCCGAGCCGCCCCTCCGCGTCACGCGCCCGCACGGTGAAGGCGTACGCCGTCGAGGGGCGCAGCCGGGTGACGTCCACCATGCGCTCGGACGCCGGCACCTCCTTGACCACCGTGCCGCCGCGATACACCTCGTACGTCCCGACACCGTCCACCGCGTTCCACATCACGTGCACGGTCGTCGCGCTGCCCGCCGCCGCGGTGACGCCGGTGGGCACCCCGGGCAGCCCGCCCTCCGCACCGTCCCCGCCCGCGCCCCAGCCGCAGGACGTGAGCAGGACGAGCGCACCGCAGAGCAGGGCACACCGGTACCGACGCGGGACGGCGGGAGCGGGAACGTCGCGCACGGCTCTGCCTCCAGTACGGCGCCGACTTCGACGGTAATGGTCCGGACCAATATGACGCCGATGACGCGGCCACATCAAGAGGGCCGCAGGTGACGGTCACCCGGAAGGGTTACGTATGCTGAGTCACCTCACGGCCGAAGGCCCCGGGTCTTCCCGGGAGTTCGGGCCGGTGGCGCGGACCGCTGTCGTCGCTGATCCCGCGCCGGCGAGGGCGGCCGGGTGGGCTGGAGCCGGATCAGGACCGGCCCGCCCGCCCCCAGTCGCGCGCACCCGACGCACGGCGTGGGCACGCGGTGTGCGGCGTCATGTGCACCGTCTGGCCCTGCGAAAGGTGGTCACGCGAGCGTTTCGGGGACAGATGGGGCCGAGTGTCCGCCCATGTCCCCCAGGAGAGGCCACATCGTGCGTGTCCAGTCGCTGACACTGGTCGCGGCCAGCGCCGCCCTGCTCGCCCCCACGACGTTCCCCGCCGCTCCACCCACGCCCCTCCCCGGCCTCCCGGCGCCGGTTCTGACCGGCGACCAGGACCGGGACCGGGATCCGGACCAGGGCCGGGACCGGTCCGGGCCTCCGCGCGCGGACAGGGCCGGAGTCCGGTTCGGCCCCGTTCCGCGCTCCGCGCCCGGGCCGGTACGCCCCTCGCGGGTCCGGCCGAAGCGGAGCGCGGGTGAGGGACCCGTCCGCGCCGCCGAACTGCTGGCCAAGGTGCGGGACTGCGAACCCGTGTCGCGCGGGCGCTACCGCGGCGACGCCGGCACTCCGGCGGACATCCCGGTCTGCGGCACACGGGACGCCGTGTACTGGAAGGCCGACCTGGACATCGACTGCGACGGCCGCCCCGGTGACCGGTGCAACAGCCGCACCGACCCGCAGTTCAGCCCCGCCACCGCGTACACCGGGTCCGACGGCCGCCCGCTGGACGCCGAACGCCTGCCCTACGTCGTCGTGCCCGAGCCCAGCGACACCTGGGACCACCGCGAGGACGACGTCCGCGGCGGATCGCTCGCGGCCGTCGTCCACGGGGACCGGGTGCGGTACGCGGTCGTCGGCGACGTCGGCCCCCGCGACCTCATCGGCGAGGCCTCCTACGCCGCCGCGCGGTCCCTCGGCATCCCGGCCGATCCGCAGGGCGGCGGCGTAGCCTCCGGCGTGACGTACATCGTCTTCAAGCACAGCGAGGTCGACCCCATCGACGACACGGCCGCCGCCGAGAAGGCGGGGGAGCGGCTGGCACGGGAGTTCGTGGACGGGGACTGATGCGGCCGGCGGCGCGGCCCCGAGGGCGGTGCGCAGGACCGCGCCGTCGGGCTCACCGGACCGACGGCGGCCGGACCCCCGGGCGGGTCCGGCCGCCGTCCGGTCAGACCTTCCGGTAGGAGTACGCCTCCGCGGCCGCCGCCTCCACGGCCGCGAGGTCGGCGCCGGTCGAGGCCGTGACGACGGCCGCCACCGCGCCCTCGACGAAGGGCGCGTCCACCAGACGGGTGTTGTCCGGGAGTTCGTCGCCCTCGGCGAGCAGCGCCTTGACGGTGAGCACCGCACTGCCGAGGTCGGTGAGGACGGCGACGCCCGCACCCCGGTCCACGGACGCGGCGGCGGCCGCCACCAGTTCGGAGCTGGTGCCGAACTCGCCGGACGCGGTACCGCCCGCCGGGGCGATCGGCACTGCCCCGGCACCGCCCGACAGGGCCTTCGCCAGCTCCGCCACCGACGCGGCGACCTCGGCGCTGTGCGACACCAGCACGATGCCCACCAGCTTCTCGTCACTCACCGGCCGTCTCCTTCAGCGCCTCGAAGAGCAGCGCGGCCGAGGTCGCCCCCGGGTCCTGGTGCCCGATGCTGCGCTCGCCGAGATAGCTCGCCCTGCCCTTGCGGGCCTGCAACGGCGTGGTGGCCTCGGCTCCCTCCTCGGCCGCCGTACGGGCCGCGGCGAACGAGTCTCCCAGCGCGTCCACGGCGGGCATCAGGGCGTCCACCATGGTCTTGTCACCCGGCGCGGCGCCGCCGAGCGTCCGCACGGCGTCCACTCCCGTCCGCAACGCCTCGGCCAGCTGCTCCGCGCTCACCTCGGCGGAGTCCCCGAGCGCCTTGCCGGTACGGCGCAGCAGCGTCCCGTACAGCGGCCCCGAGGCACCGCCGACCGTGGAGATGAGCTGCCGCCCGGCGAGGATCAGGACGGCGCCGGGGGTGTCTGCCGTCTCCTTCTCCAGCGTGGCCGCCACGGCGGTGAACCCGCGCTGGAGGTTGCTGCCGTGGTCGGCGTCGCCGATGGGTGAGTCGAGGGCGGTGAGCCGTTCCGCCTCTCGGTCCACCAGCGCGGCGGTCGCCGTCATCCAACGGCGGAAGAAGTCGGCGTCGAGCACAGGATCTCCTTGCCTGGTAGGTACGTCGCGATCCCTTCCCCGCCCACCGTCACATGCCCCACCTCAGACCCGGGGTACTGACCGGCGCCTCCCACAGTCCGAGCAGTTCCTCGTCGATCTCGCACAGCGTGACCGAGGCGCCGGCCATGTCCAGGGAGGTGACGTAGTTGCCGACGAGGGTGTGGGCGACGGCGACACCGCGCTCGCCGAGCACCCGCTGCACCTCGGCGTTGAAGCCGTACAGCTCAAGCAGCGGCGTCGCGCCCATGCCGTTGACCAGGACCAGGACGGGGTTGCGCGGGCCGAGGTCGGTCAGGACCGCGTCCACGGCGGCCTCGGCGATCTCGCCCGAGGTCATCATCGGGCGCCGCTCCCGGCCGGGCTCACCGTGGATGCCGATGCCCAGTTCCAGTTCACCGGCGGGGAGGTCGAAGGTGGGGCTGCCCTTGGCCGGCGTGGTGACGGCGCTGAGCGCCACGCCGAAACTGCGGGAGCTGTCGTTGACCCGGCGGGCGATCGCCTCCACCTGCTCCAACGGCCGGCCCTCCCGCGCCGCGGCCCCGGCGATCTTCTCCACGAACAGTGTCGCCCCCGTGCCCCGCCGGCCGGCCGTGTAGAGGCTGTCCGTCACCGCCACATCGTCGTTGACCAGTACCTTCGCGACCCGGATGCCCTCGTCCTCGGCCAGTTCTGCGGCCATGTCGAAGTTGAGCACGTCACCGGTGTAGTTCTTGACGACGAACAGCACCCCGGCCCCGCTGTCCACGGCCGCCGCCGCCCGCACCATCTGGTCCGGCACCGGCGAGGTGAACACCTCACCCGGACAGGCGGCCGACAGCATCCCGGGACCCACGAACCCGCCGTGCAGCGGCTCGTGCCCGGAACCACCCCCCGACACCAGGGCGACCTGCCCGGCCACGGGAGCGTCCCGCCGCACGATCACCCTGTTCTCGACGTCCACGGTCAACTCCGGATGGGCGGCCGCCATACCGCGCAGCGCGTCCGCGACCACGGTCTCGGGGACGTTGATGAGCATCTTCACGGGTATCTCCTAGGCAGATTGTCAGCTAGCTCTTTGACCTGTGTCTTAGCTGGTCAGAGTGGTCGTGGGTAGTTTTTGGATCTTGGCGGTGCGTGGCGGCCACAAGCGGGTTCCGGCGGTACTGATGCCGAGTTGATGCTGACTCAGTATCGGCCTTGCGACTGCCAAGGTCACGTGAGGCGACGTCCGTAGAGGCCGGGAAACACTGACCTGGCAGATACGACCGCAAGCACAGGCGTGGCATCGGCGTAGTCATCGCGGATGCACTTGCAGGCCGCCGCCTTCGACCGCGACGCATACAAGCAGTGAGACACGGTCGAGCGTCGGCATCAACAAGCTGTAGCAATGGCGTGGCCTTGCCGCCGACTCCGACAAGGCTCTTCACCTCGCCGGACTCCATACTCCAAACATTTTGGTCCGGTTCGCACAGCGATCGCCATGTACACCCCGTGTGATGCAGACTTGTTGGGGTCCTGATGGGATGCGCAAGCGGCGGATCCTGCCGGTGATCTCCCCCAGGGGGCCCGACCATCAAGGGTTTGGGCAAGCTCCGCTACGTCGTGGAGCAGGCGGCCGGACACGCGGCTGGGCCTGTTGGAGTGGTCCGGTGCGCGGGCGGCCCGGGCGGCGTTTGAGGGTGGCGGGGTGGAGTTCCCTGTCGACGTCGCCCTGGCCGAGCTGGTGCCGCAGCTGCCGACCGGGTCGCGCTGGTGGTACGAGGTTGCAGCTCCGATCCGCTCTGGAACACTGCGCCTTGCTGGAGTAGGCATCAGCACCGTGCGGGAGTACGACCGCATCGTCCTTCCGCTGGTCGGGTGAAGAACCGCTGCGTCTGACCGATCGCGTATGCCTCTCCCCTGACACAGCCGTTCCGCCGTCCGCGATGTCGGCCTGGCTCCGTTACTGGTCACCTGGGTCGGCGACGGGTGTGAGGGAGAAGACGCGGACGTGGCGGTGGCTGTGTCTGACGTAGTCGTCGAAGACGGGCATGACTTTGAGGATGCGGTATCGGGCCTCGTCCTGCTGGCGGGGGGTGAGCAGGTGGGCGTGGACGGGGATGGACGTGCCCTTCCAGTCGATCACGGCATGGGGGTCGCGCAGGAGGTGGCAGGACCAGGCCGGGTGGTGGCGCCGGCCGAAGTTCGTCGCCATGACCAGGAAGCTGCCCGAGGTGTCCTGGTCGGCGATCAGGGGGGTGAGGTGGGGTGTGCCGTCGTGGCGGGTCGTCCGCAGGACGGCGGTGGGAGACAGCATGCGGCTGGGCATCCACCGGTTCTTGGTGAGGCGGTGGGTCAACAGGTCCAGCGGTGGGAGCAGGCGGGGCCCCCAGCGCCGCAGGATCCGGCTGTTGCCCACCCCCGTCAGGAGGCTTCGGTGAAGACGCGCTGCGGCTTGGGCGGCCGGGCTGCGGTGCTGGGTCACAGGTTCTCTCCACGGTCACGGGTCGGCTTGCGGCCGTCGGTGGGGAAGGGGTGGCCGGTCAAGTGTTGCGACAGTTGCCACAGGCGTTCGGCGGCGCGTGGATCGGTGGCGCGTCGCGCTGCGCGGGCGGGAACGGGTGACCCGGAGCACTCCCACCGGCCACCGGGGCCGAGAAGGTCCCCGCCGCCGACGTGCGGGTCGGTGGCGGCTCGCAGCAGTGACAGCGCTCCCTGTTCGGGAGAGTGCCGGCGCGCTTGCACCCATTCCAGAGCGCGTGCCTCCAGGTGGCGTGCGTCTGCGCGCAGGCCGCGGGCGCCCAGGGTGGTGTTGACCAGGCCGGGGTGGGCGGCGATGGATCGCAGCGGCAGGTCGCGGGTGTCGGCGAAAGTGTGGAGGCCGTGGGTGAACAGCAGGTTCGCCAGCTTCGAGTCGAAGTACGCCGTCCATCGGTGGTAGCGGCGTGGCGTCGCCGCCTGGTCGGGGCGGAAGCGGCCGAGCCAGTGGAGCACCGAGGTCACGTTCACCACCCGTGGCTGGGGCGCGTTGAGCAGCGCCGGCAGCAGATGTCCGGTGAGGGCGAAGTGGCCGAGATGGTTGATGGCGAAGTGGGCTTCGTGGCCGTCCGCGCTGCGGGTGGGTGGCAGGGCGGCGACCCCGGCGTTGTTGACCAGGATGTCCACCCGCCCGCCGGCCAGGCCGAGGATGTCCGAGGCAGCTCGGCGCACCTGCGCCAGACGGGCCAAGTCGCACGGGACGTTGTCCATGCGGTTGCCCCACGCTCGCTGCCGCGAGATCGTCGCCGCCGTGTGCCCTTCCTCCTCTGCGGTGGTGCAGAGCGTGATGACGTGAGCCCCGTGGCGGGCCAGATGTTCGGCGGCCGCCAGTCCGATGCCCCGGCCGGCGCCGGTGACCACGGCGGTCCGCCCGGACAGGTCGGGAACCTCGGACAGCGACCACCCGCCCCGTGGGCGGGCCCAGCGCCGCCACGGCGGAGGAAGCACAGAAGGACCGAGTCCGGACGGGGCATCAGCCCCGGGCCGGGTCTGCTGATCGTCAGTCATGCCAGATGCAACGACGGTCGCCACCGGAAGTGGTGCCGCGGGTCCGGGCGGGCGGGAGACGCCGGCGATGGATTGGATCGCGGCAGCCGGCTGTGTGTGGAACGGACCGGCTCACAGCCGCAGGTACACGGTGGCCGTGCACACCGCGGTCCCCAGACCGGCTCCCAGCAGAACCTGTGCAGGTGTGTGGACGCGCAGGTGCAGGCGGGACCAGGCGATCGCTGCGACGAGCAGATACAGCACGGACCCCCGCACGTCCACCAGGAGCGTTACGAGAGTGATGCTGGCGGCGGCCGAGCTGGTGTGCAGGGAGATGTTGCTGGCCCAGGTGCAAGCCAGCACCAGAGCGGTCAGGAGCAGGGCGGTAAGGCCGAATGCCAGCAGAGTCGGGGGTGCGCCCAGGCGTCCGCAGACCAGCCACACGGCAGCCGCAGCGATGACACTCACCCCCAGCAGCACCAGCCGTGGCCCGCGCTGAGAGGGCACGGGACTCGGCCACCACCCCAGGCGGGCGCCCGCGACAGCGAGAGCGGCACACAGCAGTGCCCAGCTTCCGCTTCCCCCCAGCCCCCACAGCAGCCCGTAGTGACTCGGCCGGATGAGGTGCCAGCCGACCGCGGCGGCGGCGACCACCGGCAGCAGTGGCGGAGTGAAGCACGTGCTCAGCAGCCGCGCCCACCACGTCCGGTCGTATTCCACAGTGATCATCAGCACGACCGGAGAACGAGCGATTCGCAGCGAAGTTGCACAGCCGGGCATACCCCCGCGCGGCCTCCCGCCGTTGGGCCGTACACACGTTGGCCTTCTGGGAGGAGAAACGGCATGGGACCAGCCACCCGCCTGCACATCGACGCCGTACACAAGGCGTACGGCCGGCGCTCCGTGCTCCGCGGCACCGACTTCACCGTGGCGGCAGGCATGCTCGCCGGAGTGGTGGGAGAGAACGGGTCCGGGAAGAGCACACTGCTCCGCATCGCCGTCGGCATGCTGGCGCCCGACCGCGGAACGGTCCGACGCTCCGGCACGCTCGGCTACTGCCCGCAGAAGTCGGTCATCAACGACACGCTGACCGTCGCCCAGCATCTGCGGCTGTTCCAGGTCGCCCACCGGCTACCGGACCTTCACTACGCCTGGGAACTGGTGGACCTGCTCGGCTTCCACGCCGAACGACGCACCCGAGCGGGAGAACTCAGCGGCGGGACCCGCCAGAAACTCAACCTGGCCCTGGCGCTCATGCACGACCCGCCGCTGCTGGTACTCGACGAGCCCTACCAGGGCTTCGACTGGGACACCCACCAGCGCTTCTGGCACCTGGCAGGAAGGCTCCGCAGCCGGGGCCAGGCCGTGGTCGTGGTCTCGCACCTCCTGCACGACCTCCAGCATTTCGACACCGTCCACCACCTGCGCGAGGGTCGACTGCATGCGGGGGCCGTGACGCGATGAAGCACCACTGGACCGCATTCACCGTCGCTCTCGGCTTCACCCTGACGGGCCACCTGCGCAACCGCCTGGCCATGGGCATGACCGCATTCTTCATCCCCACCTGGATCTACGTGGTCCGCGCGACCGCCCTGGACAAGAGCATCACCTTCCACACCAGCGCACTCGGCACCGAGGTGACCGCCTCGATGAACCGCACGATCCAGATCTCCAGCGCGCTGCACGCAGTCACCGTCATCGCCGGCTTCATGACGTTCATGGCCACCTTCAGCGCCCGGGACATGGACCAGCGTCTGGTCCTCGCCGGCTACCCCCGCGCCCACCTGCTCGCCGCCAAGCTCGTCGCCCTGCTCCTGATCACCGCGGCACTGACCTGCTACTCCACCGGCCTGCTGCTCCTGTCCTGGCCGCTGACCCAGCCGTGGGCGGTCGCCGCCGCCCTGGCAGCGGCGATCCTGGCGTACGGCGGGCTGGGCCTTGTGGCCGGCTTCCTGCTGCGGGGCGAACTGGAAGGCTTCTTCGTCGTGGTCATGACCACGCTGATCGACGTCGGCATGCAAAGCCCCGTCTCCAACCCTGCGGGAGACCAGGCCGGGTTGAACGCCCTGCCGCTGTACGGCCCCGCCCAAGCAGCTCTTGCCTCCGCGTTCACCCCCACCCCTTCTCTGGCCTGTTCAGCGCGTGCCCTCACCTGGTTCACCGCCACCAGCACCCTGGCCGCGCTCGTCTTCCATCTGCGCACCAGGCGCCATCACCGCCCCATGCCGTGCGTTGAACTGGCCAGTACCCCAACGCGATACGAGTGCCGGGAGGGAGATCGCCCCGCTGTCTCATGAGGCACAGCAAAGTCTGGTGAAGGACGGTCACCGGACGGTGTTGTGGCGGCCGGCTGAGACGGTTCGACTTCAGGCGCGGTCGGGTCGGGTCGGAGGAACTGTACGAGACCGTGCGCGGGCATGGCCTGGCGGCCGTGCTTGCCTGCGAGGTGATCACCCGGCTCATGACCGGCTGCCGGGCCGTCGCCTGTTCGCCCGGCATCACCGATCTCAGCAGCCATCGGCTGACGGCCAGAGCCGAGTGGGACCGCGTGAACGCCAAAATTGCCGTCCCGTCCCATTCGGCCTTCTCGCCCCGCGCCTCGGTGACCAGGGGGTAGGCAAATCTGTCGGTCGTTTGCGAGGCTTCGCTGATCAAGGACTCGCCCGATCCTCGATCACTCCTCGGCGGTCAACCCCTGCAGTGGACCGGAGGCCAGGACTCTGGTGGCGAAGTTCGCCAACTGTGCCCGCATTCTTTCCCGCGGAATGCGCCCTTCTCCGGCCAGGTGCTCGACGAGGTCGGCTCGTGTGGCGGCGAGCAGGGCGTGGGTGGTGAAGTCGCTGTCGGTCAGGCCGGGGATCTGCTCCAGTACGGCTCGGAGCAGGCTGTGCCACCGCTCGTAGTGCTCCGCCTGGTACGGGCTGCTGCTCCCGCCTTCCTCCAAAGCCAGCGCGAGGCGCCGGTTGTCGAGTTTGAAGCACAGGATGGCATCGAGCAGGGCGGGTACGCGATCCCGCGGTGGGGTCGCGGGCCCCACGGGTGGTGGGCCGGTCTCGACGGCCTGCCTGATCGGTTCGAGTCGTGCCTCGTACAGCGCGCGGAGCAGCCCGGCGCGATCGCCGAAGGCCCGGAAGAGCGTGCCCTTGCCGACGCCGGCCGCTGCCGCGACGTCGGCCATGGTGACGTCCTCGGGAATCTCGCGGCGAGTGAAGAGGGCGTCGGCAGCCGCGAGCACGGCCTCCCGGTTGCGGATGGCGTCCTTGCGAGACGACTGGCGTTCGGGCATGACACTCCTTCCATTTGCAAAACGGACCCGTGGTCCATATCGTCGAAGCGGACCGAGGGTCCGTATTCTATGACTGGAGGATACCCATGTCCGCACAGACCTCCCCTGCTGATCTATACCGCCACAGCCTGCGACTGCTGCTCGACAAGGACATTGCCGCGTGGGTCGCCCTGTGGGCCGAGGACGGCCTCATGGAGTTCCCGTTCGCCCCCGACGGCTGGCCCCGGCGTCTGGAGGGCAAGGAGGCCATCGCCGCCTACATGCGCCACTACCCCGACCACATCGACCTGCACGAATTCCCCGACCTGCGGATCCACCAGACCACCGATCCACAGACCATCGTGGTCGAGATGCGCGGCGTCGGCCGCCTGGTGGAGAGCGACGCTCCCTTCGACATGACCTACATCGCCGTTGTGACCGTTCGAGACGGGCACGTCACCTCCTACCGCGACTACTGGAACCCCCTCGCCGTCCAGGAACCCGGCACCGACTTCACCGGGAGCAGCCGATGACCACCGCCGGCACCACTCTGGTCATCGGCGCCACCGGCACGACCGGAAGCCGCACCGCCGCACAGCTGACGGCCGCGGGTCACCGCGTCAAAGCCGCCAGCCGCCGGACCACCCCGGTCGCCGGCGCCGAGCCGGTCCCCTTCGACTGGTACGACCCCGCCACCCACGCGGCCGCCCTCGATGGCGTCGACCGCGCCTACCTCATACCGCCCCTGGGCGACTCCGACCCCGCGGCGACCATGCTGCCGTTCCTCCATCAGGCCCGCACCGCCGGCGTACACCGCGCGGTGCTGCTGAGCTCCTCGGCCATCCCCGAGGGCGGCCCGGCGGTGGGAACGGTGCACCAGTCCCTGCCCGATCTCTTCGGACAGTGGGCGGTACTGCGGCCCTCGTGGTTCATGCAGAACTTCACCGGCACGCACGTGCACGCCCGCACCATCCGGGGCGAGGGCATCATCTGGACCGCCGCTGCGAGCGGTCGGGTCGGCTTCGTCGACGCCGAGGACATCGCGGCCGTCGCCGTGCGCGCTCTGACCGACGAGCAAGCCCCCAACACCGATCTCGTCCTCACCGGACCCGAGGCACTCAGCCACGACGACATCGCCGCGGTCGTCACCGAGGTCACCGGTCGGCCCGTGGTCCACCGCCGTCAGTCCTACGAGCAGATGCGCGACCGCCTCACGACGCAGGTGCCGGTGGAGTTCGCCGCAATGCTGGCCGGCATGGACCGTGCCATCGCCGAAGGGGCGGAGGACCGCATCACCGACACCGTCCAGCGCCTCACCGGTCGGCCCCCGCGCACCTTCCGAGCCCTCCTTGAGAGGGAGATGCGATCCAGCGGATGATGTTCCAGGGCGATCAGCAGTTCCGTTGAGACCCTGCGTAACCTCGGCCTGGCCGTCTGAGGAGGCTCGGACGTCGGTGAAGTCGACACCAGAGGGTTCATCGCGTCTCCCTGTGACGGCCTGTACTGCGGCGGGATGGGGTAGACGGGGGCCAGGTCGGTTTCGCGCAGGATGCGCGCGATGGTGGCCTGCAGTGTGCTGTCGGCAGGGACCACGGTTTCCAGGCCGCCGGGCAGCAGGTCCAACTTGCGGTACCACGAGGTGAGGTGGCTGTCGGTGACCTGGGCCAGGTACGCGGCATCCGCTTTCGATGCGTGCCGGGCAGACGTGATCATGTGGCCGTAGCGGTCGGCATACAAGATGCCTTCGAGCACCACGTGAAATCCGGCGTCCAGGGCTTCGCGCGCGATCTTGCCCAACAGGGCGATGTGGGCGCCGCGCGCGGTGTCGTGTTCCCGGAGCACGTTCCGGCGGATCACGTCCTGGCCCACGATCGCGATACCGCGGCCGTAGTGATCTCGCAGCCCCAGGCGGGTGTCCTGTCGGCCGGTCGCAGTTGCCGTGAATACACGACGGTGTGCGTCACTCGAAGTGCTGGTCATGCGGACCATCCCGTCTCGCTGTACAGCTCCCCGTTCTGGATCTTCGCGATGGCTTGGCGGGTGTAGGGGACGAGGTCGTCGGGGAGCGCGGCGGGGTCCCAGAATCCCCATTGCGTGCACTTGTCCGGCTAGCGCAGTTCCGGCTCGCCGCTCCAGGCACGGGCGCGGAAGAACAGGCCCATACGGGGCCGGCCCCCGGCGCGGTCGATGTGGTGAATGACGTGAACGAGTTCGACGTTCTGGCGCTCGATGTGCAGCCCGGCTTCCTCCCGTGCCTCCCTGATCAGGCATTGCCATGCGGCGAAGCTCGGCGCTCCTCCTGCCGCGCGAGCCCGCCCTGCGGCGCTGTGCCGCACGAGGTCGTTGGTGGTGTCCGCGATATGCAGGCGGGACCCGTCAGATGCGCGAAGACCTGGTCGCACAGGCGGGGAGAGACTTCGGGGTTGACCGCGTACCGGGCGAGGATCTTGTGGTGTGCGTTGTCGAGGATCACGTAGGTGCCCGCGGCGAGGGTCGGCTGGACGACGAGCCGGTCCTGCAGCGTGTACCAGGAGGCCAGTGCCAGGCGCCAGGAGTGGTCGCCGCATGCCTGGGCGACGCGGACGTCGCGCCGGTAGACCAGCTCTTTGAGGCGGTCGAGGTAGGCGGACAGCTCCGAGTCCTTGGGGACGTCGGTGCTGTGCTTCCCGATGAGGACTGCCGTGTGGCCGGCGTCGTTGAGGGCCTGGTGCAGGCGGGCGGCGAGGGTGGACTTGCCGGCCCCGTCACCGCCGACGAAGGTGATCAGCTTCCCGGGCTCTCGACACAGCAGACTCACCTGGTGTGGGCCCGGGCACGAACTCCGGGCGTGACACCGCGGTGCAACCTGCCGGCCCGGACCAACTGTGGTGCTCAGTCGGTGAAGAAGTCGCCCAGCGCGGCGGAGAGCGGGCCGGGGGCTTCCTCGGCCACATGATGGCCGGCGTCGATGCCGTGGCCCCGGACGTCGTCAGCCCAGTCGCGCCAGATGGTGCGCGGGTCGCCGTACAGGTCCTCCAGGTCGTCCCGCAGCGACCACAGAACCAGGACAGGGCAGTCGATCCGTGCGCCCCGGGCTCGGTCCGCCTCCTCGTGTCGGCGGTCCACGGTGAGCCCGGCACGGTAGTCCTCCAGCATGGCGCGGACGACGTCCGGATTCCTGGTGGCGGTCCGCCACTCGTCGTGATTCTCCTGCCCCATGGCCTCGGGGTCGCCGCGGTACCAGGCGTCGGGGTCGGCGTTGATCACGCTTTCGGGGATCTTCGGCTGGGCGAAGAAGAACCAGTGCCACCACGCGGTGGCGAACCGGGCGTCGGCGCGGACCAGGTGCTCGCTCAGAGGCAGGCCGTCCAGGAACGCCACCCGGGTCACCGCGGAGGGGTGGTCCAGCACCAGCCGGAGCGCCACGGCGGCCCCGCGGTCGTGACCGACGAGTCCGAAGCGCTGGTGCCCGAACGCCTGCATGACCTCGACCATGTCCTCGGCCACGGCACGCTTTGAGTGCGGGACATGATCAGAAGCGGGTGCCGGGCCGCGGGAGCGCCCGTAACCGCGCAGGTCGGGGCAGACGACGGTGAAACCGCGCCGCACCAGGACGGGCGCGACCCGGTGCCAGGTCGCCGATGTGCGGGGGTGGCCGTGCAACAACAGGAGAGGCGGGCCCTCGCCCCCGTACCGAACGAAGACGGACGCGTCACCGGTGCGCACCGTCCTGGTAGCGAACTCCTCGAACACGAAACACCTCTTTCCGCTGCGGGGCCCAGTCCGCGGTACCCCGCTGTCCGCGTGCCCGGAACGGGCCCCGGCACGTCATCCGGAAGGCCAAGAAACCGGCGCCGGTCTCTGCCGGATATCGGCACCCCGAGAAGACCGTGACCACGCGGGCCGGTGCTCTGGAACTCGCCATCCTCAAGCCACGACGACTGTGCCTCCGGTGCGGCTGATGGCGGTACGCAGATCCTGCGGGCACGACTGGTCCGTGAGCAGGGTGTCGAATCCGCTGAGGTCGCAGACGCGGTGTGCGGCGGTACGTCCGAACTTGCTGGAATCGGCCAGCACGTAGCGGTGGGAGGCGTTGGCCAGCATGGCTCGCTTGGTCGCCACCTCGTCGAGGTGGAAGTCGGTGAGGCCGTAGGGGGCGATCCCGCCGGACCCCACGAAGACGGCGTCGGCTCGCAGGTCCGCGAAGAAGTCCACCGCTTGCGCGTTGGAGCAGGCCAGGTCGCCCGCTCGCAGCCGCCCTCCGCTGACCAGGACCTCGACGCGGGGGCGGGTACTCACTTCGGCGGCGACGAGCAGCGACGGTGTGGCGATGACGCCGGCGTGGTCGGCGGGCAGGGCGCGCGCCACTTCGAGCGCCGTGGTGCCGACGTCGATGACGACGGTCTGGCCGGGCTCGACGAGTGCGGCGGCGATCCGGCCGATGGCTTGCTTCTCCCTGGCCATGGCGCCACTGCGCTCGCTGAAGGAAGCCTCTTCGCCGACCGGGGTGTCGGGAATGGTCGCGCCGCCGTGTACGCGGGTCAGCTCGCCGCGCTGTTCCAGTTGGGCGAGATCCCTGCGGACCGTCTCGTGGGAGACGCCAAGCAGCGCGGTGAGGTCGTCGGTGGTGACGAACCTGAGCCGGGCGAGTTCGGCGACGATCCTGCGGTGGCGCTCGACGGGGAGCACGACACACCCCCTCATTGGTGACTGTTCTTGTGGATCTGTGACTGCATCGTAAGCGCAGCGGCCTCGCGCGCCCCCTTCCGCCCGTGCGAAGTCTTGACGGCTGGCGGGCATCAGTCCACACTCTCAGTAATTCGCGGTCAAGAAACCATAGAAACGGTCACCGGTGGGCGGGTCCCGGACGTTCGCCTCCACCCTGAGACAGGGAAGCGAATCATGGCACAAGCAGAGAACGGCCCCCACGGGGCCGGAACAGCCGGACGGACCGGCGCGGAGCCCGAGACCCGGCAGGAGATGGCCCGGGAGCTGGGGTGGTACGCCTCGTTCTCCGTGGCGTTCGGATTCGTGTCCATCGCGACCGGCATCTTCACCACGTACGGAGCGGTGCTCGCCACCTCCGGGCCGCGCGGCATCTGGGCCTGGCCGATCTCGGTGATCGGCCAGCTGTCCATCGCCCTGGTCTTCGGCGCCCTCGCGGCCCGCATACCGATCAGCGGCTACTCGTACCAGTGGGTGTCGCGGATCGTCGGTCCCGTGTGGGGCTGGATCATGGGATGGATCTCGTTCGCGTTCCTGGGGGTGGTCGTGGTCGCGGTGGACTACACCATCGCCTCCACGATCCTCCCCGAGCTCTTCCGCTACGTCGGCACCACACAGAACGCCTGGGTGATCACGGCCGGTGTGGTGCTGCTCCAGGCACTGCTGGTGGCGATCTCCACGCGGACCACTCACAAGGTCAACAACGCGGCCGTGACCATGCAGCTCATCGGCATGATCGCGCTGACCGTGCTGCTGTTCGCGGTGGGAGCCTTCACCGGGAAGCTGGACTTCGCGCACCTCTTCGAGACCGGAACCGTACCCGCCGACGGCTACTACGCTCTGGGCGCTATGAACGAAGCCGGCCCGTTCGCCCTGGCCTTCCTGTTGGGCGCCTTCACCATCGTCGGCTTCGAGTCCGCGGCCAATCTGGCCGAGGAGACCAAGAACCCCGCCCGGGTCATTCCCAGGGCGATGGTTCAGGCAGTGCTCTCCCTCGGCGTGCTCGGCTTCCTGTTCCTGATCGCGATCACCGCCGCGGCCGGCCGCATCGACGGCGTCGACGCGTCGGCCACCCCCGTCGCCACCGTGATCACCGCCGTACTCGGCTCGGTCGTCGGCAAGATCCTGCTGGTCCTGGTCGTGATCTCGATCTTCTCCTGCGGACTGGTCATCACCCTCAGCGGTACCCGACTCGTCTACGCGATGTCCCGGGACGAGCGCTTCCCCGGCTGGCGTCTGCTCAAGCGCATCGACCGGCGCACCGCGACACCGCTGAACGCCACCGTCTTCATGATGCTGATCGCGCAGATCGTCCTCGCGGTCTTCTCCCGTTCCACGGACGCCCTCTTCCAGCTGTTCTCGGCGGCCACCCTGCTGCCCGCGGTCATCTACGCCGGCACCGTGGCCATGTACGCGGCCAAGCGCCACTCCCTGCCGCCGTCGAAGGGCTTCTCGCTGGGCCGCTGGGAGGTCCCGGTCCTGGTGCTCGCCGCCGTCTGGCTGGTCTACGAACTCCTCATCTTCCGGGACGCCTCCTTCCGCGCCCCCTGGACCTACGTCCTCGTGCTGTGCGGGATCGGTGCCGTCTACCTTGTGGCTCTGATCGTCCGCCGCGGCCGCGCCGGTCTGACGATGCCCGACATGGCCGATGTCGACCGGGCCCTGGACACCGCCGACACGTCGCCCGCCGCGGCCGCTGCCGAAAGGACCTCCCTGTGACCGCGATCCTCGCCATCGACCAGGGCACCTCGGGTACCAAGGCCATCGTCGTCGACGCCGACGAGGGAACCGTCGCCATCGCCGAGGAGACCGTCCGCCCCACCTACCTGCCCGGCGGGGGCGTCGAACAGAACCCCCATGAGCTGCTCGACTCCGTCCTGACGGCCGGCCGCCGCGCGGTGAGCACGGCCGGCCGCCCGATCGCCGCCGTGGCGCTCGCCAACCAGGGGGAGACCGTCCTCGCCTGGGACCCGGCCACCGGGACCCCTCTGTCCCCGGCGATCGTGTGGCAGGACCGGCGCTCCGAAGGCATCTGCCAGGACCTGGCCGAGCACGCTGCCACGATCGCCACGCGTACCGGGCTCGTCCTCGACCCGTACTTCTCCGCCCCCAAGATGGCCTGGCTGCGCCGGAACCTCACCCGTGACGGAGTGGTGACCACTACCGACACCTGGCTGGTGCACCACCTGACGGGTGAGTTCGTCACCGACGCCTCCACCGCCAGCCGCTCCCTCGTCTTCGACCTGGACGGCGCGGGCTGGGACGGCGAGCTCGCCGACCTCTTCGGACTCGGCGGCGAACGTATGCCCCGTATCGCCGCCTGCGACGAGATCGTGGGAACGACCCGCGTCTTCGGCCGGGAAGCGCCGGTCGCCGGGCTGATCGTCGACCAGCAGGCGGCCCTGGTCGCGGAGGCGTGCCTGGAAGAGGGGAGCGCCAAGTGCACCTACGGCACCGGTGCGTTCCTGCTGGCCAACACCGGCTCGAAGCCGGTGCGGTCCAGCGCCGGCCTGACGACGTCGGTGGCCTGGCAGGCTGCGGGCCGGACCCTGTACTGCGTGGACGGCCAGGTCTACACCGTCGCCTCCGCCGTGCGCTGGCTCCAGGACCTCGGCCTCGTCCAGTCCCCGACCGAACTCGACCAACTCGTCGCGGCGGACAGCGAAGGCGTCCTGTGCGTGCCCGCCTTCGCCGGGCTCGCCGCCCCCTGGTGGACGCCGGACGCCACCGCCTCCTTCACCGGCATGACCCTGGCCACCCGGCGCGAACACCTCGTCCTGGCCCTGTTGCAAGGCATCGCGGCACAGGTCACCGAGCTGACCGCTCTGGTCGGCCACGACCTCGGCCGTCCCCTGACCCGACTGCGCGCCGACGGCGGACTGACCAACTCGGCCGCGCTCATGCAGGCCCAGGCCGACATCGCCCAGATCCCCGTCGACATCTACCCCAACGCGCACGCCACCCCGCTCGGGGCCGCCGCCCTCGCGCGCTGCGCGCTCGACCCCGCGCTGAGTCTCGAAGACGCCGTCGGAGACTGGGAACCCAGCACCGCGTACGAACCCCGATGGTCCGCCGACCGGGCCCAGCAATTCCGCACCACATGGGCACGGGCCGCAACAGCCCGCGCCGCCGAGGGAGAACACTCATGACCGCCACCCCCCACCGTCAGGACGACGGCGTCTTCGACGTCGCGGTGATCGGAGGAGGCATCGTCGGCGCGGCGATCGCGCGCGAACTGTCCGGCTGCGACGTGTCGGTGGCGCTGCTCGAAGCGCGCGACGACGTCGGCGACGGCACCAGCAAGGCCAACACCGCCATCCTGCACACCGGGTTCGACGCCAAACCCGGCACCCTCGAATCCCGCCTGGTCGCCCGCGGATACCACCTGCTGAGCGCCTACGCCAAGGCCACCGGCATCCCCGTCGAGCACACCGGTGCCGTACTGGTGGCCTGGAACCAGGAGGAACTCGACGCGCTGCCCGGCCTGAAGGAGAAGGCCGAGGCCAACGGCTACGAGCACTGCCGGCTCGTCGGCGCCGACGAGGTCTACCGCTCCCTGCCCGACCTCGGCGACGGAGCACTGGGCGGCCTCACCGTCCCGGACGAGTCCATCATCTGCACCTGGACCACCAACCTCGCCCTGGCCACCGACGCCCAGCAGCGCGGCACCACGATCCTGCTCCGGCACGCCGTGACCGCCGTCGACGCGGGCGACGACCTGACCACCCTGCACACCGCGGGCGGCGAGGTGCGCGCCCGCTGGGTCGTCAACGCCGCCGGCCTCGGCGCCGACCGCATCGACCGGCTCTTCGGCCACGACCGCTTCACCGTCACGCCCCGCCGCGGCGAACTGTTCGTCTTCGACAAGCTCGCGCGCCCCATGGTCGACAGGATCGTCCTGCCCGTCCCCTCCTTCCGCGGCAAGGGCGTACTGATCTCCCCGACCATCTACGGCAACGTCATGCTCGGCCCCACCGCCGAGGACCTCACCGACCGCACCGACACCTCGACCTCCGAGGACGGCTACGACTTCCTCCTCACCAAGGGCGAACGCCTCATGCCGCGCCTGCTGGCCGAGGAGGTCACCGCCGCCTACGCCGGACTGCGTGCCGCCATCGACCACCCCGACTACCTCATCGAGGCCACCCCCGCCCAGCGCTACCTCCTCGTCGGCGGCATCCGCTCCACCGGCCTCACCGCCGGCATCGCCATCGCCGAACACGCCCGCACCCTCCTGGAGGAGGCCGGCCTCGCCCTGCGCGACCGCGGCGACCTGCCCGACCCGCCGCGCATGCCCAACATCGGCGAAGCCGCCACCCGCCCCTACCAGGACGCCGAACGCATCGCCGCGGACCCCGCCTACGGCACCGTCGTCTGCTTCTGCGAGCGCGTCACCGAGGGCGAGATCCGCGACGCCTGCCACGCCCCCGTACCCGCGCGCAGCCTGGAAGGACTGCGCCGCCGCACGCGGGCCATGAACGGCCGCTGCCAGGGCTTCTACTGCGGCGCGGCCGTCGCCGCCCTGCGCACACAGCACCACACCCACGACGGCTGCAGCAGCCAGCACAAGGACAACCGATGACCCACCAGCCGCCCCTGACCGAGCCCGACGTCCTCATCATCGGAGGCGGACCCGCAGGACTCACCGCAGCGGCCGAACTCGCCGACCGATCCGCCGGACACATCGTGGTCGTCGACCGGGAGAACACGGCCGGCGGCATCCCCCGGCACAGCGACCACACCGGCTACGGCCTGCGTGACCTGCGCCGGGTCATGACCGGCCCCGCCTACGCGCGCCACCTCGTCGACCGGGCCACCCGGGCCGGGGCCGAAATCCGCACGAACACCATGGTCACCGGCTGGGCCGACGAGAACACACTCGACGTCACCAGCCCCGACGGCCGCTACCGGATCCGCCCCCGGGCCCTCGTGCTGGCCACCGGCGCCCGCGAACGCCCCCGCACCGCACGTCGCGTCCCCGGCGACCGCCCCCACGGCGTCTACACCACCGGTCAGTTGCAGAATCTCGTCCACCTCCACGACCAGCCCGTCGGCAAGCGAGCCGTCATCGTCGGAGGTGAACTGGTCAGCTGGTCCGCGGCCGTCAGCCTGCGCGAAGCGGGCTGCACCCCCGCCCTCATGATCAGCCGCTACCCGAAGGCGGAGTCCTACGGCGCCTTCAACGCGGCCGGCCGCACCGTGCTGCGCGTGCCCGTCGCCACCCGCAGCCGCGTCACCCGGGTCCTGGGCAAGGGCCGCTGCCGGGCCGTGGAGATCGAACACCTCGACACCGGCAGGCGCACCACCGTCGAGTGCGACACCGTCGTCTTCACCGGTGACTGGATCCCCGACCACGAACTCGTCCGCGCCGCCGGCATCGCCCTCGACGAAGGCACCCTCGGCCCCCTCACCGACACCGCCCTGCGCACCAGCCGCCCGGGCGTCTTCGCCGTAGGCAACATGCTGCACCCGGTCGACACCGCCGACGTCGCAGCACTCGACGGCAAGCACGTCGCCCAGCAGGTCATCGACCACCTGAGTGGCCGGCAACAGCCGTCCGAAGGTGTCCGCCTGACCGTCGGCGCCCCGTTCCGCTGGATCGCTCCGCAGATCCTGCGCCCCGACGACCCCGCCCCGGCCCGCGGTCGACTCCTGCTGTGGTCCGACGCATACATCCGCTTCCCCAAGGTGACCGTCCGTCAGGACGAGCGACTCATCAACCGCCGCATCCTCGCCTGGCCCGTGGCCCCCGGCCGCGTCTTCCGTATCCCGTCGAGCGTCCTCAAGGGGATCTCCCACACGGGAGGCCCGGTCCGCATCACCGTCGCCTAGCCGCACCGCCGGCGACCTCCGCGGTGGTCACGGCTCGCACCACGCCTCCAAGCGGTCGGCCCTCCCGGCCCGGTCCTGCGGGCCGGCCGTGGTCGGTCTCGGGGATGTCGGCGTGGGTCGATCTTCTTCGCACTTCGCCGAGCGTGCAGACTTCCTTGACGCCCGGTGCACCGCCGCGAACCGACCGGCCGAGTGCTTCCACGGGACACCGACGGCAGAGGAGAATGCCGAGACGCGTGGCTTCGACCGTGGCGGGGGTGGAGCACATGGAGGGGGAGACGGCAGTGGAGAAGACCGGCAGGACGGCCTCGGTGGTCGTTTCCACGGACAGCGTCAGCGGACCCGAAGGATTCGGCTGGTGGGGGGACATGGTCGGCCGGGCGGTGATGCCGGTGTCGTTGGCCAGCGAACACTCCGACCACTTCAAGGGCAGGGCGACGACGCTGGAGCTCGTGCACACCGAGATCTCGGCCTTCTCCTTCTCGCCGATGTCGGCTCGGCGGACACCGGAACACATCCGAAGAGCCGACGCGGAGAACTACTACCTCTTCCTCGTCCAGGGCAGCCCCATCGGGCTGGAGCAGAGCCGCAACAACACCCTCCTCCAAGCAGGGGACATGGCTCTCTTCGGCACCTCCCAACCCCTTGCCTGCGAGTTCCAGGACCATGGCCGCTCCTCGCGTGTGACCATGCTGCGGCTGCCCCGAACCGCCGTGCCGTTGCCCAGTCGTACAACGGACCGCCTGGTGGCCACGCCGCTGCCCGCACGCACCGGCTCGGGCGCACTGCTCACCGCCTACCTGGCGGGTCTGCGCGAGCACGCCGCGCACTGCAATCCGACGGAGCTGCGACGCCTGGGTGCCATGGCGCTCGAACTCGCGGTCACCTTTCTCGCCGCCCACACCGACAGTGCTCCGGCCTTCCCGGCCGAAAGCCGCCAACGGGTGCTGCTCGCCCGTATCAACGCCTTCATCGATCACAACCTGTCCGAGCCGGACCTCACCCCGGCGACGATAGCCGCGCACCACCACATCTCGGTACGACTCCTGCACGCCCTCTTCCAGGAGGAGCCCGAAACGGTCGGCGCCACGATCCGTCGGCGCAGGCTCGAACGCAGCAGGACCGATCTCGGCGATCCGCGCCTGCGGCACCGGACGATCGGTGACATCGCCGGCCGATGGGGTTTCCGCAACCCCGCCACCTTCAGCCGCACCTTCCGGGAGGCCTACGGCGTCTCCCCGAGCGAAGTGCGCACCGCACCGCACGACAAGGACGACTGCGCTCCTCGCTGAGGACCGGACCGTCAACCTTCGGCACAGTGGAGCGGCAGCGACTCGCTGCCCGAGACGAGCCGAGAGGCGACATGCAGGGGACGGAACTGGCGAGAGCCGCACTCGGACAGCTGGCGGGGCCGAAGGACGAGGACAGTGAGGAACGAGCCGGGTTACGCCGGTTGGTGGCCCGGCAGCTCGCCGGCAGTGAGCTGGGGACCCTTGCGCTGGCCCGGCTCGAGAGCAGCCCCGGCGAAGACTCGGAGTCCGTGGCACGCATGGTCCTGGCGCAAGCCGTGGACACGGACGCCGCGTTCGCGTCGCAGCTGAGGGACGCGCTGGTACGGGCGTTGGGCGCCCGGGCACTCGGCGCCGCCACCTCCGCGCCACCCCGGCCGAGCGTTGCTCCGACTCCACCACGGGGACTCCCGCCGGCCGTCACCCGGCCGGCGGCTCAGCAGTACCCGGCTCTGCCTGGATACGTGCCCCTGTTCGTACCGCAGCCGGATCTTCGGGAGTCCGCCCGACGGCCCTCCGTGTGGTGGGTCAGCTGGCTCGGACTGCCTCAGAGCATTCTGCTGCTCTACGTGGTGTTGTTGGTCCCGGGGTTCGCGGGCGAGGAGTATGTGTGGCCGACTCTCAGTATGTTCTCGGCCGCGGTCGGTGTCGTGCTCGCCGTCGTCGGCCTGGCGCGCAGGCCCGTGCAGGGCATGCCGATGACGGGGCTGACGGTGGGGCTCCTGCTCGATGCTGTGGTCACCGTCTTCTGGCTCATGGTCCTCACCGGTCGCCTCGACATCGATGATGTGGTGAACGGGATCATCTGAGAGGTTCCATGCGAACATCTGTTCTTGCGCTCGACGTGAACAGCGGACCGTCGAGTACGAGGCGCTCTTCACCGAGGCGGAGACGCCCGAGGATCTGGTGGACGTCCTGGTGGACCTCGTCCAGGGAGGACCGTCCCGGCGCCGCAGCGCGGTCCTCGGCTTCGAACTGCGGCTGGCGGCGCTGCGAGACCGCGGCCTGCGCGCACCGACGCAGGGGTGGACCAGGGCGAGCCGCGTCGTGCCGGCCCCCGCCCACGAGGAGCCGGGCCTGCTGGCCGACGACATCACCGAGTTCTTCCGCGACCTCCGCCCGCCCCTGCCGCGGGCGCGATCCACTGATGTGGGCGAAGCGTCCCGGGGTGTTATTGAATGAAGTGAGTGCGGCCGGGAATCTCGGGGCTCTGCCGCACGGGTTCGGGTACGGCCCCGGCGCCGTGCCGGGGTTGGCGAGCGAGCTGAGGGAGCCGCATGGACTCCACACCCTCCCCGTCGTCCTCGTCGCCGTTCGACCTGGTCAGCAGCGCCTTGGGGCAGTACATCCCGCGGGGCGGGGCGGCGGCGGCAGCCGGCGACCCGACGGACGGGCGTCAGGAGCAGATCCTCGGGGCGGTCAACCTGGACCGGGAGCTGAGGATCACCCGCTCCAATCTCGATGCCCCCGCCTTCGCGGAGCTGGACGTCACGACCGGGAGCCCGTTCGTCGATCTTCTGCCGCAGGGGGACGTACCGACGGTCCTGCGGCGGCTGCGGCAGGTCCTGGAGACCGGTGAGGCGCACGTCGCCCGGGTCCAGCGCCTGCGGCGCGGCGACGGGTCGGAGCTGGTGGTCTCGATGAGCATCCTGCCCGCCGCGGCGCCCCAGGAGGGCCTGATCGTCTCCGTGATCGCCATGGCCAGGAGGCTGCACCTGTACGCCGCCGAGACCGCGATCGGCACTTCGCTGGACATCGGCGAGACCGCGCAGTCGCTGGCGGAGTCCCTGCTGGCCTGGGGAGAGGTGGCGGCCATCGACCTCGACTTCGCCGTGTGGACGGGCGAGGGCGTCACGGAGCGGGCGCAGGGCCGCAGCCGGCTGCGGCGGGCGGCCCTGGTGCCGGAGCGGGCGTGGCCCGAGGGCTACGTGACCCTGGGCGACGACCTGCCCAGCGACGCGAGCCGCCTGCTGTCCCAGGCGATACGGCGTGCCGACGCCCCGCAGTCCATCGTCATCCCCGACCGGGAGGCGATCGAGCGGGTGCTCGGGAGCCCGCGGCTGGTACGCGCCCTGGTGCCCGGGGACCGGTCGGCGGGCGTGGCGTGCATACCGCTCGTCCTGGAGGGCGATCCACCCGTCGTACTGGGGGTCGCGGAGGTCTGGCGGCGGGCGGACCGCCCCTTCGCCGACAGCGAGCTGCTCGACCTTCAGGAACTGGTCGCCAGGACCTCCCACCACGTGGACCTGGCCCGTCAGCATCAGCGCGAGCACACGCAGGTGCTGGCGTTGCAGCGCCGGCTGCTTCCCCGGTCCGGCGGCGGCACCGTCCAGACGGCCAGCGTCTACCAGCCCGCCACCCCCGACAGCGCGGGCGTCGGCGGCGACTGGGTGAACAGCTTCCCGCTGCCGGACGGCCGCACCGCGCTCGTGGTCGGTGATGTCGTGGGGCACGGCCTGGGAGCCGCGGCGACCATGGGCCAGCTGAGCATGGAGGCCCGCGCGCTGCTGTCCGCGGGGCTGGCGCCCGACGAGGTGCTGGAGCACCTGGACGAGACCGTGACGCTGCTGGACGATGCGGAGTCCGGGCTGGCGGCGGGCTACAGCGCCCTCGGGTCGACCTGCTGCATCGCCGTCTACGACCCGGTCACCCACCGCGTGGCCCTGTCCAGCGCGGGCCACCTCCCGCCGATCCTGATGTCCCCGGACGGACGCGCCGGGCCCCTCGCGGTCCGACCGCACCCCGGCCTGGGCGCCGAGTTCGCGCTGCGGGAACCGTTCGAGGTGCACACGTTCGTCGCACCACCGGGCTCGCTGCTCGCCCTCTACACCGACGGCCTGGTCGAGGACCCTGCCGTGCCGATCGACGAGGGCATCGGCAGGCTGGCCGACGTCGTGTCCACGGTGCACCCCTGGGACACCCTGCAGCAGGCCGCACGGCGGGTGGTCTCCGCGCTGGTGCCGACGGGCCAGCGCGACGACGTGACCCTGCTGCTCGCGCGCATGATCGGCTACCGCAAGGGGGACACCGCGACCTGGCGGCTGCCCGCCCGCGACGACGCGGCGGCCCGCGCCCGCGCGCTCGTCTCCGCGCTGCTGCGGCAGTGGAGCACCCGGGACGCCACCCGTGAAAAGGTGCTGCTCCTGGTCAGCGAGCTGGTCACCAACGCGGTCCGCTTCGCGGGCGGACCCATCACGGTGCGGCTGATCAGGAGCGGTCACGGCCTGCTCTGCGAGGTGGGCGACACCGGCAACGGCAGGCCGCGGCTGGGCCGGGGCGGGCTCCTCGACGACGGCGGCCGGGGCCTGCACGTCGTACACCGGCTCACCGCCCGGTGGGGAGTGCGCTGGACGGACACCGGCAAGGTGGTCTGGGCGGAGGTCGCGAGGTGACGCGGCCGCCGCGCCGTCCCACGCGGACGGCGCGGCGGGACCGGCGGCCGCGGCGAGAGCCCGCGCTACAGCCACTCCCCTTCCAGGGCGGTGGCCGTGAGGCCCGGCGCCGCCGCGTACAGGACGGCCCGGCTTCCCGCCCGCTGCCCGGCGTCGTGCGCCCTGCGCAGGATGTCGAACACGGCGGCGCCGCCGCGGTTGCCGCTGGTGTAGCTCTCCCGGCTGTACTCCAGCAGCCCCGACGGCCACTCCTCGGGCATCGTCTGCTCCATGTACTCCAGCACCCGGGTCCCGCCGGGGTGCGCGAGCAGTACGTCGGGGTGCCACGCGTCGGGGTCGTCCTCGAAGCGGACGCGGAGCCATTCCCACATCGCGGTGACCGTCTCCTGCACGGCGCGCGGCCCGCGCCGGTCCATCACGAAGTGGGTGCCGTCCGCCCGCGTCTCCAGGCGGTGCAGGTCCTGGGTGCCGGGCAGGGTGTGGTGCCAGGCGGAGTCCAGCCGCAGCACCGACTCGGCCCGCGGCCGGCCCGTGACCACCGCGGCGACCGCGGTGTCCGCGAACAGCAGCCGCACGATCAAGGACTCCAGGGTGTCGTCCCCGGGCTGGTAGGTCGTACTGAGCGCCTCGGAGATCACGACCAGCACCACCCGGTCGGGGTCGGCCGCCACGAGGTCCGCCGCCAGCGCCAGGGAGCGGGTCCCGGCCACACAGGCCCACTGCGCGGCCGGCAGCAGCATCGCGTCGCCGCGCAGCGGAAGCCTGTTGGCCAGGGCGACGTCCAGTCCCGGCAGCGCCGGGGTGGTGGAATTGCTGGTGATGAGGCAGTCGACGTCCGAGGCGTCCAGTCCGGCGATCTGCAGTGCCCCGCGCGCCGCACGCTCCCCGTAGGACTGCACGGCCTCCCAGGCCGGGGCGGTGCGCTCCTGGACGGTCTGCGGCGCGGGTATCGCCTCGAGGGCGGCGATCGCGCGGTCCACGTCCTGCTCGGCGAACCCGTCGCGGACCAGCGCCTCCCGGGCGGGCCCGACGCCGGCGGCCGGCAGGCCGCCTCCGCTGCCGGGCGCGACCGCGGTCTCCAGGGGCAGCATCCACCCGCGGGTCTCGATGCCCGTACTGGCCGCGATGCCGTCGACCCGCGGCGCCCAGGCCGCGTGTGGATGCCGGCCCTGCACTTCCGCCACGATCTCTCGGGTCTTCACGGAGTGCTCACCGTGTATCACGGCAGGCGGGCACAGGTATGCGGCCACGATCGGCACCTTTCTACGGCGGGCGGGGGGAGACGTCACAAGCGCTGTGGCATGGCTCACTTCAGCACTTCGCGACCAAATCGATGCCGGCACGCGCTACTTCGGACGTCGGCTCTCGTTTCGAGCATGGACGCGAAAGGGGCATTTCCGCTGTGACCCAGGCAACTTGGGCAGACCTGGGATGCGTGAGACGGCGCACACCGCCGCAGGACTACCCGAGCGCGAGCATCGCCTCGGCGACCTGACCGGCCGCTGTCGATGGAATCGCGCCGGCGGCCTCCTCGAGGACCAGCAGTCGCGCCCCGGGGATCTCGCGCGCGATCGCCATGCCGTTGCCGACGGGGAAGAACATGTCGCGGCGACCGTGGACGACCAGCGTGGGCAGTCCGATCCCCGGCAGTCGCTCGCGCCAGCGGGGCGCGCAGTCGAGCCGGGAGAACACCAGGCCCAGCTGGTTGGCCATCTGGACCTCGGGCGCGGTGGCGGGCGTGCGGTCCCAGACGCGGGCGGCGACCGAGCGCGCGGCGACTGGGTCGTTGCCGAGGACCTCCGCCCCGGCGGCCGCGAACCCGGCCACCGCCTCGCGGTCGCTCCAGTCGGGCATCGGACGCGCGAACAGCCGGTTCATCGTCGCCCGGTCGTGGTCGGGGAGGTCGTCGTCCGGCGGGCCGGGGGCGACCGCGCGGGTGCCGGCCAGGGTGAGCGCGGAGAACGCGTCGGGATGGTCGAGCGCGGCCACCTGGGCGACCATCCCGCCGACGCCGATCCCCGCGAGGTGTGCGGGAGAACCGCCGAGCGTGCCGGCCAGGGCCGCCGCGTCGGCGGCGAGGTCGCGCAGGGTGTAGGCGAGCGCCTGCGGGTCCGCCGTCGTCGACTCGCCGCTGTCGCGCAGGTCGTAGCGCACCACGCGCCGCCCGCCGGCGGCGAGGCGCTCGCAGAGCGCGTCGGGCCAGGAGAGCATGGTCGTCCCGCCCGCGAGCAGGACGAGGGGCGCGTCGTCGTCGCCGAAGGACTCGATGCCCAGGGCGACCCCGTTGGCGTTGACCGTGGTCATCGGGCCACCGTATCCGGCGGCGTCCGCCATGTCGCCGTTCGGCGGGCGCCGACATCCGGTGAACCGGCGCCGTTTCACCACCCGGCCTGTTCCTCCACCGGGTCGGTCCCCCCCACCGGGTCGGTCCCCCCCCACCGGGCCTGTTCCGCCCACCGGGCCTGTTCCGCCCACCGGGCCTGTTCCGCCCACCGGGCCTGTTCCGCCCACCGGGCCTGTTCCGCCCACCGGGCCTGTTCCGCCCACCGGGCCTGTTCCGCCCACCGGGCCTGTTCCGCCCACCGGGCCTGTTCCGCCCACCGGGCCTGTTCCGCCCACCGGGCCTGTTCCGCCCACCGGGCCTGTTCCGCCCACCGGGCCTGTTCTGCGCACCGAGCCTGTTCTGCGCACCGAGCCTGTTCCCCCGGCCGGCCCTGTTCCAGCCGCCGGCCCCGTTCTACCTCTCGGGCGGGTGGAGCGTGGTGATCCCGGCGAGGACGAGAGTGATCCCGGCGAGGAACTGCTCGCGGTCGTCATGGCCGCGCACCTGGTCCGCGACGGCGCGGGTGAACGGGTAGTCGTCGGGGTCGAGCCCCTCCCAAGCCGTCGCCGCGGTGTCCAGGAACTCGTCGCGGTCCACGTCGGGACCGAGGGTGTCGGCGCCCGCGGTGTTCGCGGCGTTCTGGCCGGCGGCTCCGAGGATGTAGTGCATCAGTGCCGAGGACGCCGTGAACCAGCTGTCCTCGGGCACGCCGAGCGCGCGGACCTGCCGGCCGAGGCTTTCGAAGATCCGCGGCGCCACCGACCCCCAGGGGGTGCGGGAAAGCTGCGTCGCGAGCTGCGTGGCCAGCCACGGGTGTGTCTCGGTCGCGTCGAACAGGCCGAGCGCGACGGCGCGGATGGCGTCCCGCGGGGAGTCGGTGGAGCCGGTGGGCTCGACGGTCACGGCGGCGGTGACGACGGCGTCCGTGGCGGCGGTGAGGAGTTCGGCCTTGCCCGTGATGTGCCAGTAGATCGCTCCGGGGCCGGTCGCGAGACGCTCGGCCAGCGCGCGGAAGGTGAGGCCGCGCTCTCCCACCGTGTCGAGGAGTTCGACGGCGGCGCCGACGATGCGCTCCCGTGAGAGGGGTTCCTGCCGCCGTTCCGGACGGCGCGACCTGGGTGTCATGCCTCCAGCCTAGACCTTCTGGAACGTCGTTCCAGCTTGACAAGCGATGGAACGCCGTTCCACTCTGGACGTGCTGGAACGGTGTTCCAGTCCTGCCCCGCCGGGTTTCTCCGGCGGTCCGCGATCAGAAGGGAAGTGCCATGACCACGCACGTCACGATCGTCGGGGCCGGACTCGGCGGCCTCACGCTCGCCCGTGTCCTGCACGTCCACGGAATCCCGGCCACCGTCTACGAGGCCGAGTCCTCCCCGTCGGCACGCGCCCAGGGCGGCATGCTGGACATCCACGACCACAACGGCCAACCGGCCCTCCGCGCCGCCGGTCTGACCGAGGAGTTCCGCGGCCTCGTCCTGGAGGGCCGCCAGGCCTCACGGGCCCTCGCCCCGGACGGGACGGTCCTGTTCGAGGAGGGCGACGACGGCACGGGCGGGCGCCCCGAGGTGATGCGCGGCGAACTGCGGCGGACGCTGCTCGACTCACTCCCGGCCGGCACCGTCCGCTGGGGCCACAAGGTCCGTGCCGTCCGTGCCCTCGGCGGGGGCCGTCACGAGGTGGCCTTCGCCGACGGCGGCACCGTCGTCACGAGCCTGCTGGTCGGCGCGGACGGCGCGTGGTCGCGGGTCCGGCCGCTGCTCTCCGACGCCACACCCGAGTACGTGGGCATGTCGTTCGTCGAGACCTACCTGTACGACGCCGACACCCGGCACCCGGCCACCGCGAAGGCGGTCGGCGCCGGTGCGATGTTCGCGCTCGCGCCGGGCAAGGCGATCCAGGCCCACCGGGAGAGCGGCGGGACGCTCCACGCCTACGTGGCGCTGCGCAAGCCGCGGGAATGGTTCGCCGGCATCGACCTCGCCGGACCGGCGGCCACCGCTCGCCTGGTGGGGGAGTTCGACGGCTGGGCGCCGGAGCTGACCGCGCTGATCACCGACGCCGGGACCGCGCCGGTCCTGCGCCCCCTGCACACCCTCCCCGCCGCGCACCGGTGGGAGCGCGTGCCGGGCGTGACCCTGCTCGGCGACGCCGCCCACCTCATGCCCCCGTCCGGCGAGGGTGCCAACCTGGCCATGTACGACGGCGCCGAACTCGGCACGGCCCTCGCCGCGCACCCGGGTGACCCGGAGGCCGCGCTCACCGCGTACGAGCGGGACCTGTTCCCCCGCAGCGCCGCGGAGGCCGCCGACGCCCTACAGCTCCACGCGCTGATGTTCGGCGACGACGCGCCCCACGGCCTGATCGACATGTTCACCAGGTCCCAGTAGCCCCGCCAACCCCGCCCGGCCGCCCGTCAGTCCAGGCGGCCCACCCGGAACGTGGTCGTGTACGCGCGCTCCTCGCCGGGAGCCAGGAACGTCATGGAACCGTCCTCCCGGGCCGTGCTCTCGCCCTGGACACGGTGCGTGGACGGCTCGAAGCCCACCGCGTAGGCACCCTCGCGCAGGTGCAACCACTGGAAGAAGGACGGGAACTGGGCCGTGTCGAACTCCAACTCGAAGTAGACGCCGAGCCGTTCGTTGACCAGCCGGGGCCGGACCAGCCCGTTCGCGTCCGGTTCCAGTTCGTGCTCGTAGACCTGCTCGACGAACCCCGGCAACGGACCCGGCATCTCCGTGTGGGAGACACCCTGCTCGTCGACGCTGTCGCTCCGCCACGTCGTCCGGTGCGGCGGCAACTCGTAGCGCGCGCCCTCGTCCAGGAAGGGCCAGCCGACGTTGACGTGGTACAGGTACATGTGCGGCGTCGGGTCGAAACCCGCGTTGCGCACCCGGTCGATCAGCCGGATCTCCGTACCGCCGAGGTCGGCCTCGACGCGGCGGGTGAGCCGCAGGTGCTCGCCGAAGATCGCGGCCTGCCGCACCTCGCCCTCGGCCCACAGCACGCAGCCGCCGTCGTCCTGCCACCGCTCTCCGTACCCGGTGAGCCGGGCCGGAAGGTTGGCGACCCGCCCGTGCAGGGCGTGGACGGCCGTGCGCCGCGGGGGATAGCGGTACTGCGAGGCGTCCACCTCGGCGCCGAAGAGCGTGTGGTCGAGACCGGCGGTGAGGAGCAGTCCCGAGAAGCTGCGCATCATCGACAGGCCGTCGTCGTCGCGGTACTCGTGCAGACCGGGATGCCGGAACCCGGTCGCCGAGCGCCAGCCGAAGCCGCGCCCCTCGAACTCGGCGCCGCCCAGGTCCATGGCCCGGTCCACGAGGACGTCGAAGCAGAGCCCGGCGCCGGTACGGAACTCCAGGGTGCGGATGCCGCGTTCGGAGCCGTCGTCCAGGACGACGGAACGCACGCCGCCGGCCGCGCTCAGATCGCCCGCGTGCCGGGCCAGGGACTGCCGGTCGTGGGAACGTCCGTACAGCTTCACGCCATCACCCACCCTCCGTTGACCTCGACGCACTGGCCGGTGACGAAGGACGCGTCGGGGCCGGCCAGGAAGGAGACCACCGAGGCCAGTTCCTCGGGGCGCCCGCGCCGCTTCAGGGCCTGGTGGTCGAGCACGTGCCGCCGGTATCCCCCCGGGTCCTCGTGGATCTCCTCGGCCGCGGTGGGAAAGGCGCCGGGGGAGACGCAGTTGACGCGGATCTCCGCGGGACCCAGCTCGCGGGCGAGGGCGCGGGTGAGCGCCACCGCCGCTCCCTTGGTCGAGACGTAGGCGGCCAGTGAGTCCCAGCCGCCGTGCATGGTGATCGACGCGACGTTGACGATCGCCCCGCCGCCCGTGGCGGTCAGGTGCCGTGCGGCGGCCTGGGCGGCGACCCAGTAGGCGCGCTGGTTGACCGCCACCACCTCCTCGTACTCGGCCAGCGGCACGTCGAGGAAGGGACGGCTCGGGTACACGGCGGCGTTGTTCACCAGGACGCGCAGCGCGCCCAGTTCGGCCACCGTCCGCTCGACCGCCTCCTCGATCGCCGCCGCGTCGCGCAGATCGGCGGTGAGCGCCAGCACGCGGGCGCCGGCCTTCTCCACCTGCGCGGCGGTCTGCTCCAGGGACTCCGCGTCACGGTCGAGTACGGCCACATCGTGCCCGTCGGCGGCCAGGCGGGCGGCCGTGGCCCGGCCGAGGGCGCCGCCGGCGCCGGTCACGAGTGCGACTTGCGGTTGTTTCATCGGTGGATCCCATCTTCCCGGTGCCGACCGGGCGCCGAGGGCACGGTTTGGGGCGTTGACACGGCGAGCGCTGCCCGCCTAGCGTGCATGTTAGCGCTACCGATAGCGCTAACAACAGGGTGTGGACGACGAACGCGGCAATGGCGCACGCGACTCCCGCACCCCCGTCGGCCGCGACTCCCGCACCCCTGTCGGCCCATGTCGGTGCCGCCCCTGAAGGAGCCCCCATGACCACGCGCGACAAGCCCGGCGTACTCGCCGGGTACCGGGTCCTCGACTGTTCCATCGCCATGGCCGGCCCGTTCGCCGCGCAGCGCCTCGGCGACCTCGGCGCGGACGTCGTCAAGGTCGAACCGGTCACCGGGGAGTGGCAGCGCCACGCCGCGGCGGGCGGGGCGGGCGGCAACCGGATCAACGTCTCCTTCCTCTCCCTGAACCGCAACAAGCGCTCCCTCGCCGTCGACCTCAAGGACCCGGCGGGCAAGGAGATCCTGCGCCGTCTCGTCGCCGACGCCGACGTCTTCCTCCAGAACTACCGCCCCGGCGTCGCCGACCGCCTCGGCGTCGACCACGCATCCCTGGCCGCCATCAACCCCTCCCTCGTCTACGTCTCCATCTCCGGCTACGGCGAGGACGGCCCCTACGCCCAGCGCCCCGGCCAGGACCTGCTGCTCCAGGCGATGTCCGGGGCCATGCTCTCCACCGGCCGGGCGGGCGAGGCGCCGCGGGCCGCCGGCCAGTACCTCGTGGACGCCGTCACCGCGTCCACGGCCTTCGAGGGCGTCCTCGCCGCGCTGCTGCACCGCGAACGCACCGGCGAGGGCCAGCTGGTGACGGTGAACATGCTCGACGCCGTCACCACCCTCCAGATGCAGGAACTGTCGGTCCACACCGTCGGCGGGCTGCCGCAGACCCGCTCCGCCGAACCACACGCGCACGTCTACATCCGCTCGCCCTACGGCGCCTTCCAGACCGCCGACGGCTACCTCGTCCTCGCCTTCCCGCCCCTGAAGAGGCTCGGCGAGATCCTCGGCGAGGACAGCTTCTTGTCCATGCGGGACGAGGAGCACGGCTGGACCCGCCGCGACGAGATCTTCGCCCGCACCGCCGCCCGGCTGCTGACGCGGTCCTCGCGGCACTGGCTCGACGCCTTCGAAGCCGCCGGCATCTGGGCCGGCCCGGTCTACGGCTACGAGGACCTGGTCCAGGACCCCCAGATCCGCCACAACGGCACCTTCGTCACCTACGACCACCCCACCGAGGGCCGCGTGACGACGCCCGGTTTCCCCTACAGGTTCTCCGCGACCCCGCCCCGCGTCGACCGCGGCGCCCCGCTCACCGGCCAGCACACCCGCGAGATCCTGGCCGAAGCGGGCCTGGACGACGGGGAGATCGAGGAACTGCTCGCCTCCGGCGCCGTGGCGGAGACCTCATGACGTACGCCGGACTGACCTGGGACCACCCCCGCGGCCACGACGCCCTCGCCGCGTCGGCGGGCGGCCTCGTGCACTGGGACGTACAACCGCTGGAGGGCTTCGAGTCCCACCCGGTCGACGAGCTGTGCGCCCGCTACGACCTCGTCGTCCTCGACCACCCCCACCTCGGCGAGGCCGTCAGGGCGGGCTGCCTGCGGCCGCTGGACGACCTGTTCCCCCAGGAGGAACTGGCCCGTTGGGGCGCCGGGGCCATCGGCCCGACCATGCGTTCGTACGCGCTCGACGGCCGGCAGTGGGCACTGCCGCTGGACGCCGCCACCCAGGTCGCCGCCACCCGGACCGACCTCGGCGGCGAGGCGCCCACCACCTGGGACGAGGTCCACCGGCTCGCCCGACGGGCCCCGGTGGCGCTCTCGCTGGCCGGGCCGCACGCCTTCCTCACCTTCGCCTCGATCGCCCTCGCCATGGGGGAGGAGCCGGCCACCGACCCGGACCGGCTGATCAGCCGCGAGACGGGACTCGCGGTCCTCGACCTGATGGCCGCCCTCGACGCGCTCGCCCCGCCCGAGACCCGCACGCTCAACCCGATCGGGCTGCTGGAGCTGATGGCCGGCACCGACCGCCTGGCGCACTGCCCGCTGGTCTACGGCTACGTCACCTACGCCGACCGCCTGACGTTCACCGACGCCCCCACCGTCACACCGGGCGGACGCCCCGGCTCCACGCTCGGCGGCACCGGACTGGCCCTCAGCACCCGCTGCGCCCCGTCCACCGAACTCCTCGACCACGTGCGCTGGCTGATGTCTCCCGAGGCCCAGCGGGACTTCCTGCCGCGGCACAACGGCCAGCCCAGCGCGCGCGCCGCCTGGACCGACCCCGACACCGTCGCCGCCGACTTCTACCGGCGGACCGCCGCCACCTGCGAGCAGGCCTGGGTCCGGCCCCGGCACGCCGGCTACATCGGCTTCCAGACCGCCGCGTCGGCCGCCGTACGGGCCGCGCTCGCCGGCGGGAGCGACCACCGCGAAACACTCGACCGGATGGGCACGCTCTACCGGACGAGCCGGACACCCGAGGAACGACGCGCATGACCGACACCCGCCCCGTCCCGCCCCGCCTCGACACCGAGCACGTGCTGCTCGACGTGAGCGGCCGGGTGGCCACCGTGACCCTGAACCGGCCCGAGAAGCTCAACGCCGTCACCCCCGAGATGGCCCGCGCCCTGGTGCGGGCCGTCGAATGGTGCGACACCACCGACGACGTCCGTGCCGTGGTCGTCACCGGCGCCGGCGAGCGCTCCTTCAGCGTCGGCTCGGACATCACCGAACTCGACCGCTACGCCACACCGTGGGACTTCCGCAACCGCGTCGACTACTGCGACGCCATCCGCGCCGCCCGCACCCCCACCATCGCCGCGGTCGGCGGCTACGCGCTGGGCGGCGGGCTGGAGACCGCCCTGTCCTGCGACATCCGCCTCGCCGCGGACACCGCGTCCTTCGGCGCACCGGAGATCACCCTCGGCTGGATCGGGGGCGGCGGCATGGCCGCTTTCCTCAACCGCGCGGCCGGTCCCAGCAACGCCGCTCTGATGCTGCTCACCGGCGAACGGGTCGACGCCGCGAGGGCGTTGGACTGGCACCTGGTGAGCGAGGTGGTGCCCCGCGCCGAACTGCCCGCCCGGGCCCACGCCCTCGCGGCCCTGATCGCCTCCCGGGCACCCGTGGCCGCCGAGACCGCGAAGATCAACCTGCGGGCGGCCGGCAACCTGCCCGAGGACCAGGCGCTCGCCTACGAACGCGACCTGCAGACCATCTGCTTCGCCACCGAGGACGCCGCGGAGGGCCGTCGGGCCTTCGCCGAGAAGCGCACCCCCGTCTTCCGCAAGCGCTGAGAGGAACGACATGAACCAGTGGCCGGACGCCACCACCACCCTGCCGTCCGACGGTACCGGGGGAGCACTCGTCGGCCGGGTCTGGCGCCCGGGCCTCGGACCCTCAGTCGTCGCCGTCCGCGAGAGCGGCGTGTACGACGTGACCGCCGCCTTCGCGACCGTGCGCGACCTGTGCGAAACCCCGGACCCGGCGGGGCGGTTGCGCGCGGCCCACGGCGAGCGGGTCGCCGCGCTCGACGAGGTGCTGGCCAACACACCTGCCGACACTCGGGATCCGCGCCGGCCGTACCTGCTCGCGCCCGTTGACCTCCAGGCCGTCAAGGCCGCCGGGGTCACCTTCGTGGTGTCGATGCTGGAGCGGGTCATCGAGGAACGCGTCCGCGGCGACGCCGCCGGGGCCGCCGGGATGCGCGAGCGGATCCGGCGGCTCGTCGGGGACGACGTCGCCTCCCTGCGCCCCGGCTCCGAGGAGGCCGCCGCGCTCAAGGAGATCCTGGTCGCCCAGGGGGCGTGGAGTCAGTACCTGGAGGTCGGCATCGGACCCGACGCCGAGATCTTCACCAAGGCCCCCGTGCTGGCCGCCGTCGGCAGCGCGGCCGACGCCGGGATCCATCCCGCGTCACGGTGGAACAACCCGGAGCCGGAGGTGGTGCTCGCCGTCTCCTCCGCCGGGAACGCCGTGGGCGCGACGCTCGGCAACGACGTCAACCTCCGTGACGTGGAGGGCCGTTCCGCGCTGCTGCTGCCCCAGGCCAAGGACAACAACGCCTCGGCGGCCCTCGGACCCTTCCTGCGGCTGTTCGAGCCCGGCTTCGGCATCGACGACGTACGGCGGGCGACGGTGACCCTGACCGTCGAGGGCACCGACGGATTCCGGCTCGACGCGGAGTCCACCATGACCGCCATCAGCCGCGACCCCCTGGACCTGGTCGCCCAACTGGTCGGACCGCACCACCAGTATCCCGACGGCGCGGTGCTCTACCTCGGCACGATGTTCGCCCCCGTCGAGGACCGGGACGCGCCGGGGCAGGGGTTCACCCACCACGACGGCGACCTCGTCCGCATCGCCACCCCGCGGCTCGGGGCGCTTGTCAACCGGATCCGGGCGAGCGACGCCTGCGCGCCGTGGACCTTCGGCATCGCCGACCTGATGCGGTCGCTGGCCGCGCGGGGAGCACTGTGACGCCCGATATCGTTTCCGGCGTGACCCCGCCGCTGCCCCGCCGCCCGCGCAAACGCTCCGCGACCCGTTCGGTGACCCTGTCGGACGTGGCCGCGGCCGCGGGCGTGTCGGCCCAGACGGTCTCCCGCGTCGTCCGCGACCCCCTGTCGGTGCCGGACGAGACACGGGTCCGGGTCGAGGAGGCCGTCGCGGCGACCGGCTACGTGCCCAACCTCGCCGCCAGCAACCTGGCGTCGAACCGCAGCCGCACGGTCGCCGCCCTGGTGCCGCAGATCAACGCGTCGGTCTTCGCGGACACCGTGCACGCCTTCTCGACGGCGCTGGCGGCCCACGGCTACCAGATCTTCGTGGGAACGACCGACTACCGCCCCGAGCACGAGGAGGAGGTGCTCCGCAGCTTCCTGGGCCGGCGGCCGGACGGGCTGCTCATGGTGGGCACGCGCCACACGCCGGGGACCCTGACGCTGCTCCGGGCGGCCGGAGTGCCGGCGGTGGAGACCTGGGGCTGGTCGGTCGACCCGGTGGACCTGCTGGTCGGCTTCTCCAACGCGGCCGCGGCCGCCGCCATGGTCGCGCACCTCGTCGAGCGCGGCCGGCGAAGGATCACGTTCGCCGGCCGGCACACCTCCGGCGACTCCAGGGCCGCGGAACGCCTCGACGGGTACACCGGCGCGGTCCGCGACCTGCTGGGGAGCGACCCGCGCACGGTGGACGCCGGCCCGGAGCCGGTCACCATGGACACCGGCGTCGCCCTGCTGGACCTGGCGCTCGAGCGGTATCCGGACTCCGACGCCGTGATGTTCTCCAGCGACGTCTTCGCCGCCGGCGCACTGCAGGCCTGTGTCCGCCGGGGCGTCGACGTGCCCGGCACCCTCGCCCTCGCGGGCTTCGGCGACTTCGAGCTGGCCCGGCACCTCGTGCCCGCGCTGACCACGGTGGCCGTCCCCAGCGCCCGCATCGGGCAGTTGGCGGCCGAGCTGCTGCTGACGCGGATGCGCGGCGCCCCGGTGGACGCACCGCACCGGGACGTGGGGTACCGGGTCGTCGTCCGCGAGAGCACCTGACGCGCCGGGCCCCCGCACCTCACGACCGCGCCGCCCACGCGAGCCCCCGGGCCACCAGCGTCGCCGTCTGCGGCACCTGGAGGTCGGCGACGCGGTGGCCCAGGGTGCAGACGAACACGCGTCCCGCACCCCAGCGGCGCGTCCACACCACGGGGAACTCGACGGGGACGTCCCACGGGTCACCGTCGCCCGGGGCGAGTACGGACGTGGCCAGCACCGTGTTCAGGGAGTCCGACAGCACCCAGTAGTGCTCGGTGACGACGTCGTAGTCGGAGACGCCCTCGGTGATCTCCCCGTCCCGGTCCGGCCCGGCCGCGACGCGCACCGTGAACTCCTGGAAGCCGTCCGGGTGCCACAGGAACCGGCCCCCGACCATCCGCAGGTAGCGCGCGTTGCCGACATTGGTGCCGATGACACCGCCGTGCCAGCCGGCGAAGCCCGTGCCCGCCTCCACGGCCGCGACGAGGTTGGCCTCCTGACGCGGGCTCAGCCCGCCTCCCGACCAGGAGTGCACGACGAGATCGGTGGCGGCGAGCCGTTCGGCGTCGTCGTAGACCGCCGGGTCCTCGCTGACCGAGACCTCGAACCCGGCGCGCCGCAGACCGGGCGTGAACACCTCGGTGCAGCCGACCGGATCGTGCCCCTCCCACCCGCCGCGGACGACCAGGGCCCTTCGCGTCCTCATACGGGGCTCCCTCCCCGCCGCGTCCGGGGCGCGAGCCGCAGACCGGCGTCGGCCGGGCGGACGTGCGGCCCGGCCGGGACGGACCACCGCGCCGACCCCGCCCCCGCGGAGATCCCCTCCTCGTCGACCTCGATGCCGAGCCCGGGGCTGTCGCCGAGGACGATCCCGCCGTCGGCGATCTCCTGGTCCACGCGCAGTCCGACCGGGAAGGACAGGTCCTGCACCTCGGTCACCAGGTGGTTGGGCACGGCCGCCGCCGCGTGCGCGACCGGGTTGGCGTTGTAGCCCACCGGGCTCACCGGCAGGCCGTGCCCGAACGCGAGCGTCGAGACCCGCAGGAAGTGCGTGATGCCCCACACGCTCCCGGTCTGCACGACGCCCACCGCGTCCGCGCCCAGCAGCGCCCTGAAGTGCTCGAGACCCGTCAGGTTCTCCCCGGTCGCGACGGCGGCGCGGATGCCGGCGGCCACGGCACGGTGTCCCTCGACGTCCCAGCGCCGCACCGGTTCCTCGATCCAGGTGAGGTCGATCCGCTCCTCGACCTGCCGGGCCAGGCGCACCGCCTGATGTGGTCCCCAGGACTCGTTGACGTCGTACATGAGCGCCGGGCGGTCGCTGTTGACCCGCAGCACGTCGCGGACGGCGGCCAGGCGCCGCACGTCCCGGTCGACGTCGAGGCCGCCCTTGACCTTCGCGCCCGTGAAACCGCGTCGCGCCCACCGTTCGTGGAACGCGACGAGTTCGTCGTCGTCGAGCGGGTAGTCGAGGCCGGAGGCGTAGCCGGGGACGAAGCGGTCGGCGGCTCCCAGCGTCCGCCACAGCGGCTCCCCGGCGATCTTCGCCTTGAGGTCCCACAGCGCCATGTCGAGGGCGCCGATGGTCCCGAACACGTGTCCGCCGTGCCCGGACTTGAAGACGTGGGAGAGCATCCGGTCGTAGAGCGAGGTGACGGCCCGCGGGTCCTGGCCCTCGAGGGCGGGGAACACCCGGTGCACGTCGGCGTGGCCGCCGAGGCCCACGCCGGTCAGGCCCTCGTCCGTCTCCAGGAGCACGACGGGCACCTCGGTGACACCGCCGGCGATGACACCGTTCACGTCACCCACCGGTCGCCCCCACTCGTGCACCGTGGCAAGGGACCGGTATCCGGTGATTCGCATCGCGCTTCTCCTCGGTCTGCGCGTCGCCCGCGCCGCGCCCGCGCGTTGGCGGCGCGACCCACGGCCAAGTCATAACTTGTGATACGAGTGATGACCTTAGCATGTTCGGCTAACCTTGGGTCCTTGGACAGCGGGGGCCGGCCATCCTGCACGTACATTGGGAGTCTTCGACCAGATGAGTAAGCCATCCGCGGACACCACCGCCGTGTCCCGCCCTCAACGGCGCCGGCCACCGCTCGCCGCGGCCGTCGTCCAGAGCCTCGCGACGGCCATCGTGCTCGGTGAGTACCCGCCGGGCACCGCGCTTCCGTCGGCGGGTGAGCTCTGCGACGCGTACGAGGTGAGCCGGACCGTGATCCGGGAGGCGACGACCACACTCGCCGAGAAGGGGCTGGTGGCAACGCGGCAGGGCTGGGGGACCGTTGTACTCGACCAGGAGCAGTGGAGCCTGCTCGATCCGCTGATCCTGGACGCGCTGTTCCAGCGCAAGGACCGCCTGGTCTACCTGGACAACCTGATCGAGATCAGGACGACCCTGGAGTGCGCCATGGCCGCCCGCGCCGCCGGGCACATCGACGACGCGCAGGCGGCGGCGCTCTCGGCCAAGCTCGACGAACTCGCGGGCCTGATCGACGATCCCGAGGCCTACTCCCGCGCGGACATCGAGTTCCACGAGATCATCCACCGCGCCTCCCGGGACGCGTTCGGACGGGCCATCGTCTCCAGCATCCAGGGCAAGGCGGTGCGTTCACCGCAGTACAGCGGGGATCCGACCCGTGAGGACATCGAGCTGACGCACGAGGCACACGCCCGGGTCGCGGCCGCGGTGCTGGCCCGGGACGGCGACGGCGCCGCCGACGCGATGCGCGAGCACATCACGTCGTCGTGGGCACGCCGCCGGCCGGCCGACGTGCCCGAGGCGTAGGCGGCCGCGCCGAAGCGGCCGGGGCGTCCCTCGCACGACGGACGCCCCGGCCGCGACGAACGCGGCGGCTACCCGCTCACGGCCGTCCGATCCCCTTGGCACTCACGTGCCGGTTCCACTCGGCGACCCACGCGGAGCCGTAGGCCTCGGCCGCCGCGCCGGAGCCCGCGAACTTCAGAGTGTCGAGGTTCAGACCCGTCTCCGACACCGAAGCGGCCGCCAGAACACGGGTGTTGACCTTGTCGCTCCACCGCGACACGTTGTACTCCGCCGGCGGCTGCGTGAAGCTCGCGGTCGTTTCGACGAACCCCGAGCCGCCGCCGACGACCACCGCGTGGTCGATCTCCACACCGGACGGCACATACACCGAGTCCGCGTTCTCCCACACCGTCGCCCGGCTGCATCCGTTCGTTCCCGACGTCGAGTAGTCGGCGGCCGTGCAGTCCCCGCCCGTCGCCGTCACCCGCGGCACGTACCACCGGGCGACCTGCGGGTACGAGATCGCGATCCCGTCGGAGTACTTGGGCTTCCCGCTCGTGTAGTGCTCGTGCCAGGCCGCCACGGTCTCGGGACTCGCGCTGTACTTCTCGCCCTCGCGTACGTCGAGGAAGGAGTTGAAGCGGCTCTGCAGCACCCAGCTGTTGTCCAGCGGGAGCTTCGTCTCGCCCTTCTTGTGGTAGATCCCGCCGTGGCCCACGTGCTTCACGCCGATGAACACGTTGTCGTTCGCGGTGTTGCCGTGCCCGGAGTTGAGATTGACCCCGGAGTTCGAACCGTTCACCACGTTGTGGTGGAACCGCACGCCGGACGCGCCGTCGTCCATGTAGAGCGCGTCGTTCGAACCGCCGATCTTCTCGAAGTGGTTGTAGGCGATCTCGTTGCCGAGGTAGGTGAAGTCACGGCCCGCGTAGACGGCACCCATGTCCCCGGCGTTCTTCACCACGTCGTAGAAATGGTTGTGGTTGACCCGCATGTCGTTGCCCATGATCTGCACCGCCATGTGCGGGGCGTCGTGGACGTAGTTGTACTCGAAGGAGTTCCCGACCCCGTACAGGTAGCCGGCCGGGGTGTACGTCGCGAGTTTCGAGAAGCGGGCGATCTCGTTGTGCCGGGCTACGTTGTTCCCCCGTCGCAGGGTCGCACGGTCGCCGCCGCCGAGCAGGACCCCGCCGCCGCCCAGGTCGTGCAGGTAGGAGTTGCGCACGACGTTGTCGTGCCCGCCCTGGAGGGTCTCGTAGTCGGGCATGCTGGTGATCGTGTCGGTCGTCCGGCCGATACGGATGGCGTCCATGCTCACGTTGGAGATGTCGACCCCGTCGACGAGGGTCCCCACGGCGTCCAGCAACTGCACGCCGCTGACGAGCGATCCGGTCATGGCCAGGCCGCGCAGTGTCACACCGTTGGTGCCGTCGAGCAGGAAGAAGTTCTTGTCGAAGGTCTGGAGCGTGGTGTCCTTGCCCTCGACGGTCCCGCCCTCGGGCCGGTAGTAGAGCACGTCGTTGCCGTCGTACCGGTCGATGTAGTACTCACCGGCCGTGTCCATCTCGGAGAGGACGTTGAGGACCTTGACCTTGGTCCACGCGTCCTGCGGGATGTACATCGACGGGTACTTGGTGAAGAGCCGGTCCCCGCTCCACGACAGCAGCCGCACCATGTCGTTCGCGTAGTTGTTGCCGAAGTAGCCGGACAGCCAGCCCTCGGTCTCCGCCTTCGTGTTGTCGATGCCCTCGACCCACCGCGGATCGAGCTGCACCGGCACGTCCGTGTGGTCGCCGAAGCCACGGGTGCCCAGGTCGTCCACCGTCGGCACGGCCTCCGGCGCCCAGCGCTGGTAGCGGGCCCCCAAGAGCGCACGGCCGCCGACCGTGAAGATCTGGGGTGTCATGCGCCGCATCTCCTGCGGCGACCAGGTGTCGCGCTGCGCCGGGTCCGCGAGGAGCTGCTTCTTGTCCTCGAACTGCGCCCGCGGAGTCGTACCGGAGAAGTTCCAGTCGTCCTGCGGGCCGAAGCGGCCGTCGAGGTCCACGTTCATGAGGTCCCGGGGCCCCTCGGCATCCCACTTGTCACCCGTCCCCCACAGGTGGCACCCGGTCTCCGTCGTGGCGCAGGAGTTCCCGTTGGGGTACTCGGCGAGCACCTGGGTTTCGCCGCCCACGACGAGTTCAGGAGCGAAGGGCTGCTGCACCCAGTTGAAGCCGTTCTTGTACAGCGTGCCCGGGTCGATGCCCTGGGCGCCGAGGTCGTAGACCCACACACCGTCCCGCAACTCGGGTGTGTCCAGGCGGGAGTTCGAGGAGTACTGCGGCTGGGCGAGGGTGTCCGCCGACAGATCGGTGAGCCTCTTCCACCCCTCGGCGGGCAGCTCGTGCGACCCGGTGATCGTCACCTTCTCGTCGCGGTACGCGGTGTAGGTGACCCAGGAGTTCGCGGCACCCTTCAGCTCGATGGTGTCGTCGAGGACGTAGGTCCCGCCCCGGATGTACACCGTGCCGCGCGCCTTGGCGGACGTGTGGCCGGCCAGTGCGTCCCGTGCGGCGGTGATGGTGCGCAACGGGTCCTTCCTGCCGCCGCTGTTGGCGTCGTCGCCGTCGGTGGCCGAGACGTAGACCGTCGGTCCGCCGGCCACGGCCGGGGCGGGGGTCGCCGCCGCGGCCCCGGCCGCCGGTCCGCCGACGCCCGCCGTCAGCGCCAGTGCGAGTGCGGCCGGCAGGGTCCGTGCCGGTCGTCGCCGGGTTCTCAGCATGGAGGTGCCCTTTCGTCGGTTCTCATGTGACTGACGTGGGTGGTGCGCGACGTCCCGGGTCAGCCGCCCTCGGGGCGCAGCCGCAGGCCCTGCATGCCGCCGTCGACGGCGAGGGCCGTGCCCGTGACGGACGTCGCCGCGGGCGACGCCAGGTACGCGATGGCCGCCGCGACCTCCTCGGCGGACACCAGACGGCCGGTCGGCTGGCGGGCGTTGAGCGCGGTGCGCTCGGCCGCCGGGTCGTCGGCGCCCGACAGCAGACGGTCTATCCACGGTGTGTCCGCCGTACCGGGGTTGACGCAGTTCACCCGGATGCCCTCACGGATGTGGTCGGCGGCCATGGCGAGGGTCAGGGACTGCACGGCGCCCTTGCTCGCGCTGTACAGCGCCCGCTGGGGCAGGCCCGCGGTCGCCGCGACCGAGCAGGTGTTGACCACCGCCGCGTGCCGGGAGGCGCGCAGGTGGGGCAGCGCGGCCCGGGTGGTCCGCACGATCCCGAGGACGTTGACGTCCAGGACGCGTCGCCACTCCTCGTCGTCGTTGTCCGCGACCGTCCCCTGTGCGCCGATGCCCGCGTTGTTCACCAGGATGTCCAGGCCGCCCAGCCGGTCCGCCGCCCGGGCGACCCCGGCACGGACCGAGGCGTCGTCCGTGACGTCGCACCGTACGGGGAGCAGGGCCTCGCGGCCGGCGGCCGGCAGGGTGTCCGGGGCGAGGTCGAGGACGGCGACCCGGGCGCCGCGGCGGGCCAGGAGCAGGGCGGTGGCGAGCCCGATCCCCGACGCGCCGCCCGTGACGGCGGCCACGAGACCGTCGAGTTCGGGCGACGGGGGAGTGGGGAGGTGCGGCATGACGGTGTTCCTTCGCATGGGTGGCGGTCAGTCCAGGTGGAAGAGTTCCTCGCCGGTCACCCACCGCTCCCCGGGCTGCGCCGAGTCCAGGGGCTGCTGGCAGGGGTCGGTCAGCGTCCACCAGTGCTGGGTGTCCGGGTCGGCGGCGACGGCGGCCATGTCGGCCTCGTAGTCGTCGCCGGTGTACTCGAAGTAGGCGAAGAGGGTGTCCTCGCGCAGGAAGATGGAGTAGTTGGTGACATGGGCGCGCGAGAGGGTGCCCAGCACCGGTTGCGGTACGGCACGGTGCAACTCCCGGTACTCTTCGGCGTGTTCGGGACGCAGCCGGATCACGGACGCGACCCGGAGGGGTGTGCGGGGTGCGGGCATGGCTGGGCGCTCCTTCGTGGGGCCGGGCCTCGCGCGGCGCGGGGGCTAACCCTTGACCGCCCCGGCTGCGAGGCCGCTCATGATGTGACGCTGCATCACGATGAAGATCACCAGGATCGGGATCACCGCGAGCAGCAGGGTCGGGAACACCTTGGTGTAGTCGGTGGAGTACTGGCCGACCGCCGCGTACACACCGGTGGTGACGGTGTAGACGTCGCTGCCGGGGCCCAGGATCATCTGCGGGCTGGCGAAGTCGTTCCAGACGCTCAGCGAGTTCAGGATGAACACCGTGGCGATGATGGGCCGCATCAGCGGCAGGATGATCCGCCACAGCGTGTAGTACCTGCCGGCCCCGTCGATGGCCGCCGCCTCGTCCAGCGACCTGGGCAGCACCCGGACGTAGCCGAAGAACACGAACAGCGTGAACGGGATGGTGGTGGCCGTCATGAACAGGATGAGCCCCGGCAGCGTGCCCATCAGACCGATCGCGCGCAGCACGAAGATGACCGGCACCAGGATCACCTGGGTCGGGATGAACATGCCCGCGATGAAGAAGAACAGCAACAGCCGCGAGATCAGCGTCGGGGTACGGGCCAGCACGTAGGCCGCGGGCGCGCACACCCCCATGGCGATGGCGTTCACGCAGAGCACCAGCGCGATGGTGACGCCGTAGCCCTTCAGAATGCTGAAGTCGGGGTTGTTCCAGGCGTCCGAGAGGTACTGGAAGGTCGCCGTGCCGAAGTCCAGGGTGAACGGGTTGGCGAGGATCTCCTGCTGGCTCTTGAAGGTGTTGATCACCAGGATGTACATCGGCACGAGCATGCCGAGGGACACGAGGCAGATGAACGCCACCCGGACGGTGGCGGCCGAGGTGAGTGTTTTCTTCATCCGATGGACTCCGCGTCGTTCTCCGCGCGCCTGCGCAGGACGAGGACTGTGATGGCCAGGACCGCAGCCGCGAGGATCAGCAGCACGGCCTGGGCCGAGGCGACGCCGATGTTCCGCTGCGGGAAGGAGACTGCGAGGATCGAGTAGGCGAGTGTCTTGGTGGATCCCGCGGGGCCGCCCCCGGTGAGCGACACGACCACGTCGTACGTCTTCAGCAGGGAGATGCCCGAGGTGATGACGGCGACCGTGACGGTGGACGCCAGGGACGGCCAGGTGACGGCACGGAAGGTCTGCCACCTGCTCGCCCCGTCGATCCGCGCCGCCTCCAGCAGGTCCGCCGGCACCGCCTGGAGGCCCGCCAGGTAGAGGATCAGCTGGACGCCGAAGAGCGACCAGGCGATGACCAGGATCATCGACCACAGGGCCCAGTCGGGGTCGCTGAGGAAGGGCAGGCCGTCGGTGCCGACCTTCTTCAGCATCGTGTTGACCACCCCCTGCGGGCCGAGGATGGCCTGCCACAGGAAGCCCACCACCAGCGCGCTCAGCACGTGCGGGTAGAACATGACCACCCGGCCGAAGGTGTTGAACCGGTTGGTGCGCTGCAGCAGCAGCGCCAGCCCCAGCGCGGCGAGGTTGACCGCGACCGCGCCCACCACGGCCACCACGGCGGTGACCACCATGGTGCCGGTCATGTCGTCGGAGCCGAATACGGTCCTGTAGTTGTCCAGGCCGACGAACTCCGGGACGCGGTGGGGGAATCCGTTGTACTCGGTGAAGCTGTAGTAGAACGCGTAGATCACCGGTACGACCAGCAGAGCGACGTAGACGAGGACCGCGGGGACGACCATGCTGACGCGGGCGCCCAGGTCGCGCCATCCCCGCCGCTTCGAAGCAGATGTGCGTTCCATGGGTCAGCGGTTCTCGTCGACCCACTGGTCGATGCTCTTGGCGGCGTCCGCCGGGCTCGCACCGGTGTACAGGCTCTGCGCGACCTCGGTGAACTTCGGGTTGAAGCCGGTGACGGGCAGCCGGACGTTGCCCTGTCCCTCGCCGACGGCGACCAGTGCGGGGGCCTTGTCGAGGATGCTCTGGATCTGCGCGTCGACCGCGGTCTGCTGCAGACCGGAGTCCTTGCGGAACACCCCGTCGGAGCCGAGCTGCGCCTCGATGGCCTTCGCGTCGGTGACCAGGAACTCCACCAGCTGCTTGGCGCCGTCCTCGTCCCCGATGCCCTTGCGGATCATGTAGGGGTTGGCCATGGTGGCACCCTGCGGGCCCGGGTAGGCCTTGCCGTCCGCCGCCGGCGGGGAGAAGACGCCCACCTCGAAGGGGAGGTCCTTGGCCTTGTTCAGGGTGGCCGCGAACCAGCTGCCGTTGGTGTAGAGGCCGACCTTGCCCGCGGTGAAGTTGCCGTCCGCCTGGGAGGGGCTGAGGCCGACGTCGCTCTTGGTGATGTAGCCCGCGTCGATCCAGTCCGCGTACAGCTGGAAGGCGGGCTTGTAGGCCTCGCCGACCGAGAGCTTCTCCTCCGAGACCGCGGTCTGCCACTTCGGGTGCAGCTGGTTCAGCGCGGGGTGGTAGATCTGCTGGAGCTGGAGGCCGGTCTGGAAGTCGCCGGCCGTCTGCATCGGCGTGTAGCCGGCCTTCTTCAGGTCGGCGAGGTCCTTGGTCAGCTCGTCCCAGGTGGTGGGAGGCTCGGTGATCCCGGCCTTCTCGAACGCCGACTTGTTGTAGTAGACCAGCGACTGCGTCTGGGTGCCGACCCCGACCGCGTAGTGCTCGTCACCCATGGCGTACTCGTCGAACATCGGCGTGCCCTTGGCCCAGGCCTCGTCACCGAGGTCGATCAGCTCGGGCGCCGTGTCGTCGTCGGGGAAGATCGACTGGATGACGTCGGGGGCCGTGCCGGCGGCCAGTTGCTGCGGGAAGGACTCGGCGACGGACTTGCCGGTCGGGCCCTCGATCTTCACCTTCAGACCGGTCTTGTCCTCGAACGGCTTGACCAGCTTCTCCCAGTAGGCCTGGTCGAGGTTGTCCGTGAGGTTGACCATCATCCGGATCTCGCCGTCCTCGCCCCCCGACGAGCCGGAGCCCGACGAACAGGCCGCGACGAGGAGCAGCGGAACCACGGCGGCGAGCGCGGCACCGCGCGCCCTGCTCCCTCGGTTGGTTGACATCATTGTCATCTCTCTTTTCCTCGATGGGGAAAGCCGGCGGTACGCGCGGTCGTCACAGCCGCCCCCGGTAGGGCAGGGGGCCGACGGCCGTGATGTCGGTGGGGGTTTCGCCGCGGTCGACGCGGTAGATCCCGTCGTCGGCGACGAAGAACTCGGGGACGTCCGGGTAGCGCAGCTCCTCGGGCAGGGGCTCGCGGTCCGTCCAGGCGAAGAACTCGCGGGCGAAGACGGCCCGGTCCTTGCGGCCGTACAGGTGCAGGTCGCCCGCGGTCAGCGGACTGCGCACGGCCCAGTGGACACCGGACTCGGCCCAGTGGGCGCGATCGCTGACCAGCACCGACTGCCGGTGACGCGGGGCGGACACCCGGTCCCAGAACCCGTCGCCCGGACCGCACCTGGCCATCAGGAACAGCAGGTCGTGGGCGTGCCAGGCGGTGCTGGGCGCGATGTCGGCCTCGTTGTGCCAGCCGCTCGCGGAGGCGAAGTAGCCGGCCGGCGTCTGGTAGCGGGCATAGGTGGCGAGGCAGGCCTCGGTGAAGGCCTCCAACTCGGCGTCCGGGCCCTCGGCCAGTACCTCGTGGATGCCGTACAGGGTCAGTCCCATGCCCGCGATCAGCATGGGTGTGTCCGTCTTGAGGGCCCGCTCGCCCCGCACGTACCAGTAGCGGTGGTAGCGGGTGGCGCCACTCTCGTCGGTCCAGGCCGAACGGGCCACGTGCCGGCACAACCGGCGGGCCTCGGCGAGCAGTTCCGCGTCGCCTCCCGCGCGGTAGCCGAGCACCAGAGGCACGATCATGAGCCCGTAGTACTCGGCGGGCTCCAGGATGCCGCCCTCGGCGCGGTCCCGCACGGTGCGGAACGTGCCGCTGCTCTGCGGGTCGGGCACGCCCCGGTGGTGGAAGAGCCGGACCAGCTCGGCGAGGTCCTCGGGGATCTCGTCCGCGTAGGCCTTGTCGTCGCTCAGCTCGGTGTACAGCTGCTTGACCCAGACCCGGGCGTACTCCTGGTTGCAGGTGCCGTCCTCGCCGGGACGTCCGCCGCCGTACATCTCGCAGGCGTCCAGATTGCGCCGTACGGCGGCGAGTACGCCGGCCACCTCGTCGGCGGGCAGCAGATGCCCGGCGTGCCGCACCGCGAGCAGCATGCCGAGGCTCGCGACGGCGTTGTGGATGAGGCCGTTGGTCGCCGACTCGCCGACCTGGAAGCCGATGTGGCGGTACTGCCCGTCCGGTTGCAGCTCGGTGGACTGGTGGCGCAGCAGCCGGCGCAGCAGGCGGACGCCCCGCTCGTCGGGCTGGGCGGCCAGCGCCTGGGCCCAGGCGCCGACCGCGGGTCCCGCGAAGGTGGTGTGCCCGCTGGTGAAGTCCAGGAAGGTGGCGGGGTTGGTGCCCCACACACTGTGGTTGTGGAAGCCGTTGATCGCCCCTTCGTCCGTCACCCAACTGTGCAGCCAGCCGGCCAGCGCGGCCGTGTCCGGCGTGGTGGTGTGGTGTTCCATGGCGTTCCTTCCGGAGCGGTTCACACGGCCGCGTCGCGTGCGGCGTTCAGCAGGGCGGCGTCGATGCGGTAGAAGCGGGCGGCGGTGCCGCCGAGCACGTCGGCGCGGTCGGCGGGGGCGAGCGGGGCGAGCAGTTCCCGAAAGGACGCCCAGGTCCGCTCGTAGCCTCCGGCCAGGAGCGAGAGGGGCCAGTCGCCGCCGTACATCAGCCGCCCCGGTCCGAACAGGTCGAGGGCGTCCTCGACGAACGGGCGCACCTCGTCGGCGGTCCACGCGTCGAGGGGGCCGGAGGCCGGGTAGAGCCCGGAGAGTTTGGCGTGGACCCGGGGCTGCCGTGCGGCGGCGGCGATCAGTCGCCGCCACCGTGCCCGCTCGCCCGGTCCGCCGCCGACCGGCGGCTTGCCGAGATGGTCGACGACCAGCCGCAGGGTGGGGTGACGTGCCGTCAGCTCCGGTATGTGGGCCAGGGCCTCGGGCGAGGAGGTGACATGGTCGAAGGCGAGCCCGGCCTCGGCGAGCAGGGCGAGCCCCTCGCCGACGTCGGGGCGGAGTATCCAGTCCGGGTCGGAGCGCTCGTGGATCAGGGCGCGCACACCCACCACGTGCGGGTCCCGGCGCAGTACGGCGAGCCGGTCCCGGGCCCGGTCCGGGTCGTCCAGCGGGACCCAGGCGACGACGCCGACGACCTCGGGGTGCGTGGCGGCGGTGGCCAGCATGTGGTCGGTGTCCGCGTCGTGGTCGGCGGCCTGTACCAGGACGGTCGCGGTGACCCCGGACGCGCGCAGTGCCGGGCGGGCGTCGCGCAGCAGCATGGCGCGGTCGAGCGGGGCCATCGCGGGCCCCAGCCAGTCGTAGGGGGCGCGCGCGGGGTCCCAGACGTGCTGGTGGGCGTCTATGACGGTCATGGCCGCCCTCCTCGGGCGCGCGAGGCGGCGGGCGCGTCGTCGCGGCCGGTGGGGAGCAGGCCGAGGTCCGCCAGTTCGGTCCACAGGGCCTCGGGTACGTGGGCCGACAGGCGGCGCGCGTTCGTGCGGGACTGCTCGGCGTCGCGGGCGCCGAGCACCACCGACACGACCGCGGGGTGGCGCAGCGGGTGGGCGAGGGCGGCCTGCGGAAGGGTGACGCCGTGGCGTTCGCAGACGTCCGCGAGCGCGGCGGCGCGCGCGGTCAGTTCGCGGGAGGCGGGCAGGTAGTCGTAGGTGGCGTCGGCCGGCGGGCGGTCCGAGGCGAGCAGTCCGGAGTTGTAGACCGCGGCGGCGACGACGCCGACCCCGCGCTCCTGGGCGAGCGGCAGCAACTCGTCCTGCGCGCTGTGGTCCAGCAGGGTGTGGCGGCCCGCCACCATGACGAGGTCGACGTCGCAGCGGCGGACGAACTCGGCGAGCATCGCGGCCTGGTTCATGCCGGCGCCCACCGCCTTCACCACGCCCTGCTCGCGCAGTTCGACGAGGGTGTCGACGCCGGTGGTGGAGGCCTGCTGCCAGTGGTCGTCGGGGTCGTGGAGGTAGACGACGTCGACATGGTCGAGGCCGAGGCGCTCCAGACTGCCCTCCAGCGAGCGCAGGATCCCGTCCCGGCCGAAGTCCCAGCTGCGACGGAACTCGGCCGGCACCGCGAATCCGCCGTCGTCCTGCCGGTGCGCGGTCTCGGGACTGGGCACCAGCAGCCGGCCCACCTTGGTGGACACGGTGTACTCGGCCCGCGGACGCCGGGCGAGGGCGGCGCCCAGCCGGCGTTCCGACAGCCCCAGTCCGTAGTGCGGAGCCGTGTCGAAGTAGCGCACGCCGGCGTCCCAGGCCGCGTCGACGGCGCCCAGGGCGTCCTCGTCGCTGGTCGTCCGGGCGAGGTTGCCCAACTGAGCGGCTCCGAGGCCCAGTTCGGTCAGCCCGGGGCCGCGTGCGGGGGTACGGGAGCGCATCGGCCTCACCGCACCCTCGTGCGCGCGGAGGCCGCCAGGTCCTCCGGGTGGGCGAACGGCCGCCCCTCCGCGAACCGTTCCACCTCGTCGGTGACGGCATCGCCGATGCGGTGCAGCTCACCGCCGAGGGAACCGGCCAGATGCGGGGTGAGCACCACGTTCTCCAGCGTCCACAACTCACTGTCGGGCGCCGGCGGCTCTGGGTCGGTGACGTCGAGCACGGCGTCGATGCGGCCGGTGCGCAGCTCTGCGATCAGGGCGTCCTGGTCGACGACGGCGCCTCGCGCGGTGTTCACGAGCGTCGCGCCGTCCGGCAGCAGCGCGAGCCGTCCCGCGTCGATCTGTCCGCGGGTCGCGTCGGTCAGCGGTTGGTGCAGGGAAACCACCCGGCTGCTCGCCATCAGCTCGTCGAGCGGCACCGGGCGCGCACCGAGGCCGGCGGCCTGTTCCGGGGTGAGTGTCGGGTCGTACAGCAGCACGTCCAGGTCGAAGGGGCGCAGCAGGGCGAGTACCGCGCGGCCCACCGTGGAGGCGCCGACGATGCCCACGGTCTGCCGGTAGTTGCCCTGCCCCGCGTGGGTGGCCACGTGGTCCGGGAGGGCCCTGGACGCGCGGTAGCGGCGCTCGCCGGGAAGAACCCGCTTGTTCGCGAGGAGGATCATCGCCAGCGTGTACTCGGCCACGGGCCCGGAGTTGGCGGCGCGGGCGTTGGCCGCCACCACCCCGCGGTCGGCGAACGCGGCCGGGTCCTCCAGGCAGGTCGCGGCGACCCCGCCCGCGTAGACGACCGCCCGCAGCCGCTCGGTGTACGGCAGATGGGCGGCCCGGACGACGGGTGCCTCCCAGCCCGCGACGAGGATCTCGGCGCCGGCCAGTGCCTGACGCGAGCGGGCGGAGTCCAGTTCGCCGACGACGACTTCGGTGTCGATGTCGGCGGCGCGGCGCAGCCGGGCCAGGGCGTCCTCGTCGAACAGGGCGGGAACCAGCCGGGGATTCATGGCGAAGACGGCGCGTGGTCGCGTCACGACGTGCTCTCCCTCTCGGTGCGCTCGCTGCTAGCGGGACGGTGGACGGGCCCGGGAACGGCCGGGGCGGTTCCGTCGACGGGTGCGCCGGCGGCGCGGCCCGGGGGACCGGGCTCCGGAACGAGCCGCAGACCGGCCCCCCGCGGCCGTACGTGCGGACCGCCGGGGTGGGTCCAGCCGCCGTCCTCGTCCGGGCCGGCGACGGCCGCCTCGTCGACCGTGATGCCCAGACCGGGGGCGTCGCCGAGGACGATGCCGCCGTCCGCGATCACCTGGTCGACCGTCAGCCCCACCGGGGCGGCCGTGTCCTGCACCTCGGTGACCAGGTGGTTGGGGACCGCGGCGGCGGCGTGCGCCAACGGGTTGGCGTGGTAGCCGACCGGACTGACCGGCAGGTCGTGGCCGTGGGCGAGACCGGCGACGCGCAGGAAGTGGGTGATGCCCCAGACACCCGCGCTCTGCACCACCTGAAGGGCGTCGGCCGCCAGCAGTGGGCGGAACTGTTCGAGCCCGGTGAGGTTCTCGCCGCTGGCGACGGCGGTGCGGGCCGCACGGCCCACGGCCCGGTTGCCCTTGACGTCCCAGCGGCGGACCGGCTCCTCGATCCAGGCGAGTTCGACGCGCTCCTCGATCCGGGCGAGCAGCCGCACCGCCTGGTGCCGGCCCCAGCTCTCGTTGACGTCGAGCATCAGGGCGGGGGAGTGGGTGTTCGCGCGCAGCACCTCGGCGACCGCGTGCAGCCTGCCGATGTCGCGCTCGGTGTCCAGGCCGCCCTTGAGCTTGGCGCCGCTGAAGCCGCGTTCGGCCCAGCCCGAGTACAGCGCCACCAGTTCCTCGTCGTCCAGGGCGATGTCGAGGCCGGAGGCGTAGCCGGGCACGAAGCGGTCCGCCGCGCCGAGGGTGCGCCACAGCGGCTCGCCGGCCATTTTCGCCTTCAGGTCCCACAGCGCCATGTCGAAGGCGCCGATGGTGCCGAAGGTCGTGCCGGCGTGGCCGCTCTTGAACGTGTGGGCCAGCATCCGGTCGTAGAGCGCGGTGACGGCGCGTGGATCCTGGCCGTCGAGGGCGGGAAAGATCCGGTGCGCGTCGGCGTGGGCGCCCAGGCCCACCCCGGTGAGACCGCCGTCGGTCTCGACCAGCAGCAGCGGGACCTCGGTGACGCCCGCCGCGACGAAGCCGTTCGCGTCTCCGACCGGGCGGCCCCAGCGGTGCACCGTCCGCAGGGTCCGGTATCCGGTGATCTTCAACTGCTCCCCCTCTTCGTGCTCTTCGCCGTCCCGTCCGCCGGCCCACCCACCCCGCGCCAGGGAAGAACCACGGGGGCGCGGGAGGTGGGGGAGCGTGCCGTCGGACCTGGGGAACGGGCGCTGTGCGGCCGCCGGGGGAAGCCCCCGTAACCGTGCCCTCATCAAGTCGTAACGTATCATACAAGTGATGACTGGAAAGGGGTCGGCGGCCACCGGTTCCGGCGGAGGCTAGGCCGTGCCGAGCCGCTGGCGCTGGCGCCCCAGTCCCTCGATCTCGATCTCCATCTCGTCGCCCGGCTTCAGGTAGGGGAAGCGCCCGGACAGGGCGACCCCCTCGGGAGTCCCGGTGTTGATGACGTCCCCGGGATCCAGGACGAGGTACTGGCTCAGGTCGTACACGATCTGCGCGACGGAGAAGATCATGTCCGCCGTCCGCGAGTCCTGCCGGGGCTCACCGTTCACGAAGGACCGCAGCCGCAGCCCCTGGACGTCGGGCACTTCGCCGGCCGGGACCAGGAAGGGGCCGAGCGGGTTGAACGTGGCGCAGCACTTTCCCTTGGACCACTGTCCGCCGGAGTGCTCCAGCTGGAAGTCGCGCTCGGACACGTCGTTCGAGACGGCGTAGCCGGCCACGTGCTCGAGGGCCTGCTCGGGGGAGTCCAGGTACCTCGCGGTCCGCCCGACGACGACGGCGAGCTCGACCTCCCAGTCCGTCTTCGCCGAGCCGCGCGGGATCTCCACCTCGTCGTGCGCGCCGACGACCGTGTTCGGATGCTTGAAGAAGACCACCGGTCGTGTGGGCGGTTCGCTGCCGGACTCGGCCGCGTGGGCCGCGTAGTTCTGTCCGACGCAGATGACCGCGCCCGGCCGCGCGACGGGGGGCCCGAACCGCAGGCCCTCGGCCTCCAGTGCGGGAAGGGTGCCCTCGGCCAGTGCGCGGCGGGTACGGGCGACACCGTCCGCCGCGAGGAAGGGCCCGTCGATGTCGCGGGTCAGGGGGGACAGGTCCCGGGTGATGCCCCGGTCGTCGATGACTGCGGGGCGTTCCTGCCCGGGTTCTCCGAGCCGTACGAGCTTCATGTGCCGTTTTCCTTTGTCGATGGCCGACTTCGGCCGGCTGTCGGTCGTGCCGGACACGTCTGTCTGCGGCCGGGTGGAGGTGCGCGGGGCAGGGGTGGCCGTCGCCGTGACACGGCGGTGCCGCTTCCCGGGTGCGTGCGGCGTCCGCGCCGTCCGGGAGTGTCGTGCCGCACCCTGGAATTCCGGGCTCAGTATCGGTGTATGGCCCCAGTTGTTGTCAATGGACTGCTGTTCTGTCAACAGGTTGACGGCTAGGGTGAGCCGCATGGGTACTCGGGATGGATCGGTATGGGCCAGTGCCGCACCCGCGCCGGCGGTGCTCAGGGCGGGAGCGATCCTCGACGCGCTGGCGGACGCCCGCGGCCGTGCGCTGTCGCCCGCCCAACTGGCCGCCGCCGCAGGGGGCATACCGCGCGCGTCCGTCGTCAACATCTGCGCGGCCCTGCACGAGCGCGAACTGGTCCGGGCCGTGGACGGCGGCTTCGCGCTCGGCCCCGGTCTGCTGCGACTGTCCCAGTCCTACCTCGACGCACTCGACCCCGTGCGCGCCTTCAGGGAACAGGTGGGCCGGCTGGGCGACCGGGAGGAGACGCTGCAACTGGCCACCATGGACGGCGCGGACGTCGTCTACCTGGCGGTGCACGAGGGCACCGTCCTGATGCGCCTCACCGGCCGGGCGGGCGCCCGGCTGCCGGTCACGTGCACGGCGTTGGGCAAGGTCATGCTGGCCGGCCTGGACGACGCCGAGGTGCGCGAACTGCTGGCCGGACGCGAACCGTTCGAGGCCCGTACGCCCTGGTCGATCACGGCACTCGGTCCGCTGCTCGCCGAACTCCGGGACGCGCGCTCGGCGGGCTACGCGATCGACGACCAGGAGACCGCCGACGGGATCGTGTGCGTCGCGATGGCGGTGCCCGGACCGCCGGCGGCCGGCCAGCCCTTCGCCGTCAGCTCGTCGTTGCTCAAGTCCCAGGCCACGCCCGCCCGGGTGGCGGCCGTAGCCGAGCTCATCAGGGGCGTCGTGGGGAGGATGGGCGGACGGGGCTGACCGGGGCCCCGACGCGACCCGGGCGGACGCGGCGCCATCGCCTCACCGTCCGGGCTCGGCATCGGACTCAGCATCGGGCTCGGCACCGGGTTCGGGAGGGCCGGAAAGGTAGCGGGACACCTCCCCCGCGGCGTGGGAGGCGAACATCGGACCGGCGACGTCGGGGTCGCCCGAGCGCAGGACCTCCAGGAGTTCGGCGTGGTGCTCGGCCATCGCGCCCCAGCCGCCGGCGTAGCGCGGGTCGCCCAGCACGTGCAGATCCCACAGGCTGGACTCGATCATGCGCCACAGACGGATCATCGCCGCGTTGCGGGCGGACTCGCACACGTGACGGTGAAACGCCATGTCGGCGTCGCGGAAGGCGCCGATGTCGTCCTTGGCGGCCGCCCGACGCAGCTGGGCCACGTCCTCGGTCAGCAGCCGCGTGTGCTCGGCGTCCAGCCGCCCGGTCACCCGGCGGGCCGCGTACTCCTCGAACATCACCCGGATGTCCCGGACGTCCTGCGCCTGCCGTTCGGAGACCCGCGCGACGTAGGTGCCGCGGTGCGGCTGCGAGATGACCAGGCCCTCGTAGGCCAGCCGCTTGATCGCCTCACGGGGCGGCGCCTGACTCGTGCCGAAACCACGCGCGATCTCCGACTCCACCAAACGCTCCCCGGGGGCGAGCCGGCCACTGACGATCCAGTCGCGCAGCAGCGAGTACACCTGGTCGGAGAGCAACTGCCGCGGCACGCGCGCCGCGCCCGGCACGGGCCCGCCGCCGCTGGCGCCGGCCCCCTCACGGGGCCCGCGGTGGACCGGCGCCGGCGGGTCGGGCAGTGCGGTCTGCTGCTCCCGCCAGATCCGGGCGATCGTGGACTGCGACAGGCCCGTGGTGTCGGAAAGGGCCCGGGTCGAGGGCACCGGGGCGCCGCTTCGGGCCTGTTCGAGCACCGCGGCCACCCGGGCCTCCGCCTCCTGCCGGATCTCGCTGCGCGGTCGCCCCGGGCGCGGGGCGTCCCGCAGCCCGGCGACGCCCCGGCGCAGATAGCGCTCCCGCCACTTGGCCACCGTGGCGGGGCTGACCCGGAGCCGCTGCGCGATCTCCCCGTTGGTCAATCCCTCGGCACAGGCCAGCACGATGCGGCTGCGCGACCGGAGCGCTCCGGGAGACTGCTCGGAGAACTCCGCCAGGGCCGTCCGGTCCTCCGCGCTCAGCTGCGGAAACGACGGCAGGTCGGGATCGGTCATGGCACCGCGCTTCCTGGGATGCATGAACTTATGACTCGGGCGCCGTGAATCCGTCGCCCCCACGGTCATCAATTTCAGGTTCGGGCCAGCGTATTGACGGGACCTCGGCACGAACATATTAACTATCGTTGCTCGATCAGTGACCCACTAGATCGTGTGCGCGGTGCCGCAAGGCCCGCTGCCGGGATCAGTGCCCCGGGCCGGACTCCCGCACCAGGACCGCGAGCCGGCGTGGTGGGCCCCCGCGAATTGACGGCACGCGACGCCGGCCGGTGCACGGATCCCGACCACGACGATCCCGACAACGACACTGAACTCCACGCGGCAAGGAGAACTCGTGCCAACCCTCCAGGTACGACCAGTAAGACCCGTACGAACAGTGCGACCCGTACGACGAAGGACAAGACTTCCGCTGCTGCTCGCGGCCGGCGCCCTGCTGGTCGCCGGGGCGACACTGGACACACCGGAGGCGAGCGCCAAGGCGGCCGGCTGCAGGGCCACCGAGCTCTTCGTGTCCCCCGACGGGAACGACAGGGCCAAGGGCACCGAGAGCAAGCCCTTCAAGACCATCGAAAAAGCGCGCGACCACATCCGCGACAAGGGCCTGAACCGCCCCGGCCGCATGCACTGCGACATCAACGTCAACCTGCGCGCCGGCGACTACTCGGTGGACCGCGCCGTCGAACTCGACGACCGGGACTCCGGCAGCGGCGGTCACCGGGTCGTCTACCGCTCCTACGACGGCCCAGGCAAGGCCCGGGTGATGGGCGCCGAGCCCGTCACCGGCTGGGAGGAGTACAAGGACGGCATCTACCGCGCGGACGTCGGCACCGACAACCCCTTCTACACCCTCTTCGAGGACGGCAAGCGCGCCACCACGGCCCGCTACCCCAACCGCAAGTCAGACGACGAGTGGGCCCCGTACCTGACCTCCACGCTGCCGGAGCCGGAGAAGGAGGCCGTGCACCAGTGGCTGTACTCCAACCCGGGTGACTGGGACGCGGACTGGGACCTCACCAACGCCCAGGCGGTGGTCTGGTCCGGCGGCAGCTGGAGCTGGTTCACCGACACGGTCCCGATCCGGGACTGGAACCCCGCCAAGAACCAGATGACGCTGAAGTACTGGACCCGCTACGCGCTCAACAACTCCGGCGGCGGTTCACGCTACTTCCTCCAGAACTCGCTCGACTTCCTGGACCAGGCGGGCGAGTACTACCTGGACTTCAAGAAGGGCCAGCTGTACTACAAGCCCCGTGGTGACATCGACGGCGTCACCGTGCTGCGCCCCACGGTGAAGACACTGTTCGACCTGGCCGGCGCCGACCCGGACCGGCGGGTGCGGGACATCACCCTGGACGGACTCGCCCTGCAGTACACCGACTTCGTCGACTGGTACCGCAACGGGTGGATCAGCGACGGCGACAGCGGCGAGGTGCACAAGTACCCGGAGTACGACCGCCAGATCGAGATGCCGCGCAACCGCTTCGGCGCCGTCCTGCTCACCAACAGCAAGGACATCACCCTGTCCCGGCTGAAGATCTCCGACACGGGATACCACGCCGTCTACGCCCTCGCCGCCAACGACGGGCTGACGGTCCGCGACAGCCTGCTGGCGAACATCGGCGCCGACGGCATCAAGGTCGAGGGTCCCTACCCGGGCGAGGGAAACACCTCGAACGGCCATCTGCTGACCAACAACTACATCACCCACTACGGCGAACTGAACCCCGGCGACGCCTCCGGCATCGAGCTGATGAACACCGGGCACAACACGGTCAGCCACAGCCACGTCAAGCACAGCGCCCGCTACGGCATCAGCCTCGAGGTGCGGCCGGAAGTGGCCATCGGCGACAACTACGCCCGCGACAACACCTTCGAGTACCTCCGCATCGACGAGGCCGGTCTCGACAGCGGCGACATGGGCGCCTTCTACACGTACGGCGTCAACAACGTCGAGCCGTACCCGATGGACAACCACGTACGCCAGATGGTCATCGGCGACGTGATCCCGGACGAGTCGATGCCCGACAGCGGCACCCGCGGCATCCACATGGACGCCGGCGGCTGCGGCTTCACCTTCGAGGACATCGAGGTGGGCAGGACCACCGACCAGTCGTACCAGAGCTACCAGTGCAACGACGTCGAGAACGCCAACTGGGAGGACGGCTACGACGCCTCCAAGATGGAGTACGACAAGATCGGAGTCACCGCCGACTTCCCCTACCCGCTGCCCGACGGGGACACCCAGTGAGCGGTCGCTGAGCGACCGCACCCGATGAGCGCCCCTGCCGGGCAGCGTGCCGCACGCGCCGCTGCCCGGCAGGGGCGCGTCCGCTCAGCCGCCGCTCGGCAGGGTGGGCAGGTACCGCGGTGCCCGCCAGGCGTCCAGCCGGTGCTCCACCGCCGCCCCGAGCGACAGCAGCTCGGCGTCCTGACGGTCGCCGGCCATCAGAAGCAGGCCGACCGGCAGCTCGTTCACGGAGCCGGCGGGCACCGACAAGGAGGGGTATCCGGCGACGGCGGCCGGAGTGGAGGACGGGATCACGTCGTTGTCGCCCCGCGCGCAGTCGGTCGTCCACGCGGGCGGATTCGCCGGCGAGGCGATGGCGTCCAGGTCGTGCTCGGCCATGGTCTCGTCGATGGAGCGCCGGGAGAGATCCGTCAACTCGGCACGCATGGCCCGGTAGCGCGGGTCGGTGGTCGACGGCGCGACCAGCGCCTGCTCGAACAGCTCCTGGCCGGCAAAACACGCCTGCTCGGCGGGGTGCGTGCGGTTGAACTCGATCAGCTCGGCGAGATTGCGGGGCCCGTGGCGCGTGGCGAGGTAGGCGTCGATGTCCCGGTGGAACTCGCTCAGCAGCGCCGGGAACTCGAGTTCGGCCAGCCGGTCCTGATACGGCGGGGTCACCTCGACGACCTCGGCGCCCGCGGCACGCAGGCGCCCCGCCGTGCGGGTCATCAGGGCGTCCACCTCCTCGCCGAGCGAGGGCAGCCGCCACAGGCCGATCCGCTTGCCGCGCAGGGTGCCGGGCCGGGTGGCCCCGTCCGCGAGGCCGGCGGTGCCGTCCGCCCGTACGACGTCGTGTCCGCTGAGCACGGAAAGGGTGAGCGCCGCATCGATCACGTTGCGTGCCATGGGACCGGCGGTGTCCTGCTCGGCCGAGATCGGCACGATCCCCGACTGGCTCACCAGCCCGAGGCTCGGTTTGTGGCCGACCACGCCGTTCATGCCGGCCGGGCACACGATGGAGCCGTCGGTCTCGGTGCCGACCGCCACCTGCGTCAGCGACGCCGCGAGCGCCGCGGCCGAACCGGAGGACGATCCGCAGGGGTTCCGGTCCAGGACGTACGGGTTGTTCGTCTGCCCGCCCACCGCCGACCACCCCGACGTCGGCCTGGCCGCGCGGAAGTTGGCCCACTCGGACATGTTGGCCTTGCCGAGGATCACCGCGCCCGCCGCCCGCAGCCTCCCGACCAGGTCCGCGTCCGAGTCCGGTGCGGCTGTGGCCAGCGCCGACGAACCGGCCGTCGTCGGCATGTCGTGGGTGTTCACATTGTCCTTGAGCAGGACCGGAATGCCGTCGAGCGGCCCGCGGACCGCGCCCCGGCGATGCCTGGCGTCGCTGGCGGCGGCCTGGCGCAGGGCGGTCGGGCTGGTGCGCAGCACGGCGTTGATCCGCGGATCGACGGCCTCGATCCGGCGCAGATACGCCAGGGTCAGAGCCGACGAGGTCAGCGCACCGCGCTTCATGCGCGCCTGTAATTCCGGGATCGTCACCGTGTCGAGATCCACTCCCCGCGGGAGGGACGAGCCCGCGGAGGGCACCGAGCCGCCCGCACCGGGATCGGCGGACCGCGCCGCACGGGCGGGGGCACCGGCCAGGAGGGTAGTCGTGACCAGGGCGGCGGTCAGTGTGGCGATGCGTCGTCTGTTCATGACGGACAGCCCACTGCATCGGGGCCGCACCCCGCAAGGGTCCCTCACGGCGTGCCCGCCGGTGACGGACGGGTCCGCTTTTCCTGAAAGCCGGTAAAATAAACTCAAAGCCGAAAGGGGGTCGCAATGGATCCGTGGCTGATCTGGTTGATCGTCTCGGCGGTCCTGATCGTGGCGGAGATCTTCACCCTGACCGCCGCGCTGGGAATGCTGGGCGGGGCCGCGCTGATCACGGCCGGAACCGCGGCGGTCGGCCTTTCGACGCCCTTTCAATTCCTGGTGTTCACTGTCGTCTCCACGGTCACTCTGTTCTTCCTGCGCCCCATAGCGCTCCGCCATGTCATCCAGCCCCAGACCGAGCGATTCGGGGTGGACGCACTGGTCGGCAAAGCCGCCTACGTCGTCTCCGAGGTGACCGGGATGGAGGGGAGGGTCCGCATCGGCGGTGAGGAATGGACGGCCCGTTCCTACGACGAGACGCTGGTGATTCCCCGGGGTGCGACCGTCGACGTCATGGAGATCAGCGGTACCACCGCATTCGTCTATCCCCGGGAGTGACCATGGAAGCTTCGGCGTTCCTCATCGCCGGTGTGATCGTCGCGCTTCTCGCGGTTTTCACCGTGGTGCGGGCGGTGCGCATCGTGCCGCAGGCCCGGGCCCGAAACGTCGAACGGCTCGGCCGATACCACCGCACGCTGAAACCCGGACTCAGCCTGGTCATCCCGTACATCGACCGCGTCTATCCGGTGATCGACCTGCGGGAGCAGGTGGTCTCCTTCAAACCGCAGCCGGTCATCACCGAGGACAATCTGGTCGTCGAGATCGACACCGTGCTGTATTTCCAGGTCACGGATCCGCGCGCGGCCTTCTACGAGATCGCGAGTTTCCTCCAGGCGGTCGAGCAGCTCACCGTCACGACACTGCGCAACGTCGTGGGGTCCATGGACCTGGAGAAGACCCTGACCTCGCGCGACACCATCAACAGCCAGCTGCGCGGCGTACTGGACGAGGCCACCGGCAAATGGGGGCTTCGGGTGAACAGGGTGGAGATCAAGGCCATCGATCCGCCGCAGTCCATCAAGGACGCGATGCAGAAGCAGATGCGGGCCGAGCGGGACAAGCGGGCCGCGATCCTCGGCGCGGAAGGCCAGCGCCAGTCGCAGATCCTCACCGCCGAGGGCGACAAGCAGGCCGCCGTCCTGCGTGCCGAGGGCAACCGCACCGCCGAGATCCTCAAGGCTGAGGGACAGTCCCGGGCCATCGACGAGGTCTTCCAGGCCGTGCACCGCAACGACCCCGACCCCAAGCTCCTCGCCTACCAGTACCTCCAGGTGCTGCCGCAACTGGCGCAGGGCTCGGGCAGCACCTTCTGGGTCATCCCCAGCGAGGTCACCTCCGCGCTCCAGGGAGTGTCCCGCGCCTTCACCGAGGCGCTCCCGCAGTCACCCGCGACCCGCGAGACCCCGTCGTCGGACGAGGGGGCCGCCCAGGCCGCCAGCGACACCGCGCAGGCCGCGGAGGCCGCCGCCCAGGCACTCGCCGACGCGGCCAGGGCCAACGGCGTGACACCCGAGGCGCTGCGCGCCCGCCCGCCCGAGGACCGGTGAGAACCCGGACCCCGGGCGGGGGCCGCGGTGCGAGGCACGCGACCACCAGGGGTGACTACGGGTGACTACGGGTGACTACGGGTGACTACGGGGTGACCCGGTTGCCGCCGAAGGTCACCACGAGGGTGCCGTCCGAGGCGAAGGACCAGTCCAGGGCGCCCGCGTAGGCGGAGCACCGGGATCCGTTCGAGCCGGTCCAGAACTGGTTCGAACCGTCCGCGTCGCCCACGGTCTTGTCGTTCGACCCGTCGTCGTCGCGGCACGAGGTGTTGTTCCGGAACACCGAACTGCCCTTGTCGAAGGAGAAGTTGCGCTCGGCGTTGTCGATGCTCACGTTGTCCGAGATCGTCATCGTGCCCGGGTTCGAGTTGTAGGTGAACCCGTGCTTGCCGTTGCGGTAGGCGATGCTGCGGCGCACCACGTGGTCGACCTCGATGTCCTCGCCGCCGAGCTTGTAGCCGTTGCGGTCGCCGCTGGAGTTCTGGGTGCCGTCGGAGAGGGTGCCGTTCTCGTAGGCCAGGGAGTCCTCGATGGCGACCGCGCCGATCGCGCCCGTCTCGTCCTTGGTGTAGAGGTCCCAGCCGTCGTCGATGTTGTTGTGGGACACGGCGTCGCGGAAGACGTTGCCGGGGCCGGAGGTGAGTTTGGCGGCGAAGCCGTCGGCGTCCTCGCCGTCGGAATCGGCGTTGTCGTGCGACTCCGCGCTCAGGATCAGGTTGTTGGACGGCCACTGGTCGCGGGGCGTGTCGGAGGTCGCCCGGGACAGTTGCAGCCCGGTGTCGCGGTTGAAGCGTGTGACCGTGCGCTCGAACACGTTGTTGCTGCCGCCGACGAAGATGCCGTTGTCCCCGGCGTGTTCGACGACGATCCCCTTGACGTGCCAGTACGACCCGTTGACCGCGAGCCCCCGGTTCGAGGAACTCTCCGACTGGGCGGCGAAGTTGAGCACCGGCGTCTCGCCCGGGTAGGCGGACAGTTCGGTGCGGTCGCCCGAGGTGCCGTCGTTGCCCTGCGGGACGGTGACCGTCTGCGCGTAGCGGTAGGTGCCGCCGCGCAGATAGATCGTGCCGCCGGGGGAGACCCGGCCGATCGCCGAGGTGAGGGTGGTCGGGTCGACCTCCGTCCCGGAAGCGCCGTCGCTGCCGTCGGGCGACACGTACAGCGCGGAGCCGGCCGGCGGCGTCGTCGTGTCGTCGCCGTCCGTCACGGCGTCGACGTAGTCGATGTTCGGCAGGCCGGCCGACGAGGTGGGGCTGAGGCGGACGGTGTTGTCCCCCGCCCGCACCGGCACCGTGAAGGTCTTCGTCACCCACGTGGACCATGCGCCGGTGACCTCGAAGGAGGCCGACGCGACGCTCGCGCCGTTCACCATGATGTTCGCGGCCCGTGCGTCACCGGTGCCGTTCGCGAAGCGGACGCTCAGCGTCGCGGTGCCCGCGGCGGGGGCGCTCACGGAGAACTCGGCGTAGGCGCCGGTCGCGTTGGTGCCGTTGCAGAACCCGCTGCCGGAGTAGCCCGACCAGTCGGAGTCGATGGTGCCGGTGCAGACCGCGGAGGTGTTCTCGGCCTCGTAACGGGCGGAGGCGGCCTGCGCCGAGGTGCCGGACAGGGCGACGAGCGTGCCGGCCAGCAGGCCGACGCTCGCGATGACGGGTCTCGCTTGCATCGTGTCTCCAGGGGGTTGGGTCCGACCAGGACTCGGTGGGAGGATCGGCTGGAGAAAGCGCTTTCCCGTGGGACCATAGAGGCTTGCCGTGAACGCGTCAACGGTCCGGTATATGATTCGTATTCATGAGCATGAACATTCGTGAACGATGCCGTGAGTGTTGTTCCACCCTCAGCCGAGGGCGGGCCCGGTGATCGGCCGGCCCTCCGCGTCGTAGGGCCAGACGTTGGTCCGGCAGCCGTGCAGCCCCTTGATCTGCTGCATCATCACCGGTGCCGGGCGCCCCGCGCCGGGGCACCCCTCGTGACCGTGGCCGAGGAAGTGCCCGACCTCGTGATTGATGATCAGCGCCCGGTACGACGTCACGTCGTCCGCGTAGTACTGCGTGGCCAGCAGCCACCGCTTGAGGTTGACCATGACGTCCTGGCCCACGTTGCAGTTGACCTCGCCACCGGTGTCCAGACCGTACTGGCCGCAGATGTCGTCCACCGTCGCCGCCGTGGCGAGCCGTACCCGGAAGTCGGAGGTGCCGCCGGACACCCGCCTGAATCCCACCTCGCCGTCGGCCGTCCAGCCCCGCTCGTCGGCGAGGATGCGCTCGACCTCGGCCGCCACGTCCTTCGCCGCGATCCCGATGCCGTCCTCGACCTGCACCACGTAGGTCAGCGTCCGCCCGCTCCCGCCGACCCGGTCACCGCCGCCGTCCGCGGTGGCGAACGTCCCGGGCCCGGACGACGGAATCGAACCGGGGTCGCGTCCCTCCCCCTTCCCCTTTCCGTCCTCCTGCTCCTTCTCTTCGCCCTTCTCCTGCTCCTCCTGGGGCGTGGGCTCGGCCGTCCGCGCCTCCTCCGTCTCGACGACCCCGTGCGACTCGGGTCGCCCGGACGCCGAGGACGCGCCCGTCGCGTCGGGGCCGGCGGGGTCCGTACCCCCCTTGAGGGCCAGACCGGCGGCGAGCACCAGCACGGCCCCGGCCGCGAGTCCCGGCCACAGCAGGCGGGACCGGCCGCCCCGTCTCCGGCGGGCCCCGCCGCCGCGGCTGCGGCGGAGCCGGCGGTCCACGCCGGAGGACGACGAAGGGGTCGGTCGGTGCTCATTCATGATCACAAAGCGTGCCCCGGGCGTGTGATCGTCCGTGGACGGCTTCTGGACCGCTGTGTAACAGCCGTCACCCGCACGCGGACCCCCGCCCGTCCGCGCGCATACTGAGGTCCATGCCACGGGTCCTGATCATCGAAGACGACCGCGCCGTCCGGGAGGGCGTTCGCTTGGCGCTGCGCCGGCAGGGACACGAGGTCGCCGCGGCCGCGACGGGCGAGGACGGACTGGAACAGCTCAGGTCGTTCCGGCCCGAGGCCGTGGTCCTCGACCTCATGCTGCCGGGCATGTCCGGCCTCGAGGTGTGCCGCCGAATACGCGCCCACGACCAGGTGCCGATCATCATGGCCACCGCTCGCGGCGACGACACGGACATCGTTGTCGGTCTGGAGTCCGGAGCCGACGACTACGTGGTCAAACCGGTGCGCGCCCGGGTGCTGGACGCACGCATCCGCGCCGTGCTGCGCCGGGTGGGCGGCGCGGCGGACGACCCGGGCACGCCGCGCACCGAACACCACGGTGACCTGGTCATCGACCGGGCCGGACTGACCGTCACCCACCAGGGACGGCTCGTCGCCCTCGGCCCCTCCGAACTGCGGCTGCTGCTCACCCTGTCCGCCTCGGCCGGGCAGGTGTTCAGCCGCCAGCAACTCCTGGAAGCCGTGTGGGAGCACAGCTACCACGGGGACGCGCGGCTCGTGGACGCCTGCGTCAAACGACTGCGGGCCAAGATCGGTGAGCCCGCGGGCCGGCCGCGTTACGTCCACACCGTGCGCGGCTTCGGCTACCGGTTCGGGACCCGGTGAGGGTTCCGCGGGTGCCGCGCGCGCTGAACGGGCTGCGCGTGCGGCTGGTGGTGGCCTTCACCCTCGTCGCCGTCGTGGCCACGGTGACCACCGGCGCGCTGACCTTCCGTGAGGCCCGGACCGGGGTTCTGCAGCAGAGCCAGGACACGGTGATCGAGGATTTCCGGCACCGCGTCAACACCCTGGTCCCCAACTACCGGTTCCCGCCCGACGCGGCCGACCTGCAGTCGTTCGCCGGCGACGTGTCGCGGGGCGGGCGGTCCCAGAACTGGCGTGTGCTGGTCGCCTACCGGGAGGCGAGCGCGACGTCCGCGCCCGGGGACCCGTTTCGGGAACTGTCCTCGTCGATGCGGGAGTCCGTGCGCTCCCGCCGGGCCACCGTGTTCCAGCGGGTGTCGAGCGACGGCCACTCCTCGCTGGTCGTCGGCATGCCCGTGACCTTCTCCGGCCGCCACAGCACCGAGCGGCGCGCCTCCGGCCTCGAGGTCTACCTCACCGTCCCGCAGCAGGACGAGCAGGGCTACGTCGACGCGCTGGTCACCGCCATCGAACGCGCCACCGTGCCGGCCCTGGTCCTGGCCGTCCTGGTCGCGCTGCTGGCCGCTCGCGGGGTGTTGCGTCCGGTGCGGGCGCTGCGCCGGGCGACCCGGAGCATCGCCCAGGGCCGCCTGGACACCCGGCTCGCGGTGCAGGGTTCCGACGAACTCGCCGAACTCTCCCGCACCTTCAACGACACCGCGGCGGCGCTGGAGGCCTCGGTGGCGGAACTGCGGCGCATGGAGGCCGGCGCCCGCCGCTTCGCCGCGGACGTCTCGCACGAACTGCGCACCCCGCTGGCCGCGATGTCGGCGGTGACGGACGTACTGGACGAGGACGCGGCCGGCCTGGACGACGACACCGCGACGGCCGTACGCCTCATCAGCGAGGAGACCACCAAGCTGGCCGGACTCGTGGACGACCTGATGGAGATCTCCCGGTTCGACGCCGGGGCGGCCGCCCTGCACCTGGACGAGATCGATCTCGCCGAGTCCGTACGGCGCACGCTGGCGTCGCGCGGCTGGCAGGACACCGTGGGGACCGGCCTGCCGGAACCGGGCGAGCTGCGCGGCCGGGTCGATCCGCGCCGCCTCGACGTGGTCGTGGCGAACCTCGTCGCCAACGCCCTGAGGCACGGCGCGCCCCCGGTCCGCCTGGACCTCCACGCGCAGGACGACCCGCGTGCCGTGAGGCAGGCCGTCATCACGGTCCGCGACGGCGGGGACGGCATCCCCGAGGGCGTGCTGCCCCACGTCTTCGACCGCTTCTACAAGTCGGCCGACGCCCGTGCCCGGAGCGAGGGCAGCGGCCTCGGACTGGCCATCACCACGGAGAACGTACGCCTGCACGGCGGCACCGTCCGGGCGGCCAACCATCCGGACGGCGGCGCCGTCTTCACGGTCGTCCTGCCACTGCCGCCGGACGACGCGGCGCACCGTACGGCGCACTCGGCGAAGGAGGACCGGACATGACCCCACCGGCGCCACCGCGGGCGGCCGCGACGCCCCCGCGCCGTACGAAACCGGTCGGCGGGCGCGTCGGCCGAAGGACCCGGCGCGCGCTCCCGCTGCTGCTCGTGGGGGCGCTGCTCCCGCTCTCCGCCTGCGGCATCCCCGAGACCGGCGTGGTCGAGGCGGGCGAACCGGCGACCGGCGTCCTGGAGCCGGGCGTCACCGCCACGCCGTCGGAGGCCGAACCTGCGGCGGTTCCCGTCATCACGGTCCCGCTCTACTTCGTCGAGGACGGCGACCTGGTGGCGGTTCCCCGCACGGTGCCCGGCACGACCGACCTCGGCAGCACCGTACTCATGCTGTTCGACGGGCCCGACGCCCGTGAGCGGGGGGAGGGGCTGACGACCGAACTGCCGCCGGCCGCCGCGGCTCCCACCATCCGCACCGACGGGACGGTGGTCAACGTCCGGCTTCCACGAGGCGAGGACAGCCTCAGCGACACCGCCGTCGACCAGCTGGCCTGCACGGTCGCCGTCGCCCGGCTGCGGCAGGACCCGGCACTGGGCAGCGCGCAGGTGACCGTCGAGCAGCCCGGCGGCAGGCTGGCCGGCCGCTCCAGCGACGACTGTCCGACGGGCGCCGCCCGCAAGACCCCGGAGACCCACGAGGCTCCCGAGACCGCCGCGACCTCCGGGACCGGCGGGAGCGTCGGTGGGACGGGCGGGACGGGCGGGACGGGCGCGACGGGCGGGACAGGCGGCACCGGCGGCCGCTGACGGCTTACGGCCGGCGACCCACAGGCAACCCGAAGGAACTCCCTCCCCTCCTCCAACAAGGGGCGTCCGCAAGGGCGGAGCCCCGAACCGAGGTATTGAGGAGCGGATTCTTGATACGTGCTCGAACGACATGGGCCGCCGCGACAGCGGTGCTGACATTGCTGGGGGCCGCCCCCGCGGCTCACGCCGGGCCGCAGCCGCCCGGCGCCGCGTCCGTCCGGGCGGTACCGGACGGCACCGCCGACCTCCCGTCCGGCTGGCGGATCACCGGCACCGGTGCGGCGAGATCCCTGGAGTGGCGCTCCCCGCGGGTCGTCCGGCCCGGCGACGCACGGGTGGAGTTCCACGCCGAGGGCCGCCTCCTCGGCGTCCCGGAACCGGACGGGGACGGTCGAACCTTCCGCTTACCCCTGGACGCCGCCGCACCGCCCGCACCGGACGGGCTGACGGACCTCCAGGTCCGTGCCGCCGGCCGCCGGCTGGACGAGAAGCCGGGTGACACCGCCCGGCAGCGCCGCCCCTCCGACGCGCCCCCGGCGAAACTCCCGCCCCAACTCCCCGCCGGCGCCGTCGACCCGGGCAGACCCGGCCGGTTCGCCACGTCCACCGGCGAGTACACGCTCGACCCGGTCCGGCTGCCCGGCCTGTCCGCCCCGGTCGAGATGCGCGGCGTGGTCGTCGCGCCGAAGGGGGCGAGCGGCAAACGCCCCCTCGCGCTCTTCCTGCACGGCCGCCACGCCACCTGCTACGTGCCCGGCCAGGGCGAGGAGGCCGTCACGATCGACTGGCCCTGCGCCGACGACGCCCGGCCCATACCCAGCCACCGCGGCTACCTCCAGGACCAGAAGCTGCTGGCCTCCCAGGGCTACGTGACCGTCTCGATCTCCGCCAACGGCATCAACGGCCAGGACGGTGCCCTGGAGGACGGCGGTGCCCAGGCCCGCTCCACACTGGTGCGCGCACACCTGGCCCGCTGGGCCGACTGGGCCGCCGGCACCTCCACCGCCCCGGCCGCCGTACGCCGGGGCCCGAAGGCCGATCCGTCGCGCGTCCTGCTCGTCGGCCACTCCCGCGGCGGCGAAGGTGTCGCCCGGGCAGCCATGGACAGCCTTTACCCACCGCCCGCGAGCCAGGACGGCCACCAGGGGCGGACCCGCTGGAACATCCGCGGCACCGTGCTCGTCGGCCCCACCGCCTTCGGCCAGAACCCGGTGCCCGACGTGCCGTCACTGACGATCCTGCCGGGCTGTGACGGCGATGTCGCCGACCTCCAGGGGCAGTTGTACGTCGACGGCACCCGCGGCGTGAGCCGGGGCCGGGCGCTGCACAGCGCGGTCCACGTCACGGGCGCGAACCACAACTACTTCAACAGCGAGTGGACGCCGGGCCTCGCGCAGGCACCCGCCTCCGACGACTTCTGGGAGGACCCCGAGGACCCCGACCCGGTCTGCTCCGTGGGCAGCCCGACCCGGCTCACCGCCGGGCAGCAGCACCGGGCCGGCGCGACCTACATCGCCGCCGCCGCCCGGCTGTTCGTCGCCGGTGACGACCGGGTGCGCGAGCTGATCGACGGCACGGGCCGGCGCGCCCCCTCGGCCGACCCGGCCCGGGTGCTGACGCACGCGGTCGGCGCCGGCCGCGGCGCCGGTCTCCTGCCCGACGGCGGGGTGAAGGTGACCGGCGGACGCCTGTGCTCCGCGATCGACCCCGACCCGGATACCGCCTGCCTCGGCGAGGACGCGCGCGGTTCCTCACCGCACTTCGCGTACTGGGGACCGGAACGCGAGGCCGGCCGCAGCGCGATCGCCCTGGACTGGTCCGCACCGGGCACCGCGATCCGCGTCCGTCCCGGCGCACCCGTTTCCCTGAAGGGCGCGCGCAGTCTCGCCCTGCGCGTCATCGTGCCGCCCGGCAGCACCGGCACCCGGCTCGACGTCTCCGTCACCGACGCCGCCGGCAGGCGTGCCACCCTCGGCGCCGTCCACGCCGACGGACTGCCGGGCAGCGATCGCACGGCCTCCTACTGGGCGCAGGAGCTGCGCGTACCGCTCACCGCCGCCGCCCGCGCCGGAGTCGACCTGCGCCGCGTCGCTTCGCTGGAACTGACGCCGCGTTCCCGCGCCGGCAAGGCATGGCTGATGGACGCCTACGCATGGCAGGCGGGTACGCCCGAGGTGCGGCCGGCCCCGCTGACCCGTGTCGACGTCGGCCGGGCGACGGTCAAGGAGGGCGACTCGGGCGTACGCACGTACCACGTGCCGGTGCGTGTCTTTGGCAAGAAGAGCGGCACGGTCCGGACGTACGTCACGGACCCGGCCACCGGGGACGCCGAGACCCGCCTGGTCACCGTCGGTCCCGGCAGCCCCGGCATCGACGTGTCCGTCAAGGTGACGGGCAACGAGCGGTACGCCTGGGACATCTCCCACGACGTGCTGGTGAAGGCGGTGCACGGCTCGGTCGTCGGCTCCTACCTGGGCGGCGTGACGGTCGAGAACGACGATCCGATGCCCCGGATCAGCGTGACGCCCGTCGCCGACGAGGTCACCGAGGGGCAGCCGCTGCGCTGGCGCGTCTCACTGTCGGAGCCCGCCGACGTGGAGCTGGGCACGACGCTGGTGGTGGTGCCCGACGACGCCCGTCCCGAGCTGTCCACCATGGACGTCGACCGCGACTGGCTGCTGGAGACCGCGGGGGAGGTCCCCGACGGGGAGGTCCCGCTCTCCCGGCTGGACTACTTCTGGCTGGGGGCGACCGTCCCGCCCGGCATGTCCGACGCCGAGGTGACGGTGCCCACGATCGGCGACGAGGTCGCGGAACCCACCGAGTACCTCGGACTGCGGAGCCTGGACGACGAGGGCGAGCCCCAGGGCCCGGTGCTGACCGGCACCGTGCTCGACGCCCCGTAACCCCGAACCCCGCACGCCCCGCACGCGGGTGCGCGGCCGGCACCGTCCGGTCCGCATCCGCGTGCGCCAGGTGGCCCAGTCGGCCGTCCGCACGGCGCCGGCCCCGGCGTGGCCGTACGCCCGAGCCGTCGGCGCCTGGGTACCCTCCGCCGCATGGCGGTGGACAGAAGAACCGAGCCGCAGGGCCGGACGCCGGCCCGGCAGCGGACCAACCGCACGCTGGGGCGGGCGCTGGTGCGGTGGGCCACGACGACGGATCACAAGGTGATCGGGCATCTCTACCTGGCGACGTCGTTCGGCTTCTTCCTCTTCGGCGGCATCCTCGCCATACTGATGCGCAGTGAACTCGCCCGCCCGGGGCTGCAGTTGTTCAGCAACGAGCAGTACAACCAGCTGTTCACCATGCACGGCGCGATCATGCTGCTGCTGTTCGCGACCCCGCTGTTCGCCGGGTTCACCAACGCCGTCATGCCGTTGCAGATCGGTGCCCCGGACCTGGCGTTCCCGCGGCTCAACGCGCTCTCGTACTGGTTGTACCTGTTCGGCGGTCTGACGGTGGCGGCGGGCTTCCTGACCCCCGGCGGAGCGGCCTCGTTCGGCTGGTTCGCCTACGCCCCCCTGAACAGCGCGGTCTTCAGCCCCGGCCCGGGCGGTGACCTGTGGATCATGGGCCTGGTGCTGAGTGGCGTGTCGACCACGCTCAGCGCCGTCAACTTCATCACCACCGTCCTGTGCCTGCGCGCCCCCGGCATGACCATGTTCCGGATGCCGATCTTCACCTGGAACGTGCTGTTCACCTCGATCCTGGTGCTGCCCGCCTTCCCCGTGCTCACCGCCGCGCTGCTGGCGCTGGAGGCCGACCGGAAGTTCGGCGCGCATGTCTTCGACGCCGCGAACGGCGGAGCGCTGCTGTGGCAGCACCTGTTCTGGTTCTTCGGCCATCCCGAGGTGTACATCATCGCGCTGCCGTTCTTCGGCATCGTCACCGAGATCATCCCGGTCTTCAGCCGCAAACCGGTCTTCGGCTACGTCAGCCTGGTCGGCGCCACCATCGCCATCACCATGCTCTCCGCGGTGGTGTGGGCCCATCACATGTTCGCCACGGGCGCCGTACTCCTCCCCTTCTTCTCCGTCATGTCGTTCCTCATCGCCGTACCGACGGGAGTGAAGTTCTTCAACTGGACCGGCACGATGCTGCACGGCTCGCTGTCCTTCGAGACTCCCATGCTGTGGTCGTGCGGCTTCCTGGTCACGTTCCTGCTCGGCGGCCTGAGTGGGGTCCTGCTCGCCTCCCCGCCGCTGGACTTCCACCTGACGGACTCCTACTTCATCGTCGCGCATCTGCACTACGTGGTGTTCGGCACGGTCGTCTTCGCGATGTTCGCCGGCTTCTACTTCTGGTGGCCGAAGCTCACCGGGAAGATGCTCGACGAACGCATCGGGAAGATCCACTTCTGGACGCTCTTCGTCGGCTTCCAGACCACGTTCCTCGTCCAGCACTGGCTCGGCGAGCAGGGCATGCCGCGGCGCTACGCCGACTACCTGGCCGCGGACGGCTTCACCACGCTCAACACCATCAGCTCCATCGGCGCCTTCCTGCTCGGTCTGTCCACACTGCCGTTCCTCTACAACGTGTGGCACACCCACCACTACGGGAAGAAGGTCGAGCAGGACGACCCCTGGGGCTACGGCCGTTCCCTGGAATGGGCCACCAGTTGCCCGCCGCCGCGCCACAACTTCACGTCGCTGCCCCGGATCCGCTCCGAGTCACCGGCGTTCGACCTGCACCATCCCGACGTCAGCCGACACGATCAGAGGCATGTGCAGTGAGGACCGAATCCCGTCTGTTCACCGGTGTGGCGGTCTTCTTCGGCACGGAGGCGGCTCTCTACGGCTGGTGGTCGGGTGAGCCCGCCGGCACCGCCGCCCTCACCATCGCCTTCCTCATGGCCTCGCTCGTCGCGTTCTTCCTGCGCGTGCAGTACCGCAGGCGCGGCCTGCGGGCGCAGGACCGCGGCGACGGCGAGATCATCGACACCGCCGGTCCGCTCGACTTCTTCTCGCCGCACAGCCCCTGGCCGATCACCATCGCGCTGGCCGCCGTGGTACTCGCGTTCGGCATCGTCTTCGGCCTGTGGCTGGCACTGATCGGCTTCGGCCTGCTGGCCATGGGAGTCTGCGGCCTGGTCTTCCAGTACGCCGACCGGGGCACTCAGCGCTCCGGCTCGCCCGAGTAGGCCCCGGGTTTCGACGTCGACGGCAATTCCGGCGTCGACTCCGGCTCCGGCTCCGGCTCCTCGACGTCGACCCGGTCGCCGTAGTACCACTCGCTGAGCGTCGCCCGCAGCCGTCCCACGTGCGGTGCGTCGCCCTCCTTCGCGGTGGTCGCGAGCGGCTCGGGCTCCCTGCGGGCCAGCAGCACGTACCGCTCCTCCGGGTCGAGGGGCCCGTGGCTCTCGGCATAGCCGCCCGCCAGGGTCTGCCGCACCTCGCCCGTCTCCTCGCCCTCGGTGAGGCGCTCGCGGTCGCGCTCCTGGAGCGCCAGGCAGATCCGCTTGGTCGCGGCGAAGGCGATCGGCGGCGCTGCCACCAGCAAGACCCGGAACACCCACGTGAGCAGGTTCAGCGACACGTGGAAGGTGTGGGCGAGGATGTCGTTGCCGCCGGCCAGCAGCAGCACCCCGTAGAACCAGATCGCGGCGACGCCGAAACCGGTCCGCACGGGCTTGTCCCGGGGCCGGTCGCACAGATGGTGTTCCTCGTGGTCGCCCGTCACCCACCGCTCGAAGAACGGGTAGGCGTACAGCACCGCGAACAGCGCGCCCGGCAGCACCACGGCGGGCAGCAGCACGTTCCACATGACGGTGTGGCCCGCCACCGCCGTCTCGAACGGGGGCATCAGCCGCAGCGAACCCTCCAGGAAGCCGACGTACCAGTCCGGCTGCGAGCCCGTGGAGACGACGTCGGGACGGTAGGGGCCGTACGCCCAGATCGGGTTGATCTGCGCCACCGCCGCGAGCACCGCCAAGACGCCGAAGACCATGAAGAACAGGCCCGTGGAGTTCGTCATGAACTGCGGGAACAGCGGCTTGCCCACCGCGTTGCGGTTGGTGCGGCCGCGGCCCGCCCACTGGGTGTGCTTGAGGTAGAACACCAGGATCAGATGGAGCGTGACCAGCGCCAGCAGCAGGCCGGGCAGCAGCAGGATGTGCAGCGAGTACAGCCGCGGCACGATGTCTTCGCCGGGATACTCCCCGCCGAACACGAACATGCTGATGTACGTCCCCACGACCGGGATGGACAGCATGATCCCCTGCGCGATGCGCAGCCCCGTCCCGGACAGCAGGTCGTCGGGGAGCGAGTAGCCGGCGAAGCCCTCGGCGAGGGCCAGCACGAACAGCGTGACACCGATCAGCCAGTTGACCTCACGCGGTCGGCGGAACGCCCCGGTGAAGAAAATCCGCAGCAGATGCACTCCGATGGCGGAAAGGAACACCAGGGACGCCCAGTGGTGCACCTGCCGGATCATCAGCCCGCCGCGCACGTCGAAACTGATGTCCAGCGTCGAGCGGTAGGCCTCCGACATGCTCACGCCCAGCAGGGGCTCGTACGAGCCGTTGTAGACGACCTCCGTCATCGAGGGCTTGAAGAACAGCGTCAGCCAGACCCCGGTCAGCAGCAGCACGACGAAGCTGTACAGGGCGATCTCGCCCAGGAGGAACGACCAGTGCTCGGGGAAGGCCTTGCGCAGCAGCCCCCCGCCCTCGGAGACGGGGAGCCGCCCGTCGGCCCAGTTGACGGTGTGTTCGGCCGCGTGGCGGGCCCGCGCACCCGCGCGGGCCCTTCTCCTCTGCAACAGCACGGCGCATGGGTTCCCCGCCGCCCGGGCCGGAAACTACTCTCCGCCCCGGTACGGTCACCCTTCGGCTTGCCCCGCGCCCGGGCATCGGCAGGGTGTCACGGGCCGGGTCAGCGTCCGCCCGGCCCGCCGCTGCCGAAGGAGCCGCTGCTGCCCTCGTCCCAGCGGGGCCGGTCCTGCCCGGAGGCGGTGCGGCTGCCCTGGTGCCCGAGGTCGTGCGGCAGCGTGCGGTCGTCGCTCTTGGGCATCTCGTCGGGCTCCCGCTGCTCGCGAACCTCGCCGACGGGCCCCTCGTCGGGCATGCGGGGCTGCTCCTCGGGACGCGGCGGCGGCAGCTCACGGCGCTTTTGCCGGCTGCCGAACGCGAACGCCCCGATCAGCACGGCCACCACCACGACGGCCGCCACGATCAGCCAGACGCCGAGTGCGCCGGAACCCGCTGCCAGGTCCATCCATGCGTTGTTCATGGAGCGCGGGTACCCCCGGCCCACGTCACCAACCTGCCGGAGAACGGCACGGGAAAGCCGCCCGGAACCCCTGGAGACGCCGGGGCCGGCGGTTTGCGGCCGCCCCCAGCGGCAACCCGACCGGTGTGACATCGACGACGACTTCCCAGCAGGAACTGTTCCGCTTCCTCGAGGACCGCTTCGCGTGCGCACAGGCGTGCACCGAGTGCGCTCGGGCCTGCGCCCTGCGGGCGAGCCTCGTGGACCCGGACGGGACCGAGAACCAGGAACTCGTACGACGCAGGGGCATCATGTGCGCGGAGGTCTGCGACGCCACCTGTCGGGTGCTGTCCGAGCAGAACCAGGTGGACGAGGCCTCCATCGGCGCCCAGCTGGAGTGGTGCCGCCAGGTGTGCCTGGAGAGCGCGCACGTCTTCGACGACCACCCGGGCGCCGAGGAGAGCGCGAAGGCGTGCCGCGACTGCGCCCGCGCCTGCGGAGAGTTCCTGGCCACCCTGCGCTGAGGCCCTGGGAGCGGGTCCCGAGCGGGGTTAGCCTGCCCCTATGGCGGCGACGCGGACGGACGGTGATCCGGGGCTGTTCGGCCCGGGTTCCGTGACCTGGCAGGCTCATGGCGACCCGATGATGTGGGTGGCCGGCGTCCGCGCCCTCTACCTCCAGGCCCTGCACCCCCGCGCCGTGCGCGGCGTGATGCAGAACAGCGACTTCCGGCGCGACGCCTGGGGGAGGCTGATGCGCACCGCGAGCTTCGTCGGCACCACGACGTACGGCACCACCGACGCCGCCGAGCGGGCCGGCGCCCGGGTACGGAAGATCCACCGCATGCTCGGCGCGACCGACCCCGACACGGGGGAACGCTACGGCGTCGACGAACCCGCGCTGCTGCTGTGGGTGCACTGCGCCGAGATCGACTCCTACCTGCACGTCCTGCGCCGCTCCGGCTTCCCGCTCACGAACGCCCACGCCGACCGCTATCTGGCCGAGCACCGGCACAGCGCCCGCCTCGTCGGTCTCGACGCCGGCTCCGTACCCGCGAACCGGGCCGAGCTGGCCGCCTACTTCGCCCGGGTACGGCCCGAGCTGGCCGCGGGGGACGAGGCGCACGAGGTCGACGACTTCCTGCTCCGCCCGCCCACGCACCCCCTCCTGGTCCCGGCGCGCGAGCTGCTGTGGCGGCGGGTCGCCCGTCTTGCGTACGACTCACTACCGCCGTACGCGCACGAGCTCTACGGCAGGCCGGCGCCCGCGCCCGCCACCGTCACCCGGCGCCTGCGCGCCACGGGCACCCTGCTGCGCGCGGTTCCCGCACGTCTGCGCTGGCAGCTGCCGCCCAAACACATCCTGCGCGCCGTGGCACGGCTCGGGCCGGCCGCCCGCCCGGCCCCATACAAACTCGGGGCACAAGCCGCCATACTGGACCGGCCAGGGGAGGGCGGGGCGGACTGAACCACGGGGGCGGGGCGAAGTCATGGGGGACAGCACGCTGATCCAGGGCCGATACCGGCTGCTCGAGAGGATCGGGCGCGGCGGCATGGGCGAGGTGTGGCGGGCGAAGGACGAGTCACTGGGCCGTCGCGTCGCCGTCAAGTGCCTCAAACCGCTGGGCACGCAGCACGACCACTCCTTCACCCGCGTCCTGCGGGAGAGATTCCGGCGCGAGGCCCGGGTGGCCGCCGCGCTCCAGCACCGCGGGGTGACCGTCGTGCACGACTTCGGCGAGTGGGACGGCGTGCTCTTCCTGGTCATGGAGCTGTTGGAGGGGCGCGACCTGAGCCGGCTCCTGGAGGCCAACAAGCACCATCCGCTGCCGGTCCCCGACGTCGTCGACATCGCCGAACAGGTCGCCTCCGCGCTCGCGTACACCCACGAACAGGGCATCGTCCACCGCGACCTGAAGCCCGCCAACATCGTGCGGACCGCCGACGGCACCGTGAAGATCTGCGACTTCGGCATCGCCCGCCTCGGTCACGACGTCGGCTTCACCGCGCGCCTGACCGGCACCGGCATCGCCATGGGCACCCCGCACTACATGTCGCCGGAGCAGATCGGCGGCGACGAGGTCGACCTGCGCAGCGACCTGTACTCGCTGGGCTGCGTGCTCTACGAGATCGCCACCGGCGTCCCGCCGTTCGACCTCGACGACGCCTGGGCGATCCTCGTCGGCCACCGTGACACCGCACCCGAGCCACCCCGCTCCCACCGCGCCGAACTGCCCGGATACCTCAACCGGATCATCCTGGACCTGCTGGCCAAACGGCCCGAGGAGCGCCCGGACGACGCCCGTGAACTGGGCCGCCGGATCACCGCGGGGCGTACGGCGCCGGCGCATGTGCCGGCCCTGGTCGCGGCCCCGATCCCGATCCCGACCCCGACGCGGCCGCCCCGGCCGGCCGGGGTCCGGGCCGCGCTGCCGTCCTGGACCCACGGCATGACCACGGGTCACAAGGCGACCGGCACCGGCCTGCGCTCCACGCCCCCGGACCCCGCGGCGGGTCTGTCCGGCGAGTGGATCCCGCGTCCCGCCGCCGACCGGACGGCGGCCGACCGGACCGCGGCTGACCGGTCCGCCACCGACCAGACCGCCGCCGACCAGACCGTCGCCCCGCCCGGCCCGGGCGAACGGCCGTCCGACCCGGCGCCCGAAGCGCTCCTCGGGCTGGCCGCACGGCACAACGCGGGCCTGAGCCTGGGCCGGCTCGGCCGCTGGGAGGAGGCCGGCGAGATCCACCGCGCGGTGGCCGCCGAGCGCGGGCGCCTGCTCGGGCCCGACCACCCCGACACCCTCGCCAGCCGCTTCGAGGCCGCGATCACCCTCGGCCGCGCCGGACACCCCGCCGACGCGCTGCGCGCGTACAAGAACGTCGCCCAGGCCAGGATCCGGGTGCTGGGCGCCGATCACCCCGACACCCTCGCCGTCCGCCAGGAGATGGCCTACACCCTGGGCCGGCTGGGCCGGCACGCCGACGCCCACCAGGTTTACACGGCGGTCCTCACCGCCCGCGAGCGCACCATGGGCGCCGACCATCCCGACACGCTGCGCTGCCGGCACAACCTCGCCTTCAACCTCGGCCGGCTCGGCCGCACCGAGGACGCCCACCGGATGGCCCGCGAGGTGGCCGCCGCCCGTGCCCGCGTGCTCGGCCCCGACCACCCAGACACACTCGTCACCCGCTACGAGGTCGCCTACGAACTCGGGCGGCTGGGCCGCTGGCAGGAAGCCCTGGCGACCTACCGGGAGGTCGCCGCGGCCCGCGGCAGAGCGCTCGGCCCGGACCATCCCGACACCCTCGCCGCCCGCTACGAGATCGGCATCGGCCTGGGCCGCCTCGGCCGCTGCGCGGAGGCGCTGACCGTGTACGAGGAGCTGATCGAGGACCGTGCCCGCGCCCAGGGCCCCGAGCACCCCGAGACCCTGCGCGCCCGGCACGGCCTGGGCGTCAACCTCGGCAGGCTGGGCCGCTGGGGCGAGGCCCTCGCCGAGGCCCACGAGGTGTGCGCGGTCCGTGAACGCGTCCTGGGCCCCGACCACCCGGACACCCTGGCCAGCCGCCGCGAGGTCGCCGTCGCCCTGGGCTGGCTGGGCCGCTGGTCCGCCGCCCTCACCGAGTACCGCCGGGTCGCCGCCGCCCGCGAACGCGTGCTGGGCCCCGACCATCCCGACACCCTCGCAGGCCGCGACGACGAGGCCCACTGCCTGGAACAGCTCGGCCGCTCCGCCGAGGCCGCGGCGCTGTACCGCAGGGTCGCGGCCCTGCGCGGGGCGGCGGCACGCTGCCCGTGAGGCCCGCGCCGAAGCCGGGCCCCGGCTGCGAGCGGCCTCCCGCCGGTGGATCGCCGGCCGTCGGTTCCCGAGGACGTCGGCAGGGTGAGTGCCGGGGTCGCGGGGTGGCGGCCGTGTCCCGTCACTGCGTCGACGACGGCCGTCCCGCCGGCGACCGCGCCGAAGTCGGGCGCCGGCTGCGAGTGGCCTCCCGCCGGACGGGCGCCGGGCCGCCCGTGCCCGAGGAGGGCGGCAGGGTGAGTGCCGGGGTCGCGGGGTGGCGGCCGTGTCCCGTCGCTGCGTCGACGACGGCCGTCCCGCCGGCGACCGCGCCGAAGTCGGGCGCCGGCTGCGAGTGGCCTCCCGCCGGACGGGCGCCGGGCCGCCGGTGCCCGAGGAGGGCGGCAGGGTGCGTGCCGGGGTCGCGGGGTGGCGGCCGTGTCCCGTCGCTGCGTCGACGACGGCCGTCCCGCCGGCGGCTCGGTGCGTCGAGCTCGGCAACCGCAGCCCGATCACGCCGACGACGGTGCCCGTCGGTGGGCTGGCCGTCCCCGAACGGGCCGTGTTACCAAGAGCCATGACGACCCCGCCCAGCACCTCGCGCACCTACGACGCCGTCATTGTCGGCGGCGGCCACAACGGCCTGGTCGCCGCCGCCTACCTGGCCCGGGCCGGCCGCTCCGTGCTGGTGCTGGAACGGCTGGACCACACCGGCGGCGCGGCCGTGTCCACGCGGCCGTTCGCCGGGGTCGACGCACGGCTGTCGCGCTACTCGTACCTGGTCAGCCTGCTGCCCAAGAAGATCGTGCGGGACCTCGGCCTGGACTTCCGGGTACGCGGCCGCACCGTCTCCTCGTACACCCCCGTCGAGCGGGACGGGCGGCCCACCGGGCTCCTCGTCGGAGGGGGCGAGCGGCGGACCCGGGAGTCGTTCGCCCGGCTCACCGGCTCGGAGCGGGAGTACGCCGCCTGGCAGCGCTTCTACGCCATGACCGGCCACGTGGCCGAGCGGGTCTTCCCGACCCTCACCGAACCGCTGCCCACCCGGGAGGAACTGCGCCGCAGGGTCGACGACGAGGCGGCCTGGCGGGCCCTGTTCGAGGAACCGGTCGGCGTCGCCATCGAGGAGCACTTCGCCGACGACCTGGTGCGGGGCGTGGCCCTCACCGACGCGCTGATCGGCACCTTCGCCGACGCCCACGACCCCTCCCTGGTCCAGAACCGCTGCTTCCTCTACCACGTGATCGGCGGCGGCACCGGCGCCTGGGACGTACCGGTCGGCGGCATGGGCGCCCTCACCGACGCCCTGGCCGGCGCGGCCCGCGCCGCGGGCGCCGTGCTCGCCACCGGACACGAGGCGCTGCGCGTCGACGCGGACGGGCGGACGGCCGAGGTCACCTACCGTTCGGCCGACGGCGAGGGCGTCGCCGCCGCACGCCACGTCCTGGTGAACGCCTCCCCGCGGGAACTGGCGGCGCTCACGGGTGAGGCGCCCCCGCCGCCCGCGGAGGGAGCCCAGCTCAAGGTGAACATGCTGCTGACCCGGCTCCCGCGGCTGCGCGATGCGGAGGCCGACCCCCGCGAGGCCTTCGCCGGAACCTTCCACATCGCCGAGGGCTACGAGCAACTGGCCGCCGCGCACACCACGGCGGCCGCCGGTGAACTGCCCGCCGCGCCGCCCTCCGAGATCTACTGCCACTCGCTGACCGACCCCACGATCCTCGGCCCCGACCTCGCCGCGAAGGGCATGCACACGCTCACCCTGTTCGGCCTGCACACGCCCGCCCGCCTCTTCGCCCGGAACAACGACGCCGTACGCGAGGAACTGCTGAAGTCGACCCTCGCCCAGCTCGACGCCCACCTGGCCGAGCCCCTCGCCCAGTGTCTGGCGACCGACGCCGACGGGCGGCCCTGCATCGAGGCCAGGTCGCCGCTCGACCTCGAACGCGATCTGCGCCTGCCCGGCGGGAACATCTTCCACCGCGAGCTGTCCTGGCCCCACGCGCAGGAGAACACCGGCCACTGGGGCGTGGAGACCGGCCAGGCGAACGTCCTGCTGTGCGGCGCGGGCGCCGTGCGCGGGGGAGGGGTGAGCGGGGTGCCGGGACACAACGCGGCGATGGCGGTGCTGGAGCGGACGGGCGGCTGACCCGCACGGCTCCGGGCTCTAGTCCGCCGACGCCGTCCACCCCGCCGTCTCGACGCGCGCCGCGTCCGCCGGGCGCGCGTCGTGGAACAGGACGTCGCCGGCCGCCTCCGCACGCAGCCCGTCGACGTACGCCCCGCGGCCCACGTAGAGCTGGTCGGTCGTGTACCGCCAACGCAGGGTGAGCCCGCGCGTCGCCGGTAGGTCGGCCGTGAGCCGGTGCCAGACGCGTCCCGACCAGCCGGTGGCCGAGCCCGCCGGGTGCTCCCGGGGCGCCTCGCCGCGCCGCACGGTGGTGAACGGGACGGGCTGCCATGAGCCGCCGCCGTCGGTCGTGGCCTCCAGGACGAGGGTGTCCGAACCGGGTTCCGTGTCCCACCACAGCGCGCAGCGCAGTCGTGCCCGGCCGGCCGAGGTGTCCAGCGCGGGCAGAGTCAGCGTGGCCGTGGCCGCACTCGCCGTCCCGGAGAACCACGCGGTGCGCCCGTGCGCGGGCCGGACCGGCACGGCCCGCGCCAGCTGGGTGCCGGCCGCCACCCGGGGCGCCGAGCCGGAACGCCAACCGCGCACCGGATGGACGGAGTTGCCGAGGACGACGAGGAACGAGTCGGTCGTCGGGTCGAGCACCAGCGAGGTACCCGTGAAGCCGGTGTGCCCGGCCGTGCGCGGCGTGGCCATCGCGCCCATGTACCAGTGCTGGTACAGCTCGAAGCCCAGGCCGTGCTCGTCGCCCGGGAAGTCGGTGTTGAAGTCGGTGAACATCAGCTCCACCGACTCCGGCCGCAGGATGCGGGAGCGGCCGTAGGAGCCGCCGTTGAGCAGTGTGCGGCCGAGTACGGCGAGGTCCCACGCGGTGGAGAAGACCCCCGCGTGACCGGCGACGCCGCCGAGACTGAACGCGTTCTCGTCGTGCACCTCGCCCCACACCAGACCGCGGTCCAGACCGGACCAGGGCAGCCGGGCGTCCTCGGTGGCCGCGATCCCGGGCCGCCAGGAGGCGGGCGGGTTGTAGCGGGTGCGGTCCAGGCCGAGCGGTCCGGTGATCTCCTCGCGCAGCAGGACGTCCAGGGCGCGGCCCGTGACCTTCTCCAGGACCAGCTGGAGCGAGATCATGTTCAGGTCGGAGTACAGGTACGCCGTGCCGGGAGCGCTGACCGGCGCCTCGTCGTAGACGAGCTGGACCTTCTCCTCGTACGTGGGCGCGCTGTACAGCGGGATCCACGCCCGGAACCCCGAGGTGTGCGTCAGCAGCTGACGGACCGTCACGTCTTGCTTGCCCGCCCGGCCGAAGTCCGGCAGATACGAGGCGACCGGCGTCTCCAGCTCCAGCGCGCCCCGCTCCAGCTGCTGCACGGCGAGGATCGAGGTGAACAGCTTGGAGATCGACGCGAGGTCGAACACCGTGTCCTCGGCCATCGGGATCTGCTGCCCCGCCGGGAACTCGACACCCGTGTCGGTCGCCTCGTCGTAGGCCCGGTAGCGCACCGCCATGCCGATCGGCTCGTGCAGCGCCACCGTGCCGCCCCGGCCGGCGAGCAGCACGGCACCCGCGTACCACGGGTGCTTGGGGGACGGGCCGAGGAACGCCTCGGCGTCGGTGACGAGCTGGCGCAGATGGCCCGAGAGCAGCCCGGCGCGCTCGGCGGAGCCGTGCCGGAGGGTCGGGCGGCGGCCCTTGTCGGCGACCGCCTCGGCCGGCCCGGCCGCGAACGGGGCGATGGCCAGGGCGCCGCCCAGCGCCAGGGCACCGGCGCCCAGTTGACGCCGTGTGAATCCGTTCGTCGCCTGTCCGGCCATCGAAGAGCCTCCCGCCACCGAAGCTGAAAGTATCTTTCCCTGATCGCCGTGCGGAGTGAAACTTTCCTGTCAGCGACGGGTTGTGTCAATGGGGCGTGCGAAGTGCCGTGAGGAGTCGGCGGACCGGGCGCACACGGCTTGACCCGCCCCGGCGACCGGCCGAGGATCATGTCATGACGCCCGGACACGGCAGTACCGGCAGCACCGTTGACGGGATGCTGCGGCGCAGCGCCCGACGCACCCCGGCACGCGTCGCGGTGGAGTACCGCGACCGCTCCTGGACGTACGAGGAACTCGACACCGCGGTCTCCCGCGCGGCGAGCGTCCTGCTGGCCGAGGGACTGTCCCCCGGCGACCGGGTCGGCGCCTACGGCCACAACTGCGACGCCTACCTGATCGCCTTCCTGGCCTGCGCCCGCGCGGGCCTGGTGCACGTGCCGGTCAACCAGAACCTCACCGGCGACGACCTCGCCTACATCGTCGGCCAGTCCGGCAGCGCGCTGGTCCTCGCCGACCCCGACCTCGCCGCCCGGCTCCCCGGCGGGACCCGCACCCTGCCGCTGCGCGACGCCGACGACTCGCTCCTCGCCCGCCTCGCCGCGGCGCCCGCGTACGACGGACCCGCGCCCGCTGCCGAGGACCTGGTGCAGCTCCTCTACACCTCGGGCACCACCGCACTGCCCAAGGGCGCGATGATGACCCACCGGGCGCTGGTGCACGAGTACCTGAGCGCCATCACCGCCCTGGACCTCGGCGCCGGCGACCGCCCCGTGCACGCCCTCCCGCTCTACCACTCGGCGCAGACCCACGTCTTCCTGCTGCCCTACCTCGCCGTCGGCGCGACGAACATCGTCCTGGACGCACCGGACGGCGACCGGCTCTTCGACCTGATCGAAGCGGGCCGCGTGGACAGCCTGTTCGCCCCGCCGACCGTGTGGATCGGCCTCGCGAACCGCGCCGACTTCGCCACCCGCGACCTCGGCGGCCTCCGCAAGGCCTACTACGGCGCGTCGATCATGCCGGTGCCGGTCCTGGAGCGGCTGCGCGCACGCCTGCCGGGGCTGGCCTTCTACAACTGCTTCGGCCAGAGCGAGATCGGCCCCCTCGCCACCGTCCTGGGCCCCGACGAGCACGAGGGCCGCATGGACTCCTGCGGGCGGCCCGTCCTGTTCGTCGACGCGCGCGTGGTCGACGAGGACGGCAAGGACGTGCCCGACGGCACACCCGGCGAAGTCGTCTACCGCTCCCCGCAGTTGTGCGAGGGCTACTGGGACAAGCCCGAGGAGACCGCAGCCGCCTTCCGCGACGGCTGGTTCCACTCCGGCGACCTCGCCGTGCGGGACGCGGACGGCTACTACACGATCGTCGACCGCGTGAAGGACGTCATCAACTCCGGCGGCGTACTGGTCGCCTCCCGCCAGGTCGAGGACGCCCTCTACACCCACGACGCCGTCGCCGAGGCGGCGGTGATCGGACTGCCCGACGAGCGGTGGATCGAGGCCGTCACGGCCGTCGTCGTCCCGCGCGGCGAGGTCACGGAGGACGAACTGATCGCCCACGCCCGCGAGAACCTCACCGCGTTCAAAGCACCCAAACGGGTGCTGTTCGTGGACGCCCTGCCGCGCAACGCCAGCGGGAAGATCCTCAAGAGGCAACTGCGCGACCGCTTCGCCGGCTCCTGACCAGACAACCGCGTTGCGGGGCACGACAGCGGCCGGTGAGGATCAACGCCCTGCAGCCCTTCACCACGTACGACGGAACCCGCCTCGCCCTCCACGTGCGGGGCGACGGCGACCCGCTGGTCGTCCTGCCGGGCGGGCCCATGCGCGCCTCCGCCTACCTCGGTGATCTCGGCGGCCTCGCGGACCACCGCAGGCTGATCCTCCTCGACCTGCGCGGCACCGGCGCATCCGCCGTCCCCGCGGACCCGGCGACCTACCGCTGCGACCGGCTCGTGGACGACGTGGAGGCCCTGCGCGAGCACCTCGGCCTCGAGCGGATGGACCTGCTCGCGCACTCCGCCGGGGGAAGCCTCGCCATGCTGTACGCCGCGCGCCACCCGGCACGCGTGGCCCGGCTCGTCCTGGTCACCGCCACACCCTGGGCACTGGACATGCCGGCGACGGCCGAGGACCGGCTCCGGGCGGCGCTCCTGCGCGAGGACGAGCCCTGGTTCGAAGAGGCCATCGGGCCCTTCCGGGCATGGCTGAACGGGACCGGCGCCTTCGACCCCGTGTTCGCCCCGTTCTTCTTCGGCCGCTGGGACGACGCGGCCCGTGAGCACGACGCCCGTGCCGACAGCGAGAGCAACGACGACGCCGGTGACGTCTACCTGTCCCGGGGCGCCTTCGATCCGCCGCCACCCGCGCCGCCCTCGCGCGTTGCCCCGCCCGGGTCCTCGTCCTCGCCGGTGAGCTCGACGGCGGCCCCCGCCCGGAACTCGCCCGCCGCTGCGCCGCCGTCTTCCCGCACGCCGAGGTCGCCGTTCAGCCGGGTGCCGGGCACTATCCGTGGGTGGACGGGCCGCGGTGGTTCTCCGAGCGGGTCGCCTCGTTCCTCGGACAGAACCGATCTCCTTCGAATCTCTTCCGAAGGCACCCCTCACGTGGCCTGTCGGCGGTCGGACCCGATCGCTAGGCTGGCCGCGGACGACGAAATCGGGAGGAGCACGGACGTGGCCGAGAGCACCACCCAACAGCGCCCGCTCATGGGCTGGGACAAGCCGGAGCTGGACCTCAGCAACGCGCAGTGGCAGTCCAGCAGCCGAGGCCTGGGAGATGTCCAGATCGCCTTTGTCGAGGGATTCATCGCCATGCGGAACAGCGGCAGCCCACAAAGCCACTCCCTGATCTTCACCCCGGCGGAATGGGGCGCGTTCGTGTCGGGAGCGCGGGAAGGGGAGTTCGACCTCACGTAGGACACCGGGTGGGGTGAGCCGACCGGCCGAACCGGGGTGTTTCGTCCGCAGCCGGGGGGAAGTCCGTACTCCGGAGGTGAGGACCCATGAGCACCCTGCCGGTCATCGCGGCGGTCGACGGTTCGGACGACGGCCTGCGCGCCCTGGACTGGGCGCTCGACACCGCACACCGGCGCGAGGCACCCCTGCGAGTGGTGCACGTGCGCCAGTACGCCGCCTGGGCGCAGACCGACGTCCTGGTCGCGGGCCCGCCCGACACCGGCGAGGACCCGGTCCTCGACCAGGCCCGCGCACACCTCCAGGGGCGGGCCTTCGCGGTGGAGACGGAATACGTCGGCATGGAGGGCGTACCGGGCGCCCTGCTGCCGGAACTGGGCGCCGACGCCCAACTGCTGGTGCTCGGCTCCCGGGGCCGAGGCGGCTTCGCCGGTCTGCTGCTCGGGTCCAACGGCATGGCCGCCGCCCGCGACGCCGAGTGCCCCGTCGTCGTGGTGCCCCGCCCCGGGCGCGAGGTCCACGGCCAGGCACCGGCCGAACCCGGCCCCCGGGTGGTGGTCGGCCTGCACGTGGACAGCCCCGACGAGGCCACGCTGACCTTCGCCTTCACCGAGGCCGAGCTGCGCGGCGCCCGCCTCCAGGTGGTCGCCGCCTACCCGTGGCCGGTGCAGACCTGGGCCGCCGCGGGCCAGATCGTGCCCCCGGTGATCGACGAGGTCTCCCTGGAGAGCGAGACCCGGGTCCTCGCCGACGGCTTCCTCGCCCCCTACCGCGAGCGCCACCCCGACGTCCGGGCCGAGCCGTACGTCGCACCCGGTGACGCCGCCGGACACCTGGTCGCGGCCTCCCGGGACGCCGAACTGGTCGTCGTCGGCCGCCACCGCCGGCGCCTGCTGGCCCCCGCCCGCATGATGGGCTCGGTCACCCACGCCGTCCTGCTGCACGCGGCGTCCCCGGTCGCCGTGGTGCCACCGGCCCCGCCGGAGGAGTGACCCCTGTCCCCAGGCCGGCGTGCCTATCATCGGCCCCATGCAGGACTCGCCCAGCAGGGACACCCGGATCGCCCTCGACCTCGCGCTGACCGTCCGGCACGACGGGCACGGCCAGGTCGCCGACGACCTGACCCACCCCGCCGGGCTCACCGCCTGGGTGCGGGCCCACCCCGGCACCGTGCCGGACGCCGAGGCCTTCACCGCCGACGCGTCCGCCCTGGCCGCCGTACGGGACGTGCGGGCCGCCGCCCGTGCCCTCTTCGCGCGCGCCGTGCGCCCCGGTGAGCCGAGTCCCGCCGACGCCGCCCGGCTGCTGCCCGTCCCCGAGGCCCTGCGGCGCCTGAACGAGGCGGCCGCCCGCACCCCCACGGTCCCCGTACTGGCCTGGGCCGAGGCCGCCGAACCCGTCGTACGCGCCGCACCCGCGCACGGCGGGCGCACCGACCTCACCGCAGCCCTCGCGCACGCCGTGATCGCCTTCCTCGCGGGGCCCGACCGGCAGCGGTTGCGGGCCTGCCACGCACCGCGCTGCGTGCGCTACTTCCTCAAGGAGCACCCGCGTCAGGAGTGGTGCAAACCGTCCTGCGGCAACCGGGCCCGGGTGGCCCGCCACGAGGAGCGGCACAAGCGGACCGCGTAGCCCGGCCGGGCGGCCGCCCGCACGCCGTTCGCGGGGTTCGGCCACGTACCATGGCGGCATGTCGTTCCTCCGCCGCCGCAGCGCCACGCCCGCCGGGCCCGACTTCGACGTCCTGGCCATGGACCCGGGCGACTGGCCCGGGAATCTGGGCGCCGGCCTGTTGCCCGCGCCCGACGGCAGCTGCCAGGGCGTCTTCCTGCGCTACGACCTGTTCGGCGGCCGCGGCCCCGCGATGATCATCGGCAACCTGCCGGACGGCTCCCCGGCCCGCGAGGTCCCCGAGGGAGAGATCCCCTTCGAGGTCGCCCAGCTGCTCCTCGCCCTGGAGAACGACGAGGAGATCACGGTCGTCGGCGCCGAGGACGTCCCCGTGATGCAGGGCGACAACCTGCTCATCGTGCGGCGCCTCAAGCTCTCCGAGGGCAGGATCTCCTGCGTGCAGTTCGACCGCAGCGACGGCGTCCTGGTGACCATCGCCGCCTGGGACCGCCCCATCACCGACGACCTGTACGCCCTGCTGAAGCCGCTCCCGGCGGAGCTTTTCCAGCAGGGCTGAGGCCCCCGCCCCCGGCGGCTAGCGCGCGGTCGCGACCGTCACGTCGGCGGCGCGCACGTACGCCACCCGGTGGCCGTACTGGATCTCGTAGTACTGGTCCTTGCCCCGCACCACCCGGTGGGACGCCTCGTCGAAGGTGACCGCGTAGTAGTACTCGCCGGGCACCTTCTCACCGACCACGTACTTCTGCCCCGCGGGCAGCGTGTACGGCAGCGGCGACACCGCCTGGGCGGGCACGTCCGCCGGGTAGGCGGCCTTCTCCGGGTACGCGCGCCCGTACACCGGGACGCTCGCGAGGCCCTTCTTCGGAGTGATCACGCGTCCCGACGCGGGTACCGCGGCCGGGCTCTTTCCGGGGTTGTGGAACCACGCCTTCTGGCCCAGGTACCAGATGGCCGTCCAGTCGCCCCACCTGTCGGCCACCGCGTACTGCTGTCCCGTGGAGACCCGGGACGACAGGTCGTTCACCCCGGTCGTGGGGGTGGTGCCGAGGCCGATGTCCTTGATCAGCGGCGCGTTCACGTCGTGGTCGGAGTACAGCCGCACCTCGCTGGAGCCGTGCGTGGCACAGGGCTCGCCCGCCGTCTCGCAGCCGGTGTACTCGGGGCGGTTGGCGGCGTAGTCGGGGCGGATCGTCACCAGGGAGGACTTCTTCCCGGCGGTCGGCTGGAAGGGGCGGCCGAGCAGCTGGAAGTAGTGCCGCCAGTCCCAGTACGGGCCCGGGTCGGTGTGCATGCCCGGGATCGTCGCCGTCGTGGTCCCGGGGACGTTGTCGTGGCCGAGGACGTGCTGCCGGTCCAGCGGGATGTCGTACCTCTTGGCCAGGTACTTCACCAGCCGCGCCGACGAACGGTACATCGCCTCCGTGTACCAGGCGTCGGGCTCCGCGAGGAATCCCTCGTGCTCCAGGCCGATCGACTTGGCGTTGACGTACCAGTTGCCCGCGTGCCAGGCGACGTCCTTCGCCTTCACGTGCTGGGCGATGTGGCCGTCGGTGGAGCGCAGGGTGTAGTTCCAGGACACGTAGGTGGGATCCTGGACCAGGTTGAGGACCCCGTTCCAGGTGCCCTCCGTGTCGTGCACGACGATGTAGCGGATGCGCTGGGAGGCGGGCCTGGTCGCCAGGTCGTGGTTGCCGTAGTCGCCGTCGCCGAACTCCTCGTACGGCGCGGGGATCCACTCGCAGGACACCGACTTCGGGCACTCGGTGCCCGCGGCCGAGGAGGCGCGCAGGCCCGCGCCCTCGAGCTGCGAGACGTCGGGAGCCACGCCCGGGCGGGCTGCCAGGGCGACCCGCTGCCCGGCGTCCGTGGTCCGCCGCTCACCCGCGCGGATCACCTCGTACACGTCGTCCGCGTACGCCGCCGCCGTCCCGGAGTCCTCCGCGCCCGAGAAGCGGGCCACCGCCGCATACCAGTCGGCCGGGTCCGAACTGAGCGGCTCGCCCAGTTCCCGCTGCGCGGCGGCGAGCAGCGCGGCGCCGCCGGACACGTTCGCGGCCGGATCGGTGCGCAGCGTCTCGGCGCTCAGCCCGGTCAGCTCGGCGGCCTTCGGCAGCGTGGTCAGCCGCTCCGGCAGCTCGGCGGGCGGTGCGGCGGCCGTGCCCGTGGGGTGCAGCGGGGCGCGGGCGTCGTCCCCGCGCGGGTCCTCGGAGCCCTCGCCGTGGTGCGACGCCCCGGCCAGCGCCGTGCGGGCGTCGGTGAGGTGCAGCGGGCCGTAGCCGCCGGTCACGCTCGGCGCGCCGCCGTGCGCGTCCCAGCGGGACTGGAGGTAGGCGACGCCGAGCAGGACGCTCTGCGGCACGTGGTACTCGGCCGCCGCGGTGGCGAACGCCCGCTGGAGGCGGTCCGGGGCGGGCGGTGCGCCCAAGGACCCGGCGGCGGACGGTGCCGCGCCGAGCAACGGCAGCAGCAGTGCCGCGGTGGCCAGGGCGGGCACGACGGGGGATCCTCGCAAAGCGGCCTCCTGAGACGGTCGGGCGTGGCGGGGCGTGCGGGGCCGGGCGTGGGTCAGTCGTACCCGGCGGTCCGACGATCCGTCAATCATGCCGTCACATCGGCGATTTCCCACGTCAGCAGGGGGTCGGGCGAGTTTCGCGGCGGCGGCGCACGGGCCTGCACGGCGTCAGTGGCGTACACCAATGGCCCCTGCACGGACCTGAGTACACGAAATCCGCGGCACGCCCCCCGAGGGGCACACCGCGGACCGTCGTCTTCTCGTGTCAGCGCGTGCCGACCGCCGCCCGCACGGCCCGCCGGGCCATCTGACAGTCGTCGTGCAGCCGGCGCAGCAGCAGCCGCTGCTCCTCGCCGGTCGGCGCGGCACCCGGCTGGGCCGGCGCCGACGGTGCCGCGACCGTGTCGTGCATGGAGCGCTGCAGCGCCGTTTCGTAGGTACGGATCTCCCTGGTCAGTACGAGCATCAGGTTCACCAGGAACGCGTCGCGCGCCGCGGTGCCCGCCGACTGGGCGATCTGGCTGATCTGGCGGCGGGCCACCGGGGCGTCGCCGAGGACGGCCCACAGTGTCGCCAGGTCGTAGCCCGGGAGATACCAGCCCGCGTGCTCCCAGTCCACGAGCACCGGGCCGGAGGGGGACATGAGGACGTTCGACAGCAGCGCGTCACCGTGACAGAACTGGCCCATGCCCTGGCGCCCGCCCGCGTGGGCGATGCCGTGCAGCAGCTTCTGCAGGTCGCCGAGATCCCGGTCGGTGAGCAGCCCCAGCTCGTGGTACCGGGAGATCCGGGCCGCGTAGTCCAACGGGGCCTCGAAGGTGCCGGCCGGCGGCCGCCAGGCGTTCAGCCGGCAGACCGCGCCGAGCGCCGCCCTGATGTCCGCCCGCGGCGGGGCCTCCACGGGGTGCCGCTGGAGCGCCGCCACCCGTCCCGGCATCCGCTCGATGACCAGAGTGCCGTTGTCCGGATCCGCCGCGATCAGTCTCGGCACCCGCACCGGAGGGCGCTGCCGGACGAACGAGCGGTATGCCCCTATCTCGTGCCGGCTCCGCTCCGCCCAGGCGGGGGAGTGGTCCACTAAGCACTTGGCCACCGCCGTACTGCGCCCGGTCGTACCGACCAGGAGCACGGACCGCCCGCTGCGGCGCAGTACCTGCACGGGGGAGAACTCGGGGCAGATCCGGTGCACGGCGGCGATCGCCGTGCGCAGTTGGGCCCCCTGGGGGCCGGACAGGTCGATTCTCCCGCTGAGCGGCTGTGTGCCGGGCCCCGCGCCGAGCCGCGCCCTGCCGGCCCCGAGCACCGGGGCCGCCGGACGCGCGGGGGCGAGATAGGGGCCGCCACCCGCCGCCGGGCGGGGGTGCAGCGAGCGCTGCGGGGCGGACACGGAGGACGATGCTGCGTACATGGGCGAGACAGATCCCTTCGTGTGCCTGCTGTGCCTGTCTGAAGAGGGGTGCCGGACCGTCCAGTCCGTTCGGGACCGGAGGCGGCACGTCTTCCGAAAGCCGTCGCGCCGCCCGACCGGCCGCCGGGGGTCACCCTGGGGAGTACCCCCGCGGCGACCGGGTCGGGGTGGCGCATGTCTACCTGACACCGGGCCGCCCGTGGCACACCATCTGGCGCACCCTGGCGAACGGTGGCGAATAGTCGCCCGGCAACCCGCACGGGGCTACTGTCAACTCAGCCGAGAACCTGGGGGCTTGACGTGAGCGGAGAACCCAACACCCGTCTGTCGGACCTGTTCGGCCTGGCCGGCTGGTCCAAGGGCGAACTCGCGAGGCTGGTCAACCGGCAGGCGGCGGCCATGGGCCACCCCCAACTGGCGACCGACACCTCACGGGTGCGGCGGTGGATCGACATGGGAGAGATCCCGCGCGATCCGGTGCCGCGGGTGCTGGCTGCCCTGTTCACCGAGCGTCTCGGCCGTGTCGTGACCATCGAGGACCTCGGTCTGGTCCGGCACGGGCGCGCGGGGAAACGGCCACGCGACGGGAGCGAAGAGCATCCCGACGGAGTGCCGTGGGCGCCCGAGCGGACTGCGGCGGTCCTCACCGAATTCACGGGAATGGACCTCATGCTCAACCGACGCGGCTTGGTGGGCGCGGGCGCCGCGCTCGCCGCGGGCTCCGCACTCAGCAGCGCCATGCACGACTGGCTGCACACCGACCCGGCCCTGGCGGCCGATGCCCCCGACCTCCACCAACCCCTGCACGCCGACCCCGCCGGGTTCGACCGCTACGAGGCCGCCCCCGTGGGGTCGGAGGAAGTGGCCGAACTGGAGTGCTCGGTCGAGGTGTTCCGCGCCTGGGACGCCGCCCGCGGCGGCGGGCTCCAGCGCAAGGCCGTGGTGGGCCAGCTCAACGAGGTGGGCGGCATGCTCGCCTACCACCACCCACCCCATCTCCAGCGGCGCCTGTGGGGCGTCGCCGCCAACCTGGCCGTCCTCGCGGGCTGGATGTCGCACGACGTCGGCCTGGAACCCACGGCCCAGAAGTACTTCGTCATCGCCGCCCACGCCGCGCGCGAGGGCGGCGACCGGCCCCGGGCGGGCGAGGCGCTCTCCCGGGCGGCCCGTCAGATGGTGCACCTGGGCCGCCCCGACGAGGCGCTGGACCTGATGAAACTCGCCCAGTCCGGCTCCGGTGAGCAGGTGCTCCCGCGCACCAAGGCCATGCTTTACACCATCGAGGCCTGGGCGCAGGCCTCCATGGGCAAGGGCCAGGCGATGCGCCGCACCCTGGGACGCGCCGAGGACCTCTTCGTCTCCGACAAGGCCGACGCGCCGCCGCCGGACTGGATGCAGACGTTCAAGGAGGAGGACCTGTACGGCATGCAGGCCCTGGCCTACCGGACGCTCGCCGAGTTCGAACCGGGGGCCGCCGCGCACGCCCAGCACTACGCGGACAAGGCCCTGGCACTCAGGATCGACGGGCGGCAGCGGTCCAAGATCTTCGACTATCTGTCGATGGCCTCCGCCTGTTTCATCGCCGACGACCCCGAACAGGCGGACCGCTACGCACGCCTGGCCCTGGTGTCGATGGGGTCCAACTCCTCCCAGCGGACCTGGGACCGGCTGCGCCAGATGTACCGGCTCACCGCCGAGTACGCGGGCTACCCGAAGATCCAGGAACTGCGCGAAGAGATCAAACTGGCGCTGCCCAAGAGCAGGTCGCCCAGGGGGAAGGGAAGGGGCGGCGACGTCGCGCCGGCCTAGGGCGCGACGCGCTCCGCAGGACTAGGGCGTCACCCGCGCCACCAGCACGCAGGCATCCCCCTGCCGCGGAAACCCACCGAGCTGCCGCGTCACGGTCCGTACGCCGTCCTGTGCCGTGCAGCCCGCTCCGGTCAGGCGGGGAGCCAGTGAGAGGAGGTGTTCCACCGCTGCCGGTTCGAGTGCGCCGGTGTGCAGGAGCAGCAGGTCGCCGGCGTCGAGGGTCAGCTCGGCCTGCCCGGACAGCGCACGCCCCGTCTCGCCGCGGAACAGCAGCGGGACGGGGTTTCCGGCGTGGGCCCACGTCAGGGTCCGGGTGAGCGGCCGGTAACCGCAGTACACGGCGTCGCGCACCGGCGGCAGGGCGGTGCCCTCGAGCAACCCCGTGAGCCGGTCCTGGAGTTGAGTGGGCCGGGTGCCCGCCAGGGCCAGGCCGCGCAGGGCGCCGATCAGCACCGCTCGGCCGTGTGCCCCGTCGGGCTCCGGATCGCGGAGGTCGCCGACGCCGAGCAGGGTCTCGTCGTCGGCGAGTGGACACGCGTCGAACCAGCCGAAGTACCCGGACGCGTGGATCGTCGGGGCCGTCGGGGCCGCCGGAAGGTACCCGGCGGCCAGGTCCAGGCCCGGCCGTCCCCGGTGCGGGAACCGGAGGAGGCCGTGCCAGGGCGGTGGCACGGCCTCCTCCGGTTCGGCCATCGGCCGTTGCCCGGGGTCCGCCGGCCGCGGAGGGTTGTGCAGCGAGTCCTGGGTGTCGCTCACCGCCCGCTGACTGCGCCGCAGTTCGCTGACGTCCCGCAGCACCGCCCACATCGAGGCGGTGCTGCCGTCGGCGTCGAGTACCGGCTCACCCATCATGTGCACCGTGCGGACGGTGCCGTCGGGGCGCACGACGCGGAACTCGCCGTCGATGGGACGGGCGTCGACGAGGCAGTCCGTGACCATCGACGTCAGTTTCGGGCGGTCCTCGGTCAGCACCACGGAGGGGAGCTCGTCGAGGCTGAGCGGGACGGACGCGGGGTCGCGGCCCAGGATCCGGAACAGCTCCCCGGACCACTCGGCCTCGTCCGTCAGCAGGTTCCACTCCGCGCTGCCGACCCGGCTGAGCAGCGAACCGTGCCGGGGCGCGGGAGCGGGACCGTCCCGGAGCTGCGCCAAGTGCGCGTCGAGATCGGTGAGTTGATGCAGCGCCAGGTCGTACAGAGCGCGCTGCCAGCGTCCCCGGGGGTCGGTCGAGTCGTCCTGGCTGTCCCGCCGTACCGCGTCCACTTCGCCCCGCAGCCGCCGTGTCTGCGATATGAGGGCCTCGACCGAGCCGTGCCCCGGAGGCCGGGCGGCCGGGTGGTCCGCGGAGAGATGGGACGACATGACGCACTCCGATGTGCTGACGGTACGACCAGGAAGGAACCGAGGCCGGCGGAAGGACCGTTACGACTGTTGCACAGCCCGCGACGCCCCGTAAGGGATTCGGCAACACACGATACGGTGGTGCTTCCGGCATATGCCACAGTCTTCCCGGAGTGACTCCGGTACGTGTTCGGCACCCCCGGTACCCGGGGCAAGTCGTAGGTTTCCTACGGGACTTGAGGGGGCACCGGGTCTGCGGGCGTCGTCGCCCTGGTGTTCGGTGGACCTTTGTTCTATACGGGGTCGTGCGGCGCCGGACGAGGGGCCAGTTCGACGGGTGTCCGCGCGCCCGTCTCCAGCGCCCGCACCCCGGCCTCGGCGACCGCGGAGGCGGCGTACCCGTCCCAGGCGCCCGGACCGGTGACCCGGCCCCCGCGGGTGGCGTCCACCCAGGCCTGCACCTGGCGGTCGTAGGCGTCCGCGAACCGTACGAGGTAGTCCTGCGGCACCTCCTCCCGGGCGCCGCCCGCCGCCGTCACCAGCACGCCGTGCGCCTCGCCGATCCGGGCGCTGCCCGCCTCGCAGACCGCCTCGCAGCGCACCTCGTAGCCGAAGCCGCAGTTGACGAAGATCTCCACGTCCACCAGGGCGCCGCCCTCGGTCTCGAAGACCACGAACTGCGGATCGAGCAGGCCCGTCGGCGCGCCCGTCGACGGCCGCGGCCGCAGCACGCTCACCGCGGACAGCTCCTGCCCGAGCAGCCAGCGGGCCGCGTCGATCTCGTGCGAGACGGAGCTGTTGACCAGCATCGCCGAGGTGAAGTGCGGCGGAGAGGAGACGTTGCGGTGCACGCAGTGCAGCATCAGGGGGCGCCCCAGCCGCCCGCCGTCCAGGAGGGACTTCAGCCGCTGGTACTCGGCGTCGTAGCGCCGCATGAACCCGATCTGCGCGAGCCTCCTGCCGAGGCGCGCCTCGGCCTCCACCACGCGCAGCGCGCCGGCGGAGTCCGGCACCATCGGCTTCTCGCACAGGACCGGGAGCCCCCGCGCGAACGTGGCGAGCAGTGCCTCCTCGTGGGCCTCGCCGGGCGAGGCGATCAGGACGGCCTCGACGCCCGGCGCGTCCAGCGCGGCCTCGACGTCCGTGTGCACGACGACCCCGCCGATCCCGCCCACGGCCTCCTTGGCCCGCTCGGCGTCCGGGTCCGCCACGGCGGCGACCCGGGCGCCGCTCACCACCCGGTCGAGGCGCCGTACATGGTCGGCGCCCATGTGTCCGGCGCCCAGGACCGCCACACCCAGAAGTTCGCTCACGCTCCGCCCACTCCTTCGCCGTCCGCCGCGCACCCGCGAGCAGCGGGTACGTGTCCGGCGAACAGGCTTTCACGCTCGTCAAGAGGGGAGCGCTCCCCGGGCGCGTTCCCCCGGGGCGCGCCCGGGTTCGGCGTCGGCCCTCAGTACCGCAACACCCCCGCGATCCCGTCCGCTTCCCCGAGCGCGCCGTCCGGCACGAAGCGGACCTCGGCGCCGGTCTCCAGGCACTGCTCCACGATCTCGTCCACGATGTCCTCCCGGGCGTCGAGGTCGCCGCTGTCCGCCGGGACCAGGTGGTCGCCGTCGTCACGCATCGTCACCTTGAAGTTCTCCTCGACGGCCAGCAGCCGGACGCGGCCGGTGCGGGCGCTCTCCCACAGCTCGTCGACCCCGGCGGCGAAGTCCTTGCGTCCGCGGGCCGCGTCCAGCTCCCTGGCCAGCGCCTCGACGGACCCGCGCGCCTCGTCGTCGAGCACCGGCCGCACCGCCTGCCACACCGCCTCTGCGGTGCCGTGCGCGAGCCCCCCGTGCGGGACGAGCCTCGCGTCCGCGGCCAGTGCGCCCGCCTCGTCGAACAGGGACAGCGCGGGCTCGGGGCCGGTGATGTACAGCGGCCGCGGGTGCGCGCGCAGGACCTTGCCCATCGCGGCGTCGGCGTCGCGCAGGAACTTGCGGGTCCCCTCGTCCCGGAAGGTGCTCGGCGCGTCGCCGATCCGTTCCTGGCGTTCGGGGTCGAAGTCCTCCGCGGGCCGGTCGAGCGGGAAGCCCCCGAGGTGTTCCTCGACGACCCGGCCGGCCCCGCCGCTCCAGAGCTTGACGCGGTCGGCGGCGACGGACAGGACCCAGAACGGCCGCTCGGCGGCCTGCGCGGCGACGAGGTTGCGGGTCAGGAAGGTGTCCGAGAGGATCACGCGCTCGGGCACGGAACGGGCGAGGGTCCAGACCTGGTGCTCACCGGGAGCGGCGAAGATCGCCAGGCCGTCCTCGGCGTACGTCAGGTCGACCTCGGCGAGGGCCCGGTCGAGCTCGCGGGACACCTCCGTACGGTGCTCGCGGGTGACCGCGGGATCGTCCTCCAGCTGTTTCTTGGCCGCGGCGACCACATTGCGCAGCCGGACGCGGTCCTGGGCGTTGTCCGGTTCGCGGCGGTGCGTGGGCGTCAGCACGGACACGGCCGGATACGGACGGGGGCGCCGCAGTTCGGCGAGGGTGGCGGGACTCAGATCGTGCTCCATGTCAGCACGATAGAACCGTTGGCCATGTCGGGCATATCGGGCATCCGGAATGGACGGACGCTCACTCGGACTCGTCCCCGGCGGACTCGGAGCCGCACGAGCTGCCGTCGGGCGGCAGGGAGCCGTACAGCAGGAAGTCGTCGACCTTGCGGTGCACGCACTCGGAGGACGCGTAGCCGGTGTGTCCCTCGCCCCGGTTGTCCAGGACCACGGCGGAGGAACCGAGCCGGTCGGCCGTCTCCGTCGTCCAGCGGTACGGCGTGGCCGGGTCGCCCCGGGTGCCGACGAGCAGCATCTTCGCGGTGTCGAGGTTTTTCACGTCGTCCCGGATGTAGTCGGTGCCCTTGGGGCGGCCGTAGCACATGAGCACCTGGGTGAGCCGGTACCGGCCGAAGACCGGCGACGCCTCCTCGTACCGTGCGCGCAGCCGGTCCAGGGACCCGGTGACCTGCGCGGCGGTGGGGCGGTCGGGGTCGTCCGCGCAGTTGATCGCCATCAGGGCGGCCGGAAGGTTGTCCATGGGGACGTCCTCCTCGTCGGTCAGTCCGGCGCCCTTGTCCTCGCGGCCAGGTGCACGCAGCCGCTCACGGACCGGCTCACGGACCGGCCCACCGACCGGCTCGCGCACGGGGAAGGTGACGCCACCGGACGAGAAGCCCTCGAGGCCGCGGGTGTCACCGTCATCGAGCAGCTGCGCGAGCGCCCGCTCCAGCGAGGGCCACAGCTCCTGGCTGTACAGCGCCTGACCGATGGCGCCGACCATGTCCTGCCCGGAGAACGGCTCGCCGAAGGCCGACGGCACCGGGTCGGAGTCGAGGGAGGCGATGAGCCGCTCGACCTGGTCGCGGGCGCTCCGGGCGTCCTGGCCGAACGGGCAGGCGATGTCCTCGACGCACCAGTCGAGGAAGTTCTCCAGCGCGGTCTGCTGCCCCCGCGCCCCGGCCAGTCCCTGCTCGGTCAGCGGTTCGGTCAGCGTGTCCACGCCGTCCAGCACCATCCGCCCGACCTTGTCCGGGAACTGGGCGGCGTACACCGCGCCCAGCCGGGTTCCGTAGGAGAAGCCCAGGTAGTTGAGCCGGCCGTCGCCGAGGGCCCGGCGCATCACGTCCATGTCGCGCGCGGCGTCGACCGTGCCTATGTGGGGCAGCACCGGTCCGGAGTACTTCGCGCACTCGGCCGCCGCGTCCCGCAGCCGCTTCAGCACGTCGTCGGGGTCGGTCGTCCCCTCGTCCCCGTCGGTCGCCTCCATGATCTTCAGAGTGGCCGGGCCGCAGGAGACGGGGGAGGAGCGGCCGACGCCCCGGGGATCGAAGGTCACCACGTCGTAGCCGTTGGTGAGGTGCATGAACTCCTTACCCCCGGCGGCGAGTTCGTCCACACCGGAACCGCCGGGACCGCCGAAGTTCAGCAGTACCGAGCCCCGCGAGTCGCCGGTCGCCCGGTAGCGGGCGAGGGCCACGTCGAGGGTCTTTCCCTTGGGCCGCTCGTAGTCGAGGGGGACGGTGACCTTTCCGCACTGCAGGTCCTTCGGCATCTCCATGCCCTCGCACGCCGACCATGTGATCTTCTGGTCGTAAAATCGGGACAGGTCGGGCCCGGTGTCCCGTGCGATCGCCGCGGGCAGCCCCGCACCCAGCAGGGCCAGCCCGAGCGCTCCGGTGACCGCGCAGCGCCGGACCGAGGGCGGAGTCGACAGCTTGGCCTGCATCGATGCCTCCAGGACGCCCCGTCGCGGACCGGTGGTCGGCGCCCTCGCTCACCATAAGCGGGCTCCGCGCCGGGCGCCTCCGGGCGCTGTTGCCCCTCGGGTGGGGGTCGGTGCGGGAGTGCGGGGGCCGCACCGCTTGTTCGATGAACCGCCCACTCGATGGGGTGAAAGGCCGATAAGCCATAACTCGGATGGTGCGCCCGCGTTTTAACCGGTGCGGGCGAGTGCCCGCGACCATGTCTGGAAGGCAGGGAACCTCATGAGAAGGGTTACCCGAAACGGTGTGCTCGCCGCCGCCGCCTCAGGCGCGCTGGCCGTGACCATGCCGGCGTACGCGGCGTTCGCGTCCGACGGTGCCGGCGCCGACGGCTCCTCGGCCGGTTCGCCCGGGCTGATCTCCGGCAACACCGTCCAGCTCCCGCTGGACGTGCCGGTCGACGTGTGCGGCAACACCGTGAACGTGGTCGGGCTCCTCAACCCGGCCGCGGGCAACGGCTGCGCCAACACCGGGCAGGAGGGCGCCTCGACGGGTGCGTCGCACGAGAAGGAGGCTGCGGGGTCCTCGGGCGGTGCGTCGGGCACGTCAGGCGGTGCTGTCGCCGAGGGAAGCGGAAAGGATTCGCCCGGCGTGCTCTCCGGCAACGGGGTGCAGTTGCCGGTGCACCTCCCGGTGAACGTCAGCGGCAACAGCGTCAATGTGGTCGGCATCGGCAATCCGGCCGTCGGCAACGAGTCGACGAACACGTCCGACGACCGCCCGGAGCCGGTGCGGCCCCCCGCGGAGCCGAAGCCGTCCGTCCCCGAGGAGGAGCGCGCCGGGCCGGAACCGTCCCCGCACGCCGCCGCGCCGCGGGAATCGGCGCCCCTCGCCCACACCGGGGCGGACCAGACCCTGCCCGTCCTCGCCGGCGGCGCCGCACTCGTGCTGGGCGGAGTCGTCCTCTACCGGCGCTTCCGACCGGGCGCCCAGGGCTGACCCGCGGGCGGCCGGGGCCCGCGGAGGGGTCAGCACCCCTGATCAGGCGCGTCCCCGGTGGAAACGCCGGTGCAACGCGTGGATCTCCTCGGTGAGTTGCGCCACCGGACCCTCCACGGTCACGCCGGGCGCCACCTCGTGCACCGCCAGCGTCCGCACCGGCGGTGCCGGGACGCCCAACTCCGTCAGCCAGCCGCCCAGTTGTTCCGAGGACGCGACGTACACGATGCGGCCCAGGCCCACCCACGCATGGGCGGCCGCGCACATCGGGCAGTGCTCCCCGGACGTGTACACCGTGGCCGCGGCCCGCTCCTCGGGGCTCAGGTGGGCGGCGGACCAGCGGGCGAGCTCGAACTCGGGGTGACGGGTGCGGTCGCCGGAGGCCACCCGGTTGTGGTCCTCGGCCAGCACCGCGCCGTCCCCGCCCACCAGCACCGACCCGAACGGCTCGTCGCCCGCCTCCAGCGCCTCCGCCGCCAGCTCCACACAACGGCGCAGGTGTGACAGTTCGGCGTCCTTCACGACCATGGCGTAGGGCCCTCCTCGCGACGTGGTCCTCGCCGTCCAGCCTATGTCTCCCGACCGGCCCGTCTCTTGCTATCACCAATCGCGCACGTTACAGTCTCTAACTAAAGCGAATGACAGTAGCCAATCCCTTGGCGTCGACAGCACGCGGAGGGAAACCGAGACAAGAGGAGAGCGTCATGTCCACCGCCACCCCGCAGCCGTACGTCGCGCACACCGTTCTGGGATCCGGCCCCGCCGGCACCGCGCTCGCTCGTGAGCTGGTGCGCAGGGGCCACCCCGTCCGACTCGTGGACCGCAGGGCCGAGGGCCCCGTGATCGAGGGCGTCGAGCGGTTCGCCGCCGACGTGAGCACGGCCGAGGGCGCCCGCGCCGCCATGGACGGCGCCGCCGTCGTGTACCACTGCGTCAACGTCGCCTACCACCTCCAGGTCGAGGTGATGCCCCGCGTCCAGGAGGCCGTCCTGGCCGCCGTCGAGGCGAGCGGCGCCCGCCTGGTCGTGCTCGACACGCTCTACCCGTATGGCAAGACCGGGGGAGCGGTGATGACCGAGGACAGCCCCTGGCAGGCGACCAGCCGCAAGGGCCGGATGCGCGCCGAACTGGACGAGCGCTACCTCGCGTCCCACCGGTCGGGCCGGTCCCGCGTGGTCCTCGGCCGCAGCGCCGACTTCGTCGGACCCGGTGTCCTCAACTCGTCCCTGGGCGCGGCCGTCTTCCCCGGCGCGCTCACCGGCGGGGAGGTGCTGGGCTTCGGCGACATCACGCTGCCGCACAGCTACACCGACATCCAGGACGTGGCGGCCGGGCTCGCGACGCTCGGTGAGCGCGAGGAGGGCGACGGCCGCGTCTGGCACCTGCCCACCGCGCCCGCCGTCAGCACGCGCGAGATCCACACGATGATCGAGAAGCGCGTGGGCCGTCCGCTGAACGTCGTGCTCCTCGAACGGCCCCGCGCCGTCGGCCCGTTCGACGAGCGGTTCATGGCCGAGTACGAGGAGATGTTCTACCAGCACACGGAGCCCCAGATCATGGACTCCACCGCCTTCGAGCGGACCTTCGCGATGACCTCGACGCCGATGGCGGACACCGTCGAGTCGACCGTCACCTGGTACGAGGCGTGGCTCGGCAGCAGGTGACGGGTGCGCGTGCGTTCAGCGGCGCGGGCGGGAGCGGGACCGGTCCAGCGCGGCCACACCGACCCCGGCCAGGCCGATCTGGATGAGCCACTCGATCCAGTCGACGCCGTCGGTGTCGGCCACGTCGAACGCCGACGCGACCCACGATCCGATGAGCGCGGCCACGATGCCGACGAGGATCGTCCACAGGATGCCGATGCGCTGCCGGCCCGGAACCACGAGCCGCCCCAGAACGCCGATGACGATGCCGATGACGATGGCACTGATGATGCCGTCGATCTCCATGTCCACCCCTTTTGCCAAGCCTTCGCCAAGACCCCCGCAGTAGTACGTCTGCCCGCTGTGGGCGTGACCAGTCCGCCGGGCCCCGCCCGCCGGCGGACCGAGGGAGCGTGCGCGGACCGGCCCGCGCGTGCGGACCGGCCCGTGCCGCTTCCTTCCCGCGTCTCTAGGGCTTGCGAGGGGCGCTCCGCGCCGCCGTACCGGCGCAGACCACGCCCAGCACAAGGGCCAGCGCGCCGATGATGATGTTGTTCCAGATGACGCCGGCGTCCGGGCTCGAGCCGACGATCCATGGCGAGATGATCATCCATACGCCGATCGCGCACATGGCCCAGCTGAGGCCGTACATGCGTTCCGGGGCGCGGGTGAATCCGAGGGCCAGTAGACCGATGGCGATGCCCACGATCAGGTTGTGGGCCACGAGTGAGGGCTGGCTGGTGGTGAAGTGGAGTATCCACGGGGACACGGCACAGTAGAGGCCGAGCAGGAACACCGGCCCGTCCACGAGTGCCACGTCGCGACCACCGAGCATGCGCGCGTAGCGCGCCTGCATTTCCGGAGCGTCGGGGTGGCTGGTGATGTCACCTCGGGGGTGCGAGACGTTGGCCATGAGTCGTCTCCTTTGACTTGCAGGGCCGACCGCTTCTGGTGCGGTGTGCGGTAGCGCCGCATAAGTGCATTCTGCTCTTATTTCTTCCTTATGTGTAGAGGTGGACGGGGTGGGATCTCCCGTCGCGCGATCCCCGCAGGAGGCAGAGCCCGTTTGTCACACCCGTGTGAATTCCAGGGCCGCGGAATGAGACCGGTCCGGTCCTCCTTGACCGTGCTCGGCGGCGGCTGCCACGATCGTTTGCATGACAACGCGACCGGACCTCACGCGGCGACGCCATGTCGACCTCGCGCGCGTCTGCAGCGCCTCCTGTCGCGTCGCGGCCTGATCCCGCCGATCCGCCGCTCCCTCCCCGCCCCGCCGGCCTGTTGGCCCCGGTGCTTCCCATGTCCCGGTCGACGCGCTCCGCCTGGAGACTCCGCCGGGGATTCCCTCGCGCCCGCCTCCCCGAAAAGAGGGCCCATGGCCACCGTCCTGTCCGTCTCCGGGAGTCCCTCCGCCGCCTCCCGCACCAACCGGCTGCTGCGCCACCTCGACGACCGGCTGACCGCGCAGGGCCACGAGGTGATCCCGCTCGACGTCCGCACCGTCCCCGCCGAGGCGCTGCTCGGCGCGGACTTCAGGCACCCCGCGATCACCGAGGCCGCCGAACTGTTCGCCCGCGCCGACGGCGTCGTCGTCGGCACCCCCGTCTACAAGGCGTCCTACTCCGGTGTCCTGAAGGCCCTCCTCGACCTCCTCCCGCAGTACGCCCTCACCGGCAAGACGGTGCTGCCGCTCGCCACCGGCGGCTCCACCGCCCATGTCCTGGCCATCGACTACGCGCTCCGCCCCGTGCTCAACTCCATGGGCGCGGCGCACATCGTGCAGGGCTGGTTCACCCTGGACCGGGACATCACGGCGCACGAGGACGGCACGGTCACCGTCGCCCCGGGGGCCGCCGAGGCCCTCGCGCACGTGGTCGACCAGTTCTCGGCGGCCCTGGGTGCCCGGGTGGCGGCGCCCGTGCTCGCCGCGGCCGGCTGAGCCCGCGCGACGCGCCCCGGGGTGCCGCGTGAGCCCGCGGCGGCCCCGCCCGCCCGGCCCGCTGCGTACACGCCCCCGAACGGAGCCCCCGTGTCGACCCTCACCTTCCACTGGTTCCTGCCCACCAACGGCGACAGCCGCGACGTCGTCGGGGGCGGCCACGGTGCCCCGGCCACCGACTCCGGGCGCAACCGGGCGCCGACGGTGGCCTATCTGAGCCAGATCGCCCGCGCCGCCGAGGACCTCGGCTTCGTCGCCGCGCTCACCCCCACCGGCGCCTGGTGCGAGGACGCGTGGCTGACCACCGCCATGGTGTCCCAGGCGACCGAGCGGCTGAAGTTCCTGGTCGCGTTCCGCCCCGGCTTCGTCTCACCCACGCTCGCCGCGCAGATGGCGTCCACGTTCCAGCGGCAGACCGGCGGACGGCTCCTTCTCAACGTCGTCACGGGCGGCGAGAGCCGGGAGCAGCGGGCCTACGGGGACTTCCTTGACAAGGACGCCCGCTACCGCCGTACCGGCGAATTCCTGCACGTCGTAAGGGAGTTGTGGCAGAGCAGGACGGTGAACCTGCGCGGTGAGCACCTCCGGGTGGAGGACGCGAAGCTCGTCCGGGTGCCCGATCCCGTGCCCGAGGTGTACTTCGGCGGCTCCTCGCCCGCCGCCGTGGAGGTCGCCGCCCGGCACGTCGACGTGTACCTCACCTGGGGCGAGCCGCCCGAGCAGGTCGCGGGCAAGATCGCCCGGCTGCGGGCGGCGGCCGCGAAGGAGGGCCGTACCCTGCGCTTCGGGATCCGGCTGCACGTCATCACCCGGGACACCGCGGAGCAGGCCTGGGCCGAGGCGCACCGGCTGCTCGACGGCTTCGACCCGGACACCGTGCGGGCCGTCCAGGCCGGCCTCGCCCACAGCGAGTCCGAGGGGCAGCGGCGCATGCTCGCCCTGCACGGCGGCTCCCGCGACGCCCTGGAGATCCACCCCAACCTGTGGGCCGGCATCGGTCTGGTGCGCGGCGGCGCGGGTACCGCCCTGGTCGGCAGCCACGACGAGGTCGCGGACCGAATCGCCGAGTACCACGCCCTCGGCATCGACGAGTTCGTCCTGTCCGGCTATCCGCACCTGGAGGAGGCGTACTGGTTCGGCGAGGGCGTCCTGCCGCGCCTCGCCGCCCGGGGCCTGTGGCGTCACCCGGGACGTGTCCCGGCCGACCGCGACGCGGCGCCGTCGCCGGTCTCCGTGTAGCCCACGCCAACCCGGCGCCCGACCCGGCGAGTTGGACTGGTCTACACCCTTGACTGGTACAGACCAACGCGGTTGAGTGTGCCTCACACCCCCCTCCACGGCCGCCCCCACGCCGTGGCCGGTCCGGCGACCGGCACGTGCGCACAAGGCTCTGCTCCGCTCTGTCCTTGTACGGGAGCGGCCGTGCTCCGCCGAAGGAGACAGACCTGTGTCGAGGCGCCGTATATCCGCCGTGGTGACCGCACTCGCTCTCGCGGCCGCCGTGCCCGTGCTCCTGCCCGCCACCGAGGCGTCCGCCGCCGCGTGTTCGAGCTACCCGGCCTGGTCGGCCGACGCGAACTACAACGCCGGCGACGTCGTCCGCTACACCGACGGCAAGGCCTACATCGCCGAGCACGCCAACCCGGGCTACGACCCGCTCATCAGCACCTGGTACTGGGACCCGTACGCCTGCGACGGCGGCTCCGGGACGCCGGTCGGCAACTTCGTGGTCAGCGAGGCCCAGTTCAACCAGATGTTCCCGGGCAGAAACTCCTTCTACACCTACAGCGGCCTCACCGCCGCGCTCAGCGCCTACCCCGGCTTCGCGAACACCGGCAGCGACACCACCAAGAAGCAGGAGGCCGCGGCCTTCCTCGCCAACGTCGGCCACGAGACCGGCGGGTTGGTGCACATCGTCGAGCAGAACACCGCCAACTACCCGCACTACTGCGACTGGAACCAGCCCTTCGGCTGCCCGGCCGGAGGAGACGCCTACTACGGGCGCGGTCCGATGCAGCTCAGCTGGAACTACAACTACAAGGCCGCGGGCGACGCGCTCGGCATCAACCTGCTGGGCAACCCCTGGCTGGTGCAGAACGACTCGGCCGTCGCCTGGAAGACCGCCCTGTGGTACTGGAACACCCAGTCCGGGCCCGGGAGCATGACCGGGCACAACGCCATGGTCAACGGCGCCGGATTCGGCCAGACCATCCGCTCCATCAACGGCTCCGTCGAGTGCGACGGCAAGAACCCCGCCCAGGTCCAGAGCCGCGTCACCAAGTACCAGCAGTTCAGCCAGATGCTCGGCGTCTCCCCGGGCGGCAACCTCTACTGCTGACCCGCGACGGGTGTGCGAAACTCCGCCGATGACCTCGGAAACGATCACCGCGGAGTCCTCGGGCACCTGGCACCTCGGCGACCTGCCCGTCCGCCGCGTCGGCTTCGGCGCGATGCGGCTGACGGGCAGCGCCGCCTTCCACCTCGGCACCCCGAGCGACCGCGAACGCTCCCTCGCCGTACTGCGCCGGGCGGTCGAACTCGGTGTCAACCACATCGACACCGCCGCCTTCTACTTCTCGTCCCTGCGCTCCGCGAACGAGCTGATCAACAGCGCGCTGGCGCCCTACGCCGACGACCTGGTCGTCGCCACCAAGGTCGGCCCGTACCGGGACTGGTCGGGGGAGTGGGGCACCTCGGCCCGCCCCGAGGACCTGCGCGCCCACGTCGAGGAGAACCTGCGCCAGCTCGGCCGCGACCACCTCGACGTCGTGTACCTGCGCCGCATGCGGCAGGACTCGATCGCCGACCACTTCGGCGCCCTGGCCGAGCTGCGCGAGGCGGGACTGATCCGCCACCTCGCCCTGTCCGACGTGGAGCCCCGGCACCTGACCGAGGCCCAGGCCATCGCGCCGGTGGTGAGCGTCCAGAACCGGTACGGCCTCGGCTTCCACGACCCCGCCACCGACGCGCTCCTCGCCCAGTGCCGCGCCCGGGGCGTCGCCTTCGTGCCGTTCTACGCCATCGCCGGCGAGGCCGGACCGCGCGGCGCCGGCACCGCCCACGAGGAGGAGGTCCGCGCGGTCGCCCGGGCGCACGGCGCGAGCCCCGCGCAGGTGAGGATCGCCTGGACCCTGCACCAGGGCCCGCACGTCCTCGCCATCCCCGGCACCGGCGACCTGGGTCACCTCACGGAGAACGTCGCCGCGGGCGCGCTGCGCCTGACCGAGGAGGACCTGGCACGGCTCGACGGGGCCCGCACGGGCTGACCCGCGCCGCCGTGGCGCCGAGCCCTCTGAGCGGGGACTTGGCGTCCGGCGGGTTTTACGTATAACCTCTCCCGTCAATCGCCCGCCCCGGAAGGTGCCGATGACACGCATCGCCCTGGTCGCCCTCGTCGTCGACGACTACGACGAGGCGATTCGCTTCTACACCGGCGCCCTCGGCTTCCGCCTCGCCGAGGACACGCCCCGGCCCGACGGCTCCCGCTGGGTCGTCGTCGAGCCCGCCGCCCGGCAGCAGGGCACCGCGCTGCTGCTGGCCCGCGCCAAGGGCGAGGCCCAGCGCTCCCGGATCGGCGACCAGACGGGCGGGCGCGTCGGGTTCTTCCTGCACACCGACGACTTCGCCCGCGACCACGCCCGCATGACCGGCGCGGGCGTGACCTTCCTGGAGGAGCCCCGGCACGAGCCCTACGGCTCGGTCGCCGTCTTCCAGGACCTGTACGGCAACCGCTGGGACCTGCTCCAGCCCGCCGCCTCCTGATCCGTCCCCGCCCCGCATTCGTGCTCCGACCTGCCGAGGAACCACCGCACATGTCATCTACGCGCATAGACGCCGGGACTCTCCGCCGCCTCCCCAAGGCGGTCCTCCACGACCACCTCGACGGCGGCCTGCGCCCCGCGACCGTCGTGGAACTGGCCGCGAGCGTCGGCCACACCCTGCCCACCACCGACCCCGACGAGCTGGCCGCCTGGTACTACGAGGCCGCCAACTCCGGTGACCTGGTGCGCTACATCGCCACCTTCGAGCACACCCTCGCCGTCATGCAGAGCCGCGAGGGCCTGCTGCGCACCGCCGAGGAGTATGTCCTCGACCTCGCCGCCGACGGTGTCGTCTACGGCGAGGTGCGCTACGCCCCCGAGCTGATGACCGGCGGCGGGCTGACCCTCGCCGAGGTCGTCGAGAGCGTCCAGGAGGGACTGGCGGCCGGCATGGCCAAGGCGGCGGCAGCGGGCACGCCGGTGCGCGTCGGCACCCTGCTGTGCGGGATGCGGATGTTCGACCGGGTCCGGGAGGCCGCCGACCTCGCGGTCGCCTTCCGGGACGCGGGCGTCGTCGGCTTCGACATCGCCGGCGCCGAGGACGGGTTCCCGCCCGCCGACCACCTCGACGCCTTCGCGCACCTGCGCCGCGAGAACGTGCCGTTCACCATCCACGCAGGCGAGGCGCACGGCCTGCCCAGCATCCACCAGGCCCTCCAGGTGTGCGGCGCCCAGCGCATCGGCCACGGGGTGCGCATCACCGACGACATCCCCGACCTCGCGGCGGGCAAGCTCGGCCGGCTCGCCTCCTGGGTGCGCGACCGCCGGATCGCGCTGGAGATGTGCCCGACCTCCAACCTCCAGACCGGCGCCGCCACCTCGATCGCCGAGCACCCGATCACCGCGCTCAAGGACCTCGGCTTCCGCGTCACCCTCAACACCGACAACCGCCTCGTCTCCGGCACGACGATGACGCGTGAGATGTCCCTGCTGGTCGAACAGGCGGGCTGGAGCGTCGAGGACCTGCGCACGGTCACGGTGAACGCCCTCAAGAGCGCCTTCGTCCCGTTCGACGAGCGCAACGCCCTGATCGAGGACGTGGTCCTGCCGGGCTACGCGTCCGCGCTCTGAACGAGCCCGCGCACATAGGCGGCCTGTCCGACGTGCTGGAGATCGTCGGACAGGACGCTGACCAGCCGCACGGCCAGCGTGACCGGCGGATCCCAGTTGTCGTCCACGACCCGCTCCAGGTCCTTGGCGGTCAGCGAGCGCAGGGCGGTGAGCGTCTGCTCGTGCACGGCGTCGTGGTAGCCGGTCAGCAGGTCGCCCGAGTCGACCCGCACCTTCGCGACCTCGGCGGGGCTGTGGCCGTACCCGGTGTCCCGGCGGGGCAGGCCGAGGCCGAAGCGCTCCTCCCACTCCCCGGCGAGCCACACCTGGTCGAGCCCGAAGGCGTCCGCGACGTGGTCGTCCTGGACACGGGTGAGATGCCAGACCAGCCAGGCGACGGAGTTCGCGTCGTCGGCGGGCCGGGCGCTCAGGCCGTCGGGGTCCAGGCCCTCGACGGCGGCGTGGACTTCTTCCTGGATACGGGCGTAGCCCTCGATGAGGATGTCCTTCGCATGCATGCGTCCACCATTGCGCATGCCGCCCTCAGCCGCTCCTTGTTCACACGCTCGCCCTTCACACGCTCGCCCTTCACCCGCTCCCCTTCACCCGCTTCCCGTCTCCAGCAGCCCCATCAGCGCCCGCGCCGCGGGGCTGGTGGCCTGCGCGGCCGGCAGCAGCGCGATGGTCTCGTACTCCGTCCCGCCGGCGTCCTTGAGCGGCAGCGAGGTGAGGGCGGCCCGTTTGTGCCGGAAGTGCCGCGGCACCACCGCGATGCCGAGGTTCTCGTCGATCAGGTCGAGCAGGCCGTGCACGTCGTTCACCTCCAGCGGCACGGTCCGCCGGACGCCCGCCGCGGCGAAGACGGCGTCGGTGACCCGGCGCGGTCCCCAGTCCGGGTGGAAGTCGACGAACACCTCGTCGGCGAGATCGTGCGGGGTGAGGACCGCGCCGTCCGCCGCGAGCCGGTGCTCGGGGTGGCACAGCACCGTCATCGGCTCGCCGGCCAGCGAGACCGAACGCAACTGGTCGGTGTCGGCCTGCGTCCGGTAGGCGAAGGCGAGGTCGAGCCGCCCCGCCGCCACCTCCTCCGCCAGCTCGCCGGAGCCCGCCTGCCGCAGCCGGATCTCCACGTCGGGGTGGCGCCGCCGGAAGGCCGCCAGCAGCCCGGCCACCGGCACCCCGGCGATGCACTGCTCGGCGCCCAGCGACAGCGTCCCGCGCAGCACCCCCTGCACCGCGGCGACCGCCTCGTGCGCCGAGCGCACCTGGGCGAGGATCCGCTGCGCCTCGTCCAGCAGCGCCCGCCCGGCCTCGGTCAGCGTCACCCGGCGGGTCGTGCGCACGAACAGCGGCGCCCGGAGCTCCCGCTCCAGCGCCCGGATGGACGCCGACAGGCCGGACTGGGACACCAGCAGCCGTTCCGCCGCGCGGGTGAAGTGCTGGTCCTCGGCGACGGCCACGAAGTGCTGAAGATGACGCAGTTCCATGATTGAGAAGCGTAACCGCGCAATCCCATCGGATTCTTCTGTTGGACCACTGCACGCAGGTCACGCCAGAGTGGAGGACGGTTCCACCCAAGCCCCGTACCTCGGGGGCCAACCCCTCTGGAGTCGCGTTGTACACCGCACACCCCGACCGCTACGCGGAGATGCCCTACCGGCGCACCGGACGCAGCGGCCTGAAGCTCCCCGCGCTCTCGCTCGGCCTGTGGCACAACTTCGGCCCGGACCGCCCCGTCGAGACCCAGCGCGCCATCCTGCGCCGCGCCTTCGACCTCGGCGTCACCCACTTCGACCTCGCCAACAACTACGGCCCGCCCCCCGGCGCCGCCGAGTCCGCGCTGGGCGAGGCTCTGAAGGCCGACTTCACGGCGTACCGCGACGAGCTGGTCATCTCCACCAAGGCCGGCTATCTGATGTGGCCCGGCCCGTACGGCGAGTGGGGCTCGCGCAAGTACATGCTGTCCTCGCTCGACCAGAGCCTGTCCCGCATGGGCCTGGACTACGTCGACATCTTCTACTCGCACCGCCCCGACCCGGAGACTCCCCTCGAGGAGACGATGGGCGCGCTGCACACCGCGGTGCAGCAGGGCAAGGCGCTGTACGTCGGTGTCTCCAACTACTCGCCGGAGCAGACCCGCGAGGCCGCCCGCATCCTCGCGGAGCTGGGCACCCCGCTGCTGATCCACCAGCCGCGCTACTCCATGCTCGACCGCCGCCCCGAGACCAGCGGCCTGCTGGACACCCTCGACGAGCTGAAGGTCGGCTCCATCGCCTACTCCCCGCTGGAGCAGGGACTGCTGACCGGCCGCTATCTGAACGGCATCCCGGAGGACTCCCGGGCCGCGAGCGACAGCCCCTTCCTGAACTCCGACGCCGTCACCGAGGAACTGGTCGGCAAGCTGCGCGCCCTGGACGAGATCGCCAGGTCCCGCGGTCAGACGCCGGCCCAGCTGGCCCTGGCGTGGGTGCTGCGCGCGGGACGGGTGACCTCCGCCCTTGTCGGCGCGAGCAGCCCGCGGCAGCTGGAGGACAGCGTCGCGGCCATCGGCAACCTCGACTTCGGGGCCGACGAACTGGCCCGCATCGACAAGATCGTCAAGGGCTGAGGTCCGTCGGGCGCGGAACGCGCGAGCCGGTCCCGGAGGCGACTGCCCGCCTCCGGGACCGGCTCGCGCGTGGTGGGGCCCTCACGCCCCCGCGGGCACCCGGTCCAGGAAGCCGTAGACGTCCCGGATCCGGCCCTCGCCGTCCAGCGTGACCACGTCCGACCCGGCCACCGGCGCCGGGCCTCCCTCAGAGGGGGTGCCCCCAGCTCCGCTCACCAGCTCCCAGGAGAAGCGCGCCGTGTCGTGGTGCCCTTCGACGGCACCGGACAGCCGGAAGACGAAGCCGGGGAACTGCTCGTGCGCCGCCGTGATCACGGCCGCGATCTGCTCATGGCCGCGAACCTCGGCCAGGGGGTCGCTGTAGCCGCCGTCATTGGTCCAGGCCGCGGCGACCGCCTTGGCCCGCGCGTCCGGCCCGGCGTTCCAGGCCTCGAAGTAGCGGGCGACGGCGTCCTCGTAGCGACGGGTGGGTGCGGACATGGCGATCAGCCTCCATGGAGGGGTTTTGCGCTGGTCAGGGACCGGATCCCGGTCTCGGCGACCCGGTACCGCAACCATGCCCGCGTCCGTTGGCCCCGTCGATTACCCCCGGGGTCATGGCTCCGGCCGACACGGCCGGGAACGCGGCGGTTCGCCCGGAACCCTGAGTCGATCACCCGTAGCGCAGCGTTTCGGCCATCAATCGCCGTGAATATGCCAGGAGACTGGCCGGAAATTCATGGTGACAGTGGTTCAGTAGTGAACATACTCACCACTAGGGCCTCTCACACCATGCGACAGCGCCCTCACGCACAGCACACGAGCCGCACGGACGCCATGCCCGACCGGCAGGCGGGCTGGGTGACGGGGGAGGGTAGCAGTGCACGACGAGTTCCTGTGCCATGTCACCGCCTACGGCGTCTGTGACGGCCGGCGTATCGGTGTCCCCCTGGGAACCTACCGAGCCCCCACCCTGGCCCTGGCTCTGTGGTGGCTGCGCGACCGGGCGTCCTGGATCGCCGAGCGGCTGGATCCGCAGCCCGACACCCCCCACTTACCGCGCGGCGCCCTGACTCCCGTCGCCGACGACGCGCCCGACGTGCCGCGCGTCCTGCGCACCTGGTGCGCCGACGACACCGAACAGGAGCTGGTCGCCGACGAGTTGGCCGCGGGTCGGCTGGTCCTCATCGCGACCAGCGACGAGACCACCGAGTACGAGCTGATGGCGGAGTCCGTGGACGCGCTGCGCATGCAGCGGGCCTCCCCGCCGCTGGTCGTCCCCGTCGCCTGAACCTCCTGCCCGGCGCCCCTAGGACCGGGCCCCGCGGGTCCGCCGACCCACCCACCGGGCGAGCAGCGCGCCCAGCAACCCGGCGACCAGCCCCCACAGCAGGGCGAGACCGACCGCACCCCACAGACGCGGCCGCAGGAACAACCGCCCCGCCAGCCCGCCGCCCAGATCGCCGATGCCGAGCACGGACAGCCCGTAGTGGGCGGAGATCCGGCCGACGAGGCCGATTGCGAGGACCGTGAGCGCCAGCGCCACGGCCATCCGCAGGGCGTGCAGCCAGACCGGCGTTCCGGCCGGGGAGCGCGAGGCCATGAGGAACCCGGCCGCCAGGACCAGGACCGCCGCGGCGACCAGGAGCCACCACATCCGCCCGTCGTGCTCGGCGAGCGTGCCCACGTTCACGGTGGAGACGTCGCGCGTGCGCAGCACCTCGTCGAGCACCTGCGGCATCGGCAGCCCGAACGGCCCCTCCACGCGCCCGTTCCACGTCGCACCGAGGCCGATCGTGAGCGCGGGCCACGCCAGGTTCGGCAGCCCGAGCAGCAGTACGGCGAAGGTGTCCGCCGGATGTCCCCGCGTGCCGGCGACGACCAGGGCGACGACGACGCCGACGACCACGTAGGCGAGCAGCAGAGCAACCATCGCGTACGCGGCCGGCCGCACCGACGTCCGCAGGCGCGGCAGCCGTCCGGGCAGCGGTGCCTCGCGCGTGACCAGCAGGGCCAGTAAGAACACCCCCGCCAGCCACGACAGCCCGAAGAGGACCGTCAGCGGCACGTCCGTGGTGAAACCGACCTTCGGGGTGACGCCGAGCAGGTCGCCGAGGTCGCTCAGCACGCCCTCCCCGAGGGAGACCTCGAAGGTCTGCCGCGCGGCGAAGGCCATCCCGAGGAGGGCGAGCAGCCACAGGAAGGCGATCCGCCCGGCCCAGCCGGCCAGCTCAGGGGCGCCGGTGACGGCCCGCCGGCGCAGCGGCCGCAGAAAGCCCCAGGCGATGACCAGCGCGCCGGTCAGGGTGACGGACAACGGCATCACGGTCAGCCCCGCGTCGGTGTCGGCCAGTCCGCCCGCGTCGCCGGACATCTCGACCGCGCCGCCCACGGCGGTGACGACGGTCGCCACGACGACCCGGGGAAAGGCGTTGTCGGGCAGGTCAGTGGCGCCGGCCGCCCACAGCCCGAGCGCGGCCACGACCCCCATGGCGACCAGCCCGGCCAGCACCGTCCCCAGCGCCTGCGCCCAGCCGTGACGGGTGGCTGCCCGGCCGGAGGGTCCCCACGCGGTTCGCGAACTCACGCTGTCACGCTAAGCAGCCCCCGCCGTGCGCGCCCGCCGACAGGTCCGTCCGCGTCGGACGGCGGCGTCCCGCACCCGACGGACCGGCCCGGGGCTCAGCCCGCCCGGACGACCAAGGCGTAGTCGCCGAGGCCCAGCAGGCGGTCGGCCGGCAGTTCGCCGCGGGTGGTGAAGACCGCGAGGAGCCGACCGGTCCCGGTGTCGAACGCCACGTCCAGCACCGTGCCGTGCCCGGTGCCCGTGTCGGTGAGAATCCGACGGCCCAGCAGGTCGTGGTGGGGCCGCACCGACTCGACGGCGCCGATGGACCCGACCCGGACGGCGCCGGGTCCGAACGTGTCCACCGACTCCCAGGGCAGCACCGTCTCTCCGCCGAAGCGGCTGCCGCGGAACCGGACATGGCTCACGGTGCCGGACACCATGTCGACCGTCAGGGACGTCACGGTGCCGAGCGGCCCGGACTCGTCCGGCGGCACCACCGGCAGCCCGCGCACCTCGGTGAACAGCATCACGGCAGCGACCCCTTCCACTGGCCGGGCACGCCGCCGACCAGGGCGCTGAAGCCCGGCAGGTCGTCCGCGACGTGCCGGAGCGCGCCCTCGGGAAGGACGAGGGTGCGGCCGGAGACCGTGAGCGTCTCGCCGCGCGGCACGTAGACCCGCCGCCGGTGCCGGGTGGGGCCCGGCACGAACCGCCGGCTCGCCGCCACCCGGAAGCCGACGACCCGTCCACCGGTGCCGCCCTCGACCACGACGTCGAGCACCGTGCCGATCTCGGCGCCCGCCTCGGTCACCACCCTCGCCCCCAGCACCCGGGCCCGCAGCATCTGCTGGTGCGCCGTCATCGCCGCCGCGCTCACCAGACCCCGCCGGTCGCGGATCATCACCGCGTCGTGGCCCAGCGCGTACACGGCCGACCACGGCAGGCCCTCCTTCAGCGGGCCGGACAGCAGCCCCCGTCCCGTCAGGGTGAAACCGGTGATCCGGGCCGCGTCGGCGTCGCATACGGTGTCCTTGACATGGGCGACGGCGTCGCCGCCGAGCGTGACCACCGGCCGGGTGGTGAGGCTTCGCGCGGCCATGAGTTCGTTCATCGCACACCGCCCTTCCCCGCCCGATCGCACACCCTTGTCCCACCTCCGGGTTCCCCGCACCACTGTGACGATGCCCGCACTACGAAGAGAGGGGGACTGCGCGCCCCGGGTCGGGGTACGAGGACAGGTGCAGCAGCGTCCGGCCAGTCCGGCTTCCGAGAGAGAAACGCATGACCGAGTACCTGGACGGGGCAGTGATACCGACTGGTTTCGACGTACCCGTTGAACCGCTGAGGCGGGCGGCACACTACTCCGGTGAGCCGGGATGCATAGCCGAGGCCCGTTCCTTCGCCTCGCTCTTCCTCGACCAACTGAGGACCGAGTGGTGCGCCACGATCGGCCCGCGCGCCGACGGCGCCGTACTGCTCGTGGTCAGCGAGCTGGTCACCAACGCCGACCGCCACAGCAGGGGCCCGTACATCCTGGAGCTGGAGGGAACGGGCGCCTCGGTGGCGGTGACCGTCTACGACAGCAGCGGCGCCGTGCCCGAGCGCTTCCCCCGGGACCCCGAACGCGTCGGCCGGCACGGACTGGAGATCGTGCACGCCCTGGTGGAGACGGTCGTCGTCGAACGCGTCCCGGTCGGCAAGCGCGTACGGGCCATGGTGCCCCTCACCGAGGCGTGAAGGGCACCGACCACCGTGCGGCGAAGGACGGCGACGGCGACGCCGTCAGGCGCAGCCGAGCTCACCCAGCATGCCCTCGCGCAGCCGGGTGATGATCCGCTTGATCAGGCGCGAGACGTGCATCTGCGAGCAGCCGAGTTGTTCGCCGATCTCCGCCTGGGTGGCCTCCTCCACGAACCGCATGTGGATGATCCGGCGGTCGCGCTCGCTCAGCTCGGCCATCAGCGGGGCCAGCGAGTGGAAGTCCTCGACGAGCCGCAGCCCGTCCTCCTCGACACCGATGAAGTCGGCCAGCACCGACTCGCCGTGCTCGGGCCCGTCACCGGTCAGCGCGGCGTCCAGCGACGAGGAGTTGTAGCCGTTGGACGCGATCTGGCCCTCGACCACCTCGCTCTCGCCGATGTTCATCAGCGTGGCGAGTTCGGCGACCGTGGGCTCGCGGTCCAGGCGGGAGGAGAGCTCCTCGCGGGCCTTGGCCAGCTCCACGCGCAGCTCCTGGAGCCGCCGCGGCACGTGCACCGCCCAGGTGGTGTCCCGGAAGAACCGCTTGATCTCCCCGACGATGTACGGCAGCGCGAAGGAGGTGAACTCGACCTCGCGCGACAGCTCGAACCGGTCGATGGCCTTGATCAGACCGATCATGCCGGTCTGGACGACGTCCTCCATGTCGTCCCCGCGGCCCCGGAAGCGGCCGGCGGCGAACCGCACGAGCGACATGTTCATCTCGATCAGCGTGTTGCGCGCGTACTGGTATTCGTGCGTGCCCTCTTCGAGCTCCGTCAGACGCCGGAAGAACTGACGGGACAGCTGCCGCGCGTCCCGCGGTGCCACGGTGCGGGGGTCGACCACACCCCGCAGCGAGCCCTCACCCGCCCCGCTCACGGCGGTCTGCTCGACAACCTGCGCCTTCGGCCGGACCACGGCGGTCTCCATTGCCTCTCCCACGAAAGTCACGGTTCGACGTCTCCCTAGGCTCTTCCCGCTTGCGGGTACCCGGGTCGCGGCAGCACATGCCCCCCGTCTTCACGGGTGGCCGAAAACCTGTGCCGCGGCGTCTTCGCGGGGTGATGCGTCACCCTCAGCGTAGACCCGCGCGTGCTGTCCGGCACGCGGGATCGCCCCCGGATTTCCCTCAGGGCGGAACGCCGCGCCCTTCCGTGCCGCGCCCGGGATCCTAGGCTGAGGAGGTGACCAGCCACGTGCCGAACGAAGCCCGCGTCATTCCACTGCGCCCGCAGGCCGCGCGCCCGGGAGTCCGTCCCGCCGCCGCGCCGGTTCCCCCGGAGCGAAGGCCGCCCGCCGTGAGGGAGCCCCTGTGGCGCGATCTGGTCGGGGACGTCCTGCGGCGTGAACGCCTCGACCAGGAGCGCACGCTGAAGGAGGTCGCGGAGACCGCCCGCATCTCCATGCCGTACCTGTCGGAGGTGGAGCGCGGCCGCAAGGAGGCGTCCTCGGAGGTGCTGGCCGCCGCCGCGGGCGCCCTCGGACTGGGTCTGGGCGACCTGCTGGCCCGGGCCCAGGGGGAGTTGCTCCGTCTCACCTCCCGGCACGCCGGCGCGGGGCCCGGCCGGGGCACGTCCGGCACGCGGTTCGACGGGATGTGCCTGGCCGCCTAGGACCTGTTCGTCTCCTGGAGCACGCACGGGCCGGCGCCCCGCCGAGGCGGGACGCCGGCCCCTTCTCTCACACCCGTGCCAGGCGCCGCGCGAGCACCTCGTCCGCCAGCCCGTACGCCACCGCCTCCTCGGCGGTGAACACCTTGTCGCGGTCCATGTCCGCGCGCAGCGTCGCGACGTCGTGGTGCGTGTGCCGGGCCAGCACCTCCTCCACCTGGGAGCGGATCCGCACCATCTCCTTGGCCTGGAGTGCCAGGTCGGAGACCGTCCCCTGGCGTCCGCCGCTGGCCGGCTGCCCCAGCAGGACCCGCGCGTGTTCCAGTACGAACCGCCGCCCGGGGTCGCCGCCCGCCAGCAGCACGGCCGCCGTGGACGCCGCCTGCCCGACGCAGAACGTCGAGATCGGCGCCTGCACGAACGTCATCGTGTCGTAGATCGCCATCAGCGACGTGAACGAGCCGCCGGGGGAGTTGATGTAGACGGCGATCTCGCTCTCCGGGGCCGACGACTCCAGATGGAGGAGCTGTGCGATCACGACGTTGGCCACGCCGTCGTCGATGTCGGTCCCCAGGAAGATGATCCGCTCCGACAGCAGCCGGCTGAACACGTCGTAGGACCGCTCGCCCTGCGGAGTCCGCTCGACGACGTTCGGAATCGTGTAGCTCCCCATGTCACAGCCCCATCCGTCGCCTGGTGGCGGCCGGCCGCACGTCCGCGAGGGACTGCACGACCTGGTCCACCATTCCGTACTCCCTGGCCTCCTCGGCCGTGAACCAGCGGTCGCGGTCGCCGTCCCGGGAGATGGTCTCCGGGCTCTGCCCGGTGTGCTCGGCGGTGATCCGCTCGATGGTCCGCTTGGTGAACTCCAGGTTGTCCGCCTGGATCTCGATGTCGGCGGTGGTGCCGCCGATGCCCGCCGACGGCTGGTGCATCATGACTCGCGCGTTCGGCAGGGCGTAGCGCTTGCCCGCCGCACCGACGCTCAGCAGGAACTGCCCCATGCTGGCGGCGAACCCCATGGCGAGCGTGGAGACGTCGTTCGGGATCAGCCGCATCGTGTCGTAGATGGCGAGACCCGCGTGCACGGAACCGCCGGGGCTGTTGACGTACAGGCTGATGTCGGTGCGCGGGTCCTCCGCGGACAGGATCAGCAACTGGGCGCAGACCCGGTTCGCGGAGACCTCGTCGACCTGCGTGCCCAGCAGCACGATCCGCTGCGCGAGCAGTTGCGCGGCGAGTTGGTCGTCGAACCGGGTCGCGGGGGTCTCGCCCTCCTCCGCCCGGGGCAGTGCGGCCGGGGCGAGGCCGGCGATGAGTGGAGACATCGGCGCTCCTTGTCGAGCTGGTAGCGAGTCAGAGACATAGCGAGTCGTAGAGGGGTGGTGGGGGTGGTGCGCGGCCGATGGAGCCGCGGTTCCTCCACTCTCGGCCCGCGGCGGCCCCGCCGGGGTCCTTCTCTGCCCGTGGCAGATTCGCCGCCGGCAGAGCGATGAGTTCCGCGCTCCGCGCCGGTCGACAGTGGTGACCGTGTTCCATGCCCAGGAGGTAGTCATGAGCACCGACGGATTCACCACGTGTCTCTGGTTCGACGGCGACGCCGAGGACGCCGCCCACTTCTACGTCTCCCTCTTCAAGAACTCCGGCATCGGTGCCGTCACCCGCTACCCCGAGGGAGCGCCCCAGCCCGCCGGTTCCGTGCTCACCGTCGACTTCACGGCCAACGGCCAGAAGTTCGTCGCCCTCAACGGCGGCCCGGAGTTCAGGTTCAACGAGGCGATCTCCTTCCAGATCACCTGCGAGAACCAGGACGAGGTCGACCACTACTGGACCAGGCTCACCGAGGGCGGCGGCGAGGACGGCCCCTGCGGCTGGCTCAAGGACCGGTTCGGAGTGTCCTGGCAGGTCGTCCCGAGCCGGCTCGAGGAGATGTTCCGCGACCCGGACCCCGCGAAGGTGGCGCGCGCCAACAAGGCCATGATGTCGATGCGCAAGCTCGACATCGCCGCGCTGGAGCGGGCGTACGCCGGGGAGTGAGCCCCACCCGACCCACACCCGGACCCATGTTCGCGAAGGAGGCGGCAGACATGGCCGTATCACCCGAAGGGGCCCCTTGCTGGGCCGACGCGATGTTCACCGACGTCGAGGGAGCCAAGAGGTTCTACGGCGACGTCCTCGGCTGGACCTTCGGCGAGTCGTCGTCGGAGTTCGGCGACTACACCCAGTGCTACGCGGACGGCAAGGCGGTGGCCGCGGTGGTCCCGCCCCCGCCCGGCCGGGAGGACCAGTCCCAGTGGTGTCTCTACTTCGCGTCCCCGGACGCGGCGGCCACCGCCGGCCGGATCCGCGAGGCCGGCGGCGAACTGCTGCTGGAGCCGATGCGGGTCGGCGACTTCGGCACCATGTGCCTGGCCCGGGACCCGGGCGGCGTCGTCTTCGGCATCTGGCAGGGCGCCGCCCACGAGGGCTTCGAGGCGGTGGCCGTGCCCGGCGCGTACTGCTGGGCCGAGGTCTTCACCCGCGAGCCCGGGAAGTCGGACGCCTTCTTTCCCGGGGTCTTCTCCTACACGGCGAGGCAGACGCAGGACGACCAGGTGGACTTCCGCCTCTTCGACCTCGGCGACCGCACCGTCCTGGGCCGGATGGCCATGACGGAGGACTTCCCGCCCGAGGTCCCGCCCCACATCAACGTCTACTTCACCGTCGCCGACTGCGACGACGCCGTGGCCCGCGCCACGAAGCTCGGCGGCGTCCTGCGGTTCGGTCCGCTGACCACCCCGTTCGGCCGCTTCGCGGCGCTGAGCGACCCGCAGGGCGCGAGCTTCTCGGTGATCGACATCACGACCACCGAGGGGGAGATGCCGAAGGTCACGGACGTCTCCTGAACCCTGTCCGGACACCCCGCCGGGCCATGGCATGATCGGGCGCATGCGTGAACGTGTAGTGGCCGCGTGCGACGGCGCCTCGAAGGGAAACCCGGGTCCGGCCGGCTGGGCCTGGGTGGTCGCCGACGCGTCGGAGACCCCGGTCCGCTGGGAGGCCGGCCCGCTGGGCAAGGCCACCAACAACGTCGCCGAGCTGACGGCGCTCGAGCGCCTGCTGGCCTCGACCGACCCCGGCGTACCGCTCGAGGTCCGCATGGACTCGCAGTACGCCATGAAGGCCGTCACCACCTGGCTGCCCGGCTGGAAGCGCAACGGCTGGAAGACGGCCGCCGGCAAGCCGGTCGCCAACCAGGAGCTGGTCGTGCGCATCGACGAGCTGCTCGACGGCCGCTCGGTCGACTTCCGCTACGTGCCCGCCCACCAAGTCGACGGCGACCGGCTCAACGACTTCGCCGACCGCGCCGCCAGCCAGGCCGCCGTGGTCCAGGAGCCCGCGGGCAGCGGCCTCGGCTCCCCGGAGCCGCCGCCCGCACCGGACGTCCCCGCGGCCCGGAAGGCACCGCGCCGAGCACCGGGCACGGCCCGCAAGGGCGGCGGCACCTCGGCCCGCACCCTCAAGGCGAAGTTCCCCGGGCGCTGCATGTGCGGCCGCTCGTACGCGGCCGGCGAGTCCATCGCCAAGAACGACCAGGGCTGGGGCCACCCGGAGTGCCGCGCGGTGACCGCCGGATAACCCGCGCCGGTCCACGGCCGTGCGCCGCCGCTTCGCGCCTCCCCCTTGCTACTCTGCGTTCCCGAATGACCGCAATGAGTGCAATGAGTGCAATGAGTGCAATGAGTGCATGCCGAGTGCATACCAGGGGTGCGTGTGAAGGTCGCCTGCGTCGGCGGTGGGCCCGCCGGACTGTATCTGTCCATCCTGCTGAAGCGGCAGGACCCGTCCCACGACATCACCGTGTACGAACGCGATCCGGAGGGCTCCACCTACGGCTGGGGCGTCACCTACTGGCGCGCACTGCTCGACCGGCTCCAGGAGTACGACCCGGAGTCCGCGCGCGCCGTCGAGGAGCACTCCGTGTGCTGGCGCGACGGCGTCGCGCACGTCGGCGACCATGAAACCCGGCACCACGGCGACCCGGGCTTCGGCATCGGCCGGCACCGGCTCCTCGCGATCCTCGCCGCACGCGCCCGCTCCCTCGGCGTACGCCTGGAGTTCGAGCACGGCATCACCGGCGCCACTCCGCCCGCCGCCGATCTCGTCGTGGCGGCCGACGGTGCGGGCAGCGCGCTGCGCACCCGGCACGCCGACCACTTCGGCACCGTGACCCGGGCCGGACGCAACCCCTACGTGTGGCTCGGCACCACCAAGGTCTTCGACGCCTTCACCTTCGCCTTCGTCGAGACCGACCACGGCTGGATCTGGGCGTACGGCTACGGGTTCGGGCCCGAGGGCAGCACCTGCGTCGTCGAGTGCGCACCCGCGACCTGGAGCGGCCTGGGTCTGGACCGGGCCGACGAGGCCGAGGGGCGGATCCTGCTGGAGAAGCTCTTCGCCGACGTACTCGACGGGCACCCGCTCACCGCGCGGTCGACCGGCCGGACCGGCACCCCGTGGCGCACCTTCCGCACCCTCACCAACCGCACCTGGTCCCGCGGCAACCTCGTCCTGCTCGGCGACGCCGCACACACCACGCACTACTCCATCGGCGCCGGCACCACGCTCGCCCTCGAGGACGCCATGGCGCTGTCCACCGCGCTGCACCGGCGGGCCACCCTCCCGGACGCCCTCGCCCACTACGAGCGCGAACGCAGGGCGGCCCTGCTGCCGGTGCAGAGCGCGGCCCGCCACAGCGCCCAGTGGTTCGAGAGCCTGCCCCGCTACATGCACCTGCCTCCGGAGCGGATGTTCGCCCTGCTCGGCCAGCGCCACTCGCCCCTGCTGCCCTACGTTCCGCCCCGGTTGTACTACCGGCTCGACCGGACGGCCGCGCGGCTGGAGACACTGCGCCGGCTCAAGCGCCGGCTGGGACCGAGGCTCGCGGCCACCATGCAGGCACGCAGGCTCGCCGCCGGCGACGGACCGGGCCGCCGCGGGCGTACCGACGAGGTGCCGGCGCGCCGCGGGTGACAGACTGACGCCATGGACGAGCGCACTTTCGACAGGTCGGATCAGCACGCGTCGGTCATCGGCCTCGGCACCTGGCAACTGGGCGCCGACTGGGGCGACATCGACGACAAGGAAGCCCTCGCGGTGCTGGAGGCGGCGGCCGAGTCGGGGGTGACCTTCTTCGACACGGCGGACGTCTACGGCGACGGCCGCAGCGAGCAGACCATCGCGACCTTCCTCGCGAGCAGGCCCGACCTGCACGTGCTGGTCGCCACCAAGATGGGCCGCCGGGTCGACCAGATCCCGCAGAACTACGTTCTGGACAACTTCCGGGAGTGGAACGACCGGTCCCGCCGCAACCTCGGCGTCGACCGCCTCGACCTGGTCCAGCTGCACTGCCCGCCGACATCCGTCTACTCCAGCGACGAGGTGTTCGACGCGCTGGACACCCTCGTCGAGGAGGAGCGCGTCGCCGCGTACGGGGTCAGCGTGGAGACCTGCGCGGAGGCGCTCACCGCGATCGCCCGGCCGAACGTGGCGAGCGTCCAGATCATCCTCAACCCGTTCCGGATGAAGCCCCTGCGCGAGGTGCTGCCGGCGGCCCGCGAGGCGGGCGTCGGCATCATCGCCCGGGTACCGCTCGCGTCCGGACTGCTGACCGGCAAGTACACCAGGGACACGGTCTTCGCCGCGAACGACCACCGGAACTTCAACCGGCACGGCGAGGCATTCGACCAGGGCGAGACCTTCTCCGGCGTCGACTTCGCCACCGGCGTGGAGGCGGCCGCCGAGTTCGCCGCGCTCGCCCCCGAGGGATGCACCCCGGCCCAGCTGGCGCTGCGCTGGATCGTCCAGCAACCCGGTGTGACGACCGTGATCCCGGGCGCCCGTTCGCCCGAGCAGGCCCGTGCCAACACCGACGCGGCCCGGCTGCCGGAGCTGTCCGACGACGCCCTCGCCGCGATCCGCGACCTCTACGACCGCCGGGTCAAGGACCAGGTCGAGGGCCGCTGGTAGGCGGCGGGTCCCGGCCTCACGGCGCCAGGAGCAACTGCCGTTCCCGCTCCTGGTCGCCGGAGGCCGCTCCCTCGTTCCGCGCGCCGAAGACGCGGGACAGCGTCTCGCTCGCCGCCTCGACGGCCTGCGGTGTGCCCTGCACGGTGACCGTCACCGGCGCGGACAGCGCCTCGCCCGCCGTCGGCGGTGCCGAGGACGACCGTGGGGTGCCCGGGGAGTCGAAGGTCGCGGTGCGCACCGTCGCCCGCTCGTCGGAGGGCAGGCCGTCGGGAGCCCCGAAGACGCCCTCCAGTGCGCGGACGATGGCCCGTGCGTCGTCGATGCCGCCGCCGTTGAGCGTCACGGTGAGCTGAGTGTCGGACATCCTTCGCCTTCCTTGCCGCGCGTGGTCGGTCCCGGCCCGTGTAACCGTCCCCCCATCACCCAAACCGGGCAGGCGCCGCCCCGGCGCGGCGCCTGAGTGGGGCGATCCCGGGAAGAGGGAAGGGGACGCAGGAGACGGTCACCGGGAGGAACAGTGACGGACTCGGATTCGGTGGCCGGCTCGAGCCGGCGCAAGGGCCGCGACGAGAGCGAGGAGGAGCGGGCGGACCGGATGTGGACTGAGCTGATCCAGGAGGTCCGCGTCGCGCAGATGGGTGTGCAGATCCTGTTCGGCTTCCTGCTCACCGTCGTGTTCCAGCCGAAGTACGAGCGCCTCTCGGACACCGATCAGATGATCTACTTGATTACGGTGGTTCTCGGCGCCGTGACGACCGGGGCCCTGATCGGGCCGGTGTCCCTGCACCGCCTCGTCTCCGGGCGGCGCGTGAAGCCCCAGGCGGTGCGCTGGGCGTCCCGGTTGACCGTGCTCGGCCTGGTGCTGCTGCTCGCGACGACGGCCTGCTCGCTCCTGCTGATCCTGCGCGTCGCGACCCACGACGGCTTCGTGCCCTACCTCGTGACCGGCGTGGTGATCTGGTACCTGCTGTGCTGGTTCGCGATCCCGCTGTGGACCCGGCACCGGCACACGGCACGCTGAGGCTCCCCGCGGCGCCCTCGCCCCCAGTTGTTCTCGCCCTTGCCCCTCAGCCCTCCGCCATCAGCTCGGCGAGGAAGTCGTCGACGCGGACCTGTTCCCTCCCCGGCCGGACCACCGTGTGCGTCTCGCGCAGGAAGGCCTCGACGGCCGCGGCCCACACGAACACCACGGCACGATGGCGGTCCCCGTCGGACCGGTCGTCGCCCAGCAGCTCGATGCGCAGCTCGTCCCACATGCCCCGCGACTCGGGCCGCAGCCGCACGTCGCCGACGCCGACCGGGCGGGTGAGCCCCTCGCCCACCATCTCCCGGTCCAGCGTCCAACGGGCGAGCACCCGGCCGTCATGGCTGAAGACCACGGTGAGGGCGAACGGGTCCGCCGCCTCGTAGCCGAAGTGGGCGAGCACGGGGAACCGGTCGGCGGCGTCGCCCGCCTGGAGCTGCACGACCAGGGTCTTGTGCACGACGGTGTTCACGGGGCCTCCAGGGGAGCGGACCTAGAGCCCTCTAGTACCCCGCCCACCGGCAAGATGCTCAGTCATCCGGGTGATTCGCCCGTTCCCGGGTTTCGGTCACGGGGTCTCAGTCCCTGCCGAACGCCTCGCGCAGCGCGGGCAGCAGGGACTTCTCCGACCAGTCCAGGAAGGCGGGTTGCGACTCGCCGCCGATCTGCACCAGGGCGATCTCGGTGAACCCGGCCTCGACGTACGGGCGTACGGCCGCCACGAAGGCGTCCGGGTCGTCGCCGCACGGGATGGACTCGGCGACGTCGTCCGGCGTCACGAACTGGGTGGCCGCCTCGAAGGCGTCCGGGTGCGGCAGTTCGGAGTTGACCTTCCAGCCGCTGCCGAACCAGCGGAACTGGGCATGGGCCCGCTTGATTGCCGTGGCCCGGTCGGGGTCGTAGGACACGGGCAGCTGGCCCACGCGCGGCTTGCCCCCACCGCCGTGCCGGTCGAAGGCCTCCAGCAGCCCCGCCTTGGGCTCGGTGGCGATCACCAGGTCGGCGAACTCGCCCGCCAGTTCGCAGGAGCGTTCCCCGGAGACGGCGATGCCGATGGGCGGCGCGCTCTCCGGCAGGTCCCACAGCCGGGCCGACTCCACGTCGAAGTGCGCACCGCGGTGGTTCACGTGGCCGCCCTCGAACAGCGCCCGGATGATCTCCACGGCCTCCCGCAGCATCTCGTGCCGCACGTCGACGGACGGCCAGCCACCGCCCACCACGTGCTCGTTGAGGTTCTCGCCCGAGCCGAGCCCCAGCCGGAACCGGCCCTCGGAGAGCAACTGCAGCGTCGCGGCCTTCTGCGCCACCACCGCCGGGTGGTAGCGGAAGGTCGGACACGTCACGTACGTCATCAGCGGGATGCGGGAGGTCGCCTGCGCCGCCGCGCCCAGCACGCTCCACGCGTACGGCGAGTGGCCCTGCGAGCGCAGCCAGGGGAAGTAGTGGTCCGAGGTCACCGAGAAGTCGAACCCCACCTCCTCGGCCCGCACCAGATGGCCGACGAGTTCACGCGGGCCGGCCTGCTCGGTCATCATCGTGTATCCGATGTGTGCCATGGCGGCCGAGTCCCCGCCCGGCCGGAGGGAAAACAGGCCGAAACGGTACGGAAGAGGTCAGGCGGCGTCCTCTTGGAAGGTCCCGAGGAAGGCGGCTAGCGCCCGTTCGTTCGCGGTGTCGCCCCAGTCGCCCGCCGGAGTCGTCCAGCGCAGCGAGAAGCTGCGGCCGCCGCCGAGCAGGAAGCCGCGGCCGAAGGTGCGGATCCGGGTGCCGTCGTCCCGGGTGAGCCACTCCATGTCGGCCGCCTCGCGCCCCCGGTAGGTGGTCGCCCGGATCTCGCCGATCCGCCGGTAGCCGCCCGAGCGTTCGAGGCCGGGCTCGACGTCGTCGCGCCAGACCGCCACCGGGTCCGCGCCCGCGCGCTCGCTGTAGGTGACCGCGAGGGTGCGCGGATCGCCCGACGTGCCGAAGACCACCCGGTACGCGCCCCCCGGCACGCGCGAGGTGTCCAGGCGCCGCCAGTTCCCGGGAAGGGCGACGGAGAAGCCCTCCGGCGCGGCGTAGCGGCGGAAGCCGGCCGGTACGGAGGTGCCCGGCTCCGCCGGCGAAGCGCTCGGGCTCGGCCGGGCGGCGGGGGAGGAGGGGGCGGCTTCGGTGGGCGTGGCGGCGGGGACCGAGGGGCGCTGCCGGGAGCCCGTGGCGGAGCCCCCGCCCGTACCCGAGAGCCCTTCGGTGACGGCGAGGACGGCGACCGTGACCGTGACGAGGGCCAGGGCGGTCCCGGCGACCATGGTCCGCCGGCTCCAGTCGCGGCTCGCCTGCCGGGCGGCGCAGTACACGCCGCGCAGCCGGGGGCGGGGCACCTCGCGCACGGTCGCGTCGCGGTCCTCCGTCAGCGCCCGGGTGAGCGCCTCACGCACCACCGGGCGGGTCAGCCGCTCCCGGGAGTTCTTGCGCAGCAGCCCCTGCACGGCCTGGGTGAGCGGACCGGCGCGCACCGGCGTGCGCAGCGGCAGCCGGTCCACGCCCTTCAGCGTCGCCTCGGGGCGCCCCCGGTCGCGGAAGGGCGGGCGGCCCTCGACCATCGTGTAGAGGATCGCGCCCAGCGTCCACAGGTCGGCAGCGGGCCCGATCCGCTCGTCGCGGGCCTGCTCGGGCGAGGCGTACGAGGGTGCGGCGAGGCGCGGGGCGAGGGTGGCGCCGGCCAGCCCGAAGCCCGTGACGACGACGGGGCCCTCCTCGCGCACGAACACCTGGCCCGGGCTCAGCTCGCCGTGCGTCACACCCTGGCTGTGCGCCATCTCCAGCACGGCCAGCAGCTCCAGGCCGATGCGCGCGGCCCGCGCGTAGTTGAACGTGCCCTGACGGTCGAGGAGGTCACCGAGCGGGACACCGCCGATCCACTCCGTCACGGTCCACAGCGTGCCGTCCGCCACCACCGCGTCGAGCACCGCGGCGACCCGCCCCGGGCACAGCGACGCCATGGTCTCGCCGGTGCGGATCACCCGGCCGGTGGCCCGGCGGGCGGCCTCGCCGGCCTGCTCCTGGGGCAGCGCCAGCTGCGTGACCAGGCACGGGCGGCCCGTCGTGGCGTCCTCACCGCACCAGTGGACACGATTCGTCTCGCGGTGGACGACCTCGAGCAGGCGGTACCGTCCGGCGATCAACTCGTGTGTGGAGACGCGCGCCCTGCCCATGGCCATCCCTCGTTCGCACCGCCGGCTCTCGGCTTGCCCAGAGGTACGTCGAGGGGGCCGGGGTGCGTTCAGCGGCGGCGCCTTGCCGCCCCGTTTCTGACCCTTCTTCAAAAGCGGCGAACACGCGTACGACCGAGGGGCGTACGGGGAAAGCGTCCGTGCGGGCGCGCACCCGGCCCCGGCCGGGCGGACGTCAGCGGAGTCCGAAGCGGTCGGTCCACGCGGCCGTGTCGGCGACGGTGGCGTTGCCTCCGCACACCACGAGCCCGATCCGGGCGTCGTCCCCCACCCGCTCCACCACGCGCCGGGCCGCCGGCAGCAGACAGCCGGCGGCCGGCTCGGTCCACACCTTCGCGTGCTCGGCGAGCGCGAGCGTACCCCGCACGGCCTCCCGGTCCGGCACCACGAGCACCTCGGTGACCAGCTCCGACACATGGTCGTACGTCACCTGCGAGACGGACGGGGCGCTGAGGGTGGTGACGAATGAGGACAGCGGCACCGCGAGCGGCCCGCCCGCCGCCAGCGCCCGGGACATGGCCTCGGCGCCCTCGGTCTCCACGCCCCAGATCCGCACGCCGGGCCGCAGTGCCCGCAGCGCCGCCGCCACGCCCGCGATCAGGCCGCCGCCCCCGATGCTCACCACCACGTCGGTGAGCTCCCCGGCGTCCTCGGCGAACTCCAGCCCCACGGTGCCCTGCCCCGCGATCACCACCGGGTCGTCGAAGGGGTGGACCAGGGTCAGCCCCTCCTCCTGGAGCCGGGTGACGAGCGCGAAGGCACTGTCCATGCCGTCGGTGAGCCGCACCAGCGCGCCCGCCTCCTCGGCGATCTCCACGGAACGGGCCGGCGCCGTACGCGGCATGACCACCGTGGCCTTCACGTCGAGGGCTGCGGCCATGACCGCCACCGCGATGCCGTGGTTGCCGCCGCTGACCGCGACGACGCCCGCGGCCCGCTCGGCCTCGGTCAGCGACAGCAGCTTCGCCGTCGCGCCGCGCGCCTTGAACGAACCGGTGCGCTGGAGCAGCTCCAGCTTCGCGGTGACCGGGACGCCGAGCAGCGCGGACAGCCCGGGGCTGGGCACGGTCGGGGTGCGTACGACATGGTGGGCGATCCGCTCGGCCGCGGCTTCGATCTCCGTGATCTGGATCAAGGCAGTCTTCCTTCCGGCGCGGGCGGTGATCCGCGTCCGTCGTGAGTCTCTCAGTGCTGCTGCGTCTTCTGCGGCGTCGCCTCACTCGGCCGGACGACGACGAAGCCCTCTCCCTGGAGCACCAGTTGGACGGCCTCTCCGGAACCGCCGCGCAGCATCGAGCCGATGGACTGCGAACGGTGCAGGGAGGTCGCCAGACCGGCGGACCAGCCGACGATCGCGTCCGTGTCGACGTGGACCGGGTACTGGTGCGAGACCGGGATGACCAGGGGATTGCCCTCGCACACCAGCCCCAGCCTGCCCTGCCCGGTGAAGACGCTGTTGAACAGCCCGCCGCCCGCGATGCCCGAGCCCTTCACGGTGGCGATGCGGTACGACAGCGACGCGTCGAAGCACAGGACGTTGCGGCCGTTCACGGTGAACTCGTCGCCGGGCTCGACCTCGACGACGAAGCAGTTCTGGGCCTCGTTCGCGAACCAGGCCTCACCCTGCCCGCGCACCGCCATCAGCGGCAGCCCCTCCCCGGTGACCGCGCGCTTGAGCATGCCGCCCACGCCCTGGCCCTTGCGTTCGAACTGCAGACTGCCCCGGTAGGCGATCATCGCGCCCTGCCGGGCCAGCATCTCGCCGTTCACCGCGTAACGGATGCACTTGGAATTCTCGACGGTCATGCCCGGCGCGGTCGCGGGCTGCACCATGTGCTCGCTGGAAAAGAGGTCACCCTTCATACCGGCATCCTGGCCCGGAGCGTCCCGTTCCGCCAAGATCGGGTGCCGGGGCCGTGTTCAGCCGCCGAAGAGCTGGGTCCAGTAGGTGCCCGCCCGGCCGCCGCCGGCCAGGCCGACGCCGATGTGCGTGAAGTCGGCCTTGAGGATGTTGGCGCGGTGCCCGGGGCTGTTCATCCAGCCCTCGACGACGTCGGCGGGGGAGCGCTGGCCGCACGCTATGTTCTCGCCGACCGTGCGCCGGGTGGCGCCCGCGGCCGCGGCCCGGTCCCAGGGCTTGCCGCCGTCGGGGTCGGTGTGCGAGTAGAAGTCGCGGTCCACCATGTCCGTGCTGTGTGCCTGCGCGGCGGCGGTCAGCCGGGTGTCGACGGCCAGGGCCGGCAGTCCCGCCGCGGCCCGCCGCCGGTTGGTGAGGTCGACGACCTCCGCCGTCGTACGGGACAGACCGTCCGGGGTGAGCGGCGCGGCCCACAGCGCGGTCCAGTACGTGTCGCCCGAGGGCCCGCCGGTGACGTACGCCCACCCGGCGTGTGTGAAGGCGGCGTCCTGCAGCGTGCGCCGGGTGCGCTCGGTGCCCAGGCAGTACGCGACGAACTCGGCGGGCGTACGCGGGCCGGAGACCAGGTGCTCGCCGACGGTGAGATACGCGAACCCGGCACGGACGACGCGCTGGTGGACGGAGACGCCGTCCCGCGTCTCGACGCTCAGCCTCCCCGCGGCGGCCATGGCGGCGGCGTGCGCCCGGGCCGCGGAGACCAGGCGGGAGTCGGCCGAGACGGGACGTGAACCGGCTGTGCTCCGGGCGGAGTTGACCAGCTCCAGGAAGCCGTCGGCGTCGGCTGCGGGTGGCGCCGGTGCCCCGTCGGGAGCCGGGGCGTCGTCGACGACCTCCACCCCGAAGTCCCGGGCGAGACCGGCCAGCCCGTCCGCGTACCCCTGGCCGAGCGCGCGCAACTTCCAGCCCTCGCCCCGCCGGTAGAACTCCACGAGCAGCAGCACGCTCACCTGCCCGGGACGCGCGGGGGTGAACCGGGTCAGGTTCCGGCCGCGGGCGTCGGTGACATGGACGGTGGGGGAGGGGAGGGCGCTCAGCGCCGTGCCGGGGTCCGACGGGCCGACCGCCACCGTCACCCGGGTGGCACCGGGGCGCAGTCGCGCGGGATCGACGGTGAGCGTGTCCTCGCGCAGCCGGGCGCCGGGTGCCCGCGGCTGGTTGTAGAAGACGAAGTCCTCGTCGCCGCCGACCTTGCCGGCGTCGTCCGTGACGAGCGCCGACACGTCGAAGCCGGCGGGAACCCGCACGCTCACGGGACCGCCCGGCAGAGGGACGTTGCCCCCGGGGACCAATTCGCTCATCGTGCCGCCCTGTGTCCTGGTTCGCGCTCCGGGTGGGGGTGCCGGTGCCGGGTCAACGTCCACCGGGCGGCGGGGGTTCCCGGTGCCCGTGTCAGCGCGGCGACGTGGGCTCCGGAGCGATCAGGCCCTGCCGGTAGGCGATGGCGACCGCCTCCGTGCGGCTCGCCGCGTTCAGCTTGGCGAGGATGTTGGAGACGTGGACGCTCGCCGTCTTGGCGCTGATGAACAGCTCCTCGCCGATCTGCCGGTTGCTGCGGCCCAGGGCGAGCAGCCGCAGCACGTCCTGCTCGCGGGCGGTCAGCGCCGCCGCGCCGCCCCCGCCCGGCGCCGGGTCCGTGAGCCGGCCGCGGCGGGCCAGGTCGTCGAGCCGCTCGCGCAGCACCGTGGCGCCCAGCCGGTCGGCCTCCCGGCGTACGGCGTCGGCCTCGGCGCTCGCCTCGTCACGGCGGTCGGCCGCCAGCAGGGCCTCGGCCAGCCGCAGCCGGCACCGCAGACGTTCGTAGGCGTCGCCGTACGTGAAGGCGGCCACCGCCCTCTCCCAGGCCGCCGGGTCCGGTGCGGCGGCGGAGACCCGGGACCACTCGGCCTCCGCGCGCGCCAGCCACGCCTGGCCCTCCGGGCCCTGGGGCACGTCGTCGTAGCCGTGCTCGGCGGACCAGCGGGCGTCGGCCAGCAGCTCGGCCGCCGTGTCCGTCCAGCGGGCCACCCCCGCCGTGTCCCCGGCCCGGCGCAGCTCGGCCACGGTGTCGGCGACCGCGGTCAGCGCGAGGGTGGCGAGCCGGACGGTCACGGCGGGCCGCGAGCCCGCCTCTCTGAGCGCCTCGACACTGGACCGCATCCACCGCACCGCGTCCTCGGCGTCCCCGCGCAGCGCCGCCGCGTCGGTCAGCACGACAGCCCCGACCATCCGCGCCATCCAGTCGAACGGCCCCTCCAGCAGGGCCCGGGCCCGCTCGGCCGCACCGAAGTCGCCGCGCGCCAGCGCCACGTACAGCCCGGGCCCGAGGGCGTGACCGCTCACGGCCGGGCCCTGACCGGGCTGCTCGGCGGACTCGCGCAACACCTCGTCCCAGCGGCCCAGCGTGTACTGGACGAGCAGTCGCAGATACCGCATCTCCCGCGGATACGGCGAGGACAGCAGCCCGGAGCGGCGGGCCCGGTCCAGGCCCTCCGACGCCCAGAGCAGGCAGTCCTCCAGGTCACCGGACTCGAAGCTGCCGATGGCGAGGTTGAACAGCGCGCGCAGCTCCACGGGCGCGTTGCCCGCCCGCCGCGCCAGCTCGCGTGCCTCCAGCAGCCGCTCCCGGCCCACCGGCGTGGAGCGGTTGCCGCCCTCCAGACTCGTCAGGGAGATCAGAAGGTCGGCGCGGGCGTCGGTGACCCCCAGCTCCTTGGCGACCCCCAGGGCCCGGCGGGCCACCCGCAGCGCCGTCCCGTTCTCCCCGACCTGGCGGGCCGTCGTCACATGCGTGGCCGCCGCCCACACCCACGTCGAGGACGGCGGCTCGGCGGGGATCAGGTCCAGCGCCTCGCTGCTGTGGGCGTACGCGGCCGACAGGTTGTCGACGCTCAGCAGGTTCCCGGCGAGTGTGTAGCGGACGCGGGCGGCGAGCTCCAGGTCCGCGTCCTGGCCGAGGCCGGCCAGCGCGGACCGGGTGAGGGAGACCGCGCGGTGCAGCTCCCCGGCGTGCGCGGCGGCCGCCGAGGCGCGCAGCGTGAGCGTCACCGCGTCGGGTCCGGCGGGGCGCGCGGCGGAGTCGACCGCCGACCACAGGTCCAGGGCCGCCTCGACGTGCCGCAGCTCCTCGGCGGGGGCGCCGACGTGCTGGGCGTGGTCGGCGGCCTCCAGGGAGGCGGCGAGCGCCTCCGGCAGGTCGTGGCTCTCGCGGTAGTGGTGGGCGCGCTCGGCCGCGCTGTCGGACCGGTGGCCGGGTCCGGCGAGCAGCCGGGCGAACGCGCCGTGCAGCCGGGCCCGTTCACCGGGGAGCAGGTCGGCGTAGACCGCCTCCCGCGCGAGGGCGTGCCTGAAGGAGTACAGGTCCCCGTCGCCGGAGACCAGCAACTGCCGCTCCACCGCCTCGCGCAGCGCCGTCTCCAGCTCGTCCTCGGGCAGCCCCACGGCGTCCCGCAGCAGGTCGTGCCCCACCCGGCGGCCCGCGACGGCGGCGGTGCGCAGCACCTGCTGGGCGGTCTCGGACAACTGCTCGAACCGGATGAGCAGGACGTCGGCCAGCCCGCTGGGAACGCCACCGGCGGGCGCGGACGTGGCCGCCACCAGCTCCTCGGCGTAGAAGGCGTTGCCCTCGGCGCGTTCGACGATCCGGTGCACCGTGGTGTCCGGCAGCGGGCGCTCCCGCAGCGAGCGCACCAGCCGGGCCACGTCGGCGTCCGGCAGGGGCCGCAGCTCCAGCCGCTCCACGCCGGGCAGGCGCACCAGCTCGGCCAGCAGCGGACGCAGCGGATGGCGGCGGTGCAGGTCGTCCGCCCGGTACGAGGCGAACAGCGCGAGCCGGTGGCCGGGAGTCCCGCCCGCGGGCCGTTGCAGCACTCCCCGGCTGAGCAGGAACCTCAGCAGGTCCCGGGAGGACTGGTCGGCCCAGTGCAGGTCCTCCAGGACCAGCAGCAGCGGCGCGACGTCCGCCAGGTCGGTGAGCAGGGCGGCCACACCCTCGAAGAGTCGCAGCCGCGAGCGGGTGGCGGCGCTCCCGTCGTCCGGACCGCCGCCGAGCAGCCGGTCGGCCACCGGGTGCGCGGCCAGCACGGCGGCGAACCGTTCGTCGGCGGCCAGCACGCCCAGGATCTCGGTGAACGGCAGATACGGCAGGCCGACGTCGCCCAGGTCCACGCAGTGCCCGGTGAGCACGGTCGTCCCGGCCGCGACGGCCCGGCCCGCGACCTCGTCCAGGGTCCGGGTCTTGCCGACCCCGGCGTCCCCGGCGACGAGCACCGCGCGGGCCTCGCCGGCGCGGGCGCGTTCCAGTACGCCGGTGAGACGCGCGAGTTCGTCCTCGCGGCCGACGAGCGGGCTGGTGAGTGAGGTCTGCGGCACGCTGTCCATCCTGGCACGCGGGTCCGGCAACCGGTCCCCCGGCGGGTGCGCGGACCGGCGGGGCGCCCGGCGGCATCGCCTCGGCCGCAACGCACCGCACGGCGCGCGCCGGACGGGGACGGCGGGCTTCAGCGGCCCGCACGGGCTCAGCGCCGCAGCGTCGTGGCCCAGTCCGCCGGGACGCGTCCGGCGGGTCCGGGCGTCGGCTGGTCGTCGGGGTGGCTGCCCGGCGCGGCGAGCCGCGGACCGGACTCCCGGACCTCGTTGGTCGCGTAGTCCCAGTACCAGTCCTCGTCCGGCTCGAAGCTCTGCACCATCGGGTGGCCGGTGGACCGGTAGTGGCCGGTCGCGTGCTGTCCGGGTGAGCTGTCGCAGCAGCCGACGTGGCCGCAGCTCGCGCAGCGCCGCAGATGGAACCACCAGCCGCCCGCCGCGTCGCACTCGACGCAGCCGGTGCCGCTCGGCGGGACGGTGGGGTCGATTCCGGTGTCGCTGGTCATACCGGCTCCTCGGTCGGATCGGTGGGGTCGGGCGGGTCGGGCGGCTCGGTCGGGTCGGATGCGGCGGCGGTGAGCGGCAGGAGCACCTGGAAACGGGTGTCGCCCGGCACGGACTCGACCTGGAGCGTGCCGTGGTGCTTGTTGACCACGATCCGCCAGGAGATGTCCAGGCCGAGCCCGGTGCCCTCGCCCACCGGCTTGGTGGTGAAGAACGGGTCGAAGATGCGCTCCCGGATCTCCGGGGCGATCCCGGTGCCGGTGTCGCGGAACTCCACCAGCAGCCGGTCGTGATGGAGCGCGGTCCGCACGGTCAGCGTGCCCTCGCCGCCCGCGGCGTTCACCGCGGCGACCGCGTTGTCGATCAGGTTGGTCCACACCTGGTTCAGCTCCGCCGGATACGCCGGGACCTCCGGCGCCGTACGGTCGTACTCCTTGACGACCTCGATCCGCGGGCCGATCTTCCCGGAGAGCATCAGCAGGGTGCTGTCGAGGAGTTCGTGGACGTCGACGGTCCGGTAGGGCGCCCGGTCGAGCTGTGCGTACTGCTTGGCCGCGTCCACCAGGTGCGAGATGCGGGCGGTGGAGTCCGCGATCTCGTTCATCAGCAGCTCCGTCTCGACCGTGTAGTTGAGCCAGCCGACCGCGCCCGGCAGGATCTCCTCGTCCACGGCCGCCGCGACCTGCTCCAGCCACTCGGTGTCCAGACCGGCCTGCACGAAGGTCGGCGCGAGCTGCCAGCCGTGCTCGATGCCGTGGTCCTCCAGCCAGTCGCCGAGAGCGTCCTCGCGGTCGGAGGCCTCCAGCGGGCTGAGCGTGGGCGCCTTGGCGACCCGCTCCGCCGTGCGCTCCTGTATCTCGATGAGCCCCGCGAGCGCGTCGCGGGAGAACGGGCCCTCGGCGATCACGGCGAGCTTGTGCCGCATCTTCGCCACCCGCTCCCGCAGCGTCGAGGTGGCCCGGACCGCGGCCGCCGCCGGGTTGTTCAGCTCGTGGGTGAGACCGGCGGACAGCGAGCCGAGCGCCAGCAGCCGCTCGCGCTGGCCGATGGCCCGCTGGGTGTTCTTGGACCCGAAGAAGAGCCCCTCCAGCAGATGCACCGCCATCGGGAACCACTCCCGCATGACGGCCGCGAACGTGTCCGCGGGCAGCACGAAGAACCGCGTCGGCGCGGTGACCCGCATGGAGTTGTTGTAGACCTGCGGCACCCGGTCACCGACGTACGCCTGCATCGCGCCCGCGTACACCCCGGGCTGCGAGGTGCGGTTGGTCTCCACGTCGTCGCCGCCGACCCGGCGGGTCAGCACGACGGTTCCCTCCAGCATCACGTAGAAGCACGTCGCGTCCTCGCCCTCGGCGTACACCGGCCCGGGCTCGAACAGCTCGACGCGGCCCTCGGCGCACAGCCGGCCCAGCTGCTCGGGCGTCAGCTTCTCGAACAGGAACAGCGCCCCGATCTCCTCGGGGCTGCAGGGCATCGGCCGCCCGCTCACGACTGCTCCAGATAACGGTGGACGAGCATCACGGCCATGGCTCCCTCTCCGACGGCGGACGCGACCCGCTTGGCGGACTCCGCGCGGGCGTCGCCCGCCACGAACACGCCCGGGACGCTGGTCTCCAGGTGATACGGCGGCCGGTCCAGCTCCCACTCGGCCGGCGGCCGCCCGTCCGGCGTGAGGTCCGGCCCGGCGAGGATGAACCCGCGCTCGTCCCGCAGCACCGTGCCGTCCAGCCAGTCGGTCAGCGGGGCCGCCCCGATGAACACGAACAGCCACTGCGCGTCCACGAGCTCCGTGCCGCCGCCCGCCGCGTCGCGCAGGGTCAGCCGCTCCAGGTGGCCGTCGCCGTGCGCGCTCTCGACGACCGTGCCGCAGCGCACGCGGATGTTGGGCGTCTCCTCGATCTGCTGGATCAGGTAGTACGACATCGACGCCGCCAGGGATTCGCCGCGCACCAGCAGCGTCACCGACTTGGCGCCCCGGGCCAGGTACATCGCCGCCTGCCCGGCCGAGTTGGCGCCGCCGACGATGTACACGTCGTGACCCTGGCAGGAGGCGGCCTCGGTCAGTGCCGACCCGTAGAACACCCCGCAGCCGGTGAGGTCGTCCGTGCCGGGCGCGGACAGCTGCCGGTAGGAGACGCCGGTCGCCAGGATCACGCTGTGCGCCGCGATCGCCGAGCCGTCCGAGAACCGCACGATCCGCGCCGCGCCGCCCGCCTCCAGAGCGGTCACCTCGCGGGCGGTGAGGATCTCGGCGCCGAACTTCGCGGCCTGCCGCCGGGCCCGCTCCGTGAGCTGGCCGCCGGACACGCCGTCGGGGAAGCCGAGGTAGTTCTCGATGCGGGAGCTCTGCCCGGCCTGCCCGCCGGTCGCCGACCGCTCCACCAGCACCGTCCGCAGCCCCTCCGAGGCCCCGTACACGGCCGCGCCGAGCCCGGCCGGGCCGCCGCCGATCACCACCAGGTCGTAGAAGTCGGCCGTCGGCGTGGTCGCCAGACCCACCCGCGCGGCCAGGTCGGGTGCCTCCGGCTCCACCAGCGGGGTCCCGTCCGGCGTGATCACCACCGGCAGCCGCTGCCCGTCCTGGCCGGCCGCCGACAGCAGCCGCCGCCCCTCCGGGTCGTCACACGAGTACCAGCGGTACGGCACCTGGTTGCGGGCCAGGAACTCGCGGACCTCCGAGGACCGCGCCGACCAGCGGTGCCCGACGACCTTGGTGCTGGGCACCGGCCGGTGGTCGCCGGCGCGCCAGGCCTGGAGGAGGTCGTCGAGGACCGGGTAGAGCTTCTCCTCGGGCGGGTCCCAGGGCTTGAGCAGGTAGTGGTCCAGGTCGACGACGTTGATCGCGTCGATCGCCGCGTTGGTGTCCGCGTACGCCGTCAGCAGCACGCGCCGGGCGCCCGGATACACGTCCAGGGCCTGTTCGAGGAACTCGATGCCGTTCATCTGCGGCATCCGGAAGTCGGCCAGGAGCACGGCCACCAGGTCGCCGCGCAGCTTCAGCTCACGCAGCGCCTCGAGCGCCGACTCGCCGGACTCCGCGCGCACGATCCGGTACGTGGCGCCGTAGCGCCGCCGCAGATCGCGGGCGACGGCGCGGGAGACCCCCGGATCGTCGTCCACGGTCATGATGACGGTCCGTGTCTCCGCGTCGGCCTGTGCCATGCGTCCCCCACGTCGAGCGGCCGGATTCACGGCACGGCGTCCCCGTCACCGCACCGGCCTGCAGCCCATCGTATGTTCGATCGCCGCACCTCGCTCAGGCGGCGCGGAGGCGTCGGCCCTCACCCGCTCCCCGTGCGGGCTCACGGGGCGGCTTGGGGAAGACTGGGCCCCATGAACGACGTGAGTGCGACACAGGGAGGGACCCGCATGACGCGCCCGATCACGGCAGGTGTGGACGGTTCCGAGGAGAGTCTGGCCGCGCTGGCCTGGGCCGCCAGGGAGGCGGTCCGCCGCGGAAGGCCGCTGCATGTCGTGCACGCGTGGCGCTTCCAGGGGCAGGGGGTGGCCGGCACGGTGGACCGGGACACCCAGGAGCGGTGGGTGCGGGAGTCCGTCGCCGAGTCGGTCGGGACCGTCACCGCACGGCACCCCGACCTCACGGTGTCCACCGAGATCCGCGAGGGCGACGACGTCGCGGCACTGCTCGCCGCCGCGGCCGACGCCGAGACGCTGGTGCTCGGCTCGCGCGGGCACGGGGCGGTCGTCGGCTTCCTGCTCGGCTCGGTCGGCCGGCAGGTGATCGCCGAGGCGACCGGGCCGGTCGTCCTCGTGCGGGCCGGTGACGAGGCCGCCGCGGAGGCCGCGGGCCGCGAGGTCGTCGTGGGCCAGCAGGGCGAGCCGGAGGACAGCGCCGACGTCGTCGGGTTCGCCTTCGAGGCGGCCGCCGCGCGCGGCGCCGCCGTGCGAGCGGTACGGGCCTGGGCCCTGCCGACGGTGTTCACCTACAGCCCCGGCTCGATGGCGCTCGCCGACGAGGCCGGGGGACTGGAGCAGTACGAGAGGAAGGCGCTCGGCGAGGCGCTCGGGCCGTGGCGCGAGCGCTTCCCCGACGTGCCGGTGGTCGAGCACGTGGAGATGGGCAGTGCCGGCCAGGTGCTGCTCTCGGCGGCCGGCGGCGCCCAGCTGATGGTCGTCGGCCGCCGCGCCCGCCGTACGGCCGTCGGCGCCCGGATCGGCTCGGTGGCGCACGGCGTGCTGCATCACGCCGAGTGCCCGGTGGCGGTGGTCCCGCACACGTGAGGCCCCGGTACGCCGCCGCTCAGTCCGCCGTGGGCTGGAGGGTCTCGCGGGCCCTGGGCAGGATGTTGACGATGTAGTCGTCGACGGCCGTGTCCAGGCCGATGTCGTGCTGGGCCCGCTCGGACAGGTACCAGCGGTGCTCCAGCAGCTCGTGGTAGATCTCCGCCGGGTCCATCGCACCGCGCAGCTCCACCGGCACCGCGCGCACGGTGGGGCGGAACACCTCGCGCACCCAGCGGTGGGCCAGGACCTCCGGGCGGGCGCCGAGGGGGTCGCCCGGGGCGTAGTCGTCCTGGGTGGCCATCCAGCTCTCCAGGTCGGTGAGCAGCCGCCTGGCCTGGTTCTCCTCGGCGTCCAGGCCGGTCAGACGCAGCAACTGGCGCTGGTGGTGACCGGCGTCGACCACCTTGGGCACGAAGGTGACCGTGTCGCCGTTGGAGGCGTGCTCTATCTGCATCTCGGCCACGTCGAAGCCGAGGTCGTTCAGGCGCCGGATCCGGCGCTCGATGTAGTGGTACTTGCCCGCCGGATAGACGGAGGTGCGGGTCAGCTCCTCCCACAGGCGTCCGTAGCGGGCGCAGATCTCGGTGCCGAAGTCCACCGGGTCGACGGAGGGGTGCAGCGCCCCCGACGCCTCCAGGTCGAGCAGCTCGCCGCTGATGTTCACCCGGGCGAGGTCGAGGTCGTAGTCGCGCTGCCCGGGGCTGAGCCGGGGGTGCAGTTCCCCGGTCTCGGCGTCGACCAGGTAGGCGGCGTAGGCGCCCGCGTCGCGCCGGAAGAGCGTGTTGGACAGCGAGCAGTCCCCCCAGGCGAACCCGGCCAGGTGCAGCCGGACCAGCAGCACCGCGAGGGCGTCCATCAGACGGTGCATGGTCGCCGGGCGCAGCGTCGTCTCGAACATCGACCGGTACGGCTGCGAGCCGCCCAGGTGCCGGGTGACCAGCACCGGCTCCAGTGCGCCGCCCGCGGTGTCCGTACGGCCGGTGATCACGGCCAGCGCGTCCACCGCCGGGATGGCGAGCCGGTCAAGGTCGCGCAGCAGCTGGTACTCGCGCAGCGCGGGCCGTTCGGCCAGCTCCTTGACCGCGATCACCTCGTCCCCGGCGCGCGCGTAGCGGACCACGTGCCGGGAGATGCCGCGCGGCAGCGGCACGAGGTACTCCTCGGGCCACTGCTCCAGCGGCGTCTGCCAGGGCAGTTCGAGCAGGAGCGCGGGGTGCTCCGGATTGGTGGCGCTGATCTGCAAGGCCATGCCCCGACTCTAGAACGCCCGTTCCCGGGCCCGTGCCGCGGCGTCCTTCACCGGCCCGCGGTGGACGGGACCGTGCCCGGGGAGCAGGAGGTCGCCCTCGAGACCCGCGAGGACGTCCAGCGAGGCGACCGCCCGTGCCCGGTCGTGGTGGAACATGTCGGGCAGCAGCTGCGGTCCCTCGATCCGGGAGACGGCATGCCCGCTCACCAGCGCGTCGCCGGAGATCACCACCCCGGCGTCGGGGAGGTGGTAGACGCAGTGGCCGTCGGTGTGCCCGGGGGTGTGCACCGGCACCGGCCGGCCGGGCAGGTCGAGGGGACCGTCCGCCGGGAAGGGGGCGGGCGCGGTCACCGGGTGCTGCTCGGTGCCGCCGGAGCGCAGCACATGTGCCGTCCACGGCAGCACCCCGGGCCGCCAGGCGTTGCGCAGCACCCTGCCGACGGACACCTGCTGGAGGAAGTCGCGCCGGGCGTGGGGCACCTCGGCCGCGTGGAGCAGGACCGGGGTGCCGTGGGCGGCGCGCAGGTACTCGGCCGAGCCCAGGTGGTCGTTGTGGGCGTGGGTGATCAGCACGGCCGCCACGGCCTCGGGCGAACTCCCGACGGCGGCCAGGGAGTCGAGCAGCAGCCGGCGGTCGCCGGGGTAGCCGGTGTCGACGAGGGTCACCGCGTCGCCGTCGGTGAGGATGACCCAGTTGGTGTTGCCGCCGTGCACCAGATAGGTGCCGTCGGCCACGTGCCGTACGTCCGCGCTCATGGTCTCCCGCATTCCAGGTGGCTGCCCCGCGAGGACAGCCAACCAGAAGCGGCACGCGGACCGCGGCGCGACCCTCAGCGCACGCCGTGCGGGCGGAACTGGACGCTGATGCGGGGCCCGGCGGCGCGGGTGCTCTTGGGTATGCAGTGCTCCCAGGTGCGCTGGCAGGAGCCGCCCATCACGATCAGGTCGCCGTGGCCCAGCGGGCGTCGCACGGTCTCGCCGCCCCCGCCCGCCGGTCGCAGCAGCAGGTCCCGGGGTGCTCCGACCGAGAGGATGGCGACCATCGTGTCCCGGTGGGCTCCGCGCCCGATCCGGTCGCCGTGCCAGGCGACGCTGTCCCGGCCGTCGCGGTAGTGGCAGAGCCCCGCCGTCGTGAACGGCTCGCCCAGCTCCCCGGCGTAGTGCGCGGACAGCGCGTCGCGCGCCTCGGACAGCAGCGGGTGCGGCAGCGGGTCGCCCGCGCCGTAGAACGCGAGCAGCCGGGGTACGTCGACCACCTGGTCGTACATGGCACGCCGCTCCGCGCGCCAGGGGACCTCGCCGGCCAGCTGCTCGAACAGCGCGTCCGCTCCGCCCAGCCACCCGGGGAGCAGGTCGATCCAGGCCCCGGAGCCGAGCTCGGTGCGCCGCAGTGCGTCGAGGGAGCCGAGCCGGACCTCGTCGGCCTGGTCGAAGAGCGAGCCCTGGAGATGCGTGGTCATGGATCCAGCGTACCCCTCATTCGAATGTACGTTCTATCGCTGCCAATCGCTGCCAATCGCTGCCCGGGCCCTTTCGATACATCGGTGTATCCGATACATTCACGCATCGAAACGCCGGAACCGAGGAGAAGGGGCCGGGGCATGGCGGTCGGGGCGACGGGCGGGCGGGTGACCAGGCGGCGCGTGCGGACCCGCGCCAAGCTCCTGGACGCCGCCTTCGCGGTGTTCGCCGCCAAGGGGTTCGGCCGGGTGTCGATCGAGGAGGTCTGCGAGGCGGCCGGATACAGCCGGGGTGCCTTCTACTCGAACTTCGACAGCCTCGACGAGCTGTTCTTCGCCCTCTACCGGGACCGGGCCGAACTCATCGCGGAGCAGGTCTTCGGCGCGCTCGCGCTGGACGGGCCGGGCCTGGACGTACCCGCCGCCGTGGAGCGCGTCACCGAGGTGCTGCTCCTGGACCGGGACTGGCTCCTGGTGAAGACCGACTTCCTGGTGCACGCCGCCCGCGACCCGGAGGTGGCGCGGACCCTGCTGGAGCACCGGGCACGCCTCAGGCGCGCGATCGCCGACCGGCTCGCCCGGGCGCGCGGGCACACCGCCCTGCCCGCCGTGCTGGGCGACGCCGACGGTGCCGCGCACGCCGTGGTCGCCGCGTACGACGGGGTCACCACCCAACTGCTCCTGGACCGGGACGCCGGGCACGCCCGGGTCTGGCTGGGACAACTGCTCACCGCGCTGCTCACCGAGGGCGGCACTCGCCCGTGACGGAACAGAAAGGGACGGTCGCCATGGATGCCGACGTCATCGTGGTCGGAGCGGGCCTGGCGGGCCTGGTCGCGGCCCACGAACTGACCAGCCGGGGACGGCGGGTCGCCCTGGTCGACCAGGAGAACGCGGCCAACCTCGGCGGACAGGCCTTCTGGTCCTTCGGCGGCCTCTTCCTCGTCGACTCCCCCGAGCAGCGGCGGCTCGGCGTCAAGGACTCCTTCGACCTGGCCTGGAACGACTGGCAGGGCAGCGCCGGCTTCGACCGGATGGAGGACGAGGACTCCTGGGCCGTGCGCTGGGCCAGGGCGTACGTCGAGTGGGCGGCGGGGGAGAAGCGGTCCTGGCTGGCCGGACACGGCATCACCTTCCTGCCCACCGTGGGCTGGGCCGAGCGCGGCGACCTGAGGGCCGCCGGGCACGGCAACTCCGTGCCCAGGTTCCACATCGCCTGGGGCACCGGCACGGGAGTCGTCGAGCCGTTCGTGCGGTACGCGAAGCAGGCCGCGCGGGACGGGCTGCTCACCTTCCACCACCGCCACCGCGTAGACCACCTGGTCGTCGAGGGCGGCACCGCGCGCGGGGTACGCGGCACCGTCCTCGCCGCGGACGACTCACCGCGCGGCGTCGCCTCGAGCCGCGAGGCGAGCGGCGAGTTCGAACTCACCGCGCAGGCCGTGATCGTCACCTCCGGCGGCATCGGCGCCGACCACGACATCGTCCGCCGCCACTGGCCCGAGCGCCTGGGCACCCCGCCCGCCGAGATGGTCACCGGTGTCCCCGCCTACGTCGACGGGCGGATGCTCGACATCAGCGCCGAGGCGGGCGCGCGCCTGGTCAACCGCGACCGTATGTGGCACTACACGGAGGGCCTGCGCAACTGGGACCCGATCTGGCCCGGCCACGGCATCCGCATCCTGCCAGGACCGTCCTCGATGTGGTTCGACGCCCTCGGCCGCCGGCTGCCCGAGCCCTGCCTGCCCGGCTACGACACCCTCGGTACCCTGCGCCACCTGCGCACGGCCGAAGACCTCGCGGGCCACGACCACTCCTGGTTCGTGCTCACCCAGAAGATCATCGAGAAGGAGTTCGCGCTCTCCGGCTCCGAGCAGAACCCCGACATCACCGCCAAGGACCGCGCCGGCTTCCTGCGGACACGCCTCCTCGGCAAGGGAGCGCCGGGCCCGGTGGACGCCTTCCTGCGCAACGGCGCCGACTTCGTGAGCGCGCCGAACCTGGAGCAACTGGTGGACAAGATGAACGGGTTGACCGACAAGCCGCTCCTGGACGCCGCCGCACTGCGGCGCCAGATCGAGGCCCGCGACCTCCAGATGGCCAACCCGTACGCCAAGGACGCCCAGGTCCAGGGCATCCGCAACGCCCGCCGCTACATCGGCGACCGCCTCGGCCGGGTGGCCACCCCGCACCGCATCCTCGACCCGGCGGCGGGCCCGCTGATCGGCGTCAAGCTGCACATCCTCACCCGCAAGACCCTCGGCGGAATCCAGACCGACCTCGACTCCCGCGCGCTGGGCGCCGACGGCACCCCCGTCGAGGGCCTGTACGCGGCCGGCGAGGTGGCCGGCTTCGGCGGCGGCGGGGTGCACGGCTACAACGCGCTGGAGGGCACCTTCCTCGGCGGCTGCCTGTTCTCCGGCCGGGCGGCGGGCCGGGCCGCGGCACGGCAGACCGCCTGACGTCCGCCGCTCAGCCCGGGCGAGCGCCCGTGGTGGAGACGGGCGGGATCAGCCGGACCTTCGGCGCACGGCCTCGCGCCGCTTGAGCGCACGGCGTTCCGGCTCGCTGGTCCCGCCCCAGACGCCGAGGGTCTGCCCGGTGTCGAGCGCCCAGCGCAGACACTGCTCCTGGACCGGGCAGCGCCGGCAGACCGTCTTCGCCTGCTCGGTCTGCAAGGCCGCCGGACCGGTGGTGCCGATCGGGAAGAACAGGTCGGGGTCCTCGGTCCGGCATGCGGCGTGCTCTCGCCAGTTGTCCATCAAAGTCACCTGCGATCGGTATCGTTCGCGCCCTCGTGCACGGCCTGATCCCTTGCGGGTGACCAGTCGACAGCGGGGCGAAACCGGCGCGTCGCCCGTGCGGTGGCGAAGAGGCCTACCACCGCAGCGCCTTCGCGGCCGCCGCCGTCACCGCGTCCGCCACCGTGACCAGCGCCGGGGAGTCGAGCTTCCACTGCTGCCAGTACAGCGGGACGTCCACCGCCAGGTCCGGGGCGAAGCCCAGCAGCCGGCCGGTGCGCAGCAGGGGATCCGCCTGCTGCTGCGGCACCATGCCCCAGCCCAGGCCGGCGGCGACGGCCTCGACGAAGCCCTCGGAGGTGGGCACGTAGTGCCGCGCCGCGCTCGCGCCGTCGTGACCGAGCCGCCGCGCGAAGGCGTCCTGGAAGTCGTCCCGCCGGTCGAAGACCACCACGGGAGCCTCTGCGACGACCTCGCGCGGCGGCCCCTCCAGGTGCCGTGCGGCGAAGTCGGGGGCGGCGCAGGGGAGATACCGCATCCGGCCCAGCGCCCGGACCGTGCAGCCCGGCACCGGTTCCGGCGACGACGTGACCGCCGCCATCACCACGCCCTCTCGCAGCAGCGCCGCCGTGTGGCTCTCGTCCTCGCGGCGCAGCTCGAAGCAGAGCGCGGGCTCCCGGGGCAGGCGCGTGAGGGCGGGCAGGAACCAGGTCGCCAGCGAGTCCGCGTTCACCGCCACCGACACCCGGGTCGGCTCGCCCTCCTCCCGCAGCCCCAGCTCGGCGGAGGCGTCCCGCTCCAGCCGCGCCACCTGGCGGGCCAGCCGCACCAGCACCGCACCGGAATCGGTCGCCCGCACCGGCTTGGTGCGCAGCAGCAGCACCCGGCCGGTGCGCTGCTCCAGCGCCTTCACCCGCTGGCTGACCGCCGACGGCGTCACGTGCAGGGCGGCGGCGGCCGCGTCGAACGTGCCCTCGTCCACCACGGCCAGCAGCGTGCGCACCTGGTCCAGGGGCAGATCGGCGAACATCGCTCTCGTCATCACAACGGCTAATGTTACGTAAGAATCCTTAGCTGTACGCCCGGTGATCGCTCGCTTAGCGTCAAGGGCATGACCAACGCCCTCACGGCAGCGGCCGCCGGATTCGGCACCGGCCTCTCGCTCATCGTCGCCATCGGCGCCCAGAACGCCTTCGTCCTGCGCCAGGGCGTCCGCCGCGACGCGGTCCTCGCCGTGGTCGGCATCTGCGCGCTGTCCGACGCCCTGCTCATCGCCCTGGGTGTCGGCGGGGTCGGCGCCGTGGTGGTGGCCTGGCCGGGCGCGTTGACCGCCGTCGGCTGGATCGGCGGTGCCTTCCTGCTCTGCTACGGGGCCCTGGCCGCCCGGCGCGTGTTCCGTCCGTCCGGGGCGCTGCGGGCCGACGGGGACGCCGCGGGCTCGCGCCGCCGGGCCGTCCTCACCTGCCTGGCGCTGACCTGGCTCAACCCGCACGTCTACCTCGACACCGTGTTCCTGCTGGGCTCCGTCGCCGCCGACCGGGGACCGCTGCGCTGGACCTTCGGCCTGGGTGCCGCGGTCGCCAGCCTGGTGTGGTTCGCCGCTCTCGGCTTCGGCGCCCGCTACCTCGGCCGCTTCCTGGCCAGGCCCGCGGCCTGGCGCGTCCTGGACGGCCTGGTGGCCGCCACCATGATCGTCCTCGGCGTCACGCTCGTCGCCGGGGCCTGACCGCGGCCGCCCCGCCCGGCCACGCGGCTGCCGGACCGTCGAACGCGGCTGCGATAGTGATCCCCGCAACCGAAAGATGTACCGAGCATGTAGGAAGCGCGTGGACACGAGCGAGAGCAGCGGCGAGAGCGGCACCGAACCCGGGGCGAAGGCCCCGGACCCGGACGGCGCCCGGCAGCGGGGGTGGCGCCGCTGGGCCATGGACACCCGTCCCCTGCGCCGCCCCGCCTACCGCAGGCTGTGGTCCTCGACCATCGTCACGGCCGTCGGCAGCCAGCTCACCGCGGTCGCGGTGCCCAAGCAGGTCTACGACATCACCGGCTCCTCGGCCTGGGTCGGCGCCGCGAGCCTCGCCGGGCTGCTGCCGCTGATCGTGTTCGCGCTGTGGGGCGGCGCGGTGGCCGACACCATGGACCGCCGCAAGCTGCTGCTCATCACCAACACCGGCATCGCCGTGACCTCGCTGCTGTTCTGGATACAGGCGGTCACCGGCATGGAGTCGGTGGCCGCCCTGATGCTGCTGCTCGCCCTGCAACAGGCGTTCTGGGGCCTGAACGCCCCGGCCCGCAACGCCTCCATCGCCCGCCTGGTGCCCGAGGACGAGCTGCCCGCCGCCAACGCGCTCGGCTCGACCGTGATGCAGACCGGGCAGGTGGTCGGCCCGCTGCTCGCCGGTGTGCTCATCCCGGTGATCGGGCTGCCCGAGCTGTACCTGATCGACGCCCTGGCCCTGTGCGTCACCGTGTGGGCGGTCTACCGGCTCCCCGCCCTTGTGCCGCTGGCGGGCACGGCGGTCCGGCGCGCGGGGGTGCGCGAGGTTGTGGCCGGCTTCCGCTACATCGCCGGGCACAAGGTGCTGCTGCTGTCCTTCCTGGCCGACATCGTCGCCATGGTCTTCGGCATGCCCCGCGCCCTGTTCCCGCAACTCGCCGCCGAGACGTACGCCCCCTACGGCGAGGGTCTCGCCCTCGGCCTGCTGTTCGCGGCGATCCCCATCGGCGCGGTGGCCGGAGGGTTGTTCTCGGGCACCTTCTCGCGGGCGCGCCGGCACGGCTGGATGGTGATCGGCGCGGTGGTCGTCTGGGGCGCCGCGATCACCGGCTTCGGACTGAGCGGGAGCCTGTGGCTCGCGGTGGCGTTCCTGGCGGTGGCGGGCGTCGCGGACATGGTCTCCATGGTGTTCCGCGGGGCGATCCTGCTGTCCGCGGCCACCGACGAGATGCGCGGGCGCATGCAGGGCGTGTTCACCGTCGTCGTCGCGGGCGGCCCGCGGCTGGCCGACGTCCTGCACGGCGGGGCGGGCTCCGCCTTCGGCGCGCGGGAGTCGGTGGCCGGGGGAGGGCTGCTCGTCGTCGCGGTGATGCTGGTCCTGGCGGCCGCGATGCCCGCGCTGCGGCGCTACCGCGTCTGACGGGGCCTCACAGGGAGCCGCGTCCGTGCAGCGCGTAGTGCTCCATGAGCCGGCCCCTGGTGGTCTCCAGCCGGTGCGCGAGGATCTCGGCGACGGAGCGCACCAGGACGATGCCCAGCTGCGGGTCCTCCTCGCACAGTTCGAGCACCGAGGACGCGTCGAACTCGTAGGCGCGCACCGGGCTGAAGGCCTCGGCGCCGAAGTCCCACTCGTAGGGCGGGAACAGCCAGGACCAGCCGAGCAGGTCGCCCACGCCGAGGCCGGCGACCGTGACCTGCTGCACGGGCGTCACCTGCTGGGTCAGGGAGACCGCGCCGGAGTGGATGACCCAGAAGCGGTCGGCCCTGCCCCCGGCCTCGAAGATCCGGGCGTCCTCCGGGAAGGAGACCTCCCGGGCGAGTGCCATCAGTCGCTCGCGCTGGGGGAGGGGGAGGGCGGTCAGGAGTTTGATCGCTTTGGTCATGGCACGGGGCTCCTCGCCGGCGATTCGGATCCGGGGCTTTCCCTATGCCCCATTTCAGTCGCTGTCGGCGCCCTGAGCACCTCGGCGGACGGCGGATCCCGTACGGATTCGGTGCCGGAACCGGGGACGTCGGCCTCCGGGCATGAAAAAGCCCTGGCCGGACGGGGGAGGCCGGCCAGGGCCGTAAGCGGTGACCGCGGAGGACATTCCGGTCGACTCCGTCGCCACGTATGGATGAACGCTAAACTATCTCTTGGGGTTTCGCGAAGCCGGAACCGGGACACGTGACCCGTTTCACTCACCTTTCACTCCGCATTCACCCCTTCTCACGCGCCGCCCTCCGCGACGACCCTGATGGTCTCCAGGGCCGGATCGCTCGGATCGGGGAGGTACATCCCGGCGTCCAGGCCGCTGCGGAGATAGCGCAGGACGGGCTCGGCCAGTCGCTCACCCGGCAGGACGGCCGGGATACCGGGCGGATACGGCGTGATCATCTCCGCCGCGATCCGGCCCGCGGCCCCGCCGAGAGGCACGTCCTCGGTGGGACCGAAGAACGCGTCCCGGGGCAGGCTCACCTGCGGCATCCGCAGCTCCGCCGGCGACGGCACCTCGACGCGCACTGCGGCGTCCAGGCCGGGCGCGGCGCGCGCGAGGTCCTTGAGGGCGGCCAGCAGTTCGTCGGCGGTCTCCCGGTCGTCGCCGTGGGTGATCTGCGCGCCGATGCGGCGGTGGTCGGTGATGTGCGCGACCACGCCGCGGTGCTCGCGCAGCCAGTCCGCCGCCCGAAAGCCCGAGACGCCGAGCCCGTCGAGGTCGATGACGACGGGCAGCGGATCGAAGCCGTGGGCCGCCCCGGGGCCGCAGAAGTCGGCGCGGTCGTTGACGTGCATGCCGTCGATCTCCTCGACGGCCGCGCGGACGACCGCCGCCAGCTCCAGGGCGCCGCCCATCAGCTCGTGACCGCCCAGCGCCATCTGGCGGCGCCAGCCGTCGAGACCGGCGAGGATCAGTACCGAGGGGCTGGTGGTGCCCAGCAGGTCGGCCCGCATGCCGAGGAGCTTCGGCGGCACCAGGTCACCGCGCAGATGGAACACCGAGCCCTGCTCCAGACCGCTGCCCATCTTGTGGATGCTGGTCACGCAGATGTCGGCGCCCGCGTCCATCGCCCAGGACGGCAGGTCGGGGTGGAAGGGCAGATGCGCCCCCCACGCCTCGTCGACGATCAGCGGCGCCCCACGCCGGTGGCAGACCTCGGCGACGGCCCCGAGGTCGGCGCTCGCCCCGTACGGCGTCGGGCTGGTGATCAGGGCGCCCTTGGCGTCGGGATGGGCGGCGAACGCCTCCTCGAACGCCTCGGCGGACGGCGGATGGGCCAGATGCCGCTCGGCGTCCCAGCGGGGCTCCACCCAGACCGGCTCGATCCCGGACAGAATCAGCCCCGAGACCACGGACTTGTGGGCGTCCCGGCCGATCAGCAGCTTCTCGTGCGGCCCCGCGACCGCCAGCATCGCCGCCTTCACCGACAGGGAACTGCCGCACGTGGAGAAGAACGTGTGATCGGCGTGGACGGCGTCCGCCATCAGCTCCTGGGCGCGTTGCAGCACCCGTCCCCGGGTGAGCCGGTCGTCGAGTCCGGCCGTCGCCAGCACGTCACCGTGGAAGACCGCGTCACCCAGTACCTCGCGCACCGCCGGGTCCGCGCCACGCGCCTGCTTGTGCCCCGGCGGGGTGAACGACAGCCGTCCCGCGCGGCGGTACTCGACGAGGGCTTCCAGGACCGGTGCTCGGCTGTGGTCGGCTGTCATGCCGACCCGGTTTCCCGTCCGGCGACCCGTCAATCCGCCCCCGGCCCCTCACCCCGAGTTCCGGCCCGGGGTCAGCACCTCGTCGAGCACCCGCAGGACGGCCTCGTACGCCACCGTCCGTACGGCGGCCTCCCGCGAGCCCTCCGGGTCGGTCGGCCGCAGCTCCTCGCTGCGCTCCCGCCAGCTCCGGCTCTCCTCCAGCGCGCAGACCCTCGCGCGGTGCATGCGGCGCAGCAGTTCGTCCGAGTCCACAACATCCGTCATGCACTGCGGGTACCCCCGCAACGCGCCCGGATGGCCCTTGGGCCGTAAGGAGGAGGGGAGGTTTGCCGGTACCGCCAGAGGTCAGCCGACAGGGACGAGGCGGTACGGCGCACACCCGGCCGGATCGGCTCGGCCCACCGACCAGGGAGCAGACGGATGTGTGACAGGGACACGACCGAACCCGCCGTCGAACAGCTCGGCACCGACCGGCGGCGCCGGTACATGCCGTGCAGGCCCGCCGACGCCCGCAGGGCGGTCGAACGCGTCGTCACCGAATGCCGCGGCACCGGCGACCACCCGTCCTGCGACGTCGGCGCCCTGTCGGACGCCGTGCTCGTCGCCTCGGAGCTGACCACCAACGCGATCCTGCACGGCGGCGGCATCACCGACTTCCAGGTCGACGTCGTGGGACCCGGTGTGCGCCTGTCGGTGTGCGACCGCAGCCACGACCTCCCGGTGGCCGTGCCGCCCGTCGACGACCGGGGCCACCGGCACCCGGGCGGCCGGGGCTGGCCGATCGTCTGCCGGCTGGCACGCGACGTACGCGTGGCAGACCTTCCCTCGGGAGGCAAGTGCATCACCGTGGTCGTTCCGCTGTTCTGAGTACTTTTCGAAAAGCGGAGTTTGTTCCACCGGGGTGGGGGCAGTCGCAGATTCGTGCTTCGGACCGGAGGCGCAGCAGCGGGAGCGGTACGGCTGCTTCGGTGCTCCGGCTCTTCCGGGGTCGCCCCGGACAGCGCCGTTCCCGCGGAAAGTCCCCTGAGACCACCGTTCAGGAGCGAGTCCGCATGCTCATTGAAACGCCCACCATCTGTCCCGGCAGCCACCAGTCCCCCGAGTCCTCCAACGCTTCCGCCGCTCCCGTCCGCCGCCGTCACGACGACGCCCCCGACACCATGGCCCTCTTCGGACGCCTGGCGGGGCTGGCGGACGGGCCCGAACGCGATGCCGTCCGCGATGAACTCGTCACGGCCTGGCTGCCCATGGCCCACCGGATCGCCGGACGCTTCCGGGACCGCGGGGAATCCATCGAGGACCTCCGTCAGGTCGCCGCGCTCGGCCTGGTCAAGGCCATCGACCGCTTCGACCCGGAGCGCGGAGCCTTCGAGAGCTACGCGGTCCCCACCATCACCGGCGAGGTCAAGCGTCACTTCCGCGACCGGATGTGGGCCCTCAGGGTGCCCCGCCGGGTCCAGGAACTGCGCAACAAGGTGCGCGTCGCGCGGCGCGAACTCGCCCAGAGCCCCGGCAGCCCCGAACCCTCGGTGGCCGCCCTCGCCGCCCACACCGGACTGACCGAGGACGAGGTCGGCGCCGGCATGGAGGCACTGGAGAGCTTCAGCACCCTGTCGCTGGACGCTGAGCTGTCGGCCGGCGACGACGGCTACAGCCTCGCGGACACCCTCGGCGCGGCGGACGCCTCCTACGACACCGTGATCGACCGCGAGTCCGCCAAGGAGGGCCTGCGCAGGCTGCCCGAACGTGAGCGCGCCATCCTCTACATGCGCTTCTTCGAGGACATGACGCAGAGCCGCATAGCCGACCACCTGGGCATCTCGCAGATGCACGTCTCGCGGCTCATCAGCCGCAGCTGCGCCCGCGTGCGCGACGAGGCGATGGGACAACGGGCCGCCCGCCCGGGCCGCCCGGTGCGGACCTGATGACCCGGACGGACCGGGGTCCGGCGGCCGCAGGGACGGGACGGCTGCTGATGCCCGACCCGGCGGTGCTGCGCGGGCTCGTGGACGCGTACGAGGCCGCCGCGCGCGACGAACCCGCCGACGCGACGGGCGAGCCGGGCCCGCGGACCAGGGACCTGGCGTACACGCTGTGCGTGTCCACCGGCACACGGGACGTGCGCCGGGCCCTGGAGACCGCCCGGCGCCACCTCACGGACGCGTCGGCGCCCGTACCCGGTGGCGCCACGCCGGGGTGACGGGGTGACGGACTGACGCGAGGCACGAACAGGGGCGCGACGACACGAGGGCCCGTACGCCGCCAGGCGGTGTACGGGTCCTCGTACGTCCACGAACGCCCGGGTGTGCGCGCGGGATGCCGGGGCATCCGGACTCCGGGAGGGGAGGGCCACATGAACGCACGTGTCCTGGCACGCAACGGCCGTTCCGGCGCCCGGCGGGCCGCGAACGGGACGGCGGCCGAGGGGGCCGCCCGGGCCGGACTCACGGCCCGTGGCGTCATCTACCTGCTGGTCGGCATCCTGGCCCTGCAGATCGCCTTCGGCACCGGAAACCGGCAGGCGGACCGGGGCGGAGCGCTGGCCGAGCTGGCGGACAAGCCGTTCGGAGCCGTGCTGCTGTGGGCGCTCGGCGCCGGGCTCGTCGGCATGGCCCTGTGGCGGCTGTCCGAGGCGCTCTTCGGGGCCACGGGAAAGGACGGCCGCACGGCGAAGAAGCGTCTGCCGGCCGCCGCCCGCTGCGTGTTCTACGCGTTCGTCGCCTACTCCGTACTGGCCTTCGCGGCCGGCTCCGGCGGCAGTGGCAGCGGGTCCAGTGACCAGCAGTCCCGGGACGTCACGGCCAGGGTGATGGAGGTGCCGGCCGGCCGGTGGCTCGTGGGCGTCGCCGGCGCCGCGATCGTCGTCGCCGGAGTGGTGATCGGCGTACAGGCGCTGCGCCGCAGCTACCGCAAGAAGATGAAACTCGGCGCGCTGAGCCCACGGGCCCGGCGGCTCGTCGACGTCACCGGTGTCGGCGGCGGGGTGGCCCGCGGCATCCTGTTCGCCGTGGTCGGCGCCTTCGCCGTACGGGCCGCCGTCGACTACGAACCCGAACGGGCCAAGGGACTGGACGATACCCTGCGCTCCTTCGCCGACACCCCCCTCGGCCCCTGGCTGCTGGTGTGTGTCGCCGCGGGCCTGGTGCTTTTCGGCGTCTTCTCCTTCGCCCTCGCCCGGTGGCGTCGCGTCTGAGCCGCGTCGCACGGGGAACACGGGGCGAATGAACGAACACGAGATTCCTCCGCCGGACGGACGTCCCGTGGACGTCTACCTCGACCTGCTGCGCGTGCGCATGCCGACCGACGACTACCAGCTGTTGCTCAGCGTGGTGGAGCCGGTCCTCCAGGCGATCGACGAGCACCAGATGCCGACCATCGACTTCTCCCTGGACGGGGACAACGCCGAGGCGCTGCCCCAGGAGATCAGGGACGAGGCCGCTCTGGTCATCGCCACCGCGGTCACCGGCCGCCTCGACAACGAGGTCGTCGAGATCAGCACCGACGAGACCGGCCCGGTCCGGGTCGTCACCGACGCGGCCACCGCCTCCGACCCCGAACGCCTCGGCGAGATAGCCGACTACCTCAAGGAACGCCACCAGCAGAACGAGGAACTGCGCGGGATAGCCGAGGCGAGCGGTCTGCCCAGCGACTTCTGACCGTCACCGCCCCGGCGACACCGTCACCGCTGCGGCGCCTTGACGGGCACGCCCAGCGGCCGGGCGAGGCCGACCACCGCCTCGTCCAGCCGCTCCAGGTGCCGCAGCACCCGGCCGGTGATGCGGCCGTAGCGCGGCACCCCGGCGGCGTCCGGTCCCAGCAGCGAGGCGATGCTCGGCCCGGTCTCCACCTCGGTCCCGGCGCCCTCGTCGGCGACATGGGCGGCGATCGCCTCGATGTTGCGCACCGTGCGCCGCACCGCCCCGCGCAGCCGTGGGTCGGCGGCGATCGAGGGGTGGGTCGGCAGCAGCTCGGCCGTCGCGGCCAGGGACCGCGCGTGATACGCACAGGTCTCCAGCAGGGCCACCACGTACTGGGCCGTGTCCCGCCGGGCCCGCAGCGGCGTGATCGGATGCGTCAGCGGCTGGGTGGCCCCCCGCAGATCGCCCAGCGCCTGGTCCAGTTCCCGCGCGGTGTCCAGCAGGTCGGCCGTCGACCCGCCGCTGAGCTGGTCGACGGCGGCCTCCGTGACGTCCGTGAGCCGCTCCAGGACCGTACCCAGCAGCTCGTTCGTACGCCGGTCGGTGCGTATCGGCAGCACCAGCGCCGCCGCCACGATCCCGCAGGCCGCGCCGAGCGCCGTCTCCTCCACCCGCAGCAGCAGCACCGACAGGCTGTAGGTGTGCAGCAGCGTGTACAGCAGCCCGAGCATCGCGGTGACGAAGAACGACATCAACGTGTAGGACAGCGGTGCCGTGTAGAACATCGCGAAGATGAGCACCAGCACGAGACCGAACGCGGTCCAGGTGTGGTTCCCCACCAGAGCGGCCAGCACGATGCCCGCCACCACCCCCAGCATGGTGCCGAGCAGGCGACGGTAGCCCTTGACCAGGATCTCGCCGGTGGAAGCGGTGTTGATGAAGACGATCCAGCAGGTGAGCACCGCCCAGTACCAGCGCTGCGAGGACAGGAACTCCCCGCCGACGATGGCCAGCGAGGACCCCACCGCCACCTGCACGGCGGCGCGCGTGGTGGGCCGCCGCAGCCCGGTCGGCTCCTCCTCCGGCGCCGCCTCCTCACCCGCGTCGATGGCCGCGTCCTCGGCGTCCAGCTCCTCCCGGGAACGGGCCGTCGCGGGCGTGTCGTCCGACTCGTCCTGCGGCCCGTCCAGGGCGATCCTCAGACCCATGACCGCGCGCGCCGTCTCACCGATGCCGCGGAACACGTCCTGGACCGCGGGAGTCGCCTCGGGCAGGTTCTCCTCGTCGCGGTAGCCGAGCAGCCGGTTGCGCAGATGGGACAGCGCGGTGCCGCGCGCCTCCGCCGGCGGCCGCAGCACCAGGGTGCGCAGCGCACCGAGATCGCGGCGCAGGATCTCCGTGGCCTCGCCGGGCGCCGGTGACCGGCCCACCGAGGGGGCGGGCGCGCCCGGCAGATGCAGGGTCAGGGTGTCGGCCCGCTCGGCGCTGCGCGCGGTCAGCAGCAGCAGGCCGAGGCGCTCGGCGGCGATCTCGGCGTCCGCGATGCGCCGCTGCACCAGCCGCGCCGTGGACTCGTCGGGCGTGCCCTCCTCCAGCCGGGACTGGATCATCAGGGCCGTCTCGTGCAGGCGCGCGGTGCCCTCGCGCAGGTGCTCCAGCGTCTTGTCGATCTCGTCCGGCCCGGCGTCCAGCAACTCGATCTGGGTCGCGATCAACTGCGCCAGCCGGGCCCGGAAGGCCTGCCGCAGCCGGCCCAGAATGCGCGTCGGCGTCTCCGGCACCACCATGAAGCGCACCACCGCGCTGGACGCGAACGCCACCGCGACGGCGGTCCACAGGCCGGGCAGTCCCGACGCCTTGGCGCCGACGAACAGGGACACGAAGTAGACCTGGAAACCGATCAGTCCCAGTGCCGTGCCGCGGTCACCGAACCGGCGGACGAAGACGGCGCAGAAGATCAGGACCACGAAGACGGCGTCCCCGACGACGACCCGCGAGGCGAGCAGCGTACTGAGCGACATCGAGGCCAGGGCGACGGGCAGCCCCAGGGCCAGCGTGACGGCCTGCGGGCCCCGTTCCTTCTCCCGGATGGCGAACGTGGCGACCATCGCCGCGATGGCCCCCGCCACCAGATGCTTGACGTCCACGCCGAACACGGCGAGCACGCTCAGCGTCAGGGCGATCGCGCCCACCGTCCGCAGCCCCGCCGTCAGCCGCAACAGCCCGGGGTCGGACGCGGCGACGCGGTCCCGCAGCCGTGTCCGCACCGAGCGCCCCGCTGCCTTCACGCCGCCGTACACTCTCCCGATTCACAGCCGATGCCCGGCCGGTTCACGCCGAGATCCACTTCTCAGCATGTCATGCCCCCGGCCGGAACCGGCCGTGGGGTCACAGGCCGTGGGGTCACAGCTCCGCCCGGTCCCCTTCCTGGACCCGCTGCCGCACCTGCTCCGGAGTCAGATAGGCGTCGGTGTACTCGAAGTCCTTCAGCTTGGCCGGCTTGCGGGCCTGGAAGCCGGTACGCACGAAATCGTCCCCGGCGACCGCGTTGAGCGCCCAGTTGGCCGCCACCCGGGCCTTGGCCACGCCCGTGCGCAGCGCCGACCAGTGGTAGCCGCGGGCCACCGCCTGCGCGGGCAGGCCCTTCAGCTCGACGCCGAGCGGCTTGGAGACCGCGTCGGCGCCGCCGAGGTCGACGACGAGCCCCAGGTCCTTGTGGACGTACGGCCGCATCGGCTGGTTGCGCAGGGTGGCGATGAGGTTCTCGGCCACGTGCCGGCCCTGCCGCATGGCGTGCTGGGCGGTGGGCGGGCAGACGGCGCCCTCCTGACCCTGGGCGAGGTCGGGCACGGCCGCACTGTCGCCGAGCGCGAACACCCCGTCGTGGTCCGGCAGGCACATCTCGGCGGTCACCGCGAGCCGCCCCTTGACCGTCTCGGCGCCGAGCGTGGCCATCAGCGGGCTCGCCACCACCCCCGCGGTCCAGATCAGCGTGCGGGTCGGCACCACCCGGCCGTCCGTGAAGGTGACCTCCTCCGGAGCGGCCTTGGCGATGGAGACACCCAGGGAGATCTCGATGCCGCGCCGGGTCAGGATCTCCTGGGCGTCCCGTCCGAGCTTGTCGCCGAGCTCGGGCATCAGCTTCGGGGCGATGTCGATCAGGTGCCACTTGATCAGAGCCGGATCGAGGCGGGTGTAGCGCTTGACGGCCGCGTGCGTCAGCCGTTGCAGACAGGCCGCGGTCTCGGTGCCCGCGTAACCGCCGCCGACCACCACGAACTGCAGCCGGGAGGCGCGCTCCACGGGGTCCTGGCTGGCGTCGGCCAGGTCCAGCTGCGAGATGACGTGGTCGCGGATGTACGCGGCCTCCGCCAGGGTCTTCATGCCGAAGGCGTTGTCCGTGAGCCCCGGAATGTCGAAGGTGCGGGTGATGCTGCCGGGCGCCAGCACGATGTAGTCGTACGGCTCGTTGACGATCCGGTCGGTGATGGTGCGCACCACGCAGACCTTCGCCTTGAGGTCCACGCCGATGGCGCCGCCCGGAATGATCCGGGTCCGGTAACGGCTGCTGCGGCGCAGGGAGAGCGCGATCGACTGCGGGGTGAGCACCCCGGAGGCGACGTGCGGCAGCAGCGGCAGGTAGAGCTGATAGGAGAACGGCGTCACCAGGGTGACGTCGGCCTCGTTGGGGGAGAGCTTCCGCTCCAGCCGACGGACGCACTCCACGCCGGCGAAGCCTGCGCCGACCACCAGGATCCTGGGTCGTGTCACGGTGTTCATCCCTTTCTGCGGCTCCAGGCGGTCTGCCGCGAACGCCCTTCGCCTGCCCCTGGATCGCTGCTTCGCACCTCGTCGATCCCACCGTGCCCACGCCGGTTCGGCCAGCCGGGCGCGGCAGGCAGGCGACACACACGATCACCACCATGCCCCGCCCGGGCCCGGAGCGCACCGGGCGGGAGTGAACCGCGTGGAACTTTCCGGTGGGGGAGTGGTGCCCGGGCGTCAGCCCGAACCGCGCAGGTGGCACAGGAGCAGGCACACGTCGTCGTCCCGCTCGGAGTCGCTGAGCATGGGACGCAGGATGCCGTCGGCGGAGCCCTCCAGGTCCCTCTCCAGCTCCGCCGGGCCGAACGATCCGAGCGCCTCGGTCAGCCGTGCGATGCCCGGGTCTATGCCCCGGGCGCGGCGCTCCACCAGGCCGTCCGTGTACAGCGCCAGCGTGGAGCCCGGCGCCAGGCGCACCGTGTGGTCGGCGATCTGCTGCCGCAGCGGGATGCCCAGCATCGCACCGGGTTTGGCGTCCAGGGTCCGCACCCCTCCGTCCGGGGTACGCAGCACCGGCGGCGGATGCCCGGCGGCCGCCCACGTCATGACCGGGTCGTCGGGGTGGAAGCGCGCGATGACGGCGGTGGCGAACAGGTCGGGCTGGAGGTGGTGCAGGAAGGTGTGCAGCCGGGTCAGGAGCTGGCCGGGGCTGCCGCCGTCGACGGCGTACGCGCGCAGGGCGGTGCGCAGCTGGCTCATCATCACGGCCGCGCGCAGCCCGTGCCCGGTGACGTCCCCGACCACGGCGATGACGCTGCCGTCGGGCTGACGGAACGCGTCGTACCAGTCGCCGCCGATGTTCAGCCCGTGGGTGGCGGGCAGATAGCGCGCGGCCAGCGCGAGACCGGGCGGCGCGGGCAGCTCCGTCAGCAGGGCCCGCTGGAGTGTCTCGGCGATGTCCCGGTTGTGCTGGTAGCGCTGGGCGTGGTCGATCGCGATGCTGGCCCGCCGGGTCAGCTCGATCAGCATGACGGCGTCGTCCGGGTCCCAGCGCTCCCCGGGCGGGGACAGGGTCACCACACCCAGGGGCGCCTGCCGCGTCGGCAGCGGGATGCACAGCAGGGGCCGCTCCGGGGCCAGCGCCGAGGGCGGCTGGTCGTCGACACCGGGCAGTCCGCCCGGGTGCGCGGCGGCGTACTGCGGCCGCCCGGTGCGGGCGGCGACCACCGCGGCGGCGGCGTGGGCGGGGCCCGGCCGGTCGCCGTCCTGATCGAACAACCAGACGTCGACGCTCGCCGCGTACTCGGGCACCAGCAGCTCCGGCAGCCTGCGCACGATCTCGTGATGGTCGAGCGAGGCCGTCAGCACCGCGCTCGCGTCCGCCAGGAACGTCAGCCTGCGCCGGGCGTTCTCCGCCTCCGTACGCGCCTTGCGCTCGGCGGCGAACGCCTCGCGCTGGGCCCGCCCGGCGGCGTCCAGCTCGGCGTGCAGCGCCACGACGCCCTGGTTCGTCTGCTGGAGTTCCTCCCGGTGGAAGTCGACCAGGCCCTCCTGCTCGGTGAGCCTCTCCAGCACCAGCGCCGTGTCCTCGTCGGCGCCCAGCAGGGCCTCCGCCAGCCCCGGCGGGTCGTCTCCCGCGACATCGGCGTCGACGTCCGATGCCGCCTCGGGGCACGGCACCGTGACCCGCCAGGGCGGCTGACCCGCCCCGGCGACGTCGCGCGACGGCGTCACCACGGCGTGCAGCACGCTCTGTCCGGCCCCGGGCGTGGCACGGGAGAGCGTGCCGGTCTCCAGGGTGAGCCGCCAGGTGCCGCCCTTGGCCAGACACAGCCGCAACTGCGCGCCGAGCGAGGCCGACAGCCGCGTGCGCTCCAGGGGCGGCACACCGCATGCCGCGGCCAGACGCGCCGTGGCGATGCGCGCCCGCGCCGCGTCGGTGACGTCGTTGATCTGCCAGGTACGGGTCATGAAGGGTCCGGCGGGGTCGGGGCCAGCACGGCGACCGCGGTGTCGTCCCGTACGGGCCGGGCCGGGCTGCTGGCGTCGCGGATCGTGACGGCGGCGGTCACCGCCGGGTCGGTCGCCGTGCGGCACGTGTCGGCCGTCGGCGACCAGCGGCTCGGCAGACCGTCGCTGTGCAGGACCAGCACCCGGTCGTCCGCCCAGGCGCTCTTGTCCTCGCGCAGGGTGGAGGGCCGGTGGGTGCCGACGATGCCGGGCCGCGACACAAGATGCCGCCAGGTGCCGCCCTCGCACAGCCGCGCCCCGATGTTGCCGACACCGGTGAACCTGAGCACCGCGGCCCGCGTGTCGACCTGCGCCACCGCGACGGCCGCGCCGCGGGTGCCGGCCAGCGCCCTGTCGAGCCGCCGCACCATCTCGGCCGGCGCCAGGTGGGCGGAGGTCCGCAGCGCCTCCACGGCGGCCGTCGAGGCACGGGCCGCCTCCGGACCGTGGCCGAGACCGTCGGCCAGCATCAGCGTGACGAGGTCCCCGTCCCGGGCCCAGGCCCAGGCGTCGCCCGAGTACTCCGCACCGCCGAACGGGACGTTCACCGCGCCCGCCCGCAACCGGGCCGCCGGACCGGAGTCGCCGGCGGACGCGTCGGGCACGGGGCCGACCCGGGCGACCACCACCGTGCCCCGGCCGGGGACGCTGTGCAGGTCGAAGTCGTCGGCGAGGCGCGCACAGGTGCCGAGGCCGGCGCCCAGGGAGCGCGTGGTGGTGAAACCGTCACGCAGCGCGGCGGACACGTCGGCGATCCCCGGCCCGTGGTCGACGGTGGCGACCTGCACGAGCAGCACCCCCTCCCGGCCGGCCGCGAGGACGGGAGGGGCGACCACGTCGACCAGGACCCGGCCGCCCCCGGCGTGCTTGAGCAGGTTGGTGGCCAGCTCGGTCGCCACCAGCGCCGCCGTCGAGGTGCGCTGCTCGTCGAGACCGGCCAGGGCCGCCGCGTGCTCCGCGGCCACCCTGGCGTCGCGCACCCGGGTCGAGTCGTGCACCGGGACGTCCCACACGCGGGGCATCAGGACTCCTCACGCGGGCGCGGCGGCCGGCCCACCCAGGACGTCACCCGCACGGTCGTCCCCGACTCCGGGGCGGTCTCGATCGCGAACTCGTGCACCAGACGCCGTGCGCCGCCCAGCCCCATGCCCAGTCCGTCGCCGGACGTGAACCCGTCGCTCAGCGCCTGTTCCAGATCCGGGATACCGGGTCCCTCGTCGCTGAAGGTCAGCCGCAGCCCGTGCGTGGTCCCCTCGACGAGCGGCTCCGTGTCCATGGTGCCGCCACCGCCGTACACGAGCGTGTTGCGGGCCAGCTCACTGGCCGCGGTGACCAGCTTGGTCTGGTCCACCAGGCCGAAGCCGAGCTGGGCGGCCGCCTGCCGCACATGCTGTCGCACCCACACCAGATCCATGTCCGAACGGATCGGCAGGCGGGCCTGGGAGCCCGCGGCGGTGTGCATCACGGCCTCTCCTGGCGCAGGCCGCCGAAGCGGGACGACGGGGCCTGCCGCGTGAGGAGATCCATGGCCACCTCGGTGCTGAGCGCGGTGTGCACGCCCGGCAGCGTCAGGCCCAGCTCCACCAGCGTGATGGCGACCGCCGGCCGCATGCCGACCACCACGGTCCGCGCGGCGAGCAGGTCCGTCTGCCCCGCGATCTCCGCCAGGATCCGGCCGAGGAACGAGTCGACGATCTCCACCCCGGAGATGTCGATGATCACGCCGGTGGCACCGCTGCGCACGATGGTCTCGGCGAGGTCCTCCTGGAGCTGCTGCGCCGTGCTGTCGTGCAGGTCCCCCTGAAGGGTGACCAGCAGGACCTCGCCGAGCCGGAGCACCGGTACATGCCCTGTCACCGGAGCCCCGTGGGGCCCGGGAAACGCCTGGCTCACCGCGCGACCGGACCGTTCGTGCCGGGAGTGACGATGCCGACCCCGAGCTGGTGCAGTACGTAGCCCAGCGCGTCGGCGAGGCTCGCCCGGGTGACCACCGTGCCCAGGTCCAGCCCCAGGTGGACCATGGTCTGGGCGATCGCCGGCCGGATGCCGGAGACGATGCACTCGGCACCCATGAGCCGGGCCGCGGCGACCGTCTTCATCAGGTGCTGGGCGACCAGCGAGTCGACGGTCGGGACACCGGTGATGTCCAGGATCGCGTAGCGGGCCTGCTGCTCCACGATGGATTCCAGCAGGGTCTCCATCACCACCTGGCTGCGCGCGCTGTCCAGGGTGCCGATCAGCGGAACGGCCACGATGCCGTCCCACAGCTTGATGACCGGAGTGGCGACTTCCAGCAACTGCAGCCGCTGCCGGTCGATGAGCGCCTGTCCCTCGCTGAGCGCCGTTTGCATGACCACGACCCGCAGCGTACCCAGCAGCACGCTCAGCGTGGTGACACAGGCCCGGGAGTGCTCGGCCGAGGCGTCCAGGAGGTCGGCCAGGAGCAGGTTCTCGACCGGCGGGCGCAGCGCGGCCAGCTCGCTCGACACCTGCGCGGTGCTCAGACCGGCGCGTGAACGGGCCGCGCCCATCCGCGCCAACTGCTCACGCACCGTGGTGAATCCCGCGGCGTCCGGGTCCTCCACCCGTGCCGCGTCCGCGACTTGGGCGAGCGCGTCCACGACCGTCTTGCCCGCCTCCACCGCCTCGTCGCGCGAAACGGTGAACACGGCCCGGAACAAGGGGTCGTCCGCCCACCGCTGGGCGATCTGTTCACGTCGGCGTCGCAGAAAGTCCCTGACCTCGTTCGTCGACGATCCCGCTGTTCCCTCCGCCTGATCCGGCACCTGTCCCACTCCTCATCCGCGTTGCGCCGCACATCACCCCACATGGGGCGACGTGCCGACGACGTGACTCTGCCGGGCGACAACTGTAACCACCTGCCGACCTCGCAAGACACCTGCTTCCGCACGACCGCTCCGGATGAGCTGCGGGGCCGAGGAGGCTCAGGCGTCGGGTACCCGCGGGCCCTCCGGCTCGGCGTCGACGCGGGCGAGGGCCTCCTCGACACTCTCCGAGACCGGCACCGTGATGCTCACCCCCGTCAGATCCAGGACGCGCAGCACCGCAGGAGCCGGCGAGATGATGTGCACACTGCCCGGCAGCTCGCGCACCTCCTGGTAGATCCGCAGGATGATGTTCATGCCGGACGAGTCCATGAACGGCACCTTGGACAGGTCCAGCAGGAAGTGCCGTCGGCCGTGGTGGAGTTGGTTGGCCAGATGGTGCTGGAACTCGGTCGCCGTGTCGACGTCCAGGTAACCCTCCACCTTGAGCAGCGCGACCTCCTCCCGCTCCAGCGTCACCTCGACGGACAGCGGGTTCTGGGCTATGGGCACGTGTACCTCCAACAAACGCGGCGGCGCGGCGGGCCGTGTGTGGCCCACCGCGCCGGGCGGATACCCCCGAATCCCGTCCTCATACCTGTCGGCCGGACCCGCTCCCGGGCCCGGCGTCACCCGACCCGGATGCCCACCAGACACGTGTCGTCGTCCGTGTCCGACCTGCTGTAGGTGAGCAGCCGGTCCAGATGCTGGTCCAGGGTGTTCGGCATCGGGCGGACGGTGCTCAGCAACTGGGCCAGCGCCTCCTCCACCGGTCGGTCGCGGCGTTCGATCAGGCCGTCGGTGTACATCAGCAGCGTGTCCCCTGCGGCCAGCTGCACCTCGGCCTCCTCGTACGTGACCTCCGCCACCGCCCCCAGCAGCATGCCCCTGACCAGCGGCAGCGGGCCCGCCTCCGGGTCCCGGACCAGCACCGGCGGCAGATGGCCCGCCCTGGCCCAGCGCAGCGTGCGCCGGGCCGGGTCGTACAGGCCGCAGACCGCGGTGGCGGTGATCCCGCCGGTCAGATGGTGCGCCACGATGTTGAGCCACGACAGCAGCTGTCCCGGCCCGGCGCCGGTCACCGCCAGGCCGCGCAGCGCGTTGCGCAGGACCACCATGCTGGTCGCCGCCTCTATCCCGTGCCCGGCCACGTCCCCCACGCACAGCAGCACCAGCCCGTTCGGCAGCATCACGGCGTCGTACCAGTCGCCGCCCACCAGCTGCTCCGTCTCCGCGGGCCGGTACCGGACGGCCACCTGGAGGTCCGGCACCTTGAGCGGGGTCTGCTCGGGCGGCATGATCGCGTGCTGCAACTGCAACGTCAGCCGGTTGCGTTCGATGGCCTGCTGCTCGCTGTGCGCCAGCTGGTCACGGGTCGCGGCGAGCGCCACCTCGGTCCAGTGCTGGGCCGAGATGTCCTGACAGGCGCCCCGTACGAGGAGCAGGCGGTCGTCGGTGTCCAGGACCGGCTCGGCCACCACCCTCACGTGCCGGGTCACCCCGTCGGGCCGCCGCAGCCGGAACGCCGCCGACGCCGGCCGCCGGTGGTGCAGCAGGGTGCGCAGGAACCGCCCGATGGTGACGGCGTCGTCCGGATGGGCGTGGGCGGCCAGCTCCTCCAGCGGCACCGGCGTGCTCGTGTACGGGCGCCCGTACAGGTCGAACAGCTGCGCGTTCCAGGTGATCTCGCCGGTCAGCAGGTTCTCCTCGAAACCGCCGATGCGGCCGAGCCGCTGGGCGTGCTGGAGGAGGCTGGCCAGCCGGGCCGTCTCGTCCTCGATGCGCCAGATGAGCAGCACGGCGTTGCCGTGCCGGCTGACGCTGATGTCCGCCACCGCCGACAGCGGCACCTGGTCCACCAGCGCGGTCAGGTTCATGTGCCGGGCCCGGAACGGCTCGCCCGTGGCGTACACCCGCTCCACGTTCTGGAACAGCTCGCTGTCCCCGGCGGCCATCGGGTACGCCTCCAGCAGCAGCGCACCGCCCACGACGGCACGCGGCCGGCCGGCGGGATCCAGGAAGCGTTTGTTCACGTGCTGGATGCGGAAGTCCGCCAGGTGCCCCGCGGCGTCCAGGTGCGGCACCAGGACCAGAGCGGGGTCGTGCAGCCCGTCGGCCAGGTCCATCAGCTCCACCGCGTCCGGGATGACCCGCGGCTCCTGCCCCGGGCCGTGCGGCGGTGTGTACGACTCCAGGGTGTGCGCGCACAGCTCCGCCAGCGCCTCCACCTGACGGACCACCTGGGGCGGCTGCGGGGGCAGCGGCGCCGGCCAGGCGATCTCCAGCACGCCGTGGATGCGCCCCCCGGTACCGGCGGGCACGGCGACCCTGCCGCCGTCCGGGTACTGGTGCCGGCCCACGCTGGGCAGCCCCGTCCTCGACAGGGACGTGATCCACTGCCCCGTCCGCTCGGTCAGCCCGCGCCGGGCCACCGTCGCCACGTCCGGCGGCACGTAACGCCAGCGGGTGGCCTCGGCCGGGGGGAACCCGGCGCTGCCGGCCAGGGTGAGCGAACCGTCGTACCCGGCCGCCCAGATGGCCACCGCGACCGCGCCGAGCGGACGCAGCGCCTGTTCGAGCAGCGCGTCGGCGACGGCCTGGGTGTCGTCCGCGGCCAGCGCGCCGCTCTCGGCGGCCCGCAGACGTACGGCGGCCGAATCGGTCACCGCCTCCCCGGCTCCCGCGCCGTCCGTGCCGTCTTCGGGGTCCGTGCCGTCTTCGGGGCCCGCCACCCGCACGGCGGCGGTGGCCGTCAGGAACGCGTCCGTCACCTCCGACATCCGGTCCCGGGCGGCCTGGTTGATGACGTCGACGGCGAATTCCAGCGGCGTCACCTGGGACTGCTCGGCCAGCTCGGCGAGCTGCCGGGCGGCCTGCGCGGGCCCGCAGCCGAGCCGGGCCACCAGGATGCCCTTGGCCAGCTCGATCAGCGCCCGGCCCTCGGCCTCCGCCTGGGCGGCCCGCACCTCGCGGCTGAGCCGGTCCACCGTGGCGGCCAGCCTGCCCACGGGCGACAGCGGGGTCATGTCGTGCAGGTCGCCGGCCGGATCGCCGGGCTGTTCGGACATGCTCACGACGGCGACGCTCCTCGGCCGGGGGCCGCCGCGGCGCGCGACCGCAGGGGCCGCGCACCGCTCGGCCCACCCTGATACGGGACGGGGGCCGGGGCGCTCATGCGGGCAGCCACCGTCGGACGCAGGCGATGAGGTCCTGGGTGTCGACGGGTTTGGTGACGTAGTCGCTGGCGCCCGAGGCGAGGCTCTTCTCCCGGTCCCCGGGCATCGCCTTCGCCGTGACCGCGATGATCGGCAGCTCGGCGTACTGGGGCATCCGGCGGATCTCGGCCGTGGCCGTGTAGCCGTCCATCTCCGGCATCATCACGTCCATCAGGATCAGCGCGACGTCCGGGTGGTCCACGAGCGCCTCGATGCCCCGGCGGCCGTTCTCCGCGTGCAGGACCCGGAATCCGTGCAGCTCCAGGATCCCGCTGAGTGCGAAGAGGTTGCGCGCGTCGTCGTCGACGACGAGGACGGTCCGCCCGGTGGGCGGCTCCTCCCCGGCGTGCGGGCTCAGGCGCGGCAGCTCCTCCGACCGGACCAGGGACAGCACGTCCCCGGGTTCCTCGGCGGCCAGGTGCAGGGCGATGCGCTCCCGCAGCTCGTCGAGGCTCGACAGGAACTCCAGCGCCCCGCCCGCCGCGCCGGAACGCAGGTCCTCCTCCAGGGCGGCGTCCGCGCGGTGACCGCTGTGCACGAGCACCGGCACACTCGCCTGCGCCGAGTCGCCCCGCAGCGCCCGCAGGAAGCGGGACGCCTCGTCGTCCGGCATGCCCAGCTCCAGCACGACGCAGTGGCACGGCTCGGCCGCCAGCGCACCGGCGGCCTCCTCGGCCCCCACGGCCGTGATGACGTCGAGCGGGGGCCGGTCGCCCGCGTCGTCCCGCCCGTGCGTCAGGTCCGCGATCACGCTCTCCGCGACGAGGGTCAGCAGACCACGCGGACGCTCCTCCACGACGAGCAGGCGTCTGGGACGCTGCCGGTGGCCGCCGGCCGGTTCGGGCACCGGGACCGGACGGTCGAGCACGTCGGCGGACGCCTCGACCGGGGCGTACTCCGGGCCCCGGGCCAGCAGGTCCTCGAAGTCGGGCCGGGCCACGGGCAGGTACAGCGTGAAGGTGCTGCCCCGGTCCGGCGTGCTGTCCACCGTGACGGCGCCGCCGAGCAGCTGCGCGATCTCCCGCGTGATGGACAGGCCGAGACCGGTGCCGCCGTACTTGCGGCTCGTCGTGCCGTCCGCCTGCTGGAAGGCACCGAAGATCGACTCCAGGTTCTGCTCCGGGATGCCGATGCCCGTGTCCTTCACCCGGAAGGCCACCACGGAACCGCCCCGGACCACGCCCCTGGGCACCTCGTCGTCCGGCGCCGGTTCCACGGCCAGCTCCACGCCGCCCCGCTCGGTGAACTTCACCGCGTTGGACAGCAGGTTGCGCAGCACCTGACGCAGCCGGGAGTCGTCGGTCAGCAGGTCCGCCGGCGCCCCGGCGGCCGTCGTCACCGTGAACTCCAGGCCCTTCTGCGTCGTCATGGGCCGGAAGGTCGCCTCGACGTACTCGATGAGCTGGCGCAGCGTCACGCGCTCGGGGGAGACGTCCATCTTCCCCGCCTCGACCTTGGACAGGTCCAGGATGTCGTTGATCAGCTGGAGCAGGTCCGACCCGGCGGAGTGGATGATGCCCGCGTACTCGACCTGCTTCGGGGTGAGGTTGCGCGAGGGGTTCTGGGCGAGCAACTGGGCAAGGATGAGCAGGCTGTTGAGCGGGGTGCGCAGTTCGTGGCTCATGTTGGCCAGGAACTCCGACTTGTACTTCGAGGCCAGCGACAGCTGCTGGGCGCGTGCCTCCAGCTCCTGCCTGGCCTGCTCGATCTGCAGGTTCTTCGCCTCGATGTCCCGGTTCTGGGTCGCGAGCAGGGACGCCTTGTCCTCCAGCTCGGCGTTGGAGTGCTGGAGTTCCTCCTGCTGCGACTGGAGCTCCGCGGAGCGGGCCTGGAGTTCGCCGGTCAGGCGCTGCGACTCGGCGAGGAGTTCGTCGGTACGGGCGTTGGCCACGATCGTGTTGACGTTCACGCCGATGGTCTCCATCAGCAGTTCCAGGAAGTCCTGGTTGATCTGGCTGAACGCGGCGACCGAGGCGAGTTCGATGACCCCGAGGACCTGCCCCTCGACCACGATGGGCAGCAGGACCAGTGCGGCGGGCACGACCTCGCCGAGCCCCGAGGAGATGGTCAGGTAGCCCGGCGGCAGTTCGTTCACCATGATGGTGCGCCGGCTGCGCGCGGCCTGGCCGACCAGGGTGCGGCCGAAGGCGATGCGCCCCGGCCCGGTCGTGTTCTCGGGGTAGCCGTAGGAGCCGACGAGTCTCAGCTCCGGTCCGTCGTCCCCGTCCTCGGCCAGATAGAACGCGCCGTACTGGGCCGACACCAGCGGCACCAGCTCGTCCATGATCAGCTCCGCGACCACCGGCAGGTCCCGGTGGCCCTGCATCAGGCCGGAGATGCGGGCGAGGTTGGTCTTGAGCCAGTCCTGCTCCTGGTTGGCCCGCGTGGTCTCGCGCAGGGACTCCACCATGGAGTTGATGTTGTCCTTCAGCTCGGCGACCTCGCCGGACGCCTCCACGTTGATCGAACGGGTCAGATCGCCCTCGGCGACGGCGCTGGTGACCTGGGCGATGGAGCGGACCTGGCGGGTGAGGTTGCCGGCCAGTTCGTTGACGTTCTCCGTGAGCCGCTTCCAGGTGCCGGAGACACCCTCCACCTCGGCCTGGCCGCCGAGCCGGCCCTCGGTGCCGACCTCGCGGGCCACCCGGGTGACCTCGTCGGCGAAGGCGGACAGCTGGTCGACCATCGTGTTGATCGTTGTCTTGAGCTCGAGGATCTCGCCGCGCGCGTCGACGTCGATCTTCTTCGACAGGTCGCCCCGGGCCACCGCGGTCGTCACCAGCGCGATGTTGCGCACCTGCCCGGTGAGGTTGTTGGCCATCGAGTTGACGTTGTCGGTGAGGTCCTTCCAGGTGCCGGCGACGTTCGGCACGTTCGCCTGGCCGCCGAGCCTGCCGTCGGTGCCGACCTCGCGGGCGACGCGGGTGACCTCGTCGGCGAACGCCGACAGCGTGTCGACCATCGTGTTGATCACGTCGGCCAGTGCCGCGACCTCGCCCTCGGCGTCGACGGTGATCCGCTGCGACAGGTCGCCCCGGGCCACGGCGGTGGCCACCTGGGCGATGGAGCGGACCTGACCGGTCAGGTTCGACGCCATCACGTTGACGTTGTCGGTGAGGTCCTTCCAGGTGCCCGACACCCCGCGCACCCGCGCCTGCCCGCCCAGGTTCCCGGCCGTGCCGACCTCGCGGGCGACCCGGGTGACCTCGTCGGCGAAGGCGGAGAGCTGGTCGACCATCGTGTTGATGGTGTTCTTCAGTTCCAGGATCTCGCCGCGGGCGTCCACGGTGATCTTCTGGGAGAGGTCGCCCTTGGCCACGGCGGTCGCCACCTGGGCGACGTTGCGGACCTGGTTGGTCAGGTTGCCCGCCATGAAGTTCACCGAATCGGTGAGGTCGCGCCACGTGCCCTTGACGCCCTTGACGTCGGCCTGGCCGCCGAGCCTGCCGTCGGTGCCGACCTCGCGGGCGACGCGGGTGACCTCGTCGGCGAAGGCGGAGAGCTGGTCGACCATCGTGTTGATGGTGTTCTTCAGTTCCAGGATCTCGCCGCGGGCGTCCACGTCGATCTTCTGGGAGAGGTCGCCCTTGGCGACCGCGGTCGCCACCTGGGCGATGTCCCGGACCTGGGTGGTCAGGTTGCCCGCCATGGCGTTGACGGAGTCCGTCAGGTCGGCCCAGGTGCCCGAGACCCCCGGCACCCGCGCCTGTCCGCCGAGGGTCCCCTCGGTGCCGACCTCGCGGGACACCCGGGTCACCTCGGAGGTGAACACGGACAACTGGTCCACCATGCCGTTGAAGACCTTGGCGATGTCACCCATCAGCCCGTCCGCGTCGTCCGGCAGACGGGTGCCGAAGTCGCCGTCCCGCACGGCCGTCAGGCCCGCCAGGAGACGACGCAGCTCCTGATCGCCCGGAACCGCGTCGCCGGCTCCGGTGCTGTCGTTGGTCATGCGCACCCTCGTTCCGCTCCCCGGGAGCCCTCGCGTCGAGGACTCGCAACCCCCTCCGGACCGTTCGGGCGGTCCGGCCTCCCGTGTCCGCGTTTGCGCAGTTCACGGATTCGCCCGCGGGAGAAAAATACGTCAGAGGCTAACCCGGGCGAGGGGTGCGCACCAAGTGATGTGTCACCCGGTGGGGCGATGGGCCAAAACCCCGCCGGCACCGAATGGTCCACCGGGTCCGAATGCGGTGGCCCGGGCCGGGTATCTGCTGCTGTGGAGCCGGTCCGGCCCGTTGCGCCCGCCCGGTCCCACGGTCGTCACCGACATGGGAGGGAAGGGCAGCGTGCCGATGGAGAGCATCTGGTCGTACGCGGCGGACAGCGCTCACGTGGAGGAACAGGACCTGACGGGCTGCACCGTCGTCGCCGGCGACGGCACCATCGGGCACGTGGACCGGCAGGGCGAGCACTTCGGCATGCGGCACCTCGTCGTCGACACCGGAGTCTGGGTGTTCGGCCGGAGCGTGCTCGTGCCGGTCGGAGTGGTCCAAAGCGTGGACACCGAGAGCCGTACGGTCACGCTGACCTGCACCAGGGCGGAGGTCAAGGCCGCGCCGAGGTTCCGTACCGACAGCGAGACGATGGACCGCGACTACCTGGCGTCCGTCGGCGACTACTACCACCGGCTGCCGCCGCGGGAGAGCCCCGCGACCTGACCGGCACCCAGCGACAGCCTGCGAAACCGGGGAAAGCACCGACATGGAACCAACCGACCGGATCACCACGGCCCGACCCGCGGACCAGGCGCTCGACCTCGCGCCCGGCCCACCGGCGCCCGGCGCCGGAGCGGGCGCGGCGGCGGCACGGGCGTACGCCGAGTCGGTGGCGCGGACGCGGTGGGGCGGCCCCGGCCGCGAGGTGCGCGAGGAGGACGTCGTCGATCTGCTGCTCGTGGTCTCGGAGCTGGTCACCAACGCGATCCGGCACGGCGGGGGACTGGCCGGTTTCGAGGCCCTGCCCACGGACGAGGGGCTGTGGATCGCCGTGCACGACAACAGCGCGGTGGTGCCGCGGGCCGCGTACGCGTTTCCCACCACGCACCCCGGGGGCGGTTACGGCTGGCCGCTCGTCGCCCGCCTCGCCCGGGACATCGCCGTCGACCGGCACCCGGGGGGCGGCAAGACGATCAGCGCGCTGGTGCCGCTGCGCGACACGGGCGCTGTGTGAGGGGGCCGGTCACCAGGGCAGGAAGACGTGGATGTCCTTGCCCTGTTCGCCGGTGACGACGCTCACCTGGTCGGACAGGGTGTGGATCAGGTGCCAGCCGATGCCGCCGCCGCCGTTGCTCGGATGGAAGGGGCGGGGTGCGGGCTCCGTCGTGCTGGTGTCGTGCATCACCACGTGCACGCCGTCGAAGGTACGGCGCAGCCGCAGCTGGAACGGCCCCGGGGCGTACTGCACCGCGTTCGCCGCCAGCTCGGTGACGACGAGAAGGATGTCGTCCCAGTGTTCGGGTGCCGAGGGGGGTGCCGCACGGGCCAGGTCGTAGAGGAACTCCTCCGCGACCAGACGTGCGTCCGTCACATTGTGCAGCTCCCCGGAGAAGCTGGCCGTGCGGTTCGTGATCTCCTCGGAAGCCAGTGTCCTGTCCCAACGCGACTCGGCTGCCATCGTGCCTTCCCGGCCCGGCACCGGCCGGGCGTCGCCCCTTCTTCGCATTCCCTTCGTTTGTTAGTTCCCTTGCGGGCCGAGCCTAGTCGCGCCGGTGTGGCCGGGCCGGGGGCGCGGGACCGCGGGTGACGGCCCCGTCACCCGCCGCGCGGGCCGCCAGGGGAACAGGTGCCGGTCACCGGAAGAACACGCTGTCCGAGTCCTCCCAGCCGGCCGGCTCCTCCGGCGGCGTCTGCGCCGGCCGGCGCTGGGAGCGCGCCTCGTACATCGCGTCGATCTCGAGGGAGTAGGTCCGTACGATCTCGTCCCGCCGGAGCTTCATCGACGGGGTGAGCAGCCCGTTGGCCACGTCGAAGGGCTCGGGCAGGACGCGGAAGACCCTGATGGACTCCGAGCGCGACACCGCGCTGTTGGCCGCCGCCACGGCCCGCGCCACCTCCTCGCGCAGCGCGTTCTCCTCGCGGGCCTCGCGGGCGGGGGTGTCGCCCTGCAGGGCCAGGGCCGCCCGCCAGTGCGTCAGGAACTCCGGGTCGAGCGTGATCAGCGCACCGACGCAGGGCCGGTTGTCGCCCACGACCACCGCCTGGTGGACGAGCGGATGCATCCGCAGCCGCTGCTCCAGGGCGGCCGGGGCCACGCTCTTGCCGCCGCTGGTGATGATGACGTCCTTCTTGCGGCCGGTGATCGCCAGATAGTTCTCGTCGTCCAGGTGCCCGAGGTCGCCGGTGGCCAGCCAGCCGCCGCGCATCACCTCGCGGGTGGCGGCCTCGTCACCGATGTAGCCCTGGAACAGCGACGGCCCGCGCACCAGGATCTCCCCGTCGTCGGCCAACCGGATCTCCATGCCGGGCAGCGGCTGCCCCACAGTGCCCGACTTCTCCCGGCCCAGCGGCTGCATGGTCAGCCCGCCGCTGGTCTCGGTCAGGCCGTAGCCGTCGTGCACGTAGACGCCGATGCCCTCGTAGAAGAGGGAGAGTTCGCGGCTGAGCGGCGAACCGCCGGACGTCGCCCGGTTCACCCGGCCGCCCAGCGCGGTGCGCAGCCGCCGGTACACCGTGCGCTCGTACAGGGCGTGCTGGAGCCGGAGATCGAAACCGGGCCCGGACCCCCGGCCCAGCCGCTGGCGCTCCAGGGCGGCGGCGAAGTCCCGCGCCGTGTCCGCGGCCCGCTCGAACAGTGCCCCGCGCCCCGCCTGCTGCGCCGTGCGCAGGAAGGTCTTGTAGATCTTCTCCAGGACCGACGGGACGGCGTACAGATACGTCGGACGAAAGGAGCGCAGGGCCGAGGAGAGCGCCTCCCCGGTCATCGCGGGCTCGTGCGCCATGAGGAGCCCGCCGCGGACGCACAGGCTCTGGATCATCAGCCCGTACACGTGCGAGAAGGGCAGATAGGCGAGGACCGCGCCCTGCTCCCCGGGCGGCGCCACCGTGTGCCCCCAGCCCGCGAGCAGCGTGTCGCACGGGCCGGCCAGGCCGCGGTGGCTCAGCGCGCAGCCCATGGCGCGGCCGGACGTGCCCGAGGTGTAGGCGACCACCGCGGTGGAGTCCGGCAGCACGATGCGGCGCATGGAGTCGACCGTGGCGAAGGGGAGGAACTCGCCGCGCGCCACCAGCGTGTCGAGCGCGCCCGCGTCCAGCTGCCAGACGTGGCGCAGCGCCGGCAGCGACGCGCACACCGAGCCGACCGTCATCACACTCTGCTCGTCCTCGACCAGCACGCCCACGCAGTCCGCGTCGCGCAGGATCCACTCGACCTGGTCGCGCGAGGAGGTCGGATAGATCGGCACGACCTCGGCGCCCACCGTCCACAGGGCGTAGCTGAAGACCGTCCACTCGTAGCGGGTGCGGGCCAGGATGGCCACCCGGTCGCCCGGCGAGATCCCGCTCGCGATCAGCCCCTTCGCCAGGTCGACCACCTCGTCGCGGAACTCCACGGCCGTCACCTCGTCCCAGACCGCGGAACCGGGAGCGCGGCGGCGGGCGAGCATCGGCAGGGTCGGCCGGCGCACGGCCGTCTCGAAGAGGCTGTCGGCGAGTCCGCCGGTCAGGGGCGCAACGGTCGGGGGAGCGAGTGCGGGGTTGTGCATGCGCCGGCTCCTGACGTGTACGGACGGTGACGCCGCCGACGAACACCGTGGTCGACGGTGCTCGGAGGCTAGCTCAGCCGCGGGCGGCGGGGGGCCGGGAACGCAGAAGTGTTCCCACCCGGTGATCTCGGCCCGATCGGGGGACTCGGGGGGACATGACGTACGTGAATCCTGATCCCGAACCCCGACTCAGCACCGGCCTCGAGCCCGGCGGCGGCGTGCCGCCCGGGGAGACCCCGCCGGCGGAGAGCAGCATGCCCGAGGCAGGCCCCCAGGACCTGCTCAGCAATCCGGCCAAGGGCTGGGGCAAGGGGCCGATGACCCTGATCCTCGCGGTCGTGCTGATCTTCGCGGTGGGTCTCCTGGGCTACGCCCTGGCCCTGATCTACTGATGGCTCACGCCGCCTGAGTACGGCGCACGCACGCGGCGACGACCTCCCGCAGGCTGCCCGTGCGTGCCAGCAGCTCGCGCTGCACCCGGGCGCCGTTGCCGTGCCGCAGCAACTCCTCGACACCCTCGCGCACCCGTTCCAGATCGCCCGCGGCCGCGAGGGCGTCCCCGGCGTGCTCGAGGAGCGCCCGGACGACCGTCTCGGCCGGCATCCGCCGCATCGTCGCGGGGTGCAGCAACTCCTCCGTCAGCCCGGACCGGGCGGCCCGCCAGGCCGCGAGGCGGAGCAGGCTCACGCTGACCTCGGCCGGCTCCGCGCCCCGGCGCCACTGACGTGCGGCCGTGTCGACCAGCGCGCGGGCGAGTGCGGCGAGGACGACTGCCGTCCCGGCGTCCAGGCAGACGTCCGCGACCCGGAACTCGACCGTCGGATACCGCTGGGAGAGCCGGACGTCGAAGTACACCATCCCGTCGTCGAGGATCGTCCCGGTGGCGAGCATGTCCGCGACCCGGCGGTGATAGCGCTCGGCCGAGCCGAACAGCTCCGTAGGACCGGCCGACGGCCAGCGCTGCCAGACCCGGCTGCGGTAGCTGCTGTAGGAGGAGTCCTCGCCCTGCCAGAACGGGGAGTTCGCGCTCAGCGCGGTCAGCACCGGCAGCCAGGGCCGCACCCGGTCGATCACCGCGACGCCCTCCTCGTCGGACTCGACCGAGACGTGCACGTGGCAGCCCAGGACCAGCTGCTCCTGGACCACGACGCCGTACTGCCCGGCCATCCACTCGTAGCGGCGGTTCACGCCGATGGAGGGCGTGACCGGCAGCGGCGACGTGGCCAGCGCCGCGACGGCACACCCGATCCCCCCGGCATGCCGTCCGGCCTCCTCACGGCAGCGGACGATCTCCGCGTGCAGCCGCTCCATGTCCGCCTGCGGATGCGTGGCGAACTCGAGCATCTGCTCGTGCAGTTCCTTCTCGAACACGTCCTGCCCGGCGTCGTCCAGGAAGGCCCGGGCGAGCACGGCGGCGGACAGCGCCCGCGGCTCACCGGTCGCGGGATCGACCAGGAGGAGCTCCTCCTCCACTCCGACGGTGCGCACCTGGGGCCGCCTTTCTGTGGGCAGGTGGGACCAACCGACTGCCCCGGGCAGACGGCCGGACACCTGGTCGCCTCACAGGGCGTACGGCATCAGCCACACCGTCGCGAGCGGAGGCAGCGTGATCCGGATGCTCCCGTCCTCCGGTTTGACCGGGTCCCGGTTGGCCACACCGCCGCCGCCGTACTCCTCGGCGTCGGTGTTGAGCACCTCCTGCCAGGCGACGGCCTCCTCGCCGACGGCGAGCCCGTAGTCGTGCCGGACGACGGGGGAGAAGTTCGAGACCGCCAGCAGCGGGGCGCCGTCCGTGCCGTACCGCAGGAAGGCGAAGACGTTGTCCTCGGCCGCGTCCACCGAGACCCACCGGAAACCCGCCGGATCGGTGTCGCGCTGCCACAGGGCGGGGGTGCGCGCGTAGCGGGTGTTGAGCTCGCGCACCAGGTCCCGCACCCCGCGGTGGTCGCCCGCCGAGTGGTAGCCCTCGTCGAGGAGCCACCACTCGGGCCCCTGCTTCTCGGACCACTCGGCGCCCTGCGCGAACTCCTGCCCCATGAAGAGCAGCTGCTTGCCCGGGTGGGCCCACATGAACCCCAGGTAGGCGCGCACGTTCGCCCGCCGCTGCCACCAGTCGCCGGGCATCTTGGTCACCAGCGCCTGCTTGCCGTGCACCACCTCGTCGTGGGAGATCGGCAGCACGTAGTTCTCGCTGTACGCGTACACCATCGAGAACGTCATCTCGTGGTGGTGGTACTTGCGGTGCACCGGCTCGTGGGCGACGTACTCCAGCGAGTCGTGCATCCAGCCCATGTTCCACTTCAGGCCGAAACCGAGCCCACCGGTGTCGGTCGGCCGGGTCACCCCGCCCCACGCGGTCGACTCCTCGGCGATGGTCACCACGCCGGGGCAGCGCCGGTAGACGGTCGCGTTCATCTCCTGGAGGAACCCCATCGCCGCCAGGTCCTCCCGGCCGCCGTACTGGTTGGGCTCCCACTGGCCGGAGTCGCGCGAGTAGTCCAGGTACAGCATCGAGGCGACGGCGTCCACGCGCAGCCCGTCGATGTGGAACTCCTCGCACCAGTACACGGCGTTCGCCACCAGGAAGTTGCGCACCTCGGTGCGCGCGAAGTCGAAGGTGTACGTCCCCCAGTCCGGGTGGGTCGCGCGCCGGTCGTCCCCGGGCTCGTACAGCGGGTCGCCGTCGAAGCGGCCCAGCGCCCAGTCGTCCTTCGGGAAGTGCGCCGGCACCCAGTCCATGATCACGCCGATGCCCGCCCCGTGCAGCGCGTCGACCAGGTACCTGAAGTCGTCCGGCGAGCCGAGGCGCGCGGTCGGCGCGTAGAAGCCGGTGACCTGGTAGCCCCAGGACGGCCCGTAGGGGTGCTCGGCGACCGGCATCAGCTCGACGTGGGTGAAGCCCAGGTCCTTCACGTACGCGGGCAGCTCCTCGGCCAGCTCGCGGTAGGTCAGCCCCGGCCGCCAGGACGCCAGGTGCACCTCGTACACCGAGAACGGCGCCTCGTGCACGGGTGTGTCCGCGCGGGTGCGCATCCACTCCGCGTCGCCCCACTTGTACGCCGAGGCGGTCACCACGGACGCGGTGTTGGGCGGCTCCTCGGCCGCGCGGGCCATCGGGTCGGCCTTGAGGAACCGGTGCCCGTACCGGGAGTGGATCTCGAACTTGTACCGGGTGCCCGCCCCGACGCCGGGCAGGAACAGCTCCCACACCCCGGACGAACCCAGCGAGCGCATCGGGAAGGCGGTGCCGTCCCAGTGGGTGAAGTCGGTGGCGACCCGCACCCCCTGGGCGTTGGGCGCCCACACCGTGAACCGGGTGCCGGTGACGCCCTCGTGCGTCATAGGCTCCGCGCCGAGGGCCTGCCACAGCTGCTCGTGCCGGCCCTCCGCGATCAGATGCAGGTCCAGCTCGCCGAGAGCGGGCAGGAAGCGGTACGGGTCGTGCGTCTCCTGCACACCCTCCTCGTAGGCCACGGCGAGGGTGTACGCGGGCATCTCCGGGAGCGGGAGCACCCCGGAGAACAGGCCGTCCTCCTGCGACACGAGGCCGTGGCGCTCGCCGTCGACGACCACACTCACCTCGCGGGCGAAGGGACGCAGCGCCCGGAAGGCGATGCCGCCGGGCACCGGGTGGGCGCCGAGCAGGGCGTGCGGGTCGTGGTGGGCGCCCGCCAGGAGGCGCCCCCGGTCGGTGGGGTCCAGGGGCGGTGCGGCTTTGCAGGCACCGGGTGTGGGCGGGACGGGACCGGACGGCTCGGGGATCGAAGTGTCGCGGAGGGCCACGGGTCAGTCTCCTCTCACGGCGAGTCGTTCGATCGCCGCCATGGGTACGGGAAGCCAGTCGGGGCGGTGCCGGGCCTCGTACAGCACCTCATACACGGCGCGGTCCGTCTCGTAGGCGCGCAGCAGGCCGTGCTTCTTACGGGGGTCCCACCCGGCGCGGGCGGCGTAGCCGGCGCAGAACGCCTCCCGGCAGCGGCGCGCCCACTCGGGGCGCCACGGGCGGCGCTGCCGGGCCGCGTAGTCGAAGGAACGCAACATGCCCGCGATGTCCCTGACGGGGGAGTGGGCGCTGCGCCGTTCGGCCAGCGGGCGCGACGGTTCGCCCTCGAAGTCGATGACGAACCAGTCCCGGCCGGCCCGCAGCACCTGACCCAGGTGCAGGTCTCCGTGGATGCGCTGGGCGGGCGGTCCGGAGTCGCAGGTGGACAGCGCCGCGAAGGCCGCCCGCAGGCCCGGGACGAAGGGCTGGAGCGCCGGTACGCAGTGCGCGGCGGCGGTCAGCCGCTCGGTCATCGCCGCCGCCGTGCGGCCGTTCTCCCCGGGGGCACCGGACGGGAAGGCCGAGGCCAGCGCGAGGTGCACGTCGGCCATCGCCCGCCCCAGCTCACTGGCCTGCACGGTGAAGTCGTCCCCGGACGCCAGCGCGTTCAGGGAGAGCGTCCAGCCGTCGGAGGCGTCGTGCAGGAACGGCTGGAGCACACCGAGCGTCGCCTGGTACGGATGGGTCGTGCGCATCCACGCCACCGGCGCCGGGACCCGGCCGCACCCCTGCCGGGCCAGCGCGTCGGGCACCTCGAGGTCGGGGTTGACGCCGGGCTGGATCCGCCGGAACAGCTTCAGGATGAACTCGTCGCCGTAGATCAGCGAGGAGTTGGACTGCTCCGCGTCCAGCAGCCGCGGCACCAGTCCGCCGGGCACCGGCCGCGCGGGGTCGGCCTCGAAGCGCAGCGGACCCGCCTTGCCCGGATGCCGGAGCCGTTCCAGGAGCAGCTGGGCGGTCCGGGGGTCGTGCAGCGCGTCGTAGACCGTCCGGCCGGCCAGCGGGCCGTCCTGCACCTGTCCGATGATCGCCCGGCCCAGGCGCGGCGACGGCTGCTCACGCACGCCGAGCAGCAGCTGGTAGCAGTCGCCGGCCGGGGGAACGCCGCCCGGGGCGGGCACGGAGCCCTGCCCGGTGTGCACCAGGAGGTGCAGACAGCCGGGGAACAGCTCGGTCATCGACAGCAGACCCAGCTCGGCGACGGGCCGGTCCTTGCCCGCGAACCAGCGCTGGCTCGGCAGCCACTCGCGCAGCAGCTCGCCGAGCGACGCCATGGGCTCGGCGAGATGCCTGCGTCTGGGGCGCAGGGGTGCGGTCTTCGGCATGGTGACGCGTCCTTTCCTCGGCCCACGCTCAAACGCGGCGGCCGATGCGGGATGCGACTCGGGTGAGCCGGAACCAGTAGAAGCCGTGGCCCCCGAGGGTCAGCAGGTACGGCAGTTCGCCGATGGCGGGGAAGCGGACTCCGCCGAACAGCTCGACCGGATGGCGTCCGGCGAACTCCCGCAGGTCGAGTTCGGTGGGCTGGGCGAACCGGGCGAAGTTGTTCACGCACAGCACCAGGTCGTCCCCCTCTTCCCCATTCGGGGGGGCCTCGCGCAGGAAGGCCAGGACCGCGGGGTTGGAGGAGGGCAGCTCGGTGTAGGTGCCCAGGCCGAAGGCGGGGTTCTGCTTGCGGATCTCGATCATGCGGCGGGTCCAGTGCAGCAGCGAGGACGGCGAGGCCATCGACGCCTCGACGTTCGTCACCTGGAAGCCGTAGACCGGGTCCATGATCGTGGGCAGGAACAGGCGCCCCGGGTCGGACGACGAGAAGCCCGCGTTGCGGTCGGGTGTCCACTGCATCGGGGTGCGTACGGCGTCGCGGTCGCCGAGCCAGATGTTGTCGCCCATGCCGATCTCGTCGCCGTAGTACAGGATCGGCGAGCCGGGCAGGGAGAGCAGCAGCGCGGTGAACAGTTCGATCTGGTCGCGGTCGTTGTCCAGCAGGGGGGCGAGCCGCCGGCGGATGCCGATGTTGGCGCGCATGCGCGGGTCCTTGGCGTACTCCGCGTACATGTAGTCGCGCTCTTCGTCGGTGACCATTTCCAGGGTCAGCTCGTCGTGGTTGCGCAGGAAGATGCCCCACTGGCAGCCGGAGGGGATGGCCGGGGTCTTGGCGAGGATTTCCGAGACCGGGTAGCGGGACTCGCGGCGCACCGCCATGAAGATGCGGGGCATGACGGGGAAGTGGAACGCCATGTGGCACTCGTCGCCGCCGACCGCGTAGTCGCCGAAGTAGTCGACGACGTCCTCCGGCCACTGGTTGGCCTCGGCCAGCAGCACGGTGTCCGGGTACTGCGCGTCGATCTCGCGGCGGACACGCTTGAGGAACGCGTGAGAGGCGGGCAGGTTCTCGCAGTTGGTGCCCTCTTCGGCGTACAGATAGGGCACGGCGTCGAGACGGTAGCCGTCGACACCCAGGTCCAGCCAGAACTTGAGGGCGGCCAGCATCTCCTCCTGCACGGCCGGGTTCTCGTAGTTCAGGTCGGGCTGGTGGGAGAAGAACCGGTGCCAGTAGTACTGGCCGCGGACCGGGTCGAAGGTCCAGTTCGACGCCTCGGTGTCGACGAAGATGATGCGGGCGTCGGAGTAGCGGGTGTCGTCGTCGGCCCAGACGTAGTAGTCGCCGTAGGGGCCGTCGGGGTTCTTGCGCGACTCCTGGAACCACGGGTGCTGGTCGCTGGTGTGGTTCATGACGAAGTCGATGATCACGCGCATGCCGCGCTGATGGGCCGCGTCGATGAACTCCACGAAGTCCGCGAGGTCGCCGAACTCGGGCAGTACGGCGGTGTAGTCGGAGACGTCGTAGCCGCCGTCCTTCAGCGGTGACTTGAAGAAGGGCGGGAGCCACAGGCAGTCCACGCCCAGCCATTGCAGGTAGTCCAGCTTGGCGGTCAGGCCCTTGAGGTCGCCGACGCCGTCGCCGTTGCTGTCCTGGAAGGAGCGGACGAGGACCTCGTAGAAGACGGCTCGTTTGAACCAGTCCGGGTGCCGGTCACCCGCGGGGGTGTCCTCGAAGGTGTCCGGCACGGGCTCGTTGACGGTCATGAGGCTCCTGCCCCTCCGTTTCGCGGCGTGGCGGCGGACGGCCGCAGGACGTGGAAGACGTGCGCGGGAGCCCGGCCGGGCTCGAGACGCACGTAGTTCGTCCGGCCCCAGTGGTAGGTCCGGCCCGTGAGTTCGTCGTGGACCGGCACGGACTCGTGCCAGTCCAGGCCGAGCTGCGGCATGTCGAGCGAGATCGTGGCCTCCTGGGTGCGATGCGGATCGAGATTGGCGACCACCAGGACGACGTCGGAGTCGACGCGCTTGCTGTACGCGATGAGCGCGTCGTTGTCGGTGTGGTGGAAGCGGAGGTTCCTGAGCCGGTGCAGCGCGGGGTGGGCGCGCCGGATGGTGTTGAGCCGGGTGATGAGGGGGGCGATGGTGGTGCCTTCGCGGGTGGCGGTGGTCCAGTCGCGGGGTGTGAGCTGGTATTTCTCGGAGTTGTGGTATTCCTCGCTGCCGTCGCGCAGGGGGGTGTTCTCGCAGAGTTCGTAGCCGCTGTAGATGCCCCAGGTGGGGGAGAGGGTGGCGGCGAGGACGGCGCGGGTCTCGAAGGCGGGGCGGCCGCCGTGCTGGAGGTGGGCGTGGAGGATGTCGGGGGTGTTGGCGAAGAAGTTGGGCCGCATGTAGGAGGCGGCGTCTCCGGTCAGTTCGGTGAGGTACTCGGTGAGTTCCTGTTTGGTGTTGCGCCAGGTGAAGTAGGTGTAGGACTGCTGGAAGCCGATCTGGGCGAGGGTGTGCATCATCGCGGGGCGGGTGAAGGCCTCGGCCAGGAAGATGATGTCGGGGTCGGCGGTGTTGATCTCGCCGATGACGCGTTCCCAGAAGAGGACGGGTTTGGTGTGGGGGTTGTCGACGCGGAAGATGCGTACTCCGTGGTCCATCCAGAACCTGAGGACGCGCACGGTTTCGGTGACGAGGCCGTCGAGGTCGGTGTCGAAGGCGACGGGGTAGATGTCCTGGTATTTCTTGGGCGGGTTCTCGGCGTGGGCGATGGTGCCGTCGGGGCGGTGGTGGAACCACTCGGGGTGTTTGTGGACCCAGGGGTGGTCGGGGGAGCACTGGAGGGCGAAGTCGAGGGCGACTTCCAGGTCCAGGCGGGTGGCTTGGCCGACGAAGTGGTCGAAGTCGTCGATGGTGCCCAGGGCGGGGTGGACGGTGTCGTGGCCGCCTTCGGGGGAGCCGATGGCCCAGGGGACGCCGACGTCGTCGGGGGTGGCGGAGAGGGTGTTGTTGCGGCCTTTGCGGTGGGTGGTGCCGATGGGGTGGATCGGGGGGAGGTAGACGACGTCGAAGCCCATGGCGGCGATCGCGGGGAGGCGTCGGGCGGCGGTGCGGAAGGTGCCGTGGGGTTGTTCGGGGGTGCCCTCGGAGCGGGGGAAGAACTCGTACCAGGCGCCGTACAGGGCGCGTTCGCGTTCCACGAGCAGGGGCAGCGGGTCGGAGCTGGTGACCAGCTCCCGCAGCGGATGCCGGGCCAGGACCGCGTCCACCTCGGGCGTCAACGCCGCCGCCAGGCGGGTGGCCACCGGCAGCGTGTCGTCGAGCAGGGCCGCAGCGGCGGACAGCAGGACCGCCCGCCCGGCGCCCTTCGGCACCCCCGTGGCGGCCCGCCGGTACAGCTCCGCCCCCTCCTCGAGAACGAGGCCGGCATCGATGCCGGCCGGGATCTTGATCCGCGCGTGACGCTGCCAGGTGGCGACGGGGTCGCTCCACGCCTCCACCCGGTACGTCCAGTGGCCCGGTGCGCCCGGGGTGACCTCGGCGCCCCAGCGGTCGCTGCCCGGGGCCAGTTCACGCATCGGCGTCCAGGGGCCCGGCCGGCCCTCGGGGTCCTTCAGCACGACGTTGGCGGCCACCGCGTCGTGGCCCTCCCGGAACACGGTGGCGGTGACCTCGAACGTCTCTCCCGCCACCGCCTTCGCCGGGAGCCTGCCGTACTCCACCACCGGGTGGACGTCCCGGACCGGGATACGTCCGATGCCCACGGTCGTACTCATCCGCATCTCACCTCCGCCGTGCTCGGGGCCGGGCGCCGGCCCGGCCGATTGGGTCAGGCCGCACCGGAGGGGGTCTTCCGCCCCGACGGGGCGAGCCGCTCCGTCTGCTCCTGCGCATGGGTGACCAGGTTCGTCCGCAGATACCGCTCGGCGGCGTCCGCGGCCTCGCGTGCGCACCGCTTCCCCATCAGCACGCAGAGGGTGTAGCCGGAGTCCTCGAAGGTGGTCCGGACCCTCACGTCCGTGGGGGACGCCAGCATCGAGCGTTCCCAGGCGCGGTAATGGCGCAGCTGCCGGGCGACTTCGCTCTTCGCGGGTAGCAGCATGGCCGGTCACCTTCCGGACGGTCCGGTGGTACGGACGCTCGAGTTCTTCACACATGGTGCACGGACGGTGACGCCCCGTCTTGTTGGATCTTCAACTGCTTCCCGTGACCGTTCTCCCGCCCCGGTTCCGGCTCTCCGTCGCTCGTGTTGCACGAATGGACTACTGCTCCCACTCTGGAGTGACTCAGAAGCGATCAGCGCTCACGCTTCGTGATCGGGGAGCCCGTCCCCCAAGGGACGAGGAGGAGCGAGAGCCTTCGCGGTGAGGAGCCACGACGATGAAGACCGCAGTGCCCTGCTACTACCACCTCGACGTGGAAGTGAGCCCGGAACGGGTCGGACAGGTCAGGCGCATCCTGGCCGCTCACCTCCGGTTCTGGAACCTGGACAACCTTGTCGAACCCGTCTGCTCGGGCGCCGAGATGCTGCTTTTGGCAATCGACGAGCACGCGAGCGACAAGAACACGTCGATCGAGATGTGGTGGAACCACCAGCACCTCATCACGGCCGTAGGGGGCAACGACCAGGCGCTCCGTCCCGACCAGGACCTGCGCACCTGTCTGCAGCACCTCGCGGCGAACAGCGACGGCTGGGGGTGCTGCGCCACTGACACCGGCGCGAAGGTCATCTGGTTCTCCCGGCGCGCCCGGGCCGGCGAACGAGTGCCGCTGGTGGCGATGCCGCCCGAGCCGATCACCCAGGAGGGGCTGGAAGTGCCACGCGAGATCATGCCGGTGGCCAGGCTGGCCGACCGGGCACACACGGGCGACGGTGTGCTGGAGGAGGCCCGGTGACCCGCGCCAGGCCGAACTGGAAGGGGGCGCCCGTGTGGAGCGGGCACCCCTATCCCCTGGGGGCCGTGTACGACGGGCAGGGCACCAACTTCGCCCTGTTCAGCGAGGTCGCCGAGCGTGTGGACCTCGTGCTCGTCGACGACGACGGCAACCACAGCAGCATCCCGCTGCCCGACGTCGACGGCTTCGTCTGGCACTGCTACCTGCCCGGCGTCGGCCCGGGGCAGCGCTACGGTTACCGGGTCCACGGTCCGTGGGCCCCGGCCGTGGGCCACCGCTGCAACCCGGCCAAGCTGCTCCTCGACCCGTACACCCGGGCGGTGGACGGGATGGTGGACAACCACGCCTCCCTCTTCGAGCGGGCCAAGGGCAGGGCCGACGCGGGCGACAGCGCCGGGCACACCATGCTCGGCGTGGTCACCGACCCGTTCTTCGACTGGGGCGAAGACCGTCCGCCCAGGCGCCCGTACTCGGAGAGCGTGATCTACGAGGCCCACGTCCGCGGACTCAGCCGCACCCACCCCGACGTGCCCGAGGAACTGCGCGGCACCTACGCGGGCCTCGCGCACCCGGCGACCGTGGCGCACCTGACGTCCCTCGGGGTGACCGCCGTGGAACTGATGCCGGTGCACCAGTTCGTCCACGACGGGGTGCTCCAGGACCGCGGCCTGGCCAACTACTGGGGCTACAACACCATCGGCTTCTTCGCGCCCCACAACGGCTACGCCGCCCTCGGCACCCGCGGGCAGCAGGTCACCGAGTTCAAGTCGATGGTCAAGACCCTGCACGCGGCCGGCCTCGAAGTGATCCTCGACGTGGTCTACAACCACACCGCCGAGGGCAACGAGAGGGGCCCCACCCTCTCCTTCCGCGGCATCGACAACGCCTCGTACTACCGCCTGGTGGACGGTGACTGGCAGCACTACTACGACACCACCGGCACCGGCAACAGCCTGCTGATGCGCCACCCCTACGTGCTCCAGCTCATCATGGACTCGCTGCGGTACTGGGTGACCGAGATGCACGTCGACGGGTTCCGCTTCGACCTCGCGGCCACCCTGGCCCGGCAGTTCCACGAGGTGGACCGGCTGTCGGCGTTCTTCGACCTCATCCAGCAGGACCCGGTGATCAGCCGCGTCAAGCTGATCGCCGAGCCCTGGGACGTCGGCGAGGGCGGCTACCAGGTGGGCAACTTCCCGCAGCTGTGGTCCGAGTGGAACGGCATGTACCGGGACGCCGTACGGGACTTCTGGCGCGGCGAGGAGCACACGCTCGGCGAGTTCGCCTCCCGGCTGACCGGCTCCTCCGACCTGTACCAGCACAGCCGGCGCCGCCCCCGCGCCAGCGTCAACTTCGTGACCGCGCACGACGGGTTCACCCTGCGCGACCTCGTCTCCTACAACGACAAGCACAACGAGGCCAACGGCGAGGACAACCGCGACGGCGAGAGCCACAACCGGTCCTGGAACTGCGGCGCCGAGGGAGCGACGAAGGACCCGGCCGTGCGGGAGCTGCGCGGCCGGCAGCAGCGCAACTTCCTGGCCACGCTCCTGCTCTCGCAGGGCATCCCGATGATCTGCCACGGCGACGAACTGGGCCGCACCCAGCGCGGCAACAACAACGCCTACTGCCAGGACAACGAGATCTCCTGGATCGACTGGCGGCTCGGCGACGAGCAGCGCGCACTGCTGGACTTCACCCGGCGCCTCATCGCGCTGCGTGCCGACCACCCCGTGCTGCGCCGGCGCCGCTACTTCCGCGGCGAGACCCTCACCCACGCCTCCCAGCCGCTGCCCGATCTGGTGTGGCTGCTGCCGGACGCGCGGGAGATGACCGACGACGACTGGGGGCGCTCCGACGCGCACGCCGTCGGTGTGTTCCTCAACGGCGACGCCATCGCCGAACCGGACCCCTGCGGCCGGCCCGTGGTCGACGACTCCTTCCTGCTGCTGCTCAACAGCCACTGGGAGCCCACCGACTTCCGGCTGCCCGACGTCACCTACGGCGAGCGCTGGGCGACCCTGGTCGACACCGCCGATCCGGACGGTGTCCCCGACGAGGCCGAGCACAAGGCCGGCACCCGACTGACCGTCGAGCAGCGCAGCCTGGTGCTGCTCTCCCGGCCGTCCCGCCCCGGCCGGTGAGCCGGTGAGGTCAGCTGTCGAGGCGGCGCGCGGTCACCGTGAACTGCGCGCCGTCGGCGTCCCTGAGCACCGCCTCGTCGCTGCTCAGGGAAAGCACGCTGCCGCCGTGCCGCTCCGCGGTGCGGGCGCGGGCCGCGACGTCCTCGACCGCGAAGTGGATCTGCCAGTGCGGCCGGACGGCCGGGTCGGGGGCCGCGCCCAGGGCGCCCGACTCGATGCGTGCCACGACGTCGCCCTGGTTGCGCAGGACCACCTCGTCGCCCTCGTAGCGAACCTCGCAGCAGCCCTCGCCCGAGGCCCAGTCGAAGATCTCGCCGTAGAAGATGGCGGCGTCGAAGGCGTCGCGCGTGTGCAGCCTGATGAAGGCGGGACGCGAGGTGCGCCAGGCGTCCCAGTCCGTGAACAGCTCGCCCTCCCAGATCCCGAACGTCGCGCCGTCCCGGTCGGCGAGCAGTGCCGCCCGCCCGGGCGGCAGGGAGATCGGCCCGACCGCGGCGGTGCCGCCGCGCTCCTGGGCCCGCGACACGGCCTCGTCCGCGCTGCGCACGGCGAAGTACGGCGTCCACGCCACCGCCATCTGCCACATCGAGGCCACGGCGGCGATCCCGGCCACGGGCACCCCGTCGGCCAGGGCGATCCGGAAGGGCTCGCCCAGCTTGGCGGGCCGCCACTGCCAGCCCAGTACGGCGGAGTAGAACTCCTCGGTGGCCTTCACATCACGGCTGGTGAGACTCACCCAGCACGGGGCCCCGTACACGGAGTGCGTGGACAGGAGGCTCTTCCCGCCGGCGGGGAAGGTCATGTCGTGATTCATGGCAGTCGTGTCCTGGTCTCGTCCACCGGCAGTCACCGGCTCCACACCAGTGTCCGGCCGGGAGTGCGGCGGGCGCCTGCCGAGTACCCCGGCGGCGACGCCGAAACGGGGACGCGGACGCCCCGGACGGCCCAGTGGCGGGGCAGGGCACCGATGGCGACGATGGGGATCCGGAGGTGACCATGCCCCCCACGGACTCGGACTCGACCGCGGAATCGGATGCGGGCTCGGACTCGGACCAGATCTTCCGGCTGCAGGAGCAGGTCCGCCAGCTCAAGGAGGCGGTCGTCTCGCACGCCGTCGTCGACCAGGCCATCGGCGTGGTCGTCGTCCTCGGCGGGGTGACGCCGGACGAGGGGTGGATCGTACTGAAGGAGGTTTCCCAGCATACGAACATCAAACTCCGCAATGTGGCCGAAGCGACACTCATCTGGGGGCGCACCGGAGTGATGCCGCCGGAGATCCTCGCCGCTCTGGAGGACCGCCTGGGGCGCTGTACCCGCCTCACCGGGCCTCTGTGAGGATCTCCTCGCGTATCCGGTCGAAGCAGCCGGTGAGCAGCCGGGAGACGTGCATCTGGGAGATGCCGAGCTGCTGGGCGATGCGGCTCTGCGTCATCCCTGCGAAGAAGCGCAGGTAGAGGATGGTGCGCTCGCGCTCGGGCAGCGCCTCCAGACAGGGCCGGACGGCCACCCGGTCCACGACCGCGTCGAAGGCGGGATCAAGGCCGCCGAGCGCGTCCCCGAGGGCGTACCCGTCGGTGCCGGGCATCTCCGCCTCCAGCGACAGGGCGGAGAAGCACTCCAGGGCCTCCATGCCGGTACGCACCTCGACCGTGGTCAGCTGCGCGTGCTCGGCGATCTCCTCGACCGTCGGCGCGCGCCCCGGCGTGGTCTGCGCCAGCTCCTTCGCGGACTTGCGGACCCGGTTGCGCAGGTCCTGGATCCGGCGCGGCACGTGCAGCGTCCACATGTGGTCGCGGAAGTGCCGTTTGATCTCGCCGGTCACGGTCGGTACGGCGTATGCCTCGAAGGCGTGGCCGCGTTCCGGGTCGTAGTGGTCGACGGCCTTGACCAGGCCGAGGGCCGCCACCTGATACAGATCCTCCAGGTTCTCGCCGCGGCCCCGGAAGCGGACGGCGATCCGCTCCGCCATGGGCAGCCAGACCCGGATCAGTTCGTCCCGCAGCGCCTTGCGCTCGGGTCCCTCGGGCAGCCCGGCGAGCCGGTCGAACGCCGCGGCCGTGTCGGGGGCGTCGTCGTGCGGGTGGGGCTTGGTTCTGCCGGCGACACGCATCACGCGCACCTCCCTCAGCAGGGGTGCTGGCAAGTCCTCGTATATATGGATACTGAGCGCGAATGCCCCGAACGGCCACTCGAACGGCTGCGGACCGGTGATCGGCGCCGCCCCGCCGGCCGACGTGATGTGCGGCACGCTGCGATGATCGCCGCGAGCGGGCGCCGGCCGATAGTTCCTGCGCAACGCTTGATCACCGATCAAAAGGGGCGAAGCCCCTGGCCACAGCGCATTCCGCTCATTTGACAGTGCGCTGAGCGTACGGATAGGAAGCAGCGTCGAGAGGTCGAGAGGGGCACCGTGTACGAGCCGAACGTGGTCGGGGACTGGCAGGAGTACGACGAGCACGCCGGCCTGCGGGTCCGTGTTCACGCTCTGGAGCCGGCCGAGCCGCCGCGCGGGCGCGACGACGCGGCCGAGTCGCTGACGTACTTCCGCGTCCGGGTGACCGTCGAGAACCGCGGCGGGCGGCACCTCGGCATCCACCTGGAGGACGGCCAGATCGACGTGCGGATCGGCACCGACGGGGAGAGCGCCTTCCTGGACTGGCGCAACTCCCAGTTCATCGAGGGCTTCGACGTCTACCCGCTGCGCCGGGCCACCGCCGTGCTCTACGCCGCCGGCCCGGAGGCGAGCCTGTGCCAGGTGGACGTCCAGGTGCAGCTGCGGGTGGACGAGGAGTGGGCCGACCGCCGGCTGTGGAGCGGCGGCCTCGGGCTGCCCGACGGCGCCACCGGGGCCCCCTGCGGCGCGGTGCGCGACGAGGGCCTCGCCCATCAGGTCAGCGCGTTCCTGCGGGGCCAGTCGGAGGACGACTCCGCCTGACCCCCGGGCGGCGGCGCGTCAGTGCGCGATGCCGTCGATGATCTCCCGGGCGCCCTGGCGCAGCAGGGCCACCGCGACCGAGGTGCCGAGGGTCGCCGGGTCGAGCCGGCCGGCCCACTCGTGAGCGTTCAGCCGCGTCTTGCCGTCCAGGGTGAAGACACAGGCCCGCAGCGAGAGTTCCCCGCTCCGGTCCACGTGTGCGTGCCCCGCGATGGGGCTGTTGCAGTGCCCCTGGAGGACGTGCAGGAACATGCGCTCCGCCGTCGCCTCCCGGTGCGTCCGCGGATCGCCGAGGGCGCTGACCGCCTCGATGAGGGCACTGTCGCCCTCCCGGCACTGCAGGGCGAGGATGCCCGCGCCGATCGGCGGCATCATCGTCTCGGTGGAGAGGACCTCGCTGATCACGTCGGGGCGGCCGATGCGCTCCAGCCCGGAGACGGCGAGCAGTAGCGCGTCCGCCTCACCCGCGGCGAGCTTCGCCAGCCGCCGGTTGGCGTTGCCGCGGAACGGCACGCACCGCAGGTGCGGGTGGGTGGCGGCCAGCTGGGCGACGCGGCGCACCGAGGAGGTGCCGACGCGGGTCCCGGCGGGAAGCTCGTCCAGGGTGAGCCCGCCCGGGTGGACGAGCGCGTCCCGCACGTCGTCGCGCTTCAGGAACGCGGCGAACACCGTCCCGGCGGGCAGCGGCCGGTCGGCCGGCACGTCCTTGACGCAGTGCACCGCCAGATCGGCCTCGCCCGACAGCAGCGCGGCGTCGACCTCCTTGGTGAACGCGCCCTTGCCCTCCACCTGCGACAGATCGCCGAGCCACTTGTCACCGGTGGTCTTCACCGGCACGACCTCGGTGCGCACGCCGGGGTGGAGGGCCGTCAACTCGGCCCGGACACGCTCGACCTGAGCCAGGGCCATGGGGGAGTCGCGGGAGACGACGCGGATCAGTTCGGGGGCGGACATGCGGACACGATAGTGCCCCCGGGCCGCCCGGGCCGCGCGCTTCGCCCGAACGGCCCCTGTCCGCCGCCGCGTCAGGCGTTCGGGTCGAAGGAGATGCCGGAGGGCTTGGCGGCCGCCAGATGGGAGGCGAAGCTGCCGTCCTTGAGGCCGAAGTTGGCGCTGCCGAAGTCGTAGGAGGTCAACTTGTCGCGGACACCGGCCGGATAGCCGTTCCAGCCCACCAGGGTGGGAAACTGCCAGCCGCCCTTGTGGTTCTCCGGCGGCTCGTCGCCCGAGGTCGCCAGGCGGAAGCAGTGGGTGCTGATGCCGTCCTTGTGGTAGACGATCTTCGGGTGGGTGCCGTCGAAGCGGACCGCCGACCGCGCGTGCACGCTGAACGAGCCGTGGTTGGAGGTCGAGACGTACTGCACGGTGCCGCCTTGCACCCACACCACGACGTGCTCCCAGTCGTGCCGGTGCCCGCCGAGGCTGCTGCCGGGCAGCGCCTGGTCCTTCTCGAAGTAGAGGCCGTACATGTAGGCGCACCAGCCGTTGTCGCACTTGGCGCGCGAGTAGCCGTTGGTGTTGTCCAGGTCGGCGGCGTCCCGGCAGTTGCCGTTGAGGGCGCCGGTCGGGTTGAGGCCGCCGTTGACCGCTCCGTCGGAGCCGATGGCCGGTGTTGGGTAGCAGCCGTCGGTGTCGTAGTCGTAGGCGGGCTGGTACGTCTGCTCCAGGCTGTCGGCGTTGCCGGGGAGCCCCGGGGGCGGGGCGGCGAAGGCGGTGGCGGGGAAGGCGACGACGAGGGCGAGGGCACCGAGCGGCGCGGTGAGCCATCTCGTGCGGCGGGTGGGAGCGGTACGCGACGGCATCGCGTCCTCCTCTGCTGACGCAGCCCAACGGCTGTGGGGGGGAAGGGGAGTTCAGGGTGCCGTCTTTTCACTTCCGCGCCAAGGGTGCACGGTGGTCCCGGTGGTTAAGGGCAGGCCAATACTCGGCCCCGCGTCACACCAGGTCGTCCGGAACGTCGGCCGCGGACTCCTCGGGTGCCAGGTCCGGGCGGAGCCTGAGCCAGGACGGCTGGCGCAGCATGCCCTCCCGGGTGCGAGTGCTGTAGCGGACCTCGCCGACCAGCCGGGGGACGACCCAGCGCGCTCCCGGCACCGGCGGCACCGGGTCGAAGGGGCACACGTCCGTCGCGGCGGCCCGCAGCAGCGCGGCCAGCTCGGTGCGCTCGCCCGCGCTCCAGCCGGTGCCGACCCCGCCGACGTAGCGCAGCCGGCCCGCGGCGCGCTGGCCGACCAGCACGGCGCCGGGAAGTCCGCCGAGCCGTCCCTTTCCGGGCAGCCAGCCTCCGACCACGACGTCCTCGCTGCGCATGTTGCGGATCTTGATCCAGGCGCGGGAGCGGGCCCCGGGCTCGTACAGGGAGTCCAGCCGCTTGCACACCAGCCCCTCCAGGCCGTGCTCACGGGTGGCCCGCAGGGCCTGTTCGCCGTGCCCGACCAGCGCGGCCGGGGTCGACCAGGACGGCCCGTCGAGGCCGAGGTCCGTCAGCCGCTCGCGGCGGCCGGTGTAGGGCCGGCGCAGCAGGGAGCGGCCCGCCAGGTGCAGGGCGTCGAACAGCACCAGATGGACGGGGACCTTCGCGGCCCGGTGCGCCGCCCGGCCCGGGTCGTGCGCGAGCCCCATCCGGGACTGCAGCAACTGGAAGTCGGCGCGGCCGTGTTCGTCCAGGGCCAGCACCTCCCCGTCCAGTACGGCGGAGGTGCCGCCGAGCGCGGTGGCCAGCGGCGCCAGTTCGGGGTAGGCGGCCGTGATGTCCTGGCCGGAGCGGGCGCGCAGCCGCACACCGCCGTCACCGGGCAGGTAGACCACCACGCGCTGCCCGTCCTGCTTGGTCTCGTAGGCCCAGCGGGCGTCCTGCGCGGGGGGCGGCAGGGCGCCGGGGGTGGCGAGCATCGGAGGGATCAGCGGCAGCTCCACGGATCAGTTCTCGACGTGTCCGGGCGCCGCCACGCGCGTCGCCCGCCAGGTTCGCCTGAACGGCGCCGGTCCCGGGCGGGGCCGGCGCCGTCGCGGTCAGCGGACGGAGGCGGGCTCCGGCGCGACACCGCCGGCCGGTGCCGTGCCCGCCGCCGAGCCGGCGGGACGGTGCCGGGGGATGAAGGACGCGATGGCGAAGGCCAGCAGGGCCGCGCCGGCGCCGAGGGCCATGACCACCTTGAAGGAGCTCTCGGACGGCACGGCGAAGCCGCCGAGGTCGATGGTCATCTGGGCCAGGATCACGCCGGCGATGGCACTGGCGGTCGACGTGCCGAGCGAGCGCATGAGGGTGTTCAGGCTGTTCGCGGCGGCCGTCTCGCTCGCCGGGACGGCGCCCATGATCAGCGACGGCATGGCGCCGTAGGCGAAGCCGATGCCCGCGCTGATGACGCAGGAGACCAGGACCAGGTGCCAGACCTCGGACATCAGCACGATGTTCAGGCCGTAGCCGGCCGCGACGATCAGGGCGCCGATCATCAGCGTCACCTTCGGGCCCCTGGACTTGGAGACCTTCGCGGAGACCGGCGCGAACGCCATCATCACCAGACCGGACGGCGCCATGACGAGGCCCGTGGTCAGCAGGGAGCGGCCGAGTCCGTAACCGGTGGCCTCGGGCAACTGGAGCAGCTGCGGAAGCACCAGGGACATCGCGAACATCGAGAAGCCGATGGAGATGGACGCCAGGTTGGTGAACAGCACCTGGCGGCGGGCGGTGGTGCGCAGGTCCACCAGCGGCTGCGGGGTACGCAGCTCCCACCATCCCCACACCAGCAGAATCACCACGGCCGCCGCGAACAGACCGAGGGTGGTGCCTCCGGTCCAGCCCCAGTCGCCGCCCTTGGAGATCGCCAGCAGCAGGCACATCAGGCCGGCCGCCATGCCGATGCCGCCGAGCACATCGAAGCGGCCGCCGGTGCGCACCGCCGACTCGGGCACCAGCGCGAGGACCAGCACCAGGGAGACGGCGCCGAGCGCGCCGGAGAGCCAGAACAGCATGTGCCAGTCGAGCTTGTCCGCGATCAGCGCGGCGGTGGGCAGGCCGAGCGCACCGCCGACCCCGAGGGAGGCGCTCATCACCGCGGTGGCGCCGGCCAGCCGCTCGGCCGGCAGCTCGTCGCGCATGATGCTGATGCCGAGCGGGATGACGGCGGCGGACAGGCCCTGCAGGGCGCGGCCCGCGACCATCGGGACCAGGGTGTCGCTCAGTCCGCAGACCGCCGAGCCGGCGATCAGCAGCACCAGGCTGAGCAGCAGCATCCGCCGCTTGCCGAACATGTCGCCGAGCCGGCCGACGACCGGAGTGGCCACCGCGGAGGCGAGCAGCGTGGCGGTCACCGCCCAGGCCGCGTCCGAGGCCGACGCGTCCAGGAGCTTGGGCAGCTCCGGGATGATCGGGATGACCAGGGTCTGCATCAGCGCGACGACGATCCCGGCCAGGGCCAGTACCGCCACCACGGCGTTCGGCCGTGGTGCGGCGGGTGAAGCGGGCATGGAGGAGCCTTTCGGGCAATGAGTGTCGGAACCGGAGCGCGAACCTTTAAGTCAGTCGCTTGAAGTACTCTACGGGGTGTGGAGAGGGCACGCCCCTCCGGGTCGCTCGGCGACCCGGCGCCGCCGCCCCGTAGGCTTTTGTGACAACGCGCCGTACGACGGCGGACCTGCGACGACTCGAGGGACTGGTCGCCGTGGGCCGTAAGGCAAGTCCCGGCGCGGCGGTGAGCATGGCGGGCAGTACGGTCCGGACGGAACAGGTCAGCGCGACCCGGCAGCTGATCCTGACCACCGCTGAGCGGCTGTTCGCCGAGCACGGGGTCTACGCGGTCTCCAACCGCCAGGTCAGCGAGGCCGCGGGGCAGGGCAACAACGCCGCGGTCGGCTACCACTTCGGTACCAAGATCGACCTGGTGCGCGCCATCGCGCAGCGGCACTCGGAGCGCGTCGAGGAGCTGCGCGCCCGGCAGCTCGCCGCGCTCGGCGACTCGCCCGGTCTGCGTGACTGGGTGGACTGCCTGGTCCGTCCGCAGTTCGACCACCTTGCGGCGCTGGGCAGTCCCACCTGGTACGCGCGGTTCTGCGCCCAGGTCATGACCGACCCGGCGCTGCGGCAGATCATGACCGAGGAGTCCCGAGCCTCCGTCTCGCTGCGGGAGATCATCGAGGGGCGCAACCGGAGCATGCCCGCGCTGCCGGGCGAGGTCGGCGCGGAGCGGGGCGACATGGCCCGGCACCTCATCGTGCACACGGCGGCCGAGCGGGAGCGCGCCCTGGCCGAGAACCGCCCCACCCCGCGCGCCACCTGGCAGGACGCCGCCGACGGTCTCGTCGACGCGATCGTGGGCATGTGGCTGGCGCCCGTCACGCCCCGGAGCGGGGACTGACGGGCGCCGGGTGAGGGGGTGGTCAGCGGGAGAGGCGGACGCGGGTCACGGTGTCCGCGGCCGCGCCGGCCCCGGACTTGTCGACCACGTAGGCGCTGCCGCCGGCGATCTCCACGTGGTTGGGGTTGGCGCCGGTGGCGACGGTCTCCTCCACGACGCCCTCGCGCGGGTCGACCCGGGTGACGGTGGCGTCGGTGCGGTTGACGACGAGGACGTCGCCCGAACGCTCGTCGGTCGCCACGGACAGGGCACCGGCGCCGGTCGCCACGGACTTGGTGACGACGCCCTTGCGCAGGTCGATCACGGACAGGGTGCCCGAGGTCTGGTCGGCGGTGTACGCGGTCCTGCCGTTCCTGGACAGCGAGACCGAGATCGGGCCGTCGCCGGCCGGGACGAAGCGCGGGGTCGCGGAGCCGCGCCGCAGCTCGATCAGCCGGTCGTTGCCGAGGTCGGCCGCGTAGAGGGCACCCGTCCTCTCGTTGACCGTCAGGCCGGTCGGGGAGGCCCCGTCGACGGTGATCCGCTCCTTCTCCTCGAGGGACTTGGAGTCGAAGGCGACCAGGGTGCCGTCGCCGAAACCGCTCGCCCAGACCGTGTTGTGCCGCTCGTCCACGACGATCTCGCGGGCGTGGGCGACGTTCGGCAGACTCGCCAGGTGCTTGCCGGTGCGCTGGCTGTAGACGGCGACCGAGTTGTCGCGGGTGTTGGTCGTCCAGACGGTGTTGTGCTCGTCGTCCACGGCCACGCCGTACACGGCCTCGACGGCGCCGGTGGCGGAGTCGGTGACCGGCGGGGTGACGTCGGCCTCGACGGCGAGGGACTTCGGGTCGACCTTCAGCAGGTGCGACTCGGTGACCGGCGGGCGGCCCACGGCGGCGGTGACCCACAGCACGTTGTTCCGCTCGGAGTAGGCCGACTGGTACAGGCCCTTGGTGAGCTCGGCCGTCGTGACCTTCGAGCCGGTGGTGTGCGCGGACGCAGTGCCCGCCAGGGTCAGTGTGCTGCCCGCGGCGACCGCCACGGCGACGGCCGCGGTGAGCGTGGTGCGGCGGAGGCGGTGGGGGCGCTGGGTACGGAAGGCGGGGGTGGCAGGGGTGGGCATAGTGGTGGAACTCCCTCTTCTCGGGATGACCGACTTCTCGGGATGACCGAACTGGTGATCGAGTAAGGTAAGGCTAACCTAACCACACGATGACGGATGGTCAATTGAATTCCGTACGCACGTTCCTCGTGGGCCCTCCCGACGGCGCCCCGAACCACCCGCCGCGCGTGCCCCGCACCCACCCGGTCCCGCGCCTCGCCGACCCCGTGTGCGCGTTGCCCGGCCCGGACGGCACCGAGGGCTTCTGGGCCGGCGTACGCGAACGCGGCACGCCTGTGGTGGGCCCCGACCCGCTGGGCGGCGCCGAGCACCGGGCGGTGACGTTCCTGTGGCGCGGCACGCCCGCGACCCGTGCGGTCCAGGTCCTGCCGAACAAGCTCGGCGACCCGCGCGACCCCGCCGGAAACCTCATGGAGCGGGCCCCGGGCACGGACGTGTGGCACTGGACCCTGCGTCTGCGCCACGACTGGCGCGGCACCTACGACTTCTACGCCGATGACGTGGACGACACCCATGACGCCGACGAGGCCCACGAAGGCGACCGACCCGCTCCGGGGACCGCCGCATACTGGCGGTGGCTGCGCACCCGGCGCCGCCCCGACCCGTACAACCCCCGGGCCCTGCCCCACCGCTGGGACGGCACGCCCGTCTCGTACGCCGAACTCCCGGCCGCTCCGAGCGCCGAGGACTGGCTGCCCCGGCCCGGCGTCCCGCGGGGCACCTTCACCGAGCACACCGTGGCGAGCGCACGGCTCGGCGGGAGCCGCCGGGTCTGGCTGTACGAACCTCCCGGCGGCGCCCGGGAACCGGCGAAGCTGCCGGTTCTGGTCCTGCTCGACGGCGAGCACTGGGGGCCCCGGCTCGGGCTGCCTCACTTGCTCGACAACCTGATCGCCGACGGCCGTGTCGCGCCCGTCGCCGCCGTGCTGCCGGACGCCGTGGACGAGGCCACGCGCTGGGCGGAACTGTCGTGCCGGCCCGAGTACGTCGGCTTCCTCGCCGACGAGCTGCTGCCGTGGGCGGCCGCGAGACTTCCGCTGTCCGAGGACCCGGCGCGCACCGTCGTCGCCGGGCAGAGTCTCGGCGGGCTGACCGCCGCGTACGCCGCCGTGGCGGCCCCGGAATGCTTCGGCAACGCCCTCGTCCAGTCCGGGTCGTTCTGGTGGCCGGCCGGGCCGGAGGCGGAGTGGCTCACCCGGGCCGTCGCCGAAGAGCCACGGCCACCGGTGCGCTTTCGGCTCTCCTTCGGCGAACAGGAATGGGTGGCCCTGCCGGCCGCCCGCAGGTTCCGCGACGCCCTGGCCTCGACCGGCTGTCACGACTCCTCCCACCGCTCCTCCCACCGCTCCTCCTACCGTGAGTTCAACGGCGGTCATGACTACCTCTGCTGGCGCACGGAGCTGGCCGACGGACTCGTGGAGCTCCTCGGCCGGTGACGGTCGCGCCGATCACGCGTCGAGTTCCTTCAGACGCGCGGCGAGCACCGCGGCGATCTCGTCCAGGTACCGGTCCCGCATCAGTTGCGGGTGGGTGCAGTCCAGGTCGTGGTTGTCGATCGCGCCGCGCACGTACGGGCGCCAGGCCTCGCGTGTCAGCCAGTCCTCGGCGCGCGGGGCGGCGGCCGTGAAGAACAGCACGTCGCCGTCGTAGGCGGCGTGCTCGTGCTCGCGCATCATGCGGGCGTGGTTCGGCACGATGTCGACGATCCGGGACAGGGCGCGCTCGGAGAGCCCCGCCAGCGGGCTGCCCGCCCGGCGCAGCGTGGCCAGCACGTCCTCGCGGGTGCGTTCGCCGGCCCGGTCGAAGCCCGCCATGCGCAGCACCGCGGTCAGCGCGTCGCCCTCCTGCGGCGCGGGCCGCTCCCGCCACTGCTCGGCGGGGAACGCGTCCAGGAGCGCGAGGAGTTCGACCTCCTCGCCCGTCTGCCCGAGCAGCACCGCCACGGTGTGCGCGAGGACTCCGCCGACCGACCAGCCCAGCAGACGGTACGGGCCGTGCGGCTGGACGCGGCGGATCTGCCGGGCGTAGTCCTCCGCCTCCTCCCGGAGGGTGCGCGGCAGCCGTTCGTCGCCGGTCAGACCGCGGGCCTGGAGGCCGTACACGGGCTGCTGCGGTCCCAGCCGCGCCGCCAGCCCGGCGTAGCACCAGGCGAGGCCGCCCGCCGGGTGGACGCCGAACAGCGGCGTCCGGTCGCCCTCGGTGCGCAGGGGCAGTACGACGCCCAGCGCGTCCTCGGCGGCCGGCCCGGCCGCGTCCAGCCGGGCGGCGAGCGCGGCGGGCGTCGGTGCCTCGAACAGGGAGCCGATGGTCAGCTCCGTGCCGAACTCCTCCCGCACCCGCGTCACCAGCCGCACCGCGAGCAGCGACGTACCACCCAGGTCGAAGAACGCGTCGTCGGGACCGACCCCGGCCACGTCCAGCACCTCGGCGAACAGCCGGGTCAGCGCCGCTTCGCGGGCGGAGGCCGGGGGCCGAGCGCCCGCGTCGCCCGCGAAGACCGGGGCGGGCAGCTCACGGCGGTCCAGCTTGCCGCTGGGGGAGAGCGGGAAGACCTCCAGGGCCACGACGGCCGCGGGGACCAGGTGCTCCGGCAACTCGCGGGCCAGTGCCGCCCGCACGTCCGCCGGGTCCGCGCCGCCGGTGACATAGCCGACGAGGCGGTCCTCCCGCACCATGGCGCAGGCCCCGTCGACCCCGGGCCGGGCGGCGAGCGCCGCCTCGATCTCCCCGAGTTCGACGCGTTGCCCGCGCAGCTTGACCTGGTGGTCGGTCCGGCCGAGGTACTCGACCTCGCCGCCGCCGGTCCAGCGCGCCAGATCGCCCGTGCGGTACATCCGGCCGCCCGCCGGCCCGAACGGGTCGCGCACGAACCGGGACGCGGTCAGCTCCTCGCGGCCCAGGTAGCCGTCGGCCAGTTGCACGCCCGCCAGATACAGCTCGCCCGGCACGCCGGGCGGACACGGCCGCAGCGCCGCGTCCAGCACGTACAGGCGGGTGTTCCACACCGGTCGGCCGATCGGCACCGGGCCCGGAGCGGCCGGGTCCACGGCGTGGTAGGTGACGTCGACGGCGGCCTCCGTGGGCCCGTACAGGTTGTGCAGAGCGACGTCCGGGAGGGCGCGCGCGAAGCCCTGCGCGCTCTCGCGGGGCAGGGCCTCGCCGCTGCAGAACACCCGGCGCAGCACGTCCCCGCACCCCGCCGCCTCAGGGGCGGCCAGGAAGACCTGGAGCATCGACGGCACGAAGTGGCAGGTGGTGACCCCCTGTTCGCGGATCAGACGGGCCAGGTAGACCGGGTCCTTGTGCCCGCCCGGTTCGGCGACGACCAGCGCGGCGCCCTGACGCAGCGGCCAGAAGAACTCCCACACCGACACGTCGAACGACGACGGAGTCTTCTGCAGCACCCGGTCCCCGGCTCTCAGCCCGTACTCGTGCTGCATCCACCGCAGCCGGTTGTCGATCGCCCGGTGCGGGACGACGACGCCCTTGGGCCGGCCCGTCGACCCCGACGTGTAGATGACGTACGCCGGATGCGCGGGAGTGAGCGCGCGGGGCGGGTTCGTCCACGGGTACGCCGACACGTCGAGGCCGTCCAGGACGACCACGTCGGTGCCCGCGTCCTCCGGGAGACGCCCGGCGCGGTCGGTGACGGCGCACACGGGCGTCGCGTCCCGGAGCATGTACGTCAGGCGCGGTGCCGGATAGTCCGGGTCCAGCGGCAGATAGGCCGCGCCCGCCTTCAGCACCGCGAGCAGGGCCACCACCAGCTCCACCGAGCGCGGCACCGACACGGCCACCACCGTGCCGGGCCCTGCGCCGAGCGACTGGAGGTGCCGGGCCAGGCGGTTGGCGCGGGTGTTGAGTTCCGCGTAGGTCAGGGTGGTGCCCCCGTACACCAGGGCGGTGGCCTCCGGGGCCCGCGCGGCCCGCGACTCGATCGGCCCGATCAGCGTGGTGGGCGGCAGGACGCGGTCGGTGCGGTTGAACTCCTCCAGGACCAGGGCCTCTTCGGCCGGGGTGGCCACCGAGTGCTCGGCGAGCGGAAGGTGCGGGTCGGTTCCGGCGAGCCGGTCCACCAGGTGCAGGAACCGGTCCTGGTGCGCGGCCAGGGCGGCGTCGTCGTACAGCGCCGGGTTGGCGTCGTGGTCGATGCGCAGGCCCCGGCCGTCGGCGCGGTCGTAGATGTTGACCGTCAGGTCGTCCACCGGGCCCGCCGACAGGTTCCGGGCCCGGGCGGGGGCACCGGCGAAGTCCACGCCGTAGTCGAAGGGCATGACGTTGACGAGCGGGCCGACCAGGGCGCGGCTCTCGCCCAGCAGACCCAGGTCGCGGCGGATGTCCTCGTAGCGGTAGCGCTGGTGGCGGCGCAGCTCGCGGATGCCGAGTACGACCTGCCGCACCAGCTCGGCGAAGGTCGCCTCCGGGGAGACGACCAGCCTCAGCGGCAGCACGTTCATCACCATCCCGGGCACGCGCAGCGACACCGAACCCATGCGGCCCATCAGCGGCAGGCCCAGCACCACGTCCGCCTGCGCGGTGGCCCGGGAGGTGTAGAGGGCCTGGGCGGCGATCAGCACGTCCGGCCAGGTCGCGCGGAGCCGGGCGGCGAGATCCCGCAGGCGCTCGGTGCTCCGAGGGGACAGGTGGGCACCGCGGCGCAGGAAGGTGCGGGACGGCAGCGCGCCGCGCCCCGCGAGCCGGGGCGCCTGCGGACGGTCCGCGAACGCCTCGGCCCAGTGGGCCCGGTCGGCCTCGAACGCCGGGGAGGCGCGGTACGCGGTGTCGTCCTCGACCAGGTCGGCGAGGGCGCCGAAGGCACGCGGGGCGGGTGCGACGCCCTGCGCGAGCGCCGAGTACACCTCGGCGGTGCGGCGCACCAGCAGGGAGTAGCCGTAGCCGTCCATGACGAGGTGGTGGATGCGCTGGTACCACAGCCAGCGGTCCGGTCCGACCCGGAACAGGGCGTGCCGGAACAGCGGTCCGTACCTCAGGTCGAACGGTTCGGCCAGGTCCGCACGCATCCACGCCTCCGCCTGGTCCGCGTCGCCCGTCTCGTGCACGGTCAGCGGCAGTTCGACGCCGTCGGCGACGTACTGGCGGGGCCCCTCGGGTGTGTCCTCGACGCGTACGACGCGCAGCGCCTCCGCCTCGGCGGCCACCCGGCGCAGCGCGTCGGCGAACAGCTCCGGATCGAGCGGCCCGTCGATCTCCAGGCACTCGGCGGTGTTCTGCGCGGGGCTGAGCGGGTCCAGCGCCTGCGCGAACCACATGCCCGACTGGGCCGCCGTCAAAGGCAGTCCGGGGATGCTCATACCGCCCCCAGCAGTGGTGCCCAGGCCTCGATGGCCGGCTGCTCGGCCAGGTCCGCGAAGCCGGCGGTGACGGCGTGTTCGCGGCGCCAGCGTTCCAGCAGCGTCATGACGCGGACCGAGTCGAGGCCGTAGTCGACGAGGTTCTCGTCCACGGGGATGTCCGCCGGGTCCTCGCCGAGGCAGTCGGCGACGTCGGCACGGATCCGTTCCACGGTGAGCGGGGTGATCGGGGTGGGCGGGGTGGGCGGGGTGGGCGCCACGGTTCAGGCCTCCTGGAGGGGCGCGTCGGTGAGGAGCGCGTCGGTGGTGGTGACGGCCGCGCAGCGGCCGGCCGCCCAGCGCAGCGCCATGTCGTGGTCCTCGCGGGAGAAGTCGGCGACGGCGTCGGCGACCACGAACGCCCGCAGATCCCGCTGCCACGCGTCGGCGGCGGTCATCAGCACGCCGATGTGCGCGTACACGCCGACGATCACCAACTGGTCGCGTCCCGTGTCCCGCAGCAGGTCCGCCAGGCCGGTGCGGACGAAGGCGCTGTACTTCCACTTCGTGAGCACCGTGTCCCCGTCCTCGGGCGCCACCGCGTCGGGCGCGGCGAGTTTCTCCGGGTCGTCGGCGACGCCGGGGCCCCAGAAGTCGAGCTGGAGGCCGCGTTCCTCGGGCGTCTGACCGCCGCGCTGGGCGGAGTGGACGACCGGGGCGCCGAGGCGGCGGTACTCCTTCAGCAGGCGGGCGGTGTTGCCGAGCATGCCGGTCAGGGGCTGTTCGCCGGCCGGGAAGGCGGAGAGGAAGTGCTGCTGGAGATCGTGCACGAGCAGCACGGCACGCGCCGGGTCGACGGTCCAGGACACGCGGTTCGCGGGGAGTTCGTCCGGCGCCGGGAGCGGATAGGGGGCGATGGCGGGCAGAGCCATGGGGGAGGGCCTCTCGATGACGGTCAGGAGTCGCCGGCGGCGGAGCGCAGGTGCTTCTTGCTGATCTTGCCGACGCCGGTCTGCGGGAAGACGTCGACGAACTCGACGAGGTCGGGCACCTTGTAGGCGGCGATGCCGCGCTCGCGCACGAACCGCCTGACCGCGACCGGCCGCAGCGGCTCGGCGCCCGCGCGCAGGATCACGTAGGCCAGGGAACGCTCGCCCAGGTACGCGTCGGGGACGGCGACCACCGACACGTCGTGCACGGACGGGTGGCCGAGGATGATGTTCTCGACCTCCTCCGGCGCGATCTTCTCGCCGCCGCGGTTGATCTGGTCCTTGGCCCGTCCCTCCACCACGAGGTGGCCGGCGGGGGTGCGGCGCACGATGTCCCCGGTGCGGTAGAAGCCGTCCTCGGTGAACGCGCGCCGGTTGTGTTCCGGAGCCCGCCAGTAGCCGCGGATCGTGTACGGGCCGCGGGTCAGCAGATGACCGGGCTCCCCGTCGGGGACGTCCTCGTCGGCGTCGTCGACGACGCGGATCTCGTCGTCGGGGGAGATCGGCCGCCCCTGCGTGGTGACGACCGTCTCGGTGTCGTCGTCCAGCCGCGTGTAGGCGACCAGGCCCTCGGCCATCCCGAAGACCTGCATCAGCCGGCAGCCCAGCGCGGGTTCCAGCCGACGGGCCGCCTGCTCGCTGTACTTGGCGCCGCCGACCAGGGCCAGCTCCAGGCTGGACAGGTCGTGCGCGGTCTCGGTCGCGGCCTGCGTCCACACCAGGGCCAGCGGCGGCACCAGGCCCGTCATGGTGATCCGCTCCCGGGCGATCAGCGCAAACGCGGTGTCCGGGTCGGGCTTCGGGCACAGCACCACCGTGCCGCCCGCGTACAGCACGCCCAGCCAGCCCGGGGAACTCATCGGGAAGTTGTGGGCGGCGGGCAGGACGACGAGGAAGCGGGTGTCCTCGTCGACGCCGCAGATCTCGTTGGAGCCCCACAGCGAGTACAGGTAGTCGTCGTGGGTGCGCGGGATCAGCTTGGACACGCCGGTCGTCCCGCCTGACAACTGGAGGAACGCCAACTGGTGCGGCTCGGGCCCGTCGAAGGGAGCACGGGGCTCGCACGGCACCCCGGACAGCGCACTGTGCTCACCGGGATCGCCGGCCACGAACACGTGCTTCAGGCCCGGCACCTCCTCGCGTACCCGGGAGGCGAGGGCGCGGTGGTCGTAACCCGCGTGCACGTCCGGGACGACGTACGCGACGGCCTGGGCGAAGGAGCAGAAGTGGGCGATCTCCGTGTCCCGGTGCGCGGGCAGCGCGTACACCGGCAGCACGCCGATGCGGAGCAGGGCGAAGACCACCTCGACGAACTCGCCGGTGTTGGGCAGCTGTACGACCACCCGGTCGCCCTTGGCTAGGCCGCGCGCGAGGAACCCGGCGGCCAGCCGGTCGACGCGCTCGTCCAGCTCCCCGTAGGTCCAGGTCCGGCGCTCGGGGGCCGGGTCGACCAGGGCGATCCGGTCGGGGTGCGCGGCGGCGCGCTCGCGCAGCATGCCGCCGAAGGTCTCGCCGCGCCAGTAGCCCGCGGCGCGGTAGCGCGCGGCGAACTCGGCCGGCCAGGTGGGCGCGTCCACGCCGGGAGCGAGGGTCACAGTGTCGCTCCCACCGCGTGCAGGAACGTACGGAACTTGGCGGCGGTCTCCGCCGTCTCGGCCTCCGGAGTGGAGGCCGCCACGACTCCGGCGCCGGCGAACAGCCTGAGCGCCCGCCCCTCGGCCTCGGCGCAGCGGATCGTCACGACCCACTCGCCGTCGCCGTCGGCGTCCTGCCAGCCGACCATGCCGGTGTACGCGCCCCGGTCGAAGGGCTCGGACTCGGCGATCACGGCCCGTGCCACCTCGGTGGGGGTGCCGCACACGGCCGGGGTCGGATGCAGCGCGGACGCCAGGTCAAGGGCGGTCGTCCCGGCGTCGGCCAGTTCGCCCGTGACCGTGGTCGACAGGTGCCACATGGCCGCCGTACGCACCAGGGTGGGCCGCTCGGGCACCTCCAGCGTGGCGCAGAACGGCGCGAGTGCCTCCCGTACGGCGGCCACCACGACGGCGTGCTCGTGCAGGTCCTTCTCGGACTCGAGGAGCGCGACCGCGCTTCGCACGTCCTGGGCCAGGTCGTCGCTGCGGGGCGCCGAGCCGGCCAGGGGGTTGGCGGTCAGCCGGCCACCCTGCCGGGCGACGAGGAGTTCGGGACTGGCCCCGATCAGGGTGCGGCCCGCGCCGCTGGGCACCGCGAAGGTGTACCCGGCGGGGTCCCGGCGGGCCAGGCGGCGCAGCATGGCCGGCAGGTCCGGCTCGCGCGGGCAGGACAGTTCCAGGGTGCGGGCGAGGACGACCTTGTCGAACTCCCCCGCCCGCATCCGCGCGACCGCCGCCGCGACCGCCTCGCCGTACCGCTCGGGAGCGGGGACCTCCCGCACCGCCCACCGCGGCCGGTCCTCGTCCTGGGGGACGTGCAGGGCGATCAGCGGGTCCTCGCGCAGCGGCGGCGCCCAGCGCACCGTCCGGGGCACCGCGAGCGCGGGCGCGGCGTCCGGGGCGAAGGGCAGCGCGCCGACGACCACCGGCACCGGGGTGCCCGGGCGGCGCAGCGCGTCCAGCGCCTCACGCACCCGGGCGGCCGGTGGGCGGGAGTCGTGGGGTATCGCGGTGGCGGTGCCGCGGCCCAGCAGTGTGCGGTGGGGTGTGGCGAGGAAGCGGTCGGTGGCCGGGCGGTAGGACTCCAGGAGCGCGGTCGCGGTGCCTGGACTCACCGGCGTGGCCGTGGGCAGGGGCTCGTGCAGGGGTGCGTGCGGGGTGAGGGACATGGCTGTCTCCAGTGGGGGTGGCGTGCGCCGGGGATCCCGAGGGGCCGGGTCAGGCGCGCAGGGTGGCGCCGCCGTCGACGTACAGGTCGTGCATCGTGATGTGCCGGGCGCGGTCGGAGGCCAGGAAGACGACCGCGTCGGCGATGTCCGCCGGGTCGGCGATCCGGCCCAGCGGGATGCCCGTGCGGTACGTGGCGAGGTCCCCGTCGACGACGCGCCGGGCCGAGGCGGTCTCGTCACCGGCCGTCCACAGGGCGCGTTGCATGTCGGTGAGGGTCGAACCGGGGGAGACCGTGTTGCAGCGCACGCCCCGCCCGGCCACTTCCAGGCCGAGGCACTTGGTGAACATCACGGTGGCGGCCTTGGAGGCGGCGTAGGCGGCGAGGCCCGCCCGGGGGACACCGGCCGCGTTCGAGGCGACGGTGACGATGCTGCCGCGACCGCGTTCGGTCATCCGGCGGGCGGCGGCGCGCGAGACGTGGAAGACGCCGGTGGAGTTGACGGCGAACGTCGCCGCCCAGTCCTCGTCGGTCAGGTCCACGACGTCCGACGCGCGCAGGATCCCGGCCACGTTGACGGCGATGTCCAGCGGGCCGAGGGCGCGCTCGGTGTCGTCGACCAGCCCCTCCACCCCGTCCGCGTCGGTGACGTCGAGCGGGCGGGCGGTGACCCGGTCGTGACCGTGCTCGCCGGCGAGCGCTTCGACGCCCTCGGGTGTGCGGTCGGTGGCGACGACGCGGGCGCCCTGCTCGACGAGCGCGGTGACGACCGCCGCGCCGATGCCCCGGCCCGCCCCCGTCACGAGGGCGAGCCGGCCGTCGAGCCCGGCCGTCATGAGGCGAGCGCCGCGGTCAGGTCGTCCAGGACGACGCGCGCCGCGAGGGGGCCTCCGGCGCTGTTCCACGCGGAGCCCTGGACCACGACGACATGGCCCTCCCGTTCGGCCTTCAGCTTGCCGAAGTTGGGTACGTTCTTCGCCTCGGCGTACGCCTTCTCCCCGTCGGCCCTGTCGCCGAGGGTGCCGAAGAGCAGCCAGTCGCCGTCGATCGTGGAGAGCTTCTCCAGGCTGACGGGTTCGCTGTGGCCGGTGCCGGTGCCCTGCTGGTCCTTCGGCCGGTCCAGGCCGAGGGCGGTGATGGTCGCGCCCACGTGGCCCACGCCGCGACCGACCGCGGACGGCGCCTTGTTCTGCCAGCGGACGACGCTGACGACCGCGCCGGCGTTCTCGCCCAGCTTGCCCTTCGCGGCGGCCACGTCGGCGTCGAATCCGCTCAGCAGCTTCTCGGCCTCGGCCTTCTGGTTCAGCGCGTCGGCCGTGGCGGTGAACGCCTTCTTCCAGTCCTCGTTGAGCTTCGCGGTGACCACGGTCGGGGCTATGGACTCCAGCTTGGAGACCTCCTTCTTCACCGCCGTGGTCTCGTCGAGCAGGATCAGGTCGGGCTGGAGCGCGGCCAGCTTCTCCAAGTCCGCTTCGGCGACGGTGGCGACGACCTCGGCCTTGCCCGCCTTGTCGGCGAGGTAGGTGGAGACGCCCTTCTGCCCGCGTCCCGCGGTCGTGCCGACCGGCCGGACGCCGAGCGCGAGCGCGGCGTCGAGGGTGGGCTCGCTCAGGGTGACGACCTTCTCGGGGTCGGCCGGTACGTCGACCTCACGGCCCGTGGCGTCGGTGACCTGACGGGTGCTCGACTCCTGGCCGCCCGCGCTGTCGCTGCCCTCGTCGTCACCGCAGCCGGTGAGGAGCAGTGCTCCCGTCACGACGGCGGCGGCGGACGTCAGGGCGGTTCTGCGGGAGGCACGTACGAAGGACATGAGAAGGGGACTCCTTGGCGCTGTCGGCTGTGAGGGGTGGAAGGGAATGGAGGAACAGGGATAGGGATAGGGATACGTGGTTCAGGGGGCGGTGGCGGCAGGGCCCAGCAGACGCGCCAGGCCCGCGGCCAGGGCGCCGTGCCAGCAGGCGTAGTCGTGGCCGCCGTTGTACGCGTCGCAGGTGACCCGGTGGCCCGTCGCGCGCAGGGCCTCGTACAGGGCGAGGGTGTGCTCGACCATGGAGCCCTCGTGCAGGCCGACGTCCAGATGGACCGTCAGGGGGCCCGTCGCGCCGGACGCGCAGCGGCCGACCAGCCACGGGGTGCCGTACACCGGTGGTTTGGCCGCCGTCGGCGGCGGCAGGCCGGGGCGCCACCACAGGGAGGCGGACTGGGCGAGGACGTTGCCGAAGCGGTCGGGGCGCAGCCGGCCGGCGTGCAGCGCGGTCATGGCACCGAGGCTCTGGCCGGCGACCACGGTCCGGTGCGGGTCGGTGGTCAGCGGCCAGCGACCGGCCGCCCAGGGCAGCAACTCGTCGGCCAGGAAGGCGACGAACGGGTCCCGGCAGCCCAGGTCGCGCCACCGGGTGCGCCGGTCCACGGCGTCCGGCGCCACCACCACGAGGGGCGGCAGCGCGCCGTCGGCGATCAGTGCGTCCAGCGTGTCGCCGAAGCCGAGCCGCCCGAACCACATGTCACCGTCGCACAGCACCACGACCGGCAACGGGGCGCCGGAGGCGTGTTCGTTTCCCGGCGGCAGGTAGACCCAGGCGTCCCGGTCGCCGACCGGATCCGTGCCCGGCACGCGGTGCCGCTCCACCCGCCCCGGCGCCACCGAGCCCCGGCGCCCGGCCCACGGCTCGGCCGGGGCGTCGGGCAGGGCGAAGACCGACCCGTCGGCCGGCTGCCAACGGGTGGCGACGATACGCCGGTTGAGCGGGTCGGCCGCGGCGTGCGCGGACAGCGACCGCAGCCGCTGCTGAAGGGCGACCGGGTCCGTGGGCGCCCGACCGAGCGAGATGTCGGCGGCCATCCGGTAGGAGCCGCGGTGGTCGGCGCGCAGCCGCAGACCCAGGTGCCAGACGTCGGTGCCGGGCACCCGCTCCAGCAGCGAACCGGCCAGCCGTTCGCGGTCGGTGATGCGGTTGCCGAACAGCAGGACCTGACGGGTGGCGCGGTGGCCGCGCCACAGGAACGTGACCGACCGGTGGTCCGGTTCACCGTCGAGTTCCTCGACGAGCGGGGTGCCCAGGTGCTCCGCCTCGCTCCAGAAGCCGTCTGCCAGTGCCGTCCGCCGTGCGTCGTCCACGCCCTCCGTCTCCTCCAGGAGGCGTGCGACGCGCCGGCCCGTGACCCGGACCGGGCGGACGTCCGGCGCGGCGGCACCGCGGGAGGTGGGGCGGGGGAGCGTGGTCATCGGCGTTCTCCGTGAACCGCTGGTCGGAGGGCAGGCAGGGGTCAATGACTGCCGACGAAATCGTCAACAGCCTAGGTTAGGTTAGCCTAAGCTAAGCACATGTCCATCGGAACATGTGCACCGCATTCAGCCGATCCGGCGCCGCCCGGCCGGGAGCACGGCACGAGAGAGCCCCGCGCCGGGGGCTCCCGGCGCGCGGCGGGACTGCTCCTCGGTGTCGTCCTGCTGGTGGCGGCCATCGCCCTCTCGCTGGCCGTGGGTGCCAAACAGGTCCCCCTCGACCAGGTCTGGTCGGCGCTGTTCACCCCGTCCGGCACGGAGAACGACGCCATCGTGCGGGACCTCAGGCTGCCGCGCACCCTCATCGGCGCCGCGGTCGGCGTCGCCCTCGGCCTCGGGGGCGCGGTCATGCAGACCCTCACCCGCAACCCGCTCGCCGACCCGGGGCTGCTCGGTGTGAACGCGGGCGCGTCCGCCGCCGTCGTCACCGCGATCGGCGTCCTCGGCATCACGTCGTTCACCGGCTACCTGTGGTTCGCGCTGGCCGGGGCGGCCCTCGCCGCCACCGCCGTCAACGCCCTGGGGGGCGGTCGGTGGGCCACACCGGTACGGCTCGCGCTGGCCGGAACCGCCGTCAACGCGGCCCTGTTCGGCTACGTCAACGGCCTGTCGCTGTGGCACCTGAGCACCCTGGACGAGATGCGGTACTGGTCGGTCGGCACCCTCGCCAAGCGCGACGCCTCCCTGCTGCTCACCGTGGCGCCGCTGCTCGCGGCCGGCGCGCTGCTCGCCTTCGCCCTCGCCCGGCCGCTCGGCGCCGTCGCCCTCGGCGAGGACCACGCGCTGGCGCTGGGCACCCGGGTGCGGCGCGTGCGGGTGCTGTCCGTCGTCGCCATCACCCTGCTGTGCGGCGGTGCCACCGCCGTGTGCGGGCCGATCGGCTTCGTGGGCCTGATGATCCCGCACGCCGCCCGCGCCTTCTGCGGTCCCGACCCGCGCCGGCTGTTCCCCTGCTGCGCACTGTTCGCACCGGTGCTGCTGCTCGTCTCCGACGTGATCGGACGCGTCGTGGTGCCGCCCTCCGAGATCGAGGTCGGTACGGTCACCGCCTTCCTCGGCGGACTGCTCTTCATCCATCTCGTCCGGCAGCGGAAGGTGGCCCAGCTGTGAGCCTCGTCAAGGACGGCATCGCCAGAGGCCGCGCCGGCGTACGGCCCGGAGCGCTGCGCACGTCCCGCTGGTCACTGCGGTACGACCTCCGCGCCCTGCTGGTCTGCGTCGTGCTCGCCGCGCTCACGGCCTGCGCCATGGTGCTGGCCGTCGGCACCGGGACGTACGAGCTGTCCCCGCCCGAGGTGCTGCGCACCCTGGCCGGCGACGGTCCGCCGGGCGCCGGGTTCGTGGTGCTCGACCTGCGGCTGCCGCGCGCCCTGGTGGCCGCGCTGGTGGGCTTCGCGATGGGCATGGCGGGCGCGGTGTTCCAGTCGCTGACCCGCAACCCGCTGGGCAGCCCCGACATCATCGGCTTCGGCAACGGAGCCTCGGCCGGCGCCCTCGTCGCGATCATCGTCCTCGACGCGGGCGCGGCGCAGACGGCGCTCGGCGCGGTGTGCGGCGGTCTGGCCACCGCCGCCGCCGTGTACCTGCTGGCGTGGCGGCGGGGCGTGCACGGCTACCGGCTCGTCCTCGTCGGCATCGGCGCCTCCGCCGTGCTCGGCTCGGCGACCAGCTTCCTGTACGTGCGCGCCGACATCGGCAAGGCGGCGCAGGCCGCGAGCTGGATGATCGGCTCGCTCAACGCCCGCGACTGGGCCGACGTGCGCATCGCGGCGCTCGGACTGCTCGTGCTGGTCCCGGTCGTCCTGGTGTACGGACGGCGGCTGACGATGCTGGAGATGGGCGACGACACCGCCGCGGCGCTCGGTGTCCCGCCCGAACGCAGCCGTCTCGTCCTGCTGAGCGCGGGCACCGGGCTGACCGCCATGGCCGTCGCGGCGGCGGGTCCCATCCCGTTCGTGGCGATGGCCGCCCCGCAACTGGCCCGCCGGGTCACCCGCGCCGCGGGCCCCGGTGTGCTGTCCGCCGGGTGGACGGGCGCGTTCCTGGTGGCCGCCGCCGACCTGGCCACCCAACGGCTCACCGGATCCGCACTGTTGCCGGTGGGCGTGGTGACCGGGGTGGCGGGCGGCGCCTACCTCGCGTGGCTGCTGCGCGGGGAGCGCCGGGGCTCGCGGCTGTGAGGGGGCCCGCGGCTGTGACGGGCGGGCGGCGAGCCGGCCGAGGGCTCAGCGCACGTCGGCGTCGCTCGCCGCCGGTGCGCCCACGGCGGGCGACGGCGGGGACGTGACCGGTTCGCGCAGGCCGCACAGGAGCAGCCGACCCACGGCGGGCAACGCCACCAGCGGCAGCAGGGCCGCCCGCAGCGAGGTCGCGTCGGCCAGCGCGCCCAGCACCGGGGCGGCGAGACCGCCGACGCTCACGGCCAGCCCCAGCGTGACCCCGCTCGCCGTGCCCACCCGGCGGGGCAGGTAGTCCTGACCGAGCGTGATGTGCAGGGAGAACGGCACGTACAGTCCCGCCGACGTCAGGGCGACGAACAGGTACACCGCCGGCCCGGGCACGAGGACGACCCCCGCCACCGCGAGGACCGACAGGACGTACGACAGCCGCACCACCTTCAGCCGCCCGTGGCGGTCGGCGAGCCGGCCCCCGGCGACGGTGCCCACCGCGCCGCCCAGGTAGAGCACGAACAGCGCCACCGTCCCCGCGGCACTTCCGCCGCCGACGCGTTCCCGCACGTACAGCGACACGAACGTGCTCAGGCCCACGAAGACGACGGAACGGCAGACGACGGCGCCGGTGAGCCGCAGGAAGGACGGCCAGTCGTCCGTCCCCTGCGCCACCGCCGTACGGCCGCCCGCCGGCGGGACCGCTCCGGCCGCCGAACGCACCGCCGCCCCGCACAGGAGGGCTCCCACGACCGCGGGCACCACCAGCAGCGGGGAGGCACCGAGGCCCCCGGCCCCGACGACGGCCCACACCAGCGGCGGCGCCAGCGCGAAGCCGACATTGCCGCCGAGGGAGAACCACCCCATCGCCGTATGACTGCCCCCCGCGGCCGCACGCGCCGCCCGCGCGGCCTCCGGGTGGTACGCGGCGACCCCGACACCGCCCGCCGCGACGGCCGCGAGGGTGAACGCGTAGGAGTCGGTGACCCCGCCGAGAGCGACCCCCGCCCCGGCGGTCAGCGTGCTCAGCGGCAGCAGCCACGGCAGCGCCCACCGGTCGGTGAGCGCCCCGAACAACGGCTGCACCAGCGACGACAGCAGCGAGGCGGCGAGCACGACGCCCGAGGCGGCGGCGTAGGTGTAGGCCCGCTCGGCGACGAAGTACGGCACCAGGGCGGCCACCGTGCCCTGGTAGACGTCGACACAGGCGTGCCCGAAGGACAGCAGGACGATGGGCCGGTTCCGATTCGGGGTCACCCGTCGATCGTCATGCCCGCCACCGATGGCCCGCTTTCGATAACCTGCCCACTTGTGTCGAAGACCCGCCAGAGCCCGCCATCGCCCCACACCCCGTCCGTCCGCCACACCCCCACGGCGCCCACGCGTGCCCAGCGGCTGGTCGCCGGGCAGCGGATCGACGCGCACCGGCACGACGAGCACCAGATCGTCCACGCCGGGTCCGGAGTCGTGGCCGTCACCACCGAGGCGGGCACCTGGTTCGCGCCCGGGACCCGGGCCATCTGGATTCCGGCCGGCACCGTGCACTCCCACCGCGCCCACGGCCCTCTCGACCTGCATCTGGTCGGCCTGCCCGCCGCTGCCAACCCGCTCGGCCTGCACACCCCCGTCGTCCTCGCCGTCGGCCCGCTGCTGCGCGAGCTGATCGTCGCCTACACCCGGGACCCCGGCGACACCGGCCCGGAGCGCCGACGCCTCCTGGCCGTCCTGTGCGACCAGCTGCGCGCCTCGCCGCAGCAGCCGCTGCGCCTGCCGACCGCCGGTGACCCCCGGCTCGCCGCGGTCTGCGCGCTCGTGCACGCCGACCCCGCGGACACCCGCACCCTCGCCGCCCTCGGCGCCGCCACCGGCAGCGCGGAACGCACCCTCAGCCGGCTCTTCCGCCGCGAGTTCGGCATGACCTTCCCCCAGTGGCGCACCCAGTCCCGCCTCTACCACGCCCTGAGCATGCTCGCCGACGACCTGCCCGTCACCAGCGTCGCCCACCGCTGCGGCTGGTCCTCGGCCAGCGCGTTCATCGAGGTCTTCCGCCGCACGTTCGGCTACACGCCCGGCACCCACAACCGCCGTACGTGAGCCGGTCGCCCGCCGCTCCTTACCGTCGAGTAATATCGCGCGGCAGGCCCCCCGAGGAGGAACCGTGTCACGGTCCGAACGCTCACCGCTGCTGCTCGCCGGCCTCTTGGCCACCGCGGGCGTCGCCCATTTCGCCCAGCCCCGCCCCTTCGACGCGACCGTGCCGCGCTCCCTGCCGGGCGCGCCCCGGGCGTGGACGTACGCCAGTGGCGTCGCCGAACTCGCGCTGGCCGCCGGACTCGCGATGCCGCGCACCCGCAAGGCGGCCGCGCTGACCGCGGCCGCCTTCTTCGTCGGGGTGTTCCCCGCCAACGTCAAGATGGCCTGGGACTGGCGGCACCGCCCCACCCCGCAGAAGGCCGCCGCCCTCGGCCGCCTGCCGGTGCAGGTGCCGCTCGTGCTGTGGGCCCGCGGGGTCGCCAAGGGCTGCGAGGGCCGGTCATGAGCGGCGCCCCCGGTGTGGGCGACACCGTCGAGGACTTCGCGCTGCCGGACGAGACCGGCACCCCGCGCCGCCTGTCCGAGCTGCTCGCCGACGGCCCGGTCGTCCTGTTCTTCTACCCCGCCGCCCTCACCCGCGGCTGCACCGCGGAGGCCTGCCACTTCCGCGACCTCGCCGGCGAGTTCGCCGCCGCGGGCGCCCGGCCCGTCGGCGTCAGCGGCGACCCCGTCGAACGCCAGCAGGAGTTCGCCGGCCGGCACACCCTGGGCATGCCCCTGCTCTCCGACACCGACGGCACGGTCCGCGAGCAGTTCGGGGTGAAGCGGGGGTTCAGCGCGGCTCCCACCAAACGGGTCACCTTCGTCGTCGGGCAGGACCGCACCGTGCTGGAGGTCGTGCGCAGCGAACTGAGAATGAACACGCACGCCGACCGTGCCCTCGCCGCGCTCCGCGCTCACCGTCGGTGACGGGACCACCCGTGCCCCGTCCCGGTTGATACCGCATCGTCCTGGGATGATCCTGGACGACATGGAGTATTCCTCCGCCGCGATGATCGTCGACGCCCGCGGAACGGTGACGGGGTGGAGCGACGGCGCGCGGCGGATCACCGGCTACGCGGCCGCAGAAGTCGTGGGACGTCCCGCGCGGGGCCTGCTCGCGCGGGAGGTGCCGCCCGGCGCCCTGTCCGGCACCGCCGTGATCCGGCACCGGGACGGGCACGCCGTGCCCCTGCGGCTGCGGGTCTGCCCGCTGCTGGACGCCGACGGCGCACCGGACGGCTACGCGGTGTCCACCGCCGCCCCCGACGCTCCGGAACCCGGCCTGATCGACCACGCCGTCCGGCAGGCCTCGCTGTCGATGTCCGTCCTCGACCCCGATCTGCGCTTCGTGCACGTCAACGACGCCACGTGCCGGATGATGGGCAGATCCGCGGAGGAACTGATCGGCCACAGCCTGCCCGACACCCTGGCGGGCTTCGAAGGCGACCAGGAGAGCTTCCTGCACCACCTGCGCGTCGTCGTCGACCGTGGGCGCCCCGTCCAGTACGAGAGCTTCGGGCCCGCGCCCGCCGGTGTCCGGCTGCACGCCTGGACCGTCGAGATGTGGCCGGTCCACGACGCCTCCGGCACGCTCACCGCCGTCGCCATGGCCGCGCTGGAGAGCACCGAACAGCACCGGGCACGGGAGCGACTGGCCCTGCTGAACGCGGCCGGCGAGGTCGGCAGCACCCTGGACGTCGTGCGCACCGCCGAGGAACTGGTCGGGCTGCTCGTCCCGCGCTTCGCCGGCTTCGCCAACGTCGACCTGCTCGGCTGGGTCCTCGGCACCGACGAACCGCACGCGGCGCCGGCCGGGGACGGCGAACTGCGCCGGGTGGCCCACGCCGCCGCCACCGAGCACTTTCCCACCCCCGCCGTGCACCTCGGCGGCAACGAGGTCTACCCGCCCTACGCCCCGCCCGCCCGGGCGGTGCGCGAGGGCCGGGTCGTACTGAGCGGCCCCGGCGATCCGGATTTCGACCGCTGGATGCGGGAGCGCGCGGAACGGGCCCCGCACAACCGCCCGTTCCGTGAGGCGGTCTGCTCGACCCTGGCCGTGCCCCTGCGGGCCCGCGGCACCACACTGGGCGTCGCGCTGGCCGCCCGGACCACGCCCCGGGAGCCGTACGCCGCCGAGGACGCCGTACTGGCCGAGGAACTGGTCGGCCGGGCCGCCGTCTCCGTGGACAACGCCCGCCGCTTCGCCCGCGAGCGCTCCACCGCCCTGGCGATCCAGCGCAGCCTGCTCCCCAGGGGTCTGCCCGGGCAGGCCGCGGTCGAGGTGGCCCACCGCTACCTGCCCTCCGCGTCGGCCGCGGGCATCGGCGGCGACTGGTTCGACGTGATCCCGCTGTCCGGCACCCGCGTCGGCCTCGTCGTCGGCGACGTCGTGGGCCACGGCATCCCGTCCACGGCCACCATGGGCCGCCTGTGCACCGCCGTCCGCACCCTCGCCGACGTCGATCTGCCCCCCGACGAACTCCTCACCCACCTCGACGACCTCGTCACCCACCTCGCGGCCGACGACGACGGCGAGGTCGCGGAACTCGGCGCCACCTGCCTCTACGCCGTCTACGATCCCGTGTCGCGAAGGCTGACCCTGGCGGCCGCCGGCCACCCCGCACCCGCCCTTCTGCTGCCCGACGGCACCACCCGGCTCGTCCGCATGAACACCGGGCCGCTGCTCGGCGTCGGCGGACTGCCCTTCGAGGCGACCGAGCTGGAACTGCCCGAGGGCACCGTCGTCGCCCTCTACACCGACGGTCTCGTCGAGGACCGCGACCGGGACATCGACCACGCCACCGCGGAACTGTGCCTCGCGCTCACCGCGCCCGCCAACTCGCTCGACGCCCTGTGCGACACCGTGCTCAAGGCCGTGATGCCCGAGGAGCCCAGCGACGACGTGGCGCTGCTGCTGGCCCGTACCCGGGCGCTGGGCACGGACCAGATACGCACCTGGGACGTGCTGCCCGACCCGGCGCACGTGGCCGCCACCCGGCGGTCCGTCTCCGAGCAACTGACCCGGTGGGGCCTGGACGAGACGGCGTTCGTCACCGAACTCGTCGTCAGCGAGCTGGTCACCAACGCGATCCGGTACGGGGAGCCGCCCATCCAGCTCCGCCTCATCCGCGACAGCACCCTCATCTGCGAGGTGTCCGACTCCAGCTCCACCTCACCGCACCTGCGCCGCGCCCACGCCTACGACGAGGGCGGCCGGGGCCTGCTCCTGGTCGCCCAGCTCACCCAGCGCTGGGGCAGCAGACAGACGGGGAGCGGCAAGACCATCTGGGCCGAACAGCCGCTGCCCGCGGAGTGAACCGTCTGCCCGCCGAGTGACCGCCCCGCCGCCCCTACCCCTCGCGGCCCTCCTCGGCGACCCGCGCCAGCGTGCGCCCGGTGCGCGCGGACCGGGCCCGCCGGGGGTCCGGGGTGCCGCGCCCGCCCCCGCCGCCGCCCGCCTTCACCAGCAGCCACGCCGCGTCCTCGCCGGCCGTGCCGTCCCGGCCGCCGCGGAACCGGGTCAGCGCGTACTCGCCGCGCAGCTTCGCGCCGTGCAGCCGGAACCGGGCGTGCCCGTGCGTGAGCGACTCGGCGAAGTCGACCGGCCGTCCCCGGCGGTCGTGGCTCAGCGGCTCGTAGGTCCCGTGGTCCCAGACGATGACGGTGCCACCCCCGTACTCACCCGCCGGGATCACGCCCTCGAACTCCTCGTACTCCAGCGGATGGTCCTCGGTCGGCACCGCGAGCCGCTTGTCGCTCGGGTCCGCCGAGGGGCCCTTCGGCACCGACCAGGACTTGAGCACGTCGGCCACCTGCAACCGGAAGTCGAAGTGCAGGGTGCTCGCGTCATGGATCTGCACCACGAAACGCGGTCGGCCGCCCTCGCCGGGCGCCCCGTGCCCGGCGGGCTCACCGGTCCGGCCGAAGTCGCGTTTGCCGTGGTAGTCCCGCAGCCCGTCGTCCTTGCCCACCTGACGCTCCTTCCCGGGAGACCCGCGCCGACCGGGGCCGAGTACCCCCGTCAGAACTCCTCGTGCACCTCCGGGTCGCCGCCGATCCGCCGGTGCGCGCGGTCCGCCACCGTGCGCATCTGCTCGGCGTCCAGTTCGAAGCCGAAGACGTCGAGGTTCGCCCGCTGCCGCGCGGGGTCGGCGGACTTCGGGATCGGCACGGCGCCGAGCTGGGTGTGCCAGCGCAGCACCGCCTGGCCGGGCGTCACGCCGTGCGCGGCGGCGACCGCGGCGACGGCGGGGTCGTCCAGCAGGTCGCTGCCCCGGCCCAGCGGGCTCCAGCTCTCGGTGCGGATGCCCTTGCGCTCGTGGAAGGCGCGCAGCTCGTCCTGCGGGAAGAGCGGGTGCAGCTCGATCTGGTTGACGGACGGCAGGACTCCCGTCTCCTTCTCCAGCCGCTCGATGTGCTCCGCCGTGAAGTTGGAGACGCCGACCGACCGCACGAGGCCGTCCTCGCGCAGCTTGAGCATGGCCTTCCAGGAGTCGACGTACTTGTCCACGCGGGGCAGCGGCCAGTGGATCAGGTACAGGTCCACGTACTCCAGGCCGAGCCGGGTGCGGGACTCCTCGAACGCGGCGAGCGTCTCCTCGTAGCCGTGGTGGCGGCCGGGCAGCTTGGTCGTCACGACGACCTCCTCGCGGGGCAGCCCCGCGGAGGCCACGCCGCGGCCGACGCCCGTCTCGTTGCGGTAGTTCGTCGCCGTGTCGATCAGTCGGTACCCCGTCCGAAGGGCCTCGCGGACCGCCCGCTCGGCCTCGTCGTCCTTCATCGGCCAGGTGCCCAGACCCAGGGCGGGGAGGGTGGTGCCGTCGTTGAGCGTGTACGCCGGGATGCTGTTCACCGTGGGGCCTTCCCTCGACTGTGCGCGGCCGGGTGCCGCCCGTCCAGCCTCGCCCACACCGGGAGCGGTGATCAACCGGACGGCGCAGAAGGAGGTCTGCCACGATCTGGGCATGACGACCGACAGGGCAGCGGACAGGGCTACGGACAGGGCGACGGCGGATCGTGCGGCGGCAGAGGCGGCGGGCGTCGAGGTGAAACCCGTCGCCGGGCACATCGGCGCCGAGATCGGCGGCGTCGATCTGGCGGCCGGCCTCGACGCGGCGCAGGTCGCCGCGGTCCGGGCGGCGGTACTGCGCTGGAAGGTGGTGTTCCTCCGCGACCAGCGCCTCGACCACGCCGGACACGTCGCGTTCGCCCGCCTGTTCGGCGAACCGGTCGTCCTGCCCCGGCGCGGCAAGGCGTCCCCGGCGGCCTTCCCGGAGATCGAGACGACCGCCGACCGGCTGGAGCTGGGCGGACGGTTCGGGATGGAGCACGACGAGTGGCTGCGGCGCCGACGCCACACGCTGCTGCGCGGCTGGCACTGCGACCACGGCGCCCGCGTCGACCCGCCCGCCGCCACGATCCTGCGCGCCGAGACCGTACCGCCCTACGGCGGCGACACCACCTGGGCGAACCTGGCCGCCGCCTACGCCGGACTGTCCGCCCCGATGCGCGCCTTCGTCGACGGACTGCGCGCCGAGCACCGCCTCGGCGTCGGCTACCAGCCCCGGCCCGGCGACGACGCCTACGTGCGGCATCTGCTCGACCACCAGACCGCGACGGTGCACCCGCTGGTCCGCGTGCACCCGGAGACGGGGGAGCGGGTGCTGTACGTCAACGGCTACTACGTCGAGCAGATCGCCGGGCTCTCCCGCCCGGAGAGTGCGGCGATCCTGGAACTGCTGCTCGAGCAGGCCACCCGCCCCGAGTACACCGTCCGCTTCCGCTGGCAGCCGGGCAGCGTCGCCTTCTGGGACAACCGGGCCACCATCCACCTCGCGCCGAGCGACAACACCCACCTCGACCACCCCCGCACCATGCACCGGGTGATGCTCGCCGGCGACGTACCGGCCGGCGTCGACGGCACCCCGTCCGAGCCGCTCGTCGGCAGCGAACCCGGCCGCTGGTGACGGGACGGGGAACGCGGCCCCGCGTCAGACCAGCGGGATCGTCACCTCGTCCTCGACCGGCGGGTCCAGCTCCTGCGCCCGGTTGCCGGTGGCCGCGTAGCAGCGCAGCCGGACCGCCTCCGGCGTCACGTCCAGACGCAGGAAGCACTTGAAGAAGGGCGGGCTGTACGTCGCCGAACCCGGCGAGAACACCTGCGTGTAGATCTCGCGCACGGGCAGCCGGAAGCGCTTGCGGCGCTCGGGCCGCCGCGCGGTGCCGAGCAGCCCGGCGACCAGCCTGGTGCGCCGGGTGACCCGCGCGTCGCCGCCCGGGGCGCGGCCGGTGCGGATGCCGAGGCGCTCGGCGATCACGGCCGTCGCCTCGGCCTCCGTGAGGGTGAAGAAGCGCCGCATCCGCAGCCGGCGCCCGTACAGCCCGCTGTAGAAGGCGAGCGAGTCGCCGCGCAGCGGATAGGAGCGGAAGTCGTCCTCGGTGACGCCGGCCACCGAGACGCGCGGGATGGTGTGGGTGGCGTGCATGAACGCGCCGCCGCCGCCCGCGACGACGTACTGGACGGTGCGGCCGTCCACGTCGACCGGATAGCGCTGGTAGTTGTGGATGTCGCCGCCTATCGCCGCGACGTAGTGGTGGGCGGGGTCGCGCACGATGTCGTCGACCGTGCCGCCGCCCTCGATGGAGCAGGGGCGGTGCTCGCCGTCCACGTACAGGGGCGAGCCGGTGACCAGGATCTTCGGCCGGGGGCCCGCGGACACCTCGCGCAGCCAGGCGCCCTGCGCGGCGTCGACCGTGCCCAGCAGTCCCGTGTCGATGCCGATGATCCGCACCGGGCCGGCGTCGACCGCCCAGTAAGGCCCGGGCTGCTCGGCCCGCTGGGCGGGCGCCGAGCGCAGCTTGCGCGCCTCGTCCAGGTGCCGTCCGTCGTCCGGGCGCCGCCGGTGCCACAACAGGGCCCGCAGCCGGGCGGCCGGGGCGAGGGGGCGCGGCGCGGGCTCCGGCGGCAGGGGCGGGGCGTCGTCGCAGAAGACGCGCATGAAACCGCCGAGGTCCTCGTACCAGTCGTGGTTGCCCGGTATCGCGTATATGGGCGCCTGGTAGTCGCGGTAGGGGCGGAAGAACTTCGTGCCGTAGTCGTCGGCACTGCCCACCGGGTAGATCACGTCGCTGGCGAGGACGGCGAACCGGGTGTCCCGGCCCGCCTTCAGCAGACCGGGCACGACGGCGTACTGCGGGTCGTCCCCCTCGCCGGTGTCACCGATGACGAGGAAGGAGAACCGGTCCGGGTCCGCCCGCCGGATCACCTTGTCGGCCGGGGCCCCGGCCGCCGCCCGCTGCGCCACCCAGCGGGCGCGGGTCGAGCCCGTGGGATCTCCGAACCAGGAGGCCAGTACGCCGTTGCGGGCGGCCCACAGCGTTCTCGGGCTCAGCCAGGACAGCTTCTCGGTGCGCGGCGGCATGAGGTCTCGGTAGGCGCCGCGCTCGGCGGAGCCCCAGCCGGCGCCTTCGGCGGTATCACGTGAGGAGTTGGACACCCGGGCACGGTAACAACGCCCGGCCCGGGGCCCGGACGAGGGCGGGCCCGCCAACTCCGGCCCCGGCCAGGGCGGTTCGTGGACTTCGTACCGATGCGGGGCGGCAGCGGTCAGAACGTCCGCTTCAGGAGGTCGAGCAGCGCCGTCCAGTGCCGCTCGGTGGCCTCCGGGTCGTACGCCGCGGTGTCGGCCTGCGTGTAGCCGTGGTGGGCGCCGGCGTACACCTCGCAGCGATGCCGGACACCGGCCTCCGTCAGGGCCGCCACCAGGCGCTCCTGCTGCTCGGCGGGCATGCCCGGGTCCCGGTCCGCGTGGGCGAAGTACACCTCGGCCGTGATGTGCCCGGCCACCAGGTGCGGACTGTCCGGATCCCCGGTCGCCAGGTTCCCGCCGTGGAACCCGGCCACCGCGGCGACCCGGTCGGGATAGGTGCCGGCGGTGCGCAGGGCCAGCGCGGCGCCCATGCAGTAGCCGGTCACCGCGACCGGGCCGTCGGCCGCCTGCGGAGCCCCGGCCAGCCACTGAAGGTAGGCGTCCGCGTCCCGCATCGCCCGGTCGGGCGTCAGCGACCGCATGATCGGGCCGAGCCGCTGGAAGATCTCCGGACGCTCCTTGGGGTCGATGAATTCGGGCAGCTCCACGACCGGCGCGCGTCCGCTGCGGTAGAAGACGTTCGGCACCAGGACGGTGTAGCCGGCACCCGCCAGCCGGTCGGCCATCGCCCGCAGTCGCGGGCGCAGCCCGAAGGCGTCCATGTGGAGCAGGACGGCGGGATGCGGGCTCCCGTCGCCCGGGTGGGCCAGGTAGGCGTCGGCGGTGCCGTCGTCGGTGGGTATGTCGACGACGCTCGTCTGTACGGCGGTCATTGCGGGGCTGTGCCTTTCTGTCGGGTTCTCGCGAACGGTCTGCTACTCGAACCGTGTCGTGTCGCCCGCCCCCTGCCGCACGATCTCCGCCTCGCCGCCGGAGAAGTCGACGACCGTGGTCGGCTCGGTGCCGCAGTCCCCGGAGTCGATGACCGCGTCCAGCACGTGGTCGAGCCGGTCCTTGATCTCCCAGCCCTGGGTCATCGGCTCCTCCTCGCCGGGCAGCAGCAGTGTGCTGGACAGCAGCGGTTCGCCGAGTTCGGCGAGCAGGGCCTGGGTGACGACGTGGTCGGGGATGCGCACGCCCACGGTCTTCTTCTTCGGATGCTGGAGCATGCGCGGCACCTCCCTCGTCGCCGGCAGGATGAAGGTGTAACTGCCGGGGGTCGAGGCCTTGATCGCCCGGAACACGTCGTTGTCGATCTGGACGAACCGACCGAGCTGCGCGAAGTCCTGGCAGACCAGCGTGAAGTGGTGCCGGCTGTCCAGTTGCCGGATCGACCTGATGCGGTCGATGCCGTCGCGGCTGCCCAGCCGGCAGCCCAGCGCGTAGCAGGAGTCCGTCGGGTACGCGATCAGCGCGTCGGAGCGGATGCTGTCGGCGACCTGGGCGATGCTGCGCGGCTGGGGGTTGTCGGGGTGCACGTCGAAGTACTTCGCCATTCACCGAGCTTATGCCCGTTCGCGCGCCCCGGCCGCCAGGCCCGGTCGGTGGCCCCGCGCGGTCGCTGCCCGGACCGTCGTGCCCGTCGCAGGGGTGGCGCGCACAGGGGCATGGGGTAACGTCCCCGGCCTGGGCCGGGGTCGAGGCGAGAACGAGGAGAGAGCCGACGTGGCGGGCCGAGAGGACGACAGGCGGCAGCGGACATCCGGGGCCGGTGAGCAGGCGGGATGGGCGGAGGAACTGCTCGAGCACCTGCGGCCGGCCGGGCGCGACCTGAACCGGGTGGTGGCCTGGCTCGCCGGCACCGCGCACGCCGCCGTCTCGTTGCAGGACGCCGCCGGTCACCTGCTGGCCGGCACCCACACCCCGCTCGACGAGGGCCTGGTAGCCGACATCACCTCCGGCCGGATCGCCTCCGCCGCACTGGAGGCCCGGGGCCGCCATCTGCGGATCGTGCGCGTGGAGCGGTCCCACCCGGCGCCGGCCGCCGTCCTCGCGGTGACGCGCGAGAGGCCCTTCGACCGGCGCGCCTCCGACATCGTCACGCACGCCGCCCAGGTGGTGGAGCTGCTGCTGGCCGGCCACGAGTCGACCGCGGCCGGACACCGGCTGCGCCGGGCCACCTCCGACCTGCGCCTGGCCATTCTGCAGCTGCTGATGGTGGAGGACACCGTCTCCGCCCGCCGGGTGGCCGCCGGTCTCTGGCCGGGCCTGCTCGACACCGACACGGCGTGCGTGTACGTCGTGGAGGGCAGCCCCGCCGAACGCGACCGCCTCGCCGAGGAGTGCCTGTCGGTGACGGGGGAACGGGCGCTGGTCGTGCGGTGCCCGGCGATGGACGGGCACGTGATCGTGCTCGCCCCGCGCGACACGGCCGGGCAGGAGCTGCGCTCACTCGTCGGCGCCCGCTCCGGCGTGTTCGTCGGCGGCAGTGCCCGGCAGGCCCTCGCCCGCACCGCCGCCGCGTACGGACAGGCCGTCAGCGCCCTGGCCGTGGCCCGGTTCCGCCCGGAGAAGGCGGCCCTGTACGCCGAGCGGACCCGCCCCGAGCGGCTGATGGACCCGGCGGCGCTGCACGACTGGACGGCCCACGTGCTGAGCCCGCTCGACACCCTGTCGCACCACACCCGCGCCGAACTGCTCGCCACCACCCGGCTCGGCCTGGAGTTCACCGCCGTCAACACCGCGAAGGTCCTCGGGGTCAGCCGCAACACGGTCCGCGCCCGGATGGACCGGGTCGAGGGGCTGCTGCGCACGGACTTCGCCGATCTGACCGTCCGGGCCGCCGTCCACCTCGCGCTGAACGCCCAGATCGGCCTCGCCGAACTCCCGGCGGGCGCCGGCCCGCGGCCCGGTGCCGCCCGCCTCACCGACCTGCTGTCCGGACCCGCGCTGCGCACCTGGGCCGTCAGCCTGCTCGGCCGCCTCGACCCGGACGGCCGGGACCTGCGGCGCACCCTGCGCACCTGGATCGCCGTCGGCGGCAACGCCGAGCGTGCCGCCCAGCGGCTCGGGATGCACGCCCAGACCGTCCGTGAGCACGTCCGCAGCGCGGAGCCCGTCCTCGAACGCCAGCTGCTCGCCGCCGGCGGCGACCTGTACGAGGTCGTGCTGGCCCACCTGGTGGCCGGCGACCTCGACCAGCCGCACCTGCACGGGACGAATCCGGGCCATCCGGACTCACCTGTGCACGGGTGAGTCATTACGGGCCGGTAGCGGGCATCGGCACGATTCACAACGGCGGAGCGGTCCACGTAGGTTCGACGGGCCGTGGGGACGGGACCGGAACGGGGGACCGGTCGCGCCCCCGCGGCAGTTTCGCCGTCCGGGTGCGCGAGCCCGGCTCGTCGGCGTCGGCCGTGGCGGGCGGGTGCGGGAGGCGGCCGGTCAGCCGTGGGGCAGGATCACCGCGCGGCCGTCGACCTTGCCCTCGTGCAGCCGCTCGTAGGCGAGCGGCGCGTCGTCCAGGGAGTACGTCTCGGTGTGCACCGACACGGCACCGGAGCGGGCCAGGTCCAGCACCTCGATCAGTTCGCCGCGGCTGCCCCAGTACGGGGCGCTGACCGAGACCTCGAAGGGCAGCAGGCCGAACCCGACGGGCAGCGATCCGCCCCCGATCCCGACCAGCGTGACATCGCCCTCGACGGCGGCGACGGCTCCGGCGGTCTTCACGGTGGGTGCCACGCCGACGAAGTCGAACACGGCCTCGGCGCCGAGCCCGCCGGTGATCTCGCGCACCGCGTCCGCGGCCCGCGCGTCCGAGAGCACCGCCTCGTGCGCGCCCACCTCGCGGGCGAGGCGCAGCTTCTCCTCGCTGACGTCCAGGGCGACCACCCGGGCGGAGGTCAGGGCGCGCAGCAGCTGGATGGCCACGTGTCCGAGGCCGCCGGTGCCGATGACCACCGCGGTCGAGCCGGGGACCAGCTTCGGCAGCGACCGCTTGATCGCGTGGTACGGCGTCAGCCCGGCGTCGGTGAGCGGCACCGCGGCGACCGGGTCGAGACCGCCCAGCGGGACCAGGTGCCGCGGGTCGTCGACGAGCAGGTACTCCGCCATCGAGCCCGGACGGCCGAGCCCCGGCGGGCGGATCCCCAGCGCGTCGGCGCGCGGGCAGTAGTTCTCCTTGCCCTCCGCGCACTTGGCGCAGGTGCCGCAGCCCCAGGGCCCGTACACCGCGACCGCGTCGCCCTCGGCGAGCCCGGTCACACCGGCGCCGAGCGCGGCCACGGTGCCGACGCCCTCATGGCCGAGGGTGAGCGGCAGCTCGTACGGGAAGCCCTCGGCGGGCCAGCCCATCACCGCGATGTCGGAGTGGCAGACGCCGGCGGCCGTCACCTTCAACAGCACCTGTCCGGGCCCGGGTTCCGGGTCGGGAACCGTGACCACCTCGGGCGGGGCGCCGATGGTGCGGTACTGCAGTGCCTTCATGATCGAACTCCTTTGCTCTCTCCCGGTTTGCTCTCCCCCCGGGCGGGCGACCGGTCGTCACACGGCGGTGTGTCGGTGTGCCGATGCTCATCCCGCGTGCCGCAGCGCCGCCCGTGCTGTCGAGAGGGCCTGCTCGGCGTAGCCGCGCCCGAACAGCACGGCGTGCACCAGCAGCGGGAAGAGCTGGTGCACGCCGACGCGCTCCGTCCAGCCGTCGGCGAGCGGCGCCGCCTCGTCGTAGGACGCGAGGATCCGGTCCAGGTGCGGGCAGCCGAAGAGGCGCAGCATCGCCAGGTCGGTCTCCCGGTGGCCGCCGTGTGCGGCCGGGTCGATCAGGTGGACGTGCCCGTCGGCGCCCCACAGCACGTTGCCGTTCCACAGGTCTCCGTGCAGCCGGGCCGGCGGCTCCGCGGGCCCCGCCAGCTCGGGCAGCCGCTCGCAGACCCGCTCGACGTCGGCCGCCTCGGCCGCCCGGACGGTGCCGGCGTCGACCGCGCGGCGCAGATACGGCAGTACCCGGTGCTCGGCGTACCAGCGCGGCCAGTCGTCCCCGGTGACGTTGCGCATCGGGGCGAGCCCGATGTAGGCCTCCTCGGGCCCACCGGGCGGCGCGGTACCGAACGCGGGCGCCCCGGCGGCGTGCAACGCGGCCAGGTCCCGTCCGAACCGGGCCGCCGCCCGAGCCCGCGCGGGCCCCTGCACCACCCGGTCGGTGACCAGCAGGCGTTCGTCCACGCCGTGCACCGCCGGGATCCGCACCGTGCCCGTGCCGGCCAGCCAGCGCAGCCCGGCGGCCTCGGCCCGCGTCGCCCCGGCGCCGTCCGCGGCCTTGACCATCACCGTACGGCCGTCGTCGAGGGTGACTTCGGTGAGCGATCCGGACAGCGGGCGCTCACCGGTCACCGCCCGGCCGGTGAACCGGGCCGCGGCGGTCGAGGACGAGCCGGCGGGGTACATGGCCACGAGCCTAGGACCGCATCGCGGCCGACCGGAGTCGCGCCGCGGCCGAACCGCGGTCGGCTGCCGCCGACCCGGTGAAAAACGCCCGGTACGGCGATCGAACACCCCGGGCGCGGGGGAGCAGTGGGACTATGACCAGTTCAGCATTCCATCGCACCATCACCCTGCCCGCCCCCGTGTGCCGACAGGCGGCACAGCACCTCGAACAGGCCGTGCACAAGGCCATCGACGGTGCGGCCACGCCCTGGCGCGCCTTCCGCGGGGCCGACGGCGACGACTTCGCGTTCTCGGTCCCGGTCGTCGAGCAGGCCGCGGGCTGTCTGCTGGTGCTGGCCGCCGAGAGTGCCCAGAGCCTGCGGCCCTCCGCGCTGCGCGCCCTGATCACCGTCGCCCTGCACCTGCGGGACGCGGCCGAAGCGGTCCGCCGCCCCGTGATCCCCAGCGGAGCCTGGTGAGCGCGGACGGTGCGCGAGGGCGCGGGGACGTGGGGACGCGGGGGCGCTGAGAGCAGGGAAAACTGGGTGCCCCCGCCCTGAACGTGTGTTTGGCTCGGCGGCATGGAGTTCACCCGCTTCCTCGACTGTCTCGCGGCCGACCACGACCGCCTGCGGGACGTCGTCGGGACCGACGCCCACGCCCCCGTGCCGACCTGCCCCGGCTGGACGGTCGCCGATCTGACCCGCCACGTCGGCGAGGTCTACCTGCACAAGGCCGCCGCCATGCGCGACGGTGCCGAGCCCGAGCCCTGGCCGCCGAAGGAGTTCGCCGACCGGGCGCCGACGGCGCTGCTCGACCAGGGGTACACCGCGCTGCGCGCCGAGTTCGCCACCCGCCCTCCCGGGGACCGGGCCGGCACCTGGTACGGCCCCGACCAGAGCGTCGGCTTCTGGATCCGGCGGATGGCCCAGGAGACCGTCGTCCACCGCATCGACGCCGAGCTCGCCACGGGCCGGCCTGTCTCCCCCGTACCGGACGACCTCGCCGTCGACGGGGTCGACGAACTGCTCAAGGTCTTCGCCGCGTACTCCGTGGCCGAGTGGGGCGACTACTTCACCGAGATCCTCGACGGCTCGCCGGGGCGTACGTTCCTGGTGCGGGCCGGTGACGACGCGGCGTGGCGGGTGCGGACCGGACCGGGCGAGTTCACCGTCACGGACGGCGCGGGCGACGGCACGGCCGACGTGACACTGAGCGGCCCCGCGGAGGCCGTGCTGCGGCTGCTCTGGAACCGGGCGGGCGCGGACGGGGACGGGGACGGCGCAGTGACGGTCGAGGGCGCTCCGGAGGCCGTGGAGGAACTGAGGCGCTGCCTCGTCGTGGCGACCCAGTGAGGGGTCGCCCCGGTGAGTGTGGCGCCCCGGCGCCCGGCACCCGACGGCGTCGCGGGCGTCAGGTGCCGATGAGGCGCAGCGCCCCCCACAGGGCCACCGTGGACGCGGCGACCGTGGCCGGCACGGTGAGCAGTCCCAGCAGGGTGAACCGGCGGAGCTCCACCTCGATGCCGTGCCGGTGCAGGATGCGCCGCCAGAGCAGGGTCGCCAGCGAACCCACGTAGGTCAGGTTCGGCCCCAGGTTCACGCCGATCAGCACCGCGAGGACCTGGCCCGGTCCGGCGGGCGCGGCCAGGGGGAGCAGGGCGAGTACGGCGGGCAGGTTGTTGACGACGTTGGCCAGCACCGCGGCCACCGCCGCCACTGCGAGCAGCGCCGGCAGCGAGCCCCCGTTCGGCAGCAGCCGCCCGAGCCCCGTGGCCGGGCCGCCCGCCACCACACCCTCCACCACGATGCCGAGGGCCAGTACGAACAGGCAGAACAGCGGTGAAGCGGCTCCCACCATCTCCCGGGGCGTGACATGGCGCCGGGCCAGCGCCCGCAGACCGAGCACCAGGACGCCGCCGAGCGCCGCCCACGCGGGGTCGACGCCGGCCGGCGAGGCCACGGCGAACCCGGCCAGGGTGAAGGCCACCACGACCACGGTGAATCGGGGCACCGCGGGCGCGGGCGGTACGGCCGGCCGGGCACCGGGGTCGCCCGGCGTCTTCGCGGGCGCGGAACCGGCCGGCGGGGGAGCGAGGCGCGGGCCGACGGGCACGGGGCCGACGCGCGCGGGGCCGACGGATATCGGCTCGGCCAGGTCCGCGCGGAAGAAGCGGCGGAACACCGCGTACTCGACGGCGATCGCGGCCAGCCAGGGAAGTGCCATCAGCGCGGCGAAACGGGTGAACGACAGCCCACTGGCCGTGAACGCCAGCAGGTTGGTCAGGTTGGAGACCGGCAGGAGCAGCGAGGCGGAGTTCGCCAGATGCGCCGTCGCGTACACGTGCGGGCGTGCCCGGGCGCCGGCCCGGGACGCGGTGGCGAGGACCACCGGGGTGAGCAGGACGGCGGTGGCGTCCAGACTGAGCACGGCCGTGACCGCGCAGGCCACGGCGAACACCCCGGCCAGCAGCCGGCGCGGACTTCCCCCGCACCGGCGGGCCACGGCCGCGCCGACCGCCTCGAACAGACCCTCCTTCGCGCACAGGTACGCCAGCATCAGCACCAGTGCGAGGAAGGCGACGACCGGGAGCAGCGTGCGCGTCTGCTCCCACGCCTCGTGCGGGCCGACCGCGCCGAACGCCACGAGCAGCACGGCGGCGGGCACGGCGGCCACCGCCTCCGGCAGCCCCCGGGGGCGCAGCACGGCGAAGGCCAGGACGCCCAGCAGCAGGAGGACGGGGACGGCCTCGGAGAGGACGGCGCTACTCAGGACTTCTCCTCCACCCCGGTGAACCGGGCGGGAACCCGGCGATCGACAAACGCCGCCCAGCGTCGCACCTCTGGGTAAGAACGGGACTCACGGCCGTGACGGCCGCGGCCGGGCCGCGTGTGTCCGACCCCGGTTCAGACACACATCCTGGCCCGGACACCGCCCGCACGTACCGCGGGGCGGGCCGCGGCCCGGACCGAGCGGTGCACCAGGTGGGCGTCGTGCCGCAGGTCCTGGGCGGCGTGCCGGCCGCGCCACAGCAACGAGGGCGCGCTGCCCGTGTCGTCGGCCGCGATCAGCAGCCCGCCCAGCATGGACAGGTTCTTCAGGAAGTGGGCGCGCTGCTGGGCGCGGTCGGACGGGTCCTCCGACTCCCAGTACCGGTGTGCCGCGAGCGTGGTGGGGACCAGCGTCGCCGCGAGGGCCAGCGCGGCCAGCCGCGGGCAGCGGCCGAGCCCGAGCATGACCCCGCCCACCACGTGCACGGCGCCGTTGAGCCGTACGAGTTGCTCGGTGCGGTCCGGCAGCAACGGCACGCGGTCCGTCACCGGCCGCACGATCGGCTCGGCCGCCGGGGCCACGTCCTCGGGCCTGCGCAGCGACTGAAGTCCGCCCGCGACGAACATCGAGGCGAGCATCGGGCGGCCGGCCAAACGCAGAAGACTCATGACGCTGTCTCGCTCTCTCCAAGGGTGTCAGGTGGATCACCAACGGTGTGGTGCCTACGGGGATCATCAGGTGCCCGAACCGGCCCGCGCCATTCGGGGCCCGGTGCGGCACCGATGCGCGCCGATACCGCACCGGGCGGGGAACGCGCAGGTCACAAGCTGGTGAGGAGCTGCGGCGCCAAGTTCTTGATCATGGTGTTGGTCCAGCGCATCTGGCGCAGTGTCCGCGGGTGACAGGAGGAGGCGAGCGCCAGCAGCTCGCTGTCCCCCGACGCCTGGGCGGCCTGGGCCAGCATCTCCCAGTGCAGTGAGTTCTCCACCGCGGCCAGGTGCAGTTCCCGCAGGTCGCGCAGGAGCAGCAGGCCCGGCTCCGGCCGGTGCGCCACCGCCTCGGACGCCTTCTCACGCAGCGTCGCGAGAACACCGTCGGACGGGTGGTCCGGCGGGTCGCCCAGCTTCAGGTCGTGGTGTGCGGCGACGTCCGCGAGCCTGCGGACGTGTTCGCGGGACCAGACCGCGAGGTCGGCGGCCACGTGGTGGACCTCGTGCTCGGCGCGGTGCCGCTCGGCGACGGCCACCAGGTCGTGCGCCAGGTGCCGCTCGCCGCGGTGCAGTGTGCGCAGGGTCAGGGTGATGCCGTTCACCGGGCACCTTCCTCACGGCCGTGCGGGAACGCGGCGGGCTCCTGCGTCGTGTGTGCCGCCGCTCCGCCCGCGGTGGGCCGGGCCGCGCCGGCGGCGGCCGGTGCCGACGCGGTGGTGGTCGGTGCCGGGGACGGCCGGCCTTCGCCGCGCTCCACGAGGGTGAGCGCGGCCGTCGCGGTCTTGAACAGCGGCTGCTTGGAGGCCGGGTCCCAGTCGGTGACGATCGTCTCGTTCGCGGCCCGGCCGGGAGTGTCCGGGCCCGGTCCCGACCCGCCCTCGGTGTCCCAGTAGCCGTAGTGGAAGGGGACGAACAGCAGCCCCGTCCGGATGCCGGTCACGCGCAGCCGCCCGCGCAGGGAGCCGCGCCTGCCGGCGACCTCGACCAGGTCGCCCTCGGCGAGGCCGAGCCGCTCCGCGTCCCCGGTGGAGATCTCCACCCACACGTCCGGGGCGGCGTCGTTGAGCTGGGGCGCCCGCCCGGTCTTCGTGCGGGTGTGGAACTGGTAGATCGTCCGGCCCGTGGTGAGCTGGAACGGGTACCTCTCGTCCGGCTCCTCGTGCGGCGGCAGATAGTCGGCGGCCTTCAGCATCGCCCTGCCGTCGGGATTGAGGGAGCGGTACTCCACGACCTCCTGCGACGCCCCGGTCTCCAGGTCCTTGCCGTAGCTCTCGCACAGGTCCGGGTGGGCCCAGTCGATGCCGTCCGGGTAGAGCCGCGCGGTGCCCTCGGGTGTCCGCTCGCCGCAGGGCCACTGGATGCCGCCGGCGTCGCGCAGCCTGGCGTAGGACAGGCCGGTGTAGTCGCAGGGGCGGCCCGCGCTGCACCGCTTCCACGCCTCGAAGGCCGACTCGGGGTCGTCCCAGGTGATCAGCGGGCCGCCGTCCTTGTCCCGGAAGTCCATACGCCGCGCGTAGTCCAGGAAGATGTCCAGGTCCGGCTTGGCCTCGCCGGGCGGTTCCACCGCCTTTTGGGACAGGTGCACCGTGCGGTCCGCGTTGGTGAGCGCACCGGTCTTCTCGCCCCAGGTCGCGGCGGGCAGCACCACGTCGGCCAGTTGCGCCGTCTCCGTCAGGAACAGGTCCTGCACCACCGTGAACAGCCGGTCCTGCGTCAGGATCGAGCGGATACGGGACAGTTCGGGCATCGAGACGGCGGGGTTGGTGCCGCTGATCCACAGCATCCGCAGCGAGCCCTGTTCGGCGTAACGGAAGATCTGCATCGCGTGGGTCGGCGGCGCGAAGTGCGGGATGGTCTGCGGCTCGACGTTCCACACCTTGGCGAGGTCGGCGACATGGGCGTCGTTCTGCCAGTTGCGAAAGGCCGGCAGGTCGCCGTTGGCGCCGCACTCGCGGGTGTTCTGCGCGGTGGGCTGGCCGTTCATCTGGAGGAGCCCAGCGCCGGGGCGGCCCAGCATGCCGCGGATCAGGTGCAGGTTGTTGACCTGGACCGCCGCCGCCGTGGCCTGGTGGGACTGGTAGACGCCCTGAAGGACGGTGGAGACCAACGCGTCGGCGGTGCCGACGAGTTCGGCCGCCTCCTCGATCCGGGAGGCCGGGACGTCGCAGATCTCCGCGGCCCACTTGGGCGTGCAGTCGGCGACCCTGGCGGACAGTTCCTCGAAACCGACGGTGTGAGCGGCGATGAAGTCGCGGTCGATCCGCTCGTGCCGGATCGTCTCGTGCAGCAGCGCGTTGAGCAGGGCGACGTTGGTGCCGCCGCGCGGGGCGAGATGTACGGCGGCGTGCTGGGCGACGCGGGTGGGGCGCGGGTCGACGCACAGCAGACGCGGCGGGTCGGCCCCTTCCATGCGGTCGAGCAGCCGCATCCACTGCACGGGCTGGGTCTCGGCGATGTTGTGGCCGAACAGCGCGATCACGTCGGCGTGGTCGAAGTCGTCGTAGCTGCCGGGCTGTCCGTCGCAGCCGAACGTCTCCTTCAGTGCCTCCGCGGCCGTCGACGTGCACAGGCGCGTGTTGCCGTCGAGGTGGTTGGTGCCGATGCCGGCCCGGGCGAGCACGGCGAGCGTGTAGTACTCCTCGAGGAACAGCTGGCCGGAGGTGTAGAAGCCGATCGAGCCGGGCCCGCGCCGGTCGAGCAACTCGCGCGAGCGGGCGGCCACCAGGTCCATCGCCGTGTCCCAGTCCGTCTCCACCAGCCGCCCGTCGCGCCGTACCAGCGGCCGGGTCAGCCGGTCCCGGGAGGCGTTCGCCTGCCACCCGAACAGGTCCTTCGGCCCGAGCCGGCCCCGGTTGACCCGGTCCACGTCCCGGCCCCGCACGCCCACCATCCGGCCGTCGGCCACCGCGATGTCCATGGCGTCGCCGTCGGAGTGCAGGATCGACGCCGACTGCACCCATCGCTGCACCGCCTCGGGCTCCACCCCGTCGGCGAGAAACGTGTCCACCCGGGCCGGCCAGGTCTCGTGCCGCCCGTAGGGCACCCTGCCGCCCCACGGCCACGCGATCCGGTCCGTCGCATCCTCCATCGCCGGCCTCCCGCCAACACCCGTCACACTGCCGGGCGCCGGGTACCCGGACGCCACCGACCGAAGCGACACACTTGTGGGAGCGCTCCCAGGCGGGCAGGATGCTGGGGTGACCCCGACCGCCACCGTACGTCCTTACCGTCCCGCCGACGCCCCGGCCCTCGACGACATCTGCATCCGGACCGCGCACAACGGCCGGGACAGCCGGCCCGTGTACGCCGACCCCGCCGTCCTGCCCGCCATCTTCGCCGCCCCCTACGTCCACCTGGACCCCGACCTGGCCTTCGTGCTGGACGACGGCCGGGGCCGCGCGGTCGGCTACATCCTCGGCACGGCGGACACCGCGCGCTTCGCCGAGGAGTTCCGGGCTAAGTGGCTGCCGCGGGTGGCGGACCGCCATCCGGCGCCGCAGGGCCCGCCCACCACCCCGGACGAGATCATGGCGGGGCTGCTGCACGACCCGGAGCGGATGATCGTCCCCGAACTGGCCCCGTACCCGGCCCACCTGCACATCGACCTGCTGCCCGACTGGCAGGGACGGGGCCACGGCCGGGCGCTGATGCGGACGTTCTGGCGGGCCCTGGGGGACCGCGGAGTACCGGCCGTCCACCTGGTCATGGCGACGGCCAACACACCGGCCAGGGCCTTCTACGACCGGCTGGGCTTCCACGAGATCGCGGCGGCGGGCCTGGACCCCGCGGACGTCACCTGTCTGGGACGCACGACGGACGACACGGACGGATCCTGAGGCACCGGGGCACCGGGCGTGCGGCTCGGCCGCCGGCGCTCAGGCGGCGGTCAGCCCGTAGACGTTGAAGGCCCGGCGGATGACGGGCTGGGCCACATTGCGCACCCGCACCCCGCCCGCCGTCATCCCGTGTTCCGAGCCGAGGTGGGCGTGACCGTGCACGGCGAGGTCGGCGCCGGCCGTGTCGATCGCCTCGGCGAGCAGATAGCTGCCGAGGAACGGGTAGATCTCCAGCGGCTCACCGGCGAGCGTGTCGGCGACGGGGGAGAAGTGGGTGAGGGCGACCCGCACGGCGCAGTCCCGGCCGGCCAGCTCCTCCAGCGCGGTGCGCAGACTGTCCGCCGAGCGCCGGGTGGTGCGGACGAACTCCTTCATCAGCGGCTCGCCGAATTCCCCGGCGCTGCGGCCGACGAAGCCGCCGCCGAAACCCTTGGTCCCGGCGATCCCGACCCTCGCCCCGGCGCACTCCACCACCACCCCCTCGCCCTCCAGGACCGTCACACCGACGTCCTGGAGGAGGCCGGCGACCTTCTCGGGCTGTTCGTCGTGGTGGTCGTGGTTGCCGAGGACCGCCACCACCGGCACCGGCAGGTCGCTCACCTCCCGGGCGACCACCCGCGCCTCCTCGGGGGTGCCGTGCCGGGTGAGGTCCCCGGCGAGCAGCAGCAGGTCGGCACAGTCGGGCAGGGTCTCGAAGGCGGGCCGCAGCAGCCCCTGGCTGTCGGGCCCCATGTGGATGTCCCCGACGGCGGCGACACGGATCATCACAGCTCCTCCGCGTGGTCGGGGCCGGTGTTCTCCGCGACCACGACGTCGGTGTGCACGGTGAGTCCCGCCAGCTCCTCGTGGGTGATCCGCAGCAGCGTCTCGCGGCACTCCGCCGACGGCACCGTGCCGGTGATCGCGACGGCGTCGGCCCGGATCTCGGCCCGCACGCCCAGCTCGCCCAGTTCCTCGGCGGCGAGCCGGTCGTGCAGGTGGGCGACGCGGTACTCGACGTTCTCGGCCGCGGAGGCGACATCGCTCGCCGCGGGCCCCTGGTGTGCGGCGGGATCGCTCATCGCTGCTCCTCCTTCGAGGGGGCGGCAGTGCGTACGGTCGGCGGGTCGACCGGGTGACCGGCCGGGGGGATGATCTCCAGCCGTTCGAGGATGAAGAAGAACGCGGCGGGCATCGGGGCGTCGCCGCAGTCGCGGCGCAGCGCCGCCCAGTCGATCTTCTCGCGCAGGGTGCGGGCGATCGGCAGCACCGCACCGAAGTCGCAGTGGTGCTCCGAGAAGGCCGCGAGCAGACCACGCAGCAGATCGGTCGGGGACAGGACCGGCATCAGCACCGAGTCGACCGACTTGTCCTCGGCCCGTGCCAGCAGCTCCGTGGTGACGGGTTCGTGCGCCAACTCGAAGATGAGGTCGACCTGCTGTCCCAGACAGTCGGCCTTCAGCAGCCAGTCCTCGGGCGGCGTGTAGACCACCAGGCCCGCTTCCCGCAGCGTCGCGGCGACGGCGTCCGCGTCCTCGGGCCGGATGCAGAAGTCGACGTCGTGCTGGAGGTTCTGGGTGCCTCCGTGCGCGTACACGGCCACGCTGCCGGCCAGCGCGAACGGGTGCTCGGCCTTCTTGAGCGTCGAGCCCACCTGCTTGGCGGCCTGGAGGATCGCCTGGTTGCGGTCGAGCGGGAGATCCTCGTGGCGCGCGGCGTCCCGGGGGACGCGGGCGGGGCCGGAGGCGGGCTCGGTGTCCCCCGCGGACGGGCGGAGCTCGGAGACGCCGGCACGCCGGTCGAGAGCGTGGTCGTCGGCGGGCTGCCTCATCGCTGTCCCCTTCCCGGGTCCCGGGCTGTCGCCTTCGGCGGACCGGAGCGGACCGGCCCTCCCCACACGCGGGTACCCGGCGCCGAACCGCCGACACGGCGGGCCGTCGCGGGGGTGGGGCGTGCGGGGATCGCGGGCACTCGGGCGGCATGAGCGACAAGCGGATGCGACAGCGGACCGCCCCCGAGGACCGCCGGACCGTGGAACGGCTGGTGGCGGCGTGGCTGGCGGAGACCGAACGGCACGACACCGAGGCCGCCGGTGAGGCCCGTGCCGGATGGGAGCGCGGCGCCCTTTCCGAACAGGCCGCACAGGATCTGGCCACCTGGGTCACCGCCAGGGTCACCGACACCGGCTTCACCGAGGACGAGGGCCCGTACGTGGCCGGACCCGTCCGGATCACGCCGTCGGACAAGGACACCGTCCACGGCTGGCTGCGCGCGCGGGGGCACGCCGTATGACGGGGTCGCCGACTGCCCGACCGCCGGCCGCTGACTGCCGACTGCCGACTGCCCGACCGCTGACCGCCGATTGCCCGACCGCCGACCGCCGACCGCTGACCGCCCGACTGCCGACCGCTGACTACCGACTCCCGAGCGTCGACCGCTGACCGCCGAAGCGACGTGACGTGGGCGCCGGCACCGGGGCGGTCGCCGGGCCCTTTGGTGTCAGCCGTCGGGCGGCTGCCACTCGAACATCAGAAGGGTCGCGTCGTCCCGCAGCCGGCCCTCCTGCGTGGCCAGGATCGAGTGGATCAGACGGCGCAAGGACTCCGGCGCCAGCTCCCCGCCGGCCGTGGCCCGGATGACGTAGTCGGCGAAGCGTTCGAGGCCCAGCAGCTTCGCCTGCCGGGTCCGCGCCTCCACGACACCGTCGGTGTACATCAGCACCCGGTCGCCGGGCTCCAGCGAGATCTCGTACGTCCGGCGCGACCGGGAGGTGAGCAGGGAGGGCATGCCCATGGGCGGATCGGCGTCGCGCTCCATGGCGTCGATGATCAACCGCTGGTCGCGGATCAGGATGGGCGCGGGATGACCGCAGTTGGCCCAGCGCAGCACCCCGGTGACCAGGTCCAGCTGGGCGATGACCGACGTACAGAACTGGTCCGGGAGCCAGCGGGACAGCGCCTCGTCCACGGTCCGCACGAGATCGGGCAGGTCGGCACCGGTGCGCCGGGCATTGCGACAGGCCGCCAGGGCGACGGTGCTGGTCAGGCCGGAGGCCAGGTCGTGCCCCATGGCGTCCAGGACCGCCACGTGCAGTGTCGTCTCGGTGAGCGCGTGGTCGAAGGCGTCGCCGCCGATCTCGTAGGCGGGTTCCAGCACGGCCGTCGACACGACCTGGCCATTGCCGATGGTGCGCGGCGGCAACAGGGCACGGAGCATCTCGGCGGGCAGTTGCATCCGCTCGGTACGGGTGCGCCGGACGAAGGAGTCCTCGTAGGCCCGCTTGGACGTGATCACCATGGCGAGCAGCGAGGCGAGCGCCCGGCCGCGGGTCAGCGAGGAAGCGGTGAGGGCGGTCTCGTGCACGGCCAGTACGCCGAGCCGCTCCACCCCGTCCAGCAGCGGGAACCAGGCGGTGATGCCGCCGCCCGCCCCGGACTCCTCCACGCGTAGCGACTGAGTGCGGTACGCCCAGCCCGCCAGGGAGCCGTCGACCGGGACCGTCGGCGCCACGGCCGTCTGGGGGACGAGGTGGCGCTGCTGGAGGTCGACGAGGTAGACGACGGCGTGCCGCAGCCCCAGTGCCTTGGCGGAACGAGACGTGGCGGTGCGCAGGTCCAGGGTGAGGTGGGCCGGATCGGCGAGGAACCGCCGCAGCGCCGCGTCGTCCGGGTCCGGCGTCGACACCTCGCCTCCTCTCACCTGGAACCCGCCGCGGGGCAGGGGCCCGTGCGCAGCAGTCTGGCACCGCGTGCCCCGCCCCGCCCGTCGGGCCGGTCCTGCGTGCGGCGCTTCGGTCCCGGCAGACAGGGCACGCGTCACCTCGTACGACCCCGAGCGCCGAGGAGTGGTGCCACATGACCGAGTACGAGCGTTCCCGCACCATGCCCGCCCAGCCCGAGCAGGTCTTCGACCAGGCCGCCAACGTGGGGCAGCTGGAGACCTGGCTGCCCCGCGACCTGCACGTCGAGCCGGAGGAGCCGCCCGCCGTCACCGTGCACGAGGACCGCACCGACCAGGACACCGCGGCGCTGCTGAGCGCCCGGCCCGAGCAGATGCGGCTCGAGTGGGGCACCCGCGAGCAGGGCAGCTACGCCGGCTGGCTCCAGGTCGCCGGACTCGACAGCGGGGCCAGCGAGGTGACGGTGCACCTGTCGTTCTTCGACGACAGCCACGACCCGGGGCAGCCTGCGGTCGCCGACGCCCTCGACGGCAGCCTGCGGCGCCTGGAGGAGCAGGTGCGGATGCGCACCGACAACGCGGCCGGCTGACGAGGGCAACCCATGGCGGTTCTGCCGGGTCGTAACAGGAAAGCCCGAGCGACACCGCTCGAACCGCTCGAACCGGTCGATCGATCCGGTCGATCCGGTCGAACCGACATGGGGGAAACATGTACGTCCGTGACCGAGGGGTCCGTGCCGCCGTGACCGCGCTGGCGGCCGGTGCCGCGCTCGCCGTCGCCGCCGTCCCCGGGACGGCGGCGACGCCGGACTCCGGGACGCCCGCCTTCCTGGAGCCGGCCGAACTGCCGCCGCACCGCACCTCCGACTGGTACGCCGGACCGGTCGCCGCCGGGCAGCCGGACCCACTGCCGATGTGTGTGGGCGACGCGCTGCCGTCCACCGCCACCCACCGCCGGTACTGGACCGAGTACGACACCGGCGCCCTCCAGGTCACGGTCGTCGAGCGGAGCACGCAGCGGGCCAAGCGGTTCGCCGCCCTGCTGCGCGAGAAACTCGACGACTGCGCGCGCACGGTGATGGAGCAGTACCCCGACATCACCGCCACGCAGAAGTACTACGGCCGGCTGGACGTCGAGGAGGGCGCCCACGTCTACGGCGTCCACACGGTCGCCGAGTGGGGCGCCTCGGACATCGGCCTGTTCTCGGTCGGCCGGGACGGCAGGACCGTCACCGTCGTCCAGTGGGGGCAGATGGGCACCTTCGAGCGCGCGCAGGTGGCCGACTTCAGGCACACCACGGTCACGGCGGTGGACAAGCTGTACTGAACGCGCGGGGGCGGACCGGTGACCCGGCCCGCCCCCGTACGTGCTCGGGTGCCCGTCAGCAGTCCGGAACGCCGGCGATCTTCTCGCCGCCCCTCAGGTACAGGTTGTTGACCCAGGCGATGTCACTGCCCGAGAACTCCTGCACGGCCGTCCACCAGTTGTTGCCGCCGACGGCCGGGTCGTTCACGTACTGCCCCTGCTTCTGGCAGACGGCGTCCAGCCAGTACGTGGAGCGGACCGCGAGGACGTTGGAGTCGGTGGTGGGCTGCTGGCGCAGGTTGACGTCCGTGGCCCAGATGTAGACGTCGGTGAGGGCCGGGTCCCCGCCGCTCGGCGCGGCCGGGGCGGCCTGGGCCGTGGTGGCGAGCGCCCCGACCGCGAGCGCGGCCGCGGCCAGCGCGGTGACGGAGTGGCGCGTCATTCGCTTCATGTGTGTTTCCCCCATGTGGTTGAGGGACCGGCGGCGCGGCCGGTCCCGATGGTCCGGCCGGTGGCCGGATCCGGGTCAGCAGCGCGCCGAGGCGGGCAGGTCGCCGTACTCGTCGCCCTTGAGGTAGACGGCGCTGACGTAGCCCTCGACGAGCTTCACCCAGACGTTGTTGGTGTAGCCGTGGTCGCTGATGGTCTCGCCCCGGGTCCAGCAGTAGGCCCCGCGCGGCTGGCCCGCCGCGACGGAGCCGACCTTGTCGTAGGAACGGGCCGGCCCGGAACGGACGTTGACGGTCTCGTACGGCTCGACCGCGTACGGCGCGGCCAGCACGTGCTCGGCGCCGCGGCCGCCGTCGGAGACCGCGGCGGCGGTCGTCGCGGTGAGCGGTCCGAGCAGCGCGAGTGCCCCTGCCCCGATGAGCGCGACCCTGGTGAACGGGCGAACGGTCATGTGGTGATTCCCCCTGTACCGATGATGCCGCCGGGTGGAACCCGGCCTGCACCCAGCACTCTAGGGACGACCGGGCCGTCGGTGTCCCTGACAAATGTCAGGGCGCCCGCGGGCCCCGGGGCCGACCCGGTACGGCGGTACGCCCGAGGGCACGTCGGAACGCCCCTCCGGTGAACGCACGCGGCCCCGGCCGCCTGCGTCGACGACACGTCACGTGACCACCCGCGCAGGGCCGGTTGGCTGATCGTTTGCAGCCGTCCGGGTGTGCGGCCGCCCCGGGCGGCCGAAGCGGCCGTCACCCGAATGGCCCCCGCACGCTACTGGTCACGGCCGAACCGGTGTCTCCTGGAGTGTGTCAGCGGCGTCCAGGCTGGGAGGCCGATCATGTACGAAATGTGCGTGGGCCCGGAGAAGGCGGGCGGAGCGTTGGTGTGGCACGTGTTGGCCAAACAGGCCGCGGCCACACTGTGCGGACAGCAGCTCCGCGAGCGTATTGAGGCATCCGACGGTGAACGGGCGCGTCACTGCCCGGACTGCATGGCTTCCTTCGAGAAGTTGATGGCAACCACACCGTGCTGACGGACCGTCCGCAAGCCGTCCGCCCCGCCGCCTTCCGCGGCGGGGCGGAAGGCGGCGGGGCCGGCCCGACTCCTGACCGCGCCGTCCCCGACGATCACCCGGTTGGTGCAGTGTCATGGCGCGGAGCCGGGGCATTCGCCGGTCGTGCCCCGGCGCGCGCAGTCCTCCCGCGCCCGGGGCGGCAGGGCGCGCCGCGGCCGGGATCCCCGAGTCGGCCGCGGCGCATCCTTCTTGCCCCAACGACCGCCGTGGCTGGTGGGCCCTCTGGTGGGTGTCGGCCACCGGATCATTTGGGTGTCGTCCCCGATGGCAGCGCGATGGACCGGCATGTGACCGTGGACCGACGCCGCGCTCCGGGGGGCCTTTTCGGGGGCCGGGGGACATCGCGGGCCGGCTCCGGCCGGCCCGTTCGAGGGCGTTTCCGTGTGGTTCGTTCCGGGTGTGCCGTGCGCACCCCGAGTGCCGGGGCGGCCCCCGTGGCCGTCGTGGCGTACCGCCGCGGGCGCGGCCCGGGTCCGGGGGCGGTGTCACGGCGCCGGCGCCTTGGGCGGCGTACGACCGTCCGACCGATGACGCACCACAGATGAAGGAGAACCCGCATCCATCCACGTCAAGTGAAGCCCTCCCGACCCTCCGCGCGGTCGAAGGCGGTGACCCGTGGGACACGCTGACACCCTGCTCGCCATGGGCGGTGCCTTCGTGGCCGCGGCGCTCCTCGCCCGCCTCGGCGGCAGGATCGGACTTCCTACGATTCCCCTGTTCATGCTCGCCGGCATCCTCCTCGGTCCCCACACACCGGGCTTCGTCCTGGTCGAGGACGCACACGACTTCGAGATGCTCTCCGCGCTCGGACTGGTGCTACTGCTCTTCTACCTGGGCCTGGAGTTCCACCTCGACGACCTCAAGAGCGGCGGCAGACGGCTGCTCAACGCCGGTGGCATCTATCTGCTCCTGAACGTCGGCGCCGGGCTCGGCTTCGGGTTCGTCCTCGGGTGGGGCGTGCGCGAGGCGCTGGTGCTGGCGGGGGTGCTCGGCATCTCCTCCTCCGCGATCGTCACCAAGATCCTCATCGACCTGGGCCGGATCGGCCGCCCGGAGACCCGGCTGATCCTCGGTGTGATCGTCGTGGAGGACATCTTCCTCGCGCTGTACCTGGCCGCCCTGCAGCCGATCATCTCGGGCGCGCACGGCGTGGCCGAGATGGCCCTGCAGGCCGGGAAGGCCTTCGGTTTCCTGCTGGTACTGGCCGCCGCGGCCCGCTACGGAACCCGGCTCGTCGGACGCCTGATCGAGACGCGGGACAACGAACTGCTCGTCATCAGTTTCCTCGGCGCCGCGGTGCTCGTCGCCGGTGTCTCCGAAGTCCTGGGCGTCGCCGACGCCATCGGCGCCTTCATGGTCGGCCTGATCCTCGCCGGCACCCCGTCGGGGCCACGGATCCGCGAGTTGGTGCACCCGCTCCGTGACGCCTTCGCGGCCATCTTCTTCTTCGCCTTCGGACTCGCCATCGACCCGGGCGACATCGCCTCCGTCGCCGGTCCGGTCGCCGCCGCGGCGGCGCTGACCGTCGTCATGAACGTCATCGCCGGACTGTGCGTCGCCCGGGTGTACCACTACGGTTCCGAACCCGCCGCGGAGATCGCCACCACCCTGGTCGCCCGCGGGGAGTTCGCGCTGATCCTGGCCGCCATGGCCGCGGGCGCCGGACTCGACCCGCGGCTCGCCCCCTTCATCGCCGGATACGTGCTCGTCCTCGCCGTCCTCGGCCCGATCGTCGCGGGACGCGCCTACGTACTCGCCGCCGCGCTGCGAGCCGCCGGCCGGCTGCTGCCCGGGACGGAGCCGCCGGTCGCCGTGCGGGGAGGCGGGACCGGCGAGGACGCGGAGGCGGACAGTCCGTCGGCTTCGGCTTCGGCTTCGGCTTCGGCTTCGGCGTCGATGTCGGTTGCGGCCCGGGCGTCGTCCTCGGTCTCGTCCTCGGCCGCGTCCTCGGAGCGCGCGGAGGCCGAGCGCTAGGACGCGGGACGGGAACGGCCGCACGACGCGGCGGTGCCCGGTGGGACAATCTGCCCGCAGGGTCGCCGTCCGACGCCGTGGTCGGACGCGTCCGGGACCGGAAGGAGCCGTCAGCATGATCGAGTGGGTGCCCCTGGGCAGCGGAGCCAGACCCGTTCCCCGGCCGGTCGCGGCCCCCCTGGTGTGGGCGGGGGCCTTCGGCGGCGCCCTGTTCCTGGTGGCCCTCGTCAACGGCACCGTGGGCGTGGGCCGTCCCGGGCTCGCCCTCGTCGCGCTCTCCCTGCTGGCGGCACTGCTCGGGCTCTGCGCCCGGTTCACGGCCGCGCCCGGCACGGCCGTCCTGTGCTGGCTGTCCCTCAACGGCTTCGCCATACCGCCGGCCGGCACGCTCACGTGGGCCGGCCGGCGGGACGCGGTCTGGCTCGCCTGTCTGCTCGGCGCGGCCCTCGTCGGCACGGCGCTGGCCCGCCTGGTCCACGCGCGCGCCGCCTATCGCCGGCTGACCACGGCGACGGGCCTCGACGCGCCGGAACCGGGCGCCGGCACCGGCGACGTCTGAGCCGCGGAAGGCGTGGGGGTGCGGGGGTGCGGGGGCCGCTCCGACAGAGGCGGCCGGGGAGGGCCGCAGCGGAGACCGGCGCGACCCTCCCCACCGCTGCCGGGTCAGGCCGTGTGCAGGGTCAGCCCGTAGCGGTTCAGGATCTCGTTGACGGGCTGGAACCAGGTCTCCCCGCCGCTGGAGCAGTTGCCCCAGCCGCCCGAGGTGACGCCCTGCGCCTGGTCACCGCTGATGAAGGAGCCGCCGGAGTCGCCGCCCTCGGCGCACACACTGGTCTTGGTCAGCTGGTGCACCACCGCGCCGTCGCTGTAGTTGACCGTCTCGTTGTGGGCGAGCACGGTGCCGCAGTGCCAGTGGGTGGTGGACCCGGAGCGGCAGATCGAGGCACCGACGGGCGCCACGTTCGAACCGCGCACGAGCTGGTCGGAGACCGTGCCCCAGCCGAGTACGACCGGCACCGTCCACCAGCCGCTGCCCACGCTGACCCAGGCGTAGTCGTTGTCGGGGAAGGACGAGCCCTGGAACGTGCCGATGTAGGAGCGGTCCCAGCCGCTGACCGACGCGCCGGCCCGCCCGCAGTGCCCGGCGGTGACGAACCCGCCGTGCACCGAGAAGCCGATGGAGCAGCGGACGTTGCCGGTGTAGTACGGGTCGCCGCCGACGGTGCCGGCCGCGAAGGTCTGCGGGGCCGACGGCACCGAACGCACCGTGACCGGTCCGGCCTCGCGGGCCTGCTTCACGAAGTTCTGGACATCGTTGTCAGCACGCTTGCCCTCGACCACGTCGACGACCACGCTGTTGGCGCTCTGGTCGACGCGCCAACTGCTGACGCCCGCCGGGGCGTCGAGGCGGTCGACGCGCGCCTTGGCCGCGTCCAGCTGCCGCGCGCTGTACTCGACGGTGCGGACCTCGGCGCCGGTGGCACGGACCGCCCGCAGGGTCGAGGGCGGCGCGTCGGAGTCGACGGCCACGGTCAGCCGTCCGGAGCCGGCGTCGAACCACGAGCCGCCGAAGGTCTTTCCGGCGGCCCGGCGTGCCACGGGCTCGAGAGCGGTGGCGTCGCGTTCGGCCGCGAGCCGGTCCTCGGCCTCGGCCCGGGTGAGGCCGAAGTCCCGTTGCATGGCGTCCAGGAGACCGGCCGAGGCCGGCTGCTCGGGGGAGGGGGAGTGGGTGGGGGCGTCGGCCGCCGAGGCCGGCAGCGTGCCGACCGCGGTGAGGCTGCCGAGCACGAGGAGTCCGGCCAGGCCGAGGTGCCTGAGTCTGCTGCGTCTCACGGGAGTTGCCCTTCGTCGTTCCAGCAAGGTGGGGGTGGAACAGATGGGTGGAACAACCGCGGTCTGAGAGCGCTCTCATCGGGTCGCTTCGAGCTTAGCCAGCCCGCGTCATCAGGTCCATGCCAATGCAGTGCCTTTCGGCACGGCTTCCGTGCCGGTCGCCCCGGAGGGCGGCCGGCACGGCGGTGCGAGGAGGCCGGCGCGGAGAGGCGACGCTCAGTACCAGCCGGTCTGCGTCCAGACGTGGCCGTCGCAGGTGAGCAGGGCTCGCGAGACCCGGCCGTGCAGGTTGCCGCCGATCTTCGTGTAGGCGTAGTCGATGCCCGCGTCGACCGTCTCCGAGACCCAGCCGTCGGCACGCCCCGCGCCGGAGTTCGAGCGTTCGAGGACGGCGGCACAGTTGGACCTGGAGTTCTCGATCCGGGCGAAGGACCCGCACGTGTCGGAGTAGAAGTACTTCAGCGCCATCCCCTCCGCGTAGCGGGTCGCGCCGACCTGGTGGAACGTCCCCGCGCAGCCGCCGACGGTGGGGTACTGCCCCTCCATGGCGTAGGCGCCGTAGTTCCCGCCCGAATGCGGTGCCGCCTGGGCCGGCACGGCGGACAGTGTCAGTGCGGCCGCGGCGCCCGCCGCGGCCAGCAGTGTCGTGAGCGATCGTCGGCTCATGAGCCCCTCTTCTCCTGTGTCGGCGCATATCCGCGCCGGTGCTGTTCGGAGCGGCGAGCGCCCCCCCTTTCGGGACGTTAGGCGGGCGCGCGGGCGCCCGGTACCTGACAGATGTCAGGGCGGTGGCGGTCCGTCCGCCCGGTTGGCCGGCCGCGGACGGGGCACTCAGGCTGCGTCCCTGCAATGACGGCCAAGTGACGGCCACTGGACGTGGGAGGCACACGTGGCGGTTCGGCATCGGTTGGTCCAGGCGACCCCGGAGGCGGTCTGGGACGTCCTCGCGGACGGCGCCCTGTACGTGGAATGGGTGGTGGGGCCCTCCGAGGTCACCCCCAGGGCCGGACAGTGGCCGGAGGTCGGCGCGACGATCGCGTACGAGGTACGGCTCGGCCCGTTGCGGCTGAACAACGAGTCGGTCGTCAGGCGCTGCGTGCCGGGCTCCGAGCTGGAGCTGGAGGCGAAGGCGGGACGGCTGGGCACGGCCCGGATCGACGTCGAGCTGCGCGCCTGGGGCGAGCAGTGCCTGGTGATCGTGGACGAACACCCCCTGCGTGGCCCCGGCGGCCTGCTGCACAACGTCGGCGTCGAGGCGCTGATCCAGGTGCGGCACCGCGCCATGCTCTCCAGGCTCGCGAAACTGTGTGAGTCCGAGGCCGGTGACGAGTGCCGGCCGGACCCGTCGAACACGATGGGATCCGTGGAGTACCGGCCGGGAACCGGCCGTGCCTGACGCCGTCGTGATCGGAGCCGGACCCAACGGACTGGTGGCGGCGAACCTGCTGGCCGACGCCGGCTGGAGCGTGGAGGTCCTGGAGGAGCAGCCCGAACCGGGCGGCGCGGTGCGCCACGACGGCGAGGTCGCCCCCGGCTTCGTCAACGACCTGTTCAGCTCCTTCTACCCGCTCGCCGCCGCCTCCCCGGTGCTCGCCGGACTGCGGCTCGAGGACCACGGGCTGCGCTGGGCCCACGCGCCCCACGTGCTGGCCCACCCCCTGACCGACGGCACCTGCGCCGTCCTCGACCGGGCCGTGGCCGTCACCGCCGCCTCCCTCGACACCTTCGCGCCCGGGGACGGCGCCGCCTGGGAGCTGCTGCACGAGGTGTGGGACCGCTACCGGGGCGACATCCTGGACGCCCTGTTCACCCCCTTCCCGCCGGTGCGCGCCTCGGCCCGGCTGGCCCTCAGGCTGCGCGGCGCGGGCGGACTCAGGCTTGCCCGCACCCTGGTCCTGCCGGTGCGCCGCCTGGGCGAGGAGGAGTTCCGCGGCGAGGGCGGCAAACTGCTCCTGGCCGGCAACGCCCTGCACGCCGACCTCGCACCCGAGGCGGCCGGAAGCGGCGGCTTCGGCTGGCTGATGTCGATGCTCGGACAGACCTACGGATTCCCCGTGCCGGTCGGCGGTTCCGGCGCCCTCACCGAGGCCCTGGTCCACCGGCTGCGCGCCCGCGGCGGCACCCTGCGCTGCGGGCGGCGCGTCGAGCAGGTCCTCGTCCGCGACCGGCGCGCCGTCGGTGTGCGTACCGCCGGCGGCGAGACGGTCGCCGCCCGGCGCGCCGTCCTCGCCGACGTCTCCGTGCCCGCCCTCTACGGCGGGCTCGTCGACCCGGCGGACCTGCCGGGCCAGGTCCTCGCCGACCTGCGGCGCTTCCAGTGGGACTTCGCCACGTTCAAGGTGGACTGGGCGCTGGACGGACCCGTGCCCTGGCGGTGCGAGGACGCGGCGCGGGCCGGCACCGTGCACCTCGCCGACGGTCTCGACGAGCTGACCCGGTTCGCCGCCCAGATCGCCATGCGTCAGGTCCCCGACCGGCCCTTCTCGCTCTTCGGCCAGATGACGACCACGGATCCGACCCGCTCACCGAGCGGCACGGAGTCCGCCTGGGCCTACACCCACGTCCCCCACGACATCCGGGCCGACGCGGGCGACGAGGGCATCACCGGCAGCTGGGACGCCCGGGAGCAGGAGCTCATGGCCGACCGTGTCGAGCGCCAGGTGGAACGCTTCGCGCCCGGTTTCCGCACGCTGGTCCGGGCCCGTCGCGTGCTCGCCCCGCCGACGCTCCAGGCCATGAACGCCAACCTGGAGGGCGGCGCCATCAACGGCGGCACCACCGCCATGCACCAGCAGCTCGTCTTCCGGCCCGTGCCCGGCACCGGTCGCCCCGAGACACCGGTGGCCGGTCTCTACCTCGCCTCCGCGGGCGCCCACCCCGGAGGTGGAGTGCACGGCGCGCCGGGCGCCAACGCCGCGCGCGCCGCGCTGCGCCGGCACCGGTTCGCGGGCCTCACCCGGGTGCAGCGGGCCCTGACCCGCCGCGACCGGGCCGGCGACAGACACTGACCCGCCGCGACCGGGCCGGCGACAGATTGACCGTCCGCGAAGTCCCCCGAGGAAAGGGCCGACCGGTGACAGACAGTCCCCTCCAAAACCGCACCGTCGTGGTGACCGGCGCCGCGCGCGGACTCGGCGCCGCCCTGGCCCGCGCGTGTGCCCGCCGGGGCGCCCGGCTCGCGCTGCTCGGTCTCGAGAAGCCGCGACTGGACGCCCTCGCGGCACAGCTGCCGACCCCGGCGCTCGCCGTCGAGGTCGACGTCACCGACCCCGACGCGCTGCACGACGCGGCCGGCGAGGTGCGGCGGCGTCTGGGCCGGCCGTCGGTCGTGGTGGCCAACGCCGGTATCGCGCACGGCGGCCCCTTCGCCACGTCGGACCCGGCCGAGTGGCGGCGCGTCGTCGACGTGAACCTCACCGGCAGCGCCCACACCGCCCGGGCCTTCCTGCCGGACCTGCTCCACACCGCGGGCTACCACCTCCAGATCGCCTCGCTGGCCTCGCTCGGCGCCGCCCCCATGATGAGCGCCTACTGCGCCTCCAAGGCGGGCGTGGAGGCCTTCAACCACTCGCTGCGCGCCGAGGTGGCCCATCGCGGGATCGCCGTGGGCATCGCCTACCTCAACTGGATCGACACCGACATGATCCGTGACGCCGACCGGTACCCGGTCCTGCGCGAGCTGCGCGGCCACATGCCGCCGCCGGCCCGCCGCACCTTCCCGCCGGACCAGGTCGCCGCCCGGCTGGTCCGCGCCGTCGAGCATCGTCGTACGGCGGTGTACGTGCCGGGCTGGCTGCGCCTGGCGCAGGTGGGGCGCACGTCCCTGCCGTCGGTGGTCGCGCGGTTGTCACGCCGTGAGCTGCCGCGGATGGAGGCCGAGGGCCCCCTGGCCCCCACCGGCCCGCTCGGCGCGGGCGGGCAGGCCGACCGCGCGGCGGACACGGGGGCGTAGCGCCGCACGCTTTCCGCCAGCGCGCTGCGCGCGCGGTGGTCCGGTCCGGGCCGTCCGCCGGTCGAGTGGCTGCGGGCGTCTGCGAGCCGAAGCGGCGTCGCGCGGGGCACGAAGGGGGAAGGCATGACGCCGACGCCGTGCCGCCCGCCGACGGGCTGGTACGGATGCCGGCCGGCCGGTCCGGCTCGGCGCACGGGGCGCCCGCGCCTCCCAGGCGGCTCCGCCGGCGCCCGGCCCGAGCGACGCCCACGACGTGAAGAGGGCCGGATGAGTGCGAAACCCCGCCACCGCCCGGCCCGGTTCCCCGGCTGAACGGAGCGGCACCGCCATGCAGACCTTCCTCCCCGCCCCCGGCTTCCGGGAGTCCGCACTGGCCCTGGACCGCCGCCGCCTGGGCAAACAGCGGGTCGAGGCGCTTCAGGTACTGCGCGGTCTGACCGTCCCCGGCTACGGCTGGCGCCGGCATCCGGCGGTACGGATGTGGACGGGCTACGAGGAGGCACTCGTCCGGTACGGCCTCGACGTCTGCCGGGTCTGGCGCGAGCAGGGCCACCAGGACAGCTGCGCGGCCTCACTCGTCGCGGGGCTCGCCGCGTGCCGCCCGGGCGAGCCGGTGCGCGAGCAGGCGGACCTGGCGGCCGCCGGGGAACTGCCGCCCTGGCTGGGTGACGAGGCCTTCCACCGCAGCCACCGTTCGGCGCTGGTGCGCAAGGAGCCCGCCGTGTACGCCGAGCTGTTTCCCGGAGTTCCGGACGACCTGTCCTACGTGTGGCCGAGTTCGGACCGCGAGCGCGGGGAGGCGGGCAGCGGCGGCGCCTAGGACGTCCGGGTCGGCTGCACTCCCGCGAGTCCGCTCAGGGAGCCGGGCCAACACCGCTCGCCGCCGCGCGGATCGCGATTGGTCCCCGACAGAGCACGTGAAGTGGACCCTGTAGCGGGCCGCCGCGCTCTCTAGCGTCGTCGGCATGAACGCCACCACCATGCGCGGGTCCCTGCTCGCCGCGCTCGCCTGTGTCCTCGTCGGAGGCTCCTTCACCGCCAACAGCCTGCTCGGCGACTACCCGTACGCGGGCGGTCAGTTCCTGCGCTACGCACTGGCCTTCCTGCTGCTCCTCCCACTGGCCGGCCCCGGCGCGACGACCCGGCTGCGGGCCCTTGGGGCCGGACGCTGGGTGCGGCTGGCGCTGCTCGCGGCCGTGGGCATGGTCGGCTTCAACCTCGCCGTCCTCGCCGCTGAACGCACGGCGGAACCGGCGGTGCCCGGCGTCTTCGTGGGCTGCGCGCCCGTGGTGGTCGCCGTCCTCGTCCCCCTCCTGGAGGGACGCCGGCCGCAACGTGTCGTCCTGTACGGGGCGTTGTTCGTGGCCGTGGGGGCCTTCACGGTCCAGGGCTGGGGGCGCACCGACGGCGTGGGCATCGCCTTCTCCGTGTGCGCGCTGGCCGGCGAGGTCGGCTTCGCCGTCCTGGCCGTGCCCGTCCTGCGGCCTCTGGGCCCGCGCCTGCTGTCCACCGTGGTGTGCGGCATCGCGGCGGCCGAGTCGGCGGTGGCGGGTGTCCTGGCGGACGGTGCCGGGTGGCTGCGGCGGCCCGACACGGTCGAGGCGGGAGCGCTGCTGTGGCAGGCCGTGGTCGTCACCGTCGTGGGCTTCGTGTGCTGGTACATGGGCATGCAGCGGATCGGGGCCGAGCGCGCCACCCTGTTCTCCGGACTGATCCCGGTCGCCGCCGCCTGCACGGCACCGCTGGTCGGCACGGGTTCCTACGGCGCCGCCCAGGCCGTGGGCAGCGCCCTGGTCTTCGCCGGGGTCGCCGTGGGATCGGGCGCGTTCTCGCGCTTCGCCCGCGGGCGCCGGTCGCCGGCGAGTCGTCACAGGGCCTTCGAGCGGTCCTTGGAGAAGCTGTAGAGGTCCTTCGAGGTCGTGATGAGTTCGCGCTGTTCCTGCCGGGAGCCGACCATGGGCTGCGAGCCGTTCAGCGGCACCTGGGCGCTCTCGGGCAGGAACCTCACGGTCATCAGGCCGATGGCGCCGGCGACCATCAGGTAGTAGGCGGGCATCATGTCGTCGCCGGTGATGCTCACGAGCGCCTCGGTGACCAGCGGTGTGGTGCCGCCGAAGGCGGCGACGGCGAAGTTGAAGCCGATGGCCATGGCCGCGTAGCGCACGGCGGTGGGGAACAGCGCGGGCAGGGTGGCGGCACTGGGTGCGGCGAAGCAGGCCAGCAGCGTGGACAGCAGCAGGATTCCGCCGACCGGCGCCCAGGTGCCGTCCGCCTTGAGGAGCAGGAACGCCGGGACGGCGAGGACGATCATCGCCGCGGCGCCGACGGCGTACAGGGGGCGGCGGCCGACGTGGTCGCTGAGCCGGCCGAAGAAGGTGATCAGCAGCACGATCCACACCATGCCGATCAGCACCAGCACGTCCGCGAAGCCGCTGGAGCGGTCCAGGGTCTCCGTCTGGTACGTCGGCAGATAGCCGGTGACCATGTAGTTGGTGACGTTGTAGAGCAGCACCAGGCCCATGCAGACGAGCAGCGGGCGCCAGTGGTCGCGGACGATGGTCCTGAACTCGCTGCCCGCCGACTCCTGGGCGAGGCCCTTCTCGTGCTCGTCGAGCTGCTGCTGGAAGGCGGGGGACTCCTCCAGTTTGAGCCGCATGTACAGGCCGATGACGCCGAGCGGGCCGGCGATCAGGAACGGCAGCCGCCAGCCCCAGTGCAGCATCTGGGCATCGGTCAGTGCCAGGTTCAGGACGGTGACCAGCGCCGAGCCCAGGGCGTAGCCGACGAACGTGCCGAAGTCGAGCCAGCTGGAGAGGAACCCGCGCCGCCGGTCGGGCGAGTACTCGGCGACGAAGGTGGTGGCGCCGCCGTACTCGCCGCCGGTCGAGAAGCCCTGGACCATCCGGGCGAACAGCAGCAGGATCGGGGCGGCGATGCCGATGGTGGCGTAGCTGGGGATCAGGCCGATGGAGAAGGTGCCGAGCGCCATCAGGATCATGGTGGTGGCGAGCACCTTCTGCCGTCCGATCCGGTCCCCGAGCGGGCCGAAGACCAAGCCGCCGAGGGGGCGTACGACGAAGGCCGCGGCGAAGGTGGCGAAGGAGGAGACGACCTGGGCGGCCGGGGAGGCGTCCGGGAAGAACACCTTCCCGATGGTGGCGGCCAGGTAGCTGTAGACGCCGAAGTCGAACCACTCCATGCAGTTGCCGAGCGCCGAGGCCCCGACCGCGCGCTTGAGCAGCGGTCCCTCGACGACCTGGACGTCGTCCTCGCGAAAGGCGCGCCTGGTGCGGCCGAGCCGGCGGGTCAGCTCCTCGCGCACCTGCTGCGGCAGGTGCGCGACCGTACTCGGCATCCTCACCCCGCCCGGGGGCCCGGACCCGCCGTCGGGCTTCGCGTCCACCACGCCGCCGCCTCTCTGTCGCTGCGCCACTGTTCGCCTGAGCGAATTCTGTGCCGCAACGAAGCACCGGCGCACGCCGGAGCCGCCGCCCCGGGGCGGCGCGGGCGCTCCCGGGCGGCGACTCCGGTACGGCTCAGGGCTGTACCGGCATGCTCCAGCAGTTGGAGCCGGCCGGCTCCCCGGAGAGCCGGTCGGTGAGCCAGGAGATGGCGTTGCCCTGGTCGGTGAGCAACGGAGCGAAGTGGTTGAGCAGGCCACTGCCGACGCCGGGCAGCAGTACGGGGACGTAGGTGACCTCGGCGCCCTTGCGGCACCAGTCGACGGCCAGTTGGCGGGCCTGGCCGTGGGGTACCAGGTCGTCGCTGACGCCCGTGGCCACCCGGACCGGGCTGCCGGGCTTCAACGTGCCGATGCGCTGCTTGGCGAGGAAGTCCTGGAGCGCGGGCTCGGCCCGGATGATGTCGCTGATGGACTGCCCGGTCTTCGTCCAGTCCGTGCTGCTGTCGCCCCCGTATCCGAACAGGGCGTCGCCGACGCACATGGTCGACAGGTCCTTCAGCGCCTCCTGTCCCGCCGTGTTGATGTACCGGTCGGCGAGGGGACGCAGGGCCGGCTCGGTCTGCAGGAAACCGTTGAGGGACCAGCCGAGGGCGCCCGCCAGGTCGCCGCCGTCGATCGCCTCGGTCACCTCCGTGAGGTCGGCGGGCGGGGCGCCGGCGTAGGTACCCGACAGCGGGACGTCCGGGGCGTAGGAGGGCTGGAGCTCGGCCGCGGCCGCCGTGGCGCCGCCGCCCTGGCTGTACCCGAACAGGCCCACCCGGGAGTCGGAGGTGACGGACGCCGAGTCGAGGGAGCGCGCGGCGCGTACGGCGTCCAGCACCGCGTGGGCCCCGTCGACGCGGTTGACGTAGGTGTGCAGCCGGTCGGTGGTGCCGAGGCCGACGTAGTCGGTGACGACGACGGCGACGCCGCGCAGCAGCAGGCGGTAGACCGACAGGTCCTCGTAACCGACCGAGACGGTCTGACCGTTGAGCCGCAGCGGGTGCTCGAGGGCCATCGAGGCGGCGCACTGGTCGCCCTGGCCCATCGTGCCGGGCGCGACGGCGACCAGGGGTCGTGGCCCCTGGCCGCGCCACTTCGCGGTCGGCTCGATGTAGGCGCCGGTCACGGCGACGGCTTCGCCGTTCGCGTCGGTGGACTTGTACATCATCCGGGTCGCCCGGCCCGGGAGGGGGCCGTCGATGCCGGGCAGGCTCAGCGCGAGGGGGAGCGGCTCGCTGCGGATCAGCGAGCCGTCGGCGCCGGGGAGTTCCGACGGCGGGGTGTAGAAGGCGGGTATCTCGACGCCGCGGGACACCTCCGTGGCCGGCGCGGTCGCCGACCCGTCGGCCTGGCCGGCCGCGGCGGCCGGGACGGCCTGTGCGCCGAGGGCGAGCGCGGCGGTGATCGCCGCGGCGAGCATGCGTGGACGTGGGGGCATGGCGAACCTCCTGGGGAAGGGCCGGAACCGGTCGTCCGCGGTCCAGTGCAGTGGGGTGAGGGCCGTGGTCGCGCTGCTCCTGTGGGGTGACGGGACCGTATCCGGCCAGGGGTTACCAGGGGTAGCACCTGTCATATTACGGTTCAGTAACTTGACGGAATGTCTAACAAGGATTGCTCAAGCAAAGTTGACGAAATTGTTGACGATCGATGGAAGGGGGTCGTACGTTCGCCTGCGCCACAAACGGTTCCGCAGACGGGAGACGTGATGAAGCGAAGGCAGCTGGTCCGGGCGATGGCCGCGACGGCCGCCCTGCCCGCCGCGGTCGGGGCGGCCGGACCCGCGTCGGCCACCGGGAGACGCAAGAGCCGCGACCCGCTCGCCTTCGACCCCGACGACCACACCACCCTCACCGCGACCGTCCCCACGGCCGGGGGCGACAGGACGGTGACCTACCGGTTCCACCGGGCGATCCCCTACGTCGCCGAGCCGGTCGACGTCACCTACCAGACCCTCAACGTCAGCGTCCCCGTGGCGGTGGACGGCGCACCGGTCGACGCCTCACGCGCCCCGGTCCTGCTGAGCAACGCCGTCGGCGGCTACATGCCCTCCTCCACGGCCGGCGCCACCGGTGTCACGCTGAACCGCCCCAACCCGCCCCTCGCCCTCGCCGCCGGCTACGTCGTCGTGGAGCCCGGGGCCCGCGGCCGGACGCTGGTGGACGCCGACGGCGAGTACTACGGCGTCGCACCGGCCGCGATCGTCGATCTGAAGGCGGCCGTCCGCTATCTGCGGCACAACGAGGGACGGATACCGGGCGACACGGACCGCATCGTGGCGACGGGCGTCAGCGCGGGCGGTGCCCTCACCGCTCTGCTCGGCGCCACCGGCGACAGCCCGCGCTACGAGCCGTACCTCAGGGCCCTGGGCGCCGCCGACGCGAGCGACGCCGTCTTAGCCGCGGCCCCGTACTGCCCGATCACCGACCTCGAACACGCCGACATGGCCTACGAGTGGAACTGGGGCTCCAGTCCACTGGCCGACGGGACGTCGGTCGACCGGTCCCTCTCCCGGGAGCTGAGGAGCCTGTTCGCCGACTACCAGGCCTCCCTGCGGCTCGACGGCGGCCGGGGCATCGGCCGCCTCACCGCGCGCACCTACGACCGGTACCTGGTGCGCACGTTCCTGGAGCCGTCGGCCACCCGCCACCTGGCCGCGCTGCCGGCCGGCGAGCGTGCGAGCTACCTGTCCGCGAACCCCTGGATCGACTGGACCGGCGGGCGGGCGTCCTTCACCTGGGCCGACTTCCTCACCCACGTCGGCCCGCGCAAGAAGAACGTCCCGGCCTTCGACGCCTTCGACCTGTCCGCCCCCGAGAACAACCTCTACGGCGTGCACACCACCAGGGCCCGCCACTTCACCCCTTGGAGCCTGCGCAAGGCCACCGGCGACCCCCGGGCGCGCCTCGAAGCCGACCTGCCCGAGAAGCTCGACCTGATGAACCCGATGCCCTCCCTCGCCCGCCGCAACCCGCACCGGGCCCGGCACTGGTTCATCCGCGTGGGCGCCAAGGACAGCGACACCTCGTTGAGCGTGGTCGGCAACCTCAACGCCGCCCTGGACAACCTCGGCGACGACGTCGACACCTTCGTGTACTGGGACGCCGGACACGGAGCGAACCTGGACGCGCCCGACTTCATCGACTGGATCGGCCGGACCTGCGGGCACGTCGGGTAGGGAGCCAGGCGCCCCGGTCGGCCAGGTGGAGCACCAGCGCCGCGATGTTCCAGGCGTCGTCCACGCCCCGGTGGTGCCGACCCTCGAGCGGCAGCCCCGCGATCTCCAGCGCCCGCGCCATGCCGGGCCGCCTGCGCAGGCCGTGGGCCTCGGTGAAGACCGCCTTGGCGTTGGTGTGCGTGCGCTCGGCCGGGTGGCCGAAGGGGTAGGGGACGCCGTCGGCCGCGCACTGGCGGACGAACTGCCCCCGGTCGTAGTCGCCCCAGCTCGCCCAGGGGCGGGCGCCGGCACCGTGCTCGCGCACCAGCGTCTCGCAGGCCCGCGCGAGAGGCACGCCCCGGTCGGCCTCCGCCTGGGTGAGGCCGGTCAGCTCCGTGCAGAAGGCGCTCACCCGGGAGCGGGCGGGCCGCACCAGGATGCGGTGCCGGGCCACCCGCTCCCGGGTGTCCAGGTCCACCACGGCGAGCCCGATCTCGATGATCTCGCTCACCGCACCGGGCGGCGGCTGCCCGTCCCAGCAGGTGGCCTCGAGGTCGATGACGTTCAGCAGGCCCGCGTGGCCCCCGTCCGCGGCGCGTCGGTCCATTCCGGCACCGTACGGGGGCACACGACCGACCGGCACCCGGATTTCCGGCTCCTAGCGACGGCTGCGGACCAGGAGGTACAGGAAGTACGGCGTACCGATCACCGCCGTCATGAGGCCCGCGCCGAGCTGGGCCGGGGCGATCACCGTGCGGCCCAGGAGGTCGGCGGCGCAGACGAGCGTGGCGCCGAGAAGGATCGCGACCGGCACGACCCGCACGTGCCGCCGGCCCACGAGCGCGCGTGCCGCGTGCGGGGCGACCAGCCCGACGAAGCCGATGGTGCCCGCGCAGGCCACCGCGGTCGCACTGAGTACGACGCTCAGCACCAGGAACCCGAGACGGCCCCGGGCCAGCCGCAGGCCGAGCAGTCGCGGCGTGTCCTCGTCCAGCGAGATCAGGTCCAGCTCGGTGCGCCGGGCGAGGGCGACACCGATGCCGACGACCAGCGCCAGCGCGACGGGCACGACGTCCGGCATGGTCCGCCCGTAGGTCGAACCCGACAGCCAGGTCAGCGCCTTGTTGGCGTTGAACGGGTCGGTGAGCACGATCAGCAGGCTGATCAGCGCCGCCGTCCCGGAGGCCACGCCGATACCGACGAGGACCAGCCGGTTCTGCCGGAAACCGCCCCGGGCAGCGAGCCCGAAGACGACGACCGCGGTGACCGCGGACCCCGCGAACGCGGCTCCCGCCACGCCCCACGTACCGGCGGCCGGCACGGTGGTCACCAGGATCACCGCGCCCAGCGCGCCACCGCCGGTCACGCCCAGGACGTTCGGTTCGGCGAGCGGGTTGCGGGTGACGGCCTGCACGAGCGTGCCGGCCAGGGCGAGCGCCGCGCCGGCGCAGAGCGCGGCGAGCACCCGGGGCACCCGCGTGTCCAGCACGAAGGAGACGGTCCGCCCGGCCCGCCCCAGGGCCCAGTTGACGACGTCACCCAGCAGCAGCTTGCTGTCGCCCACCAGCACGGCGGCGATCACGAGCCCCACCAGGACGACGACCAGGACGGCCACCGTGGCCAGGAACACCGCCCGGCCGGGGATCCGCAGCCGGTCCGGCGCCCCGGCCCCGGCGGTGTCCCGCACCCGCAGCGCCATGGTGACCAGGAACACGGCGCCGACCAGGCTCGTCACGACACCCGTCGGCACGGACACCGCGCGGTCGTCCGCGACCAGGGCCCGCAGCAGCACGTCCGAACCCAGCACCAGGGCCGCGCCGGTGAGCCCCGCCGCCGGCATGGCCGTACGGGTGCGTGCGAAGCCGCGGAACCGCTGGGCGAGCGGGCGCACGAGGGCGGGTGCACACAGGCCGACGAAGCCGATGGGCCCGGCGAGCGTCACCGCGGCGGCGGACAGCAGCGCCGCCAGCACCACCACGGTGACCCGGGTGGCCCGGACCGGGACGCCGAGACCGCGCGCCGCGTCGTCGCCGAGGGCCAGCGCGTCCACCCGACGGGCCGTCAGCATCAGGCCCACCAGACCGGCCAGGGCGATCGGCAGCATCTGCAGGACGCCGTCGAAGCCGTTCTGGGCGATGCTGCCCTGGTTCCACTCGTAGAGGCCCTTCGTCTGCTCCGGGAAGAGCAGCAGCAGTCCCTGCGTCATGGAGTTGAGGCCCAGCATCAGCGCGGTGCCCGCCAGCACCAGCCGGACGGTGCCCGTGCCGAGGCCGGACAGACCCAGCACGACGGCCGCCGCCGCGAGTCCGCCCACGAAGGCGACACCGGACGAGGCGAGCATCGGCAGCGAGAGACCGGTGGCGCCGGCCAGCCCGAGGGCCAGGTAGGAACCCGCGTTCACCGCGAGGGTGTCGGGGGAGGCGAGCACGTTGCGGCTGACCGCCTGGAGCACGGCGCCGGCCATGCCCAGGACGGCGCCGACCAGGAGCCCCGCGGTCATCCGGGGCAGCCGGGAGGCGACGACGACGGACGCGTCGTCCGGATCGGCCCGCCCGGTCAGGGCCTTGAGGACCTCGGAGGGTCCGACGGCGGCGGTGCCCTGGGTGATGTCGACGACGGCGAGTACGGCGACCAGCAGGACGATCCCGGCCGTCACCGCGGCCGCGCCCGACCTGGACGTGGGGGCCGTCGACGGACGGGCCGCCGGATCGGTCGCGGGTTCGGTTGCGGTGACGGCCATGGCCTCGCTACTTCGTCAGCGCGCCGACGACGGCGTCGATGTACGCCTCCATCGACCCGGGACCGCCGAACATCCAGATGCCGTCGTCGAGGCGGTGCACGTCGCCGGACTTCACGAACGGCAGGGACTTCCACACCGGGTTCTTGGTCAGCTCACCGGTGAAGGGGGTGGCGCTCGGGTCGTCGTCGTTGCCGATGTAGGCGAACTGCGTGTCCGCGGGCAGCTTGGTCAGACCCTCGACGTCGGTGGAGCCGAGACCGTAGGCCTCGTCGCCCTTCACCGTCCAGGCGTTCTTCAGGCCGACCGCCTCGTTGACCTCGCCGATGAGCGAGGTGGCGGTGTACGGGCGGATCGAGATCTGGTTGGAGGCGACGTAGCCGTCGGCGAATGCGATGTCCTTGCCGGCCATCCCGGCGTCGGTCAGGGCCTTCTTGCCCTCGGCGACCTTGGCCTCGAAGTCCTCGCGCAGCGACTTGGCCCGGTCCGAGGTGCCGGTGGCCTTGGCGATGAGGTCGACGTTCTCCAGCATCTGGTCGATCTGGCCGGTGCCGTCGGCGGAGGTCACCTCGATCACCGGTGCGACCTCGCGCAGCTGCTTCACGGCTGCGGGGGTGAGGTCCGTGGTGGCGACTATGAGGTCGGGGGCGAGGGAGGCGATGGTGTCCATGCTCGGCTCGCCGCGGGTGCCGATGTCCTTCGGCTCGTTCTTGAGGGGAACGGCGCTGTCCCAGGTCTTGTAGCCCTTGACGTCCGCGACGCCGACCGGGTCGACACCCAGCGAGACGAGGCTCTCGACGACGTTCCACTCGGTGGCGACGACCTTGGTGGCCGGCCCGTCGAGCTTCACCTCGGTGCCCTTGCCGTCCTTGAGCGTGATCGGCTCGGACGCCGTCTTCTCCGTCTTGTCGGCGGCGGGTTCGGTGGTGCCGCAGGCGGCGAGGGTGAGCGCCGCGGCGGTGGTGGCGGCCGCGGTGAGCAGGAGGCGTCTCATGAGGTGGTGCCGAGCCTTTCGGTTCGTATGTGGTGGCGGCCGATCGGGCGGGTGCGCAGCCGGCCGGTCAGGGGGTCGGTGTCGACGTCGATCCGGATGCCGTAGACGGCGGTCAGGCGCTCCGGCGTCAGCACGTCCTCGGGCGGCCCGTCGGCGACGATCCGGCCCGCTTCGAGGAGCGTGATCCGGTCGGCGACGGCCGCCGCCTGGTCGAGGTCGTGCAGGACGACACCGACGGCGATGCCGTGGATGTCCGCCAGGTCGCGGATGAGGTCCAGGAGTTCGATCTGGTAGCGCAGGTCGAGGTACGTCGTCGGTTCGTCCAGGAGCAGTACGCCGGTCTCCTGGGCGAGACAGCTCGCGAGCCAGACCCGCTGCAACTGCCCGCCGGACAGGTGGTCCGCGCCGCGGTCGGCGAAGCCGTCGACGCCGGTCAGCGCGAGCGCCCGGTCGACGGCGGCCGGGCCGTCCGGATCGGGCCGCCCCCAGCGGCCCCGGTACGGATAGCGGCCGAACTCGACGACGTCCCGCACGGTCAGCCCGCCGGGCGTCGGGCGACCCTGCGTCAGCAGGGCGACGTACCGCGAGAACTCACGGGACGTCAGCGCCAGGGCGTCGGTGCTGCCGTCGATGCTCAGCGTGGCACTGCGGGCCCGTTGCAGCCGGGCCACGGCCCGCAGCAGCGTCGACTTCCCACTGCCGTTCGGACCCACCAGGACGGTCACTTCGCCGGGCCTGAGCCCGACCGCCGCGTCGTGCACGACGTCGGTGCCGTCGTATGCGACGGTCACGCCCGTTGCCGACAGCTCATGACCGCGCAGGCGCGGGGTACCGGCTGCGTCTTCACCAAATCTCACGTGGCGAAGGTTAGCCTAACCTAAAAAGTGCTGGTAGAGACGGGGCTCACACAGGATGGGCGACGACCGGCGCGACCCTGGTTCCCGCGGTCGGCGGAGTGGCTCAACTCGCCTGCCGCGACTGGGGTTTCCACAGTCCCGCCCGGTTCAGGGACTGCGGGCAGTGGAGGTAGATCTCGTCGATCTCCAGGACCAGTGCGAGGTCCGGACGCCTTCCGTCCCGCGCCATCGCGTCGAAGAACGGCGCGTCGGTGAGGATGCGCGCCCGGCCGTTGACCCGGAGCACTTCCTTGCCGCCGGGGATCAGGTAGAGCAGCCCGGCGTGCGGATTGTCGAGGATGTTGTGGAAGCTGTCCCCGCGCCGGTTCCCGGGCCGCTCCGGCAGGGCGAGGGTGCGCGAGTCGAGGACATGGGTGAATCCGGGGGTGTCGCCGCGGGGCGACACGTCGCAGCCGCCGCCCGCGTCGGAGGTGGCCAGGAGGCAGAAGGGGGAGCGGGCCAGGATGTCCAGGTCGCCGTCCGTGAGCCGGTCGTGGACCTTGTCGATGACGAGGGGCCAGGGCTCGCCCAGCAGTTCACGCAGTTCGGCGGGCGAGTCCAGTTCGACCCAGCCGTCCTCGGCGACCGCGTCCGGCCGGTCTCCGGTCGTGTCGATCGTGTCGATCGTGTGTGGCAAGGCCGGCTCCCCAAGTGTGCTTTCGGAAGGGCGTGCTTCCGACGGTCGTTGCACACGAAACATTATCTGATCTTAGGTTCGCCTTACCCAATACCCGGTGCTCTGCTCACGAAAGGCCCATACCGGACGCATCGCCACGGCGTGCGCGGGCGGCGGCCGGCGCACGGAGCCTTCCGCCGTGTCACGCACCCCGTCGGGGGCATACGCGTGACACGGCACCGCCCCGGTGCCGCCGATCCGAAGGGATGTACACCGTGCTCGCCATCATCGCGGCGGTTCTGTTCCTCATCGCCTGGCTGATCAACGCGGCGGAGGTCTCGACCAACGACGTCTTCACCTCCACCAACGTGATGCTCGTCGGACTCGCCCTGCTCGCCCTGCACGTCGCCGGAATAGGCAGCGGCTGGGCGACACGCGGGCGCCGCCGCTGAGCCACCGATCCACGCCCCCGTCAGGGAACGCGCGCCACGCCCGCGTAGATACCGCTCTCCTCCGACGAGGGCGGCTCCTGGTCCTCGCCGTACCACTCGGTGGCCGTGACCAGGCCGGGCGCCACCAGGCCCAGTCCGTCGAAGAAGCGCGCCACCTCCGCCCGGGTGCGGAAGCCGAGGCGGATGCCACCCTTGGCGTACTGGGCGATCACCTGTTCCGCCAGTTCGGGGAAGAGGTCGATCGCCGCGTGCGAGAGGACCAGGTGGCTGCCCGAGGGGAGGGTCTCGACCAGTCCGCGGACGATGCCGTGGGCGTCCTGGTCGTCCGGGACGAAGTGCATCAGGGCGATCAGCGACAGGGCGATCGGCCGGTCGAAGTCCAGGATCTCGCGGGCGTGCCGCACGATCTCGTCCGGCTCGCGGACGTCGGCCTGGATGTAGTCCGTGGCCCCCTCGGGGCTGCTGACCAGCAGGGCCTCCGCGTGCCGCAGCACGATGGGGTCGTTGTCGGCGTAGACGACCCTGGCCGTCGGCACCGTCCGCTGGACGATCTGGTGCAGGTTGGGCTCGGTCGGGATGCCCGTGCCGATGTCCAGGAACTGGTCGATGCCGCGCGCGGCGAGGTGGGCCACCGCGCGGTTCATGAACGCGCGGTTCTGCCGCGCCGCGTCCCGTGCCTCGGGCGGCAGGGTCTCGCCCACCGCCTCGTCGACGGGGTAGTTGTCCTTGCCGCCCAGCAGCCAGTCGTACACGCGCGCGGGATGGGCCCGTCCCGTGTCGATGTGGGGAGGCTGGGAATGGTCCGTCGTCATGGCAGGCTCCGTGGTCCGGGAGGTGACGCTCCGCCGCAGTTTTCGATCATCGTACTGCCCTGCGGGCGTGCCATGTGCCCGGTGGGCGGCGGAAGTTGCCGATCACCGCGGAACCACCCCCCGGATCACCCGGAACCCGTGCCCAGGGTGCGCGGCGGACGGTAGGCCCACTCGCGGTCGGCGTCGGTGATCTCGCGCAGCACCCGCGCCGGGGTCCCGGCGACCACCGTCATGGGCGGCACGTGCGCGGTCACCACGCTGCCCGCGCCGACCACCGAGCCCCGTCCGACGGTCACCCCCGGCATGATCAGCGCGCCCGCACCGATCCACACGTCGTCCTCGATGCGAACCGGCGCGGAGAACTGCGTGCCGTCCCTGCGCAGGTCCGGGTGGACGGGGTGTCCGGTGGTGCTGATCGTCACGTGCGGGGCGAACATCACCCGGTCGCCGACGAAGACCTCGACGTCGTCGACGAGGGTGAGGCCGAAGTTGACGTACACGTCGTCGCCCAGGTGCACCCGGTTGCCGTAGGCCACGTGCAGCGGGGGCTCGATCCACACACCCGTGCCCAGGGCGGCCAGCATCTCCTTCAGGATCGCCCGGCGGTCCTCCTCGTCCCGCGCGCCGGTCCGGTTGTAGGCGTCCGCCAGCTCCTTCCCCCGCAACCGCTCCTCCGCCAGGCCCTCCAGGCCCGGCGCACCGTCCGAGTACAGCTCCCGTGCCGCCATCCTGCGGCGGACCTCGCTCTCGCGGGGGTCGGTCGTCATGTGGCCTCCTCGAGCCGGCGCGTGCGTGGGTTGCCCCGTCCGTGCCGGTCCGGGCAGGAGGGGGGTGGTCCCCGGAGCGGGTGCGTGCCGCTCCGGGGAGGCCTGGGTGTGGCGTCGGTGCGGGCTCAGTCCGTGGGCGTGCGCAGGACGGCGACGCCCCTGGGCGCGAGGGTGAGGGCGCCGTCGGGGTCGGTGCCGCCCACCAGGGCCTCGCCGGTGAGCCCGGGGACGCTGACGCTGTCGTCGGTCCGGTTGACCAGGAACAGGAACCGGCCGCCGGGGCCCCGGCGCACGGTGGCCTCGACCGCTCCGCGTACCGCCGCGGGCAGTTCGCTCCGCACGCCCGCCGGTTCCAGCAGCCTCGGCAGCAGCGAGGCGAGCCCGTCGGCGCCGAGCCGGGTGGAGACGTAGGCGGCCGAACCGCTGCCCGCGGCACGCCGGGTGACCGCGGGGCGGCCGGCGTGCGAACCGGTGCGGTAGTGGACGAGGACCTCGGTCCCGGGCGCGGTGACGGTGATGTGGTCGGTCCACAGTCCGCCGGTGCTCCCGTCGTCCAGCTCCACATGCTGCCCGGCGGGCAGCGGGCCGAACTCCTCGACGCGGATGCCCAGCAGGTCCCGCAGGGCGCCCGGGTAACCGCCGAGCCACACGTGGTCGTTCTCGTCCACGATGCCCGAGAAGTACGTGGTGACCAGGTGGCCGCCCTGCTCGGCGTAGCGTGTGAGGTCCTTGGCCAGCTCGGCCGGGACCAGGTGCAGCACGGGCGCGATCAGTACCCGGTGGCGGCCCAGGTCGGCGCCGGTGGTGACGACGTCGGCGCGGATGCCGAGGGAGAGCAGCGCCGAGTACCAGTCGAGCGCCTCCTGGTGGTAGTCGAGCAGCGAGGTGGGGTGCGAGTCCTGCTCGCTCGCCCACCGCGACTCCCAGTCGAAGAGGATGCCGACCTCGGCGGGCTCCCGCTCGCTCCCGGCGACCGGCGCGAGCGCCTTCAGCGTGTCGCCGAGCGCGGTGACCGCACGGAACAGGTCGCTGTCCGCGCCGGCGTGCGGGACCATCGCCGAGTGGTACTTCTCGGCGCCGGCCGCCGACTGGCGCCACTGGAAGAAGCAGACCGCGTCCGCGCCGTGCGCCACGTGCGTCAGCGAGTCCCGGGCCAGCTCGCCCGGCCGCTTGGCCAGGTTGACGGGCTGCCAGTTCACGGCACTGGTGGAGTGCTCCATCAGGAACCAGGGCCGGCCGCCCGCGATGCCGCTGGTGAGGTTCGCCGAGAACGACAGCTCGTCGCGGGCCTGGGGGCTCGGCACGACGTAGTGGTCGTTGGCGACGAAGTCCACCTCGCCGGCCCAGTCCGCGTAGTTCATGCCCGTGGTGCCCGGCATCACCATGAAGTTGGTGGTGACCGGGACGTCGGGGGTCAGCTCCCGCAGGAGGTCCCGCTCCGCGCGCAGGTAGTCCTTGAGCGCGTCCGAGGAGAACCGCTTGAAGTCCAGCTGCTGGGTCGGGTTCGGGTGCGAGGCGGCCAGCCGCGGCGGCAGGATCTGCTCCCAGTCGCTGTAGCGCTGCGACCAGAACGCCGTGCCCCAGGCGTGGTTGAGGGCGTCCGTGGTGCCGTACCGCGCGCGCAGCCAGTCGCGGAAGGCACGGGCCGCGTCGTCCGAGTAGTCGTAGACGTTGTGGCAGCCCAGTTCGTTGTTGACGTGCCAGGCGACCAGGGCCGGGTGGCCGGCGTAGCGGGTCGCCATCTCACGGACCAGGCGCAGGGCGTGCTCGCGGAAGACGGGCGACGTCGGACGCCAGTGCTGGCGCGCGCCCGGCCACAGGGTCTCGCCCCGGTCGGTGACCGGGAGGATCTCCGGGTGCGCGGTGGTCAGCCAGGGCGGCGGCGAGGCGGTCGCGGTGGCCAGGTCGACGCCGACGCCGTGCTCGTACAGCAGGTCCATGACCTCGTCGAGCCAGGCGAAGTCCCAGGTGCCGGGGCCCGGCTGGACGCGGGCCCAGGAGAAGATGCCGAGCGAGACGATGTTGACGCCGGCCTCGCGCATCAGCCGTGCGTCCTCCTGCCACACCTCCCGGGGCCACTGCTCGGGGTTGTAGTCGGCTCCGAAGGCGAGACGGGGGGCGGGCGCACCGTCCGGCCCGCGGTGCAGGCGGGACAGGAGGGTGGAGATCATGGCGGTCCCTTCAGTGTGGTGCGTGAGCTACTTCTGGACGGTGAAGCCCTGCTCCTCGCCGTACTTGATCGAGGCCTCCTGCCAGGACTTCAGTCCCTCGGCCAGCGTGGTGCCGGAGACGTAGGCCTTGCCGACGGTGTCGTTGAAGACCGAGTTCGCGTACACCTGGTAGGGCAGGTACGACCAGTCGTCGGGGACGTTCGCGGCCGACTCGGCGAAGATCTTGTTGGCCTTCTGGCCGCCGAAGTAGGGGAACGCGGTGTCCTGGAACTTCGTGGACTGCAGATCCGCGGTGGTCGCCGGGAAGGCGCCGTTCTTCAGGCGGGTCTGCACGCCGTCGCCCGCGTTCGCGTACTCGACGAAGGCGTACGCCAGCGCCTCGTTCTTGCCCAGCTCCGGCAGCGCGAGCGCGCTGCCGCCGTTCTCCGCGCTGACCTTGCCGCCCGCGGTCCACTGCGGCAGCGGGGCGACGCGCCAGTCGCCGGAGGCCGCCTTCGCGCCGGAGTCGAGGTTGGCGGGCATCCACGCGCCGGTGGCCAGCGTCGCGATGCTGCCGTCGGACAGGCCCTTGTACCACTCGTCCGTCCAGGCCGGGACGGAGGCGAGCAGCTTCTCGTCGATGAGCTGCTGCCAGGCGCCGGTGAACGTCTTGGCGCCCTGGTCCGAGAAGTCGATCTTCACCTTGGTGCCGTTGACCGTGTAGGGGCGCGAACCGGCCTGCCAGAGCATGCTGGTGGCGAACCCGGCGTCGCCGTTGTCGGCGGTGATGTACGCCTTGGGGTCGGCCTTGTGCAGGTCGCGGGCGGCGTCCAGGTACTCGGCCCAGGTGGTGGGCACCTTGATGTCGTACTTGTCGAAGACCTTCTTGTTGTAGAACAGCGCCATCGGACCGGAGTCCATCGGCAGCGCGTAGACGCCGTCCGAGCCGGCCTTCACACCGTTCCACGGACCCGGGGAAAACTGGGCGGAGAGCTTGTCGGCGCCGAAGGGCTTGAGGTCGGTGAGCTGCTTGGTCAGGGCGTACTGGCCCATCGCGTAGTACTCGATCTGGGCGACGTCCGGGACGCCCTTCTTGGCCGAGATGGCGTTCTGCAGCGCCGTGTACTGGTCCTTGTTGGTGCCCGCGTTGACAAGGTCGACCTTGACGCCGGGGTGTTCCTTCTCGAAGTCGGTGGCCACCTGCTTGAGCGTGGGCTCCCATGCCCAGACCGTGACGGTGCCGCCCTCCTTGAGGGCCGCCTGGATGTCCGCCTCGGAGACCGCCTTCGGGCTCGATCCGCCGTCGTCGGAGTCGCCGCAGGCGGCCGCTCCCAGGGCGAGGGCGCAGACGAGGCCTATGCCGCGCAGGAGGCGGCGCGAGTGCTTGGGCATGGGTGTGCTTCCACTTCTTCGTGGCCGGAACCGGCACCGTTGAGGGTTGGAGGGGTCGGGGGCATGGGGACGGGGACGGGGACAGGTGGCTGTGGGCGGGGGCTACTCCTTGACGCTTCCGGCGGCGAGGCCGGACTGCCAGTACTTCTGGAGCAGCAGGAACGCGGCGATCAGCGGCACAATGGTGATGAGCGACCCGGTGACGACGAGGTTGAAGACGGCCTCGCCGCCCGCGGTCGCGGCCTGCTGGTTCCAGCTGTTGAGCCCGAGGGTCAGCGGATACCAGTCGGGGTCCTTGATCATGATCAGCGGCAGGAAGTAGTTGTTCCAGGTCGCGACCATGGTGAAGAGCAGGACGGTGACGATGCCGGGTGCCAGCAGCGGCAGCGCGACCCGGAAGAAGGTGCGTATCTCGCCCGCCCCGTCGATGCGGGCGGCCTCCATCAGCTCGGTCGGGATCGCCTCGGTGGCGAACACCCACATCAGATACAGGCCGAACGGCGAGATCAAAGACGGGATGATCACCGCCCAGGGGGTGTTGGTGAGCCCCATCTTGCTGAACATCAGGAAGGTCGGCACCGCGAGTGCCGTACCCGGCACGGCCACCGCGCCGATGACGACGGCGAACACGGCACGCCGGCCGGGGAACTCGAACTTGGCGAGCGCGTAACCGCCCAGCACGGCGAGGAAGGTGGCACCGCCCGCCCCCAGCCCCACGTACAGCAGCGTGTTGAGCAGCCAGCGGGTGAAGACGCCGTCGTTGTAGGTGAAGGTCTGACCGATGTTGTCCCACAGGGCGAAGTCGCCGTCGAACCAGAGGCCGAAGGAACGGGACAGCCCCTCCTGCGTCTTGGTGGCGCTGACGACCAGCCAGACCAGCGGCACCAGGCTGTACAGCAGCACCAGTGCGCTGAGCGCGGTCAGCAGCACGCTGCGCCGTGGCTTGTCGGGGGAGTGCCGGCGCCGCGACGTACGCAGCCGGGGCACCGGGCCCGAGGTGCCGGACCGCTTGGGCGCGGAACGGTCGAAGACGGTGGCGACAGGACTGGTCATCGCTGCCTCACACTCCCTTGCGCATGCCGCGCAGCTGCACGACGTAGGCGATGACCATGGTGATCAGCCCCATGACGATGGCGACCGTGGCGGAGTAGTTGTGCTGCTGGCCGTTGAAGGACAGCGAGTACGTGTAGTAGTTCGGCGTGTAGTCCGTGGTGATGGCGTTGCGCGCCAGCGGCTGCAGGATGCTGGGCTCGTTGAAGAGCTGGAAGCTGCCGATGATCGAGAAGATCGTGGCGATCACCAGGGCGCCGCGGATGGCCGGGAGCTTGATGGCGGTGATCACACGGATCTGACCCGCGCCGTCGATCTGGGCCGCCTCGTACAGCGAGTGCGGGATCACGCGCAGCGCCGAGTAGAAGATCAGCATGTTGTAGCCGACGAACTCCCAGGTCACGATGTTGCCGATGGAGGCCAGCACCAGGTCGGGGGAGAGCGGGTCGGGCAGCGAGACGCCCAGCGCGCCGTTGATGTCGCCGACCAGCCCGAAGCGGGTGCCGTACATGAAGCCCCACATCAGGGTGGCCACCACGGCGGGCACGGCGTACGGCAGGAAGATCGAGATGCGGAAGAAGTCCCGGCCGTAGAGGCGTCCGCTGTCCAGCGCCAGGGCCACGAGGAGCGCGATGCCGAGCATGATCGGCACCTGCACGGCGAGGAAGAGCGAGACCCGGCCGAGCGAGGCCCAGAACCGGTCGTCCTTCAGCGCCTCGCTGTAGTTGTCGAGGCCGACGAAGGTGGTGCCGCCGATGAGCTGGTCACGGAAGAGGCTGAGGTAGACCGAGTACGCGATCGGCGCGAGGAACACCAGGGCGAACACGGTCACGAAGGGACCGAGGAAGCCCCACCCCGTCCACGAGCGGCTCTCCCGCCTCGCCGGGGGTGGGGCCGGCCGGGGTTCGGCGGCGGCCGGCGGTTGCAGCGTCGTCATGTCGTTCCTCGCCCGTTCCGTCCTGGAGCTCCTGGAGCCTCGTCATGTTTGCGTAAACACCAAGGGCCGCGAGAGACGGTCAAGCCCGTCGAGTGCTGTTATGTTTGCGTAAACATTTGATGGCGGCATGTCTACACTGCCCCGAGGACGACGGTCAAGGGTCCTTCGGAAGCCGGGGCTCGGACGGTTGCAGAGAGGTGGCGGACGGCAGTGGACACGGCTGAGGGAGTCGCGGACGCGCGGGACGCGGACACGCGACACCGCCGCGGTGGCCGGGTGCCTACGGCGTCCATGGCGGACGTGGCCCGGCTGGCGGGGGTCTCCTCGCAGACCGTCTCCCGCGTCTCCAACGGCTACGCAGGCGTGACCGAGGAGACCCGGCAACAGGTGCTGGTGGCCATGAAGGAGCTGGGCTACCGGCCCAACAGCGCGGCCAGGGCGCTCAAGCGCGGCGAGTTCCGCACCATCGGCGTCATCACCTTCACGCTGGCCACCACGGGCAACGTGCGCACCCTGGAGGCCATCGCCACCTCCGCGGCGAGTGAGGGGTACGCCGTGACGCTGCTGCCGGTCGCCGTCCCCACCCAGGACGAGGTGCGCGGCGCGTTCTCGCGGCTGGAGGAGCTGGCCGTCGACGCGGTGATCGTCATCATGGAGGTCCACCTCCTGGACGCGGCGTCCCTCAAGCTGCCGCCCCACGTCCAGGTCGTCGTGGTCGACTCCGACGCCGGCGACCACTACACGGTCGTCGACACCGACCAGGCCGGCGGCAGCCGCGCCGCCGTGCGCCATCTGCTGGACCTCGGGCACGACACGGTGTGGCACCTGGCCGGCCCCGAGGGCTCCTTCGCCGCCCAGCGCCGCACCGACGCCTGGCGGCACACCCTCACCGAGGCCGGCCGCACCCCGCCGCCCCTCGTACGGGGCGACTGGTCGGCGGAGTCCGGCTACCGGGCCGGCCTGGACATCGCCGCCCGCGAGGAGTGCACCGCCGTCTTCGCGGCCAACGACCAGATGGCCCTCGGTCTGCTGCGCGCCCTGCACGAACGCGGCCGGCGCGTTCCCGAGGACGTCAGCGTCATCGGCTTCGACGACATCGCCGAGGCCGGTTCCTTCCTGCCCCCGCTGACCACCGTCCACCAGGACTTCGCCGAGGTGGGCCGGCTGTGCGTGCGGGCCGTGCTGCGCAAGATGCGCGAGGTCGGCCCCGCGCGGGGCACGACGCTGGTGCCGACCCGGCTGGTGACCCGGGCGAGCACTGCCCCGCCGCCGGCGTAGCCCGCGGATGCGGCGGACCGCGCCCTTCTTTGCGTTGTGCAAAGGTGGGCCGCTTTCCGGTTTACCGGCGCCCGGGCAGGCAACCCCACAAGCCGACCGTCGTCGTCGCACGCCCGGGAGAGCCTCCATGAACCTAGTCGCCGACTTTGTGCTCCAGCGCCTGTCCGAGTGGGGCGTCCAGCGGGTGTACGGCTATCCGGGTGACGGCATCAACGGTCTGCTCGGCGCGTTCGACCGGGCCGACGGGGACCCCGAGTTCATCCAGGCGCGGCACGAGGAGATGGCCGCGTTCATGGCGTGCGGGCACGCCAAGTTCACCGGTGAGGTGGGCTGTTGCATCGCCACGTCGGGGCCGGGCGCGGTGCACCTGCTCAACGGACTGTACGACGCGAAACTCGACCACCAGCCCGTGGTGGCGGTGGTGGGCCAGCAGAAGCGGCTGTCGCTGGGCACCCACTACCAGCAGGAGATCGCCCTCGACCAGCTGTTCGCGGACGTGTCCGAGTACTGCCAGATGGTCGTGCACCCGGGCCAGGCCCGGCACGTGATCGACCGGGCCTTCAAGACCGCGCTGACCACCCGGGGCGTCGCCACGATCATCATCCCCAACGACATCCAGGAGGAGGAGGCCCAGCCCTCCCCGCCCAGGGAGCACGGCTCCGTCTTCTCCAGCGTGGGCTGGAGCCGGCCCCGGGTCCTGCCGGACCTGGACGAGGTGCGCAGGGCCGCCGACGTCCTCAACGCGGGCGAGAAGGTGGCCATGCTGGTCGGCCAGGGCGCGGCGCACGCCGAGGCCGAGGTGACCGAGGTGGCCGAACTGCTCGGCGCCGGTGTCGCCAAGGCCCTGCTCGGCCGCGACGTCCTGCCCGACGACCTGCCCTACGTCACCGGACCCATCGGCCTGCTGGGCAGCAAGGCCAGCGACAACATGATGCAGGGCTGCGACACCCTGCTCATGGTCGGCAGCAGCTTCCCGTACTCGGAGTGGCTGCCCGAGGAAGGCCAGGCCCGCGGCGTCGAGATCGACATCGACGGCCGCATGATCGGCATCCGCTACCCCATGGACGCCCATCTCGTCGGCGACTCCCGGGAGACCCTGCGCGCCCTCATCCCGCTGCTCCAGCGCAAGGAGGACCGCGGCTGGCGGGAGAAGATCGAGAAGGACGTCCGGGAGTGGCACGACCTGTGCGACCGCTGGGCGGGCGAGCACTTCGACAAGACGATCAACCCCCAGGCCGTCGCCGCCGAACTGTCGCCGCGACTGCCCGACGACGTCGTCCTGACGGCCGACTCCGGCTCGGGCACCAACTGGTGGGCACGCCACCTCCTGCTGCGCGAGGGCATGCGTGCCTCGCTGTCCGGCACCCTGGCCACGATGGGCCCGGGGACGCCGTACGCCATCGCGGCGCGGTTCGCGTTCCCGGACCGGCCGGTGATCGCCTTCATCGGGGACGGCGCGTTCCAGATGAACGGCATGAACGAGATGATCACCGTCAAGCGCTATCTGGACCGCCTGTCCGGGGCAGCCCCCCTCGTCTTCTGCGTGTTCAACAACCAGGACCTCAACCAGGTCACCTGGGAACAGCGCGCCATGTCCGGCGACCCCAAGTACCCGGGCTCCCAGGAGATCCCGGACGTGCCCTACGCCGCCTACGCCGAACTCCTCGGCCTCAAGGGCATCGTCTGCGACGACCCCAAGAAGGTCGGCTCCGCCTGGGACGAGGCGCTCGCCGCCGACCGGCCCGTTGTCCTGGAGTTCAAGGTCGACGCGGAGATCGCGCCGATCCCGCCGCACATCATGAAGGACCAGGGCAAGAAGGCCATCAAGGCGGCGCTGCACGACCCGGAGCTGACCGGCATCGCCACCAAGGGCGTACGCCAGAAGCTCACCCAGTACGCCGAGCACCTCCCCGGCCGGGGCAAGAAGTGAGCACCGCGGGACGGGCCCGCCGAGGCGGGCGGCGCGGCGGGGAGGCCGCCACCGAGGTCGTGGTCATCACCGGGGCGAGCGGCGGCGTGGGCCGGGCCACCGCCCGGGCCTTCGGCGCCCGCGGGAGCACCGTGGCCCTGCTCGCGCGGGGCGAATACGCCCTGGAGCGGGCGGCAGAGGAGGTCCGCGAGGCCGGCGGACACGCGCTGCCCCTGGTCGTGGACGTCGCCGACGCGGCGGCCGTGGACGCGGCGGCCGCCCGGATCGAGGAACAGCTCGGCCCGATCGACGTGTGGGTGAACGCCGCGTTCTCCACCGTCTTCGCGCCCGTGTCGGAGGTCGGGCCCGAGGAGCTGAGACGGGCCACCGAGGTGACCTACTTCGGCTTCGTCCACGGCACCCAGGCCGCCCTGCGGCACATGACGCCGCGCGATCGCGGCACCATCGTCCAGGTCGGCTCGGCCCTGGCCGAGCGCAGCGTCCCGCTCCAGGCCGTGTACTGCGGGGCCAAGCACGCCATCCAGGGGTTCACCGAGTCGCTGCGCTGCGAACTGCTGCACGACCGCAGCGGGGTGCGGGTCACCATGGTCCAGATGCCCGGGCTCAACACACCCCAGTTCAGCTGGGTCCTCTCCCGGCTGCCCCGCCATCCGCGCCCCGTGGCCCCCGTCTACCAGCCCGAGGTCGCCGCCGAGGCGGTGCTGTACGCCGCGGACCACCCCGAGCGGCGCGTGTACTGGGTCGGCGGCTCCACCGTCGCCACGCTGCTGGGCCAGAAACTCGCCCCGGGACTCCTGGACCGCTACCTGGCGCGCACCGGCTACGACGGGCAGCAGACGGACCAACCCGTCGACCCGTCGCGGCCGGTCAACCTCTGGAAGCCGCCGGACGACACCGCCCCCGACGACTACGGCGCCCACGGCGTCTTCGACGACGAGGCCCACCCGCGCAGCCTCCAGTTCTGGCTCTCCCGCCACCGGCGGCCGCTCGCCCTGGCCACCGCCGTGACCGGTGCGGTCGCCGTCGCGGTGACCGGCGGTCTGCGCCGGCGCGCCGGTTGACCGCCCTCGGGTCAGTCCGGCTCCCGGTCGATGGTGCGGGTCCACCAGTGGTGCTCGCAGAACCAGTGCCCGACCATCGCGCCGCCGAAGACGACGAACCCGACCCCGATCAGCCAGGACTCCACCACCAGCACGATGCCGACCGTGCCGTAACTGATCGCGTTGTCGAGGATGAGCGGCGTGAAGACGAGGTACGAGAAGCCGCGCAGCCCGATCAGGCCCACCATCGTGGCCAGCGCTCCCGGCAGCAGGTCCCGCCAGCGGACCTGGCTGCCCAGCAGGAAGTGCTGACCCCACCAGAAGAACAGCATGCCGCTGGCGGTGGACAGCGCGATCCGCGCCGTCCCGTGCAGCGCGGTCCGCGTCTGCACCTCCTGGTAGAGGTAGGCGGTCAGGAGGACCACCCAGGCCATCTGGCGCCAGATGCGGTGCCACGGGCCGGAGGGCAGCCCCCAGATGCGCTCGTAGCCGTTCTGGACGCTCGCCGCGAAGGACACGCCGAACACGGCGAGCAGGATGCCGCCCCACACGCTCGTGGTGCCGACGACCTTGGGCGGTGGGCTGAAGATGTCGGTCAGCACCCGGGCCGACCGTCCGGACAGCCCCATGCCGTCGGCCAGCCACGACGCGAAGCCCCCGCGTCCCAGGGGGTCGGCCGCGGCCACCACGATCAGCAACGGCGCCAGCGTGACCAGGGCGAGGGTGGCGAAGCCCATGGCCCTGTGCATCAGCTCCAGCTCCCGCCCGTGCCGGACGAGAGCGGACGCGGCCAGCCGGTCCCACACGCGGTGGAACGGCCGCCACAACCGGTTCACGGGTGCTCCTCGGGCGTCCTTTCGATGGCTCGCGGACGGAGAACTGAGTGACCCGGGGGCGCCCCGGGCAAACGTCGGCCCACCCGGACGGCCCGCGAATGGACCGGACGGCGCGGGGAACCGGCCCGGGGGGCGGCCCGGCTACGCGAGGCGAGGGAGTACGCGATGACGTCCGCAACCGGTTTCGACGCGAACGCGCTGGACGACCGCGTCGTCGACGCGGTCGACGTGCACGCCTTCGAGGTCCCCACCGACGGCCCGGACGGCAGGGAGCAGGACGGCACCCTGGAGTGGGATTCCACGACCCTGGTCCTCGTACGGGTGCACGCCGGCGGCAGGACCGGCCTCGGCTACACCTACGGGGACGTCTCCGTGGCGTCCTTCGTGCACTCCGTGCTCGCGCCGGTCGTCCAGGGCGGACCGGTCTTTTCGCCGCCCGCGTTGTGGGAGCGGATGGGCGCGCGGATGCGCAACGCCGGCCGCCCCGGTGTCGGGGCCATGGCCCTGTCCGCCGTCGACGTGGCGCTGTGGGACCTCAAGGCACGGCTGCTGGAAATTCCGCTGGTCCACCTCCTGCCGTCCCACCACGACCGGGCACCCGTCTACGGCAGCGGCGGCTTCACCAACTACCCCCTGGACCGCCTCACCGGCCAGCTCGCCGGCTGGGTCGAGCAGGGCATCGGACGCGTGAAGCTGAAGACCTCACGGGAACCGGGCGCCGACCCGCGGCGCCTGACCGCCGTACGCCGGGCGGTGGGCGACGGGCCGGAACTGTTCACCGACGCCAACGGGGCGCTCGGCCGCAAGGAGGCCCTGTACTGGGCGCACCGCTTCCACGACGAGTGGGACGTGCGCTGGTTCGAGGAGCCGGTCGGCTCGGCGGACCTGGAAGGGCTGCGGATGCTGCGCGAGCGGGGCCCGGCCCGGCTCGAGATCACCGCGGGGGAGTACGCCTTCACCGCCCAGGACTTCGCCAACCTCATCGAGGGACCGGCGGGGCCGGCCGTCGACTGCCTCCAGGCCGACGTCACCCGGTGCGGCGGCATCACCGGCGTGCTTGAGGTCGCCGGCCTTTCCGCCGCCCGGCACCTCGACCTGTCCGCGCACTGCGCCCCCGCGGTGTCCGCCCACGCCTTCTGCGCCGTGCGCCGGCTGCGGCACCTGGAGTACTTCCACGACCACGTGCGCGTCGAGCGGCTGCTGTTCGACGGCACCCTGTCGCCCGAAGGCGGCTGTCTGCGCCCCGACACCGGGCGGCCCGGCCTCGGCCTGGACGTCAGGTGGGCCGACGCGGAGCCCTACCGCGTGTACGGGGGCCGCCCGTCCTGACCGGGTCGAACCGGAGTCAGGGGTCCATGCGCTGCTGCTCGCGCATGCGTTCGTTGTGCCAGGCGACGGCGGCGCGGATCTGGGCCTCCTGGAGGCCCGTCCGGCAGCCCAGCTGGTCCATGGAGACGGCCGGCGGCCCGGTGGTCAGGGCCCGCGTGAGCTTCGCCGCCCACAGCTCCTCGTCCACGAAGGGCCGGTGCGCGTACCCCTCCTTGATCACGTCGAAGTGTTCGTCCGAGCACGTGGTGATGAGCCGCAGCCCGTCGAACCACTCGTTGGTCGCGTGCGCCGCGGAGGAGTCCGGCACGTAGCCGCTCACGGACTCGTCCTCGGGAAAGACCCTGGCACACAGGTCGCACAGCTCCACGGGGACCGGCTTGGCGGTCCGACGGCCCTTCCTGCCCTTGCGCTTCCACATGGCGACTCCCGGGGGTCGGCGTCCGGAATGCCGGAGTTACCCGCAGGGCGGGGAGCAAACGCCCCGCGGGTGAGGGACCGTCGTGGTCCCGACCGCTCCGGACGCCGTTACGCGAGCCTGACCGGCAGCTCGAACAGGTCGTTCTGCGTGACCACCGGCTTGTTGCGCAGCTGCGTGGCCGGTACCGCCAGGTCCAGGTGCGGGAAGCGGGCGTAGAGCGCGGGCAGCGCCACGCCGGCCTCCATCCGGGACAGGGCCGCGCCGGGGCACACGTGCGGTCCGTGGCCGAAGGAGATGTGCCGGTTCTCCGAGGTGCGGGTGATGTCGAACCCGCCCGCCGTCGGACCGTGCGCCCGCTCGTCGCGGCCGAGCGCGCCGTACGACACGATCAGCGCGTCCCCGGCGGGTATCACCCGGTCGCCCACCGGGACGTCCTCGGTCGCGAACCGGATCAGCACGTGCGAGGTCGGCGTCGAGAAGCGCAGCGTCTCCTCGATCACCGCGGACCACTCCGCCTCGCCCGAGAGCACCAGGGCGCGCTGCTCGGGATGCGTGGACAGGTTGACCACGGAGTTCACGATGAGCGAGATCGTGGTCTCGTGACCGGCGGCCACCATCAGCTGGAGGGTGGAGACGATCTCCGCGTCGGTGAGGTGGTCGCCGTTCTCGGATGCCTGGATCAGCGCGCTCGTCAGGTCGTCGCCGGGGGCGGCGCGCTTCGCGGCGACCGTGTCGGCCATGATCGAGGCCAGCTCGGTGAGGGTCGCCAGGACCTCCTCGGGCGGTGTCTGCGTCGAGAAGAACTTCTCGAACAGCACCTTCAGGCGCGGCAGCCGCACCTCCTCGATGCCCATCAGGTCGGCGACGACGTACATCGGCAGCGGGTAGGCGAAGGCCGCCTTGAGGTCGACGACGCCGCCGTCCGCGGGCAGTTCGTCGAGCAGCCGGTCGGTCAGCTCGGTGATCCGCCCCCGCATGTGCTCCACCCGGCGCACCGTGAGCGCCTGTGCCACGAGCGTACGCAGCCGGCGGTGCTCGGCGCCGTCCACCGTGAGCATCGAGCGGCCGGGGTTGGCCAGCCCGATCAGCGGCCAGTCCGCGGGGATCTCGCCGCGCTGCCAGGCGCCCCACACGTTGATGTCCTTGACCAGCCGGGGGTCCGTGAGCAGGGACTTGGCCTCCGCGTGACGGGTGACCGCCCAGACGGGCACGCCGCCCGGCAGCTCCACGGCGGCGAGCGGCCCGGCCGCGCGCAGCCGGGCGCTCTCACCGTCCAGGTCGGTGACGAACGGGTCCAGCGGGATCCGGGCTTCTTCGGTGCCGGTCGTCATGCTGACGTGCCTCCCAGGGCAGTGGTCGGGGTGAACCGCACGGGCAACTCGGTCAGCCCCCGCAGCCAGGGCGAGGGGCGACGGGTGAGGGACCCGGCGGGCACCGCCAGGTCGATGTCCGGCAGCCGGTCGAGGACGACCTCGATGCCGGTGCGCGCGATGACCTCGGCGACCTCCTGCGCGGGGAACGGGCAGCGGTGCTCGCCGTGGCCGAAGGAGAAGTGCGCGTTGTTGCCGCCGGTGAGCGCGGAGCCGTCGGTGCGGACCTGCGGGTCGGAGTTGGCGCCCTGCAGCCCGAGCAGCACCAGGTCGCCGGCGCGGATGCGGCGCCCGCCGAGCCGGGTGTCGCGCAGGGCCCAGCGGCCGGCCACGTTCTGCGTGGGCGTGTCCTCCCACAGCACCTCGTTCATGGCCTCGGCGACGCTGTTGCGGCCGCCGAACAGCGAGGCGGCGAAACGGTCGTCGGTCAGCATCAGGCGCAGCGAGTTGCCGATCCAGTCCGCCGTCGGCTGATGGCCCGCCGCCATCATCACCATCAGGTCCTGGGCGACCTCCTCCTCGGTGAAGCCGCTCTCGTCCGCCAGCATCCGGGAGGCGACGTCGTCGGCGGGTGCCGCCTTCCGGTCGGCGAGCAGCCGTGCCATCGACGTGGCGAGGTGCGTCTGGCCCGCGATGGCCCGCTCCCGGCCGTCGATCATGTCGTTGAGCGCGGTGACCAGCGCCGGCCCCTGTTCGTCGGAGAAGCCGTACAGGCGGGCCAGGACCCGGACCGGCAGCATCATGGCGTAGTCGCCGACGAGGTCCGCCTCGCCCTTGGCGCAGAGCCGGTCGACGAGTTCGTCGGCGAACCGCTCGGCGTGGCCGCGCAGCAGCTGGGGGTCGACGGCCTCCAGCGCATCGCTGATCATGGCGGCGCGTTCGCGGTGCCGCTCGCCGACCGTGTAGAGGATCGAGGGCTGCTTGCGGCCGATCATCGGCAGCAGCGGCCAGTCGTCGGGGATGTTCTCCCACTGGTTCCACAGGTCCGAGTCCCGGCTGAACAGCACCGGATCGCCGGTCACCTGGTGCAGCTCGCGGTAGCCCAGCACCAGCCAGGCCGGTACGTCCCCGTCGAGCAGCACGGGCGTGACGGCGCCGTGCTCGCGCCGCATCTGCCGGTACAGCAGGGCGGGTTCGGTCTGGAAACGGGGGCCGCTGAGCGGCACGGCGTCCTGGACGTCGGCGGCGTCGGTGCTCACGCGAACTCCTGTCGGGGCGGGGCGGCCTGCTCGGTGTAGCGGGACCGCAGGTGCTCGACCAGCGCGATCAGCACCTGCTTGCTGGACTCGCGGGACCTGGCGTCGCAGGAGACCAGCGGTACCCGCGGGTCCAGGTCGAGGGCCTCACGGACGGCCTCGGGAGGATGCCCGGGGCCGCCGAAGTCGTTGCAGGCCACGATGAACGGCGTGCCGTGGTGCTCCAGGCGGTCGATGGCGTACCAGGAGTCGTCGATGCGCCGGGTGTCGACCAGGACCACCGCGCCGAGCGTGCCGGAGAACAGCCGGTCCCACAGGAACCAGAACCGCTCCTGGCCGGGCGCGCCGAACAGGTACAGCACGTTGCGCGCGTCGAGGCTGATGCGCCCGAAGTCGAAGGCGACGGTCGTCGCGGTCTTGCCGCGCACCTCGCTGATGTCGTCGACCGCCTCGCCGGCCTGCGTCATCGTCTCCTCGGTGTTGAGGGGACGTATCTCGCTGACCGAGCGGACCATGGTCGTCTTGCCGACGCCGAACCCGCCCACGACCACGATCTTCAGGCCGTTGTCGGCGGACGCGCCCAGCGGGGTGCGCGCCGGGGTGCGTGCTGGGGTACGGGCGTCAGAGATTGCGGAGTCCAACGAGCACCTGCTCCAGGATGTCGGGATCGGGGACGGCTGCGGTGTACGGGTGGCGTGCGCTCACCCGGCCGGCGGCGTGCAGGTCGGAGAGCAGGATCTTGGTGATGCTCACCGGGAGCCGCAGTTCGGCGGCGATCTCCACCACGGCCGTGGGGGCCTCGGTCAGCCTCAGGATCGCCGTGTGCTCCGACTGCATGCCGGGCGTCGGCTCGCACTCGGCGACCACGAGGGTGACCAGGTCGAAGGGGTTGTCGGGGCCCGAACCGCTGCGTCCCTGGGTGACGGTGTACAGCCGGTCGGGCGCGTCGTCCCTGCCGGGGCGGCTCATGACGTGCGCGGCTGCGCGGTGAGGTGCTCGCCGAGCTGCTCGATGAGTTCGCTCATGTTGTGCCCGACGAGCCCGGCGTCCGCCTCCTCCGAGGTGACCACGGCGAGGTGCGCGCCCTCACCGGCCTCCACGATGAACAGGATCCCGCCGTAGAACTCGGTCATGGCCGAGCGCACCCCGCCACTGCCGTCGCCGAACTCCACGGAGGCGCCGTGGGACAGCGACTGGATGCCGGCGGCGATGGCGGCCAGCTGGTCGGCCTGGTCGACGGAGAGCTGCGGGGTGTGGCACAGCTTGAGTCCGTCACGGGAGAGGACGAGTGCGTGCCGCGCGCCCGGCGTGCGCTCCAGGAGGCCCTCGATGAGCCAGGTGAGCTTCTCGTCGGCGGTGGTCGAGCCGGTCATGAGGTGGTGTCGCCTTCCGGGTGCGCGGATGAGTGGGACGGATGGTCGGGGGCCGCCTCGGCCGGTTCGGGTGCGGCGGGTTCTGCATGCGGGTCGCTGTCCCGCGCGGGGGCGGTGCCGGTGGCGGCACCGGTGGCGGGCCTTACGGCCTGGCGGAAGCTGCTGAAGCGGGCCGCGCGTGCCTTCGCGTCGCCGGCGGGCGGCGTGGCGTTCGGCTCGGCGGCCCGGGTGGCGGCCCGGGCGCGTTCGGCGGCGGCGAGGGTACGGCCGCGCCGGCGCTTGGGCAGATCGGCGGACGGCTCGTCCGGCGCCGGGGCCCGGTCCGGGTCGGGCTCCGAGCGGTCGTGGACGGGCAGCGGCTCGGGGCCCGCGTCGACGGGGGCGGGCCCGGACTCGGCGGCGGGCGCGGGGGTGTGCGGCAGGCCGGCCGGGACCGTGGGGGAGGGGGCCGAGTGGGACGGGGCGGCCGACGGGCCGTCGGAGGTGGCGGGGCCGCTCAGGATGTCCTGCGGGACGAGCATCAGTACGCCCGTGCCTCCGCGCGCGGACGGCCGGAAGGACACCTTCAGCCCGTACTTGGCGGACAGCCGCCCCACCACGGCCAGGCCCAGCCTGGTCCCGGTCAGACCGCCGAGCCCCGCCGTCGCACCGGCCACCGCCTGCTGGGCCCGGCGCAGCTGCACCTCGCCCATCACCAGTCCGCTGTCCTCCACGGACACGATGACCCCGGCCGGCACCTCCTCCACGTACACGTGGACCTCGGCCGTCGGCGGGGAGAAGTTGGCGGCGTTGTCGAGGAGTTCGGCCAGGGCGTGCATGACGCCCTCGGCGGCGTGCCCGGCGACCGCGGTGTCGCTGGCGGAGTGGACACGCACCCGCTGGTAGCCGGCGATGCGTCCCATGGCGCCGCGCAGAATGGACTCCATGCCGATGGGCCGGGCCCAACGGCGCCCGGAGCGGGCGCCGGTGAGCACGGCGACGGAGTCGGCGAGCCTGCCCGCCTGCGCGGTGCGGTGGTCGAGGTGGAGCAGGTCGGCCAGGACGTCCTCGTCGCTGTGCCGTTCCTCCATGGCGCGCAGGTCGGCGAGCATCCCGGTGGCCAGCGCCTGCATCCGGCCGGCCGCGTTCGCCGTGGCGGAGAGGGCGGCGGCACGCTCACCGGTGGCCGTCTCGAGTCGCGTGCGCAGCCGGGCGGTCTCCTCGGTGAGCCGCGCCGCCTCCTGGGCCCGCTGCTCGGCCAGCCGCGTCCGCTCCCGCTCGAAGCCGTCCGTGAGCCGCTCGCGCTCGGTGTCGAAGTCGGCGATGAGCGCGGCCCGTTCGCGGTCGGCCTCCGCGGCGGCACGGGCCCGTTCGCCGTCCGCCGCCGCGCGCAGACGCTCCTGCTCCTGTCGCGCCCGCTCCGCCAACCGCCCCCGCTCCTGGGCGAGACCGTCCGCGTCCGTGCGGGCGGCCTCCAGCAGCCGGCGGGTGGCCCGCTGTGCGCGGACCGCGTGCACGGCCACCGTCACGGCCACGCAGAGCAGGATCGCCGCGGCGCTCGCGCCCAGGCCGAGCGGAAGGCGCACCGAGGAGGGCGCGGCGGCTACGGCGCCGCCGACGACGAGCGCCGCCACGACGGCGCACGGCAGGGCCACTGCTGCGAGGGCGCGGGGAGCGGGTCGGTCGCCGGGGCGGGCGGGCGCGGTCATCAATCGGGTCCTCGCCAGGCCGCGGGGAGCGGCCCTCGTGTCGTCCAACGGGGCGCGTGTGAGCGAGAGAGCTTCACACGGCACTCAACTGGCGATCACTATACGAGTGTTCGTGATCGAAACGAGAGGAACTTGTTCAATCCTTGCTCGTTTCCTTGCCTCCCGCTCAGGGCAGGTCGCCCCGCTCGCAGACCCGCCGGGCCACGTCCCGGAGTTTGACGTTGTGGTCCTGCGAGTACCGGCGCAGGGTGGCGAAGGCCTGGTCCTCGGTGAGGCGGTGGCTGCCCATGAGGATGCCCATGGCCTCGCCGATGGTGTGGCGGGTGCCGATGGCCTCCTGTAACTGGGCGTGCGTGCGGGCGCTGGAGAGGGCGACGGCGGCATGGGAGGCCAGCAGCCACCCGGCGGTCTCGTCTGCCTCGGTGAACGCGCCGGGCCGGTAGGAATACAGGTTCAGAGCCCCGAAGTCCTCGTCCTCGGTGAACAGCAGGAAGCCCATCATGCTGCCGAGGTTCAGCTTGCGGGCCTCGGGCACGTACTTGGGCCAGCGTCGGGCCTCGTGGGTGAAGTCGGCGATCCGGAACTGCCGCTGCTCCACCGTGGAGCGCGCGGCGTCGAAGCACGGCCCCTCCCCGACGCGCCCTTGTAGTGCGTCGCTGTCGACGACCACCTGGTGGGTGGGGGCGAGCGACTGCACCCGGTCGCCGCGCAGGATGAGGATGCCGGCGGCGTCGCAGCCCTCCACCAGTTCCGTGGCCGAACCCGTGATCCGTTCAAGGGTGTCGTTCAGCGATTCCTGGGCCAGCAGATCACGCGCCAGTGACGCCATCTGCTGTGCGAATCCGCGCCAGTCCATGCCGTTGCCTCCTGTGCCTCCTCGTCCCTGAAGAGTGCCCGGAGAACTCCGGACACAACAACGGGGGACGAGGACGCGTATCTTGTTTCGCATTACATCTAAATGCATAATGAGCTTATGGACAGGCTTCCGGACCCCGACCGCCCCAAGGAGCCGGCCGCCTCCCCGGACGACCTGATCATCGCCGTGGAGCAGATGATCCGGTACGTGCGGCACAGCGCCCGGACCGGCTCTTTGAGCACCGCCGCCTCCTCGACGCTGGCCAGGCTGAGCCGCGAGGGCCCGGGGCGGCTGACCGAACTGGCCAGGGCCGAAGGCGTCTCCCAGCCGAACATGACCCAGCTCGTCACCCGTCTGGAACGCGCCGGGCTGGTCCGTCGCACCGCCGACGCCAGCGACAGGCGCGGCGTGCTCGTCGAGGTGACGGCCACCGGACTGGAGGTCTTCGCACAGCGACGCGCCGAGCGCGCCCAGGCCCTCCAGGAGCTCATGGAGGACATGACCGGACCGGAGCAGCGGGCCACCAGCGCCGCGCTCCTGGCCCTGGCCCGGGTCATCCAGAACCGTCAGGACATCCAGGAGGAACACCGCACATGAGCGCATCGCAAGGACCGGGCACGTCACAGGGACAGGGCGCGCCGCACGCCAAGGCCGCCAGTCCGTTCCGGCAGCCCAAGGCCGTCTGGGCCGTCGCCTTCGCCTGTGTCATCTCGTTCATGGGCATCGGCCTGGTCGACCCGATCCTGCCCGCGCTGGCCGACAGCCTCCACGCCACCCCCAGCCAGGTCTCCCTGCTGTTCAGCAGCTACCTGATCGTCACCGCGGTCGCCATGCTCTTCGTCGGCTGGGTCTCCAGCCGCATCGGCGCCAAGCGCACCCTGGTCACCGGTCTCGCCGTCATCGTCGTCTTCGCCGCCCTGGCGGGCACCACCGACTCCATCAACGGCATCGTCGGCTTCCGCGCCGGCTGGGGACTGGGCAACGCCCTGTTCATCGCCACCTCCCTCGCGGTGATCGTGGCGTCCGCGAGCGGCGGCTTCGGCGGCGCGATCATCCTCTACGAGACCGCCCTCGGCCTCGGCATCGCCGTCGGCCCCCTGCTCGGCGGCGAACTCGGCGGCATCAGCTGGCGCGGCCCCTTCTTCGGCGTAGCCGCCCTGATGGCCATCGCCCTGATAGCCACCATCGCCTTCGTCCCCGACCTGCCCAAACCCAAGCGGGTCACCTCACCGCTCGCCCCGCTCAAGGCCCTGCGCCACCGCGGCCTGCTCACCATGGGCATCATGGCCCTGCTGTACAACTGGGGCTTCTTCACCATGCTCGGCTACGCCCCGTACCCGATGGAGCTGAACGCCCACGAACTCGGCCTCGTCTTCACCGGCTGGGGGCTGCTCGTCGCCGCCTTCAGCGTCTTCTTCGCCCCGCGCCTCCAGGCCCGCTACGGCACCGCACCGGTCCTCTACGCCAACCTCCTCGGCCTGAGCATCGTCATGGCCGTCATCGCGGCGGGCGTCTCCGATCCCACCACCGTGATCGTCGCGGTCGTCGTCAGCGGCGCCTTCATCGGCATCAACAACACCCTCACCACCCAGGCCGTCATGCTCGTCTCGCCGGTCGAGCGCCCCGTGGCCTCCTCGGCGTACGGCTTCCTCCGCTTCATCGGCGGCGGCCTGGCCCCCTACGTCGCCGGAAAGCTCGCCGACGCCACCGACCTCAGCGTCCCGTTCTACCTCGGCGCCGCCACCTTCCTGCTCGCCATCCCGGTCCTCGCCAGCGGCCACGGGCTGCTGCGCAAGGCCGAGGAGGGCGGGATCGACGGCGAGCCGGTCGCGCCGACGCTCACCGCCGTCGGGGCCGGCGTCGCGGCACCGGCCGACGCCCAGGCCGACGCACAGCCCGTCGTCGTGGCCGTCGGCGCCCATCCGGGCGCGGCCGCCGTCGTCGACAGCGCGGCACGACTCGCCCGCGACACCGGCAGCCCGCTCGAGGTCGTCCACGTACGGCAGACCGCCGTCGTGGAGGAACAGGCCGTCGACACCGAGACCGACGCGCAGGCCACGGCCGCCGTCACCGCCCACCTGGACCGGCTCAGCGGCCTCGGCGTCGCCGCCACCGGCCAGATCCTCACCGGCGTGGGCGACCACGCCGCAGCGGGGCGCGCCCTGGCCCGGCACGCCGCCGAGGTGGGGGCCCGCACGGTCGCGGTCGGCCGTTCGCCGCGCGGCCCGCTCACCCAGTTCGCCGACGGCAGCTTCACCAGCGCCCTCACCCACGCCGCCACCTGCACCGTCGTCCTCGTCGACCCCGAAGAGGAGCCGCGCCCCCTGACCGCGCGCTCCCTGACGGAGCTGCGCGCCGAGGCCCGCTGAGCCCCCGGCCCGGTTCAGCGGCGGATGAGACCGAGAGCGGCGGCGGCGGCGACCGCGGCGGTGCGGGAGTCGACGTCCAGCTTGGCGTAGACGCGGGCCAGGTGGGACTTGACCGTGCCCTCGGTCAGATGGAGCCGCTCGCCGATGTGCTGGTTGGACAGGCCCTCGGCGACCAGGGCGAGCACCTCGGTCTCGCGGCGGGTCAGCGAGGTGTGCGGCTCCCGCAGACGCGTCATCAGCCGGTCCGCGACCGTCGGCGCCAGGGCGGTCCGGCCCGCCGCGGCGGTGCGCACGGCGGCGGCGAGGTCCTCCGGCGGGGCGTCCTTGAGCAGGTAGCCGGTGGCACCGGCCTCGATGGCGGGCAGGGTGTCGGCGTCGGTGTCGTACGTCGTGACGATCAGGACGCGCGGTGCCCCGGGCCGGCCGGTGATCGCGGCCGTGGCCTGGGCGCCGGTCATGCCCCCGCCGAACCGCAGGTCCATCAGGACGACGTCGATGTCGCCGCGCCCCGCCCGCTCGACGGCCTCCTCGGCGGTCGCGGCCTCGGCGGCCACGGTGATGCCCTCCTCGGTCTCCAGCACCGCGCGCAGCCCGGCGCGGACCACGGGATGGTCGTCGGCGAGCAGCAGTCGGATCGGCTTCGGCGCGGTCTCGGTCACGGCTTGGCCTCGGGGTCGTCGTCGGTGGCGGGCGGCAGGGGGAGCCGCGCGGCGAGTGCGGTGCCGTGTCCGGGGGCGGTCTCGACGGCGAGCGTGCCGTCCAGGGCGTGCACGCGAGCCCGCATCGCGGCCAGTCCGAAGCCCGCGCCCTCCGGGCCGGGCGAGGACACGGCACCGGGGTCGAAACCCGCCCCGTCGTCGGTGACACCGAGGACGACGGCGTCGTCCTCGTAACTCAGGGCCACCTCGGCGTGGTCGGCGTGGGCGTGCCCGACCGTGTTGGCCAGCGCGGACTGGGCGACGCGCAGCAGGGCGACCTCGTGCGCGGTGGGCAGGGGGCGGGGCAGGCCGGCGAGGCGGAAGCGGACGTCGATCCCGTGCCGGTCGCCGGTGGTGGCGCACAGCCGGTCCAGCGCGTCGGCGAGGGTGGTGTCGTCCAGGGCCGGTGGGGAGAGGGCGGCGACGAACCGGCGGGCCTCGGCGAGGTTGTCCATCGCGGTCTGCCGGGCCTGACCCACATAGGTGGTCGCCGGTCCCGGCCGCTCGGGCAGGGCCCGCTCGGCGGCCCGCAGCAGCAACTGGATGCTGGACAGCCCCTGGGCGAGGGTGTCGTGGATCTCCCGGGCGAGGCGTTGGCGCTCCTCCAGCACCCCGGCGGTCCGCTGGGCGTCGGCCAGGTCGGCCCGGGTGACGGTCAGCTCCTCGATGAGCCGGCGGCGCTGTTCGCTCTCCCGGTACAGCGCCTGGTAGCCCCACACCACCGCCACCGCGACGGCCGCCCCGAGCGTGGGACCGATCACGGTGGCCGCCGTGAACGTGCCCTGGTGGGCGGAGAACGCGGCGACCGCGGCGACCGTCGTGCCGATCACCGCGATGAGCCCGGCACGGCGGGACAGCAGATGCAGCTGGACGAAGTACAGCGGGAACGCCAGCCACACCCCCTCGGCGGACAGGGCGAGCAGTACGAGCCACACCGCACCGACCGCACCCAGCCACAGCGCGGCGGCGCGGCGCGAGGCGCGGACGGCGGGGAGCGCGGGGCCCACGGCGTACACCACACCCACCGCCGCGGCCACGGCGGACACCGCGGGTGCGTGCGGCCGGCCGTCCGTCACCGCCCGCACCGCTGCCAGGGCGAGCAGGCCGGCCACGAGCAGGTGCAGGCTCCAGGTCAGGGCCCGGGTGGTGGGAGTCAGAACGTTCACGGTCGTCCCAGCCTACGGACCGGGCCGGGGCCGGGCATCTGTCGAAAGGTGCAAGCCGGGCCGCATCCTTCGGCCCGCGAAGTGCCCGCCCAGGAGCGATGCCGGCGGGCTCCGGGGCGGCGAGGGTGGAGCACACGGCAATCGCCGCGACCACCGGTGCCGTGGCACCTCCCACCGTTGTCGAAAGGCCGGGCGAAGACGTGTTTGTCGCCTTGAGAGATCTGACGTTCGCCAAGGGGCGGTTCGCCCTGATGGGCGTCGTCGTCGTACTGATCACCCTGCTGGTCGGGCTGGTGTCCGGGCTGACCGCCGGCCTGGCCAGGGAGAACGTCTCCGCCGTCACGTCCCTGCCCGCCGGCCGGATCGCCTTCGCCGCGCCGAGCGGCGGCCAGGACGTGTCGTACGCGAACTCCACCGTGACCGAGGCGCAGTGGCGCCGGTGGGCGAAGGCGCCCGGCGTCCTCGGTGCCGAGCCGCTGGGCATCACCACCACCCGGGCGGGCGCCGGTGACCGCAGCGCCGGGGTGTCCGTCTTCGGCGTCCGGCCCGGCTCGCCCCTCGCACCGGACGGCGACCGGATCGACGACCACGCGGTGACGCTGCCGCACTCCGTGGCGGGCGAACTCGGCGTCGGAGTGGGCGACACCGTCACCCTGGCCGGCCGGGAGCTGACCGTCGCCACCACCGGCCGCGACGTCTCCTTCAGCCACACGCCCGTGGTGTGGACGAGCCTGCGCACCTGGCAGGCCGTCGCCCCGCCCACCGCCGGTGCCGGCGGGCCCCTCGCGACGGTGATCGCCCTGGACACCGCCTCCGGCGCCGACATCGCGGCGACGGACCGGGCGGCGGGCACCGAGACCGTGACGAAGGACGAGTCGCTCTCCGCGATCGGCTCCTACACCTCCGAGAACGGCTCGCTGCAACTCATGCGCGGCTTCCTGTTCGCCATCTCCGCCCTGGTCGTCGGGGCCTTCTTCACCGTGTGGACGATCCAGCGCGGCGGCGACATCGCCGTGCTGAAGGCCCTGGGCGCCACCACCGCCTCGCTGCTGCGCGACGCGCTCGGCCAGGCCGTCGTGCTGCTGGTCGGCGGCACCCTCGCCGGCACCGCCGCCGCCGTCGCGATCGGCGCCGCGGTCTCCGGCTCGGCCGTCCCCTTCGTCCTCACCCCCGCCACCGTCCTCGTCCCGGCCGCCGTCATGGTGCTCCTCGGCGGGCTCGGGGCGGGCCTCGCCGTCCGCCGCATCACCTCCGTGGACCCGCTGACCGCCCTGGGGAGCGCCCGATGAGCCTGAGCCTGACCGACATCACCCTCACCTACCCCGACGGCGACGGCCGCCTGACCGCCCTCGACGGCGTCACCCTGGACGTCCCGAGGGGCGGCCTGACCGCCGTCATCGGCCCCTCCGGCTCGGGCAAGTCCAGCCTGCTGGCCGTGGCCGCCACGCTGATCACGCCCGACTCCGGGACCGTCACCGTCGACGGCACCGACACCACCGGGATGAGCCGCGGGGAGCTGGCCGGTCTGCGCCGGCACCGGATCGGGATCGTCTTCCAGCAGCCCAACCTGCTGCCGTCGCTCACCGCGGCCGAGCAGCTCCAGGTGATGGCCCACCTCGACGGGCGCAGGCCGCGCGCCGCGCGGGGCCGGGCCCTGGAACTCCTCGACGCGGTGGGCCTGGCGGACCGGGCCGAGCGACGGCCCCACCAGCTCTCCGGGGGCCAGCGGCAGCGGATCAACATCGCCCGTGCCCTGATGAACGACCCCGGTGTGCTGCTCGTCGACGAACCCACCAGCGCCCTCGACCACGAGCGGGGCGCCGCCGTGATCGACCTGATCACCCGCCTCACCCGGGAGCGGGGCACCGCCACGGTGCTGGTCACCCACGACCACGCCCATCTGGCCGCGGCCGACCGGGTCGCCGAGGTGTTCGACGGGCGCCTGGGCCTTCCCTCACCCACCGGGAGCTGACCGCGTGTTCAGCGGCGGTCGCCGGTGTCCTCGACGGACGGCCGCAGCCGGTCGGCGGCTTGCGGCGGCTGGATGCGCATACCGGGGCGGCGCCGGTGCACGGTCAGATACGTCACCCCGTCGGGCCCGGCGAGGACGGCCCGCGTCGAGCCGTGCGGCAGCCAGGTCAGGACGCCCGCGCGCAGCGGGCGTTCGCCGTCGGTGCACAGGAGGGACGCCTCGCCGTCGAGGACGAGCAGCAGGACGTCGAGGTCCGGCTCGGTGTGCGTGTCCACCCGTCCCCCGGCGGGGAGGCGGACGACGTTGGCGTCGAGCTGCCGTCCGGGTTCCGCCAGTTTCCACAGGGCGCCGGCCGGCGTGTCGCCGCCGCGGGACGCGAGTTCGGCGGTGTCGCACAGGACCCGGGGGAGGGGAGGGCCCGCCGCCGTGCCGGGGACGCCGCTGTCTTCCGCTGCCATCAGGTGCCGCCGTTCCGTGTGCCCGACCGTGTCCAACCGTGCCTGTGTGCCGCCCTGTTGAGCGGCCGCCCCGGGTGCGGCCGGTCGAGTGACGCACTCCACAGGACCGGTACCCGGGGTAAAGGCGAATCTAGCATGCGTATTTGATAGCGTCCTGGCTGTGCGGCTGACGAAGTTCACCGACCTGGCGCTGCGTTCCATGATGCGTCTGGCGGTCGTGAGAGACGGTGACGAACCACTGGCCACCCGAGAGGTGGCCGAGGTCGTCGGCGTGCCGTACACGCATGCGGCGAAGGCCATCACCCGCCTCCAGCACCTCGGCGTGGTGGAGGCGCGGCGCGGCCGCGGCGGCGGGCTGACGCTGACCGGCCTGGGGCGGTCCGCCTCGGTGGGCTGGCTGGTGCGCGAACTCGAGGGGGACGCCGAGGTGGTCGACTGCGAGGGCGGCGACAGCCCCTGCCCGCTGCGCGGGGCCTGCCGCCTGCGCGGTGCGCTGCGCGGCGCCCAGGAGGCGTTCTACGCGGCGCTCGACCCCCTGACCGTGACCGACCTGGTGGCCTCACCGACCGGCCCGGTTCTGATCGGCCTGACGGACCGCCCCTCGGGATGACGAGTGGCCCGCCGACGGGCCGTCGAGCTGTGACCTAAAACACGAATATCATCTACCAATTAAGGAGTCGCTGTGCTCTCCGAACAGTCCGTTCCCGTGGTCCGAGCCACTCTTCCCGCCGTCGGAGCGGCCATCGGTGACATCGCCGACCTGTTCTACCGGAAGATGTTCGACGCCCACCCCGAGCTGCTGCGGAACCTGTTCAACCGGGGGAACCAGGCCAACGGCGAGCAGCAGCGGGCCCTGGCCGGCTCCGTCGCCGCGTTCGCCGGCATGCTGCTGGAACACCCCGACGAGCGTGCCGACGTGATGCTCTCCCGGATCTCGCACAAGCACGCCTCGCTGGGCATCACCTCCGACCAGTACACGATCGTCCACCGGCACCTCATGGCCGCCATCGTCGACGTGCTCGGCGACGCCGTCACCCCCGAGGTCGCCCGGGCCTGGGACGAGGTCTACTGGCTGATGGCCAACGCGCTCATCGCCATCGAGGCCCGGCTCTACGCGGGCACGGGCGTCGCGGACGGAGACGTCTGGCGCCCCATGGAGATCACCGACCGGGTCGAGGAGAGCGCCGACACCGTCTCCCTCGTACTGCGGCCGACCGGTGACCGCGCCGCGGCACCCTTCCGTGCGGGCCAGTACGTCAGCGTCCAGGTCGAACTGCCCGACGGCGCCCGGCAGATCCGCCAGTACAGCCTGTCCGCCGCACCCGGCCGCCCCGACTGGCGCATCACCGTCAAGCGGGTCCGTGGCGACGGACAGCCGGACGGCGAGGTCTCCTCCTGGCTGCACGCGAACGCCCGCAAGGGTGACGTGCTCACCGTGTCCGCGCCGTTCGGCGACCTGGGCCTGGCGGAGGACCGCGGCCCGCTGCTGCTGGCCTCCGCGGGCATCGGGGTCACCCCCATGCTGGCCATGCTCGACCACCTGGCCGCCGCCGGCGCCGACCGCGCGGTGACCGTCGTCCACGCCGACCGAACCCCCGAGCACCACGCCCACCGGCAGGAGCAGCTCGACCTGATACGCGCGCTGCCCGACGCCCGGCTCCACCTGTGGTACGAGGAGCCGGGAGACCAGGCTTCGCAGGCGTCGACCGGCCGTGCCGACCTCACCGGCCTCGAACTGCCCGAGGACCTCACGGTCTACCTGTGCGGCCCGGTGCCCTTCATGCGTGCCGTCCGTGGCGACCTGCTGCGCCGCGGGGTGCCCGCCGAGGCCATCCACTACGAGGTCTTCGGCCCCGACCTCTGGCTCGCACAGCAGTAGTGCCCGGCGGCCGCGGCCCCGGACGACGGGCGCCCGGCCGCCGCACAATTGCGTACGGGCGTTAGGCCGCCGCGGTGAACGCGGTGCTGATGGCGGTGTCGACGCGGGCGTGCACGACCAGACGCGGACCCGAGGTGTCGGCGTTGTTCTCCAGCAGCCGCCGCACCGGCGCGCTGTGGGTCACGACGGACATCAGGACGCCGAGCCGGCAGCACCACTGGTGGGCCCGGAGCACGGCACTGACCGTGGCGGGGCCGGTGGCCCGGTCGGTGAGGACGATGACGACGGGGGTCGGCTGATGGGCGTCGACCAGGTTGGTGATGTGCGTGGTCAGCGTGGCCCGCCCGTCGATTCCCGGGTCCTGGTCCACCGTGATGACCAGGACCCCATGCTCCAGGGTGTGGGACAGCATCGCGGCCTCCGATCCGTCGCCTGGTGGCGAAGTTGTGTTCAGTGAAGGTGCCCTGCCCCGCGCCCGCAATGCGCCCGCGACCGGACGGGGCGGGCCGCCGCCGGAACACCGGCACTGAGTACGATCGTCCGGTCCGTCCCGACCCAGTCGGACCTCCGTAGATCACCGCTGGGAGCCCCGCACCGTGCCCGCCCTCCTGCCCCCGCCCCGCACCGGGGCCCACCTGCCGGCCCCGGAGCGCCTGACCCGGGTGGAGGACGGCGAACGGCTCCACGCCCTGCTGTGGCGCCCGGGGCCGGGCTGGCGGATGGTCAGCAGCGCCGTCCTGGGCGGCGGGCTCGGCGAGCGCGCCTGGGTGCTCAACGCCCAGGTCGCCCACGGCTACCGGCGCACCGACCCCGCACGGCACCTGGCCGGCCTGGCCCGTACGTACGGCGCCCACGGGCCCGGCGTGGGCCTGATGACGGCCGCCGACGTGTCCGCGTTCGCCCGGGCACGGGACGGCGGGGCGGAGGCCGTGGCGACCGTCGGCATCTCGGTCCGCGGCTGGGCGGCCTCGCCCGAGGAGGGCGCCACCGGGGCCGCCCCGCCCGGGACCATCAACATCGTCGCCGCGCTGCCGGTCGCGCTGAGCGACGCCGCGCTGGTCAACGCGGTGATGACGGCGACCGAGGCCAAGGTCCAGGCGCTGCTGGACGCCGGTCTCGACTGCTCCGGCACCCCCACCGACGCCGTGTGCGTCGCCGCCCGCGCCCCGGGCGACGGCGCGGACACGCATTCCTTCGCGGGCCCCCGCTCGGAGTGGGGCGCCCGGCTGGCCCGGGCCGTCCACCGGGCCGTACGCGCCGCGCTCCCCGCCGTCGCGCACCCCTGAGCGCCGCCGCCCGAGGCACACGTGCGCGTGGGCGGCCCGGCCGGGCCGCCCACGCGGGTGTCCGCCTCCGCGGTCAGCGCTGGGAGGTCTTCTCCAGCGCCTTGTCGAGGGCGGCCTTGAAGCCGTTGGCCCACAGCTGGTTCACCCGGCCGCGCTCGGCGGAGTTCGGGTACGGGTTGGTGCAGGACGGGCCGGGACCGCCGCCCGACATCAACTCGCTGCACGGTCCCGAGTAGTGGTCGGGCAGACCGAGCACGTGCCCGGTCTCGTGGGCGGTCACGCGGGTCGAGTCGTACTGCTGGTTCTGCGCGTAGTCGAGGAAGATGTACCCGCTGCCGTGCCCGTTCGTGGAGGCGTACGAGCCGCGCGAGTCGTTGCCCTCGTAGTAGGCGAAGTCCGCGCCGGAACTCGACTCCGCGAGCCGCACGTTGGACACCGAGCTGTTCCAGATCTGGGCGGAGCTGGATATCTGCGAGCGGAAGCTCGGCGCGTTGGTGGCGCTGTAGTAGACGGTGACGGCCGCCGCCGACGTCGGGTTGGCGGCGCGCTTCTCGGCGACCGACTTGATGACCGCCTCGAAGAACGCCCGGTTGGCGGCGGCGTCCTCGCCCGAGCCGGCCGAGGGCTCGTAGCCCACGTGGGCGCCCTGGGCCTGGGCCGGGGCCTGGGGCGCGGCGGCCGTCGCGGCGGGACCGGTGAGCACGGCCGCCGTCAGTCCGAGACCGACCGCGGTGGACAGCAGGGGCAGGCTGATGCGCATCGATGACTCCTTGTGTGGGGGAGTGGGGAGAAGTCGTCACCGGTGAGTGTGGAGCGCCCAAGAGCCCGCTGTGATGATGGCAACAGGTGATAGGTCCGGGCTATCCCCCGCCGTCCGGCCGCCCGGGTGCGGCTTCGACCGGAGTGCAGAACTCGCCCTGATCCGCCGCGTTTTGTTCACCTGGCGCAACCAACTGTTCCGCCTTACGCTCCCTGCATGGAGCTCGAGGTGAGGCACCTACGCGCGCTGTGCGCCATCGCCGACGCCGGCAGCCTGCACCGGGCGGCACGTCAACTGGGCGTCGCCCAGCCTACGTTGAGCACCCAGTTGGTCCGCATCGAACAGGCCCTGGGCGGCCCCCTGTTCATCCGCGAACGCACCGGCTGCCGCCCCACCCCGCTCGGCCGGACGGTGCTCGGCCGGGCCCGTCCGCTGCTGGCCGACATGAGCACCCTGGTCCGCGAGGCCCGTGCCGCCTCGGCCGGCGGCGACAGCAGACTGCGTATCGGCTCCACGGCCAGCCGGGCCCTGGCCGGCTGGCTGCGCCGGCTCAGACGGCCGGGCCTGGAACCGACGCCGCAGATGGACGTCTCCGCCAACGCGCTGCTGCGCCGGGTCGCCGACGGGCAGCTCGACGTCGCCTTCGTGCACGAGGTCGAGGGCTGCCCCCTGCACGTCCCCGAGGGCCTGCGGCTGCGGGTCCTCGTCGAGCGCGAACCCCAGTTCGTCATGCTGCCCGCCGACCACCCCGCGGCCGTCCGGCCCGTCGTGCGGCTCGCCGACCTGGCCGAGGACCGGTGGATGGTCGACCCCACCGTCGACGGCGAATGGGACGGCGTGCACCGCATGCTGCGCGCCGTCGGCCTCAACCCGCGGGTGCTGCACGGCGATTACCACACCGCCGCGTCCCTCGTCGCCACCGGCGAGGTCGTCACCGTCTGCCAGCCCAGCTCCCAGTCCCGCCCCGACCTGGCGGTACGGCGCCTGTACGGCGACCCCCTGGGCGTACGCCTGCTGCTGGCCGCCCGCACCCACGCCGAGCTGGACGCGGTCTTCCCGGCGCTGGAGGACGCGTACTGGGAGGTCGCCCGCCAGTCCACCGCGTACCGCGAGTGGCTGGAAGGGGCCGGGATCCGGCCGCTGCCCCGACGCCCGGTGAGCGCCACGGGCACCGGCCGGGTGGAGTTCGTACGGGCTCGCTGAGCGGTCCGAAGCAGCCCCCGGCCAATGGAGTGATTTTCATACCGGGCCGGTGTGTCTGCGTGACGGATCGGTTACGGACAGCATCATGAGCTCTGCACGACGACTTCCCCCGCTGCGTTCACTGGCCGTGATGGGCGCCCTGGGCGCCTCCGTTCTGCTGGTGACCGCCTGTACGAACGCCGATACCACACGTTCCAGCGTCGCGGAGGCGGCCCAGACCGAGTCCCCCTCCGCGTCCGCCACCGATTCGCCGTCCGCGTCCCCCTCCGGCTCTCCGTCGGCCTCGATGAACGAGGACCAGACCGAGCGCAAGGACCTCGTCACGGCCACGAAGGTCACCTGGGACAAGGCCGCCGACACCGCCGTCAAGGAGGTCCCCGAGGGCAAGCTCGTGGACCTCGAACTCAAGCGCACGGAGGCCGCCGCCTCCGCTTCGCCGTCCGGCTCGGCGACCGGCTCGGCAAGCCCCAGCATGCCGAACCCGGCGCCCAGTGAGGGCGCCCCCGAGTGGGAGGCCAAGGTCGCCCAGTCCGACGGCACCCTGCACCGTATCGACATCGACGCGGTGAGCGGCAAGGTCTTCCGCACCCAGGTCGACCCGGACCAGGACCCCGACGACAAGACCCAGGTGTCCGAGTGGCTGGACAAGGCCAAGCAGACGCCGGAGCAGGCGGTCAAGGCGGCCACCGCCAAGGCCAAGGGCACCGTCACCCACGTCGAACTCGGCGACAACGACGACCAGCAGGTCGTCTGGGGCGTCGACGTGGTCGACAAGGGCAACTGGAACAAGACCACCGTCGACGTCGACGCGGCCAACGGCAAGGTGCTGGGCCAGAACGTCGACAACGACTGAGTCACCGGACCCCGGACACCGACGGGAGCAGCGGGCCGCCGAGCCCACTGCTCCCGTTCTTCGTGTCCGTCGGAGGCGGTCAGGGTGTCACCCGGCGGGCGCGGCCGCCTCCTGCGTCTCGCTCCCGGCACCGCGCGGCAGCGTCAGTACGGCCAGGAAGCCGCAGACCGCCACCGCGGCGAAGAAGTAGAAGCCCCACGGGTGACCGATCCCCGAGGCGACCAGGGCGCCGGTGATCGACGGGCCGACGATCGAGCCGATGCGGCCGATCCCGGACGCCGAGCCCAGCGCGGTGCTCCGCACGGACGCCGGGTAGAAGTTCGTCACGTAGGCGTACACGAGCACCATGGCCGAGAAGACGAACACGCCGGTGAAGAAGACGACGACGTTGAGCAGCAGGTCGCTCTCCATCTTGATGCTCAGGCACGCCAGCATCGCCACCGAGACCGCGAACCAGACCATCGTGGTGCCCTTGATGCCCCGGCGGTCGGCGACCCACCCGCCCAGGACCAGACCGACGACGCCGCCGATGTTGAGCACGAGGAGCTGGGTGACCGCCGTCGGCACGGGGTAGCCGGCGTCGTTCATCAGCTTCGGCAGCCAGGTGTTGAGGCCGTAGACCAGCAGCAGACCCATGAAGGACGCGACCCAGATGCCGATGCCCGCACGCAGGTACGCCGGCTTGAGCAGCTCGGTGAACGGCACCCGCCGCGCCCCGTCCCGCCTGGCCCGCTCGAAGGCCTCCGACTCCGGCAGCTTGAACCACTGGACGACGGCGATCACGATGCCGACGACGCCGAGCAGGTAGAAGAGGATCTCCCAGTGGTCGGTCACCTGCAGCGCCAGCAGCGAGGTGATCACCGCACCGGTGTGGTAGCCGGTCATCGTCAGCGTGCTGGCCCGCGCCCGGCGGCCGGCGGGCATGTGCTCGGCCATCATCGTGAGCGAGACCGGCATGCAGGCGCCCAGGCCCAGACCGGCGAGCAGCCGGAGCGCGGCGAACATCGCCACGGAGTTCGCCAGCGGCACCACGACGGTGAGCAGTGAGAAGAGCACGACGGAGCCGATGAGCAGGCGGCGGCGGCCCAGCCGGTCGGCCAGCGGACCGACGCACACCGCGCCGATGGCGACGCCCACGAGCGAGAGCGTCGCGATGGTGGTCGCGTCGCTCGTGGTCATGCCGAGATGGTGGGTCTTGAGCAGGGTGGGGATGATGGCGCCGAGGACGACGAGGTCGTAGCCCTCGAGCAGGACGGTGATCCAGCACAGGATCACCGTCCACGTGCTGCTGCCGGCGCGGCCGGTCTGAGCGGGCGCGTCGGACGTGGTGGTGGAAGCCATGATGACTCTCCCCCCGGGGACGGGTGTGAGTGAGCGGAGCCGGAACGGCCGGGGCGGCCGGGGAGCCGGAAGGATCGGTGCGCGGGACCGGAGGGGGTCAGAACGGGTAGTCGGCGATGTCCGGGCGGACCGTGAGCCACTGGGTCTCGGTGAAGGCCTCGACGTTGGCCGCCGCGCCCCCGAAGCGGGAACCGGTGCCCGAGGCCTTGACCCCGCCGAAGGGGGCGTTGGGTTCGTCGCTCACGGTCTGCTCGTTGATGTGCACCTTGCCGGAGTCGATCCGGTCGGCGAGCTTCATCGCCGCCCCGACGTCCCCGAGGATGCCGACGGACAGCCCGTACTCGCAGTCGTTGACGATCCGTGCGGCCTCCTCGGGTGTGGAGAAGGCGATGACCGGGGCGACGGGGCCGAATATCTCCTCGCGCCAGGCCGGCATGTCCGTCGTCAGGCCGGTCAGGACGGTGGCGCGGTAACCGGCGCCGGCGATCTCGCCGCCCGCGGCGATCTTCGCGCCCGCCGCGACGCTGTCGGTGACGATGCCGTGCACCCGCTCCAGCTGCCGGCGGTCGATGATCGGACCGAGCGCCACGTCCTCGCGGGCCGGGTCGCCCACCGGCAGCGACTCGGCCTTCGCGGCGAGCGCGGCGGTGTACTCCTCCACCAGCGACTCGTGCACGATGTGCCGGCCGGTCGTCATGCAGATCTGTCCCTGGTGCAGGTACGAGCCGAACGCGCCCGCCGAGGCCGCCTTCGCCACGTCCGCGCCGGGCAGCACGACCAGCGCGTTGTTGCCGCCCAGCTCCAGGTGCGCCCGCTTCAGCAGCCGCCCGGCCTGCTCGCCGATCGCCCGCCCGACCGGCGTGGAACCGGTGAACGAGATCACCCTGACCTCGGGCGCCTCGACGACCGCCCGGCCGACCGACCCGTCGCCCGGCAGCAGGTGCAGGACACCGGCCGGGAGCCCGGCCTCCTCGAAGATCCGGGCGATGACGACGCCGCCGCTCACCGCGGTGCGCGGGTCCGGCTTGAGCAGCACCGCGTTGCCGAGCGCCAGCGCCGGGGCCACGGAACGCAGGCCGAGGATGAGCGGGAAGTTGAAGGGCGCGATCACGCTGACGACACCGGCCGGGCGGCGCCTGGCCAGCGACCAGCGGGCCTCCTCGGAGGTGAGCACCTCGCCCTGGGGGTGCGTCGGCAGGCCGGCGCACTCGAAGCACTCGCCGATCGCCAGGCCCGCCTCGAAGCCCGCCTTGGACCGCACCGAGCCGGCCTCGCGCACCAGCCAGTCCTCGATCTCGGCGGCGTGCTCGGTGAACAGCTCACCCGCGCGCCGCAGCACGGCGGCGCGCTGCTGCGGCGAGGTCGCCGCCCACGCGCGCTGGGCCTCGGCGGCCCGGGCGGCGGCACGGTTCACGTCCTCGGCCCTGGCCAGGCCCACCGAGCCGAGCCGGTCGCCGGTGGCGGGCTCGGTCACGGGCTGCTCGGTGGGGGAGTCCTGCCAGCCGTCGCTGTGGAACTTCCCGCCCCAGACGGCGCTGTCCAGGAATGTCATCGTCTTCCCTCTCGTCGGGATCTTCGGTTGCCGAGCGCGGCGGCGGCTCCGGGCGCCCGGTTGGTCGGTCGGGTCAGGAGGGCGTGGTGAGCGCCGTGTCCACCTGGATCAGCCGGGGGTGGTCGGGGCGTTCGGCGAGCGCGGCGCGCAGCTCCGCGGCCCCGCCGACGTGCTGGGCCCGGACGCCGTACCCCTCCGCGATGCGGGTGAAGTCAAGGCCCGGGATGTCGAGGCCGGGCGCGTCCGGCACGCCGAGCAGGCCGCCGAACCAGCGCAGCGCCCCGTACGTGCCGTTGCGCAGCAGCACCACGGTCAGCGGGACCCGGTGCTGCGCGGCCGTCCACAGGGCGGTGATGCCGTAGTTGGCCGAGCCGTCCCCGATCACGCCGACGACCGGGCGGTCGGGCTGCGCCATAGCGACCCCCACCGCGCCGGGCAGGCCGAAACCGAGTCCGCCGGCCGCCGGGAAGTAGTAGGAGCCCTGGCGGCGCAGGTCCATCTGGCGCCACCACGCCGCGTTGGTCGACGTCGACTCGACGACGTACGCGGTGTCCTCCGGCAGTTCGTCACGCAGCGCGGCGAAGACCTGCTCGGGGTGGAGCCCCGGTCCCTCGGCGGCGAGCGGCGCGGGCGCGGGCCGGTACGCGCCCGTGGGCGCCCCCGGCGCGTCGAGCGACTCGAGGAGTACGTCGAGGACGGCACCCGGATCGGCGACCAGCGCCTCGCCCATCGGCGCCCGCGCGGCGGCGGAGGCGTCCTCGGTCACCTGGATCAGCCGGGTGCCCTCGGGCAGGTACCGGCCGGGAAGGTGCTCGTGGTAGCGGAAGACCGGCGCGCCCAGCACGAGCACCAGGTCGTGGCCCTCGAAGGCCTCGGAGATCGGCGCGATCCCGGCGGGCAGCACACCCCGGAACAGCGGATGCCGGTTGGGGAACGGCAGCCGGAACAGCGAGGGCGCCGCCCACACCGGGCCGCCCAGCCGTTCGGCCAGCCGCACGGCGTCGTCGAAGCGGCCGGCCGAGTCGATGTCGCCGCCCAGCACGAGCGCGGGGCGCCGGGCCGAGGCGACCTGCTCCACGAGCCACCGGCGCTGCTCGTCACCGGGCGCCGACGCCCGCAGCACCCGCCGGTCGAGCACCGCCGAGGCGTTGTCGCCGGCCTCGGCCGACCAGTCGTCGTACGGCACGGACAGGTACGTCGGCCGGCGCTGGAGCCGCGCCTCGAAGACCGCCTGGGCCAGTGCGCGCGGCACGTCCTCGGCGCACGCCGGCTCCGCCGCCCAGCCGACCAGCGGCTTCATCAGGGCCGGGGCGTCGACGCTCGCCAGGTTGGCCTCCGGACCGATGGCGGACCTGACCTGCTGGCCGGCCACCACCACGAGCGGGGTCCGGGAGGCCACGGCATTGGTCAGCGCGCCCATCGCGTTGCCCGAACCGGAGGCGGCGTGCAGGTTGACCAGCACCGGCCGGCCGGTCGCCTGGGCGTACCCGTCGGCCATGCCGACCACGGCGCCCTCGTGCAGACCGAGGACGTAGCGGAAGCCGTCGGGCAGCCCGGCGAGGAAGGGCAGCTCGTTGGAGCCCGGATTGCCGAAGACGGTGGTGAGCCCCTGACGCTCCAGGAGGGCGTGGGAGACACGGCGCACGGATGGCACGGACGGTTCCTTTCGCAGTGATGCGGGACACGCTAGGCACCCCGTGACATGGGCACCAATAGATGTTTCGGCCTCCCGATATAGAGTCCGTCGATATGGGCACCTTCGATCTCAACCTGGCCCGCGTCTTCGTCCTGCTCTACGAGACCGGCAGCGTCACGGCCACCGCCGAGACGCTCCACGTCACGCAGCCCACCGTCAGCTACAGCCTGGGCAAGCTCCGGCGGCACTTCGACGACGAGCTGTTCCGCCGCAACGGGCGCGGGCTGACGCCCACGGCCGGCGCCCGGCGGCTGTACGAGCCGCTCCAGCGCGCGCTGGCGGAGATCGACGGGACGGTCCGGCAGGGCGACGCCTTCGACGCCGCGACCATGTCGGGCCGCTTCACCATCGCCCTCTCCGACCTCGGCGAGGCGACCCTGCTGCCGAGGCTCCTCGCCGCGGCGCGCGAGCGTGCGCCGGGGGTGTCCTTCACCGTCCGCCCGTTCGACGTGGAGGAGGCCGAGAGCCAGCTGCGCCGCGGCGACCTCGACGCGTTCGTGGCCACCCCGGTGATCACCTCGCACCTGACCGTGCGGATCCCGCTCTTCCGGGAGCGCTACGTCCTCATGGTCGCCGCGGACCACCCGCGCGTACGGGGCGACGCGGTCACCCTGCCGGACCTCGCGGCCGAGCACCACGCGACGGTGTTCGGACCGAGCGGGCACGTTGCACCCCGGGCCGTGCTGGCCGCGCACGGGCTCCTGGAACGGGTGGCCGTGGACGCCACCCGCTTCTCGATGCTGCCCTACCTGCTGGAACAGACCGACCTGATCGCCATCGTCCCCGAGTACGTCGGAGAGGTCTTCACCGCCTCCCACCGACTGCGCCTGGTGCGGCTGCCGTTTGAGACCGAACCGATCGAGATCGCCCTGTACGCACGGCACGAGTCCTCGCGCAGTCCGGCGCAGCGCTGGCTGGTGCAGTTCATGGCGGAGGTGCTGGGGGAGCAGGTGAGCCCGGCCCAGCTGCCGCCGACCGCCGCTCAGTGACATCCGGTCACCGAGCCGCCGACGAGGCGTCGTTAAAATCACCCGCATGACGGCACCGGAACCGACCATCCTCGCCACCTCCGGCGGACACCGGGCGGGCGGCCGGACCATGGTGGCCTTCGACGCCCTGGTCCATCACGCCGTGGACCTCTCGGGCGCGCACGCTCGCCGTCCCCGCATCCTGTACGTGGGCACCGCCACAGGGGACGCCGAGCACTTCACCGCCCGTATGACGGAGGCGGCCCGCGTCGCCGGGTTCGACCTGACACCGCTGCACCTGTTCCCCATGCCCAACGTCGAGGACGTGGAGGAGACCGTCCTCGCCCAGGACGTCGTCTGGGTCATGGGCGGCTCGGTGGCCAACCTGCTGGCGGTGTGGCGCGTGCACGGCCTGGACCGGATCATGCGCACGGCCTGGGAGGCGGGCGTCGTGCTCAGCGGCGTGAGCGCGGGATCCCTCTGCTGGTTCCGGGGCGGCGCGACCGACTCCTTCGGCCCCGAACTGCGTCCGATCACCGACGCCCTGGGCTTCCTGCCGTACGGCAACGGCGTGCACTACGACGTCGACCCGGGCCGCCGCCCCCTGATCCACCGCCTCGTCGCCGACGGCACCCTCCCCACGGCCCACTGCACCGACGACGGCGTCGGCCTCGTCTACCGCGGCACCGAACTGATCGAGGCGGTCACGGAAATCCCGGGCAAGGGCGCCTACGTGGTCGTGCGCGAGGGCGACACGGCGGTGGAGGAGCGCGTCGAGCCACGCGAGCTGCCAGGCCTGCGACGCTGACGGCGCGACGCGGTCACGCGGGTCAGTACGCGGGAGCCTCGTCCACGTCCTCGCCGATGACCGACTTGGCTGCCGGCGGCACCGCGGTGATCTGTGCGATCACCCCTGCAGCAGACAGGACCGCACACCGCGGAGACCGTACTCACGCTCCGTCGCGTCAAGGCCCTGACGGCCCAATCCCGTTGAGCGCCCCGAGGGGCCGTTCGTGTTTGCCACCGCGGTGAGGGGCAAGGCGGTGTCCATGAGCGATCCGAACAAGGACACGAACAAGAAGCCCACCAGCACCCGGACCGCCGAGTCCAAGGCCCGCGGCGCCGCCGAGAAGGCGACGGCACCGGCCTCGCGGGCGAGCCGGGCCGCCGCCGACAAGGCCGGTGACGCCGCGTCGGCGGCCAAGGCCGGCGCCCAGCGTTCGGCCGAGGCCGCGAACGGCGCCGTACAGACGGCCGCCAAGGGCGTCGCGGCGGGCCGTCAGGCGGTCGTCAACACCTCCGGCCAGGTCGCGGCCACGGCGAAGACGGCGTGGACGGTCATCGCCCACCGCAAGCTCGTCGCCGCGGGCGTGGGCGCGGGCCTCACCGCCGTGAGTGCCGCGTCGTACGCGGTGGGACGCCGCGCGGGACGCCACACGCACGGTCCCCTCACCCGTCTCACCGGCGGCCGGATCTGACATCCGGCCGGCCGGTCGGCCCGCGCGACCGGCGCCCACGGCACCGCCACCTCGGCCGGAACGCGCGGTACCACTGCCCGGACAGGGGAAGATGGGACCGCGAGCGAAGTCCCGACCGACGCGGAGGAGTGGGCGCATGCAGCACGACCGAGCCGGGCAGCCGGCCGGCCCCGAGGACCTGATCGACACAGCCCGGCTGGTGACGGCGTACTACGCCCTGCACCCGGACCCGGCCGAGCCCGCACAGCGCGTGGCCTTCGGTACGTCCGGACACCGCGGTTCGTCACTCGCGGCGGCGTTCAACGAGGACCACATCGCCGCCACCAGCCAGGCCATCTGCGAGTACCGCTCCCGGCAGGGCACCGACGGCCCGCTCTTCCTGGGCGCCGACACCCACGCCCTGTCCGAGCCCGCGAGGGTGACCGCGCTGGAGGTGTTCGCCGCCAACGACGTGACCGTCCTCATCGACACCGCGGACGGCTACACCCCCACCCCGGCCGTCTCGCACGCCATCCTCGCCCACAACCGCGGCCGCACCTCGGGCCTCGCCGACGGCGTGGTCGTCACCCCCTCGCACAACCCGCCCGCCGACGGCGGCTTCAAGTACAACCCGCCGAACGGCGGCCCCGCCGGCTCCGACGCCACCTCCTGGATCCAGGACCGGGCCAACGAGATCATCGCGGCCGGACTCAAGGACGTACGGCGCGTCCCCTACGCACAGGCGCTCGCCGCACCCGGAACCGGGCGGTACGACTTCCTCGACACCTACGTCCGCGACCTGCCGAGCGTCCTGGACCTCGACGCGATCCGTTCGGCCGGCGTACGCATCGGTGCCGACCCGCTGGGCGGCGCCTCCGTCGCGTACTGGGGCCGGATCGCCGAACGGCACCGCCTCGACCTGACGGTCGTCAACCCGCTCACCGACCCGACCTGGCGGTTCATGACGCTGGACTGGGACGGCAAGATCCGCATGGACTGCTCCTCGCCGCACGCGATGGCCTCCCTCATCGCGCAGCGCGACCGCTTCACCATCGCCACGGGCAACGACGCCGACGCCGACCGCCACGGCATCGTCACCCCCGACGGCGGTCTGATGAACCCCAACCACTACCTCGCCACCGCCATCGCCTACCTGTACGCCCACCGCACCGAGTGGCCGGCCGGCGCGGGCGTGGGCAAGACGCTGGTGTCCTCGGGCATGATCGACCGGGTCGCCGCCGATCTCGGCCGCCGACTGGTCGAAGTACCCGTGGGCTTCAAGTGGTTCGTCGACGGACTGGTCGACGGCTCCCTCGGCTTCGGCGGGGAGGAGTCCGCCGGGGCGTCCTTCCTGCGCCGGGACGGATCGGTGTGGACCACGGACAAGGACGGCATCATCCTCGCCCTGCTCGCCTCCGAGATCACCGCCGTCACCGGCAGGACGCCCTCCGAGCACTACGCCGCGCTCACCGACCGCTTCGGCACCCCCGCCTACGCCCGCGTCGACGCCCCCGCCACCCGCGAGGAGAAGGCCCGCCTGGCCAAGCTGTCCCCGGCCCAGGTCACCGCCGGCACCCTCGCCGGAGAGCCGGTCACCGCCGTCCTCACCGAGGCACCCGGCAACGGTGCCCCGATCGGCGGCATCAAGGTGACCACCGAGAACGCCTGGTTCGCGGCGCGGCCCTCCGGCACCGAGGACGTCTACAAGATCTACGGGGAGTCCTTCCTCGGCGAGGCCCACCTCCGGCAGGTGCAGGACGAGGCCAAGCTCGTCGTCCTGGGCGCCCTGGGCGGCTGACGCCGCACCACTGACGCCGCACGGCTCACGCCGTACCAGCGCCCCCGGGCCGGTCAGCCACGGCCGGTCCGGGGGACTGCCACGGTCAGCCCACGGATCTCGTAGCCGCCGATCGCCTCCTGGAAGGCGACGCGCGGCCGCCCGCTCATCCGGACTCCGTCGAGGGCGAACAGGCGGCTGAGGAAGACGTCGGTCTCCAGCAGGGCGATGTGCGCCCCGGGGCACCGGTGCGGCCCGTCGCCGAAGGAGAGTCCCGCACCGACCCCCTCGGCGCGGTCCGGACGGACCAGCAGCGGGTCGTCGCCCACGGCCTTCGGGTCGGTGTTGGCGTCGTCCAGATGGACCTCGACGTACTCGCCCGGGCACACCGTCACCGGCCCCTCGGGGCAGGGCAGTTCCACGGGTTCCGTGGCCCGTCTGCGCAACCGTCCGATGACGGGTTCCAGCCGCAGCAGCTCCTGGAGGACGGCGAGGCGCTCGGTCTCCTCGGCCGACCGGTAGCGGCCGAGCAGCTCGGCGTCCGAGAACAGGTGCCAGGCGGCCAGGCCGATGAACTCGCGTGTGGTGACCATGCCGGCCGCGGCGAACGTCAGGCACTCACCGAGGATCTCGGTGTCCGAGCAGCCCTCCGCGATCAGGTGGGAGATCAGGTCGTCGTGCGCACGGCGGCGGTGCGCGCGGATGGCGGGGCGGACGTCGGCCAGGTGGATGCGGAGCCAGTTGGTGTTCTGCCGCACGAACCAGTACAGACCCCGGACACTGGTCAGCCCGGGCTCGCCGAACTCCTCCGGGAAGAACCGCTCCAGCCTGCGACGGATCCCGGGCCTGCCGTACCGCAGCCCGACGACCTCGCCGACCACGCCGATCGCCAGACTGAAGGCGAGGTCGGAGAGCTGGGCCTCGCCGGCCGAGCGCAGCGACGCCAACTGCTCCTCCGCGATGCGGACCATCAGCTCCCGGTAGTGCTCGTCCACCCGGCGCGGAGTGAAGAAGCGGGCGGTCTGCCTGCGGTGTTCCCGGTGTTCGGGACCGTCCCGGTAGAGCACGGGCCGGCGCACCCGCGGCGGGAGCTTCTCCACCGTCTCGATGCCGAGACCCGCCTGCACGGTGCCGGGGCCGCGCAGCAGCGCCCGCGCGACCGCGAAATCGTGCACCTGCCAGGTCCCGTCCGCCGCGCGGTCGACCGGGCACGTCGGCCGGGCCCGTCCCCGGTCGGCCTTGCGCGCGGAGACCTGTCCGTCCTGCACCACGTGGCCACCCCCAAGTCCGGCCGCGCGGCCCCGGTGACCGCCCGGCTCGACGACGTGGTCACAGGATGGGGCACACGACGAACGCCGACCAGCCCCGGAATCCGCCGAGTCGGGCGGGCGGGGAGGCGCGCCCGCGACCTCTGTGCCGCGGGCGGCCCGGAAACCGGGTGCGCCGTCCGGCCCTTCGTGCCAGGCTCCGCCGGTGGACCGTCAACAGATCTCCCGACTCGCCCATGCCGATCACCCGATCGCGGCCCCGCTCGACGACGACTCGGTACGCCGCCTCCTGGCCCGCGGCATCCCGGGCGGCGGCGCCCGCGTCCTCGACCTGGGCTGCGGCGGAGGGGAGTGGCTCCTGCGCGCCCTCGCCGAGCATCCGCGCCTGGCGGCCGAGGGCGTCGACCTCTCCGCGGGCGCGCTCGACCGCGCCCGCGAGGCGGCGGCCCGGCTCGGGGTCGGGGACCGCCTGACCCTGCACCGTCAGGACGCCGCGGGCTTCACCGCCCCGCACCGCTTCGACCTGGTCCTCTGCGTCGGATCCACGCACGCCTTCGGCGGCCTGTCCGCCACCCTCGCCGCCGCACGCGCACATCTGGCGCCCGGGGGCCGCGTCCTGGTCGGCGACGGCTTCTGGGACGGCGAACCGACCGCCGAGGCCGTCGAGATGCTCGGTGACCTCGACGACCTGCCGACCACCCTGGAGCGGGTCGTGGCCGGCGGCTGGACGCCTGTGGGCGGACACCTCAGCACCCGCCAGGAGCTCGACGACTACGAGTGGTCCTGGACCGGGACGCTGGCCGCATGGGCCCTGGACCACCCCACCGACCCGGACCGCGCGCAGGCACTCGAGACGGCCACCGCCCACCGCGACGGATGGCTGCGTGTCTACCGGGACGTACTGGGCTTCCTCTGCCTGGTCCTGCGTCCGACGGACACCTGACGCCGCTGCCGCCGGGAGGTCGCGGACGGGCCGGTGATGTTTCCCGGATTCGGGGGTAGACGGGCTGGCGTAACGGTCAAGGCTCAGGAAGAGGGCGGATCGGATGGACGGGGCTGCCCAGAATGGGGATCGGCCGAGAGTGGGGCCGGTCAAGGTTTCGGCAGAGTACGAGGGCATCCCCGGCGACATCGCCCGGGGCCGGGAGCTGGCCAGGAGATTTCTGGCCCGGGCACGCGCGGCCCAGGGGCTCGCCGTGTCCGACCGCGCGGTGGAGCTGGTGCAACTGGTGGTCAGCGAGCTGCTGACGAACGCGTGCAAATACGCGCCCGGGCCCTCACTGGTCGACCTGGAGCTGGCCGAGGACCGGGTGGAGGTCACGGTGTGGGACAGCGAACCGGTGCTGCCGGTGGCCGCGACCGCCGACCCGGGCCGCGTCGGCCGGCACGGGCTGGAGATAGTCATGGCCGTCTGCCAGAGCTTCGAGGTGCACCGGGAACCGGTCGGCAAACGCATGAGGGCCGCCGTGGGTCTCGCCGACGACCTGAACGGCACGGCCGCCCTCGGCCGCCCGGCCTGACCCGGCCGCGACGGGGCGACCACGGCCGTACAACACGGCGCTCCCAGCCGGTGGGGTGGAGCCGCCCGGCGCCGCCGCCGGCCCATGGACCGGAGTCACTCGCCTCGGCCCGCACGCGGTACCCGGGCGCCGTGGTCCCTGCCGGCGATCCGACCGGCTCGGACGCACCGGACCGTCCGGCCGGGCCGACGCGACCGGCGGCATGGAGGACCGTCGCGCGCGCTACCGCCCGCCGGGCGGCCGGACCCCGGCGCCCTGTGCCCGGAGCCGGTACACGACGGAGCGTCGCAGGGGGCCCTCGGGGATCTCCGGGTCGTCGAAGTCGTCGGCCGGGTCGTAGGTCATGCCGAGGCGGCTCATCACCGCCCGCGAGCGCAGATTGCCGGCCGCCGTCACCGCGAGGACCTCCGCCAGGGCGAGGCCCTCGAAGGCGTGGGCCACCGCGGCCCGCGCGGCCTCGGTGGCATAGCCGTGGCCCCAGGCCGTGCGGGCCAGCCGCCAGCCGGCCTCCACCCCGGAGAACGGCATGCCCTCCTCCACGGGATCGAGCCCCGTGAACCCGATGAACTCGCCGGTGGCGGCGACCTCCACCGCCCACCAGCCCCAGCCCCGCCGGTCGAGGTCGGCCTGGAAGCGGGCCACCGAGGCCTCGCTCTGCTCCCGGGTCAGCACCCCGGGGAAGTACTCGCGGACCACCGGGTCGGCGTTCATGGCCGCCCACGGGTCCAGGTCGGACGCCCGCCAGTCGCGGAGCACGAGACGATCGGTTCGGAGTTCGGACATCACGTGAACGTACGGGGACCGGGCCGGCGGAGCGACCGATTTTCGGCGCCGATTTTTACGTCCGATTCCTCCCTCTTCGGCCCTGTGGGGCGGTTCATCCCCGCCCGCCGGGGGAACCTGGCGGGATGGACGCCATCGGAAGGCTGTGAGGGTCGTGACGTCACGCTGGGCGGGCCACCGGGAGGGCGAGGAATCAGGGCACGACGGGACGGACGAAGCGCCGGAGCCCGAGTTCGCCCGTGCCGTTCTCAGCGCCTTGGGCACCGGCGTCCTCACCCTCGGCCCCACCGCCCGGATCACCTCGGTGAACCCCTGGGCCGAGCGGCTGCTGGGACGGTCGGAGCAAGGGATGCTCGGACACGACGCGCACGACCTCCTGCACCGGCACGCGGACGGCAGCCCCGTGCCGCGCGAGCAGTGCGCCCTGCGAAACCCCCTGCACGGGATGCCCGCCGAGGAGGGAGGCGAGGAGTACTTCCAGCGGGCCGACGGCACCGTGGTCCCCGTCATCTGGGCGGCCACCCCGCTGGTCCGCGAGGGACGGCGGGAAGGGCTGGTGCTCGTCTTCCACGACTTCAGCCTGCACCGCAGCGCCGCCGAGGAGACCGGGGCACGGACCGCCGCCCTGGAGGCCCTCACCGCCCAGCTGCACCTGGTCGCCGAGATCTCCACGGTCCTGGTGCCCACCGAGCGCACCTCCACCATGCTCCGCCGTCTCGTACGCCTGCTGGTACCGGAACTGGGCCAGTGGGCGGCGGTCGACGTCTACCCGGGGCAGTCGGACGTACTGGAACGGGTGGCCGTCCGCAGCAGCACGCACCCGGACCGGGCCAGACGACTGCGCGGTCCCATGGCCTCGCTGCCGGACCAGGCCCGCGCCGCTCTGAGCCTGCTCGTCAAGGGCGAACGGCCCGTGCCGCTGAGAGCGGACGACCTGTTCCAGGACCCGGAAAACCCGCTCGCCGCGACCCACCGGGTGCTGTTCGAACGGCTCGGCGGACACACGGCCGTCGTCGTCCCCCTGCGCACCCGGCAACGGTCCTACGGAATCCTCACCGTGGCCCGCGCCGGTGAGCACCCCGCCCCCAGCGAGGCCGAGGCCGCCCTGCTGGCCGACATCGGCCGCCGCGTCGGGCTGGTCCTGGACAGCGCCCGGCTCTACCACGAGCAGCAGAACGTCGCCGAGACCATGCAACGCCAGCTCCTGACGCCCCTTCCACAGGTCGACCACCTCCGGATGACCGCCCGCTACTGGCCCGCCGAGAGCGCCATGGAGGTCGGCGGCGACTGGTACGACGCCTTCCTCCTCGGCGACGGGGTGATGGCCCTGGTCATCGGGGACGTGGTCGGACACGACCTGCAGGCCGCCGCCCACATGGCCGAGGTCCGCAACATGCTGCGGGCCCTGGCCTGGGACCACCAGGAGCCGCCCAGCGTGATCATGCGCCGCCTGGACGAGGCGGTGACCAACACCAGCGACGCGCCCATGGCCACCCTCGTCTTCGCCCGTATCGAAGGCGCCGAGGGCGGCCCCTGGCGGCTCCACTGGGTCAACGCCGGGCACCCGCCGCCCCTGCTGATCACACGGGACGGCGAGACCCGCTTCCTGGAGGGCGGCCACGGCCCGCTCATCGGCATGAGCGCCACCCTCCGCCTCGGCCTGAACTGGCCCGACACCCGCGAGGAACTCCCGCCGGAGAGCATCCTGCTGCTCTACACCGACGGCCTGGTGGAGAGCCGCGACCGCCCGATCGACGTGGGCATGGACCAGCTCCGCCACCACGCCGGCGTACTGGCCCACCGGCTGGAGGGGTGGAGCGTCGACGACTTCTGCGACGAACTGCTCGCGCGCATCGCGCCCCGCGGCGACGACGTCGCCCTGCTCGCCCTGCGCCTGCCCGCTGCCGGCGTCGGTGCCCCCGGCGACACCGAGCCGCCTCCACCACCCCAGACCGGGCACAGCGAGGCCACCCCCGACCGGGCCGCTCCCGGCTCCCGCCGCCAACAGGCCGAGGTACAGGACCCGACCCACACCGACCCGGAGGAGTAGCGGGCGCGGACGACTGGCCGCCGCGGGTGACACCCCGTCCGGAACGGGTCAACTCGCCTGCTGTCCGGACCTGTTCGCCGCTCGGTGCGAGGCGGCACCAGCACCCGGACGGACGGGGCGTTCACCCGGCTGAGCGCCTTGAGTGGTGCGAGACGGACGGCTGACTGACGGTGATTCACGTCGGGGCCGGGTCACTTCAGCTGACGAAGCACCAGCTGCCCGGTCGTGACGGAAGGAACCTCAGATGCGTTCTGCTCGCATGCTCCTGACCACGGCGGCGGCCTCGGCCGTCTTCGTCCTGGGCGCTCCCGGCGCCTACGCGGCGGCCGGTGGCGACTGGGACCACGACGACTCTTCCTACAGCAAGGAGCACGACAACGGAGGCAAGCACGAGGAGCCGCGCGGCGGAATGCACACCGGTGGCGGTGCGCTGGCCGCGGTGAGCGAGGGCGACTGGGACGGCGGCGGCGGCCGTGAGTCCAAGGAGGGCTCGGAGACCTACAAGCAGGACGAGGGCGAGAAGTCCTGGGGCGGCGGTGAGCAGGAGAAGCCGCGCGGCGGGATGCACACCGGCGGCGGCGGACTGGACACGCCGACCACGACCGCGGGCGGTCTTGCCGTCCTGGCCGTCGCCGCGACCGGTCTGTACGCCGTGCGACGCAAGAAGTCGGCTCACGGAGTGGCGTAAGCCGTGCCGGGCGCGATAGCAGCCGGGCCGCCACCCAGGAACCACGGGGCGGCCCGGCTCGCTTCCTCCCTCCACCGTGTCCGCCCTGCCGCCCTGCCCCAGTGAGGTGGTCCTCGATGGCAGTCCCCCCTTCCGCCCCCGCCGACGACGAGACGGCGCCGACCGGTCAGGGTTCCCGCTCCGGCCTGATGGTGCTGTGCGCCGTGGCCCTGCTGATCCTGGCGGTGAGCCTGGTCGGCGGCAACGACACGTCGGCCGACTCCTCCCGCCCTCCGATGCCCGCGCGGCCCGGCACGTCCGCGTCGGCGGCCCCGTCCGCGACCGGCCCGGCCACATCCGCCCTGCCGCGGTCCAAGCCGGTGCGCCTGCTGATCCCGGAGATCTCCGTCGACGCCCCCTTCACCGACCTGGCCATCGGCGACAAGGGGCAGCTCCAGCCCCCGCCGGCCGGCGACACCAACCTCGTGGGCTGGTACGCCAAGGGCGCCTCCCCCGGGGAGAAGGGCACCTCCGTCATCGCCGGCCACGTGGACACGAAGACGTCCGCCGCCGTCTTCGCCCGCCTCGACCAACTGGACGAGGGCGACGTCTTCCAGGTCGAGCGCGCCGACGGACGCAAGGCGTCCTTCGTGGTCGACAGCATGGAGACCTTCGAGAAGGACGACTTCCCCAGCGAACGCGTGTACGGCGACGCCGACCGGCCCGAGGTACGGCTGATCACCTGCGCGGGCGACTACGACCGCAAGGCCAAGGACTACACGGACAACCTGGTCGTCTTCGCCCACCTCACCTGAGCCCGCGCGCCGTGCCCCGGCGCCGGTCACCCGCGCAGTGCATACGACTCGCGCGCCGTCGGGGGCGGGCACAGGATCGAGACACGCTGGCGTCGCATCACCGCGGCCGACGTTCAGTTCCGCCCCCGCGAAGGAGATGTGCGCAGGATGACCACCACGTCCACCCCTGCTTCCGAACCGCTGACGCGACAGGTGTCGCACCAGGTCTCGCAGTCCGTGTTCGACGGCTCCAGGCTCCGCGTCGTCCTGCTGGTGGAGGTCTACGACGGAGCCCAGCAGCAGTTCCTCGAGACGTACGAGAACCTGCGCAGCCACGTCGAGTCCGTCCCCGGGCACATCGGCGAGCAGCTGTGCCAGTCCATCGAGAACCCCTCCCAGTGGCTCATCACCAGCGAGTGGGAGAGCGCACCGCCGTTCCTGAACTGGGTGAGCAGCGAAGAGCACGTGCGGATGGTCGAACCGCTCCACAGCTGCGTCCGGGACACCAGGTCACTGCGCTTCCACGTGGTCCGCGAGACCGGCCGTCCGGCGGCGGGCGCCGAGCCCGGCCGGGGCGGGCTCCAGGCGGCGCCCCGGATCGGCGACGGTGTGATCCGGCACGCGCTCACCTTCACGGTGAAGCCGGGCGGCGAGGACGCGGTCGGCAAGATCCTCGCCGACTACGCCTCGCCCGAGCCGAAGGTCGACGACACCACGCGACTGTGCCGTACGTCCCTGTTCCTGCACGGCAACCGGGTGGTGCGGGCGATCGAGGTGCGCGGCGACCTGCTCGCGGCCCTGCGGCACGTGGCCGAACAGCCCGAGGTGCGGGCCGTCGAGGAGGCCATCAACCCGTACCTGGAGCAGGACCGGGACCTCGGCGACCCGGAGTCCGCCCGGGTGTTCTACACGCGGGCCGCGCTGCCCGCCGTCCACCACGTGACGGCGCGGGAGCAGGACCCGGCGGCGCAGCGGCACGCGCTCTCGTACCCGGCCCGGCCGGGGTGCGGCATGCGGCTGGCCCAGCTCCTCGCCGAGCGCGACGAGACGGCGGCCGACGATCCGCGCGGTCCGGTCCTGTGCAGCACGATCTTCCAGCGCGACGACGTCGTGGTGCGGCTGGTCGACGTACGGGGCGACCTGCACGCCGGCGATCCGGCCGTGATCCTCGGCCTTCCGGACCCGGGCCGGGTGACCGAGCTGACGACCCTGCTGGACGGTTTCACGGAGGCCGGTTCCCCGGCGGACGGCGGACTCGTCCGTGCTCTCGAGGGCGCACGGATGGAGTTGGTCACCGACCGGCGGGCGCCGGACGCCTGACCCCGCCCCCGCGGCCCGCACACGCGTCGGCCGCCGGATCGCGACGTGCGCGGTCCGGCGGCCGACGTGCCGTGTGCCTCCCGGTCAGCTCACTCGGGCACGGTGCAGTCGAAGGCGTGCAGGTAGGGGTTGACCGGGCGGATGTCGTCGATGACGAGGCCCGCGTCGGTCAGCCGCCCGACCATGCTGTCGGTCGTGTGCTTGGCACCGCCGACGTTGAGGAGCAGCAGCAGGTCCATGGCGGTGCTGAACCGCATCGAGGGCGTGTCGTCGACGAGGTTCTCGATGACGACGACCCGGGCGCCGGGCCCGCCGGCCTCCATGACACCCCGCAGGGCGCGGGCGGTGCTGTCGTCGTCCCATTCCAGGATGTTCTTGATGACGTACACGTCCGCCCGCACGGGAACGGCCTCGCGGCAGTCGCCCGGCACGATCCGGACGCGGTCGGCGAGCGAGCCGCCCTCGCGCAGCCGGGGGTCGGCGTTCTCCACCACCCGCGGCAGGTCGAGCAGCGTGCCCTGCATGGACGGGTACTTCTCCAGCAGGCTCGCCACCACGTGCCCCTGGCCGCCGCCGATGTCGGCGACCGACGTGCTCGCCGACAGGTCGAGGAGCGCCGCGACGTCCTGGGCCGACTGCCGGCTGGAGGTCGTCATGGCACGGTTGAAGACCTCGGCCGACTGGGGGGCGTCCTCGTTGAGGTAGGTGAAGAACTCCTTGCCGTACAGGCCCTCCACGACGTTGCCACCGGTGCGCACCGCCTCGTCGAGCAGGGGCCACGCGTCCCAGGTCCACGGCTCGGTGCACCACAGGGTGATGTTGCGCAGGCTGTGCGGGTCGTCCTCGCGCAGCAGGCGGGACATGTCGGTGTGCGCGAAGGTCCCGTTCCTGTGCTCGGTGAAGACGCCGTAGCAGGTCAGGGCGCGCAGCAGCCGGCGCAGCGGCTTGGGCTCGGTCTTCACCGCGGCAGCGAGATCCTCCACGGCCGTGGGGGTGTCGCCGAGCGCGTCGGCGACGCCGAGCCGTGCGGCCGCGCGGAGGGCGGCGGCACATGCCGCCCCGAACACGAGCTCCCTCAGCCGCATGGGCGGGGGTGGGGCAGTCTGTGCGGTCGTCATGTGCCGCTTTCCTTCCTTCTTCGGTGCACGGGGTGGCTACGGCCGGCTCAGCACATGCCCGCGGGCTTGGAGGCGCCGCAGGTGTTGCCGGTGAAGGTGTTGCTCTTGCCGGTGTCGCCGGTCCCGGCGTTGACCAGGTCGGCGGGGGAGTTGTCGTGCAGCCGGTTGCCGTTGACCTCGTTCTTCGAGTTGGCGGTGCCCACCATGCTCGCGGCCAGGACGATGCCGCCCGACATCGACGACTTGCCCGAGTTGCCCTCGACCGTGTTGTCGGCGACCAGGACCTTCTCGACGCCGGTCAGGACGATGCCGGAGCCCTGGAGTGCCTCCAGTCGGTCGGTCTTCGGGCAGGACTTGTTGTTGCGCACGACGTGGTTGTCGCGCACGACCAGGTCGCCCGCCTTGGGCTTGTTCTCGTCGCCCACGACGAACACGCCGGCGCAGTTGCCGGTGATGTGGTTGTCCGCGACGGCGAGGTTGCGCAGCCGCCGGACGGTGACGCCGACGCGGTTGCCCTCGAGCCGGTTGTGCGCGACGAGGGTGCCCTCGGTGTCGGCGGCGCCCTCCTCGGTCTTGACGGTGTTGGCGAGGAAGATGCCCGCGTCGCCGTTGTCGCGGGCGGTGTTGCCGCGGATGATGCCGTGGACCGAGCGCTCCTGGGCGATGCCCCAGACGCCGTTCTTCACCGCGGTCACGTTCCGCACGGTCAGGCCGTCGGTGGCCATCGAGAACACACCGGTGCGGGTGAAGCCGGTCACCGTGAGGTCGGCGACGGTGATGCCCTTGACGTTCTTGTCCTTGGTGCCGATCACGCAGATGCCGTTGCCGCCCTCGGCGCAGGTGTTGTCGGCCGCCTTCTTCGTGCTGGGCTTGATGACCGTGCTGCGGCCCACGCCACGCAGGGTGAGCCCGGGGGTGCTCACCTTGACGCTCTCGTGGTAGGTACCGGGAGTGACGAGGACGGTGTCGCCCGACTTGGCGCCGTCCACCGCCTTCTGGATGGATTCCCCGGGGTGGACCACGTGGGTCAGGGGGACGGAGGACGCCGGAGCCGCACCGAGCCCCGTGCCGATCATCGCTGCGGTGCACACCAGGTACACGACATGGCATTTCTTCATATTCCGCACGCTATGCCCGACATAATCGGCCACGGGCGGGATAAGCCATCCGACGGCGTGTCATGAACGGACGGTGTACCGGCACCCGGTGGCAACCTGGGCGGCATGGGCAAGACCGCGCTGATCGTCATCGACATGATCAACACCTACGACCACCAGGACGCCGAGTCCCTGATCCCCGCCGTGGAATCCGTACTGCCGCAGGTGACCGGCCTGCTGGAACGGGCGAGGCGGCAGGGCGTCCCCGTGATCTACGTCAACGACAACTTCGGGGAGTGGCGCTCGCACCACGGCGAGATCCTCGACAAGGCACTCTCGGGGCCGCACTCCCGGCTCGTCGAGCCGCTGAAGCCCGACGAGTCGTCCCTCTTCGTGGTCAAGGCCCGGCACTCGGTCTTCTTCGAGACCCCGCTGACCTATCTGCTTCACCAGCAGGGCATCGACCGGCTCGTGCTGTGCGGGCAGGTGACCGAGCAGTGCGTGCTCTACTCGGCGCTCGACGCCCACATCCGCCATCTCCAGGTCATCGTTCCGCGTGACGCGGTCGCCCACATCCACGCCGATCTGGCGGACGCGGCGCTGCGCATGATGGAGCGGAACATGGGCGCCCGGGTGTGCGACAGCGGCGAGTTGTGGACCTGAGGCGGCCCGCCGCCAGGCCGTGACCCGCCGCCGGGCCGTGACCGGGGCGGGCCCCCGGCGTCAGCTCCGCAGGCTGCGCACGGGCAGGACGAGCTGCGCCGCCGACGAGAGCGTGTCCGCGTGGTTGGCGAAGGCGGCGACCGCCTCGGGGTCGCCGGGCTCGCCCCCGGACCACGGGCGCGTGGCGAAGATGAGGCAGGCGTACCCCCGCGCGTCGACCGCGGCCCGCCACTGCGGGGTGGGGACGAACTGGGCGTTGACTCCGGGCATGGTGAGGGCCGCCGCGCCCGGCACGACGAGCAGGCCGACGGGCAGGGCGGGCAGGACGCCGGCGTCGAGGACGCCGCCGCCGCCCACGGCGAGTCCGGCACGGCTCAGCAGGCCCTCGACGGCGGCCGGGGTGGCCTCGGGGCCGCCCTCCCCGTCGCCGAGGGAGCAGGCGAGCAGGAAGGGGACGTCGCCGTCGGGCGTCTCACGGCTCCAGGACATGATGACGAGCGTGCCGAGGTCGGCGGTTCGCAGCGGGCGCGGGTCAGTGGAGATCGAGGTCACCGCGAAACCGTAAGCGGGCGCCGGGACGCACCCGGGCGACTCTCACCCGTCCGGAGGACGTCCTCGCGTTTCTTCACACGAACGAGGGGTGCTCGCTCGAGCGGTGCTCGCTCAGTGCTGCGACAGCCGGCCGCGGATGTCGTCGAAATGCCGGTGCACGGCCCTCTCCGCGGCCTCCGCGTCCCCCGCGCGCACGGCGTCGACGATCCTGGCGTGCATACGGGCCAGCTCCTCGCCGTCGGCGGCCGTACCGAGCCCCTGCGCCTGCGCCCGCACCCGGTGGAAGGCGCTCCAGAAGGCGTCGAGGAGCTCGCTGAGCAGGTCGTTGTCCAGCGAGCGGTGCAGCGCCCGGTGGAAGGCGCGGTCGGTGCGGGCCGCGATCTCGCCCGCCTCGCGCACCTCGGTGTGCATCGTCTCCACCAGCGCGTCCAGCTCGGCCAGGTCCTCGCCGGGCAGCCGGCCGGCCAACTGGTACATCAGCCCGGCCTCCAGGGCCTCGCGCAGCTGCAGCAGCTCGAGCAGGCTGCCTTGGCCCCGGCGGTGTCCGACCACGGTGCGAAACGCCATAGCCTCGGTCATCGGCTCCAGCGACATGGTGCCGACGTAGGTTCCGAAGCCGCGCCGGATCTCGACGATGTGCATGGCCTGGAGGGACTTGAGCGCCTCGCGCAGCGAGTTGCGGCTGACGCCGAAACGCTCCATCAGCTCCGTCTCGGTGGGCAGCGGGTCGCCGGGGCCGAGGCCCTGTTCGACGATCAGTTCCTTGATCTTCTCCTCGGCGTCGGCGGCGACCGAGCCCATGTGACGTCCCCTCTCGACCCTTGACATCCCCTGCTCCGTCATGTGTCACTCTAACAGGACGTGGGACATCCTACGTCCTCGGTCACCGGGACCCCCGGCGCGCTGCTGCCCGCCGCCGTCCCGGGACACGAACAGCACGACCTGGAGTACCGCATGCCCATCCCCACGCCGCTGCGCGGCGTCGTTCCCCCGGTCATCACCCCCCTCACCCCGGCGGGGGAGGTGGACACCGCCTCCGTGCGCCGGCTCGCCGAGCACCTGATCTCGGCCGGTGTGCACGGTCTGTTCCTGCTGGGGTCCAGCGGTGAGACCGCCTACCTCACCGACGCCCAGCGGCTGACCGCGCTTGAGGCGGCCGTCGAGGCCGCGGCGGGCCGCGTGCCCGTCCTCGCCGGGGTCATCGACACGACCACCGCCCGGGTTCTGGACCGGGCCGCCGACGCGGTCCGGGCGGGCGCCGACGCGCTCGTGGCCACGGCGCCCTTCTACACCCGCACGCACCCCGTGGAGATCGCCGGCCACTTCCGGCGCGTGAGGGAGGGCGCCGGCCTGCCGCTGTTCGCCTACGACATCCCCGTCGCCGTGCACACCAAGCTGCCCCGCGACGTGGTCCTCGACCTGGCCGCCGACGGCACCCTCGCCGGGCTCAAGGACTCCAGCGGCGACGAGGGCTCCCTGCGCCGCCTGCTGGTCGAACTGCGCCGCCGCGCCCCCGGCTTCTCGGTGCTCACCGGCTCCGAACTCACCGTCGACGGCGCGCTGCTGGCCGGCGTCGACGGTGTCGTGCCCGGCCTCGGCAACGTCGATGCGCACGGCTACGTACGCCTCTACGAGGCCGCGCGGGCCGGGGACTGGGCCGCCGCCCGGGCCGAACAGGACCGGCTCGCCGCCCTGTTCGCCCTCACCGACGCGGGCGACCCGGGCCTGATGGGCCCCAGCTCCAGCGCGCTCGGCGCCTTCAAGGCCGCCGCCCACCTGCTCGGTCACATCGACTGCCCGGCCACCGCCGCGCCACAGGTACCGCTCGACGAGCCGGCCGTGGCCCGGGTCCGCGCCCGGCTCACCGAGGCCGGACTCCTGTGACCCCCGGACCGGGGCCGCCTGCCCGCGGCCCCGGTCCAGACCCGCCCCCAGACCCCGCCGCGCGTCTCCCCACCCGCATTGGATCCGTCATGTCAGCTGCGCGTACGACCCCGACCTCTCCGCCCTGGTACCGCGAGATCACCCGGGCAAAGTGGAAGGCCTTCTTCGCCGCCTGGATCGGCTACCTCCTCGACGGCTTCGACTTCGTCCTCATCACGCTCGTGCTGACCGAGATCGCGGACGACTTCGGACTGTCCACCGTCGAGTCCGCGAGCCTGGTCTCCGGAGCCTTCATCACCCGCTGGCTCGGCGGCGCCGTGCTCGGCGCGCTCGGCGACCGCTTCGGCCGCAAGAGCGCCATGGTGGCCAGCATCCTGCTGTACTCGATCGGCACCTTCGCCTGCGGCTTCGCCTGGGACTACACCAGCTTGTTCACCGCCCGGCTGCTGATCGGCATGGGCATGGCCGGCGAGTACAGCGCCAGCGCCACCTACGTCCTGGAGAGCTGGCCCGCCCGGCTGCGCAACCGCGCCTCCGGCTTCCTCATCTCCGGCTTCTCGCTGGGCGGCGTCCTGGCGGCCGAGGCCTACGAGCACGTGGTGCCCGGACACGGCTGGCGCTGGCTGTTCTACATCGGCCTGTTCCCCGTCGTCGTCGCGCTGTGGGTACGGCGGGCCCTGCCCGAGGCCGACGACTGGGAGGCGCGGGTGGGAGCCGCCGGTGAACGGCCCAACCCCTTCCGGCCGCTGTTCGCGGACCGCCGCCGGGCGACGGTCAACACGGTGCTCGCGGTCGTCGCCACGGGGTCGCTCTTCGCGGTGTTCACCCCGCTCGGCGCGGGAGCGGTGCCCGTCCTGTCGGTCGTGGCCACGGCCTGTCTCGTCGCCTTCGCGGTCCAACTGGGCGGCCGCAAGAGGTGGGTGCTGTTCGTCGCGCTCTGCGTCACCGTCTTCTGCGCCTTCCTCTACAGCTGGCCGGTCCAGGCCCTGCTGCCCACCTATCTCAAGACCGAACTCGGCTTCACCCCCGCGCAGGTCAGTGACGCGCTCTACTTCGCGGGGTTCGGCACGATGGCCGGCTGCATCGTCACCGGCTTCATCGGCGACCGGTTCGGCACCCGCAAGGCGTACGCCTTCACCCTGCTGGTCGGCATCGCCTTCGTGTTCCCCGTCTTCGCGATCCGGGACAGCCAACTCCAGCTGGGCATCCTGCTGTTCCTGATGCTCGCCTGCATGCAGGGCATCTCCGGGCTGCTGCCCAAGTACATCGCCGGGCACTTCCCGACCGAGACCCGCGCCGCCTCCCTGGGCTTCACCTACAACGTCGGAGCGCTGGGCGGCGCCGTCGCGCCGGTGCTCGGCGCCAGGCTGGCGTCGACCATGTCCCTGGGACAGTCGCTCGCGGTGCTGACCTTCTCGCTGACTCTCGTGGTGATCCTGCTGATCGGTTTCGACGTCCCGAGCCGGCTCAACCGGCTCGTCGATCCCGAGGCGGTGCCGGACTACCTGGCCGCCGAGGCGGTCCCGGACAGCCCGGGGCACATACGGTCGGCGACGTGATGCGCGTGGCGGGCGAGGCAGGAGGAGGGGGCCTGCTCCGACTGGCCCAAGGGGCGGTGGCCGACGCGGCGACCGGCGGTCACGTGGTGTAACAGTCTTCTTATGATCTGTAGACGAAATGCTCATAAGAGCGACGTGCGCAGTTCGCATGGCCGCAGGATCAAAACCGCCGCGGTGGCGCTGTTCGCCGCGACCGCACTGGGTGCGACCGGCGCGGCGGCTGCCTCCTCCTCGGCGGCTCCGCGCACCGACTGGGACGCCATCGCGGCGTGCGAGTCCAGCGGCAACTGGCAGGCGAACACCGGCAACGGCTACTACGGCGGCCTGCAGTTCGCGCGGTCGAGCTGGATCGCCGCCGGCGGCCTCGCGTACGCCCCGCGCGCGGACCTCGCCAGCCGCGCCGAGCAGATCGCCGTGGCCAAACGCCTGGCCCGCATCCAGGGCATGTCCGCCTGGTCCTGCGCCCGATAGCGCCCGGCCCGGCCGCGCCGAGTCGGCATCCGGCGGTGCGCCGGGTTGACCGGGGTAACCCGTGGGCGTGCACTTGCGCCGGATCACCGCCGCTCCCGTTTCCCCCGGCGGGTGGGTGGGCAGGCCCCGGCGGGGGAGCCGAGCGGCGGTCCCGGACGTTCCGTACACCGATACCTCCGGGGCCGCCTCGCCCCCTCGGCGGACGGGTCCCTCGGCGGCCGCGTCCGCACGGGCGGGACCGGCGGGTCAGGCTCCGCAGACGCGCCGGCCCGAGTAGGCCGACCAGCGGCCGTCTCGCCGGGCCACCGTGATGTCGCGGCCGAAGCAGGTGGTCAGCAGCGAGTCGGTGAGGACCTCGTCCACCGGGCCCCGCGACAGGGTCCGGCCCTCGCGCAGCAGCAGGGCGTGGCTGACGGCAGGGAAGAGCTCCTCCAGGTGGTGGGTGACCGTCACGGTGGCCAGGTGCGGGCGGCCCTCGGCCAGTTGGTGCATCGCCTCGACGAGGTCCTCGCGGGACGGCAGGTCCAGCGCGTTGAACGGCTCGTCCAGGAGCAGCAGGGCCGGGTCGGCCATCAGCGCTCTGGCGATCAGGATCCGCGCCCGCTGCCCGCCCGAGCAGACACCGTACGGCCGGTCGGTCAGTTCCTTGACGCCGAGCTCGGTCAGGAGGTCGCGGGCGCGCACGCGGACCTCGTCGTCGTAGGTCCGCCACAGCGGCTGCACGGTGCCGCTGTGGCCGGTGAGCACGACGGCGTGGGCGGTGAGGTCCTGCGGCACCCGCTGGGCGGAGTTGACATGGCCGATGCGGGCCCGCAGCTCACGGACGTCCACTCGGCCCAGCCGGCTGCCGAGGACCTCGACCGTGCCCGTGGTGGGGTGCATGAGCGCGCCGAGCAGTCGCAGCAGGGTGGTCTTCCCGGCGCCGTTGGCCCCCAGCAGTGCCCAGTGCTCGCCCGGCCGGACCGTCCAGTCGACGCCGTCGAGAATCAGCTGGTCCGTCGTGAAGCGGCGCACGCTCACGTCCCGGAGCCGGAGAACGGCCGCCTCGTGCTCGTTCACCTGGGAGCCGGCTGGCTGGGCGGTCATGTCGTGGACTCCTTCGCGCGGGACACCCCTCGATCACCCCGAACAGTAGATGTACTCACCACGCGCCCGCCGGACCGTCCGGTTCCTGGACGGTGGGCGGCGGCACTCAGGGCGCGGATGAGCCCGCGTACTCATCCGCGCCGCCGGTCACCCCTCCTATCGTGGCGCCGTCGGTGGGACACGGAGGGGGAGTCATGGGACGTCGGCGCACGGCACGGGGGAGCGGACGGCGGCGGACGAGGCGCGTCGGCGGGGGCCTTGCGGCCCTGCTGCTCGGGCTGCTCGTCACCGGCTGCGCGGCGTTCGACACGGACGACGACGTACGGCGGGCCCGGGAAATCGCCGACGAACTGTACCCCGGCGAACTCGAGGTCGTCGGCGCCCGGATCCTGTTCCCCGAGACCACGGGCTCGGAGGTCACCCTGTCGGTCGCCGGTGACCCGGACGCGGCCGTACGGTTGCGGGTGGACGCGGCCAAGGACCACTGCGACGGCGGCCCGAGCTGCAAGGACGCCCTGCGCAAGGCGGTGGACCGGGCCAGGCTGGAGGCCGGACACCTGCGCGCGATGCGGGAGGCCTTCGACGGCTGCGGGCACCCGGTCCTGGCCTCGGAGGAGAGGCTCACCGCACCTTGGATCGAGGTACGGGTGACGGACGAGACGGTGGACGACGTCCTGGCCCGCGTCGGCGCGTGCGCGCAGCGCTGGGTCACGGCCCGCGCCGAGCAGGACCTCGAGGTGGCATCGCGCTCGGTGTCCGTGAACTTCGCGGCCCCCGGCACGGCGGAGGACCTCCCGGCCGCGAAGAGTGCGTTGCCGACCGTCCTGCGCCTCACCCACGGCCCCAGGCTCGCCGCGCTGGCCCAGAAGTCGTACTACGTGGCCACGTATCCGGTCGGGGGCGACGCCGAGCACACCGTGGATGTGGCCTCCGCCGGCCTGCGGATCGTCTCGCCGCTCAAGGAGAGGCAGGCCTTCTCCCGGCAGGTCGACGCGTCGGTGCTGCCCGCGCTGCGCGCGAAGTACCCGGACGCCGTGACGAGTGGCGGGGCGGGCCTGGGAGTGTGGCGGCTGGAGCCGGGGACCGTTCGGCGCATGCGCGGTTACGTGCTGTTCTGCGAGCGGCCGCCCGCCGAGGGCAAGCGCTGCAACGGTGACCTGGCGGCGCTGGTGACCTCGGATCCGAAGGGCCGCGACGCCGAGGTCGTGCGCGTTCTCACGGACATCCGCGACGAGCGCGGGGTACTGCGCCTGCCTCCGCAGTGACGGAGGCAGGCCGGAGGCAGGACGGGTGCCGGACCCGGGGTGCGGGAGTGGTCAGACGCCCGCCACCGACTGGATCCAGGAGCGGTAGGCGGTCACGTTGGTGTACGCCGTGGTGGTCTGCCGGTCGCTGGTCGAGGCGACGCCCACCTGGACGCCGCCGGCCATCATCGGGCCGCCGGAGTCGCCTCCCGCGGTGATGCCGTCGACGGGACGGGCGCATATCGCCTGACCGTAGTAGGCGTCGTAACAGCCCCGGGTGACGCTCACATTGGCGACCTTGAGGTACTGGGACTGGCAGTTGATCTCCGAGCCGCACCGGGAGGTCGCTCCCCAGCCGTAGACCTGGACGGTCTGTCCCACCCGCACCGTGCCCGGCTGCCCGAGCGGTGCGTAGGAGGCGGAGACGGAGCGGTCGAGCCGGACCAGCGCCAGGTCCGCCGAGGAGTGGGTGACGGTCTGGACGCCGTTCGCCACCGTGCCGCCGGATCCCTGGTCGAGGCTGCCGATACGGAAGGCGAGGCCGCCGCCGCCGACGCAGTGTTTGGCGGTGAGGATCCAGGTGGGGGAGATGATGGTCGAGGTGCAGGTCTGGGCGCCGCCGGAGAACAGCCGTGCCGCCCAGGGGGCGTTCTGCGCGTAGCCGCCGCCGATGATCGGCTGGGGGCCGCCGTCACCGGGCCGGGGTTCCACCGCCGAGGCGGCCGGGGCGAGCGTGAGGGCGGACAGCAGCGCGGCCACGAGAGCGGCCAACAGGGCGGGGACGAGTCTCGTTGTTCGCAAGGCTCCTCGATTCCTACGACACGCGTCGGGGCGCGTGTTGCCGTGTGGGGGCGCCCAGCATCTCCGGCCCGGGCACGGCGCGAACAATCCCGGCTTCGCATAACGCGGCGTTATGCCGGTGGGGCCGGGCCGGGCCGGCCGGGTGAGCACGCCGGCCGGCCCGGTGCCTCAGCGGGCGGAGGAGGGCGGAGCGTCCGCTCTCGCGCGCACGGTCATCAGCAGGGTCCGGGGCCGTACGGTGGCCGCGGCGACGGGCCGCACCGTCTGACCGGGTGCCAGTTCCAGGCGTACGCGCCGGACGATCGTGGCGACGGCGGTGACCAGTTCGGTTAGCGCGAACCGGTCGCCGATGCACTTGTGCTTGCCCGCGCCGAAGGGCAGGAACGCCTGCGTGGGCCGGGGCCCGGAGCCGTCGAGCCAGCGGTCGGGGTCGAAGACCAGGGGGTCCGGGAACAGCACGGGGTCACGGTGGAGCGCGTGCTGGCAGTAGGCGAGTTCGGTGCCCGCGGGCACCGTCCAGGGGCCGAGCCGGGTCTCGGTGACGGTGCGGCGGGTGACGAGCCAGCCGGTGTGGTGCAGCCGCAGCGTCTCCTCGATCACCCGCCCGAGGAAGGGCAGCCGCCCCAGATCGTCGAAGGTCACCGGCCGGTCGCCGAGCACCTCGTCCAGTTCCGCCAGGACCCGCGCCTCGATCCTCGGCTCGCGGGCGAGTTCGTACAGCACCCAGGACAGCACCGAGGCGGTGGTCTCGGTGCCGGCCACGGCCAGGGTGAGGATCTCGGAGGAGATCTCGTGCCCGGACAACGGCCGGCCGGTCTCCTCGTCGGTGGTGCGCAGCAGCAGGGAGAGCATGTCGCCGGTGTCGTGGCCGGAGGCCTGAAGATCGGTGACGGCCCGGTCTACGGTGGCCCGCACGGCGTCGCGCGCCGCGGTGAAGCGGCGGTTGGCGGGCAGCGGCAGCCGCTCGACCCAGTCGGGCAGCACGACGCGGGCACCGACGCCGTTCATCACGACCGACAGGTCGGCGCGCAGCCGGCGGAAGGTGGTGTCGTCGAGGCTGCCCGAGAACACGGTCTTGGCCAGCATGTCCAGGCTGAGCCCGACCATGGCCTCGCGCACGTCCAGTCGCCGGCCGACGGTCCAGCCCTCGACGGCGGATTCCGTCTCGGCGCGCATGGTGTCGACATAGCGGGCGATCCGCTCGCGGGCGAAGGCCGGCTGGAGCTGGCGTCGTTTGCGGACGTGCTCCTGGCCCGCCGCGGTGACGACGGAGTCGCCCAGCAACTGTCCCATCTTCTCGAAGAACCGGCCCTTGTCGAGGCTCGGTCCGAGGTCGGTGAGCATGGTGCGGATGAGCCCGGGGTCCTGGACGACGAGGGTGCGGGTGCCGGGCTGGAGGGTGATCTCGACGAGTGGTCCGTAGGTGGTGCGCAGCGCGGCGATGAAGCCGAGGTTGTCGCGCACGAGCTGTATCGCGTGACCCAGGAACGGCAGCGAACCGGCTGCCCTGGGTATGGGGGGAGGCGCTACGAGCGTCACGAGGGCGTGTCCCTTCGAGTCGATCATGGGCGCCTGAATGGCTTCCCCGATCGCTCCCGGTGGCAATCCGCGCGAGGGCGTGTCGCATGCCACGTCCTGCATGGGCACCGACGGGGTGTGAAGGGGCAAGTGGCGGGGCACACCCCACTTTTGGCCGGCCCGGCCGAGGAGCCGCCGCTCCGGGGAGCCAGGGGCTAGCGGAGCACCAGTTGCACGAGGGCCACGGTGCCGACCGTCACGACCAGCGTGCGCAGGACGACGGGGCTGAACCGGCGGCCCACCTTGGCGCCGAGGTAGCCGCCGAGGGCCGAGCCGGCCGCGATGAGTGCGACGGCGGTCCAGTCGAAGTCCGCGGCGAAGAGGAAGAAGAGCGCGGCGACCGTGTTGACGATCGCGGACAGCACGTTCTTGACGGCGTTGAGGCGTTGCAGGGGCTCGTCGAGGAGCATGCCCATCAGGGACAGGTAGATGATCCCCTGTGCCGCGGAGAAGTAGCCGCCGTAGACGCTGGCGAGCGTCAGTCCGGCGAACAGCGGCGGGCCGCCGTCACGCCGGGGTGAAGCGCCGGTGCGTGCGCGGCGGCGCTGCACCAGCCTGCTGAGCCGGGGCTGCAGCGCCACGAGGACGAGGGCCAGGCCCACCAGGGCCGGGACGATCGTCTCGAACGCGTCGGCCGGCAGGGACAGCAGCAGCGTGGCGCCCGTGAGGGCGCCGAGCAGGCAGCCGACGCTCAGTTTCAGGATGCGCCGGCGTTGTCCGCTCAGCTCCGCGCGGTAGCCGATGGCCCCGCTGACGGAGCCGGGGACCAGGCCGAGCGCGTTGGAGACGGTGGCGGTGACCGGCGACAGTCCCGTGGCCAGCAGCACGGGAAAGGTGATCAGCGTTCCGGAGCCCACGACGCTGTTGATGGCGCCGGCCCCGACCCCCGCCGCGAACACACCCGCCATGGCCTCCGGCGTCACCCGGTGCCGTCCCGTGCCGGGTCCGTACTCGACCGGAAGGTGTCTTGTGCATCTTTCACGGGGCCGACTGTACCCACTGTCACAAGAGGTACGTCCGGCGGTCTCCGGGCGGTCCCCAACCGGTCCTGGATGGGCGCTTCTTGACGTAAATTCACCTGATCATGCGGTGATACGATCACCGCGTTTGCGGAGCGGGCGGATGGGTGAAAGACGGCATCCCCGACTTAAGGGACAGCCCGGGCAGCTACCCCCGGTGCGGGCAGTCCACCGGGCCGCCCGCACGGACGGGAATTCAGCAAGCCGGCTGTCAGTCGCCTGAAGAGAGTCTTATGACGGAATACACAGGGAACCCATTGCTCTGGGTCCTGCTCGTCGGCCTCGTCGCCGCCGCCGTGCTCATCAGCCGCCAGCGCAGGGCGGCACGAGCTTTGCGGCAGCAGGTCCAGGGGCTCAGGGATCACTACACCGAGCTGGAGAACGATTACGGGAAGTCCGTGCAGGCCGCTCAGGAGCGGGCCGAGGACGAGACGAAGACGGTGCTGAAATCCGCCATGCGGACCCTTCAGGGCCTCGCCGCCGAACAGCAGCTGGTGCTCTCCCGGCTGCAGAACAAGTACGGCGACTCGGCACTCCTCCAGGACCTGCTGGAGATCGACCACACCAACTCGCAGTTCGGCCGGCGGGCCCAGTCCATCGCCGTACTGTGCGACGGCTGGCTGGGCGGGCGGCGCGACACCGCCTCGGTGTACGACGTGGTGCGCAGCGCCCAGGGCCGGATCCGGCACTTCCGCCGGGTGGACATCCTCTCCCAGGTCGACTTCGGCATCACCAGCCGGGCCGTCGAGCCCGTCGCCCTGGCCCTCGCCGAGCTGCTCGACAACGCCACCAGCTACTCCAGCCCGGACACCGTGGTCGAGATCAACATCCGGACCGTGCCCAAGGGCATCTGCGTCGTGGTCGACGACGCCGGTGTCGGCATGAGTGACGAGGAGCGGGCTCGCGCCGACAAGCTGCTCGCCACCGAGCGCGCCTCGGGCGTGGCCGGGCTCGGCAACCCGCCGCAGTTCGGTTTCGCGGTCATCGGCCTGCTGAGCGAGCGATTCGGCTTCGAGGTGTCGGTGGACTCCTCCTCCCCCTACGGAGGTGTACGGGCGGTGGTCCTGCTGCCGCACGAACTGCTCACCGGCATGCCGGAGAAGAAGGCACCCGCGCCCGCCGCCCGCGGCACGGCCCGGCCGGTGACGGACGGCGGACCGGAGAGCGCGCACGCCTCGTCCCAGTCCGACGACGGTCTGCCCCGGCGGCGCCGCAAGCGGCCGATGGCCATCGTGCCCGGCAGCGCGTCCACCCCGCGCCCGACGGGCCGCTCCGACTCCGAGCAGGCACAGGTCATGGGTGCCTTCCAGCGCGGAACGCAGTCCGGCCGGGGCACCGAACCGGAGCGCCCGGACAACGCTGACCGGACGAGCAGAACACCTGGTGCAAGCAGCGAAGGACATGAGGTCTCGTGAACGACGATCTGTCATGGATGCTCGACAGCGCTCTGGAGATTCCAGGTGCCCTGCACGCGGTCCTGATATCCGCCGACGGCCTGCTGATGGCCCGGACGCAGGACTTCGACAAGGACGACGCCGACCGGGTCGCCGCCGCGATGAGCGGCGTGCAGTCGCTCAGCCGCACCCTCGCCTTCTTCTGTGAGGACCCCAGCCAGGCGTGGCGGCAGACGCTGGTCGAGTTCGACGGCGGCTGGGTGTTCCTGATCTCCGCGGGCGAGGGTGCCTACCTCGGTGTCTCCGCCTCCCCGGAGGTCGACATGGCGGACATCACCTTCCGGATGCAGCAGCTCGTCGCCCAGCTCGGCAAGCGGCTGACGACACCGCCGCGCGAGAACCTCGGCGCCCACTCATGACCGGCCACGACGGCTGGCAGCCCGAGGCCCCCGAATTAGTGCGGCCGTACGTCATCACCAAGGGCCGCGGCCTGCCCGACGAGGACCACCTCTCGCTCATCACCCTGGTCACCGCGTCCGCCGAGGACACGCGGCAGCCGACCCGGCTGTCCCCCGAGGAGCAGAGCCTGCTGGACCTCTGCTCCGCCGGCTACCTCTCGGTCGCCGAGATCGCCGGACACACGCAGTTCCCGCTGGGCGTGGTGCGGATCCTGCTGGCCTCCCTGATGGAAGGCGGACACCTGACGACCCGCCCGCCGGTGGCCCGGGCCCGTCTCGCCGACAAGGAGATCCTTCAGGAGGTGCTCAATGGGCTCCGCGCCAAGTTTGGATGAGCGGGACTACGTGAGCGGCGGGGCGACCCAGACCGCGGTGAAGATCCTCGTCGTCGGGCACTTCGCGGTGGGCAAGACCACCCTCATCGGCTCCATCTCGGAGATCGAGCCGCTGTCCACCGAGGAGACGATGACGCAGGCCGCCGAGTCGGTCGACGACCTCAAGGGGGTCCAGGGCAAGACCACCACCACGGTCGCCATGGACTTCGGCCGCCTCACCATCAGCGACCGCGTCGTGCTGTACCTCTTCGGCACGCCGGGCCAGCAGCGCTTCGTGCAGATGTGGGAGGACATGGCGCGCGGCGCTCTCGGCGCCCTGGTCCTGCTCGACCCCGAGCGACTCGCGGACTCCTTCCCCGTGATCGACCTCATCGAGCACTACGGGCTCGACTACGCCATCGCCGTCAACCACTTCGACGGCGCGCCGCTGCGCGACGAGCGGGCGCTGCGCGAGGCGCTCGACCTGCTCGACGACACCCCCGTCGTCACCTGCGACGCCCGCGACGAGAAGTCCTCGGCCGCCGCACTGACCACCCTCGTCCGCTACTTGCTGGACCGCACCCGCTAGGAGCTGGGAGCAGACATGAACGCCCACGACACCGCGCTGGTCCCGCCGCCCGGCTGCCCGGCCCACGGCTCCGGCGCCCGAGTGCCGCTGCACGGGCCGGAGTTCGCCGCCGACCCGCAGGCGTACTACGAGTACCTGCGCCACTACGGGGCCGCGGCCCCCGTCGAACTGGCCCCGGGGGTCGAGGCCACGCTGGTCACGGACTACGCGGCGGCGCTCCAACTGCTGCAGGACTCCGGGTCCTTCCGCAAGGACGCGCGCCGCTGGCGGGCCTTCAACGAGGGCAAGGTGGGGCCGGACAGCCCGGTCGCGCCCCTGCTGGCCTACCGGCCCAACTGCATGTTCGCCGACGGGGCCGACCACATCAGGCTGCGCCAGGCGGTCACCGACAGCATGGCGCGGGTGGACACCCGGCGGCTGAGCCGCAGCACCGAGCAGATCTCCGGCTACCTCATCTCCCAGTTCGGCGGCCGCGGCTCGGCCGACCTGCTCGGCGACTACGCCAAGCAGCTGCCGCTGTTCGTGTTCAACGAACTCTTCGGCTGCCCTGCCGACATCGGCGACCGGGTGCTGTTCGGGATCTCCGGCATGTTCGACGGCGTCAACGCCGACAAGGCCACCGCGGTGCTCTTCCAGGCCGTGGGAGAACTCGTCGCGCTCAAGCGGAGCAAGCCCGGTGACGACGTCACCTCCTGGCTGATGCAGCACGAGGCGCGCCTCGACGACGAGGAGATGGTCCACCAGCTCGCCCTGCTCCTCGGCGCGGGCGCCGAGCCCCTGCGCAACCTCCTCGGCAACACCCTGCACCGGCTCCTCACCCACGAGAGGTACGCCCGTGAGGGCGGCCTGATCGACGAGGCGCTCGACGACACGCTGTGGGAGAACCCGCCCATGGCCAACTACGCCCCGCACTACCCGGCCGCCGACACGGAACTCGCCGGACAGCAGCTTCAGGCGGGCGACCTCGTCCTGGTCAGCTTCGCCGCGGCCAACACCGGTCCGGCCCTGAAGGCCTCACGCCAGGCCGGCAGCAACCGCGCGCACCTCGCCTGGAGCGCGGGCCCGCACGCCTGCCCGTCCAAGGAACCGGCCCGGCACATCACGGTCACGGCCATCGAGCATCTGCTCAACGAGCTGCCCGACGTCGAACTCGCCGTCCCCGAGGACAGCCTGACGTGGCGACCGGGACCCTTCAACCGGGCCCTGGCCACGCTCCCGGCCCGCTTCACCCCGGTGCGCCCGGCCCGGAGTGCCGAACCGCGGCCGGCCACCGCCTCGGCCGGGCAGCAGAACGCGGCGAGTCCGACCCGTCCGGCCGAACGCAGTGGCATGTGGAGCCAGTTCCTCAACTGGCTCACACGGTGATTTGTGCAACACCCTCCCAACCCGCCCCTTTCGCATGAAGGTTGAACGGCACGGGTAGTGAGCAACGCGGCATTCAAGTTGCTTACGAGTAAAAGGAGGTGTCGTGGACCACATATCCACGAACGCCGCTTTCCCGCCGCCGACCCACCCGATACCCGCCTCCCGAGGCGGGTATCACTCTGTGCGGCCCAAACCGCGGCCGGGGACGGGCCGGTGACCGCCGAACCCAGGGGCACGGGCCCGCGGGGCACACCCACGCTCGGCTCCCTCACCGGCGGTCAGCTGCGAAGACTCGGCGCGGTCGCCGGCCTCTCGGAGACCGACGCCGGGACCTACGCACAGGTCCTGACCGAGGCTCTGGGCCCGGTGGCCGAGCGGCCACTGAGCCTGCCGCCACCCACCCGCACCTTCCTGTCCGACGACCACACCCCCGTGGAGTTCTCCCTCTCCTTCCAGCCGGACGCGAAGCCCTCCATGCGGGTGCTCCTTGAACCGGGCTGCGGCGCAGACAGCCTGGCTCAGGGCGGCCGGATCGGACTCGAGGCGATCCGGGGCATGGCCCGGCGCTGGCACTTCACCACCGACGCCCTCGACGCGGTCCAGGACCTGTTCCTGCCGCCCGCACCACAGGGCCCCCTCGCCCTGTGGTGCGCCCTGGAGCTGGTGCCCGGCGGCGTGCCCAAGGTCAAGGTCTATCTGAACCCGGCGGCGAACGGGGCGGAACGTTCCGCCACGACGGTGCGCGAGGCCCTGCACCGGCTCGGCCACCGGCAGGCCTTCGCCAACCTGCCCCAGGGGGCCGGCCATCCGTTCCTCGCCCTGGACCTCGGCGACTGGGCGGAACCCCGGGCGAAGGTCTACGTGCGTCACGACCACCTCACGGCCGGCCAGGCAGGGCGCCTGTCCCGCACGGACTCCGGCCCCGGGCCCGCGGCGATCGAGGGGTTCTTCCGCACGGCCGCCGGCCTCGGCCCCGACACGACGGGGCTCGGCAGACGGCCCGGCCTGTCCTGCCACTCCTTCACCGACACCGCCACGGCACGGCCGAGTGGATTCACCCTCCACATCCCGGTCAGGGACTACGCCCGGCACGACGGGGAGGTCCTGGCGCGGGCGGGGAGGGTGCTGTGCCACCACGGCATGGACGCCTCCGTGCTCGAGCGTGCCCTGACCGCCCTCACCGAACGGCGCCCCGAGGACGGGGTGGGCCTGATCGCCTACCTGGCCCTGGCCCATCAGCGGGACCGCCCGCCGCGGGTGACGGCGTACCTCTCCTCGGAGGCGTACGCGGTCCGGCCGCCGGTCGTGGAGGCCGACCGCCGTCGGCTGTCGGTGAGCTGAGGCGACCCGGCGGACGTGCCAGGGCTCCCGGTGACATCCACCGGGAGCCCTGGCGAGGACATGGCCGCAGGGCGTCGTCGTCGCCGACCGCGCCCGGCGGAGCGGCTACACGGTCAGCGACTCCCGGAACTCGGCCAGATACGGGCCCACGTCGACCTGGATCGAGGCACCCCGGGTCCGGCCGTAACGCCGGACGATGCCGTCGAGGTAGGTGCCGATCTCCTCGCGCATCTCCTCGGCCGCGGGCAGCGCGGCGGCGCCGTCGACGATCCGTGCCACCCACTGCGCCTGGGCCTCCACCAGCCGGGTGATCGCTCCCACCGGCCGGACCAGCCCGACGAAGTACAGGCCGGGCCGGTCGGCCGGGACGACGCGTCTGTACAGCTCGACCGAGCCGTCCGCCGCCACCGGGCAGCCGTCGGGCAGGAAGGGGAAGGTCATGTGGAATCCGGTGCAGTAGACGACCGCGTCGGCGTTCTCGGAGCTGCCGTCGGTGAAGACGACCCGGTCGCCGTCGAAGGAGGCGATCGCGGGCTTCGGGGTCACCGCCCCGTGCCGGATCCGGCTGAGGATCTCGTCCGAGAGGGTCGTGGCGGAGGAGAAGACCGGGTGGTCGGGCTCCGGCAGGCCGTAGTCCGACAGTCTGCCGCGCGCCACGAGCAGGGCCTGCTCCACCCACCGGCGCCGCTCGTCGAAGGACATCTCGTTCCACCAGGGGGCCTCGGCGATCTCGTCGACCGACATCCCGAAGAGCTGCTTGGGCACGATGTGCAGTCCCCGGCGCACCGACAGCACGGTGTACGCGGCATGCCGGGAGAGGTCCGCCGCGATGTCCACCGCCGACGCGCCGAGGCCCACCACGACGACGCGCCGGCCGTCGAAGTCGCTTCCGTCGCGGTAGTCGAGGGAGTGCAGAATCGTTCCGGCGAAGGAATCGGCGCCGGGCGGGAGGGGGTCGGGCAGGACCGGGTCGGTGTGGTGGCCCGAGGCGACGACCACCTGCTCGAACCGCCGCGTGGCCTGCGCGCCGTCCGCGCCGCGGCTGACGACGGTCCACCCGCCGTCAGGGTCCTGACCGACGGACACCACCTCGGTCCGCAGCTCGACGTGGTCCAGCAGGCCCGCCCACTCGGCGAAGGACCGCAGATAGCCGGCGACCTGGCTGTGCCGGGGATAGAGCGGGTACGAGGACGGCATCGGGAAGTCCGCGTAACCGGTCAGCTGCTTGGCGGTGTTCAGGTGCAGGGACCGGTAGCCCGGACCCCGCTCGCCGGCCTGTGGCTGACGCCAGATCCCGCCGACGTCGGGTGCCTTCTCCAGACAGACGAAGGAGATGCCGCGCTGCTTGAGAGCATGGGCCACCGCCAGCCCCGACAGGCCTGCACCGATCACACACACACGCACGGGATTTCCCCCCAGGATGTACTCAACCTCCCCCGATCACGCCATTACTGCCCATCCGTATCTCGCCGCACACCAGCCCGAGTGGTGAACAGACGTGTCCGTGCTCACGTTTCACGCGCCCCGCAGATCCCGGACCCGGTGGAGCTTGCCCAGCGAGCGCTCCAGGGTCTCCGGGGCGACGATCTCCACCTCCACGGTGACGCCCACCCCGTCCTTGACGCCCTGCGCGATCGCCCGCGCGGCGGCCTCGCGCCGCTCGGGGTCCGCGTCGGGACGGGCCTCGACCCGCACGGTCATGTGGTCCATGCGCCCGCGCTCGGTGAGCCGGATCTGGAAGTGCGGGGCGACACCGGGGGTGCGCAGCACGATCTCCTCGATCTGGGTGGGGAAGACGTTCACGCCGCGCAGGATGATCATGTCGTCGCAGCGCCCGGTGACCTTCCGCATCCGCCGGAAGGCCGGCCGTGCGGTGCCCGGCAGCAGCCGCGAGAGGTCGCGCGTGCGGTACCGGATCACCGGGAGCGCCTCCTTGGTGAGGGAGGTGAAGACGATCTCCCCCTCCTCGCCCTCGGGCAGCACGGTGTCCGTGAGCGGGTCCACCACCTCCGGGTAGAAGTGGTCCTCCCACACGTGCAGGCCGTCCTTGGTCTCGACGCACTCCTGCGCCACGCCGGGGCCGATCACCTCGGACAGGCCGTAGATGTCGACGGCGTGGATGTCCACGCGCTCCTCGATCTCGCGGCGCATCTCCTCGGTCCACGGCTCGGCGCCGAAGATGCCGACCTTCAGGGAGCTGGAGCGCGGGTCGATGCCCTGCCGCTCGAACTCGTCGAGCAGGGTGAGCATGTAGGACGGGGTGACCATGATGATCTCGGGCCGGAAGTCCTGGATGATCTGCACCTGGCGTGCGGTCATGCCGCCGGAGGCCGGGATCACCGTGCACCCGGCGCGTTCGGCGCCGTAGTGCGCGCCGAGGCCGCCGGTGAACAGGCCGTAGCCGTAGGAGATGTGCACCTTGTGGCCGGGGCGGCCGCCCGCGGCGCGGATCGAACGGGCGACGACGTCCGCCCACATGGACAGGTCGTGGTCCGTGTACCCGACGACGGTGGCGCGGCCGGTGGTGCCGCTGGAGGCGTGCACGCGCCGCACGTCGGCCATCGGGACCGCGAACATGCCGAACGGGTAGGTGTCCCGCAGGTCGGCCTTGGTGGTGAAGGGGAACCTGGACAGGTCCGCCAGGCTGCGGCAGTCGTCGGGCGTCACCCCGGCGGCGTCGAACTTCTTCCGGTACAGCTCCACGTTGTCGTAGGCGTGCCGAAGGGTCGCGCGCAGCCGGTCGAGCTGGAGCTCCCGGAGCTGCTCGCGGGACAGGCGCTCGGCGTCGTCCAGCAGGTCGTGGGGGAGAGGCTCGCCAGGTCGGGGCGCCGGGGCCGCCCCGGTCGTCGGCTCGCTGCTCATCGCGACTCCTTCGTCGTCGTGCCCGGCGTCTCGCGCGCCGTGGTCTCCCGCACGCTGCGGCTGCGTCCGCGGAACTCCGCGATCACCTCGTCGCCGCGCCGCACGCTCACGTCGTAGATGCCGCTGCGTCCGTAGCGGGCGCGTTCCTCGGCGCGGGCCTCGAGCACGTCGCCCTCGCGGGCCGGGGCCACGAACACGATGTCGGCGCCGGCCGCGACGGTCACCGGGCCGTGGCTGTTGCAGGCGCAGGCGAAAGCGGTGTCGGCGAGCAGGAACAGATAGCCGCCGTGGGCGATCCGGTGCCCGTTCACCATCGCGGGGGTCACGGTCATACGGAGTACGGCGGTCCCCTCGCCGTGCTCGACCAGCTCGATGCCGAGCCGCCGGGAGGCCTCGTCCGCCAAGAACATCACCTCCGTGGGTGTCGGCCCAGTGGCCTGCGACATCCTTCCCACCACCTTCTGTCCCGACCGACCATTCGGTTAGCGCGCGGCAAGCCCCAGTAATCCAGCCGCGCGGCGGCGCTGTCAAGAGTGTGACCGGCGGGGGTCCGGGTCTTGCCCGGGGGCCGGAAACCCGTCACACTGATACCGAACGAATGGTCGGTTGGGAAGCTGGTGACGATGACCACGACACACGATGCCGAGGCGCCGCCCCCCGAGGGGCTCCAGGAGCACTTCGACGCGACGATCGCGCGCGACCAGCGCATCGAGCCGCGGGACTGGATGCCCGAGGGCTACCGGAAGACGCTGATCCGGCAGATCGCCCAGCACGCGCACTCGGAGATCATCGGCATGCAGCCCGAGGGCGAGTGGATCACCCGGGCGCCGTCGCTGCGCCGCAAGGCGATCCTGTTCGCCAAGGTCCAGGACGAGGCCGGCCACGGGCTGTATCTGTACTCGGCGGCCGAGACCCTCGGCGCGGACCGCGACGACCTCACCCGGCGCCTGATCGAGGGCCGGCAGAAGTACTCGTCGATCTTCAACTACCCGACCCTCAGCTTCGCCGACATGGGCGTGATCGGCTGGTTCGTGGACGGCGCGGCCATCTGCAACCAGGTGCCGCTGTGCCGCAGCTCGTACGGCCCGTACGCGCGCGCGATGGTGCGCATCTGCAAGGAGGAGTCGTTCCACCAGCGGCAGGGCTACGAGCTGCTGGTGACGATGATGCGCGGCACTCCCGCCCAGCGCGAGATGGTCCAGGACGCGGTGGACCGCTGGTGGTGGCCCTCCCTGATGATGTTCGGCCCGCCCGACGACGCCTCGCCCAACTCGGCGCAGTCGATGGCCTGGAAGATCAAGCGCCACAGCAACGACGAACTGCGCCGCCGCTTCGTCGACATGACCGTCCCGCAGGCCGAGAAGCTCGGCGTCACCCTGCCCGACCCGGAGCTGCGGTGGAACGAGGAGACGGGGCACCACGACTTCGGCACCCCGGACTGGGACGAGCTGATGCGCGTCATCAAGGGCGACGGCCCGTGCAACGCACAGCGGAGCGAGCGGCGGCGGACCGCCCACGAGGACGGCGCCTGGGTGCGCGAGGCGGCCACCGCCCACGCCGCCAAGCAGGCCGCTCGTGCGCAGAAGGGAGCGGCGGCATGACCCCCGAGAAGCCCGAGAAGCAGGGCTGGCCGCTGTACGAGGTGTTCGTGCGCGGCAAGCGCGGACTCAACCACGTCCACGTCGGCTCGCTGCACGCCGCCGACGACGCCATGGCCCTCACCCACGCCCGCGACCTCTACACCCGGCGCAACGAGGGCGTGAGCATCTGGGTGGTGCGCTCGGAGCACATCGCCGCCTCCACCCGCGACGAGAAGGACCCCTTCTTCGCCCCGAGCGCCGACAAGGTCTACCGCCACCCGACCTTCTACGACATCCCCGACGACGTCCCCCACATCTAGGAGCAGGGCATGAGTGACGACCACGTCTACCTCACCCTGGCCGAGGGGCACGAGGACGACACCCGCTGGGCCTACGGCACCGGCTTCGAGGACCCGCTGCACGGCGTCGACACCACCGTGCCCGAGGGCGTCGACGCCGGCGCACTGGCCGCGGAGTGCGTGGCGCTCGCCGACGACGCCCTGGTCAGCGCGCAGCGGCTCGCCGAGTGGGTCACCCGCGCCCCGGAGCTGGAGGAGGAGGTGGCGCTGGCCAACATCGGCCTGGACCTGCTCGGCCAGGCCCGGCTGCTCTACTCCCGCGCCGGCCAGGCCGACGGCACCGGCCGTGACGAGGACGCCTACGCCTACTTCCGGGACGCCGCCGAATTCCGGAACGTGACGCTGGCCGAACTGCCCGGCGGCGACTTCGCGTTCGCCGTCGTGCGGCTGCTGGTGCTCTCCAGCTGGCGCCTGGCCCACTTCCAGCGGCTGCTGGACCACCCCGACCCGGTCCTCGCGGCGGTCGCCGCCAAGGGCGTCAAGGAACTCACCTACCACCGGCAGTACGCGGCCGAGTGGGCCGTGCGCCTGGGCGACGGCACCGAGGAGTCCCACCGCAGGATGCGCGCGGCACTGGACGACATCGCCCCGTACCTGGGCGAGCTGCACACCGCGTACGACGTACGGGACGAGGTCGCCGAAGACCTGCGCCAGGTCACCGAGGCGGCCGGACTGCCCCTGCCGGTGTACCGCCCGTTGCCCGGCTCCGGCCGCGCAGGCGAGCACACCGAGCATCTGGCGCCGCTGCTCACCGAGTTGCAGGGCATCGCCCGCGCCCACCCGGAGGCGACATGGTGACCGCCCTCCTGGACGCCCGCCGGGCCCGCCGCGTCGCCGAGCAGGTGCCCGACCCCGAGCTGCCCATGCTGACCCTCGCCGACCTCGGGGTGCTGCGCGACGTCGAGGTGGGCGCGGACGGCACCGTGGTCGCGAGTCTGACCCCCACCTACTCGGGCTGCCCGGCCATGGCCGAGATGCGGGCGGACGTCGCCGCGCGGCTGCGGGACGCGGGCTACCCGCGCGTGGAGATCCGCACCGTCCTGAACCCGCCCTGGACCAGCGACTGGATCACCGAGTCCGGCCGCCGCAAGCTGGCCGAGCACGGCATCGCCCCGCCCGGTGCCGCGCCCCGCGGTCCGGTCCCGCTGGTGCTGTCGCCGACCCGGCCTGCGGTGGCCTGTCCCCGCTGCGGCTCGGCGGACACCGAGGAGACCTCCCGCTTCGCCGCCACGTCCTGCAAGGCGCTGTGGCGCTGCCGGGCCTGCCGCGAGCCGTTCGAGTACGTCAAGGAGATCTGATGGCCCAGAGCGCCCCCGTCCCGGCGCCACCGGTGCGCACGCGTCGCCGGCCCGCCTTCCACCGTCTGCGCGTCGCGGCCGTCGAGCGGCTGTGCGCGGACGCGGCGGCCGTGAGCTTCGAGATCCCGGACGAGCTGGCCGGGGAGTTCGCCTTCGCGCCCGGTCAGTCGCTCACCCTGCGGCGCGAGGTCGACGGACGGGACGAGCGCCGCTCGTACTCGATCTGCGCACCGGCCGGCTCGGTGCCGCGCATCGGGGTGCGGGTGGTGCCGGGCGGCCTGTTCTCCGCGTGGCTGGTCAACGACGTGCGCCCCGGCGACGGTGTCGAGGTGATGGCGCCCACCGGGCTCTTCACCCCCGATCTGACCACCCCGGGCCACCATGTGCTGATCGCCGCCGGTTCGGGCATCACCCCGATGGTGTCCATCGCGGAGTCGGTGCTCGCCGCCGACGACCGCTCGACCGTCACCCTCTTCTACGGCAACCGCCGCAGCGACACGGTGATGTTCGCCGACGACCTGGCCGACCTGAAGGACCTCCACCCCACCCGCTTCCACCTCGCCCACGTGCTCTCCCGTGAACCCCGCGAGGCAGAGGTCCTCTCCGGCCGGCTGGACGCCGAACGGCTCTCGGCGCTCGTCGGCTCCCTGGTGGACGTACCCGCCGCCGACCACTGGTGGCTGTGCGGCCCGCAGGGCATGGTCGCCGACGCCCAGCAGGTCCTGACCGGCCTCGGTGTCCCGGCGGACCGCGTCCACCGGGAGCTGTTCTACGCCGACGACGAACCCGTGCGGGAGGTCCACCACGAGGAGACCGGCCCGCGGGGACCCGTCAGCGAGGTCACCATCACCCTGGACGGCCGCTCCACGACCTCCTCCCTGTCCCGGGAGCGGTCCGTCCTCGACGGGGCCCAGCAGACGCGGCCCGACCTGCCCTTCGCCTGCAAGGGCGGGGTCTGCGGCACCTGCCGGGCCCTGGTCACCGACGGCCGGGTCGACATGCGCCGCAACTACGCGCTCGAGGACGCCGAGGTCGACGCCGGCTACGTCCTGACCTGCCAGTCGTACCCGGTCTCCGAGAAGCTGACCGTGGACTACGACGGCTGAGCGCGGGCCACCGCCCGCCGCCTCAGGCCGGATTGTCGCCGTGGGTGAGGGTCTCCCAGGCGACGAAGAGGTTGTTCGTGCCGGAGGGGCGGGTGCGCTCGGTCAGCGCCTGGGTGTTGTCCATGGCGAAGCCGAGGCGGTTGTGCATGGCGTTGTAGCCGACCTCGGTCACCGGCCCCAGGCCGAGGTCGAGGTCGCCCCCGCACAGCCAGCTCGGTGCGCCCGCGCCCTGCTGGTACTTCGCCTGGAAGCCGAGCGCGTGCCGCAGCCGCTCGCCCACGTCGGTGCCGTACAGGTCCTGCCCCTGGATCCGGCTGGTCTCGGCGACGTGGGAGATGGACGAGATGCCGTATCCCGTGTGGGTGAAGTCCCGGCAGGTCTCCTGGGTGAGGCCGGTGACGAAGGTGGACTGGCCCTGCCAGTACTTGACGATCTTGTCCCGGGAATCGAGGTTCTGACTCGGCACCGTCCTGGGCAGGGCTCCGTCGGACTCCAGGTAGACGTAGGCGGCCGTGCGGGTGCGGAACTTGGCCATGGCCTTGTCGTAGGAGGCCTTGTCCTCCAGGAAGACGGAGATGCCGACGGCGGCCTCCGTCATCGTCAGCTCCCAGTTGCCGTTGGAGTTGGAGCCGTTGATGATCTCGGGCAGGTAGACGTCGCGGAGCATGCCGGCGAAGCGGCCGGAGTTCGCCCAGGTGCCGCCGTACGTGTACTTGATGATCTCGGCGGCCTTGGGCCAGGAGGAGCCGGCCCATCCGGTCTGCAGCGGCGCGTTGCTGTTGGTGTGGTCCCGGATCACTGCGGACCAGGCGTCCATCAGCTCGATGGCCTTGCGCGCGTACCGCTCGTCGCGGGTGAAGTACCAGGCCAGCGCGTTGGTGTAGGCCGCGATCGCGTCCTCGCGTTCGTCCGTGCAGCCGTAGTTGGGGTTCGAGTACGAACCGCACTCCACCACCGCGCGGGGCTTAGGGGTGCGGTTCAGGTCGGCGTACCTGCTCGCCATCATCTGGTCGAAGGCGCCCTTCCAGGGCTGGGCCCCGGCGTCGACCTTGGCGCGGACGAAGTCGAGTTGGCCCTCGGAGACGGTGACTCCGGGATGCGTGAACGCGGCCGGTGCGGCGTCCGCGCGGTGCGCGGTCGAGCCCGGGCCGGCCAGCAGGGCGGCGACGAGGGCGGCGGTGAGGGTCGCGAGGAGGACGGCACGGGATCTGCGATGACGGCGCGTGGGAGCAGAGGACATGTGGGGGGTCCATCCGTTCGGGTATGTGAACGTTGAGTGTTGTTCTGAACGTTCGACTGGGCGGTGACGATAGGTAGAGACCAATGGGGCGTCAAGAGGCCACGCAGGAGTCCGCGCACGGGGTCCGGCATCCGGCGTCGGCACACGGCGCCGGGGGAACACTATGAACGCAATGATCGAAGGGGTGGCCACGGCTCCGGGGGATTCCTAACATCCCAGCTCGCAGCGCGATTTCGCGCCGGCACCCAGCACGTACAGGAGCCCGCACCTTGACCACACCCGACGCTCCCACGCAGCTCACCTCGGCGGCGCGCCGCCGAAGCCGTCCGGCCGTGGTGGCGGCCGCCCTCGCGGCCGTGTTCCTGGGCACGCTCGGCAATGTGTCCGCCGCCCCCGCGCAGGCGGCCGAACGGCCCGTGGCCGCCGACTGCCCGCCCGAGCTGGCGGACAACGCCACGTGTTACACCGGCCAGGACGCCAACGGGGCCCACTACACGATGGCGGTGCCGCACGACTGGAACGGCTCCCTCGTCGTGCACGCCCACGGCGGGCCCGACCTCGGCGACGCCTCCGACCCGGCCCGCAGCACCGAGGACCTGCAACGCTGGGCGGTGATGGTCGACCAGGGGTACGCGTGGGCCGGCTCCGCCTACCGGCGCGGTGGCTACGGAGCCCGCATGGCCGCCACCGACACCGAGAACGTGCGCCGCCTGTTCACCGCCCGGTTCGGCCGGCCGGAACGCACCTACCTGCACGGCCAGTCCTGGGGCGGAGACGTGGCCGCCAAGGTCGCGGAGACCTACGGCACGCGGCGCGGCGCGTACGACGGAGTGCTGCTGACCAACGGCGTCCTCGGCGGCGGTTCGCGCGGCTACGACTACCGCGTGGACCTGCGGGTGGTCTACCAGTACTACTGCCACAACCATCCGCGCCCGACCGAGCCGCAGTACCCGCTGTGGCAGGGACTGCGCCCCGGCTCCACGATGACGAACGCCGGGCTGCGCGCACGCCTTGAGGAGTGCACCGGCTACGCCTCCGAACCGGCGGACCGCACCGCGCTGCAACAGCGCAACCTCGACGACATCCTCGCCGTCACCCGCATCCCGGAGCGCACCCTCGAGTCGCATCTGCGCTTCGCCACCTTCACCTTCCGGGACATCGTGACGAACCGGCTCGACGGACGGAACCCGTGGAGCAACCGGGGCGTGCGCTACTCGGGTTCACACGACGACAAGGCGCTCAACGCGGGCGTCGAGCGCTTCTCGGCCGACCCCACCGCACGCCGGGACCTGTCCTACGACAGCGACCTCACCGGCCGGGTCTCCCTCCCCGTCCTCACCCTGCACGCCATCGACGACCCGACGGCGTTCGTGGAGCACGAGGCGGCCTACCGCGCCACGCTCCGAGGCGCGGGCCGGGGCGGGAACCTCGTCCAGACGTTCACGAAGGAGACCGAGCACAGCTCGCTGAGCGATTCCGAGTACGCCAACTCGATCTCCGCACTGGACACATGGGTGCGCACGGGCCGCAGGCCGAGCCCGCGTTCCGTCGCGGCCTCCTGCGAGGCGTTCGACGCCACCTACGGCAGCGGCTGCTTCTACGATCCCGGGTTCCGCCCCTCCCCGTACGCCTCACGGGTGCGGCCCCGGCCGGGCGGACTCGGCTGGCCCGCGATGACCGCCGCCCAAGAGCGCGCGTGGGGCAGGATCGACGGCGTGGGGATCGCGCCCTAGCCGTGCCCTAGCGGCGCGTTTCGGCCAGCACCGCCCGGATCACGTGGCGGGCGTTGCCGGCCATCGCGGGGTTGGTTTTCCGGTAGTACGGCAGCGCGATCAGCGCCTGGGAGAGGGTGCGGCCCCGGCCGCGCCGCCAGGTCGCGTCGTCCACGCCGAGTACCTCGCGGAAGACCTCCCTCGCGGCGGCCGGCAGCAGATTCCACGCCGGGAAGAGATCGCAGGCCGCGTCGCCCACCCCCATGCAGCCGAAGTCGATCACCGCGGACAGCCTGCCGCCGGCCACCAGCAGGTTGCCCGGCATCAGGTCGGCGTGCAGCCAGACCGGCGGCCCTTCCGGGGCCGGGGCCCGCAGCGCGTCCTGCCATACGGCGGCCAGGGCGTCGCAGTCGACGCCCTCCTCGGGAAGGCCCCGCAGTTCGTCGAGCGCGGCCCGCGTCGCCTGGTCGAGGGTGGCGAGCGGACCGCCGCGGTACGCCTGCGGCGCGCCGGGCAGGGTGACGCTTCGCATCGCCGCCACGAACCCGGCCAGATCCGTCGCCAGTCGCACGGGATCGGTCAGTGCTCCGGCCTCGGGGATCTCACCGGGCAGCCACCGGTACACCGACCAGGGCCACGGATAGCCCTCGGCGGGCGCACCGGCGCCGAGCACCTCGGGGACGGCGGCGGGCAGCAGGGGCGACAGCCGGGGGAGCCACTCCCGCTCCGTCGTCACGTCCTCCACGCCGCCCTCGATCAGCGGCAGCCGCACGACCATGGCGTCGCCCAGCCGGTACATCGCGTTGACCGTGCCGCCGGACGGGAAGCGCTCGACGGGCAGCCCCGCCCACTGCGGGAACTGCCCGTCCACCAGCCGCCGTACGAGACGGTCGTCGAGGGGGTACGGGCCCGGATGCGTCTGGCCTGAACTCATGGACCTCATCCGACCCTTCGGCGCGGACGGCCGTCAAACCCTTTCCCTGCCGATCCACGAGCCCACGAACGCCGCGCCTGCCGCCGTGCCCGCCGCCACCGTCAGGGCGCCCGGCAGGGACCATGCGGCGAGCGGACCGCCGACGGCGGCTCCCAGGGCGAAGGCGGTGATCTTGAGGCTCGCCCCGGTGGTGAAGATCTGGCCGCGCAGGTGGTCCGGGGCCTCCCGGTGACGTACCGCGAAGAGCGCGGTGAGCTGGGGACCCTCGCCGACGCCGAGGACGAGCGCGGCCACGAGCAGCGTGGCGGGCCGGCCCGTCGCCGCCAGGGCCAACGCGGCCGCCTGGACCAGGGCACCCGCCCGGACGATCGTGTCCGGGGCGACGGAGTGCGGACGTCGCGCGAGCACGGCGTTGGCCACCAGGGCAGAGGCCGCCGCACAGGAGAACAGCAGGGCGCCGCGCCCGGCCGCGCCGAGGACCTGTGCGCCCAGGAGCGGGACGCAGGCCGCCAGCATGCCCTGGGCGGCACAGGAGACGACCGAGGTGAGGGTCGCCCGGGCGAGCAGCGGACGCCGGAGGATGACCCGGAATCCGGCGGCGAGGGCTCCGGCCGCCGGGGTCGGCCGTGCTGCCCGGGCCGCCCCGGAGCGCGACGGCAACCGCCACGCGGCCGGCACCGCCGTGGCGACCAGTGCCGCGGAGACCGCGACCGCCGTGGAGGCTCCCAGCGTCTGGGCCACGCCGCCGGCCAGGGCAGGGCCGGCCAGGCTCGCCGCACTGAAGGTCATCGCGTCCAGCGCGTTGGCCCTGGGCAGGTGTCCGTCCCTTGCCACCCGGGGGAGTTGCGCGGTCCAGCCGCCCGAAAGGGCCGGACCCGGCAGCCCCGTGAGCGCCGCGAGCAGGACGGTGCAGGCGATCGGGAGCCGGCCGAGCCCGACGAGGACCGCGCTCAGCCCCGCCGCGTACAGCGCGAGTGCGCCGGCCAGGAGACGGCCCGGCCGCGCCGCCCTGTCGAGGAGCGTCCCGAGCACCGGTCCGCCGATCGCCGCGGAGATCGTGATGCCCGCGAGCAGCGACGACGCGTCCGTGGTCGATCCGGTGAGGGCGAGGCCGGCCAGCAGCAGCGCCGGCCCCGACATCTCGTCCCCGGCGCGCGCCGCCACCGCCCCGGCCAGGTAGGACCGTATGGAGTAACCCTTTGGCACCAGCGAGACGTTACGGAGGTAACTCAAAACTCCGCAATATGCGTTACATTCGGCCGGTGTCCTCTCCTCTCGACGACGACTGGTCCACCAGGCACTCCGTGCTGACCACGGCCCGGCGCACCGCCGCGCTCGTCAACGCGCTGGCGGGGGACGCACCCGACCCCCGGGCGGTCGCCGAAGTGCTGCGTGCCTACGGCGAGAAGGGGCCGCTCGAGCTGACCGCGGGTGACGTGGACGGGATGCGTGAGGCCGCCGCCCTGCTGCGGGAGGTGTTCGCGGCGGACTCGGCCGACGCCGCCGCCCACGTCCTGAACCGTCTCCTGGGCGCGCACACGGGACAGCTCCGCCTGACCTCCCACGAGGGCGCTGCTCCGTGGCACCCCCATCTCGACCACGACGACGACGCGCCGTGGCCGCAGTGGTTCCTCGCCTCGTCCTGCATGGCGCTGGTGGTCCTGGTGTGGGACCACCAGAGCCCGCCCGGCAGGGTCTGCGCGTCCGACGGCTGCCGCGACGTCTTCATCGCCCGGGGCAGCGGTCCGGAGCGCCGCTACTGCTCACGTCGCTGCGCGACCCGGGAGCGGGTCGCGGCGCACCGGCGCCGGGGCTGAGGGGCGATCAGACGCCGAACTCCGAGGGCGAGATGTTGAGCGCGGTGCAGGCTTCACGGATCGCGTACTGCTCGGACGGCTCGAAGGTTCCGTCGGCGCCGGCGACGACCATGCCGGTCTGCACGACCGCACGGGCCTCCGCGGGCTTCTTCGCGGCCTTGGCGATCACCTGGAGGGCCTCGGTCCTGCCCTGCTCGAAGTTGGTCAGGAGCCGGTCCACATGCTGGTTGAACCGCTGGCGGAGCTGGTCCGCCGGGAAGTTCTGCAGCACCTCGTTGGAGACGATCAGCTCCTCCACGCGCTGCCGCTCTGCCGGTTCCACCTGACCGTCCGCGGCGGCGACCAGCGCGCACATGGCCATGCTGGCGTCCCGGTAGGCCCCGCTCTTGAGTTCGGCCTTGGCGGACGCGAGCTGGGACTTGAACATCCCGAGCAGCTGGGCCTTGGAGCCGCCGGAGGACGAGCCCGACCTGCCGGTGGCCGCCGGTCCGTGCGATCCCTGCCCGGATCCGCTCGCTCCCCGAGTGCCCTGGGACTGCTGGAAGGTCTTGGCCTGGTCCTTGATCTTGTCCCACATCGCCACTCGTGCCACCTCGGCTTCAGTTGCTGCGTATCGGTCTGTCCCGGCCGCGGTTTCCCGCGGTCACCAGGATGAACGCGTCCGGGTACCACAGGGTTCCCCAAAGGCAAAGAAAAGGCAAAGCGTTTCGTGGGTGCCGTAGTAGGCTGCGCCATCAGGGAGTTGTCGGTCGGCTGGGCGGGGGCGTAAGAGGTGGCTCGGCTGAAGGACGCGTCGGTCGCCGAGCCCCGCGGACCGCTGCGCACTCCCGCCCCGCGGCGCCGGATGTGGTCGCGGGAGGTCGGCTGGTTCGTCACGATCGGCGTCGTCTCGACCGCCGGGCAGGCGCTGCTGTACTGGGGACTGCGCCTGTGGTGGGCCCCGGCCGCCGCCAACCTGGTCTCCCTTCTCGTGCTGACCGTGCTCAACACCGAGGCCAACCGGCGGCTGACCTTCCGGCGCGCCGCCACGAGAGCGGCCCGCGCCCACCTGGGAGCCGGCGCTCTCTTCCTGCTCGGCTACCTGGTCACCTCCGGCGCCGTGCTGTGGTTCAAGCACGAGCGGCCCGGTGCCTCACCGGCCGCCGAGACCGCGGTCCTCGCCACCACGTCGGTCGCCGTCACCGTCGTACGCTTCGTCGTCCTGCGGCTGGCGGTCTTCCGCGGTCCCGAGCGCCGGCGCGACTGACCCCCTGCCGCCGAACCGCGCGTGACGCCCGGCACGCGTCAGGCGCCGAAGCGGCTGCGTGATGAGTGTGAGGGCTGGGCCGTTGACCCGGTCCCGCAGACCCACGCCATCCACCCGCGACGGGAGATGTTGTGGGACGAGTTGTGGTCCACGTGCTCGACGAAGACGCAGACCTTGCACGCGAAGCGGGCCTGGGAGGTCCGGTTCGTGCGTGCGGTGTGGTGGTACTGGGAGCATTCCTGGCTGGTGTACGCCGGGTCGACGTAGATCACCGGTACCCCGGCCTTCTGCGCCTTGTAGGCGATGAGAGTGCCGAGCTGGGCGAAGGGCCAGGAGTACTTCGTGCCCTTCTTTTGTAGCTTGGACCGTAGCGTCCGGTCGTGGGCGCGTTTGCGGTTGATCCGGCGCCCGCTCGGGGATCTCGCAGGTCGCGATGAGAAACCACTTCCCGCCCCGGCGGACCAGGTCGGACTCGCCCCGGCGGTGGACGGCCAGCACGGCCAGTTGTTCGGTCTGCCCGGTGAACGCCACGCCCTTCAGCGGCCCGGGGTGGTCCAGATCGAGACCCAGGTCGCGTCTTCATTGCGGGCGTCGGGAGGAGTTTGACCCGCACCACCAGCTTCATGACGGTGACAGCAACGCTCCCACCACCAGTCCATGTCACCTCGACGGGAACCCAACCCCGATCTGAGGAGGGGTAGAACGATTGTCCACGCCCTCCATGCGCACTTGGTCACCCCGAAGTATCGGCGCGGCCCCTTAACCGACTACATCCTCGTCCACTGCGAGGAGGCCATGCGGGACGTCTGCGCGGACTTCGGCGCCGAGCTGACGGAGTCCAACGGCGAAACCGACCACGTCCACCTCCTTGGTCCGCCATCCCCCAAGATCGCCCTGTCCCGGCTGGCCTGGAGCAGCCGTCTACTGGACACGCCTAACCCCCTGCCGGAGGTCGACGTCTACCGGCAGGTGTCGATCGCAGCCGGATCGAAGCTGGTCTTCGTCGCCGGGCAGGTCGCCTGGTACGTCGACGGCGTCACCGTCGGCGAAGGCGATCTGACAGCACAGGCCGAGCAGTGCTACTCAACGTCGCCACCGTCCTGGCGGCGGCCGGTGCCTCCTTCCCCGACAAGATGCCCCGGCTCCTGGAAGGCATCGTGCGGGCGGCCGCCCGGCTGGGCGTCGCGGCACCGGACGTGCCCGAGTATCTGATCGAGGTCGAGGCCACCGCGGTCGTCGACTGACCAACGCCCCCCGGCCGGACCCTCAGCCGTACACGACCCCGTCGAGCAGGCGCTGCAGGTACAGGCCGCGCCCGGCGTCGACCGGCGTCGGTGTGCGGGTGCGGACGGCCGTCGCGAAGTCGTGGCGCAGGACGGGCCAGCACTCCTCGTGGTCGAGGCCGGCCGTGTCGTAGACGAGGGGTTCGGCCGCGCCGAAGAGCTCTAGGCGGGTGAGCGCGCGGGGGACGGCCACGGAACCGGACAGCGAGGCCTGGCTCACGGCGCCGTTCTCGTGTTCGCAGGTCAGTTCCACCCAGCGGCGCGGGTCGCCGGTGGCGCGGATCGACGTGACGGGGCCCACCGCGGCGTCCAGCAGGTCGAGCAGATGGGGGCCGAGGTCGAGCAGCGCGCCGTGTTCGAGACGCCAGCCGGTGGCGAACTCCCCTTGCAGGAAGGCGCCGTGGAGGTAGCAGGAGCGTGCCCCGGTCGTCTCGAAGGAGCGGGCGGCTTCGAGGAAGGCCCGGGTGGCCGGGTGATAGCGCTTGGTCAGCACGAGCTGGGAGACGACGCCGGCCTCGGTCACCGCGTCGGCCACGCGGCGGGCCGCGGCCAGGTCGGGCCCGAGCGGCTTTTCCAGCAGCAGGGCCTTGCCGCGTTTCGCGGCCAGTGGCGCCAGCTCGGCCTGGACGGCGGGCGGCACCGCGAACGCCACGGCCTCGCAGTGGTCCAGCAACTCCTCGAAGTCGGCGGCGACATGCGCGGCGTAGGGGGCGGCGGCCTCGCGGGCGGCGTCCGTACGGCGGGCCCAGACCGCGGCGAGCCGGGTCTCGGGACCGGCGGCGAGCACCCGGGCGTGCATGGCGCGGGCCCAGGGGCCGGCGCCCACGAGCCCGACCTCGACGGGACGGTGGTTCCAGGGGGCGGGGGCAGCGGTCACGGTGTTCCTGTCTGGCGAGTCGGTGCGTGGGGCGACAATGCGGTCACGGCGCGAGGCGCTCCAGCCGGGCGTCGGCGCCCGCGGGGGAGTAGAGGTCCTCCACGACCATGGCGGCGGCTCCGACGAGCCCCGCGTGGTCGCCGAGCCGGGAGGTGACGACCTGGAGATTGGCCGTCGCCCGGGGCATGGCGCGCTGGTAGACCAGCTCCCGCACGCCGGTCAGGAAGGGCACTCCGGACAGCTCGCCCGCGATCATGAGCACCCCGGGATTGAGCAGGGTCACGACAGTCACCAGGACCTCGCCCACCCGTCGTCCCGCCTCGCGGGCCAGCCGGACGGCGTCGGGGTGCCCCTCGTTGAGCAGCCGTCTGACATCCCGCCCGGAGGCGGTGTCGAGGCCGAGGGCGGCCAGTTCCTTGGCGATCGCCCGCCCACTGGCGACGGCCGCGAGGCAGCCGTGGGAGCCGCACATGCACAGCGCGTCCGAGCGGTCGTGCAGGCGGATGTGCCCGATGTCGCCCGCCCCGCCGTCGATGCCGCGGTAGAGCTGGTCCCCGATGACGACACCCGCACCGATGCCGGTGGACACCTTCAGCAGCACGAAGGAGGCGCAGTCGCGGTGGTTGGCCTGGTACTCGGCCAGCGCCATGAGGTTGGCGTCGTTGTCGACGAGGACCGGTACGGCGTCGGCGGCCGCCGGGTCCAGGCCCATGCGCGCCGCGTACGCCTTCTGGAGCCGCTCCCGGATCGGGTACCGGTCCCAGCCCGGCATGATGGGCGGCTCGATCACCCGCCCGGACTCCCAGTCGACCGGACCGGGCACGGACAGGCCGATGCCCGTCACGTGGGACGCCGGGACACCGGCCGCCGCGATCAGGTCCGGGAACCACTCGGCCAGCTGGTCCAGGACGCGCTCGGGCCCTTCGCCGACGTCCATCGGCCCGGTGTGCTCGGCCAGGATGGTGCCCGCGAGATCGAGCACGGCGGCGCGGGCGTGCCGGGTCTCCAGGTCGAAGGCGATGACGGAGGCGTGGCCCGGGTCGAAGACGATCCGGTGGGAGGGGCGGCCGCCGGTGGAGGCACCCGTGGTGTGGCGCAGCCACCCGGAGCGGTTGAGCAGGTCCAGGCGCTGTCCGACGGTGGAGCGGGACAGGCCGGTCGCCTGCTGGAGGTCGGCCCGCGTGTTGGCGCGGCCGCTGCGGATCAGGTGCAGCAGCTCGCCCGCGCTGGCCTGACTTGACGTCATCATGGAGTCCCCCACGGCTCAACTCTTGTCGGCGCCACTGGTCAGCCCCTCGGTGAGCAGGCGTTCGGCGGCGAAGAACAGAAGTACCACGGGGATCGTGAGCACCACGGAACCGGCCATGAGGACGGTCTTGGGCACCTCGATGCCGTTGGACAGCTGGGCCAGGCCCAGGGAGACGGTCCACTCGCCGGGGTCGGCGGCCAGGAACAGCAGCGCGAAGAGGAACTCGTTCCAGGCGATCATGAAGACGTACAGACCGGTCGCCATCAGGGACGGCAGGGCCAGCGGCAGGATCACCTTGCGGACGGTCTGCAGCCGGGAGCACCCGTCGAGCGCGGCCGCCTCCTCGATGGAGGCCGGGATGGTGACGAGGTAGTTCTTCAGCATGTAGATCGACACCGGCACGGTCTGCGCGACGTACACGATGGCGAGGCCGACCAGGCTGGAGGAGAGCCCGACCCTCGCGAAGATGACGAAGAGCGGGACGGCCAGCAGCGTCGCCGGGAACAGGTAGACGGCCAGGAACAGCGCGCTGACCTGGCGGTGGCCGAAGAACTTCAGCCGGCTCACCGCGTAGGCGCCGGGCACGGCCGCCACGAGGGTCAGCACCACCGTGCCGAGGGACACCAGCGCGGAGTTGAGGAGGAACTTCAGGAAGCCCTGGCCGCCGTCGTCGGTGGAGCGCAGCACGTCCCGGTAGGTGGACAGGGTGAAGTCCTTGGCCGAGATCCACAGGGAGCCGGGGTCGAGCAGCAGTGCGTCGATGGGCTTCAGCGACAGCAGCACCATGTAGTAGAAGGGCAGCAGGGTGATCACGGCGAGGAACGCGATGACGAACCAGCGCGCGACACCGAAGAATTTCTCCTCGAACCGGGCCCGGGTCAGGGCCGTCTTGCCGGTCACGCTTCCTCCTGGACCTTGTTGCCGAAGAACTTGAAGTAGAAGCCCAGCAGGATCATCAGCGAGAGGGCCAGGACGAGCGCCTGGGCCGCCGCCGCTCCCACGTCGTAGCGGGCGGTGAGGAAGTCGTAGACCCGCACGGCCGCCACGTCGGTGCCCGCACCGCCGCCGGTGAGCAGGTAGACGTCGTCGAACTTGTTGAACGTCATGATGAAGCGCAGCACGCACAACAGCGCGATCACCGGCATCAACTGGGGGAGCAGCACGTGCCGGAAGCGCTGGGTCGGCGTGGCGCCGTCGACCAGCGCGGCCTCCTCCAGGGTGTCGGGCACCGCCTGCAGCCGCGCCAGGATGAAGAGGAAGGCGAAGGGGAAGTAGCGCCAGCATTCGAAGACGATGACGGTCAGCAGCGCCAGCGGAATGTCGAAGTGCAGCCCCAGCAGGTTGACTTCGTACTCTCGCGTCGACAGGAAGGCGATCGGGTCGTCCCAGCCGAACAGCCGCCGGCCCCAGTCGTTGACCACGCCGTACTGCGGGCTGAGCGCGACCTCCCAGACGAAGGCCACCGCGACGACGGGCGCGACGTACGGCAGCAGCATTGCCGCGCGCAGCAGCCCGCGGCCCTTGAACGGCTTGCGCAGGGCGAGCGCGGCGACCAGGCCGAGGACGACGGAGCCGAGCGTGGCGCCGGCCGTGTACAGCAGGGTGGTGCCGAGGCTGGACCAGAAGCCGGCCGAGTCGAAGACCTGCGAGAAGTTGTCCAGGGACCAGTTGCCGAACAGGCCCATGCCCTGGATGTCGACGAGCTTGGCCTTCTGGAAGGCCAGCAGCACGGTCCACGCGATGGGCAGCACGACCACCACGAGGACGACGAGGAAGGTGGGGGAGACGAACGCGAGTCCCGCGCGGTTGGCGCGCCGGCTGGCGGTCAGCGGGCGGCGGCCCGCCGCGGCGGACCGGTCCGTGGAAGGGTCCGTGGACCGGCGGCTGGTGTCCCGGCGCTGCGGTGCGCCGGCTGGGGCTGTGGGCATGAGAGACCTTCGTGATGTGCAGGCGGCGGTCGGCTACTGCAGGGATTTCTTGAGGGCGGAGACCTCGTCGTCGGCGTCGCGTGCCGCCTCGGACGGCGAGCTCTGACCGCTGGTCATGGCGCCGATGGCCTTCGGCACGGGCAGTTCGCCGTTGGTGGCGCCGACCAGGGCTCCCTCGCCCTGGGTGATGCCCCAGCGGCGCATGTTGCTGACGCCGTCGGCGAGCTGGTCCAGCAGGGTCTTGGGGAAGACCTCGTCCAGGGGCTTGCGGGTGTCCACGCCGATGTCGCTGTGCCGCCAGGCGTCCAGGTAGCGCTCGGGGTCGGCGGCCGTCCCCTTGCGGACCGGGATCTTGCCCTCGGGGGCCATGCCGAACCAGGACTCGTAGCCGGTGCCCATCATGTACTCGATGAACTCGCGGGAGGCCGCCGTCTCGGCCGTCTTGGTGGTCACCCAGGACGTGATCTCGCCGAACTGGGCCGCCTCCTTGGCGTCGGGGCCCTTCATGGCGGTGACGATGCCGCTGTTGTCCGACAGGTACTGGGGGTCCTTCGCGCACTGGGGGCAGCTGGGCAGTGCGTCCCCCCGCAGGCCCGCGAGCTCGTCGAGCAGGAACGAGGACCAGATGACCATGGAGGACCGCCCGGCGAAGTAGGTGGCGCGGGTGGAGTCCACGGTCTGGGTGCCGGGTGCGCCGTAGGCGCGGGCCAGCTGGTCGTAGGTGCGGAAGGCTTCCTCGCACCGCGGGGACTCGAGGGCGACCTCGTGCCGGTCGTCGACCAGTTGGCAGTCGTTGGCCAGGGCGATGCTCTCGAAGCTCTGGGACGTGAAGGCGTCGCTGGGATCGGTGGCCGCCGAGATGCCGTCGTGGCCCTTGGTGGTGAGCGCCTTGGCGGCGGCCAGCGCCTTCGTGTACGTGTCGGGAGCCGGCAGGCCCTGCTGCCCGAACTGGTCCTTGCGGTACACCAGCAGTTGCAGCCAGGCGTCGGAGGGCACCCCGAGACTGGTGCCGCCGTCGGACGTCAGCTCCAGCGCGTTGGCGTTGAAGGTGTCGCGTCCCAGCCCGTCGACGATCCGTTTCGGGATGTCGGTGTTCAGCAGGCCGTTGGTGTACATCTGCCAGACCTGGCCCATGGGGGCGGCGCCGATGACGTCGGGCAGCGTGCCCGAGGCCGCCGCCGACATGATGAGCTGCGGCATCTGCTTCTCGTCGACCCCGACGAGCTTCACCTTGACGCCGCTCTTCTTCTCGAACCCGTCGATGACCTTCTGCGTCGCGGCGACGCGGTCTGGCAGGTTCTCTTGAGACCAGACCGTGATCTCCCGGTCGGGTTTGCCGGGCCCGGTGCTGCCCGCGCAGCCCGAGAGCAACCCGATTGCCAAGGCTGCCGTGACGCCGACCGCGGTCGTCCTCGACCGCAGGGTCCTGATGCGCATTGAGTGTCCTCGTTCCGGCTTACGTCTGCTCGCCACGCATCACAGCACTACTTTTGCTGGTTGACAAGACATAAGTTGCGGATATTGTCGACGCAACTGCATCAGCAACCCTTCCGGAGCCCTTCGTGTCATCCGTGCCAGCCGTGTCATCCGTGGAGCGCGTCGTCCAGTTCACCGGCCCCCGTCAGGTGGAGGTGGCCGAGCACGTCAGGGCCGAACTGCCGCCCGGCCACCTGCGGGTCCGCACCCGCTACTCGGGTATCTCGGCCGGCACCGAACTCACCGCCTACCGCGGCACCAACCCGTACCTGACCCGGACCTGGGACCCCGAGGCGCGGCTCTTCCGCGACGGCGCGCCCGGCATCGAGTACCCGGTGGCGGGCTGGGGCTACTCCGAGGTCGGCGAGGTCGTCGAGGTCTCCCCGGAACTGACCGGCACCCCGGGCCTGCCGGCCCCCGGCGACCTGGTGTGGGGCATCTGGGGCCACCGCAGCGAGGGCATCGTCCCCGCCGAGCGCATGGTCGGACACACCCTGCCGGCCGGCCTGGAACCCCTGGCCGGGGCGTTCGCCCGGGTCGGCGCCATCGCGTACAACGCCGTCCTGGCCGGCGACATCCACCTCGGCGAGGACGTCGCCGTGTTCGGGCAGGGCGTCATCGGCCTGCTCACCACCCGGCTCGCCCGGCTCAGCGGCGCCCGCGTCACCGCCGTGGACGCCCTCGACGGCCGCCTGGAGACGGCGAAGCTGTACGGCGCCCGGCACACCCTCAACGCCCGCACCGACGCCGTCGCCGAACGCGTCCGCGAGGCCACCGGCGGTCTCGGCGCCGACCTCGCCATCGAGATCAGCGGCGCCTACCCGGCCCTGCACGAGGCGCTGCGCTCGGTGGCCGCCGGCGGCCGCGTGGTCGCCTCCGGCTTCTACCAGGGCGACGGCATCGGACTGCGCCTGGGCGACGAGTTCCACCACAACCGGGTCCAGCTGATCTGCTCCCAGATCGGCGGCGTCCCGCCCCAGCTGTCGAACCGCTGGAGTGTCGAACGCCTCCAGCAGACCTTCCTGCGCCTGGTCGCCGAGGGCCAGGTGGACATCGACTCCCTGGTGAGCCACGTCGTCCCCGTCGCCGACGCGGCCGACGCCTACGTACTGCTGGACGAGCGGCCCGCCGAGGCGCTGCAGGTCGTCCTGGAATTCTGAGACCGGATTTTCCGAAAGGCCCCCCCATGCTCAAGACCGCCGTCCAGGAACAGCTCCTGCCCGGGGACACCCTCCAGGCCAAGTGGGACTTCGCCCAGCAGGCCGGCTACGACGCGATCGAACTGCGCGGCAAGGGCGACCTCCACTTCGCCGCCCGCCGCGACGAACTGAAGCAGGCCCGCAAGGACGGCGTCGTCATGCCGACCGTCTGCGTCGACATGCTGCACTTCCTCGGCGCCTTCGACGAGGACCTGCGCCGCGACGCCGTCGCCCAGATGAAGTCCCAGCTCACCGTCGTCGCCGAGATCGGCGGCGTGGGCGCGCAGACCCCCGCCTCGTACGGCATGTTCTCCCGCCGCCTGCCGCCCTTCGAACCGCCGCGCTCCGAGGAGGAGGACCGCGAGGTGCTCCTCGCCGGGCTCACCGAACTCGGCGAGCACGCCCGCGAGGAGGGCGTCACGCTCTTCCTGGAGCCGCTCAACCGCTACGAGGACCACATGGTCAACCGGCTCGACCAGGCCGCCGACCTGATCCGCGCCGTCGGCCTCGACTCGGTCCGCATCGGCATCGACAGCTACCACATGAACATCGAGGAGACCGATCCCGCCGCCGCGATCCTCGCCCACGCCGACGTCATCGGCCACGCCCAGGTCTCCGACTCCAACCGCTTCCAGCCCGGCGCCGGACACCTCGACTGGCCCGCCTGGCTCGGCGCCCTGCACACCATCGGCTACGACGGCCACCTCGCCCTCGAATGCCGGCTGACCGGCGACCCCGTCCAGGCCGTGCGCTCCGTCCCCGCCTTCCTCAAGAGGTCGGGCGCGTGAACAGCCCCCTGGACCTCCTGGACCGGCCCGCGCCCACCGCGCCCGCGGACCTGACCCTGCGGCGCGGTGCGGCGCGGGTCCTCATCGACAACTGGACCGGCGCCTCCACCGTCCCCTCCCGCACCCTCTACCCCCACCAGTGGAGCTGGGACTCCGCCTTCGTCGCCATCGGACTGCGCCACCTCTCGGTGCGCCGCGCCCAGCGGGAACTGGAGTCCCTGCTGGCCGCGCAGTGGGCCGACGGACGCGTGCCCCACATCGTCTTCAACCCCGCCCTGCCCCACGACGCCTACTTCCCGAGCCCCGACTTCTGGCAGTCCTCCACGGCGGGCCGGGCCGCGGGCGCGCCGTCCTGCGCCGAGACCTCCGGCATCGTCCAGCCGCCCGTGCACGCCCTGGCCGCCTGGCTCGTCCACCGGGCCGACCCCGCCGAGTCACGGCGCCGAGGCTTCCTCGCCCGCGTCCAGCCGCGGCTCGCCGCCTGGCACGACTACCTCCTGGACCGCCGTGACCTCGGCGGCGGCGGCCTCGCGGCCGTCGTCCACCCCTGGGAGCCCGGCATGGACAACAGCCCCGGCTGGGACCGGGCCCTGAAGCGCGTCGAGCCCATCCCGCCCGACACCTTCCGGCGCGCCGACCTCGACCACGGCCTTCCCGCCGACCGGCCCACCGACCTCGACTACGGCCGGTACGTCCGGCTGGCCACCGAGTACCGGGAAGCCGGCTACGACGACCGCCTCGTACGCCACCGGTTCGCCGTGGAGGACCCCGCCTTCAACGCGCTGCTGATCGTGAGCGAGCTGGCCCTGGCCGCCATGGCACGCGAACTGGGCAGGCCCGCACGGCGGCACACCGAGCGGGCCGCCGAGCTGACCCGGGCGCTGGTGGACCGGCTCTGGGACGAGGAGTCCGGCCTGTTCCGCGCGCGCGACCTGCACACCGGCACACCGGTCGACGAACGGACCGTCAGCGGACTGATCCCGCTCCTGGTCCCGCACCTGCCGCAGAACGTCGTCCGGCGCCTGCACACCACGCTCGCCGGACCGCACTTCAGCGCACCGGCGACCCGGCTCGTCCCCAGCTACGACCTGACCGGACACGCCTTCCACCCCACCCGGTACTGGCGCGGTCCCGCCTGGTTCAACACCGCCTGGCTGATCGAGCGAGGACTGCGCACCCACGGCCTCGGACAGGACGCCGCACGCCTGCGCACCGGCTTCCTCGCGGAGGCCGGACGCTCCGGATTCGCCGAGTACGTCGATCCCGCCACCGGCGCGGCCTGCGGCACCCGGCACTTCTCCTGGACCGCCGCCCTGACCCTGGACCTGCTGAGCGCCGACACCGCGGCGCACGACCGCACGGACCACCACCGCACGGACCACGCCCAGGTGGACCACGACTCGACGGAGCCCCTGCCATGACCGCGGCCGACCCCGGCGTCCAACTGGTCCGCGACGCCACCTTCGCGCGCCTCGGCACCGACGGCGAGATCAGCGGCATCCGCGGAGCGGCGCCCGACGGGCTGTTCTTCCAGGACGCCCGGCACCTCAGCCGCTGGCGCCTGACCGTCGACGGCACCGCCCCCACCGCGCTGGTGCCCGCCACGGCGGAGGACGACGACACGGCCGCCTGCGTGCTGACCCCCGAGGGCACCCGCGACAACCCGCCCGCGTACACCGTCTTCCGGCGGCAGAGCGTCACGGCGGGCACCTTCACCGAACACCTGAGCCTGGTCGGCAACCGGCCCGAACCCGTGACCGCCCGCCTCGAGCTCACCGTCGACGCCGACTTCGCCGACCTCTTCGAACTCCGCGCCGACGACCGCCACTACGCCAAGCCCGGCGCGGAGCACGCGACCCACGACACCGACGACGGGCTGCTGTTCCGCTACCGGCGAGCCGACTGGCACGCCCGGACGGAACTCACCTGTCACCCCGCCCCGGACACGGCGGCCCCCGCGGCGACGGAACCGGGAGCCACCGCCCGGACCCTGACCTGGCACCTGCCCCTGGACGCACACGGCCGGGCCGACCTGCACCTGACCGTCCGCGCCCACCCGCACGGACGCCCCCTGCCCGCCGCTCCCACCGCCGCACCGCGTCCGCGACGGCACGCATCCGCGACGGACGACCTGACGCGCACCTGCGAGCGCGGTCTCGCCGACCTCGACCTGCTGAGCATCCCGGTCCCCGGCGTCGACGGCGAGGACGTGCGCGTTCCCGCCGCCGGCATCCCGTGGTTCCTCACCCTGTTCGGCCGCGACTCACTGCTGACCGCCTACTTCCTGCTGCCGTACCGGCCCGCGACGGCCGCCGCCGTCCTCAGCGCGCTCGCCGCCACCCAGGGACGGCGGCACGACCCCTTCAGCGGCGAGCAGCCCGGCCGCATCGTCCACGAGACCCGGCACGGCGAACTCGCCCACTTCCGGCAGGTCCCGTACGGCCGGTACTACGGCGCCGTCGACGCCACCCCGCTCTTCCTCGTCCTGCTCCACGCCCACCACGAGACGACCGGCGACCGGACCCTGGCCGAACGCCTGGAGGAGCACGCCAGGCGGGCCGTCGACTGGATGCTCACCGACGGCGGCCTGGAGAGGCACGGGTACCTCGTGTACAGCCCCGACCCCGGCGGCCTCGTCAACCAGAACTGGAAGGACTCCGCGGGCGCCGTCTGCTTCGCCGACGGAACCCAGGCCGAGGGGCCCGTCGCGGTCGGCGAGGCGCAGGGCTACGCCTACGACGCGCTGCTGCGCACGGCCGAACTCGCCGACGGCATCTGGGGAGACGCGCCCTACGCGCGCCGGCTCCGCGAGGAGGCCGCCCGGCTGCGGGACCGCTTCACGGCGGACTTCTGGATGGCGGGGGCGGACTTCCCCGCCCTCGCCCTGGACGGCGCCGGCCGCCAGGTCGACGCGCTGGCCTCGGACGCCGGGCACCTGCTGTGGTCGGGCATCCTCGATGCGGAGCGCGCCCACCGGGTGGGCCGACGGCTGCTGGAGCCGGACTTCTTCTCCGGCTGGGCGATCCGGACCCTCGCGGCAGGCCAACGGCCCTACCACCCGCTGTCGTACCACCGGGGCAGCGCCTGGCCGCACGACAACGCGGTCATCGTCCTGGGTCTGGCCCGCCAGGGCCTCGCCGCCGAGGTGCGCACCGTCGCCGAGGGGCTCGTCGCGGCGGCGGCCCACCACGGGCACCGGCTGCCCGAGGTCCTCGCCGGCTACGACCGCACGGCGACCGCCGCCCCGGTCCCCTACCCCCACTCCTGCTCGCCGCAGGCCTGGGCGGCCGCCACCCCGCTGGCCCTGCGCACGGCGCTGGGGGAGGGGCCGCTCAGTCCGTGAGGGCCGCCGTCCCCGCCGGCGCGGCCGTGCTGGCGCGGACGACGAGGCGCGGCTCCACCGACTCCGGTTCGGGCACCGTCTCCGGGGCGGCGATGTAGCGCAGCAGGTGGGCGACGGCGAGTTCGCCCATCTGCGCGAAGGGCTGGGCGACGGTGGTCAGGGGCGGTGCGCAGTACTCGGCCAGCTCGATGTCGTCGACGCCGACCACGGAGACGTCCTCGGGGACGCGCCGGCCCAGCTCCCGCAGGGCCCGCAGGACACCGAACGCCATCTCGTCGCTCGCCACGAACACCGCGGTCACGTCCGGGATCCGGCCGAGGACCAGTCCCGCCCGGTACCCCGAGGCGGGCGACCAGTCGCCCTCCAGGGGAGGCGGCACCGTGCGCCCCGCCGCCTCGAGCGTCGTACGCCACCCCACCCGTCGGCTGGCGGCCTCCAGCCACTCCTCGGGGCCCGCGAGGTGCCAGACCGTCTCGTGGCCCAGGTCCAGCAGATGCCGGGTGGCCAGGCGGGCCGCCAGAGACTGGTCCACGGCCACGACCTCGGTGGCGTCGGTGCGGGAACCGTCGATGGTGAGGGTCGGCGTGGCACGGGTGAGCTCTTCGAGGCGGGCACTGCCGCTGATCAGCGGCACCGACAGGATGACGCCCTCGACGCCCTGGTCGGTGAGCCGGGACAGGGCGGTCTCGATGGCGAAGGTGTCCAGCGAGGCGGTGGTCGCGGTGCTCACCGCGTACCCGGCGGCGTGGGCGGCCCGTTCGATGCCGGAGGTGACCGCGGCACGCGAGTAGAAGGTGGTCCGCAGGGTCACCACGCCGATGGTGCGGCTGCGTCCGGAGGAGAGCATGCGGGCCGCGTTGTTGCGGCGGTAGCCGAGCCGGGCCACGGCGGCCAGGACGTCGGCACGCGTCCGTTCCCGCACGTGCGGATGCCCGGAGAGCACCCGCGACACCGTCTGCGCCGACACCCCGGCGGCCCGGGCCACGTCCGTCATCCCCGGCGGGCGCTGCCCGCCGCCGCCCTGCTTCGTCATGCGTTCCTTCCCCGATGCCCTCTCGGCGGGCTCCCGGCGATGATATCGCTGACATCGGCCGTCGTCCGCTGTCTCCGGGGGACTCCGGACGCCTGTGTGCAAGCCATTGGCATCGATAACATCGTCTGCCATAGTCGACCCGAACAGCACCGGCCTCCGCCGAGAGATCGATAACAACCGGGGCCGGGACGGGCACGACCACCGGAGCCGTCGAGTGACCCTCCCCAGCACCCCGCCCGCCACGGGCACCGCGGCCCCCACGGCCACCCTGACCCACGCCCACGGCAGGTTCCTGCGGGCCGGCCGGCCGCACCGCGTCCTGTCCGGGTCGCTGCACTACTTCCGCGTCCACCCCGAGCAGTGGGCCGACCGCCTGGAGCGGCTGGCGGCCCTCGGGCTCAACACCGTGGACACCTACGTGCCGTGGAACTTCCACGAGCGGCGCCCCGGAGCGGTCCGCTTCGACGGCTGGCGGGACCTGGCGCGCTTCGCCCGGCTGGCCCAGCGGACCGGCCTCGACGTGATGGTGCGGCCCGGCCCCTACATCTGCGCCGAATGGGACAACGGCGGACTGCCGGCCTGGCTCACCGGCACCCCCGGCATGCGGCCGCGCACCAGCCATCAGCCGTACCTGGACGCGGTCGGACGCTGGTTCGACGAACTCGTCCCGCGGGTGGCCGCACTCCAGGCCGTGCGCGGAGGTCCGGTCGTGGCCGTGCAGATCGAGAACGAGTACGGCAGTTACGGCGACGACCGCGCCTACGTCCAGTGGGTGCGGGACGCCCTGGTCGACCGCGGCATCACCGAACTCCTCTACACCGCCGACGGACCCACCCCGCTGATGCTCGACGGCGGCACCCTGCCCGGACACCTGGCCGCCGCGACCTTCGGCTCCCGGCCGGCCGACGCAGCCGCGCTCCTGCGCGCGCGCCGGCCCGAAGAGCCCTTCCTCTGCGCGGAGTTCTGGAACGGCTGGTTCGACCACTGGGGCGAGAAGCACCACGTACGGTCGCCGGACAGCGCCGCCCAGGACGTGGGAGATCTCCTGGACGCGGGCGGTTCGCTGAGCCTCTACATGGCGCACGGCGGCACCAACTTCGGTCTGTGGGCCGGTGCCAACCACGACGGCGACACCTACCGGCCGACCGTCACCAGCTACGACTCGGACGCCCCGGTGGCCGAACACGGCGCGCTCACACCGAAGTTCCACGTGCTGCGGGAGAAGCTCACCGCCGCAGCGGACGCGAGCGTGCCGCTGCGGCCCCTGCCCGCCGATCCGCCCCTCCTGCCGCCCAGGACGCTGCCGGTGACCCGGCGGGCGGCCCTGCTGGACGCGCTGCGCGCCACCGCCGAACCGGTGCACGCCCCCGTACCGCTCGGCTTCGAGGAACTCGGGCAGTCCGCGGGCCTGGTGCTCTACGCGGCCCGGCCGCTGCTGCCCCGCGGCGCGCAGGAGGTGACCGTGACCGGCCTGCACGACCGTGCCCAGGTGTTCGCCGACGGCCTGCCCGTCGCCGTACTCGACCGGGAGACGTCCTCGTTCACCCTGACCGGCACGGGAACGCGCGTCCGGCTGGAGCTGCTGGTGGAGAACCAGGGGCGGATCAACTACGGGCCGCTGCTGGGCCAGGGCAAGGGCATCCTCGGCGGCGTACGCGTGGAGCGGCGGTTCGTGCACGGCTGGACCATGCACCGGCTCCCGCTGGACGAGTGGGCGCCGCCCGACCTCGCCCGCGCCGCGTCGGCCGCCGCCCCGGGCGGCACGGCGGGCTTCGCCACCGCACGCCTGGACGTCTCCGAACCCGCCGACACCTTCCTCGCCCTGCCCGGCTTCGCCAAGGGCTTCGTCTGGGTCAACGACGCGCTGCTCGGCCGCTACTGGGAGGTCGGCCCGCAGACCACCCTCTACCTGCCCGGGCCCTTCCTCCGCCCCGGCGCCAACACGCTCACCGTCCTCGAACTCGAACGGTTCGGCGACCACCTCGCCCTCCGGGACCGGCCCGAACTCGGCCCGGCGGAGGAGTACATCGAGACGTTCGACTGACCGGACCACAGTCCCCAGCCCGCAGCCCGCAGCCCGCAGCCCGCAGCCCGCAGCCCGCAGCCCGCAGCCCGCAGCCCGCAGCCCGCACCTCCGCGCACCACCCCACTGGTAGCAACACGAGTTGAGGAGTACCTGTGTCACGGTTGACCGCTCCCCGAAGCAGACTCGCCCTCGCGGCCGTCGCCACGGCACTCGCCCTCGCGGGCGGCGGCCCGCTGGGCGCGCCGCCCGCGTCGGCCGCCGACGGCGGTGCCGACGCCACCTACACCGTCACGGTCGGTTCGAAGGGCCCCTGGACCCGGCCGGACGACACACCGGCCGCCACCTACATCGACAAGGACGGCACCTTCTACTACCAGCAGGCCCACGCCCTGTACGGCGCGGACGACAGCCGCGCGTGGAGCTTCTACACCGGCACCGACTTCGACACCGCCGAACGCTCCGCGATCAGCGACGCGGCCGACCCCGACGAGCCCAGGGACCGCAACGACGACACCACCTGGCGGTGCAACAACAGCCCGACCGGCAAGGAGTCCACCTTCCCGCCCGCCGGATCGCGCTACGCGCAGAAGAACTACTGCGACCTGGCCGGCGTATGGGTCGACCCCGACACCGGCGACTGGTACGGCCTGGTGCACAACGAGTTCACCCCGCAGCCCTTCGGCGACGGCCTGCACTACGACGGGATCGACTACGCGGTCTCCCGCGACCAGGGCAGCACGTGGACGATCAAGGACCACGTCATCACCTCGCCGTACAGCACCGAACGCGGCGACACCGAGGCGTTCGGGGAGCAGACCTTCCACTACGGCGACGGCGACCCGCGCCTGTTCGTGGACACCGCCTCCGGCTACTTCTACGTCTACTACGGTTCCCGGATCGTGGAGAAGGGCGGCACCTGGAAGGCCTTCCACGCGCACGTGGCCCGCGCCCCGATGTCCGCGAAGATGGCCCCCGGTTCCTGGCAGAAGTGGTACGACGGCGCCTGGTCCGAACCCGGCGTCGGCGGCCGCGAGAGCAACATGGTGCCGGTCGGCGCCGCCGGCGAGACCGGCTACACCCCCGTGCGGGACGAGTACGACCCGGCCACCCCCGGCACGGTGAGCGAGCAGGTGGCGGCCGGTGAGATGCCGCCGACCTCGCCCCTGTTCGTCATGGACATCACGTACAACGCATACCTGGGCCTGTACATCGGCGAGCCCCAGTCGGTCGACCAGAGCGGCGACGCCCCGCAGCAGTTCTACGCCACCGACGACCTCGCCACCCAGAAGTGGTTCCCGATCGGTGACACCGGCGACCACACCAACGCCTCCTGGTACCGCTGGTTCCTCGACGGCGTCAACGGGACCGGTTCCGGCATCGTGGGCAGGTCGTTCCGCTCCTACTGCTCCTTCGGCTGCTCGGACGGAAAGTCGAGCGAATACGTCGACCTCTCGATCGGCACGTCCGAACCCGCCGCTCCGGTCGACGAGGACAAGACCTACCGCATCAGCGGTGCGGACGGCCGGGCACTCGCCCAGGCCTCGCGCCACGGTTCCGCCACGACCTCGACGCGCAGGCCCACCGGAACGGAACGCGCGGAGTGGGTCTTCACCGCCAACGGCGACGGCTCCTACCGCATCGCCAACGCCGAGTCCGGCCGGCTGCTCGGCGTCGACTCCTCCACCACCACCGCCCGCGCCTGGGGCACCAGGCCCACCGTCACCGCCTCCGGCAGCGACGGTCCCTCCGTCGGACAGCAGTGGTTCGTCATCCCGGGCGCCTCCGCCGACGGCACCGCCACCGGTACGTACCGTCTGGTCAACCGTTACAGCGGCCTGGTGATCGGCGTCTGGGGCAACCCCCACCGGCGCGTCGAGACCACCCCCGTCCGCTCCTGGACCGACACCACCGGCGACCCCGTCGGCGGTTCACGCGGCCCCGGCGAGCAGGTCCTGACCCTGACCCCGACCGGGACGGCGGACTGACGAAGCCCAGCCCAGCCCAGCCCAGCCGAGCAGAGCCGGGCCGGGACACGTGAGGTGCCCCGGCCCGGCTCGCCCGTCCCCGCTCAGGAACCGGACAGCTCACCGCGGACCGTGTGCGCGGCGGCGACCAGGTTCTCCAGCGAGGCGCGGATCTCGGGCCAGCCGCGGGTCTTCAGACCGCAGTCCGGGTTGACCCACAGCCGCTCCGCGGGGATCGCCCGCAGACCGGTGCGCAACAGCTCGGCCGCCTCCCCGGCGCTCGGCACGCGCGGCGAGTGGATGTCGTACACGCCGGGTCCGGCCTCGCGCGGGTAGCCGGAGGCGGCCAGTTCGCGCGCCACCTGCATGTGCGAGCGGGCGGCCTCCAGACTGATGACGTCCGCGTCGAGGTCGTCGATGGCCCGCACGATGTCACCGAACTCCGCGTAGCACATGTGGGTGTGGATCTGGGTGTCCGGCCGCACGCCGCCGGTGGTGAGCCGGAACGCCTCGGTGGCCCAGGCCAGGTAGGCGGCCCGGTCCGCCGCGCGCAGCGGCAGGGTCTCGCGCAGCGCGGGCTCGTCGACCTGGACGACCGAAGTGCCCGCCGCCTCCAGGTCGTTCACCTCGTCCCGCAGGGCGAGGGCCATCTGGCGCGCGGTGTCCGCGAGGGGCTGGTCGTCGCGGACGAAGGACCAGGCGAGCATGGTGACGGGGCCGGTGAGCATCCCCTTGACCGGCCGGTCGGTGAGGGACTGGGCGTACGCCGTCCAGCGCGTCGTCATCGGTTCGGGGCGGGAGATGTCTCCGGCCAGGACCGGCGGCCGTACGTAGCGGGTCCCGTAGGACTGCACCCAGCCGTGCTGGGTCGCCAGGTAGCCGGTCAGCCGCTCGGCGAAGTACTGGACCATGTCGCCCCGTTCGGGCTCGCCGTGCACCAGGACGTCCAGGCCGGTCTTCTCCTGGAAGGCGACGACCTCCCGGATCTCCGCCCTGATCCGCTCCTCGTAGCCCTCCGTGCCGATGCGGCCCGCCCGCAGGTCGGCGCGGGCGGTGCGCAGTTCACCGGTCTGCGGGAAGGAGCCGATCGTGGTCGTCGGCAGCGGTGGCAGCCGCAGGTGGGCGCGCTGGGCCGGGGAGCGCTCGGCGTACGTCTGGGAGCGGCGGTCGTCGGCCTCCGTGACGGCGGCGGCGCGGGCGCGGACGGCCGGGTCCCGGGTGATGGGGGAGCTGGCTCGGGAGGCGAGGTCGGCGCGGTTCGCGGCGAGTTCGGCCGTGACGGCACCGGTGCCCCGGGCCAGGCCCCGGGCGAGGGTCACGGTCTCCGCGAGCTTCTGCCGGGCGAAGGCGAGCCAGCGCAGGATCTGCGGCTCGACGTCCCGCTCCGCGGCCGTGTCGAGGGGGACGTGCAGGAGGGAGCAGGAGGCGGACACGTCGACGCGGTCGGCCAGGCCGAGCAGGGTGCCGAGTGTGCTCAGCGACCGGGACAGGTCGTTCACCCAGATGTTGCGGCCGTCGACCACCCCGGCGACCAGCCGCTTTCCGGGCAGTCCGCCGACCGCGGCGAGACCTTCCAGGGTGGCCGCACCGGCCTCGGTGAAGTCCAGCGCCAGGCCCTCGACCGGCGCCTTGGCCAGCACGGGCAGGGCCTCGCCCAGGTGGCCGAAGTAGGAGGCGACGAGCAGCTTCGGCCGGTCGGTGCGGGCGCCCAGCTCTCGGTAGGCCCGCGCGACGGCGTTCAGCTCGGCCGGGGTGCGGTCCTGGACCAGGGCGGGCTCGTCGAGCTGCACCCACTCTGCGCCGGCCGCGCGCAGGTCGGCGAGGACCTCCGCGTAGACGGGCAGCAGGCGGTCGAGGAGCGTGAGGGGTTCGAAGCCGGCGGGGACGCCGGGCGCTGGCTTGGCCAGCAGCAGGTAGGTGACGGGCCCGACCAGGACGGGGCGCGCCGTCAGTCCGAGGGCGAGGGCCTCGCGCAGCTCCGCGACCTGCTTGCCCGAGTCCGCCGCGAACCGCGTGTCCGGGCCCAACTCGGGCACCAGGTAGTGGTAGTTGGTGTCGAACCACTTGGTCATCTCCAGCGGCGCGACGTCCTGCGTGCCCCGGGCCATGGCGAAGTACCCGTCGAGCGCGTCGGCGGCCACCGCGGCCCGGTGGCGTTCGGGGACGGCGCCGACCATGACGGTGGTGTCCAGCACGTGGTCGTAGTACGAGAAGTCACCGGTGGGCACTTCGTCGAGGCCGGCTGCGGCCAACTGCCGCCAGGTGGCGCGGCGCAACTCCCCGGCGGTGGAGTGGAGGGCGTCGGCGTCGACGCGACCCCTCCAGTAGCCCTCGATCGCCTTCTTCAGCTCCCGGTTCGGGCCCTGGCGCGGGTAGCCGTACACGGTGGCGTGTGCGGCGGCGGACGTACGGGTCACGGAGATCTCCTTCGCGAGACGAATCCCTGAGATCCCGGGGACGGGACGAGGCAGCGAAGGGTGGCGGACCGGGCGGTGGAAACGCGCGTGGCACGGCGCGTCGTCCGCCTGGTGTGTTCGCCGACCCGCCCTCGAGGTCACCGGGATGTCCGCGCACGAGTGGCTCGCGCACGGGCAGTTGGCAGGTCTTCGGACTCGCGGGCCCGTCCCTGTCGTCCAGGACGCCTACTGGCCGTCGCTTCCCAGGTCCTTGTCGCCGGACCCAGTGCGTATGACGGCGGTCGTTCCCACTCACCGCTGCGGGGCAGTCCCGGATTCCCACCGGGTTCCCTCTTGCGACGCGTCCCGCCTGGCGGACGGGGCGAACCAGCTGCACCACCCACCCTACCGGGACCGGGCGCGGGAGGGGCCGGTCGTGTCCGGCACGTGGACGGCGAGGTGAAGCACGCCGCCCCGCGTCCTACTGCTGGGCCGGGTGCGCGCGATCCTGGTCCGGGGTGCCGGAGCGGCGACGGCAGTCCGCGTCGTGCCGTGTGCCGAGGGACGTCCACCACCGCTCGCAGCAGTCGTCGCCCAGGAGGACGCGGGCGGCGGCGGGGCGGGTGCACTCCGGGCCGTGCACGGCGCCGTCGGAGTGCCGCCAGAACGCGCAGCACGGCTCGAGACCGGTCCCGAGCGGCTGCCGCAGCCGGGGGCGGGCCAGGCGCTCGGCGCGCTGTGCCCGTACGAGACTTCGCCGGTGCAACGCGCTCTCACGGGCGGCACACCAGGCGAACACCGCGGCGGCGTACAGGCCGGGCGCGGCGAGCCAGGGATGGTGGGTGGCCGCGTATCCGGCGGCAACGACAAGGAGCGCGGCGGCGGCACGGCACGCGCGGGCGGTGCGCAGGCTCGGCGTCACAGGGGGACTCCCGTGGGTCGGCGGGGGAGAGGGGCTCGGGTCATCATCCGTATGCCCCCTGTTCGCCGTCCTACGTCCCCCGGTCGCCCCCTCCGGAGCCGCCGACCGGGTCCGGCCCCGCCGGCGCCCGGCGGAAAACCCGTTGCGGGCACCCGCCGCCGCCCCCGACCCTTTCCTCATGTCTCCCGCCGACCTGCGGCCGGCCACACTCGCCGACGCCCCCGCCATCACCGGACTCCTCAACGAGATAGACCGGATCGAGATCGGCAGGCCCGAGACCGACCAGCACACCGTCGAAGCCGACCTGAAGCATCAGCAGACCGACCTGACGCGGGACTCGTGGCTCGCCTTCGACGACGGCCGGCTGGTGGCCTACGGGCTGCTGTGGGACGAGTCCGGCGGGGAGCGCGTCGACATCGACCACTACGTGCTGCCCGACCACCAGCGGACCGGTCTGCGCGTGCTGGCGGCCATGGAGACCCGCGCCCTGGCCAAGGCACGGGCGAACGGCGCGGAGCGCGCCGTGGTCCACCTGCACCTCAACACCCGGCCCACGACCGACACCGCACTCCTCGAGGAGCGCGGCTGGAAGATCGTCCGGTGCCACCACGTACTGCACCGCGCGGTGGACCCGGCGGCCGACCTCCCGCCCCGGGCCCCGGCCGGTGTCCGGGTGCGGGCCTGCACCACCGAGGCGGACCGCGTCCGCGTGCACGAGCTGTACCAGCGGTCGTTCGCGCGGCACTTCGACTTCCAGCCGCGCGAGTACCGGCTGTGGCTGGACGACATCGACGCCGCGGGTCTCGACTGGTCCCTGGTGTGGATCGCCGCCACCGACGACCTGGGGGACGCCGCGTTCCTGCTGGCCCGGGACGACCGCGAGGCCATGGGCTGGATCCGCGGCATCGGCGTGGTGCGCGAGGCCCGCGGCCGGGGCCTGGGCGGGTTCCTCCTGCGCCACGCCTTCGCGCAGTTCGCCGCCCGGGGCCGGGACACGGTGGGCCTCGGTGTCGACACCGCGAACGCGACGGGCGCCCCGCGGCTGTACGGCCGCAACGGCATGACGGTGCACTTCGCGGTCGACACCTGGGAAGCCGTGCTCGCCTGACGGCGCCCGGGCCCGGCGCGGTGCCTTCCGGGCGGGGACCGCGGTCCCTCAGAGCACCATCGCGATCGCCACCGTCACCGCACCGAGCAGCGCGACGTACGTCCAGGAGTCACCTGGAGCGGCCCCGCTAGGAGCGCTCCCTCGCATGGTGGCCCAGGGCCGCGCTGCGGCTCGTCGCCAGGTGATGGAGGACCAGCGTCTGGACGCGGTCCACGTCGCGGGCCGCGATGGCCTGGTAGAGGGCGTCGTGTTCGAGGGCGACGGCCAGCAGGTCGTCGTGCTGGCCCATGAGCCAGCGCAGCCGGCTGCGCAGGACCCGCTCGAGTTCGTTGAGCAGCTCGTTGGCGGCCAGCGAGATGACCGTCTGGTGGAAGTCTGCGGCCGCCCGGCGGGCGCGTACCGGGTCGTCCGCGCGGGCCGCCTCGAGTTCGGCGTCCACCGTCGCGCGGAGCCGGTCGAGGCCCTCCCGCGTGTGCCGTTGGGCGGCGAGCCGGAACCCCAGGGTCTCCAGGCCCGAACGGACCTCGTCCAGGTCGGCGATGTCGCTCGTGGTGAACTCCCGCACGACCGCCCAGGTCCGTGGTCTCGGCGTCACCAGACCCTCGGACACCAGCGTCCTGAGGGCCTCCCGGACGGGGAGCCGGCTCACCCCGAGGGACTCTGCCAGCTCCCGTTCGACCAGTCGGCTGCCCGGGCCCCGCACCCCGTCGATGATGTCGTCCCGCAACCGCCGCGTGACCCGCTCGGACTCGGGCGTGAAGCCCTCTGACGCAGCCATCGCCGTCCTTCGTCGTCGTCCCGTTCCGAGTCACGCCGACCGCGCCGTGCACAGCGGTGGTCGGGCGGCCCGTCAGAATACCCCGCGGCCTGCGGCGGGCCGCGGTGCGGGAGGCGCGCGCAGGGATCAGCCGGTGCGGGGAGGCCAGTTGACGATCCGCTTGGGGCGCGGACGGGCGTAGGTGCGCACCTTGGACGTGGACAGGCCCAGCCGGACCAGGGACTCCGCGACAGTCACCGCGGCGGCGACCCCGTCGACCACGGGCACGCCGGTGCGCTCCACGACGCGTTCGGCGAGCCCCGCCATGCCTCCGCAGCCCAGGCAGATCACCTCGGCCCGGTCGTCCTCGACCGCGCGGGCGGCCTGCTCGGTGATGGCGTCCACGGCGGCCTGCTCGTCCCGCTCCAGCTCGAGTACGGCGAGCCCGCTGGCCCGCACCGAGGCGCACCTGGCGCTGAGCCCGGCCACCTCCAGCCGCTCCTCGATGAGGGGGACCGTACGGTCGAGGGTGGTGACGACGCAGTAGCGGCGGCCCAGGAACTGCGCGGTGCTGGCCGCCGCCTCGGTGATGTCGACGACGGGCACGTCGAGCAGTTCCTGGAGTCCCTCCCTGCCGTGTTCGCCGTATCCGGCCTGGATCACCGCGTCGAAGGGCTCCGGGTGGGCACGGACGGTCTCCATGACGGCGACCGCGGCGAGGTAGCTCTCGTAGTTGCCCTCCACGGACTCCGCGCCGAAGGCCGGTGTCAGCGGGACGATCTCGGTGTCCGGCAGGGCGGCGCCGGCCGCCTGCTTGCCGATCGCGTCGGTGATGGACTGCGTGGTGTTGACGTTGACCACGAGGATGCGCATGGGTGGGCGTGGGCCTTCCGCTCGGGTGGGGGTGTTCCGCGACGGCGGCGGAGCCGGGGTGTTCCGCGACGGCGGTGGAGCTACTCCGCGGCGACGGCGATGGACTCGCCGTCCACGTCGCGCAGCGGCGAGGCACGGTCGGCGATCAGCGCGTACAGCGCGGCGGCGATGATCGCGCCGACGAACCAGGAGAACCCGGCCGCGGCGTGGAAGTAGGGGACCAGGGCGACCACGACGGCGAGCGCGGCGCTCGGGACGAAGGCGGCCACGGCCCGCGGGTTGTAGCCGCGCCGGTAGTGGTACTCCGAGCCCGCGTCCTCGGTGTAGAGCGCCGGCACGTTCACCCGTGACCTCCGCAGCAGCCAGTAGTCCGCCATGATCACGCCGAACAGGGGTCCCAGCAGCGCACCGAGCCCGCCGAGGAAGTAGTTGACGACGACCGGGCTGTTGTAGAGGTTCCAGGGCGTGATCACCAGGCCCAGGACCGCGCTCACCAGACCGGCACGGCGGAAGTCGAGCCGGTGCGGGAACAGGTCGACCAGGGCGTAGATCGGCGCGACGAAGTTGGCCAGCAGGTTCACCGCCACCGTGAGGGCGATCAGACACAGTGAGGCGACGGCCAGCAGGAACATGTTGGGGATGGTCCTGACGATGTCCGTCGGGCTGGTGATGACCTGCCCGTCGAGGGTGAACTGGGCGCCGCTGAGGACCGCCACGATGCCGGCGAAGAAGAGCATGTTCACCGGGATGCCGATCACGTTCCCGCGGACGATGGAGCCGCGGCTGCGCGCGGAGCGGGTGAAGTCGCAGAAGTTCAGTACGAAGGTCCCGTAGATCACCACCCACAGGGCGGCCGCCTGCAACACCTGGAGCCACATCGCGCCGCCGGTGAGCGGCTCGTCGATCGACACGGAGACCGAGCCGTCCGCCCGGACGAACATCCACACCGCGAGCGCGCACATCGTGAGCAGGGTGGTGGGCGCCGCGAACGCCATGTACCGGCGGATCATCTGCATTCCGTAGCTGACGATGAGTACCTGGAGGGCCCACAGCACCAGGAAGGTGATCCAGCCGAGCGTCGACTGCCCGAGCAGGGAGTTCGTGTCCAGCCGGGCCAGGCCGGGGAACATGGCCACCAGGAGGGCACTCAGTACGGCGGACGCCAGATAGGTCTGGATACCAAACCAGGCGATGGCCACGGCGCCGCGGACGCCGGCCGGAATCTTCGCTCCCCTGATGCCGAACGCGATGCGGCTCATGACCGGGAACGGGACGCCCGTCTTGTGCCCCATGAATCCGGACAGGGTCAGCAGCAGGAAGAGCAGGACCGAGGCGAGCGCGAAGGCGGCGAGGATGCCCCACACGTTCAGGCCGAGGGCGAACAGTCCGATGGCGAACGCGTAATTGCCCAGGCTGTGCACGTCGTTGGCCCAGAGGGTGAAGACGTTGTAGGCGCCCCAGCGGCGTCCCTCCCGCTTCGTCGGGGCCAGGTCGTACGTGTAGAGGCCGGAGCTGGTGGCGGCGTCGCCGGCCTGCGCGGACGAGCGGGGGTCTTCCAGGGCAGTCATACGGGACTCCTGGGATCAGGTGCGGGGGTTGGATGATTCCACAAAGCGGAAGCGGCTTTCCGGTGCACAGAACGTAGTTTTCGCCAAACCGCACCGTCAAGGGGTCTGCGGCAAATGGAATACCATTTCTGGCCTTGTTGACAGCCCGCCGGAGCCTCCCTAACCTGACGCCCCGCCATTACATCGATGTAAAAGATGCTGCGGAAAGGACCCTCCGTGCCTCCCAGCCCCTCACACCGTCCCCGGGCGCACCTCGGCCTGCTCCTCGCCGCCCTTCTCGGGCTCGTCGTGGGCCTGCTGCCCGCGTTCACCGCACCGGCCGCCGCGGCGCCGTCCGCGTCCGAACCCCGTGCCGGGGCCGCGGCGGCCGGCACGTTCCGCAACCCGCTCAACAGCGGGCCAGACCCCTTCATGACGCACTGGAAGGGCAACTACTACCTCACCACCACCCAGGGCGGCAGCATCAAGATGTGGCGCTCCCCGTCCCTGGGCACCCTGGCGACCGCGGACCCGGTCACGGTGTGGACGGACACCGACCCGTCCCGCAACCGCAACATCTGGGCCCCGGAGTTCTACCGCTTCGGCGACCGCTGGTACCTGTACTACACGGCCGACGACGGCGTCGACGACCACCACCGGCTGTACGTCCTCGAGTCGGACCGCGACGACCCGGCCGGGCCGTACCACTTCAAGGCCAAGCTCGCCCCGCCCAACCACGGAGACGACTTCGCCATCGACGCCGGCATCCTCCAGCTCGGCGGCCGCCTCTACCTCGCCTACAGCGGCATCAACCAGTACCAGCACAACGGGATCAACATCGCGCCGATGTCCAACCCGTACACCGTCTCCGGCAACGCGGTCGCCATCAACGCGGCCGGCGGATGCCCCGAGGTGCGGGAGGGGCCGGAGTTCCTGTACCGCAACGGACGGGTGTGGATGACGTACTCCACCTGCGACACCGGCAAGCCGGACTACCAGGTCTGGATGATGTCGATGCCGCAGAACGCCGACCCGCTGGTGCCGGGGAACTGGCAGCAGCACCAGGGCGCGGTCTTCTCCCGGGCCGACGACCGGGGCGTCTTCGGCCCCGGCCACCACGCCTTCTTCCAGTCGCCGGACGGCACCGAGGACTGGATCGTCTACCACGCCAAGACCACGTCGGTGAACACCTACAGCAACCGCACCACCAGGGCGCAGAAGTTCACCTGGCGGGCCGACGGCAGCCCCGACTTCGGACGCCCCCTCGCGATGGGCGCCACCCAGAACCTGCCCTCCGGCGACCCCGGTTCCGGCAACTACTGGATCAACGACGACGGGCGCTCCAGCGGTCCCGGCGGTGTCACCTACACCGGCGACTGGAACTCCGGCACGGGCTGCGCCACGCAGTGCTTCTGGAGCGACGACCACTGGAGCGACCGGGCGGGCGCCACGGCCACCTTCTCCTTCACGGGCACCAGGATCGCCCTGCTCTCCGTCAAGGACACCGGCAACGGCTATGCCGCCATCAGCGTCGACGGCGGTGCCGAGCAGCGGGTGGACTTCCACAACTCGATCCGCGTCGGTGAGGCGGTGCAGTACGTCAGCCCACGGCTCGCGAACGGCGGCCACACCCTGCGGATCCGGGTCACGGGGGAGCACAACTCCCAGTCCGGGGCGTCCTTCGTGAGCGTCGACCGCGCCGAGGTCTACACGAACTGACCCGCACCCACCGCGACCGGCCGGCGCGTCAGCGTCCCGCGTGGCCCTCCGTGCTCTCCCTCAGGACGAGCCGGTGGGCCACGATGCGGTCCTGGGGCGCCTGCACCCGCGCATCGGCGCCGTCGGGCGCGCCGTCCGGTGCCGTCGCCTCCTCGATGCGGTGCTGGAGCAGTTGGACGGCGACCTTGGCCACCGCCCCCTTGTCGGGGGCCACCGTGCTCAGCGTCGGCACGCTGAACCGCCCGCCCTCCACGTCGTCGAACCCGATGACGGCGACGTCCTCGGGCACCTTGACGCCGTGCTCGTGCAGCGCGCGCAACGCGCCCAGCGCCAGCTGGTCGTTGAGGCAGAGCAGCGCGTCGAATCGCGGGCCCTCCCGCAGCGCCCGCGCCACGGCCCGCGCGCCCTCGGGCATCCTGAACGCGTCGACCGGCACCAGGGCGGCCGGATCGTAGGCGATGCGGGCCTTCGCCAAGGCGGCCCGGAAACCGCGGGTGCGGGCCTCGGCCGTGCCCAGCCCCGGGGCGTCGTGGCCGCCGACGGCGAGGATCGACCGGCGCCCGAGGCCGATCAGATGACGGGTGGCCTCGCGCGCGGCACCCTCGTTGTCGATGGCCACATGATCGGCCCCCTCCTCCAGCAGCTCCCCGAGCAGCACGGTGGGCGGGAAGCCGGCGCGATCACGCAGGTCGTCCGCGGTCAGGGCGAGCGGACTCAGGATGATTCCGTCCACGAAGGTGGAGCCGAACCCGGCCAGCGCCGCCAGCTCGTGGGCGCGGTCCGCCCCGGACTGGTGGATCAGGACGGTCAGGGAGCGTGCCTCGGCCTCGCGGATGACATGCCGGGCCAGCTCCGCGAAGTACGGTATGTCCAGTTCCGGGACGACGAGGGCGATGATGCCGGTACGCCCCTTGCGCAGATGGCGGCCCGCCAGGTTCACCCGGTAGCCGAGTTGCTCGATGGACGCGCGCACCACCTGCCTCGTCCGGTCCGAGACATGGGCGTAGTCGTTGATGACATTGGACACCGTCTTCTCCGACACGCCCGCATGACGTGCAACGTCCTTGATCCTGGGCCGTGCCACCGAGACCTCCCCGCCTTTCACCCGACTGCCGAGTCTATGTCCCCGGGACACCACGGGCCGGGGCCCAGGTCGGCATCGCCCGGATCGCGTCGTCATCCGTGACGAACAGAGGCTCCAGCTCTTTACAGCCAATGTACATCGATGTAAAAACTAGCCACCGCACTGTTTTCAGCTGGTGCGTCCACCATCTGCCTACGCGCATTGGACGGCCTTCGAGGCCGGTCCACCGGCGTTGCGGCACAGCGTCCGGCCGTCGAAAGGTCCGCGATGAGTTCCCGTTTGCCTGCCCGGGGGGTGCCGGCCGCGTCCGATCCGGTACGCCGCCTCAGCCGCCGTCGGCTCCTGCGTCACACCTTGGCCGGAGCGGGCGCCCTGCTCGCCGCGGGCCCGCTGTCCGGCTGTGCCTCACCGGCCTCGGCCTCCGGGGCGTCCGCGCTGAGCGTCTGGGACCTGTTCCAGGGCGGCGACGGCATGCTGATGGACGACATGATCGACGCCGTGTCCAAGGGCGCCGGCGGGGCGAAGGGCTTCGACGTCGACCGCACGATCCTGGACTGGGGCCCCTCGTACTACACCAAGCTCGCCATGTCCGCCGCCGGCGGGCGGGCCTCCGACGTGGCCGCCATGCACCTGTCCCGGCTCGCCGGCTATGCCCCCGGTGGCCTGGTGGACGCCTTCGACCTGGATCTGCTCGCAGAGTTCGGCGTCACGAGCAAGGACTTCACGCCGGCGGTCTGGTCGCGGACCCAGCACGAGGGGACGGTCTACGCGATCCCGCTGGACGTCCACCCCTTCATCGTGTTCTACGACAAGAAGGCCGCCGAGAAGGCCGGGCTCCTGGGCCCCTCGGGTCAACTGGCCCCCATGGGCTCGCCCGAGGCACTGCTGGAGGCGGGCAAGGCCCTCGCCGAGGCGACCGGGGAGGCGGGCATCCTGTTCGGCCACGTCACCGACACCGCACAGAACTGGCGCCTGTTCGCCGGCCTCTACGCGCAGACCGGTGCCGAGTTCACCCTGCCGGACGGCGGCCCTCCGAAGATCGACGTCGACGCCGCCGTACGTGTGGTGACCCTCATGACGCAGCTGTTCGACGGCAGGACCAACCCCAACAACCTGGACTACAACGGCGCGCTGGCCGCCTTCACCAGCGGCCGCGGCGGCATGGCGATGCTCGGCGAGTGGGAGCTGCCGACGCTGAAGGAGTCCGGCATCGACCTGGGCGCCGCGCCCTTCCCGCAGGTCTTCGACGAGCCGGCCGTCTACACCGACAGCCACAGCCTGGTCCTTCCGCACCAGAACAGCCCCGACCCGGCCCGGCGCCGCGAGGCCCACCGGTACGTCGCCGCGATACTCAAGCAGAGCCTCACCTGGGCGAGCGCCGGCCACATCCCCGCGTACCAGCCCGTCCTCGCGAACCCGAAGTACGCGGCCCTCGACCCGCAGTCCTCCTACGCCGACGCCGCGAAGGTGGCGGTGCTCGACCCGCCCAACTGGTTCGCCGGCGCCGGTTCGAACTTCCAGAACCGGATGTGCCAGCCGCTCCAGTCGGCGCTGCTGGGCAACACCACCCCCGAGAAGGCGGTACGGCAGATGGTCCACGAGGCCGACATGCTGCTGCGGCAGCCCAACCCGGTGGCCTGACCAGCTAAAGGAGTGACCGACGTGACCACCACCGCACCCCTCGGCGCCGAGGCGCAGGCAGGCCCGCCCGCCGCCGTCCGCGCCGACGGCCGAAGCCGCGCCGGGCTGCGCAGACTGCGCATCCCCTCCGGCAACGGCTTCGTCTTCGTCGTACCGTTCCTGATCGTCTTCGGCCTCTTCATGGTGTGGCCGATCGTGCACGGTCTGTGGCTGAGCTTCACCGACAGCTCGCTGGCGCTGCGCGACACGAAGTTCGTCGGCTTCGACAACTACGCCGAAGCGCTGGGCGACCCGGACGTCTGGAGCAGCCTCGGCAACACCGTCTTCTTCACCGTCATCTCCAGCGTGCCGCTGGTGCTGGTGGCGCTCGCGATGGCGCTGCTGGTGCACAGCGGGCTCGCCGGCCAGTGGGTGTGGCGACTGGCGTTCTTCGCGCCCTACCTGCTGCCCGTGACCGTGGTGACCCTCATCTGGACCTGGCTCTACCAGCCGGAACTGGGCCTGGGCAACCAGCTCCTGGACTCACTGGGCTTCGGGCCCGTCGGCTGGCTGTCGGACGAGTCCGTCGCCATGTGGTCGGTGGCCGCCCTCACCGTGTGGTGGACGGTGGGCTTCAACTTCCTGCTCTACCTCTCGGCCCTGCAGTCCCTGCCCACGACCTTCGACGAGGCCGCGGCGCTCGACGGCGCCGGCGCGTGGCGGCGGCTGTGGTCCATCACCCTGCCGCAGCTGCGCAAGACGACGGGTCTGGTGGCCATGCTCCAGATCCTCGCGTCGCTCAAGGTGTTCGACCAGATCTACATCCTCACCAAGGGCGGACCCAACGGCTCGACCCGCCCGGTCCTGGAGTACGTCTACGACGTCGGCTTCACCGGCTACCGCCTGGGCTACGCCTCCTCGATCTCCTACCTCTTCTTCGCCGTGATCATCGTCGTCTCGCTCGTGCAGCTGCGCCTCTTCCGCCAGGAGGACTGACCGTGTCCGCAACCGCCACCACCGCCCGCACACGGCGCCGTCGACCTCGCGAGGAGTCCGGCTCCCCGCTGCTCCTCGGCCACGGCCGCACGCCCAAGATCATCGCCGGTACGGCCCTGGTCGTCCTGGCGATCGTCTGGCTGATCCCGTTCGTCTGGGCCGTCGCCACCTCGTTCCAGAGCGAGGAGGACGTCTCCACCCCCGGTCTGTCCCCGTTCAAGGGTGCCTTCACGCTGGACGGGTACCAGCAGATCCTGGAACGCGGCAACGTCTCCCTCTGGGCCTTCAACAGCTTTCTGATCGCCGGCCTGGTCACCCTGATCACGGTGGCGGTCTCCACCCTCGCGGCGTACGCCTTCTCCCGCGGGACCTTCCGCGGCCGCAAGGCCCTGCTCGCCGTCACGGTGGCCGCCATCATGATCCCGCCGCAGCTGCTGATCGTGCCGCTGTTCAAGCAGATGCAGCTGTTCAACCTGGTCGACACCTACGCGGCGGTCATCCTGCCCCAGGTCGTCGCGCCCATCATGGTGTTCATCCTCAAGAAGTTCTTCGACGGCATCCCCCGGGAGCTGGAGGAAGCGGCCCGGATCGACGGCGCCTCGGAGTTCCGGGTCTTCTGGTCGATCGTGCTGCCGCTGTCGCGGCCGATCGTCGCCGCGGTCTCGATCTTCGTCTTCATCGGGGCGTGGAACAACTTCCTGTGGCCGTTCATCGTCACCAACGACTCCGACCTGATGACCCTCCCGGTGGGCCTGGCCACCGTGAAGGACGCCTACGGCATCCAGTACGCGTCGTCCATGGCCTCGGCCCTGCTCGCCGCGCTGCCGCTGATTGTGGTCTTCCTCTTCTTCCAGCGTCGCATCGTCAACTCCGTGGCCACCACCGGCCTCGGCGGTTCCTGACCGCAACCACCCCTCGTCCCGCCCGCTGTACACCGGGCCGGCGGTCCCACGCCGGCCCACTGATCGACTGGAGCATGTGTTGCCCACCAACTCCGTACCGCGCCCGGAGTACCCGCGACCGCAGTTCACGCGTCGCGACTGGCTCAACCTGAACGGCGCCTGGCAGTTCGAGACCGACCGGGGGGACAGCGGTCTCGAGCGCGGTCTGCTCGACCGTGAGCTGCGCGACGAGATCCTCGTACCCTTCCCGCCCGAGTCCGAGCTGTCCGGCATCGGCGACACCGACTTCCTGGAGGCCGTCTGGTACCGGAAGGCCCTCACCCTGCCGGCAAAGTGGGCCGGACGCCGGGTGCTGCTGCACTTCGGCGCCGTCGACTACGACACCACCGTGTGGGCCGACGGCAGGGAGGTCGCCAGGCACCGCGGCGGCTTCACCCCCTTCACCGCCGACCTCGGCGACATCGCCGGGGCGGGCGAGGAGGTCGTCGTCACGGTCCGGGCCCGCGACCCCAAGTCCGGCCCGCAGGCGCGCGGCAAGCAGGCGATCAAGTACGCCAACCACGACTGCAACTACACCCGGGTCACCGGCATCTGGCAGACCGTCTGGCTGGAGCCCGTCCCCGAGACGCACCTGCGCCGCCCCCGGATCACCCCCGACCTGGCCGGCTCCGCCTTCCACCTCGAACTGCCGTTGTCCGGCAACCGCCCCGGCCACCGGGTGCGCGCCGTCCTCAGCGACGCCGCCGGAGAGGTCGCCACCGCCGAGGCCCGCGCCGACCTGGACCTGGCCCCGCGCCTGTACCTGCCGGTGCCGCAGGACCGGCGCCGCGAGTGGAGCACCGAGGACCCGTACCTGTACGACCTGCGCCTCGAGATCCTCGACGCGGCGGGCGAGGTCGTCGACAGCGCGGAGAGCTACGCCGGTCTGCGCGCCGTCGCCCTGCGCGGCAAGGCCGTTCTCATCAACGGCCGATCGGTCTTCCAGCGTCTCGTCCTCGACCAGGGCTGGTACCCGGACGGTCTGATGACCGCCCCGACCGACGAGGCACTGGTGCGGGACATCGAGCTGGCCATGCAGGCCGGTTTCAACGGTGCCCGGCTGCACCAGAAGGTCTTCGAGGAGCGCTTCCTCTACCACGCCGACCGCCTCGGCTACCTGGTGTGGGGCGAGTTCGGCGACTGGGGCTGCGAGGTCGGTGGTTCCTCGGGCGACAACCAGAAGCCCGACACCTCGTACGTCTCCCAGTGGATGGAGGCCGTCGAGCGCGACTACTCGCATCCGTCGATCATCGGCTGGTGCCCGCTCAACGAGACGTACCAGAAGCTGCACGACCGCATCACCCAGCTCGACGACGTGACCCGCGCGATGTTCCTGGCCACCAAGGCCGCGGACAGCAGCCGCCCGGTCGTCGACGCGTCCGGCTACGCCCACCGGGTCGCCGAGACCGACATCTACGACTCGCACAACTACGAGCAGGACCCGGTGGCCTTCAAGGAGCTGATGTCCGGACTCGCCAAGGGCGAGCCGTTCGTCAACGCCTACGAGAACGGCGCCTCCTACTCGCAGCCCTACCGCGGCCAGCCGTACTTCGTCAGCGAGTTCGGCGGCATCTGGTGGGACCCCGAGGCCGCGGCCGACCGGTCCGGCGAGGACCGCACCGAGTCCTGGGGCTACGGCGAACGGGTCCGCAACGAGGACGAGTTCCACGAGCGGTTCGCCAATCTGACCGGAGTGCTGCTGGATGACCCCGACATGTTCGGCTACTGCTACACGCAGTTGACCGACGTCTTCCAGGAGCAGAACGGCGTCTATCGCTTCGACCGCGGCGAGAAGCTCGACATCGCCCGTATCCGTGCCGCGCAGCTCAGGCCGGCCGCGATCGAGCGGGAGGACTCGGCGCGGTGACCTCGGGGGCCGGAGGCGCACCGCGTCCTCCGGCCCCGCCCGCGCGCCGGATCAGAAGGGACGGTCGCCCTCGACGGCGACCCGTTCGGCGACCCGCCGCTCGGACCCGTAGTCGCCCACGGCGTAGTGCTGCGTGGCGCGGTTGTCCCAGAAGGCGACGTCTCCGGGCCGCCAGCTGAAGCGCACCTGGTACTCGGGCACGTGCGCCTGCTGGAAGAGGAAGCGCAGCAGCCGGTCGCTCTCGTCCCGGTCCATGCCGGTGATGTGCGTCGTGAAGGACGTGTTGACGAAGAGCATGCGCCGCCCCGTCTCGGGGTGGGTGCGGACGACGGGGTGCTCCACGGGCGGGAAGAGATCCTGGTGCGGGACCAGCCGCTCGGGTCCGTAGAACCTGGCGAAGCCCGGGATGAAGTCGTGCACGGCCCGGGCGCCGTCGATGCGGTCCTTCACCTCCTGGGGCAGGTTGTCGTAGGCCGCCGCCATGTCCGCCCACATCGTGTCCCCGCCGAACGGCGGCACCTCGCGCAGCTGGAGCACCGCGCCGAGCGCGGGACGTTCACGGAAGGTGACGTCGGTGTGCCACACGTTCTCGTACGTGGGCGCGCTGCCGGCGCCCTTGTCGAAGCGGACGACGTCCTCGCGCGAACCGGCGGCGAGCAGGGGGTTGGTCTCCAGGGCGCCCCAGTTGCCCGCGAAGTCGCGCTGCTGGTCGGAGGTGAGGTGCGCGCCGCGGAAGAACAGCACCTTCCACTCCAGCAGGGCCCGGTTCAACTCCTCGCGCAGGGCGGGGGTGAGGGGACGCGTGAGGTCGGCGCCCCTGATCTCGGCGCCGATGGTGCGGGCCTGCGGGACGACCTCGAAGAGTTCGTAGGGCCGTTCCTCCGATCCCTCGGGCAGTCGGCGCAGCGTGCGCCGGCCCTCGTACATTCCGTCCCCCGGGATGCGGGCTTCGCGCAGGACGGTGCTCGGGCCGACGGCCGTGACGGACATGGGAGTCCTCCTCTTGGATGACTGTGCGCGTGAAACCCGGCCAGGGGTGGCGCGAGGGCACCGCCGGACGGCCGGGGGAAGCGAAGGTGCGAAACGAAGGTGCTACGGGTGCTCCGGGCCGTGGTCCGAAGAGAATGCCGACGGGCTACGACGCGACGGGCGCCGGGCGGTCGGTGCGAAGAAGGCCGTTAAAGGCCGGAACGCTCACAGCCGGTTCGTTCGGGCACGCGGGGACACTCCGCCGTGGTGCCGAACCGGTATGTGGTCATGGCACCGATTGTGTGATCTTTCCTCGCCCGTGTCAATGGGGTCACGGAGCGCGGGGAACGAAGGGAAGCAGGTCGTCGCCCTCCGGCTGGACGACCCCGTAGCTGCTCTCGGGCACCTTGTTCCAGACGCCGGGCAGGTCACCCAGTGGCTCCGACACGATCAGGCGGGTGTTGTCGGACGCCTCCTTCAGGAAGGGCAACCCGGGATGCAGCGCGCGCAGGCTCTCCACCCGGCTGCTGTAGTAGAGCGACCGTGACTGTGCCTGGCTGGAGTAGCGGAAGGCCCACAGCCGTCGTCCGTCGGTCACGGCAACGGTCATCTGCAGCGGAAACTCCACGCCGTGTTCGTGGCCGATCTCCTCCACCAGCCCCGCCATCCGGGCCACGGCCGCGGGAGGGTCGTCCCCCAGACCGAGCGTGAGCGCCAGGTAGAACATCAGCTCCGAGTCCGTCGATCCCTCGATGTCGAGGAAGAGCCGCGGATCGACGGCCAGGGCGAGATCCCGGCGCAGCCGGTGGAACTCGGCGATCGCGCCGTTGTGCATCCACATCCAACGGCCGTGGCGGAACGGATGGCAGTTGGTCTGCTGCACCGGGCTGCCCGTCGAGGCCCGGATGTGCCCGAAGAACAACGGCGAACGGACATGGCTCGCGATCTCCCGCAGGTTGCGGTTGCTCCAGGCGGGACCGACCTCCCGGACGATCGCGGGTGTCGTCATCTCCGGCCCGAACCAGCCGACGCCGAACCCGTCCCCGTTCGTCGTCTCGACGCCCAGGCGGGCGTGCAGACTCTGGTCGATGAGCGAGTGCTCGGGCTGGTAGAGCAGGGACTCCAGGAGTACGGGTGTCCCCGAGTAGGCGAGCCATCGGCACATTGCTCCGTCGCCTCCATGGTTCCCGGACGTCAGTCGACCGGCCAGGTGTGGACCGGGGCGTTGAGGTGCATGTAGTCCATGTACTGCCGGGTCATCCGGCGCAGGGCCTCGTGCCGGCCCGGCCGGGCGGTGGCGTCGATGTGGTGGAACATCTCCTTCTGCCACACCGCGCCGTTGCGGCCGGTGACGCACCGCTGCTCGATGATGCCGAGCAGCGGCTCCCGCCAGGCCGCGTCCATGCCGGACAGCTCCAGCCCCCGGTGTGCGAGTGGCAGCAGCCGCCGCAGGACGAGTTCGGGGACGGTCACCTCTCCCACCCCGGGCCAGTACAGCTGTGCCTCGATGCCGTGCCGGGCGGCGGTGTGCAGGTTGTCCTCGGCGACCGAGAAGGACATCCGCGACCACACCGGCCGCTCCTCCTCCACGAGGGCACGGGTGAGGCCGTAGTAGAAGGCGCCGTTGGCGAGGGTGTCGGCGACGGTGGGGCCCGCGGGCAGTACGCGGTTCTCCACGCGGACGTGCGGTTTGTCGTGGGCGACGGCGTAGACGGGCCGGTTCCAGCGGTAGATGGTGCCGTTGTGCAGGGTGAGTTCGCCCAGCTCGGGGATGTCGCCGCGGTCGAGGGTCTCGGCGGGGTTCTGGTCGTCGCACAGGGGAAGCAGCGCCGGGAAGTAGCGCACGTTCTCCTCGAAGAGGTCGAAGACGCTGTTGATCCACCGCTCCCCGAACCACACCCGGGGCCGCACCCCCTGTGCCTTGATCTCCTGCGGCCGGGTGTCGGTGGCCTGCTCGAACAGGGGGATGCGGCTCTCGTGCCAGAGTTCCTTGCCGAGCAGAAAGGGCGAGTTGGCGGCGAGCGCGACCTGGACGCCGGCGATCGCCTGGGCCGCGTTCCAGTAGTCGGGGAACTCCTCGGGGGTCACCTGGAGGTGGAACTGCGTGCTGGTGCAGGCCGCCTCCGGGGTGATCGTGTCCGCGTAGGTCCGCAGGCGGTCGACGCCGTCCACCTCGATGTGCAGGTCCTCGCCCCGGGCCGCGAACACCTGGTCGTTGAGCAGCCGGTAGCGCGGGTTCTCCGACAGCGCCGCCTCGCCCACGTCCGACTGGCGCAGCGTGGGCAGGATGCCGACCATGATCAGATGGGCTCCGACCGAAGTGGCGCGGTCCTCGGCGTGGTTCAGGGCGGCGCGGATCTCGGTCTCCCAGGCGTCCGGGCCGCCCGCCGTCAGCCGCCGGGGCGGGATGTTGATCTCCAGGTTGAACCGGCCCAGCTCGGTCGACCAGGCGGGGTCCGCGATCGCCTCGAGCGCGTCGCTGTTGCGCATCGCCGGTTCGGCCCCGTCGTCGACCAGGTTCAGCTCGATCTCGAGGCCCACCTGGGGCCGCTCGGTCTCGAACCGGGACTCGCGCAGCATCTGCGCGAAGGCCTCGAGGCACTCCTGCATCTTGATCCGGTACCGGCGGCGGTCCTCGCGGGTGAAGACCAGCGCCGGGACGTCCCGTCCCATCGGTCCTCCCGGGGTTTCCTTCCTCGGACGCTCCTCCACCCCAGCGTCGCACCACCGGGCACACCCCACCAGGCGGGACGGAACGGAACGGGGGCCCACCGCGCCGCGCGCGGTGGGCCCCCACAGGTTCGGACGCCGGTGCGGCCGAGCAGGCCGTCAGAGCTTGCCGGACTCCCGTACGGTGATCTTCGCGGAGGTGCGGCCCGACGGGGAGGAGCCGTAGCCCTCGATCCGGTCCACCACGTCCGTGCCCTCGACGACCTTGCCGAAGACGACGTGCTTGCCGTCCAGCCACGGGGTGGGGACGGTGGTGACGAAGAACTGCGAGCCGTTGGTGTTGCGACCCGCGTTCGCCATGGAGAGGAGGTACGGCTCGGTGTGCTTCAGCTGGAAGTTCTCGTCCGCGAACTTCTCGCCGTAGATGCTCTTGCCACCGGTGCCGTTGCCCTCGGTGAAGTCACCGCCCTGGAGCATGAACTGCGGGATCACGCGGTGGAACGGGGATCCGGCGTAGCCGAAGCCGTGCTCGCCGGTGGACAGCTCGAGGAAGTTCTTGGCCGTCTTGGGGGTGACGTCCTCGAAGAGTTCGAAGACGATGCGGCCCGCATCCTGGCCGTCGATGTCGATGTCGAAGTAAACCTTGGAATTGCTCATCGCACCATTGTGACGTGCCGGCCCCCGTGATGCCGAACCGGCTGCCCCTTCAGCGTGTGGCGAGCAGCCCGAGGGTGTCGATCACGCGGTTGGAGAAGCCCCACTCGTTGTCGTACCAGGCGACCACCTTGACGTGCCGGCCGTCGACGCGGGTCAGGGCCGAGTCGAAGATCGACGAGGCCGGGTTGCCCGTGATGTCGGAGGAGACCAGCGGGTCCTCGGAGTACTCCAGCACGCCGGCCAGCGGTCCCTCGGCGGCGGCGCGGTAGGCCGCCAGCACGTCCTCGCGCGTCACGTCCCGGGCCACGGTCGTGTTCAGTTCGACGATCGAACCCACTGGGACCGGCACGCGGATCGAGTCGCCCGACAGCTTGCCGTCCAGGCCCGGCAGCACGAGGCCGATCGCCTTGGCGGCGCCCGTCGTGGTCGGCACGATGTTCACCCCGGCGGCGCGGGCGCGGCGCGGGTCGCGGTGCGGGCCGTCCTGGAGGTTCTGCTCCTGCGTGTAGGCGTGCACCGTCGTCATGAAACCGTGCTCGATGCCGGCCAGCTCGTCCAGCACCGAGGCGAGCGGCGCGAGGGCGTTGGTGGTGCAGGACGCGTTGGAGACGACGGTGTGCGCGGCCGGGTCGTAGGCGTCGGTGTTCACGCCGTACGCGAGCGTCACGTCGGCGCCGCTCGACGGCGCGCTGACCAGCACCTTGCGCGCGCCCGCGGTGAGGTGGGCGCGGGCGGCGTCGGCCGAGGTGAAGCGGCCGGTCGCCTCCAGCACGAGGTCGACGCCGAGCTCCGCCCAGGGCAGCCGAGCCGGGTCGCGCTCGGCGAGCACCTTGATGCGGTGCCCGTCGACGACGAGGGTGTCCCCGTCGACGGTCACCGGGCGGCCGAGCCGGCCGGCCGTCGAGTCGAAGGCGAGCAGCCGGGCCAGGGTGGCGGGCTCCGTGAGGTCGTTGACGGCGACGACCTCGAGCTTGGTGTCGCGTTCGAGCAGCGCGCGCAGCACGTTGCGCCCGATGCGGCCGAAACCGTTGATGCCGATGCGAGTCATGAGTGGTGTGTCCCTTCGTTCGCCACCAGGTCCTTCACCACCAGGCTCGCGCGCGCCGTCCGCGCGTGGCAGCGGCGTGAGTGCCACGGTTCGCAAGGATCACGCCACACTCCGCGGCAGGTCCCGAGCCCGCGGGACTACTCGCCCTGGGCGAAGGTGCGCCGGTACTCGCTGGGGGTGGTGCCGAGGATGCGCTGGAAGTGCAGCCGCAGGTTCGCGCCGGTGCCCAGACCGACGTCGGCGGCGATCTGCTCGATGCCGCGCTCGGAGCGTTCGAGCAGCTCACGGGCCATGTCGATACGGGCCCGCATGATCCACTGCATCGGCGTGTACCCGGTGTCGTCGACGAAGCGCCGGGAGAGGGTGCGCGCCGACACCGCCGCGTGCCGGGCCAGTGCCTCCAGGGTGAGCGGCTCGCCGAGCCGGCGCAGCGCCCACTCGCGGGTGGCGGCGAACCGCTCACCCAGCGGCTCGGGCACGCTGCGCGGCACGTACTGGGCCTGACCGCCACTGCGGTAGGGGGCCGCGACGAGGCGGCGGGCCGCGTGGTTGGACGCGGACACCCCGAGGTCGCCGCGCAGGATGTGCAGGCACAGGTCGATGCCCGAGGCGGCGCCCGCGGACGTCAGGACGCTGCCCTCGTCCACGAACAGCACGTTCTCGTCGACCCGCACGAGCGGATGCTTCGCCGCGAGCGCCCGCGTGTAGTGCCAGTGCGTGGTGGCCCGTCTGCCGTCGAGCAGGCCCGTGGCGGCGAGCGCGAACGCGCCCGTGGAGATGGCGGCGAGCCGGGCGCCCCCGTCGTGGGCCGCCGTCAGCGCGTCGACGACGGCTCGGGGAGGGTCGTCGACGTCGGGGGACCGGTAACCGGGGAGGAAGACCACGTCGGCCCACGTCAGCGCGGCCAGGCCGTGGGCGACGTGGTACGACAGGCCGTCACCGCCGGTCACCAGCCCGGGCGCCGCCCCGCACACCCGTACCTCGTACGGCATGCTCGCGCGCGTCGTGAACACCTGCGCCGGGATCCCGACGTCGAGCGGCTTCGCGCCTTCGAGGACGAGGACGGCGACGCGGCGCAGGCGGGAGGACGGCACGGGGAAAGCGTACGCGGCGGTCACGCGGGTCAGCTCAGGCCGAGGACGCTCATGGTGTGCTCGGCCATGCGCCGTTCGCCGAGGGCGTTGGGGTGGACCGGGACGAGGCTCTGCCCGAACAGGAGCGGCTCGATCCATCGGGTGCCGGGGGCCTCGCAGGCGTCGTGACCGTCGGACACCCGGGAGAAGTCCACATAGGTGGCACCGGTCTCCTCGGCGGCCCGTTCGACGACGGCGTTGAGGTGTGCCTGGACGGCCCGCAGGTAGGGCACGTCACCGGCGGCGACCGGCAGCTTCGCGAAGCAGGACGGGTCGGCGGTGGCCGGGGTGATCCACGGGTAGCCGAGGGCCGCCACCCTGGCGCCCGGTGCCTCGGCGCGGACGGCGAGCAGCGCGGCCTTGAGCGCGGGATAGGTGTTGGCGTCGATCTGGTCGTCGAAGGACGTGCCGTGTCGGTCCTTGCAGGGGCTGCCCTTCCCGCCGCTGAGGACACCCGCCGTGCCGCAGGCCGTAATGGCGTTGATGAAGGTGCTGTTGTCGTTGCCGCCGATGGTGAGCGTGACCAGGTCCGTGCCGGCGTCGAGCGCCTCCACCTGTGGGGCGACGCCCGGGTACTGGGCCTGCGTGAAGTGGGCGGTCTGCGCGGCGCCGCAGGTGACGTCCTTGAGGTGGGCGCCCGTCGAGGCGGCGATGACGTGGGGGTAGTTCGCCGTCGAGCGCAGGCAGAGCAGGTTGGTGGGGTCGACGGGCAGGACGCCCGAGCCCGCGCTGTAGCTGTCGCCCAGGGCGACGTAGTCGAGCACCGGGGTGGCGTGGGCCGTGGCGTCGGTGACGCCGAGGGCGAGCGTGCCGACGGCGGCGGCTGTCGCGGTCATGACACGGCGAAGGGCATGCTTCGGCATGTGCGCTCTCTTCTCGGGGAGGAGGGGCCGGCAGCGGGGGTTACTGAACGGTTCTACTTTTAAGTAAGGTGCAGGGCTGTTGACTCGAAGTCAACGCTGCCGACCGAACTCGTCGTCAGGAGCGGCCCGCCGCCTCGGGCGCCGGAGCCGGAGCGGGAACGACCGGTCGCGTACGGGGTCCGAAGACACTCAGGGCGATTGCGCCGACCAGCCAGGTGCCGGCGATGAAGTAGAAGACGCTCCGGTAGCCGTGGGCGTTGTAGAGGGCCGCCACGATCAGCGGTCCCGCCGCGTTCGACAGACGGCCCAGGCCGTAGGACACGCTCGTGCCGAGCGAACGACCGCGCGTGTCGAACAGTTCGGGCGAGTAGGCGTAGCCCAGAGCCGTGTAGCCGCGCTCGAAGAGGTTCACCAGGAAGCCGAACACGATGATGAGCACGGGGTTGAACGTCAGGCCGTACAGGAGCCCGCACAGCGCGATCAGCGTGCCGAAGGCGGCCAGGCACCACTTGCGTTCGAACCGGTCGGTCACCAGGGCCGCCAGATAGGAACCGAGGGGCGCGCCCACGGTGGTCAGCGCCACGTAGAAGACGGACTTCTCCACGCTGAAGCCCTCCTTGGCCAGCAGCGTCGGCGCCCAGCTCGAATAGCCGAAGAAGCCGATGGTCTGGGTGACCCACAGGACGGTGAGCAGCAGTGTGGGGAGCAGGTACTTGCGCTGGAGCAGCAGCCGCAGCGGCGCCTTGGCCACCGGCTCCTCCTCGACCGGGGGCGCCGGCTCGGGCAACGGCCCGTGCTCGGCGGCCACCCGTGCCTCGATCTCGCGCAGCACCGCGTCCGCGCTCGCGTGGTCGCCCCGGCTCTCGTGCCAGCGGGGCGACTCCTTGAGATGCCGCGTGAACAGGACGAGCAGGATGCCGAGGGAACCCCAGAGGTAGACCAGGCGCCAGGTCCAGTCGGCGAGCGGCACGACTCCGCTGGCGATCAGGTTGGTGACCGGGGTGCCGCAGATGCCGACGACGATGGCGTACGCCTGGTACTTGCCGCGGACGGCGGACGGGTACATCTCGTTGACGTAGATGACCGCGACGACGGTCATCGCCGCGAGGCCCGCCGAGGTCAGCACCCGGAACACGGTCAGCGACACGAGGTCCCAGGAGAACGCCGAGGCGAAGGAGAACACGCCGAAGAACAGCGTCGTCAGCAGCAGTGTGCGCTTGCGGCCCAGACGGTCGGCCACGGTTCCGGCGACGATCGAGCCGAGGAACATGCCGACGAACGAGAGCGAGGTGACGTAGGCGACCTGGTCGACCGTGATGCCCCACAGGTCGACGAGTCTCGGGGCGGTGGTGGCGAAGGTGTTGATGTCCGCGAACTCGAAGAAGTACGCGAACGACACGGCGAGCAGGGTGACCTTGTGGAACCGGGCGATCGGCAGCCGGTCCAGCCGGTTCAGCGCGTTGGCCTGTTGCATGGTGGGTCCTAGTCGGTGGGGCGGGGAACGGGGGCGGGGGCGGCGGGGGAGAGGGCGGCTCAGGCCTCGCCGGGCCAGTACAGGCGCGTCGGGTTGTCGACCAGCAGCCGGTGTTGCTGCTCCTCGGTGACGGCCACCCGTCGTACGTGGTCGACGAGGAGCCCGTCGTCCGGCATGTGGCCGGTGAGGTTGGGGTGGGGCCAGTCGGTGCCCCACAGCACGCGGTCGCCGAACTCCTCTACGACGCGGCGGGCGAAGGGGACGACGTCCGTGTAGGGACGCCGCTGACCGTCCAGGGCGGCGGGCCCGATCACGCTCAGCCGCTCGGGGCAGGACACCTTGACCCACACGTCGTTGCGCTCGGTGAAGCGCAGGAAGCGGGTGAACTCGGGCCCGTCCACCGGCCGTGTCACGTCCGGCCGGCCCATGTGGTCCACCACGAGCGGGGTCGGCAGCGAGGCGAAGAAGTCCTCCAGCTCCGGCAGGTCGGCGCTCTCGAAGTAGAGGACGATGTGCCAGCCGAGCGGGGCGATCCGCCGCGCGACGGCCCGCAGTTCGTCCTTGGGCGACGAATCCACCAGCCGTCGTACGAAGTTGAACCGCACCCCGCGCACGCCGGCGGCGTCGAGCGCCCGCAACTCGGCGTCGCCGACGTCCGGCCGGACGGTCGCCACGCCGCGCGCCCGCCCGCCGCTCGCGCGCACGGCGTCGAGCATGGCGCTGTTGTCCGCGCCGTGGCACGTGGCCTGGACGACGACGGTGCGGGAGACGCCCAGATGGTCACGCAGGGCGAAGAGCCGCTCCTTGCCCGCGTCGCAGGGCGTGTACTTGCGCACCGCGGCGAAGGGGAACTCGGCCTGGGGGCCGAAGACATGACAGTGTGCGTCGACCGTGCCGGGTGGCAGCCGGAAGGAGGGCACGGCCGGGTCCGGGTGCCAGTCAAGCCAGCCCGGGGTCTTGGGAGCGAGGGTCGTCATCTCATCGCCCCTGTCGCTTCAGCAGCGCGTCGAGACGCGGGTAGACGGCACGGGCGTTGAGCTCCTGGACGGCGGCGACGTGCTCCGCGGGCAGCGAGGACGCCTCGACATAGCGCCGGGTGTCGTCGAAGTGGTGGCCCGAGCAGGGATCGACGTCCCGCACGGCGCCGATCATCTCCGAGGCGAACAGCACGTTGCGCGCCGGGACCACGTCCAGCAGCAGGTCGATGCCCGCCTGGTGGTACACGCAGGTGTCGAAGAAGACGTTGCCCAGGACGTGCTCCTCCAGCGGAGGCTTCCCCAGCGCCATGGCCAGGCCCCGGAACCGGCCCCAGTGATAGGGGACGGCACCGCCGCCGTGCGGGATCACCAGCCTCAGGGTCGGGAAGTCCGCGAACAGGTCGCCCTGCACGAGCTGCATGAACGCGGTGGTGTCGGCGTTCAGGTAGTGCGCGCCGGTGGTGTGGAAGGCCGGGTTCACGCTGGTGCTGACATGGACCATCGCCGGGACGTCGTACTCGACCAGCTTCTCGTAGAGCGGGTACCACGAGCGGTCGGTGAGCGGGGGAGCGGTCCAGTGGCCGCCCGAGGGGTCCGGGTTGAGATTCACCGCGACCGCGCCGTACTCCTCGACGCAGCGCGTGAGTTCCGGGACGCAGGTGGCCGGATCGACGCCCGGCGACTGCGGCAGCATGGCGGCGGGGACGAAGCGCTCGGGGTGGAGCAGGGCGACCCGGTGGCACAGCTCGTTGCACAGGGCCGCCCATGCGGCGGAGGTGCGGAAGTCGCCGACGTGGTGGGCCATGAACGACGCGCGCGGCGAGAAGACGGTCACGTCGATGCCGCGCTCGTCCATCATGCGCAGCTGGTTCGGCTCGACGCTCTCGCGCAGTTCGTCGTCGCCGATCCGCAGGTCGGCGGGCGAGGGCGGGGCGGACGGATCGGCGAGAGCGGCGATCTGCCGCTCCCGCCAGTCGGCCAGGGGCGGCGGGGCGGTGGTGTAGTGACCGTGACAGTCGATGATCATGAATGTGTCCTTCGCGGTCGTCTCGTCGTCGACCGCGGCAGCCTCTCCCCGCCGTCGAGGGGCCGGGAGACGGCCGGACACAGAACTAACCCCGCCTTAACAAAGCGGCCCGCCGCCCCCTGTCCACCCTGCGGACCTGGTGAAACACGCCACCGATCGTGGTCTACATTCGGACGCGGACATTCCGACACCACATTCCGACACCAGGCCCCGCACACGGGGCGGCGGCGCGGACGCCGCCGGAGGGAGGCGGCAGAATGCGGATTCTGCTGGCCGAGGACGACGACGGGGTCGCCGGAGCGCTCGTCGAGGTCCTGTACGACCACGGCCACCTCACCCGCAGGGTCACCCGCGGCAGGGACGTGCTGACCTACCACCGCAGCTCGGACCTGCTGCTCCTCGACCTCGGCCTGCCCGACATCGACGGCCTGGAGGTGCTGCGCAGACTCCGGACGGTCAGCGAGCTGTCGGTGGTGGTGCTGACCGCACGCGGCGACGAGCGCTCCGTGGTGCGCGGGCTGCGGCTCGGCGCCGACGACTACCTCGTCAAGCCGGTACGGCTCACCGAACTGCTCGCCCGCATCGAGGCCGTCACCCGGCGCACCGCCGCACAGGCGCCGCCCGCCCCGCGGACCGTGCGGGTCGGCGACGTGGAGATCGCCCTCGACGCCCGGCAGGTCCGCGTCGGCGGCACGGAGGTCGAGCTGACCACCAAGGAGTTCGACGTCCTCGCCGTACTGGCCCGCCGGACCGGGACGGCGGTCAGCCGCGAACAGGTGCTGGACGAGGTCTGGGGCGACGCCTACCACGCCGTGTCACGCTCCCTGGACGTGCACCTCACCCAGCTGCGCGCCAAGCTGGGCCGCCCGGAGCTGCTCACCACCATCCGCGGCTTCGGCTTCCGGTTCGGCGACTGAGGGCCGGCGCGTGCGTACCCGGGTACAGACGGTGCTGCTGCTGTTCGGCGTGCTGGCGGTGGCCGCCTTCGCCGTCCCGCTGCTGCTGTTCACCGCCTCCGACCGCACCCAGCAGCTCGTCCTCGCCCGCAGCTCCGACCTGGACCGCTTCGCGTCCCTCATGGACCGGGCGGCCGGCACCGGGGACACGTCGGCGATCACGGCCGAGGCCCGCCGCTACACCCTGCTCTACGGCGAACCCCTCGTCGTCACCGACACCCGTGGGCATCCCGTCGTCCAGACGGGCGGCATGCGCGCCGCCGATCCCTCCGTCGCCCGGCTGATCGACGCGGCCCTGCGCAACCAGACCGCGCACCCCCGCGCCGCCCTGCGCCCCTGGTCCCGGGGCGACCGGATGTTCGCGGAACCGGCCGGCACCGGGACACAGGTCTCCGGCGCCGTGGTGCTGCGCGCCGACGTGGACACGGCCGCCGGGGACATCGCCCTGCGGTGGGCCGCCGTCCTGGCCGGCACCGCCCTGGTCGCCCTCGCCTGCACGGTCCTGGCCCGCGCGGCGACCCGGTGGGTGGTCAGCCCGCTGCGGCGTCTCGACCGGGCGGTCGGCGAGCTGGCCGCGGGACTCCCGCCCGAGCACACCCTGCCGAGGGTCGCGCAGCGCCGGCGCGGCTCCGCCGCCGGCGGCCCGCCCGAGCTGCGCCAGCTGGCCACCGGGTTCAACCGCATGGCGCGCACCGTCACCGCCGCCCTCGAACAGCAGCGCCGGCTGGTCGCCGACACCTCGCACCAGATGCGCAACCCCATGGCCGCGCTCCGGCTGCGGGTGGACGCCCTCCACACCCACCTGCGGCCCTCGGCCGACCGCGCCTACGCCGGGGTCAACACCGAACTCGACCGGCTCGAGACCCTGCTCGACGACATGCTGGCCCTCGCCGCCGCCGAACACCGGGCCGGGGAACTCACGGTGACCGACGACTCGGACACCGGATGCGACGCGGCCGAGGTCACGCTGAACCGGCACCGGCTCTGGGAGCCCCTCGCCGGGCGCGCCGGAGTCCGCCTCGACGCCGAGGCCGGCGAGCCCGTCACCGCCCTGTGCACGGACCGGGAACTGGCCCAGGTCACCGACATCCTCCTGGACAACGCGATCAAGTACGCGGGCCGCGGGGCCCGGGTCCGGCTGGCGTGCACCACGGAGGGCCCGTACGCGGTCGTCACCGTCACGGACGACGGCCCCGGCCTGCGGACGGAGGAGATCCACCGGGCCACCACCCGGTTCTGGCGCGCGGCCCACCAGGCCGGGACGTCCGGAACGGGCCTGGGACTGGCCATCGCCGAACAGCTCCTCGCGGGACGCGACGGCCGCCTGGAACTCGCCCCGGCACACCCACGTGGCCTGCGGGCCCGCGCCGTCGTGCCCGCCGCCCGGCCGGCGGGAGGCGCCCGGTGAACCGGCGTACGGTACTGCGCGCCGCGCTCGCGACCGCCGCGGCCGGCACCCTCGGCGGGCTGCTCGCCGGCGACCTGGCACGCGACGGCTCCGGCCCGAGCGGCCTGCTGCGGCTGGCCACCGGCGAACCCACCGCCTTCTACGCGGCCTTCGGCCGGCTCCTCGCCACGCAGGTCGAAGCGGCGCACCCCGGCCTGAGCTGCCGCGTACGCACCACCGCAGGCAGCATCACCAACATCGAACTGCTCCGTGACGGCCACGCCGACCTCGCGCTCGTCCTCACCGACACCGCCCGCGCCGCCCAGGGCACCGACCTGTTCCCGCGGCCCGTGCCCCTGAGGGCGATCGGCAGGGTCTACGAGACGTACCTCCAGTTCGCCGTGCGCGCCGACGCCCCCGTACGCACCGTGGCCGGCCTCGCCGGGCACCCGGTCTCGCTCGGCGCCGTCGGTTCCGGCGCGGCCCTGCTCGGCGCCCGTCTCCTGAGCGCCGCCGGGCTCTCGCCCGGCACCGACGTACCGGTACGGCACCTGCGCCTGGCCGACGCGGCCGAGGCCCTGCGCGCCGGCTCCGTCGTCGGTCTGCTCGTGGCCGGCGGTGTGCCGCTGCCCACCCTCTCCGCCCTCGACCGGGACCCGGGCCTGCGGTTCCTGCCGCTCGCCGGCCTCCTGCCCGCTCTCGCCGGCGGGGACGGCATGGCGGGCGCGGGACTGGAGGAGGTCTCACTGCCGCAGAGCGCGTACCGCTCCTCGGCCGGTGTCGCCACCGTCGGCGTGTCCAACCTGCTGGTGTGCCGCCCCGACCTAGACCCCGCAGTGGCCGGCGCCATCACGCGGCTCCTGGTCCAACGCGCGCCCGAGTTCGTGCCCGACCACGCGGTGGGCGCCCAGTTCCTGGACGTCCGCAGCCTGATCGGCACGGGCAGTGTTCCGCTGCACCCGGGGGCGGTGGAGGCGTACCGGTCGTTGCACGGCTAGCCCGGACGGCCGCCCGCGCTGCTCTAAAGTTGCTCACGCCAGTGCTGACAACGCGGACCTGTGAGGTACTCACCAGCCATGACGACCGAAACGTTTGAGTTCCAGGTAGAGGCGCGTCAGCTCCTGCAGCTGATGATTCACTCCGTCTACTCGAACAAGGATGTCTTCCTGCGCGAGCTCGTCTCCAACGCCTCCGACGCGCTGGACAAGCTGCGCCTCGCCGCCCTGCGCGACGACGCCCCCGACGCCGACGTCAGCGACCTGCACATCGAGCTGGAGGTCGACAAGGAGGCCCGCACGCTGACCGTGCGGGACAACGGCATCGGCATGTCGTACGACGAGGTCACCCGGCTGATCGGCACCATCGCCAACTCGGGCACCGCCCAGTTCCTCCAGGAGCTGCGCGAGGCCAAGGACGCGGCCAAGGACGTGGCCGGGGCCGGGGCCGACGGGCTCATCGGCCAGTTCGGCGTCGGCTTCTACTCGGGCTTCATGGTGGCGGACGAGGTCACCCTGGTCACCCGGCACGCCGGCGAGGCCCAGGGCACCCGCTGGTCGTCGCGCGGTGAGGGCACGTACACCCTGGAGCGGCTCGACGAGGCCCCGCAGGGCACCGCGGTCACGCTGCACCTCAAGCCGGCCGACTCCGACAACCAGCTCCACGACTACACCTCCACGTGGAAGATCAAGGAGATCGTCAAGCGGTACTCGGACTTCATCACCTGGCCGGTCCGCCTGCTGCCGGAGCCTCGCGAGGAGGAGGGCGCCGAGGGCGCGGACGCCGCCGAGGCCCGCGAGGCCGAGACGCTCAACTCGATGAAGGCCCTGTGGGCGCGCCCGCGCGACGAGGTGTCCGACGACGAGTACCACGAGCTGTACAAGCACATCGGCCACGACTGGCGCGACCCGCTGGAGACGATCCGGCTCCAGGCGGAGGGCACCTTCGAGTACCAGGCCCTGCTCTTCGTGCCCGCGCACGCCCCGCACGACCTGTACACCCAGGGCTACCAGCGCGGCGTCCAGCTCTACGTGAAGCGTGTCTTCATCATGGACGACTGCGAGGAACTGCTGCCGCCCTACCTCCGCTTCGTCAAGGGCGTCGTCGACGCGCAGGACCTCTCGCTCAACGTCTCCCGCGAGATCCTCCAGCAGGACCGCCACATCCGCATGATCCAGCGCCGCCTGACGAAGAAGGTCCTGGCCACGGTCAAGGACCTGATGGCGTCCGCGCCGGACCGCTACGCCACGTTCTGGCGGGAGTTCGGCGCCGTCCTGAAGGAAGGACTGGTCACCGACTCCGACAACCGTGCCGCGATCCTCGCCGCCTCGTCGTTCGCGTCCACGCACGACGCCGACGAGCCGACCACGCTGAAGGCTTACGTGGAGCGGATGAAGGACGGCCAGGACGACATCTACTACATGACGGGCGAGTCCCGGCAGGCCGTCGAGAACTCCCCGCACATGGAGGCGTTCCGGGCCAGGGGCGTCGAGGTGCTGCTGCTCACCGACGCCGTGGACGAGGTCTGGGCCGACGCGGTGGGGGAGTACGAGGGCAAGCCCCTGCGTTCGGTGGTCAAGGGGGAGATCGACCTCGGCGGGGAGCAGGACGACAAGAGCGACGCCGAGAAGGACAAGCAGGGCGAGGAGTACGCCGGGCTGCTCGGCTGGATGACGGAGCACCTGGGCGAGGACGTCAAGGAGGTCCGCCTCTCCTCCCGCCTCACGGTCTCGCCGGCCTGCGTGGTCTCCGACGCGGGTGAGCTGACGCCCGCCCTGGAGAACATGTACCGGGCGATGGGCCAGGAGGTGCCGAGCGCCAAGCGGATCCTCGAGCTCAACCCGGAGCACCAGCTGGTGAAGACCCTGAACCGGGCCTGGTCCGACCGGCGGGACCGCGCGGAACTCACCGAGAGCGCCGAACTGCTGCACGCTCTGGCGGTACTCGCCGAGGGCGGCCGGCCCAAGGACCCGGCCCGGTTCGTGAAGCTGGTCGCGGACCGTCTGGAGCGCACCGTGTAGCCGTCCCCGGTCACGAGGCGGGGCCCCGCGGCAGCGCCCGGGGCCCCACCGGTGCTCCGGCCGGTCCGTCCCGGCTTTCGTACGTGCCTGTCTCGCCATTCGTACGCTCCATCCGCATGGCGAGACGGCATGGCGTCCGGAGGGCCTTCGTCCGTATATTCGAGCGCATGTCTGCATCGGCTCCGCTGCTGTGCCTCGCGCTCTTCGCGAACTCGGCGTGGTGCGTCGACGACGGTCTCTGTCGCCGCTGAACTCCGGACCGGCCGCGTGAACCCCGCCGCCGGTCCGCCCAGCGCCGTGCCCACCGTCCCCGTGCACCACCCCGGAGATCTTCCGTGACCACCGCACCCCCGGCCGGGTCCGCCCCGGCCGCGCCGCCGCGCCCGCCCGCCGTCCTGTTCGCCCCCTCGCCCACCTCCTCGGCACGGCCCGAGGCACCGCCGCTGCCTCCGGTGCGCCGGACGCCGCTCGTGGTGTCCGGGCTGCTCGCCGCCGCCCTCACCGCGTACGTGTGGTCCGCGCACGGCGCCAAACCGGGCGTGCTGCTCCTGCTCGGCCTCGGCCTGGGCGTCGCCCTCTTCCACTCCCGGTTCGGCTTCACCTCCGCCTGGCGGCAGCTGGTCGCCGTCGGCAACGGCTCCGGGCTGCGGGCGCACGCCCTGCTGCTCGGCACCACGGCGACCTTGTTCGCGCTGCTCATCGGCACCCAGACCGGGCTGTTCGGCTCCCAGCCGGCGCCGTCCGCCGGACCGATCGGCGTCGGTCTGTTCGCCGGCTCGGCGCTCTTCGCGATCGGCATGCAGCTCGGCGGCGCCTGCGCCTCGGGCACCCTCTTCGCCGTCGGCTCGGGACAGACGTCGATCGTGCTGACCCTCGGCGGCTTCGTCGCGGGCGCCACTCTCGCCGCCTGGCAGTTCGACCTGTGGAAGGACCTCCCGGCCTGGGAGCCCGTCGTGCTGTCCGACCACATCGGCTGGTTCGGCTCCTGGGGCGTGACCATCGCCGCGCTGCTGCTCGTCGTGGTGGTCTCGCGCCGTATCCAGGCCCGCCGCAATCCGCCGCCCCTCGGAGCGGTGCCCTCGGCGCGCGGCGCTGCCCTGCGGGCGCTGCGCGGCTCGTGGCCGCTGGCCGCCGGCGCCCTCGCGCTGGCCCTGCTCGGCGCGGGCGTCCTGCTGGTCTCCGGCGGCGCCTGGGGCGTCACCAGCGCCTTCAGCCTGTGGGGCTCGGAGCTGGTGGGCGCGCTCGGCGGCCACCCGGAGAACTGGACCTGGTGGCGGCAGCCGGGCAACGCCGAGATGCTGGCGGGCCCGGTGCTCGCCGACAAGACCAGCCTCACCGACATCGGCATCATGATCGGCGCCGCCGTCGCCGCCGCGGTCGGCGGCACCTGGGCGCTGCACCGGGGCATCCCCTGGCGCACGGCGGTCGCGGCGGTGCTCGGCGGCGTACTGATGGGCATCGGCGCCCGGCTGGCCGGCGGCTGCAACATCGGCGCCTATCTGGCGGGCATCGCCTCGGGCAGCCTCAGCGGCTGGCTGTGGGGAGCCTTCGCGCTGGCCGGCACCTGGGTGGGCCTCAAACTGAGGCCGCTGTTCGGCCTGGGCAACCCCAAGCCGGGCGACGGCGTCTGCTGAACAGGGGATGCCCGTGCGGCGCGGGGGTCAGGCCTGCGCCGCACGGGCCGCTAGGGTGCCCGCCGGTCCGTGGTGGTGACGCGGGCGATGGCCTCCAGGGTGAGAGCCCGACCGTGGGGCTCGCGGGCCAGGGCACGGTGCAGCGTCAGGCCCTCGATGAGGGCGTCGAGCTGCCGGGCCGTGTCCGGGTCGAAGTGCTTCTCCAGATGGACACGGCTGCGGCGCATCCACTCGTGGGTCAGCTCCCGGTAGGCCGGCTGGCGGGCGGCGAGCGTGTACAGCTCCTGGGTGAGCACCAGGTCCCGCTGGCTCTCCTCGGACAGCTCGTGCACGAGGTCGGCCACCGCCGCCCGGGCCTGGTCGCGGTCGCCCGCGGCACCGAGATGGGCGTCGAACACCGCGACGATGTGGTCGGTGAAGCGGCCGAACGCCTCCCGCAGCAGCTCGTCCATGCCGCTGAAGTGGTAGGTCATCGAGCCCAGGGGTACCCCGGCGCGCGTCGCGATCTTCCGGTGGGAGACGCGTGCGATGCCCTCCTCGGCGATCAGGTCGAGGGTGGCGTCGAGGATGCGCTCACGCCGCTGCGGATCCGTGTGTCCGGTTGCCATGGGAGCAGACTTACACCTTCCGCACCGGCCGGGCAGGGTTGCCGACGGCCACGACGTTCGCCGGCACGTCCTTGGTGACGACCGCTCCGGCGCCGATGACCGAGTTGTCCCCGATGGTCACGCCCGGCAGCACGATCGCGCCGCCGCCCAGCCAGACGTTGTCGCCGATGACGATCGGGCGGGCGGCCTCCAGTTTGTCGCGCCGGGGCTCCGCCTCCAGGGGGTGTGTGGGAGTGAGCAGTTGGACGTTCGGCCCGATCTGGCAGTCCTCGCCGATGGTGATCGCCGCGACGTCCAGTGCCGTCAGGTTGTAGTTGACGAAGGTGCGCGCACCGACGGTGATGTTGCTGCCGTAGTCGACGTACAGCGGCGGCCGTACGTGTGCCTGGGCGCCCAGGGAGCCGAGCAGTTCCGCGAGGAGGGGCCGCGCGGCCTCCGTGTCCTCCGCGTACGCGGCCTGGTAGCGGGCGGCCAGCCGCACGGCCTGCTGCTGCCTGCGGGCGATCTCCGGATCGTCGGCGATGTACAGCTCGCCCGCCAGCATGCGTTCGAGGTTCGTGCGCGGGTCGCCCGCGAAGTGGTCCGTCGGCATGCGTCCGATCGTACCCCTGAAAGCGTACGAACGTACACTCCCTGGCGGGAGGCGGCCCGCCACGAAGTCGCCCGCCCCGAGGCCGTCCCGGGTCGTACGGCTCACTGTCGGCGCGGGCGGAGCACTCCCGCGCACAGCAGCACGAGAAGCCCGGCGAGCGGCACGACCAGCAGTCCCACCCGCAGACTCGCCGCGTCGGCGACCAGTCCCACGACCGGCGGGGAGAGCAGGAAGCCGAGCCGCATCAGCCAGGAGACGATGGTCAGCCCGGACCCGGGCTTGAGGCCGGGCAGCTCGTCGGCCTCGTGCATCGCCGCCGGAACGAGCGTCGCCACTCCGAATCCGGCCGCCGCGAACCCGAGGACCGTCCCGGGCACCGTCGGCACGGCCAGTGCCAGGCCCATGCCGACCGCGGCGATCAGGGCGCCGGAGCGGGCCACCGCACGCTGGCCGAACCGGTCCACGAGCCGGTCGCCGACGATGCGGCCGACGAACTGGGCGCCGACCAGGGCGACATAGCCGGAGGCGGCCAGCGCCACCGTCGCGTGCAGCGAGTCGGAGAGGTAGAGAGTGGCCCAGGAACTGCCCGCGTCCTCGACGAGGGTGCCGGCCGTGGCGATGAGGACGAGCGCGGCCAGCACATAGCCGGTCCGCAGTCCCGTGGCCGGAGCCCGCTGCTCCCCGGGCGCGCGGTCCTCGGCGTCAATCTCCCCGGCCGGCTCGGTCTCCGGGCCCGGCAGGCAGAACCGCAGGGCGGCGCACGCCGCGACCGCGAACACCACGGCGGAGAACAGCAGATGCGGGCCCCGGGCGACGCCCAGCGCGATCGCACCGGCGGCCATGGACCCGCCGGTGACGGCGCCGATGGACCAGATGGCGTGGAAGGAGTTGATGATGGAACGCCCGTAACGGCGCTGCACCCGCAGACCGTGGGCGTTCTGTGCGACGTCGGTGAACGCGTCCATCGCCCCGGCCAGGAACAGCGCCCCCGCGAACACCGCCACCGAGTCCGCGAGGCCCGCGGCGAGGATGCCCACCCCGGTCAGCAGCGTGCCGCCGACCGCCACCCGCGCCGAGCCGAACCGCCGCACGAGTATCCCGGCCGCGAGCCCGGCCGTGATGGCCCCCGCCGGGAACGCCGCCACGGCCAGTCCGTAGGCGGCGTTGCCGATGCCGAGGTCCGCCTTGATCTGCGGATACCTTGGCAGCAGGTTGGCGAACAGGGCCCCGTTGGTGAAGAACAGCACGGCGACGGCCACGCGAGCCCGCCGCTCGGCCAGGGCGGGCCGGCGCAGTACGTCAACAGTCATGCGCGGGAGCCTACAGGTGGGGCGTACGAACGTACACTCCTCACCCCCGCGGCCGTGCTGCCGCGCTCAGCGCCCCTTGGCGCACAGGGCCGCGTCCACCGCTCCCTGGAGATGACGCAGGCCGTCGCCCTCGGCCGCCCACGTCGTGGTGTAGACGGTCACGGTGCCCCGGCCGCCCGTGGCCCGCCCGCCGCCCACCGAGCCGCCGGGCAGATCGCCGCCGTGGCCCCAGTAGGCGCCGCCGCAGCTGAGCGGGATCGAGGCGACGCCGTAGCCGTACCGGCTGCCCGCCGGGTAGACGTCGCGGCCCCCGACGTCGGTGGTGTCCCGCGTCATCAGACGCACCGCCCAGCCGGGCAGGAGGCGGCCGCCGAACAGACCGTCCCAGAAGGCGTTGAGATCCTCGGGGGTGGAGACGAGTCCGCCGGACGCGCCGAACTCGTACCCGGGCAGCTCGGTCACGTCCACCCTCCCGGCCTCCGGGTACGCCGGGTGGACGCCGTAGTTCCGGGCGTGCGGGCCGCGCAGCGCCAGCTCGCCGGGCGCGGGCCAGTAGGTGTCGTCCAGGCGCAGCGGACGCAGGATCGTGCGCTCCACGTACGCCCGGAAGCCGACGCCCGACACCTCGTCGATGACCATGCCGAGGACCAGGTAGTTGGTGTTGGAGTAGCCCCAGCCGGTGCCGGGCTCGAAGTCGGGGTCCTCGGCCAGCGCGAGGGCCAGATAGTCCTCGGGCGTGCCCGGCCGGGTCCAGTCGACCAGCGCCGAGTACTCCGGCAGCCCGCTGGTCTGCTTCAGCAACTGCCGTACGGTGATGGTGCTGTGGGCCAGCTGGGGCACGTAGGCGCCCGCGCGGTCGCCGAGGCCGAGACGGCCGTCCGCCACCAGCCGCATCACGGCGGTCGCGGTGAACGCCTTGGTGTCGCTGGCGAGCCGGAACCTGCCCCGCTCGTCGACCATCGGGCGGCCCGAGTCCACGTCCGCGACGCCCGAGGTGCGCGTCGTCCGGCCGTCGTACGCGAGCGCGCCCGGCACGCCGTCGCGTTCGGTGAGCAGGTCCAGTTGCCGCTGTACCGGATCGGAGTGCGCCGCCGCGCTCACCGGCGCGAACGCCCCGGTGAGTGCGGCGGCGAGCAGGACTGCGGCGGCGAGGCGCTTGCGGCGCATGAGTGTTCCCCCTGGTCGTGGTCGCCCGACGGGAGCGGGCGGATCGGTTCGTCCGTCGACGACCCTGTCAGGACCCTGGCGGAAGATCAGTGGGACTGGCCCCCGGCAGGGGGGTGTCACCGCGCCCACCGGCAGGGGGGGGACCACCCCCCGGCCGGCAAACCGGTGTCCACCGGAGGCCGTGACAGCGATCATGGAACCGAGTCAAGCCACGCGACCGTGAGGAACCACCCGCCATGCCCGTGCCCGCAGACCCGACGGCGCTCCACCCGATGCCCGAGCAGCCCAGGGTGGTGCTCCTCAAGCCGTTGGTGACCTCCCCGCTGATCGAGGTGGGGGAGTACACCTACTACGACGATCCGGACGACGCGACGGCCTTCGAGACGCGCAACGTGCTCTACCACTACGGCCCCGAGAGGCTCGTCATCGGCGGGTTCTGCGCGCTGGGGACGGGCACGCGGTTCATCATGAACGGCGCCAACCACCGCATGGACGGCCCCTCGACCTTCCCCTTCCCCACCATGGGCGGCTCCTGGGCCGAGCACTTCGACCTGCTCGGCGGCCTGCCGAACCGCGGCGACACGGTCGTCGGCAACGACGTCTGGTTCGGCCACGGCACGACCGTCATGCCCGGCGTACGGATCGGCCACGGCGCGATCGTCGGCGCGGGCTCCGTGGTCACCCGGGACGTGCCCGACTACGGGATCGTCGCCGGGAACCCGGCCCGTCTGATCCGCACCCGGTACTCCGACGAGGACGTCGCCCGACTGCTGGCGGTGGCCTGGTGGGACTGGCCGGCGCGGCTCGTCACCGAGCACGTGCGGACGATCATGTCGGGCACGATCGCCGACCTCGAAGCGGTGGCCCCACAGCGGCGGCGCGGGTGACCGTACGCCCTCTCACCACGCGCCCACCTCGGTAAACTGGCGATCGCCGTAATGCACAGCACACTGAGGAGACCCGGATGCCGGCACACGAGCGGTCCGTCTCCGACGACGCGGCCGAGGCGGGCGGACCGTCGGCGGCGCCCGTCCGGCAGGTGCTGTCCGACAGCGTCTACGAGAACATCAAGGCCATGGTCATGGACCACGAGATCGCCCCGGGCGCCCGCGTGGGCATCGAGGCGCTGGCACGCACGCTCAACGTCTCCCCGACCCCCGTACGCGAGGCGCTCGCCCGGCTGGAGTCCGACGGTCTCGTCGTCAAGCGCTCCTTGTCCGGGTACCGGGCGACCGAACTGCTCACCCGGCAGGGCGTGGAGGAGCTGTTCGAGATGCGGCTGCTGCTGGAGCCGCGGGCCGCGGCACTGGCCGCCCGCCACGCCGACGACGCCCAACTCGACGCCGTCGAGGCGATCCTGGAGGACATGCAGGCCCACCCCGGACCCGCCGGACCGTACGCGGCCTACCGGGACTTCGCCGCCCTGGACCAGCGTTTCCACGACGCGGTCGCCGAGGCCGCCCACCGGCCGCTGCTCGCGGACGCGGTGGAGCGGCTCCACTCCCACCTGCACATCTTCCGCCTCAGCAGCCTCCAGAGCGAAGGGGCACCGACCCTCGCGGAGCACGAACGCGTGGTCCGCGCGATACTGCGCCGCAGGGCCGAGCGCGCCGCCGAGGCGATGGCCGACCATCTCACCCGCAGCCTGGAGCGACAGCTCGGCCGGTTCCGGGAGACGTGACCCGCGGCCGGCTCCGGTCACCCGGCGCGGACTGAGGCCATCCCGTACACGCGCCGCGCGGTGCCGGACCACACCTCGTCCCGCTCCGCCGCGCCGAGCGGGGCGATCAGCTCCCGGACGGCCGCCACCACGTCGCCGTACCCGGCGGCCAAGGTGCTCACCGGCCAGTCGGAGCCGAACATCAGCCGGCGGGGACCGAAGGCCTCGATCACCGTGTCGGCGTACGGCCTGAGGTCGTCCACCGTCCACGACCGCGGGTCGGCCTCGGTCACCATGCCGGACAGCTTGCACACCGTGTTCGGCAGGGCGGCCAGCGCCCGCAGGCGGGCCGTCCACGGTTCCAGTTGCCCCGACGCGATCGGCGGCTTGCCCAGATGGTCGAGGACGAAGGTGAGTCCGGGAACGGCGGCCGCCGCCCTCGCCGCCGCCGGCAGCTGGTGCGGGAGGACGACCAGGTCGTAGCCGAGCCCGGCCGCCGCGATCGCGCGCAGTCCGCGCAGCACCCCGGGCCGGGTCAGCCAGTCCGGGTCGGGCTCCGCCTGGACCTGGTGCCGGATCCCGCGCAGGAAGCGGCCGCCGGGCAGCGAGCGCAGCCGGTCCAGCTCGTCGGCCACCCCGGGCGACGCCAGGTCGGTCCACCCGACGACCGCGCCGACGAACTCGCTGTCCGCCGCCAGCGCCAGCAACTCCGGCGTCTCCTCGGGCACGGTGACCGTCTGCACGAGTACCGACGCCGTCACCCCGGCGCCGCGGGCCTCGGCAGCCAGTTCCGCGAGGTGGAAGGAGCGCCGCAGCGGGGCGAGTTCGGGGCCGGTGATCCACTCCTGGTCGCGTACGCCGAGGTCCCACACGTGGTGGTGGGCGTCGATGACGGTCATGATTGCCTCCCGACGGGCACCGGTACACCGCCCGGCAGCAGGCCCTCTGTGCGCAGCCCTTCCCACACGGCGTCCGGCAGGGGCCGGTGGAACTGCTCCACCGCGTCGGCGACTTGCGCGGCCGACCGAGGTCCGACCAGGACGGACGCGACCGCCGGATGCCCGAGCGGGAGGCGGAGCGCGGCCGCGCGCAGCGGTACTCCGCGGGCCTCGGTGACGTCGCGCATCCGCTCGGCCCGGCGCAGGAGTTCCGCGGGCGCCGCCGCGTAGTCGTACGTGGCGCCCGGCGACGGGTCGGCCAGCAGGCCGGAGTTGAAGACACCACCCACGATCACACTCTTGCCGGCCGCCGTCGCGGCGGGCAACAGGTCGTCCAGCGCGCCCTGTTCGAGCAGGGTGTAGCGCCCCGCGCAGAGCACGGCGTCGACGTCCGTGTCCGTGAGGAACCGCGTCAGCATCCGGGTCCGGTTCATTCCGGCGCCGATCGCCCGGACCACCCCCTGCGCCCGCAGCTCCTCCAGTGCCGGGTAGGCCTCCCGGAAGGCCTGCTCCTCGTGGTCGTCCGGATCGTGCAGCAGGACCAGGTCGACACGGTCGAGCCCGAGGCGGGTCAGGCTCTCCTCCAGCGAGCGGCGCACCCCGTCGGCGCTGAAGTCCCAGCGCCGCCGGTGCGTGGCCGGTACGGCGAAGCCGTTGGCCAGGTCGTCCCCGCCGCCGTCGTGCGGGACGAGCAGCCGCCCCACCTTCGTCGACAGCGTGAAGTCGTCCCGGGGTCTGTCCCGCAGCGCCGCCCCGAGTCTGCGTTCCGACAGGCCGAGCCCGTAGTGCGGGGCGGTGTCGAAGTAGCGGACGCCCGCCTCCCAGGCGGCGTCCACGGCGGCCGCCGCCTCCTCCTCGCTCACCGGCGTGTAGAGACCGGCGACGGCCGCGGCGCCGAAACCGAGGGCGGTGACGGACACGTCGCCGCGACCGAGGGCGTGGCTCGGCAGCGACGGGCCTGCGCCGCTGCCGCCCGGCCGCGTCACCGTGCCTGAGGCCGCAGCCGCAGCCCCTGCATTCCCCCGTCCACCGCGAGAGCGGTGCCGGTGACCGAGGCGGCGGCCGGACTCGCCAGGTACACGATGGCCGCGGCGACCTCTCCGGCGGTGACCAGCCGCCCCATGGGCTGGCGGGCGTCGAGCGCCGCCCGCTCGGCGGCCGGGTCGGGCGCGCGGTCGAGGAGGCGGCCGATCCAGGGGGTGTCCGCCGTACCGGGGTTCACGCAGTTGACGCGGATCCCGTCCCGGAGGTGGTCCGCGGCCATGGCCAGGGTCAGGGACAGCACCGCGCCCTTGCTGGCGCTGTACAGGGCCCGCTGCGGCAGACCCGCCGTGGCCGCGATCGAGCAGGTGTTGACGACCGCGGCGTGCGCGGAGGCCCGCAGATGGGGGAGGGCCGCGCGAGTGGTGCGGACCATGCCGAGGACGTTCACGTCGAGGACCCGGTGCCACTCGGCGTCCTCGTTGTCCTCGACCGTGCCGATCGCGCCGATGCCGGCGTTGTTGACCAGGATGTCGAGACCGCCGAGTTCGTGGGCCGCGGCGGCGACGGCGGAGCGTACCGAGGCGTCGTCGGACACGTCCCCACAATAGGCCCGCAGGGGCTTGTCCACCGGCGACGGATCGAGGTCCAGTACGGCGACGTCGGCGCCCCGGTCGGCCAGCAGGCCGGCGGTGGCCGCGCCGATGCCGGACGCGCCGCCCGTCACCAGGGCTTTGAGTCCGGACAGATCACTCGTCGGTTCACTCAGTTCACTCACAGGGTGGTCCCCTTTCGCCGTTCGGCGAGGTCGGCGGCCCAGAAGGAACCGTCCGGATACTGATACGCCGCGATCGAGGCGGCGTGCATCTGGGAGGAGAAGCCGGGCGCCGTGGGTGCCACGTAGCGACCGTCCGCGATGGCCACGGGATCCTTGAAGTGCTCGTGCAGATGGTCCACGTACTCGATCACCCGGTCCTCGGTCGTTCCGGTCAGGGCCACGAAGTCGAACATCGAGAGATGGCGCACCAGTTCGCACAGGCCGACGCCGCCGGCGTGCGGGCAGACCGGGACACCGTACTTCGCGGCGAGCAGCAGGATCGCCAGGTTCTCGTTGACGCCGCCCACGCGGGCCGCGTCGATCTGGAGCACGTCGATCGCGCCGGCCTGGAGCAGTTGCTTGAAGACGACCCGGTTGTGGACGTGCTCACCGGTGGCGACCTTGACCGGCGCGACCCCTCTGCGGACCGTCGCGTGCCCGAGGACGTCGTCGGGGCTGGTGGGCTCCTCGATCCAGTACGGGGCGTACGGGGCCAGCGCGTTGGTCCACTCGACGGCCTCGGCGACGTTCCAGCGCTGGTTGGCGTCGACGGCGATCCGCACGTCCGGGCCGACGGCCGCGCGCGCCGCACGCAGCCTGCGCAGGTCGTCGGCGAGATCGGCGCCGACCTTCAGCTTGATCTGCGTGAAGCCGTCCGCGACCGCCTGCTCGGCGAGCCGCACCAGTTTCTCGTCGGAGTAGCCGAGCCAGCCGGGAGAGGTGGTGTAGGCCGGGTAGCCGTGCGCCATGAGGTGCGCCGCGCGCTCGGCGGCGCCGTCCTTGCCCCGGCGCAGCAGGTCCACGGCCTCCTCGCGGGTGAGCGCGTCCTCGATGTAGCGGAAGTCCACCTGGTCCGCCAGCCACTCCGGTTCTCCCTCGGCGAGGAGCCTCCACACCGGCCGGCCCGCCCGCTTGGCCGCCAGGTCCCACACGGCGTTGACGACGGCGCCGACGGCCATGTGCATCACGCCCTTCTCCGGGCCGAGCCAGCGCAGTTGGCTGTCGCCGGTCAGGGCCCGGTACACCGAACCGGGATCGGCGCACACCGCCTGGGCGGACAGGCCCACGACATGGTCGCGCAGCGCGGCGATCGCCGCGGCCTGGACGTCGTTGCCGCGTCCGATGGTGAAGGTGAAGGCGTGACCCTCCAGCCCGTCGCCCGCGTCGGTCCGCAGGATCACGTACGCGGCCGAGTAGTCGGGGTCGGGATTCATGGCGTCGGAGCCGTCGAGCTCGCGCGAGGTGGGAAAACGGATGTCGACCACGTCGAGGTCGGTGATGCGCGCCGTTCCGGCCGGGCCGGTCGGGGCGGGTGTCCGTGCGTCGGCGGCGAGGTCCGGACGCGGGGCGTCCGGTGCGCCGGGGCGCGGCAGTTTCACATGCTTCTCCTTGCGGGCGTGGCGCTCGGCGCCACGGGGCGGTTCGGGGGTCGGGACGGTTCGTGGCAGGAGCCTCACCCGGTACCGTCCCCCGCGGGCACGGCCGGGGCGGCACGCTCGTGGATGACACGGATGATCCTGCCGCTCATCCGGTCGTAGTCGTGGTCGTTGGCCAACTCGCCCCGCACCCGGTGGTCGGCCATGACGACCACGCGGTCGGCCAGGGTGATCATCTCGGGCAGATCGCTGCTGATGAGCAGGATGGGCAGCCCGCCGCGGGCCAGTTCCCAGATCAGTTCGTGGAAGGTGTGCTTGGTGCGCACGTCCACACCGACGGTCGGTTCGTCGACGACGAGCAGCCGGGTGTCCGCGGCGAGCCACTTCGCCAGGCTCACCTTCTGCTGGTTGCCGCCGGACAACTGACCCACGTTCTGGTCCAGTCCGGAGATCCGGATGCCGAGCCGGTCGACGAGGTCCTGCGCCACCTCCCTCTCCTGACGTGACGAGACATGTCCGAAGGCCCTGGCGAGCCTGCGCCACACGGTGACGGTGATGTTGCGGACGACGGGCTGCTCCAGGAAGACGCCCTCCTCCTTGCGGTTCTCGGTGAGGTAGCCGATGCCGTACTCGTGGAGCGCCTCGCGCGGCGACCCGATCCTCGCCGTCCTGCCGTACACCCGGATCTCGCCGCCGGTGACCCGGTCCAGGCCGAGGACGGCCTTGACCAGTTCGCTGCGGCCGGCGCCGACCAGCCCGTAGAGTCCGACGATCTCCCCGGGGCGGACGTCGAGGGAGACGTTCCGATGGCCTGCGGCCGTGGAGAGGCCGGTGAGGGAGAGCGCCGGCGCCGCGGACGTGTCCACGGTGCGCGGGGTCATACCGGTCACCGCGTGGGCGCGGCCCACCATGAGGGTCACCACGTCGTCCTGGGTGTGCTCGGCGAGCGGCGCGGACTCGAGCACCGAACGGCCGTCGCGCAGCACGGTGACGGTGTCGCAGAGGGCGAAGACCTCCTCCAGCTTGTGGCTGACGAAGACGACGCAGGTGCCGCGCCGGGTGAGGCGCCGGACGACGTCGAAGAGGTGCTCGGCCTCCCGCGGGGAGAGGGAGGCAGTCGGCTCGTCCAGCAGAAGCACCCGGCTCTCGGTGTGCAGCGCCTTGGCGATCTCCACCAACTGCTGCTGGGCCACCGACAGTTCGCGTACCGGCAGGTGGGGGTCGAGATCCAGGCCGAGTTCCGCGAGACAGCGCCGTGCCGGGGCGGTCATCGCCTCCCGGTCGAGCAGGCCGCGGCGCGCGGGTGGGCTCTGCAGGGTGATGTTCTCCGCTACGGAGAAGCCGGGGATCAGGTTGCGCTCCTGGTGGACGACGCCGATCCCGGCCCGGGCCGCCTCCAGCGGGGAACGCGGACGGATCTCCTCGCCGCCCCGCACGAGCCTGCCGCCGTCGGACGGGTGCACGCCGGTGATCACCTTGATCAGCGTGGACTTGCCCGCGCCGTTCTCGCCGAGCAGCGCGTGCACGGAACCGGCGGTCAGCCTCAGGCCCACGCCGTCCAGGGCGCGCACACCGGGAAAGACCTTGACGATGTCCTCGCATGCGAGCAGGACCTCACTCATCGGGCGCCTCCCGTCTCCGGCAGGGCGGCGGCCGGCCGAGCGTCCCGCTCCTCCGGTGCGGGCGGCCCGTCTCCCCGTGCCCTGCCCCTGGTCTGGAGGCGGGTCTGCCGGACCCGGCCGCCGACGACCGTACCGAGGACGACGACACCGATGAGGAAGTTGACCCAGCTCGGGTCGAGCGAGAACTGGGCGCGCGCCGCGTCGATGAGGCGCATCACGAACGCCGCCAGCACCGTGCCCATGACCGCTACGGACCCGCCGGTCAGGGCGACTCCGCCGATGATGGGCGCCGCGAAGCTCGGCAGCAGCCAGTCGCCCCCGACACTGCGGTTGACTCCGGGCAGCGAGGCGGTGGCGGTCAGCGCGGCGACGCCGACGAGCAGACCCGAAAGGGTGTGGGCCAGCACGATCTGCCGGTCGTGGGAGATCCCCGACAGGCGGGCCGCGAGCGGGTTGCCCCCGGCGGCCAGCAACCGGCGTCCGGCGACGGCACGGTACATGAACACCGCCAGCAGGGCCGCCGCGACGAGTGCGGTGACGAAGACCAGCGGGATGTTCAGCGGCGCCGCACGGCCGAGGTCGCGCAGGGTGGGGGAGTAACCGTCGATCGTGCGTGTCCCGGCCAGCCGGTACTGCGCCCCGAGCAGGATCGTCATGGTGCCGAGTGTGACGATGAAGCCGTTGATGCGTGTGGCGACGATGAACACGCCGGTCACCAGGCCGATCAGGGTGGCGGCCAGCACGCCCGCCGGTACGGCGAGAGCGGCCGGGACGCCGCTGTCGGCCATCAGCACCCCCATCAGACAGGCGCTGAAGCCGCCCAGGGCGCCGACGGCGAGGTTGAGCTGGCCGACGCACAGGGCCACCATCTGGGCCAGCCCGATGAGGATCGGCGTGGCGAGGTACTGGAGGAACGTACGGACGGAGGGGCCCTCGAAGAAGGAGCCGGACGAGGCGACGCCCAGGACCGCGCACCCCGCGAGGACCACGCAGAGCAGGGTCGTCGTCGTGGAACGCGCGAAGCGCCGCAGCGCCGGCAGGGCGGCCGCTCGCCGGTCGTGAAGCGAGGTCATGTGGAGCGCACCACCTTGCGATAGGACACCACGGTGCGCACCCGGTCCGCGGACAGGGCGAGCAGCAGGACACAGCCGAGATAGATGTTGAGGCTCTCCAGGCCTACGCCGAGGAGGTCCAGGCCCTTGCGGATGACACCTACCAGCGAGGTGCCGAGCAGGGCGCCGAAGACGGAGACGACACCACCGGTGAGCAGGGTCCCGCCCAGGACCGCGCCGAGGAACGAGGGCAGCATGAAGTCGTCGCCGATGGACGCGCGGAACGTGCCCGTGCCCACGGCGGCCATGAAGCCGGCGAGCGCGGCGAGCAGCCCGGACAGGGCGTGCGCCAGGACGATCCGGCGGCCGGTGGGGATGCCGGACAGTTCGGCGGCGGCCGGATTCGCGCCGGTGAGCAGCAGTTCACGCCCCGTGCGGGTCCGGGCGTAGAGGAAGCCGAGGCCGGCCAGGGCCAGTACGGTGAACTGGGTCAGCTGCGGAACGGCGGGGGAGCCGCAGACGGGACCGACGCAGATGTCGGCGAGCGAGTAGGAGCGCAGCTCCGCGAGCCCGGCGGGTCGGGTGGTGAACGCGGCGTTCTCCGTGAGCGCCGAGTACAGCAGGGAGACGAGGCCGAGCAGGGCGAAGTCCGTCGCCAGCGTCACGACGAAGGAACTCACCCCGGTGCGGGCGATGATCCAGCCGGAGACGGCACCGACGGCGCAGCCGGCCGCGAGACACAGCAACAGGCCCACCGCGAGCGGCAGTCCGAGCCGGTCGTAGCCGAACCCGGCGAAGAACGCGCCGAAGGCGGCCATGCGCCCGACGGCCAGGTTCATGTGCCCGACCGACAGCACCACCATCTGCGCGAGCGCCACCACGGTCAGCGTGGCGATGTCCCGCAGGAGCGGGAAGAGCACCAGCCGCTCGTCGAAGAACGCCGGGCGCAGAACGCCGAAGACGGCGGCGAGCACGACGACGAGTACCAGCAGGCCGAGCCGCTGGTTCACCCAGAACGGCAGGCGGTGCGCGGGGCGCGCCCCTTCGACGGGGCGGTCGGTCCCGCTGCCGGGCTCGGTGACGGCCGCCCTCATGCCACCCTCCGGTCGTCGACGGCGTCCATGTCCCAGTCGATGCCGATGCCCGGCGCGTCGGGGGCCACGGCCAGGCCGTCCCGGACGGCCAGTTCGGTGCGGGTGACCGCGCGAAGCTGCGGGATGTGCTCCACGTACGCGCCGTTGGCGACCGCGGCGACCAGACTGACGTGCAGTTCCATCAGGAAGTGCGGGCAGACCAGGACGTTGAAGGCCTCCGCGAGGTGGGCGACCTTGAGCCACGGGGTGATGCCGCCGACCCGCGCCGCGTCGACCTGCACGACCGAGGCCGCACCCGACTCCAGGTAGGAGCGGAACTGCGCCGGCGAGTACATCGACTCACCGACCGCGACGGGGATCCTGGTCGCTCGGGCGAGCCTCGCGTGACCGCTGATGTCGTCCGCGGGCATCGGCTCCTCCAGCCAGTACGGGTCGTACGGCTCCAGGGCGGTCGCCAGCCGCAGGGCACCGGACAGCGACTGCGACTGGTTGGCGTCGGTCATGACGTGCAGGTCGGGTCCGACGGCCTCGCGCACGGCGCGCAGGCGCGCCGCGTCCTCGGCGGCGTGCGGCTTGCCCACCTTGATCTTGACGCCGGCCCAGCCCGCCTCCTTCGCCGCGAGGGCCGACTTGACCAGGTCGTCGGGGGAGAGGTGGAGCCAGCCGCCCTCGGTGTCGTACACGGGGACCTGCTGCCGGTGGCCGCCGGCGAGCCGCCACAGGGGCTCACCCGCCCGCTTGCAGCGCAGGTCCCACAGGGCGGTGTCGACGGCCGCGAGCGCGAGTGAGGTGATGACGCCGGTGGTCGTCGCGCGGGTCAGTGCGAACAGCTCCTGCCAGAGCCCCTCGACGTTGCGGGCGTCCTTCCCGGCGAGGAGCGGCAGGAGGTGGTCGCGCAGCAGGGCCAGCACGGAGGTTCCGCCGGTCCCGATCGTGTACGCGTACCCGGTTCCCTCCGTGCCGTCCGCGGTCGCCAGTCGGACGAGGATCGTCTCCTGCTTGACGAACGACTGCACCGCGTCGGTGCGGTCGGTCTCGACCGCGATGTCGGCCAGCAGGGCCGTGGCGTTCGCGATGATGCTCATGTCGTGTGCCGGCTTTCTGTCGGTGGCCCGGGGATTCAGCCGCAGGAGAGGTACTCGTCGGCGAACTGCTTCTTCAGCCGGGCGGTCCTGGCCTGCCGCGCGCTGTCGTAGTCGTCGACGTTCGCCCTCGTGACCACGAAGGAACCGGAGTCGACGATCCGCCCGGGCTTCGTCATCGTGCACTGTCCGCTCTGGAGCAGGGCGAGCGCCCAGGCGCCGATCTCCGCCTGGCCGACGGGGTTCTGCACGACGGTGGCGCTGACGGAGCCGTTCCTGATCGACCCGAGGATCTTGGCGTCGTCGTCGATGGCCACGACCTTCGCCTTCGCACCGGACTCGCGCACCGCCTCGGCCGCGGCGACCGCCGGGTTGTAGGCGGTCGAGACGATGCCCTGGATCTGTGCGCCCTTGGCGGCGAGCAGGTCGGAGACCGCCTTCTGCGCGGTCTGGAGGTCCTTGTCGATGTCGGTGATCGTCTGGAGCACGGTGACCTTGCCGCCGGTCTCCCGCACCGCCTTCTCCACGCCCCGCATCCTCAACCTGGTGTTGGCGTCGACGTTGTTGCCGGTGAGGTGGACCAGCGCGCCCTTGCCGCCCATCGCGTCGACGGCGGCCCGCGCGGCCTTGTACGCGGCCAGCTCGACGTCCGTCGACAGGCAGAAGTCGGCCTCGTTGCGGTCACCGGCGGGGCAGGACGCGAGCGAGGCCACGGCGAAGCCCTGCGACTTGAGGTCGGCGAAGGTGGTGTTGATGTCGGTGGGCGACACCCCGAAGACGCCGAAGGCGTTGTAACCGCGGGCGGCCAGGGTCGAGACCAGGTTGTTCTGCTTCTGCTGGTCCCATTCGGAGGTCTCGTCGAACGTGACGTCGCCCAGTCCGAGGGCCTTCTCGGCGTCCGCGCCGGCCTTCTTCCAGGGCTGGAAGTACGGGTGGGCCCCGCCGGGCACCAGGGCGACCCTGGTCCCGGAACCGTCGGCCAGTTCGGCCGAGCCGCCGCCCGCCTTCGCCGAGGCGGCGTCCGCCGGGCCCGTTTCCCCGGAGTTCTTGATGGTGCAGGCCGCCGAGGCGGTGGACAGGAGCACGAGGGTGACGGCGGCAGACAGCACGGAGCTTCGAAGAGTCATGGTTGTCGCCCCACTGGAATCAAATAGGATTTCGTTGACCGTGATGCTGGAGCAGGCTCGCTGGGCTCGTCAATACCCGTGCAGTGAATGCCTTCGCACTGTTCTGCCGTGTCGTCCTCGCTCAGATCGCATAGGATTTTGCGGGATCACGGGTTTCAGTACGTGGGTTTCACTGCGAGGAGGGGGCGAGGCCGTGCCGCTGAGGGAAGCCCTGGCCGACACTGCGTACGAGGCGGTCAAGGCGATGGTGATGGACCACGTGATCCAGCCCGGCGCGCGGGTCGGGATCGAGGCGCTCTCGCGCTCACTGGGCGTGTCGGCCACTCCGGTGCGCGAAGCGCTGGCCAGGCTCGAGGCGGACGGCCTGGTCGTCAAGCGGTCACTGTCGGGCTACCGGACCACCGAGCTGCTGACCAGGCAGGGGGTGGAAGAACTGTTCGAGATGCGGCTGCTGCTGGAGCCGCGGGCCGCCGCGCTGGCCGCCGAGCACGTCACGGAGACTGACCTCGACCGGATCGAGGCGCTGGTCGAGGACATGCGCGGCCTGCCGGACAAAGGGCGCAGCTACGCCGTCTACGGCCGGTTCGCCGTACTGGACCAGCGGTTCCACGACACCCTCGCCGACGCGACGGGACGCCCCCTGCTCGCGGCGGCTGTGGAGCGACTGCACACCCACCTGCACCTGTTCCGGCTCGGCGCCGTCCGTGGCGGCAGCCCCGCCACGGTCACGGAGCACGACCGCATCCTGCGCGCGGTGCTCCGGCGCAGCCCTGAGCGGGCGTCAGAAGCCATGCGTGATCATCTCGAACTCAGCCTGCGGCGCCACCTGGGCAGATATTCATAGGCATCCATGGCCGACGGGAGAGGATCTCAAGGATCATGCTTATTTTCATTGACAGCGGAAAAGAACTGCCCATAGGTTCCCGGCCATGCGATCGACCCGGTTCGAGGCGTTCCCGGTCAGCACGCCGACCGTTGTGCAGATCTTCACCATCGTGCTCTCCCACGGTCCCGTGACCCGTGCGGAGATCGCACGCCGAGCCGTTCTGTCGCCCGCCGCGGTGACGAAGGCGGTGCGGCCCCTGATCGAGGCCGGCTACCTCGTGGAGGAGGCGGGCGAGGAGTCCAGGTCCGCGCTGGGCCGGCCCGCCACCCCACTGCGGGTCGACGGAGGCCGCGCCCTGTTCGTCGGCGTCAAGGTGACCGGCGACGCGGTCATCGCCGTACTGGCCGACCTGTGCTGTCGCGTCCGCGTCGCACGTCACGTGGCGCTCGGCGACCGGTCGCCCGAGGGCGTACTGGTCACCGTGAACGAGCTGGTGGCCGAACTGCTCGCCGAGGCCGAGGGCTTCGGGGTGGCGGTCCGGGGCGTCGGAGTCGCGCTCTCGGGAGACGTGGCCCGAGCCGACGGCACGGTGCGCTACTCGCCCTTCCTGGAGTGGCGGGACGTTCCGCTCGGCGAACTTCTCGCCACATCCACCGGGCTGCCCGTCACCGTCGACAACGACGTCCGGGCGCTGACCGTGGCCGAGCAGTGGTTCGGCGCGGGCGTGGGGCTCTCGGACTTCGCGCTGGTGACCGTCGGCGCGGGCATCGGCTGCGGGATCGTCGTCGGCGGCCGGGTCGTCTCCGGCGCGCACGGCGTGGCCGGCGAGATCGGACACCTCCCCCTCGACCCCGCGGGGCCCGAGTGCCACTGCGGCAACCGCGGTTGCGTGGAGGCGATCGCCGCCGACTCCGCGATCGTGCGCGACGTACGGGCCCGCACCGGGGTCCCGGTCGCCGACGCGGCCGAGGCCCTGGCGCTGGCCCACGCCGGTGACCCCGGCGCGCGCGAGGTTTACGCGCGGGCGGGTGAGGCGATCGGGCGAGCCATCGGGTCGGTCGTCAACCTGCTCGGCCCGGAACGGGTGATCATCTCCGGCGAGGGGCTCGCCGCCTACGACCTGTTCGCCGAACAGATCCGGGACGCCTTCACCGCCTCCGCCTTCGGCACCGCGGCCCGCTGCGACGTCCGGACGCATCCCCTGCCCTTCGAACAGTGGGCGCGCGGGGCCGCCGCCACGGCGATCCAGTCCTTCATCGGATCGGACGCGAGGGAGGAGCAGCGCTGACTCGGCGAAGTCGCGCATCGCAACTCTCCCGCGATCGTGTCCTGTTCGCGCACCACGGTGTCATCGGCCTGCGGCGCGGGCCGAAGTCCGGCCGCACCGCTCCCGCAGGCCAGGCGCCAGGCCCCCGCCCCCAGCCCTCCGCACGCCCGCCACCCGACCAGGAGGCAACACCCATGCGGTCATCCCCCTACCCGGCCGTGCTCGTCCTCGCGCTCACCGCGAGCCTGACCACGCTCACGCCCACCGCGTACGCCGCCGAAGCCGCCGATCCAGCGGTCGTCGGTACGGCCCCGCTCGCCGCCAAGCCCTTCATGGGCTGGACGAGTTGGAGCATGCAGTCCTCCAAGTACCCGGGACTCAACCCGGACGGCGACTACAGCTACCTCACCGAGAAGAACGTCCTCGAGCAGGCCGACGCCATGGCGACGAAACTCAAGCCCTTCGGCTACGAGTACGTCAACATCGACGCCGGCTGGTGGCGCGACCAGGACTGGACGCCGCGCTTCGACGCCTACGGCAGACAGGCCCCCGACCCGGAGCGCTTCCCGCGCGGGATGAAGGCCGTCGCCGACGACATCCACGCCGAGGGACTCAAGGCGGGGATCTACCTCCCCGTCGGCCTGGAGAAGGAGGCCTACGGCGGCGGCGAGGTCCCGATCTGGAACGCCGACAACTGCACCACCGCCGACATCGTCCACGACGACCTGCGCACCACCAACGGCTGGGACAGCGCGTACAAGATCGACTTCACCCGGCCGTGCGCCCAGAAGTACATCGACTCCCAGGCACGGCTGTTCGCGGACTGGGGCTACGACTTCCTCAAACTCGACGGCGTCGGCCCCGGCTCCTTCAAGACCGGCGACAACTACGACAACGTCGCCGACGTGGCCGCCTGGCAGCAGGCCATCGCCTCGGCCGGACGCCCGCTCCACCTCGAACTCTCCTGGTCCCTCGACATCGGCCACGCCGCCGACTGGAAGAGGTACTCCAACGGCTGGCGCATCGACACGGACGTCGAGTGCTACTGCGACACCCTGGTCACCTGGGAGAACTCCGTCGACAACCGCTGGGACGACGCCCCGGCCTGGACCCGGCACGCGGCCCCCGGGGGCTGGAACGACCTCGACTCCCTCAACGTCGGCAACGGCGAGATGGACGGACTCACCAAGGCCGAACGGCAGAGCTACGCCACCCTGTGGGCCATCGCCAAGTCCCCCCTCTACACCGGCGACGACCTCACCCGCCTCGACGCCTACGGGCTGTCCCTCCTCACCAACCGGGAGGTGATCGCCCTCAACCAGGGCCCCACACCGCCGGCCCGGCCCGTGACCCCCTCCAACGACCAGCAGGTCTGGGGCGCGAAGAACCCCGACGGCGGCTACACCGTCGCCCTGTTCAACCTCGGCGACGCGCCCGCGCCGGTCACCGCCGACTGGGCCGCGTTCGGGTTCACCGGCCGCGCGGAGGTCCGCGACCTGTGGAACCACGAGGACCTGGGAACCCACAGGAACCGGATCACCCAGGCCCTGCCCGCCCACGGATCCCGCCTGTTCACCGTCACCCCGCACGGCCCAGCCCCGCACAAGACCCGCTACGAGGCCGAGGCGGCGGGCAACACCCTCGGCGGCAACGCCTCCGTAGCCGACTGCGCCAACTGCTCCGGCGGGAAGAAGGTCGGCAACCTCTACCTCGGCGGCAGGCTCACCGTGAACGACATCAAGGTGCCCAGGGCCGGACGGTACGTCGTCGACGTCGCCTACGCAGGCGGTGACACCCGCTCCGTGCGCGTGTCCGCCAACGGACAGGGACCCGTCGCCCACAGGTTCGCCTCGACCGGCGACTGGGGAACCGTCGCGACGGTCGGGGTGCCGGTCACGCTGAGGGCCGGCACCAACTCCCTCACCTTCGACAGCGCCGACGGCTACGCCCCGGACATCGACGCGATCGCCGTACCCCGGACACGCTGACCGCCCGCAGGTGGCCCGGCTCCCGACCCGGGCCACCGGCGGAATTCCCCGCACCGCCCCACCGCATCGGAGTGAACCGTGGACATCCAGCGCCCCGACCCGTCCGACCGGAACCACCCCAGCCGGCGCGGCCTGCTCTCCCTCGCCGCCGCCACCGGAACCTTCGCCGCCCTCGGCGGCCTGCCCGCCTTCACCGCCTCCGCCGCACCGGCACGCCCCACCGCGTCCGAGGTGCTCCCGCCGGACGCCGCCACCTCCCTGTGGTGGCGGGCCCCGGCCGACGACGGATCGATGATCGAACAGGGCCTGCCCGTCGGCAACGGACGCCTGGGCGCCCTCGTGGGCAACGACCCCGGCAGGGAACGGCTGTTCATCACCGACGCCACCATGTGGACCGGCGGCCGCAACGACACCCTCGACCAGGACGGACAGTTCCCCTACGCACGCGAGAACTTCGGTTCCTTCACCCTGCTCGCGCATCTCACCGTCGAGATCCCCGATCACGACCTGTCCGCCGTGTCCGACTACCGCCGCGACCTCGACCTGCGCCAGGGCCTGCTGACCGCCTCGTACAAGCGCTCCGGCGTGACCTACCGGCGGCAGGTCTTCGCGAGCGGACCCGACGACGTCGTCGTCCTCCACCTCACCCAGAGCGGCGGCGGCCGCCACACCGGCACCATCACCTTGGACGGAACGCACGGGGAGACCACCGGCGGCGACCGGCCGCAAGGACTCGTGTCCTTCGACGGTGCCTTCCCGAACGGACTGCGCTACGGCGCCGCCGTCACCGCGCACGGCAGCGGCGGCACCGTGAGCGTCGACGGCGCCCGCGTCTCCTTCCGGAACTGCCGTACCCTCACCGTCGTCGTCAGCGGCGGGACCAACTACGTGCCCGACGCCGACCGGGACTTCCGCGACCCGGACCTCGATCCGGGCGAACTCGCCCGCACCAAGGTCCGCGACGCCGCCGGACACTCCGCGAACACGCTCCTGCACACCCATGTCGCCGACCACCGTTCCCTGTTCGAGCGCATGGACCTCTCGCTCGGCACCTCGACGAACCGGCAGCGCCGCATGGACACCTGGACGCGGATCAGGGCCCGCCACACCGACGGGGTGCCCGACCCCGAGCTGGAGGCCGCCTACCTCCAGTACGGCCGCTATCTCATGATCGCCGGATCGCGGGGCAGCCTCCCGCTGAACCTCCAGGGGCTGTGGCTCGACGGCAACGACCCCGACTGGATGGGCGACTATCACACCGACATCAACCTCCAGATGAACTACTGGATGGCGGACCGGGCCGCCCTGTCCGACTGCTTCGACGCCCTCACCGACTACTGCCTCGCCCAACTGCCGTCCTGGACCGAACTCACCCGCACCCACTTCAACGACCCGCGCAACCGCTTCCGCAACTCGAGCGGGCGGATCGCCGGCTGGGCCGTGGCCTTCTCCACCAACATCCACGGCGGCAACGGCTGGTGGTGGCACCCCGCGGGCAACGCCTGGCTCTGCAACTCCCTCTACGAACACTACGAGTTCACCCAGGACCGGAACCATTTGGAGCGCATCCGGCCGCTGCTCAAGGGTGCCTGCGAGTTCTGGGAGGCGCGGCTGGTCACCACCACGGTCACCGATCCCGCCACCGGGACCGAACACGAAGTCCTCGTCGCGGACGGCGACTGGTCGCCCGAGCACGGACCGCAGGACGCCAAGGGCAACACCTACGCCCAGGAAACGGTGTGGGCCCTCTTCGAGAACTACCGCACCACCTGCTCCGTTCTCGGCGCCGACAGGGCCTACGCGAGGACGGTCGCCGCACTCCAGAAACGGTTGTACCTGCCCCGGGTCAGCCCGAAGACCGGATGGCTCGAGGAGTGGATGTCGCCCGACAACCTGGGCGAGACCACCCACCGCCACCTCTCCCCGCTCATCCAGCTCTTCCCCGGCGACCGCATCCGCCCGGACGGCTCCACACCCGAGGAGATCGTGGACGGTGCCACCGCCCTGCTGACCGCCCGCGGCATGGAGAGCTTCGGCTGGGCCAACGCCTGGCGCAGCCTGTGCTGGGCCAGGCTGAAGAACGCCGACAACGCCTACCGGCTGTTCGTGAACAACCTGCGTCCGTCCACGAACGGGAGCAACGGCACGGCCCCCAACCTCTTCGACATCTACGAGACGGAGAAGGGCCGGGGGATCTTCCAGATCGACGGCAACTTCGGCACCCCCGCCGCCGTGATCGAGATGCTCGTGTACTCGCGGCCCGGTCACATCGAGGTGCTGCCGGCCCTGCCGGACGCGTGGGCCGCGTCCGGCTCCGTCACCGGGGTCGGTGCCCGTGGCGGCTTCGTCGTCGACCTCGCCTGGAAGGACGGCCGGCCGACGCGGGTCACCGTCCGCAGTGTCGGCGGCCGGACCGCCACCGTCTCGTACGCGGCCACGACCCGGCGGGTCACCCTCACCCCGGGCCGGTCCACCACCCTGCGCGACCTGGGGCGGTGACGGGAGGACCCGGACTCAGGCGAGCAGCCCGGCGACCAGCTCGGCGAACTCCTCCGGGGTGGCCAGGCGGACGCCCAGCTGCTCCGCCTTGGCCCGCTTCGATCCCGCGCCCTCACCCGCGACGACGAGCGTCGTGTTCTTGGAGACGCTGGAGGAGGAGCGGCCGCCGGCCCGCTCGATGAGTTCGTTCATCTCGTTGCGGCTGAGCCGCTCCAGGTTTCCGGTCATCGCGCCGGTGACGACCACCTTCATGCCCGCCAGCGGACCGCCCTGGGCCGCGGTGGCCTCGCCCTCGTCCTCGCCCTCGGCGTCGTCGGCGGCCGGCGGCGGGGTGGCGCCGGGCTCGGTCATGTTGACGCCGGCGGCGGCGAGCTTGTCGATGAGCGGGGCCAGTTCGGCGATCTCCGCGACGATCGAGGGCGCCTTCTCCGCGCCGATGCCGTCGACCCGCTGCATCGCGGCGGCGTCGGCGGCGCGGATGTGGTCCATGGTGGCGAAGTACCGGGCGATGCGCCGGGACATGGACCGCCCGGTGCCCCGGACACCGAGCGCGCACAGCACCCGCGACAGCGGCTGCTCCTTGGCCCCGGCGAGGGCGGCGAGCAGGTTGTCGGTGCTGGTCTCACCCATCCGCTCCAGGGCGAGCAGCTCCTCGCGCCGCAGGGTGAACAGGTCGGCCAGGTCGGAGACGACAGACGCCTCGACGAGCTGGACGACGCGGGTGGTGCCCAGGCCCTCGATGTCGAGCTGGTCGCGGCCGGCGGCGTAGGCGAGAGAGGCGACCAGGTGACAGTTGCGGCCCTGTGCGCACCGCCAGCGCTCCTCGCCGGTGTCGATGTCCGAACCGCAGCGCGGACACGTCTCGGGGAACACGATGGGCTGTTCCTCACCTGTCCGCAGATGCGCGACCGGGGCCTCGATGCGCGGGATGACGTCACCCGCGCGGTGCACCATGACGTGGTCGCCCAGACGCAGACCACGGCGCGTGATGTCGGCCGGATTGTGCAGGGTGGCGTAGGTGATCGTGGAGCCCTCGATGACCACCGGCTCCAGGACGCCGCGCGGGGCGATGATGCCGGTACGGCCGACGTTCCACTCCACCGCGAGCAGCCGGGTGATCTTCTCGACGGCCGGAAGCTTGTACGCGATCGCCCACCGCGGCGCCCGGGAGCCGGACCCGGCGGCCCGCTGATCGGCGGCGAGGTCGGCCTTGACGACGATCCCGTCGATGCCGAAGGGCAGCTCGGCACGGAGCGCGGCGATCTCCTGGACCCGGGCCACGACCTGCTCCGGCGTCTCGACGACCACGTCCGGCACCGCGGTGCCGGCGCTGGTGTGCACGCCCAGTCCGGCCGCCATGGACATCAGGTCGCTGTACGCCGACTCCTCGAGCCGCCCGGCGAGCGCGGCGTCGGTGTCGGGCAGGGCCGGCAGGCCGTACCCGAAGAACGTCATCGGCACCGTGTAGGCGCGCTCCTTCGCCCGCAGAGTGCCCGCGGCCGCGTTGCGCGGGTTGGCGAAGGGCTGCCCACCGTGCTGTATGCGCACCTCGTTGGCGTGCTCGAACTGCGCCGTCGTCATGAGGATCTCGCCGCGCACCTCGACGGTGACCGGCTCGGCCAGCGTCTCGGGCAGCCCCTCCACGGTGCCGATGGCATGCGAGACGTCCTCACCGGCCGTGCCGTCACCCCGGGTGATCAGCCGGGTGAGGCGCCCCTCGCGGTAGCGGGCGGCGACCGCGAGACCGTCCAGCTTCGGGCCCACGCTGAACCGCGTGACCTCGCGGTCGATCCGTCGGGCCAGGGACGCCGTCCAGGCGGTGAACTCGTCCGGTGAGAACACGTTGTCGAGGCTGAGCATCGGCACCGTGTGCGGCACGTCGCCCTCGGCCGCGCCGCCGGCCACCTTCCCCGTCGGCGAGTCGGGCAGCACCTCGTCGGGGTGCTCGGCCTCCCACGCGGCGATCCCTCTCGCCAGCCGGTCGTAGGCGTCGTCGTCCAGCGGCGAGGAGCCGCCCGCGTAGTAGGCGGCGGCCGCGCGCGCGGCGTCCTCGACCGCCTGGGCGTAGGCGATGGCGTCGACGATCACTGCAGCAGGAGTAGTCATGGACGGAATCATGCCGCCCACCACTGACAACGGGCCTCCGTCCGCGCCCGCGCGGCGGCTGCTCCGCTTGCGCGGCCGCCGCCCCGGGGGTTCGGTGGAACCGACTCGCCACCGCCCCAGGAGCTGTCATGTCGATGTCGTCGCTCGGTTTCGGCTCGTCCGATCCGTTCAGTGAACTGTTCAACCGGTTCTTCGGTACGTCGCCCCCGTCCTCGCCCCAGGCGGGCGGTGCCCGTCCGCTCAGGCGCACGATCCAGGCCGAACTCGACAACCGCGTCGCCGACCTGCTGCTGGGCGGCGAGGCCGACGTCGCGGAACCCGCGAAGGCGAGTGGCACATGAACAGCGTCGAGGAAACGATCCGGATCGCCGTACCGGTGCGCACCGCGTACGACCAGTGGACCCAGTTCGAGAGCTTCCCGCGGTTCATGACCGCCGTGAAGCGGGTCGAGCAGCTCAGGCCGGCGGTGACGCTGTGGGTCGTCGGAGTCGGTCCGGTGTGCCGGGAGTTCGTGACCGAGATCGTAGAACAGGTGCCCGACTCGCATCTGACGTGGCGGAGCCTCGGACAGCGGCACGGCCACCGGGGCGAGGTGACGTTCCGGCCCACCGAGGAGGGCCGCACGGCGGTGACCGTGCGGATGTCCGTCGAGCCACGCGGACCGGTCGGCGTACTCGCCGCGATCCCCGGGGCGACCGGCCGTGCCGTACGGCGGGAGCTCGCGAACTTCAAGGCGTTCATCGAAGGACACGGCGAGGCGAGCGGAGCCTGGCGGGGAACCATCCGGGGCGGGCAGGTACGGCCGGGCGAGCCGGAACCGCCGAGGAGCCGGGTGGCCGTCTGGCCCGTCGGCTGAGCTTGTGCGGGAACACAGCGAACGAGAGGCGATCCCCCGATGAAGAAGCCGCCCAGGGACGAACCCCGGGACGACCTGACCGTCACCCCGCCCAAGACCTGGGCCGCGGGTGTTCCCGCGGTGGTGCACGCGCTGGAGTACTCCCTGGAGCAGACCTCCCCGCGCCAGGGTGCGGTGGACCTGCTCACCATGAACCAGGTGGACGGGATCGACTGCCCGGGATGTGCGTGGGCGGACCCCGCACCCGGCCGCCGGCACCGCAACGAGTACTGCGAGAACGGCGCCAAGCACATCAACGACGAGGCGACGACGCGGCGGATCACCGCCGACTTCTTCCGCGAGCACTCGGTCTCCGACCTGGGCCGGCGCTCCGACATGTGGCTGAACCAGCAGGGGCGCCTCACCGAGCCGATGGTCAAGCGGCCGGGCTCCGACCACTACGAGCCGATCAGCTGGCGCGACGCCCTGAACCTGCTCGCCGAGGAACTGAAGGCGCTGGACACGCCCGACGAGGCGGTCTTCTACACCTCGGGCCGGGTCAGCAACGAAGCCGCCTTCGTCCTGCAGCTCTTCGCCCGCGCCTACGGCACCAACAACCTGCCCGACTGCAGCAACATGTGCCACGAGTCCAGCGGCTTCGCGCTGCACGAGACCCTCGGCACCGGCAAGGGCACGGTCAGTCTCGACGACCTCCACCACGCCGACCTGATCTTCCTGGTGGGACAGAACCCCGGAACCAACCACCCGCGGCAGCTGTCCGCGCTGGAACAGGCCAAGTCGAACGGCGCCCGCATCGTCGCGGTCAATCCGCTCCCCGAGGCGGGGCTGCTGAGGTTCAAGAACCCGCAGAAGGCACGCGGGCTGATCGGTCAGGGCGTCCGGATCGCCGACCGGTTCCTGCACATCCGCCCCGGCGGCGACATGGCCCTGTTCCAGGCACTGAACCGGCTGCTGCTGGAATCCGAGGACGCCCGGCCCGGAAAGGTGCTGGACCACGACTTCATCCACGGGTGCACCAGCGGCTTCGAGGAGTTCGCCGAGCACGCCCGGGACGTCTCCTGGGACGACGTACTCACCGCCACCGGCCTGACCCGTGAGGAGATCGAGCAGGTACGCGACGACGTGCTGCGCAGCGAACGGGTCATCGTCTGCTGGGCGATGGGCATCACCCAGCACAAGCACGGCGTCCCCACCATCCGGGAGATCGTCAACTTCCTGCTGCTGCGCGGCAACCTCGGCAGGGCGGGCGCCGGAGCCTGCCCGGTGCGCGGCCACAGCAACGTCCAGGGCGACCGCACGATGGGCATCTGGGAGCAGATGCCGGACTCCTTCCTGGACGCGCTGCAACGGGAGTTCGGATTCGATCCGCCGCGCGCCCACGGCCTCGACTCGGTGAACTCGATCAAGGCGATGCGGGAGGGCCGGATCAAGTTCTTCCTGGGAGTCGCGGGCAACTTCGTACGGGCCGCCCCCGACAGCGCGGTCACCGAGGAGGCCATGCGAAGCTGCCGGCTGACCGCCCACGTCTCCACCAAGCTCAACGGGTCCCACACCGTCTGCGGGCAGACCGCGCTCATCCTGCCCACCCTCGGCCGGACCGAACGCGACCAGCAGGCGGGCGGGGAGCAGTTCGTCACGGTGGAGAACTCGATGAGCGAGGTGCACACCTCCCGGGGACGGCTCAAGCCCGCGTCCTCCCTGCTGCTCAGCGAGGTCGCCATCCTGTGCCGGCTCGCCCGCCGCACCCTGGGAGACGGTCCGGGGAACGTGCCGTGGGAGGAGTTCGAGGCCGACTACAGCGCGATCCGCGACCGGATCTCCCGGATCGTGCCGGGCCTGCACGACTTCAACCGGCGCGTGGCACGCCCCGGCGGCATCCGCCTGCCCAACCCCGTCAACGAGGGCGTCTACCGCACCGCCACCGGCAAGGCGATGTTCACCAGCAACACGGTTCATGTGCCGCAGGTTCCCGAAGGACACCTGCTGCTGCAGACCCTGCGCTCCCACGACCAGTGGAACACCATCCCCTATACGCAGAACGACCGTTACCGGGGCATCCACGGCAGCCGCCGGGTGGTCCTGGTCAACCCGGCGGACCTGAGCGCCCTGGCGCTGACCGGGGGAGACCACGTCGACCTGGTGAGCGTCTGGCACGACGACGCCGAGCGCCGCGCCGAGGGCTTCGAGGTGGTCCCGTACCCCACCGCGCGCGGATCCGCCGCCGCGTACTACCCCGAGACCCAGGTCCTGGTGCCGCTGGACAGCGTGGCCGACATCAGCAACCAGCCCACCTCGAAGGGCATCGTCGTCCGGCTGGAACGCGCGGCACCGTAGCGCCCCGCGCAACCGCGTCGAACCGCATCGTGAGACGGCGACCGGTACGGGAATGGCGGGAAGCAGGGCACCGTTGACACCTGTCATGCCCGACACTTCCCCACGGCCCGCGGCCGGCCGAATGCCGCTCGCCGTCTACATCCTCGGCCTGTCCGTCTTCGCGCTCGGCACCAGCGAGTTCATGCTTTCCGGTCTGCTGCCGCCCATCGCCGACGACATGGACGTGTCGATCCCGCAAGCCGGGCTGCTGATATCCGCGTTCGCGATCGGCGTGGTGGTCGGCGCGCCGCTGCTCGCGGTCGCGACCCTGCGGCTGCCGCGCAAGACCACCCTGGTCGCGCTGATCTCGGTGTTCGGCATCGGCCAGGTCGCGGGAGCGCTGGCCACGAGCTACGAGATCCTGTTCGTCTCGCGGGTCGTGAGCGCGCTCGCCTGTGCCGGGTTCTGGGCCGTGGGCGCGGCCGTGGCCATCGCGATGGTGCCGATCACCGCGCGGGCCCGGGCGATGGCCGTGATGATCGGCGGACTGTCCATCGCCAACGTCCTCGGCGTCCCGGTGGGCGCCTTCCTCGGCGAGCACCTGGGCTGGCGGTCCGCGTTCTGGGCCGTGGGCGCCGCCTCCGCCGTCGCGCTCGTGGGCGTGGTGACCCTCATCCCGCGCATTCCGCTGCCCGAGCGGCGGCCACGGCTGCGGGGCGAGCTGGCGATCTACCGGGACCGCCAGGTCTGGCTGTCCATCGTCGTGACCGCACTGGCCGCCGGCGGCGTGTTCTGCGCCTTCTCCTACCTCTCGCCGCTGCTCACCGACGTGGCCGGACTGGCCGAGGGCTGGGTGCCGACCGTGCTCGCGCTGTTCGGGGTCGGCGCGCTGATCGGCACGACGATCGGCGGCCGGGTGGCCGACGCGCACCTGTTCGGCGTGCTCCTGTCCGGCATCACCGCCTCGACGGTGCTGCTGGCCGCGCTGGCGCTGTTCGCCTCCAGCCCCGCCGTCGTGATCGCCCTGTCGCTGCTGCTCGGAATCTCCGCGTTCTACACGGCACCCGCGCTCAACGCGCGCATGTTCAACGTCGCGGGCGCCGCGCCGACCCTCGCGGGCGCGACGACGACCGCCGCCTTCAACCTCGGCAACACCGGCGGCCCCTGGCTCGGCGGCACGGTGATCGACGCGGACCTCGGGTACGCCGCCACCGCCTGGGCGGGCGCGGCGATGACCCTGGTCGCGATCGCCTTCGTCACCGTCTCACTGCGGCTGCACAGCCGCTCGCGTGTCGTGATGGGCGCCATGGCGGCGGAGCCCGCGAGCGCGGACCGGGCCCAGCGGGTGTGACGCCGGCCGTCCGGCCTCCTCAAGGGGACGTGGGGCCGGCGGCGGCCCTCGCGCAGCGGTCGGCCAGCCGGGCGAACGCCTCCTTGAGCGCCGGCGGGCCGACGACCTCGATGTCGGCGTCGAAGACGCAGAGGGCGGCGGCGAGCGCGGGCCACGACCAGGAGCCGAGGGTGAGCCGGCAGCGGTCCGGGCCCAGCTCCTCGACGGTCCCCTCCGCGGCGTACGGGAACACCGCGGAGGCGGGCAGACCGAGCACGACCTGTCCGCGGCAGGGCCAGTCGGGAGAGTGGTCCGAGCCGCGGAACCTGCCGGTCACGAACGCGGCCACGTCGTCGCCGGGCAGTTCCCTGGGAGTGAAGCGGGGCCCGGTGGGCGTGCGCGGGGTGATCCGGTCGGCGCGGAAGACGCGCCAGTCCTCCCGGTCCAGGTCCCAGGCCACCAGGTACCAGCGTCCGCCACGGGTGACGAGGTGGTGCGGCTCCACCCGGCGCGGGGGCGGCACCGCGCCGTCGCCGGTGTCCGCCGGGCCGGGCACGGCGTGGTCGAAGCGCAGCACCTCCCGGGCGTGGACGGCGGCGCTGAGCGCCATGAGGACGCCGGTGTCCGCCTGCGGCCGCGGCCGGGACGCGGGCCCTTCGACAGGGGTGACGTGGAGGGCGTCGATCCGGTGCCGCAGCCGGGCGGGCATGACCTGGCGCAGGGTGGTCAGCGCGCGTGCCGCACCGTCCTCGATGCCGGCGCCCGTGCCGGTGGCGGTCCGCAGGGCCACGGCGAGCGCGACCGCCTGTTCGTCGTCGAACAGCAGGGGAGGCAGCTGGGTGCCGGCGTCGAGCCGGTATCCGCCGTCCGGACCCTTGACCGCCAGAACGGGGTAGCCCAGCTCGCGCAGCCGGTCGATGTCGCGGCGCAGGGTGCGCGGGCTGACGTCCAGCCGCTGCGACAGCAGCGCTCCGGGCCAGTCCCGGCGTGCCTGGAGCAGCGAGAGCAGGGACAGCAGCCGGGCCGAGGTCTTCTGCATGACCACCATGCTCCCGCAGGTAGCGGCCACAACCTGACCGCTACCTGAAGCAGAGTGAGCACAGCGGGGCCGGACGGGCCCCGCCGCCGGCCCACTCCCGTGGGTCGCCGCACCGTGTTCGTACGAGGCAAGGAGCCCGTCATGACCGCCAAAGCCGTGACCCACCTGAACTTCCGTGGTGACGCCCGCGAGGCCCTCACCTTCTACCAGGCCGCGTTCGGCGGGGACGTGACCGTCGTGACGTACAAGGACGCCGGCGACGTCCAGGATCCCGCCGCGGCCGACCAGGTGATGTTCGGCCAGGTGTCCACCGCCGACGGTCTGAGCGTGATGGCCTACGACGTGCCGGCCGACCTGCCGTGGAACCAGGGCGAGAACGCGTTCTTCGTCTCGGTCCGCGGTGGGACGGCCGAGGAGATCGCCGCCTACTGGGAGAAGCTGTCCGAGGGCTCGACCGTCCTGCGGCCCCTGGGAGCGGCCCAGTGGGCGCCCCTCTACGGCATGCTGCGGGACCGGTTCGGCGTCACCTGGGTCCTGGACGTGGTGAGCGAGTACAACGCGTGAGCGTACTCGACGCCCGGTCGCTGAACCGGGCGGCACTCGCCCGGCAGTCGCTGCTCGAGCGCGCGGACCGCCCGGTCCTGGACGTCGTCGCGCACCTCGGCGGCATGCAGGCGCAGGAGCCGCAGGAACCCTTCGTCGGGCTCTGGTCGCGGCTGCGCGGCTTCGCACCGTCCGCGCTCTCCGACCTGCTGACCGGGCGTCGGGTGGTGCGGACCCACCTGATGCGCCGGACCGTCCACCTCGTCACCGCCGAGGACGCACTGGCCTGGCGTTCCCGGCACGACGCCATGCTGCGCGGTCGCGTGCTGGGCACCTACCGCCGCGAGCTCGAAGGAGTGGACCTCGACGAGCTCGCGGCGGCGGGCCGCGCGGTCCTCGCCGACGGCGAACCCCGCTCCATGGGCGATTTCGCGCGGGCGGTGGCCGGACGCTGGCCGGACGTCGGACCCCGGCCGCTCGGGGAGATGCTGGTCGCCGCACTGATCCCGATGGTGCAACTGCCACCGCGCGGGCTGTGGCGCACCAGGGCCGGGGTGCGCAACGCCCCGGTCGCGGCCTGGCTGGGCCGCGAGGTTGACCCGCCGGCCCCGCCCGGCACCGATCCGGTCGGCGAGGCACTGGTACGGCGCTACCTCGCCGCGTTCGGGCCGGCCGCCTCGGCGGACCTGCGCGCCTGGTGCGGGCTGACCGGACTGCCCGCCGCGGTCGCCGCGGTACGCGGGGAACTGGTCGCCTTCCGCGACGAGCGGGGCCGCGAACTGCTGGACCTCCCCGACGCACCGCGCCCCGACCCGGACACCCCGGCCCCGGTGCGGTTCCTGCCGGCGTTCGACAACGCGGTCCTCGGCTACCACGACCGCGGCCGGATCATCGACGACGCGCACCGCGGTCTGTCGGTCACCGGCGCCCGTGTCGTCCTCGTCGACGGCCGGGTCTGCGCGACCTGGACCGTCCAGGACGACACGGTGACCGTCACCCCGTTGCGCCCGCTCGGCCGGGCGGAGCGCACCGAGGTCGAGGAGGAGGGGCGGGCCCTGGCGTCCTTCCTCTCCGAGGGCGACAGCGACCGGGTGCGGGTCGGCGCGGTACCGCCCTGAGCGGCGGCCGGCCCGGACCGGGACCGTTGCCCCGAGGCGTCAGCCGCCCGCCACGACGTCGGCCACGACGCAGCTGACGTTGTCGGGGCCGCCGGACCCGTTGGCGAGGTCGACCAGTTCACGGACGGCCCGCTCGGGCTCCCCGGGGCCGGCGAGCACCCGGCGGATCGCGTCGGCCGGCACCACCGTCGACAGGCCGTCGGAGCACAGCAGATAGCGGTCGTCGGACCGGACCTCCTGCAACCGCATCTCGGCGGTGGAGTCGGCTCCCGCGCCCAGGGCCCGTATCAGCAGCGACCGCTGGGGGTGGGAGACGGCCTCCTCCGGGGTGATGCGGCCCTCGTCGACCATCGCCTGCACCACGGTGTGGTCGTGTGTGATCTGGAACAGCTCCCCCTCGCGCAGCAGATACACGCGGGAGTCGCCGATGTGGACGAGGCCCAGCTGCGAGCCCGTCCAGAGCATCGCGGTGAGGGTCGTGCCCGCCTCCGTCGGCGCGGAGCCGGCTCCGACGGCGTCGTGCACGGCCCGCTCGGCCTCCTCGACGGCGTCCGCGAGGACGTTGAGGAGACCGCCCGCCGGGACGCCGTCGGTCTCCAGACGCTTGAGCGCCTCCACGGCGGCGGCGCTCGCCGGGCCCCCGTCACCGCCGTAGCCGTCGGCGACGGCCAGCAGGCGGGCCCCTGCGTACGCGGTGTCCTGGTTGCTCTCGCGGACCAGCCCGGTGTCGGAGGCGGCGGCGTAACGGATGCTCAGGGCAGGAGCGGTGGGAGACATGGCAGGGTCCTTTCGGGCCAGGTGGTCGACGAGGAAGGCGGCCAGGTCCCGTCGGGCGGCGGTCTCGGCCTCGGTACGCGCCCAGAAGGCGCGGACCTCCCGGGCCGCCGCGGCCGCGTCCAGCGAGCAGACGTGCCGGATGCGGACCAGCGGCATCCCCAGGCGCCGCAGCCAGGCGACGAGCCGGGCCCGTTCCACCTGTTCCGGCGCGTAGAGGCGGTATCCGGTGACCGGGTCGACGCGGGCGGGGGGCAGCAGACCCAGCTCGTCGTAGAGACGCAGCGCCTTCGGCGACAGCCGGGACGCCTTCGCGAACGACCCGATGGTCAGCAACCCCATGCCCACCCCTCCTCGTACCGGGCACGTCGCCCGGCACCACCGATGCTGTGGCCTCCCCCAAGGTGAAGGTCAACGGCCAGTCAGCCGTCAGCCCTCGCCCCGCACGAGACGTGTGACGTCGACCGAGCCCTCACCGGTTCGCGGCTGCGGGACGCACGCCCACAGCGCGGCCAGCGCGGCGAAGACGGCGACCAGCGCGATCGCCCCGGTGCGGCCCTTCGCCCAGCGGGCCCGGAACCGGACCGGGTCCTCCACCAGGACCTTGGAGAGCCAGGCGAGCGCCACCGACACGGCGAGCAGCACGGCCGTACGGGGAGCGCCTTGAAGGCCGAGGCGTTCCTCGCTCAGCAGCAGGTACACGGGCCAGTGCCACAGATACAGGCTGTACGAGACCAGACCGAGCCGACGCAGGGGGGCGGCGGCGAGGAAGCGGCCGGCCGGTGTGCGGGGAGCCCGGGCGAGACAGGCGATGAGCAGGGCGGCGGCCAGGGCGTGGAGGAAGAGCCCGCCGTAGAAGAGCGAGGGGGAGTCCTGGCCGTCGGCCGTGATCCAGTACGCCCCGATCGCGCACGCCAGCGCGAGGCTCCACCGGCCGGCCGCGCGTTCGCCGGCCCGGGACAGCAGCCGGGTGACCGGTGGGGTCGCCGCCAGGGCACCGAGGAGGAGGGAGAACGCACGGGTGTCGGTGCCCTCGTAGACGCGGGTGGTGTCGGCCGGGGTGGTGAGCAGGACCATCAGGACCAGGGACACCACGGCCCCGGCCACGGCCACGGCTGCCACGCGCCGGCCCGCGTCCCGGCCGCGGGCCACCAGGCAGAGCACCAGCGGCCACACCACGTAGAACTGCTCCTCGACGGCGATGCTCCACAGGTGGCTGAAGACCCTGGTGTCGGCGGAGTCCCAGTAGCCGACCCGGTCGGCGACGAAGTGCCAGTTGGCGAGGTTCGCGGCCACCCACGGACCGTCGTCGAGGGCGTAGCGGAGCAGGTTCGGCGGGCCGAGCGCCCACACGAGGAGCAGGGTGCCGGCGAGCACGACCGCGAGGGCGGGAAGCAACCGCCGTGCGCGCCGCCCCCAGAAGGCGAGGAGGTCGATCCGGCCGCCGCGGGCCCGCGCCTCCTTCAGCAGCAGGCCGGTGATGAGGAAGCCGGACAGCACGAAGAAGAGGTCGACGCCGAGGAACCCGCCGTCGAAGTGACCGGCGTGGAAGAACAGCACGCCCAGCACGGCGAGACCGCGCAGGCCGTCGAGCGGCGCGATGTGCCGCCGCGCGGTCCGGGGCGTGGGGGAGGGGGCGGCGCGGGTGCCGCGCTGGGCGGGCGTGGGTGTGGCCGGCAGGGTCATGGGGCTGGTCTCCGTCGAGGGGGCGAGGCGTCCCCGGCCCGGGAACGCCTCGCGAGGGGAAGGTCGGGTCCGCGACCGCGGCGGGCTACTCGCAGCCGAGCCGGCTGTAGACCTTCTCGCCGGTCCACGTCCCGGTGGCCCACTCCTCGGCGGCGGCCGGCTCGAAGCCGTACCGCTTCTCCAGCTCCCCGCCGAACCAGACCGCGAACGCGGCCGAGCCCTGCTGGCAGGAGTGGATGCCGTCCTTGCTGCGCTGCGCCTTGCGCGCACCCGTGTCGTCGCCCCACAGGGCGGAGGCGTCCAGGAAACCGGCCGTGTCGGGGTGCTCCTCGGCCACGCTCCGCGCGGACCGCGGCGCGGACTCGATCTCCGCCCGGTGCGGCTTGTAGAAGTCGTCGAGCTTGAAGGGCGGCGCGGACACGAGGAGGAGGTCGGCGCCCGCCTCGTTCACCGTCTTCACCAGCCGCTCGTAGGCGGCGCGCTGTTCGGCCGGGGTGCCCCAGTCGTAGGTGGTGACCTGGTAGGCGACGACGTCGGGTGCGAAGGACTTGAGTGTCTTCGGCAGGCGGTCCCAGGTGGGTGCCGCGATCTCGCCGACGACACCGCCCCCGCCGGTGGCGGCCACCGTCTCGAAGCCGACGCCGCCGGCCTTCATGGCCGCGCCGAGGGCCGGGGCCTGGGCCTCGCCGATGGAGTCGCCCATCCACAGCAGCCGTCGCGGCCCGCCGTCCCCCTTACCGCCGGCGGAGCCCTTCCCGCCGTCGGACGCCTTCCCACCGTCCGAGGCGTCGGCCGCCGTGCTGCCGCCGGCGGAGACCTCGACGCCGGTGCCGGAGTCCTGGCACGCGGTCAGGGGAAGAGCGGCAGCCACGGCGACGAGGGCGTACCCGGCGACGCGGCGGGCGGGTCGCGGTCGTGGGATGGAGGTGGTCTTGGAGTTCATGTCTCCAGCACAAACCGTCCCGCCCCCGGCGCAGGAGGCCTGTCATCGTTTCATCACCCAATGCGGAACCGGGCGTCATACCCTTCGAGCACGCTGGCAGAAGACGCCGTCCGCCGAGCCGAAGACCGGAGAAGAACGCACCCCCATGGCACGAGTCCTGCTCATCGAAGACGACCCCGCCGTCCAGAGAGGCGTCACTCTCGCGCTGAAGCGCCGGGGACACGAGGTGGCGGTCGCGGGCAGCGGCGAGACGGGACTGCTGAGTCTCGAGCGGCACCGGCCCGACCTGGTGCTGCTCGACCTGATGCTGCCGAACATGAGCGGTCTGGAGGTGTGCCGCCGGATCAGGGAGAGCAAACAGATCCCGATCATCATCCTCTCCGCGCGCGGCGACGAGATCGACATGGTCGTCGGCCTGGAGGCGGGCGCCGACGACTACATCGTCAAACCGGCGGGCGCGGAGATCCTCCAGGCGCGGATCCGGGCCGTCCTGCGCCGGGTGGCGCCCGGCCAGGACGGCCCCGCCGGGCCCTCGCCCGTGCGGGGCCCGGAGCACCACGCCGACCTCACGGTCGACCGCACCACCCTGGTCGTCGCCAAGCACGGCTCCGAACTGCCCCTGGCGCCCTCCGAACTGAAGCTGCTGCTGTTCCTCACCGCCACCCCCGGCCAGGTCTACTCGCGCCAGCAGCTCCTGGAGCAGGTCTGGGAGCACTCCTTCTACGGTGACGTCCGCCTCGTCGACGCCTGCGTGATGCGGCTGCGCGCCCGGATCGAGGACGATCCGCGCAAACCCGTGTACGTGCAGACCGTCCGCGGCTTCGGATACCGCTTCGGTCCCCTGTGCTGAGGCTCCGGCCGCGCGGACCCCGTGGACTACGGGTACGACTCGTCGTCGCCTTCCTGCTGGCCGCCGCCTTCGGCGCGCTGCTCACCGCCGGCCTCACCTTCCACCGGGCCCGCGCCGCCATCCTCGAACGCGCCGAGGACACCGCCGTCTCCGAACTGCGCACCCAGCTCGACTCCCTGGCCCCCGACCTGAACCTCCCGCCCCGCACCGAGGACCTGCGCGCGCTGAGCCGCCGTATCGACCAGGCCGGAGGTTCGCGCGGCTGGCACTCCGCGGCCGCCTACCGGGACGGCGAACCGGTCGCGGCCTCCCCGGAGCCGCCACCCGTGCCGGAAGAGCTGCGCGAGGAGGTCCGGGAGAGCGGACAGGCGGTCCACCAGCGGGTCGAACACGACGGCCGCCCCTGGCTGACCCTCGGCATGCCCGTCGTCTACGCCGGCGCGGGCGCCCCCTCCGGACTGACCGTGTACGCCGCCTTCCCCCTCGACGACGACCAGGCCGACATCGCCGCCCTGGTCACCGCGGCCCAGGCCGGAGCCGTCCCCGCCCTGGGCCTCGCCCTCGTACCGGCCCTCTTCGCGGCGCGCGGCGTCCTGCGCCCGGTACGCCGGCTGCGTCACGGCGCGGAGCGCATCGCCGCCGGGGAACTCGACACCCGCCTGGCCACCGAGGGCCGCGACGAACTGGCCGATCTGACCCGCTCGTTCAACGCCATGGCCGAGACCCTGGAGAAGGACGCCGCCGAACTGCGCCGCATGGAGGCCGGGGCCCGCCGCTTCGCCGCCGACGTCGCCCACGAACTGCGTACCCCGCTGGCCGCCATGGCCGCCGTCACCGAGGTCCTCGACGAGGACGCCGCCTCGGGTGTCCTGCCCCCCGACACCGAGGACGCCGTCCGGCTGATCAGCGAGGAGATCCGCACCCTGGCCCGCACGGTCGAGGATCTGATGGAGGTCTCCCGCTTCGACGCCGGCGCCGCCCCCCTCCACCGGGAGGACGTCGACCTGCGCACCCTCGTGACCAAGACACTCCAACTGCGCGGCTGGGCCCACGACGAGCGCGTCCGTGCCGACCTCCCCGACCCGGTCCCGGTCCGTGTCGACCCCCGCCGGATCGACGTCGTCCTGGGCAACCTCGTCGCCAACGCGCTGCACCACGGAGGTCCGCCCGTGACCGTCACCGTCCGCGCCCGTGCGGACCGCGCCGTCGTCACCGTCGCCGACCGGGGACCCGGCATCCCCGACGAGGCGCTCCCGCACGTCTTCGACCGCTTCTACAAGGCCGACGCGGCACGCACCCGCTCCTCGGGCAGCGGCCTCGGCCTGGCCATCGCCCACGAGAACGCCGTCCTGCACGGCGGCACCCTCACCGCCGCCAACCTTCCCGGCGGCGGCGCAGCATTCACCCTGAACCTGCCGTCGGCCGCCGCCACCGGGGAACAGCCATGACCCACCGCCCCGCCCCGCGCACGAGGAGGGCCACCGCCGGCGCCCTGGCGGCCCCGCTGCTCGTCGCCGTGGTCGCCGTCGCCGTCGCCGGCTGCGGCATCGGCCCCACCGGCCCGGTGCACGCCGGGGCGCCCGCGTCCGGCGTCCAGCGGCCCGGCGGCGAGGCGCGCACCGCGCGTCTCTACTTCGCCGGCCCCTACGGCGTCCAGTCCGTCACCCGCTCCGTGGACCGGCCGCCCAGCCCCCAGCAGGCCCTCGAACTCCTCCTCGAAGGCCCCACCCCCGCCGAGCGCGAGCGCGGTCTGACGACCCGGGTGCCCCCCATGGACGGGCAGCTGACGGCCACCGCGAGCGACGGAGCCGTCGACGTCGTCGTCCCCGTCCAGGTCAGTACCGGCGAGCTGGACGTCACCGCGGTCGGCCAGCTGGCCTGCACCGCGGCCCACGCCGACGTCCCGGGCGACTCGCCCGCCACCCGGGTCGACATCCGCATCCACGAGAACCTGAACCGCTCCCGCACCCCCTGGACGGTCCGCTGCGGCCCGGGCGGCAACGTGACACCGGTGACCGGCTGACCCGTCGGCTGCCCGCGGCAACGGAATGCGGCGTACACCCATCGCCGAGATCTACACCCGGGGGAGAGGGGCACGGGGGCGCACTACACCCGATGCAGTACACCAGTCCAGACCCAGGGTCGGATCAATCGCGGACGACGCCGGGTGAGCATGGATATGTACCCCGGTCAGCGCCTCTGCCTCCCCCCATGCGCCGGGTCTTAGTCCTGCCCGCAACCCGACGGATTGGTACCAGGTGGCTACGTTCCTCTATCGACTCGGCCGACGGGCGTTCCGGCGCCGCGGTCTCGTCGCCCTGCTTTGGGTGGCCATACTCGTGGGCGCCGGCGTCGCCGCGTCCACCGCGCCCGCCGCGCCCGAAGACTCCTTCTCGATGCCCGGCACCGAGTCCCAGAAGGCCTTCGACCTCCTCGACGAGCAGTTCCCGGCCGCCAGTGCCGAAGGCGCGACCGCACGCGTCGTGATCCGTGCACCCGAGGGCGGGAAGATCTCCGACCCGGCCGGCAAGGCCCAGGTCGAGGAACTGGTGAGCGCCCTCGGCGCGGGCCCGCAGGTCGCCTCGGTCGACGACCCGTTCAAGGCGGACGCCGTCAGCGAGGACGGCACCACCGCGTACGCCTCCGTGACCTACAAGGTCAACGCGATGGAGCTGACCGACCAGGCCCGCGACGCGCTCACCGCGGCCACCGACGACGCGCGCGCCGACGGCTTCACCGTCGAGACCGGCGGCGACGCGGTCGTGGCCGAGCAGGAGATGGGCGGGACCGCCGAGCTGATCGGCATCGGGATCGCCGCGGTCGTGCTCCTGCTGACCTTCGGCTCGCTGGTCGCGGCCGGCATGCCGCTGCTGTCGGCGATCATCGGTGTCGGCATCGGCATCTCCGCCATCGGGGCGCTCGGCAGCACGCTGGAACTGTCCGCGACGACCTCCACGCTCGCCATGATGATCGGCCTCGCGGTCGCCATCGACTACGCCCTGTTCATCGTCTCGCGCTACCGGGCGGAGATCGCCGAGGGCCGCGCCCCCGAGGAGGCGGCGGGACGCGCGGTCGGCACGGCCGGCTCCGCGGTCGTCTTCGCCGGACTGACCGTCGTCGTGGCCCTGGCGGGCCTCACGATCGTGAACATCCCGATCCTCACCAAGATGGGCCTGGCCGCCGCGGGCACGGTCGGCATCGCCGTGCTGATCGCCCTCACCCTCACCCCGGCGCTGCTCGGCTTCGCCGGCAAGAAGGCGCTCAGCCGCAAGGACCGCAAGGCGCCCGCCGGACAGCGGGCGGCGGCCGCGAAGCCGAAGCTCGGCACCCGCTGGGCCCGCTTCGTACTGCGGCGCCCGGTGACGGTGCTGCTGACCGCGGTCCTCGGCCTCGGCGTGATCGCCGTACCGGCCGCCGGCATGGAGCTGGGCCTGCCCGACGAGGGCAGCTCGGCGCCGGACACCACGCAGCGCAAGGCCTACGACATGCTGTCCGACTCCTTCGGCGCCGGGTTCAACGGCCCGCTGATGGTCACCGTCGACGCCCGGGACGCCGAGGCCCCCACGGCCGCCGCCGACCTCGTCCGCGACAGGATCAGCGGACTCGGCGCGGCCGAGGCCGTCACCCCGGCCAACTTCAACGAGGAGGGCGACACCGCCGTCCTCACCGTGGTGCCCAAGACCGGCCCGAGCGACGCCGCCACCGAGTCGCTGGTGCACGACATCCGTTCGCTGTCCGGTGACATCAGGACCGACACGGGCGCGACCATGCTGGTCACCGGCGCGACCGCGATGACGATCGACTTCTCCCAGACCCTGGACGACGCGCTCATCCCCTACCTGGCGCTGGTCGTCGGCCTCGCCTTCCTGCTCCTGATGCTGGTGTTCCGCTCGGTCCTCGTCCCGCTGAAGGCGGCCCTGGGCTTCCTGCTCTCGGTGGCCGCGGCGCTCGGCGCGGTGGTCGCGGTCTTCCAGTGGGGCTGGCTCGCGGACCTCTTCGGTGTGGACCAGCCCGGTCCGATCATGTCGATGATGCCCATCTTCATGATCGGCGTGGTCTTCGGTCTCGCCATGGACTACGAGGTCTTCCTCGTCACCCGCATGCGAGAGGCGTACGTCCACGGCTCGTCCGCCGCCGAGTCCGTCATCACGGGCTTCACCCACGGCGGCCGGGTCGTCGCGGCGGCCGCGATCATCATGATGAGCGTGTTCTCCGGCTTCATCCTGGAGAACGACGCCATGATCAAGATGATGGGCTTCGGCCTCGCGATCGCGGTCTTCTTCGACGCCTTCGTGGTCCGCATGGCCATCGTTCCCGCGGTGCTCGCCCTGCTCGGCACCAAGGCGTGGTGGCTGCCCAAGTGGCTGGACCGCCTCCTGCCGAACGTCGACGTCGAGGGCGCGAAGCTCCACAAGGAGCTCGGTGACACCGCCGCGCCCGCGGAGCCGACCCGCGAGCCGGAGACGGCCGGAGTCTGACACCGCCCGCATGGCCCCGGTGATCTGGAACCCAGGTCACCGGGGCCTTCGCGTCAGAGCTCCCGCGCGGCGTCGGTGAGCGCCTGGTCGAGGATGGCGACACCCCGGTCGATCTCGTCGTCGCTCGCGGTCAGCGGGGGTGCGATACGGAAGATGCCGCCCATTCCCGGGAGTTGGACGATGTTCATGTGCAACCCCAGATCGAAGCAGCGCCGGGTGACGTCGGCGCCGAGGCGGTCCGCGCCACCGGCGCCCAGGACCTCGTCCCCGGCCAGTTCCATGCCCAGCAGCAGCCCGCGGCCGCGGACGTCGCCGACCACCTCGTGGCGGACGGCGAGCCGGTCGAGGTGCCCGCGCAGCAGGGCGCCGAGCTTGCGGGCGCGCTCGTCGAGCCGGTCGCGGACCAGGATGTCCAGGACGGTGTTGCCGACGGCGGCCGGCAACGGGTCGTTGACATGGGTGGTGAAGAACAGGAAACCGCGGTCGTACGCCCGCTGCTCGATCTCCGGGCTGGTCAGTACGGCCGCCAGCGGCAGCCCCGCGCCGAGCGTCTTGGACAGCGTGAGGATGTCCGGGACCACACCCTCGTGCTCGAAGGCGTACCAGTCGCCGGTGCGGCACAGCCCGGTCTGGGCCTCGTCGAGGATCAGCAGCATGCCGCGCTCCCGGCACTTGTGGGCCAGGGCGGCGAGATAGCCCGGCGGGAGCTCGACGACACCGCCCGAGCTGAGAATCGGCTCGACCAGACACGCGGCCAGACTTCCCACCGACTGGGCGTCGATCATCTCGAAGCCCAGGTCGAGCTGGCGGCGCCAGTCGAGCGCGCCCTCCGCGTCGACGAGGGAGGGGCGGTGGCGGTCCGGGACCGGCAGCGCGAAGTTGCCCGGCGCGGCGGGGCCGTAGCCCTTGCGTCCGGCGCTGTAGGTGGCGTTCGCGGCGGCCTGGGTCATGCCGTGCCAGGACCGTGCGAAGGAGACGACCTCGTGGCGGCCGGTGACGAGCTTCGCCATCCGCACCGCGGCCTCGTTCGCCTCCGCCCCGGTGGTCAGGAGCAGCGCCTTCTCCAGTGGCTCGGGCAGGGTGCCGGCGAGCCGGCGCGCGAGCTCGACTACCGGGCGGCTGAGCATGCCGCTGTGCAGGTGGTCGAGGTGCGCGACCTGCTCGCGCACCGTGGAGACGATCGCCGGGTGGGAGTGGCCGAGGATGGCACTCATCTGACCGGACGTGAAGTCCAGCAGCTCACGACCGCTCTCGGTGAACACGGAGGTGCCCGCGGCACGGACGACGACCTCCGGCGAGAAGGGTGCGTGGCCGGAGTAGCGGATCAGATGGCGCCCCTGGTCGGCGCCGGGAGTCTCGAAAGGCATGCGACCGACGTTAAGGACGCATCGCTGCGCGTGTCCATCGCACGGAGTCGACGTCGCTGTACGACAGAACCGTACAAGCGCCCTACAATCGCTGCGTGCTCAATTCGGGACGACTGCGACTGCTCAGCCTGCTGGACACGCTCGGTACCGTCCGCGCGGTCGCCGACACGCTGCATCTGAGCGCGTCCACGGTCTCCCAGCAACTGGCGGTGCTCGAGACCGAGACCCGGTGCCGGCTGATCGAGCGGACCGGGCGGCGGGTGCGGCTGACCCCGGCCGGACTTCTGCTGGCCCGCCGCGGCCGCGAGATCCTGGACCGGATGACCGAGGTCGAGGCGGAACTGCGCGCCCTGAACGACGAGCCCATCGGCACCGTCCGGCTCGGGGTGTTCCAGAGCGCGATCTACAGCCTCGCGGTCCCGGCGGCGGCCCGCCTGGCCACCACCCATCCGCACCTGCACCTCGAACTCGTCGAGATGGAGCCGCACGAGAGCGGCCCCGCCCTGCGCTCGGGGGAGGCGGACGTCATCGTCACGACCACCGACTACACCGGTCTGTCCCGGGGAGCTGATCTCGAGGTCGTGTCGCTGGGCAGCGACTCCGTCGTGCTGGTGCTGCCGCGGGGTCACCCGCTCGCCTCCCGTACGGCGGTGAACCTCGCGGCGTGCAAGGACGAGACCTGGGCCTGCGACCGGCCGCAGTCGTACATGGCGGACCTGACCGTGCGGCTGTGCCGCGAGGCGGGCTTCGAACCCCGGGTGGCCTGCCGGTTCAGCAACTACCTGATGCTGCTGCGGCACGTCGAGTCGGCCGGGTCGATCGCCCTGCTGCCCGCCCTGGCGGTCACCTCGGACCATGCCGTCGTCACCCGGCGGCTGAGCCCACCGGTGCACCGCAACGTCGCCGTCGTGGTGCGGCGCGGCACTCCCCGGCGCGCCGCGGTGAACGCGGTCATCGCCGCGCTCCGCGACCACCCAGAGATCCCGGCCCTGACCGCCCCGGACCCCGTCCGCGAACCCCGGGACGACGGCCACCGCCCCTGAAGTCGGGGTCAGGCGGCCGGTATCCGGCGGTGGATGTCCTCGATCATCATCCGGACCGACGTGCGGAAGATCTCCGCCTGATGGTCACCGAGGAACGAGGTGTGCCCGAACACCTCCAGCACGACGAGGCCGTGCACATGCCCCCACGCGCTCAGGAAGAGGGAGGCCGCGGCGGGCGGCAGGTCTCCCTGGGCGTTCGGGGGAAGCTCTCGCAGATGATCCCGGAACGGGGGTGAGGGCGCGGGCACGTCGGCCGCGGCGAGTTGTGCCGGGGTGAAGCCGTCGAACAGCTCGCGCTGGAAGATCGCGCCCATCCGCCGGACCGCCTGGGTGGTCGGGCCTTCGGCGGGCGCCGCGTAGTACCGCAGGGGCGTCCCGTAGAGAAGCTGGAAACGCTCCGGATGGGCGATGCCCCAGCCTCGGTAGGCCTCGGCCACCACCACGAGGCGAGGTGTGGAGGAGTCCTCGACGACGGTGCCGGCGGCGGCCCGCAGCACGTCGGACAGGTCGCCGTACGCCTTGGTGATGAGCGCCGTGACGAGGGCGTCCCGGTTCGGGAAGTAGTGGTAGAGCGCCTGCACGGTCATGCCGAGAGAGCGGGCGACGGCGCGCAGGGACAGTGCCGCGGGTCCGTGCAGGCTGATGTGCTCCTCGGCGGCGTCCACGATCTCCTGGGCCGCGGCGGCCCGGCGCCGCTCGCGCAGGGAGACGGGAGCCGGGGTGGTTCGGTCTGCGGGCATACGGCGAGCCTAGGGCGCGGGTACAGAACGCGCCATCAAGAAGCCGAACATTGTTAGGTAAATCTCACACTGCCAGATCTCGCGGCGTCTCACTAACGTCATGTCGCGGCGACGCCGGCCCGTTCGAGGTCAATTCCGGTCGCGTTCCGTCGCCTTCACCGCAAGACACAAGGGAGAACGTGCGTGTTTGAACGCATAGCCGAACTGGCGATTCGCCGGTCCCGGCTGGTACTCGTGGTCGCCGTCGTGGCCGTGGCCCTCATGGGTGCCGTCGGAGCCGGGGCGTTCGGCAAGTTGAAGGGGGGAGGTTACGACGACCCGGCCTCCCAGTCCACCCGGGCCGGGAAGGCCATCGAGGAGAAGTTCGGCGGGGAGACCAACCTGGTCCTGCTGGTCCGCAGCCCCGACGGCCGCGTCGACGCGCCGGCCGCCGAGCGCGGCGGCCGGGCCCTGGTGGTGGACCTCAGACAGGACCCGAACCTCGAGAACGTCGTCTCGTACTGGGACGCGAAGAAGTCCGCCCTGCGCTCCGAGGACGGCCGTGAAGCCCTGGTCCTCGCCCATGTGAAGGGCGACGAGACACAGCAGCGGGAGAACGCCAAGAGCGTCATCGACGACTTCTCCGGACCGCGCGAGGATGGGCTCAGCGTCCAGGCCGGGGGCGGCGCCGCCGTGGGCAACGACATGGAGACGCAGACGCCCAAGGACCTCCTGCTGGCCGAGGCCATCGCCGTACCGCTGACCCTCCTGCTGCTCCTGGTCGTCTTCGGCAGCGTGGTCGCGGCCCTGCTGCCGCTGGCCATCGGGACCATCGCCATCGCGGGCACGTTCGCCGAACTCGCCCTCCTCGGCGGCTCCGTCGACGTGTCCGTGTCCGCGACCAACCTCACCACCGCCCTCGGGCTCGGCCTGGGCATCGACTACGCCCTGCTGATGATCAGCAGGTTCCGGGAGCAGCTCGCGACCGGCTCCACCGTGGACGACGCCGTCCGTCACACGGTGCGGACCGCGGGCCGCACGGTCGCCTTCTCGGCCGCCACGGTGGCCGTCGCGCTCGCCGCCCTCCTGGTCTTCCCGCAGTACTTCCTGCGCTCCTTCGGCTACGCCGGCGTCGGTGTCGTCGCCATCGCGGCCATCGGCACCCTGTTCGTGATGCCGGCCCTGTTCGTCGTCCTGGGCCACCGGGTCAACAGCGGGCGGCTGCCCTGGGCGAAGCGCCCCCGCACCGCATCCCGGCCGCCCCTGTGGGGACGGCTGGCCGGCACCGTGATGCGGCGTCCCGCGCTCACCGCGCTGCCCGTGCTGGCCGTCCTGCTGGTGGCGGCGAGCCCGCTGCTGGGCATCACCCTGGGCACCCCGGACGAACGCGTACTGCCCGAGGACGCCCAGAGCCGCCAAGTCGCCTCCGTGCTGCGGGAGAAGTTCAACGGCAACGACGACGCCGCCCTCCACGTCGTCATCGACGAGGCCGTGGACAAGGCCCCGTTGGGCTCCTACGCGGCCGAACTGTCCGGCCTCGAGGGGGTCGTCCGCGTCGAGACCGGCACCGGAACCTACGTGGGGGGACGCACCGAGGCGGCCGGACCCGGCAACACGGCCCTCGGCCGCCCCGACGCGCAGCGGATCACCGTGGTGAGCGGTCTGACGCCGAGGTCGGACGACGCCCAGGAACTGGTCCACGAGGTGCGGGCGGTCGCGCCGCCCGCCGGGACCAAGGCCCTGGTGGGCGGCGGGGACGCCCAACTGGTCGACTCCAAGGACTCCATCAGCGGCCGGCTCCCGCTCGCCCTGGGCCTGGTCGCGCTGACGACCTTCGTCCTGCTCTTCCTGTTCACCGGCAGCGTCGTGCAGCCGGTGCGTGCGCTGGTCCTCAACGTGGTCAGCCTGGGCGCGACGCTCGGCGTCATGACCTGGATCTTCCAGGACGGCCACCTCGCCTCCCTGATCGGCGTCACACCGCAGCCGATGGAGGCGTCGATGACCGTGCTGATGTTCTGCATCGCCTTCGGTCTCTCCATGGACTACGAGGTGTTCGTCACCAGCCGGATCAAGGAGCTCCACGACCAGGGCGCGGACACCCGCACCGCCGTGACCGACGGCCTCGGCCACACCGGACGCATCGTCACCGCGGCGGCCTGCCTGCTCGCGGTGAGCTTCTTCGCCTTCGGGACCGCGAAGATCAGCTTCATGCAGATGTTCGGGCTGGGCAGCGGTTTGGCCATCCTCATCGACGCCGTCGCCGTACGCGGCGTCCTCGTACCGGCCGCGATGCGTCTGCTCGGCCGCTCGGCCTGGTACGCACCGCCCTTCCTGCGCAGGTTCCACGGGCGGTTCGGGCTCAGCGAGGGCGGCCCCGCGCCCGCACCGGCCGCGGTGCCGGCGCCCCGGGCGGAGCCGCCGCAGGTGAAGGACTCGACCGGGGTCTGAGGACCCCCGCCGCACTCCGCCCGTGTCCGTCTCCACCCCCCGGAGCCCGGCACGGGCGGGCCCGTCCCACCCGGGCCAGGGGTCAGGAAGCGACCGGGACCGAGCCCCCGGCCCCGGTCTCTCCCGCCGGTCTGAACTCCACGGCGACGACGCCGTCCACGCTCCTGCAGTGCTCCTCCAGCGCCGGCGCGGACACATGGCCGGGGAGCCGGCCGCTGAGCACCACGTGTCCGTGCGTCACATCCACCTGCACCGACGAGGGAGCCAGGCCGAGGGCCTTGACCAGGGCCTCCTCGATGATCTCGGTGCGGATCGCGCGGTCCGTGCGCAGGAAGACCCGCAGCAGGTCGCTTCTGCTGACGACCCCGGTCAGCCGCCCTGCTTCGTCGACCACCAGGAGCCGTTTGATGCCGTGCCGCGCCATCACACGGGCGGCGTCGACGACGCTCCAGGTGTCGCGCGCACAGAGTGCGGGCGAGGTCATGAGCCCCGCCGCGTCCGTGGCGGACGCCTTGCCCCCGGCCGGCCGGGACCCGTTCGCGAACTCGGGTGAGCCTTCGGGCTCCTGGCCCCACATCTTCTGCAGGAGGTCCGCCTCCGACACCACCCCCACGGGGCGGTTCTCCGCGTCCACGACCGGCACCGCGGTGATGTCGTACTCCAGCAGCAGGTGGGCGATCTCCTTGAACGGTGTGCCGCGCTGGACGCGGACCACGGCGTCGCTCATCAGATCGCGCACCCTCTGGTGTCTCATTAAGGGTCTTCTCCTCCGCTGCCGGCCTGCGTCGACCGGCGTTCGTCCTTCTTGCCTGTGAAAACGATCGGTCCGCCGCTGGAGTGCCCCGCCGCCGACACGCGGGGACTGATGAGGAGCAGGGCGATGTCGTCGCCCGGAGTGGGCGCGTGCCGGATGAGGGTGTCGGCCATGGCGTCGAGGTCGCCGGGATCGCCGTGCTCGAGCAGCCCGGCGAGGGCCGCGATCGCGTCGTCGAGGTCGACTCCGGGCGCCTCGACGAGTCCGTCGGTGTAGAGGGCGAGCACACTGCCCGGCGGCAGCGGGAACTCCAGCGAGGGATACACGGTGTCCGGCTCGATGCCCAGCAGCAGACCGGGCGGCACCCGCAGGCGTTCGATGCGTCCGTCGGCGTGGCGCACGAGGGGAGGCGGGTGGCCGGCGAGGGCCACGCAGGCGCGATGCGTGGCGAGGTCGAGGTGGACGTAGGCACAGCTGGTGAACAGGCCGGGGTCCAGGTCCGTGAGCAGCCGGTTGGTGCGGGCCAGGACGTCGTCGGGCGGCGCCCCCACGGTGGCGTGGGCGTGCACGGCGGTGCGAACCTGCCCCATGAGCGCCGCGGCGTCCACGTTGTGCCCCTGTACGTCGCCGATGGTGACGGCCGCCGTGTGCTCGTCGAGACGGATGACGTCGTAGAAGTCGCCGCCGATGCCCAGGCCCCGGGCAGCCGGAAGGTAGCGGGCGGCGACGTTCAGGCCCGGTACACGGGGCAGGGTGTGCGGCAGCAGGGCGGACTGAAGGCGGTGGGCGAGGTGGTGTTTGGCGTCGTAGAGACGGGCCCGGTCCAGGGCCTGCCCGACCAGGCCGGCCAGCGAGGTGAGGGCGGCACGTTCGCCGGGCGGGAAGACGTGGGGCCGCCGGTAGGAGAGGAGGAGGGAGCCGATGGGGCGGCCGGAGGCGATCAGCGGCAGCACCGCCCATGCGGCCATCCCGTCTTCGTGCACGGTGGCCGGGTAGGCGTCGTGGAGTTCGTGGAAGGTCGTCCAGAAGCCCGGGACACCCGTGGCCATGGCGTCGACGCCGGGGATGGCCGAGGTGAGGGGAGCCCCGTCGTAGTGCTTCAGGATCTCGGGGCGGTAGCCGCGCTGCCCGACGATCTTCAGGCGGCCGTCCTGCGGGGTCATCACCACCATGGCCTGCGCGCCCAGGGCGGGCATCAGCTGGTCGGCGGTCTGTTCGACCACGTCCTGCACGCCGACGGCCTCGGTCAGCGTGGAGGCCAGGTGCATCAGGTGGTAGAGCACGGTGGCGCGGCTGGGCCCGGAGGTCGGTACGGACCGGGGCGGGGGCGCGTCCGCCTCCGGGCTGCCGCGAGTGATGCGGACGCTCAGCCCGGTGGCGTCCGGGTACAGCTCGAAGGCCAGCCATGTCTGCGGGGGCCGCAGGACGGTGAAGGCCTGCGGCCGGCGGCTGACCAGCGCGGCCCGGTAGCGGTCCTCGACATGCGGCACGTCCATCCAGGGCAGCGCCTCCCACGGCAGCGCGCCCACGAGGTCGGAGCGATCGGCACCGAGCAGTTCGGCCGCGGCCGGGGTGACGAAGGTGAGGCGTCCGTCCAGGTCCAGCGTGCAGGACCCGCCCGGCAGCCGGTCCACGAAGGCGGACAGCGCGGCCGCCTCCACGGGGGAGGGTGTGCGGGGGGCGGGCGGCGGCAGGGTCCGGGGCCGGTCCGGGGGCAGCAGCGGCTCGCCTCGGTCGGCCGCCCGCTGCAGGCTCTCGCCCAGGCGGCGGCAGCCCGCCCGGATGACGTCCTGCTCAGCGGTGCTCAGCCGTGCCGAATGGTTGCCGGGCCAGAGCAGCACCAGCCCGCCCCGGACGGCGGTGCCCGAGACGAGCGGTGCGGCCGCGAGCCCGAAGTCGTACGGCAGTACCAGCGCCAGCCGCGGATACTCGCGAGCCATCTCCTCCCGGCCGCCGGCCCACACCAGGCGACGCTCCCGGATGGCGTCCGCGACGGGCATCGGATCCTTGAGGCCGACCCGCCGCCACGGAGCGGCCATCTCCTGCGGAACTCCCGCCACCAGGATCTGCCACACGGCGTGGTCGCCCGGCGGCAGTACGTACAGGAGTCCTCCGAACGCACCACTCGCCCGCACCACGGCGGCCATCGCGGAGTCCATCAGCCGTCCACTGCCCGACGCCGGCCACCCCGAACATCACGCATATCTGGACACTACGCCCGTCCCGCCGCGACGGCACGCGAGGGCGCGGCCCCGGAGGGCCGCCGCCGCCGCTCAGTGCCGGGTGCCGCCTCCGTCCGACCCGCGCTTCACGTACAGCCGGCCGTCCGACGGGCCGGTCCACTCCAGCCGTACGACACCGGGCACGGCGGACTCGGCGGTGCGCGAGTCGTTCGAGTAGTAGCCGGCGGCCGGGTTCAGGAAGTACGTCGCCCACAGGTCGCCCCGGTGATCGACGAAGAAGTTGTTGTGACCGGCGCCGACACCCGCGGTGTACCGCTTCGAGTACGGACCCTCGAACCGGTCGGCCACGGCGACGATCGCGTCGTACTGGTACTGCACCCGCCCGGCGGCGGGCACGTCGTAGGCATGGCGGACGGTGCCGTCGGCGTTGACGGACGTCCGGTCCCACGCGGCGTGGACCAGGTGGTACTTGCCCTTGTACTTGAACACGTAGGCGCCCTCGAGATAGGGCTCGGGCGAGTAGGGCTGCTGCCGGAACGTCGGGAGGTTCGTCGTCGTGACGATGTCCTCCATGTCGTCCCGGAACTTCGCGTACAGGTTGTTGTGCAGGACGAGCCACGCGTCGTCGCCCTCGGAGTAGAGGCCGCCGTCGATGTGGTGGTACGCGCCGGGCTCGATGAAGCTCGGCCCCCCGATGAACGAGTCGCCGAAGGGCTTGTCCAGATTGCCCTCGATCAGCCGGTAGGGTCCCTCGACCCCGCCCTCGCTGACGAGCATGAACGAGCCGACCTTCTTGGCGTAGTCGCCCGTGCACGCGACGAGGTACCACTTGCCGCGGAAGTGGTGCAGCTCCGGGGCCCAGGCGTGACCGCGCTTGCCGAACCTGTCGTCGTGCCAGTACTCCTGCCAGGGGGCGACGACCGTGCGACCGGGGCGGTTCTCGCCGACGAACTCCGGCGACCACACCTTGCCCTTCTCCGCGCCGGGCCGGATGCGGGTGGTGTCCGCCAGCTTCCAGGGGCCCTCGAGGGAGCGGGACGTCCAGACGAAGATGCCGTCGTTCCAGGGGGCGGCCGCCTCGAGGCCGGGGACCCTGGAGGTGCCGGTCGCCACGTAGAGCGGTCGGCCGTCCACGACGAAGCAGTTGACGTAGGTGTCGCGCATCCAGACCGTGCCGCGCTCCTTGTCGCGGGGGCGCAACTCCAGCGGCAGGACGAACGAGTTGTCCTCGCGCGGCCACAGGTCCACCCGGGTGTCCGCGACGCCGTAGGGCTCCGGGTCGGGCCAGTTCCGCGGGTGCCGCCGCGACGCCTTTGCCGTCGTGGGAGCCGTCGCGTCAGCCGCCTGCGCGGCGCTCGCGGGCAGGGCGAACGCCGCCCCCAGGCCGGTCGCGCCGGCCAGCAGGGATCGTCGGTGCAGTCCGTGCTCGGCATCGGTCATCAGACGCGTTCTCCTTCGTCGTCCCCGTCCGGGAACCGAGGGCGGCACACGAGCCGCACGACGGGGGTATGGCGCACAGCATGCGAACGCCCGCACATTTACGTCAACAGGGCGGACGAATAATCCACTTCAACCGACACCTACGAGGCCCGGCCCACCAGGCATTGTGAACGCTTCATTGCATCTTTCTGTCGGAGTGTTGACGGAATAATCGAGCCTCCCTACCTTGACCGGCATGCAGATGCCCAGCGGAGTGCATGCACTGGTCCGGCGGACCCACGAAGAACGCGTGATGCGTGCGCTGCAGGAGAACGGCGCCATGAGCCGCGGCGAGATCGCCCGGGTCGTGGGGCTGTCCCGCACCACCCTGTCCGAGATCACCGGCAACCTCCTGCAGCGAGGGGCCATCGTCGTCGTGGACACCGACGCCTCCCGGCGCGAGGGCAGCGGACGGCCGGCCGAACGGCTGGCGCTCGACCCGGCGTCGGCGCAGTTCATGGGCGTCGACTTCGGACACCGCCGCGTCCACGTCGTCGTCGCCGACGCGGCGCACGAGATCATGGTCTCCGGCTCCGTCCGGTACGAGGACACCGCGACCTGGGGGACCCGGACCGAGCTGGCCCTGGGGCTGGTCGACCGGCTGAGCAGCGAGGCCGGCGTCCACTACGGGGCGTTGCAGGGCATCGGCATCGGAGTGCCGGGCCCCTATCCGGCCCCCGAGGGAGCGGCCTGGCCGCGCTCCACCACGGGGTCCACGGTGCTCCGCCCGGCACCCGAAGGCGTCGACGTGGCCTTCGCCGAACGCTTCGACGCACCGGTGATCGTCGACAACAACACCCGCCTGGCCGCCCTCGCCGAGGCGATCAGCGGCGCCGACAGCGTCGCCGACCTGGTGTACGTACGGTTGTCGGACGGTGTCGGCGGCGGACTCGTCGTCGGCGGCCAGTTGGTGACGGGCTCGTCGGGGCTGGCCGGCGAGTTGGGGCACGTCACCGTCGAACCGGCAGGCCGGCCCTGTCGATGCGGCAAACGCGGCTGTCTGGAGACCGTGGCCTCGGTGCCCGGAATCCTCGCCGCCTGCTGGGAGTTCGGCCTGCAGTTGGAGAACCTCGACGACCTGGCGGCCGCCGTCGCCCGCGCCCACCCCGTGGTGGACCGGGTGCTGCGGGAGGCCGCGGGGGCGCTGGGGCGGGTGGTCGGCGCCGCGACCATGATGCTGAACCCCGCGAAGGTGGTCGTCGGCGGCGAGATCACCCGGCTGGCGCCCGTCCTCGTGGAGCAGGTCGCCGCCACCCTCGCCGCCGAGATCTTCCCGACCGCCTCGGCCGGCCCCGTCGTCGCCGCGGCCCGGCTCTCGGACGACGACGGCGCCATCGGCGCACTGGCCGCGGTCTTCCACAGTTCTCCCCTCCTGGCGAGGTATCCCGAAACCGCCGACGTGAAGGGCCGTTCCGATGAACCCGACTCCGCCACCGAAGGAGCCGCCCATGTCCGTCCTTGACAAGCAGGGCGCCGACCAGCGGCACCCACAGCCTTCCGACAAGCGGCCAGGGGTCTCGCCCGACGCCGACGCATCCGACACGGCCGACACGGCCGACACGGCCGACACCAAGACAACGCCGGAGCGGGCCCGCTCCGGCCGGCGGGGGCTGCCCCTGGCGCTCAACGCCGTGTCCGTCGCGCTCGGCATCGCGATCTGGTGGGCCGCCGCGTCCGCCGGCTTCAAGCTGCCGACCCCGCCGGAGGTCGTGTCCCGGGCCGGCACACTGATCAGCGACGGGACGCTCGCCGACGACGCCCTGGCCAGCCTGACGCGGGTGCTCATCGGCTTCGCCCTGGGCACGGCCGTGGCCGTCCCGGTGGGCTTCCTGATGGGCTGGTACGGCATCCTGCGCGGACTGATCGAACCCTGGATCCAGTTCTTCCGCACCATTCCGCCGCTGGCCATCATCCCGCTGGCCGTGGTCGCCATGGGCATCGACGAGACGCCGAAGATCTTCGTCATCTTCCTCGCCGCGTTCCTGGCCTGCGTGATCTCGACCTTCCAGGGCGTGGTCAACGTCGACCGCACCCTGATCAACGCCGCCCGGGTGCTGGGCGCGGGCGACGCCACGATCTTCGCCCGCGTGGTGGTGCCGGCGTCCACCCCCTTCATCCTCGTCGGCATGCGGGTCGGCCTCGGCTCGGCCTGGGCCACCCTGGTCGCCGCGGAGCTGATCGCCGCCCAGGAGGGCCTCGGGTACCGGATGCAGAACGCCCAGCTCTACTACGACCTCCCGACCATCTTCGTCGGACTCATCTCGATCGGGATCCTCGGTCTCCTCATGGACCGCGTCCTCCTCCTCGCCGAACGCCGGCTCACCCGATGGCAGGAACGCCGATGACCAGCACACCCGCCAAGATCTCCGTCCAGAACGTGACCAAGACCTTCTCCCTGGGCCGGGAGACCTTCACCGCCCTCGACGACGTCTCCCTGGACATCGCGGACCACGAGTTCGTCACCGTCGTCGGCCCCTCGGGCTGCGGCAAGAGCACCCTGATGAACATCCTCGCCGGTCTCGAGACACCCACGGCGGGCCGTGCCCTGGTGGACGGCGTCCCCGTCTCGGGCCCCGGACCCGAGCGCGGCGTCATCTTCCAGCAGTACGCCCTCTTCCCCTGGCTGACCGTCCGTCAGAACGTCGAGTTCGGCCTGCGGACCACGGGCGTGCCGAAGCACGAACGCCGGGGCCGAGCCGAGCACTTCATCGAACTGGTCGGCCTGGAACGCTTCGCCGACGCCCTTCCCAAGACCCTCTCCGGGGGCATGCGCCAGCGCTGCGCCATCGCCCGCGCCTACGCCGTCGACCCCTCGATCCTGCTGATGGACGAACCCTTCGGCGCCCTCGACGCGCTCACCCGGGTCAAACTCCAGGAACAGCTGCTGAAGACCTGGAGCCAGGACAAGCGCACGGTCCTGTTCATCACCCACGACGTCGACGAGGCCGTGTTCCTGGCCAACCGCGTCATCGTGATGGCGGCCCGCCCGGGACGCGTCTACGACGTCATCGACGTCGACCCCGCCATCGAGCGGGACGAGGCGTTCCGGCTCAGCCCCGAGTTCGCCGCACTGCGCAACCGCGTGTGGCACTCCGTCTACCACCAGGAAGGCCGCACCGCCGCCCTTTCCGGTTCCCACTCCTCGACGTCATGACCCGGAAGGGACCCACTCCCATGTCACCCGTCCTCACCCGCAGAAGCCTCTCCACCACCCTCGCCGGCGTGGCCGCGATGGCGCTGCTCGCCGCGTGCGGCGGCGGCTCGTCCTCCGGCGGATCGTCGGACAAGGTCCGCTTCGGCTACATCAACGACTTCAACGGCGCCAGCCTCATCGCCATCGCCGAGGCCAAGGGCCTGTGGAAGAAGCACGGCCTGTCGGCCGACGCCAAGGTCTTCACCAACGGGCCGCTCCAGATCCAGGCCCTGGGCACGGACAACCTCGACTTCGGCTACATAGGCCCGGGCGCCATGTGGCTCCCCGCCTCCGGACAGGCCAAGGTCGTCGCCATCAACACGCTCGGCAACTCCGACCGGGTCCTCGCCCAGCCGGGCATCACCTCGATGCAGCAGCTCAAGGGCAAGACCGTCGCCGTGCCCGAGGGCACCTCCGGCGACATGATCCTCTCCCTCGCGCTGGAGAAGGCCGGAATGACCAAGGAGGACCTGAAGGTCGTCCCGATGGACCCGTCCACCATCGTCTCCGCCTTCTCCTCCAAGCAGGTCGACGGCGCGGGCTTCTGGTACCCGGCCGCCGCGACGATCAAGAAGCAGGTCCCCGACCTGGTCGAACTCGCCAAGAACGCCGACTTCGAGCAGGACGTCTCCTTCCCCACCGCGTTCGTCGCGGGCAACAAGGTGGTCGACAAGCAGCCGGAGAAGACCAAGAAGGTCCTCGCCGTACTGCGCGAGGCCATGACGTTCCGCTCCGAGCACACCGACGAGGCCATCGAACTCACCGCGGACAAACTGAAGATCCCCGTCGACCAGGTCAAGGCCGACGCCGCGAACAACAAGGTGCTCAGCGTCGAGGAACTCGACAAGCTGACCAAGGACGGCACCGTCGTCACCTGGCTCGAGGGCATGAACGACTACTTCGTCGACACGGGCAAGCTGAAGAAGCCCGTCGACCCGAAGACCTACTACACCGGCGACCTCTTCACGGGAGCGGCCAAGTGACCGAGTCCGGCGCCCAGCCCGGCGCGGCCCGGAAGAACATCCTCTTCCTCATGACCGACCAGCACCGGACGGACACGCTCGGCGCCTACGGCAACGGGCTGGCGCACACCCCCGTACTCGACGAACTGGCCGCCACGGGAACCCGCTTCGACCGCTGGTACACCCCGACCGCGATCTGCACCCCGGCCCGCGCGAGCCTGCTGACCGGTCAGGCGCCCTTCCGGCACAAGCTCCTCGCCAACCACGAACGCAACGTGGGCTACCTCGAGGACCTGGCCGAGGACCAGTTCGCGTTCTCCAGGGCGCTCAGGGAACACGGCTACAACTGCGGTCTCGTCGGCAAGTGGCACGCCGGCAACCGGCGGACGGCGGCCGACTACGGCTTCGACGGCCCCGAACTGCCCGGCTGGCACAACCCCGTGGACAACCCGGACTACCTCGCCTACCTCGCCGAACACGGGCTGCCGCCGTACGAGATCAGCGACCGGGTCCGCGGCACCCTGCCCAACGGCGGCCCCGGCAACCTGCTGGCCGCCCGACTGCACCAGCCCGTCGAGGCCACCTTCGAGCACTACCTGGCCACCCGCGCCATCGAACAGCTCGAGCGGTACGCCGCGGACGTCCACGAGCGCGACCAACCCTTCTTCCTGGCCCTGCACTTCTTCGGACCGCATCTGCCGTACATCCTGCCCGACGAGTACTTCGACCTGATCGACCCGGCGGACGTGGAGCTGCCGCGGTCCGTGTCGGAGACCTTCGAGGGCAAACCCCCGGTCCAGCGCAACTACAGCGCGCACTGGACGTTCGACACGATGCCCATCGAGACGACCCGCAAGCTCATCGCGGTCTACTGGGGCTACGTGGCGCTCATCGACATGCAGATCGGCCGCGTCATGGCGGCCATGGAACGCCTCGGGCTCGTGGACGACACCGCGGTGTTCTTCACCTGCGACCACGGGGAGTTCACCGGCTCGCACCGGCTGCACGACAAGGGTCCCGCGATGTACGAGGACATCTACCGCACCCCTGGCCTGCTCCGGGTCCCGGGCGCGCCCGGCGGCCAGGTGCGCGAGGAGTTCGTCAGCCTCCTCGACTGCACCGCCACCATCCTCGAACTGGCGGGCGTCGACCCGAAACCCGCCGTCGACTCGCGCAGCCTGCTGCCCCTGGTGCGGGGCGAGACGGTGGACTGGGACCAGGACATCGTCTGCGAGTTCCACGGCCACCACTTCCCCTACCCGCAACGCATGCTGCGCGAGGACCGGTACAAACTCGTCGTCAACCCCGACTCCGTCAACGAGCTCTACGACCTGCGCACCGACCCGGACGAACTGCAGAACGTCTACGCCCATCCCGAGCGGGCGGAGGTCCGCGGCCGGATGATGCGCCGGCTGTACGACGTACTGCGCGAGCGCGGCGACAACTTCTACCACTGGATGACGTCGATGTACGAGGTCGGCGAAGTGGGACACGACCCGACCCTGAGCGGGCTCGACGAGTCCACCTACCAGGCGTAGCAGCCGGCGACCCCATTCGAGGACCCATGACCCGCGACCACCGCCCCTGTTGCACCCCCGCCGCCTCGCCCGTCGCCGTCGCCATGTCCCCGCCGGCATCGGGGCACGCCGCCCGTGCGCGCTCGACCCGCGGTCAGGTGCTCGTGCCGGGCGGTGAGTTCGCGATGGGGGACGCCTTCGCGGAGGGGTATCCCGCCGACGGCGAGACGCCCGTCCACCCGGTGCGTCTGGCGCCGTTCCACATCGACGAGACCGCCGTCACCAACGCCCGGTTCGCCGGCTTCGTCAAGGCGACGGGCCATGTGACCGACGCCGAACGCTACGGCTCCTCGGCGGTCTTCCACCTGGTGGTCGCGGCACCCGCCGCCGACGTCCTCGGCAACGCCGCCGGGGCCCCCTGGTGGATCAACGTACGGGGAGCCCACTGGCGTCGCCCCGAGGGCGCCCACTCCGACATCACCGGCCGGCAGAACCATCCCGTCGTCCACATCTCCTTCAACGACGCCACCGCCTACGCGCGCTGGGCCGGCAAGCGCCTGCCCACCGAGGCCGAGTGGGAGTACGCCGCCCGCGGGGGACTGGCCGGCCGCCGCTACGCCTGGGGCGACGAGCTGACCCCGGGCGGCCGGTGGCGCTGCAACATCTGGCAGGGCCGCTTCCCGCACGTCAACACGGCCGAGGACGGTCACCTGACCACCGCTCCCGTGAAGTCCTACCGGCCCAACGGCTTCGGCCTGTGGAACACCGCGGGCAACGTGTGGGAGTGGTGCTCCGACTGGTTCTCACCCTCCTATTACGCCGACGCGCCGGCCGCGGACCCGCGCGGCCCCGAAACCGGGACGGCACGGGTCCTGCGCGGCGGCTCCTACCTGTGCCACGACTCCTACTGCAACCGCTACCGGGTCGCCGCCCGCTCCGCCAACACCCCGGAGTCCTCGTCCGGCAACCTCGGCTTCCGCTGCGCCAACGACTCGGCCGGTACCTAGGGCCGGCCGAGCACGGCCCGCCCCTCGGCGACGATGGCCGCCAGCTCCTCGGTCTCGGCCGCCGTGAGCGGCGTCAGCGGCGGGCGGACCGGCCCGGCATCGACGCCGGACAGGGTCACCCCCGCCTTCACCAACGACACCGCGTACCCCGGCACCCGCCGGCGCAGCCGGACCAGGGGGTGGAAGAAGGCCCGCTGGAGCGCGTCGATCCGCTCCTGGTCGCCCTCCACGATCGCCCGGTGGAAGGCGAGGGAGATGTCCGGCGCGAAAGCGAAGGCGGCCGAGGAGTACGGCTCGACGCCCAGTGCCCGGTAGGCCGGCTGGCTCGCCTCGGCCGTGGGCATGCCGTTGAAGAACTGGAAGCTCTTGCCGGACGCGCCGAGCGTCTCACGCACGGCGGGGACGATCCGCGCGACGAGATCGAGGTCGCCGGTGCCGTCCTTGAAGCCGGACACGGTCGGCAGCCGGGCCACCGCCGCCGCCGAGGTCTCGTCGAAGCGGGCGTTCGCCCGGCTGTAGACGATCAGCGGCAGCTCCGTCTCCCGCCCGACCGCGCGGGCGTAGGCGACGAGCCCCGCGGCGGGCGAATCGACCAGGTAGGGAGGCATGAGCAGCAGGCCGTCCGCACCGGCATCGGCGCCCTGCTCCAGGTCTCCATCGGCTTCGGCCTTGGCATGATCGCCGCACCGGTCTTCTCGCTCGTTGACCCGGCCCTCGCACCCACGGCGGTCCTGCTGCTCGCCACCGGGGTGACCGCGACGGTGCTGGTGCGCGAACGAGGCCGGGCCGACCTGCGCGGCTGCGGCTGGGCCCTCGTCGGCCGGCTGCCCGGAGCGCCGGCCGGTGCCCTGCTCGTGGTCGCCCTTCCCGCCCGCTGCCTCGCGCTGCTCGTCGCGGCGGTGGTCCTCACCGGCGTCACGGTGAGCGCCGCCGGTTACGTACCGCGCCGGCGGCGCTCCTCGGTCGTCCTGGCCGGGATGGCCTCGGGACTGATGGGCACGGCCACGTCCATCGGCGGCCTGCCCATGGCGATGGTGTGGCAGCGGCTGAGCGGCCCGGAACTGCGCGCCACGATGAGCGCGTTCTTCCTCGCCGGTTCCCTGATGAGTCTCGCCGCGCTGACAGCGGCGGGCGCGGTCGCCCCGCACGCACTGCGCGGCACCGCGCTGCTCGCCCCCGCCGCCGTGGTTGGGGTGCTTGTCGCCCGGCCACTGACCCGGCGGCTCAACGTACGACGGACCCGCACGGCCGCCGCGGCACTCGCGGTCGCGGGGGCCGTGACGCTGGTCGTGCGGCAGTTCCTCTGACCGCCGGGGGACCGGTCGCTACGTGCGCAGCAGCCGCTGCGTGATCTCGCGGTACTGCCTCAGCGCGAGCCGGAGTTCCTCGGCCTGTGCGTCGGAGTCCTGGTCCTGCCAGCTCTCGTGCAGGGCTCGACGTCGTTCCGCGAGGGCGTGCGCGAGGTGGGCCGCGGCGTCGTCGAAGGCGGCCTCCGCTTCCTCCAGGGCCTCGCGCGGAGTGTCGGCGAAGGTGTTGATCGCCTTGCGGAGGCGGTCCAGGACCGCGTCCCGCTCCGCCGACGGCACCAGCGTGTCCGGCGCCGCGGAACGGTGCTCTGGGCGGCGCGGGGGCTGGTCCGACGGCTGCTGTGCGCGCGTCTGGTCGTACATCATCGTGTGCCGCTTTCCTGGGCTGCTTGGGTCACCGGGTTCCCCGGAGCGGCATGGCTCTGCGCCGTACCGACAGTCAACGCCCGACGGCCGTGCGTGTCAAAGGGCCGGCTTTCCGGCGCCCTGCTGACGCTGGGTGAGGGATTGGGGGTAGTCGGTGATGATGCCGTCGACGCCGAGGCCTGTCATGGTGCGGATGGCGCCGGGTTCGTCGACGGTCCAGACGTTGATGTCCATGCCGAGTTGGTGGACGCGGTCGACGAGGGTCTGATCGGTGACGGTGTGCTGGGGGTTGATCTGGTCGGCCCACCGGGCCAGTTGTTCGAGTTCGGTGTCGGTGGGGCGCTCGGCGTCGAGGATGCCGATGGGGACGTCCGGCAGCCGGGTGTGGAAGGTGTGGGCGTCGTCCGTCTGGAAGGACTGGACGGCGAGTTGGTGGCGGGCGAGGGCTTTGCGGACGTAGCGGGGCTTGCTCTTGAGGTGGCCGGCGAGGTCGGCGGCGACGCTGGTGCCGTATTGGTCGCAGGGGCTGATTTCGGCCAGGAGCCCCGTGCGGGTGTCGTCGATGTGGTCGATGACGTCGTCGAGGGTGAGGAGGGGTTCGCCGGCGTGGCGGGGGTGGAACCAGGAGCCGGCGTCCAGGCGCTGGAGTTCGGCCCAGGTGAAGTCGGAGACGCGGTAGCTAGGCCGGTCGGGGTAGAGGTCTTCGACGTCGGTGGTGCGTTCCATGGTGCAGTCGTGGAAGTTGACGAGTTCGCCGTCCTTGGTGCGTTGGACGTCGATTTCCACGTAGTCGGCGCGTTGGTCGACGGCGAGGTCGATGGCTGCGGCGGTGTTCTCGGGTGCCATGCCCGAGGAGCCGCGGTGGGCGATGACGTCCGGGCCGGTCGCGGCGTGCGCGGTGGTGGAACTCATCGCCAGGGCCAGACCACTGAGCGCGGCCACCACCGCACCGGCGCCCCTCCTGCTCACGTGCTTCACTGCAGCCTCCTGGATTCGAATGACTCACTGGAGGCTGACGGACGGCGGTTACGGGAAACCTGCCGCGGTCTGGCGGCGGCGGGATCGCCCGGTGGAGCGCGGCCGTGAACCGGTCATCCGAGGCGGAGGGGGCGATTGCGCGCATTCGCTCCCCTTCCGCCGGTGCCCGTCACCTGCCGAGGATGCCCTCGGGCAGCAGGGACTGCGGGGAGGTGGCCGGATGCCCGACCTCGAGCGATCCGAGGAGACCGTCCAGGAGCGGACCGCCCGGAACCCCGGCGGACGGACCGGGTACGGGGGCGGCCTCGGCGACGGGAGCGGACGCCAGCAGAGCGGTGGCCAGGACGGAGACACAGGCGAGCTTCTTGATCATGTCCGCCCTAACGAACGGCGGCCCGAGGAGAAACGCTAGCCGTGACCTCACTGGCCCAGTCGGGTCACGCGGGCGCCAACCGCGGCACCGGCGGCAGCGCCGAGTGGTCGGGGGAGGCCTGGAATGCCTGGATCACGAGCGCGGCGAAGCGCCGGGAAGCGGCGACGCGGGCGGTCGTCGACGCGGCACGGATGCCCCTGTTCGCCATGATCATCAGAATCAGGTCGTCCAGGACGAAGTCCTGGCGCAGCCCGTCGGGCCCCTTCGCCCGGTGGGCCAGTTCACCGACCGACCTCAGCGTGTACCTACGGGCCGCCGCGAAGTCCATCGCCTCCGGGTAGGCCGCCATGAAGGCCTCGGTGAAACCCCGGTGCCGTGCGTGCAGCTCACAGGTCTTCTCGATCACAAGGCAGAACCCGCGCCAGGGATCCGGATGGGCCAGCCCCTCGTCGACGATGGCCTCGCACGCCCGCAGCTGATCCGTGAAGGCCTCGGTGACCAGCGCCTGCTTGGTCGGGAAGCGCCGGTAGAGGGTGGCGGGGCCGACACCGGCCCGCCGGGCGACCTCCCGCATCGGCACGTGCAGGCCCTCGGCGGCGAACAGGGTGCGGGCCGCGTCCAGGATGCGCTCCCGGTTGTCCAGGGCGTCGGCGCGCAGCGGGTGAGGCAATCGATCGGTCACCACTCTCACTTTAGCCAAAGTGGACGGGGGCGTCCGTTAGCGTCCGAAGGGCACGGTATCGGTGAACAAGGAGCGGCGATGAAGGCAGTGGAGATCCAGGCGTTCGGAGGACCCGGTGGTCTGGTGGTCGTCGACCTCCCCGACCCCGCCCCCGCCGGCGGACAGGTGCTGATCACCACCGAGGCGATCGGCGTGAGCGGTGCCGACGCCGTGATCCGGAGCGGCGCTCTCGCCTCCTACGGCTTCACCGAGGGCCACGTCCCCGGGGGCGAGGTGGTGGGCACCGTGACCGCGGTCGGTGACGGCGTCGACACCTCCTGGATCGGCCGGCGCGTGTGGGCGTCCACCGGCGTGGGCGGCGGCTACGCGGAGCTGACCCTCGCCCCGGCCGACGAGCTCCTGCCCCTTCCGGCGGGTCTCTCCGCCGTCGACGCGGTGACGCTCGGCAGCTCCGGAGTGGTGGCCCACTTCGGCCTCACCCACGCCCACTTCACGCCCGGCGAGTCGGTGCTGGTGCGGGGCGCCGCCGGAAGCCTCGGGATCATGACGGTCCAGCTCGCGGCCCGTGGCGGTGCCGGAGCGGTGGCGGTGACGACGTCCTCGGCCGAGCGGGGGGAGCGCCTGCGCGGGCTCGGCGCGACCCACGTCCTGGACCGCTCCGGCCAGGGGAGCGCGGGCGCGCCCGCGGGCTACGACGTCATCGTGGATGTCGTCGCGGGCCCGCACCTGCCCTCCTTCTTCCCCAGGCTCGAGCCGAACGGCCGCATGGTCGTCGTCGGCGCGGTCGGCGGCCAACCGCCGGCGGACTTCGGCACACACCTGATGGCGGCGTTCCAGAAGTCGATGTCCTTCGCCACCTTCAGCGCCGCCACCGTCTCGGTGCCCGACCGGAACGCCGTCAGGGCCGAGCAGTTCGCCGCCGCGAGCCGCGGCGAGCTGCGCACGGTCGTCCACGAGGTGCTGCCCCTGGAACGAGCCGCCTCGGCGCACCGGAAGATGGACGACGGAGAGGTGTTCGGCAGGATCGTGCTGACGCCGTGACGCCGTGACGCCGTGACGCCGTGACGCCGTGACGCCGTGACGCCGTGACGCCGTGACGCCGTGACGCCGTGACGCCGTGACGCCGTGACGCCGTGACGCCGTGACGCCGTGACGCCGTGACGCCGTGACGCCGTGACGCCGTGACGCCGCGACGCCGTGACGCCGTGACGCCGCGACTCCCGGGATCGGCCGCACCGGCACCCGGCCGCACGCGCCCCGGCCGCCGACGGCCGCCGCTTGGGCCGGACTCCGGCGAGGGTGATCACTCCGGCCCGCGCGGCCAGACGAACACCTCGGTGCCCGGCTGCCGTTCGCAGAACCGGCCCGAGGGCGACGCCTCGCGCAACAGGGCGCGCAGGTCCTCCTCGAAGGCGCCGAGGCGCGCGCCGAACAGGTGCGGGGCCGAGAACGACATGGAGAACACCCCCGCGACGACGTCGTCCCACGTCCGCTCCAACGCCTGCCCGCCGGGCACGACATGACGGTACGGGCCGGCGAACCCCGCCCCGGCCAGCACCGCCGCCTCGCCGCCCGGCGTCCCTTCCGGCAGCACCCCGCGGCCGGCCCGGCGGACCGGCCCGAGATGGTGCCTGACCAACTCCCCGATCGCCGCGTGGGGAGGCGCCGGGTACGGCAGCCCGTCGACGGTCCGAGTCCGTGTCTTGAGGTCCGAGATGTGCACCAGGGCGCCGCCCGGCCGGAGCAAGTCCTTGACGCTCGCGGCCACCAGCTCGCGATCCATCCAGTGGAAGGACTGGGCGAGGGTCGCGACCGTGAAACTCCCAAGTCCCGCGGGCAGTTCCTCGGCACGGGCCCGTACCCACCGCACCTTGCCGGACACTCCCCGCGCCTCGGCCTCGCGCGCGGCCGCGTCGATCATCCCGGCGTCCGGGTCCACACCGACGACCTCGTCGAACAGACCGACCAGATCCAGGGCGATCGTGCCCGGCCCGGACCCCAGGTCGATCAGCCGCCCCCGCCCGTCGAGGGCCAGCACCTCGCCGAGTACGTCCGCCAGCCCGGGAGCGTACGGAAGTCTTCCGCGCCGGTAGTAGGCGGCCGTACCCGAGAACAAGGTGTCGTCCCACTCCCAGCCGGCCGCCACGTCCACCCACCACTTCCGCCGGGAATCCCCGCCTGCCCGCCCGCGGATGCTTCCACGGCGTCCTGATCCTGCCGTACCGTGACGCTTCGCGCCCGCACGCCCCGCCCCGTGCTGCCGTTGCGCCCGCCCCGCGCCCTGGCCCGCCCGCGGCCGTCGCCGCACGCTCGCCTTCATGGGGGATACACACGAACCGGACCTCTTCCCTTTGCCCGGCCCCGACAGCCACCGGCAACCGTCCGCCGAGACTCCCAGGGTCTGGGAGGGCGTGGACCGCGGGCAAGCAGCACGCGACGGGGCCGACGGGCCCGAGCCACCGGCCCGGCCGGTCTGCCCGAACTGCGGCCTCGCCGGGGAACGGCGCCGCACCTATACGGGCCGGCACGTTCTGCTGGAACCCCTGCTCGCCGTCCCCGCCCACCTAGTCCCGGGCGGGCACCGCTGGCACGTCGACTCGGGCGGGCAGGCCTGGAACGGCGGCCTGGACGAGCCGCCGCCCGGCACCACCTGCCGCGTCCCGCACCGGCTCACCTGCCCCGGCCTCACCCTGGACGAGATCGAACCGTGGCGGTGGGTGGTCGCGGTGCGCGAGGAGAACGCCCGGCGGGCCCGGCGGCAGGCGGACGAGGCCGACTGCCCGGTAGCCCTGCCCGACGCGGGCTGACCGGCCCGCGGCGGGGCATTGTCAGTGGCTGCCGACACAATCGACGTATGACGCCGTTGCTGCTCACCGACATCGAGTGCGCCGTCCGCGGCAGCTGGAGCGCCGAGACGTGCACGCCCGAGTTCCGCTCGCGGTGGACCCCGGGCAATCCGGCCAGGGACCAGTCCGGGGTGACCGCCATGGTGCTCAACGACCTGCTCGGCGGCGAGCTGATCAGGGGAGAGGTCCACGTGGAGGGCAGGCGGGTGGACTACCACTGGTGGAACCGTCTGGGCATGGGCCTTGAGATCGACCTCACCCGCGAACAGTTCGCCCCCGAGGAGATCGTCACCGGCGGTGTCGCCGTCCCGCGGCCGCCCGAGATACGCAGGCTCCGTGCCGAGTACGAACTGCTTCGCCGCCGTGTTCTGGAGGCGCTCGGCGGGCAGTGGACGTCGGCCGCACGGCCGGCCGGTGCCCAGTCGTCCGAGTGATCACCTGCCGTCCCGCCGTGCGCAAAAGCACGGGCGCGAACCCCGCGGCGTGAGAAATCATGAGGCATGCACCCGGACGACTGGCATCTCACCGAAGACCTCGACGACTTCCTCGCCCGCGCCGGAGACTTCCTGCACTCGCGCCCTGGCCTGCACACCGTGCAGTTGACGGTGACCGAGACCCTGCGCACCCAGGGCGCGGACTCGTACGGTGCCGGGGCACCCGTCTTCGGCCGCCTGGAAAGAGCGGGCGAGGTCGTCGCCACCTTCTTCCGCACCCCGCCGCGCCCACTGAGCCTCACGCTGCTCGCCCCCGAGGACGCCGACGCCCTCGCCGCACGCCTCGCGCGTCTCGGGCACCCGCTCCCCGGCGTCAACGCGGACCAGGACACGGCCACCGCCTTCGCCGAGGCCTGGCAGCGGCACACGGGCGCCGTGCCGACCCTCCGCGAGCGGCACCGCCTCTACCGCCTCGGAACGCTCACCCCACCCGAGCCGCAGCCCGAGGGCCGGGGCAGAGTCGCCGGTGCCCGGGACCGGGAGCAACTTATCCGCTGGCACGACGAGTTCGCGGCCGCAATCGGCGGCGTCCCCACCGGGGGAGGCCGGTGGGCCGACGAGCGCATCGCCGGTGGACGCGTCACGTTCTGGGAGAGCCCGCACGGCGCTCCCGTCTCGATGGCGGGACTCAGCCCGCTGGTCGCCGGTCAGATCCGGCTGGCTCCCGTCTACACCCCCGGCCACCTGCGAGGACGCGGATACGCCGGTGCGGCGACGGTAGCGGCGAGCCGGGCGGCGCTGGCCGCGGGAGCCCAGGAGGTCGTGCTGTTCGCGGACCTGGCCAACCCCACGAGCAACGGCCTCTACCGGCGCATCGGCTACCTGCCGGTGGCCGACTTCGCCGTGTACGACTTCCCGGCCGCAACGCCCTCGGCTCCGCCGGGTGCCGACCGGGCGGAAGCGGCGGACGACTGAGCAGCCACCGACGGCCCTACGAGGACTCGCGCACCACCAGCTCCGTCGGCAGCGTCATCTGCTGCCGGGGCGCACCGTGCTGCGTGATGTCGGTGAGGATGCGGGCCATGGTCCGGCCCAGCTCCTCCACCGGCTGACGCACCGTGGTCAGAGGCGGGTTGGTGTGGCGGGCGAGGACGGAATCCTCGAACCCGACGACCGCCACCTCCCCCGGCACCCGTCGCTTCTGCCGGCGCAGTTCGGCCAGGGCGCCGACCGCCATGAGGTCGGAGGCGGCGAAGACGGCGTCCAGATTCGGGGCGCGTTCAAGAAGCAAACGCATGGCGCGAGCGCCGCCCTCCTCGGTGAAGTCACCGGCCTCGACGAGGAGTTCCGTCGCGGGCGCGCCCGCCTCCAGGTGCGCGGCGCGCCAGCCGGCCAGCCGGCTGCGGCCGACGTCCATGTCCAGGGGACCGGTGATGGTGGCGACCCGCCGCCGTCCGCTGCTCAGCAGATGCCGCACCGCGGCGGCGGCCCCGCCCGCGTTGTCGGAGTTGACGTAGCTCAGCCGCTCGCCCGCGTCGCGGCGGCCGGCCAGCACGGTGGGCAGGCCCATCTCCTCCAGCATGCCCGGCAGTCGGTCCTCCGCGTGCACCGAGACCAGCAGCACACCGTCCACGCGGCGGGTCGCGACCGACTCGGTGAGCTGGTCCCGCTCGGCCTGGTCGCGGACGAGCATCAGCTGCAGCTGGGTGCGGCTCTCGGCGAGGGCGCCGCTGACACCGCGGATCAGCGCGGCGAAGAACGGCTCCGAACCGAGCCTGCTCTCCGATTCCGGGATCACCAGGGCCACGGCGTTGGTGCGGTTGGTCACCAGGCCGCGGGCGACCGAGTTGGGAACGTAGTTGAGTTCCTTGATCGCCGCAAGGACTCTGGCGCGTGCGTCGGCACTGACCAGGTCCGAGCCGTTGACGACACGGGAAACCGTGGTGCGGCCCACGCCGGCGCGGGCGGCGACCGTTTTGATCGTTGGACGGCGGTTGCCGGTCATGTACTCCCCCCTCGGCGGCCGCGGCGGCGGTGCCTACCGCGGAGGTGACCTGCGGCAATTCTTGCAGACACCGCCGTCGGCGGAGCACCCCCCGGGCGTCGGAACGCGAACGCCGAGCCCGGGAACCGGTGACAAGTTGCTTTCAAGTTATTGACAGATCGGCCCGCTCCCACGAGTCTTCGATGCGCCGGTGGGAACGTGCCCACCAAAATTGGGCACGTTCCCACCTCGTGTCTGAGCCGCTGTCTTTCACGCTGTTTGCCGCTGTAGCCATCGCAGTAGTCATCGCAGAACTCGTCACTCCGATGTGTCAGCGCCGTCGCTAGGAGGAGATCCATGGGCACTCTCGGTTCATTGCGCAGAAGGACGGTGGCGACAGCCGCGGCCGTCGGCGCGCTGGCACTGGTCGTCGGCTGCAGCAGCGGTGACGACTCGGCCACCGGCGGTGGCAAGAAGGACGGCAAGGTCACCATCACCATGGGCATGTACGGGGTGATGGGCATCAAGGAGACGGGCCTTCTCGAGCAGTACGAGAAGGAGAACCCCAACGTCGACATCAAGGCCGAGATCGCCGGTGACGAGCAGACGTACTACACCGCGCTGCAGACCAGGCTCGCCGCCGGCAAGGGCCTGAAGGACATCCAGGGCATCGAGATCGGGCGGGCCAAGGAGATCACCGAGACCCAGTCGGACAAGTTCGCGGACTTCGCCGACGTGCCGGGCACCGACCACTTCCTGCCCTGGAAGGAGTCCCAGATCAGCACCAAGGACGGCAAGGTGCTGGGCCTGGGCACCGACATCGGCCCGATGGCCGTCTGTTACCGCAAGGACTACTTCGAGAAGGCGGGCCTGCCCACCGACCGCGAGGAGGTCGCCAAGCTGTGGGAGGGCGACTGGAACAAGTACGTCGAGGTCGGCCGCACCTTCAAGAAGGACTTCAAGGGCGGCGACGTGGCCTACATGGACGCGGCCAGCGGCCTGTTCAACGCCATGGTCTACGGCTACCCCGAGCAGTACTACGACGAGCAGGGTGAGCTGATCTACGACACGAACCCGGCCGTCAAGGAGGCGTGGAACCTCTCCGCCGACGCGGCGGACGACGGCCTGACGGCCAAGCTCCGTCAGTTCCAGCCGGGTTGGGACCCGGGCCTGGCCAACGGCACCTTCGCCACCGCGGTGTGCCCGGCCTGGATGCTCAGCCACATCAGCGAGAAGGCCGGTGAGGCGAACAAGGGCAAGTGGGACGTCGCCAAGGCCCCCAAGGGCGCCAACTGGGGCGGTTCCTTCCTCGGCGTGGTCGAGCAGAGCCCGGTGAAGGAGGAGGCCAAGAAGCTCGTGGCCTGGCTGACCGCCCCCGAGCAGCAGGCCCACATCTTCAAGGAGATCGGCAACATCCCGTCCTCGCGCGAGGCACTGGGCAGCGCCGAGGTGAAGAACGCCAAGTCGGAGTACTTCAGCGGCGCGCCGATCGGCCAGATCTTCGGTGCCGCCGCCCAGGAGATCCCGGACAAGCAGGTCCTCGGCCGCAAGGACGGGACGATCAAGGACACCTTCTCCCAGGGCCTGGCCCTGATCGAGCAGGGAGACGCCTCGCGTGACGAGGCGTGGAAGACCACCGGGGAGCGCATCGAGAAGGCGGTCGGCTGACCTTCCGCTCCCGCGGCCGTCCGGGCCCGCCCGCGTCCAGCGCCATCGCCGCGCCGACGCCGCGGGCCCGGCGCCCGGCTCACCCATCCGCTCTCAGGAAGGAATTCCGGTGGCCACCTCCACCACCAAGGCCCTGGCCGGGGACGAGCCTCCGGGTCCGTCCCGCGGGACGGACGGCGAGCGCACCGCCCGGCGGCGCGGTGCGCTCCTGCACCGGCTCGACATCAAGGGCGCCCCGTACGTCTTCGTCGCGCCGTTCTTCGTGGTCTTCGCCGCGTTCAGCTTCTACCCCCTCGTCTACACCTCGTGGATCTCCCTGCACGACGTGGAGCTGGCCACCCTCGACGTCATGGAGTGGGTGGCGTTCGACAACTACGTGGAGCTGTGGGGCGATTCCAGGTTCTGGAACGCGCTGCAGAACACGATCACCATCGGCGTCATCTCCACCGTCCCGCAGTTGATGATGGCGCTCGGCATGGCGCACCTGCTCAACTACCGGATGCGCGCCTCGCTGTTCTTCCGCGTGGCCTCCCTGGTCCCCTACGCCACCTCGGTCGCCGCGGCCGCCCTCGTCTTCACCATGATCTTCGAGCGCGACTTCGGCATGATCAACTGGGCGCTCGGCTCGGTCGGCATCGACCCGGTGGACTGGGAGGCAGACAAGTGGCCCTCCCAGGTCGCGATCTCCACCATCGTCATCTGGCGCTGGACCGGCTACAACGCGCTGCTCTACCTGGCCGCGATGCAGGCCATCCCCGCCGACCGGTACGAGGCGGCCTCCCTCGACGGGGCCTCCCGCTGGCAGCAGTTCATCCACGTCACCGTTCCCGGCATCCGCTCCACCATCGTCTTCACCATCGTGCTCTCCACGATCGGCGCCACCCAGTTGTTCGGCGAGCCGCTGATCTTCGGCCAGGGCCCCAACGGTGTCACCGGCGGCGCGGACAACCAGTACCAGACGCTGGGTCTCCTGCTGTACGAGGAGGGCTGGAAGAACTACCAGATGGGCCGCTCGGCGACCGTCGCCTGGGCGATGTTCATGCTGCTCGTCCTCGTCTTCGTCCTCCAGCGCGTCATCAAGCGCCTGCGTTCCCGTACGTCCTGACCTGGAGTCACCATGACCACTCAGAGTCTCCCGGCCCGGACGGACGCCGCGGCCCGGACCCCCGCCGAGAAGGCGGCCGGCCGCGGTGGCCGCCGGCTGCTGCGCCAGCGCGCCGGCCGCCAGCACCACGCCGGTCCCCTCGCCTACGTGCTGCTCGCCGTCATGGCGATCCTGTCGATCTTCCCGCTGTACTGGACGATGGTGGCCGCCTCCACCGACAACACCCGGGTCAGCCAGACGCCGCCCCCCTTCCTGCCCGGCCCGAACCTGTTCAGCAACCTCGCCCGGGCCTGGGACGAGGCGGCGATGGGCAAGGCCATGGTCAACAGCCTCATCGTGGCCGGGGTGATCGCCCTGTCCACGGTGCTGTTCGCGACGCTCGCCGGCTTCGCCTTCGCCAAGCTGCGGTTCAAGGGGCGCAACGCCCTGCTCATGCTGGTGATCGGCACCATGCTGGTGCCGCCGCAGCTCGCCGTCGTACCGCTGTTCATGCTGATGGCCGACCTGGGCTGGTCGCAGCAGCTGCCCGCCGTCATCTTCCCGACGCTGGTGAGCGCGGTCGGGGTCTTCTTCATGCGGCAGTACCTTTCGGAGGCGTTGCCGGACGAACTCGTCGAGGCCGGACGCGTGGACGGGGCGCACTCGCTGCGGATCTTCTGGAGCATCGTGCTGCCGATCGCCCGGCCCGCGATGGCCGTCCTGTTCATGATCACGTTCGTGCACGCGTGGAACGACTTCTTCTGGCCGTTCGTGGTCCTCGACATGACCAACCCGACGGTCCCCGTCGCGCTCACCCAGCTCAGCGCGGGCTATGTCCGCGACCAGTCGCTGATCATGGCGGGCGCGCTGCTCGGCACGCTGCCGCTGCTGGCGATGTTCATCGTCTTCGGGCGCCAGATCGTCAGCGGCATCATGGCGGGCGCCGTGAAGGGCTGACCCGCCACCCGCGCGGCCCGGTCACCGCGCCACCGGGCCCGCACCACCTCCCCTTCCGGCGCCCGTGCGCCCGCGCGCCACCCCCACCGGTGTTCGCGCGCCCCCGCCGCGAACACCTCACCCCGAAAGGACTTACGTGGTCACCGCAGCACAGCAGACCGCGTCCGCCCCGGACGCCGCCCGCACCTTCCCCAACGGCTTCCTCTGGGGCTCCGCGACCGCCTCCTACCAGATCGAGGGGGCCGCCGCGGAGGACGGCCGTACCCCGTCCATCTGGGACACCTACGCCCGCACCCCCGGCCGGGTGCGCAACGGCGACACCGGTGACGTCGCCACCGACCACTACCACCGCCGGCGCGAGGACGTCGCCCTCATGGCCGAACTCGGCCTGGGCGCCTACCGCTTCTCGCTCGCCTGGCCCCGGATCCAGCCCACCGGCCGTGGCCCCGCCGTACAGAAGGGCCTGGACTTCTACCGGCGCCTCGTCGACGAGCTGCTGGAGAAGGGCATCCAGCCTGTCGCCACCCTCTACCACTGGGACCTGCCCCAGGAGTTGGAGGACGCCGGTGGCTGGCCCGAGCGCGCCACGGCCGAGCGGTTCGCCGAGTACGCGGCCCTCGCCGCCGACGCCCTCGGTGACCGGGTGAAGAGCTGGACCACCCTCAACGAGCCCTGGTGCAGCGCCTTCCTCGGCTACGGCTCCGGCGTGCACGCCCCCGGCCGCACCGACCCGGTCGCCGCCCTGCGCGCCGCCCACCACCTCAACCTGGCACACGGCCTGGCCGTCCAGGCGCTGCGCGAGAGGGTCCGCGCCGACGCCCAGGTCTCGGTCACCCTCAACGTCCACCACGTCCGCCCGCTCACCGGCGGCGACGGCGACGCCGACGCGGTCCGTCGCATCGACGCGCTCGCCAACCGGGTCTTCACCGGCCCGATGCTGACCGGCGCCTACCCCGAGGACCTGCTCAAGGACACCGCCGAGCTGACCGACTGGTCCTTCGTCCAGGACGGCGACCTGCGACGCATCCACCAGCCGCTGGACTTCCTGGGCGTCAACTACTACACCCCCACCGTCGTCTCCGAGGCCGACGACAGCGGCGCCCACACCTCCGACGGGCACGGCAACAGCTCGCACAGCCCCTGGCCCGGAGCCGACAGGGTCGCCTTCCACCAGCCGCCCGGCGACACGACCGCCATGGGCTGGGCCGTCGACCCCACCGGCCTGTACGACCTGCTGCGCCGGCTGTCCGCCGACTTCCCGCGGGTGCCGCTGGTCATCACCGAGAACGGCGCCGCCTTCGACGACTACGCGGGCCCTGACGGCCAGGTCAACGACCCCGCCCGGATCGCCTACGTACGCGGTCACCTGGCCGCCGTCCACCAGGCCATCCTGGACGGCGCGGACGTACGCGGCTACTTCCTGTGGTCGCTGCTGGACAACTTCGAGTGGGCCCACGGCTACAGCAAGCGCTTCGGCGCCGTCTACGTCGACTACCCGACCGGCACCCGCATCCCCAAGGCCAGCGCCCGCTGGTACTCCGAGGTCGCCCGCACCGGCGTACTGCCCGGCGCCTGACCGGCCCGGTGCGGCACCGCACCGCCGCCCCGCAAGGTGCCGCACCACGAGTCCGCCCCCGACCGCCGCACGAGCGGAGGCCGGGGGCGGACCCGCGTCAGGTGCCGGTTCAGTCGAAGGGCGCGAGCGTGAGCCTGGCCTCGGCCGGGTTGCCGTCGTGCACCAGCGACTCGTGGTTGCCGACGTCGTCGAAGGCGAAGGCGTACGCCTTCCCGTCGGCCATCCGGGAGTGGATGATCCGGGCGTAGTGGTTGGTCACGGAGTCCTGGTAGAAGTTCGCCGCGGAGGGGTCGGGCTGGTTGGGATTGCTCAGCAGCGTCGAGCGGTTGAAGCCGGCGCACAGCGTGCGGGAGATCGGTCCGCGCACCTGGTCGTTGGGCGCGTCCAGGAGCCGGTGGCAGCCGAAGACACTGGAGGCGTCGGGCTTCTGGAAGCTCGTGACGACCGCGCCCGAGCTGTTGGTGAAGTTCATGACGTTGCCCGAGACACGTCCGAAGTACTTCGTGTTGGGCTGGTCCCCGAAGGGCGTGACGGTGAGCGTGGCCGTCGTGTACTTCTGCCAGACCCGGTTGATGTAGTCGTCCATGACCGACGCGGGCAGCGCCCCGGTCTCCACTCCGTACAGCGGCGCGAGCGCCCGCAGGACGGTGCCGTCGGGGCGGGTCTGGATCAGCCCGCCCCAGCCGGGCTGGGCCCGCAGCGCGCTGAACACCCCGTTGTAGCCACCGGCCTTGAGCTGTCCGGCGCTGGTCACGCCGCCGTCGGCGCGCTGCACGCCGACCGTGTAGGGCGCGGAGAACATGTCGACCTGGGTGCTGTTCAGCCACAGTCCGTCGTTGTTCAGTGTGTACTCGGACCAGTTGAACAGGATGTTGCGGTTGGGGTCGCTCGGGTTCTGGACGGCGGGCTGGACCAGGCCGCCGGTGGTGAGCCGGAAGTCGAGCTTCTGGCCGTAGGAGAAGTAGACGCGTCCGGACAGCTTGGGAATCCGGATCGTCTTGGTCTGTCCCGCGGCCGGTCCGGGGATCGACGCGTCCGGTGCGGGGGTGGGGGGATTGCCCCCGGCGGGCCAGGCGTGGAAGGTGCCGTTCGCGTCGGCCCAGCCCTGCTGACCGGTCGTCAGCGAAGTGCCCAGGTTGTAGATGTGAACGGCGTCGCCGCGGGCGGAGTTGTTGGTGATCTTCAGGGGGATGGTGTCGGGCACCGCGGCGTCCGCGGGCGGTGCGGCGCCGAACGTGAGCAGGGCGCCGGTGAGGCCTGCCGCCGCGGCCACGGCGAGCAGACGGTGTCTGAGTCCGGAGAGCACTCTCCACCTCCGTGCGGGTGTGGGGGAATTGGTCCGTACCGATGATGAGAGCGCTCTCAGAGTTGCGCCGGGATGCGTTCATGTCAATGGATGCCGCGAATCGGGCGCGGACGGCTTCGGCCGCGACGACGGCCGGTGCCTGCCGCGTACGCGGCCCTGCTCGGGAGGTGGCTGTGGCCGGGCCGCCTACTTGACGAGGGCCGAATCAGCTCGCCGTCGTGTCCCGGCGACGGCCGGCGGGCCAGTCCGTGCGCCGTCGATCACGGGACCGCCGGGCGGCAGGCCGTTCACGACGACGAGCCCCTCCGGCAGATGGGGCAACGTTTCTGCCGTTGGGCCGCCCCGTCATGCACAGGACCTACCGCGACGCCGCGCACCCGTCCCGGCTCGTGCCGCCGTTCACGACTGGCCCGGCGCGGCCACCGTGTAGTGGCGGACCCCTTCGGCGCCCCGCCGCTCCGCCTCGGGCCACAGGCGGTCCAGTACCGAGGCGGACGGCGGGAAGAGCGCCGAGGGCAGGTCTTGGCGGGCGAACCACGCCCAGCGCTCGATCTTGTCGGGCTCGGTGACCCGGGGCGCACCCTTCGCCCGCTCGGTGACGGCCGCCGCTGTCACCCTGGTCAGCCCGGCCGTGCCGTCGACGAGCACCGCCAGCACCCGCACGTCGGCGGCGGCCGTCCCCAGCCCCGTCTCCTCCGCCAGTTCACGGGCGGCGGCCGTCTCGAAGTCCTCACCCGCGTCGACCTTGCCGCCGGGAAGTTCCCAGCGTCCGTCATGACCGAGCCCGAGCAGGACCCGGCCGGCGCCGTCGAGGACGGCGAGGCCGACGCCGGTGAGACTCTGGGCGGTGGGGCGGGCGCGTTCGGGGCGTTCGGCGCCGGGTGCGGGAGAGCTCATCGGGTCATTCCACACCGTGGTGGCCGCCCGGGGCCAACGAGGGTGTCCGGGCGGCGGCGTCGTGGAACGCACGGCGCACGGCGACGATCCCGTCGCCCGTCCTCGTCGGGTGCACCCGGTTGGTGAGCAGCACCGCGTAGCGCCCGGTACGCGGGTCGACCCACAGGCTGGTGCCGGTGAAGCCCGTGTGGCCGTAGGAGTCCGGGCCGAACACCTCCCCGGCGGGGGAGCCGACCGGATCGCGGCCCTGCCAGGCGAGAGCCCGCCGCAGCGCCAGGCCGTCCGTGTGGGCGGCCGTCATCACGGCGAAGGTGTCGGGGCGCAGCAGGCCCCGGCCGCCACCGGCGAGAGCGGCGCCGAGCAGTTCCATGTCCTCCAGCGTGGAGAACAGGCCCGCGTGGCCGCCGACCCCGCCGAGCACGACCGCGTTCTCGTCGTGCACCTCGCCCACGACCGGGCGGCCCCGCCAGGGGCAGTCCTCGGTGGCCACCGCGCGTGCCCGCCGCCCGGAGTCCGGGCAGAAGACCGTGTCCCGCATCCCGAGCGGCGCGCACACCAGCCGCTCCACCAGGGTGTCCAGCGGCTGTCCGGCCGCCGCCTCGGCGATCAGGCCCAGGACGACGAACCCCTGCGAGGAGTACTGGACGCGGGTGCCGGGCTTCGCGGTCAGGGGCAGCAGGCGCACCGCCTCCAGCAGCGACGCACGGGTGGGGTGATCGCGGTAGAGCGGCACCTGGCCCGGAATTCCCGAGGTGTGCGTGAGAAGTTGACGCACCGTCAACTCCGCTTTGTCGCCGCCTCGGTACTCCGGAAGATACGTGCCCACGGTGGCGTCAAGTCCCAGCGCGCCGCGTTCGACGAGCGCCATGACCGCGAGTCCGGCGATCGGCTTCGTCACCGAGGCGAGGTCCCACACGTCGGCGCCGTCCAGAGGCGGCCCGTCCCAGCTCCGCGTGCCGGTCCAGCCCCGGTCCAGCGGTCCCTCCGCGTTCCCCACGGACCAGGCGGCGCCCGAGTAGATCCGCTGTTCCCGTCCCTCGGCGAGCAGTTCGGCCAAGGCGCTCATGACCGCTCACCTCCGGCGGTCGTGTTCACCACGCCGAGGACCGGGGTGCGCGCGCCGAGGCCCGCCGACACCGTACGCGCGGCGGCCCGCACCATCGGCCCGAACACCTCCACGCTCTCGGGGTCCAGGGTGAAGGTCAGCCCGGAGACGCCGATCGCGCCCACGACCAGCCCCTCCGCGTCCAGGACGGGGGCCGCCACCGACCGCACGTCCGGTTCGTCGTACTCGTCGTCCACGGCGTAGCCGCACAGCGCCGCCTGTGCGAGCACCGACCGGAGCGCGGCCGGGTCGGTGAGCGTGTGCGGGGTGCGGGCCTCCAGGTCCGGTGCGTCCAGGACGGCCGCGGCCTCCTCGGGGGGCAGGGCCGAGAGCATGGCGAGCCCCACACCGCAGGCGTACAGCGGCGACCGGTGACCCGGCCGCGTGCTCATCCGGTACTCACGGGCCGGCTCCGACTGCTCCAGGTGCACGGCGTCGAACGCGTGACGCACCGCGTAGAACGCGACGTGACCGGTGCGCCTGCGCAGGTCGGCGAGGACGGGCCCGGTGAGTTCCAGGACGGGGCTGTCGCTCAGCGCGGCGGCGGCCAGGCCCAGCAGGCGCGGGCCCGGGCGGTAGCTGCCGCCCTCGGCGGGCTCGGCGAAGCCGTACTCCGCCATCGTCCGCAGATGCCGGTGGACGGTGGGCTTGGTCAGTCCCGTGCGGCGCGCGATCTCCCCCAACCGGTGGGGACCGCCGGGCTGGACGAGCGCTTCGAGCACCTCCATCGCCTTGTCGACGGGGCCCTTCACGAGTTCCTGGTCGACCGACCGGGTGTTGACCGCTTTCACCATGTCGCTTAGCTTAACCCAACCGCATTCCATCTGACGGAACGGAGGTGTTGTTCAATGGAACGAATTCTTCAGGGGCGCACGGTGGACCGCAGCGGTCCCAGTCGACGCCGCGTCCTGCGGACCGGTGGTCTGCTGCTCGGAGCCCTCAGCGCTCCGGCGCTCCTGAGCGCGTGCGGCACGACGGCCGCCGCGGACCGGGCCGGCAACGTCCTGCGGGTCTCCCAGCCGGGCGATCCCAAGACGCTGGACCCGCAGAAGCAGGGCGACATGGTGTCGATGAACGTCCTGATCAACATGTTCGACACGCTCACCACCCGCGGCCGGGACAACAAGCTGCACCCCAGGCTCGCCCTCTCCTGGAAGGCGACCGACGCGCACACCTGGCGCTTCACCCTCCGCCCCGGCGTGACCTTCCACAACGGCGAGGTGTGCGACGCGCGGGCCGTGGCCTTCAGCATCGAGCGACTGCTCGACCCCGCGACCAAGTCACCCATCGTCGAACTGCGCTTCGTCAAGGGCGTCACCGTGGTCGACCGGCTCACCGTGGACATCCACACCACGGTGCACGACCCGATCCTGCCCGCCAAGCTCTCCCTGTTCGGCGGCGTGGTGGTACCGCCCCGCCACCTGGCCGAGGTGGGCGACGCGGCCTTCGCCGACCACCCCGTCGGCACCGGCCCCTTCACCTACGTGAGCTGGCAGCGCGACCACGAACTGCGCATGCGTGCCTACGACGACCACTGGAACGGCCGCCCGTCCGTCGACGGCCTCGTCTTCAGCCCCGCACCCAACGCCTCGTCCTCGCTGGCCTCCCTCCAGAGCGGCGGCGTCGACCTGGTGGCCGGGCTCACCCCGGACGCGGCCCAGCAACTCGAGGGCTACGGCGGCATCACGCTCGACGGCTACACGGGCATCCGCACCGCCTACCTCTCCCTCAACACCCTGGAACGCGGCCCGCTCCAGGACCGTCGCGTGCGGCAGGCCCTCAACCACGCGATCGACGTGCCCCTGCTGATCAAGGCCGTGCTCGGCGGCAAGGCCACCGAGACCCCCGCACTCGTCCCGCGCGGCTCCTTCGGCTTCGACCCCACCGTCAAGCCCTTCACCCGCTCGGTCGACACCGCGCGCAAGCTCCTCGCCGAGGCCGGCCACCCGCACGGCTTCTCCACCACGATCACCGCCTCCAACATCGACGCCAACGTCGCCGAGGCACTGTCCGGATTGCTGTCCCGGGCCGGCGTGGACGCCCGCGTCAACCTGCTCGACCCCGGCACCTACTCCGCACGCCTCACCTCCGACAACCGGGGCGCCCTCGGCCCGATCTACCTCGCGGCCAGCACCGTCTGGACGCTGGACGGCGCCAGCATCGTCCAGTCCAACGTGCGCAGCGACCGCCGCCAGAGCCGCTGGCACTCCAAGGAGGCTGACCGGCTCATCGACACCGAGGAACTGTCCGAGGACCCCACCGAGCGCACCCGGGCCTTCTCGGACCTGCAACGGCTGATGCGCGAGGAAGCCCCCTTCGTCTTCCTCTACCAGATCGACAACATCTACGCCCGCAACGACCGGCCGCGCTGGACGCCGGGAGCGGCGGGCGTCCTCGCCATGGAGAGCGCGGAGGTGTCCCGGTGAGTGCCCCGACCCTCGACAAACCACCCACCCAGGCGGTCACCACGCCCCGCCGCACCGACCGGACGGGCCTGCTGCGCGAGGTGGTCAGGCGCCTGGCCACCGCCCTGTTCGTCCTGCTGTGCACGGCGACCGTCGCCTTCTTCCTCGTACGACTGTCCGGCGACCCCGTGAAGATCCTGCTGCCGCCGGACGCCACGGCCGAACAGGAGCAGGTGCTGCGCCACTCCCTGGGCCTGGACCAGTCCCTGTTCTCCCAGTACCTCGACTACCTCTGGGGACTGCTCCACCTCGACTTCGGCGACTCCCTCGTCTACGGCCAGCCCGTGAGCGAGATCCTCGCCGACCGGCTGCCGGCCACCCTCGAACTGGCCGCCGCCGCACTCGCGGTGACCCTGGTCATCGCCATCCCGGCAGGCATCTTCGCCGCCATGCGACGCGGGAGGGGCACCGACAACACCGTGATGACCGGTGTCCTGCTCGGCCAGTCCACCCCGCCGTTCTGGGTGGGCATCCTGCTCATCCTGGTCTTCGCCGTCTGGCTGCGGGCCCTGCCCGCCTCCGGATACGGCACCTTCGCCAACCTGATCCTGCCTGCGATCACCCTCGCCGTGTACTCCGTCGCCGTCGTCGCCCGACTGCTGCGCTCCTCGCTGATCGACGTGCTCTCCTCGGACCACATCCGCAGCGCCCGCGCCAAGGGCTTCGGGCCGCTCAAGGTGGTCCTGCGGCACGGACTGCGCAACGCCTCGCTGCCGGTGGTGACCGTCGTCGGCCTTGAAGTGGGCAACCTGCTCGGCGGGGCGATCCTCACCGAACGGGTCTTCTCCTGGCCCGGGGTCGGACAGCTGACGATCGAGGCGATCTCCAACCGCGACTTCCCCCTCGTCCAGGCCACCGTCCTGTTCTTCGCCGCCACCTTCGTCGTGGTGAACCTGCTCGTCGACCTCTCCTACAGCTTCCTCGACCCGAGGGTGAGGACGTCACGATGACCGTCATGACCCCCGCCGCGGCCGACCGGGCCACGGCAAAGACACCCTCGGGCGGCTCCGGCCCCCGGGCCGTGGTCCTGCGGGCCCTGCTGCGCAACAAACTGGCCGTGGTGGCCCTCGCCGTACTCGTACTGCTGCTCGTCGCCGCCCTGTTCGCGCCGCTGATCGCCCCCTACGACCCCAACACCCAGAACCTCCTGCTGCGGCTGCGGCCCCCCGCCTGGCAGGACGGCGGCAGCGGCGCCCACCTCCTGGGCACCGACCAGCTCGGCCGCGACCTGCTCTCGCGCGTCGTCTACGGCGCCCGGGTCTCCCTGCTCGTCGGCGCCGGCGCCGCCCTGCTCGCCGGCGTCATCGGCACCGTCGTGGGGCTGTCGGCCGGCTACTTCGGCGGCTGGGTCGACCGCACCCTCATGCGCCTGGCCGACGTGCAACTCGCCTTCCCCTCACTGCTGCTGGCCCTCGCCATCGTCGGCTTCCTCGGCTCGGGCCTGTGGATGGTGATCCTGGTCCTCGGCTTCACCGGCTGGGTCTCCTACGCCCGCGTCGTGCGCTCCGAGGTGATGTCGCTGCGCACCCGCGACTTCGTCACCGAGGCCCGCGCGATCGGCGTCACAGACGTCACCATCATGCGCCGCCACCTGCTGCCCAACGTCATGGCACCGCTGGCCACCATCGGCACCCTGCACGTCGCCGCCGCCATCGTCGCCGAGGCCTCCCTGAGCTATCTCGGACTGGGCGTGCCCAAGGAGACCGTCACCTGGGGCGCCATGCTCTCCGACGGCCAGCTCTACCTGGGCACCTCCTGGTGGGTCGCCGTCTTCCCCGGCATCGCGCTGATGCTGACCTCCCTCGCCATCAACATCACCGGCGACGCCCTGCGGGACGTCGCGGACCCGAAGGCCTACCGCCGATGACCATCGACCGACCCACCACCGACCTACCCACCACCGACCCCTCCCGGCCACCGGTGGACGAACAGCCGCTGCTGGAGATCGACGGCCTCAGCGTCGACTTCCGGCTGGAGACCTCCGTCGTCCACGCCGTCCAGGACGTCTCCCTGCACGTCCGCGCCGGCGAGACCCTCGCCGTGGTGGGGGAGTCCGGCAGCGGCAAGAGCGCCACCGCACTCTCCGTCCTGCGGCTCAACCCGAGCCCGCCGTGCGTCTACCCGAGCGGCGAGATCCGCTTCGACGGACGGGACCTGCTGAAACTCTCCGAGAAGGAACTCGGCAAGGTCCGCGGACGCGACATCGCCATGGTCTTCCAGGACCCGATGACCTGCCTCGACCCGCTCCAGCGCGTCGGCGCCCAGGTCGCCGAGGTGCTCAGGCACCACACCGGCATGTCCCGCGCCGAGGCCAGGGAGGCCGCGCTGGAGGCCCTGGACGAGGTCGGCATCCCCGACCCGGCCCTGCGCAGCCGCCAGTACCCGCACGAACTCTCCGGAGGCCTGCGCCAGCGCGTGATGATCGCGACGGCGCTGGTGGCCAGGCCCCGCGTACTCATCGCCGACGAGCCGACCACCGCCCTGGACGTCACCGTGCAGCGCCAGATCCTCGACCTCCTCGTCACCCTCCAGCACAAGCACGACATGGCCGTCGTGCTCATCACCCACGACCTCGCGGTCGTCGCGGAGACCGCCGACCGCGTCGCGGTCATGAACAAGGGCAGGGTCGTCGAGAGCGGCGACGTCCTCGACGTCTTCGACCGGCCGGCCGACGACTACACCCGCAAGCTGCTGGCGGCCACCCCGCGATTGGAGGCGGCATGACCACCGAAGCAACCGCACCCGCGCCCCCGGCCGGCCAGGTCATCCTGGAACTGAACGGCCTGCGCAAGGAGTTCGGCAGCCGGCTTACGAACGTCGCCGTCGAGGACGTGTCGCTCGAAGTCCACGAGGGCGAGACCCTCGCCCTGGTCGGCGAGTCCGGCTGCGGCAAGACCACCCTCACCCGGCTGCTGCTCGGTCTCCTCGAACCCACCGCCGGCAGCGTCCGCTTCGACGGCCAGGACCTCGCCACCCTCTCCGCCTCCCAACTGCGCGGCGTACGACGGCAGATGCAGGTGGTCCTCCAGGACCCCTACTCCAGCATGAACCCCCGTATGCGCATCACCGACATCGTCGCCGAACCCCTGGTCACCCACGACCCCGAGGCACGCGGACGGCGCGCACGGGCCCGCACCAGGGAGCGGGTCGGGGAACTCCTGGAGGCCGTGGGCCTGGACGCCGGCATCCAGGACCGCTACCCGCACGAGTTCTCCGGCGGCCAGCGCCAACGTGTCTCGATCGCGCGGGCCCTGGCACTCCACCCCCGGCTGCTGGTGCTCGACGAGCCCACCAGCGCCCTGGACGTGTCCGTACAGGCGACCGTCCTTGATCTTCTGGCCGACCTGCAGCAACGGCTGGGTCTCACCTACGTGTTCGTCTCGCACAACCTGGCCGTGGTGGCACAGGTGGCCGACCGGGTCGCGGTGATGAGCCGGGGCAGCCTGGTGGAGGTGGGCGAGGCGGCGGCCGTACTGCACAGCCCGCGGCACCCCTACACCCGGCAACTGCTCGACGCCGTACCGGTCCTGGACCCGCGCCGCGGCCGTCGCGCCGCCGAGCGGGCCTCCTCGGCGGCGGGCGCGGACAGCCGATGACCCCTCACGCACTACAGGTGGGACAGGACGAGTCCCGCCCCGCCCAGCAGCGCCACGTCGTCGACGGCTGCCGTACCGACCAGCACCCGCGGCTGTTCGGCGCCCACGAAGGCCACCGCGTCCCGCAGCCGCTCCTCCACCACGGTGCGCAAGCGCTCACCACCCTCACGGGCCTCACCGTGCAGGATGAACAGGCCGGGCGCGAAGAGCTGCTGCACGTTCACCAGCCCCAGGGCCAGGTTGTGCGCGTACTCCTCGACCACCCGGTCGGCGAGCGCGTCGCCGCTGTTCACCAGGGCCTCCAGCGACACCGCGTCCCCGAGGCCGGCGGCGCGCGCCCGGGCCCGCAGCCAGCCGGTCGTGGCCAGCGTCTTCCAGCAGCCCCGGTTCCCGCACGTACAGCGCTCACCACTGGCGGAGACGGTCATGTGCGCGCCGCTGCGTCCGCCGGGCGGGGCCATCACTTCCCCGTCGTAGAGCACACCCACCCCGAGCACCTCGCCGGTCGAGACGGAGGCGAAGGTGCGCCGTCCGCGGCCCGCGCCGAACCAGCGGTCGCCGAGCACCTGGAGCCGCGCCCGGTGCTCCACCCGCACCCCGGTCCCGGTGAGCGCGCCGAGCCGCTCCGTCACCGGATAGCCGTGCAGCGCGGGCACGTCGTTCACCTCGAGGATCAGCCCCGCGAGGGGGTCCACGAGGCCCGCGGCGGCCACCCCGATCCCCTGGAGCTCGTGGGCGGAGAAGAACCCGGCCGCCGCGGCCAGCGCCCTGTCGATGTCCGCGGGGGTCGCCGTGGCCGCGTCGTACGACGACTCGGTCCGGTCCAGTACCCGGCCCGCCATGGACAGCACGGCCGCCCTGACCCGCCCCGGCACCAGCTCGACGGCGCCCAGCCGCCGCACCGCGGGAGGGGAGGCCGGTTGCTCCGCGGCGTCGGGGACCAGTCGCAACGGAGAACTTTTGTGGACCATGCGCCGACTCTGCCATGGCCCCGTTTCGGAGAGGTAGCACTGTGAGCCAATCGAGACTGACCGAACTCACCTGGCGGGAGGTACGCCGGGCCGGCGAGGCGGGCATCGCCCTGCTGCCCATCGGTTCGCAGGAGCAGCACGCCGCGCACCTGCCGATGGGGACCGACACCCTGCTGGCCGAGGCGGTCGTGGACCGGGCGCTCGACCTCCTCGACCGGGAGACCTCCCCACCCGAGATCGTGCGGCTGCCGGCCCTGCCCTTCGGGCACAGCCCGCACCACCTGTTCGCGGCGGCCGTCTCGCTCTCCGCGGCCACCCTCGGCGCGGTCCTGGACGACGTCCTCGACTCCCTCGTGACCAGCGGCTACCGCCGCATCATGGTCGTCAACGGCCACGGCGGCAACGACGAGATCATGCGGCTCGCCGTGAAGCGCCTCGCGCTGCGCGCCGAGGTGACGGTCGCCGCCTGCTCGTACTGGACGCTCAGCGCGGGCGACGACACGGCCGGGCGGCCCGAGGTCACCCCGGGGCACGCCGGGTGGTTCGAGACGTCACTCATGCTGGCGGCCCACCCCGGTCTGGTGCGCACCCCCGTGCCCGCCCGCGCTCCCGTCGACCCACCGCCCCTGTTCGACAACCCGCCCCACCCCGGCCTGACCGTCGAACGCCACGGCGAATGGGAGCGGGTCGACGGCTCCACGGACGACGCCTCCGGCGCCGACGCCGGCCTGGGCGGCCGGCTCCTGGACGACCGGGCCCGAGGACTGGCCCGCGCGATCCGCGCCTTCGACAGCGCGAGCCGGTCAGCCCGATGATGCGAGGAGAAGAAATGAAGATCACCGACGTCGACGTGTGGGTCGTCAACCTCCCACTCGTCAATCCCTTCACGAGTTCCTTCGAGACCAAGACCGGCGAGACCCGCACCGTCGTCCGCGTCCGCACCGACGAGGGCGTCGAGGGCTGGGGCGAGACGATGTGGGGCGCGCCCGTCGCCGCGGTCGTCCGGCAGATGATCCCCGACCTGATCGGCACCAGTCCCTTCGCGCTGGAGGGCTTCCACCGCAAGCAGCACATGGTGCCGTTCTTCTACGGCTACCTCGGCTACGCGGCGATCGCCGCCGTCGACGTCGCCTGCTGGGACGCCATGGGCAAGGCCACCGGCCAGTCCGTCACCGACCTGCTGGGCGGCGCCGTCCGCGACGAGGTCCCGATCACCGCGCTGATCACCCGCGCCGACGCGCCCGGCGCCACGCCCGCCGACCTGCCCAAGGCCATGGCGGAGCACGCCGTACGGGTCGTCGCCGAGGGCGGATTCGAGGCCGTCAAGCTCAAGGGCACCAGGGACTGCGAGGGCGACGTCGCCATCCTGCGCGCCGTCCGCGAGGCACTGCCCGACGTGAACCTGCGCGTCGACCCGAACGCCGCCTGGTCCGTCCCCGACTCGGTGCGCGCCGGGATCGCCCTGGAGGAACTGGACCTGGAGTACCTGGAGGACCCCTGCGTCGGCATCGAGGGCATGAGCCAGGTGAAGGCGAAGGTACGCATCCCGCTGTGCACCAACATGTGCGTCGTCCGCTTCGAGGACTTCGCGCCCGCCATGCGGCTCAACGCGGTCGACGTCATCCACGGTGACGTCTACAAGTGGGGCGGCATCGCCGCCACCAAGGCGCTCGCCGCACACTGCGAGACCTTCGGCCTGGGCATGAACCTGCACAGCGGAGGCGAACTCGGCATCGCCACCGCGGCGCACCTGGCCGTGGTGTCGAGCACGCCCGTCCTCTCGCGGGCCATCGACAGCATGTACTACCTGCACGCGGACGACATCATCGAGCCGCTGCACCTGGAGAACGGCCGGCTGCGCGTGCCGTCGGGGCCGGGCCTGGGCGTGAGCGTGGACGAGGACAAGCTCCACCACTACGCCGGGGTCAACGAGCGGGACGGTGACCTGACCGGATGAGCGAGCGGACCGGCAAGCGAGCCGTGCACACGCCCGGGGCTCCACGCCCCGCGGGCGCCTACTCCCAGGGTGTGGTGGCCGGCGGATTCCTGTTCACGGCCGGCTTCGGCCCGCAGGACCCGGCCACCGGGGACATACCGGACGGCGTCGGACCGCAGACCGCGCAGGTGCTGCGCAACGTCGCCGCGGTCCTCGCCGGCCAGGGGCTGACCATGCGGGACGTCGTGAAGGTCACCGCGCACCTGCAACACCTCAAGCGGGACTTCGCCGCGTACGACGCGGCCTACCGCGAGTTCTTCGAGGAGCCCTGCCCGGTGCGCACCACCGTCGGGTCCGACCTGATGGACATCCTCGTGGAGATCGACGTGGTGGCCCTCCTGCCCGGCCAGGACCCGTCCGGGTGACCCCTTCGTGCTCGCCGGCCCCTCGCCGGAGCCGGCGAGCACACCGGTAGCGGGCCCCGCGCACCCCGGGGGGCCGCCCGCGCCCGGAGTCGTACGCTGATCAGCACTGTTCGAGATTGTGTGGGAGACGAACGCCATGCCCCTGCTGGAGCCCAAGCCGGAAACCCTCCGCCCCGCAGCGGTCCGCACCGCGGCGGCCGACCGGGTCCCGGACAGCGGGGCAACGGGTACGCCCGAGCCGCTGCGCAGCGGGCTGACCGCCCTGCTGGGACCGGACAAGGTCCGCTGGAAGGTCTCCGACCTGGTGAAGTACGCCTCGGACGCGAGCCCCTACCGGTTCGTCCCGCAGGTCGTCGTCCTCCCCGAGAACCTCGACGACGTCGCCGCGGTCATGGCGTACGCCCGCGCGGGCGGCCGCCAGGTCGTCTTCCGCGCCGCCGGCACCAGTCTGAACGGCCAGGCACAGGGCGAGGACATCCTCGTCGACGTACGACGGCACTTCACCGGCATCGAGGTCCTGGACGGGGGAGCGCGGGCACGCATCCGCCCCGGCACCACGGTCATGCGGGCCAACGCGACCCTCGCCCGGTACGGCAGGATCCTGGGGCCCGATCCGGCCAGCGCCATCGCCTGCACCGTCGGCGGGGTCGTCGCCAACAACGCCTCCGGGATGACCGCGGGCACCACACGCAACTCCTACCGCACCCTCGCCTCGCTGACCTTCGTGCTGCCGAGCGGCACCGTCGTCGACACGGCCGACCCGCACGCGGACGAGAAGCTGGCGCGGACCGAGCCGGAGCTGTGCGCGGGGCTGCTGGCGCTCAAGGCGGAGATCGAGGCCGACGCGGAACTCACCGCCCGCATCCGCGCCAAGTACGAGATCAAGAACACCAACGGCTACCGGCTGGACGCCTTCCTGGACGGTGCCACGCCCGTCGAGATCCTGCGCGGGCTGATGGTCGGCTCCCAGGGCACCTTCGGGTTCATCTCCGACGTCGTCTTCGACACCCTGGCGCTGGACCGCAAGGTCACCAGCGGCCTGCTCTTCTTCCCCTCGCTGACCGCCGCGGCGGCGGCCGTGCCCCTGTTCAACGAGGCCGGAGCCCTCGCCGTCGAGCTGATGGACGGCAACACCCTGCGCGCCTCGGTGAGCGTGCGCGGAGTGCCGGCCGACTGGGCCGGACTGCCGCGCGAGACGGCGGCGCTGCTCGTGGAGTTCCGGGCTCCCGACGAGGCGGGGCAGGAGGCCTTCGAGCGGGCGGCGGCCGGGGTCGTCGAGCGGCTGGAACTGGTCGCGCCGGTCGCCTCGGTGACCAACGAGTTCACCCGCGACGCCAAGGTCGTCTCCGGCTACTGGAAGGCCCGCAAGGCCTTCGTCACGGCGGTCGGCGGCTCCCGCCCGGCGGGCACCACCCTGATCACGGAGGACTTCGCGGTCCCGCCGTCCCGACTGGCCGACGCCTGCCAGGACCTCCTCGGGCTCCAGGCCGAGCACGGCTTCGACGCCGCCGTCGCCGGCCACGCCGCCCACGGCAACCTGCACTTCCTGCTCGCCTTCGACGCGTCGAAGGCCTCCGACGTCGACCGGTACGCCGCCTTCATGGACGACTTCTGCCGGATGACCGTGGAGCGCTTCGACGGGTCGCTGAAGGCGGAGCACGCCACCGGGCGCAACATCGCCCCTTTCCTGGAGATGGAGTGGGGGCCCAGGGCGACCGAGCTGATGTGGCGCGTCAAGGAGGTCATCGACCCCGAGGGCGTACTGGCACCCCGGGTCGTCCTCGACCGCGACCCCAGGGCCCACCTGCGCGGGCTGAAGACGATCCCCGGGATCGAGCAGGTCGCCGACCCGTGCATCGAGTGCGGTTTCTGCGAACCCACCTGCCCCAGCCACGACCTGACGACCACTCCACGCCAACGGATCGTGCTGCGGCGGGAGATGATGCGCCAGCCGGCCGGTTCCCCCGTGGAGGAACAGCTCCTGGCCTCCTACGGCTACGACGCCGTCGACACCTGCGCGGGCGACTCCACCTGCGCGATCGCCTGTCCGGTCGGCATCGACACCGGCGCCATGATGAAGGACTTCCGCCACCGGCGGCACTCACCGCGCGAGGAACGCGTCGCCGCCCTCACCGCGAAGCGCTTCAAGGCCGTCGAGGCCTCGGCACGGCTCGCGGTCGGCGCGGCGGACCGGATCAGCGACCGGCTCCTGACCGCCGCAACCGGCCTCGCCCGCAAGGCCGTACGACCCGACCTGATGCCGGAGTGGCTGCCCCAGATCCCGGGCGCCGCCGCCCGCGCCGTGCCGCCCACCTCCCGGACGGGAGCGAGCGCCGTCTACTACCCGGCCTGCGTCAACCGGATCTTCGCCGGCCCCGAGGGCGACGGCACCCCCTCATTGCAGCAGGCCGTGGTCGACGTCTCGGCCCGCGCCGGCCGGCCGGTCTGGATCCCCGACGACGTCGCGGGCACCTGCTGCTCGACGATCTGGCACTCCAAGGGCTACGCGGACGGCAACACCGTGATGGCCAACCGCGTCGTCGAGGCTGCCTGGGCCTGGACCGACGGCGGGCGGATCCCTCTGGTCGTCGACGCCTCGTCCTGCACGCTGGGCATCCAGCACGAGGTCGTCCCCTATCTCACCGACGCCAACCGGGAACTGCACCGGCGACTGACGGTGGTCGACTCCGTCGTCTGGGCCGCGGACGAACTCCTGCCACGGCTGACGATCCGGCGCACCACCGGTTCGGCGGTGCTGCACCCGACGTGCTCCATGCAGCACCTGGGCGACGTGGACCAGCTGCGGCAGGTCGCCGAGGCGATCGCCGACGAGGTCGTCGTCCCCGACGACGCCGGATGCTGCGCCTTCGCCGGTGACCGGGGCATGCTGCACAAGGAGCTGACCGCGTCGGCGACGGCGAAGGAGGCCGAGGAGGTGACCTCGCGCGCCTACGACGCGCACCTGTCCGCCAACCGCATGTGCGAGATCGGCATGGACCGCGCCACCGGGCGCGAGTACTACTCGGTCCTCATCGAACTGGACCGGGCGACCCGGCCATGAACACGCCGTTGAAAGAGCGCTCGCTCCTAGGACGTTCGCCTCGCCTGGTACACCGAGTCGTAGATGGGGAAGACGTGGCGCAGGCCGGTCAGGGCGAAGAGCTGCTTGGTGTTGGCGTCGGTGATGACCAGTTTCAGCTCCCCATGGACGGACTGGACGCGTTTGAGTGCGCCGACCAGCACGCCCAGGCCCATGGAGTCGATGAACGCCACCCCGCGCAGATCGACGACGAACCGACGGTGGCCGTCCGCGAGTCGCTCGATCATGTACTGCTTGATCGTCGGCACGGTGTACACATCCACCTCTCCGTGGATCTCCACGATGGTCCAGTCGCCGACGTCGCCGTAGCTGATCTCGATGGGAGGTTCCATACGTACCCAACGGCAAGTCCTGGGCAGAGGTTGCGCCGCACGTTCGTTCTGCATATGCGTACACGGCAGGCCAAAGAATCACCCCAGGTAGAGGGGACAGGCCTCAGAGGGATCAGACTGAAGGCATGGAATTCTTCTGCCACCACCGCGACCGGCCCGGCTCCCTGACGCTGCGTGAGGAGCTGGTCGAGGCGCACTGGTCCTACATGGACGGGTACGCGGCGGAGATGATCGCGCGCGGCCCGACCCTCACCGACGACCGCGAGGTGCCCACGGGCAGTGTGCACGTACTCGACCTGCCCGATCCCGCCGCCGCCCGGGCGTTCGCCTTCGGCGAGCCCGGCTACCAGGCGGGCGTGTACCGCGACGTGATGCTGCGCCGGTGGCGCAACACCCTCGGGCGCACCATGTGGGACTTCCCCGGTGGCCGGACCGGCGGCGACAGGTTCCTGGTACTCGGGCTGGGCGCGGGGCAGCCCGCCGACCTGGAAGTGCCGAACGGACGGGCCGAGTTGATCGCGTACGGCCCCCTGCTGTCCGACGACGGCGAGGCCTGGCTGGGTACGGCCGCGCTGGTGCGGGCCGCGGACACGGACACCGCACGGGCCGTGCTCACCGCGGACCGGTACGCCGGCATCGAGGTCCACCACTGGCAGTTCGGCGGGAGGCCGACCTGAACCGGGGAGCCGCCGGTCGTCGCACGAGGGGATGACGGAAGCCGACGCGCGTGCCGACGACGAGCGCGTCGGCGTCCTTGGCGGCGTCGAAGGCGTCCGGTCCCGGTCCCAGCACCGCGCTCGCGCGCCACAGCAGCTCGGGATCGCCGGTCGGGTCCGCGGCGGCCAGCGGCAGGAGCAGGCGTGCGGGCCCGGGCAGCGGCTCGAGCTGCACGAGCAGGCTCTGCTCGATGCGGTGCTCCAGCGGCATCGAGCTGGTCAGCGTGAAGCCGCCGGCGATCTCGGCCGGGCTCAGCGCCCGGGGGAGTTCCCGCAGCGCCAGGGGATTGCCGCGCGCCTCGGCGATCAGCCGGTCGCGCACCCGCCGGTCGAGACCGCCGGGGCCGCCAGCTCAGCGGACCGGACGCGTCGCCGTGCCCCAGCCCTTCGACAGCCCTTCGACGTCCAGCCGCCAAAGACCGGCGAACACCTCGTCGACCCTGCGCATGGCGAGCACGAGGGCGATGCCCTCCGCGTCCAGCCACTGCGCGTCGTCGACCACGCAGAGCAGCGCCCGGTCGCCCGCGGTCTCCGTGAGCAGGCCCAGCAGGGCGGGCCCGACCAGGAACGGGCCGGGCGCGGAGGCCTGACGCAGGCCGAACGCGGCCTCGATCGCCTCGCGCTGCGGGGCGGGCAGCAGCCCCGCGGAGGCCATCATGTGTCCGCACAACTGGTGCAGACCGGCGTAGGCCAGCTCCATCTCGGACTGCTGTCCACGATGCGTTCGACCCGGACATGAGCCGCGGCGCGCGCCGCTGTGGCCCGCGCGGGCACGGTTCACCAGCGCGTCCAGCTCCGCCGACTCGCGCCCTCATCCCCGCAATGCAGTGGTCTCGGCCACGATGTCCGCCTTCGCCGGTGCTTTCCGACGGGTGAGGTCTTCGGCATCTGATCCTGTCGAAGCCGTTGAGGAGGCATAAGCGCCCGCATGGGCCGTGATCCCGTCGCCCGAGCTCCGGGACGCACCGCCGTGTCCCTGCCACGTACGACCCGGGTGTTCACCGCCCGGACCACGCACGCACTACGGAGCACTACGAACTCGCCTACGGCTTCCCCGGGGCGCGACGGGCCACCCCGGGGCGCGACGTTGGAACCAGCCGCCCTTCCGGGCAGCCGATCCATCGAGAGGAGCCGGTCGTGAACACCCACCCGACCGAAACCAGGCGCCCCCGGGAGACGCCGGGCGCCCTGGCCGACCAGGGGAGCGACGAGCTGGGCGAGGCCGTGTCGGTGTTCGTCCGTGCCAGGCCGGGCCTGCTCAGGATCGCCGGCCACATCCTGGGCGACGCGGGCGACGCCGAGGACGTCCTTCAGGAGACATGGGTCCGGTGGCAGGGAACCGACCGGACCGTCGTCCTCAACCCGTCGGCACTGCTCAGGACCACCACCGTCCGGCTGGCCATCAACGTGCTCCACTCGGCCCGCAGGCGCCGGGAATCCAGCGCCAGCCCCTGGCTCCCGGAATCCGCGGACGACCGGGTGACCCCGGAAGCGGTGGCCGAACGCCAGGACGCCGTCGAGCGGGCCGTCTTCCTGCTGCTGGAGACACTCACCCCGAGGCAGCGCACGGCGTACCTCCTGCGGGAGGGATTCGGCTACCCCTACGCGCGGATCGCCGAGATCCTCGGCCTCAGCGTCGTCAACGCCAGGCAGCAGGTCGCCCGCGCCCAGGACCGCCTCGGCGCGGAGCGCTGCAAGCGGCCGGTGGACTCGGTCGAGCACCGCCGGCTCGTCCAGGCGTTTCTCGCGGCGGCCCGGTTCGGTGACCTCGCGCGGCTGGAAGAAGTCCTCACGGCGGACGGAGGCATGGAGCAGTCCGAGCAGTCCGCAGCCCCGGCGACCACGACACCGGTACGGAGCGCCCCTCACCTGCGCTGATCAGCCGCCGGTGACGTCCCGTGGCGCGTCCCGCCGTGCGGGTTCCGCCATTCGGGCCCATCCTGGAAGCCGGGCCACGACGCCCACAGACCGACCTACCGGGAGGTCCTGTGATTCTGCTCGCGTTGCTCCTACCGGTTGTGATGATGGCCTTCCTCTTCGCCGCAGACGCGCTCGAAGACCTGATCTTTCCGCCCCCGGCGGCCCCGGACGAGGATGCTCCGGGTGCCGACATCGCCGAAACGACCTCCCCCTGAGAAGAGCCGGCACACACGCCGCCCGGTCACGAGACCTGCCCGGTCACGAGACCTGTCCGGCCGCGGGCCGGGCCGCGCCCGGGGCGGTGCTGCCACGGCGGAGCAGCCCCGCCAGGGACAGCGCGCCCGGCCCGAAGAAGACCAGCAGCAGGAAGCCCCAGCAGAACAGTGCCGGGGCGAGTCCGCCGTTCTGGAGCGGGAAGAGGCCGTCGCCCTGGTGCTCGGTGAAGTAGGCGAAGGCCATGATCCCCGAGCTGAGAAACGCCGCCCCGCGCGTCGCCACGCCGAGGAGGACGAGACCCCCCGCCACCAGCTCGATGACACCGGCGTACCAGAACGGCCAGTCGCCCACGGTGCCGGCCCGCCGGTCCAGCACCCCGAAGACCGTGGCGGCGCCCTCGCTGGTGAACAGCACGCCCAGGACGATGCGGAACAGTCCGAGAACCAGTGGCTGCCGCCTGGTCAGCCGGTCGTTCAGGCGTGCGGTGCTCATCGGTGCGCTCTCCTCGAGTCGATCGGTGCGTGTCCTCGCGCGGACGCGGGCCGGGCGGGCGAGAGCCCTCCCGTACCCCATACGTGCGCGCGAGGCGTTCGGCTCAACGTCAGGCGGCGGAACGTTCACCCACGGGCCGGCGGCGCAGGCCCGGCCGCTGGAGCGCCGGCGGTACGAAGGCCTGGTCGAGGACGCCGACGTCCGTGCCGGGCGGGACGATCTCGTCGATCCGGTCGAGGAGGTCGTCGCCGAGCGCGACATCGACGCCGGCCAGCAGGTCGTCGAGGTGACTCATCGTGCGCGGCCCGATGATCGCGCTGGTCACGTCCGGGTGGGCGATGGCGAACGCCATCGCGAGATGCGTCAGCGGCAGGCCCGCCTCCTCGGCGAGCGAGACGAACCGCTCGACGGCGTCGAGACGGCGCTCGTCGTTGACGTGCCGCAGGAGCCCGGCGCGGCGCAGTTCGTTGTGCCCGCCCTTGCGCACCCGCCCCGTCAGCAGGCCCTGCGCGAGAGGCGCCCACACCAGGGTGCCGAGCCCGTGGCGCCGCGCGACCGGCAGCACCTCGCGTTCGATGCCGCGGTTGAGCAGCGAGTACGGCGGCTGCTCGGTGTGGAACCGTGCCAGACCGCGTCGTTCGGCGACCCACTGGGCCTCCACGATGTCGGACGCCGGCAGGGCGGACGTCCCGATCGCACGGACCTTGCCGCTGCGGATCAGGTCGGAGAGGGCGGAGAGCGTTTCCTCGACGTCCGTGTCGGGATCCGGCCGGTGGATCTGGTAGAGGTCGATGCGGTCGGTCCCGAGGCGACGCAGCGAGTCTTCCACGGCGGTCATGATCCAGCGCCGTGAGGCCCCCTGCTGATTGGGATCGTCCCCCAGCGGGCGGCTCACCTTGGTCGCGACGACGACGTTGTCGCGCCGCCCCTTGAGCGCCTTGCCGACGATCTCCTCGGAGTCGCGGTAGGCGTCGGCGGTGTCGATCAGGTTGATCCCGGCGTCCAGCGCCTTGTGGATGACGCGGACCGAGTCGTCGGGGTCGGGATTGCCGACCGACGTGGCGAACATCAGCGCGCCGAGCGCGTAGGGGCTGACCTTGATGCCGGTCCGGCCGAGCGTGCGGTACTCCATGGCGGACGTGCCTTTCCTTGCGAAGGGGTTCCGGGCAGCGCGTGACACCGGCGAGGTGGGCCGGTGGACCCGCGGGCCTCCAGCGTGCGGCGGGGCCGGCCGGGGCGGGAGAGACGTCCTTGTCCAGGGACCGGCCGTCCCTGGCTCCGGCCGGCGGCACGCGGCATGGTGGACGGGTGGACAGAACCGAACTGGCCGACTTCCTGCGCCGCTGCCGTACCCGGCTCACCCCTGCCGACGTGGGCCTCTCGCCGGGCGCACGGCGTCGCACTCCGGGGCTGCGCCGCGAGGAGGTGGCGCGGCTGGCGGGCATGTCCACCGACCACTACACGCGGATCGAGCAGGCCAGGGGATCGCGCCCGTCGCGCCAGATGCTCGCCGCCGTCGCCCGCGCGCTGCGGCTGACCGACGACGAACGCGACCACGTCTTCCATCTGGCCGGCGAGGAGCCCTCGCGCGACCGGACCCCCACGGACCACGTCCGCCCCGGCCTGCTCCTCCTCCTGGACCGGCTGACCGACGTCCCGGCCCAGGTGGTGAGCGACCGCGGCGACATCCTCGCGCAGAACGCGATGGCCAAGGCGCTGCATGGCGACGCCTCCGCTCCCGGTGCGGAGCCCAACGTCGTCCGGCGCTTCTTCATGGACCCCTCCGCGCGGGAGCTCTTCCCGGCCGAGGACCACGACCGGGCCGCCCGCACGGCGGTGGCGGATCTGCGCGCCACTCTCGGCCGCCGCCCCGACGACGCGCGGCTGAGGGCACTCGTACGCCTGCTGCGTGCCCGGAGCGAGGAGTTCTCGGCGCTCTGGGACACCCATGAGGTGGCCGTGCGCCAAGCCGCCGTCAAGCGTTTCCTGCATCCGGTCGTGGGTCTGCTGGAGCTCGACTGCGAGGTCCTGCTGAGCCCCGAGCACGACCAGCGGCTGACCGTCCACACCGCCCGCCCGGGCAGCGAGTCCCACGAGCGGCTGGAACTGCTGCGGGTGGTCGGCCTCCAGGACCTGACCCGCGGCTGAACGCGAAGAAGACCGCCACCTCGCGGGAGGGGGCGGTCGACTTCGTGTCCGGTTCGGGCTCGGGAGACGTCAGGCGTCAGCCGTAAGCCGTCAGCCGTCGCTCGTGGTCACCTTCACCTCGTCGACCACCAGTTGCTGCGGGAAGGAGGTCGAGCCGTCGGGGTCGCCGGGCCAGTAGCCGCCGACCGCGAGGTTCAGGATGAGGAAGAACGGCTTGTCGAAGACCCAGCGGTTGCCGTTCAGGTCGGCCGGCGTACGGGTCTGGTAGACGTTGCCGTCGACCGACCAGGTGATCTTGTCGGGCGCCCAGTCCACCGCGAAGGTGTGGAAGGCGTCCGCGAACGCCTCACCGTTCGGCAGTGTGTAGCCCGCGCCGATGCCGCCCGAGCCGGAGTAGCCGGGGCCGTGGATGGTGCCGTGGACCGTCGAGGGCTCGAAGCCGACGTTCTCCATGATGTCGATCTCACCGGAGTTGGGCCAGCCGACCTCGCCGATGTCCTGGCCCAGCATCCAGAACGCGGGCCAGATGCCCTGCCCGCGCGGGATCTTCATCCGGGCCTCGACGTGCCCGTAGGTGGCGGTGAACTTGCCCGAGGTGTTGAGCCGCGCCGAGGTGTACTCGCACGTCCCGTACCAGCACTGGTAGTTGCCCGGGTTCTCGCGCCGGGCCTCGATCACCAGATTGCCCTGGCCGTCGAGCTTCGCGTTGTCGGTGCCGGACGTGTAGTACTGCCGCTCGTGGTTGTCGACGTTGTCTCCGGTTTCGAGCTGCCACTTGGCGGAGTCGACGCCGGAGCCGGCGGGCCCGTCGAACGTGTCGGAGAACGTCACCGCCGCGGCGGACTTCGGCTGGTGCTCCGCCTGGGCGGGGGCCACCGCGGCGGCCGCGACGAGGGTGGCGGACAGTGTGGCGAGCAGGCAACTGCGGAGCAGTCGTGGGGAGGCCATGTCTCTCCCTTTCGTGGGCCCGCTCCCACGAAGCGGGAGCGGGCGTTGAGGTGGGGGGAAGGTACGGGCGCGGGTGGGGCCGGCCCGGGTCGGTCGAAGGCTCGGGTCAGCCGAAGGACTCGAGCGTGATGGCCGCGTCCTTGGGGTCGCCGTCGTGCACGAGCGACTCGTGGTTGCCGACGTCGTCGAAGGCGAAGGCGTACGCCTGGCCGTCCCGCATCTGCGCGTGGATCAGACGGGCGTAGTGGTTGGTGACACCGTCCTGGTAGAAGCCGGCGGCGTCGGCGTCGGGCTGCTCGGAGTTGGTGAGCAGCGTCGAGCGGTTGTACGCGGCGCACAGGGTCCGCGAAATGGGGCCGCGGACCTGGTCGTTGGGTGCGTCGAGCTTGTTGTAGCAGCCGAAGACGGAGTCGGAGTCGGGCTTTTCGAAGGAGGTGACCACGGCACCGGTGCCGTCGGTGAAGTCCATCTTGTCGCCGTTGACCTTGCCGAAGAACTTCGTGTCCGGCTGGTCCTTGAACGGCGTGACCGTCAGGGTGTCGGTGGCGTACTTGCTCCACACCCGGTCGATGTAGTCGCTCATCACGTCGGCCGGTATGTCTCCGGAGCCGATGCCGTGGCCGGGAGCCAGCACCCGCAGCGGCGAGCCGTCGCTCCGGGTCTGGACCAGACCCTCCCAGCCGCCGCCCTGCTGCTGGAGGCCGTCGGCAACGGCCTTGTATCCACCCGGCTTCAGCGAACCGGTCTGCTTCGTCGAGCCGTCGCCCGCGGTCAGGCCGACGGAGTAGGGCGCCGAGAACATGTCCACCTGGGTGGAGTTGATCCACAGACCCGAGTCGTTGAGCGTGTACTCGGTCCAGTTGAACAGCGTGTCGTGGTTGGGGTCGTCGGCGTTCTGGACGGCCGGCTGCACGAGTCCGCCGTCGGCGAGCCGGAAGTCGAGCTTCTGGCCGTACGAGAAGTAGACCCGGCCCGAGAACTTCGGAAGCTGAACGGTCTTTGACCCGCCGTTTGCGGGGCCGGCGAACGAGGCGTCGGGGGCCGGGACCGGCGGGGCTCCACCGGCCGGCCAGGCGTGGAAGGCGCCGCTCTCGTCGGCGTATCCCTGCTGCCCGGAAGCGAGTTCGGTGCCGATCACGTACACGTAGACCTGTTCGGCGCTGCCCGAGTCGTTCTTCAGGGTGAGCGGGATGGTGTCCGGTACCGCCGAAGCCGGTTCGGCCGGCCCGACGACGACGGCGACGGCGCCGATCGACGCCGCGACGGCCAGAGACGCCGTCAGCTTGCGTGGGGAAAGCACACGGTCCTCCTTGGTGTGGGGGACTTGCAGCGTTGTAGTGCTTCCCTGTGCATGTCAACTAGTTGAACGAGATCAATCGGAAGAAGGCACTCCAGGTTCGGAAGGTGAAGCGGAAGGCGAAGCGGACAAAGTCCTCGTACGTCCGGGAGTCGGACGCGACAACGCTGTCGGCGCCCTCATTGACATGTCCGCCGCCAATTACGATCCTGGACGTGCCTACTTCCATCGATGTAAAACACGGCCGTGGAAGCGGAGGGACATGTCACTCCTGTCTGGAAGTCGACCGAACGGGATCGGGAAGCTCTCCCGCCGCGTTTCCGTCGCCGGCGCCGCCGTGCTGTCCGGCGTCCTCGCCGTCCTCCTGCTCCTCGTGTCCTCCGCCGGGCCCGCGCGGGCCGACCGGACCGGTCTGCGGGCCGCCGACCCGAGCGTGATCCGGGTCGGCGGCACCTATGTCTCGGTGCAGTCCACCGGCGGCGGCATCGCCGTACGCCAGGCCGCCTCCACGGCCGCGCTGGCGTCGGCGCCCGCCCGGCAGGTCTGGTCGGACACCCACGACCGCGGTGAGGTGTGGGCACCCGAGATCGTGCGGGACGGCGGCCGCTACTACATCTACTTCTCGGCCGGCCGCGGACCGGCCCACCGGATGTACGTGATCAGCTCCGCCGCCGCGGACAGCGGATACACGGCCGAGACGAAGCTGGCCCTGCCGGACGACAAGTGGGCCATCGACGGCACCCTGTTCACCTTCGAGGGGCAGCGGTGGTTCGTCTGGTCGGGCTGGGCCGGCGACACCAACGTCGAGCAGAACCTCTACATCGCGCGGATGAGCGACCCGGCCACACCGACCGGCGGACGGTACGTCATCTCGCAGCCGCGGGAGAGCTGGGAGCGGGTGGTCGGCAACCCGTTCATCAACGAGGGCCCCGAGCCCGTCAAGGATCCGGGCGGTCAGCTGCACATCGCGTACTCCGCCAACGGCAGCTGGAGCGACCAGTACTGCCTGGCCGACCTGAGGCTGCGGGCCGGCGGCGATCCGACCTACGTGTGGGACTGGTACAAGTCCAACGGCTGTCTCTTCGGTTCCCACCGCGAGACCATGATGGCCGGCTGGGACCCGACGCTCCACGTCGACGGCCCCGGCCACCACAGCTTCGTCCTGCTCGACGGCGACATCGCCACCAGCCCGCCGGCCGGCCCGAGGTTCCCCCTGATGTTCCACGCCGTCGCCAAGGGAACGCCGTACGCGTGGGAGAACCGGTACTGGTACACCGGCACCTTCTGCTGGTGGGGGAACACCACCTACAGCCGTGCCAACGTCCCCGGGCCCACCAGCGACACCGGATGGAGCCTCAAGTTCTTCGAGTAGGGCCGCCGTCGGGACGGCAGGGCACGCGGCGCTCAGGGCGCCAGGGACCAGCGCGGCGGCACACCGGTGAGCCGGCAGACGAGGAAGTACAGCGGGATGGGCGCGGTGTAGGGCGAGTCGCCGTCGGGGCCGTGGATCAGGCGCGGCCCGGTCGGCCCGTCGGCCGGGCGCGGCCGGGTCCAGGAAGGGTCGCCGGAGACGTAATGCGTGCTGTCGGGCCACGCGACCCCTATGTCGGATCCCGAGGGGACGATCCACCACCAGAGCCCCTCGTCGGCGAACACGCAGCCCGCGCGGGGCAGGGAACTGAGGATGCGTTCGCCGTGTTCCGCGCAGGTGCCGACGGCATCGTGACCGAGGCCGGTACGCAATCCGGCGGGAAGGGGGAGGGAGGCGGGGCCGGAGCGGCGTCGGCGGGGTGGGCACGCGGTGTTGGACGTACCTGAGCGGTCACGGGCGGTGGCCGCGGACGGACGTGGATCACGGGTGCGCTGCAGGTCCATGGGGGGTGTCCTTTGGCCGGGCGGGGAGCGGGCGGACCGGTTGGGACCGGCGCGGCCGAACGCTCCACTTCGGCGCGCTGTCGGTCTGTTGGCGCGCGCGACCGACGGATCACCAGGAGAACGTTGTCATGCGAGACCGTCCCGTGGGGTGGGGGCGCGTGTCCAGCAGGGCGGTCCTGGCCATCGGTCGGGGAGAACAGGGGGCGGTGAAGCCACTGTGTCATCCTTCAACAACCCTGCGCAACCGGCAAGTTGAAAATTGCAGCTGCCTGGACGCATGCTCCTCGGACGGGGTGGCGCTCGTGGCAGACTTGCGCATCCGGGGCCCGGGCGCGGGACGGCGAAGGGAAGACGGTGTGACCGCGGAGACCGATTGGGGCGGCGCCCCCTCCGTGCTGCGCATGATCCTCGGCAGGCAGTTGGAGGAGTTGCGCACCCGCGCCGGTCTGACGTTCGAGCAGGCAGGTGAGGCGATCGGGATGAGTCATTCCACGATCCGCCGCCTGGAGGCGGCGAAGGTGGCGCGGCTGCGGCTTCCGGACGTGGAGAAGCTGCTCCAGGTCTACGGTGTCCGCGACCGGCAGGAGATCGACACCTTCCTGAAGTCGGCCCGCGAGGCGAACAAGCGGGGCTGGTGGCACACCTACCGTGACGTCATGTCGGACTGGTTCGCGGCCTATCTGAGCCTGGAGCAGGCGGCCCTGCACATTCGCGCCTACGAGTCCGGCGTCGTGCACGGCCTGTTGCAGACCCCGGCCTACGCACGCGCCCTGCTGAGCGCCGGCAACCCGCACGCCTCCTCCGTGGCCACCGAACGTCGGGTGGCCCTGCGCATGCGGCGCCAGGAGATCCTCACCCGGCCGTCCCCGCCCCGCCTGTGGGTCGTGATGGACGAAACGGTTTTGCGCTGGCCCGTGGGCGGCCCCGAGGTGATGCGGCAGCAGGTGGACCGGCTGATCGAGCTGGGCCGGCTGCCCAACGTCACACTCCAGATCATGCCGTTCGCCGGCGGCCCGCACCCCGCCATGCGCGCGGGCGCCTTCGACCTCTTCCGGTTCCGGGCCCCCGAACTCCCCGACATCGTCTACCTCGGCGGACTCGTGGGCGCCGTCTATCTGGACAAGGGCGACGACGTGGTGGTCTACCGCGAGGCCCTGGACCGGCTGGGCGCCCAGGCGGTCCCGGCCCGAAGCACCGAGGAACTCCTCGGCGCGCTGCGCAAGGAGCTGTGAAGACTTTCCGCACCGAGAGTTCACTCGCACCGCACGACCCGACCCAGAGAGGGGCGAACGTTGTCCGACAGCGGATGGCCGGCCGACCGAATCGACACCGAGCACGCGCACTCGGCCCGGATCTACGACTACATCCTGGGAGGAAAGGACTACTACCCCGCCGACCGGGAGGCGGGTGACGCGATGGCCCGGGAATGGCCGGCCCTGCCCGTCCACATGCGCGCCAACCGGGACTGGATGAACCGCGCCGTGCGGTGGCTGGCCGAGGAGGCGGGCATCCGCCAGTTCCTCGACATCGGCACCGGCATCCCCACCTCGCCCAACCTGCACGAGATAGCCCAGTCGGTGGCCCCCGAGTCGCGGGTGGTCTACGTGGACAACGACCCGATCGTCCTGACCCTCTCCCAGGGTCTGCTCTCCAGCACGCCCGAGGGCCGGACGACGTACATCGAGGCGGACTTCCAGCGCCCGGAAGCCGTCCTCGAATCGGCCGAGTTCCGCAAGACCCTGGACCTGGGCGAGCCCGTCGCACTCACCGTGATCGCGATCGTCCACTTCGTCCTGGACGAGGACGACGCGGTCGGCATCGTGCGCCGGCTCCTGGAGCCCCTGCCCTCCGGGAGCTACCTGGCCATGACCATCGGCACCGCCGAGTTCGCCCCCGAGGAGGTGGGCCGGGTCGCGCGCGAGTACGCGGCCCGCGACATGCCGATGCGGCTGCGGACCATCGACGAGGCCCACGAGTTCTTCGAGGACCTGGAGTTGGCCGGACCGGGCATCGTCCAGGTCCACAAGTGGCATCCGGACGGCACGGGCGAACAGGGCATCCGGGACGAGGACATCGCGATGTACGGGGCGGTGGCCCGCAAGCCGTAAGGCCCCGCGCGAAAGGCGCCGGCGGCCGGTCAGATCACGCGGAACAGGTCGGCGGCGGCGTGGACGTCGGTGAAGTCCTCGATGGACCTGAGGTTGTCGCACAGGGCCTCGAGGACCGAGCCGGCCTCCGCGACGCGCGGGGCGCCGATGCCCACGCCGAAGACCCGGAAGCCCAGCCTGCGCTTGGCGTCGTTCCAGCCGCGCATCCACTCCTCGGTGACGCCGCAGTCGTCGTCGGTGAGCATCACGATGTCGCCGCGTGTGCGGGAGGAGTCGTTGAACTCCTCCTCGAGCAGTTCGCCCGCCGCCGACAGCGGCCGCTGGTAGCTGGTGCCGCCGCCGAGGAAGGTCTCCGCGAAGTCGAGGGTGCGGGCGAGGGGGGCGGGCCGGTCGGCCGGGAAGCGGAAGACCTGGAGCTTGTCGGCGGCGGAGAACAAAATGCCGACGAAGTCGCGCCCCGCCTGGCGGGCCTGGTCGAGGAGTGCCAGCGCGCACGCCTTCGCCCACGCTTCCCGGGTGATGCCGCCGGGCCCCGCCTCGTACATGGAGTGCGAGGTGTCCACGCAGGCGATGACGGCGCCCCGGCCGGTGGCCTGTTCTCCCTGGCTGTCGTAGAGCATCAGCTCCCCGGCGGCGTAGCGCGCGGCGAACACCGCGCGCAGTTCGGGCAGGCCGAGGTTGGCCAGCTCGGAGGGGATGACGCGGGAGAGGTCGTCGCCGAGTGTGACGCCGATCAGTTCACCGGTGGCGTTCTCCACCTTGCGGGCGCGCTCGCCCTCGGCCATCTGCCGGAAGCGGCCGATCAGTTCGGCCCACTGTGCGAGCCGGCCGGTGCGCAGCCGCTCGGCCAGCCGGGCGCGCCCGTCGAACGGCATCCGCTCCAGCTCGCCGGAACCGACGCCCCAGGCCCGCATCAGCGCCGCCTCCTCCCGCGCGGCGGCCGCCGACTTCGCCACCCCGCTCCGCGCGGCGGCACGGATGCCGGGGAGCGCCACGGCATGGGCCTGCCCGGCGTCCAGGGCGGCCCGTCGCGCGGCGGCCTCCGCGCTCTCGGCCGCCTGCTGTACGGCTTGTACGGCGTCGGCGGCCGGACCGGACACGGTGCCGTCCTCGTCGGCCTCGTCGGCGGCCTGCCGGAGCGCCTCGGCGACGGCGGCTGCCGCGTCCTCGGCGCGCTGCCGCGTCCGCTCCGCCCGCTCGTCCCGCTCCCGGGCGGGCCCGGACTCGTCCAGCATCCGGCGCAGCGCGGTGGCCTGGGCGAGCACGGCCATGGCGGCGGCGTACGGGTCGCCGACCGTCTCCCGGTGCAGCTCGGCGAACCCGGGCGACTCCAGCAGCGCGCCGACGATCCGGTGGTTGACCATGCGGGAGGGGTCCATCTCGGCGGGCTCGCGCAACCGCGGGCCGGCCCGGTAGGCGGCCAGGAACGCGTCCGTGAGGAGGTCGGCGGTGTGTGCGTGGCGCTCGCCCAGTTCCCCGGCCAGCTCCCGCAGCGCGGCCGACTGCTCGTAGGTGTCCCGCCACGTGAGCCGGTCGAAGCGGTCCGCGACCACGGCCGCGGTGTGCCGTGCGGGAGCGGCGGCCGACAGGGCCAGCCACTTGGCGGCCCGGTTCGCCAGCTCGTCCAGCCGGTTCGGTGCCTGGTCCATGGTTTTTTGTGCCCCCGCTCTCAGAGCTGGGCCTGCACCGTGCTCGCGTCGACGCCCAGGGCCTCGGTGAGCACACGGGCGCGGACGGCGCGCTGGCGGCCGGTGACCCGGTCGATGGCGGCGGTGGAGCGCCCGGCGCCCGCCGCCTCCTCGCGCAGCTTCTCCAGCCGCTTGCCCGCCATGGCGAGCTGGTTGTGGGCCTTCTTGATGACCCACTCGCTCAGCGCCTCGCGGGACTGTCCGGCCATCGCGTCGAGCTGGGTCTCCAGCTCGTCGATGGTGTCGGCGAGGTCGAGGGCCTCCTTGGCGTCCGGGTTGACCAGTTGCAGCACCTCGCGTTCGACGGTGGGGCGCTCGGCGGGGGAGTTCCACAGCACATGGGTCAGCACCGACAGGTCGCTCTCGGCGACCGTGGGGCGCCCGTCGAGGTACGCGGACGCCTGGAGCAGGCCCACCGCCTGCCGCCAGCGGCGGTCGGAGGCGACCAGTTCCTTGCGGCGCAGGGCGGCCCGCAGCGTACACAGCGCGTCCACGACCGCGTCGGAGACCTCGACGGCGGGGACGGCCTCGGTCGCGGCCTGCCGCAGCGCGGCCAGTTGCAGGGTCGTCCGCCGCGGTGCGGCCGGGCGGCTGACGGCGGAGCGGACCAGGGCGGCGAAGTTGGAGGGATCCTCCAGGTACTTGACCTCGATCCGCACCAGCAGCCGGTCGTAGATCGCGGCCGTGTCCTCGCCCTCAGGAAGTTCGTTGCTGGCCGTGATGGCGCCGATGAGGGGGCAGCGGACGGGTTCACCGCCGCTCTCGGGGTGGTAGATCCGTTCGTTGAGGTAACCCAGCGTCTCGTTGAGTGCCGCCGTGGAGCACTTGAAGATCTCGTCGATGAACGCGACGTGCGCGGTGGTGGCGCGGCCGTCGTAGACCTGGCGGTACTCACCGCGGGCGAGCGCCGCGACGTCGATGGGACCGAACATCCTCGTCGGCGCGGTGAACTTGGACAGGAGGATCTCCCAGTAGGACGCGCCCTCGATCCTGCTCGTGAGTTCCCGGGCCAGCTCGGACTTCGCCGTTCCCGGCGGGCCCAGCACCAGGGAGTGCTGACCGGCCAGCAGCGTCACCACCAGCGTCCGCACCACGTCGGCCCGCTCGTAGAAGCGGTCCGACAACTCGTCGCAGATCGCCCGGAGCCGCTCGGCCGTGTCCTGCGCGGCCGGCACCTCCTGCGGGTCCTGTGGGCCCATGGCCGACTCCTCCTGTGGCGTCCGGGTGGGGGCGGGCAGACCAGAGCCTATCCCGCACAAACGTCCGCCCTCGTCGTCCCACCCCGACCGGGACCTCGGCCCACGGCGCGGGGGTGCCATCGACCAGACTGTCCACCATGAACCACTTCTTCTCGCCGTCGGCTCGCGCCGTGTCGGCCGTGGCCGCCTGCGTACTGGCGGCCTGCTGCCTCTCCGCATGCTCCGAGGACGGGGACGACGCCCCGGCGGCCCTACGCGTCAACCAGGTCGGATACGTGGCGGGCGAGAAGAAGTTCGCCTACGTCATGGGGGACCGGGACAAGCTGGCCGACGCGGAGTTCGAGGTCCTGGACGAGCGGGGGAACACCGCCGAGCACGGCAGCGTGGGCCCCTCTCTCGGTGAGTGGAACAGCACGTACGGCGCCGTGCACTCCATCGACCTCTCGTCGCTCAGCCGCGCCGGCACCTATCGGCTGCGCCTGGTCGGGGCGGACGCCGGCCCGTCGGTCCGCTTCCGCGTGGCGACGGCGCGGCAGCTGCTGGATCCGCTGCGTGCGGACAGTGTGCACTTCTTCGGCACCCAGCGGGACGGCGAGGACGTCCTGACCGAGGCGACCGGACGGGTGCCCTCGCACCTGACCGACGAACGGGCCCGCGTCTACGAGACCCCCGATGCCGACCCCGATCCCGACTCGGCCGACGGGACGACCGCCGACCCGGCGTTGTCCGAAGCGGGCGGGCCCGTGGACGTGTCGGGAGGGTGGTTCGACGCCGGCGACTTCCTGAAGTTCACACACACGACGTCCTACGTGGTCGCACAGATGCTGAGCACCGTCCGCGACACACCGTCGGTGCCAGGGCTGCGGGACGAGGCCCGGCACGGTCTGCGCTGGCTGGACAGGATGTGGGACGCGGATACGGGCACCCTCTACGCCCAGGTGGGGCTCGGGTCCGGCGGCAAGCGGGTCCGTGGTGACCACGACGTGTGGCGGCTGCCCGAGGAGGACGACCACCTCACCGTGCGGCCGGGGGACGCCGACTACCTGATCAAGTACCGGCCCGTCTTCCGCGTCAACGAACCGGGCGAGCCCATCAGCCCCAACCTCGCGGGCCGGGTGAGCGCGGCCTTCGCCCTCGCCGCGCAGACCGAGGCCGAAGAGGACCCCGTGCAGGCCCGTGAGTGGCTGGACAAGGCGGCCGCCGTCTACGCGAAGGCGGACACCCGGCCGGACAAGGGCGCCCTGGTCACCACCGTCCCCGCGGACTACTACCAGGAGGACTCCTGGCGCGACGACATGGAGTGGGCGGCCGCCGAACTCGCGCGCGGCGCCGACGCCCTGGGCGACTCACGCGCCTCGCGCTGGAGCGGCGAGGCGCTCACCTGGGCCCGCGCGGCCCTGCGGGACGAGCGCAGCGGCACCCTGGGCGCCGCCGACGTCAGTGCCCTGGCCCACGCCGAGGTGCTGTCCTCGGCGGACCCCGACGCGGGGCTCACGAGCGCACTGGAGGCGGAGCTGAGGCGGCAGGTGGAGACGGGACGGAAGCGGGCGGCCGGGGACCCCTTCCGGTCGGGCGTCATACCCAGCGACTTCGACGCGGCGCCGAACACCTTCGGCCTGCTCGCCACCGCCGAACTGTACGCCCGCGTCACGGGCGACCACCGGTACGACGACTTCGCCGCCCAGCAGCTGGCCTGGGTCTTCGGGGCCAACGCCTGGGGCACCAGTTTCGTCGTGGGCGCGGGCGACCTCTATCCGCACTGTCCCCAGCACCAGGTCGCGAACCTCGCCATGAGTCACACCGGCCGTGGGGACATCCTGCGCGGAGCCGTCGTCAACGGGCCCAACGACGCGGACCTGCTGAAGGAACCGGGCGCCCTCGAGGGAGGACGCCCCTGCTCCTTCGCGCCGGACGGCGGGAAGTGGTCGGACTTCGACGGCCACGGGGCCGGCTATCTCGACGACGTCCGTTCCTGGCAGACGGTGGAGCCGGCGGACGACTTCGCCTCGACGGCCCTGTACGCGCTCTCCCTGACCGCCGCGCGGCCCTGACACGACGGAACCCGCGGTGCCCGCGCCCGGGGGCCGGTTCAGGAGCCGGTCGGCCAGGTGCGCAGAAGGGCGTCCAGCGCGTTGAGGATCTCCGTCCAGCTCTCCTGCGCATCGGGGGCGCTGTGGCTGAAGCCCCCGGCGGACTCCAGGCCGACGTAGCCGCTGAAGACGCTGCCCAACAGCCGTACGGCGTGCGTCTGATGTGGCTCGGCCAGGTCGTATCCGCGCAGGATCGCCCGCGCCATCCGGGAGTGCCGCACAGCGGCGCTGGAGGCGGCCGTCCGGGTGTCGAGGGGGAACTTGGTGGCGGCGAACCGGCCCGGGTGCTGGAGGGCGTAGTCGCGGTAGGCGTTAGCGAAAGCCGTCAGCGCGTCCTTGCCCGCTCGGCCGGCGACCGCCTCGGAGACCCGGTCGGCCAGCTCCTCGAGGGCGAACAGCGCGATCCCGGTCTTGAGGTCGTGCGCGTTGTTCACGTGCGAGTACAGGCTCGCCGTCCTGACGCCGAACCGCCGGGCGAGCTCCGTCGGAGTGGTGCGCTCGAAGCCGATCTCGTCGGCCGTCTCGGCCCCGGCCCTGATCAGGCCCTCGGTCGTCAGCCCTACCCGCGCCACACCCGTCCTCCGTATCGCTCTCCCAGCAGCCGCGGACGATTATGGGCTTGCCTAACAGGATTAGGCAAACTGTGTCCCGCCGGTCAGTCGCGCACCGTGACGCGCAGGGACTCCCGGTATTCGCGTGCCGTGTCCATCAGGGTGTTGAGCGCGTCCCTGGTGCGGACGAGGTCGGCGATGTGCTCGGACAGCCTGTCGCGCTCCTGGGCCATCCGCTCCAGCGCGGCGTCGGAATTGTCCTCGCTGGGCGTGTCGACGCACGGGAGCAGGTCGGCGATGGTGCGACTGGACAGCCCGGCCGCGTACAGCCGCTGGAGGAACCTGACCCGCTCGACCTCGTGTTCCGTGTACTGGCGCTGCCCGCCCGCGCTGCGCACGCTGGCCAGCAGCCCCTGGTCCTCGTAGTAACGCACGGACCGGACGCTGACTCCGGCCCGTGCGGCGGCCTCTCCGATGCGCATGCCGTACTCCCGACTGTGATCTGCGGCACAATATCTTGCCTCTGACGTCAGTGTCAGGTTCTAGCGTAGCCGTCGTGCCCGAGATCCGGGCCCCGGACGACGAGGAGTCCTGACGTGACGTCTCTTTTCGACAGTTTCCCGCTCGGCGGTCTGACGCTGCCCAACCGGACGGTGATGGCCCCGATGTCGCGGGTCCGTGCCGCCGCGGGCGGTCTGGCCACACCGTCGATGGCGACGTACTACGCCCAGCGGGCCACGGCCGGGCTGATCGTGTCCGAGGGCGTGCAGCCGAGCCTGGTCGGGCAGTCCAATCCGGGTACGCCGGGACTGCACACCGACGAGCAGGTCGCCGCGTGGCGCCCCGTCACCGCGGCCGTGCACGCCAACGGCGGACGGATCTTCGCCCAGATCATGCACGGCGGACGCGTCTCGCACCCCGACACCACGGGTACGCGGCCGGTCGGGCCCTCGGCCGTCCCCGCCGTCGGAGACGTGTTCACGCCGAACGGGCCCCAGCCCGCGCCGACTCCGCGCGCCCTGGAGACCGCGGAAGTGCCCGAGCAGGCCCTGTCGTACGCCCGGGCCGCCCGCCGAGCCGTCGACGCCGGCTTCGACGGCGTCGAGTTGCACGGGGCCAACGGCTACCTCATCTCGCAGTTCCTCTCCTCGAACGCGAACCTGCGCACCGACCTCTACGGCGGCTCCGTGGCCAACCGGATCCGCTTCGCCGTCGAGGCCGTGTCCGCGACCGTCGAAGCCGTCGGCGCCGCCAGGACCGGCATCCGCCTCTCTCCGGCGGGCACGTTCTGGGGCGTCGAGGAGAGCGATGTCCCCGAGCTCTACGCCGAGTTGCTGCACGAGCTGTCGCGCCTCGGGATCGCCTACGTCCACATCGAGGCCACCGCCGACGAGGAGGTGCTGATCGGCCTGCGCCGCGCCTGGCCGGGCGCCCTCATCATGAACCCGGTGCTTCCGATGGGGCCGAAGCAGGCCGGGCGCCAGGACGCCGATCACTGGCTCGGGCTCGGAGCGGACCTCATCAGCTTCGGCCGCGGCTTCATCGCCAACCCCGACCTGGTCGAGCGACTGCGCACGGGACTGCCCGTCGCACCGGTGGACGAGGCCACGTACTACCAGGGCGGTGACGCGGGTTACCTGACGTACTCGGCGTATCAGCACACCGTCTGACGGCGGTCGGCGGTCGGCGGCCCGGCGCGGCCGCGGGTCAGTCCGGCTCCGTCGCCGACGGAGCCGGAGCCGGACGGTCCGCGGGGCCGTCGGAACCCGCCTCCCCGTCCACCTCCCGCCGCCACAACCGGTGCTCCCGATCCGCCCACTCCCGTGACACGGACCCGCGCCACATGCCCTCGAGGGCGCCCGGGTCACTCGCCGCCCGCCAGATGTGACCGGCCACGACCACCCCGATCGCCAGGGCGAGCCAGTCGTGGACGAACGTCGCGCCCGTCCGGAGCGACAGGGACACGAGGTCAGGGAACCAGAGCAGGAGACCGGTCCCCACCATGACGAGACCGGCCCCCGCGGTCCAGGCCGCGTAGACCTTCTGACCCGCGTTGAACTTGCCCGAGGGGACCCTGGACGTCCCCTGCCGTCTCAGGGCGGCCCGCAGCCAGCGCCGGTCGTGGGCGCCGAAGCGGTTGAGCCGCCCCAGGTCGGAGCGCAGCGCACGGGAGGCGAGGCCCAGCAGTACCGGCAGGGGAAGTGCGATCCCGGACCACTCGTGCACCGTGACCACCAGCCTGCGGCGGCCGACGAGTTCGGCGAGGGGCGAGACGTACAGGCAGGCCGCGGTGGCGATGCACACCCCGGCCAGGAGGGCGGTGGCCTGGTGCACCCAGCGCTCCGCGGGAGTGAAGCGCGCGAACCTGGCGGACCGGGGCGGGACCGGCCGCGCGTGACGGTCAGACGGTGGGAGCATCGTCACGTCCGTTCGAGCGGCCCACCCACGCGTCCACGTCGTAGCCCAGGCGCTCCCAGTATCCGGGGCGCACGTCCTTGGTGACGGTGATGCCGGAAAGCCACTTGGCGGACTTGTAGAAGTACATGGGAGCGACGTAGAGCCGTACCGGGCCGCCGTGGGAGTGACTGATCGGCTTGTCCTCCATGGCCGTGGCGACCAGCACGTCCGGTCTGCGGGCCTGCTCCAGGGTGAGGCTCTCGGTGTACTCGCCGTCGAAGCAGGTGAACCGGACGGCACCGCCGTCGGGTGACACGCCGGCGGCGTCGAGGATCGTGGACAGGCGCACGCCGGCGAACGGCGTCCGCGGCACCCGCCATCCGGTCACGCACTGCACGTCGCGGACGAGCCTTTCCTGGGGGAGTGCCGCCAGGTCGGCCAGCCGGTAGGTCTTCGGCTCGGCCACGAGCCCGTCGATCTTGAGGCGGTAGTCGGTCTCGTCCCGTTCGGGAACGGAGCCGGTCACGGAGTAGTACCGGAAGCGGTTGCCCGGAAGCAGGTCCGACAGGCCGGTCGGATCCTTCCGGGCGACGACGTCGAGGCCGCCGGAGACCAGACGCTCGAGCGGACCGCCGGTGACGACGCCCACGGCCCCGAGCCCGACCATCCCCAGCAGTACGCGCCGCCCCACCGGAGTGCCGCGGCGGTCCGCGCCGTGATCCTTGCGAGGTGCCGGCACCTCGGAATCAGAGTTGCTCATGCCTTGTCTACGCATCCCCGCGGTGGTGTCTTGAACGGTCGCCGGTCCAGTCGGTCGCTGTGGTGTGAATCACAGGGTAGGGGTTGACCGTCGGGCGAGGAAGTTCCGTATCCCTCCATGACGGCGGGCCCGGGAATGCGAGGATGAGCCGCCATGACTGCTGGGTGGTGCTTCCGCACGACGAGGGCCGCGGTGTTCGCGGCCGTCTGCGTGCTGCTCGCCACCTTGGGACACGTCCTCATGTCGGGTACCCCGGTGGCCTGGTGGGCCCTGGTCGCCGCGGTGGCGGTGACCGGCGGTGCGGCGTGGTGCCTGGCCGGCCGGGAGCGTGGGCTCCTGCTGGTCTCCGGCGCGATGGTGGCCGCCCAAGCGGCACTGCACCAGTGGTTCTCGTACGCCCAGGAGCTGTCGACGCCGTCCGCTTCGGCGACGCCGTCCATGCCCGCCATGGTCATGGGGGACACGGCCGCCATGGCGCACACGGGGCATGCCATGCCCGCCATGGACCCTGCCTCCGCCATGGACTCCGTGTCCGCCATGGGGTCCCCATCAGGTGGCGGCCACACCGGGGGCGGCATGTCCTCCACGGGCATGCTCGCCGCCCACCTCCTGGCCGCGTTGCTCTGCGGTCTGTGGCTGGCGTACGGCGAGCGCGCGGCCTTCCGCGTCCTGCGGGCCGTGGCCGGACGGCTGGCCGCGCCGCTGCGGCTGATCCTCACCCTCCCGGCGCCGCCGGACCGCCCGCGCGTCGTCGCCCGGCGCGGCCGTGCGGCCCGCCGGCCGAGTCGGCCGTTCCTCGTGTACGCGATCACATACCGGGGCCCGCCCGCGGAGACCGCTGTCGCCTGAGACAGCCGGTTTCCCGATGCCGTGCCGGGCGCTGTCCGCCGGGCCGGCTCGGGCGACGGGCGCACGCCGCCATCACGCGCGCGCGTACGTCCGCCATCCCCACACCCTCACCGGACCCCCGCGAGCCCCGTGCCGCCCGGTCCGGAAGCCGGACTTCCGCCTGCCGCGTGCCGTACGTGTGCGAGCCGCATGCCGAGTCGTCTGCCGCGCACCGTACGTGTGCGTCGCATGCGTGAGGTCCGGACTCACGAGAAGGACAGCATGTGATCAGTCCTGCCCCGTCCACGCACGACACGGCGACCACGTGGGCGCTGGCCGCCCGCGGTGGTGACCCGGAGGCCGTCGAGAGCTTCGTCCGCGCCCTCCACCGGGACGTCCGCCGCTTCGTCACGCACCTCAGTGCCGACCCCCAGTCCGCCGACGACCTGGCCCAGGACACGTTCCTGCGGGCTCTTGGCAGCCTGCACCGTTTCGAGGGCCGCTCCTCCGCCCGCACCTGGCTGTTGGCCATCGCCCGCCGCGCGGTGATCGACAGCTACCGGCACGCCTCCGCCCGGCCCCGGCTCCTCGCCACCGACGACTGGGAGGCCGCCGCCGAGCGCGCCGGGGAGCCCGGTCTGCCGGGCTTCGACGACGGCGTCGCGCTGACCGAACTGCTCGACGCGCTGCCCGACGACCGCCGTGAGGCCTTCGTCCTCACCCAACTCGTCGGACTGCCCTACGCCGAAGCGGCCGAGCTGATCGACTGCCCGGTCGGTACGGTCCGCTCACGCGTCGCGCGGGCCCGTGCCGCGCTGATCCAGTCCCTGCGTGACGCCGAGTACGCGGATCGGGCGATTCCGGCCCCCACGCCGTGCCGTTAGCATGTTCGAACTCGTGACGATCCGCACGAGCGACCTATTTGTCCGACCCCTAGCAAACGGGCCCAAACAATTGAAAACCATACCAACACGAATATCCTCGCGAAGAGACCGCGGGTCCCTGATCGCCGCCCGGCGCCGGCCCCGGGCCGTGCTGTGGACCGCGGCGGGTGTGGTGACCCTCGGTTTCCTCATCGCGCTGGAATTCGCCGCGCGCCACTACGGCGTGCGGGGCCCGATCACCAATCAGGCGCGAGAGGTGATCTTCGCCCCTGACTCGGGGCCGCTGCTGTACGCCGGCCTCGCCCTGACGATGGTGGTACTGACCTGGCGGCAGCGGTTCGTCGCGGCCGGTGCCGCGATCGGCATCGACGTCGTCTTCTGGCTGGTGCGCTGGGTGGTCGGCGCCGACATGAACTTCGGCAACGGGGCGCTATGGGTCGTGCTGGGCTGCGCGGTCGTCGCCGTGACGCGCCGCGGGGGCGGCGAGCGTGCCCTGTTGCTGAAGGGCGTCGGGCTGGGCCTGCTGCTGGTGGCCGGACACAAGACGGGCGACACCTGGCTGCTCATCACCTCGGAGACCCGCAAGGCGGTGCTCGACCCCTACGTGGCCACCGCCGACCAGGCGCTGGGGAACCCCTCGTGGCTGGTCGGCCGGTTCGTCGACGCCACCGAACCGGTCGGCGACCACGTCCTCCACCTCGTCTACGGTCAGCTCCCCCTGGCCGCGGCACTCGTGGGGCTGTACCAACTGCGTCACGTCGCCGTCGAGCGCCGTTTCCCGAGCCACCACCTCGTACGCACCTTCCTCGCCATCGGCCTGCTCGGGCCCGCCATCTACATGATCTTCCCGGTCGTCGGACCGGTCTTCGCCTACGGCGCCGACGGCGGACAGTGGGCGGTGGCCAACCTGTGGCCGGACACGCTGCCGCCGACCGGCGCCCCGCACTCGATGCCGTTCGACGAGATCACGCCGCGCAACTGCATGCCGAGCCTGCACACGGCGTGGGCCACCACGCTCTTCATCCACTCCCGCAGGGGTTCACGGGCCATCCGGTTCGCGGGCACGTTCTGGCTGGTCGCCACGCTCACCGCGACACTCGGCTTCGGCTACCACTACGGCGCCGACCTCATCGCCGGTGTGGTGTTCGCGCTCACGGTCGAGACCGCCATGCGCTCGTTCGCGCGGGGCTGGGACCGCGCGGGCGTCCGGCTGGTCGCCCACGGCACGACGGTGTTCGCCGTACTGCTGGTGTCGTACCGCTACCTGCCCGAGGAGATGGCCGAGCACCCGTGGGCCGCCGGACCGCTGCTGGTCCTCGCGATGGCCTCCGTGATCCTCGGTTACGTGCGGACCACCAGGCTCTGGGAGCCGGCGGCCCCGCCGGCACGGCAACCGGAACCTCCTCAGCCCGCGGAGGCGCAGCCCGAACTGGTCTGAACGGGGCCGGGACGCATCAGCGCGAGGTCCTCGCCCCAGGCGTCAAGCGCCGGCGCATGACCCGCCTCGCGCGCCACGGCCTCGACCCGGGCGAATGACTCCCGCCGCACGTCCACGTCGTCCGTCCGGGCGTTCTTGAGCGACCGGTAGTGCGCGTTGGCGTAGGCGTCCAGCCGGGCCGCCGCCACTCGCGCTGCTGACGGGCGTTCACGCCGTCGACGCGAGTGCGGTCGTACGCCCGCCCAGCGCCGCCGAGAACTGGTCCGTCACCTGGGCCAGCGCCTCGGCGGCCGCGGGCGTGACGACCGTCGCCCCGCTGTCGTCGACGGTGATGTCCTTGTCCAGGGTGAACCAGCCGGGGACGATGTGCAGCGCCCCCATCGAGCTGAGCACCGGGCGCAACGCGTAGTCGATGGCCAGGACATGGGCCGTACTGCCGCCGGTGGCCAGCGGGAAGACCGTCTTGCCGGCGAGCGCGTACTGCGGGAGCAGGTCGAGCAGCGACTTGAGCAGCCCCGAGTAGGCGGCCTTGTACACCGGGGTGCCGATCACCACTCCGTCCGCCCGCTCGAACAGGGCGGTGGCGTCGGTGATCGCCGGGTGCCGGAAGTCGGCCCCAAGCAGCGCCTGGGCGGGCAGGGTGCGTACGTCGAGCGGCGTGACCTCGTGGCCGTGCAGGCGCAGCCGGTCGTCCAGATGGCGCAGGAGGCGCGCGGTGCGTGAGGTGGGGGAGGGGCTTCCGGAAACGGACAGGATGGCGGCCATGTGGGCACCCTTTCGCGGTCGGGGTTCAGGCGGGGCGGCCGAAGCGGGGAAGTGGGTTGGCGGTCCCCGATCTCACCAGGAGCTCGTCTCCACGGAGAGAACCGGGACCAGCTCGTCGCGCAGGGTCTCCAGGAACGTCACGATCTCCGCGGCCACCGTGCGGTGCTGCACGTCGTTGAGGACGTCGTGATGGGCGCCCCGGACCACCGACAGACGGGCCCGGGGCAGGGACTTGGCCGTGTGGACGAGGGCGTCCCGGTCCGCGAGCGGGTCCGCGTCGCCGACCAGGAACAGTGCGGGGACGGCGAGTTCGGCGTCGTAGGCGGCCGTGAGCAGCGCGTCCGGGAGAGGCTCGCCCAGCGAACCGCGCCGCACCTCGGTGTCGTTGCTCAGCGTGCCCCGGTGGGTGGGGCAGAAGGTGCGTACGTCGAGTTCCTCGTCCCAGGTGTCGACGCCGGGCGCCGCACGTCCCGGCAGTCCGGCGAGGACGACGGCGTCGGGCCGCCGGCCGCCGGGGAGCCGCCCGGCCCGCCCGAGGTGTGCGGCGAGCGCGGCGGCACCCGCGTCGGCGCCCAGCAGGACGACGGGTTCCGTGACCCCGTCGGGACCGGCGGTGCCGTCCACCGCTTCCGTCAGCAGGGCGCCGAAGCGGGTGGGCGCGGCCCCCGGGTCGTCGGCGTACGGGTCGGTGAGGTCGGGCGCGTCGACGACGCGGACGCGGTACGCGTCGGCCGCCAGGCGCGCCGCCAGCCGTCCGTAGGTCGCCCGGGTCTCGCCCCGGCCGGGCACCACGACGATCGTGCCGCGGGTGTGCAGACCCTCGGGGGCGTGGTGGTCGGTGTGGTCGCTCATGTCAGACTCCTGCGGGTGCGGGCTCGTTGCGGGCCGCCGGGCGCCAGCCCAGGGCGGGCGCCACCTCGGTCGCGATGAGTTCCAGCGCGCGGACCGTGGCGTCGTGGTCGGGTACGGCGGGGTTGAACTGCGTGATCAGGTCGGTCGCGAGGGGCAGGACCTGCTCCTGCCGGAAGGCCGTGACGATCTCCTCGGGGGAGCCGTGGAACGCGTGGAAGCGACGCAGCGCCTCGTCGAGGTCGAGTCCCTTCGGGAACGCCCCGTGCTCCGCCATGCGCAGGGCCGCGCGATGGACGTCGTCCCCGATGTACCGCAGCGCCGTACGGCGGTCCTTCGCCGGGAAGACCAGTCTGGACAGACCGATGCGGGGCCTGCGGGGCCGGTCCCAGGCGGTGAGGAAGGCGTCCGCCCAGGGGCGCTGCACCGCGTCGGTGGGCGCGTCGTGGCCGTAGGCGGCCCGGTTGAGCAGCAGGTTGGAGCCACGGCTCGCCGCGTGCGTCGCCCCGCGCTCGCTGAAGACGCCCTGCCAGATCCGGTCGGTGAAGTCACCGGTCGCCGGCTGGACGCGGAAGCCGGGGGCGCCCACCTCCTCGTTGCTCAGAGCGCGTCGCACGACGTCCAGGTGTTCGCTGGTCAGTTCGCGTCTGCGGGCCACGTCCCGGCCGAAGGCGGCGTACTCCAGGTCGCTCGAACCGCTGCCCACGCCCAGCTCGACCCGTCCGCCGCTGAGTGCGTCGACGGTCGAGACGTCCTCGGCGAGGCGGATCGGGTCCTCCAGCGGGAGCACCGTGATGGCGGTGCCGAGCCGGATCCGGGTGGTGCGCGCGGCGGCGTGCGCGAGGAAGGTCCACGGCGAGGACAGTCCGCCACCGCCGAGGGGCACGTGATGCTGGGCCACCCAGCCGACGTCGAAGCCGAGTTCGTCGGCCACGACGAACAGCTCCTGGGCGTTGCGGTAGGTCCGGGCGAGGTCGGCGTCGCGGCCCTGGACGTGGGTGAGAAAGCCCAGTCTGAATCGGGGTTGCTCGGTCATGGCGGGCCCCTCAGCCGTTCACGGGACGGCGCTCGAGGCTGTGCCGGTTGGCCGGGACCGGCAGGCCCAGGTTGCCGCGCAGCGTGTCGGCCTCGTACTCGGTGCGGAACAGGTCCCGCTTCTGCAGGATCGGCACCACCCCGTCGACGAAGAGGTCGAGTTCGTCCTGGGTGCGGAAGGCGAGGTTGATGCCGTCGAAGGTGCCGGCGTCGAACCACCGCTCGATCGTGTCGGCCACGGTCTCCGGCGCCCCGACGAAGGGGGAGCGGCGGAACTCGGCGACGGACTGCGCGACCTGGCGCAGCGTCAGTTTCTCCGCACGTGCCCGCTCGATGATCTTCGCAGCGCCTGTGCGGCCCCCCTTCTCGGCGAGATGGGCGACGTCCGGGAACGGTGCGTCCAGGTCGTGCACGCTGAAGTCGTAGGCGCCGAAGGAGCGGCCGAGCAGCGCCAGATGACGGTCGAAGTCGTTGTCCTCCTCGAAGATCTCCCGCTCGCGGCGGCGGGCCGCCTCGTCGGTGGCGGCGACGACGGGACCACCGTGGATGAAGATCTTGATGTGCTCGGGGTCCCGGCCGTACGCGGCGGTCCGCTTCTTGATGTCGGCGTAGTACTCCTGGGCCTGCTCCAGCGATCCGCCCGGCGCGTAGATGCCCTCGGCGACCCGCGCGGCCAGATCGCGTCCCTCCTCGGACACACCGGCCTGGAAGATGACCGGCTGGCCCTGCGCGGAACGCGAGATGTTCAGTGGTCCCGCGACCTTGAAGTGCTCGCCCTCGTGGTTCAGTTCGTGCAGCTTGGCCGGGTCCAGGAACACGTTGCGCGCCACGTCCGCCGGGAAGGCGTCGTCCTCGTAGGAGTCCCACAGCCCGCGGGCGACCTCGACGAACTCCAGGGCGCGGCCGTACCGGGTGGCATAGTCGAGGTGCTCGTCCAGCCCGTAGTTGCGCGAGGTGCCGGTGTCGAAGCTGGTCACGACGTTCCAGCCGGCCCGGCCGCCGCTGATGAGGTCCAGCGAGGCGAAGCGGCGGGCGAGGTTGAAGGGTGAGTTGTACGTCGAACTGGCCGTTCCCACCAGGCCGATGTGCCGGGTGTGGGTGGCGACGGCCGACAGCAGGGTGAGCGGTTCGAGCCGGTTGAGGTAGTGCGCCGGGTAGGTGGCGTTGATGAACTGGCTGTCGACGACGAACAGGGCGTCGAACAGGGCGTGTTCGGCTGCCTGGGCCTGCTTTATGTAGTAGTCGATGTCGATGCTGGCGTTCTTGGCGACACGGGGGTCCTTCCACAGGCCGTGCTGGCCGGGGCCGCCGACGCCGTAGGGGTGCAGGGCGAGATGGATCCGTCGGGACATGGTTCTTCTTCCTGTCTTCGATGAAGGCGCGGGAGCGCGGAGACCGTGGGTGTGGGTGTGGGTGTGGGTGTGGGTGTGGGGGGTCAGGTTGGCAGGAGTGCGCGCAGCGCCGCGCGCTCGGAACGGTCGGCGGGTGCCCCGCGCAGCGTCGGCGCCGAGCCGACCAGCAGCCGCGTGTAGGGATGCTCCGGCCGGCCCACGACGTCGCGGGCGGCACCGGCCTCGACCAGTTCGCCCCGGTACAGCACGGCGATGCGGTCGGCGATCCCCGCGACGGACCCGAGGTCGTGGGAGATGAACACGAGGGCCACGCCGGTGGCGCGCAGCTCCTTGAGGATCTCCAGGACCTGGACCCGGTTGGCGGAGTCGAGGGCGCTGACCGGCTCGTCGAGGACGACCAGCCGAGGCTCGGTGACCAGCGCACGGGCCACCGCGATGCGCTGGCGCTGCCCGCCGGACAGCTCACCCGGCAGCCGGCCGAGGAGATCCTCGGTCAGCCGCACGCGGGGCAGGAAGGCACGCACCCGCGCCCCCGCCTCCTGACGGGCCACGCCCCGCACGAGCAGCGGCTCGGTCAGCGACGCCTCGACCGTGAGGTCCGGGTCGAGGCTGCGCAGCGGGTCCTGGAACACGTACTGGACCACGCCCCGGCGGCGCAGCTCGCGCCACTGGCGGGGTCCGTGGCCGGTGACGTCCTCGCCGTCGAGGACGACGGACCCGGAGGTGGCCCGCACCAGCCCGAGCACGGTGCGGGCGAGGGTGGACTTGCCCGAGCCCGTCTCGCCGATCAGGCCGACCGTCTCACCCGGCGCGACGCGCAGCGAGACGTCGTGCAGGGCCCGGCGGCGCTTGCGGCGGGCGCCGTAGTGGACCTCGAGCCCGGTGACCTCCAGGACGGGGCGGGCGGGGGCAGCGGCGCTGTCGTCCGGTCGGTCGGTGCTCACGCCTCCTCCTTCGGTGCGAGGGCCTTCGGCGCCAGGAACTTCTCCAGCCCGTACTGCTCGTGCTCGCTGATCAGCAGCCGCGTGTAGTCGTGCCGCGGGTCGTCCAGCACCCCGCGGGTCGGGCCCTGCTCGACCACCTCGCCCTGCCGCATCACCAGGACCTCGTCGCACAACTGGGCCACCACGGCGAGGTCGTGGGAGACGACGACCAGGGCGAGCCCGGCTCTTTCGCGCAGGTCGGCCAGGAGGTCGAGGATCTCCGCCTGCACGGTGACGTCCAGCGCGGTGGTGGCCTCGTCGGCGACCAGGATCCGCGGGTCGGCGGCGATGGCGGCCGCGATGAGCACCCGCTGGAGCATGCCGCCGGACAGCTCGAAGGGGTACTGGTCGTGGACCAGTTCCGGGTCCCGCAGATGCACCGCGCGCAGCAGGGCGAGGACGCGCTCGCGTGCCGCGCGGCGCCCGAGCCCCTTCTTGACCCGGACGACCTCGGCGATCTGCTTGCCGATCCGCAGCGACGGGTTGAGGTAGGACGCCGGGTCCTGGAAGACCGCGCTGATCGTGGCCCCGCGCAGCGCGGTCCAGCGCGCCGGCGTGAGGGCGGAGATGTCGGTGCCGTCGATCTCGATCGACCCCCCGGTGACCTCGAAGTGGGGCGGCAGGATGCCCAGGGCGGCCCGGCACGTGAGGGTCTTCCCGCTGCCGGACTCCCCGACGATGCCGACCACCTTGCCGGGGGTGAGGTCGAAGCTCACCCCGTGCACGATCTCCCGGCCGTCGCTGCCGTCGCTGCCGTCGCCGATGCGCACGTCGCGCAGGGAGAGCAGGGGCACCGTCCGGTCGGGCGGGTCTGCGGGGCCGGACGTGCCGGCCTCCTCGGTCCGGGTGAGGAGCTTCTCGGAAACCGTCGTCATCACGCACCTCCTGCGGGGGCGGGTTCGGTTCGTTCGGGCCGGTCCGTGCGGGCTCCGCGGCCCTTGACCAGGGCACGGCCGGCCTCGCCCGACACGTCGCGGATCGCGTCCGCGAGCAGGTTGCCGGCCCAGACGGTGACCATGATCAGCAGCGCCGGGGTCAGCGGTGCCCACGGCCGATGGCTGAGGTAGCCGAGGTCGGAGGCGAGCAGGCCGCCCCAGGTCGGCTCCGGGGGCTGCACGCCGATGCCCAGGAAGGTCAGGCTGGAGACGATGACGAAGCCGGTTCCGATGGTCTGCGCGAACGCCACCGCGATGGGCGGCAGCACCTTGACCCAGACGTGGCGGCGTACCACCCAGCCGACCGATGCACCCGAGATCAGCGCGGCCTCGACGTACTGCGAGCGGGCCACCGCCAGCGTGGCGGCGCGGGACACCCGGTAGAACAGGGGCGACACCAGCACCCCCGTCACGAGCATCGCCTGCGTGAGCCCGTTGCCGAGCAGGGCGATCACGGCGACGGCGAACAGCAGGAACGGCAGGGCCACGAGCGTGTCGGCCAGCCGCAGGGTGATCCACTCGAAGATCCGGCCGAGATACACCGACAGGATTCCGGGGATCGCCCCCACGACCAGTGCCGTGAGCGCGACTTCGAGCGCGCCGAGCACGCTGACCCGGGAGCCGTCGAGCAGGCGGCTCAGGACGTCCCGGCCGAGGTAGTCGGTGCCCAGCCAGTGGCTGCCGGACGCGGCGGCGAGGGCGTTGTCGCTGGTGGCGAGCGGATCCTGCGGGGCGATCAGCGGCCCGAGGATCGCGAGCAGCGCGACCACCGTCAGGATGACGACGGCGATGCGGCCGGAGGTGAGGGACAGGACGCGACGCACCATGTTCAGACTCCCCGCTGCGAGGCCGGCGTGACGCGCGCCAGCACCAGGTTGACGACGAGGTTGAAGGCCACGACCAGCGCGATCGACACCACCAGGACCCCCTGCACCGCCGGTACGTCACCGGCCTGGGCGGAGTCGTTGGCGAACCGGCCGAAGCCCTGCAGTCCGAAGATCCACTCGGTGACCACGGAGGCGCCGACCAGGGACGGGAACTTCAGCCCCAGCGTGGCGAGCGCCGGCCCCAGACCGTTGCGCAGCACGTGCACGAAGAAGATCCGCCGCGGGCCCAGCCCCCTGACGACCGCGCCCGTCACGTAGTTCTCCTGATAGGCGGCGACGAGGCTGGAGCGCAGCTGACGGGCGACGTCGGCGATCACGTCGAAGCTCAGCGCCAGCGCCGGAAGCGTGATGTGCGCGAGCCACGGCCCGAGGCCCTGCTCCGCCGGGACGTATCCGGCGGAGGGGAACAGGTGCAGCTGTACGGCGAGAACGGCCACCAGCACGATGCCGACCACGAAGGCGGGCATCACCGAGATCACCGTGACGAAACCGGTGACCGCGCGGTCCACCCACGTGGTGCGCCGCAGTGCCGCGAGCGTGCCGAGCGCGAAGCCCACCACCACACCGATGACCAGCGCGAACGTCGCGACGGAGAGACTGACGCCCAGGCCGAGGCCGATGAGCGTCGAGATGTCCGCGCCGTTGGTCCAGCTCGAACCGAGTTGCCCGTGCAGGACGCCGCCGATCCAGTCGCCGTACTGGACCAGGAAGGGCCGGTCCAGGCCCCACTCGGCCTCGACCCGGGCGATGGCCTCGGGAGTGGCCTCCTCGCCCAGCTGGATCCGGGCGGGGCTGAGCCCGCTGAGCGAGCGCAGCGCGAACGTCACGAAGGTCGCCACCAGGAACACGGGCACGAAGATCGCGACCGACCTGGCGAGGATGAACAGGAACCGCCCCAGCGCGTGCCGCGCCCGCTTCACGGCTTGCCGCCGATGGTCACACCGGTCCAGTCGATGTGGGCGGGATTCTTCGGCAGGTCGGAGACCGACTTGCTCTTGGCGACGAGGTTGGGAGAGGAGTACGTGAAGACGAGGGCCTTGCTGTCCAGGCCGGCCCGCGTCGCAGCCTGCAGCACCTGCGGGTACTCGGGCGCGTCCAGCGGTGTCTGCCGTACCTTGGCGACCGCAGCCTCGAAGCCGTCCGGCTCGTAGGGGGAGCTGAGGTTGAGCGGCCCGTCGGGCCCGAAGTGGGCGGTGAGGGTCTGGGCCGCCGAGTCACGGCCGGTGGTGCCGTAGAGCGAGAAGGTGAGGTCCTTGGCGAAGAAGGGCGTCGCCCAGTTCTTGTCTATCTTGATGTCGACGGTGATGCCCACCTTGGCCAGCTGCGACTGCACGATCTCCGCCTGCGGGTCCTCGGACGGGATGACCAGGTCGAGCTTGATGTCACCGGCCCGGTAGCCGGCCTCGGCGAGGAGCTTCTTCGACTTGGCCGGGTCGTAGGGATAGGCGTCCTCGGACTCCGGGTCGTAGGCCACATAGCCCTTGGGGAACGGCTGGTTGGTCTCCTCGCCGTAGCCGAAGGTCAGTTTGTCGACGAACTCCTCACGGTTGACCGCGTGCCGCACCGCGTCGACGACCTTGTCGTTGTCGAACGGCGCCTTGTTGATGTTCAGGCTGATGTTGGAGGCGTTGAAGCCGGGCTGGACGAACACGTCGAGGCCCGCCTTCTTGGCGGCGTCCGCCTGACTCGGGTCGATGTCGGCGAAGTTGTACACGCCGGTCTGCAACCCGGAGACGACCGTGGAGGCGTCGGGCGCGGAGGTCAGTTCGACGTTGTCGATGTGGATGTTCTCGGCGTCCCAGTACTCGGGGTTCTTCTTCAGGACCGCCTTGGTGCCCGGGACGATCTGAGTGACGGTGAACGGGCCGGCGCCGACCGGGTTCTGGTCCAGCTTCTCCGGTGCGGCGGCCGCCTTCGGGCTGGCGATCTGAAGGACTCGCTGACCGAGCAACTGCGGTATCTGATAGTCGACCTGATTGAGCTTGACGACGGCGTCGAGCCCGTCGGCCGCCACCGACTCGATCGACGTCAGGTCGCCGAACAGGGCCGAGTTCTTCTGCCGCTGCGCCCGCTCGACCGCGGCCTTGACGGCGGCGGCGTTCACCGGCTCGCCGTCGCTGAACTTCAGCCCGGAGCGCAGGTGGAAGGTGACCTGGTCGCCCTTGCCGTTGTACTCCCAGCTCTCGGCCAGGTCCGGTACGGCCTTGCCGGTGGCGTCGGTGCGGGTCAACGAGGCGTACACGAGGGACAGTTCGCGGAACTGGGCGCCGCTGCCCCCGACCACCGGGTCCCAGTGCGTGGGGAAGTAGGTCGAGGTCCACCTGAGGGTGGCGTCGCCGCTCGCGGAGGCCGTGTCACCGCCGCACGCGCTGAGGGCGGGGACGAGCACGGTGGCGAGGGCGGCGCCGAGTGCGGTGGCACGCAGTCGGCCGGATCGGCGGTGCGGTCCGGGGCGGCGGGGCGTGAGTCGTCCGGGCATCTCGTACTTTCTGTGACGGTCCCCGGGCCGTGTCCGGGCAGGCCGGCACGGACAGGGGCAAGGGGGTGGTCGCCCGACCGCACCTGTGACGCCGGTTCGGGCGTGCCGAGGCGTGCCGGGGCGTGCCGAGGTGTGCTGGGGCGGGCGGGGCGTGCTGGAGGCGTCCTGGGCGGGCAGGGGCTCGGTGCCCGTGTCGGGGCACGTCGCGTTCGGTGCGCGCGGATGTCGGCGGCTGCCCGGATGCGGACCGGGGGGAGGACCGGGGGGGGAGGGAAGCAGACGGCGGAACGCCAGATGGCGGGGCGGCGGGCCGGCTCGGCCGAGCGGCGGTCGGTCGGCGCCGACCGGGAGGTCAGGCGCCGCCGGGCCGTGGGCGGCGGTCGGTCAGCGACAGAGAGCGCTGCAGGTGCGCCGCAGGTCCACGTAGCGGCACACCACGGCGGGGTGCGTCGTGAGCATGCTGCTCATCCTGGGGGCAGTCATGAGGACCTGTCAATGGACACCAATTGGTGTCTCATTGGGCGGGACGGGACGCGATCGCAGATCAGAGCGTTGTCACGGCGGGGCGGGGGAGCGGTGGCGAGTCGCCGGGTGCGTCGCCGCCTCCTTGGGATGCAGCCACAGGGGGCCGTTGCCCGTCTCGACGCGGACCGCCCACGCGGGGGGTTCCCGCCCGTCCGTCAGCAGTTCCAACTCGGGCCCGGTCAGACTCCGGTGGCGCACCAGCGCCTCGTCCGGCGACCGTCGTACGTCCTCCCGCACCGCCCCGGGACACACCTCGGCGACCGCGGCCTCGTACGCCGCGCAGGGGCGCCGGCCCGCGACGACGCGGTGCCCGCCCGCCGCCCGGACCAGCACGGTCGGCAAGGCGTACCGGTACCCGCCGTCCGCGGTCTCCTTGGCGGCGCCGGGATGCGGCGAGCCGCCCGGCACCGACCGCGCCTCGGGCACCGGCCGACGGGCCTCCGTCCGGTCGGCACGGACCCGCTCCAGTACGGCGCCGGACAGCGCGTCGGCGGACAGCCGCGCCAGGTCCAGGTCCTGGACACCCCACACCGCGGACAGCGCCAGCTCATGCGTGTCGGCCGGTTCCCCGAGCACGAAGACCGTCTCGCGCAGCCGGCGCAGCACCCGGTCCGCGACGTCCGCCCCCTGGAGTTCCGCGGCCTTGGCGACGAGGGAGGCGGGCCACGAACTCGCCGCCACCCGGCTCAGCCGAACGGCCCGCGGGGCGCCGGTGTGACCGGTGATCTCCTCGACGTACCGCGTGTACCAGGCGGTCTCCGCCGCCGGATCGGGAGGCGGGTCGTCGTCCTCGTCGAAGAGGATGCAGAACACGCGGCGCGGGCGGACCCCGTCGGGCAGTACGGCACGCAGCCGTCGGAACTCGGGTTCCGAGCCCCACGCCCAGGGACACAGGGGATCGGTGTACTCGACCACCTCCACCGGGGGCCCGTCCGGCGGCGCCGTCACGCGGCGCCCTTCCCGGCCAGCCCCTCACCCGCCGGCACGGGCAGCAGGGAGGCCACCGTCACCGCGCCCAGGACGGCCGCCGCGTCCGCCTCGATCCGGCGCCACACTCCGGGCAGCCCCGACGCGGCACCGGGATAGTCCAGCGCGGCCAGGGCCTCGCCACGAAGGGTGAGCAACTCGCCGTCCACGACGCGCGAGACGTCCAGCAGGGTGATCTCGCCGGCGGGCCGGCCGAGCCAGTAGCCGCCCTCGCAGCCGCGCTGGCTGCGGACAAGACCGGCCCTGCGCAACTCGCCCACGACGGACTTCAGGAATCGGAACGGGATCTGCTGCGAGGAGGCGATGGCCTCACAGGTCAACGGACGGGCAGGTTCACGGGCGAGCTCCAGAAGGGCCCGCGTGGCGTAGTCCGCCTTCGCGGAGATATGCATGCGCCCATGATGCCCGACACGACCGCCGCGCCAAGGCCCTTCACAGGCTGCCCGCATCCATTGCGGGAACATTGCCGCAGGTGAAACGCAATGGACACCTCTTGACATCTTTTCCGGCATCCTTCTAGCGTCCCCGCCATGAGCGAGCCGTCGACAACCCCCGGTGAGGGCTTCCACCCCCATCTCCATGACGCCCCCGGGCGTCCGGTCACCCCCCTGCGTAGCCGCCTGCACCACATCCGTGCCGACGCCCTGGACGGCGACACGGCGCAGACCGGCGGCATGCGCAGGTTCGCGGCCGTCAGCGGGCGCGTGGCGGGCTCCGAGAAGCTGTGGATGGGCCAGACCCACGTCGCCCCCGCGACGTCCTCCTCCGACCACCACCACGGCGAGTCGGAGACGGCCATCTACGTCGTCAGCGGCCATCCCGAGTTCGTCTTCCTCGACGACTCGGGGGAGGGGCCGCGGGAGGTACGGCTGCGCACCTCCCCCGGCGACTACATCTTCGTCCCCCCGTTCGTCCCGCACCGGGAGGAGAACCCCGACCCCGCCGACGAGGCGGTGGTCGTCATCGCCCGCAGCACGCAGGAGGCGATCGTGGTCAACCTGCCCCGGCTGTACGCGCTTCCGGCCGTGTAGATCAGGCGGGCGCCCGCGTACGTGGTCCCGTACTTCGCGCCGGTTGGCGCACGCCCCGCGAGAGCGGAGACCGCAGGAGGTGTCAGGCTTTGTCCTGCATCGACCGCCGGGCCGGATTGTGCTGCTCGGCGGCCTTGGGGTCCTTCTCGCCCGCCTTCGCCCGCACGCCCCGCTCGATGCGCTCACCGATGGTCTTGTCGATGTTCGACCAGTACTCGAAGGCCCGCTTCAGGACGGGTTCGGTCACCTCGTTGAGCAGGTGGCCCACCACGTTGTCGACCAGCCGGTCACGGGCCGCGTCGTCCATGACCTCGCGCACCAGGGTGCCCGGCTGGCCCCAGTCGTCGTCCTCGGGATGGCTGACGTAGGCGCTGCGGGTGATGGCCCCGTCCGTCTCCCAGCTGGGCGGCGTGCCGAACCGCTCGGTGTCGGCGGCGGGACCGCCCTTGGAGTTCGGTGCGTAGACCGGATCGGTCGTCTTCCGGTAGGCCATCGCACCGTCCTTGGAGTAGGTGCGGACGTCGACGACCGGGGCGTTCACGGGGAGCTGCTGGTAGTTCGCGCCGATCCGGTAGCGGTGGGCGTCGGCGTACGAGAAGAGCCGGGCCAGCAGCATGCGGTCCGGGCTCGGGCCGATGCCCGGGACCAGGTTGTTGGGCTGGAAGGCCGCCTGCTCGATCTCGGCGTGGTTGTCCGTCGGGTTCCGGTCCAGCGTCATCCGGCCGACCGGGATGAGGGGGTAGTCGCCGTGCGGCCACACCTTCGTCAGGTCGAACGGGTTGAACCGGTAGCCCGCGGCGTCCTCGTACGGCATGACCTGCACGTGCAGCGTCCAGCTCGGGTAGTCGCCGTCACGGATGTGCTCGAAGAGGTCCCGCGTGTGGTAGTCGGTGTCGGCCGCGGCCATCTGGTCGCCCTCGTGCTGGGTGAAGTACTCGATGCCCTGGTCGGTCTTGAAGTGGTACTTCACCCAGAACCGCTTGCCGGCGGCGTTGATCCACATGTAGGTGTGGGAGGTGTAGCCGTTCATGTGGCGCCAGGAGCGCGGGATGCCGCGGTCTCCCATGAGCCAGGTGACCTGGTGCGCGGACTCCGGCGAGAGCGTCCAGAAGTCCCACTGCATGTCGTGGTCGCGCAGGTTGCTGTCCGCCCGGCGCTTCTGCGACCGGATGAAGTGCTGGAACTTCATCGGATCCTTGACGAAGAACACCGGCGTGTTGTTGCCGACCATGTCGTAGTTGCCCTGGCTGGTGTAGAACTTCACCGCGAAACCGCGCGGGTCGCGCCAGGTGTCCGGGCTGCCGCGCTCACCTGCGACGGTCGAGAAGCGTGTGACCAGGTCGGTGCGCGTGCCCGGCTGGAATACGGCCGCCTTGGTGTACGCGCTCACGTCGTGCGTCACCTCGAAGTGGCCGAACGCGCCGCTGCCCTTCGCGTGCGGCTGGCGTTCGGGGATGCGCTCCCGGTTGAACTGCGCCATCTGTTCGATGAGATAGGCGTCCTGAAGGAGGACCGGACCCGCCGGGCCCGCGGTGAGCGAGTGTTCGTCGCTCTCCGCCGGTGCGCCGGAGTCCGTGGTGGTGGCAGGCGGGGTGTCCGTCATGGGACTGCCTTTCGTCGGGGAGTGGCTGACGCGCGGGGGCCGCGCGACACGGGCACGGGGGACGGGATCCTCTCCGCTCTGCCCGGCGGAGCGGTCCCGCCGGGGCCCGAGCCGCGGCCGGGCCCCCGGCCCGCGCGGACCCCGCCGGACGCGTGCCCCACAGCGGCCACGCCAATCCGGTCCCGGTGCGGCCGGACGCCGAACGGGGCCGCCCGGGGCCGAGCCCGTCGGCCCGTCTGCCGTGCCTGCCGTGCCGCTTGCCGTGCCGCGTCCCGACGTCGGGACGCACCGCGTACTCGCCCATGCGTCCAGGACCCTCCGGAGTGCCGTCGTCCGTATCAGTCTCCGTCGCCGCCCGGACCTCGCAAGCGGAGGCGGTGGCGGCGGCGACACGAATCGGCACTCCGGGGAGGGTGGGGCCGCCTCGCCGGTCAGGCGTAGTGCCGGTACACGGCCCGCGCCACACAGGCGGGCTTCTCGCTGCCCTCCACCTCGACGGTGAAGGTCAGACCCATCTGGACGCCGTTGCCCTTGACCTCCTCGACGGAGTCCACCGCGCCGTGCAGGCGGATCTTCGCGCCGACCGGCACGGGGCTCGGGAAGCGCACCTTCTCCAGGCCGTAGTTGACGCTCATGGAGATGCCGGAGATCTCCAGGAGGTCACCGAACATGGGGATGATCAGGGACAGGGTGAGGTAGCCGTGGGCGATGGGCCCGCCGAAGGGGCCCTGCTTCGCCCGCTCCGGATCGGTGTGGATCCACTGGTGGTCGTCGGTGGCGTCGGCGAAGGTGTTCACCCGTTCCTGTGTGATCTCCAGCCAGTCGGTACGGCCGAGGTCGCGGCCGGCGAGGGAGGTGAGACCTTCGATGCCCTGGGCGGTGGTGGTCACGGGGTGCTGCCTTTCCATGGGGTCGGGGCTGGGGGAGTGGGTCCGGTGGGGCGGACCGGGTGGGCCTCGCGCACGGCCGCTTTGATGATCTTTCCGGAGGCCGTCCGGGGCAGGTCTTCGGCGAACGCGACGGTTTTCGGGATCTTGTACTTGGCCAGCCGGCCCCGCAGGTGCGCGAGGATCCGGGGCCCGTCGGCGCGGCCACCGGCCTCCAGGACGACGACGGCGTGGCCGACCTCGCCCCAGACGTCGTCCGGCACCCCGACGACCGCGCACTCGCGTACGGCCGGGTGACCGAGCAGGGCGTCCTCCACCTCGGCCGGGTACACGTTCTCCCCGCCGGAGACGAACATGTCCTTGACCCGGTCGACGATGTAGGCGTAGCCGTCCTCGTCCGTGTGGGCGACGTCGCCCGTGCGCAGCCATCCGTCGTCGGTGAAGGCGGCCGCGGTGTCCTCGGGCCGGCCCCAGTAGCCGGACATGACGTTGGGACCCTGGACGAGGACCTCACCGCGCTGCCCGGGCCCGGCGGTGCTGCCGTCGGCGAGAGTCACGCGGGTGTCGGTGAAGAAGTGCGGCACGCCCGCCGAGCCCGCCTTGGCCGAGGTCTGCTCCCGGTCGAGGAAGAGGACCCCGGGGGACGCCTCGGTCATGCCGTACCCCTGGCTGAAGGCCAGGCCGCGCGCGAGGTACCGGTCGATGGTGCGCGCCGGCACCGGTGCGCCGCCGCAGCTCACCGAGCGCAGGCTCGACAGGTCGGCCGACTCCCAGCGCGGGTGGGCGGCCATCGCGTCGTACATGGTGGGCACGCCGAACATGTACGTCACGCGCCTGCGCTCGACGACCTCCAGGACGGTCGACGGGTCGAAGGCCTCGAGCAGCACGACCCGGCCCCCCTTGAGCAGGGTCGGCAGGCAGGTCATGTTGAGCCCGGCGGTGTGGAAGAGCGGGGCGACGACCAGGGTGACCTCGTCACCGGTCAGGTCGGTGTCGACGAGGACGTTGACGCTGTTCCAGGTGATGTTGGCGTGCGAGAGCACGGCACCCTTGGGCCGCCCCGTGGTCCCGGAGGTGTACATGATGACGCAGGGGTCGTCCGGGGCGACGGCCTCGTCCAGCGGCTCGGTGCCGCCGCCGGCCAGCAGGTCCTCGTAGCCGAGGGCGCCGTCGTCGGTCGCGCCGAGCGTGATGCGGTGCCGGACGCCGCCCTCCGCGGCGGCCACCGCGGCCGTCCCGGCCTGATCGGCGCCGTGGACCAGCACCGTGCTGCCCGAGTCACCCAGGTTGTACGCCAACTCCGGCGCGGCCAGCCGGGTGTTGAGCGGGACGAAGACGGCCCCCAGGGCACCGGCGGCGAACAGCGTCTCCAGGAAGGCCGGATGGTTGGGGCCCAGGTGGGCGACGCGGTCGCCGCGGGCGACCCGGAGGGCACGCAGACCGTGCGCCAGGCGCAGGACCCGCTCGTGCAGTTGGCGGTAGGTGATCTCGGTGTCCCGGTGGACCAGCGCCGTGCGCCCGGGTGTCTTGCGGGCCCGGCGGGCCGGCCAGGAGCCGATGCCTTGGTTCAACACGGCGTCTCCCCTCAGTCCTTGCGCAGGCCGAGCAGACGGGCGGCGTTGTCCTTGAGGATCCTGGGCCGCACCTCGGGCTTGATGTCGAGCTTCTCGAAGTCGGCGAGCCAGCGGTCGGGGGTGATGACCGGGTAGTCGGAGCCGAAGAGCACCTTGTCCTTGAGCAGCGTGTTGGCGTACCGCACCAGCTGCGGCGGGAAGTACTTGGGCGACCAGCCCGACAGGTCGATGTGCACGTACGGCTTGTGCGTGGCGACGGCCAGCGCCTCGTCCTGCCAGGGGAAGGACGGGTGCGCCAGGATGATGCGCAACTCGGGGAAGTCCACGGCCACGTCGTCGACGAGCATGGGGTTGGAGTACTTCAGCCGGATGCCGCCGCCCCCGGGCACACCGGCGCCGATCCCGGTCTGCCCGGTGTGGAACAGCGCGGGCACGCCCAGCTCCTCGATCGCCTCGTAGAGCGGGTACGCCATCGGGTCGTTGGGCGCGAACGCCTGGATGCTGGGGTGGAACTTGAAGCCGCGCACCCCGTGCTCCTCGACCAGGCGCCGTGCCTCCCGGACGCCCGCGCGGCCCTTGTGCGGGTCGACACTGGCGAACGGGACGAGCACGTCCGCGTGGGCGGCGCAGCTCTCGGCGACCTCCTCGTTGGCGATCCGCGGATGGCCGGTGGCGTGCTCGGCGTCCACGGTGAACACCACCGCCGCCATGCGCCGTTCCCGGTAGTACGTCGCCATCTCGTCGATGGTCGGCTGCCGGTGGCCGTGCGCCTTGAAGTAGTCCTCGGAGGCCCCGAAGAGTTCCGGGCTCAGCGCGCCGTGACCGGTCCGGGAGATCTCCGCGTGGGTGTGGACGTCGATGGCGGTCAGGGCGTCGACGTCGATGACCGGGTCGCTCATCTCAGGCCTCCGGTGCCTTGGGAGCCGGGATGCCGTACGTCTCGGGCTCGGCCCCGACGCCGTCGTGCCACCGTTCGGCGATCGCGTCGGCGCTCCAGCCGCCGTCGGCGAAGGCCACCGCGGTCTCCTTGGGGTGGGCCCACAGGGCCAGCCGGTCGCCGCCGACGCCGATGGCCTGGCCGGTGACGTCCTTGGCGGTGTCCGAGGCGAGGAAGGTGATCAGGCCCGCGACGTCCTCGACGGTGCCCAGGCCCTCGTCCTTGCGCAGCCAGTCGGGCAACGGCGTGCCGGTGCGCTCGGCCTCCTCGATGGCCGGGGCGAAGGCCGGGACGGTCTTGGTCATCTCGGTGGCCGCGACGGGGACGACCGCGTTCACGGTGATGCCCGCCCGGGCCAGCTCCATCGCCCAGGTCCGGGCCATCGCCACGATGCCGGCCTTGGCGGCGGCGTAGTTGGTCTGGCCGAAGTTGCCGCGCTGGCCGGCGGGGGAGGAGATCAGGATCAGCCGCCCGCCCTCGCCCTGCTCGCGCATCCGTACCGCCGCGGCCCGGGCGCAGGTGAAGGTGCCCCGCAGGTGGACCTTGACGACGGAGTCGAAGTCGTCGTCCGTCATCTTCCACAGCACCCGGTCGCGGAGGATGCCGGCGTTGGTGACCAGGGCGTCCAGCCGGCCGAACTCCCGCACCGCCGCCTCGGTGAGCTGCTCGGCGGCCTCGCTGTCGCCCACCGCCGCCACGACGCCGACGGCCCTGCCGCCGGCCGCGGTGATGGTGCCGACCGCCTCGTCGACCACGTCGGCGTCGACGTCGTTGACCACGACGGCGGCGCCCGCCGCGGCCAGGGCCCGGGCGTAGGCGAGTCCCAGTCCGCGTCCGCTCCCGGTGACGACGGCGACCTTGCCTTGCAGATCCATGACTGTGCCTCCTCCTGACGGGCGGCGCGGCCGGCCGGGCCGTCACCCCACACGATGGATCGACAGGAATCCTGTCGGTTGGGCTCAGTGTTCTCTTTTAACAGGAATCCTGTCAACGGCTTAGGGTGATCGGTTGTGGGACACGGAGCGGCGGCCAGTGGAGGCAGGGGATGACGCAAGCAGCGGAGCCGGCGGCGGACGCCGGGGCGGAGGTCGGGGCGGAGGTCGAGGGGGGAGTCGAGGCGGGAGCCGATGGGGGGCCGTCCCTGCTCTACCTGCTCAAGCGGACCGAACTCGTCGTACGCGCACGCCTGGAGGAGCTGCTCAAGCCCGCCGGGGTCACCGCGTTGCAGTACACGGCACTGACCGTGCTGGAGCGGCACGACGGGGTGTCCGCCGCCCAGTTGGCCCGGGACTCGTTCGTCACGGCGCAGTCGATGGCGGACATGGTCCGCGCCCTGGAGAGCCGCGGTCTGGTCCGGCGGGAGCCGAACCCGGGCAACCGGCGGGAGAAGGTGATCCTCCTCGCCGACGCCGGACGGCGACTGCTGGCCGACTACGCCGAGCCGGCCCGCCGGCTGGAGCGGCGCATGGTGGCGGACCTGCGGCCCGTCGACGTCGAGCGATTCCGGGACGCCCTGAAGAGCGCGCACCGCGCGCTGTCCTGACCCGCGCCGGAAGGAGCGGGCGGCCGCACCTGGTGCGCGGCCGCCGCGGTCACGCCTTCGAGCGCGTCACCTCGTCCAGCCGGCGTGCCTGGGCCGCCTGCTCGAACGGGGTGTCCCCATGGGCCCTGCGGTCGCCCAGCGAGACGTACAAGTCGTCGATGGCGGCAGAGTCGTGATGGGACGCCAGTTCGGCCAGTTCCGGTGAGACCGTGCCGAGGATCTGCCGGAACCGCAGCTCGGCCAGCGGACCCAGACGGTCGTAGATCTCCAGGAAGACCCGCTGGGCGCGCGGCCGGTCCCAGTCCGGCGGCAGCAGCTCGGCCGGCAGGTCCGGGTCGGTCTCCGGGAAGCGCCGCCAGGCCACCCGCAGTTCGGTGCGGGTGCGCAGTGCCTCGGCCGGGCTGATCAGGCCCGCGGCGAGACTCTCGAGCACCGGTTCGTAGCGTTCGGTGAAGGCGCGGTACTCCTTGCTCAGCGACGTCAGGTCGAACGCGGAGACCGGGTCGCCCTGCCGCGTCCCGCCGGGCACCGCGGCACCGCGCAGCACGGTCGCGGTCTCGATGCCGAGCTCCCGCAGCAGGGCCTGCGCGTCCGTGCCGAGGTCGTGCGGCGACACCCACACGCCGTCGTACAGCGCCGCGAACCGCAGCAGCCGCAGCCGCGAACGGAGCGTGGTGCGCAGACCGCGGGCCTGCTCGGGGACGGAAAACGCGACGACCGTCCACATTCCGTCCCACTCGGGCGCGGTGGTGCCGAAGGTCAGCATGCGGTGCGTGCGTTCGACGATCACCTCGGAGGTGCGCGCCGGAATCCCGTACGCCGTCGTGCGTCCGCTGCGCGAGGTGTCCAGCAGTCCGCGGGCCACCAGCCGGCGCATCGCGGCTCTGGCCCCGTCGGACGTCACGTCGAAGTCGGCGAGCAGTCTCACCAGCGCTGTAGCGGGGATGTGTTCGTCCCGCCAGTACCAGAAGTCGCCCAGCAGAGACGTCAGCAGGAGTTGGGGCTCCGCCCCGTTCTGAGCCCGGGGCAGCTCGGCCTTCGGCAGGTCCTTCCCCATGGCACCTCAGTTCCCTCGGTGGCCTTCGCGTCGCACCGAAGTATCGCACGACTCTTGCTATAGGCGACACCTCATGCGACGCTCGGCATCGATACCGACAATGACGCGGATCTCTCTCCATGCAAGGGACCACCTTCATGCGTAACTATCGAGGCCACCGTCGGTGGCGAACATGTTGCACCCTCACGGCCGCGCTCGTCTCCGCGGTGGCCCTCGCCGGCTGTGCCGCGGACGAGGAGGAAGGCGTCTCCAAGCCCTCCATCCCCGAGGTGAGCGCGCTCCACGACGCCCTGCCGCAGTCGGTCAAGGACTCCGGAGTCCTGCGGTTCGCCGGTGACTCGCACCCGCCGTTCCGCTCGGTCGGCGCCGACGGTTCGGTGACGGGCATCGACAAGGACCTGCAGGAAGCACTCGGGCAGGTGCTCGGAGTACGCACCGAGATCAAGATCGTGAACAACCTTCCGGCCGCGCTCCAGGGCATGCTCGGCGGGCGCTACAACGGCTTCAACGGGCCGGTGCAGGCCACCACCGAACGCGAGCGCCAGTTCGACACCATCACCTGGATGACCAGCCGCACGTCCTATGTCGTGCCCAAGACGTCCAAGGCCAAGGTCTCCTCCGCCACCGACCTGTGCGGCAAGCAGGTCGCCGTGGTCAAGTCCAGCGTCGTCGAGGGCCAGTTGGCCAAGCTCTCCGAGTACTGCACCGACCACGGCAAGCAGCCGGCCCGGTCGATCGGGCTCGACGACACCAACGCCACCCTCCTGGCCGCACAGTCCGGCCGCGCCGACGCCGCCGGGATGACCCAGGCCGCCGCCATCGACGTCACCGAGTCCCAGTCGGACAAGTACGGCTACGTCACCCAGACCGAGGAGCAGGGCGCCACCACCGACAACCTCGCCCTCCTCGCGCCCAAGGAGAGCGGGCTCGGCCCGGTGCTCCAGAAGGCCTTCCAGAAGCTCGTCGACAACGGTGAGTACCGACGCGTCATGGAGCACTGGGGGCTGAAGGACGTGATGGTCGACAAGCCCGTCCTCAACATCGCCAGCAAAGAGAGCTGAACCGTGGCCGGACCCATCTCACTGACGGAGAGCAAGAGCTCCACCGACCCGAAGGGCGACGACGTCGCCCTCTCCAAGCGGCGCGTACGGCCCTGGCGGGTGGTGGCCGGCGTGGTGCTCGCGCTCGTCGCCGTGCTCCTCGTCCACTTCCTGGTGACCAACCCGCGCCTGGAGTGGGACGTGGTCGGGCAGTATCTCTTCGAGCCCTCGGTGCTCTCCGGACTCGGCACCACGGTGTGGCTCGCCGTCGCGGCCACCGTCGTCGGAGCCGTCGTCGGCGCCCTCCTCGCGGCGGCGCAGATGTCCACGTTCCCGCCGGTCCGCTGGGCGGCCACGCTCTACATCGGCGTGTTCCGCGGCATCCCGCCGCTCGTGCAGCTCATCTTCTGGTTCAACCTCGCCTACCTCCTGCCGCGCATCTCCATCGGCATCCCCTTCGGACCGGAGTTCGCCTCCTGGGACGCCAACGAGGTGATCACGCCGGTGACGGCCGCCGTCATCGGACTGTCGCTGGTCGAGTCCGCGTACATGGCGGAGATCATCCGCGGCGGACTGCTGGGCGTGGAGCAGGGCCAGCGCGACGCGGCCCGCGCGATGGGCCTCACCCCCGCCCAGACCTTCTTCCGGGTCGTGCTCCCGCAGGCGATGCGCGTGATCATCCCGCCGGGCGGCAGCCAGTTCATCAGCGTGCTCAAGGGGACCGCGCTGGTCTCGGTGATCGCCATGGCCGACCTGCTGCACTCGGTCCAGGTCGTCTACAACCGCACCTACGAGATCGTCCCCATGCTCATCGTGGCCTGCCTCTGGTACCTCGCCGTGGTCACCCTGTTCACCGTCGGACAGCGCTGGCTGGAGCGGCACTTCTCCCGGGGCCACACCACAGGCGGCCTCACCCGCCGCCCGAAGAAGACCTCTCACGGAGCGTCCGCATGACCACTGAACCCGCCCTGCGCGTGCGGGGCATACGCAAGAACTTCGGCGACCACGCCGCCCTCGACGGAGTGGACCTCGACGTCGCCGACGGAGAGGTCGTCACGATCATCGGCCCCTCCGGCTCCGGCAAGTCGACCCTGATCCGGTGCGTGCACCAGCTGGAGACCATCGACTCCGGCGCGATCCACCTCGACGGCGAACTGCTCGGCCACGAACGGCACCGCGGCACCCTGCGCCCCCTCGGCGCCCGCCGGGTCGCCGCCCAGCGCGGCCGGATGAGCATGGTCTTCCAGCAGTTCCACCTCATCCCGCACTTCACGGTGCTCAGGAACATCACCGAGGCCCCGGTGCGCGTCCACGGCAGGTCCCGCCGGGAGGCGGAGGCCGAGGCCCGCGAACTGCTCGAACGGGTCGGCCTGGCCGACCGCGCCGAGCACTTCCCGCGCCAGCTCTCCGGCGGCCAGCAGCAGCGCGTGGCGATCGCGCGGGCCGTCGCCGCCCGGCCCCGCGTCATGCTCTTCGACGAGCCCACCAGCGCCCTCGACCCGGAACTGGTCGAAGAAGTACTCGGCGTCATGCGGCAGTTGGCCGCCGAAGGCATGACCATGGTCGTGGTCACCCACGAGATGGCCTTCGCCCGCGAGGTCGCCGACCGCTGCGTCTTCATGGAGGCCGGCCGCATCGTCGAGAGCGGAACGCCCGACGACATGTTCACCAACCCCCGCACCACGCGCCTGCGTTCGTTCCTCGCCCGGCACCGCGACAGCCTCGCCACCCCTCAGGAGCACGTCTCGTGATCACCGTCGCCTCGGTCGGGGACCTCATCCTCGACGAACCCGACCCCGCCTCGTTCCTGGCGCCCTCGGCACCCCTGCTGAGCGCCGCGGACGTCACCGTCGGGCACGTCGAGGTCCCGCACTCGGCCACCACCGTCCAGCAGAGCACCGACGTCCCCGCGCCCCCGGCCGACCCCGCGGCCCTCACCGCGCTCGCCGAGGCCGGCTTCGACGTCGTCACGCTGGCCGGCAACCACATCTACGACGCGGGCGACACCGGCGTCGCCGACACCGTCGCGCACGCCCGCCGGGCGGGCCTGGCCACCGTCGGCGCCGGAGCCGACCTCGACGAGGCCAGGACCCCCGCCGTCGTCGAACGCGGCGGGCTGCGGATCGGCGTCCTCTCCTACAACTGCGTGGGCCCGCGCGAGTCCTGGGCCACCTCACGCAAGGCCGGCTGTGCCTACGTGCACGTCCTCACCCACTACGAGCTGGACCACGCGAGCCCCGGCGGCCCGCCGAAGATCTACACCTTCGCCGACCCGGACAGCCTGGCCGCCCTCCAGACGGACGTGGCACGCCTGCGCGAGCGGGCCGACGTGGTCCTCGTCGGACTCCACAAGGGCGTCGGCCACACCCCCGCCGCCGTCGCCATGTACGAGTCACCGGTGGCCCGTGCCGCCATCGACGCCGGCGCCGACGCCGTCTTCGGCCACCACGCCCACATCATGCGCGGCATCGAGACCTACCGGGGCCGCCCGATCTTCCACGGCCTCGGCAACTTCGTCACCGTCACCCGCGCACTGACCCCGGACGCGAGCAGCCGCGCCGGCGCCGAGCTGACCGCATGGGCCAAGCGCCGCAAGGAGCTGTACGGCTTCGCCCCCGACCCCGGCATGCCCGCCTACCCCTTCCACCCGGAGAGCCGCAACACCGCGATCGCCGTGTGCCGCTTCGACGGCGAAGGACTCGTCCAGGCGGGCTTCGAACCCTGCCGGATCGACGACCGGGGACGTCCCGTGCCGTGCGGCGACACCGACGAAGGACGACGGGTCACCGACTACATCGAGCACATCACCCGCGCCGCGGGCCTGAACGGCCGGTTCGTCCGCGAGGACGGCCGCGTACTGATCGAACTGCACACCGAGAGGGCATCATGAGCGACCAGCCACTGGCCGGACGTACCGTCATCGACCTGACCACCGCGCTGGCCGGCCCCTACGCCACCCTGCTCCTGGCCGGCCTCGGCGCCACCGTCATCAAGGTCGAGAACCCGGCCACCGGCGGCGACTCCTCGCGCAACAACGCGCCCTACGTGGGCGGCGACGGGCTCTCCGTGTCCCGGCAGAACCCGGACGACATGTCGGTGTCGATGCTCGCCCGCGGCCGCAACAAACTCAGCGTCACCCTCAACCTCAAGGACGAGCGCTCCCAGCGGGTCTTCGCGGACCTCGTGCGCGACGCCGACATCCTCGTGGAGAACTACAGCCCCGGCGTCACCGATCGCCTCGGCATCGACTACGCCGCCGTCCACGCGCTCAACCCGCGGCTCGTCTACACCACCATCACCGGATTCGGCAGCCAGGGCGGGCCCGGCTCCGGCAAGGCGATGGACTCCATCATCCAGGCGCTGTCCGGCGTCATGCTCACCGCCGGCGAGCCGGACGAGGGACCGGTGCGCTTCGGCCTGCCCGTCGGCGACATGCTCGCCCCGCTGTTCGCGGTCATCGGCACCCTCTCGGCCCTCATGCAGGCCGACCAGAGCGGCGAGGGCCAGCACGTCGACGTGTCGATGCTGGGGGCGCTCACCTCCCTGGTGGCGTGCGAGCCCTTCGACGCCTTCGCCGCGGTCGGCATGCCGCAGCGCACCGGCGCCATGGTGCCCCGCCTCGCCCCCTTCGGCATCCTGCCCACCGTCGACGGCCACATCGCCCTGTCCGCACCCACCGACGCCTTCGCGCACGGCGTGCTGCGCGCCGTCGGACGCCCCGACCTGATCGACGACGCCCGCTTCCACAGCCGTGACCAGCGCGTCCGCCACGCCGACGAGATCCACGCCCTGATACGGGAGTGGAGCGGCGCCCGCTCCACCGCCGAGGCGATCCATGCGTTCACCGCGCAGGGCGTGCCCGCGGCCGAGGTGCGCGAACCCCGGGACGCCGTACGGGACCCGCTCGTGCGGGATCGCGAGGAGGTCGTACCGGTGCTGCACCCGAAGCACGGCCCGGTCGAGGGCCTCGCCACCACCGGCGTCCCCATCCGGTTCTCCGCCGCGCGCGCGGGCTTCGACCGGCCCGCCCCCGCGCTCGGCGAGCACAACGACGCGGTGTACCGGGAGAAGCTCGGCTACAGCGCCGAGGACATCGCCGAGCTGGCCGCCGAGTCGGTGATCTGACCCCCTCCCGCACTCGGGCCGCCGCTCCACCGCACACCCGTACCACCTGGAGGAATCTCATGTCCGCTGCCCTCGCGCAGCTCACCTCCCACGGCACCGACCGCCGCGCGGCGGCCGACGAGTTCAGAGCACGCCACCACGGCGGAGTGATCGGCTACGTCGGCGCCGACGTCCCCGTCGAGTACATCACCGCGGCCAGCCTCATGCCCCTGCGGCTGTCCGGCAGCCCCGGCACCCCGAGCACGGCCGGCGACCGCTGTCTCGGCACCGGCCTGGACCCCGCGGCCCGCTCCGTCCTCACCCGCCTGCTGGACCACGACTTCGGACCGCTGGACGGCATCGTCGTCTCCCGGGACTGCGAGGCGTCCCTCAGGCTGTTCTACGCACTGCGCGAACTGCGGCGCGTGGACCCGGCCCTGGCCCTGCCGCCGGTGCACCTCGTCGACGTACTGCACCTGCCGCACCGCACGACCACCCGCTATGTGCGGGCCAAACTCGGCCAGTTGCGCGCCACCGTCGAGACCTGGGCCGGCCGGAGCATCGACGACACCGTACTCGCCGACGCCATCACCGCCCACGACCGGCTGCGCGAGCTGCTCACCCGAGTCGCCGCACTGCGCCGGCTCCGCCCGGCCCGGCTCACGGGCGCCGAGGCGCTGTCCGTCGTGGCCGCGACCACCGCACTGCCCGCCGACCGCGCCACCGCGCTGCTCGAAGAACTGCTCACCGGGGCGGACCACCTGCCCGAGCACGAAGGACTGAGAGTGTTCCTCACCGGAAGCCCGCACGACACGGGCCACCTCTACACCGCCCTGGAGGACAGGGGCCTGCTCGTCGTCGGCGAGGACCACGACTGGGGCGACCTGCTCTCCCTGCGCCGGGTCGCCGCCCCGACCGAGGACGCGCTCGCCGAGCGCTACCAGTACAACGGGCCCGCGGCACCCCGCGCGTCGATCCGCGCCCGCGCCGAGCACACCCGGCGTGCGGCGCGGGACTGCGGCGCCGAGGCCCTGGTCGGCTACGCCCGCACACACGACGACGCCCCGCGCTGGGACTACCCGGCCCAGCGGGAGGTGACCGGGCTGCCCTCCGTGCTGCTGAGCCGGCAGCCGTACGGCGGACTCGACGAGGAGGCGGCCGAGGCCCTGACCGGACTGCGCCCCCACGCGGAGGTGGCCCGATGAGCGCCCCCCGACTGGCTTCCGCGTCGGCGGCGACCGCCTACCAGCGGCAGTGGTTCGCCGACCTCAGGAAGGAGGTGGCCGACGGCGGCGACCTCGCGCTGGTGAACGCCGACGCCCCGCAGGAGATCTTCCGCACCATGGGCATCCCGTACGTCGTCAACCAGTGGTGGTCCTCGATCGTCACGGCCAAACGACGCGCCCAGGACTACCTCGGCCTCCTGCGCGAGCGCGGCTACCCCGACGACACCGAGCAGTACAGCTCCATACCTCTCGCGTCGGCCTTCGACCCCGACCCGGCGAACGCGCCCTGGGGCGGACTGCCCAGGCCCTCCATCGTGCTCGCGGAGACCACGGGCGACGTGTCCCGGAAGATCTTCGACATCTGGGACACCCAACCCGGCGTCTCCTTCTACCCCTTGGAGAGCGCCGCCGAGAACGACGTACCCACGCGGTGGTGGGAACTGATGCCGCGCGACTGGGAACGGGCCGTCGGCAGCGACCGCCTGGACCTGATGACCGGCGAACTCGAAGGTCTCATCAGGTTCCTGGAGCAGACCACCGGCCGGGTGTTCTCCGAGACCCGCTTCGCCGAGGTCATGAACCTCGTCAACGAGCAGCAGGAATGGAACCGCCGCACCCGCGACCTGATCGCGCGGGCCCGCCCCTGCCCGCTGCCCGTCAACGACAGCATCCCCAGCGTGATGATCCCGCAGTGGCACCGCGGCACGACCTGGGCGCGCGACGCCGCCCGCGCCTTCCACGACGAGGTCGCCGAGCGGGTGTCCGCCCAGACCGCGGTCTGCTCCGACGAGCGGGCGCGGCTCATGTGGATCGGGCGGGGACTCTGGTTCGACCTCGACTTCTACCGGCGCTTCGAGGAGAGCCACGGCGCGGTCTTCGTCTGGTCCATGTACCTCGCGATCGCCGCCGACGGCTACCTGCGCTACGGCGGCGACCCCCTGCGCGCCCTCGCCGCTCGCTTCGCCGCCTTTTCCGACCAGCTCTACACCCCGCCCTGGTCCGCGGAGTGGTACGTGAAGGAGGCCCGGCACCACGGCGTCGACGGGGTCGTGCACCTGGTCTCCGAGGACGCGCGCGGCAGCTACTTCACGACGCGCGCGCTCGAGGCCGCCGGCATCCCGGTGCTCGAACTGCACGCCGACAACGTGGACGCGCGCAGCGCCGACGGCGACGCCCTCACCCGCACCGTCGGCGACTGGCTCGAGGGGCGGGTCCTCGCCGGTGACTGACCCGGCGCCGTCCATGCGGGCGGTGCTCTCCGGGGCGCTGGCCGCGCTGTTCGTCGGCTCGCTGACCAACACGATCGTCGGCATCGCCCTGCCGACGATCGCCGGTGAACTGGGCGGCCAGGACCAGGTGCCGTGGGTGGCGAGCGCCGCGCTGCTCACCATGACCGTGGCGACGCCGCTGTGGGGCAAGGCCGCCGACCGCAAGGGGCCCAGGCCGCTGCTCCTCGCCGCGCTGGGGGTCTTCGTGGCGGGCTCGCTGGTGGCCGGCTGCGCCCTGTCGATGGGCGTACTCGTCGCGGGACGCGCGCTTCAAGGGGTCGGTGCGGGTGGCGTCCTCGCGCTCACCAACGCCCTCGTCGCCGGGCTGGTCCCGGCCCGGCAACGAGGGCTCTACACCGGGTGGTTCGGCGTGGCCTTCGGCACCGCCGCCGTCGCCGGACCACTGGCCGGCGGGCTGCTCGTCGGTCTGCCCGGCCTCGGCTGGCGCTGGTGTTTCCTCGGCGTGATCCCCGTCGCCCTGGCCGCAGCCCTGCTGGTCCGGCTCGCACCGCACCGCGTGCCCGAGGCTCCACGCGGCGGCGTGGACGTCCTCGGGGGCACGCTGCTCGCGGCCTGTGCCTCGGGCCTCGTCCTGCTGCTGTCGGCCGGCGGCCGGGCCTGGCCGTGGGCGTCCTGGCCCACACTCGCGCTCGGCGGCGCGGTCCTCGTGCATGCGGTGGCCTGCGTGCGCCACGAGCGCCGTGCGGCGGACCCGATCCTGCCGCTCAGGCTGTTCGCGCGGCCCGGCCTCGCCGTGGCGTGCGCGACGAGCTTCCTGGTCGGCGCGGTCATGTTCGGCGGCGTCATCTATCTGCCCCAGTACCTCCAGGTGGTCCGGGGCCACGGCGCCACCGAGGCAGGGCTCCTGATGCTGCCCCAGGTCGGCACGATGATCGCGGCTTCCGCGTTCTCCGGCTACCTGATCAACAGGACCGGCCGCTGGAAGGTGTTCCCCGTCGTCGGCTGCGCCCTGGTGACGGCCGGCGCCGTCCTGCTGTCGCCGATCGCGCCGGACACCTCCCCGTGGTGCCTCGCCGGTGCCATGGCCGTCCTCGGCGTGGGCACCGGGCTGACCCAGCAGGTGCTCGTGCTGGTCGCGCAGAACGCCGTCGGCACCGGCGACGTCGGGGTGGCGGGCGCCGCGGCCACCTTCAGCCGCACGCTCGGCGGAGCGGTCGGCGTCGCCGCGTTCGGGGCGATGATCTCGGCCCGGCTGCGGTCCGGCGTGCCGGCCGGCCAGGACCCCGGCGGACTGCTCGGCACCCCGGAGCGGGTCGCCGAACTGCCCGCCCAGGTCGCCGACTCCGTACGGGCCTCCTACACGGCCGGGCTGGCGTCCGTCTTCCTCGTCGCCGTACCGCTCGCCGCGGCCGCCCTCGCCGCCGTCCTGCTGATCCGCGAGACCCCGCTCGACACACGCGGGTAGCCGCACCGGACCGCACTGGGCCCTGCCGGCGTCCGTCCGGCAGGACCCTGCCTCGCGAGGCCGAGTCCCCGGTGGGATCGCCGACAATGATCGACATGACCTCTCTGCACACCAACCCGCTGTTCGACCGGCTCGCGGACGCCGAGCGGATCCTCGTCGCCGGCGCGGGCGGAGGGTTCGACATCTACTCGGGTCTGCCCCTGGCCCTGTCCCTCCTGCACCAGGGCAGGGAGGTGCAGTTGGCGAACCTCTCCTTCAGCGCGCTCGCCGGACTTCCCCCCGACGCCTGGGCCGCGCCCGACCTGGCCGTCATCACGCCCGAATCGGCGCCGCACCAGAGCTACTTCCCGGAGCGGACCCTCGCCCAGTGGCTGGACGGGCACGGCTACCCGGCCACCGTCCACGCCTTCCCGCAGACCGGGGTCCAGCCGCTGCGCGCCGCCTACGAAGCCCTGATCGCGCTGCACGCGATCGACGCCGTCGTACTCGTGGACGGAGGCACCGACATCCTGTTGCGCGGCGACGAGGCCGGTCTCGGCACCCCCGAGGAGGACCTCACCAGCGTGGCGGCCCTGGCCGCGCTGGACGACGTGCCGCACCGCCTCGTGGTCTCGCTCGGGTTCGGCATCGACGCGTACCACGGTGTGAACCACGTACAAGTCCTGGAGAACATCGCCGCGTTGGAGCGCGACGGCGCCTATCTCGGAGCCTTCTCCGTCCCGCGCGCCACCCGTGAGGGCGCGCTGTACCTCGACGCGGTGGCACACGCCCAGGAGCACACCTCGGAGCACCCCAGCATCGTGAACGGCTCCGTGGCGGCGGCCGTTCAAGGCTCCTTCGGCGACGTCCGGTTCACCGACCGCACCCGGGGCGGCGAACTCTTCGTGAACCCCCTGATGTCCCTGTACTTCGCCTTCGATCTCCCCGGCCTGGCGGCCCGCTGCCTGTACCTGGACCGCATCGAGGACACCCACCTGATGCGCCAAGTGCACACGCGTATAGCCGAGTTCAGAGAGGGTGTCGTGACCCGCCCGCCCCGCGGTTTCCCGCACTAGGACCCGTCCTGGCCGGACGGCCGGGCGCGCAGGGCCCTGCGGACGGCACCGCGCAGCCAGTGGTGTGCTCCGTCGGCGGTGTGCCGGGGGTGCCAGGCCATGCCGATGACGACGGGGGGCAGTGGCAGCGGAACGTCGAGGAGGCGCAGGCCGAGGGCGGTCGCCTGCTCGGTCAGTGGCGAGGGGCCTGCGCCGGGCGGTGCGGTGGGGACCAGGGCGACCACGTCGCTGCGGGCGGCGAGGCCCAACGCGGCCAGGTGGCCGGGAAGGACCACGGTGACCCGGCGACTGAGACCGTGCTCGGCGAGGGCGGCGTCGATGGGACCGGTGAAGCGTCCGCGCCGGCTGACCGCGACATGCTCGGCGGCGGCGAACCGGGCCGGGGTCAGGGGCTCCGCGGTGAGGGGGTGGCCGGGCCGGACGGCCGCCGTCATCCGCAGGGTGACCAGCTCCTCGACCCGGGTCTCGGGGTCCACGTGGTCGATGGCCCCGACCTCCAGGTCGACCCGGCCGTCACGGAGGGCGGGACCGGCCTCCAGTTCCTCGGCGCGGAACCGCAGGGACACCCCGGGTGCCTCCTGCCCGGCCAGGGGCAGCAGGCCGGCGGCGAGCGCCGCACCGACCAGGTCGGCGGCCTGGAGGGTGAGAGTGCCGCGCAGCGTGGCCGGGTCCACGTCGGCGGCCGGGGTCAGCAGCGCGCCGAGCCGGCGCACCACGGCGGCGGCTTCGTCCCGCAGGGCCAGCGCCCTGGGAGTGGGCACCATGCTCTGCCCGGCCCGGACCAGCAGGGGGTCCTGGAGGATGCGGCGGAGGCGGCCGAGGGTGCGGCTCATGGCGGCGGGGGACGTGTGCATGCGGGCCGCGGCGCGGGTGACGCTCTGCTCCGTGAGCAGGGCGTCGAGGGCGACGGCGAGGTTGGCGTCGATGACCGGCGCCAGAGGATCCGTACTGCTCACCTGTGTCATTCCGTTCCGGGCAATTATCCCTTGCTGAAGTTCCCATTGTGGCAACACCTCGTGGGCTCGCAGGATCGAGGTCGTACCGATCCGGCACGACCCACGAGGTTTTCATGATCGTCATCACTGCTCCCACCGGGAACATCGGCCGCCACCTGCTGCCGCTGCTCCTGAAATCCGCTCCCGCCCGCGACGAGGAACTGCGTGTGATCGTGCGCGACCCCGCGCGCCTCCCCGACGCGGTGCGCGAGCGCGTCGAGGTGGTCACCGGCTCGCACGGCGACGCCGCGGTCGTCGACCGGGCCTTCGACGGCGCCGACGCCGTCTTCTGGCTCGTCCCGCCGGACTCCTCCCGCACCCCGGACCAGGCCTACCGCGGCTTCACCCGCCCCGCCGCGAACGCGCTCGCCGTGCACGGCGTCGGCCACGTCGTCGGCGTCTCCGCCCTCGGTCGCGGCACCCCGGTCGCCGGGCGCGCCGGACTCGTCACCGCCTCGCTCGCCATGGACGACCTCCTCTCGGAAACCGGCGTCGCCTACCGGGCCCTGGCCAACCCCTCGTTCTTCGAGAACCTCCTGGAGGAGACCGACTCGATCCGCGAGAACGGCGTCTTCAGCGACGCCGCCGACGCCGACCGCAAGGCTCCCTTCGTGGCCGTCGCCGACATCGCCGCCGTGGCCGCGGGGCTGCTCCTGGAGCGGTCCTGGACAGGCACCGGCAGCGTCCCGGTCCTCGGCCCGCAGGACCTGTCGCCCAACGACCTGGCCCGCGTCATGACCGGGCAACTCGGCCGCCCCGTCCGCTACGAGCGTCAGTCGCTCGACGACCTGCGCGCCACCCTTGTCGGCCACGGCCTCGACAAGGAGTTCGTGGAGGGCGTCGTCGACATGAAGCGGGCCAAGGACGACGGCCTCGACGCGGGCGTCACCCGCACCCCGGGCACCACCGCCCCGACCACCTTCGAGCACTGGGTCGCCCAGACCCTCATGCCCGCGATCCTCTCCTGAACCCTCGCCCCAAGCGGCCCCCACCCCCCGAACAGGAATCAACCATGCCTGCTGAGACCACCGAAACCCCGGTCACCGCGTTCATGCTCGTCAAGACCACACCCGAGTGGCTCGCCATGACCGTCGAGGAGCGGGTGCACGCCTTCACCACCGAGGTCGTCCCCGCCGTAAAGGCCAGGACCAGCGGCGTCCGGTCACGCTTCTACGACACGGAGTTCTACTCCGCGCGCGTCACCGACGTCTGGGTCTGGGAGGCGGACGACCACCACGCCTACCAACTCCTCGTCGACGCCCTGCGCGAAACACCCTTCTGGGACCGGTACTTCGAGGTCGTCGACCTCCTCGTCGGCACCGAGAACGGCTACGCCCGCACCTACGGGGTCGACGCGGTCACCACCATCTCCACCTGACACCCGTCACGGCTGCGGCCGCGCGTCCGGCTCCCAGTACGTGCCGTACTTCCGGGCCAGCGCGGTCGCCTCGGCCGGCGTGAGGTGGCGTACCGGCCCGTCTCCCAGGAGCAGGTACAGCGCGGAGGCCTCCTCCACCTCGATCGCGGCCTCGGTCGCCCCGCGCAGGGAGGTGCCCGCGACGACCGGGCCGTGGTTCTGCAGGAGCGCGGCGCGGCAGGGGAAGGCGAGCAGCTCCAGGTCCGAGGCCTGGACGGGGTCGCCGGGCGGGGCGTACGGGAGCATCGGTATCTGCCCGACCCGCATGACGAAGTACGGCGTCAGCGGGGGCAGCGCGCTGCGCTCCGACCACGGGGTGCGGCAGGAGGCCGCGGCGGCGTGCCGGGAGTGCAGGTGGACGACGGCGCGGGTGGCGCGCTCCCGTCGGTAGAAGGCCAGGTGGAGCGGATACTCCTTGGACGGCGCCGGTCCGTCCAGGTGGCTGCCGTCGAGGTCGAGGACCGACAGGTTCCGGGGGTCCAGCGCGGCCAGGTCGGTGCCGGTCGGCGTGACCAGGACGCGGTCGCCGTCGCGGGCGCTGACGTTGCCCGAGGAGCCGGGGCTCAGTCCGAGTCCGGCCAGGTGGGCCGCCGCCGCGACGAGTTCGTGTGCGAGGGCGGTCATACGAGCTGCTCCCATGCCTGCATGAAGATGTCGGTGCCGCCGAAGTTCCCCGACTTCAGGGCGAGATCGATCGTGTGCGCCGTCCCCGTGGGGCACACCTCGGTGCGGGCCCAGGCGACACCCGGCGCGATGGGCGCCCCGACGGCGAGCGTGCGGGCGCGCAGCGCCGTGACGACGGCGCCCGACGTCTCCCCGCCGGCCACCAGCAGCCGCCGCGCTCCCGCGTCCACCAGGGCCGTCGCGCAGGCGGCGAGTGCTCTCTCCACGAGCGACGAGGGTGCCTCCGCGCCGGGCGGGGTGTCGGTCTCGACGTCCTCCGGGGCGGCGACGGCGTAGATCAGGGGCGGCCGGGCGGGGTCGGCCGCCCACCGCTCGCGCACGAACCCGGTCAGGTCGGCGACGGCGGCGTCGAAGTCGGCGCGGAGCCGGCCCAGGTCGAGCCGCCGGTGCGGCAGCCGGCCCAGAGCATGGCCGACCTGCGCCCGTGTCGCGGCGGATGCGCTGCCCGCGAGGACCACACCCGGGTCCCGGGGGCGGGAAGCGGGCCGGGCGCGGGCCTGGTCGGGATGCGCGCCGGTCAGTCCCACGGCGAGCCCGGCGGCGCCGGTCACCAGGCCGAAGTCCTTGGTCGCGGCGGCGACGGTGCGCAGGTCCTCCTCGTCGACGGCGTCCACGACCGTGAGCGCGTCGGCGTGGGCGTCCTCGTCCAGGGCGGCGCGCAGGGCGGCCGTGCCGGCCCGGACCGTGTCCAGGCCGATGCGCGTGACCGGGTGCTCCGTCTGCGGCCGCAGCAGCCGGTCGACGCGGGAGTCGAGCATCGGGGTGAGGGGGTGGTGGCGCATGGGGCTCTCGTCGAGCAGGTCGTCGTGGACGAAGAGCCTGCCCCGGTACACCGTGCGCCCGGTCGCCGGGAAGGAGGGGACCACCACCGTGCGCCGCTCGCCGATCTCCTTCAGCAGCGCGTCCGTGACCGGCCCGATGTTGCCTCGGGGCGTGGAGTCGAACGTCGAGCAGTACTTGAAGTAGAAGCGCCGGCAGCCGACCGCGCGCAGGGCGCGCAGTGCCCGGCGTGACTCCTCCACAGCCTCCGGGACGGGGGCCGTTCTGGACTTGAGGGCCACCACGACCGCGTCCACGTCCGCCCATCGGCCCTGCGCGCCCGGCTCGCCCGGCTCCGGGGAGGACGCGACCGCGTCGGCGCCGACGGCGACCACGGTCCGGAAGCCGCGGGCGACCAGCATCGTCGCAAGATCGGTCGCGCCGGTGAAGTCGTCTGCGATGGCCCCGAGGGTCGGCATCAAGTGCTCCTGCGTTGGTGTCCGGGTTCCTGGTGCGGCCTGAGGCCACTCGTGATGATCTGTGAAATTATGTTACCAGACTTTACGCAGATGGGATCTGGTGATACATGTTGTTCATTCGCTGCTTCTAGAACGCGCGCCCCACAGCACACCGTCGCCCCGTCGACCGCGCGAGAAGCCCCTATCACCACCTTGCGCGCTCATCCAGGAGGGCCTCATGAACCTGCATCACTTGTTCGCCGACGGCGGCGGCCGGACGGTGCGGTACGCACTGACCGGGGCCGGCGGCGGATTCGCGCGCACCCTCCTGGCCCAGAGCCGACGCCTGCCCGGCCTCGTCCCGGCCGTCCTGTGCGACCGCGACCTGCCCGGACTGCGCGCCATGCTGGACGAACTCGGTTACGACGCCACGCTGCCGGCCGAGTGCCACGATGCCACCGCCGTGGCGGGCGCCGTCGCGGGGGGCGGCATCGCCCTCGTCTCCGACGCGGCCCTGCTGACCGCGGCCCCCTGGGACATCCTCGTGGAGGCGACCGGCAGCCCGGCGGACGGCCTCGCCATGGCCGAAGCGGCCCTCGCCGCCGACCGGCACGTCGCGATGGTCAGCAAGGAGGTCGACTCCGTCGCAGGCCTCCACCTCGCCGACCTCGCCGCCGCCCGCGACCTCGTCTACACCACCGCCGACGGCGACCAGCCCGCCAACCTCATCGGCCTGGTGACCTGGGCGGAAGTGCTCGGCCTCGACGTCGTGGCGATCGGCAAGTCCACCGAGTACGACCTCGTGTTCGACCCCGAGACCGGCGAGGTGACGCAGCTCGACACCACGGTTCCCGCACCGGAGCTCTCCGGACTCCTCGGACTCGGCGACGACGTGCGCGCCACCCTCGACGCCCGCGCCGCGGCCGTGGCCGACCTGCCCACCGGCGCCACCGCCGACTACTGCGAGATGGCCGTCGTCGCCAACAACACCGGCTTCCGCCCGGACACGGAACGCCTGCACTACCCCGTCGCCCGCATCGCCGAACTCGCCGACGTCTACCGCCCCCGCGAGGAGGGCGGCCTGCTGACCCACGACGCGGTCGTGGACGTCTTCAGCGCCCTGCGCCTGCCCGGCGAGGCCTCCTTCGCGGGCGGCGTCTTCGTGGTCGTGCGCACCGACGACCCGGTCACCTGGGAGACGCTGCGCGAGAAGGGCCACGTCCTCAGCAAGGACGGCCGGTACGCCGCGATCTACCTGCCCTACCACCTGATGGGCGTCGAGACCCCGGTCAGCCTGCTGTCGGCCGTACTGCACCACCGACCCTCCGGCGGCACCGACCCCCGCTCGCACGCCGTACTCGCCGGCCGCGCCCGCACGACCCTGCCCGCCGGGACCGCCCTCGCCATGGGCGGCCACCACCACGACGTCACCGGCGTCCAGGCCGTCCTGCTGCGCGGCGAGGACGCACCGGACGACATCGCTCCGCTCTACCTCGCCGCCCACGCCACGCTCGCCCGGCCGGTGCCCGCCGGTGAGCTGATCCGCGTCGCCGACCTGGCCGACCCGGACGCGGGCCTGCTGCGGGCCTGGCGGGCCGGACGCGCCTCGCGCGGCTGCCCGGACGGCACGGAAGGAAGCACCGCCGCATGAGCACCGACCTCCAGCACCTCCTCCTCGGCGCCGCGGCAGTCGTCGTCCTGGTCCTGCTGATCACCAAGACCAAGCTGCACCCGTTCCTCGCGCTGGCCCTGTCCGCCCTGGGGCTCGGCGTCGCGTCCGGCATCGCCCCGGTGCGTGCCGTCGACGCCTTCCAGGACGGCTTCGGCGACACCCTGGCCGGCAGCGGCCCGACCATCGGTCTCGGCACCCTGCTGGGCGGCATCCTCCTCGGCTCCGGCGGCGCCGACCGCATCGCCACCGTCTTCATCGGCTCCCGGCCCGTGAAGTGGATCCCGGCCGCCATCACCGCCGCGGCCCTGCTGATCGGTATGCCGCACCTGTTCGACGTCAGCTTCGTCATGCTCGTGCCGCTGGTGTACACCGTGGCCAAGCGCAGCAACACCCACCTGCTGTGGGTGGGCCTGCCGATGGCCGCAGGACTCTACGTGTCCCACGGCCTGCTGCCGCCCCACCCCTCACCGACCCTGGCCGTCGCCGCGTACGGCGCCAACACCGGACTCACCATCCTGTGGGGCCTGATCATCGGCATCCCGATGGCCGTGCTCACCGGCCCGGTGCTGACCAGGTTCATCAGCCGCTGGTTCGGCCCCGCGCCCGACCTCGACCGCGGCCCGGTCCAGTCCGCCACCACCGAGCCCGAGAACCGGCGCAAGCCCGCCTCCTTCACTCTCGCGCTCATCACCGTGCTGCTCCCGCCGGGCCTGATGCTCATCGGCACCCTCGGCACGGCCAACACGGCCGAGGGCACACTGCCCTACCAGTTCTTCGACGCCTGCAACTCCTCCGTGCTGTCCCTGCTGGCGGCCGTGATCTTCGCCTTCTTCGCCCTCGGCGTACGGTCCGGATTCGGCCTCGGCCAGCTGCAGAAGATGGCGTCCAAGGGACTCGCGCCGGTCGGCGCGATCATCCTCATCCTGGGCGCCGGCGGCGGCTTCAAGGCGATGCTGACGGAGACCGGCATCGACCAGCTCATCTCCGACTACGCCGTGGACTGGGCGATACCCCCGCTGCTCCTCGGCTGGCTGGTCGCCGCCCTGCTGCGGATCTGCCTCGGCTCGGCGACCGTCGCCACCGCCGCGGCGACCGCCATCGTCGCACCGCTGCTCAGCGCCTCGCCCGGCACCTCGCCGGAACTGATGGTGCTGGCCACCGCCTCGGGAGCGGTCATGCTCTCGCACGTCAACGACTCCGGGTTCTGGCTGTTCAAGGAGTACTTCCAGCTGTCGGTGGCGCAGACCTTCCGCACCTGGACCCTGATGCTGTCCCTCCAGTCACTCCTCAGCCTGGGCGGCGTGATGCTGCTCAGCACCGTCGTGCACGGCTGAGACCACCTGCCGGTGACGGTCCCGGCCGTCACCGGCATGATCATCGGCTAACGTCATCACGGTCGAAGGGAGACCAGACCATGACCTCGGACGGCGAGCACCCTCCGCTGATCCCCGACCAGCGCCGCGAACAGCTGCTGAAACACCTGCGGCGCGACGGCGTGCTCAGCGTCCAGCAGATCACCCGGCTCCTCGGTGTCTCCCACATGACCGTGCGACGCGACATCGCCGAACTCGAACGAGGCGGCCTGGTCTTCTCCGTCCCCGGCGGCGTCCGTATCGCCAGCACCATCAGCAGCGAACCGGGGTTCCTCGACAAGTCGCAGCTCGAGCAGCCGCAGAAGCGGGCGATGGCCGCCGAGGCCGCCCGCCTGGTCCAGGACGGGATGACCGTCTACCTCGACGCGGGCACCACCCTGCTCGCCATGGCGCCCGCGCTCGCCCAACTGCCCCACCTCACCGTGGTCACCAACGACTTCACCACCATCGGCCGGCTGATGGACGCCGAGAACCTGGAACTGGTGCACGTCGGCGGCCGCGTCGACGTCTCCAACCGCTCCAGCGTCGGCCGCCTCGCCGCGGACACCCTGCGCCAACTCGCCCTGGACGTCGCCTTCATCAGCACGAGCTCCTGGGACCTGCTCCGGGGCACGACCACGCCCTCAGAGTCCAAGGTCGACGTCAAACAGGCGGCCATGGCCTCGGCCGCGCACTCCGTCCTGGTGGCCGGCTCGTCCAAGTACGGCACCTTCGGCCGCTACCGCGTGGCGCCGCTGACGGCCTTCGACACCATCGTCACGGACACCGACCTGACCGACGCCGCCGCCGAGGGCATCCGGTCCGGCGGTTCGTCTCTCGTCCTGGCCCAGCCCTGACCCGCGGCGACTGAGCGGCAACGAAAGCGGCAACCAGAGCGGCAACAAAAAGGCACGAGGAACGCTTTCCTCCCGCCACTATCAACCTATAGCGCATGGGGGGCCTTGCGGCAAGGGCCCGTTCATGGCGCAGAATCGTCGCCCTCGGCCGCCGCGCTGCGTACAGCGCGGGCGGCCCGACCTGACGATTTCGCTCCATGGGGGACTCATGATCGACGTGCTCGTCGTCGGCGGCGGACCGACCGGCCTGATGCTGGCCGGCGAACTGCGGCTGCACGGAGTACAGGTGCTGGTGCTGGAAAAGGAGCCGGCGCCGACGCGGGTGGTGCGCTCACTGGGCCTGCACGTGCGCAGCATCGAGGTGATGGACCAGCGCGGACTGCTGGAGCGCTTCCTCGAACACGGCCGGCGGCACCCGGTCGGAGGCTTCTTCGCCGCCATCGACAAGTCCACGCCGCACGGGCTGGACACCGCGCACGGCTACGTCCTCGGCATCCCGCAGCCCACCACCGACCGCCTGTTGGCCGAGCGCGCCACCGAACTCGGCGCCGAAGTCGCTCGCGGGCGTGAACTGGCCGGGCTGAGCCAGGACGAGCACGGGGTGGACGCGGAACTCGCGGACGGCACGCGACTGCGTTCCCGCTACCTCGTCGGCTGCGACGGCGGCCGCAGCACGGTACGCAAGCTGCTGGGCGTCGGCTTCCCCGGGGAACCCTCCCGTACCGAGACGCTGATCGGCGAGATGCGCGTGACGGCGGAGCCGGAGACGGTCGCCGCCCGGGTGGCCGAGGTCCGCCGGACCCAGAAGCGGTTCGGCCTCGGGCCCGTGGGGGACGGGGTGTACCGCGTGGTCGCCCCCGCCGCGGGTGTCGCCGAGGACCGGTCGGTCCCACCGACCCTGGAAGAGTTCAAGGAGCAGCTGCGCCAGTGCGCGGGCACCGACTTCGGCGTGCACTCACCGCGCTGGCTGTCCCGTTTCGGCGACACCACCCGGCTGGCCGAGCGCTACCGGACCGGCCGGGTACTGCTGGCCGGCGACGCGGCGCACATCCATCCGCCCGTCGGCGGGCAGGGACTCAACCTCGGCATCCAGGACGCCTTCAACCTCGGCTGGAAACTGGCCGCCGAGGTGAACGGCTGGGCGCCCGGGGGACTGCTGGACAGCTACCACACCGAACGGCACCCGGTGGCCGCCGGCGTGCTGGAGAACACCCGCGCACAGATGGAACTGCTGTCCACCGAGCCGGGCCCTCGGGCGGTGCGCCGGCTGCTGTCGGAACTGATGCGGTTCGAGGAGGTCAGCCGCCACCTGACCGAGAAGGTCACGGCGCTCGACGTCCACTACGACTTCGGCCCGGGACACGAGCTGCTCGGCCGCAGGATGCGGGACGTCGAGCTGAAGCGGGGGCACCTCTACGGCCGGATGCACTCCGGCCGCGGGCTGCTGCTGGACCGTACCGGCCGGCTGTCGGTGAAGGGCTGGTCGGACCGGGTCGATCATGTAGTCGACGACGGTGAGAAACTGACCGTGCCCGCGATGCTGCTGCGGCCGGACGGTCATGTGGCATGGGTCGGTGACGACCAGCAGGACCTGTTCGACCGGTTGCCCCGGTGGTTCGGCGCCGCCACCGACTGACCTCCCCGTCACGGGCCGCCCGTCCCCGCATCCCCACCGGAGAACCCGGAGAACCCGGAGAACCCCCATGAACCACGTCGCGGACCCCCACCGCTACGACGGCACCATGCACTACCGCCGCACCGGGCACTCGGGGCTCGACCTGCCCGCGCTGTCCCTGGGCTACTGGCACAACTTCGGCGACGACAAGCCGTTCGAGAGCCAGCGCCGGATCGCCCTGCGCGCCTTCGACCTCGGCATCACCCACCACGACCTGGCCAACAACTACGGCCCGCCCTACGGATCCGCCGAGCTCAACTTCGGCCGGATCATGCGGCAGGACCTGGCGCCGTACCGGGACGAGCTGGTGGTCTCCACCAAGGCCGGCTGGGACATGTGGCCCGGCCCCTACGGCCAGGGCGGCGGCTCCCGCAAGTACATGCTCGCCTCCCTCGACCAGTCCCTGAAGCGCACGGGCCTGGACTACGTCGACATCTTCTACTCCCACCGCCTGGACGCCTCCACCCCGCTGGAGGAGACCATGACGGCCCTGGACACGGCGGTGCGGCAGGGCAAGGCCCTCTACGTCGGCATCTCCTCCTACGACGCCGAGCGCTCCCGGCAGGCCGCCGCGATCCTGCGCGACCTGGGCACGCCCCTGCTCATCCACCAGCCGTCGTACAACATGCTCAACCGGTGGATCGAGACCGAGGGCCTGCTCGACGCCGCGGCCGACGAGGGCTTCGGTGTCATCGGGTTCACCGCGCTCGCCCAGGGGCTGCTCACCGGCCGCTACCTCGAAGGCGTCCCCGAGGGGTCCCGTGCCACCCAGGGCAAGTCCTTCGAGACCGGCTGGCTGAGCGAGGACACCCTCACGCGTCTGCGCGCCCTGAACGACATCGCCGCCCGCCGCGGCCAGACCCTGGCCCAGATGGCGCTCGCCTGGGCCCTGCGCGACCCACGCGTCACCTCCCTGGTGATCGGTGCCTCCCGCACCGAGCAACTGGAGCAGAACGTGGCAGCCCTGGACAACCTCGCCTTCGGCGACGACGAGCTCGCCGAGATCGACAAGTACGCGGTAGTCGACGGCGACGTCGACCTGTGGCGTCAGGCTCGCACCGGCGACCTCGGCTGAAGCCCCCCCGCCACGCGGAGGCGGTCAGGACAGGGGGTCACCGGTGACGCGGAGCATCCTGGGCGGCCCGGCGGCGGGTTCGGGCAGCCGCAAGGGCTCCAGCCCCGGCGTGATGCTGCCGAGGAGTGACGCCCGGCGCGCACCCGTGCCCGAGGGGATCGCGCCGGGCAGGCCGTTGACGGTCAGGAAACCCAGCAGGGCGAAGGCCAGGGCCTCCTTGGCGTCGGACGGCAGCCCGAGCGCGTCGCTCGAGCCGAGGGGCACTCCGGGCAGCTCTTCGGCGATCATGCCCATCAGCACGGGGTTGTGCGCGCCGCCGCCCGAGACGACGAGCCGCGTGACCCCGTGCGCGCGGCAGGCGTCGGCCACCGTGACGGCGGTGAGCTCGGCCAGTGTCGCCAGGACGTCGTCCGGCTCCGGAACAGGGGCCGCGGCGAGCGCCTGGAGCAGGTACGGCAGGTGGAACCGCTCCTTGCCGGTGCTCTTCGGGGCCGGCCTGCGGTAGTAGGGGTCGTCCAGCAGCACCCGCAGCAGCGCCGGATCGACCCGGCCCGCCCCGGCCCGGCGTCCGTCCTCGTCGTACTCGGCGGCCCCGGCGCTGAAGTGCCGTACGGCGGCGTCCATCAGGGCGTTGGCCGGCCCGGTGTCGAAGGCGAGCGGCTCCGCGCCCGGGGCGACGACGGTGACGTTGGCGATGCCGCCCAGGTTGAGGGCCGCGGGAACGCCCGGCAGCGCCGCCAGGGCCAGGGCGTCGGTCATGGCCACCAGCGGCGCACCCTGACCGCCGGCCGCGACGTCCCTGCTGCGCAGGTCGGAGACGACGGGCAGGCCGGTCGCCTCCGCGATCCAGGCGGGTTGGCCGAGCTGCAGGGTGCCGCGGACGGCGCCGTCCTCGACCCAGTGGTACATGGTCTGCCCGTGCGAGACCACCAGATCGGCGCTCCCGTCGCACAGCTCGCGCACGGCGCGCACCGCCACGTCGGCGAACGCGCGGCCGATGCCGGTGTCGAGCTCGGCGACGGTCCGGACCGTCGTGGCGGACGGCGGCAGGCCCCCCGCGATCAGGTCACGCAGGTGGTCGGGATAAGAGGCGGAGAGATGGCCGAGGGGGCGCATCACCAGCACCTCGTCCTGGAGTACGAGATCCGCGGCGGCCGCCTCGACGGCGTCGTAGGACGTGCCTGACATCAGGCCGATCACACGCACGATGTTCTCCTGCGAGAGGTTGAGCGGGTCGGACGACGACGGAGGGGCGGCCGGGATCAGCTCCGCCCGGCCGTCGTCGTCAGCTGGTCGGGGCCGGCTCCCGGCTCCTCGTCCTGCGCGGCGCCCCCACCGGTCGCCGGGGCCCGGTGGAACAGACTCAGCACACCACCCACCAGCAGGGTGATCAGCACGCCGATCGGCACGAGCCACTGGGCCGCGATCGCCTGGGACGTAGTGGTCCCGCCCGTGGTGACGTCGATCTTGACCACGCGCACGATGTAGGTCATCACCCCGATGGTGACCAGGAAGGCCACGACCGAGTCGACCTCGCCCGCGCGTTTGACGAGCCGCCCCAGGAGGAACGCGCCGAGCAGCGCGCCGTAGGTGTAGCCCGCGATGGTCAGTCCGGTCAGATACACGTTGCCCGTGCTCGCGCTGAACGCGCAGGCGAAGACGGCCATGAGCGTCGCCCACACCAGCGTCATCCACCTGGCGAGCCTCAGCAGCGCCTCCTCGGACGGTGTACTGCGGAAGAAGCTGTGGATGATGTCGGCGACCGTCGAGTTCGACATGGAGTTCAGGGCCGCGGACAGCGATCCCATCGCGGCGCCCAGGATGCCGGCCACGAGCAGGCCCGAGACGACGACGGGCAGCCCGTGCAGGATGAACTCGGGGTAGAGGTTGTCCGAACTGGACAGCCCCAGCTCCGAGAAGGACTTGCCCTCGTTGTACGACCACAGCAGCGCGCCGACGAGCGAGAAGGCGGCGAACTGGATGGTGACGAAGACACCCGAGGCGATCATGGCCTTCTGGCCCTCGCGCAGCGTCCGGGTGGCCAGCACGCGCTGGACGATCAGCTGGTCGGAGCCGTGCGAGGCCATGGCGAAGATGGCGCCGCCGATGATGGCCGTGGGCAGGGCGAACGGACTGGTGAGGATGTGGGCGAGGTCGAAGTCGGTGTCGAAGAGCGCGAACTTCCCGGCGTCCAGGGCACGTGTGTAGCCGTCACCGCCGACGTGGGCGGAGAGCACGGCCACGGCGAGGACCGCGCCGCCGAGGTAGAGGACCATCTGGATGGCGTCGGTCCAGATGACCGCCTTGATGCCGCCCAGGTAGGTGTAGACCACCGTGATCAGCGTGATCACGATGATGATCACGCGGTAGCTCGCGTGCACACCGAACTCGTCGAGCAGCAGCTTGATCGGGATGGCCGAGGCGAACAGCCGGACGCCCTCGGCCAGGAGCCGGGTGAAGACGAAGGTCACCGAGGCGAGCCCCTGCAGCTTCAGTCCGAACCGGTCGCCCAGGTACTGGTAGGCGCTGACGAATCCGCCGCGCTTGTAGAGGGGGATCAGCACGGTGGCCACGACGACGCGTCCGATGACGTAACCCAGGGCGAGTTCGACGTTTCCGAAGCCCTGGCCGCTGTAGGCGCCGCCGGGGACGCTGATCACGGTCAGCACGCTGGTTTCGGTGGCGACGACGGAGAAGGACACGGTCCACCACGGCATGTGGCCTTCACCGACGAAGTAGTCCTTCGCCGACTTCTGCCGGCCGGCCTTCCGCAGGCCGATCCAGGCGATCCCGATCAGATAGACCACGATCACCACGAGGTCGAGCTGGCGCACGCTTGCTCCTAGACACTGGCCGGTGGGGTCGCCGGCGTGGGGAGAGGGGTGGGAGGCGTCGTCCGGCGGACACGGACGACGAGGGACGCATGAGGGGTGGTGCGGTCCAGGGCCAGCAGCCGGGCCCCGTCGAGGGGGTCACCGAGTGCGGACCTGAGACGCAGGGGGAGTCCGCGACCGCTGATCCGCGCGGTCAGCGGCGCCATCAGGACCGGGCCGAGCCCCGTCAGGCCGCCGGTGACGGCCACGGGCAGCGGGCCGCCGTCCGACGTGATGCGGCGGGCGGCCGCGAGGGCGGTCTCGGCGAGGTCGGCGGCCGCGTCCCGGACGATCGCCGAGGCGACGGCGTCCCCCGCGTCGGCGGCGCGTGCCACCTCGGGGGCGAACGAGGCGGCCGTACGGGCGGGATTGCCGTCCCGTCCGACGCTCGCCGGCAGCCGTTCGGGGTCACCGAAGAGGGCGACGGCCGCGTCCAGCAGAGCGGTGGCCGGGCCCCGTCCGTCGTGGGCCCGCAGGGCGGCGCGCAGTCCGGCCGTGCCGATCCGGGCGCCGCTGCCGTCGTCGCCGAGCAGGGGACCCCATCCGTCGACACGGGCGTACGAGCCGTCGGCGCCGATGCCGACCGCGACCGCCCCGGTGCCGATCGCCAGGACCACACCCGCCCGGCCGCCGAGCGCCCCGGCGTGGGCGGTCACGGCGTCGCTGGTGACGGCGGCCTCCTGGACGGGCAGGTCCTCCAGGAGGGCGCCCACCAGGGCGCGAGCCGCCGTGGGGGCCGAAGCCGCTCCGGCGGCCCCCACCAGGACCGACTCCGGCCGGGTGGCGCCGGCCTCCCGCAGAAGCGGCTCGACGGCGGCGCGCACCGCTGCACGGGCCGCGGCGACACCGTCGGGCGCCGCCAGACCGGGAGCGCCGGCTACGGAACTGACGGCCCGTGACGCGTCGGCGGGGTTCCACAGCATGGCGCGGCACCCGGTCTTCCCGAGATCTACCGCCACTACTGAAGTCATACGGCTTGCCCTTTGCCCCAGGGACCCGGCACGTCGAGAGCCACCAGGTCGTCGGTGACCGGCGCGGATCGCCGTCCGAGTATGGGAACGCCGCCCTCCGGATGTCAATAAGTAACGGCTCGTTGTTCGGCACGTAACTTTTTGACCCCCTCGGGTCACCCCATTACCCTGTGTCCATCACACCCAGGAGGGGCCATGGTCCGGCAGTCCTCGTCCCACGTGCCGGAGCAGTCCGCCCAGGACGCCCCGCTCGCCGACATCCTCACGCGCGTCCGCGCCGCCCTGCCCTCCCTGGCCCCCTCGGAACGCCGGGTGGCCGACGCGGTCCTGGCCGACCCGGGACAGGTCGCGGAGCTGTCCATCGGCGCGCTGGGGGAGAGGGCGAGCACGTCGGCGGCCACCGTCATGAGGTTCTGCCGCACCATCGGCACCGGCAACTACCCCCAGCTGCGTCTGGCGCTGGCCGCCGCGGCCGCGCGGGAACACGCCCTGGGCGGCGAGCGGGCGGCGCACGGCGGCACGGACATCAGTCCGACGGACTCGCTGGACCGGATAGTCAGCAAGATCATCTACAACGAGGTCCGCGCCCTGGAGGACTCGGGCGCCGGACTCGACGTCGACGCGCTGAGCCGGGCGGTCGACGCGGTGGCGAAGGCCCGCCGGGTCGACATCTTCGGTGTGGGGGCCAGCGCGTTCGTCGGCCAGGACCTGCATCAAAAGCTGCACCGCATAGGCCACATGGCGTTCATCTGGAGCGACCGGCACGCGGCGCTCACCGCGACGGCCCTGCTGGGGCCCGGCGACGTGGCCCTGGCCGTCTCCCACACCGGGGAGACGGAGGACACCACCGAACCCCTCCAGGCCGCGGCCGAACGCGGCGCCACCACGATCGCCCTCACCAACGACCCGGGCTCCACCCTCGCCACGAGCGCCGACCTCGTGCTGACGACCTGCGTCCGGGAAACGCCGTTCCGCTCCGGCGCGACCGTCAGCCGCATCGCCCAGCTGGCCGTCATCGACTGCCTCTTCGTCGGCGTCGCCCAGCGCTCCTACGACGCGGCGACCACCGCCCTCGAAGAGACCTACGGAGCCGTCCAGCGCCGCCGGCGCCCCACACGCCGCCCCACCGCCACCTGACGCGGTGGCCCACAGCCGGGCCCGTTGCGCCGTCGCGTCCCGCCGGGATGAAGCGACCAGTGTGGCCGACCATGTCGTCCGAAGACCTGAAAGACCTGGTGCGCCGCGGGTACGACGCGCTGTCGGTGCGCTATGACGAGGCCTACGACTCGGACGCGAAGTACCGCGGGTGGATGGAGAGCCTCGCGGCTCGGCTCGCGGCCGGCAGCCGGGTGCTGGACCTGGGCTGCGGGAGCGGAGTCCCCGTCGTGCGTGACCTGGCGGCGGCCGGCCACCATGTCACCGGCGTCGACATCAGCGCGACGCAGATCCGCCGGGCCCGACAGCGCGTGCCCCGGGCCGACTTCATCCGGGCCGACGCCACCTCGGTGGAATTCCCCGCCGCGTCCTTCGACGCCGTCGTGTCCCTCTACGCCCTGATCCACATCCCGCTGGAGGAGCAGCCCGCGCTGCTGACGAAGATCGCTTCGTGGCTCCGCCCCGGCGGCTGGTTCCTGTGCAGCACCGGTCAGCACGCGTGGAGCGGCGTCGACGAGGACTGGCTGGGCGGCGGCGTCGCGATGTGGTGGAGCCATGCCGACGCGGCCACCAACCGGGGCTGGATCGGCGCCGCCGGCCTCACGGTGGAGCAGGAGGAGTTCGTCCCCGAGGGCGACGCCGGCCATGCGCTGTTCTGGGCCCGACGGCCTCACTGATCACACGTACACTCACCCGGCCTCCGGGGCCCGCCGCCCCGCCCCCGTCCGGTTGGCCAGGACGCGCCGGCGGGCCTGGTCCACCGCACGCGTCAGCGCCGCGATGTCATAGGCGCCGTGGTGGCGCCTGCCGTTGATGAAGAAGGTCGGCGTGCCCGACACCCCGCTCAGGTCGGCGGAGTCCACGTCCTCGGCGACCCGGCGGGCGCCGCGGTGCCGGTCCAGGTCCCGGCGGAACACGTCCACGTCCAGGCCGAGCTCCCGGGCGTGCCGCAGCAGATCCCGCTCGCTCAGCTCGTCCTGCCGTTCCAGGAGCAGATCGTGCATGGCCCAGAACGCCCCCTGGCGCGCGGCCGCCTCCGACGCCTCCGCCGCGAACTGGGCGTTCGGGTGCACGTCGGTGAGCGGCAGATGCCGCCACACGTAGCGGACGTCGCTCTCACTGCCCAGCAGATCGCGGACCACGGCCTCGGCCCGACCGCAGTACGGGCACTCGAAGTCGCCGTACTCCACCAGGGTCACCGCGGCGTCCTCGGGACCGCGGACCCGGTCGTGGCGCTCGTCGACGGCCACCGCCAGATCCGTCAGCGGATCGGAACTGCCCAGCAGGGCCCGCGCCTTCCGCGCCGCCGGCAGGAGCCCGATCACTCCGGAGACCGCCCAGCTTGCCGCGAACGAGCCGAGCAGCGTGGCGAGGATGCCGATGCGGGCCTGGTTGAGTTCCTCGCCCTCGAAGGCGAGGGCGGCGATCAGCAGCGACACCGTGAAGGCGGCCCCGGCGATCGCTCCGGCGGTGGTGACCGCACCCCAGCCCACGTTGGGCCGCAGCCGCCCGCCCGACAGCACCTGCGAGCCCGCCATGGACCCCACCACCCCCACGATCTTGCCGGCCACACAGCCGCACACGATGCCCAGCGTGATCGGCGAGGTGAACGCGTCGGCCAGGCGCGCGCCGCTCAGCTCGATCCCCGCGTTCGCCAGCGCGAACAACGGCACGATGCCGTAGCTCACCCACGGCAGGAACCTCTGCTCCAGCCGTTCGTTCGGCGAGATCGCCGAGGCCAGCCCGCGAGCCGCCGACCGCTGCAACTCCGGCGTCGGCTGCTCCCGGAACAGCCTGAAGAGGCGGCTCGCCCGCTCCAGGTCCCCACGGGGCGCCGGGTACGCGAGGACCAGGGCCCCGACGGCCAGCCCCGTCACGACCGGATCGATGCCCGCCTCGTGCAGCGCCCCCCACACCACCACCGACAGCACCGCGCAGTACCCGCCGCCGCGCACTCCCACCCACCGCAGCACGGCGATGACCAGCAGCGTGCCCAGGGCGACCAGCAGGGCGGGCACATGGACGTCGTCGCTGTAGAACACGGCGATGACGAGCAGCGCCACGAGATCGTCGACGACCGAGATCGACAGCATGAACGCCCGCAGGGAGGCCGGCAGCCGGGAACGGAAGACGGCCAGGATGCCCAGCGCGAAGGCGGTGTCCGTCGACATGGCCGTGCCCCAGCCGTGCACCGAGTCGTGCCCCGCGTTGATCAGGACGTAGATCACCGCCGGAACGACCATGCTGCCGAGGCCGGCCACCGCGCTGAGCAGCACCCAGCGCCGGTCCCGCAGTTCCCCCATGTCGAACTCGCGCCGCGCCTCCAGGCCGACGACGAAGAAGAACAGACTCATCAGCCCCGCGTTGACCCACTCGTGCAGGTCGAGCGACAGGTGGTGGGCGTCGAAACCGATCGTGAAGCGCGCGCCCCACACGGCCTCGTAGGAGTGGATGTCGATGTTGGCCCACAGCAGCGCCACGACCACGGCCGCCAGCAGCAGGGCGGCGCTGCCGGTCTCCGTCTGCACGAAGGACCGCCAGCGCGCATCGCCCCGGGTCGACATCCCCTGCCCCGTCCCGAAGTACTCACCATCGCTCACACGGGCGATTATCACCGTGCCTCCCCCGGTCCGCCCCGGGGGACGGTCCGGACGGGCCCGGGCCCGTCAGCCCTCGCGCAGGCTCGTCACCAGGTCCCGCGGCAGACCGTGGGTGTCGTGGAGGTAGTGGAAGTCCTCCTCTCCCAGCGGACCCCGGAAGCGGGGCCGGGAGAGCACCTTCCGGCCGCGTTCCAGGAGCCGGCCGAACCGGTGCTCCTCCTCCACCAGCAGTCGCCGTGCGAGGTCGGGATCCCCTTCCTGCCGGAAGTGGTCCCACGTGTGGGCGACCAACTCGTCGGGCAGGTCCCCGAGCCCGCGGGAGGGATCGTCCCGCCACAGCACGGTGAGCACCCGGCGTACCAGGCGGCGCAGCACGTAGCCCCTGCCGGTGTTGGCCGGACGGACCCCGTCGCCGACGACCACGACGGCAGAGCGCAGGTGGTCGCAGACCAGACGGAGCGACGGTTCGTCCAGCGGCCACAGGGCCGGCACGAGACGCCGCCACGGATCGAAGACGTCGCACTCGAACACCGACGACTTGCCCTGGAGGAGCGAGACGAGGCGCTCCAGGCCGAGACCGGTGTCGACGTTGCGCTGCGGCAGCGGCACGAGGCGGCCGTCGTCGAGCCGGCGATGGCGCATCATCACGTGGTTCCACACCTCCACCCATCGGTCGTCGCGGGAGGGCGTGGAGCGGGGCGGGGTGTCACCGCTCCACAGGAAGATCTCCGAGTCGGGTCCGCAGGGGCCGGCCGGCCCGTTGGACCACCAGTTGTCCTCCACCGTCAGCTCCACGGGAACACCGCGGTCCTGCCACAGCCGCAGGGAAGCGGTGTCCGGCCCGACCTGCTCGCCACCCCCGTACACGGTGGCGTGCAGCAGGCCCGGATCGACACCCAGCCCCTCGGTGAGCAGCCGGTAGCCCCAATCGAGGCTCCGCGGGCCCTCGTAGTCGCCCAGCGACCAGGTGCCTAGCATCTGGAAGACCGTCAGATGGGTGCTGTCGCCGACCTCCTCCAGGTCGGTGGTGCGCAGACAGCGCTGTACGTTGGCCAGCCGCCGGCCCAGGGGATGGGGACGGCCCTCCAGGTACGGCGTGAGCGGATGCATGCCGGAGGTGGTGAACAGCACGGGGTCGCCGGGCGGTGGCAGCAGCGTCGAGCCGGTGATCCGGCGATGACCCTGTTCCTCGTAGAACTCGACGAACGTGCGGACGACGTCCCCGGTGTTCATGGGGTGACTCCTTCGCGTCGGGGCGGGAGCGGCACCGGAGAACGGAAGCGTGCGGTCGTCGCACCGAGGCGAGGAGGTCAGAGCGCCACGTGAACCACCGACGGACCGTTTCCGGTCGCCGGTGGGGGTGGGGAAGGTCAGACGGCGGCAACCGGCGAGCTGGTCGCTCGCGCGGTCGCGAAGATGCTTCGGCCGATGACGTTCATGTCTACGACGATAACGCCTCCTGCGCCCGAGGGCACTTGATATTCCGCGCCGGCCCGCGCGGCCCGGTGCGCGCGGGCCCTGCGACGTACCGGCTTCGACGGCCCCCGCATGGCACCGGAACCGGTCCTGTACCCGGAGCCGACCGAGGACGGGCACGCACCGGGCTTCCCGTTCATCGAAAAAGCGGGGGAGGCCGCGGAGGGCCGGCTGTGCGTCACCACGTACGCCGACGCGCCCCGGCTCCCCGCGGCCCGGCCCTTCACCACCGCCTACGCCGAACGGTTCCCCGCCGCGCCCCCACCCGGCCCCGCCGCTCCCTTCGCCCTGGAGGCCTACGACGCCCTGCTGCTCGTCGCCTCCGCGCTCCGCCGCCCCTCCGACGGAGGCCCGGAACGCGGCTCCACCACCGCGCGACTGCGCCGGGCCCGGTACGGGGGCCTCGCCAAACCGATCGGCTTCACCTCGGACACCGGAGAGTTCGAGCGCGCGGCAGGGCTCTTCCTCTACCGCGTGGAGCGGGGCTCACCGGTCTTCCTCGGGAACTACCGGGACCTGCGGGGCAAGTGATCTCCGCGGGCCTCAACGGCCGTGGCCATGGCCGCCGCCGTGGTCCCGCCGCCGTGGTCCCCGCCGTCGTGGTCGTCCTCGGCCACGATCCTCCACGGACGCATCAGGTCGTGAGGTCACCCGCCCACACGGCAGGGGTTCGGCCCGACCACGGCTGGGCCTGTTCGAGCTGTCCGGCGAGGCGGAAGAGAAGCCCTTCGAGCCCGTAACCGGCAGCGAACTGCATACCGATCGGGAGCCCCGTCGCGGCGTCCGCCGTCACCGGCACGGACATGGCGGGCGTACCTGCGACGTTGAACGCCGTCGTGAACGGCGAACGGTCGTTGAGACGGTCGATCCAGCCCAGGCCGTCCAACGCCTCCGCGCCCTCGGCGTAGGCGCCCAGCGCGGGGGGAAGCTCCGGCAGGGTGGGCGTGAGCAGGATGTCGTAGGTGCCGAAGTACCCGGCAAGGCTGCGCGCGACCCGGTTGCGGACCGTCAGGGCGGCGACGAACTCGACGCCGCTGACTCCCCGCCCGTAGCGGTGGGCGGCCAGTGTCACCGGCTCGAGGGTCGAGGAGTCGACGGGCCGGCCGAAGGCGGCAGCCAGCTCGTCGACCGAGGCCGCGAGATTCGCCGTCGACAGACGGGCGTTGGCCAGCACGAACTCCTCCCAGTCGACACCGAGGCCGACCGTGACCTCCTCCGCGCGGTGGCCGAGGGATTCGAGCAGGCGCACGGTACGGGCCAGCGCCTCGGCCACCGGGGCGGCCGTCCGGCGCCCGCCCCAGGCCCGGGGGAGGACCCCGATCCGCAGCGAGCCCGGAGGCCGGGCGACTTCCTCCGCGTAGGGCCGGGGCGGCTGCTCGGCGAAGTAGGGGTCACCCGGTTCCGGGCCGCGTATCCCGTCGAGCAGCGCCGCGCTGTCCCGCACGGTGCGGCTGACGCTTCCGTGGACGGCCAGGCCGTTGAAGCCCTCGTCGACGTCGGGACCCATGGAGACCCGGCCACGGGTGGGCTTCAGCCCGAAGAGACCGTTGTACGCGGCGGGGATGCGCAGGGAGCCGGCCGCGTCGGTGGCGTGTGCGAGGGGAACCGCTCCGGAGGCGACCGCCGCGCCCGCGCCCCCGCTGGACCCGCCGGCGCTCAGTCGGGGATTCCACGGGTTGCGGGTCGGGCCGTACAGCACCGGTTCCGTGGTGACGGCGTAGGCCAGTTCCGGCGTCGTGGTACGACCGATGGTCAGGAGGCCGGCGCGGCGGAAGCGCAGCATCAGGGACGAGTCGGCGCGGGCGACGTTCCCGCCCGCGAGACGGCTGCCCAGCTCCGTGCGCCGGCCCGCCATGGAGACACCGAAGTCCTTGATCAGGAAGGGTGCGCCGGCCAATGGTGTGGCGCCGGGCGAGGGTCGGTCGTCGGCCGGCCAGGTCTCCACGATCGCGTTGATCCGCGGATTGACCCTCTGCGCGGCCTCGCGTGCGGCCGCTTCCACTTCGGCCGGGGTCACCTCGCCCCTGGCCACCAGCTCCGCGAGCCCCACCGCGTCGAAGCGCACGTACTCGGCAACTCTCACTGTCACTCCTCGGCACAAAGAAAGGTACGGTTCAGTACCGAACGATACCCAGCGGTATCGCCTGGCACGGACTGGTACCGTAGCAGCAGGTGAGGGGCCCCCACCGACCGGACGTCACGGAGCAGTCATGACATCGACCGCCAGCAGGCCGAGCAGGGTGGCGAAGCTGCCGCCTCGCGAACGCATCCTCGACGCGGCCGAGGAGCTCTTCCAGGGCGAGGGAATCCGGCGTGTGGGTGTCCAGGCGATCGCCGAGCGGGCCGAGACGACCAAGATGGCGATCTACCGGCACTTCGAAACCAAGGACGCGCTGGTCGCCGAGTGGCTGCGCATCGTCGCCGCCGACTACCAGGCGGCCTTCGACCGTGTGGAGGCCGAACACCCCGGCCGGCCCAGGGAACAGATCCTGGGTCTGGCCCGCTTCATCGCCGAGGGACTGCCGGCGCTCTCGCACCGGGGCTGCCCCTTCATCAACTCCCTCGCGGAACTGCCCGACCGCTCCCACCCCGCGCGGCAGGTGATCGAGGAGCACAAGGCACGCCAGACCCGCCGACTGGTCGGCATGTGCGCCGAGGCGGGGCTGGCCGACCCCGAGCAGGTCGCGGCCCAGATCACGTTCGTCCTCGAAGGCGCGCAGGTCAGCACACAGAACGGAAGCATCGACCGGGCGGGGGAGCGGTTGATGAGCATCGTCGAGGGGATCCTGGACCAGTAGCACCGCCCACGTCGTCTTGCGCCTGGTCACCGAAGCCGGCGGACCCCGGAGCCGATACGCCCCGGGCTGCCTCCAGCGGTGAAGCGCGGCTACTTGCGCTGGGCCGTTGAGCCTCGCTTGTCCTCAACGTGGACGACGTGAAGTTCGGTGCCGTCGCGGTGGCGCTTGGAACGTCCGAACAGCCCGACAGCGATCTCCGACGCATCCACGGGCTCATCAGGGCCGACATGGGTGAGGACGTCGTGGTGGTGTCCGGTGACGACCCATCCCTCGGCATCCTCGAGGTCGATCACCCCGAAGTCTCCCGCTGACGACCCGGCATGGGCCGGGCCGAACTCCCTCAGGATCTCGGTGGCTTGTTCAGCCAGCTCTCCGTCCGGAGCGGTCAGCACGACACAAGTGCCATGCTCGAACAGCACCCACGACTTGCGAGGGTCGGCAAGAAGCCGCTGCCAGACGTCTATCAGCATCTCGGTGTTCACGGCGGACATCATGCCGTAGAGCTACACGGCCTGAGGCTGTCAGCGACGGGTGCGCTCGATGTCGCCGTCGTCGTCGCGGTTTCCGTCGCCGAGGCGTGATGTCGTTGCCCAGGAGGGGAGCCAGATCGGCTCGGGCGGCGGTGCCAGGCCTGCGAAGTGGTTGATGATCGCCCGGAGTCCCGGGTGCGGATTCGTTCGGGGGAGGAGGAGCGAGAGCGGGTAGGCGAGCGTCGGATTCGCGATCGGGATGCGGCGCAGGTCGTGGTTGGTCGGCCAGATGTACCGGTCGCGCGAGCCCACGAGGGTGGCCACGTCGTCGGAGTCCGCGAGGACGTCGAGGAGTACCTCGTTGCCGAAGTTCGGGCCCGCGGCGTCGACGTGGAGGTCGAAGTCGGCGGCGAGCCGGTCGTAGAAGTCCGCCCATTCGCTGCGCGGCGCGATGCCGGGCACCCAGATCCGGTGCCGAAGCAGCTGGGCGGGCGTCAGGGTGCGTGCGGCGGCGAGCGGGTGCCTCGGGCCGACGAGGAGTTCCAGCGGGGAGTGGAACGCGTGGATCATCTGCACGTCGCTCGGCAGCGCGGCCGGGTCCGGGACCGAGCGGAACGAGGCGTCGATGTCGCCCGCCCGCACGGCGGCCACCGCGAGGAGCGGGTCGTTGACCCTGAGCGTCACCACGTCGAGGTCGGTTTCGGGATGTGAGCGCCAGTAGTCGTGCAGGACGACTGCCTGTGCGGATCGCAGGCCGAGAACGTCGATCCGCAGGGCCCGCGAGCCCGGTCTGATCGCGGTGACGGCCCGGTCGACACCCGAGATGACGTGCCGGGCGTGCGGCAGGAACGCCTGCCCGTCGAGCGTCAGCTCGACCCCTCGGGCGGTGCGGGTGAACAACCGGACGTCGAGTTCGCGTTCGAGAGCGGCGATCCGTTTCGAGACGGCCTGCTGGGTCACGCCGAGCTCGTCGGCGGCGTGCCGGAGCTGGCCGAGCTCGGCCGCACGGACGAACGATCGCACCGCCTCGGTATCCATGGATCGAGCATAGACCGCGCAACCAATGGTTGTGGCTCACTCCGCCCGTTGGGTCACATGCCCGGTCACATGCCTGTCACATGCCGGTCCAGGCCCCCGAGGATGAGGGCCAGGCCGGCCTCGAAGGCGGACTCGTGGTCGATCGGCGGCATGTCGGCCGTACGGTCCGCGCCGGGGTCGGGGTCGGGGTCCGCCTGCTCCTCCAGGACGCTGCCGACCGTGAAGCGGCCGGCCGCCAGCATGGCCGTCCGGGCGTGGTGTTCGGGCACACCCGACGCGACCAGGAAATCCATCTTGTGGGCGATCCTGCCGAGATCCGGCACGCCGGGGCTGCTGCCGGCGTGGAGCCGTGCGCCGTCGCGGCGCAGCAGCAGGGTGCGCCGGAAGCTGCGCGTGTTCTCCAGGAACCACTCACGCCAGTCGTCGGCGGGCGCCGGTAGCGCAGCCGTCGCGTGCGGCGCCATGGCGGCCTCGCTCATGGCGCCGAGCAGCTCTTTCTTGTTGCGGAAGTGGTAGTAGAGCGACGGCTGCTCGACGCCCAGTCGCCTCGCCAGTTGCCTCGTGCTGACACCGTCCAGGCCGACCTCGTCCAGCAGGTCGAGCGCCTCGGTGAGGACGGTCTCGCGGTTCATTTTCGCCACGTTGACAATCTATCGCCGATAGGCGACTCGGCGAAAGGAATCTATCACCGATAGAAAGTGTGAGCGGGCATGACATACGGATCGGGAAGCCCATCCCTGAAGGTCCTCATCTGCGGCGGCGGGGTCGCCGGGCAGGCCCTGGCCCACTGGCTCGCCCGGGGCGGTCACCGGGTGACCGTCGTCGAACGCTTCCCGTCGCTGCGGGCGACGGGTGCACAGGTGGACCTTCGGGGCCAGGGCATCGACGCCGTTGAGCGCATGGGTCTCCTCGACGCCGTCAGGAGCAGGCTCGTCGTCCGAGTACGAGATCATGCGCGGAGCGGGTCGTCGCCCACTTCTCCGACGGCTCGTGCGACGAGTTCGACCTCCTGGTGGGCGCGGACGGGCAGGGCTCGCGCACACGGCGGGCCGTCCTGCCGCCCGGTACTCCTGATCCGTACCGGCGGGTGGGGGTCCACATGGCCTACTGGTTCGTCCCGCGCATCGCGTCGGACAGCGGCATCCGGGACACCTACAACGCGCCCGGCGGCCGGATGATCATGCGTAGGAGCCACCACCCGACACAGACCCAGGCCTATTTCGTGCTCCGGGAACAGTCCGCGGAAGCCTCGGCCGTCCACCGGCAACCGCTCGAACGCCAGAAGCAGTTCTGGACCGACAGGTTCCGCGACGCGGGGTGGCAGACCGAGGTTTCCTCCGAGGCATGGAGACGACCGAGAGCTTCTACTCCCAGGAGGTCGTGCAGGTGCGCACGCCCACCTGGTCGCAGGGGCGCGTCGTCCTGGTCGGCGCGTACGTCCTGGCCGGTGAGCTCAACCGGCATGCCCAGGACCTGCCCAGGGCCCTGGCGAACTACGACACCGCGCTGCGGCCCTTCGTGGACGAGATCCAGGCCCAGGTGAAACCGCGCCTCCTGCGCCTGGGCATGCCCATGAAGCAACTGGCGATCGACGCCTTTCACGCCGTCACGGCACTGGCCTGCTTCCTGCGGGTCCCCGAGCTCGTCGCGCGCCGCTCGAAGGAGGACCGGGGAGGCGCCTGGAAGCTCCCAAAACCCCCGGACCGCGACGCCGGCTGAAGGAAACGGACGTCGATCACCGACGTCGTGGGAGGCGTCGCCTTCGGGTTAACCCCACCCCCGATCCGCCGGTAACCGCCATGGTCCGCGACGACCGTGATCCGTAGCTTCGAGTCATCGGCTCGGGAAGATCGCGAGAGGACGGACCATGAGGTTGCGCAAGGGCAAGCGGCACAAGACGGACGACCGGCCGCAGGCCCAGGGCACACCCTCTCTCGCCGTCGAACTGCGCGGTGTCCGGCGGCACTACGGGCGTGGCGCCGGTGCCGTGCACGCCCTCGCGGGCGTCGACCTCGCCCTGCCGCGCGGCACGTTCACCGCGGTCATGGGACCCTCCGGCTCGGGCAAGTCCACCTTCCTCCAGTGCGCCGCAGGCCTCGACAGGCCGTCGGCGGGATCCGTGCGCCTCGGCGGTACGGAAATCACGGGCATGGGCGAGAACCAGCTCACCGAGCTGCGCCGCAGCCGCCTCGGCTTCGTCTTCCAGGCCTTCAATCTCCTGCCCTCCCTCACCGTCGAGCAGAACGTGCTGCTCCCGATGCGCCTGGCCGGGCAGCGCCAGGACCGGCGCCGGGCGCAGACGGTGCTCGCGCAGGTCGGACTCGCCGACAAGGCGAGGCGCCGGCCCGGCGAGCTCTCCGGCGGCCAGCAGCAGCGCGTCGCCATCGCCCGCGCCCTGGTCACCGGCCCGGACGTGGTGTTCGCGGACGAGCCCACCGGCGCCCTCGACACCGGCACCGCCGCCGAGGTCCTCGGCCTGCTGCGCAACGCGGTGGACACCCTCGGCGCCACCGTCGTCATGGTCACCCACGACCCGGCCGCGGCCGCGTGGGCCGACCGCGTGCTGTTCCTCGCCGACGGCGCCTTCGCCGGCGGCCTGGAGCACGGCTCCGCCGAGCAGATCGCGGCACGCATGGCCGCCCTCACCTCCCGTACGGGCGCGGTGTCCGGGGTCGCCGCGTGAGAGGTCTCGCCCCCAACGGCCTCGCCCGCGCGGCCGTGCGCTTCAAACCCGCCTCGTTCGCGGGCACGTTCGTCGCGCTGATGATGGCGGCCCTGATCGTTTCCGCCTGCGGCATCCTCCTGGAGACGGGCGCCCGCACCTCGGTGCCGCCCCAGCGGTACGCGAAGGCGCCGGTCGTCGCGGCCGCGGACCAGTACGCACGCCTCGTCACGGGCAGCGGGGACAGCCGATCCGAGTCGGCGGACCTGCTGCCCGACACGGCACGCGTCGACGCCGCGCTGGCGGCCAAGGCGGCCCGCGCCCCCGGCGCCGCGGCGGCCGTTCCCGACTTCACGTTCCCGGTCCGGCAGGGCGACGGCGCTCTGACGGGCCACGGCTGGGGATCGCACACCTTCACCGGTGCCTCACTCACCTCCGGGGCCGCGCCCCGCACCGGCGAGGTCGTGCTCGACGCGGCCGCCGCACGGGCCGCGAAGGCCGGCGTCGGCGACACCGTCGCGCTCGAAACCGCCACGGGACGCGCCGACTTCCGTGTCTCCGGGCTGGCGCAGGCCGGCTCCGGCGATGTGACCGAAGGTGCCACGGGCTGGTTCCCGGACGCCCAGTCCCCGGCGCTCGCGGGACACCCCGGCAAGGCCGATGCGATCGCCGTACTCGCGAAGGACGGAGCGGACGCCGACGCCCTCGCCGCCGGTGTGAAGAAGGCCCTCGCCGGGTCCGGCGCCAAGGTGCACACCGGTGACGGCCGTGGCACCATCGAGGACCGCGGGGTCGGGTACGCCAGGGAAATGCTCACGGGAATCGGCGGCTCCTTCGGCGGGATCGCCGCCCTGGTCGCCGTCTTCACGGCGTCCGGCACGGTCGCGCTGTCCGTCGCCCAACGCGCCCGGGAGTTCGCACTGCTGCGGGCCGTCGGCGCCACCCCGCGCCAGATCCGCCGCGCGGTCGCCGCGGAGGCACTGCTCGTCGCACCCGTCGCCGGACTGGTCGGCTGCCTGCCCGGGATCGCGCTCGCGCACTGGTGGTTCGGGCAGTTGAAGGACCGCGGCGGCATCCCGGAAGCCGTGGACCTGCGCGTCTCCTGGATCCCACTCCTCGTCGCCGTCGGCACGGGGCTGCTGTCCTCGCTCACCGCCGGGTGGGCGGCAGGGCGCCGGCCCGCGAAGACCAAGCCGGGGCAGGCGCTCACCGAGGCGTCGGTGGAGCGGCTGCGGCCCGGCGTGATCCGCACCCTGCTGGGTCTGGGAGCCCTCGTCGGCGGCGGGTTCCTCACCGTCGTCGCCGCCCGCTCGGCCGGGGACGACGCGGCCAACGCCGCCCTCGGCGTCGTCATGCTCTTCATGCTCGCCGTCGCGCTGCTCGGACCGCTGGTGGCCCGGCTGTGCGCCGCACTGTTCGGGCTCCCGCTGAGCGGCGGCGGCGCGGCGGCCTCGCTCGCGGCCGCCAACTCCCGTACGAACGCCCGCCGGCTGGCATCCGCGATCACCCCGATCGTGCTGGCCATGGCCTTCGCCTCGACGCTCGTCTTCATGCACACGAGCGAGAGCCACGTCGCCGCGAAGCAACTGCGCGCCGGCGTCATCGCGGACCACGTGGTCACCGATCCGGCCGGGCTGCCCGCCGGCACGGTCGATCTGGCCGCCCGCGCGCCTGGCGTCGAGGCCGCCGTGGGCCTGCTCGACACGCAGGTGCTCGTGGCCGTCGGATCGGGCGCCGACCGGTGGCTGCAGGGCACCGCGACCCAGGGCGTCTCCGGGTCCGGCGCGCAGCTCGCCCGGGTCCAGGACCTCGACGTGCGCAGCGGCAGCCTGGACCGGGTCGGCGGCGGCCGGATCGCCGTCGACAGGACGCTCGCCACGTCGGCGAAGGTCGAGGTCGGCGACAGGCTGCCGCTCTACCTCCCGGACGGCACCAGGACCAGCCCCGAGGTCGTGGCCGTGTACGGCCGGGGGATCGGCCTCGCGGCGGTGACCATGGACCGCGCGTCCCTGGCCCCGCACGTCACCTCGGGCTTCGACAGCGCCGTGCTGGTACGGGGCGGAGACGCACGAGCCCTCGCCCCGCTCGGCGAGGTCACCGACGCCTCCGGCTACGCCCTCCAGCAGAACCTCGACCGCGAGCTGAACGCCTGGGCCAACTACACGATGGCAGGCGTCCTCGGGGGCTTCGCCGCGATCGCCGCCGTCAACACGCTCGTGATGACCGTCCTCGACCGCCGCCGTGAGCTGGGGGTGCTCCGCCTCGTCGGCTCCACCCGGAGCCAGGTGCTGGGGATGCTGCGCTGGGAGGGCCTGCTCGTGTCGGTGGCCGGCATCGTCCTCGGTACGGCCATCGCCGCCGCGACGCTGATCCCGATGATGCGCGGCCTCACCGGCGAGGCTCCCTACGTCCCTCCGCTGGTGTACGCGGCCTTCGCCGCGAGCGCCGTAGGACTGGGCCTGCTGGCGACGACCCTGCCGGCGAGGGCGGCACTGCGAACGGGGGCGGCCCGGACGACCATGTAGAGACGGCCCGGCCGACCATGTTTTGATCACCCCTTCGTGTCATAACCTCGTCCTTGGAAACGTCGGTTGCCGTGTGTGTCCACACCGAGGAGGCGATGGTGCTCAAAAGGGGCGGCTCGCGAGTGCTCGCATGCGCCTTGGCCCTGGCCTGCTTCGCGCTGGTCGGTCCCAGTGCCCCCGGCGGCGCCCTTTCCGGCAGGTCACTGCCGGTCGAGGCGGTCAAGGACGTCGTACCGAACCGGGTCATGACGTGGAACCTGTGCAATCCCTGCGACGCGAGCAACCTGGACCGGGCGGCGGAGATCGCCACGTACGCGCCCCAGGTCGTCGGCATGCAGGAGGCGTGCGCACGGGACGTCGAGCGGATCCGGGACTACCTGGAGGCCTTTCACGGGCTGGTCTACCACGTCGAGTACGGCTCGGTCCTCCAGAACTGGGGCCGTTGCGGGGGAGCGCCGTGGAATCCGGGGGGCTTCGGCCAGGCGATCCTCTCGGCGGCACCGATGACAAACGGCGTCAACGTGGAGTACCCCGAGGGCGGGTCCGAGGACCGCGGGTACATGGCGGTCACCACCGAGGTGGACGGCCGGTCCGTCCGGGTCTTCAACACGCACCTCGCCCAACGGCGTCAAGAGGAGTTCCGCAAGGGCCAGGTCGGCGTGCTCGCCGCAGAAGTCGCCCGGCACGACCACGCCGTCGTGCTCGGCGACTTCAACGCCGTGCCGGACGCCCCCGAACTCGGCCCCATGTGGGCACAGGCCACGGACACGGACCCCGAGTGCCATCCCGCGCCGGTCGGCACCTGCGAGCCGACCACGGACTGGAACAGCAAGTTCGACTACGTCTTCCTGCGCGGCATCACCGCCCTCGAGCACCGCGTGCGGCCCACCGAGAACTCGGACCACCACGTCCTGTACACCGACCTGGCGCCGGTTCGCGACGTCACCTGATGCGGTGGGTCTCCCAGAACGGACCGAGGTCGTCGTCCGTCATGGACTGGGCGGCCCTCTTGAAGTCCGCGGTGGTGGAGACGCCGTACCAGTGGTCCTCGGCGTATTCCTTGAGAAGCCGCGCCATGGCGCCGGCGCCGAGGGTGCGCTCCAGATCGGCCAGGGCGCAGGGCCCGGCGGTGTAGACGAGGTGGTACTCGCCTGGGTGCCGCGACCAGTAGGCCATGGAGCCGGTCAGCTCGGCGCTGTCGTCGGGCCAGTAGACGTCCGACCAGCAGTCGCGGGTTTCCAGCCCGTAGAAACGGAAGTTGGCGTACTGGGCGAAGCTCTCGTCCAGCCACGGCGAGGTGTACTCGTCGTTGCCGACGACGCCGTACCACCACTGGTGCGCCACCTCGTGGACGACCGCGCCGCCCTCCTGCGTGGTGCCGAGCAGGACGAGACCGGGATATTCCATGCCGCCGCCGAACCCGCTGGTCATCACGAGGTCGATCTCACCGTAGGGATAGCGGCCGAACTCCCGGCCGAACCGGTCGATCGCGGCGACGCCTTCCACGCGGTTGAGACGCACGCCCGCGGCGGGGGTGTCGGGTGCCCAGTACGACTTCACGCGCACACCCCCGGGCGTGGTCTCCGCCGCCGTGCGGAACGGTCCCGCGGCCCACGCGAAGTCCCGCACCCGCTCCGCGACGCTGACGGTGACCGTACGGCCGGGGCCGCCGGGGTGGGTCCGGGTGCGGCCGGTCGCCGGTACCTTCATGGCCGACGGATGGTCGAGACGGACCCGGAAGTCGCCGGTGAGGGCGTAGAAGCTCTCACCGACAGCCACGTACGGGTCGAGGTGCCACCCCTTCGCGTCGTGCACGGCGAGCACCGGCAGCGCGTTGCCGAGGAAGCGGAAGGCGCCCTCGCGGCCGAAGCGGGCATTGCGGTCGGGCACCGCGACGGAGACGTCGAAGGCGACGGACGCCCGCTCCCCGCGCGCGAGCGGCTTCGCCAACGCGACGCGCAGAGCCGTGCAGTTGACGGTAGGAAGGCCCGGTGTGCCACCGCGTACGTTCGACACGACGACGGGGGAGGGCGCACCCGGTGTGCCGCACATGTCCTCGCCGTTGCCCCACAGACGCAGGTACACCGCGCGCAGCGGCTGATCCGACGCGTTCCGGAACGACACCCGCTGCCGTCCGGTCCAGTGGCCGCCGTCGGCGTCGGAGCGGAGAGCCACGTCGTAGCGAGCGCGATCGGGCGTCGCGGCGGCACCGGGCGCCGCGGGCCCGGCCGCCGCGTCGGCGTCACCCACCCGGGCAGCGGCCGTCACGAGCAGCACGAGCAGCACCACGAAGAGGCGGCGACCGACCCTGGACGGGGACATGACCAACGGCGACATGCCAGCGGATACTGCCACATCGCACCGGGAACCGACCCCGGTCGGACCTCACCCGACGGTGCCCGGCGTACGGGTGAGCAGGTCGGCGATCCTCGCGATCATCTGGCTCTCCGCCCCGTCGCGGGCCGTCGTGGGGTGGTACGCGAGCACGAACCGGCGTTGTTGGTCACGGGTGGAGAACGCGGCGTTCTTGTAGCCGTACGTCTCGCCGGTCTTGCCCCACAGGGTGACGCCGTTGACGATGGCCTGCTGGAGCCCGGAGCTGTAGCGCGCCGGGCTGCCGTCCAGCATCCGCACGTCGTCGGGCGGGAGCGTGAACATCAGCCGGAGCAGCTCCGGCGGAAGCAACTCACCCGAGAACAGCGCGGTGAGCATCCGTTCGACGTCGTCCGTGGTGGAGATCATGTCGCCTTCTCCCCGGGCGGACGACTGGTCGTACACGGTGATGTCCCGCAGCCGGCCGTCGGCCAACTCCAGGTAGCCGTGCACGTGTCGGCCATGGATACGGGGGTCGTCGCCCGGCACGTCGGTGCGCGCCAGGCCCAGCGGGCGCAGGATACGGACCTCGACCTCCTCGCCGTAGGGGCGGCCGGTCACCGCGTCGATGATCAGCGCGGCCAGGACGTAGTTGATGCCGCGGTACTCCTGTCGGGTCCCCGGCGCGAACTTCAGCGGACCGTGCGTCGCCGTCGCCACCCACTCGCGGGGCGTCCAGTGGTCGAAGCGGTGCTGGAACACCTCCTCGGCGGTCTTCGGTTCCGGGATGCCGACATGGTCGGGCAGCCCACTGGTGTGGTTCAGCAGGTGCGCCACGGTGACAGCCGAGTACCGGTCCGGCAGCAGCCCGGGCAGAACCCGTCGCACCGGCGTCTCCAGACTCAGCCGGCCCTCCGCCACCAACTGCAGCAGAGCCGTGGCGACGAAGACCTTGGTGACGCTGCCGATCCGGACCTTGTCGCCCGTCCTCACCGGACGCCCGCTCGCGAGGTCGGCCACGCCCGAGACCCCGCGCCAGTGGCCGGCCGCGCCGGCGACCAGCAGTTGAGCCCCGGTCGAGGGCGGGTTGTCACGGTCGTCGATCACCGTCCGCAGAGCGACGGGGTCCAGCGGGGGCAGTGGCACGGGCGCGGCGGCGGTGGCGCGGCGTGCGGGCAGTACCAGGCCGGGGGTCAGCGCGGCGGTCGCCATCACCGTCGCTCGCCCGAAGGCCCTGCGTGACATGCGCATCGAGGTCATGCCCCGCACCCTGCCAACGGGCTCGCGCCCGAACATCCGGGGCATCCCCGAACGATCCCTGACCGAACCCTGGTCCGCTGTCTTCGGGAAAGCCTCCACCGCGCGACGGACTCCCCGGCGCTCCGGGACACGGACTACCGTCCAGGGCCTCGTGCACGGGGAATCCATAATGGGTTGCCCGTCGGTGCTGGTGGTGGATGCAATGTCGGGCATGGTCACCCAGCCACGCCCGCCAGGGCGGAACGAGATGAAGGGCGCCGGCGCATGAATACGCCACCATCGTCACCCGGAGCACGGCGGACCGACGGGCCGGCCGTGCGGATCGGTGCCCTCGTGCCGCTGACCCGGCCCGGCTGGGCCGAGGCGGGCCGGCACCTGCTCGCCGGGATGGAGCTGGCCGTGGGCGAGGCCAATGACGCCGGCGGGATCGTGGGAAGACCGCTCGAGCTGGTGGTCCGGGACACCGCCGCCGATCCACGCGGAGCCGCGGCGGCCGTGGACGAACTGGCGCACCTGGGCGTGGCCGCCCTGGCGGGGGAGTATCACAGCGTCGTCGCCCGCGCCGCCGCCGCCCGGGCCGACGCCCTCGGCGTGCCGTTCCTCTGCTCGTCGGCGGTTCTCGACGCCCTCACCGATCAGCCCACGCAGTGGGTGGCGCGCCTGGCCCCCGCGCAGTCCCACGGCTGGCGGATCTACGCGGACTTCCTCCTCGCCGCGGGCCACAGCCGCATCGCCGTGGCGGCCGAACCGAGTGCCTACTGGGCGGCCGGCACCCGCATCCTGCGGGACCACCTCGCCCCACGCGGCGGTACCGTCGTCGAACTCGACATGCGCGCGCTCACCCCGGAGTCAGTCTGCGACGCGCTCGTCGACACTCGCGCGACGGCCGTCCTCCTTCTGGTCGGCCACCCCGAGCCGGCGGTGTCGATCGTCAAGTCCGTCCGCCGCGACCCCCGCCTCGCCGAGGTCATGGCGGGCGCTCCGGCCGGGCAACCGGAGTTCGCCCAATGGGCGACGTCGCTGGGCCGTGACGGCGCCGGGATCCCGTTCCTGCGCTACCTCCCCGAGCGCCCCGGCCCGCTGGGGGCACGCGTCGAGACGGCTCTGCGCGAGCGGCTCGCGCAGGCGCCCTCCTTCGTCGCCTTCGAGGGCTACGACACGATCGCGGTCCTCGCCGACGTGCTGCGTTCGTACGGCACGGACCGGGCACGTATCGCCGAATCCTGGTCACGCGTCGAGGTCGAGGGCACCCGTGGACCCATCCGGTTCTCCCGTACGCCGGACATCGGTGTCCTGCAATGGGTCTGGGCGCCGGTCCAGGTCGTCGACCGGGATCCGGCCGACCCCGGTCGGTTCCGCGTCCTGCACGCCGGCTGACGCGCCGACGCGGAGGCGGACAAGGGCGGCTCGACGGCGGCCGCATCCCCGTGCCCGCGACGGGCTGCTGGACCGAAAGCCGCTCAGCGGGCGCCGAGTTCCCCGGCCAGTGCCTTCGCCTCGGCCTCGGTGAAATCGCCGACGATCTGCACCTGTCCTCCGGTGATGGCCGCCGTGATGGCAGGGGCGGTGATGAGCCGGTCGCCGAGGACGACGGCGACCTGGTTCTTCGGGGACGGGCGCTGCGCGGCGCGCATGGTGAGGTCCGTGAACCGTTTGGCGTCGTCGTCGTTGAACGTCATCAGGATCAGCCAGCCGCCGGCCCGCTCGTCGAACTTGGGCGTCACCTGCCGCAGTTGTCGCACGCTCATCCGGTCCGTGCCCTGCGTGGAGATCCGGTAGCAGGCGTCCAGGTCGCCGGCGTAGAACGTGGGCGGGGGCAGTGCGTCGGTGCACTTGCCCGCCGCGCTCTGCTCCACCATGGCCAGCCGCAGATCCTGCCGAACCGCCCCCGGGGCCCTGGCCTTGGCCCCCTCGTCCTGAAGGGTGTACACGACGGCTCCTGCGGCGAGCAGTCCCACCAGGGTCACGGCGGCCAGCAGGCGGGCTCGTGGACGGCGGATTCCGCCGGGCCCGGGATCCGGCAGTCGGTGAGTGCGGTCGGTGGCGGGCGGGGTGCGCTCGGTGACCGCCTCGGGGTCGATCCGCCGCTGCGCCGCGTCGGCCTCCTCGGTGCGGCGCCGACGGTGCTGTTCGATCGCGGTGGACCAGCCCCGTGGCAGCCAGTCGGTGGCGCCGCGCGCCTGTGGCCGGTCGGCGAGAACAGTGCCGACCTCGGCCAGCAGGAGGTCCGGGGTGGGGCGGGCGCCGGGGTCGGAGGCGAGGCAGGGACGTATCAAGGCGCCCAGTTCGCCGGGGAGACCGGCCAGGTCGAGATCGCCCTCGGCCGCGCGGACCAGCTGTTCGAGCGCGGTGCCCTGGCCCATGTCCCGGTACGGACTGCGTCCGGTGGCCAGGTGGAAGAGGGTGGCGCCCAGCGAGAACACGTCCGATGCCGTGGTCGTCGGTTCGCCCCGGGCCTGTTCGGGCGCCGCGAAGGCGATGGTGCCCAGGGCGGCCTTGGTGCGGGTGATGTCGGCCGCCTGGGAGATGCCGAAGTCGATCAGACGGGGCCCGTCCTCGGGCAGCAGGACGTTGGACGGCTTCACGTCGCGGTGGACGAGCCCCGCGGTGTGGATGCTCACCAGTGCCTCGACCATTCCGGCAGCCACCCAGTACAGCCCGGCCCGCGGCAACGGGCCCTGCGCCGCGACGAGTTCGCGCAGGGAAGGTGCCGGAACGTACTCGGTGGCCATCCAGGGGACGCGTGCGTCGGCGTCGGCGTCCACGACGCTCGCGGTGAACAGGCCCCGTACCCTGCGGGCCAGCTCCACCTCCCTGGCGAAGCGCCGGCGGTCCGCGTCGGCTGTGACACCGTCGACGGCGTCCAGCAGCGTCTTCACGGCGACGGTGCGGCCACCGGGGGAACGCGCGAGATACACCCGGCCCATGCCGCCGCTCGCCAATTCCCTGAGCACCGTATAAGGGCCGATCCGCTCACCGGGCCGTACCGCGCCCGTCCACTCCGCCTGCACCGGCGTCCCCCATCCCCTTGGCCACGACGGGCCGTGATCACGTCGACCCGATCAGCCTAGGGGCCCCGCAGTCCCGCCGGGGAACCTTCACGATCACATCACCGCCGCGGGCGCCGCCCGGCCGCCCCGGGTCTCAGCGGTCTCCCGCCGCGTGGTGGCCGGGTGAGCCGTGGACGGTGGGTCGCCCTGGGCAGCCGGAGGGCACGCAAAGGGGTTTCCGGCACCGGCGGGGATGGCAACGGGCAGAGGCAGCGACACCGTCTCGACGACCGCGCGTCGTTCAGAGCGCCGGCAGGGTGCCGGCGAGGGTGGTGTAGTCGGTGTAGCCGTGGTGGTCGCCGCCGTAGGCCTTGCTCAGGTCGGGCTCGGTGAGCTCGGCGTCGGCGGCGAGTCGGGCGACCAGGTCCGGGTTGGAGATGAACAGACGGGCGAAGGAGACGGCGTCGGCGCTCCCGTCGTCGACCAGGCCGAGCCGACGGGACTGTCCGGAGGTGCCGGCGTCGGCCGGGTTGAGGATGAACGTGCCGGACCAGGCGGCGCGCAGCACCGGCGTCAGCGAAGGATCGCCGGCCTCGACGAGGTGGAGGTAGGCCGGGGCGAGCCTGTCGAGCTCGGCGACCAGGAGGGGGTAGACCGTGGCGTGGTCGTCCTCGACGGTGTCCCCCAGGCCGTTGGCCGGAGAGAGCCGGATGCCGGTGCGGTCGGCGCCGATCGCCGCGGCGACGGCCCTGGTGACCTCCACCGTGAAGCGGATCCGGTTCTCGGGCGAGCCGCCCCAGCGGTCGGTGCGCCGGTTGGCGTTGGTGGCCAGGAACTGGTGGAGCAGGTAGCCGTTGGCGCCGTGGATCTCGACGCCGTCGAAGCCGGCGGCGACCGCGTTGCGGGCCGCGTCCGCGAAGTCGGAGATCGTCGCGGCGATCTGCTCCCCGCTCAGCTCCTCGGGGACGAGGTGGTCCTGCGGCCCGGTGGGCGTGAAGACCTGGCCCGCCGCCTTCACGGCGGACGGGCCGACCGGGGTGAGGGCCCCGTGGCCGACGGCCTGGGTGGTGCTCGGGTGGCCGATACGGCCGGTGTGCATGAGCTGGGCGACGATCGTCCCGCCGGCCGCGTGCACGGCGTCGGTCACCGGCCGCCAGGCGTCGACCTGTTCGGCCGAGTGCAGTCCCGGCGTGAAGGGGTATCCCTGGCCGATGGCGGAGGGCTGGATGCCCTCGGTGATGACCAGACCGGCGGTCGCGCGCTGGGCGTAGTAGGTCGCCGTGTCGGTCGTTGGCAGCGTGCCGTTGGCACGGCTGCGGGTCATGGGGGCCATCACGATCCGGTTGCGCAGCTTCAGGCTGCCGGCGGTGAAGGGCTCGAAGGCGGTGGTCACGATGTTCTCCTCGAGGAGTCGGAACGGTCAGATAGTTAGCCGAACAACAAACTCCTCGGAGTGTATTCCTTGGCCGGACAACTTTTCCCGGAGGTACGATCGCGCCATGCGAGAACAGGCGACGGGGCAGGTCACGGGTGCGGAGCCGGCTTCGGTCAGTCACGCCATCTTCCGAGTGGCCCGGCTCCACAAGGCGCTGGCCGGCCGGCTCCTGCGGGAGAGCGGTCTGTATCCGGGCCAGGAGCTCGTGCTGATGGTGCTCTGGGACCAGGGCCCGCAGCGCCAGGTCGACCTGGCCGAGGCGGTCGAGTCGGACGCGCCGACGATGGCCCGCAGCATCGCCCGGCTGGAGAAGGCGGGCCTCGTGCGCCGGTCCCCGTCCCCCACCGACGGCCGGGCGGTGATCGTCGAGGCCACGCGGGCCAGCCTGTCCCTGCGCGCCAAGGTGGACGGCGCCTGGCGGGAGTTGGAGCGCCTCACCACGGAGGGACTCTCGGCGGCCCGGCAGGCCGAGATCCTGACGAATCTCGGCCTGCTGGAGACCACTCTCGCCGCGGCCGATCACTGACCTTCGAACGGGGCGCGCGGCGCGGCAGGTCGGTCTTCCGGGCCGGTCAGCCGTACATCGCCACGCGGTGCAGAGCCGCGAGCGCGTCGTCGATGGGGTGGGGCCGCGGCCTGCCGGCGGAGTCGAGTTCGTTCCACCTCTGGAGGTTCACCGCGACGGCCATCCGCCGCCTGCCGTCGGCACGGATCAGGGCCAGCGCGCCGGCCCCCCAGGCCGTGCCCCCGTGGCCCCAGAACGTGTCCCGACCGGGAGCCTCCACCGGGTGCAGGCCGAGGCCGTAGTCGATCGTCCTGCCCTCCTGGGAGACGACCGGCACGGTGTGCTGCATCTGCGCCAGCGACGACGGGCTGACGATCTCGCCCGCCAACAGCATCCCGAAGAAGCGGTTGAGGTCCGCGACGGTGGATATCAGCGAGGCCGCCGGTCCCACCCACGACATGTCGTAGACGCTGTAGTCGCGCGGCGGGTCGATCATGCCGAACCAGGCCTCGTAGATGCGCGAGTGCGGCTCGCCGACGTACGGCCCGGTGGGCAGCTCGGTGTCCCGGAGCCCGGCGCGCTCAATGACGTTCCGCGTGATGCACCGCTCGGCGGTGGTGCCGGTCACCTGCTTCAGGAGTTCGCCCAGGAGCAGGTAGTTGGTGTTCGAGTACACCCCCGGAGTCCCGCCCGGGGTGCCGACGGCGGGCGCCGTGACCCCCAGTTCGATCAGTTCCGTGGCCTGGAACCGGGCGAACCGGTTGTCGTCGAGACTCTGCGGCCCCGTGTCGGCGAGGGCGGGGAAGGCCTTCAGGGACGAGTACGCGTGGGGGAGGTACTCGGCGAGGCCGCTGGTGTGGTTGATCAGCATCCGGACCGTGATCGCGTCGCCGCGTGCTCCGGGGACCAGCCCCGGCAGGTACCGGCCGATCGGCGCGTCGAGATCGATCCGCCCCCTCTCGACCTGCTGCAGAACCGCCGCCGCGGTGAAGGTCTTGGTGATGCTGCCGACGCGGTGCCGCATGTCGGCGGTTACGGGGCGACCGGTGGTCACATCCGCGACCCCGGCGCCGCCGCGCCAGATCTGGTCGCCGTCACGTACCTCGGCGAACAGGCCGGGCATCCCGGCGTGGTGGACGTTCTCGATGGCGGCGTCCAGCGCCGCGGGATCCAGTGAGCCGCTCACGGCATCCGTCCTTTCGCGTTCCCCTCGACCTGCCTGTGAACCCATTATGCACGCGGTGCGTGCAACACCAAGTGCATGGATTAGACTGAGGTTCGGCGAGAGGAGCGCGATGGCAGGCCGAAGGCGCTGGACGACCGACGACATCCTGGACGCGGCGGCGGAACTGCTGCGCACGGGCGACGCCGAGTCGTTCAGTGTGCGCAAGCTCGCCGCGGCCCTCGGGACCGATTCCTCCAGCCTCTACCGGCACTTCCGCAGCAAGACCGAACTGCTGCGGGCGGTGGCCGACCGGATCCTCCTGGCCGCCATGGACGGCTACCGGCCCGAGGGCGACTGGAAGCGGCGCGTCACCGCCCTGGCCCTGTGCGTGAGAGACGCCTTCGGCCGGCACCCCCAGCTCGCCGCGGTCTGGGGACGCTACGCGTCGAGCGGTACCGGTTCCCGACTGGTCATGGAAGAAGTACTGCAGGCCCTGCGGGCGTCGGGACTGCCCGACGAGGAGATTCCGACGCGCTACCACCGGCTCGCGGTCCTCCTCGCCGCACTGATCGCCGCCGACGCCGGTGTCAGCACCATCACCCACGCGGAACACGAACAGGGCATGGAGCTCTTCCGCGTCGCGGTACTGGGCGCCGACCCCGAACGCTTCCCCGCCCTCGCCCACTTCGCCCGTGACGTCCGTCCCCTGGGGGCGGACCGCGGCGCCGCGTTCGAAGAGATCCTCGCCGCCCAGCTCGCCGAGATCGAGGCGGCGGTCCGGCAGAGCCACAGTTAGGGCCAGGGCCAGGGCCAGAGCCAGAGCCCGGACCCTGGGGCCCGTCCGCGGCCGCGCATGCCCGCCGTCCCGGCGGGTAGGAACCCTCCCGTACGGGGCGTCGCTGAAGCGGCTGAAGAGCGAGAGGTGTCGGAAGTGATTCGAAAGCTGCAGGCGGTCGCGCTGGACTGTGCCGATCCGGTACGGCTCGCGGAGTTCTACGCGGAGCTGCTCGGCGGGCGGGTGGCCGCGGACCCGGACGATTCCGGCTGGGTCGAGGTGCACGGGTTCGAGGGGACACCGCTGGCCTGCCAGCGGGTGGACGGCTACCGAGCGCCCCAATGGCCCGGCCAGGAGCGCCCGCAGCAGGTCCACCTGGACTTCGACGTGGACGACCTCGAAGGCGAGGAGAAGCGGGCACTCGCCCTCGGCGCGACCGTGCTGGAGCGGACGGACCAGCTCCACCCGGGGACCAACTGGCGCGTCTACGCGGACCCGGCCGGCCACCCGTTCTGCCTCTGCCTCCACTGAGAGCCCCGTAGCCCGTCTCGGCAGTCCGGCCGAGCGACAGGCCCTTGGGCGATTTCACCTTCACGCTCAAGCGCTGAGCCGACGTCGCACCACGGGCCTGTCCGGGAGTCCCCGGGCAGGCCCGGCACACGCCGACGCACTGGGGTTCATCCTCGTGATGCCGCGACGAACCCCGGAGAACTGGTACAAGAACACCGTGACCGCTACCTACACGTTCGACGTGTTCTCCAGCCTCGACGGCTTCGGCGCCGCAGGCGGCGACTGGACCGGCTACTGGGGCAAGCAGGGTCCCGAGCTGCTCGACCACCGCCTCGCTCTGTACGACGGGGAGCAGCGGATGGTCTTCGGAGCCCACACTTATCGGGCGTTCGCGCAGATGCTGGCCTCCGGCACCGCGGAGGCCGAAGTGCGTGACCCCTGGGTCACGCGGATGAGGAGCCTGCCGGCAACGGTGGTGTCGACCACCCTGGAAGGGCCCCTCGACTGGCCGGACGCCGAGGTCGTGAGCGGCGACGCCGTCGACGTCGTCGCCCGGCTCAAGGAGGAGTCCGAGGTGCCGTTGCGCTCGCACGGCAGCCTGTCCATGAACCGGGCGCTGATGGCCGCCGGCCTGGTCGACCGCGTCCAGGTGACGCTCTTCCCCGTGATCACCGGCCGGACCGGACTGGATCCGGTCTTCCGGGGCGCGGCCGACTTCGACCTCGAGCTGATCGGGCACCGGACGCTCGACGGCCACATCCAGGAACTCGTCTACCGGCCCACCCTGCATCCCTGAGCCGTACACGCACCCCACTACGGCGAGCCCCGGTCAGGACGCCTCGGCCGCCGCTGCCAGGATCCGGGCCAGCTCGGCAGGTCGGGAGATCATGGGCCAGTGGCCCGAGTCGATGTCGGCGAAGTCGACGTGCTTGGCCCGGGCCAGTTCCGGCACGTCACCCGCGCCGATCCACTCCCGCGCCTGCGCGGGAGTGAACTCCGGGCACACGAGCACGACCGGGACGTCGAACCGCCGCTCGTCGCCCAGCCGCACCACGCCCCTGGCGACGGCTTCGGGCACCGGGATCGCGGCGTCCGCCAGCTCTCGCCTCGCCTTCTCGTCGAGGTCGGCGGCATCCGGCCCCTCGAAGGGCTCCCAGCCGGGGAAGGGCATGACCCCGTCCCTGACCTCGAAGAAGTCGGCGTACGGCTGGGCATCGGGGGTGGGAATGCCGCCGATGAGGGCGACCTTGGCGAGCCGCTCCGGTCGCCGGTCGGCGGCCAGCCAGGCCAGCGAGCAGGCCGCGGAATGCCCCACCACCATGGGCTTGCCGGGCGCCGCGTCCACCGCGGCCAGCACCGCCGCCACCTGGTCGTCGAGCGTGGCGGACGCGGCACCGCTTCCCTGCCCCGGCAGGGCGACCGGCACGGGACGATGGCCGAGTGATTCCAGCGCGGACGCGACGCGACCCCATACGGATGCGTTCAGCCACAGGCCGCCGATGAGCAGGATGTCCATGGTCGGGTTCCCCTTCTTGTGCCTTCTGCCTTCTGCTCGGATCCCTTCGGATCCTTCTGCTGGGAATCACCGTAGGAGGAGATCCGGACGATGCACTGCCGGAATCCGAGCCGACCAGGCGGATTAGCCTGTTCCCGTGCCGAACGACCTGAGCCCCACCGCGCGAGCTTTGCGCGCCCTGGACATCCTCCAGACCCGCCCCGGTACGACGGCCGACGAACTCGCCGTGCGGCTGGGCGTCACGGAGCGGGCGGCGCGCCGGTACGTCGGGATCCTCAGAGAGGCCGGCATCCCCGTGGAGTCGGCCCGGGGACCGCACGGCGGGTACCGGCTGGGACGCGGGACGAGACTGCCGCCCGTGCACTTCACACAGGCCGAGGCCCTCGGCCTCGTCATGGCGGTACTCAGCGGCCAGCCGGCCGCGGCCGACGCCGACGACCTGGTAGGAACCGCGCTCGGCAAGGTCGTCAAGGCACTGCCGGAGGGCGTCGGCCGGCAGGCGGCACTGCTGCGGGAGTACGCGGCGGCCGCTCCCGACCCGTACGCGGCCCACCCGGACCCGGCCGTCACCAGTTCCCTCGTCGACGCCGTCGCGCACCGGCGCCGCGTGCTGGTCACCTACCTCAGCGAGGCCGGCCACGAATGGGAGGAGGAGGTGGATCCCTGGTCCCTCGTCGTCCGCTACGGGCGCTGGTACCTGCTGTGCCACTCCCATCGCGCCGGCGCGATCCGCACCTACCGGGTCGACCGGATCGGCGCGGTCCGGCCGACCGGGCACGGCTTCGAGGCGCCCGGGGGCTTCGACCCGGTGGCGGTGCTGGAGGAGAACCTGGGCATCGGCTGGGCGTTCGACACCCGCGTGGTCTTCGAAGCGCCCATGACCGAGGTGGCCCCCTGGATCCGGCCTCCCATGGGGCGGCTCGAACCCTCGGGAGACGGATGCGTGCTCGTCGGCAGCACCCGCAATCCGGACATGTACGCGCAGGAGTGGCTCGCCAGGGTGCCCTTCGCCTTCCGTGTCGAGGGCGGGCAGGAACTGCGTGCCGCGGCCGCGGCGCTCGCGGCGCGTTTCACCGCCGCGGTGACGGACCGGCCCTGACCGGCGCCTAGGGGCACGCGGTTCGAGAGGCAGTGCGGCCCGTCCTTTCCGGTCCCCGGGCTGAATGGGGCTGAACCGCCGGTTTCACGCGGTTGAACCTTCGCGGCCGAGGCGAAGTCGGGCGCCAACGGCGGAACTCCGTGGGGCAGCCGAGTGATCTTGTGGGCCGAAGGAAGTCGGTCGCCCGGAGGAGTCACCCCCTGATGACGAGCACCACGCCCACCGAGACACGCCCCGTCCCGGCGAGCCACATATCCGCACCACCATCCGAGGCTCACACCCTTCGGCCGGACATCCAAGGGCTGCGCGCGGTGGCCGTCGGTCTGGTGGTGCTCTCCCATGCCGGCGTGTCGCAGGTCGGCGGCGGCTACGTCGGTGTCGACGTCTTCTTCGTGATCTCCGGCTTCCTCATCACGTCGCTGCTGCGGCGCGAACTCGCCACCACCGGCCGGGTGTCGGTCCGTTCGTTCTACGCCCGCCGCGCACTGCGGCTGCTTCCCGTCTCGTCCCTGGTCGTCGTCGTCACGCTGGGCGGGGCGTGGCTGTTCCTGTCCAAGGCGCGGCTCGCCGAGTACGCGGGCGACGCCCTCGCCGGCGCGCTCTACACGGTCAACTTCCGGCTGGCGGCGGCCGGTACGGACTACCTCGCCCAGAACAGCCCGCCGTCGCCGTTCCAGCACTTCTGGTCGCTCGCCGTGGAGGAGCAGTTCTACCTGGTGTGGCCGCTGCTCCTGCTGCTCACGTGGCGGATCGCCCGCGGGCGGCCCGGACTCGTGGCGGTGCCGCTCGCCATACTGCGCCTGGGATCCTTCACGGCGGGCGTCCTCGTCACGAACTGGTCGGCGCCCTGGGCGTACTTCAGCTCCCTCACCCGGGCCTGGGAACTGGGCGCCGGTGCCCTCCTGGCGCTGGCCACCGGCCGCCTGCGAAGGCTGCCCGCCACCCTCGCCGTCCCGCTGACCTGGCTCGGCCTGACCTGCGTCACGCTCGCGGCGGTCTGGTACGACGACGAGACGCCCTTCCCCGGCCACCACGCCCTCCTGCCGGTCGCGGGCACCGTGCTCGTCCTGGCGGGTGGCTGCGCTCCCACCCGGCACGGCGCGGGGCGGCTGCTGGGGCGGCGCCCGCTCGTGTGGCTCGGCGGACTCTCGTACGGCTGGTACCTCTGGCACTGGCCGCTGCTGGTCATAGCCCCGGCGGCACTGGGCCGCGCCGACGGCACCGCCGACGTGCCGCTCGCGCTCGGGCTGTCGGCGGCGGCGCTCGGCCTGGCGTGGCTCACCCTGCGCCTCGTCGAGAACCCGGTCCGCTTCCACCGCGCCTTTCGCCGGCGGCCCCGCCGCGCCCTGGCTCTCGGAGCCGCGCTGACCGCGGGGGTTTCGGCGCTGTCCCTGACGGCGACGGCGGTTCCGTCGACCATCGAGGTGGGCGGGCCCGCGCCCACGCTGGCGCGGGCCCTCTCCGAGGCCCCGGACCCACGGGCACGTCTCGCGGAACTCCTGACGGCGTCCCCCACCGCCCTGCCGAGCAACCTCGCACCGCCCCTGCCGAACGTGAAGTCGTCCCGTTCCGCGGTCTACCGGGACGGCTGCCACGCCGACTACGCCGCCACCCGTCCCAAGCCCTGCGTCTACGGCGACCGGGCTTCCTCCCGTACCGTCGTCCTCTTCGGCGACTCCCACGCGGCCCAGTGGTTCCCGGCCCTGCACCGGCTGGCGACCGAACGCGGCTGGAAACTGGTCTCGATGACGAAGGCCTCCTGCAAGGCCGCCGACGTGACCGTCGTCAGCGGTCACAAGCCGTACACCGCCTGCGACACCTGGCGCTCCAACGCCATGGCGACGATCAGGACGCTGCGCCCCGTCCTGGTGGTCGTCTCCTCCTCGGACGCCGGCGACCCGGCCCGCCCCGCCGGCGACCCCCTCCACCAGTGGACGGCCGGCTTCGAGCACACCTTCCGCGCCCTGGGGGCCACCGGCGCCCGGGTCGCCGCCCTGCTCGACACCCCATGGCCCAAGGGCGACCCGATCGACTGCGCCGCCAGGAACTCCCTGCAACTGCGGTCCTGCGCCCACCACTTGCCGGACGCGATCCGCGACGCCAGGCGCGGCCTCGCCCTCCGCGCCGCCGCGTCCACCACGGCCACCACCGTCATCGACCCCACCCCCTGGCTCTGCGCCCCGCACACCGGCACCTGCCCCGTGGTCGTCGGCGACACCGCCGTTTACCGCGACGACAGCCACCTCTCGGAGGCGTACGCCGAGGCGCTCACCCCCGTTCTGGCGCCCCCGCTGGACCGCCTCATGGGCGCGCCCTGAGCCGGGGTCAGGTGCGGTGCACGGTCACACCTGTGGCCGTGCGGGCTGGTGCTGCCGGAAGTAGTCGACGATCGTCGGAGCCGGGGCGCGTACGTCCACCGGCGTGCCGCCGGTGCGCAGCGAGGTCGTCGCGGCGACCGCGGCGGCGACGGCTTCGCGGGCGGCGACCGGCGAGGTGTCCGTCGGACCCCCGGAGGCGGCGAACCGGAGGAACTCGTCGACCAGCGCCCGGTCCGCGCCGCCGTGCTCGTCCTCGGACGGTGTGTCGACGTGGACGGTGAGGTCGGCGTCGCGCCGGTACCCGGAGCGGCGCTGGTTGAACACCTGGATCGTCGCGGGATCGCCGTCCAGGCCGTCGCCGAAGTTCTCCAGGCGGCCCTCGTCCCCGATGACGGTGTAGTTGCGCCAGTAGTCCGGCGTGAAGTGGCACTGCTGATAGCTGGCGAGTACGCCGTTGTCCAGACGGGTCAGCATCATGCTGATGTCCTCGACGTCGATGACCGGGTTCAGCTCCCGCAGCGCGGACGGCGGCCAGACCTCGGGGTCGAACCAGTCGGGCATGCGGCCGCCCCCGGGCGCCGGATCGTCCGCCGCCCGCCGCGGGTTGTCGCCGTACACCGACAGGGCGCCCTGGGCGACGACACTCCTGGAGTAGCCCCCGGCGAGCCAGTGGATCACGTCGAGGTCGTGGGCGCCCTTCTGCAGGAGCAGCCCGGTGGTGTTGGCCCGCTCCGCGTGCCAGTCCTTGAAGTAGTAGTCCCCGCCGTGCCCGACGAAGTGGCGGCACCACACGGCGCGGACCCGCCCGATCGCGCCGTCGTCGATCAGTGCGCGCATCCGCCGCAGCACCGGGAGATGGCGCAGGTTGTGACCCACGTACAGGCGGCTGCGCGAGTCGTACGCGGCCTCCAGCAGCGCGTCGCAGTCGTCGACGGTGATCGCCAGGGGCTTCTCGACGAACACCGGCACGCCGGCGGCCAGGAAGAACAGCGCGGGCTGCGTGTGCACGTGGTCGGGCGTGAGGACGAACACGGCGTCCAAGTCGTCGTCGGCCATCTTCTCGTACCGCTCGTGCAGCACCACGTCCGGCCCGAACAGGCTCCTGGCGTCCTCCCGGCCCCGCGGATCCGGGTCGGCGCAGGACACGACCCGGGCGAGACCGGGCCGGTTCGCCAGCGCGGCCATGGGCGCGCGCTGGCCGACGCCGATCACTCCGACGCGCAGTTCCGATACCGGTGTCTGGTCACGGTGGCTCACTGGACTGTCCCTTCGGCTCCCTACGGGGGAGTGGTTGACGTGGGGTGTTGGGGCGTGCCGGACGGCACGGTGGGCGGGTGGTGCGCCATGTCCCGCCGTGGGGGGGGCCGGTCCCTACCGGCGAGGTGCGGCCGGTGCCGAGAGCCCGTCGCTCAGCAGCCGGCTGTCGACCTCGTCCAGGGCCAGGCGCACCGCGCCCATGGCCACGCTCTCGTCGCCGAGGGTGGAGACGCGCAGGTCCGGCAGGCGCAGACAGTGCTTGGTCAGTTCGCGGCGCAGCGGTTCGAGAACCACGTCGGCGGAGCGAGAGAAGCCGCCGCCGTAGACGACGACCTGCGGGTCCAGGGTGAGCACCAGCGCGGCGACCCCCACCGCGAGGTCCCGGGTGTAGCGCCGCACGGCCGTCCTCGCGTCCCGGTCGCCGTCCCGGGCCGCCTGGAACACCCACGCGGCGGCATCGCCCGGAGCGGCCGACGCCGGTACGCCGGGGCAGGACTGCAGGTGGTCGGGAGCGGTGAGCCAGCGCACCGCCTTCAGCGCGCCGATCTCGCCCGCGGCGCCGCCGTGGCCGCGGCGCAGGGTGCCGTCCAGGATGAGACCGGCACCCGTGCGCAGACCGGCGAGGAGGAAGACGATGTCGTCGGCGTCCTGTGCCACTCCGTTCCACCGCTCGGCCACGGCGGAGAGTTTGCAGTCGTTCTCCACCTGGATCGGGCAGGAGAACCGGGCCGCGAGGTGGGAGACCGGGTCGGCGGACGTCCACCCGGGCAGGGGCGTGGAGATGCTGGTCCGGCCGGCGGCGTCGACCGGGCCCGTCACCCCGACCGTCAGGGCCCAGACGTCGGCCGGTGTCATCCCGGCGGCCCGCAGGACGTCGTCGATCACGCGGTCCACCTCCGACAACCGCGGCCCGGGGGCCGCGTCGGGGTCGACCGGGCGGCGCAGCGTCCGCACCAGGTTGCCCTCCAGGTCGCTCAACATGACCAGGACCTTGTGCACGCCGATGTCGATGCCGAGTACGTGGCCGGCGTCGGCCCGGAACCGGTAACGGCGGGCAGGACGCCCCACCACGCTGCTGGCGCCCGGTTCCTCCACCTCGGCCCAGCCGTCGGTCACCAGTGCCTGCACCAGTACGTCCACGGCGGGACGGGACAGCCCCGCCCTGCCCGCGAGTTCGGTGACCGTCGAGGGCGGGTTGCCGCGCAGCGCCCACACGATGGACAGCTGGTTCATCTCGCGCATCCGGGACAGGTCCGTTCCGGTCGTCGCCATGGTGGTACTCCCTGCGAGGATTGCCGTGCGCGCCGCTGGATAATGCTGAGGAGTTTACTAACTCGATAGGGCGTGCGTGTCCGTGACGGAGGTCAGGCGATCGGATACCGCTGTTCCGCCCCGGGGGAGACGGCCGGGGCGAGGTCGACCTCCCGTCCGTCGAGCGTGAACCGGTAGCGACCGAGCCTGCGCACGCGTGGACGGGCCTCCAGATACGCCGTCATCGCCCGCAGCTCGTCCGGGTGCAGCCACCCCGGCGGGTCCGAGACCGCGCGGAAGCCGCAGACGTCGGCGAGGTCGCGCAGCCACTGCTGTTGCTGCTCGGTCAGCAGGTTGAGGCGGCTGCGGAAGTACACCACGTCCGGATCGACCTCCAGCAGGGGCGCCTGCCACAGCCGGTGCACCGTGTTGACGACGGCGTTGCGGGCCAGGGCGTCGGACGGGTCCTGCGTCGCGTAGTGCTCCCACAGCGGCGCGACGTCCGGACCGCTGCGCATACCGTCGGCCAGGCCCAGGGAGGGCAGCAACGGTGCCCCACTGGCGAGCAGGTACACCTCCGGCCCGGCGGCCTCGCGGATGATCCGCAGCCCGGTCCGGTACGCCTCCTCGCGGCCGACGTCCTTGCACCGGACGCCCGGCACCGCGCCGCCCTGGAGGAAGTCGAGCTTGAGATAGGTGAATCCCCACTCCCGGGTGACCCGGTGCGTCATCTCCCGCAGGTGTTCCTGCGCCGCGGGCGAGGTGAGGTCGAGCGCCCAGTACCCCGTGCCCCAGTTGTGGCCCGCGACCACGGGCTCGCCCTCGTCGTCGCGCAGCAGCAGCTCCGGCCGCTCCCGGGCGGTGCGCGAGTCGGGGTGCACGATGAACGGGGCGAGCCAGAGCCCCGGGCGCAGTCCCGCGTCGGTGATCCGCCCGGCCAGGGCCCGCATGCCGGAGGGGAACTTGGCGTTGGCCTCCCAGTCGCCCACCGCCTGCTCCCAGCCGTCGTCGACCTGGACCACGTCGAAGGGCAGACCGCGCAGGGCCGAGATGTCCTCGGTGAGCTGTCGCTCGGTGATGTTCTCGTAGTACGCGTACCAGCTGCACCACACATTGCCCGCCCGCTCGGTGCCGCGCCCGAGGCGCTCGCCGAGGTGCCGGGCGTAGTCCGCGAAGACCTGCTCCTCGTCGCCGTATGCCAAGAACCAGGGTGCTCCGTCGCGCTCGTACCACCCGGCGAGCGTGTCCAGGTCCGCCGACAGCCGCGGCACGTCCAGCCCGAGCGCGCCGAGCAGCAGCACCCGGCCGTCCGCACCCTGGAGCGCGGCGACGGCGGAGGAGTGGTGGCGCGTGGGGTCGTCCCACACGGTGTCGTCCGCGGTGACCCGGCGTTCGGGGTTCTCGATGCGCAGCGGCGCGGCGGACAGGCGCCGCCAGCCGCACGGGCTCCAGGAGTTGTGGCCGTGGCGGTAGAAGAGCGCGTCGCCGAGACCGTGCAGCAGGGCCACCCTGCCCGGTGGCAGCAGCAGTCCCCCGTCGACGGGCTCCGGTCGGGCGTCGCTGTCGACCTCGATGGCGAAGGCGCGGTCGTCGAGGTCTACGAGCTGGGCCATGTATCTCCTTGCGTCGAGTTGGGGCGAGCTGTTCAGGGCGGTTGGTGGCCGGTCGTCAGAAGAGGGCGTTCACCTTGTCGTTGGCCGCTTTGAGGGCCTCTTCCGGGGAGGTCTGGCCGAGGATCGCGGACTGGATGGCGTCCTGGACGATGGGTCCGATCTCGGTGCCGTTCTCGGTGATGGGCAGCAGGAAGGTGCCGTCCTCGGCCGCGGCGGCGTCGGTGAAGACATGGACGTCCTCACCCTTGGCCCGGTGGGCGGCCAGTGCCTTCTCGGTGGCGGACTCCAGCGCGGGGAAGACCACGGCCCGCTCGGCGACCAGGTTCTGGCAGTCCGCCGAGGCCAGGAACTTGACCCACTTCCAGGCCTCTTCCTTGTGCTTGCTGCCGGCCCAGATGGCGTCCGACAGACCGTTGATGGCGCTCTTGCGGCCGGCCGGACCGACGGGCATCGGTGCGAAGGCGAACTCCTGCTTCAGCTTCGGATCGGTGTAACTGGAGATGGCGTAGGAACCCGCGACCGTCATCGCGCCCTTGCCTGCGGCGAGCAGTTCTGAATTGGCCATCTTCGACTGCTGGTCGAGGCGGGGCGCGTACCCCTTGTCGATCAGGTGCTTGAACCAGGTGAGGGTCTCGACGAGCTTGGGGTCGTCGTAGCGGTAGTGCGTGCCCCACGGGTTCTTCTCGAGGTACCGGAAGCCGTTGGCGGCGGCGAACTCGCCCCAGCCGTTCTGGCCCTGGGAGCCGTCGGCCCACTCGGGCAGGAAGCCGTACACCTCGACGTGGCCCTTGTCGAAGTCGGGGTCGAGTCCGTTGCGGCCCTTGTCGTCGAGCGTCGCCCGGGCGATGACCTCCTCCAGGGTGCCGCCGTCGGAGGGGTTCCAGGTCAGTCGGTCCAACCGGGCCGCGTCCACGCCCTGTTCCCCGAGCATCGCCGTGTTGTAGACCAGCGCCACGGTGTCCCAGTCCTTGGGCAGGCCGTAGCGCTTGCCGTCCTTGGACCAGGGTTCGGTGAGGCCGGGCTGGTAGCCGGACAGGTCCACCTTGTCGCGTTCCACGTAGGGCTGGAGGTCCAGGATCTGACCGCCGGAGACGTACGTCGGAGAGTAGGTGGACTGGTTGGTCCACACGTCCGGGGCGTCGCCGGAGACCAGTTCGGTGGTCAGGTTCTGCCAGTACTGGTTCCAGGCCGTCTGGGTGAACTCGACGTCGATGTCGGGGTTGGCCCGGTGGAAGGCGGTCGCGCAGTCCTGGTAGGCGGGCAGTTGTCTGTCGTCCCACAGCCAGTAGTCGAGAGTGACGGTGCCGTCGGCCGCGGTGTCCTCGGAGCCGCCGCAGGAGACGAGGGTGGCGGAGGCGGCCAGGCACAGCAGGACCGCGCCGGCGCGCACACGCAGGGAACTCATGGAAGAGGGCCTCTCTGGCTCGTACCGCTGGGGCTTACTTGACGCCGGTGAAGTTGAGGGACTCGACCAGTCGGCGGCCGAGCAGGATCAGCAGGACGAGGACCGGCAGCACCGAAAGCGTCGAACCGGCCATCAGCCCCGTCCAGTCGGGCGAGGTGTTGGGGGACTGCTGCTGGAAGATGCCGAGCGCGACGGTGAGGACGCGGGTCTCCTCGTCCCGGCCGGTCAGCAGCGGCCACAGGTAGTCCTTCCACGCCCACACGGTGGTGGTGAGCCCGATGGTGAGGAGCGGACCACGGCTCATGGGCAGCACCACCCTCCAGAAGAGTCCCCAGGCGCCGACGCCGTCCAGTACCGCGGCCTCCTCCACCTCACGCGGGATCGACAGGAAGAACTGGCGCAGGAAGAAGATCGCGAACGGGGTCATCAACACGCTCGGCGCGACCATGCCCGCGAAGGTATTGAGCCAGTCGAGGTTCTTCACGAGGACGAAGTTGGGCATCACGGTGAAGATCGGAGGCACCATGAGTGCGGCGACCAGCACGCCGAAGACCGCGTTGCGGCCGGGAAAGCGCAGCCTGGCGAAGGCGTAGCCGGCCATGGCGCAGCACAGCGTCTGGAGCACGGCGATCAGTCCGCTGTAGACCACGGAGTTGAGCAGGTAGCGCAGGAAGTCCACTTGGGCGCCGGAACCACCGGCCGCCATGGCCTCCTCCTGACTGGTCAACCCCAGAACGCGCGTGAAGTTGATCGTCGTCGGGTGCTGGGGGACGAGCCCGGTGGAGTCGGAGTAGAGGTCGGCCGCGGGGGTCAGGGCGGTGCGGACCATCCAGTAGAAGGGGAAGACGGTCGCCGCCAGCGCGGCCACGAGCACCACCCAGGCGAGGACCCGTCCGGGCGAAAGCCTCCTGCGAGGGGCGGTACGAGTGCGTGTTAGGGCCAGTCTCCGTGGCTGTGTCCGCATCCGTGTCCGTGTCTGTGTCTCTGCTTGCGTCTGCGTCTGCGTCCGTGTCACGTTCGCCTCCTCAGGCCAGGTCCGAGCGGGAAGCGCGCAACAGGCGCATCTGCACCGCTGTCAGCACGCCGAGGATCAGCGCGAGCATCACGGCCACCGCGGAGGCGTATCCCATGTGGAAGTACGTGAAGGCCTGCTCGTAGATGTAGTAGTAGATGACCCGGGTGGCGCCCACCGGTCCGCCCCGGGTCGTCACCGCGATCGTGTCGAAGATCTGGAACGAGCCGATCATCGACACCACCAGCACCAACGCGAGCACCGGCCGCAGCAGCGGCAGCGTGATCCTCGTGAACATGCGGAACTCACCGGCGCCGTCCAGGGAGGCGCTCTCGTAGAGGTGTTGGGGGATCTGCAGCATTCCGGCGTAGAGCAGCAGCGCCGTGTAACCGGTGTAGGCCCAGGTGTTCACGGCGGCGATGGACGGCATCGCCCAGTCCGGCGAGACGAAGAAGCCGGTGGGGCCCATGCCCAGGGCGTCCAGCAGGTGGTTGACGAAACCGAGGTTGGTGTCCAGCAGCCACAACCACAGCAGGCCGACGGTGACGTTGGGGACCAGCCACGGGAGCAGCAGCATCGCGCGCAGCGCCACCGAACGGGTCAGCCGGTGCATGAGCGTGGCCAGCAGCAGTCCCAGCACGGTCTGCGACCCGATGTTGACCACGACGTAGTAGCCGGTGACCTTGAGCGCGTTCCAGAACTGTTCGTCGCTGACCAGGTGGCGGTAGTTCTCCGCGCCGGTGAAGTTCGGCGAGGCGAGGAGGTTGTAGTCGGTGAGCGAGTAGTAGATGCCGCGCACGGTCGGATAGGCGTAGAAGAGCGCGAAGCCCAGCAGGGCCGGCGCCAGGAACAGCCAGGCGACCTTCCGGTCGTCGCGGCCGTGCCGCGGTTTGCCGGGAGCAGGGGCCCCGTCCGGCCCGGGGCGGGCGGGTCCGGGCGGTCGCGCAACTGCGGTGTGGGCGCCCATGGTTCCCCTCCGAAGGTATCTGCGCCGCACCTCTTGCCAGTGGGGCACCATGGCTACATATTGATGAGGCAAAGCGAAACTTTGTCAACGCTGACTCATAAAAAGGTGAGGTCCTCGTCCGGGCGGAACAGCCCGGCCCCACCTGTGTCCGGAGGTTGAGAAGATGCGCTCCTTCGCACGACGACGCCGCAGGTCGACGCAGGTTTCACTCGGCGCCGCGGCCGTGGCGCTGGCCGCGATCTTGCTGCCGCTGACCGCCCGGGCCGCCCCCGCCCCCGCCCCCGCCCCGGCCTCCACCGCGGCGCCCGGCTCCGTGGCCGCGGGTGTCCCCGAGCGGCCCAGCCCCGGCCCGGACCCCGACCCCGCGCTCCCGGCACACACCCTGACTCGCGCCGACGCGCCGCTGGACAACCCGCTGAAGGGATTCGCCCGCTTCTACACCCCCGGCGCGGACCAGCACACCGGCTACCCGCACTCCCTGACCTGGGCCTACTTCGGCCTCTCCGAGGTCATGAACGACGCCTCGAACTGCGGGACGTACGACTGGGCCACCGTGGACAGCGCGCTCGACGAGATCGCCTCCTACGGCAACCAGGCCGCCATCCGCTTCTACATGGAGTATCCGGGCGGCACCGGCAGCCATCCCGCGAACGCCATCCCGTCCTGCTACGACGGACACGTCGACTACCGCCACAACGAACGCTGGGACACCACCGGTCCCGACTACGACAACCGCTATCTGCTGGACGCGCTGAAGGACTTCATCGCCGCCGCGGGGGCGCGCTACGACGGTGACCCGCGCCTCGGCTACCTCCACATGGGTCTGATCGGGCTGTGGGGCGAGTGGCACACCTGGCCGTACGACACCGACACCGCGGACCAGCTCCCGAACTACATGCCCACCGACGCCCACGGTGCCGAGATCATCGAGGCGTTCGACACCGCGTTCACGCACACCAGGGTCGAGGTACGGGCTCCAGACAACGCCGGCGGCGCGGCCGACGGCCTCCCCGCCGTGGGCTACCACGACGACTCCTTCTGCTACCGGGAGGGCGACCCCCTGGCCGGTGTCACGCTGCCCCAGTCGATGGGCGGCGCCTCCTACGCCCAGTTGCAGAAGGCCCTCGACCACGGGGTCGAGAACCGGTGGACCACCGCGTCCATGGGTGGCGAGGTGCGCCCCGAGATCCAGCCCACCGCCTTCGACGCCTGGCCCGGCGGTTCGGGTGCCGTGGACGACATGCGGGCGTGCATCGAACTGGAGCACACCACCTGGAAGATCAACGAGGGCAGCGCCGCCTACTCCGCCGACGACGCCGACGTCGCGGCGGCGGTACGGATGATGGGCTACGACCTCACCGTCGATCACGCCTACTTCCACGACACCGCGCAGGGCGGCACGACCGTCGGCGTGCGGATCACCAACGAGGGCGTCGCCCCGTTCTACTACCCGTGGACGGTCAGCCTCGGCCTGAAGGACTCCGCCGGCAAGGTGGTCACGACCTGGGACACACCCTGGGACCTGCGCAAGGTCGTGCCGACGAGGATTCGCGCGTTCCCCGACTGGGGGGTGGGCCCCGATCCCACCCACCTCGACTACGGCTACCCCGAGTACTTCGAGACGGCCGTCGACCTCTCCGCCGTCCCGGCCGGTGACTACCGGCTCGTCATGAAGGCGAACAACCCCCTGGAGGACGTCGACACCGACGCGAAGAAGCTCCGGTTCGCCAACGCGGCACAGGACAGCGACGGTTGGCTCGGACTCGGCGACATGAGCGTCGGCTCCGGGCGTGCGGCGGGAGCCGAGGAGTAGACCGCTCGAGCCTCACGGGCAGCCCCGAACCCGCCCTCACCCGGCCCTACCGGCGAGCGGCGCGACGGGACCGTACGACGAGGACCGTGCCACCGGCGACGGCGAGGACCGACGCGGCGCCGAGGAGCACGGTCTGCTCGGTGCTGCCCGTGCGGGCGAGGCTGGGCCGTGAGTCGTGAGCGGCCCGGAGGATCAGATCGGTGACGTCGGCGGGGTTCGTCTCCATGACCGCGTGCGGAGCGTCGACCTCGACGGTGGTCGAGCCGGCCCGCTCGGCCATGAAGCGCAGGTTCTCCGTGCCGATGGTGCGGTCGTCCGTGGCGACGAGGTACCAGGACGGGATCGTCTTCCACGCCACGGCCTTGGTGGGCTCGTTGAACGACACGGCGGCACTGGGCCGCTGTGTGGCGGCCAGGACGGCGGCCTGCTCCGCGGTGAGCCGGTTGCTCAGGAAGACCTCGTTGAACTTGTCCGGCTTGACGTACAGGTCGACGTCGGTGGGATCGCTGCTGAGCGGCACGGCGTCGAGGGCTGTGGGGACCGGGGCGTCGGGGTCGTCCGAGAGGCGGCTGCCGGGGTACTTGGCGGCCAGCTGCAGGGCGTTCTCGCCCTTGTCCGGAGCGAACCCGGCGATGTAGACCAGCGACTCGACGTTCGGATTGCCGGCGGCGGCGTTGGTGATCACGGCGCCGCCGTAGGAGTGGCCCGCGAGGACGATGGGGCCCTCGATCGTCTTCAGCCGGGCGGCGAGGTACTCCGAGTCACCGGAGAGGCTGCGCAGCGGATTGGCGGTCGCTACCACCGGATAGCCCCGCTTCTGCAGGCTCCGCACGACCTCGTCCCAGCCCGAGGCGTCCGCCCAGCTGCCGTGGACCAGCACGATGGTCGGCTTGGCGTCCTCGTGCGATTCGGTGCTGCCACCGCTCTCGGATGCCATGGCCGGACCGGCGGCCATCAGGGACGCGGCGGACAGCAGACCTGCCAGCGGGAACGAGCGCCGTATACCGGCGTGACGAATGCGCTTCATGACCACTCTTTCTGGAGGGGAATGCCTGCTGACGAGACTGCATTCCGCTCACGGGTGGAGCACCGCGAAGTGGTCTGATCAGGTGAACGTCCTCGTGCGTGACGCTCCGCACGCCGTCGGCGTGGCTGCCGCGTGGGGGACAAGCAGCAGCCGGTGTGCGAACGCACCCTTGCCGACCGCCGTGCTGGATCAGCATCACCGAGCACGGGCTACTGCTGTCGTGTGCCCCAGTCGTCGAAGTGGGTCGTGGCGATGTGGGCGTCGGGGCCGGGAAGCAGGTCCGACTCCTGGAGGTCGGCGCCCCAGTAGAGACCGTTCGGGTCCGTCTCGACGGTACGCGGGTCCTTCCTGACGGCGAGGCCCCTGCGGATGAAGTCCTCCAGCTGGAACGTGTCCGGACCTGCGACCTCCACCGTGCCGTTGACCGGCGCCCCGACGGCCGTGCGGCCCACGGCGGCGGCCACGTCGCCGGAGTAGATGGGCTGGATCTTGATGGGGGCGACGCGCACCGTGTCACCCTCGGTCGCCGAGTCCGCGAGGGTCTTCGCGAACTCGAAGAACTGCGTGGCGTGAACGATCGAGTACGGGAGCCCGGAATCCTTGATCATGTCTTCCTGGGCCTGCTTGGCACGGAAGTAGCCGCTCGCCTGAAGGCGGTCGGTCCCCACGACGGACAGTGCGACGTGGTGAGAGACCCCGGCCTCCGCCTCGGCCTTCAGCAGGTTGGTCGTGGAGACGCGGAAGAACTCCTTGACGGCGTCGTCCTCGAACGACGGGGAGTTCGAGACGTCGACGACGACCGAGGCGCCGCGCAGCACTTCGGCCAGGCCTTCGCCCGTCAGTGTGTTGACTCCGGTGTTGGGTGAGGCCGGGACCGCCTCGTGGCCGTGCTCGTTGAGCCCGGCGACCACCTTCGAACCGATGAGCCCGGTACCGCCGATTACTACAACCTTCATGGGAACACCTCTCGGACCTACTCACGGTGCGGCGCGGATCACCGGCACCGAGTGCCTCTACACCAACAGAGACCGGGCAGGGGTGCCACCTGTGACAGGAGGGGTGGTCGGAACCTCCCGTGGCGCTCGGCTTCGGGATCACCGTGTGCTTTTTTGAGAACGGTGTGTTGCGGCTCCTACTCCACGAAGTACGAGTCGTGCTTGTCGAAGAACGCGGCACGCTCCTCCTCCGAGGCGTGACCCAACCGCGACACCTGCTCGAAGTACTCCTCGCGCGGTGCGCCGGGGGTGAAGAGCAGGAGCATGTCCGCCGGGGCGTCGGAGTCGTTGCGGAAGGCGTGCAGTCCACCCTGGGGCACGTGCAGGAAGTCACCCTTGCGCGCGTCGACCCATTGCACGCCGTCGAACACGCGCACGGTGCCGTCCAGGATGTAGAACGACTCCGAGATCCGCTTGTGGAAGTGTGTCTTGGGGCCGCCCGCCCGGGGTGCCATCTCCACCCGGTACAGCCCGAACTCGCCCCGTGTCGTCTCCGTGGTCGCCAGGTAGTGGGTGGCGTTCTTCCCGTTACCGCTCTCCCCGAGGTTCGGCGGTGTGGTGGCCGGGCGGAAGACGGCGCTGACCTCACCGTCTTCTCCCCAGTACTTCTGCTCCGGGTACGCGTAGGACATGGTGATTCCTTTCCTGGGGCAGACGCGCCGCCGCCGTTCGCCGAAGAGCGGCTCTCTCCACAACCAGACCGATGGACCCTCGTCTCTGTGACAGTGTGACGGTGTGACGGTGTGACGGTGTGGCACCACAGCAGTGTTGTGGTCAGCCGCGGGCGTGGACCCCCATGCCTCCAGAGACGACGAGGTCGTCCCCGGTGATGTAGGCGGCGGCGTCCGAGGCGAGGAAGGCCACGGCTTCGGCGATGTCGGCGGGAGCGCCGGCGCGGCCGAGGGGGACGTCCGCGGCCCAGGCGTCGATCATTTCGTCGGAGATGCCCAACTTGCTGTAGGCAGGGGTGCGGATCAGTCCCGGGCTGACGGCGTTGACGCGGATGCGGCGGGGGGCGAGCTCGAGCGCGAGCGACCGCACGAGGGGCAGCAGAGCGCCCTTGGCGGCCGTCATGGCCGCTCCGAGCCCCTCGCCCGCGCCCACGGTGAACACGACCGACGCGCCCTCGTTGAGGAGTGGAAGTGCCTTCTGCAGGGTGAAGAAGGAGCCCTTTACGTTGATGTCGAACAGGGCGTCGAAGGCGGCTTCGTCCGTTGACTCGATCGGGCCGGGGCGGGAGATGCCCGCGTTCAGGAAGAGCAGGTCGAGGGAGCCGAATTGCCGGCGTGCCCGGTCGATCGCGTGGTCGATGTCCGGCAGGGAGCGTGCGTCGGCCCGGACGGCCGTGACGTCTTCGGGAAGTCCCGCGTCGTCGACGTGGCTGACGCCGGTGACCATGACGCGGTAGCCGCGGGAGTGGAGCAGTTCAGCGGTCGCCCTGCCGATGCCGCTGGTTCCACCGGTGATCAAAGCTGAGGGTGCGGACATGATGCGTTCCTTCGCGTGCTTGTGGGAGGCCTGATGGCAGCCTACGACTACTTGGCAGCGACTGCCAAGTCATGCGTGACTGCCACTCTGGCAGTGCTGGGATACCCTGAGCGCATGAAGCAGGAAGCCAGGACGACGGCGGGTGCGTCGGCCACGCTGTGGGACCGGACGCGGCAGCTGGCCTCCCGGGAGATCCTCGAGACGGCGCTGCGCCTGTTCACCGAGCAGGGCTACGACGAGACGACCGTCGCCCAGATCGCCCGCGAGGCCGGCGTCTCCCAGCGCACCCTCTTCCGCTACTTCGGCACCAAGGAGGACCTCCTCGGCGGCGACCAGGAGCGGTTCGGGCACGTACTGGCACGCACGATCGGCGAACAGCCCGCGCAAGTCGGTGTGTGGGAGGCGCTGCGTGCGGGGATCACCGCCACTACGGCCTTGCACGACAGCCGAGAACAGGCGCTGGAGCGGTTCCGTCTCCTGCACAACACCGCCTCGCTGCGCGCCGGTTGGCTCGAGAAGCGACTGCGCTTCCAGGACGCCCTGCTGCCACTCGTCAAGGAACGCATGGACAGTGCCGCCGACAGCGCGGACGCGAAGGCCCGCGCGGTCATCGCGACGGCGTTCGCGTGCTTGGACGCCGCATCCATGACATGGGTCGACAACGGCGGCAGGGGCGACATCATGGACCTGTACGACGAGTGCCTGGCCGCCGTGCGCGGCTGATTCGACTGTGATGCGCATCTCGCTCCGTGCGCCTGGGGTCGGGCATGCGCGATCATGACGAGAATGGACGCTCGCTTTCTTGGTATCGCTGATCTCGTCGAGGCCCCGTCCGTGGCGGTGGTGGTCGACGTCATGCGCGCCTTCACCGTGGCCGCCTGGGCCTTTTCCCAGGGTGCGGAAAAGATCGTTCTCGCCGAGTCGCTGGACGACGCCCTGGCGCTCAAGGCCCGCCACCCGACTTGGGCCGCGCTCAAGGACGGGCCACCCGCGCCCGGGTTCGACATGGTCAACTCGCCGGGCCGGCTGCGGTCCGTCGACCTTGACGGACGGACCGTCGTGCAGAAGACCACGGCGGGGACGGCCGGCGCCCTCGCGGTCAAGGAGGCGTCGCTGGTGCTGTGCGCCGGCTTCGTAGTGGCGGAGGCGACGGCGCGGCTCCTGCGAACACGCGCGGACGACGGTGTCACGTTCGTGGTCACTGGTGAGGACGGACAGGCCGACGAGGATCTGGCGTGCGCTCAGTACATCGCCCTGAGAGCCACCGAGGAGGGGACGGACCCCGCCGGGTTCCTTCGCCGCGCTGCCTCGTCCCGCGCCGCCGCCGAGCTGACGGGGGGTGTGCGTCAAGGATCCCATCCCGACGACGTGGCACTCTGTCTTGAGCTCGACCGGTTTCCCTTCGCCATGGTGGCGGCCTTGGAAGACTCGCTCATGGTCCTGCGTCCGTGTGCCGCGCCGTCGCCGGCCAACGACCCCTCGAGCTGATCGCAGGCCCGATCAAGTAGCGGACCGTCGGCCCGGGTTGGGGCCCCTGGTGCTTGCTGTCAGCGGGTCTGATCGGTCGGACGGATCAGGATCTCGCCCACGGCCACGTGATCGGGCTGGGTGACGGCGTAGAGGACGGCGGCGGCGATGTCGTCGGGGCCCAGCGTCCGCATGGACTCCGCCATGCTCTTGGCCATCGCCTGGATGGCCGGATCGGTGATGTGGCTGGTCAGCTCGGTCGAGACGAAGCCGGGCTCGATGACGACCACGCGAACTCCCCGCTCGGTGACCTCCTGTCGCAACGCCTCCGAGAAGGCGGTGATCCCGAACTTGGTGGCCGCGTACGCCCCGCTCATCGCCGATGACGTACGGCCCGAGGTCGAGGAGATCTGCACCACGGCACCCTTGGACTCGAGCAGATGGGGCAGCGCCGCATGGACCGTGTACATCGACCCCAGGAGGTTGGTCTCGATCATCCGCGTCCACTCGGTGGTGTCCGCGCCCAGAATGGGACCGCTGAGCATGACGCCCGCGTTGTTCACCACGATGTCGAGTGCGCCGAAACGCTCGACGGTCGCCGCGACGGCGTCCCGCACCGACCGGGGATCGGTGACGTCCATGTCGAGGGCCAGCATGTCTCCGGGCGCGTCCTGAACCAGGGATGCCAGCCGGTCGGCCCTGCGGCCGCCGACGGCCACCTTGGCTCCCGCCTTGGACAGGGCGAGCGCCGTTGCCCGGCCGATGCCCGAAGTGGCGCCGGTGACCAGGGCGACCTTGTTGCTGAGGGTGGTGCTCATTTCTCCTCCGGGGAGTTGCGGCCGTCGGGCGAGCTGTCCTGCCCGAGGCGGGGTGAAGCGCCGGCCCGTAGAAAGTGACCGGGCGGTCATGTTGATGGAGCCTAACACTGAAGATGACCGCGCGGTCATCTTCAGTGTTAGGCTCATGGCGAAATGAGGTGGCATGACTGGCAGAACGACCGCTCCCGGATCCAGGGCGGACATGATGCGCAACAGGCGGCACCTGCTCGCGGCGGCGACCGAGGCGTTCGCCGAGTGTGGGGTGGACGTCTCGATGAGCGAGATCGCCCAGCGGGCGGGTATCGCCAAGGGCACCGTGTTCCGGCACTTCGCCTCGAAGGACGACCTGCTCGCGGCGATCATGTTGCGACTGCTCGAGCGGATCACCGACTCGGCGGCCCGCCTGCGGCAAGCCGATGACGCGGGCGCGGCGCTGCGCGAGTTCATGACCACAGGCGTCGAGGCGCTCGCCGCGGACCGGGCCTTCTGCGAAGTGATCGGACGGCCCTCGTTGCAGCACGCGGAGGTGCGGGACGCGATCGGCCGCCTCTGCGACATCGTGGACGTCCTCACGGACCGCGCGAAGTCGCAGGGACGCGTCCGCGAGGACGTCACCGGGACGGACATCGTGCTGCTTCTCGGGGGGATCCACCAGACAGCACTTCCGCTGCTGGACACCCACCCCCAGATCTGGCGGCGCTACCTCGAGCTGGCGCTCGACGGACTGTGCGGCTCCGGCAGTCGCACCCTGCCGCATCCGCCGCCCGCCCGACTGCGCCTGTCGGCACCCTCCCCGCCGCCCTGACCGGCCGATCGCTCTGTCACGGCTGCCCTGTCACGGCCTCGGAACCGGGCATCCGCACATCGTCAGGCGGAACCCGTGCCCACGGTCGCCGCGTCCGATTCGCGCGTGCCCGCCTTCCTGGCGGCCTCGGCGTTGCTGAACCGTCCCGCGTGCGCGAGGATCGCCTCGGCGTCGTCGAGCGAAGGGTAGATCCACCGGGCGTTGATGTTGTGCTTGAGGATCTTCGCCTCCTTCCCGGTGACGTGAATCGTGCGGTCCCAGCCCTTGCTCTCGACGGCGTTGTCGGGTCCGAGGTCCAGGCAGGTGTTGTAGATGTCCGAGCCGAAGGGCAGCGCCGCGGTGTCGGTCAGGTCCGCCACAACGTTGTGTCCGGCGAACTTGCCCATGGGCTGGGCATGCTGGCAACTCTGCGTGGTGTAGTGGTCGTCCTCGACGAGGACGGCTGCCGTGTCGCCCGCGGCGTAGACGTCCGGCACACCCTTGACCCGCATGTACGCGTCGACGCTCAGCCGGCCGAGCTTGTCGCGGTCGGCCGGGATCTGTGCGGTCAGAGGGCTGGCGATCACACCGGCCGTCCACACGACAGTGGCAGTGGCGATGGTCTCGCCGCCGGAGAGCTCGATGGCGTCGGGCGTGACCGATGCGACGGTGCTTCCAAGGCGTCGCTCGATCTTCAGCCGGTCGACCGAAGCCTCGATGTACGGGCGCGGGCCCGGACCGAGTTCCGGGCCCAGGACGTCCGCCCGGTCGACGAGGACGACCCGTACCTCGTCACCGGCGCCGTGCGGATCGGCGACGGCGTGCAGTCGATCGACCAGTGCGGTGGCGATCTCCAGGCCGGTGAAGCCTGCCCCTACGACGACGGCGGTGTACCGGCCGGCCGCCGTCCTGCGCCGGGGCAGGGACCGGACGTGATGGTCGAGAGCCGATGCCGAGACCAGGGTGTCGACGTCGAACATGTTGTGCGCACCGGGGAACCCTGGGCGCACCAGTCGGCTGCCTGAGGCGAGTACGAGCTTGTCGTAGCCGAGGCGGACGTCCTCGCCGCCTCGGCCGACGGCCTGGACGGTGTGTGCCTCGACGTCTATGCCGGTGACGGTCGCCGTGATCCGGCGGACCCCGATCGGGCCCAGGACTCGATCCAGCGGAACGCGCTTGCTCTGCGGGTCCTCCTCGTAGAGGCGGGGGCGAAGCACGAGATCGTCGCCACCGCTGATCAAGGTGACGTGCATGTCCCGGCCCGCGTGCTTGGCGGCGCGAGCCGCCCGTACGGCGCCTGCGGCGCTCCACACGCCGGCGAAGCCGCCGCCGATCACCACTATGTGTGTCATTTCCATTCCCTCCATGGCGCAGCCTCATCAATACCTGGACACTATGTATCCAGAATATGCGTGTCAAAGTCAATGCTGTGTTCTGGGTCACACGTTGTCACGTTTGGTAGATCGGGTGGTGTCTCAATGTCGACTCGAGAAGCTCGAGAAACTCGAGAAGGAGGAGACAAGCATGGCTAAGAACACTGATGTCCTCGTGGTCGGCGGCGGATACGCCGGGGTGATGGCGGCCAACCGTCTGGCGCGGCGCCAGGACGTGTCGGTGACGCTGATCAACCCGTACCGTGCCTTCGTCGAACGGATCCGCCTCCACCAGCTGGTGGGAGGGTCTGACGACGCGGTGGTCGACTACCGCGAGATCCTGGGCGAGGGTGTCCGGTTGCGGATCGACACAGTGAGCCGGATCGATTCGGCCGAGCACAGCGTGGCGCTGGAGTCGGGTGGCACGGTCGGCTACGACTACCTCGTCTACGCGGTGGGCAGCGGTAGCGCCGAGCCACGCGTACCAGGGGCGGCCGAGTTCGCCTACCCGATCGCCGGCCTGGAGGAGGCGCGGCGGCTGCGTCCGGTTGTCGACGCCGCCACGGCGGCGGCTCCGGTGACCGTGATCGGTGCCGGCCCGACCGGAATCGAGACGGCCTCCGAACTCGCTGGGTCGGGCCGCACGGTGACACTCGTCTGCGGTGGGGTGCTCGGTCCGTATCTGCACCCCGCAGCCCGAAGGGTGCTTGCCAAGCGGCTCGCGAAGCTGGGCGTGACCGTGCTCGACGGCCCGGGCACCACGGTGACGGGCGTGACCCGCGATGCCGTGCTGCTCGGCGACGGTCGTGAACTCGCGAGCGAGGTGACCATCTGGACGGTGGGGTTCGGGGTGCCGGACCTGGCCGTGCGCAGTGGGCTGAGCACCGACGCCGTGGGCCGTCTGCTCACCGACGAGACCCTGACGAGTGTGGACGACGAGCACATCGTCGCGGCCGGCGACTCGGCGGCACCTTCGGACCTGCCGCTGCGGATGAGCTGCCAGGCCGCCATCCCCCTGGGCGCGCGGGCCGCCGACACGGTGCTCAGCAGGATCGCGGGGGAGCAGCCCGGGCCGCTCAACCAGCTCGTCGCCGGCCAGTGCATCAGCCTGGGGCGCCGTGACGGCATCTTCCAGCTCGCCGACAGGGCCGACGTGGCCGTGCGGTTCCACATGGGCGGCCGCCTCGCGGCGACGATCAAGGAATGGGTCTGCGCGGACACGGTCAGGACTTTGACCGGCGAGGCTCGCAAGCCCGGTTCCTACGGCTTCCACCGCATCTCCGGAGGGCCCAAGCGCGGGCGGCAGTTGGAGGCCAGGCGCAGTGAGGTGTCCGGCACCGCGGCCGAAGGGCCGGGCCGACCGTGACAGAGGGGGGCCCTGACATGGGCGACGGGGCCACGAACAGAGCGACCGAGCTGTTCGTCATCCACCGGAACCTGCTCTTCACCGTCGCGTACGAGATGCTCGGATCGGCGGCCGACGCCGAAGACGTACTCCAGGAATGCTGGCTGCGCTGGGTGAAGGTCGACCTGGAACGGGTGCGGGACGAGCGTGCGTACCTGGTCCGGATCACGAGCCGCCAGTCGCTCAACCGGCTGCGTACGATGAGGCGCCGCAAGGAGGACTACGTCGGCCCCTGGCTGCCGGAGCCGTTGCTCACCGCTCCTGACGTGGCCGAGGACGACGGGCTGGCCGAGACCGTGTCGATGGCGCTCATGCTCGTCCTGGAGACGTTGTCGCCCACCGAGCGGGCCGTCTTCGTCCTGCGCGAGGCATTCGACGTGGGCTATGACGAGATCGCCGCCGCCGTCGGGAAGAGCCCTGCCGCCGTGCGCCAGATCGCGCACCGCGCCCGACGGCACGTCGATGCCCGCCGCCCTCGGGTGACAGTCGGCGCGAGGGAGACCCGATTGGTTCTGGAAGCGTTCCGGCGGGCGCTCGCCACCGGCGAGTTGCAGGACCTCCTCGACGTACTGGCCCCCGAGGTCGTTCTGTTGAGCGACGGAGGCGGCGTCAGGGAGGCCGCGCGCAGGCCGGTCGCCGGTGCCGACAAGGTGGCCCGCTTCATCCTCGGCAGTGCGGACCGGACAGAGGGCGTGCTCTCCGCCGACCCCACACTGGTCAACGGCAACCCGGCACTCGTCCTTCGCCTGGACGGCGGGATCGACGGCGTCATGGCGATCCGCGTCGAGGGCGCCCGCATCGCCGGCCTCTACTACGTCCGCAACCCGGAAAAGCTGCGCCGTATGGAGTCCGAGACGCCGCTCACCCGGCGATGAGCGGCGGGTGTCGGCCGGCGGGTGGTGGGAAGCCCCGTCCCTTCCGTCCCTATCCGGTGATGGACGCCCGGAAGTGGTAGCGGTCGCCGCGGTAGATGGCCACGGTGAGTTCCAGGGGCTGCGAATCCTGGTTGAAGGCGAGCTGGGTGGCCACGAGTACCGGGGTGGCGTCCGTGATGTCCAGCAGCGTGCGCTCCTCCTCGGACGGCTGCCGTGCCTCTACGGAGTAGTCGGCGACCCGCGGGAGTTGAGGGGGGTCGGCCCGGCGCAGCGTGGCGAACAGGGAGTGGCGGGAGAAGTCGGTGTGCGCGAGCGGCGGGCAAAGGCCGAGAGGCAGCCGGTTGTGTTCCAGCACGACGACGAGGTCGTCCAGGAAGCGCAGGCGGCGCATCTCGAACAGGTCCGCGCCGGGGCCGACGCGCAGCCGCTCGGACTCCTGGACCGTGGCCGCCCTGACCCGGGAGTACAGGACCTCCGCCCGGATACTGAAGCCGTGCTGTTCGGCGTAGTCGGCGAACCCCTGCACGGTACGGCTCCCCGCCGGCCCCGCGGGATCCCGCGGGGCGGTCACGGCGTGGACACTGCCCGCGGCCAGGAACCAGCCGCGGGCCGGTGACGACTCGATGATGTTGCGCTCCGCCAGCTCGTTGAGCGCCGAGCGCATCGTGACACGCGACACCCCGTAGCGGCCGGCCAGTGTGCGTTCCGAGGGGAGCCGGTCCCCCGGCTTGGCACCGTTCGCGGAGATGTCGTCCAGCAGACGTCCGGCGACCTGGGTGTACAGCGGCAGGGCGTCGCCGCCGAGCAGTCCCTGGGGGAGGAGGGAGTCCGATGCAGGCATACCGGAAGCATGCCAGAACTTGGCAGACCAGTTCAATACCAAAAGAAGACCATTGACTGCCACCAATGAGGCCAGTATCGTCCCAGGTGAGTTTCCGCGCTATTGGCGTAAATCGCTCCAATAGCCTCTTTGTGACTTCCTGGAGCAAGACATGCGTGTTCCCTTGGACGATCTGGTGCGACGCCAGAAGGACGGTGAACCGCGGGGGATCACCTCGGTCTGCTCGGCTCATCCGCTGGTGATCGAGGCGGCCGCGCTCCAGGCGTTGGCCTCCGGGGGACAGCTCCTGGTGGAGGCGACCTCCAACCAGGTGGACCAGTACGGTGGTTACACCGGTATGCGACCGGACGACTTCCGCTCGCTGGTGCACGACACCGCCGCACGCCACGGCCTCCCGTCGGACCGGGTGATCCTCGGCGGCGACCATCTCGGCCCCAACCGGTGGCGGGGGCGGCCCCCGCACGAGGCCATGGCCGAGGCGGAGGACCTGGTGGCGGCCTACGTCCGGGCCGGCTTCACCAAGATCCACCTGGACTGCAGCTTCTCGTGCGCCGGTGATCCCGAGACGTTGGACGACGACGTCGTCGCCGAGCGTGCCGCCCGGCTGGTGCGGGCCGCCGAGACGGCCGCCGGCGAGGGCGCCCACCGGATCCGCTATGTCATCGGCACCGAGGTCCCGGTGCCGGGCGGCGCCCACGAGACCCTCGACGGCGTCCGTCCCACCACCGCCCCGGCGGCCCGGCTGACACTCAAGCGCCACCACGAGGCGTTCGCCGCTCACGGGCTGAACGCCGTCTGGCCCCGAGTGATGGCCCTGGTGGTCCAGCCGGGAGTCGAGTTCGACCACGTCCAGGTGGTCGGCTACCGCCGGAACCGGACCGAGGAGCTACGCGCAGTGCTCGACACCGAGCCCGGCATGGTCTTCGAGGCGCACTCCACGGACTACCAGACCCCCGAGGCACTGGCCGCCCTGGTCGAGGACCACTGGGCCGTGCTCAAGGTCGGCCCCGGCCTGACCTTCGCGTTGCGCGAGGCGCTGTACGCGCTGGCGGCCATCGAGGACGAACTGGTGCCGGCCGCGCGGCGCTCCCGGCTCCCCGAGGTGGTCGACCGCCGGATGCGTGCCCAACCCTCCTGGTGGCAGGGCTACTACGAGGGAGGGGAGGAACGGGAGCGCCTCGCACGCACCTACAGCTACAGCGACCGCGTGCGCTACTACTGGCCCGACGCCGAGATCGACGCGGCCGTGACCCGGCTCTTCGAGAACCTCACCGCCTCCGGTGTCCCGCTTCCCCTCCTCAGCGCCCATCTCCCCGACCAGTACCGGCGGGTGCGCGACGGCCGGCTCGCCGCGGACCCGCGGGCGCTGACCACCGACCGGATCCGCGACGTCCTGCGCGACTACGACAACGCCTGCCGCACTTCTGACAAGGGATACGTGTGAACACCTTCCTCAACGCCCTGTCCCACGACGGCGGCGCCGACCACACAGTCGCCGAGATCGGCCAGCAGCCCCGCCTGTGGCGCGAGGTCGGCCGGATCATGGAGGAGGGCCGGGACGCGCTGGACGCCTTCCTGGCCCCGCTTCTCGCCCGGCAGGACCTGCGGATCATCCTCACCGGGGCCGGGACGTCCGCCTTCGCCGGCCGGATCGCCCGCGGGGAGCTCGCCCGTCGCACGGGCCGTCGCGTCGACGCCATAGCCACCACCGACATCGTCGCCGACCCCTACGGCAGTCTCGACGCGGACGTCCCCACGCTGCTGGTGTCCTTCGCCCGCTCCGGAGACAGCCCCGAGAGTGTCGCCGCGACCGAGTTCGCCGACCGCTGCCTGAGCCGGGTGAGTCACCTGGTCATCACCTGCAACAGCGAGGGCCGACTGGCCCGCGAGCACTCCGGCCGTGCCGCTTCCCACGTCCTGCTCATGCCGGACGGCGCGAACGACCGGGGCTTCGCCATGACGTCCAGTTTCACCTGCATGCTGCTCGCGGCCCTGCTGGCCTTCACCGCCGCCGACGGCCCGGTGGACGTCCTCCCCGTGGCCGAGGCCGCCGAACACCTCACCACCGGCGGCCTGGACGACCGTATCGGCACCCTCCTCGCGAGCAAGCCCGAACGCCTGGTCTTCCTCGGCAGCGGCGCGCTCAAGGGGCTGGCCGAGGAGTCCGCGCTGAAGCTGCTGGAACTGACCGGCGGCGCCGTCGTCGCGACGGCCGACTCCGCGCTCGGATTCCGGCACGGACCCAAGGCCGTGCTCAACGACCGTACGGCCGTTGTGCTGTACATCTCGAACGACCCCTACACCCGCGCCTACGACCTGGACATCCTCGCCGAACTGCGCTCCGCACTGCCGCAGGGCAGCGTCGTCGCCGTCGCGGGCCGGCCGGACGGGCTGCCGCAGTCGGACGGAACCTGGCTCGTGCCCGGGCTCCAGGAAGCCGACGACGCGGTCCTCGCGCTGCCGGCCGTGGTGTGCGCCCAGCTCATCGCCCTGCGCTCCTCCGTCGAACACGGCATCCGGCCCGACAATCCCTTCCCGTCGGGCGAGGTCAACCGAGTGGTGCAGGGCGTGACCGTACACGCGCTGCCCCAGCAGCACAGCCACGGCGCCTGACAGCGGCGTCCGAGACGACGGAGGAGAAACAATGATGTTTCTGGGTGTGGACGGGGGAGGCACCAAGACCGCCTTCTGCCTGATCGACGGCACCGGTGAGGTGCTGGCCCGGACCGTGGGCGACGGTGCCTACTACTTCGCCGACAACGGCACCGGCGGAGTCGACCACGTCGTGCGGGTACTGGAGAAGGGCATCGCCGCCCTGTGCGACCAGGCGGGCATCGTCCCCGCGGACATCGACCACTCCTTCCTGGGCCTGCCCGGCTACGGCGAGGCGCCCGGCGACGTGGCCGCCCTGGACGCCGCGCCCCGCGGCATCCTGGGCAACGGCCGCTACGCCTGCGACAACGACATGATCTGCGGCTGGGCCGGCTCACTCGGTGCCGCCGACGGCATCAACGTCATCAGCGGTACCGGGTCCATGGTGTACGGGGAACGGGACGGCACCGGCGTCCGCGTCGGCGGCTGGAGCGAACTGTTCAGCGACGAGGGCTCCGCCTACTGGATCGCCGCCCGCGCCCTGAACGCCTTCTCGCGCATGAGCGACGGCAGGCTCACCGAGGGGCCGCTGGCCGAGGTGTTGCGCCGGCATCTGGGGCTGACGACGGACCTCGAGATCATCGACGTCGTCCTCAACCGTCTGAAGGGCCACCGCACCGACATCGCCGCGCTGAGCGTCCGGGTCTCCGAAGCCGCCGAACTGGGCGACGGGCAGGCCACCGTCATCCTCACGGACGCGGGCCGGGAACTGGCCCAACTGGTCGACACCGCACGCGGCCGCCTCGGCTTCGGCCCGGACGCGACCGTCCCCGTGTCCTACTCCGGCGGCGTCTTCGCGTCCACCACCGTACGGCGGGCCTTCACCGAAGAGCTGCGTCGCCATGAGGCCGCGTACGACCTGCGCCGGCCGCTCTTCGAGCCGGTGGTCGGAGCCGCGCTCTACGCCGCGAAACTGGCCGGCGCCCCGCTCGGCGCCACGGCACTGTCCACCCTGCGCCCAGGCGCGGGAACCGTCCTTACGGAGAACCGCCATGACCGTCCGTAACAACAGGAGCTGGATAGTCTACGCAGGCTTGCTGGTGCTCTTCTGGGGTGTCTGGGGAGCGACCTCGAGCCAGCCCGTCGAGCGGTACGGCTATCCGGACGAGATGATCTACATCATCTGGGCCTTCACCATGCTCGTCCCCGCGGGCTTCGCGCTGCGCCGGGAGCGGTTCGACCGCCGGCCGGTCGCCGCCGGGTACGGCCTGCTGGCCGGCCTCACCGGCGCGGGCGGTCAACTCCTCCTCTTCCAGGCGCTGGCCGACGGTCCCGCGTACCTGATCTTCCCCGTCGTCTCGCTCTCCCCGGTCATCACCGTGCTCATGGCGGTCGCCCTGCTGCGGGAGCGGATCGCGAGGCTCGCCGTCGCCGGCGTGATCGCGGCGCTGGCCGCCATCGTGCTGCTCAGCATCCCCGCGGGAGCCGGCGGCGACGTCGACACCGGCTCCTGGATGGTGCTCGCCGTGCTGATCTGCGTGGCCTGGGGCGCCCAGGCGTTCTTCATGCGCAAGGCGGCACTGGCCGGCGTCAACGACGCGACGACCTTCGGCTGGATGACGATCAGCGGTCTGGCTCTGGTACCGGTCGCCTTCCTGATGATGGGCGGCATGCCCTCAGCCCCCTGGCAGGCACCCGTGATCACGGCCGGCACGCAGGTGCTCAACGCCGTGGGCGCGCTGTTCCTGGTCATGGCGCTCAGCCGGGGCAAGGCAAGCGTCGTGGCGCCCATCACCAACGCGCTGGCGCCCGTCCTGACGATCGTGCTCTCCCTGGCGATCTACCAGACCCTGCCCACCGTGTGGGGGACGATCGGCATCGTGCTCGCCCTCGGCGGCTCCACGCTCATGGTCTACAGCGACGAGAAGCGCGACGAGGACACCGTGGCCCCGGGCGCCTCCGCCGACGCGCCCCTGTGACGCCCGACAGGCCCCGACCTCCGCACACACACCAAGAGGAACACCGAACCGATGCCACTGGTCCCCACAGCAGATCTGGTCGCCCGGGCCGCCGCCGCCCGGGGGTGCGTCGCGGCCTTCAACGTCATCACGCTGGAGCACGCCGAAGCCATCGCCCGCGGCGCCGAGGAGGCCGGGCGTCCGGCGATCCTCCAGATCAGCGAGAACGCGGTGCGCTACCACGGCGGCCGCATCGCCCCACTCGCCGCGGCGAGTGCCGCCGTCGCCGAGGCGAGCGACGTGGACCTCTCCCTCCACCTGGACCACGCCACCGACCCGCAGCTGGTACGGCAGGCCGCCGACACCGGATTCTCCTCGGCGATGTTCGACGCGGGCGCACTGCCGCACGCCGAGAACATCACCGCGACGGCTGCCACGGCCGCCTGGGCCCACGGTGCGGGCCTGTGGCTGGAGGCCGAACTCGGCTACGTCGGCGGCAAACCGGACGCCCCCGCGAGCGCCCACGCCGACGGCGTACGAACCGACCCCGCCGAGGCCCTCGACTTCGTCAACCGCACCGGCGTCGACGCGCTCGCGGTAGCCGTCGGAAGCAGCCACGCCATGACGCGGCGCACCGCCGCCCTCGACCACGCGCTCATCGCACGGCTGCGCCGCACCGTGCCGGTTCCGCTGGTGCTGCACGGATCCTCGGGCGTGCCCGACGAGGAACTGGGCGCCGCGGTCCGGGCCGGCATGGTGAAGATCAATTTCGGTACGGCGCTCAACATCGCGTTCACCCGCACGGTCCGCGCCGTCCTGTCCGAGCAGCCCGTCCAGGTCGACCCCCGCACCTACCTGGGAGCGGCGCGCGCGTCGGTGGCCGACACCGTACGGGATCTGCTGACCCGCCTCGCCGCGTCACCACCAGCCGAAGGCGACACAGGCCAGCGCGGGTCCGACCACCACCGAGACGGCTCCGTAGGCCAGTAGGTGACGGAAGAGCCCCGGGCGGTCGTCGGGCTCCGCCGCGCCGAGGATCAGGCCACCGGTGATGCCCAGCGGGTTGATGTCGACCAGGATCGACGCCAGCGCGACCGCGAGCACCGTGCCGACCGGTGAGGCGCCCTCGGCGACCACGGCGGGAACCAGCGGCATCGTGGTCGCGAAGACGGCGATGGAACTCGCCGCGAACGACGTGATGCCGGCGATGTAGCAGATGACCAGCAGACTCAGCATCGGCGAACCCTCGACCCGTAGCAGGTCGCTGATCCGCGTGAAGGCGCCCATGTCCTGCATGAGGCCGACGTAGGTGAGCAGCCCACCGATGAGCAGCACGATGTTCCAGGGGATCCGGGCGATGATGTCGCTCGGCTCCAGCCGGAAGGCGAGCTGCTGGACCACTGCCGCGGTGAGTCCCAGGTAGCCGATGTTCGCGTCGAAGCCGACCGAGAGCACCACCACGGCGGTCAGACACGTGAGTGTGAGGACGCGCACGGCCCTCGACGCCACCGCGCGTTCGGTGGTCCCCGGCTCCGCTCCCGGCCCCGTCCCCGTTCCGGTCGCCCGTTCCGCACCGGATCCGGCGACCGCGGGGGCGGCGGAGCCGTCCGGCGTCGTGGGTGCGATGCGCCCCCGCGGTACGGCGCCGGTGCGCAGCCCGACGAGGAGACAGCCGGTCGCGACGGCCAGACCGGCCACCAGCCCACCGAGGAAGAAGCTGACCGGGGCGGAGTCGGGCAGGCCGATCCCCAGCTTGTCGCCGAGTTGGCGTGCGCTCGTGCCGTAGACGGCCAGCGGTGACAGAAGCCCGCTGATGATGCCGGTGATACCGAGTACGGCCGCGACGAGCGGGGAGATCCCGTAGCGCGCGGCGAGTCCGAGCGCGATGGGCGCGACGATGGCGGTGGCGGCCGCCGGGAGCGTGCCGATCGCCGTCAGCACGGCGCCGGTGAGGAACGGGATCAGGGCGACCAGCACCACGCGCCCGCCCACCAGACGGAGCATGCCGTCGAGCAACCAGTCGAGTGTGCCGTTGAGTTGGGCGACTGCGAACAGGGCCGTGATCCCGACGATCAGGACGAAGAAGTCGGACGGGAAGAACGCCGTGACCTCGTCGGCGGTGCGGTCGGCGGCGAAGCCGACCAGGAACGCGGCGGGCAGGGCCGCCAGGCCCAGGTTGAACCTCGGGGCGAGGGTCGCCGCGAAGAGGGCGACGAGAACGACGACGGAGACGTCGGCCATGGACATCTGCGGTTCCTCGATTCAGATGACGCCGCGGTCGGCGAGGCCGTCGATGGTGGTGGGGGCGAGACCGAGGTCGCGCAGCACGGCGACCGTGTGCTCGCCCAGGCGCGGGGCGCCGTGGCCGACGGCCTGCTCGAATCCGGAGAACTTCCCGGCGGATCCCTGAACCAGGCGGGTGCGGCCGTCGTGCTCGGTCGCCACCTCGACCACCGAACCGCGAGCCCGGACATGAGGGTCGGCGCAGATGTCGGCGGCCGTGTTCACCGGCCCGTGGGCCACCCCGGCCCGCTCGAGGCGTTTGCTCAGGGGATCGAGGTCGTGAGCGGCCACGAAGTCCGCCACCCGGCCCTCGATCTCCGCCCGGTGCTCGATCCGGGTCGTCATGGAGTCGTAGGCGGCGAGTTCCGGTGCCTCCATCGCGGCGACCAGCCGACGCCACATCTGGTCGGTCGACGCCGGAAGCGCCAGCCAGCGCCCGTCGCGGGTCCGGTAGAGGTTGTTGGGGCTGATGTGGGGGTTTTCGTTGCCCTGGCGCTCGCGGACCTCACCGGTCGTGTCGTAGTCGACGATGAAGTCCTCCATCATCCGCAGCAGGGGCTCGTACAGGCCGATGTCGGCCAGTTGGGGTTCGCCGGTCAAGTCCCGCTGACGCAGCGCCAGCAACGCGGCGAAGGCGGCGTAGATGCCGGTGACGCCGTCGGCGACCGGGTAGCCGGAGAACACCGGCGGGCCGTCGGGGAAGCCCGTCCGGTGGGTCAGTCCGGCGAAGGCCTCCGCGACGCGGGCGAAGCCGGGGCGGTCGGCGTACGGGCCGGTGCGCCCGAAGGCGCTGACGTGCACCATCACGAGGTCGGGCCGGTGGGCGACGAGGTCGTCGAAGTCGATGGAGAAGCGCTTCAGGGTGGCCGGCCTGAAGTTGGTGACCACGATGTCGGCCGTCGCCGCGAGCCGTCCGACCAGGGCCGCGGCTTCCGGATGGTGCAGGTCGACGGTCACGCTCGACTTGTTCCGGCCGACAACGGCCCACGCCGCGGACTCGCCGCCCTCCAGCGGAGGGTAGCCGCGCGCCGGGTCCCCGGTCCCCGGCTGCTCGACCTTGATCACCTCCGCGCCGAACTCACCGAGCAGGGAAGAGGCCAAAGGACCGGCGAGAACCGTCGAGAGGTCGAGTACACGCACACCGCTGAGTGGCCCAGACACGGAATTTCCTTTCACGGGTACCGGAACGTCACGGTCAACCGTGACCGGCGTCACGATGTCGCGGCAGGTCCGCCCGCGGGAAGACGCCGATCCCTGGAAGTGGTGAAAGGGATTGGCTATAACATGCGCGGATGCGAGTCGAACGGGCCCGCTACTTCCTCGCCGCGGTGAGTACGGGATCCCTGCGGGCGGCGGCGGTGGCGTGCGGAGTCAGCCAGCCCACCATCGGACAGCAGCTCACCCTGCTCGAGGAGGAGTTGGACGCGGTGCTGCTGACCCGCAGCCGACAGGGTGTGCGTGCGACACCCGCCGGTGAGGCGCTGGTCGGTCCGCTCAGCCGTCTCGTGGCGGCCGAGGACGCCGTGCGGGAAGCGGCGCTGGCGTCCAACGGGACGTATCAGGGGCGGGTGGCCATCGGCGGTGGATCGGTGACCGTCGAGACCATCGTCGCCCCCGTCGTGGGCCGACTGCTCACCGACCATCCGGGCCTGCGGTTCTCGGTGCGCGAGGGCTCGTCCGTCGACATCGAACGCGCGGTGACGGCCGGGGACCTGGACCTCGCCGTGGTCACGACGCCGAACCGTCCGGCGCCGGGCGGCCTCACCCGGCGCCGCATCCTCACCGCGCCGTTGGGCGTCCACACCCGCGCCGACCACCCGCTCGCCGTCCGGCGCGAGGTCACCTGGGAGGAACTCGGCCAGTGGCCGATCGTCACCATGCGCCCGGGCACCGTCCTGCACCAGCGGCTGCGCGAGCGCCTCCCGGACGCCGAGGCGACGGTCGAGGCGATGTCGGCCCGCACGGTTCAGACGATGGTCTCCCAGGGCGCCGGCGTCGGACTTCTCGCCCGCTTCGACGCCCGGGAGTCCGTGACCGGCCTCGTGTGGCTGCCACTGGCGGACGCCGATCCGGTCGAGGTCAGCCTGGTCCAGCGCGCCGACAGCCAACCGTCGCGATCCTCGGTCGTGGTCCGCCGGTTGATCGGCGCACGTGCCGACGAACTGGCGGACCACTCCCGCTGAGCTGCCGGCGCCCGCACATCCCGTCACCCGGACCGCGCCGGCATTCGTACGGTCGCGGTCATGCTTCGTCCAGTGCCCGCCGGGCCGCGGCCACCACCTCGGGGTCGGTGACGAAGTGGGTGTCCTGGTGGGCGGAGGCTCCCGAGGCCCCGAGGGGTACCCACGTACCGCCGCGGCGGGGCTCGGCCCGGGTCTTGGCCGAGAGGTGCACCGCGGCGACCCCCGCCGCCACCAGAGCGGGGATGTCGTCGACGCGTACGCCGCCGCCCGCCATGACCTGTACGTCGGGCGCGGCCGCCACCATGGCGGCCAGCGTAGCCAGCCCTCCGGCCGCGCCGGCCGCGCCGCCGGAGCTGAGGACCCTGGTGACACCGAGCGAGGCGAGCACCGCCGCGGTGGCGACCGGGTCGGCGGACTGGTCGACCGCACGGTGCAGCGTGACGTCCACGGAGCGTCCCTGCTCCCGTGCAAGGTCGTGGGCGGCGTCCGCCAGCCGGGTGACCGCGTCGGTGTCCAGTGCCCCTTCGGCGGTCAGCGCCCCGACGACCACGCCCGAGGCGCCGGACGCGACGACCGAGCGCACCTCGGCGACCATCAGGGCGACCTCCTCGGCGTCGTGCACGAAGTCGCCGGGACGGCACCGCACCAGGGCCTGCACCGGCAGCCCGACGGCGGCGACCGCCTCCACCGAGGCCGCCGACGGGGTCAGGCCGCCCAGTTCGAGCGCGGTGCACAGTTCGACCCGGTCCGCGCCGTGGTCGCGGGCGGCACGGGCCCCGGCCGGAGAGGTGACGGCGATCTCGAGGGTGGCTCCCGGTGTACCGGCGCTGCCCCGAAGGCCGTACGGCATGTCGGGCCGGTCCGGGCGGACGGCGTGGGCGCCGCGTCCGGTCATTCGTCGTCCCCGGTGAGCGGCCGGTCGGAGGCCGGGATGATCCGTGCCGTCAGGTCCGGGTCGGCCATGTCGCGGTCGAAGGGGAACGCGGGCCGGCGGATGCGGTGGTGGCCCAGTCGCACCAGGTCCTGGTCGACACCGCCTGGTGTGAGGGCCATCTTCCACCCGGCGGCCATGTCGAACAGCTCCGGCTCCAGATAGCCGATCTTCACGATGACGACGTCGGCGGAGCGCGGGTCGAGGTCCAGGTCGGTGAAGTCGTGCTCGTGGTGGTAGGGCTTGCGCAGCCGGGTGAGGACGGCGTGCACGCCACCGACGCGGATCACCACCTCGGTCTCGGCGTCGCGGTCGCCGTGCCGGACGGCGTGCACCACGCCGGTGAGCGTGACGGGGCCGGAGTGCCGGCCGTCCACCTCGGCCCCGGCCGTGACGGTCACGGTGGCCCCCACGCCGGCGGCGACCGCGGTTTCGACGGCCTCGGGGCCCGGCACCGAGGCGTACAGGACGGTCGGGCCGTCGTCCTTCTGGAACTCCGGGCGCTCCAGCAAGCGGGTCAGGCCCCAGGTGACGTCCCCGGCGCCGCCGGCGGTGGGGTTGTCGCCGGTGTCGCTGATGAAGTACGGCCGGTGCGACGAGCGCAGGGCCTCGTCGAGGAGGTCGTCGAAGGTGCCGGTCGGAGCGACGAAGCCGAAGTCGTGACGGGCCTGCCAGAAACCGCGTGCGAGGCGTTCCGCGCCCGCCGACACGGCGTCCCGGTCGGGGCCGGTGACGACGACGGCGGCGCGGTTGCGCGGTTCGTCGGCCCAGGCGTAGCCGACCCATATCGCCGCGTCGGTCACCCCCTCCAGGGCCTCGACCTCGTCGACCGCCGCATACACGCTCCTGGCGGGCTCGATCCGGGTGGAGGTCTGTTCTCCCGCCAGCAGCACCGGGACCGGCACCCACGCCTTGACCGGGCGGGGGGCGCCGGAGGCGAGCAGGCCGACCAGATTGCGGACGGCACGCTCCTTGGTCTCCATGTGGTCCTCGTGCGGGGCCATCCGGTAACACGTGATGAGGTCGCTGCGGTGGGCGAGTTCGCGGGAGACGTTGCCGTGCAGGTCCATCGAGGTGGAGACGATCACGTCCGGGCCGACGGTGGCACGGACGCGTTCCAGCAGGACGGCCTCGGCGTCCTCGATGCCCTCCACCGTCATCGCGCCGTGGATGTCGTACCAGAGACCGTCGAGCCGGGGCAGTGCGGCGAGGCGGTCGACGAGTTCGTCGGTGAGGGCGGACCACGCGGCGGCGGTGACCATGCCGCCGGGCAGCGACTTGCCCACCAGGGCGCCGTGCCAGTCGGCGGCCTCACGCAGGTCCTGGCCGGGGGAGAGGAAGGGGTAGCGGTCGAGCACGTCGGCGCCGCGCGAGGGGTGGAAGGCGGCGGCCTCGGTGCGGGCCGGCGAGAAGGTGGACGACTCGATGCCGAGCCCGGCAATGGCGATGACCGGGCGGATGGCGGTGCGGGAATGCGGCATGGCTCCTCGTCGGTGTGCGGTGCGTCAGGGGTGCGGTGCGCGGCGGGCGTTCGACGCGTCAGGGAGTGCGGTGTGTGCCGAGGGACTCGGTGGCGGCCCCGGCGCCGCCGATGGCGCGCAGAGCGTGGGCCATGGCGCGTTGCAGGGCGAACTGTCCGGCTCCCACGACCCCGGCGTCGGCGCCGAGTTGGGCCCGTTCGATGGTGAGGTGCTCCGTGACCAGCGGGTGGCAGCTCTCGTAGAGCTGGCTGCGGACCGCGGCGACGAAGGGTTCGAGGGTGGACAGGATGCCGCCGAGGTAGACGGCGTCCGGGTTGAAGAAGTTGACGTTGGCGGCCAGGACCTGCCCGAGACGGTCTCCGGCGCGGCGGACCGCGCGGGTCGCCTCGGGGTCCGCGTCGGCGGCGAGACGCACGACGTCCTCGGGGCTGCTGACGTCGACCCCGCGCTCGCGCAGGATGCGGACCAGGGCCGCGCCGGAGGCCACGGTCTCCAGGCAGCCCGTGTTGCCGCACGAGCACGGGATGTCGGCGGCGCCCTCGATCCGGATGTGGGTGATGTCGCCGGCGGCGCCGGTCGCGCCGCGGTAGAGGCGGCCGTCGAGGATGACGCCGGCGCCGATCGCCGAGCCGATCTTCACCATGATCGACTGCCGGTGTTCGGTGGGCCGTACCGCGTGTTCGCCCATCGCCATGCAGTTGGCGTCGTTCTCCACCGCGGTCGGGAGGCCGAAGCGCTCCTCGAGCCAGGCGGCGACCGGGAAGCGGTTCCACCCGGGCATGCGCGACGGAAGGACGACGCATCCGGATTCGACGTCGACCGGCCCCGGAAGCGAGAGGCCCACCCCGCGCAGTCGCTCGCGCCCGCGTTCCGCGGCCAGGGCCTCCATGGTCTCGGCGAGCCGCGGCAGCGTCTCCTCGGGCCCGTCGGCGATGACGAGCGGGATGGTGGACACCTTGTCCAGTCCGCCGCCGGGCAGCACCAGGCCGATGCGCGCGTGCCGGCCGCCGAGGTCGGCGGCGACGGCGAACTCGTCGGTGCCGCCGAGCCGCAGAACCTTGCGAGGTCGCCCGCCGGTGGACGACTGGGTGCCTTCCTCGGCGATCAGCCCACGCTCCACGAGCTGCCCCACGGTGAGGGAGATGGTGGAGGGGGCGGCGCCGAGCAGGGCGGCGAGTTCGGCGCGTGACGAAGCCTGGCCCGAGGCCACGAGTTCCAGGACCCGGGCGGCGAGAGAGGAGGCCCCCCTCGCCGGCTTCCGATTACGCGCACTTATTTCAGTCATGTACGAAGTAACTTCCGCAACGGTGGATTTGACGAAGACAGTACGCCCGCACGGCGCGGACGTGAACCGCTTCCCGGATGGCAAAACCTTGACCCTGAACGGGACAAACACTGTCAAAAGCGTTGGTTTCACTAGGTGCTGCGGCCCGTGGACGGTTATGTCGAGCTCGCAGAAACTTACTTTTTACTGTTTCTTGTTTGTTCATTCGGTGTGTGGGACGTTGACTGTCGTGCACGAAGCGCCGATCCCGCGGCGCCCGCCCCGACGTTCGTCCGGGCGCATCACGGGTCCTTCACTCCGAGGAGAGTCATGTTCCTTGCTCGCACGGCGACCGGCCGCCGCTGGGCCCTTGTCGCGGGTGCCGCCGTCACGTCCGGCGTTCTGCTCACCGGCTGTACCGGCGGTGGCACTTCGTCCTCCGGTGGAAACTCGACGGACACCATCAACTACGCGCTCCCGGCGAACTTCACGCCGAACTGGATCCTCCCCGTCGGCACCGCCGCCCACCTCAACACCAACAACTCCTCCATATCCCAGTCCCTCTGGGAGCCGCTGATCGCCTACGACGGCTCGACCGGTGAGGTCGGCTGGAACAAAGACAACTCCCTCGCCACCGCCGCGGACTTCGCCAAGGACAGCAAGAGCGTCACGATCACGCTCGGCGACCGGCACTGGAGCGACGGAAAGCCGATCACCTCGCGCGACGTCGAGTTCTGGTTCAACCTGATCAAGGCCAACAAGGCCGACTGGGCAAGCTACAGCCCGGGCAAGGCGCCGGACAACTGGACCTCGCTGAAGGCCGCCGACGCGACCCACTTCACCATCACGTTCGACAAGGCGTACAACCAGCAGTGGATGCTCGCCAACGAGTTGAGCATGATCCGCGTGATGCCGCAGCACGTCTGGGACAAGGCCGGGGACTCCGAGGCCGTCTCCGACCTGGACCGCACCCCGGCGGGCGCCAAGAAGGTCTGGACGTACCTCAACAACGCCGCCAAGAACATCTCCGGCTACGCCACCGACCCGCTCTGGAAGACGGTCAGCGGGCCGTACACCCTCAAGTCGTTCTCCACCGCCGGCAAGGTCGAGCTGACCGCCAACGCGAAGTACGACGGCGGCGGCAAGGCCAACATCAAGAACGTCAACCTGCTGCCGTTCACCACCACCGAAGCCGAGGCGAACGCGCTGCGGGCGGGCACGGTCGACTACGGCTACATCAACGCCACCGACACGGGCCAGGAGGCGTCCTTCAAGTCGCGCGGCTACACGATCAAGCCGTGGGCGGGCTGGGCGATCACCTACATGCCGTACAACTTCAACAACCCCGCCATGGGCGCCGTGTTCAAGCAGCTGTACGCCCGCCAGGCGATCCAGATGTCGGTCGACCAGCCCACCCTCTCCAAGGTGATCTTCAACGGCACCGCGGTCCCCACCTACGGCCCGATCCCCCAGGGCCAGGAATCCGACTTCGTCTCCCCGGAGCAGAAGAACAACCCGTACCCGTTCGACACCGCCAAGGCGAAGCAGCTGCTGACCTCCCACGGCTGGAGCGAGCAGGACGGCATCATGGTGTGCACGGACGCGGGCAGCGGCGACGACCAGTGCGGCTCGGGTGTCGCCAAGGGCACCAAGTTCCAGATGCAGGTGCTGTCGCAGTCCGGTTCGGCCGTGACGGACAACATGATGAGCGCCCTGCAGTCCTCCTTCGCGAAGACCGGCATCAAGTTCGGCATCAAGACCGCCCCGGTCAACTCCGTGCTCTCCCAGTCCGGTCAGTGCACCTCCGGCGACTCGGGCTGCAAGTGGCAGCTGTCCTTCTTCGGCACCGCGGGCAGCTGGTACTTCCCGGCGTACCCGAGCGGTGACGCGCTCTTCCAGACCGGCGGCGGTTCCAACTTCGGCAGCTACTCCAACCCCGCGGTGGACAAGCTCATCACCGAGACCACCACGTCCAAATCCACCGCGGCCGTCAAGGAGTACAGCGCCGCGCTGGCCAAGGACCTGCCGGTGATCTGGCTGCCCGAGCCCGACTACCAGGTCTCCGTGGTCAAGGACGGGCTGGGCGGCTTCTCCCAGGACTCGCTCGCCAACTTCCACCCCGCCATGTGGAAGTGGACGAACAAGTGAGCCGGCCGGTGACCCGGCGAACCCCTGAGCCGAAGCGACCGGAATACACATGAGCACTCCCTCTTACCTGATCAGACGCGTCCTCCAGGCGCTCGCGGTGATCGTCATCGTGACGATCGTGGTCTTCGTCCTGCTGCACGCCCTTCCCGGGGGACCCGCGCGTGGGATCCTCGGCCCGCAGGCCACGGCCCAGCAGATCGCCCGCTTCAACCACGAACAGGGCCTCGACGAGCCCCTGCCCGTGCAGTACCTCTACTACCTGAACCAGCTGGTGCACGGCGACCTCGGCACCTCCTACACCCTGAACGCGCCGGTCGCCCAGCTCATCGGGGAACGCCTTCCGAAGACCCTGGTCCTCACCATCCTGTCGGCCGTCATCGGCCTCCTGCTGGCCATCCCGCTGGGCATGTGGCAGGCCGTGCGGCGCAACAGGCCGGTGGACTACGTCATCACCACGCTGAGCTTCATCGCCTACTCCACGCCCGTCTACTTCCTCGGGCTGATCCTGGTGCTGGTGTTCAGTCAGGTGCTGCCCTGGTTCCCGTCCCAGGCGCCGCAAGGGGAGACCCTCGCCCAGGTCTTCTCCGAACCGCAGGCACTGGTACTGCCGGTGGTCGCCGGAGCCGCCTCCATGATCGCGGTGTTCAGCCGCTACATGCGCGCCGCCACCCTGGAGAACCTCTCCGAGGACTACGTCAGAACGGCGCGGGCCGGCGGCTCCCGCTCCGGCGCCATCCTGCGGCGGCACGTCTTCCGCAACAGCCTCACGCCGGTGGTCGCCATGCTCGGCTACTACGTACCGGTCCTCTTCGGCGGTGCGCTGGTGGTCGAGCAGCTCTTCAACTACCCCGGTATGGGACTGCTGTTCTGGTCCGCCGCGCAGGCCTCCGACTACCCGGTCCTGCTGGGCTGTGTGCTGGTCATCGCCGTCGCCACCGTCATCGGCACCCTGCTGGCCGACATCGTCCAGCGGATCATCGATCCCCGAGTGAAGGCAGGCCGTGCATGAGCGCCGTCATCCACCCGGCCAAGACGTCCGGCACGCCCAGCACCCCCCGTGAGAGCTCGGGCGCACGGCTCGCCGTCCGGCGCTTCCTGCGCAACCGGCTGGCCGTCGTCGGACTCGGCGTCGTGGTCTTCTTCGCCCTGTTCTGCTTCGTGGGCCCACTCGTGTACTCCACGGACCAGACCCACACCGCGCTCCAGCAGGTCAACCTCGCGCCGAGCGGCGCGCACTGGCTCGGCACCGACGCGGTCGGCCACGACGAGCTGGGCCGGCTGATGTACGGCGGCAAGGTGTCGCTGATCGTCGGTTTCGCCGCGGGCGTCCTGGCCACCGTCATCGGCACGCTGTGGGGCGCGGCCGCGGGCTACGCGGGCGGCTGGATCGACGCGGTGATGATGCGGATCGTGGACGCGGGCATCGCCATCCCCGCCCTCTTCATCCTGCTGGTGGTCTCCGCCATCACCACGCCCGGACTCGCCGGCCTGATCCTCATCCTCGGCCTGGTGTCGTGGCTGGTGCCGTCCCGGCTGATCCGCGCCGAGACCCTGACCCTGAAGAACCGCGACTACGTACTGACGCTGCGGGCCATCGGAGGAACGCACGCCCGCGCGATCCTGCGGCACATCCTGCCGAACTCCGTCTCGACCGTCATCGTCGCCACGACCTTCCAGATCGCCGACGCCATCCTCCTGGTCGCCTACGTCTCCTACCTGGGCCTGGGCGTGCAGCCGCCGGCCACCGACTGGGGCGGCATGCTCTCGACGGGACTGACCGCCGCCTACTCGGGCTACTGGTGGCTCATCCTGCCGCCGGGCCTCGCCATCATCCTGGTGGTGTGGGCGTTCAACGCGATCGGGGACGGGCTCCGTGACGCATTCGACGTGAGGGGACGCGGATGACCGCCACCCGGACCACCGCCGACGCGGCGGCCGAGCCGATACTCGAACTCGACGACCTCGGTGTCGTCTTCACCACCGAGTCCGCACGGGTACCCGCGGTACGGGGCGTGTCCCTGCACGTCCGCCCCGGCGAGACCCTCGCCCTGGTCGGCGAGTCGGGCTCCGGCAAGTCCACCGTCGCGCTGGCCGCGATGGGCCTGCTGTCCGGCAACGCCGCCGTCACCGGGCGGGCCGTGATCGCGGGCACCGACATCGTCGGCGCGGACGAGGGAGGCCTCACCACCCTGCGCGGCCGGACCGTCTCCATGGTGTTCCAGGAGCCGGCCACCGCCCTCGACCCGCTCACCCGCATCGGCAGGCAGATCGCCGAGGTGATCCGCAACCACCGCGACGTCTCCGCCAAGGACGCCGCCGCCCAGGCCGTCGACCTGCTGCGCAGGGTCGGCATCCCCGACCCGGACAGGCGCGCGGCCGCCTACCCCTTCCAGCTCTCCGGCGGCCAGCGCCAGCGGGTGGTCATCGCCATGGCCATCGCCAACGACCCCGCCCTGCTGATCGCCGACGAACCGACCACAGCGCTCGACGTCACCGTGCAGGCCGAGATCCTCGACCTGCTGCGCACCCTCGCCGCCGAGACCGGCACCGGTGTCCTGCTCGTCACCCACAACATGGGCGTCGTGGCCGACTTCGCGGACCGGGTCGCGGTCATGTACCAGGGGCGGATCGTGGAGACCGGCCCGGTCGAGGACGTACTGCTGCGCCCGTCCCACGACTACACCCGGCGACTGCTCGCCGCGGTGCCCCGGCTGACGGTCGCCGAGGCCGACAAGCGCGCGCCGGCCGGCGATTCCCGCCCGGACGACGCGTCCGACGGTACCGACCCCGCCGCGCCGGTCGTCGATCTCCGGGACGTCTCCGTGGTGTTCGGCCGCGGCAAGCACGCGGTGCGCGCCCTGGACGGGGTCTCGCTGGCCGTGCGCCCCGGCGAGACCCTGGGCCTGGTGGGCGAGTCGGGCTCGGGCAAGTCCACCGCGGCACGCGTCGCACTCGGCCTGATCCCGCCGACGTCCGGCAGCGTTTCCCTGTTCGGGGCCGACCTCGCCCGCAGCCGCTCTCGTGCCCGCAGGGCGCTGCGGTCCGGCATCGGCGTCGTCCTTCAGGACCCGGTCGCCTCCCTCGACGCCAGGATGACCGTCGGCGAGTGCGTCGCCGAGCCACTGCGGGTGCACCGCCGTGCACTGTCCGCCCAGGAGCGGCGCAGCCGGGTCGCGGCGGTGCTGGACCGGGTCCGGCTGCCCGGCGAGATGGCCCGCCGTGCCCCCGGTGAACTCTCCGGCGGCCAGCGTCAGCGGGTCAGCCTGGCCCGCGCGCTCGTGCTCGAGCCCCGGCTGCTCGTCGCCGACGAGCCCACCAGCGCGCTCGACGTGAGCGTGCAGGAGTCCGTCCTCGAGGTCATCACCGAACTCCAGGACGAGCTGGGCTTCGCCTGTCTGTTCGTCTCCCACGACCTCGCCGTCGTCCAGCACTTCGCCCGCCGGGTCGCCGTCATGCGGGCCGGACGGATCGAGGAACTGGGGCACACCGGCGAGACCCTGCTGCATCCGGAGACCGACTACACCCGGCGGCTGCTGGCCGCCGTGCCGGTGCCCGATCCGGTGGTCCAGCGCGGACGCAGGGCCGAACGCCTGGCCGCCCTCGCGGCCGGAACCACGGAGGCCCGTACGTGAGCACGCACGACCGCACTCTGTTCGCCGGGGTGGACATCGGCGGGACCACGACCCAGGTGGTCGTCTGCGACGCCGACCTCACCGTGCTGGACCGCGCGGAGACGACCACTCCGGCGGCCTCGGGCGGACAGGCGATGATCGACGCCGCCCTGGGTGTCCTGGCCCCGCTGCTGCGCCGTACCCCCGGTCGGCTGGCCGGTGTCGGCGTCGGTGCGGCCGGGTTGGTGGACTCCGCCGCGGGCCGCATCCTGGTGGCGAGCGACTCCTTCCGCGGTTGGTCGGGCTTTCCCGTCAGCGCCGCCGTGGAGGACGTCCTGGGCGTACCGGTGTTCCTCGACAACGACGTCAACGCGTTCCTGCTGGGGGAGGTGTGGGGAGGCGCGGTCAGGGGTGAACCCGACGTTCTCGGCATCGCGTTGGGCACGGGCGTGGGCGGCGCTCTCTGGACGGGCGGCCGGCTGTTCGCGGGGCCGCACGGCGCCGCCGGCGAGATCGGGCACGTGCCCGGATTCGGCGACGTGCCCTGCACCTGCGGGGGGCGCGGCCACCTGGAGACCCTGGCCTCCGGCCGTTCGATCGGCGCCCGTTACGCCGAACGCACCGGCCGCCTGCTCACCGCGCGCGAGGTGGCCGACGCGACCGCCCACGGTGACGAGGACGCCCTCGCGGTGTATCGCGACGCCGGTGCAGGACTCGCCCGGGGGATCGTCATCGCGGCCGGTCTGCTGGACATCACGACGGTGGTGATCGGCGGCGGCGTGGCCCGGGCATGGCACCTGCTGGAGCCGGCCGTAAGGGCCCGGCTCGCCGAGGAACCACCCGTCAGTGGCCATCCGGTCCGCCTGTTCCGCACCCGACTCGCGGCAGATGCCGTACCAGTGGGCGCCGCCTCCCGGGCCCGTCTGGAGACGACGGGCGGGGAAGCCGCGGTGGCGGCCTGAGTACGGGGAGTGTCGGAGCGGACCCCTCAACCTCCACGGCCACCCCGCCGTCTTGTCCGATGGCAGCCGGTGGGGTTGCCGGTGCGGTGCACAGCAGGACGGCCGAGGCTCGACGAGGCTCAGGCCCGGAGGCGAGGGTGGAGATGACGGATCTGACGACCACGGTGACCTGGGTGGACGTGCGGGAGAGGCGGCCGCGGATCGGTGACCCCGTGGCCGTGGCGATCACCGGACGGTATCCGGCCCAGGACGCCGCCGAGTCCGGGACGACGCAGCGCGAGCGCTTCTGGCTGGTGCGGACCATGTACTTCACGGACGAACACCTGGACGAGGACGGGGTGGTGCACCGCGACTGCTTCGTCGACTCCGACGAGGTCGTGCGCTTCGCCTACGACCCGGACAGCGATGACAGCGTGACCCACTGGGCCGAGCTCCCCACCCTGCCCGGCGAGGCGACGCACCTCCTTCTCGGCGACGACGTGCGGCCCGCTCTGCGCAAGGCGTGGGACACGCGTCCCGGCAACTGAGCCGCCCACCGGCACCGGCACCGGCACCGGGTGCCGACCGGCCCGCTCTAATGGAGCCGCCCCAGCGCCTCCCGCAGCCGGCGCGCGTCACGAAGCCGCTGCTCGTAGGTGGCGCCCAGCACGAGCAGCACCAGACCGGCGAGGGCCGGAGGTGCCCAACGGGGGAGCGCGCCGACGACCTGGGCGATGTACGGGGCGAGTTCATGCAGCGCCACCAGCGCGAGCACGCCCCCGCCCAGGACCAGTGGCGCCTGGAGCCGGTGCCGGGCGCCCGCCAGGGTCACGGCGAGCGCGGCGACGCCGAGCAGCAAGGGTCGCAGCCAGTGCCGGTCGTCCCAGGCGGCGAGCAGGCTCGGCAGCAGGGTGACGGCCAACCCGCCGCCGTACGCCGCCCAGGAGGAGACGGCCGTGTCGCGGCGCCGGCGCAGGAAACCGACGATCAGCGCGGACACGGTCACCGGCAGGGTGTACGCCTCCGGCGTGGTGACGTCCCAGGCCAGCAGACGCACCCAGGTGGCCAGCAGGAACAGTGCGGCAGCCGCGTAGCCGGCCGGCCGCCGCTCCCGGCGCAGCGCGGTGCCGGCCACGACGACACCGCCGAGGGAGAGCACCAGGGCCAGAGTCGGCAGATCCGTCGCGGAGAGCACGCACGCGAGCAGTCCCGCGGCCGCACCCGTCGCCTCGACCGGTACGGTCGCGCGCGAGCCAGTCGGACGCGACGCGATCAGGGCGGCGACGACGGGCACCACGAAGACCAGCAGTGCCGTGTGGTGCGGCTGCCAGCCGGCGGACGCGCCGATCGCGCAGGCCGCAGCCGTGGCGTACCCGAGGGCGGCGGGCGTGGTGAACGGGGCGAGCCCCGCGTGGCGGCCGACGGCACCGAACAGGACGGTGAGCGTCGCCAGCACACTGATCGTCGCCGTCTCGGTGGTCAGCGAGAGGAAGGCGAGGTCGACCGAGGTGACGAGGGCCAGCAGCAGGGCGGTGAGGGGCAGCGCCGACAGCACCCTCTCGGCGCGGCCGGCCCGGTACGCGAAGCCCAGGGCCGAGGCGACCACGGCACCCTGCGCCACCAGTCCGGCCTCGTAGGGCAGTCCGAGTACCGCCGGAAGAACGAAGGCGGCGGTCCAACCGAGGACGAGTGCTCCCACCGTGGCGACCGGGTGCCGAGCCGTCCCGCGCCCGGCCACCACCAGTACACCGGCCACAACGGCGAGAACGAGCGGCACGGTGCTCGCGTAAGGAGGCCAGGGAACGTCCGTGAACACGGCGTCCCGGATGTCGCGCGGCGCGCCGGACCAGAGCCGCGCACCCCGGGCCGTCGGGCCGAGGAGGCTCCCGGCGACCAGCGGGACCGCCCACAGCACCGCGAGGCCCTGGACGGTCGCCGAAGCACGCACAAGACCCTGCCGCATAGGCCGGGACAGCGGCGTCCGGACCACCGCAAGCAGGGCGATCGCGCAGGCCAGGCACCCCGGCACCGTCCACTCGCCGGGCACCGAGACCCAGAGCACCCCGCCGGCGCCGGCGACCAGACACAGACCCGCGAGCCAGGCCGCGCCCATGGCCACGTCCGGATTCGGAACGAATCGGGACGCCATCAGGGCGATCGTCGCCGCGAGGACCAGGAGCGCCGCCGCCTGCGCGGCCGCGCCCGGATCGGCCGCGCTCCAGCAGAGCAGGCCGGCCGACAGCACCCCGGCGCCGCCCGTCCCCAGGGCACCGACGACGGCGACGACGCGCACCGGCACGAGTGTCGCGCGCAGGGCGACAGCGGTGCCGCCGGCCGCGGTCGCCAGCAGCACGGCCGTGAGCGTGCGCGGCCCCGCGCCGACGGCGATCGCCCACAGCAGCAGGGGCAGGTGCGCGGTCGCCACGGCGAGGGGGAGAGGATGCCGCGGCCCGAGCCGCGCGCCGCCACCGGCCGAGCCGCCCTCCGCCGCGGAGGCCTCCGCGGCGGCCGTGGTGGGAGGAGGCGCCACCAGAGCGCTTGTCACCACGCCGTAGGAGGCCCACGCGGCGGCCAGGACGGCGGACGCGGCAGCGGCGTACCCCACCGGGTCCGCGTCGGCGAACACCACCTCGTGGAGCGCGTACGCGTCGAGCACGGTCAGAGCCGTCCCCAGACCCGACACCGCCTCGGCGGTCGACCTCAGCCCGCGCCGCAGCAACGCCACGGGCACGCTCAGTGCCCCCACGGTCAGCGCACCGAGTACCAGCGCCCGCCCGACGATCCCCATGTCGCCCCAACTGACCAGGGTGAACGCGATCGCCGCGACGGTCAGCAGGACGCCGCCCAGGACCAGCAGCACGTTCTGCACGCCGGGCGCGGTGGCCTCCGGCCGACGAGCGACGGCACCCGCGCCGACGGGCCGCCCCGGTGGCGTGGCCCCGGGACCCTGGGCGGGCCGCTGGACGGCGGCCGCCCGCAGCGTGTGGACCAGCCACTCGCGGCGTCGCAGCAGGACGGCACGACGGGCGTCGAGTTGCCGCAGCTCGGCGTCCAGGAACCGCAGCTCCTCGGCCGGGGGCGGAATGTTCGTCATGCCTCGGAGTGTGGCCGTCGCCACGTGCCGGGGCATGAGCGCGGATACTCAGCCCGTACTCATGTCCCGCCCGGAGCGTGCCGGGACGCCCTCCGCCCGGAGGACCTGTGCCGTGTACGGGTTCAGTTCGATCGGGTCGTCGTCGCCGACGATCACCGTGCCGCCGAGGTAGGCCAGTTGCCGTCCGTAGACGTAGTTGGGTTCGAGGGCGAAGGTCATCCCGGGTTCGAGCTCCAGGTCGGCGGCCATGGTGGGGCGGTGGCCGTCCTCGGGCGGGTACGTGTCGGCGCCCGCCATGCGACGGCTGGCGTCGTTGGGAAAGCCACCCGCCGCGATCATCGGGTTGAGCGTGTGGATGGCGGGGCCGAATTCCCAGCCGCCGGCGCCGGCGTACGGCCTGCGTATGTCGTCGACGACATCGCCGAACGTCCGGCCGGGGCGCAGCGCGTCGAGTCCGGCGTCGTAGGCCGCGCGGGCGACGTCGGCGGCGCGCCGCAGGTCCTCGTGCGGTGCACCGATGGTGATGGTGACCTGGTGTTGCGTGTGACGCCCCGCGACGTTGCTGAACACCTCGGCGGAGACGATGTCGCCGTCCCGCAGGACTCGGGGGGCCTGCGGGCGGTAGCTCCACGGCGGAAGGCCCGATGCGAGCGGGTCGGGGCCGGTCCAGAAGTGCATGGCCGCGGGGGTGGTTCCGCGGGCGTGTCCCGCGGCCATTCCGGCCGCGTACACCTCGCTCTCCGGGACACCCGCGGCGGCGGTCTCGACCATGGCCCGCACCATGGCGTCACCGATGTGCGCCGAGTGACGCACCACGGCGATCTCCTCGGCGCCGAGCGGCATGATGAGCCGGGACAGCGCCATCGCCACCGGGGTGAACCGGGCGGCGGGGAGTTCGGCCAGGACGGTGTTCCAGAGCCGGTAGGGCACGATGCCCTCGGGGTGCCACGGAGGATAGGGTTCCAGGCCGACGACCCCGATGGCCGCCTTCCCCAGGCCCAGTTCTTTGAGGGTGTCGGCGACCACGCGGGAGTCGCGGGGCATGCGCAGGTTCTCCGGCGGAATCCAGATGGTGTCGCCTCGACGGGCGGATTCGAGATGGTCCTTGGTGAACATTTCCATCGGCAGCAGGGAGACCGGCTCGCCGTCGCGCGGGAAGACGACGGTTGTGCCGGCCCGGCCGTTGGTGAACCAGGTGTCGTAGGCGAACGGGGCCGGGCCGGCGTCCTCGTGCTCACCGAAGACCAGCAGCGCGTCGAGGCCCCGGCGTGCCATGAACGCCCGCGCCAGGTCCCATCGGCGGTCCCGCTCGGACATCGAGAAGGTGGGCACGGTGCCGTCGGCCGGGTCGGTCGCCCTCACCACGGGACGTCGCCGTTGCGGTCGCGGTACTGCCTGGTCGGCCCGGGCGAGGTGGTGGCGAACTCGACGATGGCGTCGGTGCCCTCGGTGACGGTCTGGGTGCCCTGGTGGTGGTTGAGGTCGGTGGCGGTGAAGCCGGGGTCGGCCAGGTTGAACCGGACGTCCGGGATGCCGTTGGCGTACTGGACGGTGAGCATGTTCAGAGCTGCCTTGGACACCGGGTACATCAAGTGGGCGACGGCCGACTCCGGCCGCTTCGGGTCCGTGGCGACCGTCAGTGAGCCGGCGCCGCTGGAGACCATCACCACCCGCGGGTCGTCGGCGGCACGCAGCAGCGGCAAGAACGCCTGGGTGACACGGACCGGGCCGAACACGTTGACGCGGAAGACGGGGATGAGGTGCTGGGGCAGCGTCTCCTCGGGTTTGATCAGCCGGTCCATGGGACCGACCTTCTCGCCGGTGATGCCCGCGTTGTTGACCAGGACGTCGAGCCGGTCGGTGCTGTCCCGGACGGCTCGGACGGCGGCGGCGACGGAGTCGTCGGAGGTCACGTCCAGCGGGACGAACCTCACGTCCGCGCCGCCGGCGGTGAGCCGCTCGGCGGCCTCCTGGCCGCGCTCCTCGTCACGTGCGCCGAGGAAGACGCGCCAGCCCAGTGCGCCGAGGCGCCGGGCCGTCTCGTAGCCGAGGCCCTTGTTGGCGCCGGTGACCAGGGCGGTGGTGGTGTCGGGGGTTCCTTGTGCTTCGTTCATGGCCTGGACGCTAGGCGGGGCGCTAGGAGCCTTCCAGGTACGCCCGAGGGTGGGACCGGCCGTACCAGGACGCCCGGCACCGCCGAGGGGAGAATGGGCGGATGGACCGTGTTGAGCTCGCCCGCGTCGTCAAGGCCGCCCGCGCACGCATCGCCCCCGAGGAGGTGGGCCTCCCGACCGGCCCCGGGAGGAGAGTCGCGGGCCTGCGCCGTGAGGAGGTGGCCGTTCTCGCCGGGCTCAGCGTCGAGTACGTGGTCCGCCTCGAGCAGGGCCGCGGACCTCAGCCGTCCACGCAGGTGCTCACGTCCCTGACCCGGGCGCTCCGGCTCGAGCGGGACGAACGGGACCAGGTCTTCCGGCTGGCCGGCAGCTCCCCGCCGCTGTCCGGCCGGATCGAGATGTCCGTCCGGCCGAGCGTGCTGCGTCTGCTGGAACGGCTCAGCGACGTACCCGCGCTCGTACTGTCGGCCAAAGGTGACGTTCTGGCGCAGAACCCGATGGCGGGCGCGCTCCTCGGTGACCTCATGCGCTGGCCCGACGGGCAACGCAACATCATCTGGCAGCGGTTTCTCGGTGGCGGTGTCACGCACGTAGCCCCCCGCCCGGAAGAGGACGAGGCGGCGGCCCAGCAGTGCGTCGGATTGTTGCGGACCGCGCGCTCGCGCTACCCGCACGACCCGGACCTTCGCTCACTGACCGAGGAGCTGATCGACGGCAGCGAACGATTCTGGAGCATGTGGGAGGAAGGACGCTCCACGACATCGCGGTCGATGCGCAAGACCATCGAGCACCCCGGCCTCGGAACCCTCGCCCTCGACTGCGACACCCTGCTGCTGCCGGACACCGATCAATCCATGATCGTCTACTCCGCCGCACCCGGCACACGCGAGGCCGCCGCCCTCGACACCCTGCACGCCGCCGGTCGCGGCGACGCCGACTCCCAGGTGTATTGACCCGCGGCGTTGTTCACCCGGGGCGTCAGAGCTCGATCCGGAGTACCGCCCAGACCGTGTTGCCCCCGGTACGGCTGGAACGGGCGGTTCCCCACGAGTCCGCGAGCTGCTGCACGATCAGCAGGCCCCGGCCGCTCTCGTCCTGGGAGCCGGAGCGGGCACCGGTCACAGCGGCCGAGGTGCGTCCGTCGTCGTGCATCTCGATCCGCAACTGCTTGTGCGTGGTCAGCGACAGACCGCACAGCATGCGGTTGCTCTGCGCGTGGAGCACGGCGTTGGTCGCCAGCTCCGAGACGAGCAGCACGGCGTCGGTGCACACGTCACCGGGGAGCCGCCAGGCGCGAAGCTGCCGGCGGACCGTGTCTCGCGCCGTCCGCACGCTGATACGCAGCGAGGGCAGGTCGAACCAGTGTTCCCGGTCCGGATACGCCGGCGGTAACAGTCCGGGCGAAGGGGTCGTGTGGGGGGTCACGGTGATCGCCTTCCAGTGCGGGCGGGCGCGGTGCGGCTCACAGACGCAACTATGCTCGCCGCTCAGTTCAGGCTGCAACCGAATCCCTGATAATTTCAGAAAGACTCGTTCAGTCTGGTGTCATCACCAAGTCGCTGCCACAATGGCGCTGGTGACAGCCCATCAGGAGGTAGGGCGTGAGTGAAGCTCGGTCCAGCGCCGGCACCAGCGCCCCGACGGTGCTGCGCATGATCCTCGGCCGGCGGCTCCAGGACATGCGGCAGGGCGCGGGTGCCTCACTGGCCGACGCCGCCAAGGCACTTCGGGTGACGCCGCTGACGATCCGCCGGCTGGAGAAGGCCGAAGTGGCCCTCAAACCCCTCTATGTCGAAAAGCTCCTCCAGACCTACGGCAGCGCACAACAGGAGATCGACGAGTTCGTCGCGCTCGCCGAGCAGGCCAACAAACCGGGCTGGTGGCACGCCTACCGTGATGTGCTGCCCAACTGGTTCACCGCGTACGTCAGTCTGGAGACCGGCGCCGGCACACTGCGCACCTACGAACCCCACTACGTCACGGGTCTTCTCCAGACCCACGCCTACGCGCGCGCGGTACTGAGCGGAGGCTTTCCGAACGGCTCCGACGACGAGCTGGAGCGCCGCGTCGACCTGCGGGTGCGCCGCCAGAGCCTGCTGGACCGGGAGAACGCGCCCACGCTGTGGGTGGTCATGGAGGAAGCGGTCCTGCACCGGGTCGTCGGGGGTCCGGAAGTGATGCGCGAGCAGATCGACCGGCTCCTGGAGGTCTCCGAGCTGGAGCACGTCAGCATCGACATCCTTCCCTTCGCCGTCGGCGCCCACGTCGGGGCGTGCGCTCCCTTCACCTACTTCAGGTTCGAGGAGCCGGAGCTGCCCGACGTCGTCTACAGCGAGATCCTCTCCGCCTCGATGTACCTGGACGAACGGGAAGACGTCGTCGCGCACCTCGAGGCGCACAACAGGATGTCGCTGCTGACCTCGACACGGGACAGCACGGCACTCCTGAACCGCATGCGCAAGGAGTACTCATGACCCCCACCGACGACACCGTCTACAACGGGATGCCGGCCTGCGACCTCGGCGAACACGGCTGGGAACGCCCGTGGAGCGGACCCAACGGAGGCCAGTGCGTGGAGACCAAGCAGCTCGCCGACGGACGGGTCGCGGTGCGTCAGTCGACAGACCCGGCGGGACCCGCACTCATCTACACGCCCGAAGAGATCAGCGCGTTCGTCCGAGGGGTCAAGCAGGGCATGGCCGACCACCTCGCGGCCAGTCACCCGCCCGGCACAGGGCAGCACACCTTCTGAAGGGAACAGGATGAGCAACACCCACGCCGCGCGGGGCCTGGACACCAGCAGGCCGCACTCGGCCCGCATGTACGACTACTACCTCGGCGGCAAGGACCACTTCCCCGTCGACAAGCAGGCCGCCGAAGCGGTCGCCGAGGCCTACCCGGGCATCTTCACCTGCGCGCGCGAGAACCGCGCCTTCATGCACCGCGCCACCCGGGTCCTGGCACAGGAGCACGGCATCCGCCAATGGCTGGACATCGGCACCGGCATTCCCACCGAGCCGAACGTGCACCAGGTGGCACAGTCCGTGGTCCCCGAGGCCCGGGTGGTCTACGCCGACAACGACCCACTCGTCCTGAAGTACGCCGAGCGGCTCATGCGCAGCACCCCGCAGGGCCGCACGACCTACATCGAGGCCGACGTCAACGACCCCGACGCCCTGCTGAACGCACCCGAGCTGGCCGACGTGCTCGACCTGTCCCAGCCGGTCGCCCTGTCCCTGAACGCGCTGATGCACTTCATCACCGACGCGCGCGACCCGTACGGCATCGTCAACCGGGTGATGGCGGCCCTCCCGCCCGGCAGTGCCCTCGCGCTGAGCCACTGCACGCCCGACTTCGACCCGCCCACCTGGGAGAAGGTCACCGACATCTACACCGGCTCGGGCACGCCCGTGCAGTTCCGCTCGCAGAACGACGTCGCCCGCTTCTTCGAGGGACTCGACCTCCTCACCCCCGGCGTCACGGTCGGCCACCGCTGGCGGCCGGCCCGGCCCATCGGCCCCGACGCCCCCACCGATGCCCAGGTCAGCCTGTGGGTGGGGGTCGCCGTCAAGCCGTAGCGGACTTGCCGGACCTCGCACGGGTGGAGCACTGTGGAGAGATGGGTGGTCAGGAGGGCCCCACGCTCATCTCGTCGGTGCAGCGAGCCTTTCGACTGATGGAGGCCGTGGGTGCGCACGAGGGCGGCGTGCCGGCCAAGCAGCTGGCGCGCGAGACGGGCCTGGCGCTGGGCACGGCCTACCACCTGCTGCGCACCATGGTGCACGACGGTTACGTGCGCAAGCTCGACGACGGCACCTTCGTCCTGGGGGAGCGGCTCGACGCCCTGCATGCGGGAAGCCGGGACCAGGCGGCGCTCAGCAGGGTCCGTCCCACCCTCACGGAGCTGCGGGACGGCCTGTCGGCCGCGGCCTATCTGACCCTCTACGAGGACGGTGAGATCCGGGTCGCGGAGATCGTGGACGGGCCGAAGACCCCCCGTGTCGATCTGTGGGTCGGCTTCGAGGACGCGGGACACGCCACGGCGCTCGGGAAGTCCGTGCTGCGCGAGCTGGACGCCGAAGCGCGGGCCGAGTACCTCTCGCGCCACGTGATGAACGATCTCACCCCTCGCACCATCACCTACCGCGCCGAACTGCTACGGCGCCTCGACGCCGCAGCCGCCCACGGTCCGGCCGTCACCGACATCGAGGAGTACTGCTTGGGCACCGCGTGCGTCGCGGTGCCCATCCGTCAGGGCGACACCATCGGATCGCTGGGCATCTCCCTGGACGCCCGCCGCACCGCCGGCCTCGAAGACGCCGTGAAGACGCTGGTCGCCACCGCGGAACGCGTGTCCCGGGGACTCTCGCTCACCATCTGAAAACCGGGCCCTTGTGATCGCCAGGCGGTATCCCGTTTCCTGGATGAAAGGGACAAATTGCTCAAGGGTGTAGGAGAGCAGCAACGTGAGTGATCAGGGCGTCGCAGTGCCGCACGTTTCCGTCGATTGCCATGTGACGAACGGCTGGACGGTCGTCGAGGCGAACGACGAGATCGACATCGCCTTCGCCCCCCTCGTCCGGGCCGCGGTGGTGCGGCTCCTCGCGGAGGGCCGCCGGCACTTCGTGCTGGATCTGTGCGGTGCTCCCTTCCTGGACTCCATGGGTCTCGGCATGATCGTCGCCGTCACCAAGCGCATCCGGACCCAGCACGGATCGCTGCGCATCGCCTGCGACGACGAGCGGCTCCTGCACGTCTTCGCCCTCGGCGGGCTGCGTCCCGTCTACTCGTTCCACGACTCCGTCGAGAAGGCCGTCGCGCAGCCCCCCGGTGGGGAGGGACTGGCCGACTGGCCGCGCGTGCGACATTGAGGGAAGGTGGGGCATGGCTGCACGGGTCGGATACCGGAGAATCTACGAAGAGCCCACACCACGGGACGGCAAGCGCGTGCTCGTCGACCGCCTGTGGCCGCGTGGCATGAGCAAGGAGAAGGCCGACCTGGACGAGTGGTTGCGCGACATCGCCCCGTCGACCGATCTGCGTCGCTGGTACCACCATGATCCAGAGCGTTACGACGAGTTCCGGCGCCGCTACTTCGCCGAACTGGAAGACGCCGACCACCGGGATGCCTCGCGGCGCCTGCGTGAATGGTCCGCACACGCCAAGGTCACACTGCTCACGGCCACCAAGGACGTGGACCACAGTGAGGCGGCCGCCCTCGCCCAGTGGCTGGACGACCCCCGCGGCGCCCGTGCTTCCGCCGAGCAGGCCTGACCTCCTGGCGATCGCACTCCGGGCCCGCGCGTCAGTGCTCGGGCCGGTCGGGGCCGCGGTACGGCAGGGTCTGGCTGTAGACGACGCTCGTGGTCGTGCTGCCGAAGCCGGCCAGCTCGTCCATGAGGATCTCCAGGTGCGCCATGGAGGTCGCGGCCACCTTCAGGGTGTAGCAGTCGTCCCCCGTGGTACGCAGGCACTCCAGGATCTCGCGTCGCTCGTCGAGCAGCCGCCGCAGTGGCTGGTGGTGATTGCCCGGGTACTTCAGCCGGACGACGGCGAGCACCGGGTAGCCGACCTTCGCCAGGTCGACCGACGCCCGGTAGCCGGTGATGACGCCGAGCGCCTCCAGCTGACGCACCCGCTCCGTGGTGGCGGACGGGCTGAGGTTCACGCGCCGCCCCAGCTCACTGAGGGAGATGCGGGCCTCCCGCTGCAACTGGCCGATGATCGCCCAGTCGACGTCATCGAGATTCGCGGTCATGGCGTGAGACTACCGGTGGATTCACGGCAGAAGGCAGGGAGAGCCGGGAGAAGCCTCTTCAGTGCCCCGTGATCGCGGGGATAGCCTCCAGGTATGCGACTTGGCGTCAACGTACCGAACTTCGGCCCCGGAACCGACCCCGGCATGCTGCGCGAGTGGGCCAGGACCGTGGAGGGGCTCGGCTTCGACCTCCTCATGGTCTCGGACCACGTGACGGTCACCCCGGACGTGGCCGAGCGGTACCCGGAACCGTTCTACGAGCCGTTCACCACACTGTCCTGGCTGGCCGGACTCACCACCGGAGTGCGCCTCGGCACGACCGTACTCGTCCTGCCCTACCGGCCCCCGCTGCTCACCGCCCGCATGGCCACCAACCTCGACCGGCTGAGCGGGGGCCGGCTCGTGCTCGGAGTGGGCGTCGGCTGGGCGCGCCAGGAGTTCGACGCGCTCGGCGTACCGTTCGGCGCACGCGGCAGGCTCACCGACCAGTACCTGGAAACCCTGCGGAGCAACAACCCCACCGCCGTGCCCGTCTGGGTCGGCGGCAACAGCGAGGCCGGCATCCAGCGTGCCGTGAGAGGCGGTGACGCCTGGCACCCGCTGCACGGCACCCTCCCGTGGATGCGCTCGGTCCTGGCCCGCCACACCCTGCCGGGGTTCGCTCCCCGGATCGCCCTGCGGCTGACCGACACCCCGGTCGACGGTCCCGAGCGGATCGCCGGCGTCGGCACCCTCGAACAGGTCCTCGACGACCTCGACCAGCTTCAGGCGCTCGGCGCCGACACCGTCGTACTCGATCCCTACCACGGGGACCCCGATGAGACCCGGCGGCCCGAAGCGGCCTGGCAGGCACTCGCCGCCGTCGCCACCCAGCGAAGGACGACATCGTGATCACACCCGCCGACGAGACACTCCTGCGCCGGGCGATCGCCGTCGCGGCCCACGCCGTCACCCTGGGGGACGCCCCCTACGGCTCCCTGCTCGCCGGCCCGAGCGGCACGATCCTCGCCGAGGCCCACAACACGGTCCGGCGCGACGACGACATCACCGCCCACCCGGAGCTGAAGCTCGCCCGCTGGGCAGCCCGCGAGCTCACCCCTGACGACGCCTCCCGCACCACCCTGTACACCAGCTGCCAGCCGTGCGGCATGTGCGCCGGGGCCCTCGTCCGCTCCGGCCTCGGCCGCGTCGTCTTCGCCCTCTCCACCGAACAACTCGTGGAACTCAACCCGCCCTCGGGCGCCTGGCCGACGATCCCCCACGACGGACCGGGCCTCTTCGTCGAAGCCCGCGTCCCCCTCGACGCGTACTACGGGACCTGATCCGCCGAAGCCGCGCGTGCCGGCGAGGTGCACGTCCTTGAACCCGATGTCGTTTCCGTCCAAGACAGGCTCCCTGGCCGCGATCTAGCGTGGACCCGGCAACGTGCCCGATCATGAGGAGACAGCAGCATGCGTGACCTGGTCTACACCGGATTCATGTCGCTCGACGGTGTCGTGGACTCACCGGGCGGCGGACCCGGCGAGGAGCACCGCAGCGGCGGCTGGGTGGTCAAGGATCTCGAGTTCGTCCCGGAAGCCTGGTCGCTGAAGGGCGAGGAGCTCGCCGGCACGACGGCGCTCATGTTCGGCCGCCGCAGCTACGAGGCGTTCGCACCGGTCTGGCCGGGCTCGGAGGACCACGCCCCGTACAAGGAGCTGCCCAAGTACGTGGTGTCGACCACGCTGTCCGAGGACGCCGTCGTCGACGGGTGGGGACCGACGACCATCCTGCGCTCGGCCGAGGACGTCGCCGCGCTCAAGGAGGGCGAGGGCGGCGCGATCTTCATCCACGGCAGTGCGGAACTGGCCCGGCGGCTGTCGGACGCGGGCCTGATCGACCAGTACAACCTGCTGGTCTTCCCGGTCCTGCTCGGTGCCGGGAAGAGCCTGTTCGGCCGGGCCGACCGCGACAAGCGGATGCTGACGCTGCGGGAGTCGGAGAACTACTCGAACGGGATCCTGAAGCTGGTCTACGACGTCAAGCGCTGATCGAGGCCGAGTCGAGGTCGAGGGCGATCGGGCCGCCGACGCCCTCGCGCAGCTGCTTGGCGGTGCGTCCGACGTACGCGCGCAGCGCCCGTGCCAGGTGCGGCTCGTCGAAGTAGTCCAGAGCGGCGACGACGGCGGTGGCCGGGGTGCCGGCCGCCAGCAACCCCGCCGCGGTCCGGGCCCGTTCGATCTGCCGGACGGCGCCCCGCGTCAGCCCGGTCGCGGCGCGGAACCGGCGTTCGACCGTACGCCCCGAGACGGCCGGGCTGCGCCCCCGCAGCACCTCGTCGACGAGCGGATCACGGATCACGATCCCGGCCCGGACGAGACGCCCGACCAGGGCCTCGGCATCGTCGGGACCCGGCGTCTCCCAGCGCGCGCCGTCCAGCCGGAACGTGCGGCGGGTGGCGTCGGGGAGCTCGATGCCGGCGTCGACCAGCGCCGGCGTGGGCACGATCCGCAACGAGGTGCCCACCGCGAACTCGATGCCCGTGAAGGTCGCGCCCTCCGGCACCGGCGCCGTGCCGGTCCGCGTCTCGGGAGCTGTGACGGCGGCGTACGCCCGGCCGTCCAGCTCCCAGAAGACGAGCCCGCAGCGCACCCCGGCGACGGACGTCATCGCCGTGACCTGCTCGCTCGTGCAGGTCCACACGCTGTCGACCCATGAGGAGTCGGACCGGCGCGTCTCGAAGAGCAGTTCCACGCGCGGAGAATACGCCGCGCCCGGCAGCCGTGTCATGGCCGACGAACAGCGGGCCGCCGCGAGCCGTCTGCGCAAGGGCTTGGTCGGCCCGGCGCTTGCGCCCGAACGCCGCAGGACCGGTCACCAGGGTGCCGGCGGGAACGTCGTGAGTGACCACGGCACCGGCACGGGACGGTGCCGAGTGCTCGCCCCGTGCCCGGCGGAGGGAGGATGGGACCATGACCGAGATCCGCACCCCCCGTCTCGTCCTGCGCCGATGGCTGGACGACGACCTGGTCCCCCTGTCCGAGATCCATGCCGATCCGGTGGTGATGCAGGCCATCGGTGACGGCCGGCCGTGCTCCGCCGACCGGACCGCCGAGCTCATCGAGGCGTGGGAGGAGGAGTGGGACGAGGAAGGGTTCGGGATCTTCGCGGTCGAGCTCCTGGGCTCCGGTGAGCTGGCGGGTGCCGTCGGCCTGTCCGTCGCCGACGCCCCGGCCGAGGTCGCCGGTGAGGTGGCGATCAGCTGGCGGCTCGGGCGGGTGTTCTGGGGGCAGGGATACGCCTCCGAAGCAGCCCAGGCGACATTGGAGTTCGCCGTGCAGGACCGCGGCCTCGACCGCGTGGTCGCCGTGTGCCGGACCGGTGACCGTGCCTCCAGGAACGTGATCGACAAACTCGGCATGCAGGCGGAAGGCACCGCACAGCACCCGGTTCACGGCCAGGAAGTGGCCGTCTTCGGCATCGACCTGACGCAGTACATGGCATAACGCCCAACATCGCCGTACGCCTTGGGCGCCTTGGGATCAGTCGCCCTCCGTCAGGGCCGCGCGTGCGGTGTCCAGGATCTCCTCCGACAGGGCGGAGCCCTTGGTGGCGCGGGCCAGGGTGAGTGCTCCCAGCATGGTGCACAGCCGGACGATGCCGTCCTGCTCCTCGGTGGTGAGCGCGTCGGCGAAGCTGCGGGCACCCTCCGCGTAGACGCGGTGGGCCTCCTGCCCGCCGCTCGCGCGCGCCATGTCCGCGGCGAGCCCGGCGACGGGGCAGCCGTCGCCGGGGTTGTCGCGGTGTTCGACGGAGAGGTAGCCGTCGATCAACTCCCGCCGGGCGGCTTCCTCATGCCCGGCGTGCCGCTCGAGGCCGGCCGCGTGGCGGCCGGCGAGCTCGTCGAAGGCATGGGCGGTGGCCTCGTCGAGGAGGGCCTCCTTGGAAGCGAACTGCTTGTAGAAGCCGCCGTGGGTCAGGCCGACGGCCTTCATCAGGTCGGCGACGCTCACGTTGGTTCCCTGTTCGCGGAACAGCCGGGAGGCCGTCTCCACGACCCGCTGCCGGTTCTCCTGCGCCTGCGCCTTTGACACGCGGCCCATCGGCCACCTCCCCATGGATGTCACTTGCCATCTATCCTAGACCGGAGTTAGATGTCATACATCCTCTAAAGCGTGCTCGGTTCCACGAGAGCCGGTTGCAAAGGGAGCAGACATGGAACTCAAGGACACCGTCGCCGTGGTCACCGGAGCGAATCGAGGTCTGGGAAGGCACCTGGCCACTCAGCTCGTGGAGCGCGGAGCGAAGGTCTACGCCGCGGCCCGCCGCCCCGAGAGCGTCGACTGGGCCGGCGTCGTCCCGCTGCGCCTGGACGTGACCGACGAGGAGTCGGTCCGGGCCGCGGCGCGCCTCGCCTCGGACGCGACGCTGCTGGTGAACAACGCGGGAATCTCCACCGGCGCCCCGCTGCTCGCCGGCGACCCCGACGCGGTGCGCCTGGAGATGGACACCAACTTCTTCGGCCCGCTCACCGTGACCCGGGCCTTCGCCCCGGTCATCGAGGGCAACGGCGGCGGCGCCGTGCTCAACGTCCTGTCCGTGCTGTCCTGGCTGCACCCCGCCGGCCTCGGGGCCTACGCGGCGGCCAAGGCGGCCGCCTGGGCGCTGACCGACGCCGCCCGCGAGGAGCTGGCGCCCCGCGGCATCAGCGTCTCGGCGCTGCACGTCGGCTACATGGACACCGACATGGCAGACGCCATTCCGGCCGATCAGAAGACCGACCCCGCAGGCGTCGCCGCCCAGGCCCTGGCCGGCATCGAGCAGGGCCTGCCCGAGATCCTCGCCGACGACGTGACCCGGCTCGTCAAGCAGGGGCTGGCCGCGGTGCCGGCTGCCGCCTGAGCACGCCGGCCGGAGTCGGGACGTGGCCCTGCGGCGGCGGCACGGCTCAGGCCAGCGCGTTCACCGCTGCCGCGAACAGGCGTGGCAGCCGAGCGGCGGTGGGCATGATGTGGGGCGCGAGCGTGGGCTGCAGCCGGGCTCTCACGAGGAGTTCGGTCAGGAGCCGGTGGCGGCGGGTCGCATGCCTCCAGTCCCTCTCGTAGCGGCTCGGCGTGCCTCGGCGCAGGTTGGCGACCAGGGCCTCGGCGCCGGCCAGCGCGAGGGCGATGCCCTCACCGGTCAACGCGTCGACGTATCCGGCCGCGTCACCGACGAGCAGCACCCTCCCGTGCGCCCGGGCGCGGGCCGTCTGACGCAGTGGTCCGGCGCCTCGCACAGACGTGGCGGCAGCCTGCGGGGGGAGGCGGCCGGCCAGCTCGGGAAACTTCTCGAGCTGGGCGGCGAAGGGGGCTCGCCGGGTGGTCAGCATGGCGATGCCGACGAGCCGGGGACCCAGCGGCGTGACGTACGCCTCCGCGTCTGCTCCCCAGTGCACCTCCACGTACGGCGACCAGGGCGCCACCGCGTAATGCCGACGCAGCCCGTAGCGGGGCGCCCCCCGGGGCCTTCCCTCCAGGCCGAGGGAGCGGCGCACGCGTGAGTGCAGGCCGTCCGCCGCGACCAGCCACCGGGCGCGCAGCCCCGTCCCGCGGACGGTCACGCCGGTGCCGTCCTGCCTGACGTCCTCCACCCGCAGGGGCAGTACGGGCACCCCGGCGGCCAGCACGGCGCGGTGCAGTACGCCGTGCAGGTCGGTGCGGCGCGCACCGACGCCGGGGCCGTGGCGGAATGCGGCCTCGACCTGGCGGGCGCCCTGGACGTAGCGGATGCCGGCGAGGGGCAGGCCGGGGACCTCCAGACCGAGGGCGGCGAGTGAGCGAACGGCGCCGGGCATCAGTCCCTCACCGCACGCCTTGTCGACGGGCGGCCGGCGCGGCTCGGCGACGACGGTGTCGAGACCGGCGCGGGCGGCGTGCAGGGCGGTGGCCAGGCCGGCGGGTCCGCCTCCGACGATCAGCAGGTCGTGGTGAGCGCTCACGCGGGCACCGCCTGTGTGAGGGCCGCGTTCTCGCAGCGGACCCGGACCGTGAGCAGCGTCGCGTTGGCCACGGTGAAGACGAGGGCGGTCAGCCATGCCGAGTGCACCAGGGGAACGGCGGCGACCTCCACGACGACCGCGACGTAGTTGGGGTGTTGCAGGAATCGATAGGGTCCGGCTCCCACCAGGCGCGCTCCGGGAACGACGATGACCCGGGTGTTCCAGTACGGACCGAGCGTGGCGATGCACCACCAGCGCAGCGCCTGTGCCAGCAGTGCCAGAGCCAGCATGGGCCAGCCGAGAGCCGGCAGGAACGGCCGGTCGGCGAAGGCGACTTCGAGCAGGCAGCACGCGAGCAGAGCCGTGTGCAGGACGACCATGACGGGATAGTGGCCACGACCGTGCTCCACCCCGGCGCGGGCGAGGGTCCATGCCGCGTTGCGCCGGGCGACGACGAGTTCGGCGACGCGTTCGGCGGCGACAGTGAGGATGAGCAGCGCGTACCACGGCATGAGCGGCCTCACCAGCGCAAAAGGACGAGTTCGGAACAGAATCCCGGGCCCATGGCCAGCAGCAGCCCCCAGGTACCCGGCTCGGGCCGAGTCCGTTGCGAGATGCCCTCCAAGATGTGCAGCACGGAAACGGACGACATGTTCCCCACCGTCGCGAGGGAGTCGCGCGACGAGTCGAGGGCGCCGTCGGACAGGGCGAGGGTCTCGCTCACCGCGGACAGGATCCTGGGCCCTCCCGGGTGGCAGATCCAGGTCCCGATGTCCTCGACGCTCAGGCCGTGCTCGGCCAGGAAGGAACGCAGGTGTTGGCCGAAGTGGCCCCTGACGATGTCGGGGACCCCGGCATCGATCACGACGCGGAATCCACCGGCGCCGATCTCCCACCCCAGGAGCTGTGAGGTGTCCGGATACAGGTGGCTGCGCGTGGCGACCACGAAGGGCCCGGCGGCGTCCCCTCGCGTGCCGCCACTGCCACTGCCACTGCCACTGCCGCGTGCGACGAGCGCTGCCGCGCCGTCACCGAACAGTGCCCCGGCGACGAGGTTGGCGCGGGATCCGTCGCCTTGCTGGAGCGTGAGCGAGCACAGTTCGACGGTGAGCAGCACGGCGGTGTCGTCGGGGTGCCCGCGAAGGTAGTCGTGCACCCGGGCGAGACCGGCGGCACCCGCGACACAGCCGAGGCCGAACACCGGGAGTCTCTTGACGTCGGGCCGCAGCCCCATGCGCCCGGCCAGCCGCGCGTCGAGCGACGGAGCGGCGACGCCGGTGATGGAGGCGAACACCAGCAGGTCGACATCGGCCGGTCCGAGCCCCGCCTCGTGCAGCGCACCGGCCAGGGCTTCCTCGCCCAGTTCGAGACCCGCCGCCATCCAGGCGTCATTGCTGCGCCCGAAGTCGCCGAGAACGGCGTACTGCTCGATCGGCAGGGCGAGATGACGCGTACGTACCCCGGCGGAGGCGTGCAGGCGGCGCAGCATGGCGCGGTCCGCCCCCGGGAGCAGGCACAGGTCGCCGATCGGCTCGGTGAGTTCCTTCTGGCTGTAACGGTGCGCCGGCAGTGCGGTACGCACCGCGGCGACGGTGGACGGCGCGGGAGGTGAGGCCGCCCGGTGCCGCGCGGTGGGCGGGGAAGGGGCAGGCTCGACGATCACGGGGACACGCATGTCGTTCATGCCTTCCTCGGCCGGCGATCCGATTACCGTGCGTACGTGTCTCTCCACCCGTCTGGGGTTCTCTCCCGCACGACGAGCCTCGTCCCGGCACTGCTGCGCTCCTGTCATCCCGAGCCGACGGTCGCCGTGACCGTCTTCGTGACGGTCCTGGCGGTCGGCGCGGGCCGTGGGGCGGCCGGGTCGGTGGCCGTGGCCCTGGCCGTCCTCGCCGGTCAGCTCTCGATCGGCTGGTGCAACGACGCGGCCGACGCGCAGCGCGACCTGACCTGCGGACGGTCCGACAAACCGGTGGGCACCGGCGAGCTTCCGCGCCGGGTGGCGGCCGCCGCGGCGGGAACGGCCCTGGCGCTGTGCGTGCCGCTGTCCCTGTGGTGTGGGGCGGCCGCGGGAGCGGCACACCTCGGGGGCGTGGGCGCCGGCTGGATGTACAACCTGCGACTGAAGCACACCGTGCTGTCGCCGCTGCCCTATGCCGTGGGCTTCGGCTCGCTCCCGGCCTTCGTCACCCTCGGTCCGCCCTTGTCGGCCTGGCCCCCCTGGTGGGCGACGACCGCGGGAGTTCTGCTGGGCATGGGCGCCCACCTGTCGAACGTGCTCCCGGACATCGAGGACGACCTGGTGACCGGCGTGCGCGGACTGCCACAGCGGCTGGGCCGTCCGGCCTGCCGATGGCTGGCGCCGCTCGTGATGCTGACCGCCGTGGGAGTGCTCGTCGTAGGGCCGTCCGGCGCGGTCCGAGCGGCGGACCGGGTACTGACGGCAGCGGCCGTGATCGCCGCCGTCGCGGGTACGGCCGTGCGCTCGCGGGCCCGCAGCCGATGGCCGTTCCGGGCGGCCGTCGTGGTGGCCGGCATCGCGGTGGCGCAGCTGTTGCTGCACGCCTCCGACATGGGCTGAGCGCGCACAGCCGCCATCCTCGGTGTCCGGCCCTGCCCACGGGGCGAAAGTGGCTCGTCGCACCGCCGCGGAAGTGGCCCACACGGGCGCAGTGGCAGGAGCATACGGTCGAGAGAACGAAGCATCGCGAGCCCTGTGACCGCGTGTGGGCATGGTGTGCTCGACGACCGCCACTCCGCTCCAAGGGACCTCTTATGCAAGCCATCACCGTCCGCGACCCCGACGCAGGTGCCGAGGGACTCGCCCTGACGGACCTGCCCCATCCCCACGTCGCCGAGAACGACGTCATCGTGCGCGTACACGCCGCCGGCTTCACCCGCGGGGAACTCACCTGGCCCGGAACGTGGACCGACCGCGCCGGCCGCGACCGGACGCCGAGTGTGCCCGGGCACGAGCTGTCCGGAGTGGTCGAGGAGCTGGGGTACGGCACCACCGGCCTCACGGTCGGCCAGCGGGTGTTCGGCCTGGCCGACTGGTCCCGAAACGGGGCGCTGGCCGAGTACACCGCGGTGGAGGCACGCAACCTGGCCCCGCTTCCCGCGGATGTCGACCACGTCGTGGCCGCCGCGTTGCCCATCTCGGGGCTGACCGCGTGGCAGGGGCTGTTCGACCATGGAGGGCTCACGGCGGGACGGACGGTCGTGATCCACGGCTCGGCCGGCAGCGTCGGGTCGATCGCGGTCCAACTCGCACGCGAGGCCGGCGCGCGAGTGATCGCCACCGGCCGTTCCGCCGACCGGGACACCGCTCTCGGACTGGGCGCCGACATCTTCCTCGACCTCGAGTCGGACCGGCTGGAGGACGCCGGAGAGGCCGACGTGGTGTTCGACGTCATCGGCGGCGAGATCCTGGACCGCTCGGCCGCGCTGGTACGCGCCGGCGGCACCCTCGTCACCGTGGCCGAGCCGCCCACGGTCAGGCCGGAGAACGGGCGGGCCGTCTTCTTCGTCGTGGAATCCGACCGGGGCAGGCTCACCGACCTCGTGCGGCGGGTGAGGGACGGGCGGCTCAGGCCGACCGTCGGCGAGGTACGTCCGCTCGCCGAAACACCCGCGGCCTTCGCTCCGGGCCGGGGCAGGCACGGAAAGACGATCATCCGCGTCGTGCCGGACAGCCCCTCACGGGCGGGCCGACAGTGACCCGTATGCCGCTCGACATCGGAGCGCTCAGCGGTCCGCGATGTCCTCGCGGAGGCCGTCGGAGAACTCCCACCACGACAGCGGAAGCCAGTCGCCGTTGACGAAGGCGTCGACCGTCGCGCCTCGACCACGGACAGTGACGGTCGTTCCCGGCGGATAGGTGGTGCCGGACAGGCCCGGAACGGGGACCAGCAGGGTTCCCAGTCGTTGTGCCGACATTGTTTCTCGCCCTCCCGTGCCCATTCTCGGCGTGGCGCGCAGTAGTGGATTTGTCATGAGACTACTGACTTGCCCGATCGCGTAGGTGGGAGAAGCATGAGAGATGGGTCACGCGGGGAAGGCGGGCCGGCGCGGCCACACGGGTACATCGCCGAATGAAGGTGGCAGCCATGAAAGCGGTCGTTTACAAGGGACCGTTCACCGTTGCGGTCGAAGACATCGAAAAGCCGAGCATCCAACATCCGAACGACGTGATCGTACGGGTCACATCCACCGCGATATGCGGGTCCGATCTGCACATGTACGAAGGCCGCACCGCTGCCGAGCCCGGCATCGTCTTCGGCCACGAGAACATGGGAATCATCGAGGACGTCGGCCCGGGCGTCACCACGCTCCAGGAGGGCGACCGCGTGGTGATGCCCTTCAACGTCGCCTGCGGCTTCTGCACCAACTGCGTCGAGGGATTCACCGGATACTGCACCACCGTCAACCCCGGCTTCGCGGGCGGCGCGTACGGCTATGTGGCCATGGGACCGTGGAAGGGCGGACAAGCCGAACACCTGCGCGTTCCCTACGCCGACTTCAACTGCCTGAAGCTGCCACAGGGAGACGAGCACGAGAGCGATTTCATCCTGCTCGCCGACATCTTCCCCACCGGCTACCACGGTTGCGAACTCGCCCAGGTCCGCCCCGGCGAGAGCGTCGCCGTGTACGGCGCGGGGCCCGTTGGGCTCATGGCCGCCTACTCGGCCCTGCTGCGCGGCGCGAAGAAGGTGTTCGTCGTGGACCGGGTCCCCGAACGGCTGCAGAAGGCCGAGGAGATCGGCGCGGTTGCGATCAACTTCGCCGAGGGTGACCCGGTCGAGCAGATCAAGGATCAGACCGAGGGCGTCGGCACGGACAAGGGCGTCGACGCGGTCGGCTACCAGGCGACCGCGCGCGGAAGTGGTCACGAGGAACCGGCGACCGTTCTGAACTCGCTCGTCGGCACCGTCAGGCCGACCGGAGCGCTCGGCGTGCCCGGGCTCTATGTCCCGGCCGACCCTGGTGGCCCGGACGAACAGGCCAAGCAGGGCATGCTCCTCGTCGCCATCGGCAAGCTCTTCGAGAAGGGCCTGCGCATGGGCACGGGCCAGTGCAACGTGAAGCGCTACAACCGCTACCTGCGCGACATGGTCATCGAGGGCAGGGCGAAGCCCAGCTTCGTCGTCTCCCACGAACTGCCGCTGGACCAGGCGCCCTCGGCCTACGACAAGTTCGACAAGCGGATCGAGGGCTACACGAAGGTGGTACTGCACCCGTAGCACGCCGTCGCCCGGCAACTCGGGCGACCGGCGTCCCACCCCTCGGTGTCTGGAGCACACCCCGCCGGCCTCGGTATCGCCCAGCGTGTCCGGGCCGTTCGGGCAGGGCGTCCATCAGCTCGCGGCCGCTCGGCCCGGGCGGCTGCCGGCTGGGCTGGATCTTCCCGGGCCTTTCAACACAGGTACCCGGGACCTGCGTATCCCCTGATGACCACACCGTCTGGCGGAAATGGACGGCACCACGGCTCTGGCACGGATCGGATACGGATGGCCGTGTCGGTGAGCGGTAGCCCGGTGAAGTGGCTGCGTGGACGGTTCACGTCGAAGGTCGCGGAGCCGACCGCGCTGCGCACCGAACGTGAGGTACAGGCCGGACCTACTCCGACGGCACCGCCGTCGCGTGGAACCAGAAGCAGACCGGCGCCGAGGAACCGGAGTTCCCCGCACCGGTCCTCGGCGGCGAGGGTGCTCGCCCACTCGTCGGTGGGTCAGCTCGCGAGCAGGTGGGCCCGGCCGAACATGGCCGCCGCGGCCCGCGCGGTCGGCGTACCGGAGTCCAGATCCGCACCTGCCCGGCGCAGTACGGCCACCACGTCGTCGGCACCCTTGAACAGGGCGCCGGCGATGGGGGACTGGTCCCGGTCGTTGCGCAGGTCCGGGTCGGCGCCGAGCCGCAGCAGGGTGCCCACGGTGTCGGCCTGAGCGTGATACGCGGCGAGCATGAGGAGGGTGTTGCCGGCCGGGTCGCGCACGTCCACGGGCAGTCCGTGCCGTACGAACTCCGCCAACTGTCCGGTTCTGCCTTCCCGGGCCAGGTCCATGGCGATGGCCACGACGCGCTCCGTCTGCTCAGGAGTCAGTCCACCACTGCTCATGCGTGCCTCCTCCTGATCCCGCTCGCCCGCAGGGGTCATGTCCATCGATCTCTCCGTGGCGGCACACCCCGAGCCCGGCGTGAGCGCTTGACGCGCCCACGCCGGGCTCGGTACGGGCGTACCGCGTGTTCTGCGAACGGCCGGGGTCAGAGGTTGCCGGCGGCCAGGGCCTCGATGGCCTTGCGGACGCCTTCGCCGTAGGCCGGGTCGGCCTGGGTGCAGTTGCCGATGTGCCGTTCGATCGTCTGCTGCGAGGCGCCGTTGATCGCGCGGGCCGTGTTCTCGAAGAGCACCTGCTGCTGCTCGGGGCTCATCTGGCGGAACAGGTTGCCGGGCTGCTCGAAGTAGTTGTCGTCGTCCTCGCGGTAGTTGAACCGGTCGGCGACGGCGCCCACGGCCTGGGCCGGCTCCCGGTAGGAGGGCTGCTCCTGCCAGCGTCCGTAGGAGTTGGGCTCGATGCCCGGGGTGGCGCCCTGGTTGCCGTCGACGCGCATGCCGCCGTCGCGGTGGTAGGAGTTCACCGGGTTCTTCGGGGCGTTGACGGGGATCTGGTGGTGGTTGACCCCGAGGCGGTAGCGCTGGGCGTCACCGTAGGAGAAGAGCCGGCCCTGGAGCATCCGGTCGGGGGAGTAGCTGATGCCCGGGACCACGTTCGCGGGGGAGAAGGCGGCCTGCTCGACGTCCGCGAAGTAGTTGTCGGGGTTGCGGTTGAGCTCCCACTCGCCGACCTCGATCAGCGGGTAGTCCTTCTTCGACCAGACCTTGGTGAGGTCGAAGGGGTGGAAGTGGTAGCTGTCCGCGTCGGCCTCCGGCATGACCTGGATGAACAGCTTCCACTTCGGGAAGTCGCCGTCCTCGATCGAGTCGAAGAGGTCCCGCTGGTGGGACTCGCGGTCCTTGCCGACCAGGGCCTCGGCCTCGGCGTCGGTGAGGTTCTTGATGCCCTGCTGGGTGCGGTGGTGGAACTTGACCCAGAACCGCTCGCCCTCGGCGTTGATCAGGCTGTAGGTGTGCGAGCCGAAGCCGTGCATGTGCCGGTACGAGGCCGGGATGCCGCGGTCGGACATCACGATGGTGACCTGGTGGAGGGCCTCGGGGAGGTTGGTCCAGAAGTCCCAGTTGTTCTCCGCGTCGCGGAGGTTGGTGCGCGGGTCGCGCTTGACCGCGTGGTTCAGGTCGGGGAACTTCAGCGGGTCGCGGAAGAAGAAGACCGGGGTGTTGTTCCCGACCAGGTCCCAGTTGCCCTCGTCCGTGTAGAACTTCAGGGCGAAGCCGCGGATGTCGCGCTCGGCGTCGGCGGCGCCGCGCTCACCGGCGACCGTGGAGAAGCGGGCGAAGAGCGAGGTCTTCTTGCCGACCTCGGAGAAGATCTTCGCATTCGTGTACCGCGTGATGTCGTGGGTCACCGTGAAGGTGCCGAAGGCGCCCGAGCCCTTGGCGTGCATCCGGCGCTCCGGGATGACCTCGCGGTCGAAGTGCGCGAGTTTCTCCAGGAACCACACGTCCTGCAGAAGCATCGGACCACGCGGACCGGACGTCAGGGAGTTCTGGTTGTCGGGGACCGGTGCACCGGCGACCGTGGTCAACGGCTTCTGGTTGTTCTCAGGCAAGGCTCGCTCCTCGGTGGTGAAGTTTCGCATGCTCCACCCTACATTGGACATAATCTAAGTCAAGGAGTCATCTAGAGGAGTACCCGCTCTTGAGTTGGCCCCGATCGCTGTTAGGGTGTGACGCATGAGTGATCTCCTGGAGCGGCTTCGCCGGCGCGGCTGGCGGTTGACCGCTCAGCGGCGCGTGGTGGCCGAGGTCCTCGACGGAGACCACGTACACCTGACCGCCGACGAGGTGCACACCCGTGCCGTCGGGCGACTGCCCGAGATCTCCCGGGCGACGGTCTACAACACCCTGCGCGAGTTGGTGAGTCAGGGCGAGGTGCTCGAAGTCTCGACCGACGGCCGCGCCAAGCGTTACGACCCGAACGCGCACCGTCCGCATCATCACCTGCTCTGCACCCGCTGCGGTTCGATTCGCGACGTGTGCCCGACGGGCGACCCGCTCTCCGACCTCCCGCAGTCCGAGACCTTCGGATTCACGGTCTCCGAGGTCGAAGTGACCTACCGCGGCATCTGCCCGAACTGCCCCGCCTGACGTCCCGGTCGGCCCCGGCAGCCGGCCAGGCCACGAACCGTCGGGTCCGTCCGTGCGCCTGGCCGGTGTACGTACGAAAGCCCTCGGCTAGGGCGTCGCACTCCTCGACAGGCCCCGTTGGAGCCCCGCTGCCCCCTCATGGACGGATGCCGCCCGGCCCTGCCCGGTGTCCGGGCCGAGGGCGTGCAGGATCTCCTCGACACTCTGCTTGGCGTCGCCGAAGAGCATGGAGCTGTTCTCCCGGAAGAACAGCGGGTTCTGGACGCCCGCGTAGCCGGAGGCCATCGAGCGCTTGAAGACGATGACGTTCTCCGCCTCCCAGACCCGCAGCACGGGCATTCCCGCGATCGGGCTCGCGGGGTCGTCCGTCGCCGAGGGGTTGACCGTGTCGTTCGCGCCGATGACCAGCACGACCGACGTGTCCGCGAAGTCGTCGTTGATCTCGTCCATCTCCAGGACGATGTCGTACGGCACCTTCGCCTCGGCCAGGAGCACGTTCATGTGGCCCGGCAGCCGCCCGGCGACCGGGTGCACGCCGAACCGCACCTCGATGCCGCGTTCACGCAGCCGCCGGGTCAGCTCCGCGACCGGGTGCTGGGCCTGGGCGACGGCCATGCCGTAGCCGGGCGTGATCACCACGGACCGCGCCTGCGCGAGCAGTTCGGCGGCCTCCCGCGCCCGGATCTCGCGGTGCTCGCCCTGCTCCTCGTCGCCACCGGGCGGTGCCTCGATCCCGAAGCCGCCCGCGATCACCGAGAGGAAGGAACGGTTCATCGCCTGGCACATGATGTAGCTCAGATACGCACCGGAGGAGCCCACCAGCGCGCCGGTGACGATGAGCAGGTTGTTGTCGAGCAGGAATCCGGCAGCCGCGGCGGCCCAACCGGAATAGCTGTTGAGCATGGAGACGACCACGGGCATGTCACCACCGCCGATGGATGCCACCAGGTGCCAGCCCAGGGCGAGCGCCAGCACCGTGACCGCGACCATCAGCGGGAGGCTCGGGTCGGCGGTGAACCAGGCCGTCAGCCCGGCGAACAGGACCAGCGCACCGATGTTGAGGGCGTTCTTGCCGGGCAGCGTCAGGGGCCGGGACTTGATGCGTGCGGACAGCTTCAGGTAGGCGACGACGGAGCCGGTGAAGGTGACCGCGCCGATGAAGACGCCGATGAACACCTCGGCGTGGTGGATGCGGATCAGGTCGGCGGCGATCCGGCCCCGCGATCCGTGGGCCTCGACCTCCAGGTAGCTGTTCCAGCCGACCAGGACGGCCGCGAGACCGACGAAGCTGTGCAGGACGGCGATGAGTTCGGGCATCTGCGTCATCTCCACGCGCCGGGCCCGCCACAGGCCCAGCGCGGCGCCGATCGCCGTGGCGAGCAGGATCAGCAGGACGGCACCGCCGGAGATGCTCCGTGCCGAGACCACGACGGTGGCGACGAGGGCGAGTGCCATTCCCGCTATGCCGTAGACGACGCCCGCGCGTGAGGTCCGGTGTCGGGACAGCCCGGCGAGACTGAGGACGAAGAGCAGGGCCGCGACCAGGTCGGCCGCTCGGGACGCGGTCATGGACGTCATCGGGGCTCGCCTCTCGAGAACATGGACAGCATGCGGCGGGTGACGGCGAAGCCCCCGAAGATGTTCACGCTCGTCAGCAGGATCGCCACGAAGGACAGCGCGGTGACGAGTGCGCTCTCGTGCCCGATCTGCACGAGGGCGCCGATCACCACGATCCCCGAGATGGCGTTGGTCACCGACATCAGTGGAGTGTGCAGGGAGTGGTGGACCTTGCCGATGACGTAGTAGCCGATGACCACCGCCAGCGCGAACACCGTGAAGTTCTGCGCAAGTTGGGCCGGGGCGAAGGCGACCAGCAGGAAGGTGGCGAGCATGCCGAGACCGATCAGGCCGGAGCGTCTCGCCGCGGTGAGCCGGGACGGCTTCGCGTCGACCGGCGCGGCGGTGGACACCGCCGTCGGGGTCTGAGCCGGGGCCGCCGACACGGTGACCGGCGGGGGCGGCCAGGTGACCGTGCCCGCGCGGACCACGGTGACGGTCCGCTGCACCACGTCGTCGAAGTCGATGACGGCCCGGCCGTCCTTGCCGGGGGTGATCAGCTTGAGCAGGTTGGCCAGGTTGGTGCCGAACAGCTGCGAGGCCTGGGCGGGCAGCCGGGATGCCAGGTCGGTGTAGCCGATGATGGTCACGCCGTTGCCGGTCACCACGGTCCGGCCCGCGATGGTGCCCTCGACGTTGCCGCCCTGGGCGGCGGCCATGTCGACGATGACGCTGCCGGACCTCATCGCCGCCACGTCGGCGGCGGTCACCAGGCGCGGTGCGGGCCGCCCGGGGATCAGGGCGGTGGTGATGATGATGTCCACGTCGCGGGCCTGCGCGTGGTACAGCTCGGCGGCGGCCCGGTCGTAGTCGGCGGAGGTCGCCCTGGCGTAGCCGTCGGTGCTCTCCTCCTGGGCCACGTTCACCGCGAGATACTCACCGCCCAGGGACCGCACCTGTTCGGCGACCTCGGGCCGCGGGTCGGTGGCGCGGACGATCGCGCCCAGGCTGGACGCGGCCCCGATCGCGGCGAGCCCCGCGACTCCGGCCCCGGCCACGAGAACCTTCGCCGGGGGCACCTTGCCCGCGGCGGTGACCTGCCCGGTGAAGAAGCGTCCGAAGGCGTGCGCGGCCTCGATCACCGCACGGTACCCGGCGATGTTCGCCATGGAGCTGAGCACGTCCATCGACTGCGCCCGGGAGATCCGGGGCACCGCGTCGAGCGCGAGCACGGTGACGTCGCGCGCGGAGAGCGCCTCCAGCAGCTCGGGCTGTTGCGCCGGTGCGATCAGGGCCACCAGGATCGTGTTGTCGCGCAGTGCGGCGATCTCGTCGTCCGAGGGCGCGTTGACCTTCAGTACGACGTCCGTGGCCCAGGCCTCGCCGATCCTCGCCCCCGCCTCCGTGTAGGCCTCGTCGGCGAAGCCGGAGGCGCCGCCTGCGCCCGACTCGACGACGACCTCGTAACCGAGGCCGAGCAGCAGGCGAACCGTCGAGGGCGTCGCGGCCACGCGAGTCTCTCCGGGCATGGACTCGGCGACGACGCCGACGCGTTGAGGTGGGTGGTGGGCGGGTTGGTGTCCAGTCATGTCCAGTCTCTCGTTGAGGCGTTGTTGCCGGGTTCCGTACCCAGGGGAGGGCACCGGGCACCGGAAACGGTGATCCCGACCTGCTCGGCCCGCCCGGCCGGCCCAGGCCCACAAAGGACGACTCAGGCGGGGCGGTGACGCGATCGGCCGGACAGTTCCCGGTCACCTCCCGGTGGGGAAGGGCGGAAGGCCTCCGCCACGGTGACGTTCGCGGCCGTCACGACCGCCACGACCACCGCCCCGACCGGATGCCCGACCCCGTACAGCGCCACCGCGCCCCCGCCCAGGACCAGCCCCTTCACGAGCAGGACGCCGGGCAGCGCCGGCCGGAACCTCGCCCGCGGCGCGGCGAACAGCCACCACAGTGCCGCGGCGGCCGCCGGTGCGCCGAGGCCGAGGAGAACACGGAGTCCCGCGTTGCCACCCGTGGCGAAACCCCACCAGCACAGCAGCCCCAGTGCGAGAAGCTCGATCAGAAACGCCAGCAACTCGTTCGCCACGTACCACGGCCGTTCGTCGATGACCGCCGAGCCCCGCTCGCTCCCGCCCGCCATGTGCCCCTCCCCGGTTCCGCCCCCACGCACGCCGAGACTTCCACACGCACGACCGGCAGGGGTGTGAATCCTGATCCTTGTTGGGCAGGAGACGCTGTCGCCCGGCATGACACTGGAGGGCGTGCGGGACAGGCACAGAGGTTTCAGGAGGGGTGATGACCGATCCCAGTCGCATCGAGATCAACGGCGCAGGGCTCCGCTGTACCGACGTGGTTCGCGCGGCCCGGCGCAGCGCATGGACGGAGCTGACCCCCGACGCCCTGACCAGGGCGGAACGCAGCTACGAGCTGGCCGTCGAACTGGGCGCCAAGGGTGCCGTCTACGGACGGACCACCGGAGTGGGGGCCAACCGGCACATCGTCGTCGACCCCGGCGCCGCCGACCTCCACGGTCTGCGTCTGCTGCGCAGCCATGCCGGAGGCACCGGCGACCCGCTTCCGGACGACGCGGTGCACGCCACGATGGTGATCCGCCTGAACCAGCTCGCCGCCGCCGGCAGCGGCGTCCACCCCCGGCTGCTGCGGGCCCTGGAACAGGCACTGCGGGTCGGTGCCCTGCCGCTCGTGCACACCCGGGGCGCGATCGGCACCGGCGACCTGACGGCGCTGGCCGAGATCGCGCTGACGCTCGCGGGAGAACTGCCCTGGGCGTCAGGAGGCATCGAACCGGTTCCGATCAGCCCCGGCGACGCCCTCGCGTTCATCTCCAGCAACGCCGCCACCCTCGGCGAAGCCGTACTGGCATGGCACGACCTGACCCGTCTGCTGGCCGCGAGCCACGTCGTGACCGCGCTCACCTTCTGCGCCCTCGGCGGCTCCGCCGAGGCCTACGACGAGCGTGTCCACGCCTCCCGCCCGCACCCGGGCTCCGTGCAGTGCGCCGCGGATCTGCGCCGGCTGCTCACCTCCGCCGACGACCTGCCCCCGGGGCGGCGGCTGCAGGACCCGTTCGGACTGCGGGCCTTCCCGCAGGTGCAGGGCGCGGCGCTCGACGCGGCGGCCCGTGTGGGGCAGGTGCTGGAGATCGACGTGAACGCCGCCGCCGAGAATCCACTGATCGACGTGGAGACACTCCAGGCCTACCATCACGGCCAGTTCTCCACGGCACAGATGGCGCTCGCCTTCGACTACCTCCGTGCCGCGCTGCACCACACCGCGGAGCTGTCCGCCGCGCGGCTGAGCGACCTGGTCGAGCCGGACCTGAGCGGGCTGGCGCCGTTCCTGGCGGAGGGCCCGGCGGGCAGCTCCGGCATCATGATCCTCGAGTACGTCGCCCACGACGCCCTGGGCACCCTGCGCCACGCCGCCGCTCCGGTCACCCTCGGCACCGCGGTGATCTCACGTGGCCTGGAGGACCACGCCAGCTTCTCCACCCACGCGGTGCGCAGCACGGTGCGCGCGACCGCCGCCTACCGCACCGTCCTGGCCTGTGAACTGCTCGGCGCGGTCCGGGCGTTGCGGATGTCCGACGCCGAACTGCCCGACACCGCGCTGCGCAGGGCCTACCAGATGGTCACCGCCGGGCTTCCGCACATCACCGAGGACCACCCCCTCAGTGCCGAGATCCACCAGGCGGAACGACTGCTGGACGGCCTCTCGACGCTGTGAGGAGTGCGTACCGGCGTGACCCCCAGGTGTGAATCGGCGACGACGTGCTGACGACCCGCGGCCCCTCGTACTCGGCGCCCGGGAGCCGATTAACCTGGGCGCATGCGTGTCACCCGGGAGCTGCCGACGCTCGCCGCCGGCGAGGTGGACGTGTCGTTCGTGATCAAGGGCTACGAAGAGGTCGTCACCGCCGACACGGCCTGGAACGAACACTCGCACCCGTGGCACGAACTCCTCTGGAACGAGCGAGGCGCGTCCACCGCCGTGGTGGGCTCACAGGTGTGGTGCATCACGCCGACGCTCGGCCTCTGGATGCCGGCGGGGCAGCTGCACTCCGCGTCCGCCGTCGCGGGCACCTCGTACCGCGCCCACTTCTTCCGGCACGGCACGGTCTCGGTGCTGCCCGACACACCGGTGGCCGTGGAGATCACCCCGCTGCTGCGGCTCGCACTGGAACGGCTCGGTGAGGCGGACCTGCCGGCGCGCTCCCGGGCCGTCACCGAGGCCATGGTCCTGGACGTCCTGCGGCCGTCGCCCCGGGCGCTGCTGGTGCAGTTGCCCACGTCGCCCCTGCTGCGGCCGATCGTGGAGGCGGTCCGGGCGGACCCCGCGGACCAGCGGACGCTGACCGGCTGGGCCGCGGCCCTCGGGTGCAGTGTGCGCACACTGACCCGCGCGTTCCGGGCGGAGACGGGCACGAGCTTCGTCCGCTGGGTCGCCTCGGTGCGCGCCCAGCACGCGGTGCGGCTCCTGTCCCGCGGTTTCGAGGTCGATGTCGTGGCGGACGCCGTCGGTTATCGCTCGGCGAGTGCCTTCGGGGCGGCCTTCCGGCGTACGACCGGCACCACGCCGGGCACGTTCCGGGCACACTGACGCCGACGGGGCGGAGCTCCGCCCCCGAGGATGTCCCGATCGCTACAAGCGCTGTCGGAAAGTCTCGATTGATGCGCGTGCACCGGCTCTCTAGTCTATGCAGGCAAGCCTTACCTAACTTCCTGTGCAAGTGTGGTGTCCTGCCCCGCGTCCGCAGCCCGGACGCGCGGGCCCGGCACCCCGACCGAGAGTGAAACCCGGGTCGATGAGAACACCCCGCCTTCGCGCACTCGCCCTCGCGGCGGCCCTCCTGTTCGGCCTCACCGCCTGCGGCGGCCAGGACGACGCCAAGGACGACAGCAGCGCCGCAGGTGCCGGCGCAGCCGGTGCCGGCCGGTTTCCCGTGACGATCAAGCACGCGCTCGGGACCACCGTCGTCCCCGACAAGCCCAAGCGCGTCGCCACGGTGAACTGGGCCAACGACGAAGTGCCGCTCGCCCTCGGCGTCGTCCCCGTCGGCATGGCCAAGGCCAACTTCGGCGACGACGACGGCGACGGGGTCCTGCCCTGGACCGAGGACCGGCTCAAGGAACTCGGCGCCAAGACGCCGGTCCTGTTCGACGAGACCGACGGCATCGACTTCGAGGCCGTCGCCGACACCAGGCCCGACGTCATCCTCGCCTCGTACTCCGGGCTGACCGCCGAGGACTACGAGACCCTCAGCCAGATCGCCCCCGTGGTCGCCTACCCCGAGGCCGCCTGGGCGACCCCGTGGCGCGACATCATCAAGCTCAACAGCAAGGCCATCGGCCTGGCCGACGAGGGCGACAAGCTGATCGCCGACCTCGAAGGGCAGATCACCAAGACCGTCGCCAAGTACCCCCAGATCAAGGGGAAGTCGGCGATGTTCATGACCCACGTGTCCTCCAAGGACGTCAGTGAGGTCGGCTTCTACACCACCCACGACACCCGCACGCAGTTCTTCACCGACCTCGGCATGAAGATCCCGGCCAGCATCTCCGAGCCGTCCAAGGACACGAAGAAGTTCGTCCTCACCAAGAGCGCCGAACGCATCGACGACTTCAACGACGTCGACATCGTCACCGGCTACGGCGACGACAAGGGCGAACTGCTCAAGGCCCTCAAGAACGACCCGCTCACCTCGAAGCTGGCGGCCGTCAAGCAGGACTCCGTCTACCTGCTGCCGGGCAGCACCCCGCTGGCCACCGCCGCGAACCCGACCCCGCTGTCCATCCCGTACGTCCTCGACGACTACGTGAAGGCGCTCGCCCAGGCCGCGGACAAGGCCGCGTGAGCGCCACCCAGACCCTGCGCGTGCCGAACGCCGTCCCGGTACGGCGTTCGGCACGCGTCCGCGTGACCTGGCTCCTCGTGCTCGCGGCCGTCCTGCTCGTCGTCATGACCGCCTCCCTCGCCTTCGGTTCCCGCGACGTCGCCTGGTCCGACGTGTGGTCCGCCCTCGGCGGAGCGGAACACACCCTGGAGGAGGCCGCGGTCACCAAACGCGTACCGCGCACCCTCCTCGCCGTCGTCGTGGGCGCCGCCCTGGCGGTCTCCGGCACGGTCATGCAGGGAGTGACCCGCAATCCGCTCGCCGACCCCGGCATCCTCGGCGTCAACATGGGTGCCTCGCTGGCCGTCGTCACCGCCATCGCCCACTTCGGCCTCGCGTCGGCGTCCGGATACATCTGGGTGGCGATGACCGGAGCGGCACTGACCGCCGGGTTCGTGTACACCGTCGGCTCGCTGGGGCGCGGCGGCGCGACACCGCTCAAGCTGGCCCTCGCCGGTGCCGCCATCTCGGCCGCGCTCGCCTCCCTGGTCAGCGCCGTCGTCCTGCCGCGCAACGACATCTCCGACACCTTCCGGCTGTGGCAGGTCGGCGGCGTCGGGGGAGCCTCCTACGCACAGCTCGGCAGTGTCACGCCGTTCCTCGCGGCCGGGTTCCTGCTCTGCCTCGCCTCCGCCCGTGCCCTCAACTCCCTCGCACTGGGCGACGACCTGGCGGCCGGACTCGGTGAACGGGTGGCCCTCGTCCGGGCCACCGCGGCGCTCGGCGCGGTCGTGCTGTGCGGCGCGTCCACCGCCGTCGCCGGACCGATCGCCTTCGTCGGCCTGCTCGTCCCGCACACCTGCCGGCTCCTGGCGGGCGTCGACCACCGCTGGCTGCTGCCGTTGTCCGCACTGGGCGGCGCCATCCTCCTGACGGCGGCGGACGTGGTGGGGCGCGTCGTGGCCCGGCCCTCCGAGATCGACGTGGGCATCCTGACCGCCATCATCGGCGCCCCGTTCTTCATCCACATCGTCCGCCGACAGAAGGTCAGATCCCTGTGAGCGCCCCCGCCGCCAGCGCCCCGTCCACGCTGCGGACCGTCACCCGGACCCGGGTCCGCGGCGCGTACCGGCGGCGGCTTCTCGTCCTGACGCTGCTCCTGCTCGTCGTCGCCGCGTTCGTCACCACCCTCATGGCCGGGCACACCTTCTACCCGGCCCACGACGTGGTGCGCGTGATCATGGGGGAGGACGTGCCCGGAGCGTCCTTCACGGTCGGCAGACTGCGGCTGCCGCGCGCGGTGCTCGCCCTGACCGCGGGATTCAGCTTCGGCATCGCCGGCGTCACCTTCCAGACGATGCTCCGCAATCCGCTCGCCAGCCCCGACATCATCGGCATCAGCGCGGGAGCGAGCGCGGCGGCGGCCGTCGCCATCGTGACCTTCTCGCTGGGCGGCACCGAGGTGTCGGTCGTCGCGATCGCCGCCGCGCTCGGCGTGGCGCTGCTCGTGTACACCCTCGCGTTCCGCGACGGCGTCGCCGGCACACGGCTCATCCTCATCGGGATCGGCGTCTCCGCCCTGCTCGACAGCGTCACCTCCTATGTCCTGTCGCAGGCCGGTGAATGGGACCTCCAGGAGGCGATGCGCTGGCTGACGGGCAGTCTCAACGGCACCACCTGGGATGAGACCGTGCCCGCCGTCCTCGCCGTGCTCGTGCTCGGCCCGGTGCTGCTCTCCCGGGCCCGCGACCTGAGCGCGCTGAGCCTCGGCGACGACACGGCGTCCGCGCTCGGCGTCCGTGTCGAACGCACCCGCGTCGTGGTGATCGTCGCGGCCGTCGGACTGATCGCCTTCGCGACGGCGGCCGCCGGACCGATCGCCTTCGTCGCCTTCCTCTCCGGGCCGATCGCCGCCCGACTGGTGGGGACCGGCGGATCCCTGCTGGTGCCCGCGGGTCTGGTCGGTGCCCTGCTCGTGCTGGTCGCCGACTTCACCGGCCAGTACGCCTTCGACACCCGCTACCCCGTGGGCGTCATCACCGGCGTACTCGGCGCGCCGTACCTCGTCTACCTGATCGTCCGCACCAACCGGGCCGGAGGCTCACTGTGACCGCGTCCCACTCCCTGTCCACCGAGGACCTCACCCTCGGCTACGGCGACCGTACGGTCATCGAGGGCCTCGACCTGACCCTCGCGGCCGGGAGGATCACGGTGATCGTCGGGGCCAACGCCTGCGGCAAGTCGACGCTGCTGCGCTCGATGTCCCGGCTCCTCGTGCCGCGCGCGGGACGGGTCGTCCTCGACGGCAAGGAGGTCCACCGCACCCCGGCCAAGCAACTCGCACGCACTCTGGGCCTGTTGCCCCAGGCGCCGGTCACCCCGGAGGGCATCACGGTGCTCGACCTGGTCGGCCGGGGCCGCCACCCCCACCAGCGCGCCTTCTCCCGCTGGACGGCGAAGGACGACGCGGCGGTCGCCACCGCACTGGAGGCCACGCACACGACGGACCTGATGGACCGGTCGGTCGACGAACTCTCCGGCGGTCAGCGCCAACGCGTGTGGATCGCGATGGCGCTGGCCCAGCAGACCGACCTGCTGCTGCTCGACGAACCCACCACGTTCCTCGACATCAGCCACCAGGTCGAGGTCCTCGACCTCCTGACCGACCTGAACCGCACCCGCGGCACCACGATCGTCATGGTCCTGCACGACCTCAACCTGGCCGCACGCTACGCGGACCGGCTCATCGCCCTGGCCTCCGGACGGCTGCACGCCGCCGGAACCACCCAGGAGGTCATGACGCGGGACATGGTCCGGTCGGTGTACGGCATGGAGAGCCGCGTCATCGAGGACCCGGTCTCCGGCAGGCCCCTCGTACTCCCGATCGGACGCCACCACTCGACGGCCGCGGACGACGAGGCCACCCCGTCCGTCGGCTCGCAGCAGTCCGCACCCGCCGGGAGCCACTGAACCATGCCCCCGAAGCCCGCCGCACTGCTGCCCGACCTCGCGCCGTGGCGCTCCTCCCGGGACTTCCGCCTCCTGTGGGTGCAGGGCCTGGTCACCTATCTCGGCAGCGTGATGGCGCTGATCGCGCTGCCGCTCCAGATCAAGGACCTGACCGGTTCACCGCTCGCGGTCGGAGTCATGGGCGCCGTCGAACTCGTGCCGCTCGTGGTCTTCGGACTCTACGGCGGGGCACTCGCCGACGCGGTGGACCGCCGCAAGGTCATCGTCCTGACCGAGGCGGGACTGGGGCTGCTGGCAGCCGTGCTGCTGCTGAACGCGCTGCTGCCGCGGCCCATGCTGTGGCCGCTGTACGTGGTGGCGGCGGGCGTGGCGGCGCTCGCCGGACTCCAACGGCCCGCGCTGGACTCCTTGCTGGTCCGCATCGTGCCGCACGACCAGCTGCCCGCGGCGGCCGCGCTGAACGCCCTGCGCTGGCAGGCCGGCGCGATCGGCGGGCCCGCCTTGGCCGGCCTGGTCGTGGCGTACGCGGGCAACGTCCCCGCGTACGCCACCACGGTCGTCTGCTTCCTCGCCTCGGTGTGGATGTGCCGTCGGCTCTCGCCCGCCCCGCCCGTCGAGCACGCGGGCAGGCCGTCCCTGCGCGGCATCGCGGAAGGCGCCCGGTACGCCTGGTCGCGCCCGGTGCTCCTGGGCACGTACGCCGTCGACCTGGCGGCCATGTTCTTCGCCTTCCCGAACACCGTCTTCCCCTTCCTCGCCGACGAACTGGACGCCGACTGGGCGCTGGGGCTGATGTACTCCGCGGGAGCCGTCGGGTCCCTGCTCGTCAGCCTCACCAGCGGCTGGGTGTCCCGGACCCGTCGCCACGGACTGCTGGTGGTGTTCGGCGCGGCCGGCTGGGGCCTCGCCATCGCGGCGGCCGGCTGGACGGCGAACATCTGGCTCGTGCTGGCGTGCCTCGCGCTGGCGGGAGCGGGCGACATGCTCAGCGGCCTGGGCCGCTCGACCATCTGGAACCAGACCATTCCGGACCGGCTGCGCGGCCGGCTCGCCGGCATCGAGGTCCTCTCCTACAGCATCGGCCCGCAACTCGGACAGGTCCGCTCCGGGGCGATGGCCGGCTGGACCGGCGCCCGCCCGGCGATCTGGACCGGCGGGGTCGCCTGCGTCGCCACGGTGGGCCTGCTCGCCACCGCACTGCCCAAGCTGCTCAGTTACGACGCCCGAACCGACGAGGACGCGCTGCGACGGGCCGGCCAGGTCACCGGGCCAGGCGCGCCGGACGCGCAGGGCTTCGGCCCCGCTCCGGCGGTCGAGGAGCCTTCGAAGCCCTGAGCCCTCGCCGGTCCCGCCGCCCGCCCTGCGCTGTCCAGGAAAGGGGTGTTTCATGCGCGGCCGGGCGGACTCCGTCCGTTCGTGTGCACAGCCCCGGCTTTTGCACCGAGTCCGCGGAAACGGGCGGATAGTGGACGAGCCGCCCGGGCGTGGACTCCGGGCGAGTTCCGACGCAGGACTCCACCCGGAAAGTCAGAGGTGCACCATGACGCCCACCAACGAGGCGACCGACCGCGTCCAGTTGGTCTTCTCCCTCTTCGACGCCGACGGGAACGGCTACCTGGAGCTCGCCGACTTCGACCTGATGAGCAGCCGCGTGGTGGCGGCGGTACCGGCGGCCGGTGACGCCGTGAAGGAGAGGCTCGCCCGGTCCTTCCGCGGCTACTGGGACACGCTCCTGAGCGAGCTGGACGCCAACGGCGACGGACGGATCAGCCCCGAGGAGTTCGCCTCCATCGTCCTCAACCCACAGCGCTTCGACGCCGCCGTGGACGAGTTCGCCGACGCCCTCGCCGCGATGGGGGACCCGGAAGGGGACGGCTTGGTCGCCCGCCCCGAGTTCGTCGCGCTCATGATCGCCATCGGCTTCGACCGGCGCAACATCGAGACGCTGTTCGACGCCTTCGGGCCGGACGGGGCCGACCGTATCCGGGTGGCCACCTGGGCGGACGGCATCCGGGACTACTACCGGCCCGAGAAGTCCGGCATCCCCGGCGACCACCTGACCGCGGGCGTGTCCGGATGACCGGAAACGGCCGGACGGCCCGGCGCCGGTGCGAGCCGCTCAGGCGGTGAACCGCCCGGGTGCCAGTGTCGCCAGCAGTGAGCGGATCACCAGGTCCGTGGACGCGGCCATCTCGACGGAGTCGGGGTCGAGCAGCCACTGGACCTGGAGACCGTCCATGACGGCGATGATCGCGTTGGCCGCGTCGTGCGCCCGGGCCGCGTCCTCCTCGGTCAGACCGCAGGCCTCGGTCAGCGCGTCGGTCACGAAGGCGCGCAGTCCGGTGTAGCGGTCGCGGAAGTAGGCCTGCGCGGGATGCTCGTCGGTGACGGACTCGGCGGACAGGACGGCGTAGAGCCGGACGATGCCCTCCCGCTCGGCGTTGCGCCGGGCGGTGTCGACGAGGTGGAGCAGGAAGGCGAGTCCGCGCGGGCGCTCCGTGCCCAGCTGCTCGATGTCCTTCTGGTCGCGGAGTTCGAGAACGCTGGTGAGCAGCAGCGCCTTGGACCTGAAGTAGTGCAGGACGCCGGCCTGGGTCAGCCCGGCCCGGTCGGCGATCTCCGCCAGGGAGGCGTTGTTGTACCCCCGGGCGGCGAAGGTGTCGGTGGCGATGCTCAGGATGTCCTGCTGGCGCCGCAGGGCTTCGGGACTGCGCGGTGTACGCGGCCCGGCCTTCGGTCTGCGTGTGGGCCTGCCCACTGATCGGTCGCTCACGGGCGACAGCCTACGTTCTGCCCCGCCGCCCGATCGGCGATCTCCCGGCTGCCCGGACAGTAGTGACGCACATCACTTACTAAGTACTTAGTAGGTATGCTTTCATGGCGCCGTCATTCCGCGCTCCACGGTCTGGGTACCGACCGGCTCGGAGGCTCCTCCGTCTGCCGTGCGGGCCCCCGGTACGCCCCGCCCCGCACCGAAGCGAAGGAGTCCGCACCGTGTCGACCAGTACAAGATCCCGCCCCCCGAGAGTCCGGGCCGCCACCGCCGCCATAGTCCTGGCCGTGGCCGGCCTCGGCGTCGCGGGGACCGGAAACGCGCAGGCCGCCGATCCGGTCGCCCAGGTCTGGGTCACCACCCCGGACGGCGCCAAGAGGCTCACGGCCGAGGGAGACGTCCCCTTCACCAGCAGTCCGCAGCCGGTCGACATCCGGATCGACGGCGGCGACAGGGGCCAGCGGTTCACGGGCGCGGGTGCGTCCGTGACGGGCGCGTCGGCACACCTCGTCCAGAGCCTGCCCCAGGGCCAACGCGACGAGCTGATGCGGTCGTTGTTCTCCACCGCCGGAGACGGCATCGGGCTGAACTACCTGCGCCAACCCCTGGGCAGCACCGACTTCGACGCCGCGAACGCGCCCCACTCCTACGAGGACACCCCTGGCCAGTTCTCGATCGACCGGGACAAGGCCGAGATCATCCCCGTCCTCGCCCACGCCACCGCGGTGAACCCGCAGATCCGGTTCATGGGTACGCCCTGGTCGCCCCCGGCATGGATGAAGAGCGGCAACTCACTCAACGGCGGGAGCCTCAAGCCGGAGAGCTACTCGGCGTACGCCGACTACCTGGTCAAGGCGATCCAGGCCTACCAGCAGGAGGGCATCGCGCTCACCGACCTCACGGTGCAGAACGAGCCCGAGTTCGCGACGAGTTACCCGTCGATGTCGATGACCTCGGCGCAGCAGGCCGACTTCCTGAAGGTCCTCGATCCGAAACTGACGGCGGCCGGACTGCCGACGAACATCCTGGCCTACGACCACAACTGGGACCACCCGAACTACCCCCTCGACGTGTTCGCCCGCACGGCCGGCATCAACCGCGTCATAGGCGCCGCCTTCCACTGCTACGGCGGTCAGGTCTCCGCGCAACAGCAGGTCGTCGACGCGGGCAAGCGCGTCTTCTTCACCGAATGCTCCGGCACCGACAGCGCCGACACGGCCAGGACCTTCGGCGACACCCTGCGCTGGCAGGCCGAGAACCTCGTCGTACAGAACTTCCGCGACGGCGGCGAGACCGTCCTCACCTGGAACCTCGCCCTGGACCGGAACGGCGGCCCCCACCAGGGCCACTGCACCAACCGGTGCAACGGCGTGGTCGAGATCGACGGCGGGAACGTGGCCCGCAACGCCGAGTACTACGTGCTCGGCCATGTCAGCAAGTTCGTCAGGCCGGGCGCCACCCGCGTCGGCTCCAGCAGCCAGGGCGCCGGAGGTGTACAGAACGTCGCCTTCCAGAACCCCGACGGCTCCCGTGTCGCCTACGTGGTCAACACCGCGGCCGACTCCCGGCGCTTCTCCCTCACCGACGGCGGCAGGTCGCTCGCCTACACCCTGCCGGCCGGCGCCGTCGCCACCTTCGTGTGGAGCGACACCGGCAGCGAGCCGGCCGGTCCGATCGACCCCGGCGCCTGGTACCACGTGGTGAACGACGGCAGCGGCGCCTGCCTGGACGCCGCCGACTGGGGCACCGCCAACGGCACCGCCCTGCAACAGTGGGCCTGCGGCAGTGGTGCCAACCAGTCCTGGCAGTTCCGCCCCGCCGGCGACGGCTACTACCAGGTCGCCAACCGGCACAACGGGAAGGCCTGGGACGTGGACGGCGGCTCCGGTGCCACCGCAGACGGCATTCGTGTCCATCTGTGGGACTACGTGGGCGGCACCAACCAGCAATGGCGTCCCGAGCCCACCGGCACCACCGGCCAGTACCGTTTCGTCGCCCGCCACAGCGCCAAGTGCCTGAGCGTCGACAACGCCTCCACCGCCGACGGGGCCCGCCTGTCCCAGCAGCCCTGCTCGCGGTCCGCCGCGCAGACGTTCACACTGACGACCGGCTGAGATCTCCTCCGACGGGCACGATGACTTTCCGGCCCGGCATCGGTCGTAACAGGTAGGCGAGCCTACCGCTGAAGGGACAGCCCGATGTCAAGCCTCATGGTCGACTTCATCATCTCGCTCGACGGATACGCGGCCGCGGAGGGCTGGCCCGGTTTCTGGGGCATGGAGGGGCCCGAGTATCTGGCCTGGCTCGACGGGGACGCCGAGAAGCAGCACACCAGCCTCATGGGCGCCACGACGTACCGGTTGATGTCCGGCTTCGCCACCAAGATGCCCGACGATCCCGGCTTCGCCGTACTGCGCGAGATGCCCAAGGTGGTGTTCTCCTCGACCCTTCAGTCCCCGCTGTCCTGGGAGAACACCGAACTGGTCCAGGGGGACCCCGTCCCGGCCGTGCGTGACATGAAGCGGCTCGGGACGCGGCCCCTGCGCACACTCGGCAGCCTCACCCTCGCCAGGTCGCTGCTCGAAGCCGGCCTCGTCGACCGCTTCCGGCTGGTCGTCTTCCCGGTCATCACCGGCGCGAGTGGGAAGGAGCGGATCTTCGACGAGTATCCGGACATCGCCCTCGACCTCGTCGAGAGCCGCACCTTCGACGGCCGCCTCCAACTGCTGGAGTACGTTCCCACGGTCCTGGACGGACCGCCGGGGGCCGGTGACTAGATCGGGGGTCCGTCCGAGGCAGGCCGCCGCGATGCCGGTCGCCGCGTCTCGAAGGCATCCGTCACGCGCCTCGGGGCATTCGCAAGGCACGGCAACTCACGCGATCGAAACCAGAGACGAGTGTGACGACGTGTCTTTCCCCGAGCACCCCGGAACTCCGCAGGACTCCGCACAGGCGCACCAGGGCGCCGGCGCCAGGCATGGCAACGGGATGGCCATCGCCGCGTTGGTCCTCGGCATCCTGGCCGTCCTGCTCTTCTGGACCGTCATCGGCGGTGTGGTGCTCGGCCTCCTTGCGTTGATCTTCGGCATCATCGGTGCCCGCAGGGCTCGCGGCGGTCGCGCCCCCCACCGCGGAATGTCCATCGTCGCGGCGGTGCTCGGCGCGCTCGGAGTGATCGCCTCCGTGGTGATCATCGCGATCGGCGCATCGATCCTGAACTCGGACGAGTTCAAGGACTTCGACGACTGCGTCCGGCACGCCGACAGCCAGAGCGAGCGAGACGCCTGCGCGGACGACTTCAACGAGGACGTCAACAACTGACCGTCGCTGCTACGGGACGAGGCGTCAGCCGGGGACATCCGGCACGGACCACTCAACGCCGTGGTCGCCGAGGACATCCAGGAAGCCGGCGGCGTCGAACGCCTCCGCGTGGGCCAGTACCCCCGCGGGGGCGCCCTGGGCGACCAGGCGCCGGGACGCTTCCACGGCGACCACGGCGGTGGCGCCGTAGGCGTCGCAGCCGTGGACCACTCCCCGGGCGCGCCGTCCGCCCGCGCCGGTCACCTCGGCGGCGAACGCCCACCGCATGGCCTTGCGATCGTCCGGTTCCGGCCCGACGGGCACGGAGTCGGCCTGTCCCCGGCGGCCTTCGCCCGGCGCTTCACCTCACTCGCCGGTCAGCCACCGCTCGCCTGTCTGACCTGGTGGCGCATGACACTGGCGGCGCGGCTGCTGCGCGACACCGACGTGCCCCTGCGCACCGTGGCCGAACGGATCGGATACACCTCGGAGTTCGCCTTCGCCAAGGCGTTCAAGCGTCATCACGGCACGGCGCCCGGCCGCTACCGCCGACCGGTCCCGGAATCCGCCCGCCCCGCGACCGAATCGGCACGGCGCGGGGCAGCCGTCACAGACTCAGCAGCACGTCCCGGACCGCGTCGGGCCGGGACAGGAACGGATGGTGGCCGGCGTCGAGTTCGACGACGGTGCCGGCCCGGCGGGCGAACTCGCGCTGCAGGTGCGGCGGGGTGCCGCGGTCCTGGGCGCAGACGAGGTACGTCGAGGGCACCTGCTGCCACGCGGCCGCCCCGACCGGCTGCCCGGTCACCCGCACGCTCTGCCGGGCGAGGTGGTCTGCCGCCTGGGCCTGGATCTCGGGAGTGCAGTCCTGCAGGAACGTCTCCACGAGCAGCTCGGGGCGGACCCCGAACGTCCCGGTGTCGGGGTCGACGTCGAGGAACGGGGCGGGACTGCCGTCCCCGAACTCCGACAGGCTCTGCCCTGCCTCGGGCAGATAGCTGGAGACCAGCAGCAGGTGGCGTACCGACTCGACCCCCGCGGCGGCTTCCGCGGTGACGATGCCGCCGTAGCTGTGCGCGACCACGACCGTCGGCTCGTCGTCGGCCCGCAGAACCTGCCGCACCGCGGCGACGTCCTCGGCCAGTCCCGGACCGCCGTCGCCGCCGGGCAGACCCTCCTCACCGCAGCTCGGCAGCGCCGGGGCCACGCTGGACACACCTCGCTCCCGCAGCAGTTCGGCGGTGCGGTGCCACCACCACGACCCGTCCCGTACGCAGGCCCCATGCACGAACACGACTCTCATCCCGCTGCCTCCATGTCTGACTCGACTGTCTCGACTGCCTTGCGATCAACGGTAGACGTAGTCATCGTTACGTGAAAAAGTGCGGCTGTGGGCAGACGACCTCAACCGCAGATCAAGGAGAGGCTGCTGGACGCGTGCGCCGATCACGCCCTCGCGCACGGCCTCCCCGACCGGCTCGGGCCGCTGGCGGGCGCCACCGGCACCTCGGCGCGCATGCTCATCTATCACTTCGGCACCCGCGACGCCCTGCTGCGGGCCGTCCTCGGGCACGCGCGGCAACGCCAGCTCGACACATTCGGCGACCTCCTGCGGGCACGACCCGACGAGCACTACACGGCCACACTGGACCGTGCCTGGACTTCGATCACCGGCCCGGACGGGCGGCCCTACCTGCGGATGTTCGGTCAACTGCGCGAGAGTGCGGAGCAGCAGCTGTGGCCCAACTTCCGGCGCACCGCGACGACCGACTGGCTCGGGCCGCTCGAAGACGGACTGCGCAGCATCGGCCGGCCCGATCTCGCGACGCTCGTTCTCGCCGTCATCCGCGGTCTGCTCATGGACCTCGACGCCACCGGCGACACCGCCCGCACCGACCAGGCCTTCCGTGACTTCCTCGGCACGGTCGAGCACCTGTCCAGCGGCACGTAGCGCGGCGGCGCCCTCCTTCGCCCGAACGCTCCGCGAAGGGACGACGGGGCTGTTCGGCCATCGCCTTGTCAGCGTGAAGACACGGATGTATAACGTTGTAAAACTAGCGCACAAGGGCTCGGCTCACGGCTCACGGTGACGACACCGGACCCGCACCGACCACCCGAGTCGGGCCGCTCAGGAAGGGAATGACGTGCGGGTCAGCCTCAAGGACGTCGCCGCGCACGCGGGGGTCTCCATCAAGACCGTCTCCAACGTGGTGAACAACTTCCGGCACGTCACGCCCGCGATGCGTGAACGCGTCCAGCGCTCCATCGACGAGCTCGGCTACCGGCCCAACCTCACCGCCAGGCACCTGCGCGCGGGACGTACGGGCATCATCGCGCTGGCCCTGCCGGAACTCGGCAACCCCTACTTCGCGGAACTCGCCGCGGCCGTCATCGACACGGCGGCCGACCACGACTACACCGTTCTGCTGGACCACACCGGCGGACGACGCGAACAGGAGCTCCTGGTCAGCCAGGGCTTCCGGGCACGGGTCATCGACGGACTCATCCTCAGCCCCATCGAGCTGGAGACCGAGGACCTGCGCGACCGTGCGGAGAACGTACCGCTGGTACTGCTCGGCGAGCGGGACTACGACCTGCCGTACGACCACATCGCCATCGACAACGTCGCGGCGGCGCGCGCGGCCGTCCGGCACCTGGTCGCTCTGGGCCGCCGGGAGATCGCGTTCATCGGCGCCCGGCGCGGCCGCAACGAGCCCGCCCAACTGCGCGTACGCGGCTGGCGCGAGGAACTGGCCGCCGCCGGACTCGCCGCCGACGAAGGACTCGTGGCCGCCACCGACGGCTGGGGGCACGCCGACGGAGCGGCGGCCATGGCCCGGATCCTCGACGACGGAAAGCGTCCCGACGCGGTCTTCGCCTACAACGACCCGATGGCCATCGGCGCGATGCGGGTCCTCCACGCGCGGGGACTGCGGGTGCCCGAGGACATCGCGGTGGTCGGATTCGACGACGTGGTCGAGGGACGGTTCGGCGCGGTGACCCTCACGTCCGTGTCTCCGGACAAGGGAGCCATCGGCCGGCTCGCGGTGGAATCGGTCCTCGCCCGGCTCGGTGGCGACGCTCCCGAACCGCGGCGCATCTGGGCGGACTACCGGCTGGCCGAACGGGAGAGCACGCTGGGACGGCACGCGGCGGAAGGGCACGAGAACGGCTGACCCGCCGGACGTGAGTCCGGCGGGCCGCGCGGGGGTGGTGCGGCAGCTCAGTGCCTGCCGCGGCCGGAGACCAGGGACGTGCCGTAGCCCTGCGCCGTCACCTCCAGATCGCCCCGGTGCTGCTCGCCCTGCGGGCAGGAGACCGTCACCTCGCGCTCCTCACCCGGCAGCAGCCAGAGGTAGTTGTCGGAGTAGCGCGCGGGCAGTACCCGGTCGCCGGAGCGGTGATCACGCAACGACAGCCGGACCATGGGGGCGACGGCACGCCCCTTGTTGCGGACCTTCACCGTGACGGCGATCCGGTCGTCTCGCTGCGAGGTGCGGCCTCCGGCCACCTCCAGCCTGGCCCCCGAGAGGCCGTTCAGAGCCTGTACGTCCGCCGGCCGGTCGTAGCGCCAGTACGTGTTCTGCGACAGCGTCCGCCCGTCGGCGCGGGTCAGCCGCAGCCGCACCAGGTGCAGCGGGTGGCTGCCGCTCGGCTCGGTCACCGTGAAGGCCGGGGCCGTCGCGGACGCCGGGACGTCGAGCTTTCGGCGTTGCGGGTCGGCCAGCCTGCGTCCGGCCAGGTCCAGCACCTCGGCGTGGACCACCGCGCCGCGCAGCCGCTGAGCCGTGTGGTTGACCGCGAGCACCTTCCAGTCGTTCGGGTCGGCCTGTACGTGGTGCGCCTCGCAGGCCGAACGGGCCCCGTAGTACGTGCCGTTGACGTCCAGGTCGTAGTCGTAGGTCTGCCACACGGTGCTGTGCCACGCCGGATTGGACATCCACAGCAGCAGCCCGCTCGCGTCGTCCCACAGTCTGGAGTTCCAGGCCTCGAAGAGGGCCCGCATGGACTCGTAGTTCACGAACTGCGCCTTGGCGCAGAACTCCTCCAGCGAGGCGGACTCGCCGAGGCGCTCGTCGATGGCCGCCTTGTAGCTCTGCGGGTTCTGGCCACCGCGCTCCAGCCAGTCGTGGTGATTCCAGACCAGGCCGATGGGCCACTCCTGCTCACCGCCGACGAGGTTGCGCATGCTGTCCACGACCGGGATCGTCGGGATGCCGATCTCGGTGTGGAAGCCGAAGGTGCCGTGCGCGTAGAGGTCGGGGTCGTAGTAGCGCTTCGGGTCGACCCAGGCGTAGGGGCCGCTGCCGCTGACGACCCCGGCGGCGGAGTTGCTGATGTAGCTCACCCCGGGGTGTTCCTCCGCGACGGCCTTGCGGGCCCCCTCGTCGATCTCGCCGGACGGCGTGCCCTCGTTGGCGCCGCACCACACGACGATGCTCGGATGCGACCGGTAGCGGCGCACGGTGTCGCGGACCTGGTCGAGGTAGAGGGCGTGGTTGGGCGGATCGAGGAACCAGGCGTTCCAGAAGTCGTTCCAGACCAGCAGCCCGTTCTCGTCGCAGCGGGCGTAGAACTCCTCGCGGTTGCTGCTGCCGAGCCAGTTGCGGATCATCGTGAAGTTCATGTCGCGGTGCATCTCGACGGCCGCCTCCATACGGCCGTTGCCCATACGGCGCAGCAGCTCGTCCCAGCCCCAGTTGCCGCCGCGGCACATGACACGCACGCCGTTGACGCTGATCTGCAGCTGGTCGGGCCGGTTGTCGACCGCCTTCACGTCCCTCCAGTCCTCGCCGTCGTCGGAGACCTGGACGGTGAAGGTGAGGGCGTACGCCGTCTCCCACAGGAGGGAGATCCGGTCGAAGTCCTTGTCCTCGCCGAGGTCGACGCGGATCCACTGGTCGTCCGAGTAGGCGGACGACCAGCGCGTGTCGTCGTCGCCGTCGACGGCGGCCGCGGCGGTGTTCGTCGCGTTGTCGGTGGAGGAGGCCGAGGCGGGAGCCCGCAGCGCGAGGTCGGTGTCCGGTGCGGCGCCGTCGGTGACGGACAGGCGCCACAGGGAGGCGCCGTAGTTGGTCGCGCGGCGACCGGCCAGGACGCGGACCCAGCGGGCGTGTTGGCGGTCGATCTCGACGGCCTGCTCGAAGCGGTTGGCGCCCGGTTCGAACACGACCGGGTTCTCCGAGGCGTAGTCGAACTGGCGCAGCCCGACGCGGAGCGTGCGCTCGTCGCTCACGTCCCTGCCGACGGAGGCGGCGATCTCCAGGTCGTGCAGGGCGGGAGCGCCGTAGCCGTTGGGCCACCACAGCTCGGGGTTCCTCAGCCGCAGTGCGCGGAACTCCTTCGGTGCGAAGACCACCTCGGTGCTCGCGCCGCCGTCGATCCGGACGTCCTTGCCGACGCGGACGCCGCCGAGCCGGGCCCTGACCGTCACCGTCCGGGCCTGTGGGGCCGCGTTGCGGACCGGCACGGTGATGGTGACCTCGGCGCGGGAGCGGTCCGGCAGGCCGGGCAGGACCGTGTCGACACGCGGGTCGCCGACGACGGCGTCGCCGGTGGCACGCAGCCGTACGTGGTTCCAGATGCCCATGACGCGGTCGCGTACTGCGGGCATCCAGTCCCAGCCCGTCACCGCCAGGTAGGTCGGTCCGTTGCGCATCATCATGCTGGAGCCCGCGTCGGCGTAGGACACGCCGTTCGAGCCCCGGTCGCCCGGGCTGCCGGGGTAGGGCATGTGGTCGATGCGGACGGCCAGCACGTGCTCGCCGCCCCGGGCCAGCCGCTCGGTGACGTCGAACGAGCCGCGGGCGGTGGGATGGGCCATCTCGCCCACCCTGGTGCCGTCCACCCAGATCTCGGCGGCGTGGTTGATGCCGTCGAACTCCAGCCAGACCCGGCCGCGGGAGGTGAGGCCGCGCGGGACGGAGAACGTACGCCGGTACCACCAGGCGGACTTGCCGAGCGCCTCGGGTATGCGCAGGTTGTCCATGCCCTTCACCGGGTCGGGCAGATGCCCCTCGGCGACCAGCGAGGCGAGGATGGTGCCGGGGACCTGGGCACGCAACCAGCGGTCGGTGTCCACACCGGGCGAGGACAGCTTCGCCCCGTCGTCCGTGCCGGCGAACTCGTCGCGGGTCACGTTCCAGCCCGACTCGATCGGCACGGTGCCGTCGTCGGCGACCTTCAGCGCGGGCACCGGGCGGGCGCCGCTGGTCCACTCCGTCCAGCCGGTCGCCGCGGGGCGCCGGGCGGGCGCGGTGCCGTGCACCTGGAAGGCGTTCAGGCCGAGCGGGTTGTCGTTGGACAGACCGGTGCCGACCATGCGGACCCATCGGGTGTCGACCGGCCCGTCCAGTGCCACCTCGACGGTGCCGCCCCGGTCCGTGGTGCCCTCGTACACCGACCGCCACTGCTTCCCGTCCGGCGACACCTCGATCCGGAAGCTGGTGGCGTAGCTCGACTTGACCTCCCAGCCGGTGGTGTTGACGTTGGGGTTGCTGTCGTCGGCCGGTACGAAGACGGTATCGCCTTCGGTCGCCTCGAAGACCAGGACGACCGAGGTCACCCGGCAGGTGGCCGCCAGGTCGACCGCGACCCACTGGGGCTCCTCGGTGCCGGCCGCACGCCAGCCGCTGCCCGTGACCCCGGGCCGCCCCATGCGGTCGGTGACGAAGTGGGCGGGCGTGGGCGCGTACGCCGTCGAGGACACCCGCACCGGGCGGTTGAGCGCGAGATCGGCCCCGGCGGCCTCGGCGCCCGCCGCCGGTACGGCGGGTGCGGCGGGTGCGGCGAAGGCACGGCCGGGCAGCGCGCCGGCCAGGCTCACGCTCGCCAGCACCGTCGCCGACGCGGTGAGGAAGGTGCGGCGCGAGTGGTCCGCCTGCGGTGTGGCGGCGCCTGCTTGGTCGTCGCGCATGGGTACTCCTTGGGTGGTTGTGCGGACGCGTTAAGGAGTGGGGGGTGAGGGGAGCCGATGTGGGGTCGTGGGGGTCGAGGGAGACCGACGGTGGCGACCGGCCCCTCCCCGGGCCGCCGGTCACCGCCGGGTTCAGCCGACCGTCTCCACCCGGACGCCGGCCAGCCAGCCGCCCCAGCCGTCCTCGGGGAGGCTGTCCGAGAAGCGCAGGTAGAGGCCGCCGCCGTCGCCGCCCGCCCGGGCGCGCAGGTCGGCGATGTCCAGGCCGCGCCGCTCGCGGTTGGACTGGAACATCACGGGGTCCGGCTCGCGCAGGACGGTCGTCCAGTGCGTGCCGTCGGTGGACGCCTCGACCAGGAACTGGTTGGCGATGTCGAGGGTCACCGTGCCCCGGCCGTCCGCGGGCACGGGCAGCCGGTAGGTGAAGGAACGGTCGGCGTCGGCGTACCGCGCCCACGCGTCGGATCCGTCCGCGGTGACCTGCGAACCCTCGTCCGCGACGAGGACGCCCTGCTCGGAGTCGGTGCCCGGTTCGACCTCGGTGACGTCACCGACGACCCGGGCGGTGCCCTGCCCGGTGACCAGCCAGTCGGCCCAGGTCGCGGTGGCCCGGATCCGCTGGGTGCCCGGCGCCGCGTCGTCGGGCGCGGTGACGCGGACGGTGACCGTGGTGGAGCCGCCCGGTGCCAGCTCGCCGACCTCGGCACGCGCGGGGTCGGCGGTCCAGCCGGAGGGCACGGTGAGCGCCAGCTCGGGCGAGAGCGTGGTGTCACCGCTGTTGGCCAGCTCGACGTCCACGGACGCCGTCGTGCCGGGCCGCAGCGCGACGTCGCCGACCCTCACCTCGACCGGGGTCCGCGGCACCGTGTCCCGTGTCAGCAGCTCGGCCTCCGCGAGTGACACCTCCTGCTGCCCGTCGGCGGTCACGACGCGCAGTCGGTACTCCCGCATGCTCGCCGGACGGTCGACCCGGAACGGCCGGGTCTGGTTGCGCCAGCGGAACTCCTCGTCGGTGCGGCGGTCCAGCGTGGTCCAGTGCGTGCCGTCGTCGGAGCCCTCCAGCACCCACCCTCGCGGGTCCTGGTCGGCGGAGGCGGCGGAGGAGGTGAGTGTGTAGTACGTGACGCGGGTGTCGTCGCCGCCGTTGACGCGGTAGCGGACCTCGGGGTCGTCGCCGGTGAGCACGGCGGCGGTCTTCGAGGTGTCGTCGAACAGGGCGGTGACGTCCGTACCGGTGGAGGACGCCGGGATGCCGCGGTCCTCGCCGGTCACGTCGTGCAGCGGACGGGGGCGTTCGCCGACCGCGGTCGGCGAGTCGGGGACGTCGTTCCTGCCGGTGCCCCACGAGGACGGCTGCGCGCCCATGGTGAAGCGCAGCCGGCCGCCGTCGGCGATCTCCTCGTGGGAGATGGCGGTGGAGGTGTGGCGCTTCCCGTCGACGGTCAGGTTCCGCACGTAGATGTCGCCCTTGCTGGTGCCGGGCGCCTCGATCACCAGCTTGCCGCCGGGCAGGTGCAGGGTCGCCTTCTCGAACAGCGGGGAGCCGATGACGTACTCGCCACTGGACGTCTGCAGTGGGTACAGGCCGAGGGCGCTGAACACCCACCAGGCCGAGGTGGCGCCGTTGTCCTCGTCACCCGGGTACCCCTGGCCGATGTCCGAGCCGAGCCAGCCGCGGTCCAGCGCCTGCCGGACCAGCTTCTGGCTCTTCCAGGGCTGCTGCGTGTACGTGTACATCCAGGGGATGTGGTGCGAGACCTGGTTGGGGATGCTCCACTGACCCAGCCTCAGGTCGCGGGTCTCGCGCATCTCGTGGATGGTGCCGCCGTAGGAGCCCGGACGGTCGGCCCTTTCCGGGGTGGCGAAGAACGCGTCCAGCTTGTCCGCGAGCCCCTTGCGGCCGCCGTAGAGCTCGGCCAGTCCCTGGCCGTCGTGCGGGGCCGGGAAGGCCTCGTTCCAGCCGTCGGCCTCCGTGTAGTCGTGGTCGTTGCCCCAGGTGCGCGGGTCGTAGCGGTCGGGGGCGGTGGTCCACTCGCCGTCCGCGGACTTGCCCTGGAAGAAGCCGGTGGCCGGGTCGTACAGGTCGGCGTAGCCGGCGGAGCGGTCGCGGAAGTACTCCGCCTCCTCGCGCAGGCGCTCCCGCTCCTTGGCGGGGGTGCCGCGCTTCTTCGCCATCTCCTCGGCCATCGCGGCGATCGCGGAGTCGTTGACGTAGCCGTCCAGCGACCAGGAGAAGCCCGCGCCCACGTCGTTGGGGACGTGACCGAGGAACGTCGAGCGCTCCAGGTTGTCGCGGCCGACGCTGCTGTCCGGCGGACGCACGGTCGCGTTCTTGAGGGCGGCGTCGTAGGTGTCCTCGGCGTCGATCCCCGGTACGCCCTTGGTGTAGGCGTCGGCGAAGGCGGCGTCGGAGTTGGTGCCGGTCATCACGCGGGCGTAGCCGGGGGAGGACCAGGGGGAGACCCAGCCGCCGTCGCGGTACTGCTGGACGAAGCCGTCGACCAGTTCACCCGCCGTGTCCGGCCAGAGCAGGGAGTACGCGGGCCAGGCGGCCCGGAAGGTGTCCCAGAAGCCGGTGTTGACGAAGACCTTGCCGTCGGCGATCTTCGCCCCGGTCTCGGTCGGGCTGCTCGCCGGGGGCGTCCAGGAGCCGGAGGACTGCACGGCGTGCCGGTAGCGGGGCCTCTTCTTCGTGCCGGTGTTCTCGTAGCCCGAGTTGGGATACAGGTTCATCCGGTAGAGGTTGGAGTAGAGCGTGGTCAGCTGGTCCTCGGTACCGCCCTTGTCGATCTCCACCACGCCGAGCCGCTCGTTCCAGGCGGCCTTGGCCCGTGCGGCGACCTTCTCCAGGGAGTCCTGGGCGCCGATCTCCAGCTCCAGGTTCTTCTTCGCCTGGTCGACGCCGATGAGGGAGGTGGCGATGCGCAGGTTGACGGTGCGCCTGTGACCGCCGTCGAAGGACACGTAGCCGGTGGAGGGCCGGTTGCCCTCGGTCAGCATGCCGCTGCCGGTCACGGGCTGGTCGAACGTGCCGTACATGTACATGCGGCTCATGCCCGTCGAGATGGTACGGACCTCCGACCAGCCGGAGACGGTCCCCGCCTCGGCGTCGATCGTCAGGCCGGACCGGTCGTCGACGTTGTCGAGGATCAGCTTGCGTCCGCCCTCCTTTGGGAAGGTGAAGCGGAGGAGTGCGGCATGGTCGGCCGGTGCCATGTCGGCGCGCAGGCCGCCCGCGAAGGTGACGCCGTAGTGGTGCGGCAGCGCCGTCTCGTCCTCGTGACGGAACGCCATCGCCCGTGCCGTGCGTCCGGCGTCCGGGACGCCCTCGGCGGTGGAGGGCATCACCTGGAAGGTCTGGCGGTCGCCCATCCAGATGCTGGTCTCGTGGCTGGCGGCGAACGCCTGTATCTCCGGCAGGTTCTCGGCGTTGTTCTGCTGCTGGTAGCTGTACAGGGTGCCCAGGGAGCCGGCGTCGGTCATCGGGGTCCAGAAGTTGAAACCGTTGGGGACCGCCGTCGCCGGGAAGTTGTTGCCGCGCGAGTAGTCGCCGCTGGACTGGGTGCCGCGGGTGGTGACGACCCAGTCGGCGGGGGAGGAGCGGTGCGGCGCGGCCGGTCGCCCGTCGAGGGCGATGTCGTCGATCCAGCCGCCCACGTCCGCCGGCCCGTCGGGTCCGTCGTAGGTGACCAGGACCTTGTCCACCGTCCGGCCCGCCGCCACCTCGCCGAGGGCGGCCGAACGGCGGTTCCACTGAAGGGGGGAGACGGTCTTGGCGTCACCCTGGGCGCGGGCGGTCAGCCGGTCGCCGTTCTGGTCGCGGGCGTTCAGGCCGCTGAGCCGTGATCCGTCCGTGAACCGCAGGTCGACGGCGACGAAGGTGCCCGCGTAGTCGACCTTCTTCTCGTCGAAGTCCGGGAAGAGCAGGTACGACAACTCGCTGTGCGGACCGATCCGTACGTTCACGTCGGCCACGACCGTGGTGGCGTGTGCGGCGCCGTCGGCCTCATGGCGTCCGGAGTAGTGGAGCGCTTTCAGGCCGGTGAATCCGGCGTCGGCCTTGGCCGCGTAGGTCCGGTCCGGTCCGTCGTCGACGACGGTGCGCAGGCCCGGTGCGTCGGAACCCGGCTGGAGCACGCCGGACACATCGGGGCCACCACCCGGTCCGGTGGCCGCTTCGCCGTCGGGCGCGGCCTCGTCCGGCTCGAACGAGGTGCCCCAGTCCGCCGTCATCTTCCCGGTCGCCGCCGACGGGAGCGAGGAGGCGCCGGCGCCGCTCACGGCCGGACCGGCGAGCAGGGCCGTCGCGAGGAGACCGACCGCCCATCCCGACCGTCTCCGGCAACGAGGTGGGCGCAACGGGCGAGCAGACATGAGACCCCCAGAGGTGCGTCGCGAATACGCACCTGACAACGTTGTCAGAAAGTTGACGCCTCAGTCTTTACGGAGCCGCGGCGCGAGTCAAGAGGCGTGCGGTGCCTCGTGGGGCGGAGGGGTACGCCCGTCCATCGCGGGTAAGGCCCGTTCAGGACCCGGGAATTACGGGCCGCGGAGACTCGGTGACGCGGGTGGCGCGGCAAAGGTCCTTGAGGGGCGAAACGTTCGCGCCGGTGCTCCGCGCCCGCTCGTCGCCGGGGGAGCCGAGGCCGGCCGGTCCGTCGCGTCGCGTCCTTGGTCTTCGCAAGCCGCCCGCGTCTCGTGCGCAGGGGGTTTACAGCCACCTTGCAACGATGTAAAAACCTCTGTGCGGCGCACCGGACGCAGTTCCGACGCCGGGGGGGCCTGGCCGAGTCCGTGCGGCGTTCAGCTCTCCAATTCCTTTTCAGCGTCGCCCGGATCGGGGTCACCATGCAGCGCAGCACTCACCGTCCTCACCTCCTCGCCCGTCCCGTGGTCGTGGCCCTGGCCGCAGCGGTCGCCCTGACCGCGACCGCCTGCTCGAAGTCGGAGGACGACGCGTCGGGCGGCAAGGAGTCCTCGGCGGCCGCCGCCGGCGCCGAGCAGAAGGTCGTCACACCGGAGCCGGGCGGCAAGACCTGCACCATCGATGCCTACGGCGCCGAGAAGATCGACCTGAAGAACGCCACCGTCGGGTTCTCGCAGTCGGAGAAGGAAGCCAACCCGTTCCGCATCGCCGAGACCCAGTCCATCAAGGACGAGGCCAAGAAGCGGGGTGTGAAGCTGCTGACGGCCAACGCCCAGTCGCAGTTCTCCAAGCAGATCAGCGATGTGCAGAACCTGCTGGCCAAGGGTGCGGACCTGCTGGTGATCGCGCCGCTCAACTCCGACGGCTGGGACCCGGTGCTGCAGGCCGCCGCCGCCAAGAAGGTGCCGATCATCACGATCGACCGCAAGATCAACGCGGACCCCTGCAAGGACTACGTCTCCTTCATCGCCTCCGACTTCGTCGAGCAGGGCAAGCGCGCCGCCGACCAGATGATCGAGGCGACCGGAGGCAAGGGCGAGGTGGCGATCCTGCTCGGCTCGGCCGGAAACAACGTCACCACCGAGCGGACCAAGGGCTTCAAGGAGCAGATCGCCGCGAAGGCCCCGGACCTGAAGGTCGTCTTCGAGCAGACCGGTGACTTCGCACGCGAGAAGGGCCAGCAGGTCACCGAGCAGCTCATCCAGTCAAAGCCCGGCATCAAGGGCATCTACGCCGAGAACGACGAGATGGGCCTCGGCGCGGTGACCGCCCTCAAGGGCGCCGGCAAGAAGGCCGGCGACGTCAAGATCGTCACGGTGGACGGCACCCGCAACGCCGTCCAGGGCGTCGTGGACGGCTGGATCAGCGGCGTCATCGAGTCCAACCCGCGGTTCGGGCCGCTGGCGTTCCAGACGCTGGACACCTTCACCAAGGGCGAGGAAGTCCCCCAGGACATCATCATCCAGGACAACGCCTACAACGGCGACAACGCCAAGCAGGACATCGGCAACGCCTTCTGATCCTCCTCCGGGGGCCCGGACACCCGGGCCCCCGGCCCCTCTCACCACTTTCTTCTTGGAGGCACAGGTGGCACCCCCCGCCGAAGTCCTCGCCGTCCGCGGACTCAGCAAGACCTTCCCAGGGGTCCGGGCCCTGGACGACGTGGACCTCACCCTGCACCCGGGCGAGGTCCACGCCCTGATCGGCGAGAACGGCGCCGGCAAGTCGACCCTCATCAAGCTCCTCACCGGCGTCTACCGGCCCGACGCGGGTGACATCACCTTCCAGGGCCGCAAGGTCTCCTTCGCCACCCCTCTGGAGGCGCAGAAGGCAGGGATCTCGACCATCTACCAAGAGGTCAACCTCATCCCGCTGCTGAGCGTGGCCCGCAACCTCTTCCTGGGCCGCGAGCCGCGCAACCGCTTCGGCGTACTGGACGTGGCCCGCATGAACCGGGAGGCCGAGGAGACACTCGGCACGTACGGCGTCCGGGTGGACGTGCGGCAGCCGCTGCGCACCCTCGGCGTCGGCGCCCAGCAGATGGTCGCCCTGGCCCGCGCCGTGGCGACGGACGCGCGGGTCGTCATCATGGACGAGCCGACCTCCTCGCTCGAACCGCGGGAGGTGGAGACCCTGTTCTCGGTGATCCGGCGGCTGCGCGACGCGGGCATCGCCGTCGTCTATGTCAGTCACCGCCTCGACGAGCTGTACGCCATGTGCAGCACCGCCACCGTGCTGCGCGACGGACGCCGCGTGCACCACGGCCGGCTGGCCGATCTGGACCGCCTCGCGCTCGTCTCCACCATGCTCGGCCGGGACCTCGGCGAGGTCCGTGCCGAGGGAGCGACGAAGTTCGCCGGCGACCACCAGGCCGTCGACGACCAACCGGTCCTGCGTGCCGAAGGACTGACGGTCCCGCACAAACTGCACGACGTGTCCGTGAGTATCCGCCCCGGCGAGGTCCTGGGCCTCGGCGGCCTGCTCGGCTCGGGCCGTACCGAGACGGCCAAGGCCATCTCCGGTGCCCTCGCGCGGAGTTCGGGCCAGGTCACGGTGGCCGGTGCGCCGCTGCGCGGCGGCTCCACCCCGGCCGCCATCCGCGCCGGGATCAGCCTGCTGCCCGAGGACCGCAAGAGCGAGGGCATCGTCCCGGGCCTGTCGGTCCGCGAGAACATAGCGCTCGCGGCCCTTCCCCGGCTGTCCCGCTTCGGCCTGGTCTCCGAGGCCCGCGTGGACAGCATCGTCGACACCTTCATCACACGGCTGCGCATCAAGGCGTCCTCCCCGCACCAGAAGGTCGGCGAACTGTCCGGCGGAAACCAGCAGAAGGTGCTCCTCGCCCGCTGGCTGGCCATGAACCCCAAGGTGCTGCTCCTGGACGAGCCCACCCGCGGCATCGACGTCGGCGCCAAGGCCGAGGTCCAAAAGCTCGTGGACGAACTGGCCGCGGACGGCCTGGGTGTCCTGCTCATCTCCTCCGACCTGGAGGAACTGATCGAAGGGTCCGACCGAGTGGTCGTACTGAAGGACGGTGCGGTCGTCGGCGAACTGACCGGCGACGACGTCAACGAGGACAAGCTGATGCGCACGATCGCCGGCGGCGACCCGGCGCGCGACGCGGTGAAGGAGGCGGCCACCGATGGCTGAAGCCGCTCTGCGCACCGCCCCGCTGGACAAGGCCCGCCTGCTCCAGTGGTTGCAGACCTACGGCGTGTACGCCGGCGTGGCCCTGCTCCTGGTCGTCAACATCGTCATCACACCGCACTTCCTGTCCACGGAGAACTTCCGCACCCAGGCCGTCCAGGTCGCACCCGTCATCATCGTCGCGCTGGGCATGGCCCTGGTCATCGGCACCGAGGGCGTCGACCTGTCGGTCGGCGCGGTGATGGCCCTGGCGGCCTCGGTGACGGCGCTCTACCTCGGCTACGGTCTGGTTCCCGCGCTGCTCGTGGTGGCCCTGTTCGCGGCCGGTGTGGGGCTGGCCAACGGAGCACTGGTCGCCTTCATAGGCGTCCAGCCCATCGTGGCCACCCTGGCCCTCATGGTCGGCGGCCGGGGCCTGGCCCTGGTCCTGCTCCCGCAGCTGGAGGACCTGCACAACCCAAGTCTCGCCTCGCTCGGTTCCGGTGACATCGCCGGTGTCCCGTACCTGATCCTGATCGCCGCCGCACTGGCGCTGCTGGTCGCCTTCGTGGTCCGCCGGACCACCTTCGGCCGCCAGTTGCTGGCCATCGGCGACAGCCGCCCCGCCGCCCAGCTCGCGGGTCTGCCGGTGCGCCGCGTGCTGATCATCGTGTACATCGCCTGCGCGCTGCTCGCCGCGGTGGCGGGCGTGCTGGCCACCGCCCGGCTCCAGGCCAGCGACCCGACCTCGCTGGGCAACCTGATGGAACTGTCCGCCATCACCGCCGTCGTGGTCGGCGGCACCCCGCTGACCGGAGGGCGGGTCAACATCGGCGGCACCGTGGCCGGAGCGGTACTGATCCAGTTGCTCACCGCCACCCTGATCAAGCACGATCTGCCGCCCTCGTGGACCCAGATCGCCCAGGCCATAGTGATCGTGTGCGCGGTCTACGCGGCACGGGGACGGGGGAAGCGATGACCGTCACGAAGACGGACACGCCCGTGACCACCGCGAGCAACGAACCCACGGACGCCACCGCTCCGGTGGGCTCCGCCCGCTCCGAGCGGCTGAGCGCCCTGGTCCAGCAGCACGGCGCGCTGGCCGTGCTGGTGATCGTCTCGGTCATCGCCTCCTTCAGCTTCGACTCGTTCGCCACCGGCGACAACGTCTCGAACATGGCGACCAGTTCGGCGTTCCTCGCGATCGTCGCCCTCGGCATGACCTTCGTCATCATCACCGGCGGCATCGACCTCTCCGTCGGGTCCCTGTTCGCCCTCGGCGGCGTCCTGGCAGCCTGGGGGTCCCGCCACGGCACCCTGGTGGCCCTGCTGCTGCCCCTCGTGGTCTGCGGCCTGATCGGAGTCGTCAACGGCCTGCTGGTCGCCCGCTCCCGCCTGGCTCCCTTCATCGTCACGCTCGCCGCCATGCTCGGGGCGCGCGGACTGATGCTGGCCCTCACGGACGAGGGCGCGAACACCTACCTCATCGGCAAGGGATCGGTCCTCGCCGAACTCGGCCAGGGCAGCACCCTGGGCCTGGGCAACCCGGTATGGATCACGCTGGCGCTCTTCGTCGCGGGTGCCGTCGTCCTGCGCCGCACCCGGTTCGGGCAGCACGTGTACGCGGTCGGCGGCAACGAGGACGCGGCGGCCCTGATGGGCGCCCCCGTGGCCCGTACCAAGATCCTCGTCTACACCCTGTCCGGAGTGCTGGCCGGTCTGGCGGGCGCGCTCAACGCCGCCTGGCTCGCCTCGGGCGTGACCATCCTCGGCAACGGCATGGAACTGGACGCCATCTCCGCGGTCGTCATCGGCGGCACCCTGCTCACCGGCGGCCTCGGCTACGTCAGCGGTTCTCTGGTCGGCGTGCTGCTCCTGAAGGTCATCCAGAACGTCATCAACCAGATCGGCTCCCTGGACTCCTCCTACCAACTCGTCGTCAGCGGTGGCTTCCTGGCCCTCGTGGTGATCGCCCAGACCTGGCTGGGCCGCAGACGGCAACTGATGTGACAAGCCCCGGACGCGGCGGCCGTGCCTCTCCGACACCCGGCTGCCGCGTCCGGCACCATCCCGTCGCCCACGCGGCGGCACACGCGACAACGCTTCCTCCCCGTCCCCTCAAGGGCCCCGCCCCTGGGGGGACGCGGTCATGACCGCGCGACACGAACTTCGCCGGCCCGATCCACGACGTCGACCTGACGTTCCGGGCCGGCACACCCGTCGGTCCGCCGCACACACGTGGTCCCGGCGAGTGCGCCGAGCGGCACTCGCCGGGACCGTCGCAGGGGCCGGGGTTACGGCCTCTCCTGCGTGTGGAGCGTGCTCACCTCCTCGGCGGTGAGCGCCTTGTCATAGGCATGGACCTCGTCGACGGCGCCGTTCCAGAAGTCGGTGTCCGCACCGCCCCACTGAGCGCGGCCGACGACGAACGGCCCGGAGCCGACGTAGTTCGGGCCGGCCGCCGCGGTCGCCGCCAGTTCACCGTCGACGTACAGCTTGATCTGGTCGCTCGCGCCGTCGCGTACCCCGACGAGGTGGTACCAGCGGCCTGTCTCCGGCGTGGTCACCAGCCGCGCACGCTGCTCGCCGGGTGTGCTGAAGGCGAAGGCGCCCTGGCCGTACTGCAGGTAGAACGGGCTCGCCTGCCGACTGCCGTCCTGGCTGACGGCGGTGGCGTAGTTGCCGGGAAGCTCGTCCAGGGTCACCCAGGCGGAGACCGAATAGCTTCCGGTGGTGTCGAGCACCGGGCCGTCGGTCTCGGCGTACTGTCCCTGGCCGTCGAACTCGAGCGCGCTGCCACTGACCCCGGGCGTCCACGTGGTGCCCTCGGAGAGCTTGAGCGCCTTGTCGTTGGGGCCCTCGTCCCCGGCGGTGGTACCCGTGCCCTCGTCGAGTGCCCAGTGCCCGCCGCCCTTGAGCTCGGCCCGCTCACCCGCGGCGGCACCGGCCGCGATGACCTTGCGGTTGACCTCGCGGACCTGGGCCGGGTCGACCTTGATCTCCCGGCGGTCGTAGGTGTACAGGCCGTTGAGTTCGTTCTCGAGGTCGGTGATCTGTGTGTACACCGAACCCGACAACTCGGCGCCGGCCTGCTCGAGGTAGAACTCCTCGGTGTTCTCGACGTACTTGCGGGTCAGCGCCGCCTTGTCGGCCACGCCGCTGTAGATCACGGTCGGGGCGCCCGGCCACATGTGCCCGGGGGTGCGCAGCGTGAAGCCGCCGTGTTCACCGTCCATGGCGGCCCGCTCGCCGTCGGGGAACGCGGGGTCGGTGTTGTTGTAGTCGTGGTGGTCGATGATGTCGCCCTTGCCCGAGTCCCCCTTGGAGTTGCAGCAGTTGACACCGCTGTGGGCGTTGACCACGCGGGACGGGTCGGCGGCCTTGACGGCCTCGGCGATGCGGCCGCTCTCCTCGCGGTCCCATTCACCCCAGCCCTCGTTGAAGACGATGTTGCCGATGACGGAGGGCGCGTTGTGGTGCTGCCGCATCGCCTCCATGCCCTGGTCGACGAACGCCTTCTGCCCGGCCGCGTCGGTGATGTTCCCGGAGACGAAGTCCTGCCAGACCAGCAGGCCGAGTCTGTCCGCGTGGTAGAACCACCGCGCGGGTTCCACCTTGATGTGCTTGCGGACGGAGTTGAAGCCCAGCTTTTTGTGCGCCTCGAGGTCGAAGGCGAGCGCCTCGTCGCTGGGCGCCGTGTAGAGGCCGTCGGGCCAGAAGCCCTGGTCGAGCGTGGCGAGTGAGAAGACCGGCTTCCCGTTGAGCACCAGCTTCTGGTAGCCACCGACGTTCTCGATGCCTATCTCGCGCATGCCGAAGTAGCTGCCGACCCTGTCGGTCGACCTGCCGTCGGTCAGCTTGACGTCGAGGTCGTAGAGATAGGGGTCGTCCGGACTCCACAGATGCTGCTTCGCCACGGGCAGACGCAGCTCCTTGTTGGCCGGTCCGACGACCCGGCCGACGATCTTGCCGCGCTTGTCCCGGGCGACGGCCTCGACACGAGCCCGGGCGGATGCGTCGTCGGACTCGACGGTCACCGCGAGGCTGCTCTTGTCGATGTCGGGGGTGGTGACTACGTTGTCAACGGATGCGGAGGCGACCGGCTCCATCCATACCGTCTGCCAGATGCCGGACGACTGGGTGTAGAAGATGCCGCCCGGATTGGTGGACTGCTTGCCCATCGGCTGGTTCGCGCCACCGGTGTCGGTGACCGCGACCACGACCTCCTGAGGGCCCCTGCCCTTGAGCGCGTCGGTGATGTCGACGCTGAACGCGTTGTATCCGCCGGTGTGTTCGGCGACCTTCTTGCCGTTGACCCAGACGCGTGCCTGGTAGTCGACGGCGCCGAAGTTGAGCTTCAGCCTCTCGCCCTTGGCGCCCTTGCCGACCTTCCAGTTCTTCGGCACGTCGACCAGCTTGCGGTAGAACATGTGGTCCTCGTGCCGCTCGAGTCCCGAGAGCTGCGACTCGACGGGGAACGGCACGACGATCTTCTCGTCGAGGTTCTTGCCGAAGACCGGCTGCTCGCCCGCCTCGGCGCCGGCGAACTGCCAGGGGCCGTTGAGGTTCTTCCACTTGGCGCGTACCTGCTGCGGGCGCGGGTACTCCGGCAGCGGGTGCTTCTCGTCGAGCTTGTCGCCCCACTTGGTGGTGAGCCGGTGCGCGGAGTCGTTCTGCGCGTAGCGAATGATCTTCGGTACGGTCTCGCCGCCGGAGGTCAGGCCGCCCGCGCCGTCGTAGGTGAGCTTGACCTGCTGGTTCTTCTGGATCGGCTCCGACAGCGTGACGAGCAGGGAACTGCGGTCTCCGGGGGCCGTCTTGACCGAGGCGACCGGCATGGGGGTGGTGTCGGCCTCGATCTTCAGGTGGTCCGCGAGGGCCTTGAGGTCGCCGCCGACCCTGCCCTCGAACCGCGCCCGCAACTGTCGCCCGTCCTCGGCGACCGTCGGCTCCACCGGGTAGACCTCGAACCCGGCCGGCGGCGTGAACGCGGACATCGGGACGACCTGCTTGGTCATGCTCGGCGTGGACCAGCGCAGGAACATGTTGGCGCCGCCGGTGTCCTGGAACATCTCCAGCCGGAAGTCGTGCTTCTCGCCGGCGGTCAGCCTGACCGCGGCACTGGTCTGCTCGTTGTCCCAGTCCGGCTCCCAGTGGTCGATGACCGGCTCGCCGTCGATGAGGAGCCGGAAGCCGTTGTCGCCGCTGGCGTAGAAGGTGTAGTCACCCGTGGCCGGTGCCTCGATCTGCCCCGTCCAGCGGGCGGTCGTGTGCTCCGTCCTGCCGGTCAGTTCCTCGAAGGTGCTGGTCAGACCGGAGAAGTTGATCTGCGGGTCGAGCAGGGTGCCGCCCAGCTGCGCGAAGTCCCTCGCGCCCGGGGCCGACATGCTGAAGTACTCGCCCTTGAGACCGTGCACCGCGACGGCGTCCCGCTCGGAGGCGAGGGACGCGGCGCTTGTGTGGGTCTCGGCGGCGGAGGCGGTGGACATCAGACCGGTCGTGGGCAGGGTCAGCGCTGCGGCTGTCAGCAGCGCCCACGCTCTCGCTCGTGGACGGGTGTGTCGTTGTGTCATCGAACCTTTCCTCGCGCAGAGGTCCCGGAGACCGGGACCATTCGGCAGGCGGCACCACTCGGCAGGTGCGGTGGCAGCGGCTCTTTCAACGTTGGAAATTCTTGTCAGCGGAATGACAACACGTCCCCCGGTGGCTGTCCAGACTTCGCGCACCGCTTGGCTCGGCGCCGAGTGCTCGGGGCGCCCAGGGCCCCTCCAGTTGATCGACTCGAAGGTGACGCCCGTACCGCCGGCCCCTGGCCGGGTGCGGAACGTGGCGTTCTGACGGAACAGCACGGAGCCGCGCCTCAGAGCCGGTTCGCCGGTTTCACGCGGCGTCGGCGGCGAAGGAGACGGATGTCGACGGAGTCACTCAGGAAGCGTCAACGAGCAGGGGCTCGACGACGCTCGGGCAGCTGTTGACGAGGATGCCACTTCGCATACGCGCGATCACGTGGACCGGCGTTCAGCTGTCCAGTCGGCGCCTGCTGAGCCAGGCGACCATCTCGGGGTCGTGGTGGTCGAAGAACAGCGTCGTCCCGGTGTCGAGGTCCGCGATCTGCGCCATCTGGCCGTCGGTGAGTTCGAAGTCGAAGACGTCGAAGTTCTGCGCCATCCGGTCGGGGCTGACCGACTTGGGAATCGTGACGATGCTCCGCTGGATCAGCCAGCGGAGCACGACCTGGGCCGCCGACTTGTCGTGCGCCTTGCCGATCTCGCTCAGGACGGGATGGGTGAACAGGTCGTTCCTGCCCTCGGCGAATCCGCCCCAGGACTGGTGCTGCACCCCGTGCTCGCGCATCAGGTCCTGGTCGGCGGCGCGCTGGAAGAAGGGGTGGGTCTCGATCTGGTTGACCGCCGGGACGACCTCGTTGTTGATGACGAGGTCCAGGAGCCGGTCGGGGTAGAAGTTGGCGACGCCGATCGCCTTGGCCAGGCCCTCCCGGTTGACGTCCTCCATCGCGCGCCACTGGCCGTACACGTCCCCGTAGGGCTGGTGCATCAGGTACAGTTCGACGTAGTCCAGGCCCAGCTTGGCCAGGGACGTCTCGAAGGCCCGGCGGGTGTTCTCCTCGGCCGGCGCGTCCTGGACCCACAGCTTGGTGGTGACGAACAGCTCCTCACGCGGGATCCCGCTGCTTTCGACGGCGCGGCCGACTGCCTCCTCGTTGCCGTAGGCGGCCGCGGTGTCGAGGAGCCGGTAACCGGCCGCGAGGGCGTCGGAAACGGCCTGCTCGGTTTGTTCCGGCGGGATCTGGTAGACGCCGAAGCCGAGGATCGGCATCTCGACGTCGTTGTTCAGGGTGACGTTCTGCACGGGGATCTTCCTTCTCGTTCGAGTGGGCCGGGACGCCGGGGAGCTGGAACGCCGGGGCGGCCGGGCGGGGTGGCCGGAGTCAGCGTTCGAGCAGCCGTGCCTGGGCTTCCGTGTGGGTCTCGCCAGCGGCGGGTGGCAGACCGCCGAGCTTGTCGATCTGCTCGCTGGTCAGCGTGACACCGTCGGCGGCGGTGTTCTCCTCGACCCGGGTCACGCGCTTGGTGCCGGGGATGGGGGCGATGTCGTCGCCCTGCGTGAGCAGCCAGGCCAGCGCGACCTGCGCGGGCGTCGCGCCGGCCTCGGCGGCGACGGCCTGCACCTCGTCGGCGATCGCCAGGTTGCGCCGGAAGTTCTCGCCGGTGAAGCGCGGGTTGTCGCGCCGGAAGTCGTCTTCGTCGAACTGGTCGGTGGAGCGGATCTCGCCCGTCAGGAAGCCACGGCCGAGGGGCGAGAAGGGCACCAGGCCGATACCCAGTTCGCGCAGCACCGGCAGGACCCGCTCCTCCACGCCACGGGTCCACAGGGAGTACTCCGACTGCACCGCGGTCACCGGGTGGACGGCGTGTGCGCGGCGGATCGTGTCCGGGCCGGCCTCGGACAGGCCGAACGCGCGGACCTTGCCCTCGGTGATCAGCTCGCCGACCGCGCCGGCCGTGTCCTCGATCGGAGTGTCCGGGTCGACCCGGTGCTGGTAGTACAGGTCGATGTGGTCCGTGCCGAGGCGCTTGAGTGAGCCCTCGACGGCCGTCCGGATGTTGGCCGGGCCGCTGTCCGGCTTCCACGGGGCCCCGCCCGCGTGGGAGACGAGGCCGAACTTCGTCGCCAGCACCACACGGTCGCGGCGGCCCTTCAGCGCCCGGCCGAGAAGTTCCTCGTTGGTGTAGGGGCCGTAGATCTCGGCGGTGTCGATCAGTGTGACGCCCAGCTCGAGTGCCCGGTGCACGGTGCGGATCGACTCCGCCTCGTCCGTGCCGGATCCGGTGTAGCCGTGCGTCATCCCCATCGCGCCGAGACCGATGCGGGAAACCGTCAGGTCACCCAGTTTGATGTGCTTCATGTTCGTAGTCCTCCTGTCGGGCTGTGCTGTGCTGTGCTGGGCTCCGGGCGGGTCAGCGGGGTTCGAGGCGCAGGGTGGACGTGCGGGCACGCTCGGTCAGGACGTGCTCGACGATGCTCGGGTAGTGCCCGTACTTCCGGCGGTAGGCGGCGTCGACGCCCGGATACTCGTCGGGGTCGGCGCCGTGGAAGGTGACGTCCCGGCGGACGCCGCCGGTCTCGACGCGTCCCTGGTGGCGGGACTGCGTTCCCCGGTACCACGGGCCGCCCGTGCCCTTGACCGAGCGGACGTACAGCCGGTCGCCGGAGCGGACCACCCACATCGTCACCGGGTCGCGCAGAGTGCCGTTGGACCGTTCGGATGCCAGGTCCAGCTCCTCGGCCGTCGCGATCTTCTCGAGATCCGAACCGTGCCAGTCCGTCATCGTCTTTCCCTTCCCGCGTGCAGGGCCGGGAGCCGGGGCTCCGACCGGTCGAGTCGCCCTTCAACACGTCCACCGTTTCCCGCACGCGGGGGCCACGCCATCGGAAGGGAGCCCGCCACCGGGGCGCGACAGGGGACGGCGGGCGCTCGGACACGGTGCGACACGTTCAACCCTGCCTCCCGGAGCCCGCCACAGGCAGGCCGAGGTGTGCCGGGGGGTGTCCAGCGGGGGTATGACAGGGCCCCCCTCCAGGCACATGCCGCACGGCCGGGGGAGAGACACTGGCCGTATGGCACCCGAGCAGCACGGCGGCGGCGAGGAACTGGGGCGCTTCCTGCGCGCCCGCCGCACGCAGACCAGCCCGCAGTCCGCCGGCCTCACTCCTGGCCCCGGTGTACGCCGCACCCCGGGCCTGCGCCGCGAGGAACTGGCCACGCTCGCCAGGGTCAGCATCGACTACTACACCCGCCTGGAACGCGGCAGGGAAACCCGCCCCAGCCCCGCCGTGATCGACGCCCTCGCCCGCGCGCTGCAACTCGACGACGCCGAGCACCAGCACCTGCGCGACCTCGCCGTCCGCGCCGCCCGCTACGCCCCGCAGGCCGCCCCGGCCCCCAGCCGCACCGTGCGCCCGCACGTGAACCTGCTGCTGGAGACGCTGCGCCCGAGCCCGGCCTACGTCGTCAGCCGCAGCATGGACGTTCTGGCCCACAACCCCGGAGGCCTCGCCCTGTACGCGGGCATCGAGGACTGGCCCGCCGCCCGGCGCAACCTCGGCCGCTATCTCTTCCTCCACCCCGCTGCCCGCGAGGTCTTCCCGGACTGGGACAACCAGATCCGGCACTGCGTCGCCCGCCTGCGCGCCCTGGCCGGTACCGACCCCGACGCCCCCGACCTCACCCGGCTCGTCGGCGAGCTGCTCCTCAAGAGTCCGGCCTTCGCCGGACTGTGGGAGCGCTACGACGTCACCGGCCGCAAGATCACCACGAAGACCTTCCAGCATCCGCAGGTCGGCAGGATCACCCTCGCCTTCCAGGGCATGGCGCTGGAAGGCACCCCCGGTCACCGCCTCGGTGCCTACACCGCCGAGCCAGGCACTCCCGACCACGACGCCATGCTCCTGCTGGACATGACCGCCACCGACACGGAGCGCGCACCGTCCCGGCAGGGTCTCCAGGGCCCGGGACCGGGTCCTAGCGCTCCGCCTCGGTGAAGCGATGGAGCCCGAGGATGGCCAGGAGCTGCAACTTCTCGTGGCCCTCGCTCCGGGGCGGAGCGGTGAGGACGAGCAGTGTCTGGGACTGGTCTTCGGTGAACAGCGCCTGACAGTCGAGTTCGATCGCACCCACTTCGGGATGGACGAGCGTCTTGTGATCCTCGAACCTCTGTGCGACCTCGTGTCGCGCCCACAACTCGGCGAACTCACCGCTCGCCCTGTGCAGGATCCGTACGAGCTCGCCGGCCCGCGACTGCGGGCCTCGCAGCCCGTGGGCGGCGCGCAGGTTCGCGACCTGGGCGCGGCTCTGCCGGTCCCGGTCGGCCTCGGGGTAGATCGACCGCTCCGCGGGATCGGTGAACCAGCGGTAGACGCCACTGCGGGCGAGCCCCGTGTGTTTCGCCGCGTCCCCGAACAGAGCGGCGGCCATCCTGTTCTGCACGAGTGTCTCGCCCAGGTCGGTCAGGACGAGCGCCGGAGTGTCCTCGAGCCGGTCCAGCACCCGCAGCAGCGCGGGGGCGACGTGACCCGGAGCCGAAGGTGAAGCGGGCGCGTCGTGCCCGGCGACTCGGTACAGATAGTCGCGCTCGGCGCCGGTGAGCCGCAGCGCGCGGGCGAGCGAGGCCAGGATGTGGCCGCTGGGCTGCGGGCCCCGCTGCTGCTCCAGCCGCGTGTAGTAGTCGGTCGACATCACGGCGAGCGCTGCGACCTCCTCACGCCGCAGACCCCGGGCCCGCCGACGTGCCCCCGCGGGAAGGCCGACGTCCTCCGGTTGGAGTGCCTCGCGGCGGCGGCGCAGGAAGTCGGCCATTGCTGCACGGTCCATGGGGTCGATTGTCGTCCGGTGCCGGCCGGCGAGCCAGGGATCGCCGATCCCCCGATAAGCGGTCTCTGCACCCGCGCGTCCGGACCGGCGACGATCGGGTCATGAACATCTCCGGCAACACGATCTTCATCCCCGGGGCCACCAGCGGTATCGGTCTCGCCCTCGCCCTCGCGCTGCGGGCCAAGGGCAACACGGTCGTCGTCGGCGGTCGACGTACCGAGCTGCTGGACCAGATCGCGGCCGCGCATCCCGGCATCGACACCGTGCAGATCGACGTCACGGACGCCGCGAGTGTCGCCGCCGCCACGAAGCAGGTGCTGGCCGGCCATCCGGACCTGAACGTCCTGGTCGCGATGGCCGGCGTGATGCACATCGAGGACTGGCGCGATCCCGCGTCGTTCCTAGCGACCGCCGAATCCACGGTCACGACGAACGTGCTCGGTCCGATCCGCCTCATCGCCGCGCTCGTGGAGCATCTGCGGGCCCAGCCCGACGCCACCATCATGACCGTGTCCTCCGGTCTGGCGTTCACGCCGCTCAAGGTCACACCGAGCTACAACGCGTCGAAGGCGGCGATCCACATGCTCAGCGAGTCCGTCCGGCTGCAGTTCGCCGACACCTCGGTGAAGGTCCTGGAACTCGAGCCGCCGTCCGTCCGCACCGCACTCCTGCCCGGCCAGGAGGACAACGAACTCGCCATGCCTCTCGACGAGTTCATCGCCGAGGTGGTCGACCTGATCGAGGCCCGGCCCGACGCCAAGGAGATCCAGGTCGAGCGCGTGAAGTACCTCCGCTACGGTGAGGCGCGAGGCGACTACGAGCAGGTCGTCCAGACCCTCAACCACTCGGACCCGCACGGCGAGTAGCCAACCGGGCACCCGCCCGCCCGGCCGTGGCGTCCACGCCGATGCCCGTAAGGGCACGCACGTCTGCCCCCGGGGGACGCCGTCGAGTCCGCGAGAGCCTTCACCGAAACTCCTCAAACAGTCGTCTGCGCGCCGCCCGTGGGCGACGCGCAGACGGACCGTGAAGTGCGATCTGTCAGACGCGGTGGCCGGTCAGGCCCAGCAGCCGTTCACGGTCGCGGCGAGGCCGTCCATGGCGTCCTTGATGTCGCTCGGGTCGGCCGACGAGTTGTTCTCGATGAAGGAGAAGATCCTCCACTCGCCGTCCTCGGTCTGCGTGACACCGCTCAGGGCGACGGCCCCGGTGAGCGTGCCGGTCTTCGCATGCACCTTGCCGACCGCGCACTCGGAGTTGGGGTCGTCGAAGCGTCCCCACTCCGGGCCGAGGCTGGCACCGGCCTCGCCGGCGACCGGCAGCCCCTCCAGGATCGAACTCAGGGCGGGGGACTCCGTGATCGCGTCGAGGAGCTGCGCGAGCGTCGCGGCCGGAATGCGGTCGGCACGGGAGAGGCCGCTGCCGTCGTGCATCTCGAAGTTGTCGAGAGAGATTCCGTACGAGCTCATCACCTGGCGGACGAGTTCGGTGCCGCCCTCGAAGGTGGCCGGCCTGCCAAGCTCCACGGCGGACATCCGCAGCAGGGTCTCGGCGATGTTGTTGTCGCTCGTCTTGAGCATCTGCTTGACGATGTCCGACAGCGGCGCCGACTTGTGCTGCGCCACCGGTACGTCGGAGTTCTTCGCCGTCGCGCGGCTGACGTCCCCGTCGACGGTGATGCCCTGCTCGGCGAGCTTCTCGGCGAAGACCTTGCCGGCGTTGATCGACGTGTCCTCGACGGCGGCGCCGTCGACGACGAGCGAACGGACCGGCGTGACCTCGGTGGGGTAGTAGCCCTCGTTCCAGCCCTCGGCGAGGCTCGGGTCGGCGAACAGGCTGTCGTCCACCCGGACCTTGACGTCGGTTCGGCCGGCGGCCTTGAGGCCGTCGGCGGCGGTCTTGGCCATCTCGGCGACGTCGTCGCCGGTGAGGGTGCGGTCACCGCCGCCGACGAGGGTGAGGGTGCCCTCGCCGTACACGGCCTTCGTGGTGAACTCGTGGTTCGCGCCGAGCAGCGTCAGGGCGGTGGTCGCCGTGGCGAGCTTGGCGTTGGAGGCCGGCATGAGGGCGGTGGAGCCGTTGTGGTCCCAGAGGGCGGTGTCCGAGTCGGCGTCGAGCACCACGCCGCTGACGTCGGAGCCGAGGCGCTCGTCGGCGAGGCGCTCGTTGAGGTTCTTGACCAACTGCGCGTCGTCGGCGGAGAGATCGTCGACCGAGATGCCCTGCGCTGCCGCGGCGTTGTCGTCGGCGGCGAAGGCCGAGGTACCGGCCAGCGTGGCAGAGGCCACGGGCACGGCCATCGCGAGTACGAGGGCCCGTCGCGCGCCGATGCGGCTCACTCTTGCCTTGCGGTGCCGACGGTGCCCGCCCGGGGCGAAAGTGTTCGTGGGGGTTTCGTCTGGCGTACCAGTCATAAAGTGAAATCCAAGGATCGAGTACTTCGTTCTGTGGGGTCGAACGCTGGGCACGTTACCAGCCGTCAGGTGGACGGCTGGAACAAGCAAAGGGTGAGTGTGAACGTTATGCGAATATTCATGACCGTCTCGTGACTACGCTGCCTGAACGCCCTCGGGAGCGGGCACTTGCGACGAGGTGCGGCGGCCAATTCCGACGGAGAGCGAATTGCCGAACCGCCTTCCGAGGGCCTTCAGGAAGACGCTCCTTCGGTGCCGTACGGGCAATTGCGTTGCCCTTTCATGCACCGGGAAGCCGTCTGACGCGTGGCAGGGAGGGCGCAGCCATGCGGTGCGGGATCCGTCAACCGTCAACTCGGACGGGAAGTTCGGTGATGCTGAGGGCGAAGTCCAAGTTGCCCACCCCGTGGTTGGCGAGGCCCACCGTGACCACGCCCGCTCCTTCCAGCCAGTGCGCCATCTTCAGGCCGCCGACGTCCAGCGGGCGCAGCCCGAGCGTCTCGATGAACGCCTCCACACTTGCCTTGGCCCGCGCACTGTCGCCGGCGATGAAGACGTCGGGCCGACCCTTCTCCAGGACATGGCGGAAGACGGTGTTGAACGCCTTCACCACGCTGGCGCTTGCCGGGGCGGCCTTGGCGACCTCCTGCGCGATCGAGGTCTCCTCGCGGTGGGCCAGCCCGTCGAACGTGGAGTTGAACGGATTGCTGATCTCGACGATGACCTTGCCCGCGAGCGCGTCTCCGTACTGGGCGACGACCGGCACGACGCCGTCGTACAGCAGGGCCACGATGACGATGTCCCCGGCCGGGGCGGTGCCCCACTCTCCGGTCGTGGCGCCGCCGCCGAGAGCCTTGGCCAGGTCGGCGGCCTTGGACTGATCGCGTCCCATGACCTCGACGGTGTTGCCGCCCGCTACCGCCCGCGCTCCGATGGTGCGGGCCATGTTCCCGGTGCCGATGATGCTGATGTTGCTCATGAGATGTCCTGCCCTGGTTGTGGTTGCTCGGTTCAGATGGCGGTGGTGCCGCCGTCGGCGACGAGTTCCATGCCGTTGACGTAGCTGGAGTCGTCGGAGGCGAGGAAGAGGGCGGCGGTGGCGATTTCGTCGGGGCGGCCCATCTGGCCGCGGGGGATGAGGGACTCGAACTGGCGCTTGGTGGCCTCGTCGAAGAGCTCCTCCTGCTTGGCGGTGGCGACCTGGCCGGGGGTCAGGACGTTGACGCGGATGCGGCGGTCCTTGAGTTCGTTGATCCAGACGCGGGCCCAGGCCTGCTGGACGGCCTTGCTGCCGGCGTAGACACTCCAGCCGGGGAAGGCGCCGAGGGAGGCGTTGGAGCCGGTCATGAGGATGGAACCGCCGTCGTTGAAGAGCGGGAGGGCCTTCTGGACGGTGAACAGGGTGCCGCGGGCGTTGAGGTGGAACGCGGCGTCGAAGTGGGCCTCGGTGATCTCGCCGAGCGGGGCGGGCGCGCCCCCTCCGGCGCTGGCCCACAGCACGTCGAGGCTTCCCTTCTCCCGCTTGACGGTGTCGTAGAGGCGGTCCAGGTCATCCAGGTCGGCGGCGTCGCCCTGGACGCCGGTGACGTTGCGGCCGATCTGCTTCACGGCCTCGTCCAGGGCGTCCTGGCGGCGGCCGGTGATGAAGACGTGCGCTCCCTCGTCGACGAACAACTTGGCGCCGGCCAGCGCCATGCCGGTGGTGCCGCCGGTGATGACCGCGACCTTGCCGTCGAGCTTTCCCATGGTCGTTCCCTTGAGTCGGTGATGCCGTGTGTACCTGGGGCGACGGTGTTATGTACACCGCCCTGTGTGCTTACGGTACGGGTCGCGTGGCCGGGGCGCAAGCTAAGTACACCGGTCGTTACCTCGCTGCGGTACGATGGAGCCATGACGGAGTTGGAGAAGGGCCCCACGGGCCGCCGCCGCGGTCGGGGCGCCCGCGAGCGCATCATCGGCGCGTCCCAGAAGCTGTTCCGGGAGCAGGGCATCAACCGCACCGGCATGGATCAGCTCTGCGCGGCGGCCCAGGTGTCCAAGCGCACGGCCTACCAGCACTTCGCCGGCAAGGACGAACTCGTCGCGGAGTACCTGCGCCGGTTCGACCCCTCCGTGCTGTCCGGCGTGTTCGATCGGACGGACCTCACACCCCGCGAGCGGCTCCTCGCCGCCTTCGACGTTCCGCCCACCACCCCCCTGTGCCCCTATATCGGCGCCGCCGTGGAACTTCACGACCCCCAGCACCCCGCGTCCCAGTACGCGCGCGAATACAAGGAAGCCGTCGCCGCGCGGCTCGCCGACACCGCCCGCGAAGCAGGCGCCGCCCACCCCGAGCAGCTCGGCGAGCAGCTCGCGCTGCTCATCGACGGCGCCGCGGCCCGCACCCGGGTCCTCAATGCCGACGCCTTCCCCACCGCCGCCGCAATCGCCGCCGTCCTCATCGACAACGCCATCCCCGCCACAGCCGGCGATGACCGACGACGGGAGGAAGTGCCGAGTTGACGTGGCACATCGCGGCCGTGCCGGACGAACATGAAGAACTCGAACGCAGCCGGCAGAGGTCCTGAAGGTGTGTCAGCCGGCGGGCAGCCGACACGTCCGGTCGGCGCCCGTCGTCGGGTTCTGGCGGACAACCGCCGGCCGAAGAACGGAACCGGCTCGGAGGGCAGCCGCAACAGCACGACTCCGTGAGGTCATCTCACTCTTCAGCGCATGAGGAACGGGCTCGGTCGAACTGCTCAAGCGAGCCTTGTGGCGGCATCGCCTCCACGCTGCCACATCTCATAGTTCCCACATTCCGCCGTGCTCCCGGCCGTCGACTGAGCCGCGGTGACGAAGTCATCCACGAGCGGCGACGTGTGCGATGCCGCCACCGCGAGGCACACCTGTTCGGGCGTCAGATCCGGGATGGGCACATAGGCGACGTCGGGATGCGAGTAGAACACTGACGCTGAACGGGCCAGGAAGGAGATGCCCCGTCCGGCCCCGACATGCTCGAGCGTCTCGTCCACGCCGCGCACCGGGTACCCGGCATTGCGGAGCGGGCGCTTGGTGGGCTGCGTGCTCGGGTCACCGTGCCAGACCAGCGGTTCACCGGCCAGGTCGTCCTCGGTGACCTCATCCTTGCCGGCAAACCGGTGTCCGGCGGGCAGTACCGCTATCCGCGGCTCGGTGTACAGCGGGGTGACGCGCAGGCCGGTCTCGTCGATGGGCAGCCGCACATAGCCCACATCGATGCGGCCGTCGAGCAGCATCGCAGCCTGGTCGTCCCCTTCGATCCGCTGTACGTCCACGACCACGTCCGGGTGCCGGTCCTCGAACGCACGGGCGGCCGGGGTGACGGCGATGCCGGCCCGGAAACCGACCATCAGCCGCCGCCTGCCGCCGGCGGCCGCGGACACCCGGCGGCGGACCGCGTGGGTCGAGGCGAGCAGCGGGCGCGCGTCGGCCAGCAGTTGCCGGCCCGCGTCTGTGAGCTCTACGCCGTGGCGATCCCTGGTGAACAGCGAGGCGCCGAGGTCCTTCTCGAGCGCGCGGATCTGCCGGCTGAGCACCGGCTGCGCGATGTGCAGTTCATCGGCGGCGCGGCCGAAATGCAGCCGGTCGGCCACGGTGACGAAGTAACGCAGTTTGCGCAGATCCAGATCCATGGAAACCCCAACCCGGTGATGCCCCCAGGGTATCACCACGGCTTCAACAGGTCTTGGACGCCGCTCAGGCCCGATGGCAGCATGAAAAGCAGGCGCTTGAGGGCGTCGAAGTGAATTCGGCAAAAGAATTCGACACTGGAAGTTGACAGCAGGGCCAAGGCCCGGAAAGCAGGAACCCCGATGAGCAGCATCAGCATTGTCGGACTGGGAAACATGGCCCGTGCTGTGGCCGGCCGGGCGCTCGTCGGCGGTAACGCCGTCGAGATCATCGGCCGCGACCAGGCCAAGGCCGAGGAACTGGCCGCCACGCTCGGCGGCGCCACGGTGGGGACGGCCGGGGCCGCCCCGGTCGGAGACATCGTCGTCCTCGCCGCGCCGTACGCCGGCGCGGCGGCGGTGGTGAGGGAGTACGGGGACGCACTGCGCGGCAAGGTCATCGTCGACGTCACCAACCCCGTAACCCCCGACCTGCGGGGCTTCGTCGTCCCCGACGGCAGTTCCGGCGCCCAGGAGATCGCCAAGGCGGCTCCCGACGACGCGCATGTCGTCAAGGCGTTCAACACCGTGTTCTCCCACGTTCTGGCGGCCGGCCCGGCCGAGGGCCGCCCCCTGGACGTGTTCATCGCCGGCGACGACACGCACGCGAAAGCACGCGTGTCGGCGTTCGTCGAGAGCTTGGGGCTGCGCCCCTGGGACACCGGGGACCTGTCCATGGCGCGCGCATTGGAGAACGTCGGCCTGCTGGAATTGGGCCTCATGAACCACTCCGTCAAGCACACCAATTTCTCCCTCGGCATCACCCTTCTCGGCTGAGCGCAGCCCTATCACTACCTCTCGTGCCGCATTACGCGAGTTCACTTACGGCACGAAAAGACCTGCTCCTATTCTCACGAGGACATCAGATGCGCGTTTTCGTCGCTGGGGGGACCGGCCATTCCGGTTCCTACATCATCCCGGAGCTCATCGCCGCCGGGCACGAGGTCACCGGCCTGGCCCGGTCGGACGCTGCCGCGGCGGCCCTGTCCGCGCTCGGCGCGAAGGTGCGGCGGGGCGACCTCCAGGATCTCGACGGGCTCAAGGAGGCGGCCTCGGGCTCCGACGGCGTTGTCCACGTCGCGCACAGGCAGGACCTGCTGCCCTCCGGCGGGATGGACGCCGTGGCCGCTGCGGAGCTCCCGATCATGCTCGCGTACGGCGAGGCACTCGCGGGAACTGGAAAGCCGCTGGTCACGGCGGGAAGCATAGGCTCACCCGGGAGCCTGGAGCGGCCGGCCACCGAGGAGGACCCGGCCCTCCCCGTCGGCGAGGAGCACAAGGGCACCCTGCGGGTCCGCAACATCGTGGAAAGGGCCGTCGTCGACCTCGCCGAGCAGGGGGTGCGCTCCTCGGTCGTGCGGATCGCCAACATCGCGCACAGCACGACCGATCGTGCCGGCTTCCTCCCCACGCTGATCGCGCTCGCGAAGGAAAAGGGGTTCGTCGGCTACCACGACGACGGCGCGAACCTGTGGAACGCCGTGCACATCCGCGATGCCGCCACCTTGTTCCGCCTGGCCCTGGAGAAGGGGCCGGCCGGTAAATACTGGCACGCGGTCGAGGACGGGGGCATCTCGTTCCGCGCCATCGCCGAGGCCGTCGCCGGCCGCCTCGGCCTGCCCGCCGTCAGCGTTCCCAACGACGCCCTGATGACGCCGGGGTACTTCGGGTTCCTCACGAACATCGTCACGCAGAGCTACCCGGCGTCCAACCTCATCACCCGCCGGACCCTCGGCTGGGAACCCGCCCGGCCCGGCCTGCTCGCCGATCTGGACAACGGCCACTACTTCCCCGCCGGCTGACGGCGGGAACCCGGATCGTACCGAGCCTGTCAACCGGCAAGTTCGGCTCCTCTGAAGGACGTTGCAATTATGACGACTGTGGGATTCATCGGAAGCGGAAGCATCGGCAGGACCCTCGCGCGACTCGCCGTCGGGGCCGGGCACCAAGTGGTGCTCAGCAACTCACGCGGCCCCGAAACGCTCGTTGCCACGGCCGGGGAACTGGGTCCGCGGGCGTCCGCGGCGACGAGCGAAGAGGCCGCGGCGGCCGGCGACATGGTCGTGGTCACGGTGCCGGTCGGCGCCTTCCCCCACGTGCCCGCCGCGCAGCTGTCGGGGAAGACGGTCATCGACACCTGCAACTACGGCCCCGAGCGTGACGGGCACATCCCCGAGCTCGACAGCAAGTCCCTCACCTCGAGCGAGCTGCTCCTGCGGTACGCCCCGGACGCCCTGCTGGTAAAGGCGTTCAACAACATCTTCTTCAAGCACCTGCTGTCACTCGCACGCCCGGCTGGGGCGGCCGACCGCTCCTACCTGCCGATCGCCGGTGACTCCGCACCGGCGAAGGCGGCGGTGACCGAATTCATCGACTCCATCGGCTACGGCGTGGTGGACGCGGGAACGCTGGCCGACAGCTGGCGGCAGGCGACGGGCACGCCGGTGTGGGGAACACCGTACGGGCCGTACTCGAACGAGAAGGGCCTGCCGGTCGGCGAGGACGGCATCCGCGCGGCACTGGCCACCGCGACGCGGTAGCCCTCAATCGCCGCGAGGACTCGGCGGCCGCGGCGGCCCCGGTCAGGAAGACGCCCTGACCGGGGCCCCGGGACCAACTGTCGCGCAGGGTGCGAACTGCCGCTAGTTCCGGTACCGGAACACGATCCGACCGCGCGTCAGGTCGTACGGCGGGAGCTCCACCAGTACGCGGTCCTCGAGCATGATTTTGATGTAGTTCTTGCGGATCTTCCCGCTGATGTGCGCGAGCACCTGGTGGCCGTTCTCGAGCTCCACGGTGAACATGGCGCTGCGAAGGCACTCGACGACCTTGCCCTCGACTTCGACGACGTTCTTGTGCTTCGTCATCGCACCAGCTCCAGGTTGCTGCTCATCGGCCGGGCGCCGATCTCCTCGAACAGCGCCGAGGCCGCCCGGTTGGACTCGTGGACCTCGGTCCAGGCCGAGGCGAACCCGGAGCGGTGCAGCGTCCCCAGCGCATGGGCGAGCAGCGCCCGCGCGATGCCGCGGCGCTGCTCGCCGGCCCGGACCGCGACCAGTCCGATGCGCGGACGGTTCACCGTCACCACCCGAATCAGACCCAGGTAGCGGTCCGTTGCCGCGGCCACCGCGTACTTCGACGGGTCGACGACGGTGTCGCCTTCGGGGCGGGGGATCACCTCCGCGGGCATCGACTGCCATCCGACGGTCGCCTCGACCTCGTCACGGATCGCGCGGTCCACCGCCCGCAGCAGCCCGACGTCCGCCCGACCGGCGGGAACGATCGTCACCCCCGAAGGCGGCCGGACCTCGTCGAGCCCGGTGACCCGGGGGTCGGTCGGCACGAGGCACTCCCACTCGCGGCGCCGGATCGTGAAGCCGGCCCGCCGCCAGCCGGCCGTCAGCTCGACGTCGGCTTCGTCGACCACCGCGTACAGCGGGGTCGGCAGTTCCGCCAGCATCGCCTTGGCGAGCCGGTCGAAGGTGGCCTCGTGCCAGGCGTCGATACTGACGAACAGGCGCCCGTCGGGCCGGTGTTCCGCATGGCCCCGGCCGACCACCAGGTCGTCATCCAGTGCATGCCATTGCCGGTCCGCGACGCGCGTGATCGTCACCGCGTTCCCGCTCAGGCCGGATGTGAAGGGCTTGGTGTTCATCGGAGTCTCCTTCCAGGAGAGCCTCGAGATCAGGCGCTCCTGGCGACACCGAAGGTCAGCCGCCGGACCGTGACGGATTGAGGGAGCACCCATGGGTAACTGTGTTCACGGGACTCACCTCCAGATGACGACTTCACGGTCCATCAGGACCGTAGCAGCGGTGCGACACCTCCCTCAATTCATTTCCTGTGCACGCGCCAGGGTCCGTAGCGACAACGGGACCGGCCCTGCTCGGCGGGCGTGCGGTAGGTTGCGCGCCATGATTCAACTGGGTTCCGTCGCCTGGCCACCTGTCCCGATACGGACCGAACGGCTCACGCTTCGCGAGCCCGAAGCCCGGGACCGTGCGACGTTCGTCGAACTGCTGGCGTCGCCGGCGGTGCACACCTACCTCGGCGGCCCCCGGCCTCGTGACGAGCTTGAACGCGAGTTGCCCGGAGTGCCCGAGCGGTGGCCCGGGAGCTTCGTCGTGGATCTCGACGGGGCGATGATCGGCCAGATCCTGCTCAGGAGGGCAACGGGGAGCCACCGCCCGGCGGCCGCGGGCAAGGCCGATCTCGGCTACCTGGTCCTGCCACGAGCGTGGGGATCCGGGTACGCCGCCGAGGCGTGCGCGGCGGCACTCGACTGGTTCGACGGCGTCCTTCCCGAGGAGCCGGTGGTGCTCACCACCCAGACCGCCAACGTCGGCTCGATGCGCCTCGCGGCCAAGCTGGGATTCACCGAAGTGGAGCGCTTCGAGGCCTGGGACGCCGAGCAGTGGCTCGGCCTGCGGTCCCCGGTCACGCCGACCGGTTGAGCCGGACCTGTCCTCACCCACCTGCCACACGCTGCGTCATGCCCCTCGGGTCAGGTTCCAAGGGTGCGAAGAGGCTCAGCGGAACGCGTCGACATTGCGGGCGACCCAGTCGGCGAAGGGGCGCGGGGCGCGGCCGAGGACCCGCTGGACGTCCGGGCTGACACGAAGCTCGGCCGGGCTCGGGGAGCCGAGGATCTCCAGGGTGTCGTCGGCGAGTTCCGCCGGCATGCTCTGGGCCATGGCGGCCTTGGCCTCGTCGCGGGTGAGTTCGTGGAACCGCACCGGCGAGCCCAGCGCGGTGGCGATGACCTCCGCCTGCCGGCGCGGACTGATCACCTCCGGGCCGGTCAGCTCGTAGACGCCGCCGGTGTGCCGGTCCTCCAGCAGGCAGGCCGCCGCGACCGCGGCGATGTCCGCCGGGTCGACGAGGGGCACCCCGACGTCGCCGAAGGGTGCGGCGACGACCTGGCGCGCGCGGACGGAATCGGCCCACCACAGGGCGTTGGAGGCGAAGCCGCCCGGCCGCAGGATGGTCCAGTCCAGGCCGGACTCCCGCAGCATGTCCTCCAGCGCGCGCATCGCGATCCGCGTCGGACCGAAGGGCCTGGTCACCACGCCCAGGGTGGAGAGCAGCACGACCCGGCGGACCCCGGCGGCCGCAGCCTCGCCGATGATGTCGGCAGGGCTGGCTCCAGTGGCGTGCAGGTCGCCGGACAGCAGCAGGAACAGCGACTTCGCCCCGGCCAGCGCGGGCCTGAGGCCGGCCGGTTCGGCCAGGTCGGCCGCAACGTGCCGAGCCCCGTCGGGCACGGCCGTCGTATGCCGTGAAACGGCCGTCACCTGCTGGCCGGCCTCGGTCAGCGCCCGCGTCAACGGCCGGCCGATGTTCCCGGTGGCCCCGGTCACTACGATCATGATCAGCTCCTCGTCGGATGTCCTCTGGAGCCACCAAGCTAGGAGCACGGACTAACTTTCGGTAAGGGCATACCTGGAGGTAAGCTCATGACGTGACCGGAGGCGTGCAGCACAGACAGGTCGAGGCGGCCCAGCGGTATGACGTGTTTCACACCGACTGCCCCGCGCGGGACGTGGTCGACCACGTGACCAGCAGGTGGGGCGTCTGGGTGCTGATCTCCTTGCGGAGTAACAGCCTTCGGTTCTTCGAACTGCGCGAGAGCATCCAGGGCATCAGCGAGAAGATGCTCGCCCAGACCCTGCGCTCCCTGGTCCAGGACGGCCTGGTGTGGCGGGAGGTCGAGCCGACGACGCCGCCCCAGGTCACCTACGGCCTGACCGAGTTCGGCCGTGAGGTCGGCGAGCCGCTGACGGACCTGTTCGACCGGATCACCCAGCGCCTGGCGCCGCGCAGCGCTGGATAGCCACCAGCAAAAGCCGAAGGTGTTCCGCACCGTCGGTCATCGCCCAGGGTGCCAAACGTCGCGCACCGGGCAGTTCACCCGGCCGCCCCGAGATGGCCCGCTCTCGGCTTCGGACTTGCACCGCGCGGCGGAAGTGACGCAGAGCACACTCCTCGCGTCATTGACGATCCCGTTTCAAATCGGTTTAGTAGGCGTCGATCGGTCACCTAAACCGGTTTGAACGAGTCGGCCTCACAAGCCGCAGTCTCACAAGCCACGCGGAGAACGGGAGGCGCCATGGCGCGCAAGCAGCCCACCATCGCCGATGTCGCACGGCGTGCGGGCGTCTCGCGCACCTCCGTGTCGTTCGCGCTGAACGACCGCCCCGGAATCGCCGAGGAGACCAAGCAGCGCATCCTGACCGCCGCGGCGGAACTCGGCTGGACCCCGAGCCGTCCCGCCCGCGCGCTGTCCCTGGGCAAGGCGGGCGCCTTCGGACTGGTCCTCGCCCGCGAACCGGAGGACATCGGCACCGACCTGTTCTTCCCGGCGTTCATCGCCGGAGTGGAGGTCGCTCTCGGGGAGCGGGGCGACGGGCTCATGGTGCACGTCACCACGCCGGACCGTGAGCGCTCCGTGTACGAACGGCTCGCCGCGGACCGCCGGGTGGACGGCGTGCTCCTCACCGACCTGCGCCACGGCGACCCACGTCCCGCCCTGGTCCACAGGCTGGGACTGCCGGCCGTCGTGGTCGGACAGAGCGAGTGGAGCGACGGACTGACCTCGGTGAGCCTGGACGACCGGCCTGCCTACGTCGACGCCGTACGGCGCCTGGCCGAGCTGGGCCACCGCCGTATCGCGCACGTCGAGGGCCCCCAGGAGTTCCGTCACGCGCACCGGCGCCGCCTGGCCTGGGAGGACACGCTGCGCGACCTGGACCTGCCCGATGCCCCCGTGCTGCCCGGCGGCTTCACCGCGGAGGGCGGCGCGCGGGCCACCCGCGAACTGCTGACGCTGGCCGAGCCACCCACCGCGATCGTCTACGGAAACGACCTGGCCGCGACGGCCGGCCTGTCCGTCGCCCAGGAACTGGGCGTCCCCGTACCGCAAGGCCTATCGGTGGTCGGCTACGACGACACCCCGCTCACTCGCTACACCCACCCCCCGCTCTCCTCCGCCCGCGCCGACGCACGCGGGTGGGGAGAGGCGGCAGCGCGGGCCCTGGACGGGGTCCTCGCCGGCGAGGAGGTGGCACACGTCGTGCTGCCGCCCGCCGAGTTCGTCCCCCGCGCCTCGATGGGCCCGGCACCCCGTCCCTGACGACGGGGCCGCCAGGCCAGGGAGCGTGGCAAGGATGTCCCGCCCGGCGACGAGGCCGGGCGTGAACAGTTCGGAGAGTCTTCATGCTGAGGAGAACGGCGTACTCGCTGCTGGTGCTCGCTCTCGCGGGCGCCGCGACCGCCTGTGGCCGGTCGGCCCCCGACCCGGAGGCCGCCGCGACCGCCCGCGGCCCCATCACGGTCTGGCTGTCGAACAACGCGCAGGAGGTGGCCTGGGGCGAGAAGATGATCGCCGCCTGGAACAAGAGCCATCCGGACCAGCACGTCAAGGCCCAGCAGATCCCGGCCGGCAAGACCTCCGAGGAGGCCATCAGCGCCTCGATCATCGCGGGTACCAGCGCCTGCCTGGTCTTCAACACCGCGCCCGCCTCGGTGCCGACCTTCGAGAAGCAGAACGGCCTCGTGCCGCTCAGCGACTTCCCCGACGGCGACGCCTACATCCAGGAGCGCGGCGGCTCCCTCACGGAGCAGTACAGGTCACCGGACGGCAAGTTCTACCAACTGCCGTGGAAGAGCAACCCGGTGATGATCCTCTACAACAAGAAGATCTTCAAGAAGGCCGGGCTCGACCCCGAGCATCCCCGGCTGGCGACCTACGACCAGTTCCTTGAGACCTCCCGCACCCTCGTGCACAGCGGCGCCGCAAAGGCCGCGATCTGGCCGGCGCCCAGCAGCGAGTTCTTCCAGTCCTGGTTCGACTTCTACCCCGCCTTCGCCGCGGAGAGCGGCGGCAAGCAGCTCGTCCAGGACGGCGAACCGCAGTTCGACTCGCCGGCGGGCCGCCGCGTCGCCGAGTTCTGGCGCACGCTGTACGCCGAGAAGCTCGCCCCGCAGGAGCTGTACCCCGGCGACGCCGTGAACGACGGGAAGGCGGCCATGGCCACCGTCGGCCCCTGGGCCGTCTCCGCCTACAAGGACAGTGTCGACATCGGTGTGGCCCCCATACCGACCTCCGCCGGGAAAGCGCCCGAGGACACGTACTCCTTCAGCGACGAGAAGTCCGCAGCGATGTTCAGCGCCTGCCGCAACCGGGCCACCGCCTGGGACGTGCTGAAGTTCGCCACCTCCGCCCGGCAGGACGGGAAGTTCCTCGCGGAGACCGGCCAGATGCCCATGCGCGAGAACCTGCCCGCGCGCTATCCCGGCTTCTTCGCGGAGAACCCCCTGTACAAGGCGTTCGCCCGGCAGGCCGAGCACATCGTCGAGGTTCCCAACGTGCCGGGTTCCGTCGACGTCTGGCAGGCGTTCCGCGACCAGTGGACCAAGTCCGTCGTGTTCGGGGACGAGTCCACCGACGCCGCGCTCCGCAAGGCCTCTGACAAGATCACCAAGCTGCTCGACGAGTACGGGGACCCGGCATGACGAACCTCAGTCCCTCCGCCACCATCGACCGTCACACCCCCCGCAAGGACGGCGCCACCCGCCACGGACGGACCCGCTCGCGTACCGGCACGCTGTTCGTCACCCCGTACGTGCTGTTCCTTCTCGTCGTGTTCGCCGTGCCGCTGGTGTACACCCTGTGGATCTCCGTCCACCGCTTCTACTTCACCGCCCCCGGCACCCACGTCGACTCGCCGTGGGTGGGGCTGTCCAACTACCGGGACGTGTTCACCGATCCGGTGGTGGGCCGCGCCTTCCTGAACATCGGCGTCTTCCTCGTGATCAACGTGCCGCTCACGGTGATCCTCTCGCTCGTCCTGGCCTCCGCGCTGAACGCGAAAATGCGCTTCCGGGCGTTCTTCCGCGCCGCCTACTACCTGCCGTACATCACGGCGAGCGTCGCCCTGGTCGCCGTGTGGCAGTTCCTGTTCGGCACGGACGGGTTCGTCAACAACCTGCTGGGCTCCTACGCGCCGGATCCCTCATGGCTGGTCAACTCACACCTCGCGATGCCGATGATCGCCTTCTTCGTGACCTGGAAGCAGCTCGGCTTCTTCGTGATGCTGTACCTCGCCGCGCTCCAGAACGTCGGCAAGGAGCTGTACGAGGCCGCCGCCGTCGACGGAGCGGGACGCGTCCGGCAGTTCCTCTCGGTCACCGTGCCCGGGGTGAGGCCCGCGACGACCCTGGTCGTCATCTACGCGATCATCACCGGCGCCAACCTCTTCAGCGAGCCCTACCTGCTGACCGGCGGCGGCGGACCCGACCACGCCTCCACCTCACCCGTCCTGCTCATGTACCAGAAGGGCATCGAGCAGGGCCACCCGGACTTCGCCGCCGCGCTCGGCGTGGTGCTGGTGGGATTCGTCCTCGTCGTCTCGCTGGCCGCCCGCAAGCTCACCGAGAGGGGCAACTGACATGAGCGCCTCCACCCCGGCCCCGGACGGCGCCGTCGCGCACACCACGGACCACGCCGGTCCCGCCGGCTCCCGCCGCCCCTGGGGGACGGCCGCCAAGTACCTGCTGCTCGGGCTCGGCGCGGTCGCCTTCCTCTTCCCCTTCTACTACATGATCGTCGGCTCGCTGCGGAAGACGACCACCGGCGACCTGTCCTCCGCCGTGCCCCGCGGGCTCACCGGCGCCAACTACACGGCGGTCAACGGCGCCATCTCGCTCGGCCGTTCGCTGCTCAACTCCGGCATCATGACCGTCGGCGTCCTGCTGTGCACCCTGGTCTTCGGCGTGCTCGCCGGATACGCGCTGGCCCAACTGCACTTCCGCGGCCGCGGTGCCGTGTTCGCCTCGCTGCTGCTCGTGCAGATGGTGCCCTTCCAGCTCCTGACCCTCCCGCTCTACGTCCTCGTGGTCCGCGACTACGGGCTCGGCGACAACTACATCGGGATGATCCTGCCGTTCGCGATCAACTCGACGGCCGTCTTCCTGTTCCGGCAGTTCTTCCTCCAGATGCCGCAGTCCCTCTTCGAGGCCGCCCGCATCGACGGAGCGGGCGAGCTGCGCATCCTGTGGAAGATCGCGCTCCCGATGGCCCGCCCGGCCGTGCTCACCGCGATGCTGCTGACCTTCATCGGCCCGTGGAACGAGTTCCTGTGGCCGTTCCTCGTCACCAAGGACGCGGACATGCAGCCCCTGGCCGTCTCCCTGGCCAGTTTCCTGTCCAACCTCCAGGGCACGGTCTCCAACCCGACCGGCGCCCTGCTGGCCGGCGCATGTGTGCTGGCCGCCCCCGCCGTGGCCCTGTTCCTCCTCTTCCAGCGCCACTTCACCTCGACCGACATCGACTCCGGAGTAAAGGGCTGATTCCCCCCATGAGCACCACCGGCGCCGCCGCGCGCATCCCCTACCGCCTGGTACGCAAGGGCCTGATCATGTCCCCGCTGCCCGGTGAGGCCAACGAAGCCGAGGGAGTACTCAACCCCGCGTCCGGACGCACCCCCGACGGCCGCCTGCACCTGCTGCCGCGCCTCGTCGCCGAGGGCAACGTCTCCCGCGTCGGGCTCGCCGAGGTCACCTTCACCGACGGCGTCCCCAGCGGAGTCGAGCGCCGCGGCGTCGTCCTCGCGCCCGACGAGGGCTGGGAGCGAGGCAAGAACAACGCCGGTGTCGAGGACCCGCGCGTCACGTGGATCCCCTCGCTCGGCAAGCACGTCATGTCGTATGTGGCCTACGGACCGCTCGGCCCGAAGCCGGCCCTCGCCGTGTCCGAGAACCTCACCGACTGGACCCGGCTCGGCCCGATCCAGTTCGCCTACCAGCCCGACCTCGACACCGACCTGAACCTCTTCCCGAACAAGGACGTCGTCCACTTCCCCGAGCCCGTGCCCGGACCCGACGGCGAACCCGCCTACGCGATGCTGCACCGCCCGATGTGGGACCTCGGCTGGTTCCGGCCCGGCGAGGGAGTCCACCTGCCCGCCGGCGTCACCGACGAACGGCCCGGCATCTGGATCTCGTACGTCCCCGTAGCCGACGTGGAGGCCGACATCCGCGCCCTGGCCCGCCCGCGCGACCACCGCCTCGTCGCGCTGTCCCAGCACCCCTGGGAAGAGCTGAAAATCGGCGGCGGCCCCGCCCCGATCCGTGTGCCCGAGGGCTGGCTGCTCCTCCACCACGGAGTCTGCGGACACATCGAGGACCCCTTCGAGCAGAACCAGAAGGTGTCCTACGCGGCCGGCGCCATGATTCTCGACCCCGCCGACCCCGCGAAGGTCCTCGCCCGCTCCGAGGAACCGCTCATGGCCCCCGAGACCGAGGAGGAACGCGCCGGCACCGTCCCCAACGTCGTCTTCCCGACCGCCATCGAGGAGATCGACGGACAGCTCTACGTGTTCTACGGCATGGCGGACGCCCACATCGGCGTCGCCCTCCTGGAGCGCACCGCATGACCTCGGCGACGGCCCCGCTCGGCCTCGGCCTGGTCGGCTGCGGCGGCTTCGGGGCGTTCCTCCTGGACGCAGTGGCCGACCTGCCGGGGCTGCGTCCGGTCGCCGTCGCCGACCCCGACCCCGGGCGGGCGGGGGCGCTGGGGGAGCGGTACGGCGTTCCCGCCCCCGCCCGCCTGGACGACCTGCTGGCCCGCGAGGAGGTGGCGGTCGTCGCCGTCACCACCCCGCCGGCCGCGCACGCCGCCATGGCCACGGCCGCACTGCGCGCCGGCCGGCACGTGCTGTGCGAGAAGCCCCTGGCCACCACGGCCCGGGAGGCCGGTGCCGTGGTGGCCGAGGCCGAGCGCGCGGGCCGGATCCTCGTCGTCGACCACGTGCTGCGCTACAACCCGCTGCTGCGGGCCGTGCAGCGGCTCATCGGCGAGCGACTGCTCGCGCCCCCGCGCCGGTTCCTGTTCGAGAACGACGCCTCCGACGAGGACCTCGGCCCCGACCACTGGTTCTGGGACCGCGCGCACAGCGGCGGCGTCTTCGTCTGGCACGGCGTGCACTTCTTCGACGCGGCCCGCGCCCTGCTGGGCTCCGACCCGCTCAGCGTGCGCGCCACCGCCGTACGACGGCCCGGCGGCCCCGTCGACATGGTCAGCGCCGACGTGCTCCACCCGGACGGCGGCCTCGCCTCCCACCTCCACTCCTTCACCCACGCCCACCGCTGCGAACGCCAACTCATGCGCCTGGACCACGGCTTCGCCGAGACCCGCATCGACGGCTGGATCCCACTGCGCGCCGAGATCTCGGCCTGGACCGACGAGGACGGCGCCCGGACCTGGGAGCGCCTGCCCGCACGGGCCGAAGAGCTGCTGCACGTGGAGGGCTTCCGGCCACACGGCGGCGAGGACGTCTCGGTCGCCGTGGAACGCGACGCGGGCACCGCCCGCCCCGCGCGCGGGCGCGGAGAGCAACGCGTCGTACCGCACCACGTCCGCGCCGTCCTCGACCTGGGCGGTGCGGCACGCAAGCCGCACGTCTACCGCGAGAGCGTGCGGGCCGCGGCCGCCGACCTGCTCCGCGTCGCCCGCGACGGCGGCACCCCCGTCGCCGACGGACTCGCCGGCCTCAGCGCGGTCACCGTCGCCGAGGCCGCCACCCTGGCCGCCGACACCGGCACCGCACAGCCCGTACCCGGCTTCGCCACCGGACCGCACCTGTGGGAATCCGCATGAGTTGGTTCCAGGACACCGTGTGCTACGAGCTGTACCCGCGCGCCTTCGCCGACTCGGACGGCGACGGCGTCGGCGACCTCGCCGGGGCGACCGCGCGCCTCGGCCACATCGCCGAACTGGGCGCGGACGCCGTGTGGATCACCCCGTTCTACCCGTCCCCGCTCGCCGACGGCGGCTACGACATCGCCGACCACACGGGCGTCGCCGCCGACCTCGGCACCGGCGAGGACTTCGACCGACTCACCGCCCGCGCCCACGCACTGGGCCTGAAGCTCATGGTCGACCTCGTGCCGAACCACACCTCCGACCGGCATCCCTGGTTCCAGGAGGCGCTGACGGCCGGACCCGGCTCCGAGGCTCGCGGACGCTACCTCTTCCGCCCCGGACGCGGCCCACGAGGCGAACTCCCGCCCAACGACTGGCAGTCGGCGTTCGGCGGACCCGCCTGGACCCGGGTCGCCGACGGCGAGTGGTACTGCCACCTGCACGCCCCCGAACAGCCCGACCTCGACTGGCGGAACCCACAAGTGCGTTCCGCCTTCACCGACATCCTGCGGTACTGGCTGGACCGAGGCGTGGACGGCTTCCGCGTCGACGTCGCACACGCCCTGTTCAAGGCCGAGGACCTGCCCGACGCCGGACCCGGACAGCACCGTGACCCGCTGCGCAACCACCTCATGCCGTACTACGACCAGGAGGAACTGCACCCGCTGTACCGCGCATGGCGTGCCCTGCTGGACACCCACCCGGCGCCGCCCGGCGCGGTACCGCCGGGTGAGAGGGTGATGGTCGCCGAGGCCGCCGTGTTCGACCCCGCCAGGCTGGCCCGGTACATCCGCCCCGACGAGATGCACCAGGCCTTCAACTTCGCGTTCCTGGAGGCGGCCTGGGACCCGGCGGAGCTGCGCCGCGTCATCGACGCCTCCCTGTCCGCGCCCGGCGGCGGATCGGTCACCTGGCTGCTCTCCAGCCATGACGCGGTCCGCCCGGTGACCCGCCTGGGCTCGGCGGCCCGGGCCCGCGCGGCGGCCCTGCTCATGCTCGCGCTGCCCGGCTCCGCCTACCTCTACCAGGGCGAGGAGCTCGGCCTGCCGCAGGCCACCGTCCCCGGCGACCGCATCCGCGACCCGCTGTGGGAACGCTCCGGCCACACCGAGAGGGGCCGCGACGGCTCCCGCGTGCCGCTGCCCTGGTCGGGCGACCGTGCCCCGTACGGCTTCACCACCGCAGGCCCCGAGGACACCTGGCTGCCCCAACCGGAGGACTGGGTGCGCTACTCCGTCGCAGCCCAGGACCAGGACCCCGACTCGACACTCGCCCTGTACCGCACCGCCCTGCGGCTGCGCCGGGCCCACCCCGCACCCGACCCGACAGCCCCGCCGCACTGGTACTCGGCGTCCGGCGACCCGTACCTGGCCTTCCGGCGCGGCGCCCTGGCCTGCGTCGTCAACCTCGGCACACGGCCACTGCCCTGGGCGGCGCTCGGCGTACCCGGTCGTCCCGTGCTGGCCAGCGCACCCACCGACGGTCACGAACTGCCACCCGACACCGCCCTGTGGCTCCTCGAGGCCACACCCGTTCCGCGGCACCACGAAGGAGACAGCCATGGCCGTCCCCGCTGACAGCGCCCCGCGCACCGACCTGTCCGCACTCGTCAAGGCCTACGACGTGCGCGGCGTCGTACCCGACCAGTGGGACGAGCGGACGGCCGAACTGTTCGGCGCCGCGTTCGTCCAGGTCACCGGCGCGCCTGCCCTCGTGACCGGACACGACATGCGGGCCTCCTCGCCGGGCCTGGCGCGGGCCTTCGCCCGGGGAGCCATGGCGCGGGGCGCCGACGTCGTCGAGACCGGTCTGTGCTCGACGGACCAGTTGTACTACGCGTCCGGGACGCTCGACCTGCCCGGCGCGATGTTCACCGCGTCGCACAATCCGGCCCGCTACAACGGCATCAAGATGTGCCGCGCCGGCGCCGTACCCATCGGCCAGGACAGCGGACTCGGGCAGATCCGCACGCTCGTCGAGCAGTGGACCGACGCCGGTGGGCCGCCCCCGCCCGCCCACCGCACCGGCACCCTCACCCACCACGACACGCTGGAGGAGTACGCGGGCCACCTGCGCACCCTCGTCGACCTCGGCGCCATCCGCCCGCTCAGGGTCGTCGTCGACGCGGGCAACGGCATGGGCGGCCACACCGTGCCCACCGTGCTGGCCGGCCTGCCGCTGGATGTCGTCCCCCTGTACTTCGAGCTGGACGGCAGCTTCCCGAACCACGAGGCCAACCCGCTCGACCCGGCCAACATCGTGGACCTCCGGGAGCGCGTCCGCGCCGAACACGCCGACCTCGGCCTCGCCTTCGACGGGGACGCCGACCGCTGCTTCGTCGTCGACGAGCGCGGCGAACCCGTCCCGCCCTCCGCGATCACCGCCCTCGTCGCCCTGCGCGAACTGGACCGCAGGCCGGGTGCCACGGTCCTGTACAACCTGATCACCTCACGCACCGTGCCCGAGGTGATCCGAGAGGCCGGCGGCACACCCGTGCGCACCCGCGTCGGGCACTCCTTCATCAAGGCCGAGATGGCCCGCACCGGCGCCGTGTTCGGCGGCGAACACTCCGCGCACTACTACTTCGCCGACTTCTGGAACGCCGACACCGGAATGCTCGCGGCCCTGCACGTCCTGGCCGCACTCGGCCGGCAGGACGGCCCCTTGTCGGACCTCACCCGCCGCTTCGACCGGTACGCCGCATCGGGCGAGATCAACTCGGCCGTCGACGACCCGGCCGCCCGCCTCGCCGCCGTTCGCACAGCCTGGCAGGATCGGCCCGGCGTCACCGTCGACGAACTGGACGGTCTCACCGTCACCGGCCCCGACTGGTGGTTCAACCTCCGCCCCTCCAACACCGAATCCCTCCTGCGGCTCAACACCGAGGCCCGGGAGCCGCGGACCATGCGCGAGCTGCGCGACCAGGTGCTGACGCTGGTCCGCCGCCGAGACGGACGCCGGGCTTCCTGAAAGTCCCCGTCGTCCTGGGAACTCAAAGCGCGACGGTCGTGAGGAAGATCTGCCACTCACCCTTGGCGATGTCGGCACCCTCGGCGCAGATGTCCTCGGCCTCCGCACGCAGGGGCGGTGGAGGCTGCGGCTCGTCACTGAGGCCGTAACAGGGGATCGGATGCCGCAGCCGGTCGACGCCGTCCTGAACGGCACCTGCGGCCAGGAGCGCCGCGCCATAGAGCAGGTCGGCATGTTCGGCGCCCTTCCGCCGCAGCCGCCGCCCTGTGTCGGCGGCGACCCGCTCGGCAGCGACGAGGGCCGCCCCGCAGTCGGCGTCGTCCAACGAGGCGTTCATACCGCACTTGTCCAGGTCCGCGCCCGGATGGGCGGCCATCGCGGCCTGGAAGGCGTCTTGAGTGTCCTGCGTCAGAGGCGATGTCGTAGGTGGTGCGGAGGATTCCGGGGCGGCCGAGACGGAAGCGGGAGCCGACGATCGCGACTGCGATGTCGACGGAGAGGCCTGCGGTGCAGCGGGTGCCGGATCGCCGCCGCAGGCGATGAGCAGTGCTCCGGCGGCCGCCGTCAGCAGCAACGGGCGAGCCCGTCGGATCGTTCCTGGTCCCGAGAACATGCCGGGATCGTACGGACTCGGCTTGGGGAGGGGTCCCGGACCAGGCGGTCCGGTCAACGCTTGGAGTGGTGGACCTCCGTGCCGGTGTCGGTGTAGACCAGAGCGGCGTAGGCGTTGGCGCGGTCGGGTACAACTCCCGTGTCGCTGCCGACCGTTCGCCCGGTACGCCCGTCGACGACGAAGGCCCCGTCCTTGCCCTTCACGTAGAACAGATCCTTGAACTCGGCTTCCACGGTGGCGTTCCAGTCGCCCGGGCCGTCACCCGCGGGCCGACGCCACAGGATCTTGCCGGTGTCGTCCGCCGCGATCGCTCCGTCCTGCTCGGAGGCGCACAGCAGGACGGAGCCGCCCTCGCCGTGATCGCAGTCCATCCCCCTGGTCAGACCGCCGCGCTTGGACAGGGCGAAATCGCCGCTCGCGATCTCGATCAGCCGCGCCTGCTCGCTGTCGTCGTCGAGTTTGGCCAACGGCCCACCGCTCGACGCGATCGCCCAGGTGGAGCCCTCCGGCACCTCCTTGACCCACAGGTCTCGGCCGTTGGCCGCGGCGACACCGGCCAACGCGTAGTCCCCGTCGGGCTCCTCGCGGAAGCCCAGCACGGCGTCGCCGGATCCCCCGACCTTCCAGAAGCCCGCGCGCTGCCACAGCATCCGGGGCTCGTCCAGGGAGACCGCGAAGGTGCCGGTCGGGTAACCGTCCTCCGTCCAGGTGACGGTCGCCACGTCGTCCCCGGCCGACACCTGGAGCGCGCCGAGTCCGCCGGTCGGGTCGCCGTAGATGTCGACGGGAATCCGCCAGATCAGCTTGCCGTTGTCCGCCCGCGCCGCGACGACCTCGAATCCGGCCTGGGCCAAACCGCTGCCCTGCTTGGCGAGCTGGACCGGAACGACGGCGAGCATGGCCGGTTCGCCACCGATCCGCACCGGCACCGGGAACGACACACGGTTTCGGATCATCTCGGCCTGCTTCTTGCTCAGCTCGCCCGGCGCCGGCAGGTCGTACGCGGGTGTGTTCTCGGTCGTGATGCTGGAGACGGCCTTGCCCGTGGCCAGGTTGTACACCGTCACTCCGGACGCGTGCGACAGCCAGGCTCCACGTCCGTACAAGGCGATGGTGGGGTTGCCCTTGGGGCCGGTCGGCAGGACATGGGCCGTCCGACTGTCGAACGTCAGGGGCGCCGCGGCCCGTGGATCGCCCCTGAGGTCGAGAGCGTCCCGTGCAGGCTTGCCCGGTGACGAGCCGGTGGCCCCCGGACCGCCGTCCTCGCCGGCCGGGCCCGCGGTGCAGGATGCCATCAGAGCCACCGCGGCCAGAGCGACGACGACGCCTTCACGTACCCGTTGCCCGCGCATCAGACGTAGCGGCGCAGGACGAGACGGCGCCGACCGTCTTGTTCGAGCACGTCGGAGTCGACCTCGTAGCCGTTGTCCTCGGCGTAGCGCAGTGCGGCGGCGTGGCCGTAGGCGCGGGCGACCTCGGTCAGCCAGGGCTGGTCGTAGCGGCGTCTGTCGTACTCGCTGATGACGGCTTCGAAGGTGCCGTCGTCGCGTCGCCGGAAGCCGATGTCGCTGCTGACACGGCCGATGTGGGCACGGCGGATGACCACTTCGGCGCGGTCCGGGCGGGCGTCGCCCCTGTATCCGTACAGGGTCTGCGGTGTGTCGTGGGCCTCGACGGCGGGGAAACCGACCGCGGAGAGGGCCTGGACGAGCAGGTCGGGGTCGCGCAGTGCGGTGCGGACTCGGGTGAAGTGCGACATGACGGGTCCCTTGGTTGTTGTTGTCGGGGCTGCCGAAGGGGGGATGCGGTCAAGTGGGCGCTTGGTCAGGCGAGTCGGACGACCGGTTGGCCGTCCAGGATCAGGGTGTGGCGGCGCAGGTCGTACGCGGTGACGGTGAGGCGTTTGTGGGCGTCGACGCGGAACTCCAGGCGGAAGCGGTCCTCTCCCGCGGTGGCCGGCGGATCGGCCCGCAGGAAGGTCGGGCTGTCCTCGTTGAGCCAGAGCATGGAACGCTGCTGACGCTGCTGCGGGGTGACGGTCATGGCGCGGGCACCGCCTCCTGCGTCGAAAGCGATCTCCAGTTCGGCGCTGGAATCCCGGTAGGTGGCGTGGGCGAGTTCGTAGACGGCGAGGCCGAGCCGCTGCTGCCCGTCGTGCACCGCCTTGACGGTGAGCGTCCTGACCGGCTCGGGGGTGGGGTAGGCGGTGCCCGCCTCGACCAGGGTCTCGAACTCGTAGGCCCCGGTGTCGCGGTCGACGTGCCGGATGGCGTAGTCGTGCTGGATGTGGTCGAACAACTCGCTGCCGCCCGCGATGCCGGCCGCGCCTGCCGCCACGGCCTCCAGCGGCCGGTCCATGCGTACGACGTCGGGGTCGAAGTGCAGGTGCACCACATCCTGCACGGCGGGGACGAGGCAGGTCCCGCCGACGAGGAACACCTGCCGGATGTCGTCGGTGGCGAAGCCACGTGCGGCCGCGGTGTCGAGGCACCCGCGCAGCGCCTGGTTGACCCGGCGCAGTACCCCCTTGTCACGGAGCAGGGTGTCGAACTCGCCCCGGGTGACGGTGACCTGGTGCACCGCGTCGGTGCGGGCGTCGCGGGCGGTGATCACGGCGCGGTCGGCGCCGGCCAGAGTGCGCTTGGCCTGCTCGGCGGAGGCCAGCAGACGCCTGAAGACCTGGTTGCGGCCGATCTGGTCGCCGGGCGGCAGGGACAACTGGTCGACGGCGTGTTCGGCCAGGAGCGCGTCGATGGTGTTGCCGCCCAGGTCCAGACCCTTCTTGGCGATGGTGCGTACGCCGGCCCCGGCGCCGGCGGTCTCGGGTTCCTGCACCCGTACGACCGAGACGTCGAGGGTGCCCGCGCCGAAGTCGATCACGGTGAACGCGTCGCCCGGGTTGAGGCGGGCGCAGTAGCCGACGGCCGCCGCGGTGGCCTCGTCGACCACCCGCAGCCGGGCGGTGGGCAGTCCGTCGCGCACTTCCCGTACCAGCCAGTCGCGGTAGCCGTCGAAGGACTCGACGGGCGCGGTGACGACGATCTCGAGGTCGTCGTCCTCGATGGTGAGCAGGGCGAGCGCCATGATGTCGCTGAGGAACTGGACGGCCGCCTCCCGCCCGGTGATCTTGCGGTCGCCGACCGGGCGGGCCGCGTCGTAGGACTGCCCGGCGACATTGCTCTTGGTGGAGGCGAAGACGGTGACGCCGGGAGTCTCGGACAGGTCGGGGGTGACCTGGGCGCCGAGACGGCGGGTCGCGCCGTCGTCGGTGTAGGCGATGAGCGAGGGCACGACGCGCTGGGTGGGCCCGGGACCGGCCTCGCGCAGCAGGTCGACCCCGGGCAGCGGGATGGGAACACCCCGGCCCGCTTCCTGGTCCCAGCCCGCCACCACGGTGTTGGCGGTGCCGAAGTCGATACCGATACGGGTGGTCATACGTCTCCCTGATGCTTGTCCGGTACCTGGCCGAGGGCGATGTCGGTGGCGCAGGTAGTCGAGTTCGCACGGGGAGAGGTCAGGACCGTACGCAGCCGCTCACGGACCCCAGGAGCCGCCGCTCGACAGGCCAGAGCCGGCAACGAGCGGTCGGAGTCCGGGGCTTGGTCGGTCTCGTCCTCGGTGGGCATCGGCGCTCACCCGTCCAGTTCGATCTCGTAGTCGCCCAGACGTGCCGCGCCCGCCGAACCCGCTGTCCCGCCGATCCCGACGTCGTGCCGGAAGCGGTGTTCCAGGCATGCCCGCAACAGCCCCAACGCCTGCCGGGACAATTCGTTCAGGGCAGGGTTCTCCATCACCTCGACGACCTTCGCGAGGTCCTTGTGGTGCATCGCGCCCATGGGTCCGGCGATGAACGGGCGAAGGGCGAGGGCGGTCAGGACGTAGATGTCGACGGTGCCCCTGTCCAGGTCGCCCACCGCCAGCAGATCCCCCCGCGGTGACACCCGAGCACAACGCGCCCTGGCACTCGGGCGGTCGGCGAGGAGGCGGACCCGCTCCGACACGCAGTCCTCGGGCAGAGGCGTGTCCGGCGTCGGCGGCACGTCGAGAAGTTCCAGATGCGTTGCCGTGACGGCGAGGAACCGGTCCAGCACGGGTGACCAGGCGAGATGGATCGCACTCGTCGCGTACCTCCAGGGACGGGTCGTGAGCGGCGCCTGTGAGGAGGTGAGAGGTTCGTGCCACACGTGGAGTTCACCGGCTTCGGTGTTGCAGACCAGCGCGGAAGGCGAGACGGCGGCGTGACGCAGGCGGGACTTCGCCTTCTCGGGTTGGCCGAGTTTGTTCACGGTGGAGTCGGCGAGGTCGGCCACCGCGACGTCGAGGAGCCCATGGACCAGGGCGACCACCCGCCCCTCCGCGTCCACCGCGGGGTTCCTCGGGAGGACGTACCGCTGGTCGCGCGGCCAGCCGCCGTCGGCAAGGGGGCCGTCGGAGCCTCCGACGAACATCGCCCACTCCGATGTCATGCCCGGTGTGCGGTGCTTGGCTGGCACCATGAAGGCACGGTCTCCGGCGATGCGCACCACGCCGCCCACCTCGCTCGGCGCACTGCCGAGGGCCCGCGTGCCGCTCTCGTCCGCGTAGTGGATGTACTTGCGCGCCGCCACGATCATGGCGTCGGGTCCCAGATGGGCGATCCATTGGGCGGGCTGCGGGAGGTCGTCGTCCACCCACGCCAGACTCAGGCTGCCGAGGTCCACGATCCCGGCGCAGTGTCCGGTCCCTCGCCCGGCGAAGGCGAGTTGCGCGCCGTCCGCCGCGAAGTCGAGAGCGTGCACCGTGATCGGCTGCTCATCGGTGTCGGTCGGCCAGATGCGGGTGCGGGGGACGGAGCTGAACGGGCCCGCGCCGGCCAGGGCGTCCACGAACCGGGTGATGGCAGGCGGGTCCGCGGCACACAGGGCTTCGAACAAGCGGCGGTCGTCCTCGCCGGACGGCCGCCAGTCGTCGAACTCGTTGGCCGTCCGTACCGCTTCGGGAAGCGACATCTGCAGCGTGAGGGACCACAAGTGGTCCCAGTCACGCCGGTCCACCAGTTGCTCGATCACATAGGCACGTTCGCTCTCGTCGAGCGAGGCGAGGTCCCCTCGATGGGAACTCTGTCCCGCCAGCACACGCAGCACGTCCAGGATGCCCAGCCTGCTCATCGCGACCCGCAGCATCGAGCGCTCCTCGGCGGAGGCCCCGCGGTAGCCGAGTGCCAGGATCGAGCCGTCCGGGTCCAGCGCCCGGTACTGCGCCGGCTGCCCGGTACGTACGAAGAACAAGGCGCGTCGGACCTGGTCGGCGGGCGCGAGGTGGTGCTCGGCGCAGAAGCGCGCCGCCTCCGGCGAGGCCGGCGCCGCCGCGCAGAACCGTTCGACGGTCTCGGGTTCGCCCGGCGCGAGCAGCCGGGCCCGGGCACGCTCTCCGATCGGGTGGTCGAAACGGAGTGCGGCGCCTACGAGATCGCGCTGTTCCAGCGCCACGTCGCCGTCACCGAGCGCCAGCCGGCTGAGGGAGCGCACGCGCGGCTCGGAGGTCGCCGGGGCGGGACCCCAGCGCTCCAGCAGCGACCACAGCTCGGCACCGTGCCGGTCGAGCCAGTCCAGCCACGCGGCGTCGACGAGTACGGCGGGTACGGGTGCGGAGGGCGCCGGCAGTCCCGCCACGAGAGGAGAGGCCCAGCGCTGGGGAGACGGCCCGGACACCGACGGCGTCAGCCACGCCCGGAACACCGCCTCCGCGCCGTGGGTCTCCATGGCGCGGCCGGCGGCGCGCAGACTCCCGGTCGCTCCGGACTCCGCCGCACGCAACACGGCGTGCAGGGCCCGGCGGCCCAGCCACGACTCCGGCGCGGCCCGCAGCCGCAGCACCAGTACAGCGGTGCGTACCCGCATCGGCCTCACTCCTCGCCGTCCTCGTCCACTTCGCTCTCGAAGTCGCCCGCGACCACCGCCGTATCCGCCGTCGCCCCGATGGACAGCCGAGTGCCAGCAGCGCGCCGTCGGGGTCCGGGGCGCTGTACTGCTCCTGCTGTCCGGTGCGTACGAAGAAGACGGCGCGGCGCACTTCGTCATTGGGCGCGAGATGGTGCTCGGCGCGGAAGGCCGCCGCCTTCGGCGAGGCCGGCGCCGCCGTGCAGTACAGGTCGACGACCTCGGTGTCGTTCAGTACCGACAGCCAGGCTCGTGCCCGCTCACCGACGGGGTGCAGCAGTGCCGCCACGAGCGGGGAGTCCCACCGTCGCCGGGACGGTCCGGACGTCGGCGGTTCCGCCCACGTCAGAGACCGCAGGCGCCACCGGGACCTGTGCCCGAGGGGCAGCCGCAGCGCCGGCACGGCGATCCGAATGTGCGGCAACGGCTACACCTCCAGTACCGGAACCTGGTACCGGGCCGCCTGCGCGGCACCGGCGAAGGACGCCGACTGGGCGCGGCCCTCCCGCAGCCAGGCGCGCAGGTCCTCGATGACCTCGCGCTGGGACTTGCTCAGCGGGACCGTGCGGACCGCCGCGCGAGTGATGTCGGCGGTGGTGATGTCACGCTCCTCGGCGAACGCCTCGTACATCGCGTCCACGACGACCTGTTCGAGCTCCGCCCCGACGAACCCGTCGCAGTCCCGGGCCAGTTGGTGGACGTCGAACGCCTCCGGGCTGCGGCCGCGCTTGCGCAGATGGACGGTGATGATCTCGCGTCGTTCCTCCTCGGTGGGCAGGTCGAGGAAGAACACCTCGTCGAAGCGGCCGCGGCGCAGTGTCTCCGGGGGCAGCGCGCTGACGTCGTTGGCGGTGGCCACGACGAACACCGGGGCGGTCTTCTCCTGCATCCAGGTCAGGACGGTGCCGAAGACCCGTTGCGAGGTGCCTGAGTCGTGGCCGCCCGACGTCAGCGCCTTCTCCACCTCGTCGATCCACATCACGCAGGGCGACACGGTCTCCGCCAGCCGCAGCGCCCTGCGCACCCGCTCCTCCGACTCACCGACCAGGGAGCCGAACAGCGCGCCGACGTCCAGGCGCAGCAGGGGCAGCCGCCACAGTCCGCCGATCATCTTCGCGGTGAGGCTCTTGCCGGTGCCGGGGATGCCGATCAGCGCGATGCCCTTGGGCGCCGGAAGACGGAACTCGCGGGCGGCGTCGCCGAAGGCGCGTTCGCGCAGTCGCAGCCACTCCTTGAGCACGTCCAGACCGCCGAGGTCGTCGGGGCTCTCCTCGGCGCCGTAGAACTCCAGCGCCTCGTTCTCCCGGATGACCGCCTTCTTCTCGGCCAGCACCGCCTCGATGTCACGGTCGTCGAGCACCTCGTCGCGGACGATGGCCTTGGCGAAGGCCCGGCGGGCCTGGGCGGTGGTGAGGCCCAGCGCGGCCTGGGCCAGGCGGCTGCGTCCCGCCGGGGTGAGTGTGGACTTCACGCCCTTGGTGCTGTCGATGAGGTGGTCGAGTTCGCCGCGCAGCGCATCGGCCTCCGGGAGCGGCATTTCGACCACCACCGCGTCGTCGCCCAGTTCCACGGGGATGCCGCGCACCGGTGTGGTCACGATCAGCGAGGAGCCGGTGAAGACGAGCTTGTGGGCGAGGTTGCGCAGACGACGGCGCACCGCCGGGTCGCGTTCCCAGAAGGCGTGGAAGTCCTTGAGCACATACAGATCGCGGCGGTGCGGGTCCTTCTCCGAAAGCTCCCTGATCTTGGCCAGCGCGTCCGGCGGACTGGCCGCCTTGGGCAGCTGTCGCCCCGCCGCGGACTCCAGACCGTCGGCGATGTCCCAGGTGACCAGGTCGGACGACGGGTCCCGGTCGAGCCGCACCTGATCCAGCACCGCCAGGGCGCGCTGTTCCTCGACCGTGACGAGCACGATCAGCGCCACCCGGGCGCGGAGATACAGTCGGATCTCGTCATGGATGCCCACAGTGCCCACTCAGAACTCTCCTCCCGGCGCGGCCATGCCGGTGAACGTCAGCGTCGCGTCGGCCGCGACGGTGATCTCCAACTCCGGTACGGCGGCCAGATCGTCCGGCGTGTAGCGCCCGGTGCGCATCCAGTACTCCTTGTTCGACGAGCCGCGCAGCCCCCGGGCCAGACGCAGCCGCGTGTTGTAGCGGCCGGCGATCACCAGATCGGCGTCGGCGACGGCCGCCGACCGGGCCGGGTCCGACTCGATCTCGGGCCGGGTGAACCCCGTCAGCACGATCACCGACAGGTCGCTGTGCGCCCGGAGTTCGGCACAGAACGCGGCGACCGCGGCGGGCTGTTCCAGCGGCTCACCGCCGGTGAGGGTGACGCCCTCGAGGGACGCGGCGTCGGCCAGCACCTCGTCGGCCACCTCACCCGCCGTGCGGACCAGGTGGGCGCCCGCCGCGGTATGGGTCTCGGGGTTGAAGCACCCCGGGCAGGCCAGGGCACACCCCTGACTCCAGGCGACGTACCGGACCCCCGGACCGTTGGCGCGGCTTCGGGGCACGACGGCGTGCAGTCGCCAGGGCGTGCCCGGGCCGCTCACCCCTGCCACAGGCGATCCTGCTCCTCGGCCGTGTCCTGCTGGTACGCCTCCTCGGTGAGCGTCTGGTGCTCCACCGCGCCGCCGAGCAGCCGGATCAACTCATCCGTGTCCGTCACACACCGCGTTCCGGCGACACCCCGGACGTGCACCTCCGCGGTGCCGTCCGCCGCGATCACGACCTCGACACTCTCCTCCGCCATCAAGTCACCCTTCGCCGTGGGGAAAGCGGAAACGACACCCACTGTGCGGGGCGGGACTCGGGAGGGGTCCCGGAGGGGACACTGCATCGTGCAGGCATGCCCCGTACGCCGGTGGAGCAGCCCACGAACCGAGGAGACCAGCGATGCCCCTCTCCGCCAGCCTCGCCCGTGGTGTCGCGCCCACCACGCCCGGCATCCTGCACGCCCGTACGGTCACGGGAGAGCTCACCGCACCGCCCCGCCCGGGGCTGACGGTCCGTTTCGGACGGGGCGAGAAGCCGGACGTGGATCTGGGAGTCGGTATCGACGACCTGCGGGTGAGCCGCCGGCACGGGGAGCTGACGTACCGCGCGGGGCAGTGGTGGCTGCGCAACACCGGACAGCAGCTGGTCCGCCTGCCCCGAGGCCGGATGATGCACCTCAGCACCGAGCCGATCCCGCTCGCCCCCGGCTACACCCCGCTGTTCGTGAAGGGGTCCGGCTACCGGGAGCACCTGGTCGAGCTGTACGTGGCGAGCCACGACGACCAGGGACCGGTGTCGCGCCGGCGCGCGGAGACGGCGCGCCCGGAGACCTGGGCACTCGACGACGACGAACGGCTGCTGCTGGTCGTACTCGGCCAGCGGTACCTGTTGTACGAGGAGGACCCGCGCCCCCTGACGTACGCGACCGCCGCCAAGCAGTTCGCCTACCTCCGCCCGGACGCGGGCTGGAACGAACGCAAGATCGAGTACCGGATCGAGGCCGTACGCCGTCGCCTGCACCGCACCGGCTTCCGGTACCCGCTGATCCACGACAAGTCGCAGGGTCGTCCCGGCGACAACAGCCTGCTGCACAACCTGATCAAGGGTCTGGTCGAGTCGACGACGCTCGTACCGCCGGACCTGGAGCTGATGGAGGACGACGCGGCCTGGCCGGACTCCACTGTCTGAGGACCGGTGTCAGCGCGCGCGGAGTTCGGCGGCCGCGGAGGCCGCGAGGGCCCTGGCCATCGTGCACAGCTTCTCCATGGGCTGCTGCCCGGTGACGTCCAGGCGCACCATCTCGGCGGCGGTCTCGGCGTCCCGGCCGCTGTACCTGCGGTACTCGACGAAGGCCGTACAGGTGTCCGGGTCGTCCGGTCCGACGACGGAGCGGTATCCGCTGAGCGTGACGGTGGTGGCGCCGTTCACCGCGGACTTCGGCTGGTCGCGGAAGAAGGCGATCTCCGCGTCCAGCTCGTCGACGTCGCTGGACCACTCGCAGCTCCAGCCCGCGACGCCGACGTCCGGTACGTCGACCTTGAGGCCCGGAACGACGGACAGCGCCTTGGTGTCGAGGAGCTCGCAGGCGTTCGCCCAGGCCAGCGAGGTGCGTGGGTAGGCAGGCGAACGGCGGGGGAGCGGGCCCAGGTTGAGGACCTCGGCGGCGCTCGTGGCGGCGCTGTCGGCGACCGTGCACAGGGTCGCGTTGCCGCCGACGACGGAGCCCTTGCCCATGCTGGCGCGAACCTCGACGCGGGAAGCGGTGTCGCCGTCGGAGGTCAGCAGCAGCTCGCACTCGTCGCGCTCGGCCGGCTCCTCGCGGACCCCGATCCTCCCGACGGTGCGGGAGGGTGTCGAACCCTCGGGTGACGAGCCCCGAAGGACGCGGATCGACACGTCGATCCGGGTCCTGTCGTCGATGCCCACGAGGACGTCGCAGCGGTCGAAGTTCCCGTAGTCCACGTCCACGCGCGCCTCGCCGTCACTGAACCGGCTGAGCGCGGCGGGATCGGTCAGGGCACAGACGTCGGCCGTGTGCGGATCGCCGATGAGGGTCTCGGGTTCGCCGTCCGAGGGGTCCTGCTCCAGTCCGCTCTGCACGGACTGGGAAACGGCCTTCCCGCCGTCCCCCTGGTCGTGGACGACGACCAGCCCCAGGGCCAGTACGGCGCCGATGCCGAGGGCGGCCGTGAGCAGCGGCCGCCGCCGCGGTCGGCGCCCGGTGATGGTGCCGGCCGTGTCCCGAGAGGGCTTCGGCCCGGTTGCGGCGACGTCCTCCAGGAGCTGCCTGGCCTCGGCGGCGTCGGGGCGTCGCCGGGGATCGCGTTGCAGCATGGCGGTGAGCACGGGATACAGGGGTCCCACGGCGGCGGCGTCCAGCTCGACGACGCCCTGCTCGGCCTTCCAGTACTTCAGCCGGTCGGCTTCCTCGGCGTCGTCCCCCGCACCGTCGGAGAGGGCTCCGGCCTCCTGGGACACGCCCCCGCGCGGCGGCGCGCCGGTGACCAGCGCGCAGAGCGTGGCGGCCAGGCAGAACACGTCCGAGGCCGGCCGGGGGAGGTTCCCGCGGGCCAGCTCGGGAGCGGCGTAGTCAGGGGTGAAGCTGGACGGGCCGTTGACCGTGATGGTCTCGGTGCCGCCGACCCGGTAGACGGCACCGAAGTCCAGCAGCTTCGCGGTCCCGTACCGGGTGAGGCCGATGTTGGAGGGCTTGACGTCGCAGTGGACGATGCCCGCTTCGTGCAGGGCGGCCAGTGCGTCGGCGAGCTGGGCACCGACGCGGGCCGCCCGCGCCGGGGAGAGCGGAGTGCGCAGGTCCAGGCCGCCGCCGGGCACGTACTCCATGACGAACCAGAACGTCTGCTCCCCGGCCAGGTCCCGAGTCCCGGCCCGGTCCTGTTCCACCCGCACCACGTCGAAAAGGGTCACGACGTGGGGATGGCCGCGGAACTTGGCCATGGCGCGCGGTTCGCCCAGCAGCCGTCGTACGGCGGTCTCGCCCTCGCCGTCCGTCCGCTCCGGCTTCAGGGCGACGTCCTGGCCCACCACCGTGTCGTGGGCCAGCCACACGTCACCGCCGCGCCCCGCGCCGATGACCTCCCTCAGGACGTAGCGGTCGGCGAACTCGTCCCCGGAACGCACGAATCCTCTCCCTCGGTAGAGCGGTTGCGTTCGTATGCTCTGCTCCCATCAGTACAGCGCCGTCGGCAGTTGTTCAGCAGCATCTTCAGCCGGGTGAACAACCCTCACGAAGGACCGGGATCGATGACGGCACGAGTGTCAGAAGAGGCGCGCATTGGTCTAGGCCAGGGCGCTCACGTCTCGTATCCTCTGCGGTGACCGGCGGCACAACCTTCCCCCCACTCACCGCCTCCGGGAGGCCATGGTGAAAGTTCGCACCAGAATGTCGGCGATCATCGGAACGCTGGGCCTCGTCGGGTCCCTGGCTCTGGCCACGGCGTCCGCCGACGAGCCCGCCGCCCCCGAGCTAGCGGCGCCCGTCGTATTGACCGAGGTGGCCCAGGCCCGGAACCCGACCGCGGGCACCGCGGGCCCCGGCGCCACGGTCTGGGTCGCCGAACGTGCGGGCACGGTCCGGGTCCTGAACGACGACGGACTCGGCGACCCCGTACTCGACATCTCCGACGAGACCACCACCGACGGTGAACGCGGCCTGCTCGGGCTGGCGTTCGACAAGGAGTTCGCGCACCTCTACATCTCCTACACCGACCTCGCGGGCACCAGCACCGTCGACGAGTTCGCCGTCGAGGACGGGGCCGTCCAGGAGGACACCCGACGCACCGTCCTGACCCAGGAACAGCCCGAGTCGAACCACAACGGCGGCGACATCAAGTTCGGTCCCGACGGCTACCTGTACGTCGCGCTCGGTGACGGCGGAGGCGGCGGCGACCCCGACGGCAACGGTCAAAAGCTCGACACCCTGCTCGGCAAGCTGCTGCGGATCGACCCGCAGGGCGGCGACCCCTACGCGATCCCGGAGGACAACCCCTTCGCCGACGACCCGAACGCCAAGGGTGAGATCTGGGCGTACGGGCTGCGCAACCCGTGGCGGTTCTCCTTCGACGCCGGCTCCGGCGACCTGCTCATCGGCGATGTCGGCCAGAGCGACTGGGAGGAGATCGACTGGGCGCCCGCGAGCAGCAAGGGCGGAGAGAACTACGGCTGGTCCCAGATGGAGGGCACGCACCCCTTCCGAGGGGGCACCGAGCCCGCGAACCACGTCCCGCCGATCCACGAGTACGACCGCAACGGCCTCGGCTGCTCGGTCACCGGCGGTTACGTCTACCGCGGCGACGCGATCGCGGACCTCGCCGGACAGTACGTCTACAGCGACTACTGCGACGGCACGCTGCGCTCCCTGGAAATCGAGAACGGCGAGGTGACCGGCGAGAGGGACCTCGGTGTGAACGGCGGTGAGGTCGTGTCCTTCGCCCAGGACGCCGACGGCGAGCTGTACGTCCTCGCCATCGGCGGCACCGTCTCCCGCCTCGACCCGGCGTGATCCGGTAACCGCCCGGCCACCACCGTCAGTCGTCCGTCTGCCGAGGCTCACCGCCTTTCAGGAGCAGTTCCACGGCGCCGAAGGGCCCCAGGCGGGGCCTGAGCCTGCCGTCGGCAGCCGGCGTCGCGACATCGCCCTCCACCGAACGGAAGCCGTCCGGGACGCGGAGGGCGATGTCGTGGTTCTCCACGGCGCGCAGGTTGGCGATCCGCAGGACGAGGCGATCTTCCTCGCCGGTCAGGGAAACCCTGCAGTCGGGCACGTCTCCCAGGTCGAGCAGTGCGCCCTCGGCGAATCGGGGCTGCCGTGTCTCGGTGAACCGGTCGAGCGGGGTCACTTCATGAGCCAGGGCGCCGAGCCGGGCCTGTGCCCCGAACCGTGACGCCGTTTCGGGCACGTGGCGGTCGATGGCGGCGAAGACGTAGCGAAACCGGACCCGGCCGGACTGCGTGGGCGGCGTGTTGCACGGCCAGAAGTTGTTCATCACGTACGCGTACAGGTACCCGTTCGTCTCCGAGAACCGCTCGGGCCAGACGCCGCGGACCAGGTCGGAGGAGGAGAACAGGGCGCTGTCCGGGGCCGCCCACAGCACGCCGGGACCCTCGGGTGCCGTGACGGTCACCGCGGAGGTGGCGGAGAGCCACTCGTTGGACGAGCCCGGCCCGTGATCGGCGCGTGGCTCCACCCAGCCCAGCTGCCTGTCGTAGCGCACCGTCGGCGTGTCGACCAGGAAGGGGAAGGCGATGGACACCGATTCCATGTCGAGTACCGGCAGTTTCGTCGCTTCGACGCTCAGCTCGCACTGGTCGGGAGCGTCGCCCAGCAGCAGTTCCATGGTGATGTCGCCGAGGCCCGCGCCCTCGCCGGCCCATCGCAGCCGGGTGCCGTCCGGAGTGCGGCGCACGCCGAGCAGCCGCATCGCGGGGCGTTCCTCGGCGAGTGCGGTGGGCGGGCCGGGGTGGAGACGCGAATCGAGTTGCTTGATCATGGTCCGGTCGTGGGCTCCGCTGCTCTTGGCCTCGGCGGCGGTCAGCTGGATCAGCTCGCCCAGCGCGAAGGGGGCCCGGGAGTCGAGGAGTTCGCGGCCGGTGGGCAGATGACGCAGGCTGACGGGAAGCCCGTCGCCGTCCCGAAGCCCGATCTCCCACACTTCGCTCGTCTGCGTCTCCCCGGCCGTGGCGGCCCCCACCGGGGTCCGCTCGTCGGCGGGGTGCGACGGGGGCGTGAGTGCGGCCGCCGGGGTCCCTTCCCCCGCGGGAACGGTGTCGCTTCGGTCGCTCAGGGGGAAGGAGCGGTAGCCGAAGGCCTCCATCTCCTCGAGGATCAGCCTGACTCGGAGCATGCCGGCGCAGTCGCTCAGCACCTCGAGGGGGACCGGTCGTCCTTGCGCGTCCAGCGGGGTGCTGCCCTGCGGCAGGTCGACCTCGACGGTCAGCGACGCGGGCCAGGGGTGCGGGTTGTGGACCAGGAGGCAGGGGCCGTCCAGCTCGAGGGCCTCGGCCAGCTGACCGAGCACGCGGCGGCTCTCGTCGAGGGAGATCCGCGCCGCGTCGTCGATGGCACGGCGCTTCCAGTGGAGCTGGTCGTCGATCTGTGGTGCGTGCGGGTGGGATACGGCACGGGCCCACGTCCAGGTGTGCTCGCCCCCGATGATCAATCCGTCCCAGGCGCGGTCCAGGGCCTGCCGGTCGGGGCGATAGCGCTCGTCGGTCAGTTGTGAGGCGACGCCGAGGTTCTCGGCCGCCGGCAGCATGGCCTGGGCCCGCCGGTAGGCGGCGCCGTCCGCTGCGGAGGCGGCGGGCCCGTCCTCCCAGAAGCTCCCGCCCTCCGCCCTGTGCAGCGGCAGACGGTCACGCAGCGGCGCGACGGAACTCAGGTAGTCGCCGAACGTGGAGACCCGCACCCGGGGGTGGGCGAAGGCCTCGTTCCACCGTTCGGCGAACCCGGCGTCACCGTCCCCGAGATCCTCGTTGTCGGCGTGGGTGCCGATCACGGCGAGATCGGTGGGCAGGTAGTCCCGACGTTCGTAACGCTCGAGAAGGCGTTCCAGGCCGTTCACCGCGCCGGCGACGGACTGCGGATCGGCGGCGACGAACCGCAGTTGCGAGTAGTGGTCGGCGAAGTGGGCCAGGACTTCACTGCCGTCGGGGGCCTGCCAGCGCACCGGTGAGATCAGGTGTACTTCGTCGCTGCCGGCGGTCGCCGCGCGGTGATGGTTGGACATGCCCACGAAGGCGTCCACGCCCGCCATCCGGAGCACCGAGGGCAGGACCCCCGTCCACGTGGGTACGTCGGTGATGTTGGCGTATCGGGGGACGGTCCCGGGCCCGGCGGGCAGGGAGGAGCCGAAGTCGAGGGCGTGGCGCAGCTCGTCCAGGCTGGTGATGCCCGTGAGCAGGTTGCTGTGAAAGGTGTTGACGCCGATCACTCCGGCGGCGATCGCCTCGCGCAGACGGGCGCGTCGCCGCGGCGAGCGGGTGTTCAGGTACTCCCGGACCACCAGGGCCCCGTCCACGCTGTAGCGGAACGCGGGATCCTGGGCGTGCCGGTCCAGGGCCTTGTCGATGTTGCGGCAGTGCAGTTCCAGCGCCTTCGGCTGGGTGTCGGTGAAGCCGAGATCGAGATGCACGTGCGGGATCAGGTGCACGGTCCAGCGGCGCGCCGGTGTCAGGTCGGCACGGTGCAGGACGGTCTCGCCCGCGTGGACGGCGAACTCGGCCGGCGCGTCGAAGCCGGGCGCGGGCAGCCGCCAGCGCACCATGCCGAAGTTCCGCTCCGGAGCCTTGGGAACGGGCAGGACCCGGTCCGCGTAACGCAGGGACACATCGCCGGGAAGCGCGGCCCCCGCGGGGATGTGAGCGGTGAGCTCGACCAGCGGAACCGGCTGCGGGTCACCGTGCAGGTAGAGGGGTGTGGTCCGCAGGGACCACGCCGGAGTGTGGGGCGGTGGAGTGCGGCTGGACTCCAGCCGGACGGCGTCCCACCGCAGATAGGAGCCGAACCACTTCCCGTAGTGGGCGCGTGCCGGGGGCAGTGCCTCGCCGGGTCGGTGGGCGGCGGACCCGCCCTCGGTGCGGGGCGCTCCGGTGGCCGCGGGTTCGTCGAGGACGGTGGTCACGGTCAGCTCGTGCCGCCCGGGGGTGAGCCATGCCGCGGGCAGCGGGATGCGGAGTGTGCCGTGCCCGGAGGTGGGGCCAGGGTCCCCGGTGCGGGCGCGGTCGGCCCGCTCGACGGCAAGGTGGTGCAGCGAGTGACGGGTGCCGTCCAGGACGACTTCGAGATCGGGGCAGGGGCCGCGCTCCGCCGCGTACGCGAGGTGCAGGACGGCGTCTTCGGCGTGTTCGAGGGCGAAGGACGCCACGATGCGGTGCGCCCGGTGACCTCCGTCGGCGTCGTGGATGCCGGGATGCACCTCGGGCCATACGGCGTCGGGACGGTCGAGGTCGACGTGCAGGGTGGGTGTGCCGTCCACGTCCGGCCAGGAGCCGGTGACGGGGGCGGGGGTCGCTGTCCACAGGGAGCGGTCGGAGGTCATGCGGGGTTCCTCTGGAGGCCGGGCGGCAGCAAGTCCGCGGGCGGGCATGGCGGGTGGACGGCATCCGGTGCCCTGGCCCTCAGGCACGGTCGCTCCTGGCGAACCGCAGGGTCACGATCTGGAAGGGCCGCAGGGCAAGGCGTACCGAGTCCCCTTCGGCCGTCATGTGCGCGGGGGCGTCGAGGGGGCGTTCCAGGAGGTCGACCGCTGTGACGTCGGCAACGGAGAAGCCCGCGGTCACGGTGGCCGTGGTGCGTCCGCCGTGCGCCTCGTGGAAGCGCACGATCACGTCGCCGCTGGCGTCGTCGGCGAGCTTCACGGCGGTGACCACCACCTGCTCGGCGTCGACGCCGACCAGGGGCACGCTGCCGGGGGCGTCGACTGCCCCGGTCACCCGGCGCTCGGGCAGGTTGATGCGGTGCCCCTCACGGACCGCGTCGGCCAGTCGCGCCCCGGGGACGAGGGAGTAGCGGAAGCGGTGCGTTCCCTGGTCGGTCTCCGGGTCCGGGAAGCGAGGCGCCCGCAGCAGGGAGAGGCGAACGGTCGTGGTCGTTCCTCGCTCGGCGCCGGCGCGCACCGTTCGGGTCACCTCGTGCCCGTACGTCGAGTCGTTGACGACCGCCGCGCCCCAGCCCGGCTCCTCGAGGTGCACGAAACGGTGCGCGCACGCCTCGAACTTGGCGGCCTCCCAGCTGGTGTTGGTGTGAGTGGGCCGGTACAGGTGCCCGAACTGCGTCTCCGCGGCATACCGTTCGGCATGGATGTCGAGAGGGAAGGCGACCTTCAGGAACTTCTCCGTCTCGTGCCAGTCCACCTCCGTCTCCAGGTCGATCCGCCGCTGCCCGCGCGCCAGGGTCAGGGACTGCACGGCCCGCGAACGTCCGAAGGAACGCACGACCCGTAGCGTCGCCGAGTCCGCTCCGGTGTGTTCCAGGCGTACTTCCCTCACGTCGTCGAGGTCCGTGACGACGTTGCGGTAGAACGCGTCCACGTCCCAGGCGTCCCACTCGTTGGGGAGGTCCGGGTGGATCTGCAGGAGGTTCCCCGCCGCTTCGGGGGCCAGTGCTTCCCGGCCGGCTTCCCTGTCGTAGAGCGAGACGACCAGTCCGCGGGCGTCGACGCGGACCCGCAGCAACCCGTTGTCGAGGACGAAGCCGCCCTCGGCGTCCGGCTCGGAAGTGACGTCGGCGCCGTCGGCCACGGGAGCGCCCAGAGCACCCGCAGCCACTCCGCCCCGTGAATGGGGAGCCGAGTTGGCGAGCAGTTCGGTGCCGCCGGACGGGGCCAGCGCCTCGAGCGCGGCGCCGATGACGCCTTCCAGCTCCCGGGCGACTTCGGCGTAGGTGTGCCGGGCCTCCCGGTGCACCCAGGCAATGGACGAGCCGGGCAGAATGTCGTGGAACTGGTGCAGGAGGACCGTCTTCCAGATGCGGTCCAGTTGCGTGTAGGGGTACGCGAACCCGGTTCGTACGGCCGCGGTGGCCGCCCACAGCTCGGCCTCGCGCAGCAGGTGTTCGCTGCGCCGGTTGCCCTGCTTGGTCTGGGCCTGGCTGGTGAAGGTCCCCCGATGGAGTTCGAGGTACAGCTCGCCGACCCAGACGGCGGGGTCCGGGTACTCGTCCTGGGCCCGGGTGAAGAACGCCTCCGGTGTCTCCCAGGTGACGGTGGGAGAACCTTCGAGGTCGTGCGTGCGGGCCGCCTTGGCGACCATCTCGCGCGTCGTGCCGCCTCCGCCGTCCCCCCACCCGGTGGGGGCGAGCGAGCCACTGGCCGCGCCCTGCTCCTTGAAGGTGCGTGCGGCGTGCGCGAGTTCACTGCCCACCATCGAGCAGTTGTAGGTGTCGATGGGCGGGAAGTGGGTGAAGATCCGGGTCCCGTCTATCCCTTCCCACCAGAAGGTGTGATGGGGAAAGGAATTGGTGCGGCTCCAGGAGATCTTCTGGGTGAGCAGCCGCTTGGCACCCGCGGCCGCGATGATCTGTGGAAGGCCCGCGGCGAAGCCGAACGAGTCGGGCAGCCACACCTCGTCGCTCTCGACTCCGAACTCGTCCAGGAAGAACCGCTTCCCGTGCACGAACTGACGGGCCATCGCCTCCGATCCGGGCATGTTCGTGTCGGATTCGACCCACATCCCGCCCGTGGGCACCAGCCGACCGCCACGCACGGCGTCCTTGACCTTGGCGTAGATCTCGGGCCGGTGTTCCTTGATCCAGGCGAACTGCTGTGCCTGGGACATGGCGAAGACGAACTCGGGGGCGTCCTCCAGCAGCGCGGTCATGTTGGCCGCGGTGCGCGCGACCTTCCGTACGGTCTCGCGCAGGGGCCACAGCCAGGCGGAGTCGATGTGCGCGTGCCCGACCGCACTGATGCGGTGCGCGGACGCGTGGGACGGCGAGGCCAGGACATCCGCCAGCTCCTGCCTGGCCGCGGAAGCCGTGCTGTTCACGTCCTGCGGGTCGAGAGCGTCCAGGGACCGGCCGACGGCGCGCCGCACCCGGCTGCGGCGTTCGCTGTCCAGCGGCAGCTCGTGCATCAGCTCGTCCAGCACTTCCAGGTCCTGTACGAGTTCCCACACCTGCGGGTCGAAGACCGCGAGGTCCATGCGCGCCAGACGGTACTGGGGTTCCGCGCGGGCGGTGTGCCGGTCGCCGAGCCTCGTCGGCAGGAACGAGCCGAGATCCAGGTACGGGTTGGAGGCGGCCTCCAAGTGCCACTCGACGGGTTCGCCGCCCTGGACCCGGGTGCCCACCCGGACCCACTGGTTACGGGGGTTGAGCCCTTTCACCGGTGTGCCGTCCGGGGTGTAGACCAGGGCCTCGCACTGGAAACCGGGTTGCCCCTCGTCGAAGCCCAGGTCCAGCACGGCCTCCACGGTCTTCCCCGCCCACTCGGGGGGCACTTCGCCGCGTACCCGGAACCACGTGGTGTCCCAGGGGGCGCCCCACCGCTCTCCCACGGCGACGGGAGTGTGGGCGGCCCTCAGCCCCTCGGCCGGCGGAACCGGCTCGCCGGGCGAGACCCACGCCGCGACCTCCAGCGGCACGGAGGCGGGATACACGGCGGGGCGAATGCGCTGTTCCAGCACGCGGCGCAGTCGGGCTTCGGTCAGTTCACGGTCGTCATGCATGGATGGGGCTCCGCAACGCAGTGGGGCGGGTACAGAAACGGGGGTCAGCGCGTGAGCTTGAGGTTGTTGACGAAGAAGCGCTGGGCGGAGAAGAAGAGAAGGAGGGTGGGGAGCGAGACGAGAAGGGCGCCCGCCAGGACCACGGGGGGCCCGACGTCGGAGTAGTTGCCCTGGAGTTCGGAAAGCGCGGCGATGGCGGGCCGGATGTTGTCACTGGCGCTGAAGGTGATGCCGAACAGGAGGTCGTTCCAGATGGCGACGAACTGGAAGGAGAACGCGGCCACCATCGCCGACTTCGACAGCGGTACGTGGATCTGCCAGAACAGTCGCCACCACGAGGCGCCGTCCATCCGTGCCGCCTCGACGACCTCCCGGGGCACGGTGGTGGCGTAGTTGCGCATGAGGAAGAACGAGAACGGGATGGAGATGGTGGCGTACACCAGGAACATGCCGATCTGTGTGTCGTACAGGTCGAAGCGCGCGTAGGAGAGGAACAGCGGGCGCAGGAACACCTGGAGCGGCAGCAGCGTGCCCGAGTAGATCAGCCAGAACCACAGAACGCGGCGCCGCACGGGCATGATCACCACCGCGAACGCGGCCGCGGTGGCGATGACCACCGCGACGAGGGAGCCGACGACGGCGTACAGCAGACTGTTGCCCATGGCGGGCCCCAGGTCCGCCTCGGTCCATGCCGTCGCGAAGTTGTCGAAGAGCCCGAAGCTCTTCGGCAGCCAGTGGGGCGTACCGGTGTACTCCTGTGCGGGGACGAGCGCGTTGACCAGGAGCAGCCAGGACGGGATGGCCCACAGCAGGGACAGGAGGATCAGCACGGTGTTCCGCAGAACTCTGCCGAGATGCATCGTCACGCGCCCTTCTCGTCGAACTGGCGCCGGAGATACAACCAGGACGCCGCAAGGACGATCACGGTGAGGATCACCGCGATCGCGGAGCCTGCTCCGGGCCGCTGGAGCAGGAAGGTCTCCTGGTACATGGAGACCGCCAGTGTCTCCGTGGCCCGCCCGGGGCCGCCCCGGGTGAGAACCCAGAGAAGGTCGAAGGACTTGAGCCCGTTGGCCAGGCTCATGCCGATCACGATGACCGACACCGGACGGAGCTGGGGCAGCACGACGAAGCGGAAGCGCTGCCAGGGACCGGCGCCGTCGAGATCGGCGGCTTCCAGTGTCTCGGGCGGGATGCCCTGCAGCCCGACGAGGATGAGAATGACCGCCACACCGGTGGCCTGCCAGGCGTTGACGCAGATGATGACCAGGGTGTTCCCCGGCCAGTCGAGCAGCCAGCTCTGGCCGAGGGAGCCCAGGCCGACCGCGGACAGCAGCTGGTTGAGCGCACCGTCGGTGCTCAGGACGAAGTTCCACACGACGGCCACGGCGGCGCCGGACAGCGCGTAGGGGATGACGACGCACAACCGCGCGAACCGTGACCAGCGGGTGGCGTCAGTGAGGCAGGCGATGAGCATGCCGAGTGCGAAGGGCAGCGCCACGGTCCCCGCCACCCACAGGAGCGTGTTCTCCACGGAGCGCAGCAGCGCGTCGTCGGTGAGGAAGAGCCGGTAGTTGTCCACACCGGCGAAGCCGGAGTGACGGTGGTCGTCGAAGAAGCTTCGGTAGATCGTCGTCGCGAAGGGCGCGAGCAGCACCACACCGACCAGTGCGACCGACGGGGTCAGGAAGGCCCCGGCGGCGAGACGATCACGTGCCGCCGCCCGGGGCTTGACGGTAGGCGGCCGGCGGGGGCGTGGGTCGGGCGAGCGGTGCTGGGGGGGCGGTGGTGGCGGGTGGCGCGGTAGTGGTCCTCATGCCTCGTCCTGCCTCCACGTGTGCCATTCCTCGTCCGCGCGTTCCGCCATGCTGCTCAGCGTCGCTCCGGGCGACGTCTGGCCGGTCATGAAGGCCGAGAGATCCTGGATGTTGCCCTGGATGATGCTGGGCGGGCTGGCCTCGCTGTAGCGGACGAGACGTGCGCGCCGTTCCTTCGTGATGTTCTCCCTGAGACCGGCCACCACGGGGTTGCTGGACCGTACGGCGGGATTGGCCGAGCCGTCCTGGAGGTAGTCTGTCCACGCGCGCTGAACGTTCGGGTGCAGCCAGGCCCCGGCGCTCGCCATGCCGGCCTCGTGGGTGGTGGCCCGGCGCGGCACCGCGAGCGCGCTGCTCTCCGTGATCACCGACTTCTTCGTGGACCTGGCAACGGTGGGCAGGACGAAGGCGTCGTAGTCCTTGAGGGGGCGCATGCCCGCACCGCTCAGGTTCTTCGTGTGCCATGTCGCGTGCAGGAACATCCCGACCCGGCCCTCGCGGAGTTCGGCGGCGCCCTTTCCCTGGTCGTAGTCGGGCGGGGTCGTCCAGCCCTTGCGTATGAACTCGTGCCAGATGTCCATCGCCCGGACCGCCGGTTCGTCGGTGTAGCGGGCCTTCCCCTCGACCAGTGCGGTGTAGAAGTCGGGGTCGATCTTGCTGATGAGCTCCTGGAACCATTCGTAGGCGGGCCAGCCGCCGGCCTGGGTGGCCACGAAGGGCGTGATGTCGTGGCGCTTGAGGACGGTGGCACAGTGCAGCAGTTCCTCCCAGCTGCCCGGCGCGCGCAGTCCGAGCCGGGCGAAGACCGGGGGGCTGTAGAAGACGACGTAGTAGGACTCGTACAACGGGATTCCGTAGACCGCGCCGCGGTACTGCATCGTGTCGCGCTGTGACTCGGTGATCCATCCCTTGTCCGCGTACGCGCCCCACAGACCGGACAAGTCGGTGAGCTGTCCGCCGCGCGCCAGCTTCTTGAGCTCATAGCCGGACGTCCACTTGATCAGATCCGGCGCGTGCGAGGTCTGCAGCGTCATCTGGGTGACCAGCTGGTAGGCGATCGCTTCCGGGACGGACTGCGGGCGCAGCGAGTAGCCGGTGAGGGGACGCAGCGCGTCGGAGGCCAGGGCGTAGCCCTCGTCCCAGCTCCCGTTGTCGTTGCTGAAGCTCGCCGTGCCCGCGACCGCGGCGGTGCTGTCTCCGCGTGCGCAGCCGGCGAGGGCGAGCCCGGAGATGCCTGCGCCGAGCCCGGCGAGGAAGCCGCGACGAGTGGGGCCCGGCCGCACGCCTCTCGCTGTCGTACCAAAGGAGTTCATCGGTGCCCTTTCGCCGGACGGAGTGTGAGGGACGACCGCGACCGCGGGGTAGACAGGCCGGGGTGCCGCTGATGTCTCCGGACGAGAACGTTAACGACACCATCCAACGCCCACAAGGTTTTCGCTGGACTCAATTGCTTGTCATGAAGAAGGGCCAGGTCAGAGTGGCTGACGTAGGTATTGCTCACGGTGGTAGGGGTCGATACGGCGCTTGGTATCGTTAACGTAGCGGCGCTTCGCCCACGGAGTCACGCCCCGGACGCCGACGAACCAGGCCCTTCAGACCGGGCCCCGGGTCTCACCCGCCGTAGGTGGCCAGCAGGGTGGGAATGACCGTCCTGCGCGGCGGGCCGGTCGGCCCTGTCCCGGATCCGGCCTCCAGGCGGTCCATGAGCAGCTGGGCCGCCCGGCGCCCGATCTCGTCGGGGGCGTAGGAGGCCAGGGTGAGGGGAACACCCAGCAGGTCGGCGGACTCCACATCGTCGAAACCGGCGAGGGCGGCGGCCGTGCCGAGACCGCGCACCGCACGGCAGGCACCCAGGGTCAGACGGTTGTTGGCACAGAACAACGCGGTGGGTGCGCCCGGGCGGTCGAGCAGTTCCCGCGCCGCGGCCTCGGCCGTGACGACGTTGTACGGGCCGCGCCGCACCCACTCCTCGCGTGGCTGGAGTCCGGCCTCCTCCAGCGCGGACCACCAGCCGCGAAAGCGCTCGGCGCCGGTGAAGAGGGTGGGAGGGTTGCCGAGGAAACCGATCCTCTCGTGGCCGTCCGCCACGAGCCGCGCGGTGGCGGCTCGCGCACCGCCGAAGTCGTCGACCAGCACGGTGTCGGCCTCGATGCCGGCCGGCGGGCGTGCGGCCAGGACGAGCGGGGTGCCTTCCAGCTCCTCGGGGGAGAGGTGGCGTTGGTCGGAGCCGGCCGGGACGACGATCAGACCGTTCACCTGCCGGGAGACGAGGTCCTGGACCAGGTGCTTCTCCTGCGCGAGCTGTTCGGCGGTGTTGCCGAGCACCAGCCTGAGGCCGTAGGCCTGCACCACTTCCTCGGCGCCGAGGGCGAGCTGGGCGTAGAAGGGGTTGGCGAGGTTGGTGACGACGAGTCCGACCAGCCCACTGTGCCTGCCGAGCCGCAGATTGCGCGCCGTCTCGTTGCGGCGGTAGCCCAGGTCGGTCACGGCTTCGAGAACGCGTCGACGGGTGGACTCGCCGACGCCCTCGTTCCCCTTCAGTACCCTCGAGACGGTCATGGCGCTGACGCCGGCGCGTGCTGCGACGTCTCGCATCGTGGGGGTGGGGCGAGGCGGCTCTCCGGCGGTTTCGGACCCGGACACTGCGTTGCTGCTCCCTTCAACCACCGGCAGCCGTTCGCCGTCTGCGCGGATCCACCATCATAGGCGGACGCCTTGGCTGCCCTCCTCGTCCGACGTCCGGGACGCGGCCCACCGTGCGGCCCCCAGAAGTGAGGCCGTGTCGGGCAGGCGGGCGGGTGCGAGGCCCGGCCCGGACGCTCCGCCGGCCGCCAGACCGTCGCGCAGTGGCGCCACCACGAGGTCCCAGGACGCCGCGATGGAGCCGCCGACGACCAGCACGGTGGCTGCGAAGCGGTTCACCCAGGGGGCCATGGTGACACCCAGGGCGTGGAAGGCGTGATCGAGCACCTCGCCGGCGAGGGCGTCTCCGGCGCGTGCGCGGGAGGCGATGCCCCGCACGTCGGGCACGTCGTCCGGACTGCCGTCCGCGGCCCGGGCGTAGGCGGCACGGATCGCGCGGCGCGAGACCGTGTCCTCCAGCGGGAGCCCGGCGAAGGCGAGCCGGTGTGCGCTGCCTTCCGGCGGAACGTGCGGTCCGTCGTTGACCGGCCTGCCGTCCGCAAGGAAGGCCGAGCCCACGCCGCTGCCGAGTGTCAGGCAGATGGCGCGTGCGTGTCCGGCCGCGGCCCCGCCGGTGTGTTCGCCCATGCCGAAGGCGTCGGCGTCGTTGACGAAGTGGAGTGTGGCGGGTGCCGGGTGGATGCGCGCACGCAAGGCGGCGTCGACATCCGTGCCGTACAACGCGTCGAACTTCCCCACGCCTTCGAACAGTGCCAGGCCGGCCTCGTAGTTGAAGGGCCCGGGCACGGCCACCCCCCAGGTGGAGGACGGCGGCGCCCCGATACGGGAGGCGGTCCGGGCGAGGCGGCCGAGAATCTCCTCGGCGGAGCCGTGCGGGGGCAGCGGTTCCCGGGCGGGCTCCGCGTGCACGGCTCCCGCGGACAGGTCCACCAGGGCGGCGGTGACATGCGTGCCGCCGATCTCCAGTACCGGCTGCATCAACGGTTCTCCCTGACCAGTGAGGTGACGACGTGCACGGGCTGCGAGCCCAGGGGACGCAACCGGTAGGGGCCGACCTGGGCGGGGACCGTCAGTGTCTCGGCGAAGGCGAGGTCGTGCGAACGGCCGTCGCCCCACTCGATCACGACGCCGTCACCGGAGGAGACGTTGAGGATGTGGAACCGGCCCGCGGTGTCCATGGCCGCGCTCCGGCAGGACGGCTCGAGCACCACGCGGCGCACCTCGTAGAACATCTCCGGCAGCGCACCGAGAACCTCCTCACGCCAGTCGGCCCCCTCGCGCAGCACACGCGGCTGCTGCATGAGGTCGCGGCTCACCGCCTCGCCCCGGCGGGTGTCGTCGAGGTTGGCGAACGCGTGCTCGTAGGGCAGCGGGCGGGGCGCTCCGTTCTTCCCCTTGCGGAGCCAGTCGTAGAAGCGCAGAGAGTACAGGTACGGTGTGGCGCTGATCTCCAGGACGAGGTTGCCGGTGCCCGAGGCGTGCGGTGTCCCCGCCGGGATCAGGTAGAGCCGGCCTTCCTGGGCGGGATGGCTCTGGACGAAGCGTTCGACGTTCATCTCCTCGCCGTGCTCGATCGCGGCGATCACCTGCTTGCGCATCAGCTCGATGTCGGCGTCCTGCTGGAGTCCCAGGTAGACGCGGGGGTCCTCGGCAGCCGTGGCCGTGAGGTAGTAGGTCTCGTGCTGGGTGTAGGCCCAACCGAAGTGTGCGCGCATGTACTCCTCGCGCGGGTGCACATGGACCGAGAGACTGCCTCCCTGAACGGTGTCGAGGTAGTCGTAGCGGATCGGGAAGGATGTGCCGAACTCCTCGTGCACCGCGGCCCCGAGGAACTCCTCGGGATGCAGGACGCAGAGCAGTTGGAAGGGCAGCTCCACCTCGGCCTCGGGCCCGTCGCCCACCAGGACGCCCGCCTCGGGAGCGATCAGCTCGTAGCCGAGTGCGGTGTTGCCGTTCTGCGGCGTGAAGCCCAGTTCGCTCGAGGCCCACTGTCCTCCCCAGAGGGTGGAGTTGAACCACGGCCGGGTACGGACCGGGCCGCCGGCCAGGTGCGCGAGAGTGGCGCGCAGGGTGCTTCCGTCGATCGAGGCCGGACGCCGGGTGTCCTGGAGGTCCAGCCAGCGGTCGATGTCGGCCGCGTGGGCGTCGCGGTGGGCGTCGAGCACGGGCCAGTCCGCGTAGAACAGACGGCGCAGGTCACCGGGCGCGCTGTGGCGGCCGAGGTTGACGCCCACGGCCGGGTCCCCGGCGGCGACGGCCGCTTCGGCGTGGCGCTTGGGCAGGTCGGCGTACCACAGCAGGTCGTGCCGGACGAGCGCGGCGCCGGGGCCCAGGACGATCAGCAGCCCCTGGTCGGGAGTGTCGGTCCGGGGCAGCGTCGCGTATGCCCCGGCAACGGAGGCGCGGGCGAGGGGCAGGTAGTACGGATCCGCGTCCGGGCCGTCGCCGGTCCGCTCGAGGACCGTGTCCCAGTCGGCCTCGAACTCGCGCAGGTCCACGAAGCGGGCGGGCGTGCCGTGCGCGGCGAGCGCGCGGGACAGATGGCTGTGTACGGCGCTCCAGTCGAGCGCGGCCGGGCCGTCGAGGGCCACTACGGCCGGCCCGGCGGGCAGGGTCCGGACAGCGGCCTCCCACCCGCGCGCGACCCTTCCATCGACGGCGGGGTAGCGGGGGTTGCGCTGGTAGGAGCGGGTCACGGCACTCTCCGGGGGTCGAAGCAGAATGTTATCGTTAACTGTAAGCTGCGGGGTCCGGCCCCAGTCAAGGCGGTACGGGAGCGACGCCGGGGCGAGTGCGGTCGGGGCGGTCGCGGTCCGTGTGCCGTGGTCCCGCGTGGTCGAGGTCCGTCGAGGTCCGTCGAGGTCCGTCAAGGGGGCGGTCGGCGCGGAGGTCAGGCCTTCCGGCCGCGCAGGGCGAGCTCGATGTCCTCAAGGCTGCGCCCCTTGGTCTCCACGACGAACCGTGCCGTGAACACACGGGCGAAGGCGCAGATCGCCGCGAAAGCGAGGAACAGCCAGCCGATGCCCACGGCGTCGAGAAGGACCGGGAAGCTGAGCGAGACGACGAAGTTGGCCAGCCACAGCAGCATCGTGCAGAAGCCGACCGCGGCGCCCCGCACGTGCAGCGGGAACACCTCGCTGATCACCACCCAGCACACCGCACCCCAGGACGCGGAGAAGCTGACGATGAACGCGGCGAGACAGGCTAGCGTGACCACGCCGACCACACCCAGGCCGTCCGGTTCGGGCAGCAGGAGCGAAGTCGCCGCCAGCACGGTCAGGCTGACGCACATGCACACCGCTCCGGTCAGCAGCAGCCGCTTCCTGCCCGCCTTGTCGATGAGCCAGATGGCCACCAGCGTCATCACCATGTTGACCGCGCCGATACCGGTGTTGGCGTAGATCGCGGCGGAGTCGCTGAACCCGACGTTGGTCAGCGTCGTGGGCGCGTAGTAGATGATCGTGTTGATGCCGACGACCTGATTGAGTACGGCGAGTCCGATGCCCACCACGAGCGCGGGACGCAGCCAGGGTGCGAAGATCTCCCGCAGTCCCGCCCGCTCCTGGGAGGTGGCCTCCACCTGGCGGATCTCGGCGAGTTCGGCCTCGATCTCCGTCGCGCCACGCGTGCGTGCGAGCACCTCGCGGGCTTCCTCCTCCCGTCCGTTGCGCAGCAGCCAGCGGGGCGTCTCCGGCATCACGATCAGGCCCGCCAGCATCACGATCGAGGGCACGATCGCGAGGCCGAGCATCCAGCGCCATGCCTCGGCCGGGGCCAGCAGCGAGTTGGTGACGTAGGCCACGAAGATGCCCACGGTGATCATCAACTGGTTGAGGGACGACACCGCGCCGCGACTTCGCGTGGTGGCCATCTCCGACAGGTAGAGGGGAACGACGACCGAGGCCGCCCCCACACCGAGGCCCAGCAGGACGCGGGCGGCGACCAGCAGCGCGGTGTTGGGTGCCAGACCCGCGGCCAGCGCGCCCGCGCCGAAGGCGACCGACGCGGCCATGCCGACGCGGCGCCGGCCGAGGGTGTCGGCGAGCCTTCCCGCTGTGGTCGCTCCGGCCATCGCCCCCACCAGCAGGGAGCTGACGACAACACCCTCCGTCAGCGGGGTCAGGCCCAACTCGTCCCGGATGTAGAGCAGAGCGCCTGCGATGACGCCGGTGTCGTAGCCGAAAAGCAGGCCGCCGAGGGCGCCGAAGAAGTAGATCCGTTTGGTGGAGGACCTGCCCACGCCTTTCGCGCCGGGTATCGCTGCCTGAGACACGAAGGACCTCCGAACGTGGAGTTAACGTTCACACGGAAGTTAGCGGCGCGTCGCAGAGGCGTCAACGGTCCTGCGGAAGCTGGATTCGCACCCGTGGGACCAGGCTGCCGGTACTCACTCCAGGCTCGTTGATCCCCATGGTCAAGCGGTTGCGCGGGTTGACTGCGGGACTTCGCGACGGGGTGTCCCGGGGAATTCGGCCGTGTCGGCGTCATTGACACGACCCTGGGAAGCAGGGACGCTCCAGCCTTGGATTCTCACGTTAACGCTAACCCCTCGTGCGAGGAGACTTCCATGCCAGGTCGCCCCAGAGACGGGCGGGCCGCCCGAGCCGTCGTACCCCGGTTCGCCCGCCGCGTGACCTTACTGCTGAGCGCCCTCCTGCTGGTTCTGGGTGTGGTGGACGGTGGCGCGAGCGCGCCCGTCGCCGCGGCCGCGCCGTCCGCGGGCACCGAACGGAACTACGTGGACCAGGTGAACCCGTGGGTGGAGGCCGACATCGGCCGGTACTTCTTCTTCCAGTCGGCCGGCAGACCCTTCGGCATGGTCAAGCTGCGCCCGGACACCAGCACCGACTCCTCCCGGGGCACCGGCTACCGGCGCAACGAGAACCAGGTCAAGGGCTTCAGCCACCTGCACGACTGGAACCTGTCCGGCGTGCAGGTGATGCCCACCAGCGGCGAGAGCGTGCCCAAGCTCGACGGCGACGAGGGCTGGCAGTCGCACGTCGACCACGACCACGGTGAAGTCGCCGAACCCGGCTACCACAAGCTGCACCTGGACCGGTACGGCATCGATGCGGAACTCACCTCCACCGATCGCGTGGGCATGCACCGTTACACGTACGACCAGGCCGGCCCCAGCGAGATCCTGGTCAACCTCGGCGGCCACCTGGGCGAGGCGCTCATGGACAGCGCCCACGTCACCAGGAGCAACGACCACGAGATTGCGGGCTATGTCCTCCAGCACGGCGAGAGCTTCGGCGAGGACGACGCCGACCACAAGGTCAAGCTGTACTTCGACATCCGCTTCGACAAGCCCTTCGACTCCCTGCACGGTTGGGCCGGCGGCAAGCTCGCCGACGGCGGAAAGCCGGTCGACGAGGTCTCGGGGGACGACGCGGGCGCCTACGTTCGCTACGACCGTCTCGAGGCGGGCGAGCAGGTGCAGATGAAGGTCGGCCTGTCCCTGACCGGCGCCGCGGGAGCGGAGAAGAACCTGCGGACCGAGCTCCCCGGCTGGGACTTCGACGCGGTCAAGGCCGATGCCCACAAGCAGTGGAACCGGATGCTCGGCCGCATCGACGTCCGCGGCGGCACCGACCAGCAGCAGGAGAAGTTCTACACCGACCTGTTCCACGTCCTGTGCGGGCGCAGCACGGTCAGCGACGTCGACGGCGCCTACCTGGACAACACCTGGGGCAGGGACCGGGTCGGACGCGTACCGATCGGTCGCGACGGCAGGCCGGAGTTCGCGATGTACAACTACGACGCGCTGTGGCTCACCCAGTGGAACCTCAACAGCGTCCTCGGCCTCGCGTATCCGGAGATCTACGGCAGCCTGGTGAAGTCGCAGCTGCAGATGTACAAGGACGGCGAGCTGCTGCCCCGGGGGCCGGTCGCCGGGAACTACTCGATGGTGATGAGCGGTTCACCCGTGACGTCCTTCATCACCGGCGCCTACAACAAGGGCATCCGCGACTTCGACGCGGACCTGGCGTACGAGGCGATGATGGACGCCCAGTCGATGGGCGGGCTGTTCGACAAGGCCTGGTTCGACTACGGGGGCTGGGGCACCGGCGGCAACCGCGAGTACCTCGACCTCGGCTACGTGCCCAATGGCACGACGGGCCAGGGTGCGGGCCAGACGCTTGAATACGCGAATCAGGACTGGGCGCTGGCACAGTTCGCGAAGCAGCTGGGCAAACGGGGCATCAACGCCACCCAGTACGCGAAGGCCACGGCCTCGTCCGAGCTGGACGAGAAGCACGGCGCCGCCCACGCGATCGACGGCCGGCCGCTGCGCGCGCCCGCCGACGTCGAGTGGGCGTCGGCGGGGGAGAAGGCTCCCTGGATCGAGCTCACCTGGGACACACCGCGCACACTGCACAAGGTGGTGCTCAGCGACCGCGCGGACGACGACAGCAACGTCCGCTCCGGACGGCTGGAGTTCAGCGACGGCTCCAGCCTGGACGTGAAGGACATTCCCGCCGACGGTGGCAGGAAGACCGTCCGGTTCAAGAAGCGCAACGTCACCTCGGTCAAGTTCACCGCCACCGGCGGCGAGGGCGAGAACGTCGGCCTGAACGAGTTCGAGGCCTGGGACGACACCGACACCCACCAGTACCTGGAGGACCGTTCCCGCAACTGGCGCAACCTCTACGACGAGGACACCGACTTCATCCGCCCGCGCAACGCCGACGGCAGCTGGCGCTCCCCCTTCGACCCGCTCGCCCCCGACGACTTCGTCGAGGCGAACGCCTGGCAGGCCGGCTGGTTCACCACTCAGGACGTGATGGGGCTGGCCAACCTGATGGGCGGCGAGACGGCGTACGCGGACAAGCTCAACTACGCCTTCACGAGGGCTGCGAAGGACAACTTCATCGGCGAGTACGGGGAGGGATACGTCTCCTACGGCAACCAGCCCGGCCTGGAAATGGCCCACCTGTTCAACTACGTCGGCAAGCCGTGGCTGAGCCAGTACTGGGTGCGCCAGGTCAAGGAGAAGACCTACGGCTCGACCGCGACCGACGACGGCTACGGCCACTACGACGAGGACCAGGGGCAGATGGGCGCCCTGAGTGCCCTGATGGGCATGGGCCTCTTCGAGGTCACCGGCGGGAGTCTGCCGGGGCCGGTCTACGACATCACCTCCCCGGTCTTCGACGAGATCACCATCAAGCTCGACCCGCACCACGACAAGGGCAAACGCTTCCGCATCGTCACGCACCACAACTCGGCCGAGAACATGTACATCCAGCGCGCCAGACTGGACGGCAAGCGGCTGGACAACGCCTGGTTCCGGCACGACCAGCTCGCCGACGGCGGAACGCTGGAGCTGTGGATGGACTCCGAGCCCAACAAGGACTGGGGCACCAAGCACCTGCCGCCGTCGGAGTCGAAGTCCGAGGGACACACACCCACGTTCGTGCGGGACATCGCCGTAAGCGGTCCGGACAGGCTCGACGAGCCCTACGGCGAAGCCCCCTTCAAGGCCGCGGTCGCACCCGCCGACGCCACGCTCAACGAGGTGTTCTGGACGGTGACCGAGCCGGACGGATCCCCGACCGACAAGGCGGAGATCGACGGCGACGGCATCCTGACCGTCAACCACCGTGACGGTCGGGTGCGCGTCACCGCCACCTCCGCCGACAGCGGGGACGCCACCGCATCGAAGCTGGTCGAGATCGGCCTCGACAAGGCCAAGCTGCGCGGCAACGCCGCCTGCCGGCCGGACGTCGAGGTTACGGCGTCGTCCGAGTACAGCGACGAATACCCGGCGGCAAACGTCCACGACGGCTGCGACTCCGGCGGCGCCACGCCGGGCGCGGACTGGGCCTCGGACGGAGAACTCGACCCGTGGGTGCAGCTGAACTGGCCGACTGAGATCAAGGCGGACCGGATCGTGCTGTCCGACCGTACGACGAAGGACGATGCCAACGGCGGCGTCCTGACCTTCTCCGACGGCAGCCGGGTCGAGGTCGACGACATCCCCGCCAAGGGGCCGAAGACCGTGAACTTCGCCATGAAGACCTTCGACTGGGTGCGCTTGCAGACCGTGGGCGGTACGGGCTTCAACAACGGATTGCTGGAGTTCGAGGTGGACGCCGTGCCCTCGGCACCCGAAGCCCCCGAGGCGGTCACGGCGACAGCCGGCAAGGGTCGTGCCACGGTGCGGTGGAAGGCTCCGGCGTTCGACGGCGGCGTTCCGGTGACCGGCTATCAGATCCGGCCGTACCGGGACGGAACACCGCTCGCCCCGGTCGGCGCGGGCGAGGGATCCACGAACGCGGAAGTGAAGGGCCTCGCCGCGGGGGAGTCCTACACCTTCACCGTCACCGCGGAGAACATGGCAGGGCGGGGGCCCGAAAGCGCGAAGAGCGATCCGGTACGGCCGCAGTAGCAGCAGAGCAGCCAGGAGCGGGGCGGCGGCATCCAGCCGCCGCCCCGCCGCTCGGGCCTTCTCGGGTCAGATTGGCGTGTGACCCGCGACGTGAGGTGGCTGGTTTGCCGCCGCGAAAGCGTCGACGCCCGTGAGGTCGGCAGACAGTGCCCACAGGCGTGCGGCCTCCCCGGGGTCGGTCGCGTGCGCGTGCACGCCGCCCTCCGAGCCGTCGCCGGCCGGCTCGGCCACGTCGCAGTCCTCGCAGTACACCCCGCCCATGCCCGCCAGCTGGGGGGAGGTGGCCGCCCACACCTGCGTCGCCGCGCCCTGCCCGGGCGTCTTGAAGGTGGGATCCCTCGGGTCGCCGTTCTCGTCGATCCAGCCCGCGTCGACCATCTCCGCCTTCGCGAGGTGGCGCTGCAGCGGGGTGAGGATGCTGCCCGGATGCACCGCGAACGCCCTGACTCCGGCGTCGCGGCCGAGCGCGTCGAGCTGCACGGCGAACAGCACGTTCGCGGCCTTCGCCTGCCCGTACGCCAGCCATCTGTCGTAGCCACGCTCGAACTGCACGTCGTCCCAGCGCACGCCGGTCATGCCGTGCGAGCCGGAGGACACGGCGACCACGCGCGCGCCACCACGGGCGATCGCCGGCCAGAGGTGATTGACCAGCGCGTAGTGACCCAGGTGGTTGGTGGCGAACTGCGCCTCCCACCCCGGGCCGACCCGCGTCTCGGGGCAGGCCATGACCCCGGCGTTGTTGATCACGATGTCGACCGTGCGACCCGAGGCCACGAACCGCTCGGCGAAGCCGCGGACGCTTTCGAGGTCGGACAGGTCGAGGTCGTCGGTCTCAACGCCGTCGATGCCCTCGACCGCCTCCTGAGCGGCTGCCCGTCGCCGGGCGGGGACCACGACACGGGCTCCGGCACCGGCCAGGGCGCGGGTTGTCTCCAGACCGAGCCCCGAGTAGCCACCGGTGACGATGGCGGTGCGGCCGGACAGGTCGATCCCGCTCAGGACGTCGTCCGCGGTGCTCCGTACGCCGAAACCCGATCCGATCTTGTGCTGAGGTGTCGTCATGGCGGAGACGCTAGATGCTGGACCGCACTCTAGATCAAGGGCCGGTGACGGCGTGCTGAACGGGCACCATCACCGAAGGTCGCTGTCCCCGTACCGGACCTGTCACCTCCTATCCGGCGCGGCACCGAGAGGTGCAGGTCACGCCGGGAACAGTCGGCGCGGTCGGCACGTTGGATCAGCTGACCGGCTTGCGCCGCACGCGCCCGGAACACAAAGGCAACAGCTTCTGCAAAGGACTGCTTCATGACTGATCGGCCACTGACGCTCATGGCAGTGCACGCCCACCCCGACGACGAGGCGACCGGAACGGGAGGGATCCTCGCGCGGTATGCGTCGGAGGGCATTCGCACGGTTCTCGTGACGTGTACCGACGGCGGCTGCGGTGACGGACCGGGAGGCGTCAAGCCGGGCGATCCCGGACACGATCCGAAGGCCGTCGTCTCGATGCGCCGTCAAGAACTCGAGGCGAGTTGTGAGGTCCTGAAGATCAGCGATCTGGAAACGCTGGACTACGCCGATTCCGGCATGGTCGGCTGGCCCAGCAACGACGCCCCTGGATCCTTCTGGCAGACCCCAGTGGAAGAAGGCGCCGCCCGACTCGCGGAGCTCATGCGGCACTACCGACCCGACGTGGTCGTCACCTACGACGAGAACGGCTTCTACGGTCACCCCGACCACATCCAGGCCCACCGCATCACGATGGCGGCGCTGGAGATGACCTCCCTGACACCGAAGGTGTACTGGACGACGATGCCCCGCTCGGGGCTGCAGCGGTTCGGCGAGATCATGCGTGAATTCGATGGGGACATGCCGGAGCCGGACCCTGCCGAGACCGCCGCGATGGCCGAGATCGGACTCCCTGACGACGAGGTCACCACATGGGTGGACACCACCGCGTTCAGCGGCCAGAAGTTCGATGCACTGGCCGCGCACGCCAGTCAGGGGGAGAACATCTTCTTCCTCAGGATGGGCAAGGATCGCTTCGGCGAGCTGATGGGCGTGGAAACCTTCGTACGTGTCCGGGACACCACCGGCGCGGCCGTGCCCGAAAACGATCTCTTCGCCGGACTGCGCTGACCACCCCCTCCCACAGGGCCCCGGAATTGCCAACGCCGTTCACGTGCCGGAGGGCGGGGCGGACAGCCCGTTGATCAGGCCGGCGTATGCATCCCATGGGGGCGTCGTGTATCGGGGCTCCGCCCTCTCCTCCGCGACGAACTGGGCGCATTCGACCGTGTTGTCGCCTCGCAGGGTGCGGCTGGCGACGAGTTCACCGGTGCGCGCTTCGAAGACGCTCACGACGTAGCTGCCCCGGGAGAATTCGACGGTCTGGGTAACGGGACCGTAGCCGAGCGGGCCGTTGGTGTACGAGCAACTGATCTCCGTGCCCGGAACAGCCCCGGAGACCTTGCTGCACAACACCAACTGGACCGAGTCCGCGGCCGGTTCGTGGTCCAGGTCGACCGGCTCCTTCGTGTCTGTCCCAGAGGAGGAATGGGCAGGCCATGCGTCCTCAATGGCCACCCATGAGTGCGGGCTGCCGCCCTTTGGTTCGTAGGAGGCGGCGCGCGGGAACGACTCGCCGTTCTCGTCGCTGCCGCCGTCCTCACACATCCGGGCGAAGTCACGCAGGTCGCGCGGCAGGTCGCCGAGGACGGCGTCGTTGACCGGTGGTATGAGCATCAGCGCCCACGACAGCGCTGCCGCCACCCCCAGCGTCACCGCCGCTGTGACCAGCCGCCGGACGAGCAGACGCGTGTCCCGGAACCGTGTCGCAGGGGCGTGCGGTTCCGGAAAGAACGCTGGGCGCCTCAGTCGAATGACGATCGCCACGGCAGCGGCGCCCGCCAAGAGCGCGACGAACAAGAACCATGACACACCACACCTCCTGGGCTCCGGCCTTCATTCCACCGCGCTCCCACGTTGTTCACCAGGCGGTATGCGGCGCTGAACAATCGGGGCGCGCGCAAGGCCGGCTCCTGCCGCCACAAGCACGGCCTTGAGCTGGTTGGTGGCCATGGACGCGGCCTTGCCCGCGGAGAGCTCGGCGGGCGGCCCCGCACCGATGGGGTCGGACTTGCCGACTTGCCGTGTCTTTCCCGGCAGGCCTCGGCGCGTCATCCAGTCGTACTGCGGTCCTTGGACGGTGTCCGGCGCGTTGTCGCGGTGTCCAGGTGCACCACGACGGTGGTGTAGAAACGGTTTACGGCGTCGTCGACGCTGCGGATGAAGCCGGTCTCGGCATTGCCGCGGCCGCTTCCCATGCTCTTGAGCAGGGACAGGCGGAATCCGGTGATCTTGGTGCCGTTGTCCTTGGGAAGCAGGTCCGCCGGTTCGGGGCGGAGCCGCTCCAGTGTTCCGCGGGGGCCTCCGGTGTCGCTGTCGACGAGGGTTTCGACGTGGAGGTCCGCCGGTGCTTCGCCCAGTCGCCGTACGAGTCGCTTGGCCCAGCTCAGGGGATAGCCCTGCTCGGGAGTCGGGATTTCGATGCCGGTGCGCAGTTTGCCGGTTCGCAGGTCGGCGCTGATGGCCAGGACTCCGGGCGTGCCGTCGATGCGGAGCTCTGCCTGGAGCCGTCCGTGGAGGCAGAGTTGGTCGGCGAGGAGGATTCGGCGTTCGGTGGGGTCAGTTCCGCGCTTGGCGCGTTGGACGGGCAGGACCTTCTGCCCGAGTTCGCCGCCCAGCCTGAGGCAGACCTGGCGGATGAGCCGCTCCCAGTTCTCGACGACCTCCAGTGCTCGGGCATCGCCCTGGCAGAGTGTTTCGTCGTCGATCCCGTTGCGCACGGGGACCCAGGCGGGCCCCATGTTCTGGAAGCCGTGGCAGCCGGAGTTCTCGTGCTGCAGGTAGTGCAGCAGCTCCTGCAGAAGCCAGGCGTGCGCCGCGTTGTTCACGCCCTCGTGTCTGATCAGCATCTGCGCCTGGTGGGCGACTTCTGCCCAGGACATGTGCCAGAGGGCCACCTTGTGCTTTCGACGCTTGTCGATCTTGACGTCGATGAGTGGGCTGCCCTCCAGCGCGACGTCGTTCGTCAGCGTGATCACGGCTTCGTAACCCCGTCGGGTGGCGATGTCCATGTACGCCTGCACCTGGTCGGCCTTGAGTGCGTTGCCGTTGGTCTTCGTCTCGACCAGCGCGGTCCACAACTTGCCGGCCCGCTCGATGCGGATCACGCCGTCGGGGCGGCGCGGGCTGTCCCCATGCGGCAGGGAGACCTCTGTGAACGTCTCCATACGGCCCGACGGAGCTCCGAACCCGGCGGTGAGTCTCCTGCTGAACTCCGGCACTTGTGCCATCACCGAGAGCAGGACCGAGGTGGCGCGCATCTCACGGTCCCGGTCGCTCTTGAGCACCGAGACCGGGAAGAGCCTGGCCTGCCTCCAGGCGTCGTTCTCCGCCAGGGTCTTCTTGACCGCCTTGGGAATGGTGACCTTCTTCTTCGCGGTGCGAGGGCGAGCGGCCGACTTCGTCGGCTCGGTGACCTCGTCCTCAGGCCGGCGAGGAGCAGGGATGGCCTCCAGCGTCGACTGCTCGGCGGGCTCCTCGGCCGGCGCCGTACCCGACTCCTCCGCCTGTTCGGCGCCTGCGGCGCTCTCGAGTGCTGCTTCCGCCTGCGCCTCCGCGTCCGCATCGTCCTCGATGTCAACTCCGAAGTCGGTCGCCAGACCTGCCAGACCGGCTTCGTAGCCCTGACCGACGGCACGGAATTTCCATCCCTCGCCTCGCCTGTACAGCTCACCGAAGATCACCGCCGTCACGGAGCCGGCGTCATCGACGGAGAACCGCAGGAGGCTCTCGCCGGCGGCGTCGGCCAGGGTGATTCTCACGTCCTGCAGCTCACCGAAGCGGGCTCCGCCGTACCTGCTCGCAGCGACGACGACCCGGTCGATCTCGGAGGGGACCGCGGTGAGATCGAAACTGATGCGGTCCTCGCTGCCGTCCGCAGTCGGCGCCTTGCCCAGTAGCTGCACGCTTCCGTCGGCGGCCACGGGTTGGTTGTAGAAGTAGAAGTCCCTGTCGCTGCGCACTTTGCCGTTCGCGTCCAGAAGCAGGACGGACACGTCCGCGTCGCCCTCGCCGGTGGGGCTGCTCCAGCCCAGACTGACGATCACTGAACCGACGCTGTCACTCAGGTCCGCCAGGGCCACATTCGACCCCTTGATCATTTTCTGCACAAATCCCCCAACGGCGTAACCCGGGCATGCGGAAGAGCCCGCCCCATCTGTCCCATGCGCGACACAAGATGGTGAGTCGCGCGGAGAAGACTGTAATACGCACAGAGCTCGAATGTGTAGATTCTGTGAAGTCGGGGATGCGGCAGGCGACCCGGTGTCGAGCCGTCTTTGCTCTCCACTCGATGTTGTCGCGCGACGAACCGCTTCGGCGTGTGGCGTGTGCGGGGTGGGGCGTGGCGCGGATCAGTGGCCCTGGATCCCCCCGTCGGTGCTGCCCCGTGCGACCAGTCGGTGCGGGATGGTCAGGTCCAAGGCGGGCACCTCGTTTTGCGGGCTGTAGATGCGGTCGGCCAGGCACTGCAGGGCGCGTTGGGCGATCTGTCGCTTGTCGGGGGAGACGGTGGTCAGCGTTGGATGACTGAAGCGGCCGTCTTCGATGTCGTCGAAGCCGACGATCGCGAGGTCGTCAGGGATCCGCAGTCCACGAGTGTGCGCCATGTGCAGGGCACCCAGGGCCAGTTCGTCCGTGAAGGCGAACACGGCGTCCGGGACGGAGTCCCCGTCGAGCAGTTCGGCCATGGCCCGGGCGCCGTCCTGCCGGTGCAGTGAGGCGACGGAGCGTTCCCACTGCGGCTTCGGCGTCACGCCCGCTCGATGCAGTGCCCTGCGGTAGCCCTCGGCGCGCTGCTCGGCCGTGCCGTTGCGCAGGTGCGGTTGCAGCCCGATGGCGGCGACGCGGCGGCGCCCGAGCGCGATCAGATGGGTTGTCGCCTCGTCCGCGGCGGCCACGTTGTCCACGGCCACCCGGTCCGCCAGGCCCTGAGGGCTGCGCTCGCCGAGCAGCACGACGGGCAGTGGGCGTGCGGTGGTCGCCACTTCCTGCGCCTCCAGTGCCCACGGGCTGATGATGAGGCCGTCCATGGCCCGGCCCCCGTCGCCGGTCAGCAGGCGCCGTTCCGCCTCCGCGTCTCCGTGCGTCTGGTCGATGATCACCGTCCACGACCGGCGCCGGGCCTCGTCGACCAGGAGGCCGGCGAGTTCGCCGAAGTAGGGCGAGTGCAGCTCCGGGATGGCGAGGCCGATGACTCCGGTACGGCCTGCCCGCAGGTTGCGAGCGGCGAGATTGGGCCGGTACCCCAGCTCGTCGATCGCCTCCTGGACCCGTTGCCGTGTCTGTGCGGAGACCCGGGCGGAACCGTTGACCACGTTGGACACGGTGCGCGCCGAGACCCCGGCGCGGGCGGCTACGTCTTTCAGGCTGCTGCTCACCCGCACATCGTGGCATGCCGTCGGCGGCGCTGACCAAGATCCCCTCTGACGGGTATTGCCACGTTGAATTCAACGATGCAACATGTTCGGAACAGCTCGACCGCACGTGCAAGGAGGCACCTATGAGTCCGCACGCCCACCCCGGCGTCTCCCCGGCCGACCTCGATCTGGACGTGACGGCCGACGTCGACGCCCTCTATGCGGACGGCATCACCGCTCGCAAGGGCGCCTTCACCCCCACATGGGCCGACCGGCTCCGCGAGGACATCGACGTTGCCTTCCGGCAAGCCGTGACACGGCCCGGCGGCGCCGTCGGACGCGGACCGCACCGCTACTACGTGGAGATCCACCCCGAGCAGCTGCGCGGCTTCGTCGACCTCGTCGACCACCCCTGGGTGCGGTCCGTCTGCTCCGCCGTACTCGGCCCGGACTACCGCATCGTGGAACTCGGCTTCGACGTGCCGCTCGAGGGTGCCGTCAACCAGCCCTGGCACCGGGACTTCCCCATGCCCGAGGAGACCCGGGCCGAGCGGCGGTTGACCTCTCTGGCGTTCAACGTGACCGCCGTCGACACAGAGGAGGACATGGGGCCCTTCGAGATCGCACCCGGCACCCAGTGGGACGACAGCCCGGAGCTCGGCCACGGTATGTTCCCGCCCCGTCCGCACTACCCGCGCTACGAGGAGCGGGCGGTGCGCAAGTACCCACAGCGAGGCGACATCTCGGCCCGCACCGCACTGACCATCCACCGCGGCACCAAGAACAACTCCGCGAAGTCCCGGCCGGTGCTCGTCCTGGGCGTCGACGGCCCCGAAGCCACCAACGGCGAACGGCACGACACGGCCGTGACCCGTGCCTACTGGGAGTCCCTGCCCGAGCGCGTCCGGCAGCACCTGCGCTGCCCGATCGTCGACGAGCTGGAGCCGATCACGCAGAAGCACACCATCGAGGGTCTGGTCATGGGCGATGCCTGAGCTGACCACTGAGCCCGGAAGTGCCGAGGCGCCCGTCGCGGGCCGGCAGAAGGTGCCGGCCATGGTGTACGCGGTCGCGGGCGTGTCCGCTCTGGGCGGCCTGCTGTTCGGCTACGACACCGGCATCATCTCCGGCGCACTGCTGCACCTGCGCGAGGACCTGGACCTGTCTTCCCGCGAGCAGGAGATCGTCGTCAGCGTGATCCTGCTCGGCGCGATGGCCGGAGCCCTGCTCGCGGGACGCCTGGCCGTGCGGCACGGACGCCGCAAAGTCGTGATCGCGGTCGCGGTCGTCTTCGCCCTCGGGGCCGCGGCCGCGGCGGCGGCCCCCGGTGTGGGGAGCCTCATCGCCGCGCGCTTCGTACTGGGGCTGGCCGTCGGCGGCGCCTCCAACATGGTGCCCGTCTACATCGCCGAGGCCGCTCCCGCCAGGATCCGCGGCCGGCTCATGGTGCTGTTCCAGCTCATGGTCGCCTGCGGGCAGCTCATCGCCTACCTGTGCGGTTGGGCACTTTCGGGCAGTGGCGGCTGGCGCACGATGTTCGCCCTGGCGGTCATCCCCGCCCTCGCCCTGGGCATCGGCATGCTGTTCCTGCCCGAGAGCCCACGCTGGCTCGTCGAACGAGGCAGGCGGGAGGAGGCCATGACGGTACTGGTCCGGCTCCGGCCGGCCCGCACGGACGTACGCCGGGAGATCGACGAGATCACCGAGGTGGCCGCCGCCACTCCCACGGGCGGCTGGCGCGACCTGCGACAGCGCTGGATGCGCCCCGCTCTGCTGATCGCGGTAGGAATCGCGGCCTTCTCCCAGCTGACCGGCATCAACGCCGTCGTCTACTACGCACCGACGATCCTCGTAGACGCCGGGTTCGGCGACTCGGCCGCCCTGCTCACCGGCGTCGGGATCGGAGTGATGCTGGTGGTCGCCGGTGTGGTCGGTGCCATCGCCGTGGACCGGGTGGGCCGCCGCCGCACGATGCTGTGGTTCCTGCCGGGCTCCGGCCTCGCCATGGCGGTCATGGCCCTGGCGTTTCTCGGTCCGGAGGGTTCGGCGACGCAGCGCTGGACGGTGATCGTCGCACTGTTCGCGTACATCCTTTTCAACGGGATCGGGATACAGGCGGTCGTCTGGCTCGTCGGCCCGGAGATCGTGCCGCTGAGCGTGCGCGGCCCGGCGACCAGTCTGGCCACCGTCACGCTCTGGGGCGTCGACCTGCTGATCGCGGTGACCGCCCTGACGGCCATCCAGGCCATCGGCCGCTCCGGCACGTTCCTCGTCTACGCGCTGATGAACGTCGCGTGCATAGCCTTCGTGGCGGCGAAAGTACCGGAAACCCGGGGAAGGTCCCTGGAGAGCATCGAGCGAGCGCTGCAGCGTGGCGGCTCCTTCCGGAAGACGCTGCAGAACTCCTGAAACAAAGGGCGAAGCAGAGGTCCGAGGATGCCGTGATGCTGCCCATGCCCCGGGTTTTCCGGCACGCCATTCAGTGCGGTGGCGGCATCGGGTCCAGGGCGTTGGCGACGGTGCAGCCGCCTTCTCCGGGCATCCGCTGGATCCGGGACGGTACCCACACTTCGGTGGCGCCGGGGCGCACGCGGGCGAGAAGGCAGTCCTGCGCGTCGTAGTTGTTGCCCTTCACCGACAGGAGAACGCCGACACTGGCGCCGTCAGTCTTCACCTCGGTACGGATCGCCGGATGCAGGTCCAGCGCGGCGAGCGCACGGCGTACCGCGGCCTCGTCCACCCGGCCGCCCGCCGGCACCCGGGGAAGTTTCGCGCGGAGCTCCTCGTTCGGCAGCCGGGGCGGTTCGGGTGGCGGGGCGAAGGCCAGCGGAGGGCCGTCGGGGCAGTCCACGTCACGGGGATCCTCGCGCCACTGGGACTTGGGCGACACCCGCACCGCGAAACAGCGCCGCACGGTGACTTCCTGAGGGTCGAACCATTCGTTGTACGCCGAGCCGGAGGTGCGGACGACCACGTCGACGCCGTCCCCGTCGTGTGTCGAGGTGCCCGTCACCCGCAGGACCTCCACCCCCTCGATGGCGGCAGCCGAACGCCCGACCTCCTCCGCCGTGCGCGGACGCCGGCCGTAGAGCTGCTGGCCCGCCTGCTGCGCCACCGCTCGCGCGGCGTCCGTCGCCTCGTCCTCGGACGACTGCACCACGCCGCAGCCGACGCAGAGCAGCAACAGCGGGGCGAGCAGCAGCAGTCGGCGCATGGGCCCACCCTTCCGGCGCCGCACGCGGCGGACAACCGCTCGCGTACTCAGACCGGCACAGGTGATCGTACTCATCCGGTGCGGCGCCCTGCGGGCCGACAGCTGGGGTCTGGCTCAGGGGCGCGCTGTGCCTCAGACGTCATGTTCGCGTAGCCACCGTCCCTTCTCATGGCAGACGGAGGCCACTTCGGTGGGTGGCCTCTCGTCACGACGCATGTCACAAACCGACGCTCCACACGGCCCTGCGGCCGGCGGAAGCATGCTAAATTCTCTGACTTGAATATGGTTTCCATTATCGACAGAAAGTGTAGGTAGGCCACGTGCCTCCGCCCTCGACCTCCCTGCCGCCGGCGAACGCGGAGACGGCCGGACCGGCCGAGGCGCCGGCGACCGCGCCACCACCGGCGGATGTGAAAGGCCGGCTCGCCTCCCGCAAGGCCCTGCTGGCCGGTTGCGCGGTGTTGACCTCGGTCCTGCTCGTCTCCGTCGTCGTCGCCATCGGTCTGGGCCCCGCCGTCATCGGTCCGGGGCAGACCGCTCACCACCTGTGGGCAGCTCTCAGCGGTGGACGCATCGACGCGGAGGAGGTGACGACGTATCAGATCATCTGGCAGATCCGTACGCCGCGCGTGCTACTGGCGGCACTGGTGGGGGCCGGGCTGAGCGCGATCGGAGTGGCGATTCAAGCCATGGTGCGCAATGCGCTGGCCGACCCCTTCGTCCTCGGCGTCTCGTCGGGCGCCTCCGTGGGTGCCGTCGGGGTCACGGTCACCGGAGGGCTTGCGGCCTTGGGGATCTACGCGGTCTCCGTCGGCGCCTTCATCGGTGCGCTTGTCGCCTCGCTCCTGGTGTACGCCGCCTCCTCCCACCGGGGCGCCCTCTCACCGCTGCGACTCGTCCTGACGGGCGTGGCCATGTCGCTCGGCTTCCAGGCGGTGATGAGCCTGATCGTCTACTTCGCCCCGGACAGTGAGGCGACGAGCATGATCCTGTACTGGACGATGGGCAGTTTCGGTGCCGCGACCTGGGGCGCGCTGCCCGTCGTGTCCGCGGTCGTGATCGCCGGACTGGCGGTCCTGTACCGGTACGGACGGGTGCTCGACGTCCTCTCCCTCGGCGACGAGACCGCCGCGAGCCTGGGTGTCGGTCCTGACCGGCATCGCAAGGCGCTACTGGTTCTCGTCTCGCTCGTCACGGGCGTCATGGTCGCCGTCAGCGGCGCCGTCGCCTTCGTCGGACTCGTCATGCCGCATGTGGTGCGCATGGCCGTCGGTGCCACGCACGCCCGCGTGCTCGCCGTCACCCCACTGGTCGGAGCGATCTTCATGGTGTGGGTCGACCTGGCGGCACGAACCCTGGTCGCCCCGCGCGAGCTACCGCTCGGAGTCATCACCGCGCTCGTGGGGGTGCCCGTCTTCATCGCCCTGATGCGCCGCCGGGGCTACACGTTCGGGGGGCGCTGACATGGACCTGAGACTCGACGAACTTTCCGTGGCGATCGACGGCACGAGCCTCGTACGCGGACTGTCCCTGGAAGTGGCGGACGGGCAGGTCGTGGGCCTGGTCGGTCCGAACGGAAGCGGCAAGTCGACCGCGCTGCGGTGCGTGTACCGGGCGCTGCGCCCCAGCTCCGGAACCGTCTGGGTGGGCGAGCAGGACCTGGCCCGGCTGCCGTTGCGCCGCAGCGCGCAGAGCATCGCGGCGATGACGCAGGACGGTGGGGTCGACTTCGACTTCACGGTCGAGGAGGTCGTCGCACTCGGACGCGCGCCCCATCTGCGGGGCAACCAGGCACTCAGTGGCCGAGAGCGCGAACTGTGCGAGCGGGCGATGGACCAACTCGACATCCGGCACCTCGCACACCGGGGCGTTCTGACGCTGTCGGGCGGGGAGCGTCAGCGCGTCCTTTTGGCCCGCGCGCTCGTGCAGGAGCCGAGAATCCTCGTCCTCGACGAGCCGACCAATCATCTGGACGTCCGCCACCAGGTCCACCTGCTCTCGCTCCTGCGCGACTGTGGCCTCACCGTCCTCGTCGTCCTGCACGACCTCAACCTCGCCGCCGCAGCCTGCGATCGACTCGGCGTGCTCTCCCAGGGCCGCCTGGTCGCTTCCGGCGCACCCGCGGACGTGCTCACGACGCAGTTGGTCGGTGACGTATTCGGTGTCAGGGCCAGCGTCGTCCCACACCCGCTGACCGGCGATCCCCAGCTGTTGTATTCGCTCGACTCCACCCGCTGAAAGGCCACTCACACATGCGTACCACTCGAACCCTTGCCGCCGTGCGGAATCGCGCCGCACTCGGATCAGTCCTGGCGGCGACACTGGTTCTCAGCGGATGCGGCGCCGAGGTCGAGTCGGACGCCAAGGCGTCCGGCAAGGTCACCGTCAAGCGCTGCGGTGAACCGGTGCGGTACACGGTTCCCGAGCGCGCCGTCGCCTACGAGGGCGGCAGCGCGGACAAGTTGTTCGCCCTCGGTCTGACCGAGCACGTGCACGGCTATGTGATGCCTCCCGCGAATCCGCCGGTGAGCGAGTCGCCGTGGGCCTCGGAGTACGCGAAGGTGAAGATGCTGAGCGACGACCTCCTCAACAAGGAGGTCGTGGTGGAGGCCAAGTCCGACTTCGTCGTGGCGGGCTGGAACTCCGGCTTCAAGGACGAGCGGGGCATCACGCCCGCGATCCTGGACAAACTCGGCATCCAGAGTTTCATGCACACCGAGAGTTGCTTCAACTATCCGCAGTACCCGGAGAAGATGACGCCCTTCGAGGCGCTCTACACCGACCTCGAACGACTCGGCAAGATCTTCCGGGTCGAGAAGAAGGCCACGGAGGTGGTCGACGGATTGAGGAAGCGTGTGGAGGCGGTCAAGGCCACGGCCCCGTCGGGCGATCCGGTGCCCGTCTTCCTCTACGACTCCGGCACTGACCAGCCGTTCACGGCGGGCAATCAGGTCCCACCCAACGACATCATCAAGAAGGCGGGCGGCAGGAACGTCTTCGACGGGCTCGACGAGCGCTGGACCCAGGTCAACTGGGAGTCCGTCGCCGAGGCGGAGCCCGAAGTCGTCGTCATCCTCGACTACGGCGACCTGCCGGCCGAGAAGAAGATCGACTTCCTGAAGAAGTCGCCCCACACCAGGGAACTTCCCGCCGTGAAGAAGGACAACTTCTTCATCCTCGACTACAACGAGGGCATCAGTGGTCCCCGCAACATCGACGGCCTGGAGAAGTTCGCCACTTACCTTCGCGAACTCGAGAGCTGAGGCGGCGGCGCGGCAGGGCCCGTCGGACGGGCCCGAGTGCCGGCGACGACGTGCGCTGCGGCCTCGATGCCGAGGACACTGGTCGCCGTTCGGCGCCGCGCCTCAGTCCGCGTCACAGCTGCGTGCGGTGAGGATGCGGACGGTGCGTTCACCGGTGTGACCGTCACGCCCGTGCCAGCAGCGGTAGTTGTCGAGGACCAGGATGTCGCCCTCGTCGAGCCGGAACCGCGGGAGCGACGGCTCGATGCCGTGCACGGCGTCGCGAAATCGGGTGAGCTGGGTGAGGACGTGCTCGGTGTCGGGGTCGCGGTGGATCGGGACGGCTCCGTCCGTGCGGCGTACGACGCGCCGTCCGGTGCGGGTGAACTCGACGTGCCGCCCGACCCAGGGAGTCACAGGGAGCCCCCGCACGCCCGCCCACGCGCCGTACAGATCGACGTCGGAGCCGGTGAGGAAGGCGCTCAGCGCGGGGTCGCCGGCGGCGAGGCCGTCGACGAACGCGTAGGCGTCCAGGGCGAAGGAGTCGCCCCCGCGCGGTGCCGGGCGGGCGCACTGGACGAGCACGAGATCCTCGTCGGGGTGGCGCCGCCGGTGGGGGACACCGCCGATGTCGACGGCGATGTCGAAGCTGTCGGCATGCAGGTGGACGAGGGATCCGTCGTGCGAGGTGCGTACCCGGTGCGGGTACAGCTCACGCAGGCGGTCGCCCATGACCTGGGCCGCTGCGAGCGTGAGGGCGTCGGACGTGTTGTGGTGGCCGGTGAGGACCACCGCCCCGTCCCGGGACAGCAGTTCGCGTACCTCACGCACGCTGCCGTGGGGGACACGCGCGGGGGTGATGCCCGGGCCGGCGGGATTCTCGTGAGGGCGGTGGGGGTGAACGGGTGCGTGCATGGCTCCAGGCTGCCCCATCACAGGCGGGGTCGCTTCCCTCGAAGGTCAGTGGTGGGCGTTGCGGGCGTCCGAGCCGGAGAATGCGCGGGTGCCGGGCACCAGGGCGGCGGCGGCCGGCGCCGCGAAGCAGACGACCGCGCAGCCCGCGAGGACCGCCTGGGCGCCGAAGGCGTCGATGGCGGGGGCGATGACGGCGAGTCCGACCGGGGCGAGGCCGTAGGAGAGCAGGAAGTCCAGGGAGGAGACCCGCGCCAGTTTGTCCGGGGCGACTTCGCGCTGTGCGGCGGTGAACCACGGCACGTTGAACAGTTCGATGCCGACGCCCGCGACGGCGTAGGCGGCCATCACCACGACCGGGTGCAGGGGGAACACGAGGCTGAGCGGGGCGAATCCGTAGGCGGCGAGGCCGGCCAGGGCGGCCCGGCCGGGGGAGCGGGGGCGCCAGCGGGCGATGAGCAGCGCACCGCCCAGCGCTCCGGCGGTGTAGGCGGTCATCGCGCCGGCGAGCACGACCTCCGTGCCGTACTCGTCCCGGCTCACGATGGGGAGGGCGACCCCGGTCGCGGAGTAGCCGGTGGCTATGACGGCCGTCAGCGCACCCAGACCGGCGAGGAACCACGGGTGCCGGCGGGCCTCGCGGACACCCTCGGTGAACTCGGCGAGGAGCGACCCACTGCCCGGACCGTTGGCCGGGGACTGTGACATGTCGCTCGCGGTGCCCGGGGACTGAGACATGCCGTTCGCGGTGGCCGGGCGCTCACCGCGTCCGGGTACGAACGCGGCGACGAGCCAGAGCAGCCCGATGCCCACCAACAGGGCCCAGGTGTCGAGGAAGACGGCGAGCAGGGCGGCCAGCGAGGGTCCCACGAGTGTGGTGACCCGGACCGCCAGGGTCATGGCGGCGTTGGCCTGCTGCCGGCGGTCGGCGTCCACCACCTCGGCGGTCAGGGCCTGGTAGGCGGGTCGGCAGGCACCCTGGCCGGCTCCGGCCACGGCGGCGCCCGTCGCCATCAGCAGCACCGAGCGGTCCAGACCGGCGGCGATCAGCGGCGTCGCGGCTGAGGCGGCGAGCCCCGCCCACAGGACGACGCCCCGGCGCGAGTGCCGGTCGGCCAGCACACCGGCCACGGGTACCGCCGCGAGGAACCCCGCGGTGCGGGCCGCGAGCAGCACACCGAGATCGGTGGCGGAAAGGGTCCGGTCGAAGACCGCGAGGCCGAGCACGAAGGGCAGCGCCCAGGTGGCCAGACCCGATGCGGTGGCGCCCGTCCACAGGCGGAGGAAGGCGAGGTCGAGCAGGACGGGGCGCTGTTTGCCGGGGCGGACCTCGGCGGGCCTGGGCGGGGCGGATGAGGTGGGCACGATGGCGCGCTCCTGTCGTGTGCGTTCGTACGGTGGACGGGCCGGGCGAGGGTCGGCCGCAACGGCCTTGACCAGGCAGGGGATGGGCGAAGTCGCAGGCCCTGGACATGCGGCGTGCGAACGGCACGCCGCTGCGCCGACGACACACTATCGCAATGACAATCGTTTCCATTAGGGTGCTGTCAGTCCACCGATCCCTGGCGTGAGCCGCCCCCTGCCCCGGCCGGCGCGAACAGCGCCCGCCCGCTCTTCCCTCCCGGCCAAGGAGGCGAAGGGCCAAGCCGACCCACCCACCTGATGCCTCGTCAACAACAACGGAAGGAACCCCCCATGGACCGCAGGGCGACCGGCCCCGCTCTTCTCGAGCAGTTGCCGCCACCGCTGCCGGCCGACCAGATCGTCGCCCTCAACCAACCCAAGGCGGACCTGCACACCACCCGCTCCTACGAGTGGAACGGATGGACCTTCGACGTCCCGCCCGGGGTGTTCGTACCGGGCTGGACCAGCCGCATGATCCACGAACGGCTGCTCGACGGCCGCATCGAGACCCGCGGCCGGCGCTACGGCGCCATGGGCGTCGGACTCGGCGTCGAAGCCGTGGCCGCGGGTGTCCGGGGCGCCCGGGAGATCCACGCGATCGACGTCCACCCGCAGAGCGTGGCCGTCGCCGCCCGCCACTACGGGCGCCTCGTCGGCGAGCGCCCGGACACCGCCTTCCGCCCCCTGGTGAGTGACGTCTTCGACGCCCTCCCCGGCGAAGTCCAGCTGGATGTCGTCACCTTCAACCCGCCCGCGGTCAGCCAGAGCGTCAGCGACGACCCCGACGTCGTACGCAACGTGTGCGTGGGCGCGCCGCTGCTCGCCAAGTTCTTCGCCCAGGTCGCGGAGAAGGACATCCTCGCCCCCGGCGGCGAGATCCACCTCGTCGCCTCCAACACGGCGGACCTGCGTGCCCTCGTCCAGCACGCCCTCGACCACGGCCTCACTCCCCGGATCGACCATCTCCACGACTGGCAGGACGACGTGCTGACCTTCCTCTTCCGCATCACCCACGACGAGGCGCCCCGCACCGGAGGACGGCGATGAAGAACACCGAGGAACTCCTGGCCGCCGTACTGGCGGGCGAACACGGCACCCGTCCCGCCGACCTGGTGGCGACCAGCGTGTTCTGGGTGCACCACGGCACCCGGCTGGCCGGCGGGAACACCACCTACCTCAACCAGTACGTCCTCGTCCGCCTCGCCGGCTCTTTCGGCGGCTGCGCCTTCGAGGCGGGCGAGGTCCACCCCTCCATATGCCACGACGCCTCCGGCACGCCACTCGACACACTGCTGCGCGAAGCACCCCGCCCGCTCCGGATCGCCGCGCTCGACGCCTACCTCAGTGCGGTACGGCCGCACCGCGAGGCAGCCGAGGCGGAAGCGGTCACCCTGCCCGCCGGAACCCCCGAGACCCGCGCGAAGGCCCGGGACGCCGCCGTCGCCGGGCTCCTGGACATCGAGGCCGGTGCGCGGGTCGGCCTGATCGGGGTGGTCAACCCCCTCGTCGCCGCGATCCGCGAACGCGGCGGCACACCCCTGCTCTGCGACTTCAACCTGCGCACCACCCAGTGGGGCGACCCGGTCGCCGACGACATGCACGAGGTGCTCGAAACGGCCGACGCCGTGGTCGCCACCGGCATGACCCTCAGCAACGGCACTTTCGACACCATCCTGGACCGTTGCCGCGAGCGTGGAGTGCCCCTCGTGGTCTACGCCCAGACCGGCAGCGCCGTGGCGCGCGCGTTCCTCGGCGCGGGCGTGGCCGCCCTGTCCGCAGAGCCGTTCCCCTTCTCCCAGTTCAGCGCGGAAACCACGACGCTGTACCGCTACCGGGTGGCGGCCGACGCATGACGGCTGCCACCCGCCGTCCGGCGCCGCCCGGGCCCGCAACCCGCAAGACGGCGGGCACCGGACACGCCGCCTGTCATCACGGCGAGATCCTGCAAGGCGTCTTCCTGGACGAGCGGCACCGCCCCTGCCACGGACTGGTCACCCTGCCGATGACCGGCCGGGGCAGCACCGCCCGCTTCACACACCTGCCCGGCACATCGCCCGACCGGGTGACGGTGACGCCCGGCGGCCGGACCAAGGCCCGGGCGGCGGCCGTTCTCGCGGCAGGGGAGTGCGCGGAGCGCCGCGGTGAGGAACCGTGCGGCGGGGAGCTGACGCTCACCGGCGACCTTCCTCTCGGGCTCGGTATGGGTTCGTCCACCAGCGACGTCATCGCCACGGTGCGAGCGGTCGCCGACTCGTGGGGCCTGCTCCTGCCGCCGGAGACCATCGCCCGGCTGGCGGTGCGCGCCGAGGGAGCCAGCGACCCCCTGATGCACGGCGCACGTCCGCTGCTCTTCGCACAACGGGAGGGGCGAGTCCTCGAAGCCCTCGGCTCCGCACTGCCGCCGGCGGTGGTCATCGGGTGCGCGGTCGGCGGAGGCGAACCGGTCGACACCCTCTCCCTCCCCGCCCCCGCTCCCGCCCGGGACGACGACCTCACCGCCTACGAGCACCTGCGCCGCATGCTCCGCCGTGCGGTGACCGACGCCGACACCGCTCTGCTCGGCAGGGTGAGCACGGCCAGCGCCCGGCTGCGCCAACGCGTACTGCGCCACGAGGAGTTCCCGGCCCTCACCCGCATCGCCGACAGCGTGGGCGCCGCAGGCGTGCAGATCGCCCACAGCGGCAACGTCGCCGGCATCCTCTTCGACCCCCGTGCCCCCGGTCTGAAGCGCAGGCTGCGCCGCTGCGCACAAGCCCTGGACCGTGAAGGCATCGAACCGACCCGGACCTTCACCACCTTCGCGCCCGCCACCAGCGAGGAGTTCCCCCATGGACGAACACATCTCGGAAGCCGTCGGCCGGCCGGACCTGATACGCCTCGACGACAACCTCCTCTGCCTGCGCTTTGAAACGATGAAGGTCGTCTCCGCCCTGGCCGCCGTACGCCACCTGCTCGACACCGGAGCCGTCCGCCGCGGCGACACCCTCATCGACAGCTCCAGCGGCATCTACGCCTACGCCCTCGCCCTCGCCTGCCACCGCTACGACATGCGCTGCCACATCGTCGGCTCCACCACCGTCGACCACACCCTGCGCACTCAACTCGACGTTCTCGGCGCCCACCTGGAGCAGATGCGGTCCAGCACGGACCTCAAGCTGGACCAGAGCCGCCGGGTCGCCCGTGTCCGGGAGATCCTGCGGGAACATCCCGACTACCACTGGATGCGCCAATACCACGACGACATCCACTACCTCGGCTACGAGAGCGTCGCCGAACGCATCCACGAGGAGACCGGCGCCGGGCCCCTGACCCTCGTCGGCGGCGTGGGCTCAGGGGCCTCCACCGGCGCCCTCGCCCACTACCTGCGCAAGCGCTCCGTCGATGTACAGCTCGTCGGCGTCCAGCCGTACGGGAGTGTCACCTTCGGCAGCGAACACGTGGCCGATCCGGAGATCATCATCGCCGGCATCGGCAGCTCCATTCCCTTCGGCAACGTGCGCCACGACCACTACGACACCGTCCACTGGCTCTCCTTCGGCGCCGCCCTCGCCGGCAGCGTCGACCTGCTGCGCCGGCACGCGGTCTTCGCCGGCCTGTCCACCGGCGCCGCCCATCTCGCCGCCCGCTGGGAACGCCGCGAAGATCCGGGCCGGGCGGCCCTGTTCATCGCCGCCGACACCGGTCACCGCTACGTCGACACCGTCTTCGGCCGCCACCGGGAAGCGGCTCGCATCGAGGACCTGGCCCCCCGTCAGGTGCGCGGCGTGGACGAACTCGCCCTCCCGTGGTCACGTATGACCTGGAACGGCTCACCCGCTCCCGAGGCAGCGGTCCTCCTGTGACCGACCCCGCGCTCTGGCCGTGGCTCTCGAAGGGCTTCGTGGCGGCCGTTTCAGTCCGGGTCGGGGCCGGGCGGCAGGCCCCATGGTGTTTCCAGCGCGCCGCGCAGGGCCTCGACCGTTTCCGGGCCGATCCGCTCGGCGAGCCGTTCTTCCAGCTGTTCGAGGATGGTGCGGGCCCGGCGATGCGCGCGTTCCCCGTCCGGGCTGCGTCTGATCAGCCGTTGCCGGGCGGAGGTGGGGTCGGGGAGCTGCTCGAGTAGTCCGGCGGCGACGAGACCGTGCACGGCCTGGTGCGCGGTCTGCCGGGTGACACCCATGCGCCGGGCCAGCTCGGAGACCGTGGTGCCCTGGTCGTCCAGCACGGCGAAGAGCTGTACCTGCGTGGGGGACACCGGCGTGGCGCCGGCTGCTCCGAGGGCCGCGAGCAGCCCTTCGTCGAACCAGCGGCGTGCCTCGCCGAGCAACTGGGGGAGGTTGCGGGCGGTGGACTGCATCGGTTCCTCACCAGGGGGTCGGGCTCGTGTCCGGCACTTGATTACCGGGATGCTCTCATGTCAGGCTACCTGACATTCTCGTTCGGGACCGAGCCCAGGAGTACGCATGACCATCGAGTACGCCACCCGCTACCGGCAGGCATCACGCATACCCGCGCAACCGGGCAAGCCGTACTTCATCGAGAAGGGGGAGGGAGACCGAGCCCATCTGTTCGGCGACCTGATCACCGTCTACGCGGGTGGGGAGCAGACCGAGAACACCTTCAACTTCTTCACCGTCGAAGGCCCCAAGGGCGACCTCATCCCCGCACACCTGCACACCGACACCCACGAGATCTTCTACATCGCCCAGGGCGCCGTCCGGCTGTTCGTCGAGGACACCGAGGGCGACCAGCAGGAAAAGCTGCTCACCCCGGGCGACTTCGGCTTCGTACCCAAGAACTGCCGGCACGCCTACCGCATGGAGCGCCACCACAGCCAGGTGGTCGGCGTTGCCGCCGGCCCGGGAGGCACCTTCGAGCGGTTCTTCGAAAACCTCGGCGCGCCCGCGGAGGAGTTCGGCCTGCCGCGCGAGCCCGTCGTTCCGGAGCCCCACAAGTTCGCGAGCATCCCCGAGCAGTACGACGTGCGCTTCCTGCCCGACCACCAGTGGCGGACCCGATGACGGCGAGCAAGCCCTCGCTACGGGAGCTGATCGCCGCACCCCACCCCGACCACGCCCCGCTGCCGCCCGGCGCACTCAGCGAGCCCGGCGTACGCGAACTGCGCGGCGTGCCCTACGCCGAGGTCGAAGGCAGCCGTCCGCTGGAACTCGACCTGTGGACGCCCCGAACCCGGAAAGCCGAGTACCTTCCCCTGGTGCTGTTCGTGCACGGCGGCGCCTGGCGACGGGGCCGCCGCGACGACATGGGTCCGCGCACGCGCGGCTGGGTTCCCGGGCCCTTCGCACGCATCGCGGCCGCCGGCTTCGCCGTCGCCTGCGTCGACTACCGTCTCAGCGGCGAAGCCACCTTCCCCGCCCCCCTCGACGATCTACGCGCCGCACTGCGCTGGCTCACCCTGCGCTCCGCGGAACTCCGCATCGACACCGAGCGGACGGTGGTGTGGGGCGAGTCGGCCGGCGGTCACCTCGCCTCACTCCTCGCCCTGACCCACACCGACCCGCCCCTGTCCGGCGCCGTGATCTGGTACGCACCGAGCGACATGACCACCGCGCGCGGCAGCTTCACTCCCGAAGACGCCGCGACACCCGAGGCACTCATGCTCGGCGCGGCTCCCGCAGCCGTTCCGGAGCTGGCCCACACGGCCGGCCCGCTCGCCCACGTTGCCTCCACCGCACCGCCGTTCCTTCTCGCCCACGGCGTCGAAGACACCATGGTGGCCTCCTCGCACAGCCGATCCCTCGCCGCAGCACTGGAGAAGGCCGGGGCGTCGGTCGACCTGTGGGAGGTGCCCGATGCCGACCACGGTTGGCACGGGCTGCCCGACGCCCGGGTGCACGAGGTGTTCACACGCTCGCTCACCTTCGCCCGCCGCCTCGCGGGAATGCCGGTGCAGTAGAAGAAGCCACGGTACGCCGGTGGGGACTGGGCCGCCGCTCATGGGGAACCGGTCGGCCGTCCGGCCGATGAGTTCCGGGTCGTGCGGAGGTCACTGTCTGAAGGACCGCTGACAGACTGACGCGCTCGGACCCGAAGGAGACCCGTGGCAAAGCTCATCTACTCGATGATCACCTCGCTCGACGGCTACGCCGAGGCGGCGGAGGGCGGCCTCGGCACCGGGGCCGACGACCAGGAGGTGCATACCTTCGTCAACGACCTCTTCCGCCCCGTCGGCACGTACCTCTACGGCCGACGGATGTACGAGACGATGGTCTACTGGGAGACCGCGCTCACCGAGCCCGACCAGCCGCCGCACATCCTGCAGTACGCTCGCGACTGGCAGGCCGCGGAGAAGATCGTGTACTCCACGACTCTCGAGTCGGTGTCCAGCGCGAGGACCAGGATCGAGAGGACCTTCGACCCGGACGTGGTGCGCAGGCTCAAGTCCGAGGCCGATCACGACCTCACAGTCGACGGCCCCAACCTCGCGGCCCAGGCGATCGCGGCCGGCCTGGTGGACGAGTACCACCTGTTCATCACCACGAGTGTGGTCGGCGGCGGCAAGCGGTTCTTCCCCGACGGAGTGCGCCTCGATCTTGAGCTGGTCGAAGAACGTGCCTTCGGCAGCGGGTTGATCTACGCGCGCTACCGGACCCGCTGAGCCGGGACGGCAGCGACGGGCCATGGCCGCCCCCGGAGACTCGGAGACCGGCCCGGAGCTGTCAGTGCCCCGTCGTAGTGTGCCGGGCGTGAGGGGTTTCCGGCGATGGGGAGGCAAGGGTGCGTAGGCCCGTATCAGGCGAGGTCCATGTTCACTACAGCCAGATCTATGTCGAGAGCGATCCGGACGGTCTCGGTCCCGGCCTCGCGGAGGCATTCGGCGGTCAGAGCTCCGGGTTGTGCGGAGCGGCGGTGCCAGGTGCGCTGTGGTTGCAGACCGGGTTGCACACGGGCAGTGTCGGCTTCGGCGTCGAGGTGCACGACCAGGCTCCGCCCCTTGACCCGGTGTGGGAGGACGTCGTGGAAGTCTCCTTCCGTCCCGTGTCGGCCGGTGCCGCCCTGATGGAATGGGGAGGAGGGGCCGCGTGGGAGCTCGGGCTGCAAGAGATCGACTATCGGGTGCGGTACTGCGCCCGCGGCATGGACGAGGCGCGCCAACAGGACACGCGGCTGGACGACGAACCGCAAGTGGACTGCTACCTGCTGCAGTTCTGGCCCGCCGAGCCCGCTCCGGCACGCGTCCTGAAACAGATCTCGGCGATCGCCGCGTACTGGCATGACTACGCCCGCAAGCAGCCGGCCCCACCCACACCCGCCGAACGCGCCGAGGCCGAACGCCGGGCCCGCCTCGCACGGGAACGAGCCGAAGAGGAACGCCGGCTGGCCTACGAACGCCGGCAGTGGGGCGGGCAGTTGCCGAGCAAGACCCTGCGCGGTGTCGGCGGCAATGTGCGCGGCCTGCTCGCCTTCGACCCGGCTCTCGTCCACGCCATCGACGCCGCCGGGGCGCGGACCCAGCGTGCGACAGCCATGCTGGCCGCACGTCGTGCCTGCGAGGCGGCCGGTCTCGACCAGCTCGAGTGGACGGCCGCGGGACTCGCTGCCCTGGCCGAGGGCCGCCCGCTACCGCCGCCCCTTGACGACCCGGACCAGGCGTGGCAGGCCCTGGCCGCCGACCTGCAGGTGCCGCGACGGACCGTCGGCCGGCCCGTCCCGCCCAAGCGGCCTCCCTCTGAGCCGGCCACCCGTCACACCGCCCGCCCGCAAAGGCCCCACCCCGCTTCGGCTCCCCGGATCGTCGGCCCGGCGGCGGCCGGGGACAGGCCCGCGAGCCTTCCCTCAGCGCCGACGCCCCAGCCCGGGGACACGACGGGGTACGCCGTGCGGGTCACCCTCGGCGAACCGGACCCCCATCTGCGCATGTCCCAGCCCCACATGGCGCTCCCCGCTCTCCTCGCCGCCGGCACAGCCGACCCGCTCCAGGCGGCGCTGGACGCCGTATACGCGACTGTGGCCACCTACGGGGAGGACTACCGGACTGTCCTGGAAGAAGTCCGATCCCTGTGCCAGGGCGGCCCGTGAACGGGGGGCTCCGCGCGGCGAACGTCTACGTCTGCCCGCCGTCGGACTCAGGTGCGGCGGGTGGGTGAAAGCAGGCGACGATGGTTTTGCCGTAGGGGCAGGGACGGGCTTCCCAGCTGTCCGCAAGGGCGTCGACAAGCAGAATGCCCCGCCCGCCGACGCGTTCGGCGCTCGGGGGCTGCGGGGTCGGCAGGTCGCCGGACGCGTCATGGACAGCGACGTGCAGACAGCGCGTGTCCCACGTCATCACCAGCTGGGCGTTGCTGTGTGCATGGACATGAGCGTTGGTGACCAACTCCGAGACGGTCAGGAGCACCGCGTCGACCGTCTCCGGAGCACTGACCGTCCAACCGAGCGCCCGCAGGCGCTCGCGGGACCACTCCCGTGCCGCTTTCACATCGCTGCTCATCGGGAGGGAGCGCGCCCAGCCCACAGCCCTGACCGATGATTTGTCCACTTGCACATACCTTCCGTGGTCCGGCCTCGTTGAACCGCGTCTACCCCCTCGCGTGGGATTGAGGCGCGCGGCACGATTCGGCATGAGCCCGCGAGTCCGCTCCCGCGCTTGATCGAGGGCCTGCTCGCAGACAGACTGCTCACCATGGGATCAGTGAGCAGGGGGTCCATCAGCGCGTCCGCCGAGACGTGCGCCTGCTGCAAGCACCACAGAGGGTGGATCTACACAGCCGGCTTCTACACCGCGCCTACGCCGACGCGTCCTGAACACCGTCCGCGCTGGTGAGTCCGCGGTAGCGGTGCAGTCCATCCACATCTCGCACTTCTGAATTCCAGAACTCACAGTTGTTGGATTTCTAGATCGGCGATTCCTAGAGTTGAGGACGTGGCGCCGCCCGCCACTGCGTGCTCACGACGACGTCAAGGGAGAGGGAGACCCATGCAGCAGCGCACCATCGGCGACCGGACCGTCTCCGCGATCGGTCTGGGCGGGATGCCGATGTCGATCGAGGGGCGCCCGGACGCGGAGCGTTCGATCGCCACCATCCACGCCGCGCTCGACGCAGGCGTCACCCTCATCGACACGGCCGACGCCTACCATCGCGACGCGAACGAGGCCGGCCACAACGAAGAGCTCATCGCCCGCGCGCTGCGTGAGTACGGCGCGGGCGCCGCCGACGTTCTCGTAGCGACCAAGGGCGGCCACCTGCGTCCCGGCGACGGCACGTGGACGCGCAACGGGGATCCCGCACACCTCAAGCGTGCGGCCAAGGAGTCCGCCCGTCGGCTCGGCGCCGACACCATCGGCCTCTACCAGTTCCACCGCCCCGACCCGGCCGTCCCCTACGCCGACTCGGTCGGTGCGATCCGCGAACTGCTCGACGAGGGCGTCATCCTGATGGCCGGCATTTCGAACGCCGACGTCGCGCAGATCGACGAAGCCCGCGAAGTGCTGGGTGGCCGGCTGGTGTCGGTGCAGAACCAGTTTTCGCCCGCGTTCCGCTCCAGCCAGGGAGAACTCGAGCACTGCGCCAAGCTCGGCATCGCGTTCCTGCCGTGGAGCCCGCTCGGCGGCATCGCGAACGCTAAGGACCTCGCGACGCGTCACGGCGCGTTCCAGCAGGTCGCCGATGAGATCGGCACCAGTGTCCACCGGGTCACGCTCGCGTGGGAGCTCGCGCGCGCGCCCGTCGTCGTCCCGATCCCCGGTGCCTCGCGCCCCGCGAGCATCCGCGACTCCGCCGCCGCGGCCGACCTCGAGCTCACCCCCGACCAGATCGCGCTCCTGTCCGCCTGATCCGTCCGTCCGAGTCACAGCGAAAGAGTCACATGAAGACCTTCACCCTGCCCGGCACCGACATGGTGGTGCCCAACGTCGTCCTCGGCCTGATGCGCATCCAGGACATGACCGATGAGGCGGTCCGCACGCTCGTGAACACGGCGCGCGACGCCGGCATCACATTCCTCGACCACGCGGACGTGTACGGCTCGGACCTCCACGGTTGCGAGCGCCGGTTCGCGGAGGCCCTGAAGCTCAGCTCGTCGGAGCGTGAGCAGTTCGTCATCCAGTCGAAGGCCGGCATCGTCAGGGACGGCCCGTACTTCGACTTCTCCTACGAGCACATCGTCGAATCGGTGAACGGCTCGCTCGAGGCACTCGGCACGGACTACCTCGACATCCTCCTGCTGCACCGTCCCGACGCACTCGTCGAGCCGGAGGAGGTGGCCCGTGCCTTCGACGAGCTGTCGGCCGCGGGCAAGGTGCGTGCCTTCGGGGTCTCCAACCAGACGCCCCGACAACTCGACCTGCTGCGCAAGTACGTGACGCAGCCGATCGTCGCGAACCAGCTGCAACTGTCGATCACACACGCGCCGATGATCGCGCAGGGCATCGCCGCGAACATGCAGGGCCTCGACCAGTCGGTCGTGCGCGACGACGGAATCGTCGACTACTGCCGTCTGCACGACATCACCGTCCAGGCGTGGTCGCCCTTCCAGGCCGGATTCTTCGACGGCCCCTTCCTCGGCTCGGCACGCCACCCCGAGCTGAACGCGGTGATCGACCGGCTGAGCGAGAAGTACGGCGTGCCGGCCGAGGCGATCGCGGTCGCCTGGATCACGCGCCACCCCGCGCGGATGCAGGTCGTGCTCGGCACCACCACGCCCGAGCGCGTCACGGCCGCCGCACTCGGGTCGGAGATCCCGCTCACCCGCGCCGAGTGGTACGAACTGTTCCGCGCCGCCGGCTACACGGTGCCGTAACCGACGTCGACACGGTCGAGCAGCGGTGGGGCTCACAACAGACCGTGCCCCGCTGGGGCGCCGGGTCAGACGAGGGGCTCGTGGTTGACCCAGATCGCCTTGTACGGGCGGCGGGCCTGCCAGCTCTGGATGAACTCGCCGATGCCGGGGAGGGCGAAGGCGATGTCAAGGGCGTCGAGGTCGGCCAGGCCGAACTGGACGACGGCGGAAGCGACGGCCACCGGGGCGTGGTCGTCGCCGGGGACGCGCAGGTGGTGGCGGGCGGCGAAGGACTGGAAGGCGCCGGAGCCCATGGTCAGCTCCTCCAGCCCCTTCAGATACTCGTCGAGCTCACCCGAGGGAATCGGTTCGTCGAAGGCAACGATCATCGTGTGGTGAATCATGCTTCGATTGAACTGGCGATTCTTGACGAAGTCCAAGGCCGGTGGATTCTGAATCCATTCCTTCGAGGAATGGCCCGGGACAGTATCCTGGCGGCATGGCCGAGCTGGAGACCCGTGAACTGGAGTACTTCGCGGCCCTCGCGGAGGAGTTGCACTTCGGCCGGGCGGCGCAGCGGCTGGGGATCGCACAGCCCGCGTTGTCCAAAGCGGTACGGCGGCTGGAGGACCGGCTCGGGGTGACGCTGGTGGAGCGCTCCAGCCGGCACGTCGCCCTCACCCTGGCCGGGGAGGCGCTGCAGTACCACGGCCGGCACGCGTTGCTCGCCGTCGGGGCGGCGGCCGAGAAGGCCCGTCGAGCGGGTGAGCGGGAGACCCGGCTTCGTTTGGTGATCAAGCCCGGCGGTGACGCGGACCTGCTGTCCGGCATCCTGGCCGCCTACTCACGCCTGCCCGACGCTCGCCAGGTGGACATCCTGTTCGGTGGGGCCACCGACCGCGCCGATCACGTGCGCGACGGCCGGGCGGACGTGGCCCTGTTGTACGTGCCGTTCGACGACCTGACCGGCCTGGATCACGAGACCCTCGTGGTCGAGGGCAGGGTGGCGATCCTGCCGCCGGACCACCGGCTCGCGGACCGCAGCGAGGTGACCCTCGCCGACCTGGCCCACGAGACGCTGCCCCGCTGGAAGGGCGTCCAGGGCAACGGGGTGCCCGGTATCGAGCCCGTCGCCGGGTTCGGCCCCGAGGTCGCCGACACCGCTGAACTGACACACATGGTCCTGCTGGGACGAGCGGTCGCGGTGCTGCCGCGGTCGCTGGCCCGGCCACGGCATCCGGGGCTCGTTCATGTTCCGGTGGCCGACGCGCCGCGCAGTGCGCTGGTCCTCGCCTGGGGACAGGAGGACCGGCGGCGACTGGTCGCGGACTTCGTCGCCTCGGCGGTGGAGGCGGCACAGGGCTGAGTCCGTACCGCCACCACTCCCGAGCCAGGCCCTGTCCGGTCAGTCCTCGATGAGGACGGGCACCGGTCCCGCAACCGCCGACGGCGAGCCGGCCGCACCGGCGAAGTTGTCCTCGACCTCCGCCTTCTCCGCCGCGTTCGGGTACGGGTTGGTGCACGAGACGCCCGCACTCGACCCTGACATCAGGCTGGAGCAGGGCCCGGGCTTGCGGTCCGGCAGACCCAGGATGTGACCGAGCTCGTGGGACGAGATGCGCACCGTGTTGTAGCCCTCGTCCACCGCCTCGCGTCCTATCCAGACCGTGCCGTTGCCCAAGGAGGTGGTGAGGGCGCGCGGCCAGCCGTCGTCGGCCAGGATGCGGATATTGGCCCGCTGCCCGGCCGAAGCCGGACGCAGCTCGGCGCCTTCAACGCTCTCGTTCCAGATCGCCGCGCCCCGGTCAACCGCGGACCTGAACTCCGCCGAGCCGCTCGCGTCGTAGGTGAGGACCCGGGCCGCGGCCAAGGAGCCCGCGGCGTCGCCCGGCGGATCCGCGGCCACGGCCTCGCCGCTCAGCAGCGGCAACGACATCAGCAGGGCCGCCGCGAGAGTGCCGGTCAGTGTACGGACGTGCATGTTCGACCTCCTTGTGGGGGAGAGGGGTCGTGCTCATGACATCATCTGTCTCCCTGCCCGACTGGCGCCGCTGTCAATCCGCCGTCCGGGATGCTGTTCGACCGGGGTCGGTGAAGCCGATCGCCGGCTTCACCGACCGGACGTTCAGATCAGCAGGTGCGGCCGGTGTACCAGGAGCCGTCGATGTCGGAGCTGGAACCGATCCAGGTCACGCCGGGTCCCACACACCGTTCGCTGTTCGGTCCCCAGTCGTCGATCTCGATGACGATGTGGGAGCCGTCCGAGGTGCAGTGGTTGTAGTAGGCGTCGGAGGCGGTCTCGAAGGAGCCGCAGGGATTTGCCGCGGCCGGGCCGGCGCTCAGGGTGAGCGCCCCGACGGAGGCGAGAGCAAGAGAGAGGGAACCGAGGACGCTGGTCACGATACGGCGAAGGGGCAAGGAGAGCTCCAAACGGTAGAGGGATCGGCCTCAGAACTGCGAGGTCGTGCCGATCCGTTGTCGATGCGAGGCCCAGATTCACAGCCCCGGGCGGTCGTTTGGAGTACCGGCGGCCTCGTTCACCCGGCGAAACGATTTGCTGTTGCGCCGATCAGTTGATCTCCGCCCGTTCACCGCGCGCCAGGCACCGGGGCGACCCCCGCTACGGCCTACCGGCGACGACCTCCGCGCACGCACGGCAGGGGCGGCCGGCCACGGGGTGTGACCGTGCCCCCGGGCATCATGGAGGCCATGACCCACACCGCTCGCCGCATGTTCGAGCTCCTGGAGCCGATCTGCCTGGTCACCTTCTTCGCCGACGAGTGCAATGAGGAACTGGCCGCGCTCGGTCACCGCACCTACTGGGACGGCTACTTCGCCAGCCGCGCAGCGCCGTTGGGGCGGGTGCCGGCGCAGGTGGTACACGCGGCCTTCTACAACTTCGCCGAGGGGGAGGCCGCGCGGCACATCCCGAGCGCGTGGGAGACGATCCCGCCCGAGGCATCGGTCGCCGCGCGGCAGCGGGGCAGCGCGGCCTCCGTACGGCGGATCCTCGGCGACGAGCTGGCCGACTCCCCGGGCCTGGTGCGCGCCGCCGACCTGCTCACCAAAGCCGCCACGCACGCACCCACGGAGGGCCGGGTGATGTACGCCGGGATGCGCACACTCGCGGTGCCGAGCGACCCGGTCGCCCGGCTGTGGCATTCCGCGACCATGCTGCGCGAGCACCGCGGTGACGGGCACGTCGCCGCTCTCGTCGGCGCGCGCATCGGCGGCACGGAGGCCCACGTACTCGACGCGTTGGCGCAGGGCATCCACCCGCCGGAGTCGTTCGGACGCATTCACCACCTGCCGAAGGAGCGGCTCGCCGCGGTCATGACCGGTTTGCGCGAGCGCGGACTCGTCGACACCGACGGCCGGTTCACGGACGCGGGCCGCGAGCTCAAGCGACGCATCGAAGCCCTCACCGACGAGCTCGCCGCCCCGCCGTACGACGCCTTGTCTCCCGCCGAGCTCGACGAGTTGGCCGCCGCACTCGAACCCGTCACCACGACGCTGGTGGCCGCGGGTTCGAAGTGACGAGCGGCGACCGACGGGACGAGGAGCCTCCGGCCTGCCGTCGTGCGTGAGGGTGTTGACCCTCACGCGGCGTCAGGCCGCATAGTCGGGGCCGTGGAGGATTACTGGACCGTGGGACGCGTGGCGGAGCTGGCCGACGTGAGCGTCCGCACGCTGCATCACTACGACGAGATCGGCCTCGTTCGGCCGTCGGCGCGGACGGCGGCCGGGTACCGGGCCTATTCGGTGAGCGACGTGGAGCGGCTGCGGGAGGTGCTGGCCTACCGGCGGTTGGGCTCCGGGCTGCGGGAGGTGGCGGCACTGGTCGGCGACCCGTCCACCGACGCGGTCGCGCACCTTCGGCGACTGCGCGGCCTGCTGCTGGAGCGGCGTGATCGCGCCGAAGCCATGGTGGCGGCCATTGACAGAGAACTTCAGGTACGGGCGAAGGGGCTGACGGTGACACCGGAGGAGCAACTGGAGGTGCTCGGTGCACGGCTGTACGACGCGATCGGCGGCGCCTACCCCGCGACACGGCGTACTGACCCGCGGATCGCCGCGCGGATCTGGGACGCGTTCGGCGACGCGCAGACGGTGCTGAACGTCGGGGCCGGCACCGGCTCCTACGAGCCTGCTGATCGCGACGTGACCGCGGTGGAGCCTTCGGCGGTCATGCGGGAGCAGCGTCCTGCCGGCTCGGCGCCGTGCGTGGGAGCGGCCGCGGAGAGCCTGCCGTTCGAGGACCGGTCCTTCGAAGTCGCGATGGCGGTCTCCACCGTTCACCACTGGGGGGATCCGATAGCGGGGCTGCGCGAGATGAAGCGAGTGGCCCACCGCGTGGTGGTGCTCACGTTCGACACCGACGAACACGGTTGGCAGGACCGGTTCTGGCTCACCCGCGACTACCTGCCCGAGTTCGCCGCCGTGCTCGCGGAGTTCCCCTCGCTTGCCGGGATGACTGACGCGATCGGCGCCCGCGCCGAGCCGGTACCCGTCCCGTGGGACTGCGCCGACGGCCTGTTCGAAGCGTACTGGCGCCGGCCCGAGGCGTATCTGGAGGATCACGTGCGCCGTGCGATGTCGGTGTGGACGCGCGTCGGACCGGACAGCGAGCAGCGGGCGGTCCGAAACCTCAGAGACGACCTCGACTCCGGCCGGTGGGCCACGCGCAACAGCGACCTCGCCGACCTCGAAGCGGCAGATCTCGGCCTCCGCCTGCTCGTAGCCTGACCCGTCTGGCAGCTTGAGTGTTCGTGGCGGCTCCTGTACGGCCCCCTGGTCCGGCCGGTCGTTGCGGTCAGCCGGCGATCAGTGCGCGACGCCGCGCATCAGCCCCTCGAGGTCGCGTTCGCCGGCCGGTGTTTGCGCCCCGTCCCGCAGCCCCCCGCTGATCAACCGCTGAGCCGTCGGCAGACGGATCTGAGAAGCCCAGGCGTCGTTCTCACGGAGGAGTCCTTCCTTGAAGTCGTCGGCGGGCAGCGCGCGCTTGGCTGCTTCGATGACACCGTCGGGCAGTGCGGCGATGTCGCGAGCGACGCGGTCGACGTACTCGTCAAGCCTGTCGGCCGGCAGGGCCCGGTTGATCCAGCCGTAGGACGCCGCGGTCTCGGCATCGAACAGGTCGGCGGTGAGGACCACCTCCAGCGCGCGGTTGCGGCCCACGCGGTCCCGGAGGTACTGCGTGCCGCCTCCGCCGGGAGTGATTCCCATGAGTGCTTCGATCTGACCGATGCCGGCCGTCTCGGTGGCGGCGAACGCCATGTCCGCGGCGGCTACGAATTCCGCCCCGCCTCCGCGGGCCTTCCCGGCGAGCTTGACGATCGTCACCTGGGGCTGGTGGCGGATGAGCTCGCCGACTGCCTGGAACACGTTGACGTCCTCCGGTGCCGACGCGGCGAGTTCCTGGAGGACGTCCATCCTCTCTCCGATCCGCATGTCCACGTGGGCGAGGAAGAATTCCGGGTCGGCGCTCGAGAAGACGATCACCCGGACCGTCGAGTCGTCCGCGAGTGCGGTCAGCAGGGTGCGCAGCTCGCACATCATCGTCGCGTCGAGCACGTTGACCGGGGGATTGTCGAGGATGATCCGTGCGACGCCGTGTTCGTTGCTCACGCGCAGGGTCGAGTAGACATCGGTTGTCATGGGGGTCTCCGTCGGTTACGGCAAGGCATGTAGGTTTGCGATGCATACCTACCATCGGCGGCGCCCCACGGATCGTCAAGAACGCACTTCGGGAGCACTAGGGATCATGAAGGACACCAACCCGCACGGTGCCGGCACCGAGACACGTCCCGTCGTCTTCCGGGCGGACTGCCCCAGCCGCCCCATCCTCGACCAGATCGCGGACAAGTGGTCGATGATGGTCATGGCGCTGCTTGAGCGGCCCACGCGCTTCAACGAGCTGAAGCGGGGTCTGGAAGGTGTGACGCAGCGCGTCCTCACCCAGACACTGCGTCGTCTGGAGCGCAACGGCATGATTGAGCGCCGCGTACTGCCGACCTCACCCGTCGGCGTCGAGTACTCCCTCACACCGCTGGGCGAGTCTCTGCGCGAGCCGTTCGGACATCTCTACGACTGGACCGTCGAGCACAGCGAAGAGATCCAGAACCGCAGGCGGGCGTACGACAGCAGGACTGGCGCTTGACCGTCTGCACCGTCCCGCTACGCGTCAGGGGATGCGCCCGCCGGCAAGGCTGTACGGCATGGGGAGGGCGGCGAGGCCGGCGACACCGGACGCCACCGAGCGCCCGGCCGCTCCGTGCCGCTCACGCCCGGGACGCGAGGAACCGCCAGTCCTGCCAGGTGTCGAGACGCTTCCGATAGGCCGCCTCGACAACCGGATAGGGGTAGGTACCGAGGAACAGCCGCAGGGGTGGTGCGTCGGTGTCGACGAGTTCGAGGACGACGGCTGCGGTGGCCCGTGGATCCTCGGGGGCACGGGCGGACGCGCCGGCCCGCCGCGCAGCACGGACGGGCTCGTAGGCGGGCAGCGGCTCGGTGTGCGCCGCGGACGCTCCCGCCCAGTCGGTGCCGTAGGGGCCGGGCTCGACGAGGGTGACGTGGATGCCGAGCGGGGCGACCTCCTGGGCGAGGGCCTCGCTCATTCCCTCCAGCGCCCACTTGGAGGCGTTGTACAGCCCGAGCGTGGGGAAGGCGGCAAGGCCACCGAGGCTGGAAACCTGGAGGATGTGGCCGCTGCCCTGGGCACGCAGGTACGGCAGGGCCGCCTGCGTCACCCACAGCGGGCCGAACAGGTTGGTGTCGAGTTGGGCGCGGGCCTGCTCCTCGGTGGTTTCCTCGACCATGCCGAACAGGCCGTAGCCCGCGTTGTTGACGATCACGTCGAGGCGGCCGAAGGTCTCGGCGGCGTGCCGTACCGCGGCGGTCACCGCGGTGCGGTCGGTCACGTCCAGGCGGAGCGGGAGGACGCGGTCCCCGTGGGTGTCGACGAGGGGCCGCAGGGTCTCGGGGTTGCGGGCAGTGGCGGCTACGCGATCGCCGCGGTCGAGAGCGGCTTCGGCCCAGACGCGGCCGAGGCCGCGGGACGCGCCGGTGATGAACCAGGTCTTCATGTCGTCGAGCCTGCGCCTTCCGCGCCTCGGCAGCCAGCACCCCGCGGGGGTTACCCTGCCGGTATGGCGGGCGACAACCTTCTGGGAGACTTCCTCAAGGCCCGGCGCGGACGGGTCACCGCGGCGGACGTGGGAATACCGGCCACCGGGCGGCGCCGGGTGGCCGGGCTGCGCCGGGAGGAGCTGGCCCGTCTCGCGGGTATCAGCGAGCCGTACCTGGTACGGCTCGAACAGGGCGTCGATCGGCACCCTTCACCGCAGGTGCTGCGGTCCCTCGCGCGGGCACTGAAGCTGGACGCCGACGCCTTGGCACACATGCTCGCCCTCGCCGGCCCTGACCTCGTACCGTCGGCGCGCACCGAGGTCGCCGCAGACGTGCTCCGGCTGCTCGACGCGTGGGCGGACCGCCCGGCGTACGTCCGGGACCGGTGCCTGGACGTGCTGGCCGCGAACAAGCGGGCCCGCGCGCTCGCCTCGATGTACGAGCCCGGGCACAACCTGGCCCGGGCGGTCTTCCTGGACCCGGCGTCGCGTCGCCTCTTTCCCGACTGGGAGGAGGTGGCGGCGCAGACCGCAGCCGCCCTGCGCGCAGAAGCGGACCCGCGCGACCCCAGGACTGCCGGCCTGGTCGCCGAGTTGAAGACGGACGAGGAGTTCCACCGTCTGTGGGCGCGTCACGAGGCTAGGCCCGCCCGTGACGAACTCAAGCGCTTCGCGCATCCGGTCGTCGGCGACCTCGCCCTGCGTCGGCAGGCGCTCACCGTCGGCGGCGCGGAGCAGCAGGTGATCATCGTCTACCAGGCGACGGCCGGAAGCCCGTCCGAGGCGGCCCTGGCCCGGCTCTTGTGACGCGCCCGGCTACGGCGGCAGTCACCCGTGGAGCTCGGGTAGCAGGATCGGTCGGCGCACCAAGGACACGTCGGCGACCGTCGAGGGCGCACGGAACTTCGTCGGCCAACGGCGCCACATCTCGTAGGACAGCGTGGTGTACGCCGTACTGGCCGGCGCACGCCACGCGTGCGATGAGTTCCACTCCCCGCGCTTCGAGGCGGTCGTGGACGCGTGGGTGCGCCGGCGGCTGATCCCGGCGAAGGGCACCTCCCGGCCAAGGCCGCCGCGATGGGCCTGCACCTGTTGCCCGGCGGCTCGCTCGTGACGGTGCGGCGGTCCCCGCCGCTCTGCCGATCACGGCCCGTGACGTCGGACTGCCCACCGAGGTGGTGCTTCGGCGAGCGTGCCCCGCTCGCCCATGCCGTGCTGCTCGACGCCGCTGCCGTGCTGATCGCGCCGAGTGCGACGGCGGTGGCGTGCCTCAGCCGCGGACTTCGGCGGCTGACGGGTCGGCGTAACGCCCTTCAGGACGGCGGGTGGGTCCAGGTGCCGCCAAGCATGGTCGCGTGGACCGGCATGGCGCGAAGGGTGGCGGTGTCCGCGGTCAGCGGGTCGGCGTCGGTGACCACCAGGTCCGCGTCGTCGCCGACCCGGATCAGTCGCCGGCCCCGGGACGAGGCGGCGAGGGCGGCCTCCACGGGGATGCGCTGCTCGGGGTGGAACGGCGGACGTTCGTCGTCCGTCCGTTCGACGGCGGAGGCGATGGTCAGCCAGGGGTCGAGCGGGGCGACGGGGGCGTCGGAGCCCAGTTCCAGCACGGCTCCGGCGGCCAGCAGGTCCGCGAAGGCGTAGGCGCGGTGGGTACGGCCCGCCCAGTGCCGCTGCGCGACGTCGCGGTCGTCCACGGCATGGGTGGGCTGGACGCTGACGGTGACCCCCAGCTCGGCGAAGCGCGGGACGTCCTTGGACGCGAGGAGCTGGCCGTGTTCGACCCGGCCCCGGCAGCGCACCGCCTCGAAGGCGTCCAGGGCCATCTCGTTGGCGCGGTCTCCGATCGCGTGCACGGCGGGGACGATGCCGTGCCCCGAGGCGCGGCGCAGCAGCGAGACGAGTTCCTGCGGGGACACCTCCTCCAGCCCGCGTGCACCGGCCGCCTCGGGGTCCCGGTCCGGATACGGGTCGTGGCACAGCGCGGTGCGGGTGTTGAGGGAGCCGTCGGTGAGCAGCTTGAACGGCCCGACCTCCAGCAGACCGCCCGGGACGGACAGTGGTTGGCCGGTGCGCAGGCCGTGGGCGATCGCGCCCTCCAGCTGCGGGAGCCAGATCGAGGCAGCCACCCGCAGCGGGTACGCCCCGGTCCCCTCGGTCATCCGCCGGGTCCAGTCCGTGATGTTGTCCGCGTACTCGAAGTCGACGATGCCGGTGACGCCCCGGGCGGCGGCGGCCGCGCCGGCCTCTCGGACCCACTGGTCCGTCACCCGCGGGGGTACGGCGGTGAGTTCGGCGATGGCCCGCATGCTCTCGCCTTCGAAGAGCAGGCCGGTGGGATGGCCGCCGCGCCCCACCGCGGCGAGCGCGGCCGAGTTGAGCCAGGCGCAGTGGAGATCCATGCTGATCAGCAGGGTCGGACGGTCTGGGACGAGGGCGTCCAGGAGATCTTTGTGCGGGGTGTCCGGCCACAACGCGTCCCGGAAGCCGTAGCCGATCAGCGGCTCGTCGGCCGGCAGGCCGTCGGCCTGCCGGCCGGTGGCGTGTGCCGCGTCCCCGGCCGAACCCGCGGCGGACAGGTCGAGACGGCGGCGCACACCGGCCCACTGGACCATGTGGACGTGGGCGTCCCACAGTCCCGGTAGCAGGGTACGTCCGTCCAGGTCGAGGTCCTGTCCCTCGGCCGGTGGGGCAGTGCCCGCCGGGTGGACGGCCGTGACGAGGCCGCCCTCGACGCGGACATCGCTCAGTGGGCCGCCCGCACCCAGATGGACCCGGCGCAGCGTGACGGGGGGAGCGACGGCCCTCGCGTCGTCGGCCGGCACAGTGGTGGTCGAGGTCACGGCTTCCTCCGTATGTCGCGCATGGCACGGGCGAGTTGGGGATGAGCGTATGGCTGGTCGGACTCGAGGGCCTTCGCCAGGCGTCGCACGACGTCATCGGGTTCGTCCTGGCTGAGTTTCGCCTTGGCCGTCATGGTCGCGGCGGGCAGCCGGAACCCGGTCACCCCCGGGGCGATGCGGTGGGCGTAGTCCTCGACCCGGGCGAGCCGCCAGGGCTCGGGGAAGCGGTCCTCGAAGTGGTCCACGGTGGCGGACAGGACGTCGTAGGTCTCGGCGGGGGCAAGGATCTCGGGCCGGCCGTGGATGTGCAGGACCGTGAAGTTCCAGGTGGGGACGTGCGGTGTCTCCTCGTACCAGACGGGCGAGACGTAGCCGTGCGGTCCCTGGAGCACCACGGCGACGTCGTGGGAACCGAGTTCGTGCTCGAGGGCGTCGGTGCGGGCCAGGTGGCCGAGGAGGGTGAGCGCGCCGGCCGGGTCGTCCCATGCCGCGCGTTCGACGAGTACCGGCAGATGGGAGACGACCAGGCCGCCGTGCTCGGTGTTGCTGATCAGGGTGGCCCAGGGGTGGGCATGGGCGAGCTCACGGATCCACCCGGGATCGTCGACCCGGAAGATCTCCTGTTGCAGCATCTGTTCCGTCCGTCAGTCGTTCTCGGGGAAGTGGCAGGCGACCCGGCGTCGGCCGCCGGGCTCGGTCGGTGTCAGTACGGGCCGTTCCTCGGTGCAGAGCTTCTCGCTCTTCCAGCAGCGGGTGTGGAACGGGCAGCCGGTCGGCGGCCGGGCCGGGCTCGGCGGGTCGCCCTGGAGCACGATGCGCTCACCCTTGCCCCGGCGGCGCGGGTCGGGTTCGGGGACGGCGGAGAGCAGGGCGCGGGTGTAGGGGTGCGCGGGACGGCCGTACACCGTGTCGCGGTCGCCCTGCTCCACGATGCGGCCCAGGTACATGACGGCGATCTCGTCCGCGATGTGGCGGACCACGGCCAGGTCGTGGGCGATGAAGACGTACGACAGCCCGAAGGTCCGCTGCAGTTCCTTGAGCAGGTTCATCACCTGTGCCTGGACGGACACGTCGAGCGCGGAGACCGGTTCGTCGCAGAGCAGGATCCTGGGGCGCAGGGCGAGCGCACGGGCGATGCCGAGCCGCTGGCGCTGGCCGCCGGAGAACTGGTGGGGGTGGCGGTGCCCGTGGTCCGGGTCGAGGCCGACCATCTCCATCAGTTCGCGGGCCCGGGCCGACCGGCTCTCCTTCGCCGCCGGGTCGCGGTGGATGTCCATCGGCTCCCGGACGATCTCCAGGGCGGTCATCCGGGGATCCAGTGACGTGTACGGGTCCTGCATCACGAGTTGGATGTCCCGCCGGCGGCGCCGCAGTTCGGACCGGGACAGGCCGAGCAGGTCCCGCCCGTCCACGCGCACCGTGCCGGAGGTGGGACGGTCGAGGGCGAGCAGAAGCCGGGTGAGGGTCGACTTGCCGCAGCCGGACTCGCCGACGAGCCCGAGTGTGCTGCCGCTGCGCAGGGTCAGGTCGACCCCCTCGACCGCGCGGACCGTCGTGCGGTCGCGGCCGATGCCGAACGGACCCCCGGAGGTGTAGTGCTTGACCAGTTCGCGAGCCTCCAGAAGCACGGGCGGGACCGGTGCGGCGGTGGCGGTTCGGCCCTTGCCGGTGTCTGTGACGTCATCGGGCACTGGAGACCTCCAGCGGGTAGTGGCAGGCGACGAGCCGTGCGGACGGGGCCGGGAGCAGCGCGGGCTGCCGGGTGGCGCAGGAGTCGCGGGCGGCGGGGCAGCGCGGGCGGAAGGAGCAGCCGGGAGGCAGCGGCCCGGGGGCCGGGGGAGTGCCCGGAATGGGGGTCAGGTCGCCGGGCGGTCCCTGGAGGCGGGGCAGGGCCGCGAGCAGACCCTCGGTGTAGGGGTGGGCGGGCCGGTCGTAGAGGTCCTCGACCGGTGCCTGCTCCACGATGTGCCCGGCGTACATGATGGCGACCCGGTCGGCCGTGGTGGCGGCGAGTCCGAGGTCGTGGGTGATCAGCAGCAACGCGGACCCGGTCTCCTCGCGGAGTTCGGCGAGCAGTTCCATGATCTGGGCCTGCACGGTGACGTCCAGGGCCGTGGTCGGTTCGTCCGCGATCAGGATGTCGGGGGCGAGCGCGACAGCCGAGGCGATCATGATGCGCTGGCGCATGCCGCCGGAGAACTGGTGCGGGTGGTCGCCGTAGCGGCGGGCGGGGTCGGGGATGCGGACCCGTGCCATCAGCTCGACGGCGCGGGCCCGGGCCTCGCGGCGGCTCACCTTCTCGTGGGCGCGGATCACCTCCGCGATCTGGAAGCCCACGGTGAGCGTGGGGTTGAGGGCGGACAGGGCGTCCTGGAAGATCATCGCGATGTGCTTGCCGCGCCGTGCGCGCAACGCGTCCGGGTGGAGCGTGAGCAGCTCCGTCCCGCGGTGGCGGACGCTGCCGCCGACCTCGGCGGTGGTGGCGGGCAGCAGGCCCATCAGCGCCATCGCCGAAAGGCTCTTGCCGGATCCGGACTCGCCGATGAGGGCCAGGGTCTCGCCCTGGTGCAGGGTGAAGGAGACACCGCGCACCACACGCCGGGACCGCGGGGCGCCGGGGGGCCCGGACAGCAGGTCGACGGTCAGGTTCTCGGCCTCCAGGAGGGGCTGCGGCTCGGCGGGTGTGCTGCCGGTCGTGGTCATCGGGGGGTCACCGTCCTCTCGGGTCCAGGGCGTCGCGCACGGTGTCTCCGAAGGTGATCAGGACGAAGACGGTGAAGGAGAGGAACAGCCCGGGGAAGATCAGCAGGTGCGGATGGGTGCGGAAGGAGTTCTGCGCCCCGGCCAGCTGGAGTCCCCAGGAGATCGAGGGGGACTGCAGCCCGACGCCGAGGAAGGTGAGCGCGGCCTCGGCCACGATGACCCCGCCCACGGTGATGGTGGCGAGAACCAGGACCGGGGTGAGCGCGTTGGGCAGGATGTGCCGGCGGACGATGTCCCAGGGGCCGGCGCCCAGGCTGCGGGCCATCACGACGTAGTCGGCCTCGCGCACCGACCGGACGGAGGCGCGGACCACACGGGTCATGGTCGGCCAGCCGAAGAGCGCCAGTACGGCAGCCACGGTCGGTATGTCGCGGGTGGTCAGGGTGTTCAGGACGACGATCGCGCCGAGCAGGAACGGGAAGCCCAGGAACACGTCGGTGAGCCGGGCGACCACGCTGTCCACGATCCGGCCCGCCATACCGGCGAGGCAGCCGAGAACGAGCGCCACGGCGAGCGAGACGGCGGTGGCGAGGAAGCCCACGCCGAGCGAGGCGCGCGCCCCGTGGACGACGTTGGCGTACAGGTCGCAGCCCTGGACGTCGTAGCCGAAGGGGTGCCCCGCGGACGGGCCCTGCGCGCTGTGCGTGAGGTCGCAGACGGTCGGGTCCCCGTGGCCGAACCAGCCCGCGAAGAGACCCGGTGCGGCGGCGACGAGGACGAGCAGCAGGACACCGCCGCCGGTGAGCAGGAAGGCGGGCCTGCGGCGCAGCGCGCGCCATCCGGCGCCACCGGAGGAGACCGGCGGGGCGGAGCCGCCGGGGGACTTGTCCGCCGGCGCGGTCAGGGTGTCAGTCATGGCGGATCCTCGGGTCCAGGACGCTGTTGAGGAGGTCGACCAGCACGCTCGCGGCGAGGAAGATCAGGATCAGTGCCGTCGACACCCCCACCACCGTGGGCCCGGTGTGGCCCCGGACGGCCTGGAACAGAAGCTGGCCGATGCCGGGCAGGTTGAAGACACCCTCGATGATCACGGTGCCGCCGAGGAGGTAGCCGAGGTCGACGGCGAGAAAGGTGACGGCAGGGATCAGGGAGTTGCGCAGGACGTGCACGCCGACCACCCGGCGACGGGTGAGCCCCTTGGCGACGGCCGTACGGACGTAGTCGGCGCGCAGGTTGTCGATGACCTCGGCGCGCACCAGACGGGACACCGACGCCAGTCCGAAGGCCGCCACGCACAGTGCGGGCAGCACATAGCTGGACGGCCAGCCCTCGGTGGCCCCCGCGACCGGGAACAGGTCGAACTTCACGCCGAGGACCACCTGCGCCGTGTACGCGAGCACGAACACCGGGATCGAGGTGGCGCCGATGGTGAACGCCAGCACCGTGCGGTCCGTCCAGGTGCCCCGGCGCAGCGCCGCCAGCACGCCGAGACCGATGCCGACGACGGCCTCGATCACCCAGGCGGTCAGGGCCAGTTTGATGGTGACCGGCCAGCGGTCGGCCATCTGCTCGGCGACCGGCCGGCCGCTGAAGTCCGTGCCCAGGTCGCCCTGGAACAGGCCGGCCAGATAGTGGCCGTACTGGACGAGCAACGGGTCGTCCAGGTGGTGCTGTTCGCGCAGCGCCCGCACCACGCTGGGGGCCAGTGGACGGTCGCCCGCGAGTGCGGCGACGGGATCGCCGGGCAGCACATAGGTCATCGCGTAGATGACCAGGCTGATGCCGAAGAAGACGACCATCGCCTCCAGCAGGCGGCGTACGAGGTAGGTCATCGTGGTTCCCCGGTGCGGTCCGGGTGCGCGGCGGTGGTGTCGCCGGCGCGCGCGTGGTCCGCGGCGGCGAGCAGTGCCCCGTACTGGATGCCGGCGAGCGTGGAGATCGCGATGGGCTCACCGGTGACCCCGTCGGCCTCCCGCTCCCAGGTCTCGTAGGTGGCGAGCAGCTCCTGATGGCAGCGGCGCACCTCGGGGGTCGCGGTGCCCGCGGCCAGTTCGGCGTTGAGGGTGCGCAGCAGCATGCCGCCAATGCGGATGCGGAAGCTGTGCACGCTCGCCTCGCAGTCGTGGCACTCGGCGACGGTCGCGGCCCGGTCCGGCAGGTCGCCCACGCGGGCCGACTCCAGGGAGGCGACCTCGGTCAGCGAGGGCACGAAGTCACGTACGGCGCGCAGGAAGGGGGTCGCGATGGTCAGGTGGGGGCTCGCCCGGTCGAGGATGCCGCCCAGGAAGGTGCCGGTCTCGTCCAGGGCCCGGGCCCGGTGCGCGACCACGTCCGCGTACCGCTGTTCGGCGGGCGAGTCGTCGTCCGCGTCCGGGTGGCTCCAGTGCGGGACCTCGGTGACGAAGTAGAAGGTGCCGTACTTCTCGGCGTACGCGGCACTGGACGAGCCCGCGATCTTGCCGGCGGCGTCGGCGCCGAGGCCTTCGAGGTAGTCGTAGGCGTCCTTCATGTCGATGCAGCCGTAGACCGCGGGCGCGTGACGCGGGGCGTGCGCCGCCTCGGGCTCGCCGGTGGCGAGCGGCATGCCGAGGGAGGCCGGGATGTCGGCGAGGAGGGGGTACAGCTCGGGGGCCGGGCGGTTCAGGTAGTAGTAGACGCCTCCCGTCTCGCAGTTGTGGAGGGTGGTGAGGAAGCGGGGGCGGGAGGCGTCCAGGAGCCGCATCAGCGCGAGTGTCTCGGGCAGGACCCGGTCGAAGTAGGCGTCCTTGTAGGCGAACGGGAACGTCCACTCGACCTGCTGGTTGCCGGCCGGCCGGTAGAAGTGGCGGCCGTAGGCGCGTTTGTCGGCGGGGGCGGCGAACCAGCCCTCGTTGAGCCGGGCCCCGTCGGGATCGATGCAGGGCACGATGTGCCAGGCGCCGCCGAAGTGGGCACGCAGGTCCGGGGCCTCGCACAGGGTGGTGGCGAGGTGGAGGGTGGTGACCGCGCCGACCGGCTCGTTGGGGTGGACGCCGCCCACGACGACGTAGCCGCCGTCCTCCTCGGCGGTGGAGCGGTCGTCGGCCACCGTGAAGCAGTACAGGGGCTCACCGAGTGCGGATGTGCCTATGCGGCTCTCGGTCACCAGGTCGGAGTGACGGGCCGTCAAGTCGCGGAATCCGCAGACGAGTTCGTCCACGGTCGGATAGGCCGGGGTCGGTGGGACGGTCGCCGCGTGCCGCACCCAGGCGTCGGGGCCCGGTGCGAAGGGGATGGAGGAGGCGGAGGCGGAGGCGGAGGAGGAGGAGAGGGATTCTGACGTCGCGGCTGTCATACGGGTACGGATCTCCCGAAGAGAAGGGGTGGGCGTACGGCGGGCGACCGGGGAGGGTCAGCCCGTGACGGAGATGCGGGTGAGTTCGACGTCGGCCGGGCCCACGGTCACTCCGGACACCCGCTCCGTGCTGGCGTAGACGTAGCTGCCGAAGAAGAGCGGGACCACGGGGAAGTCCTCGAGGATCTCCTTCTGGGCGTCGTTGTACAGGCGCTGTGCCGTGGCCGGTTCGGTGGCGGCGTCGGCCTGCTGGAGCAGCTCGTCGACGGCCTTGTCGCCGTAGTTGCTGCACATGCAGCCGCCGCTCTTGGTGAAGACGCCCTGGAGGGTGTTCTGCATGCTCGGGTACAGGGCGCCCCAGTGGGCGTGCGAGAGGCCGGTGATCTTCTTGCCGAGCACCTTCTCGCTGAACTCCGCCCAGTCGGCGGTGGGCACGGCCCGGACCCCGTCGATGCCCAGGTTCTGCCTGATCTGGTTGGCGATCGCCTTGTACAGCTCGTCCAGGCCGAGCCCGCCCGGATACGTGATCGTGAGCTCCCCGGACCAGCCGCCGGCCTCGGCCAGCAGCTTCTTGGCCGCCGCCGGGTCGAAGGCGCAGGCGTCGCACAAGCCGGTCTGCGCGCCGACCTCGGAGGGCGGGGTGAGCGAGGTGGCCGGGGTGTACAGGCCGCCGTAGATGGCCTTGTTCACCGCGTCCCGGTCGACGGCCATCGACAGCGCCTTGCGCAGCCGCACGTCGCCGTACCGGTCGTCCTTCAGGGGCAGCGCCATGAACTCCAGCGACGGGGCCTCGTAGGTGTGCAGCCGGTCCCCGAAGTCGGCCTTCGCCTGACCGTACTTGCTGACGGGCACACCGATGACGTCGGTGTTGCCCGCGAGCGCGTCGGTGTAGGCGGTGTTGAGGTCGGTGTAGGACTTGAAGGTGATGGCGGGCGCCTTCGGTTTGGTTCCCCGGTAGGTGTCGTACGCGGTGACCGTGGCACCCTCGTCCGCCTTCCAGGCGGAGGTTATCTCGAAGGGGCCGTTGCCGATGGGCGCCTTGTCGTAGGCCTCGGGGTCCTTGAACGCGGCCTTCGGCAGCGGGTAGAAGCCGGTCTGGCTCGGGGTGAGACGCAGTGGGAACTGGCTGTCGGGGCTGGAGAGCGTGACCTTGAGGGTGGTGGCGTCGACGACCTCGACTCCGGAAAGCGTCTTGGTCTTCGGCTTGCCCTCGGCGGGGTTCAGCGCCTCGTAGCCCTCGATCCCGGCGAGCTGGCCGTTGCCGGCCCAGCCGTTGGGACCGTAGGCGGTGGCGTTCCAGGCGTCGGCGTAACTCTGGGCGGTGACGGCCTCGCCGTTGTGGAACGTCCAGCCGGAGCGGAGCTTGACGGTCCAGTGGCGTGCGTCGGTGGAGGTCACCGACTCGGCCTGGACGTAACTGGTCCTGCCCTTGTCGTCGACCTTGACCAGGGGCGCGAACAGCACACGCACCTGGTCGTAGCCGACGGTGGTACGGCCGGGGGTGAGATGGTCGGGTTCGCCGACGGCGACCGAGAATCCGCCGGAGGCGGCACCATCGTCCGCGCCACCGCTGCCGCCGGAGCAGCCGGCCAGCACGAGAACGAGGGGAAGGGACAGACTTGCCGTGGCCGTGAGCATGGATGATCTGCGCAAGACGACTCCCTGGAGGAGAGGGCGGGCGCCGTGTGCCGGACCGGGAGACGGACCGGATTCGGGGTTCTCAACGCGGCGCGTACCGGGATACTGGGTGTCGCTGAGATGCCATGTCAATGCAAAAGTGCAAAACTTTTAGCATGAGATGAAAGTTAACCGGGAGGTAGCATGGGCGGCGACGACGCCGAGACCGGCACCGCGCGCGACACCGACAGGCGCCGTGACGCGGGAAGGTGGAGCCGCGAGCTCTTCGTCGAGGAGGTCGGCCTGGTCTGGGAGGGCGCCGGCAGCGGGCGCATGGACGGCCGTATCGTCGCCTATCTCCTGATCACCGACGTTCCCTACGTCTCCTCGGCCGAGCTGGCCCGGGAGCTGAAGGTGAGCGCCGGCTCGGTCTCGCTCGCCACCCGCCGTCTGGTCGAGGCGGGGTTCATCAGACGGCACGCGGTGCCCGGCAGACGCGGCCACTACTTCCGGGTCGACGACGACGTGTGGGGGAGCTTCCTGGCCGGCGAACGGCGCCACCTGGACCGGCAGGAAGAACTCGCCGTCGAGGCACTGGCGTTGCTCGGCCCCGAGGAGGAGGCGCCGCGTCGCCGGCTGGGCAACATGCGTGACTACATGCGCTGGATCCGTGGCAGCCACCACGATCTGCTGACGCAGTGGAAGGCCTATCAGGCGCACGCGGACGACGTCGCGCCGACGCGGGAGGAGACGAGCGCGCCCGCCGACGAGCGCACCGAGGCGACGACGCCACCGGCCGAGGCGCCCCGCGGCCGCTCCTCGGTCGCGCTCGACCCGGCGCTGGCCCGGCGCCTGGTTCCCGACGCGCTGTGGGAGGCCGCCGCGCCGCTGCTGCCCGCCGCTTCCGAGGACGAGCGCGCCGCCTTCATCGCGGTCGTCTACGTCCTCACCTCGGGCTGTGGCTGGCAGCAACTCCCGCCCCACTTCGGCGTTTCGCACTCCACCGCACACCGGCGCTTCACCGCGTGGAGCGAGGGCGGATTCTGGCAGCGCTGGCCGGCCGCCGCGGACGCGGTGCACGCGGACGCCGCCGACCTCGCCTGGTGCGAACTGGTCACCGAAGCGGCCATGGTTCGCCGGACCGGCACTCGAACGTGAGCTTGGCTTGCCCTGCCAGTGTTCCGCTCAGGTGATGCACAACTCGCCGCGCCGGTCCGTGCAGGGCCCGCGTGCTCCTGCGCCGCGACCGAGCCGTCGACTCGGCTGGCCGCGACCGAGCCGAACCAGATGAGGTTTGCCTAACCTAACTTGGGCTGTTAGGTTGTCGACGCTTTCGGATCGGGGCTCCGGTACGGTCGGCGCGTCACGGCCTGTTTCCGCTCGGTGATGTACGGCGGTCGGGTGTTCCTGTACCCGCCGCCCGTCGGGGCCCCGCCCTCGCACACGAACCGACCATCCGTGAGGGCGATACGCCCGGCACGTGTGCGGGCCGACCGCGCTCCTGACCGTGAAGGGCACATGCATGCCCGGCAGCCTGCCCTCGCCCGGGAGTACGCGCACACCGCCCCCTGCCGGGCCACGCCCGCCCCGGACGGTGTTCGCGGCGTCCCTGCGGCGGCACTCCGGGCGGTTGGCGGCCGGCTGGCTGCTGCTGGCGCTGCACCAGGCGGCGGAGGCCGCTGTCCCGATCGCCATCGGCCTGATCATCGACCGTGCCGTGGCGACCTGCGACCGGCGACCGGGCGGCGCTGGCCTGGTCCGTGGCCGGTCTGGCCGTGCTCTTCACCGTGCTCGCCCTGGCGTGGCGCAACGGCGCCCGGCACGGCGTGAGCGCACTGGAGCGGGAAGCGCACCTGCTGCGCGTCGACGTGGCCCGAGCCGCGCTCGACCCGCGCGGGCACCGTACGGGGCTGCGCACCGGCGAGTTGCTGGCAGTGGCCTCGTCGGACGCGCAGAAGACCGCGCTGATCATCCGGGCGGTGTCCATCGGCTTCGGGGCGGTCTCCGCCATCGTCGTCTCGTCCGTGGCCCTGCTTGTCATCGACGTGCCCCTCGGCCTCGGCGTCCTGGTGGGCGTGACGCTGTCGGTGCTGCTCAACGGGTGGGTGGGCCCCCGTCTTACGCGGCACAGTGCCGCCCTGCAGAAGGCCACGGGACGCGTCACGGCCATGGCCGCGGATCTGCTCGGCGGACTGCGCACCCTGCGCGGAATCGGTGCGCAGACCGCCGCCTCCGGCCGCTACCGCGTGGCGGGGGAGTCGGCCCTGCGGGCCAGGCTGCGGGCAGCCACGACCACCGGGCTCTACCAGGGGGTGACGGTGGCGAGCAGCGGCCTGTTCCTCGCCGCGGTCGCAGGGTTCGCGGGCTGGTCGGCGCTGACAGGCCGGCTCACGGTGGGTCAGCTCGTGACGGTCGTCGGCCTCGCCCAGTTCATCGCCGAGCCCTTGCGCACCCTGGGTTTCTGCGGACAGGTAGCGGCGGGTGCCCGCGCCTCGGCCCGGCGCGGGGCCGGTGCCGTCGACGCCGTCCCCGAGGCGCCCTCCGGCACCCTTCGTCGGCCTCACGGCCGTACTCGTCACCGGTTTCCACCTGGTGCGGGCCGACGCGGTGACGGTGGGGGCCGTGACGGCGGCGGCGCTCTACTTCCACCGGTTGTTCAACCCGATCGGCTTCCTGATCACGCAGTTCGACGACTTCCAGGAGGCGGGGGCGAGCCTGGCCCGGCTCGCCGGAGTAGCCACCATGAGCCCGCCGGCCGAGCCGGAGGCCCCCGAGACGCCCGCCGACGCGAGCCTGGAACTGCGCGATGTCGCACACGCCTATGGCGACCGCACGGTACTGCGCGACGTCACGCTGCGCGTCGCTCCCGGTGAACGCGTGGCGCTGGTCGGAGCCAGCGGCGCGGGCAAGACCACGCTCGCCTCCGTGGCCGCCGGGGTGCTGCGGCCGACGGTCGGCACGGTGCGGCTGGGCGGGGCGCGACTCGAGCGGATCGGCGACAGCGTGCTGGGCCGTCACATCGGCCTGCTCAGCCAGGAACGGCACGTCTTGCACGGCACACTGCTCGACAACGTGCGGCTCGGCCGGCCCACGGCCGACGACGAGCAGGTCCTGGCCGCGCTCGGCGCCGTCGGCGCCCTCGACTGGGTGCGTGCCCTGCCGGACGGCGCGGCCACCCGGGTCGGCGAAGGCGCCCACCGCCTGACGGCCGCGCAGGCGGGGCACCTGGCGCTGGCCCGCCTCGCCCTGGCCGACCCTCCGGTCGCGGTGCTGGACGAGGCGACGGCCGAGGCGGGCAGTGCCGGCGCCCGGGTGCTGGAGGAGGCCGCCGAGGCGGCGACCCGTGGCCGGACCACGTTGCTGGTCGCGCATCGCCTCGCCCAGGCCGAGCGGGCCGACCGGATCCTGGTCCTCGACCAGGGGGCCGTTGTGGAGAGCGGCACGCACGCCGAACTGCTCGCGGCGTGGGCGCTACGCCGAACTGTGGTGGAGCTGGTCCGGCTTGCGGCCCGACCCGGAGGGCGGTTGGCGGCCCTCGGTTCCGGCGCCCCGCTGAGACCGGCCGGGGGGTTGCGAAAGCGTCACGACCGTCCGGGCGTGGCTCAAATTAGGCTAGGCTAACCTTACTTGTGTCTGATCTTCACGGAGTTCCCATGCCTCGCTCGTCCCGCCCCCTCCAGATCTTCCCGATCGTGATGCGCCGTGCGAAGGTGGCCGGGGTCGTCGACGTCACGCCGAACATGCGGCGGATCACCCTGACCGGCGACGAGCTCACCGAGGGCGTCATGGGTGAGGGGTATCACCGGCCCGCGTTCCGCTCCGAGGGCTTCGACGACCACGTCAAACTCGTCGTTCCCCCCGCCGACGGTGAACTGCCGCGCATCGGCACCCAGGAGGAGAACCGTTTCGCCTGGAACCCCGAGGTGCTGGGCAACACCCGTGACTACACGGTCCGTTCCTGGGACCCGGAGACCCGCACCTTCACCGTCGACGTGGTCCGCCACGTCCACGGCCTGGCCGCCTCCTGGGCGTTCGGGGCCCGGCCGGGCGACGAGATCCACTTCGCGGGACCCAAGTCCTGCGCCGGGATCAACACCGACGCCGACTGGCACCTGCTCGCCGGTGACGAGACCGCGCTGCCCGCCATCGCCCGCTGGCTGGAGGAGGCGCCCGAGGGCACCCGCGGACACGTCGTGATCGAGGTGGCCGCCGAGGAGGACCGCCAGCGGGTCGGGACCCGGGCCGATGTGCGCGTCGAGTGGCTGGTCCGCGGCGACGAACCCGCCGGCACCGGCACCCGCCTCTTCGACGCGGTGCGCCGCGTGGACCTGCCTGAGGGGCGCGTGTACGCCTGGGTCGCCGGCGAGGCCATGACCATCGCCCCGATTCGCCGCTACCTGCGGAACGAACGGAGACTGCCCAAGGAGGACGTCGAGGTCACCGGCTACTGGCGGCGCCCGAAGACCACAGCGGTGCGCGAGGAGACGGCCCCGCGGGACAACGCCGAGAGTCTGACGCCCGTCGCCGCCGACGACGGCGAGCAGACCTCCGCCGACCTGCTGCTGCACATCCACGAGATGACCGAACTCGCGCCGCCCGTCATCACCCGGGTCGCCGTCACGCTCGGCATCAACCCGGCCGTCTCCTACGGCGCGACCGGCCTGGACGACCTCGCCGCCGACACCGGTGTACCGGCGGCCCGGCTCGCCCCGCTGCTGGACGGCATGACGGCGCTCGGCCTCCTGGAGCGCGACGGCGACCACTTCCGCAACACCCCGCTCGGCGCGGTGCTGTGCGAGGACTCCGCCCACGACGAACTCTCCCTCGACAACCCGGCCAACCGGGAGGCGCTGGCCTTCGTCGACCTCCTGGACGTGCTGCGCACCGGCGGCCACGCAGAGCGTCTGGGCAAGCTGTCCTGGCGGGATCGGCGCGCGGCCGACCCCGTCCTCGACGCCGCCCACCACGACCGTGCCGCCGAGCAGTTGACGTACGTCCTCGACCTGCTGCCCGACGTCCCCGCCGTGCGCGACGCCGGCACGCTCGCCGTCGGCGGGGAGGCGGCGGCCCACGTGGCCGAGCGGATCGCCCGGGGCCGCACCGTGCACCTGCCGGGCACGGACGTGGCCGCATGGCCCGCCCACGACTGTGCGGTCCTCGTGGCCGCCCTTGAGGGCCGCGACGACGACGCGTGCCGTGACCTGCTGCGAGCGGCTCTCTCCGCGGGCCCCGCCCTCGTCCTGTTCGAGCGCACCAGCGACAAGGCCGCCGTCGACGACCACACCGCCGAGCACGTGCTCACCAGCCTGACCGTCACCGGCTCCCCGCTGCGCTCCAGCGACCGGGTCGCCGTTCTGCTGCGCGAGGCCGGTGCCCGCACGGTCGAACGCACCGTACTCGGCTGGGGCTTCGGTCCCTTCGGAACGGTCACCGTCGCCCATGCCTGAGCCCACCCGGGCCGCGCTCGCCCAGGACGACTCCACGTCCGCGTCCGGCGCGCAAGAGGCCCTGCCCGAACCGCGCCCCGCCGCGGAAGGCGCGATGTCGGCGCGCATGCGCCTCGTCCTCGCCGGACTCGCCGTGACCCTGCTGGTGTGCGTCGCGGCCAGTCTGTTCGTCGGTGCCGAGGGCATCGCACCCGGCCGGGTCGTGGACGCCGTCCTCGGTCACGGCGACCGGCAGGCCGACGCCATCGTGCTCGACTCGCGACTGCCGCGCACCGTCGTGGCGATCGCGGTCGGCGCCGCGCTGGGCGTGGCCGGCTCCCTCATCCAGGCGTTCACCCGCAACCCGCTCGCCGACCCCGGAATCCTCGGCGTCAACGGCGGTGCGGCGCTCGGCGTGACCCTCGCGCTGTGGGCCGGACTCTCCACCTCGACCAGCGCCCTGGTGCTGCCCGCGCTGGCCGGCGCCCTACTGGCCACCGTCGCCCTGCTGCTGCTCGCCTCCGCCGGGAAGGGGCCGGCAACCCCGGTCCGCATGGTCCTCGCCGGTGTGGCACTGGCCGCGGTACTCGGCGGGCTCACCACCGCCATCCGCCTGTTCGACGTCACCACCTTCGACGGGTACCGGTCCTGGGCCGCCGGGTCGGTGGCCGGGCGCTCGCTCGCCGACCTCGGCGGAGTCGGCGGATACCTCGTCGTTGGGCTGCTGCTCGCGTTCACCCTGGTGCGCCCGCTCAACGCGGTGGCGCTCGGCGAGGACACGGCCGCCTCCCTCGGCGTCGACACCCGGCGGGTGCGGCTGCTGACCATCGTCGCCGTCACCCTGCTCGTCGGCTCGGCCACCGCCATCGCCGGTCCCATCACCTTCCTGGGACTGATGGTGCCGCACGCCTGCCGCCTCCTGGTCGGCAATGACCAGCGCCGCATCATCCCCCTGTCCGCGCTGGCCGCCCCCGTCGTCCTGCTGGTCTCCGACGTCGTGGCCCGGGTGGCGCTGTCGCTGCGGGAGATGCCAGTCGGCGTCGTGACCGCGTTCGTCGGCGCTCCCGTGCTCATCCGGTTGATCTCGAACCGGAAGGTGCACACCCAGTGACCGCGTGGATGACGACCGACCAGGGCGACCTGATCGTCCGTGCGCCGGGCCGTGTGCCCGTCTCGGCACGGGTACCCGTGCGCTCCGTCGCCACGTGCAGCGCCCTGCTCGCCCTGACGGCGGGCGTGACCGTGGCCGCCCTCATGCTCGGCAAGGTGACGTACTCCCCGGTGGAGGTCTTCCGGACGCTGACCGGCGACGGCACACGCGTCAGCGAACTGTTCATCACGCAGTGGCGGTTGCCGCGCGCCGTGGCCGCCGTCGTCCTCGGGGCGATGCTCGGCGTGGCCGGTGCGCTCTTCCAGTGCATCACCCGCAACCCGCTCGGCAGCCCCGACGTCATCGGCTTCACCGCCGGAGCTTCGGCCGGCGGCGTCGCGGTGATCACCTTCGTCGGTTCCGGCTTCGCGGCCGTCTCGGGCGGCGCCCTGGCCGGCGGCCTCGTCGTCACCCTGCTCGTGGTGTTCCTCTCCCGCGGTGGCGGCACTGCGGGCTTCCGCCTGGTGATCGTGGGCATCGGCCTCAACGCCATGCTGGTGGCGCTGGAGACGTACCTCTACCTCGTCGCCGACTCCGACATCTCCCAGATCGCCGCCGTGTGGGGCGCCGGTTCCCTGAACGCCGTCAGTTTCAGCCACACCGGTCCCGCTCTCGTCGTCGGCGCCGTCGCGACGCTCGTCGTCTGCGCCGGTCTCCAGCGCGCCCTGCCCCTGTTCGACCTGGGGGAGGACGTCGCCACCGCGCTCGGAGTCCGGCCCGCCCGCTTGCGGCTGCTGCTCGTCCTCGGCGGCGTGGTCCTCGTCGCGGTGGTCACCGCGGCCGCGGGCCCCATCTCCTTCGTAGCGCTCGCCGCACCGCACGTCGGCCGGCGGCTCGCGGGCGCGTCCGGCACCGCGCTGGCGCCCGCCGCCTGCGCCGGCGCCCTCATCCTGGCAAGCGCCGACCTGGTGGCCCAGCACGCCGTACCGGGGGTCTCCCTCCCGGTCGGCGTGGTCACCGTCGCCGTCGGCGGCCTCTACCTCCTGACCCTCCTCGTCCGTGAGAACCGGAAGGGAACCCTGTGAGCACCCCCGCCCGCCCGGCGCCGGCCACCTCGCTGCGCGCCGACGACATCACCATGGCCTACGACGGCCGGGTCATCGGCGACCACCTGACCGTCGGCATCCCCGACGGGGAGTTCACGGTGATCCTGGGCCCCAACGCCTGCGGCAAGTCCACCCTGTTGCGCTCGCTGTCCCGCCTGCTCAAGCCGGCCGCGGGCACCGTGTACCTGGACGGCAAGGACATCCACCGGATGCGGGCCAAGGACCTGGCCGTCCGGCTCGGTCTGCTTCCCCAGTCGGCCGTGACCCCGGCCGGCATCCCCGTCCTCGACCTCGTGCGCCGGGGCCGCTACCCGCACCAGTCGGTCCTCTCCCGGTGGAGCCGAGAGGACGAGCTGAGCGTCCGCCACGCCCTGGAGCAGACCGGGATGACGGAACTGACGACCCGTCCCGTCGACGAACTCTCCGGCGGGCAGCGACAGCGCGCCTGGGTGGCGATGGCGCTCGCCCAGGAGAGCCCGATCCTGCTGCTCGACGAGCCGACGACGTTCCTCGACGTCTCGCACCAGATCTCCCTGCTCGACCTGTTCGCCGATCTCAACCACAGCGCCGGCCGCACCGTCGTCGCCGTGCTCCACGACATCAACCACGCGGCCCGCTACGCCGGGCACCTCGTCGTGATGTCCGCCGGCCGCATCGTCGCCGAGGGCTCCCCGGCCGAGGTGCTCACCACCGAACTCCTCGCAGACGTCTTCGACATCCAGGCCACCATCATCGAGGACCCGGTCAACGGCGGTCCTCACATCATCACCCGGCACCAGGGCCGCCGCCCGGCGCCCGCTGCCCCGCAACTCCGGAAGGTCGCACCATGAAGTCCACCCCCGTCACGCTCGTCACGGGCGCCGCCGTACTCGCCCTCGCCCTGTCCGGCTGCTCCTCCTCCGACGAGGGCGCCTCCGCAGACGGCAAGGACGCGAAGTCCACCACCCGCACGGTCACCGACGCCACCGGCGCGAAGGTGAAGGTGCCCGACACCCCGAAGCGCATCGTCACCCTGCACTACGCGGCCACTCAGCCGGTACTCGACCTGGGCTTCGAGCTGGTCGGCCAAGGGGCCTTCGAGAAGGGCATCATCCCCGAGGACCAGGCCGCCGAGGCCGAGAAGGTCCCGGTCGTCGCCCAGCAGGAACCCAAGCTGGAGGACATCGCCGCCCTCGAACCGGACCTGATCTTCGCGCCGAACGTGTACGACGAGGAGACCACCGAGGCGCTGAAGGACATCGCACCGGTCTACACCTTCACGCTCCGCGGGGGCGACCGGGCGAAGTGGACGCAGCGTACGGAGGAGGTCGCCGACGCCCTCGGTGTGCCCGAGAAGGCCGACGAGCTGCAGACGGCCTTCGCCGTGCGCCAGAAGGGCATTGCGGAGAAGTACGCGAAGGTCGTCAAGGGCAAGAGCGTCGGCGTCGTCGGCTCGTACGAGGAGAACAACTTCTACGCCTGGGGCGAGAAGAACATGCAGGGCACCCTGCTCGTGCCCCTCGGCTTCACCTACTCCAAGCAGGAAAGCGACATCGTCAAGGACCAGAAGGAGCCGGAGGCCACCCTCTCCAACGAGAAGCTGGCGTCCGCGGTCGGTGACGCCGACGTCCTCTTCATCGACTCCAACCTGCGCGGCGAGGTGAACGCCTTCATGAAGGACATACAGGCCACCTCCCTCTACAAGCAGCTGCCCGCGGTGAAGGCCGGACACGTCTACGTGGGCGGCAAGAACACGGTGGCCGGTTACACCGACGCCAACTACACCCTCGACCGTGTCGAGGACGCACTGAAGGACCTCCAGGCCGAATAGGCATCACCGGCCCCGGGCTTCGTCATGAAGGGGTGAACCGCCCGGCCGCCCTCGGGGCCGTCGGGCGGGCCGGAGGGAGCGGTGCCGGCTTCCCTCAGCCCGCGGGAGGTCGCTTCACGGAGCCCCGGTACGAGCAATGCGACGTGGACTGCCGCGACGGCACTGAAGGCGCCGTTGACGACAGCCGGTCCGGCGGGGCTGAACCAATGTGCCACCAGGGCGATTTCGACGTACCCGCGGACGTCGCACGTCATGCCGTGCGCGGTGAGGAAGCTGACCACACGGCTCCGCAGGCGGTCGGAGGTGTGTGCTGGATCGGGACATATTCCACGATCTCGTACAACGTGATGGCCGCACCGCCGATCGCCGGGGTCACCGGAGCGACCCGGACCTGGCCGCTCGGACCGAAGCCCGCAGTTCTCGGACCGCCCGTGAGGGCGGCGGTCAGCAGGAGCCGGCCCGGCCGATGCAGCCGCTGGTCGACGAGACGAGCACGGCACCCGCGGCGGGGGCGGTGCAGTGCCGTCCGTCAGGCCCGGCAGTAGCGCCTCCAGTGCGGCGGCGTCAGGATGCCGCACGGCCTCACTGCTGCGGGCCCACTCGGCGTGAGCCCGGGGCGGCATCGGCGGGGAACCGTCGATTGTGGGGCATCGGCGAGGGGCAGGGGTGAGCACCTTCGCCGACGCGACGTCCGGACGGCCCGCCCCGCGCTCCTCGACGCGCCGGGGCGGGCCCTCCGCGTACCGGCGCCGCCTTCCAGACGACGAGGCTCGGATAGGTTAGGTTAGGCAAGCCTAAGTAGTTGACCTCCGAGAGGATGCCGGATGCGTCGTACCCCCCTGCGCGCCGTCGCGCCGACAGCCGCCGAACGCGCCCGCTCGATCCTGGCCGCCGCCCACTCGATGACCGTGGTCACCGACGGCCGGCACACCGAAGTCCGGCGCCTCGACGGCGCCGGGGTGATGGGCCACGTCCATCTGCACGCGCCGCCCGAGGGCCCCGGTGCCCCGCCGGCCGGACGGGTGCCGATCCGCCTGGAACTGACCGACATCGCCCCCACCCGTGTGCGCGACCGGCTGCGTGCCCGCGTCACCCTGACCGGGCTGCTGGCCGCGCCGTACGACCCCGACTCCGCCGAGAGCACCTGCATGGAGTTCGACCAGTGCGTCCTGGAGGACGCCGCCGGGTGCACCTATGTGCCGCTCCAGGAGCTGGAGGCGACCGACCTCGACCCCCTGGCGACGAGCGAGGCGGGCCTGCTCACCCACCTCGTCGACGACCACCCCGAACTCGTCCCCCTGCTCCTGCGCCTGGTGCGTCCGCTGCCGGGCAGGGAAGTGCGGCGCGTGGTCCCGGTGGGGATCGACCGCTACGGGCTGACGCTGCGACTCGAACGCGCGCGGGGCCACCGCGACGTCCGGCTGCCCTTCCACAAGACCGTGCGGCACATCGACCACGTCGGCCCTCAGATCCACGCCCTGCTGGCCACGTCTCGCCGCCTCTCCCACACGCGGCACCTGCTGACCTGAACTCCTCTCCGACGTCGATTGGTTGACGCGCTCGGCACGGTCGGCAGAGGTGCCTGTCCTGCACGTGCTGCGGACACCCCCGGCCGGGTTCCGTTCCGGCCGCGGCCGACGCCGGGGCGGAGCACAGGGTCGTGGCGGCCGGTCGTGAGTGCGCCGAGCGGTGGACGGCCGCTGACGATCCCGGTTCGTGGGCGAAACCCTCTTCGCGAAAATGGTTCCGCGTAAGACCATCCGCCGAGGGGATGGTGGCATGATCATGAGGGACATGGACAAGATCGGCCGCTAAGGGCTGTCCGATTGCGTGGAGACGACTCGGCCGGACCGTGCGGCGCGTCGTCGTCAGCGGGTCACATGGAGACATCGGCACTGTCCGCCACGGCGCCCCTGCCGGACGGTGAGCGAGAGGCTTCGCGGCGAGTGATCGCGAGACACTCGGCCGCCTCGATCGCCCGGCCCGCCTCGTTGCGGCGGCGGGCCGGGCGATCACGGAAGAGGAATCAGCCGAGGCCTCCCCGGCCGCCCAGGCTGCCCCGGAGGCTCAGGGAGTGAGCGACCGAACCCTTCGCGCGGGACCGTCCGCGCGTCGGGTGCGAGCGGACCGGGGGCTCCGAGCGCCGACGGTTCCCGGAGTCAGGGATCCGCCGGCCGATCGCCGCGGCCATGCGCGTCGGGACCGGGACCCGGGGACAGCAACTCCCCGGCGATTCCGGCCAGGACGAGCCCCGCGGCGATGAGCAGTCCGTGCGCGAGCAGGATGCCCGCGCCGAACAGTGCGAGCGCGACGGCCAACAGCAGCCAGAGCGCCGGGCGTCGGTACTCGCGCGGCTCGCGCGGCTCGTGCGGACGACCGGTCGCCAGCGCCCGGGCCAGCTGGGGGTCCTCGCGCCGCAGTCGCTCCTCGATCTCTCTGAGCCGTCGGTCAGGTGACCGGGGCATGGCTCCTCCCTCCTCCCGGCGCCGGGTCGCGGGCGTGCCTTGTGGTGGGCGGTCGTTGCTGCCATCTGCTCTCCTCACGGGATCGGGCCGGCACGGTCAGGCCAGGGCGAAGTAGCGGAGCCAGACGTACGCTGCCGCCACCGTCACGGTGACGGCGGTGACGACGAGTCCGTAGCGGCTGAACTGCCAGAAGGAGATGTGGTGGCCCTCCCGCTCCGCGATGCCGACAACCACCACGTTGGCCGAGGACGCGATGATCGTGGCGTTTCCGCCGAGGTCGGCGCCGAGGGCGAAGGCCCACCAGAGCATCCCCGCCTCCTCCAGGCCGCCGGCGGACGAGACGATCTCTGCGACGATCGGGCTGACCGAGGCCACGAACGGGATGTTGTCGACGATCGCGGACGGTACGACCGAGCCGAACACCAGGGCCATCGCGGTCCCGAAGAGATTGCCGTCGGCCGCCTTGGCGGCCGCCTCGCCCAGGTCGCCGATGACTCCGGTCTGCACCATTGCGCCGACCATGACGAACAGGCCGACGAAGAACGCCAGCGTCTCCCACTCCACATCCTTGACGACGTCACCCGCCCCGACCCGGGAGACGGCGAGCAACAGCAGCCCACCGCTGATGGCCACCACGGACGGCTCCAGGTGGAGCACGGTGTGCAGGACGAAGCAGGCCATCACGGCGGTGATCACCACACCGCTCACCACCAGCAGCCGGCCGTCCTTGATGGCGTCCCGGGGATCGAGTTCCATCACTGACGCGGCCCGTTCGGGGTCGTAGTGGAACGCCCCCCGGAACATCACACGGCTCATCAGAATGAACACGATCATCAGCACGATGACGATCGGCGTCATGTGAATCAGGAAGTCGTTGAAGGACAGTCCCGCGCGGGACCCGATCATGATGTTGGGCGGATCACCGATCAGAGTGGCTGCACCACCGATGTTGCAGGCCATCACCTCGGCGATCAGATACGGGACGACGGGCACTCCGAGCCGCCGGCAGACCGAGATCGTCACCGGCACGATCAGCAGGACGGTGGTGACGTTGTCCAGCCAGGGCGACAGGACACCCGTCGCCACGATCAGCAGGACCATGAGCCGGTACGGTCTGCCCCGGGCCTTGCGCGCGGCCCAGATCGCGATGAACTCGAAGATCCCGGTCCGTTTCAGCACGGAGACGATCAGCATCATGCCGAGCAGCAGGAAGATGACGTTCCAGTCGACGCCGGCGTGTTCGGAGAAGAAGGCGTGCTCGGCGTCGGTCGCGCCGATGAGCAGCATCACCACCGCGCCGCCCAGTGCGGCGGCGACCCGGTTCACCCACTCGGTCGCGATAAGTACGAACACGACGGTGAAAACCGCGATGGCCATCCAAGTCGTGATGCTCACCCAGTGTCCTCCCCCGCGCGGTACCGGTCGGCGGTGGCCGCCCGGGCATCCGCCGGACGGCCCGTCGGGGCTGCCACCGGGCGGCGCGACCTGCGTGCCGACGGTTCGGGGTCGTCGAACTCCTTGAACCAGCCCAGTTTCTGCGGCTCTGATTTCATGGCTGCCGGGTTCCTCTCGTGGTCGACCGGCCAGCGGCGTCCTTCGCCCGCCGGCGAGCCGGGCCCGGAGCCTTCGGGAAGGCCGACGCGGGCTGTACGGCCGTCGAGAACCGGGGAGCACCAGAGACAAGCACGTCGCTGGCGGCCAGAAATCCGCACGACGCTCACTGGGCCGGAAAAGGGGGTTGCCCAGACCCTCGCTCATCTGACGCGTTGTCGCCATCGGGGACGCCACCCAATTGCGGCCGGGTCCGACCTGTAGACAGGCTTGTGAGCAGGAGAAATGGGTGTCAGGGCCTATGGACGTCCACGACTCGGGCCGCTCACGCTGAGGCTGACGGCCGGTCGGGCGGCCGCTGGGATCAGGGACGTCAGAAAGGCGGCCCGAGGTGCCCTTGTTCTGGAGGATCACCCTTTTCAACGCCGTGGCGCTCGTCGTCGACTCCACATTGCTGCTGGGACCGGCCACCGTGTCGAAGCCGGCCCCGGCCACGGGGGAGACCGTCCCGGCGATCGGCCTGGCATGAATCCTTGGCGTCAACACCCTGCTGCTGTGCATCGGTCTGGGACCGTTGCGGCGGCGCAGCCTTGCCATGAACGCGACCGACGCGTCGCGGCCCGGCCGGCCGTCGGCGGCCACGGCGAGGCCGCCGAACTGGTCAGCACCTTTTACGCCTTGACCGACCGACTGGAGGCCGAGCGTGTCGCAGGCGCGGCCCGCGCCCTCAACGCGCCGGCGGCCGAACGGCATTGGGCGGACGCGAACTCCACGACGGCATCGGCCAGACCCTCGCCTCCGTGCTGCTCGACCTCAAACAGGTCGCGGACGGGGCGCCCGGTCCGGTACGCGAGGAACTGCACCAAGTGCGGGAGAGCACCCGCGCCGGCCTCGACGGCATCCGGCGCATCGCCCGCCGCCTGCTCCCCGGCGTCCTGAAGGAACTGGGCCTGGCCCGCGCCCTGTGCTCCCTCGCGGCGGAGTTCCCCGGTCCGTCGATGTCCGTGTGCCCTCGCATCACGCCCCGCCTGCCCGCATCGAGCGACGACGCGGACCTCGTCGTGTACCGCGTCGCCCACGAGAGCCTGATCAACGCAGGCCGCCACGCCGCCGCCACCCGGGTCGACCTCACCCACTGGAGCGGACGGAGGACGACCACGTCGACCTCCGGATCCGCGACAACGGCCGGGGCACGGGCGGTGCCGGCGAGTGAGAGGGTATCCGTGGCCTGCGCGAGCGCGCCTTGCTCATCGGTGGCGAGCCCTCACTCACCCCCACGCCCGGTGGTGGTACCGAGGTCCGCCTGACCGTGCCCGTCCGCGACCGCCCCGTGGTGACCGGCCCGGTCACCGGGTGAGGTTCCCGACCTCGGGCCGCGTCGTCAAAGATCCAGCCGTCCCGCCCGGTTCGAAGGCGGCCTAGGGTGGTCGTGGCCGGGTGGACCCCACGAGCCGGGTGGAACACCGGTCGTCACACCGCCCGGCCGCCGTTTCCCGCTCCCGAGAGAACCGAGGACGGTCCCCGTGAAGATCACTTCCGTCGATGTCGTCGTCACCAGTCCAGGCCGGAACTTCGTCACCTTGCGCATCACCACCGAGGACGGGCTCACCGGCCTCGGCGACGCCACCCTCAACGGGCGTGAACTGGCCGTCGAGGCGTACCTGCGGGAACACGTGGCCCCTCTGCTGCTGGGGCGGGACGCGCACGCCATCGAGGACACCTGGCAGTACCTGTACCGGGGCGCATACTGGCGTCGGGGCCCGGTCACCATGGCGGCCATTGCCGCCGTGGACGTCGCCCTGTGGGACATCAAGGGCAAGGCCGCCGGTCTGCCCGTGTACCAACTCCTCGGCGGCGCCTGCCGAACGGGCGCGCTGGCCTATGGTCACGCCTCCGGCCGGGACGTGCCGGAGCTGCTCGACTCGGTGCGCGAGCACCTGGCGGACGGGTTCCGGGCGGTTCGCATCCAGAGCGGCATTCCCGGCCTCGACTCCGTTTACGGCGTTGCCGCCTCCGCCGCGGGGGACGGGCAGCGCTACGACTACGAGCCGGCCCGCCGTACCGGCACCGCCCACCCGCGTCCGACCGAGGAGACCTGGGACACCCGCGCCTACCTGCGCCACATGCCCACGGTGTTCGAGGCCGTACGGCACACCTTCGGTCCCGAACTCCCCTTGCTGCACGACGGACACCACCGCATGACGCCCATCCAGGCGGCACGGCTCGGCAAGGACCTCGAACCCTACGACCTGTTCTGGCTGGAGGACGCCACACCGGGCGAGGACCAGGGCGCGTTGCGGCTGATCAGGGAGCACACCACCACCCCGCTGGCCATCGGGGAGGTCTTCAACTCCGTCCACGACTACACGACGTTGCTCCAGGAACGGCTGATCGACTACGTCCGCTCGGCGGTGACCCACACCGGCGGCATCACCGCCGTACGGAAACTGCTCGACCTGGCCGCCGTCTACGGCATCAAGTCCGGCATGCACGGGCCCACCGACATCTCACCCGTGGGCATGGCGGCCGCCCTCCATCTCGACCTCGCCGTGCACAACTTCGGCATCCAGGAGTACATGCGCCACGCCCCCGACACGCTTGAGGTGTTTCGTACCTCCTACCGCTTCGAGGATGGGCGCCTGCACCCTGGCGACGCTCCCGGCCTCGGCGTCGAACTCGACGACGGGGCGGCGGCCCGTTTCCCCTACCGGCCCGCCTACCTGCCCGTGAACCGTCTCAGTGACGGGACCGTCCACGACTGGTGAGGCTTTGCGCTGCTTCGCCCTCGACCCGCCGGCGGGCGTCGACCTCAACACCCTCACCATCCGGCCCATCGGCCGGCCAGCCTGACCACGCTCGGTTGTGAGAAGGGCGGTGCAGCGGCAGGTCACCAAGCGCCGGATCGAATGGGGATCACCGCCCGGACGCCGCGCATGCGCGGGTGGCGTGGGGGAGTGCGCCTCGTCGGCCGGGACCAGGTCCGGCCGCATCTCCCTACCGCGAGGCCGTCCTCGCAGTAGGGAGACGCGCAGGTGGGCCAAGACGGCGGTGAAGGCTGCGTCGCCAGCTTGGCGTGCGGCATGGGCGAATGCGAGGGGTCGGCAGGGGTGGTCGGCAATCGGCAATGAGGTGAATCCTTGTGGGCGTCCACCGCGGGAGCGGCCGATGGCGTGGTCGTCCGGTTCGCCGGCCGGGCCCCTCTTGCCGGCTCCGGCTGAGTGCTGGTGGGCAGACACATGGTGGAGTCCACCAAGACGGCCTAGTTCAGGTCCTCGTCCGCGTCAGTCTTCGGAGATGTCGAGCGACACCTTCGACAGCGGGCCGCCGACGCACGGCAGCACATAGCCCTCGGACTTCTGCTCCGGGGTGAGGCAGGTGTGCTCGGGTTGCGTGACCTCTCCGCTGAGAACGCGCGCCATGCATTCGCCGCAGTGGCCGACCGTGCACGAGTACGGCATGGGCAGCCCCGCTGCGAGACCGGCATCGAGCAATGTCTGGCCGGGTTCGACCATGGCGGTCCCGACGACGCTCCCGTCCTCCTCGACTCTCATTACCTGGGGTGCCGTGGTGGTAGGGGCGGTTGTGCCACCGGTGAAGCGTTCCTGATGCATGCGCTCGTCCGGCACACCGAGTCGTTGCAATACGTCTCGGACAGTGTCCATCAGCGCTTCGGGGCCGCAGACGAAGTGATGGGCGGTGTCGGACAGAGGTAGGCCGGTCACCCATCGGAGGACGCCTTCGGCATCGAGTCGGCCGTCGCGGCAGGTCAGGACGTGGGTGACCGCCAGCCGGTCCGGATGGTCCAACTCCATGCGGGTCAACTCGTCGCCGAAGATGAGGTCTTCGGCACTTCGGCTGCTGTAGAGCAGGCGGATCCTGCCGGCCGCCGAGCCGGACAGGTGGGTCCGAATCATGCTCATCATGGGCGTGATGCCGCTGCCCGCCGCGACGAGCACCAACTCGTCAGGGTGCTGTGCCTGGGTGTGGAAGGTGCCGGACGGACCACGTACCGCGAGGCGGTCTCCCGGCCGTAGGCCGCGGTGGACGTGCGTGGAGAATCGTCCGCCCTTCACGTGCTTGACGGTGAGTTCCAGCCGGGGCGTGCCGGGGACCGAAGAGGCCGAGTAGGCACGCCGTACGGGATGGCCTTCGATGTCGGTGGCCAGGGTGAAGAACTGCCCGGGGTGAAAGTCGAACGGCCCGGGTTCTCCGGCCGCGTCCTCGAGTACGAGGGTGCGGGTGGAGGGCGTCTCCTGACGTATCTCGCAGATGCGCACAGGCCGTAGCGGGCGCTCCACCGCAGCCTCGCCCCGAGCCGCTGCGCCGCGGTGAGCGGAAACGGGGGCGCGTACGTCGTCATAGCCTTCTTTGCGCAGCCCGGAGACGTAGGCGCGGTCCACCGCTTTCCGCATCAGCCAACTCATGCCCGGAATGGCGGTGATGAGCTTGATCAGCCGTGCGGACGCGCGCCCGGACTCGGCTGCGTTGGCGGCCAGGTGGGCGGTGCCCAGAGCCATCATGTCGGGTGCCGAATCGTGGCCGGTCCGTCCTTCAGGCGTCCACAGGCGGGCTCCGGAGACAGCGTTGTTGCCGCTCACCTCGGCGTACTCCACGTCGACGAGGAGCGCGAGGTGCGGTGGCACGCCGCGCAGCGCCATCGTCTGCAGCAGCGCGGCGTCGTCGGTGATCGCGGCGCGACCGTGGACGTGCAACACGCCGCTGCGGCCGGGGACGAGCGCGGCGAGTGAGAGTCGGTCGTCCTGGAGCAGGTTGTGCAGGGTGTCCGCGCGCTTGTTGCCCTTGCGGTCGGCCAGGACCAGGGTGCGGCCGCTCAGAATGCGGGCCACCGCCTGCCGCTCCCCGCGCGGGCTGGTGTCGCTGCCGCCTTCGGCGTCCCAGGTGGAGATGGCCAGGAAAGGCGAGGAGGCGAGGAAGTCCCTGACGCCAGGGCCGGCCAACGGCCCCTCGTCGGGTTTCGGCCCGGCTGCCCGAGACGGGGCGGGCGGCTCCCACAGGCCGGAGCGGATGACGGCCTGTGCGCAGTGCACGTACGCCTCGGTGATGTCCACGGCGGTCTCCCCGTCCTTGAGGACGGATGCGGCACCGTTGACGCGCAGCACCTCGCCCACACCAGGGAGCAGGAAGAACAGCGAGACCGGACCGGGCGCGACCGCCGTCCCAGGCACGGGGAACGAAAACCGCCGCGGGGAGTGGACACGCGCGAACCCGGGGGCGCCACCGACGAAGGTGGTCACGGGGGTGCCGTCGGCGTCTCGGTAGCCGAAGGCCGCAACGGGGCTGTGGGCCAGGACACTGCGGCAGCCTGCGTCGAGGACGCTGGTCTGCTTACGCGTGATCATCGCGGCTGGACGGCCTACGACCGCCTCGACATCGTCCACGGAGGAGAGCCGGTGCAACGAGTGGGGTTGGCAGGTGTGCTGCTGCATGAGAGTTCCTTTCAGCCGGGGGTCGACCGGCCCAGTCGCCAGTAGCCGTGGACGCAGACGTCTCGCCTGGGTACGCCGCGGTCGTTGACCAAGTGCCGCCGGGTGCCCGTGGCCAGCCGGGACTCGCCCGCCACCCAGGTGTGAACGGGTCCTTCGGGTGACTCGGCGGATCGAACCGCCTCCAGCGCGCGGATGCCGGGCCGCACGCTCTCGACGTCGCGGCTGAGGCAGTGGCTGTGCAGCCCGGTCGGCATGAGGACGGACCGAACATCGGCCGCGTTCACCACCTCCACGATGACCTCCGTGGGCGGCGGGTTCGGATCACTGTCCAGGATCGACAGGATCGCCGGCAGCGCGGTCTCGTCGCCCACCAGAGGCCGTCCCCGAGCGTGCCGGGGCAGTCGATACATGGTGCCCAGGTCGAAGATCCCGGCCGGATCGCCCGGACGGACCCGGCGTACCCACGAGGACATGGGGGAGTCGCCGCGCAGGACGAACTCGATGCCGATCTCCTGCTCCGCGTGCCGCAGGGCACGGATGGTCAGATTGCCTACCCATGGGCGGTCCGCCGCCGGGGCCACCAAGGGTGACGCGGGCACAACCGGCTGACACCGGCTCACACCGCCGCACCTCGCAAGTGATCATCCTGCGTTCCCCGGGGACGCTCACCCTGGGGATCACCGATGCGCTCCGAGCCATCGATGCAACTTGTTTCCGCAGTTCATGGCACTATTCTGAGTAAAAGCTCAGCTATTTGCTACTCGCTTTTCGCCGCCCGGAAGGATCAACGGGATGACATCCGCCGACCGCCGACTCACCCCACGTCGCAGACCCCAACAGGTACGCGCCGCACTCACCCGAGAGCGCATCCTCACTGCGGCTACTCACGTTTTCGCCGAGTACGGCTATGCCGCCGGCACCACCAACCGGATCGCCGAACGCGCCCGCATGTCCATCGGCTCGCTGTACCAGTACTTCCCGAACAAGGACGCCATCCTCGCCGAGCTGCTGGTCCGGCACATCGATCGCGGTGCGTGGGCGGGGGCCGATGAGCTGGACGCGACCCCAGGCAGCCTGAAGGAGGTGGTCCGGTCCCTGGTCCGCGACGCCATCGACCACCATCACGACGATCCGCAACTACTGAGGATCATGATCGAGGAAGCACCGGTCTCCAGCGAACTGATCGAAGCGATCGACCGCCACGGCAAGGCGCGGGTGGGTCAGGTACGCGAGGTGCTCGCCCGACATCCGGACGTCGGGGTCCAGGATCTCGACATGGCTGCGGAACTCGTCGTGGGGACCGTCGAGATGAACACCCACAAGCTCATGGCAGCCGCCCAACCCATCCAGGTGGAAAGGCTGGAGACGGAGCTGGTCGCCATGATCTCCCGATATCTGCAGGGGGATCAGTAGCCGCCGGCGCGACTCGCCGCTGCTGCGAGTACGCAGGGACGGGCTGGACCACGCGCCAACCAGTGCGTCGCCACGACTACGCGGGCCTGCCTTCGCCTCGCCGCTGTGACAACGCCTGCTGGCGTCGCGACAGCGACGCGCCGGTCACGCCGTCGAAAGATGACTTCTCCGTGAGGCATGTCTGTGCCAGAGCGGTGAGCAGGCGCAACGCCGTGTCGCGGTACTCCAGCCGGCCGCCCGGACCTGCCGAGCCGATCTCATCGTCATCGACGACATCAGGCTGCTACCGGTCGGCGGCATCTCAATGACCGTTGACAGGGCGTGGCTGGAATAGCGGCCGTCCCGCGCCGACGCGCCTGGTCGAGTGCCCATTTCACGGTTCGCCGGAGCCCCGTGGTGCCTGATGCGCGCTCGAGGCCGCCCCGTCAGCCGCCGAGCGTGGCGGAAGGCGCGTCCCCGTTCTGCGCCTGGCGGGCACGCTCCGCCCACACCTTGGCCAAGTCCCGGACACGGTCCTCGTCGATGCCGCCCTTGCCCATGGAAGCCGTCTCAGTCCACAGGAGCGTCGTGCCGACCCGGGTCTGAGTCACGGCGCCGGGCTCGCCCTGGAAACCGGAGGACCCGAACCGGGCGTCACGCTCGTCACCGATCGGCCCCAGCTCGAACGGCTTCGCCGCCGGTCCCGCCTTCTTGCCGTAGTAGCCCTCCCAGAGCACGTCGTAGGCCTCCCGGGCGGCCTGTTCGCTGTCGTAGGCGATGACCAGAAAGCTGACGTAGCCGGCGTTGTCGTCGTGCCGGAAGGTCGAGACACCGTAGAAGCGGGAGTTTTCGCAGCCTGCGTTGCCCTTGATGGGGCAGGCCTCCCGACGGTAGAGCTCGTCCATCTTGACGGCCGTGGGCCGAGCGGACTCCTTCCAGCCCGACATGGCCTCGCCGTCCGGCAGCGCCTCCCGCACCTGTCCCTTGGTGAGCGCCACCGCCTTGCCGCTCCCGCTGTCGCTCTCCGCGCCGCTGCCACAGCCGGTCAGCACCAAGGCAGCCGCGGTCGCCGCGCACCACCGGTAGTCCTTCATGGTCATGCCACCATCCCCTCGTGGGATGATCTTACGCGGAATCCAGGAACGCAATCGGGTCGTAGTCGTAGGCGGTGTCCAGGGGTCCCGTCCCATGACGATCAGCGCGCCGATCACGCCTCCCTGCGGCCCTACGCGCCGGACCTCAACGCCTTCTCGGCGCGCGGTCGGTGTTACGCCGGGCACCCTGCAACCTTTCAGGTTTTCGCCGGCGTGCTGTCAGCAGACGATGAGCGGGCTTTAGCCGAGGGGGTGACGCAGCCCCGGGGCCGCGTCCCTCGCGGAGCTTCGTCGTCCCATCGGCCCTGGACAGGCGCAAGAGGGCTGTTGTGGCGCTGCCAGTGTTCGCACCAGTGCCGGAACTCGCTTCGACGTCGGAAGGACCGCACGCATGATCGCCCTCATGGACCCTCAGGCGGGCACCGAGGCCCCTGCGCTGAGCACACCAACTTTCCACGGGAGGGAATGTATGGGCCGGCCGTCGATCGGGCTGGAGCGGTGGGAGGGGCTGGAGTGCGCGGTGCACCTCGACCTGGTGCTGCCGATGTACAAGGAGATCTGGGCCGATCCGCCGTACTGTGAGGGCCCGAAGGAGATCGCCGAGTTCTTGGACCGCTTCGCTCAGGAGATCTTCCTTCCCCGGGCCCGCCTCGTCGTCGCGCACTGTGGCGACGTACCGATCGGCTACGCCTTCGGCTACCCCTTGCCATCCGAGACCGGCTGGTGGACGGCGATGGACGAGGAGACGACGCCCGCTTTCAGGGCCGAGACGGGTGAGCGCACCCTGGGCGTCGTCGAACTCGCGGTCCGCGCCAAGTGGCGGCGACAGGGGATGGCGGCTCAGATGCATGCCCATCTGCTTGAAGGGATGGGAGTGGAGCGGGTCACGTTGGCGATGCGGCCCGAGGCGGAGGCGGCACCGGCGCACGCCGCCTACGCCGCGTGGGGCTACCGCCAGGTCGGTCACTGGCGGCCGGCCGACGGTGAGCCCGTCTCCCGCATCATGCTGCTGACCCTCCCATTGCCGTCCACCAGGTCGACCGATGACCTCGAAGGGGACCGTAGCGGCGAGCGATTGCCCGGGAGGGGTGCTCGGGGACCAGGGCGGGTGGAGGATGGCGGGCAGTAGAGGCCCCGGCGCCGCCGGCGTGTCTGACGCCACCGTGCGAATCGTGCGGGCCTCCTGATGAGCAGAGTCAGGATGAAGACGGCCCGTTGTCGAGGAAACACGGGGGACGCGCCGTCCCGGGCGGGGTTGTTGAGGGAGCGGGGCTTTCGGCTGTACTGGAGCGCGCAGAGCGTGTCGCTGGTCGGCGACGAGGTCACGATCCTGGCGATACCGCTGGCCGCCGTGCTGTTGCTGGACGCGGGCGCGACCGAGATGGGCTGGCTCACTGCGGCGGCTCTGCTTCCGTCGCTGCTGCTGTCGATACCCGGCGGGGCCTGGGCGGACCGACAGAACGACCGGCGCCGGGCGATGATCGTCGCGGATGTCGGTCGGTTCGTCGCGGTCGCCTCCGTACCGCTGGCGTATGCGGGCGAGGTGCTGACGCTGGCTCACCTGTTCGTGACCGAGTTCGTCGTCGGGGTGCTCACCGTCTTGTTCCGGGTCTGCAATCACCACGTATACGCGTCCGTGGTCGTCGCCGAGCGGTACGTCGAGGGCAACGCACTGCTCTCCGGAAGCAGGTCCGCGGCCGCGGTGGCCGGGCCAGGCGCGGGGGGAGCACTGGTTCAGGCGCTGTCGGCGCCGTTGGCACTGCTGGTGGACGCCACGACCTATCTGGTGTCTGCTGTGTGCCTGGGACGCATCAGTGCGCGGGAGGCGCCACCGGCACCGCGTGAGCGGGCCGCGCTGCTGGCCGGACTGCGGTGGGTGACAGCGAACCGCACCCCCGCCCTGCTGCTGGCCGGCGTGTCCACACTGAGTCTGTGTCATACCTTCCTGATGACTCTCTTCGTGCTGTACGGCGCCACCGAACTGGAGCTGACAGCTGGAGCGTTGGGTGCGGTGGTCGCCGCGCTCGGGATCGGCGGGCTGGCCGGTGCGTACGCCGCACCGCGCGTGGTGCGGCGCATCGGCATCGGCCCGACCGTCGTCACCGGCTTCCTGTGGTTCAGCTTGCCCCTGCTTTTGGTGCCCCTGGCCGAAGGCCCGGCCCCGCAGGTGATCGCGATGCTGGCTGCTGCGCAGCTCGGCGCCGGCTGCGGTGTCGCGGTCCTGGACATCTCGGCCAACAGCTATCTGATCGCCGTCATCCCGCCCACGCTGCGCTCCCGCGTGATGGGCGTGGTGCAGACAGCCAACTTCGGAGTGCGTCCGCTCGGCGCGGTCATGGCCGGCACACTGGGCACCGCGCTCGGTCTTCGGCCCACCCTGTGGATTGGCACGGCGGGGGCCGCGCTGAGCGTACTGTGGGTCGCCGCGTCCGGGATTCCACACGTCCGGGAACTGACCGAAAGCGACACGCGCCAGAGGGAAGGAACATGAACTCGGCAGGGCGTGCAGGCTGGTGCACCCATCAACCGTGTCCTTCGCGGTAGCCCTGCTGGAAGGCAGCCCAGAAGTCGTCGTCGATCCCGGTGCCGGCGAGGTCGCCTGCGGGATCGATGTGTGACGACGTGTTGGCGGAGGCGACCGTGCCCCAGATGTCGGCCGCAGTGGACATCGGCAAGGAACACCATCACAGCGTGGTGGTCGACGAGCGCGGTGAACGCCTCCTTTCACACCGAGTCTTCAACGACGAACAGGACCTGCTGGAGCTGATCGCAGCCGTACTCGCGCTCTCAGGGAACGCCCTGTGGGCGGGCATCAGACAGCAGACTCACCCTCACGGCCTTCGTCTCGGTCACGTGCACCTCGGCCGGAACACGTGATCAGACGAAGGCCGCCCCCGTGCTTGGCTCTCGGTGGTGACGGGATGCGTGTTGTTGCACCTGCCGTAGCGGCATGTGATGTCGTCGAGGCACCACCCGCAAGAAAGGCTCGCTCTGCGATGTACCCCTCCGTCACGTCTCCCCGCCAGGTCAAGATCGGTGATGCCGCCGCCTTCGCCGGGACCACCCCGCGCGCCATCCGCCACTACCACCAGATCGGTCTGCTGCCGGAGCCCGAGCGTGGCGGTGACGGTCGGCGCCGCTACGGCTACGACGACATGATCCGTCTGCTGTGGATCCGCAAGATGGCGGAGGCCGGAATCAGTCTGGACGACATGCGGGCCGCCTTCGACGGAGCCCGCGACATGGAGGAGACCCTCGGTCGGCTGGAGGAGACCCTGGCCGCCCAGGAGGCCGATATCAAGCGTCAGCGCGCGGCAGTCGAGCGCCTGCGGGCCGTGGGCAGCCCGCTGGGTCTGCTCTCCCAACTGGTGACGAACCGGTTCAGCCACCTGCCCCCGGGCGCACTGCGCCCTTCTGACCTGGACGCCCTGCTGGTCACGGAACGGATCTTCGGGCCGTTGGGAGCCGCTGCCCAGGCCAGCGTGTTCATCGTGCTGGCCACCCACCCCGACCTGCGGGCCGACGCGGACCGCCTCGATGCGGCCGACGCCGCCCTCGACGACAGCGTCGACCCCCATGACCCACGGGTCGACGAACTCGCCGCGCAGCACTGTGCCCACCACAAGGCGCTGGTGCAGGCCATCGAGGCGGACGGGGTGGACGCGGCTGAGGAGAAGCTCTTCGAGATCTACGACGCCGACCTGACGGGCGAAGAGGACGCCCAGCTGAGCGCCTTCGAAGCGGTCACCAAAATGCCGTACGACTTCTCTCCCGCCCGGATGCGATGCATGGAACTCACGGCAGAACTCCTCGCCCAGGACGACCAGGACACCCCGGACGACGGCTGATCGCCTACGGCAGGCACGGACGGACCAGTCAGCCGCCCCTGCGCCTGTACACGAGACCGGCCGCTTTTCCCGCCTACCACGCAGATACGTACGAGGCACAAGCCCGCACGCAGGTAGCCGCCACAGGCGAACGCGACGTCGCACTGTGGGTGGCGGTCGATGGAGACTTGCACAGCGTCGCGAAGCAGCCCCCGATACACGGCTCTTCGCCGGTCGGAGAGGGACGTAACAGACGTGGGTGAGGGTTCCTTGACCTTTCAGAGGGGAGGTTGAGGACGCCCGAGGCCCACACCGTGAGCCACCGGATTCTCACCACTTGCGTAACAGCCGTCCCAGGCAGTCTTTCTGTCGGGCCGTCAGAGCTGCCGATCAGACGGCCGGGGTTTGCGGGGGCGGTGTGCGCCCTCGGACGGGTCTGCGCACGTGTCTGTCCGGTCCAGCGCGCGTCGAAGGCGGCAGGGAGCCGGACCAGCAGCCGAGCAAGCCGGAGGACGTCGCAGCCGCTCCAGTCGGCCGGCCGTGCGGCAGGTTCCAGGGAGCGCATGTCGGAGATTGCGTCGAGCCGGCGCGGCCTTCGGAAGTCGGTCGCAGGATGCGCGAGCGCCGGTCGGTCGGATCCGGCCTGCGGTCGAGTCGGCCCAGTATGGCGGGATGGACGACGCGACGGCGGGCGGTCATGGCCTCCGTCAGTGCGGGACCGTCACGTGCGGGGGACCCCGTCGAACGGGTCCTCCACGCCTCGTTTCCGGAGGAGTCCTTCGACGCCCCCCAAGAAGGTGTTGGACACGAGTTCGGGGTCGAAGAGGCAGCCGGCTGCCATGGCGCCGTCCCTGAGCATGACGAGGTGCCGTGCGGGCGGGTCGGCGGGCGCCTCGCTCGTTTGCGCGAGCAGGTCCGTGATGGTGTTCAGGAACCACTGGCGGTGGGCCAGGACGAACTGGTGGATGGGGTGGGCGGGATCGGGGTATTCGGCGGCCGCGTTGAGGAAGGCGCAGCCGCGGAAACCGGGGGACTGGATGCTGTCGGCGATGGACTGGGCGACGGCCTGGACCTGGTCGACGGCTGAGTCGCTGCTCGCCCGAGCAGCGGCGGTCTGTGCTCGGATTCCTTGGTCGGCTTGGTTGAGGTAGGCGAGGACGAGGTCTTCCTTGCCGGTGAAGTGCCGGTACAGCGTGGCCCGCGTCACCTTCGCCTCTGCGGTGATGCGGTCGATGCCGACGGAGTGGATTCCTTCCGCGTAGAAGATCCTGGTGGCCGTGTCGAGGAGCCGCGCTCGCGCCTCGGAGGTGCCTCCACCTTCTGGGCTGGGGTTCATCCTGCCAGGTTATCAAAGCAGGAGATAGAACGTTCGGTCGTCGCGCTAGATGTGGTCCGGACGGGCAGAGAAGCGCGACGCGTGAACTTCGAGGAGCCTTTCGACGCCTGTCAGGAAGGTCTCGCACACCAGTGCTGGATCGAAGAGGCAGCCGGCGGCCATCGCGCCGTCGCGCATCATCACGTAGTGGTGGGCGGCGGGTTCGGCGGACTGTTCCTCAATCCTGGCCAGAAGTCCGATGAGGGTGTCCAGGAACCACTGGCGGTGCGCGAGGACGGCCATGTGCACCGGGTGATCCGCGTCGGGGTACTCGGCGACGGCGTTGAGGAAGGCACAGCCTCGGAAGTCGGGTGACTGGATGCTCTGAGCGATGGACGCGCTGAGCGCCCGGATGGTGTCGGCGGCCGGGAGTTTCGCGGCGACGGCCGCGTCGACCTGGCCGCGCATGGCGCGGTCGGCCTCCGCCAGGTAGGCGACGACGAGCGTCTCCTTGCTGGGAAAATGACGGTAGAAGGTCGCCCGCGTCACCTGCGCCTCCGCGACGATGCGGTCGACGCCGACGGAGTGGATCCCTTCCGCGTAGAACACCTGGCCGGCCGTCTTGAGCAGCCGGGATCGCGCTTCGGACGGCCGTCTCTCGGATTCGCTGCGCACCATGCCGTCATCCTAGCGGGTAGAACGTTCGGTCTTGACAAGCCATCCCGCTCTTGCCAATCTGAGCGAACAGAACGTTCAGTCTCGCCGAGGCGGAGTCAACGTCTCTTCGGCTCGGCGAGCCCAGGGCGCTGTCGGGCCGACCTGATCAGGACGTCCGACCAGAACAACCCCTGAACTGCTCCCTCGTTCGTTATCCACCGAAAGGGATCAACGTGACCACTATCGCTGCTCCGTCCTCCACCACCGGGACCGCCTCCGCCCTGCGGAGGCTGTACTTCGTCCGGTTCGCGTTCGCCATCGTCTGGGCCCTGGTGATGTTCACCATGGCCGAGGAGATCACCCCGGTAGCGGCCGTACTGCTGGTGGTGTACCCGCTGTTCGACGTGGGCGCGGCCGTCGTCGACGCGAACGCCTCGCGCGAGACTCGGTCGCCGGTGCTGCTCTACGTCAACATGGCGGTCAGCCTCGTCGCGGCCGTCAGCGTGGGCATCGCCGCCACGTCCGGCATCCCCGCGGTACTGCGGGTGTGGGGAGCCTGGGCGATCGTGTCCGGGCTCGTCCAGTTGATCGTGGCCGTTCCCCGTCGCAAGATGGGCGGCCAGTGGCCGATGATCCTCAGCGGCGGCATATCCGTGCTGGCCGGGGCGTCGTTCGTCGCGTCCGCCGGCGCGGACGACCCCTCGCTCTCCAGCGCGGTCGGTTACGCCATCCCCGGCGGCATCTTCTTCCTCATCTCGGCCCTGCGCCTGGGCCGCGCCGCCAAGGCCGCCAACGACGCCTGACCATGAGCAACCACACCTACGACGTCAATGTAAACGTCATCGGCGCGCCGCCGTGACTCCTTATGGTCGCCCAACAATCTAGGCGTTTGACAGCTGACCCAGTCGTTCGGGCGTCCTTGTCAGCGAACCTGGTCGCTCTTCGGCCCGATGCCCTTGTTCCTGGACGGAGTTCCCTCCGGGGTGAATGAGTGGTGGAAGGTGAAGGCGTGCGGCACGGAGCCGTGGTCGTGGAGGTGCTCCAGCCTGGAGACACCTTCCCGCCAGGTGGGTATCACGCCGTCGGAGACCCACCAGCACACGTAATTCGGGTGCCTTGTCCTCTCGAACCAGTCGTAACGCCTGTTCAGTGCCTCACGGTGCAGACCGGTGTAGACGGCGTCCAGGGCGGGGCGCAGGTCGGTCCAGAGTGAGAGGGTCGCGGCCAGCGCGGTGGTCTCCGCCGTACGGCCCTTGCCGTACCAGGTCGGTACGGCGAACTCTCCCCATGCACCCCAGTCCGCGTCGAACAGCATGCCCCGGTCGCCGTCTGAGACTTCAGCACGAGCGAGGTACCCGGGGTGCTGACTGATCTGCCGGTAGACGGCCTCACCACGGTCGTAGAACTCGTGCATGAGAGGTGCGGGATCCGCGAGAGGTGACTTCAGGACGCCGAAGGTGTACAGCGCAAAATGGGGCATGCGTCTCTCCTTGATCGGGGTGCCTGGGTGTGGACTCGGTTCGGTCGCTTACACGTGAGGCAATTCCCGTGCGACCGTGCGTGGTAGCCGAAGACCGGACTGAAGGTAGCGGCCTCCGCGGGCCATGTCGAAGTTGCGTTTTCCCTGTCCAAGTGGCCTCCTGCACCGGTCATTGCGCGGCTGGTCCGGGCGGACGAGGACACCGTCCGCGACGTGGTCCACCGGTTCAACGAGATCGGGCTCGCCTGCCTCGAGCCTCGGTGGTCGGGAGGCCGTCCCCCGTCTGCTGAGCCGAACAGCGTCGCGCCGACCGATTGCCAGCCACCTACCGACGCACCCCATGGCATCACCTACCGCGGCCGGTAGTCGGTCGGCGACGACGAGCCGTGGGGAACCAACCAGCGCCGCACCGACCACATCTGGGCCGCCCTGCGGTCCGTCCGCGCCGCCCGTCCGGACGGCGCGCCCCGATCCACCGCCCCGGGCCCTGCACGCCTACCTCCGCCGGCGGAACAGTAACCCCTCGCCCGGCTCCTCACGCCGCTCCAGCACTCCCGCGGCGATCACACGAAGAGGCACCTCACGGATGTGATTGCCTTCTTCCGCCGCGATACGGTGCTGTCATGTCTCGATCGGTCGAAACCGGATCAGTTTTGTCTCCCGTCACCGCGGACGACGTCGACCTTGCCGTGCGGCTCGCCGCGGGCGTCCTTCGGACGGCGCCCCCGGAGGGGTGGGGCGGTAAGGCAGGTTCGCTGGAGTGGGACTGCTGGGAGACCGTCGAGCATCTCGCCAACGACCTGTTGTACTACGCCGTGCAGATGGGACCGCAGAGCCCGCCGCTGGACACCCATGTGCCCTTCGCGTTGAGCCAGAAGAGGCCGGACGGACCCATGGTCTTCGCCCACGCGGAGCGTGACGCGGGTCCGGCCGGCCTGGTGCAGGTGCTGGAGGCGTGCGGCGCGCTGCTCGTCGCCATGGTGCGTACGACGCCGCCCCGGGTCCGCGCTCACCACGCCGCCGGGGTGTCGGACCCCGAAGGCTTCGCGGCGCTGGCGCTGCAGGAAACGCTGGTGCACATGCACGATGTGGCGGAGGGCTTCGGGCTTGCCTGGACCCCGCCTTCCGCTCTCTGCTCGCGAGTGCTCGCCCGTCTGTTTCCAGAGGCTCCGGACGGCGCGGATCCCTGGCTCACCCTGTTGTGGGCCACCGGCCGCGCCGAACTGCGCGGGCACCCTCGTCTCACCACGTGGCGCTCGGACAGCACACCGCGGTCATAGGAGCGAATCGGCTTCAGCCGCGGCCAGGCCGATGATCGTGCCCTCACCGCGGTGAGCCGCACCTTCCACTTGCGACGCGGCAGCCGCGTGGTGGCGTCCATCTCGCCGCTCAAACTGCTGGCCCGTATGCGTGTCCGTGACGTCTACGCACACACTGCGGTTTCCCGTTCGATCCGAAGGACTGAGCCGTGCCCGACCGACCTGAGATTGTCTGCATCTGCGGCTCCACCCGGTTCGTGGACGAGATGAGTGCGGCGAACCGGGATCTGACCTTCGCAGGTGTCATCGTCGTCGCGCCAGGCGTATTCCGGCGCGCCGAGGATCACGAAGCAGACGAGTTGATCACCAACGAGCAGAAGACCGCGCTGGACGCCCTGCACCTGCGCAAGATCGACCTGGCAGACCGGGTTCTGGTCGTCAACCCAGGTGGGTATGTCGGCGAGTCCACGAGCAGGGAGATTGCATACGCCCACGCCACCGGCAAGCCGATCTCGTTCACCGATCCCTCCTGACCGGTGGACGCTTCGTGGTGCGCGTGGGCAACGAGTCTCGGTCAGCCTTGGAGCGGTTCGATCGGCAGGTCCTGACCGTCCTGGACTTGGCCTTCGCCAACGTGGCGCAGGCACGCCGCTGACCTTGGCGGTCATGACGGAGTGTCAGCGGACCGTGCTGGGCCACGACTTCGTCGGTTTCCGAGCGATGGCGGCCTTCGCGACTCTGCTGGGGGAAGACCCTTTCCTCGTCGGACGTGACCATCGGGCCGGGCAGAAGGCCCCCAGTCGGGTTTCGGTGTGCATGGAGCGGATACCGGCGCTGACCGGGAGGTATCACAGGGAGGGGCCCGTCACTTGATCGCGGAACTGCTGGAAGGCAGGCCAGCCCGACGTCTGCCGCGGAGTGATCAGGTCTCCTTCGGTGCAGTCGAGCGCCTTGCATCGCAGCGCCTCTGCAAGTCGGAGGACGGTCGTCAGCACGTCGTCGCCGGAGCCCCGGATGTGGAGCATGACGGAGTCCACCGGGTCTTCTGATCCGATGTTGAGCTCGATGGACCACGTGGGGCCGGAGAGTTCACCCCAAGCGGGGTCCGAGAGGTCAACATCGGGAGCGACCCGGGTGACAGCCGCGAGTACGTCGTGTCGCCGGCCGAGCGGGTCCGGGGTGTGGTCGGCGGGAATCTCCTGCGCCGAGGTGACGTCGTCGGGCAGGCGAAGGAGGATCACGTCCCAGCTCATGATGGCCTTCCGGTGAGGACTCGAGTAGCGGTTTCGGTGGGACAGCTCAGGCTTGGCCCCTGTCGGATGCACGGGATGCTACCGACTGCTGTCCGTACGAATACAGGGCGGTCAAGGCGGGGAGCGTGCGAGCCGTCTCTTCACGATCGTCGAAATCGAAGTCCCAGGCAGGGTCCAGATCCGGGTACCGGATGGTGAAGGCGTCGGCGGGAAGTTCCTGGCCAGTGGCCGTCTGGTCGGCGTTCCAGGCGATGCTCGACAAATCGGACAGGTTTCGAGCTCCGCGCGAGGGGTCTCCGGTGATCGGCTTCATCTGTCGCCTGCGCTTGCTGGTCGATCCGTCGAGGTAGAGGCCACCTGCGCAGTGGAGGTCACCTACGCCGGTTGCGGCTTGTGGCTGTCGAGCAGCTTGGCGAGCAGGCAGTGAAGCTGTCGTCGTTCCACGGCGTCGAGGCCGGCGAGCAGTTCGGCCTGGACGGCATCGGCGTGCTGTTGGAGTTCCTCGAGGTGCTGCCTGCCGGCGGCGGTAAGGGTGACGACGTTGCGGCGCCGATTGGCGGGGTCGGCCTGGCGGTCGATCCGGCGGCAGCTCTCCAGGCGATTGAGGATGCCGCTGACATCGTTGCGGTCAGAACGCGGTCCCCAGCGACGCTCTAATCCTGGTCTCAGGTTGATCGGGGACAATGCGCGGTAAAAACATCGACTGGAAGGGGGCGGGCCCGCGTGCGGATCATGATCGCGGATGATGACGCGGCCATCCGTGAGTCGCTGGAGCGGGTGCTCCAGGTGGAGGGTTACGACACCAGCACCGTCGCCAACGGGTTCGCCGTGCTCGACGAGTTCGGTGGGGCCGACGGCGACACGCTGGATCTGCTGCTCCTCGACGTGATGATGCCCCGCCTCGGTGGGTTGGAGACCTGCCGGCGGTTGCGGGCCGCAGGCCGGGATCTGCCGGTGTTGATGCTGACCGCCCGTGATCAGGTCTCCGACCGGGTCACGGGGCTGGACGCGGGCGCCGACGACTACCTGCCCAAGCCGTTCGCCACCGAGGAGTTGCTGGCCCGGGTGCGGGCCCTGTTGCGCCGGCGCACGCCGGCCGACGAGGAGTCGCACATCCTGTCGTTCGCCGACGTCCGGCTCGATCCCGACAGGTTCGAGGCGTGTCGGGGCGGGCGGCGCCTGCACCTGACCCGGACCGAGTTCTCCCTCCTGGAGGTCCTGGTGTGCAACGCGACCCGGGTCTTGACCCGTGACGCGCTGTTCGAGGCGATCTGGGGCTTCGGCATGAGCTCCACCGCCAACAATCTCCAGGTGTACGTGAGCTACCTGCGCCGCAAGATGGAGGCCGAGGGTGAGCCGCGGTTGATCTACACGCTGCGCGGCCTGGGGTACACGTTGCGGGAGACTCCTCCGTGAGCAGGCACGCCGGGCGGGAACCGCGCCGGCTGACCCGATGGTGGCGCCGGCGGTCCCTGCGGGCCAGGCTGACGGTGATCGCGGCGACGGCCATCGCGGTCAGCGTGTTCGTGGCCTTCCAGGTGGCCAGTGAGCTACTGGACTGGGAGCTGCGGGACACCGCCGAGGATCAGCTGCGCGCCGACTCCCGCGTCCTGGCGACGAACGCGGAGCGCGCCGGTCTGGCGCAGTTCCAGCTACCGCCGTATCCCGGGTCCGGTCGACTGGTGCGGGTCATCCTGCGCGACGGCTCGATCCGGACGCCGGCCGGCCAACCCGCGCTGCCCCCGGTCAGCGAGCACGCCGGGCGCGTGGCGCAGGGCGCGTCGGCCGACCTGTTGGAGTCGAGCGACAGCGACGAGGGGTACCTCATCTACACGCTGCGGGCGGGCGACGGCGCGGTCCAGGTGGCCCGCGCCGTCGACGACGGCCCGGTCAACCGGTTCGGGTTCGGCATGCTGCTGATCGGGCTGCTCTGCGTGGTCGGCGGCGCCCTTGTCGGGCGGACCGTGGCGCGGACCGGGCTGGCACCTATCGACCGGCTGACCGTCGCCGCGGTACGTGTCGCGCACACCCGGGAGCTCGACGCCGACATCCCGGACGAGGGCGGTGGGGAGATCCGGCGGCTGATCCAGTCGATCAACGACATGCTCGCCGCGCTCCGGGACTCCCGGCAGGCCCAGCGGCTGCTCGCCGAGGACGCCGCCCACGAGCTCAAGACTCCGCTCACCAGCCTGCGCCTCAACGTCGAGCTGCTGATCCGGCTCGATCGGCGCGGCACCCTGGACAGCGCACTGCCGGCGGAGAGCCGGACCCGGCTGCTCAACGATCTCGGCGCCCAGGTGGCCGAGTTGAGCACCCTTGTCGCCGAGCTTTCCGACCTGGCGCGCGGTGACGTCAGCGACGAGGGCAGTGAGGTGCTCGACCTCGCCGACGTGGTGGTGGCCGCCGCGACCCGGGCGGATTCCCGCATGCCCGACATCGAGGTGGCGCTGGATGTGACCTCCGTGTGGGTGAGCGGGCGTCCCGCTGCGCTCGAGCGAGCGGTGCTCAACCTCATCGACAACGCCGGTAAGTGGTCCCCCGCGGACCAGCCGATCCAGGTCCGGCTTCGTGCCGAGGGCGCGTCGGCGGTGCTCGAGGTCGACGACGCAGGGTCGGGCATCGACGCCGCCGACGCACCGCGGGTGTTCGACCGGTTCTACCGTGCCGACAGCGCCCGGGCGTTGCCGGGATCCGGTCTGGGGCTGTCGATCGTACAGCGGGTCGTCGACGCCCACGGCGGCCGGGCCACCGTCGCCCGCTCCGCGCGCGGTGGCGCGCTGCTCCGGGTCGACCTTCCGGCCACGGCCCCGCCCGCCCCGCCCGCCCCGGTCGCGCGGCTCGCCGCCGGGGAGGACACCGCGGCGTCCTGACCCGCCCCGGCGGCGCGGCGCGGGACGAGGGACGGCGGTCCTCGGCCACGGCCTGCCCCGCGCGGCTCGCCGTCGGGTCAGGACACCGTGATGGGTCGACTCCAGCCCCGGCGTGTGGCGCAGGACCAAAGGGCGGCGACCGTCGTGCCACGACGAGATCCGGGACGGGCCTGGTTCCCCGTCCCGGATCTCGTCCGTGCCGCCGCGCTTACCGTTGCAGCGCGCGCTCCTCGTCGTCGGCGAGCGACTGTTGACCGTCCGGCAGCTCCGCCGCTGGACGGGACAGCCGGCTCGGCCACCAGATCCGCCGGCCGATCAGCAAGGTGAGGGCCGGCACCAGGACCGACCGCACCAGCAGGGCGTCGAGCAGCACGCCGAAGGCCACCAGGAACCCGACCTCGACCAGCATTACCAGCGGAAGTGTGACGAGGACCGCGAACGTGGCCGCCAGGACCAGGCCAGCCGAGGTGATGACGCCACCGGTGGCCGAGAGGGCTTTGAGCATGCCCTCTCTGGTGCCGAGACGCACGGTCTCCTCCCGGGCCCGGCTGGTCAAAAAGATGTTGTAGTCGACGCCGAGCGCCACCAGGAACAGGAATGCCAGCAGCGGCACCGAATAGTCGATGCCCTTGAACCCGAGGATCGTGTCGAAGACGAACACGCTGCCGCCGAAGGCCGCGGCGAATGAGACGATCACGGTGGCCATCAGGACCAGCGGGGCCAGGACCGCGCGCAGCAGCAACCCGAGGACGATCAGGACGACGGCGAGCACCAGCGGGATCACCAACTTCTCGTCGCGCCTGGTGGTCACCTCGGTGTCGAGGTTCTCCGCACTCGGCCCGCCGACGATCGCCTCCGCCCCGCTCACCGCGTGCACGGCGGTGCGCACCCGCTTGATCGTGTCGTACTCCGCGGCGGTGTCCGGCGCGTCCTTCGGGAACACGGAGATGTTGGCCCAGCCACCGCTGGTCTGCTCCGGGACGGCCAGGGCCACGCCGCGCGTGTCCTTGACGACGTCGAGCACCCGCTCCTGGTGCGCCGGCCGCGTGAAGACCGTCATCGGCTGGCCGCCGAGCTCCGGGAAGTGCTGGTGGAGAACGGTGAAGCCCGTGACCGACTCCGGCGCGGACAGGAACTGGTCCTGCTCCCTCAGGGCGCCGGTGTTGCCCGCCATCCCCAGGGCGAGCACGCCGAGGGCTCCGAGCGAGCCGAGCGTCGCCACCCACCGGCGGCGGCCGATGGCGGTGCCGAGCCGTCCCCACAGCCTCGGCTTCTCCTCCACGGCCGTGCTGAACCGCGGAATGGCCGGCCAGAAGATCCGCCTGCCGAGCACCACGAGCACCGCCGGGAACAGCGTCAGCATGGCCACCAGCGCGCACAGGATGCCGGCCGCACCGATCGGGCCCAGCCCGCTGGTGCTGTTCAGGTCCGCGACGAGCAAGCAGAGCAGGCCCGCGACCACGGTGGCCGCGGACGCGACGATGGCCGGCGCCGCGCCGCGCAGCGCGTGGACCATCGCGACCCGGACGTTCTCATGGTGGTGCAGTGCCTCCCGATATCGGGCGATGAGCAACAGCGCGTAGTCCGTGCCGACGCCGAACACCAGGATCGTCAGCAGCGCCGAGTTCTGGTCGTTGACGACGATGCCGAAGCCCTTGACGAGCAGGTAGACGGTCGCCATCGAGGTCAGTGCGGCCGCGCCGACGGTCACCAGCGGGATGATCCACAACACCGGGCTGCGGTAGGTGAGGATGAGCAGGAGCGTGACGACGGCGATGGTGGTGAGCAGGACCTGCTCGTCGATGCCGTCGAAGACGGCATCCATGTCGCCGTCGATCGCGCCCGGGCCGGTCACGTCGAGTTCCAGGCCGGAGGGCCGGTCCGTCGCGGCGTCACGCAACGGGCCGACGATCTCCTCCGGTGGGCCGTAGGCCGTGCTCACATCGAGGGTGAACGTCATCGCCTTGCGGTCGGTGGAAAGGCTCGTCGGTGAGCCCTCGTCGTCTTCGTCGTCCGCCGTCGTCGTCTTCGGCGGGTACCGCTTGGCAAGGGTGTCGTAGTGGCGCTTGACCGCCGCGCGGTCGGCGGCGGTCAAGCCGTCGGCCCGGTGGTACACGAAGACGAACGTGCTGTCCTCACCGCCGGGGAGACTGTCGTCCAGCGCCGCCACCTTGGTGGACTCGGCACTGGCCGGAAGGGTGTCCACGGCGCTGTCGGTGGTGACCGAGCTCAACTTACCGCTCAGCGGCACCATTCCCGCCGCCAGCACCAGCCACAAGCCAATCACCAACCATGGCACCCACCGGCCTGCCAACCGGCCGGCTGGCGCTTGTCCGGACGGCGCTGAGTTGACTGCCATCACTAGCCTCCTGCATACGGGTTGCATCGCTTATCTGGACGCCTCTTCCTATGGAGCGAACCTGAGACGACCGTTAGAACGCTGCTCAGGCCGGTTGGCCGAACCAAGTGCCCAGCGCACGCACCCGCGTGACGGCGTCGAGGCCCTGCCCGGCAGGCAAGGCCCAGGCAACACAACCGCCAGGCCGGATCAGCAACGCGTCGATGTCCCCCCCCGGCCCGTGCGGGCGGTGACGGTGTTGACCCGTCCGGTCCACCCGGCCGCGGCGTCGCAGGCCTCCGCGCGGTAGACGAGATCGAACAGCAGCCCACGCCCCTCACACAGCTCCAGCCCTTGAAATGTACTGACAAGGGAGAGGCGGCCGGCCTGCTTGCGATGATCTTGAAACGGCTGGCGTCGTCACGGCTTCGGAACCCGCGTGGACGCCCCTGTCCAGCGGGCAGAGCCCAAGGCAATTCGGCAAGCTGAGTGCCGTGCTCCGCTACGAGGGCACCGTCCCGGTCCGCAGGGGCCGACGGTGGGCCCTGCCGTTGGAGGACCGGGCGCTGCTGGTCGCCGCCTACTGGCGTACCGACCTCACCCTGGGCCAACCACCGCAACGAGTGCGAGGCGTGGGAGCTGTTCGGCATCAAGGCCGCGGCGGGCCGCAACACGGCGATCGCCGACGGCGGCTACCGGGGCACGGGTTTGATCATCCCGCACCGCCGTGCACCAGGCCAGGCTGGCCTTCCGGCCTGGGAAGAGGAGCACAACCGCTCACACCACAAGGTCCGCGCCCGCGTCGAGCACGTCTTTGCCCGTATGAAGACCTGGAAGATCCTCCGCCACTGCCGTCTCAAAGGTGACGGCGTTCACCACGCCACGCTCGGCATCGCCCGCCCCCGCAACCTCGCTCTCGCCGGGTGGCCGAGGGAATGATGCTGGTCAACTCAACCAGCATGCCGTAGATCATTTACGGGTTAACGCTCAGATGACTCAGGGAAGGAATGGTCTGCGTTTCTCCCTCTGCATCCTTGCCGGGCTGTGTTGCTCACGGAGAGCGGACACTGCGCAGCTTCGCCGAGCTGCCGGTGAAACAGCAGCTGCCACAGTGAGTTGCTGAGTCACCGGCTACAGGCATCCCGTCTCGCCGTTGGTGACGAACCGTGTCAGGGAGCGTTCCAGCAGTTCTAGAAACTGCAGCAGGTCATCAGCTACTTGGTCGAGCTCGGGTTCGTCCAGCGACGCCGTTCGCGTCCGGTGGATCGTTCCGCCAGTGCCGGCCACATAGGACAGGCCGCCACCGTTCGAGCCGATGACCAGGCCGCGGTCCTTCTGGTCTGCGCCGACACCGACAGTGCCGTACTGCGTGAACCGCAGAAGGACATCGGCTGCCGGGTCGACGAAGTAGCCGTTGCCGACGTCCGCCCAGGTGACCTCGCCGATGTTGTCGTAGAAGGTGACCAGGTCGGCAGGGACGAAGTTGACCTGGGCAAGCGTGCGAGCCGCGGTGCGGCCGGCATCGTCGGCCAGCCGGACTGCGTTGACTCCCGCGGGAAAGCCGTGTCGGCGCTCGAACTCGTCTGTCATTGGCTCGAGGGTCTCCGAGACCCTGCTGGTCCACGAGGCCAGCCAAACGGCAGAAAGCGATCGGTCACTCATGAGGCCGGATCATGGCACGGGCCGCGAACATGCACGGGGCACCCAGCAGACTTGCGTCGAACGTCAGCACAACGCCCTGAGCTGCCGGTAGGGCAACGGATGCGCAGACACCGGAAGCCGTGCAACGTGCGCGGGCGGCCTGTTGTCAAAACGATCGACGACAGGCCGCCTGTTGATGCGGTTGGTAGGGGCCGTGGCGGGTCTGCCGTGCGGGGTGGGGCCAGGTGTCGAACCGTACTCCGCAGAGCCACTTGACTCGTGCGGGGTCGTGGTGGTCGAAGACATCGCTGCGAGTGAGGAGGCAGCGGGAGGAGGGCGTCAGCCGGCGCGGCCGGGGAGCATGGCCAGGGCACGGGAGCGCTGGGCGACGAGGTCGTCGTAGGTGCCGTCGCGCTCGGCCCAGCGGTGCGTGAGGACGCCCTTCACGAGGATTTCGTGCGGGGTGGGGTCCTGTGCGAGCAGATGCATGACCTCGGTGGCGAAGTCCTGCAGCGGCAGCGCGTGCGGATTCACCTCTTCCTGTCCCGCTGTGGCGACGGGCGGCGGGACGAGGACCTCCTTGGCGTCGGGCTCGCTGTCCGGGATCGTCAGGGTCTCGGCGAGGTAGTCCTCCAGCGGCATGGCCGTCTCGCTGTCCTGTTGCCCCACCAGGGTGGTCCGCATGGCCGGCGGGACGAGTTAGATGACCTGGACAGGGGCACCGAAGGCTGTCCGGGGCCCGCGGGCGTGGTGTCGTCGCGGCCCGGAGGCGGCTGGTCATGGGGGCCGGCGAACCAGCGGGTGGCGGCCTGCTCGAAGGCGGCGAGGTTCCGGTCTTCTGCGGCGGTCCAGGCCACGACGCCGTCGGGGCGTACGAGCACGGCGCTGAAGCCGAGTTCGTTGCGTGCCGGGCCGACCTTGTACAGGATCTGGTCCTGCCAGCTCTTGGCCGCGCGTTGCAGGGCGTCATCGGCACCGAAGTCGAGCAGTACGCCCTGTCCCGAGCGCAGCAGTTCACCGAGGCGGGTGCCGTCCTCGAAGCGAAAGTCGGGGGCGGTGCGGCCGACGAGCGGGTGGGCGTCGCCCAGGTCGTAGTGGTTGAACAGGCCCGTGGTCCGGCGGTAGGCGAGCGTGGTGCCGTCGGTGGTGCCCAGCAGGTCGTGCAAGAGCTTGCGCAGCGCGGGCGCGTTGCGACCCGGCTTCATGGTTGCCACCTGCGCGCGTGACCAGTCCAGCACCGCGGCACCGATGGGGTGGCGTTCGCTGGTGTAGGTGTCGAGCAGGCCCTCGGGCGCGGTGCCGCGCACGGTCGCGGCCAGCTTCCAGCCGAGGTTGGCGGCGTCCCCGATGCCGAGGTTGAGGCCCTGGCCGCCGAGCGGCGAGTGAATGTGGGCCGCGTCGCCCGCCAGCAGCACACGGCCCTGACGGTACGTCGTGGCCTGCATGGCACGGTCGGTGAAGCTGGATGCCAGACGCACGTCGGTCAGCGTCACGTCGCTGCCGGTGATGCGGCGCAGGACGTCCTGGAGGTACTCGCGAGTCAGCGGCGTGGAGCGGTCGAAGGCACCACCGTCGAAATCCATCATGCCCAGGTGCCCCTCGAAGGGCGTGCGCAGATACATGCCGTGATCCGTCAGGTTGAAACCGAGTGCCAGCCGGCCGTCGTCGGCGAAGGCGACCTGGGCCACGCCCGGTGAACAGCGGATCGGTGCCGACGAAGTCGAAGCCGGCAAGCCTGCGCACCGTGCTGCGCCCGCCGTCACAGTCCACAAGGTAGCGCGCCCGGTACTCCTGCCCACCCGCGGTGACCGTGACGTGCTCCACCTCGGTCCCGGTGGTCTCCTCGGCCCGGACGAGCTCGAGGGTGTCCGCGAGGCCGACAGCGGAGTGGCCACTAGTTGAAGATGGAAGTCGTTTTCGTCTATGGTCTGGTTGTCGTGCCGTCGATGACGTGCGCGGCTACAGGGGAGGGGCCTCATGACGTTGTCAGACCAGGCATCCGGACACGAGAGAGTCAGCGCGGAGCGGGGCCGGTGCGCGGGGGCGGGACAGTGTGTGCTCGCCGCGCCCGCCGTCTTCGACCAGGACGACGAGGAGGGGCTCGTGCTCGTCCTCGTCGAGCGGCCGCCGGAGTCCCAGTCGGACGCCGTACGTGAGGCCGTGTGGTCCTGCCCGTCCGGAGCTCTCACCCTGCGGTAGTCCTCGGCCGGACCGATCGCCGTGGACGGTACAGCCGTCCGTACGCGCACTCCTCGTCCACCCGTCATTCCCCCTCGTCCGGGCCTCAGTTCATGTGCCGTGGAGATCTCGCGGTGCTCGGTTCAGCTCTGCAGAACGTCAAGGAGAAACATGTCCAGACAGTTCGATCGCCGTGCCCTCCTCCGCCGGGGCGCGGCGGGTGCCGCGGCTCTGGTGGTGGGACCCGGGCTGCTGGCCGCGTGCTCCATTGACGAGCCCCGCTCCGAGGGGAAGGCCAAAGCGGGTGCCTCGCCCCGCTCGGGCGGCACACTGCGAGCCGCTTTCGTCGGCGGCGGCGCCTCCGAGTCCCTCGACTTCTTCAACGGCCCCGCCGCACTGGACCTCGTGCGCGCCCGCGCCTGGCACGGCACGCTCGGCAACCTGGACCCGAGCGGGGCCGACGGGGTGCGCTACGGCGTGCTCAAGGGCATCGACATCTCCGACGACCTGTCGACCTACACACTGCACGTGCGACCTGGCGTCCGCTTCACCGACGGCTCCGAACTGACCTCCGCCGACATCCTGCACTCTCTCAGCGCGCTCGCGGCCAAGAGCACCTTGCCGGTGTACCGGCTCGCCGCCGCCAACTTCGACCTCGCGCGCGCCAAGGCCGACGGTGACCTGAAGGTCGTCCTGCCCACGCTCCGGCCCATCGCCGACGGCCGCATGATCCTCTGTCAGGGCAACTTCCTCGTCGTCAAGAACGGCACGAAGGCCTTCCGCAAGGGCATGCCCAGTTGCGGACCGTTCCGGCTGACCGAGTTCACCGCGGGCCAGGGGGCCGCGTTCGAGCGCTACGACGACCACTACGGCCACGTGCCCCACCTGGACGGCCTGGAGCTGCGGTCGATCGCGGACTCGACCGCCAGGGCCGGCGCGCTCACCAGCGGCGAGATCGACTTCGCCCACGACCTGTCACCCGTCACCGCGCGCACGCTCGACGCCAACGGGAAGGTCGAACTCGTCCCCACGAAGAGCCCGTATCTCGTCGGTCTCTCCTTTCAGATGAACATGAGCGTCAAGCCCTTCGACGACCCGCGGGTGCGGGAGGCGTTCAAGCTCGCCGTCGACCGGCAGGCCATGGTGAGGACCGTGTTCTACGGCAACGCCCAGGTCGGCAACGACCTGCCCTCCAGTGGCTTCCCCGACTATGCCGAGGGACTGCCCCAGCGCGCCCACGACCCGGAGCGGGCCCGCACGCTGCTCAAGGAGGCGGGGGCCGACGGGATGAAGGTGACGCTGACGACCGGCCCCGAGACGCCGGGCATGGTGGAGATGGCCACCCTCTTCGTCGAGGACCTGAAAAAGGTGGGTGTCCGCGCCTCCCTTCGGGAACTGCCCGCGGGACAGCTGTACGCGGACTTCCCCGCGTACGCGGCTCTGCCGTTGGCCGGCTCCTACCAGATGCCCGTCCCCGCCCTGTCGACCTATCAGATGACTACGGCGGGCGGATCGCCTTCGGCCTTCGGATGGAAGGAGTCCGCGACCGACGCCCTCGTCGCCAAGGCCCGTGCCGAGCGCGACAGCCGCGAAGCGAAGAGGCTGGGCACTCAGGCGCAGCGTGCGCGCTGGGAGGACGGCAACCAGGTGCTGCCGGTCTTCAAGCCGAACCTCAACGCCCAGGCCAAGGGGGTCACCGGGATCCGTGACGACCTCTTCGAACAGTTCCCCGCCTTCTCCCAGGCGTCGCTGGCGTGAACCTGGCCGCGTTCGTCGGCCGTCGCCTCGCGGGGGCGGCCGTCCTGCTGGTCCTGCTGTCGGCCGTGATCTTCGCGGCGACGGCGGTTCTCCCCGGGGACGCCGTGAGCGCGGTCGTGGGAGTGGACGCCTCCGAGACGCAGCGCGCCGACGTCCGGGCCGAGCTGGGCCTGGACCGGCCGGCCGGCGAGCGGTACGCGCACTGGCTTGGGAATGCGGTCCAGGGGGACCTGGGCCGTGGGTTCGTGGGGGACCGGCCGGTCACCGAGGTCCTGTCGACCCGGCTGCCGAACAGCCTGCTCCTCGCCGGACTGACCCTCGCGGTAACCACGCCGCTCGCCACGCTGCTGGGCCTGTGGACGGGGCTGCGCGGCGGGGCCGCCGACCGCTTCGTCTCGACGGCCGCCCAGACCCTGGCCGCGGTACCGGAGTTCGTCCTCGCCGCGCTGCTCGTCGCCGTCCTGGCCGTGTGGCTGGAGATCCTGCCGCGGGTCTCGCTCATCCCCCTGGGCGGCACGCCCCTCGACGTGCCGCACGCGCTGATCCTGCCCGTCCTGACGCTCAGCGCGGTCGGTCTCGCGGTGGCCACCAGGCTGCTGCGGGTCTCCGTCGCCGACGTCGCGGCCGGCCCCTACTGCGAAGCCGCACGGCTCAACGGAGTGCGCGGGGTACGGCTCACCGTCCGTCACATCCTGCCCAACGCCGCGGGCCCTGCCGTCCAGGCGCTCACCCTCACCACGGGAGCGCTGGTCGGCTCGGCGGTGGTGGTGGAGAACGTCTTCGACTACCCCGGGATCGGCCGGGAGCTTCAACTGGCCGTCGCAGCACGGGACATACCCATGGTGCAGGGCATCGCCACCGCGCTCGCCGGAGTGATGCTCATGGTGCTGCTCGCGGGTGACATCTGCGCGCGTCTGCTGGGCGCACGGGAAGGGCACGGACGATGACTACGGTCCTCACCCCACCGGGGAGGCGGCTACGCGCCGGCCTGCCGGGCACACCCCGACGCCGCCGGCCTCCGCTGATCACGGGGGCGGCCACCCTGCTCGTCCTCCTGTTCGCCCTGCTGGGCCCGCTGGTCGCACCGCACAGCCCCACTGCGCAGCTCGCCGCTCCCTTTCAGCAGCCCGACGGTCATTTCCTCCTCGGCACCGACGTGCTGGGCCGGGACGTGGCGAGCCGGGTGCTCGCCGGAGGCCGCACCATCGTCCTCACCGCCCTGGCCGGTACGGCGGTGGCCGGAGCCGTCGGGACGGCCGCCGGCGTTCTGGCGGTCCTGGCCTCCCGCCGGCTGGGTGACCTGCTGCTCCGCTGCGTGGATGCCCTGGCGGTGCTCCCCGGCCTCCTGGTCGTCCTGGTCCTGGCCGCGGGGTTCCCCGGCAGCCACGCCGCCCTGGTGGCGGCGGTAGCCCTGGCCACCGCCCCGTTCTCCACCCGTGTGCTGCGTGCCGCGGCGGACACCGTCCTCGGCAGCGGGTACGTCGAAGCCGCCCTGTCCCGTGGCGACGGCCGTTGGGCCGTGCTGCGCCACGACGTGCTGCCCAACATCGCGGGACCGGCTCTGATGGACACAGCGCTGCGCCTGGTCGCCTCCCTCCACCTCACCGCCACCGCCGGGTTCCTCGGCCTCGGGCCGGGCGGGGCGGCTCCCGACTGGGGACGCATGGTGAGTGAGAACGTCCCAGGAGCGACGCTGGCCGCCGTGCCGTTCCTCGCTCCGGCGCTGATGCTGGTGCTGCTGTCCGTCTGTGTCGGCCTGCTGGCCGGGCGGCTGGCGGACCGGGCGGCGCGGGGTGCCGTATGACGGGCCGCGTGACCGCCGGCCCGCCGGACGCCGGTACGCTCGCCGAGGTCGGCGGGCTGACGGTGGGCCCCGCGGCCGGAGGACCGCCCGTCCTGCGCGATGCCTCCCTCTCGCTGGCTGCCGGGCAGGTGCTGGGTGTCGCCGGCCGGTCGGGGTCGGGCAAGAGCAGTCTGGCGCACGGCCTGCTCGGGCACGTGCGTCCGGGGCTGGAAGTCCGCGCCGGGACCGTCCGGGTGGCCGGCCTCGATCCGTTCGACCGGGCGGATGCTCGCAGGCTGCGGGGCAGGGTCGTCTCCTTCCTGGGACAGGACCCGGCCTCCTCGCTGAATCCCGCGCTGCGGATCGGCACCCAGATCGCCGAGGCGGTGCGACTGCGCTCGACCGTGACGGAGGGCGTCCGCGCGCGGGTGGAGGAACTGCTGCTGTCCGTGCGGTTGCCGGCCGACAGGAACTTCCGAAGGCGGCTGCCCCGGGAGCTGTCGGGTGGGCAGGCCCAGCGGGTGGCCCTCGCGCTGGCCTTGGCGGGCCGGCCCGGTCTGCTTGTCCTCGACGAGCCCACCAGCGGTCTGGACCCTGTCCTGGCGGACGGAATGCGCGCTCTGCTGGCCGAGACCCTGCGGGAGGGGGACCGCGCCGCGCTGCTGGTCAGCCACGACCCGGCGTGGCTCGGTGCGGTGTCGGACGACGTGATCCGTCTGGAAGGAGGGCGGATCGTCGGGCACGCGATGCAGGCCGCGCCGTTGCCCGTCCAGCCGTCCGGTGCTTCCTCGGACGACGGTTCCCCTGGCGAGACCCCCTGCACCACTGTTGTCGAACCCGAGGTGACGGGCGGGCTCTTCGTGCGGGAACTGCACGCCGCCCACGGACGGTCCGCCGTGCTGCACGACGTCACCCTCACCATCTCGGCGAGTTCCTGCACCGCCGTCGTGGGAACGTCGGGGTCGGGGAAGACCACCCTCGCCCGATGCCTTGCGGGGCTTCACCCGAAGGCAGCGGGGAGTGTCGAGTGGCGGGGCGACGCCACGCCACGCAGGCGTGGGGCTCCGGTGCAACTCGTCGCACAGGACGCCCGCGGTGCTCTCAACCCACGCGAGTCCGTGGGCGCCGCACTCACGCGTCCACTCAGGGGGTTGGGAGGCAGGTCGACGGGGGACGCGGCCGACGAAGCCGTGCGGCTACTGGGGCTGGTCGGGCTGGACGCGGACGTACTGGGACGCCGACCGGGGGAGTTGTCGGGTGGCCAGCGTCAACGCGTGGCACTGGCACGGACTCTCGCCGCCCGGCCGCGTGTCCTCGTCTGTGACGAGATCACCTCGGCGCTCGACCCGGAGACGGGGGGCAGGGTCCTGGACCTGCTGGACGAGCTGCGGCGGACGCTGGGCCTGACCGTCGTCATGGTGACGCACGACCTGACGGCCGCGGCCTCCCGCGCGGACCAGGTCGTCGTCCTGGACGAGGGCCGGGTGGTGGAAGCCGGCCGAGCCGACCGCGTCCTGGCGAACCCGGAACACGCCGTCACCCGGAATCTGCTCGCCCACAAGGGCCGTCCGGTCCTCACCGTGCCCAAGTAGGCGCGGTTGAAGGGCTTCACACCGTGGCCCGGAGAGGCGCCCAGCACTGAAGCGGGCGCCCCACCGTGCCGTGCGTCACTGGCGGAGCAACTCCCGCGCCAGCGTCGCCTTGTCGACCTTCCCGACGGCGGTGAGGGGGAGGCCGGACACCTGGACCACCTCGTCCGGCGCCTTGTACTCGGCGAGTCCGCGCTCCTTGAGATGGGCGGCCACCTCCCGCACGCCCGGAGCTGCACCGCCGCAGACCACGAAGGCGACGGTCCGCTCACCTCGGCGCTCGTCCGGCACACCCACCAGCGCCGCCGCGGTGATCGCCGGATGCACGAGCAGATGCTCCTCCACCTCGACCGCGGCGATCTTCTCGCCACCGCGATTGATCTGGTCCTTGAGCCGTCCCACGACCACGAGGTGCCCGGACGGCAGCCGCCGCACCACGTCGCCCGTCCGGTAGTAGCCGTCCGGAGTGAACGCCGTGTGGTTGTGCTCCTCGGCACGGTAGTAGCCGCGCAGCGTGTACGGGCCCCGGGTGAGCAGTTCACCCGCCGACCCGTCCGGCACGGGCCTGCCGCCGGTGTCCACCACCAGGATCTCGTCGTCCGGCGAGACGGGACGGCCCTGGGTGGCGCAGACGAGGTCCTCGGAATCGTCGAGCCGCGTGAGGTTGATCAACCCCTCCGCCATGCCGAAGACCTGCTGCACGGTCACCCTGAGTGCCGGGCCGAGTTTCCGGGCCTGTTGCTCGGGCAGCCGGGCGCCGCCCACCTGCACGACGGCGAGGCTGCCGAGGTCCCAGGAGCCGGAGGCGGCCTCGTCCACCCAGTGGTTGACCAGCGGAGGCGTGAGGGAGGTCAGGGTCACGCCCTCCCGCTCGACGAGAGCGAACGCCGTCTGCGGGCTGGGATCCGGGGCGACCACGACCGTGCCGCCGGCCATGAGGGTGCCGAGCACACCGGGGCAGGCGAAGGCGAAGTTGAACCCGAGCGGCAGGACCGCCAGATAGACGCTCTGTCCGTCGAGGGCGCAGACCTCGGCGCACGCGCGGGCGTTGTAGGCGTAGTCGTCGTGGGTGCGCGGGATGAGCTTGGGAAGGCCCGTGGTGCCGCCGGACAGCAGCAGGAGGGCGACGTCGCCGGGGGCCGCTCCGCCGTCGTCGGCACCCGGCGTCGGCAGGGCGTACGGCGAGGTTCGACCGGGCGAGGAGGGAGAGGCCGCCCGCAGCGCCTCGAACGAGACGAATCCGCTCTCCTGACCGGGATCGCCGACCACGACTACGGTCTGCGGCGAATGGCTCGTCTCGTCTTCCGCCCGTACCGAGCGCATCAGTTCACGGTAGTCGAACCGTGCGTGCCGGTCGGGCACCACACAAGCCACCGCACCCGAAACGCGCACCAGATGACCGATCTCCCGGCGCCGGTGGCCGGGCATGGCGTGCACCGGGACCGCTCCGAGGCGCTGCAACCCGAACCAGACGAGCACGAACTCGGCGCGGTTGGGGAGCTGGACCACGACGCGGTCACCCCGCGCGACGCCGAGCCCGTGCAGTCCGTGGGCGACGCGGTCGGCCTCGGCGTCCAGGTCCGCATAGGTCCACCGGCGGTCCCCGTCGACCAGGGCGACATGGCTCCCGTGGTCGGCCGCTGCCCGGCGCAGACGTGCGCCGAAGGTGACCCCCTCCCAGTGGCCGGCGGCACGGTAGCGCGCCGACTCCGCCTCGGACCAGGTCTGTTCAGTCTCGGTCATGGGTTCTGCCTCTCGTCGCCGGGCCGAGGGCTCTGGCGCCGCCGCCCCTTGTGTGACTACGATGTGAAGTATAGAAATGAAAATCATTTCTATCTAGGGTGGCTTCGGTCCCTCGCACGGAGCCCCGTCGCCGACACGGCCACTTCACCCGCCCTCTCAGACCGGAAGGCCCATCAGTGAGTGATGAAGCAGTCGTCCAAGCGCAAGCGGCGAAAGGTGAGAGGTCCCGCTACGCGCCGGACGCCGTACGTGGAGCGGTGGCACGCGCGCTGGAGATGGCGCCGCACGAGCTGCCAGACGACCGGGACCTTTTCGAACTCGGTCTCGACTCACTGATGTTGATGTCCCTGGTCGGCACCTGGCGGCGCGCCGGCAGTACGGTCACCTTCCAGGAGCTGACCCGCACCCCGACCCTCGACGCCTGGACGGCCCTGCTCGGACGGGAGCATCCCGTCGAGGCGCCCACGCACCCCGCGCAGGCCGGTCCGACCACCGGGCTCCAGGCGCCCACCGACGAGGAACCGGCGGAGTCCTTCCCTCTGGCGACGATGCAGCACGCCTACTGGATCGGCCGCCAGGACGGCCAGCCGCTCGGTGGCGTCGCCGCGCACTTCTACGTCGAGCTCGACGGCCGTGAGGTCGACCCCGACCGGCTCGACACCGCGCTGCGCGCCCTCGTGCTCCGCCACGGCATGCTGAGGGCCGTCTTCGACGAGGAGGGCCGACAGCGCGTCGGCCCGCCGGGAGCCCCCCTGACCGTCCACGACCTGCGTGACCGCGCTCTGCAGGACGCCGTGACCGAGCTGGAGCTGCTGCGCGAACGCAACACCCACGCCCGCCCCGACGTCACCTCCGGCGACGTGTTCCGCGCGGCCCTGTGCCTCCTCCCCGACGGTCGGACCCGGCTGCAGATCGACCTGGACATGATGGCCGGCGACGCCCTGAGCCTGCGTGTCCTCCTGTCCGATCTGCGCCGCTTCTACGACTGCCCCGACGACCAGCCCCGCGCACTCGGCCTCGACTACCGCACGTACCTCGCGAAGCACGACGCCCGACGGAAGGCGGAACGCGAGCAGCACGCCGCCTGGTGGGGCGAGCGCCTGCACGAGCTGCCCCGCGCGCCGCGCCTGCCGACCACCGTCGACCCGCTGACCCCGGTCAGCGCCGCCGACACCACGCTCACCCACGCGCGCCGCCTGCACCACTGGCTGGGCCCCGCCGACAAGGCGGCACTGATCAGCGCCGCACGACGGCACGGCATCACCCCCGCCGCGGCCCTTGCCACCGGTTTCGCCGAGGTCATCGCCGCCTGGAGCGACAGCCGGCGCTTCCTGCTCAACCTCCCCCTGTTCGACCGGGAGATGTTCACCCCGGACGTGGCCGGTCTGGTCGGGGACTTCAGCAGCTCGATCCTGCTCGACGCGGACATGAGCGCGTCCCTGCCGTTCTCCCGGCAGGCACGCGGCCTTCAGGAACGCCTCCAGGAAGGCATCTCCCACGGCGCGTACGGCGGCGTCGAGGTCCTGCGCGACCTCGCCCGCGCCGAGGGAACTCCCGTGATGGCCCCGGTCGTCTACACCAGTGCCATCGGACTGGGTGAGATCTTCGAGCAGGACGTCCAGGAGTCCTTCGGCCGCCCCTCCTGGATCATCTCCCAGGGCCCCCAGGTCTATCTGGACGCCCAGGTCACCGAACTCGACGGCGGCCTCCTCCTCAACTGGGACGTCAGGGACGGCGTGTTCGAGGCCGGAGTGCCCGACGCCGCGTTCGACGCCTACCGCGGCCTCATCACCCGTCTGATCGCGGACCCCGACGCCTGGGCCCGGCCGGTGGACGGCCTGCTCGCCCCCGGCGTCCTGCCGGGGCGCGCGGTGGCGGCCCTGCCGCCCGCGCCCGTACCGGACCGCGCCCTTCACACCCGCTTCTTCCGGCTGGGCGAGACCGACGCGGACCGCGTCGCGGTCGTCCGCACCGACGGCGACAGTCTCACCTACGGGGAAGTCGCCGACACCGCCCGGAGGATCGCCGCGCTGCTGCGCGGCCACGGCGTGCGCGAGGGCGACACCGTCGCGCTGACGTTGCCCAAGGGCGCCGACCAGATCACCGCCGTCCTCGGCATCCTGGCCGCGGGCGCCGCGTACGCCCCCGTCGGCGTCGAACAACCCGCCGTACGCCGCGAACGCATCCACTCCGTGGCCGGCGCCTCCGCCGTGCTCACCGACCGGGAGCACGCGCCGCTCTGCGAGGGGTTCTCCGCGGCCCCGGTGCTGCTCCTGGAGGACGCCGGAACGCACGAGCCCGCCCCCGTCGTCCAGCCGGACCCCGCCCTGCCCGCCTACGTGCTGTTCACGTCCGGCTCCACCGGGCTGCCCAAGGGCGTCGAGGTGTCGCACCGCGCGGCCGTCAACACCGTCGAGGCGATGGAAGACCAGCTCGGCCCCGGCCCCGAGGACCGCACCCTCGCGATCTCCGCGCTCGACTTCGACCTCGCCACCTGGGACATCTTCGCCCCCCTGTCCGTCGGCGGCCAGGTGGTGGCCGTCGGACAGGAGCACCGCCGTGACGCCCACCACTGGGCCCACCTCGTGCGCGCGCACGGCGTGACACTGGTGCAGTGCGTGCCCGCCCTGCTGGACCTGCTGATGGCAGCCGGGGAGGACGACGGCCTCGGCGACTGCCTGCGCATGGTCCTGCTCGGCGGGGACTGGGTCGGCCTCGACCAGCCCCGAAGGCTGCGCGCCCTCGTGCCCGGCTGCCGCTTCGTGGCGCTCGGCGGCATGACGGAGGCCGCCGTCCACTCCACGGTGTTCGAGATCGAGGAGACCGACCCCGCCTGGAAGTCCGTCCCCTACGGTGTTCCGCTGCGCAACATGCGGGCCCGGGTCGTGGACGGACGGGGGCGCGACTGCCCGGACCTCGTCCCCGGCGAGCTGTGGATCGGCGGGCCCGGTGTGGCCAACGGTTACCGCGCGGACCCCGAGCGCACCGCCGATCGCTTCGTCGAGTACGACGGCGAACGCTGGTATCGCAGCGGCGACCTGGCCCGCTACCGGCCCGACGGCGTGCTGGAGTTCCTCGGCCGCGCCGACCACCAGGTGAAGATCGGCGGTCACCGGATCGAACTCGGCGAGGTCGAGTCCGCCATCGAGGACGACCCCGCCGTGCTGCACGCGGTCGCCTGCGTCCTCGACACGCCCGCACGGCACCTCGCCGTCGCCGTGTCCGCCCCCGGCGAGACACCCGATCCCGACCAGGTACGCCTGCGGGCGGCGCAGCGGCTTCCCGCCTACATGATCCCCGAGCGCCTGCTCGTCCTGCGCGACCTGCCGCTGACCGCCAACGGCAAGCTGGACCGGGCGGCCGTGCGCCGGGCGCTGACCGAGGCGGCCGACGACGACGGCCCTCGCACCTCGGCACCGGTCGGACCGGTGGAGACCGCGGTGGCGGCCGAGTGGACCGATCTGCTCGACGTGCCCGAAGTGGGCCGGGAGAGCAGCTTCTTCCTGCTCGGCGGGGACTCGCTCGTCGCGACGCGGATGATCGGCCGGCTGCGCGCCGCCGGATTCCCCGGCGCCCGCGTGGCGGACCTCTTCGCCCGCCCCGTGCTGCAGCACTTCTGCGAGACGCTGCACCCCCGGGCCGCCACCGGTGCACAGCCCGTACCGGCCCCGGCGTCGGTCCTCGTGCCCGACCCGGGCCGCGCCCACGAACCGTTCCCGCTCACGGACGTCCAGGCCGCCTACCACACCGGCCGCGACCCCCGATTCACCCTCGGCGGCGTAGGCACCTGGCACTACACCGAGTTCGACGGCGCGGACGTCGACCTCGACCGGCTGGAGCGCGCCTGGAACACCCTCGTCCGGCGGCACGGCATGCTCCGCGCCGTCGTCGAGGACGGACACCAGCGCGTCCTGCCCGACGTACCGCCCCTGCGCATACCGGTGGCGGACGCCCCGGCCGGTGACGCGACCGAGGCGCTGGCCGGCCTGCGCGCCCGCCTGTCCCAGCAGGTGCGCGACCCCGCCCAGTGGCCCCTCTTCGCGGTCGAGGCGGTGCGCTACCACGACGACGGCGGCGCCGCACGCACCCGCATCGGCGTCGGCCTGGACTACCTGGTCCTCGACGCCCTCTCCCTCACCACGCTCTATGCCGAACTGAACGCGCTCTACGCGGACCCCGAGCACGAACTGTCGCCCGTCGACGTGTCGTTCCGCGACTACCTCACCGGGTGCCCCGCCGACCCGGAGTCGGCCGAGCGGGCCCGCGCCCACTGGCAGGAGCGGCTGTCCGAACTCCCGCCCCCGCCGGCCCTGCCCTTCGACCGGGACCCGGCGACCTTCGACGCGCCCGTCTTCACCCGGCGCCGGCTGAGCCTGCCCGCCGAGGACTGGCGGGCCGTCAAGCAGGAGGCGGCCCGCCACGGCCTCACCCCGTCCACCGTTCTGCTGGCCCTGTACGCGGAGGTCCTGGAGACCTGGAGCGGGACGGACGCGCTGACCGTCACGCTCACCCTCTTCAACCGCCGCGACGTCCACCCGCACATCCACCGGGTGTTGGGCGACTTCACCTCCCTCTCGCTGGCCGGACACCGGCGCGACGGCGCGTCCTGGCTGGCCGCGGCCAAGGCATTGCAGCACCGCCAGGCGGAGGACCTGGACCACCTCAATGTCCCGATCGACTGGCTGCTGAGGGAGTTCGGCCGCCGGACGGGCACCGTGGACGCCGCCGCGCCCGTCGTGTTCACCAGCGCCATCGGCGTCGGTGACGCGACGCTGGCCGGACCGGGCACCGGTTTCCCCGCGAAGGTCTGGGGCATCTCGCAGTCCCCGCAGGTGTGCCTGGACAACCAGGTCACCGAGGAGTCCGGCAATCTGGTCGTCACCTGGGACGCCGTCGAGGAACTCTTCCCCGAGGACGTGCTGGACGCGATGTTCGGCGCCTACGAAAGGCTGCTGGGGCACGTCGTCGCCGCTGACTGGGCCGCACCATTGCCCGACCTGTTGCCCGCCCCCCACATCGAACGGCGGGCCGCCGCCGCACGGGAGGCCGCCCTGGAACCGGCGGTCCCGCGCCCGCTGCACGCGGCGTTCTTCGCCCACGCGAAGGCCGCCCCCAACCGGACCGCTCTCGTCACGACCGCGGGGGAGGAGGTGACGTACGGAACCCTCGCCGACCGGGCGCTGCGCACGGCCGCTGCGCTCGGTGACGCCGGCGTGGCTCCGGGCGACCTGGTCGCGGTGACCCTGCCCAAGGGACCGGAGCAGGTCGCCGCGGTCCTCGGTGTCCTCGCGGCCGGCGCCGCCTACGTACCGCTGAGCCTCGAACAGCCCGCCGCGCGACTGGAGCGGGTGCGCGCCACCGCCGCCTTCCCCGTCGTCGTGGGGGACTGGCCCGCTCCGGAGGGAACGGCTCTCCGTGCCCTGTCCGTCACGGACACGCAGCGCCACGAGCCGCCACCCGCACCGTTGGAAACGTCTCCCGAAGCGCTCGCCTACGTCATCTTCACCTCGGGGTCCACCGGCGAGCCCAAGGGGGTGCAGATCACCCACGCGGCCGCCTGGAACACGGTTGCGGACATCACCGCCCGGCACGGCATCGGCGGCGACGACCGGGTCTTCGCCCTGTCAGCACTGGACTTCGACCTCTCCGTGTACGACGTCTTCGGGCTGCTCGGCGCGGGCGGCTCCCTCCTGCTGCCCACCGAGGACCAGCGTCGTGAACCGGCCCGCTGGCCGAGCCTGCTCGACCGCCACGGGGTGACCGTATGGAACACCGTCCCGGCCCTGCTCGACCTGCTCCTCGACGCCGACGAGCAGGAGGCGCCGCAGGGCGGGCGCCTCACGGGGCTGCGGACCGCACTGGTCTCCGGAGACTGGATCGGCCTCGACCTACCCGGCCGCCTGCGGGAACGCACCGCGCGTCGCTGCGTCTTCGTCGCCATGGGCGGTGCGACGGAGGCCGCCGTCTGGTCGAACACGCTCACTGTCGAGGAGCTGGACCCCCGGTGGGTCTCCATCCCCTACGGACGTCCCCTGACCGGGCAGCACTACCGCGTGGTCGACCGGGACGGACGGGACTGCCCCGACTGGGTGCCCGGCGAACTGTGGATCGGCGGTGCGGGACTGGCCCGCGGATATCTCGCCGACCCGGTCCGCACCGCCCAGAAGTTCGTCGAACAGGACGGGCGGCGCTGGTATCGGACCGGCGACCTGGGCCGGTTCCGGGGAGACGGACTGCTGGAGTTCCTGGGCCGCCTCGACAGCCAGTTGAAGATCGCCGGCCACCGCATCGAGGCCGGCGAGATCGAGGTCGCGCTGGAGTCCCACCCGGCCGTCGCCCGAGCCGCCGTCGTGGCGGTGGGGGAGCGTACCGCGAAGCGCCTGGCCGCCTTCGCCGTACCGCACGAGCCGACGCACGCGGACCCCGTCGGCGCCGTCGAAGCCGGCACACCTGCGGCGGACCCCGACCTCACCGATAGCCTCTTCACCCTGCTGGCCGAGCGAGTGCCCGTCTACGCGGTCCCCTCTCGCATCCAGCTGCTGCCGGCCCTGCCGCTCACCGCGAACGGCAAGGTCGACCGGACAGCCCTGGCCGCTCTGGCCGGACCGGAAGCGGCGCTCGCGGTGGCCGAACCGCCGCACGGTGAGACCGAGAGGGCCCTCGCCGGCCTGTGGAGCGAGTACCTGCCGCACTGGACGCCCGACCGCAACGCCAACTTCTTCACCGCGGGCGGCGAGAGCCTCACCGCCCTGCGCCTGCTCACCGCGATCGAGCGCCGAGTCGGGGCCACCGTGCCTGCCCGGCGCTTCTTCGCCGCACCGACCGTCGCCGCGCTCGCCGCGGAGATCACTCGAACGCTCGCGGCCCACGGGACCGCCTACGAGACCGGAGAGCTGTGAACATCGCTGAACTGCTGGCCCGTTACACCGACGACGGCGTGGTGCTGTGGGCCCAGGACGGACAACTGCGTTTCCGCGCCCCCCAGGGCCGCCTCACCGACGGACACCGCACCGAACTGCGGACCCACAAGGAAGCCATCCTGCGCCACCTGGAGGCGGAGGAACCGACCCTGCGGGCCGACCCGGACAACCGCCACGCGCCCTTCCCGCTGACGGACATCCAGGCCGCCTACCTGATCGGCCGCACCGACGCCTACGCCTACGGCGGTGTCGGCTGCCACGCCTACGTCGAACTGGAATACCCCGACCTGGACGTGGACCGCGTCACCGCGTCGTGGCGGGAACTGGTCCGGCGGCACGACATGCTTCGCGCCGTCATCCACCACGACGGCTACCAGCAGGTCCTGGCCGACGTACCCGCCCTCGTCGTCAAGGCCGACGACCTGACCGCCCTTTCGCCGGCCGCCGCCGAGGCGGAGGTGGAGCACACCCGTGCGCGGCTGTCCGCACGCGAGGCGCCCACCGACCGGTGGCCGCTCTTCGAGGTGCACGTGAGCCGGACCGCGGAGCGGGCCGTGCTCCACCTCTCCTTCGACATGCTCGTCGTCGACCACGCCAGTCTGCGCATCCTCCTCGCGGAGTTCCAGCGGAGCCACGGCGATCAACCCCTCTCTGAGGCACCCCGGATCGCCTTCCGTGACTACGTTCTGGCCCGCCGCGCCCTCGCGGACTCCGACGCGCACGCCCGCGACCGCGCCTACTGGACCGAACGGCTCGACACCCTGCCGCCCGCACCCGAACTGCCCCTCGCCGAAGCCTGGGAGTCGGGCGTGAGCGACCCGGGGGAGACGGCCCGCACTCCGGCTCCCGCGGACTCGGTGACCTTCCGCAGGCTGGAGGTGCTGCTGCCCGCGGCCGACCGGCACCGCCTCACCGAGCGGGCCGCGCGGCGTGGACTGACCCTCTCATCGGCGCTGCTCACCGCCTACGCCGAGACGGTCGGCCGCTGGTCGCGCACCAGCCGCTTCACGCTCAACGTGCCCACGGTGGACCGGCCCGCCCTGCACGAGGACATCGGCGGCCTCGTCGGCGACTTCACCTCGCTCGAACTGCTCGCCGTGGACCTGGACCACCCGGCCACCTTCGCGGAGCGGACGCGTTCCGTGGGGGCGCAGCTCCTGGAAGACCTCGCGCATCCCCTGTTCACCGGCTCCGAGGTACTCGCCGAGCTGTCGCGCCGGGCCGGCGCCCCGGTGCTGATGCCGGTCGTCTTCACCAGCGCCCTGGGCACCGGTGCCACCTCCGAGGGCGTGCCCCCCGAGGTGACGTACGCCGTGACCCGGACCCCGCAGGTGTGGCTCGACTGCCAGGTCATGCACCGCGGCGACACGCTGAGCCTGTCCTGGGACATTCGCGAGGGCGCCCTCGCCCACGGAGTGGCCGACGCCATGTTCGAGGCGTATACGTCATGCGTGCGCGCCCTGGCGGCCGAGGGCGAGGCCGGCGACGCCGCCTGGGACGCACCGGCCGAGATCCCGCTTCCCGAGGCACAGGCGGCGCGCCGCAACGCGGTCAACGCGACCGAGCGTCCCCTGCCGAACGCCCTCCTGCACGAACCCGTACTCGCCCAGGCCCGGGCCACACCGGACGCCGTCGCGGTCCGCACCCCCGAACTGGCTCTCACCTACCGGCAGCTCGTGGCCCGGGCGAGCGCTCTCGCCGAGGCACTGACCGCGTCCGGACTGCGTCCCGGGGAGCCCGTGGCGATCTGGGCGGACAAGGGCTGGGAGCAGGTCGTCGCCGTCTTCGGCACGCTCATGGCCGGCGGTGCCTATCTGCCCGTCGACACGGCCCAGCCACCGGCCCGCCGGGACACGATCATCGCGGACGCGGGCGTCCGAACGGTCCTCACCCAGTCCTGGCTCGCCGAGATCGACGACCTTCCGACGGGCGTCACGGCACTCGCCGTCGACCTGCTCCCCGAGGACGCCGCCGCCACGCCCGGTGCGAACGCGGCACGGCGCGACCCTGACGACCTCGCGTACATCATCTACACCTCCGGCTCCACCGGCACGCCCAAGGGTGTGATGATCAGCCACCGAGCAGCCCTCAACACGATCGAGGACATCAATCGCCGCTTCACCGTCACCGAACGCGACCGCGTCCTCGGTATCGCGGGACTCGGCTTCGACCTCTCCGTCTACGACCTCTTCGCGCCGCTCGCCGTCGGCGCCACCCTCGTCCTGCCCCACGCCGACCGGCGCGGCGACCCCTCCCACTGGGCCGAACTGGTCCGCGACTTCGGCGTCACGGTGTGGAACTCCGTACCCGGCCAGCTCCACATGCTGTGCGACTGGCTGCGCTCCGAGCCCCCTACGGACGACGCCTCGCTGCGACTCGCGCTGATATCCGGCGACTGGATACCGGTCGCCCTGCCGGACCAGGCCCGTGAACTCCTCCCCGGGCTGCAGATCATCTCCCTCGGCGGGGCGACCGAAGGATCGATCTGGTCCATCGCCCACCCGATCGGCGAGGTGGACACCGCCCGCCCGAGCATCCCGTACGGCAAGCCCCTGACCAACCAGACGTTCGCCGTGCTCGACCGGCACCTGCGGCCACGGCCCGAATGGGTCCCGGGCGAGCTGTACATCGGCGGCGCCGGCGTCGCCCTGGGCTACTTCGGCGACGGGAGCCGCACCGCGGAGCGGTTCCTCACCGACCCCGCCACCGGCGATCGGCTCTACCGCACCGGTGATCTCGGGCGCTACCTCCCCGACGGGACCATCGAGTTCCTGGGCCGGGAGGACGCCCAGATCAAGATCCGCGGCTACCGGGTCGAACTGGCCGAGGTCGAAGCTGCCGTGCAGGCCCACCCCGGGGTCGCCGCAGGCGCCGTCATCGTCGACGACTCCGCAGCCGGAGGCCGGCGCCTCGCCGCGTATGTGGAGACGACCCGCAAGGACGGCACGGCGGACGCGGACACCGACCGCGCCGGAACCCCGGTGACACGGACACAGGCGCGCGCGGCCGCGGCCGACGGCGTACGGGAAGCCTCCAAGGCCGTCGACGCCGCACGGCTCACGCAGTTCCTGGCCGCCCTCGAGGACGTGGCTCTCGCGGAGATGACCCGTGTCCTGGACGCCTCCGGAGTCTTCGCGGACGCCGCCTCGCGAACGGCGGAGGAGGTGGGCACGGCACTGCGCGCCACGCCCCGCCACCGGCACATCGTGCGCCGCTGGCTGCGGGCCCTCGCCGCCCGGGACCGGCTCACCCACCGGGACACCGACGACGCCTACACCGGTCTCGTCCCCGTCTCCGCGCCAGAGGCGGAGCGCCGGTGGCGGCTGGCCACCGACCTGGAGCACGAGATCGGGTGGAGCACCGAACTGCTCACCGTCATGCGCACCTGCGCCGAGCGGCTGCCCGAGCTGGTCTGCGGGGAGGTGGGCATCCGGGACCTGCTCTTCCCGGGCGCGGCGACGGAGGCCGCGGACGCCGCCTACCGGGACAACCTCGCCATCCGGCACCTCAACCGCGCGGTGGTCGCCGCGCTGCGCGAGATCGCCGCGAGCCACACCGGCGAGGAGCGGCTGCGCGTGCTGGAGGTCGGCGGCGGCGTCGGCGGCACCACCGGCGAACTGGTGCCCGTCCTCGCCGAGTACGGCGTCGACTACCTGTTCACCGACGCCTCGGCGTTCTTCCTGAACGAAGCCCGCGAGCGCTTCGCCGACCACGCCTGGGTCCGCTACCAGCGCTTCGACGTCGACGAGGACCCGCGCGCCCAGCACCTGTTGCCCAACACCTTCGACGTGGTGGTCTGCGCCAATACCCTGCACGCCGCCGCGGACGCGGACGCGGCCGTGGGCCGGCTGCGGGAACTGCTGGTGCCGGGCGGGCAGCTCGTGTTCGTGGAGAACACCCGCGACGAGAACCTGCCATTGCTGGTCTCCATGGAGTTCCTCGAGGTCGCGGGACGGACGTGGACCGACGTACGCGAACACACCGGGCAGTCCTTCCTCACCCACGCACAGTGGCGCGAACTCCTCGATGCGCACGGCGCGTCCGAGGTCACCTCGTTGCCCGACGCCGGGGAGGCCCTGGCCCTCACCGGCCAGGAGGTCTTCTTCGCCACGTTGAAGGACGACCGCCACCACGTCCCGGTGGGCGAGCTGGCCCGCTCGGCGGCGACCCGGCTTCCGGAGTACATGCTCCCCTCGGTGTGGCAGGTCGTCGATTGCCTGCCCCGCACGGCCAACGGAAAGACCGACCGTGCCCGTCTGCGGAGCTGGCTGCCCCGCGAGAGCGGCCCGGCCGTCGTGGACGAGGAGCCCATGGACGACCTGGAGAGCGGCCTCGCCGAGCTGTGGTCGGAACTCCTCGCGGTCGAGCGTGTCACCCGCAACGACGACTTCTTCGACCTCGGCGGCGACTCGCTCCTCGTCGCCCGCATGGTGGGGCGGCTGCGTGAACGCGTACCGCAGGCCGCGGACCTGGAGTGGGAGGTCGTGCTGCGCCACATGCTGCGCCGCCCGACGGTCGCCGGACTCGCCGCGTTCCTGCGCGGGCTCGCGGGCACCGACGACGCGCCGGCCGCCGGTGTCGTGCGCACGGACCCGGTGATCCACCTGCACGGCGCCCGCTCCGACGACGAGCCGACCACCGTCCTGGTCCACGCCGGAACTGCGACGATCATGCCGTACCGGGCGCTGATCACCGAGATCCGGCGCCGCTCACCGGGCCTCGCCGAGGTCGTGGGCGTGGAGGTCCCGGACCTGAACGGCTTCCTCGACGCCCCGCCGGAGGGGCTCATCGAGCAGATGGCGGCCGACTACGCCCGCGCCCTGACCGCCGACGGCCGCAGCCGTTTCCACGTCGTCGGCTACTGCCTGGGCGGCCTGATCGCCACCGAGGTGGCGCGCAACCTCGCCGAGTCCGGGGCGGAGGTGGAGAGCCTCACCGTCATCAGCAGCCACAGCCCTCGCTTCCGGCTCGACGACGAGCTGCTGGCCGAGTACTCCTTCGCCGTCATGATGGGCATCGACCCGGCCGACCTCGGTTTCCCGGACGACCAGTACCGGGTGGCCGCGGCGGCCGACGCGGTCCTGGCCGCCCGCCCCGGCGTCGTGCCGGACGGCGGACTCGCCGCGCTGCCCGAAGAGTTCGAGGACGTCGCGGGATGCTTCCGGGAGCTGGCCGGCATCTCCCGCGCCACCCGTATCGCGCGGATGTGCGAGGCGGTGCCCGCGTCGGCCGGCACCTACGAACCCGACCACATGACACGGCTCTTCCTCGCGTTCCGGCAGAGTGTCTTCGCCATCACCCGCTACGACGCCGAGCCCTACGCCGGTGACATCACCTTCCTGCGTCACGACGGCGCCTACCCCTTCCCCGGCAGCAAGGACGCCGTCACCGCCTACTGGGAGGAACTCACCCTGGGAGACCTGGACATCGTCGACATCGGCGGCGACCACTACAGCTGCCTGTCCGTCGAGCACGCGCCCGGCATCCTCAAGACCCTCGCCGAGCTGACCCAGGGAGCGATCACCCGATGAGCAAACCCGTGATCGGGGTCCTGGGCGCCTCCGGCGCGGTCGGCCGGGCCGCCGTACGCGAACTGCGCGCCCTCGGCCACCGCGGCCTGCGGCTGGGCGGCCGGACCGCGTCGGCCCTGTGCGAGGTCGCCGAGGAGAATCCCGGCGGCCACGACGAGACGCTCTGGGCCGACGCCACCGCACCCGACGGCCTGCGCGCCTTCACCGAGGGCTGCGACATCGTCCTCAACTGCGTCGGCCCCACCTACCGGCTCCGCGCCACCGTGTCACTCGCGGCACTCGACGCCGGCGCGCACTGCGTCGACGTGGCCGGCGACGACCCGGCCGCCGAGGACCTTCTCAAGGGCGGCGACCCGGCCCGCGACGGCCGCACCGTCGTCCTCTCGGCGGGAGCCCTGCCCGGTCTTTCCAGCCTCCTGCCTCGCTGGCTGGCCGGGCAGGGCCTGGACGGCGTGGCCGCGCTGACCGCGTACTGCGGGGGCCTGGAGCCCTGTTCGCCGACGGTGGCGCACGACTTGATGCTCTCCCTCAGCTCGGGGGGCGCGGACGGCGCCGCCTACGGCGAGGCCCTGGCGGCCGTCCGCGACGGCCGCCGCGTGTCGCGCGCCCTGCGCGCCGACGAGGACACCGTGCACCCGGCGTTCCCCGGCCGGGTCGCCCTGCAGCCCTACCTCAGCAGCGAGAGCGAACGCCTCGCCCGCGACCTGGGCGCCGACCGCCTCGACTGGTACAACGTCCACGCCGGCCCCGCCGTACGCGCCTTGCTCAACCTCCTCCCCGGCCGCCTCGCGGCCGGGGAGGATCTGGACCGCCTGGCGGAGCGGCTGATCCTCGCCGCCGACCTCGACCGGGCCGGACGCAAGCCCTACTACGTCATGGACTTCGCGCTGTCGGGCACCGCCTCCGGGGTGCCCGCGACCGCCGGCGCGACCCTGCGCACGGCCAGCAGCTACCGGCTCACCGCTGCTGTGGGAGCCCTGGCGGTGGACGCGGTACTGCGGGGCAAAGTCCCGGCGGGCGTCCACTTCGCCTGCGACGTGCTGGACCCCGACACCGTGGTGCGGCACCTGCGCTCCCACGGGGCCGCCGACCTGCGGCTCACCGGGACGGCCGCCGGCGCCGAGCTGGAGGAGGAGGGGGTCCTGTGAGTACATCGACGCCACTGCGCGTGCTGGTCTGCGGCACCAACTTCGGCCGCTTCTACGCCGAAGCCGTACGTCGGCGCCCCGGATACACTCTGGCCGGCATCCTGAGCCGGGGATCGCAAGCCTCCAGGGAGTATGCCGAGAGCCTGGGCGTCCCCTTCTACACGGACGTGGGCCACCTCCCCGACGACGTCGACGCGGCCTGCGTGGCGGTGAGTTCGTCCATCTCGGGTGGCCAGGGAACCGACCTGGCCCGGGCGCTCATGGACCGGGGCATCCACGTGCTCCAGGAACACCCCGTGCACCTGACCGAGTTGACGGACAACCTCAAGTACGCCCGCCGTCGGGGGGTGCAGTACCGGCTCAACACCCACTACCCGCGCGTCGCCCCGGTCCGCTCCTTCATCGAGGCGGCCCGGCGGCTCGTCGCAAGGCAGCGGCCGCTCTTCCTGGACGCCGCCACCCCGATCCACCTGATGCACCCCCTGGTGGACATCCTCGGACAGGCCATGGGCACCCTGCGACCCTGGCGCTTCGCCGATCCGGCACCGTTGCCCACCGGCATCGGCCCGCAGCCGTTCCGCTCCCTGCACGGCCTGTTCGCCGGCGCACCCCTCACCCTGCGGGTGCACCACCAGCTCGACCCGTCCGACCGGGACAACCACGCCCTGCACTGGCACCGGATCGCCCTCGGCACGGAGGGCGGGGTCCTCACCCTGGCCGACACCCACGGGCCGGTCCTGTGGAGCCCCCGGCTGCACATCGGGCGGGACGCCGACCGGCGCTTCGTCCTCGACGGTCCCGGCACCGGCCGCCTGGGGCTCGGGAGCACGGCGGTGGTCGGGAGCACGGGCTCCTTCCGCACCGTCTTCTCCGACCTGTGGCCGGAAGCGATCGGCAGCGCGCTCGACGGGCTCCGCGACGCGATCGCGCAGGGCGGCGACGCTCTGCGCGCGGGCCAGTACGACCTGGCCGTGTGCCGCATCTGGACCGACCTGGCGGCCCGGCTGGGGCCGCCCGAGATCATCCGGCCGGCCACGCCGCGCCCCCTCGCGGTGAGCGACATCCTCCCCGCGCTGGAGCAGTCCTGGGACCCCCGCCCCGAGCCGGCCCCGCCTTACGACGCCCGGGCCGTGACGGGTCCCCGCCCCGCCGGGGGGCCGGCCTTCCCAGCGCCGGAAACGGCGTCGGCCCGGCCGTCGGACGCCGCCGCGTACTCCCCGTCGGCAGAGTTCTTCGACCTCGCCGCCGCCGAACACACCTCGACCGCGACCACCCCCGCCGTGGCCGCGCTCCTCGCCGACGCCGACCTCGGCACCGGGCCGGTGGTGGACATCGGGGCCGGCACCGGTCTCCTGACCGAGGCGGTCGCCCGGGCACGGCCGGACGCGGAGATCATCGCCTGCGAACCGTCGGTGGGCATGCGCGCCGTGCTCACCAGCCGGGTCTTCAGCGACGAGGACCTGCGGACCCGGGTGACCGTCACCGACGACGCCGCCCCCGATCTCGATCTTCCCGACCGGATCAGCGTCGTCCTGCTATGCGGAGTCCTCGGCCACCTCGACGCCGACGAGCGGGCCAGGCTGTGGCGGCGGGTGACCCGGCGGCTGGCCCCCGGCGGGCTCGTGGTCGTCGAACTCATGCAGTTCGAGGAACCGACGACCCTGCCCGAGACCCGGCTGGCCACCGCGACCGCCGGACGCCACCGCTACGAGTGGTCGTTCGGCGGCGCACCGGACGAGGCGGAGGACGGTGTGATGCGCCTGCACTCCACCTGGCGGGTCTACCGGGACGGCGCCCGGGAGGCGGAGCGCGAGGTCCACGACTCCTACCGCTGGGTGCCCTTCGGGCTGAAGGACGTCGTCGCCGAGTCCGGAATGACCGCACGCATCCTGCCCACCCGACCCGGAGCACCCCCGCTGGCCGTACTCACCCGGACCCCGGACACGTCCGACCCGCCTGCCCTACAGCACCTGCCGCGTGCCCGGACCGCGCCCGACGGTCCCGGAGCTCCGGACGCCCCGGCATCCCCGGACACCCCACGCACCACCGCCCTCCTCTCCTCCTCCACCGACGGCTAGGACCCTCCATGACAAGCCCCGAGACCCCGACGGCGCCCCGGACCCCCGGCGAACCCCGCAGGGACCCCGCGTCCCCGCCCCGGGACTTCCCCATCCAGCGCGGCTGCCCCTTCGCGGAGCCCGCGGAGTACGACGCGCTGCGCACCCACGAGCCGGTCGCCCGCGTCACGCTGCCGACCAAGCGCGAAGCCTGGGTGGTCACCCGCTACGACGACGTACGCGAACTGCTCTCCGACTCCCGGGCCAGCGCCGACATCCGCCGCCCCAACTTCCCGGCCCTCGGCGAGGGCGAGCAGGAGGCCGGGGCGAAGTTCCGCCCCTTCATCCGCACCGACGCCCCCGAGCACACCAAGTACCGGCGCATGCTCCTGCCGGTGTTCACCGTGCGCCGGGTGCGCGCGATGCGCCCGGCCGTCCAGGCCCGCGTCGACGAGATCCTCGACGACATGCTCGCCGCCGACGGCCCGGTGGACTTCGTCTCCGCGTACGCCAACGCCGTCTCCACCTCGGTGATCTGCGAACTGCTCGGCATCCCCCGGGAGAACCTGGAGTTCTTCCGGGACGTCACCCGCATCTCCGGCTCCCGCCACAGCACCGCCGAGCAGGTCTCCGAGGCCCTCGGCGGTCTCTTCGGCCTGCTCGCCGAGCTGATCGGCAGGCGGCGGGAGGAGCCCCGCGACGACCTGACCTCCAAGCTCGTCACCGAGGACCTGGTTCCCGGCCATGTGACCATGGACCAGCTCCTGTCGACCCTCGGCATCACGATCAACGCCGGCCGTGAGACCACCACCAGCATGATCGCCCTGAGCACGCTGCTCCTGCTGGAACGGCCGGAGCTGATGGAGGAGCTGCGCCGGGACCCCTCCCTGATGCCGGCCGCCGTCGACGAACTCCTGCGGGTCCTGTCCGTCGCCGACTCCATCCCCCTGCGCGTGGCCGCCGAGGACATCGAGCTGTCCGGCCGGACGATCCCCGCCGACGACGGCGTCATCGCCCTCCTGGCCGGGGCCAACCACGATCCGGAGCAGTTCGACGATCCGGAGACGGTTGACTTCCACCGCACCGACAACCACCACGTCGCGTTCGGCTACGGCGTCCACCAGTGCGTCGGGCAGCACCTGGCCCGGCTGGAACTGGAGGTCGCGCTGGAGACGCTGATGCGCCGCGTCCCCACGCTCCGCCTCGCGGGGAACCGGGAGGACGTCTTGGTCAAGCACGACTCCGCCACCTTCGGTCTCGAAGAGCTGAGGGTCGCCTGGTGACCGCCCCCTTCCCGTCGAACGCGTCGTTCCAACCCTCGGCCCGGCCCGCCACGCGACCCGCCGCCCAGCCCTCTGCCCGCGCCGCCCGTGCCGACAGCCCGTGGCTCAGGCGGTGGAGCGGCGGCGCGGCACCCCGGTTCACGCTGATCTGCCTGCCGCACGCGGGCGGCAGCGCGGGCTTCTACCGGCCCTGGGCGGCACTGCTACCCCCCGAGGTCGAACTCCTGGCCATCCAGTACCCCGGTCGCGAGGACCGCTTGGAGGACCCGGCGGCAGCCGACATGGCCGAGCTGGTGGGGGCGGTGGCGGACGCTGTCGAACCGCTCCTCGACCGGCCGTACGCCCTCTTCGGACACAGCATGGGCTCCGCCGTGGCCTGGGAACTCGCCCACGAGCTGGACCGCCGCGGCCTTGCGGGCGCGCGACGCCTGTTCGCGTCCGCGCGAGCGGCCCCCGGTACGGCCGTCACCGGGCAGCTCCACCGCCAGAACGACGACGTCCTGGGCGCCGAACTGGCCCGGCTGGGCGGCACCAGCCAGGAAATCCTGGACGATCCCGGGCTGCGGTCCCTGATCCTCACGGCCGTACGTCACGACTACCGGATCATCGAGACGTACCGGCCGGCGGACCGGCCGCCGCTGTCCTGCCCCCTGCACGTCCTGACCGGCAGCGCGGATCCCGAACTCGGCGAGGAACGCAGCCGCGAACGGGCGGGCGGCTGGGCGGACCTCACCACCGCCCGCACCGAGGTACGGGTCTTCCCCGGCGACCACTTCTACCTCACTCCGCGACGCCGTGAGGTCGTGGCCACCATCCTGCGCAGGCTGGACCCGTCGCTGACCACCGGCGGCGCGCGCACCTGGCCGAGCACCCCGTGAGCCGCCGCCCCGAGCGTGCGCGCCCGGCCACCCCAGCCCGGAGAGCATCGTGATCGACTACTACTCGACCTCGGCCGAGTTCTACGAACTGGTCGCCACCCGGCACACCGCCAGCAGCGGCCCCCCGCTGACCCGCGTCCTCACCGGACTCGACGTTTCCCACGGTCCCGTCCTGGAGATCGGCGCGGGCACCGGTCGCGTCACCGAGGTCATCGCCGCCGCCCTGCCGGACGCGGAGATCCTCGCCGCCGAACCGTCCGCCACCATGCGCGCCATGCTGACCTCCCGGGTCGCCCGCGACCCGGACCTGCGCCGGCGCGTCACCGTCGTGGACGGGGCCGCCCAGGACCTCGTCCTGCCCGAACGGCTCTCCGCCGTCGTCATCTTCGGCGTGGCCGGTCACCTCACCGTTCCCGAACGCGTGGCGCTGTGGAAGCGGCTCGCGGACCGTCTGCCGGACGGGGCGCCCATAGTCGTGGAACTGATGGGGGTCTCCTCACCCCGCGTCATCCCCCCGGTCATGTCCCTGAGGGAGACCATCGGGCGCCAGACGTACGAGTGGTGGATCGGCGGCGAACCCACCGAGGGCGACGCCATGCGGTTCACGACGACCTGGAAGGTCCTGCGCGACGGCCGCACCGTCCGCGAGGTCGCCGACAGCTACGACTGGCACACCTTCGACGTCGCCGCGCTGGCCCGCGAGGCCGGCATGACCAGCCGCCGCATCACCGAAGCGGGCGGCAGGCCCATCCCCGAAATCGGAGTACTCGTCAAGTGAAGTCACAACCGCCCGAGGCCGGCCCGGCCCCGGCAGCCCCGGCCACCGCGGCCGACAGCGCGGGCACGCCCGACAGCAGCCCGCCGCGGCCACTGCGCACACTGGCGGCGCCCGTCCGCGGACGACTGGCCCTGGCCGTCGGTCTCCAGGCCGCCGCCGCTCTCGCCGGGGTGGTGCCGTTCATCGCCGTCTCCCGCATCGCCGAGCGCCTCACCACGGGTTCCCCGGCCGACGGTGACGCGCTCTGGCCGCTGGTGGCGCTGGCCTGCTCGGCCGGTCTCGTCGCCCTCGTGTGCGGCACGGCGGCCGGCGCCCTCGCCCACATCGCCGACAACGACCTTCAGCTCACCCTCCGCCGCCGGCTCGCCCGGCACATCGGGCGACTGCCGCTCGGCCGGCTCACCGAACGAGGCACCGGCGAGGTCAAGCAGGCCGTGCAGGACGACGTGAGCGCGCTGCACACCCTGTTCGCCCACACTCTCCTCGACGTCGTCTCCGTACTCACCGCCCCGGTGCTCATCCTGGTCTACCTGCTCACCGTCGACTGGCGCCTGGCCCTGGTCGGCGTCGTGCCCCTGCTGCTGGGCGTGTACCTGTTCAGCCGGGCCATGGCAGGGGCCGCGGCCCAGATGGCCGAGTTCGGTGCCGCGGTGGCCCGGATCTCCGCCGCCGCCGTGGAGTTCGCCTCCGGCATCGCCGTCTTCAAGAGCTTCGGACGCGGAGGCAAAGCCCACGAGCGCTTCGTCCGCGCGACCGAGGGCTTCGCCGACTTCTTCTCGGGCTGGGTCCGGTCCACCCTGCTCACGTCCACCGCCGCGATCCTGGTGGTCGCCCCGGCCGTGGTCCTGCTGCTCCTGACCGGACTGGGCGCGGTCTTCGTCACGCAGGACTGGATGACCGGCGCCGAACTCGTCCCCTTCCTCCTGCTCGGCCCCGCCGTCGCCGCCCCCATGGGCGTCGTGGGCCCCCGCATCCAGCAGATCCGGGCCGGCCAGGCCGCCGCCGTGCGCGTCACCGAACTGCTGGACGCGCCCACCCTGCCCGAGCCGACGACCGCCGTCCTCCCCGAAGGCCACCACGTCCGCCTGCGGGGGGTGTCCTTCTCCTACGACGGGAACAACGACGTCCTCAGCGGCGTCGACCTCGACCTCGCACCCGGCACGGTCACCGCGCTGGTCGGTCCCTCCGGCTCGGGCAAATCCACCCTTGCGTCGCTGCTGCCCCGCTTCCACGACACCACCGCCGGCACGGTGACCCTCGGCGGCGCCGACCTGCGGGACATTCCCGCCGCCGAACTGTACCGACGGGTCGGCTACGTCCTCCAGGACGTCCGGCTGCTGCGGGCGAGCGTCGCCGACAACATCCGCCTGGGCCGTCCCGACGCCTCCGACGAGGAGGTCGAGCGGTGCGCCCGCGCCGCCCGTATCCACGACCGGATCACGGCCCTGCCCGACGGTTATGCCACCGAACTCGGCACGGCCGTCACCTTCTCCGGAGGAGAGGCGCAACGCCTGTCCATCGCACGGGCGCTGCTCGCCGACGCACCCGTCCTGGTGCTCGACGAGGCGACCGCCTACGCCGATCCGCACTCCGAGGCACTGATCCAGGACGGCCTGTCCGCCCTCGCGGCCGGCCGCACCCTCCTCGTCATCGCCCACCGGCTGTCGACCATCCGCTCCGCCGACCGGATCGTGGTGCTGGAGGACGGACGCGTCACCGAACAGGGCTGCCACGACGACCTGCTCGCCGCCGGTGGCCGCTACGCCGCGCTGTGGCAGGCCCAGCGGGCCGCGAGCCCGGACGAGACCGACGGCGTACCGCACCACCGGTCCGCCCCCGCAGGGGCCGACCGCGCGGCGGACGACATCCGAGAGGGAAGTGCACCATGATCCGTCAGCTCTACCGTGTCCTCGGGCCGGAAGGCTCCCGCCCACTGAACCGGCTGATGCTCCTCCAGTCCGGCGCGGCCGTCTTCCAGGGCATCGCCTTCGCCCTCCTCGTGCCCGTCCTCAAAGCCCTGGTCGGCACGGACCCCGACGATGTCTGGCCCTGGCTGGCGGCGTTCACCGGCTGCGTACTCGCCTACGCGGTGCTCCAGGGGGCAGCCATCAGCGGCGGTTTCACGGTCGGTTCCCAGCTCTCCCGGGTGCTCCACCGCCGGATGGCGGACCAGGCCCTGCGTCTGCCACTGGGCTGGTTCACCGCCGGCCGCACGGCCGAGTTCAGCAGGCTCGCGGGACAGAACGTCATCCAGGTGATGAGCACCCCGGCCCACCTGCTCCGCCCGTTCATCACCTCTCTGCTCACCCCGCTGACGCTGGTCGTCGCGACCTTCTTCTTCGACGTACGGACCGCCCTGGTGCTCCTGGCCTGCGTGCCGGCGCTGTTCGCCGTGCAGCAGGCGAGCACCGCACTGATGCGCCGGCTCGACCTCGGCCGCGACGCCGCGATCGGCGAGTCCGCCGACCGGGTCCTGGAATACACGCGCAACCAGCCGGTCCTGCGGGCGTTCGGCCGGACCGCGGAGGGCTACGGCGCGCTGGACGACGCCTTGGTGGCCGAGGCGCGTGCCGACCGGCGGCTCATCGTCCGCGGCCTGCCCGGCCTGGTCTCCTTCACTTTCGCGACCCGGCTCGTCTTCGCCCTGCTGCTCGCACTCGGGGTGTCCTGGCAGCTCGACGGATCGCTCACCGTACCCACCCTCCTGGCGCTCCTGGTACTGCTGGTCCGCCTCATCGACAGCGTGGCGTCCGCCGCCGAGGCCGGCGCGGGCATGCGTATCGCCCGCAACACCCTGGAACGGCTCGGCGCCGTCCTCGACGAGCCGCCCTTCCCGCAGCCGGCCGAGCCGAAGGCGCCCCGCGACGCGAGCGTGGAGTTCGCCGGGGCCGGCTTCAGCTACGACACCGGGGCAGCGGACGGAGCCTCCGCGCGCCCGGTCCTGAACGACGTGACCTTCCGTCTGCCCGAACGCAGCATGACCGCCCTCGTGGGGCCCTCCGGCGCCGGCAAGACCACGGTCGCCACGCTGATCGCCCGATTCCGGGACGTCACGGAAGGCACCGTTCACATCGGCGGCGTCGACGTCCGCGAAATCGCCGCCGACGACCTGGCGGCACACGTCTCCCTCGTGTTCCAGGACGTCTACCTGTTCGACGGCACCATCGAGGAAAACGTCAGGATCGCCGCCCCGGACGCCGGGCCCGAGGAACTGGCCGAGGCCGCGGCCATGTCCGGACTCGACCGGGTGATCGAGGAACTGCCCGGCGGCTGGGACACCAAAGTGGGGGAGGGCGGCGCGCGGCTGTCCGGCGGACAGCGCCAGCGCGTGTCCATCGCCCGCGCCCTGCTGAAGGACGCTCCGATCCTCGTCCTCGACGAGGCCACCGCCGCACTCGACCAGGAGAACGAGGCGCTGTTCGCCGAAGCCGTGCGCACCCTCGCCGAGCGCAAGACGCTGCTGGTCATCGCACACCGGCTGAGCACCGTCGTCCACGCGGACCAGATCCTCGTTCTGGAGGACGGGGAGATCACCGAACGGGGCACGCACGCCGACCTGGTCACGGCGGGCGGCACCTATGCCTCCTTCTGGGAGCGCCGGAGCCGGGCCCACGGTTGGCGACTGGAGGCGGCACGCTCGTGACCTCGCACCCGGCACCCGAGATCCACCGGCTCCCGCGGCAGCGGCACAAGGAAGGCAGGACACGATGAGCGACGGCCTCCGGAACACCTGGGACTCATGGGCGGGTTCTGTCCCGCCGCTCGAATCCGCGAGCACCCTGGAACCCAGCCACGACGCCGCAGCCACAGCGACCCGCCTCGCCCGGGCCGGCCTCGCCGACCAGTACATGGTGTACGAGGCGGAAGGGGGCGTCTGGCACTTCGCGGCCGGGTCCAGCGTCAGCCTCACCGCGCACGCCACCGGCATCACCGCGCGGGCGAGGGGACGGACGTGGACCTCCCGCACCGACGGCAGGCCCCTGACGGCGTTCGCCGCCGCGCTGAACGCCCTGTCCGAGGCACACGGCGCCCACGGCGGTGGCCGTCACTTCTACGGCTGGGCAGCCTTCGAACTGGCCCACCTCCTGCACGCGGACCCCGCGGCCACCGGTGACGGACCGCTGCTGCACGCCCTGATCCCTTCCGTCGAGGTGACCCTCACGGGGGAGGAGACCGTGGTGCGCGCGGTGGACGAGGCGTGGCTCCGAAAGGTCGCCGACCTGCTCGCCGAACCGTCCCCCCGACATCCGCTGGCGGAGGGGACGACACCGGAGGGAATGACACCCGAGGGAGTGACACCCGGGGGAGCCGAACACATCATCGCCGCCGGCACCGCCGCCTACGGGAGCGCGGTGGCCCGAACGGTCGAGGACATCCGCGCCGGCCTCCTGGAGAAGGCCGTGGTCTCCCGAAAGGTCCCGCTGCCCGCCGGGCCGGCCGTGGACTTCCCCGCGACCTATCTCGCGGGCCGCCGCTCCAACACCCCGGCCCGCTCCTACCTGCTGGACCTCGGCGGCTACCGGGCGGCCGGGTTCAGCCCGGAGACCGTCCTTGAGGTCGGTGAGAACGGCCGCGTCAGCACCCAGCCGCTCGCAGGAACCCGCGCACACGGCCCCGACCAGGCGGAGAACGAGCGCCGACGCACGGAACTGCTCAGTGATCCCAAGGAGATACACGAGCACGCTGTCTCCGTACGCCTGGCCTGGGAGGAGATGGCGGCGGTGTGCCGTCCCGGATCCGTCGCAGTCGAGGAGTTCATGGTGGTCCGGCCTCGCGGTTCGGTGCAGCACCTTGCCTCGCGGGTGACGGGCCGGCTTCGCAAGGACGCCGGACCGTGGGACGCCTTCGCCTCCCTCTTTCCTGCGATCACCGCCACCGGTGTCTCCAAAGCCGCCGCCCTCCATGCCCTGGCCCGCCATGAGGAAGGACCCCGGGGGCTGTACGGCGGAGCGGTCTTCCGCGGCAGCATCGCGGGCACTCTTGACGCCGCCCTCGTCCTGCGCACGCTCATCGGAGAGGGCGAGGAGACATGGCTGCGCGCGGGCGCGGGAGTCACCGCCCAGTCTCTTCCCGAACGCGAGATAGAGGAGACCTGCGAGAAGCTCCGCAGCGTCGCCCCGCACCTGCGGTTCTCCACGGATTGACCTTGCACGGGTTCCCAGGCTCCTCTTCGGCTCCGGCAGCGGTTGGAGGACGCTTCCGTGTTCGGCCGCCGAGGGGGGAGCCCGTCGATCGTGTGAGACTCGAGGCTGGCGCGGGACACGGCGGCTGCGTGACTGTCGGCATCGTCGTCGCGCGCCTTGGACAGTCTGCGTACCGCGGTTGAGGGCGTGTAGACCGTCCGCCCCTGCGTGGACTCCGAGGTCGCGTACGGCTGCTGACCCCGCCTCCATGGGGGAGCCCGTCTGTTGCGGCGGCCGCATCCCTCCGGGCAGCCGCCCTGCCCGTCGCCCGTATCGACAGCGGTGCAGGGGGTCGCCGCGGGGTGGCGTGCGGCAGCTCTTGCCCCGCCAGGCGACGCGGCTCTCCTCGACGGCGACACCGGCAGTGGCGAGGGCGGCGACGGGGCCGGACCCGGCCCAGCCGAGGGTGCGCTGCCGGCGCGCCTCGCGGATGGCCGTCGGGGGCGGGGAAGCGCCGGGCGACGGCGGCGCGGGAGACACTCAGCCGTGTGGGCCGAGTTTCCAGCCGACAGCCTCCACGCGCTGCCACCAGAGCCGGGCGTATGCCCCGCCGGCGGCTAGCAGCTCGGCGTGCGATCCCGATTCACGAGTCCCACCACCGCCGTCGAGCATGACGATCTGGTCGGCGGTCATGTTGGTGTGCAGCCGGTGGGCGACGATGATGAGTGCCCATCTGCTTCTTCGTCGCAGATCAGGGAATCCCGCTGTCAGGCCAGTAGATCCATCACCCGACCGGCCTGACGTTCCGCGGTGCCGACAGGGTTGCGAGGATGCTCCGGATCATCGCTGGCCAGCAGAAAACAGTCCAAGAACGACGGGACGTCAGGCCCGATTGGGCAAGCCACGACAAGCCGGCCTCCATGGCCTCCCTCACCAGGCCAACGGCCCGGGGACGTGCTGTCCCGGTCCAGACACCGAGGTGGCCGATCAGTTCGCCTTGATGCCCGGGCCTGAGAGGGACCTTGGTGATGACGTCGGACGGCAGGGCGGAATGCAAAGTGGTCACCGCCTCGGCCAGAGCCTGGATCTTCTCGTCCCCCACCGCAGCTCTGCGGAGGGCAACGCCGGGCGAGGCATGACATCACCACGACAGGCTCAGATGCGGCAAGGCTCGCCTCCCGGGGATCTGGAGAGCTGGGCCGCGTCATGATCAGACTCACTCTGATTGGGCAGCGGTCTGACAAAGGAGAGGTCTGATCCTGGCTCGGGCAGGGTTCGCTTGCGCGGTGGCCTGGTCCCACGACGCCGGCAACACGAGAGTCGGCTACGCGGCAGACATAGCCCGCAGGGAACGCTGACGATCACGCCAGTTGCCTGCCGTCGGCCATCTCGTCAGTGCGGCCCTGCTGTCCGGCCCGGCTGCAGGGACCGGAAGTCAGGCGGTGTCTGTGTGCCGCGTCGCCTGAGTCCGGGCCCCGCTGTCAGAGCTGGGGTCGGAGGTCGATGACGACCTTGCCGCGGACGTGCCGGGCCGCCTGGAGCTCGACGGCGGTGCGGATGTCCTCGACGGGGTAGGTCGCTGCGAGGGGTACACGCAGGCGGCCTGCCGCGACAAGGCGCGCGATGTTCTCAAGGGCGTCGGGCGCGGCGTTGGCGCCGTTGGCTGCGGGAACGCCGTCGACCTGGCCCGCGATGGTGCAGATGCGGTCGTCCGGGACTCCCAGCTCGCGTGCGACGTGCACGGTGTCCGTGCCGTGAAGGTCCAGGGCTGCGGTGACGGCGCCCGCACCGAGGTCGCGGACCCTGTCGGTCAGGCCCTCGCCGTACGCCACCGGCTCGGCGCCGAGGCTTCGCAAGTACTCCGCTGACGACGGGGAGCCGGTCCCGATGACGCGCGCGCCTGTGATCCGTGCCAGCTGGACTGCGAACACTCCGACTCCGCCACCGGCGCCGCCGACCAGCACAGTGTCGTCTGGACCGAGGTCAAGGACGTCGAGCGCGGCGGACGCGGTGCTGCCCGCGATCGCGAGCGTGGCGGCGGTGCGGTCGTCGACGCCGTCCGGGGTGTGGTGGGCGATGCCGCTGGCGATGGTCCCCTTCACGTCGAGGACGACGTGGTCGGCGACCGCCCGGGACAGGGCTGCCCCGAACACGCGGTCACCGACCGCGTAGCCGCTCGCGCCGGCACCGACCTGGTCCACGGCTCCGGCATAGTCGGTCCCGAACCCGCAGGGCAGGCTCAGACCGAACCGTGTCGCGGTCTCGGCGTCGGAGGTCATGAACCAGTCCATCGGGTTCAGCCCGGCTGCTGACACGCGGATGCGGATCTGCCCGTCGCCCGCCTGGGGTTCAGGCACGTCCTTGAGGGCCAAGACCTCCGGACCGCCGAACGAGTCGAGCAGAACGGCCCTGCTCGCGCCGTCTCGGAGTGTGTTGCCGTGTTGCTGCATGTCCTACTCGTTTCCTCGCGTTGGTGGAGCCACCCGAAACGGACTATGCTCCGGTTATGGAATCCAGCATAACCGGAGCGTGATCCGTTTGACGAGTTCGAAGCCAAGAGCGACGCGAGCCGACGCCGCCCGCAACCGCGATCAGCTGCTTGAGGTCGCGACCCGCGTGCTCGCATCGCCCGACGCCGAGGCGTCCCTGCGCGCTATCGCTCGCGAGGCCGGTGTGGGTATCGGGACGCTCTATCGCCACTTCCCGACGCGCGAGTCCCTTGTGGAGGCCGTCTACCGCGACCAAGTCGTCCGCCTCACGAACGGCGCCCACGACTTGCTCGCCAACGAGGCCCCGGCCGTTGCGCTGCGACGCTGGATGGACCTCTTCGGTCACTGGGTCGCGACGAAGAACGGCATGCTCGACACCCTGCCGGCCCTGATCGAGTCGGGCGCGGTCGGCCACGCACAAACCAGGGACGCGCTCTTGAACGCGATATCGACGATTCTCGACGCAGGCCGCACAGCTGGAGACCTCCGGCCCGACGTCACCGCCGACGAGATCGCAGCCAGCCTGATCGGCATTTTCACCGTCGCGTACCAGTCCGGCCACGCGGTCAGAGCCGATCGGCTCCTGGACATCCTCCTGGATGGTCTTCGCCCTCAGTGGCACCGGTGAGGACCAGTCGAACAGAGGCGGCTGCCAGGACCGGTCCGTTCAGGAGCCCTGTCTTGCCGGCCCTCTGTGTCGGCACGCCTCGGCTGCTTGGGCATTCCGCAAGTCTCCATAGCCGCCCTTGCCAGTAGGCCGGGGCGCGACGGCATCCATGGACTGCTCGACATCGATGCCGCCCCGGCCATCGCCGACTCGTTCGCCACCCTCAACGGCGACCGCACCCGCGGGGTGGGCATCTCCGGGCCCACCGGGCACGCGGCAGCGCAGGCCCCAACCTCCGCCGGGCCGATCCGCGCCCACCGCCAGGCCCGCTACATCGTGGGCAACCCTGCCCTGACCGAACGCCATCGGCGACGAACTCGGCCTCGAGCCTCACGTCGCCGACTTCTCCCGTCTCGCGGACGTCCGCCGACTCGCCTCCGAACTGCAGAACGCCCATCCCCGCATCGACGTCTGGCGAACAACCCCGGTGGCGACATCGGCGGCCCCACCAAGACCGGGGACGGATTAGAGGTGACTTTCCAGGTCAACGACGTTGCGCCGCTTCTTCTTAGGTATCTGCTTCTGGACACCCTCACCACCAGCACGGCATCGGTGATCCAGATCTCCTGTGCCGGGAGCCTGCTTGTTCGCGCGGTCCGGGTGGTCAAGGCTTCGGAGTGCTGGATCCGTAGTCTCTCGCGTGATGACGTGCGTGCATGATCCAGGCCAGGGGCCGCTCGACCACGCAGCGGCGGGGCAAGGTGACGAAGTCGGGGGTGTTCTTCGGGCGGCTCACTGTCTTCAGCGTGAGTCCGAGGTGTCTCTTTGCCCGGGTCACGAGCTGTCCGGAGTGAGCCGGATACCGAGGGTGAAGGGGCAGGGCAAGTGGATCAAAGCGGTTGGGGAAGGAGTGCCAGGTCGGTCTCGCAGAAGTGTGCATCTCCTGGTGAGTGGCGTGGCTGCCGGACCGTGACGAGTAGGCTGGTCGTTCGTGATCGGACCGGGGAGGTCGGCGTGGACTATGGCGACAAGCTCTTTTGGCTCTCGGTCGTGATTCAACGCAAGTACGCGCAGGTCTGCGCCGAGTTCGACCTGACCCCCTTGCAGGCCACGCTACTGTGCGCAATCAGGAACGAGCCGCGGCAGATGGCTGACCTCGCCGCGTCGTTGGGTATGACCAAGAATGCATTGAGCCAGCTGGTCGATCGCACCGCGCGGCGCGAGTTGGTCGGCCGGGCAAGCTCGGCGCAGGATCGACGGGTCGTCATGCTCAGCGTGACGCCTGCGGGGAAGGTGCTCGCCGAGGCCGTTTACGCCGAGGTCGCCAAGCGCCTGCCCGAGATCGCGAGGAACCTCGACGCCGGCGACCAGCGCGACTTCGAGCGCGTGGCCACCGCCATCGTGGACACCTCGGACCTCTCTTCGCCCACCTCGAACCAGCCCATCACACCGTGAGGTCCCGCTGCACCCGCACCTTGACGAAGTTCATGACGTGAACTAGTTTCGTTCATGCCATGAACTAGTGAGGGGTGGCAGCGATGAGCACACAGACGAGTGGCACGATCGCGGTCTTCGGCGCGACGGGGCAACAGGGCGGGGCGGTGGTCGACGCGCTGCTGGACCACAAGGCGCGGGTGCGGGCTCTGGTCCGCGACCCGCAGTCCGACCGGGCACAGGCGCTGGCCGCCCGCGGCGTCGAGCCGGTGACCGTCCGGGCCGACGACCCGGCGTCGCTGGCCGCCGCGCTGGCGACGGTCGAGGGGTTCTACTTCATGACCCCGGAGGCGAACAGCCTCGAAGAGGTCGAGGCGGAGATCCGCATCGGTACCGCGCTCGTCGACGCGGCGGTCGAGGCGGGCGTCCCGCACGTCGTGTTCAACTCGGTCTTCGGAGCGGGGCGGGAGTCGGGTGTGCCGCACCACGACTCGAAGCACTGGATCGAGGAGCACCTGAGGAAGTCCGGCCTGAGGGCCTCGATGGTTCGCGCGACCGCCTTCATGGAGAACTTCGCGAGCGTGATGGCACCGAGCCTGGAGCACGGGGAGATCGTGCTGAGGCTGCCACTGCCAAAGGACGTCGCCCTGAAGATGATCTCGGTCAGGGACATCGGCCGGGTCGCCGCCGCGCTCCTGCTCGACACCGCTCAGGCGCCCGGCGGAGCCGTCGACCTCGTCGGCGACGAGCTGACGGGCCCCCAGATCGCCGCCGCGTTCGGCGCACGCGCCGGGCTCCCGGCACGGTACGAGGCCCTCCCGTTGAGCGTGCTTCCCAACGACCTCGACAGGGTGATGTTCCGCGAGTTCGCGAAGGCAGCGGAATACCCTTCGGACCGCGCGGCGGTGCGCTCGATAGAGCCGGCCACCCTGGACCTGGCCGAGTGGATCCGAGCTACCGGCTGGACCGTGCCCACAAGCGTGGCTGATTCCTGAGCCTCCGGCCGCGATGAACGCCCCGCGATCGTGCCCACGGTCTCGGCGCTCCGGGCACGGCAACGCATCCGCCAACGGTTGAAGTAGTCACGAAGCTCCCGGGGCGTGCGCGGCCGTGTGCTGCTCCAGCCGGGCCGGGCTGGGGTGCAGGAATGGTCGCCTCCGCCATCCCGGAGCCGTTCGATTGCGACGGTTCCGGAGAGTGACCAGCAGCCCGTTGGCAGTCGGCTAGAAGAGGCCAGCGCGTACGTGGTGTTCGAGGCTCTTGAGGATGTCACTCAGCCACGGGCTACGGACGTTCGGCAGCCGGACCAGGGTCCGCCGGAACACTTCCGAATCGGCCCGGAACAGGTGACGGGGACGCAGCGTGGGCGGGCCGAAGTCGTCACGGAGGGTTCCGGCGGGTGGGGCAACCGACGAGGGGGCGGGTAGGTCCGGTCTGGGGAAGGCCAGCCACAGCCACACCCCGAATGGCAGCGGCACCAGGTACGGCAGCGGGTCGGCCGGGGCCCAGGTCTTCCCCGTCTGAGGATGGGACGGCACAAAGATGATGGAGACGTCTCGGCTGGGAGCTGGCAGTCCGGGTCCGGCCAGGGGTGCGTTCCGCGTCTGCGGGCCTGTGGGCAGCAGGGCGTCGAGTGTGCGTTGGAAGACTTGCCTGCCCAAGCCGTCCGGGACGAGCACAGGGTGACCGTCCGATGCCGCCAGCAGGTGGGCGAGCGCGTGGCCGGCCGCCGCCTCCCACTGCGGGCTCCAGGACCACCAGTAGTTCGACCAGTGGCCCGCCGCCATCCGCGATCCCCATGTGGCGATCGGCTCGAACGGGGGCGTGGCCCTTTCTTCCGCCATCAGCTCCGTCCAGGAAAGCGGCGCGGCGAAAGCGCCGTCGGCGGGAAGGCGGCGGACGGCGTTTGGGGAGAGCCACATCGCCTGCCAGAGCGAGCAGTCGTCGATCCGGCTGGCCACGGGCAGGGCACACTCCGCACAGGCCACGTTGGGGCCGTCGGTACCGTCGAGGCCGCAGCAGTAGCCGCCTCCGCGTTTTTCCGGGATCAGCACCGTGCCGCTGGCGTCGCCTGGCGCGATGACGATCGCGCCAGGCGCGCCGTCGGAGAGGGCGTACACCGGCGCGTAAACACCGCGGGCGGTCGCCTCGTCCGGATGGATCTCTGCCCACCTTCGCCACGGTGGCCCCCAGGGCTCGGGTTCCACGGCGAACGTGCGGGACTCCATGAGCACCGGGAGTTGCACCCCGTTCCCGTACTTCTGATGAGCGTGGACCGGCAGCGCGACCAGGGACAACGGGGTGGTCAGCCTGGTACCACAGCCAGCACACACGAAAACGAACAAACGTCCTCCGTAAGGGAAACAGGGGCATCGTCGCGGCTCGGCGACGGACCGGCCAACGTCTTTTCCATCCGCCGCGCAAGACCGTGAAACGCCACGGTGTGTGACGTCACTGTTCGAATCCTCGGTGTACGACGTGCCTCCCGGAGTGTCGTGCTCTACCGGCGGACCGCCGAGATCAGTCCGCCGGACCGCTCCTCGTGCTGCGGCGGGGTGCTGATCGGGCGGCCGTAGGCGGCAGCGCGCTCGCGCAGGGTATGGCTGTCAGCCTGCCAGCCGTGCCCGGCCAGCCAGCTGACCGGGTCGTCAGGCATCTCCGAGACCCACATGGACGCCGCCGATCCCGGCGCGGCGTCCGCGCCGAAGCGCTCGATCACGCCGCGCGATTGGAGCGCACGTGGTACGCGATGGGCATGGACCGGGTGAGGGAGGTGCGGCGCGCGTTGGCGCCGCACCAGCACGCGCCATGCGTGCGGGAGCTGGACGACCGGCTGTACGGCTGGTCGACGACGGTCAGCGCTCTCGCGCGTTGAACTGAGCGATCTGCGGCGACAGCTCCAGCAGCGACTCGACCCGGAAGGTGGGTAGCTTCTGCGCCTGCTCGCTGCGCCACTGGATCGTCGCCCACGGCCCGCGCCGGACCAGAGCGGTATGCATCCCGGACTGGCGCGCGGGGGCGATGTCGTTGTCGACGCGGTCGCCGACGTACAGTATTTCGCCGGGCTCCGCCGGGACGACCTCGGCGACGCGGTCGAAGAACGCGCGGTCCGGCTTGCTGGCGCCCCAGTCATCGCTGGTGCCGATGAGGTCGACGTCCGGGGTGAACAGCTCCCGCAGGATCTTGCCCGCCCGGGTCGTCTGGTTTCCGGCGATGCCCAGCCACAGGCCATCAGCGCGGAGGGCAGCGAGGGCGTCGCGGACGTCGGGGTAGAGGTCGTCCTCCCCGAAGGTCTCCGGCTGCCCGGCCTCGGCTCGGCGCTCCCGCTCGTCGTAGAGGTCGAAGCCCGGCCGGAACTCCTGGAAAGTGTCGCGGTAGTCCCGGCCTTGGGCGATAACGGCCCCGAACATCGCGACGAAGGTGTGGCGGGGGACGCCGAGCCAGTCGGCCCAGGAGCCATACTCCCGGGTCTCGTCTACGAGGCACTCGCCCACGTCGAAGATCACAGCGCGAATCATGGGCTGAGAGTATCCGGGCATGACGAAGCGGCGCTCACCGCCCGAAGGCGATGGGTGCTGGGTGGTGCTGACCTACCGGGCCAGCGTCACGGTGATCTCCTCGTCCGGGCAACGGCCCAGACTCGCCTTCGCCAGGAGGCCACCGACCGCATCGCCGAACAGCGCCGCCTGGACCAGGTCAACGGCGTCTCGCCGATGTCTCTCCAAGACGAGCGGCACTATGCGAGGGCCGTCATCGTCCAACTCCTAGAGGACCACGCTCGTGAAGAGATCGCTGCCGGACACGCACCGATGGACGCGGACGTGGAGGAGCGGTGCGCCGCAGCAGTCCATACAGCGCTCTATGCCAGCAGCACCCGCGTGTGAGAGACCAGCTGGCGGACTGCCCGGCCGTGACCGGCAAGGGAGTACTGACTGGGTCTGGTCCTGAGCACCGCGGCCTCCTCCTACCTCGTTCGGCTCCGGCCGTGAACTGTAGCTGCTCACCGTGCGTCGGGCGGGACTGTAAATCGTTCGGCTCTGTCACGTAATCGGCTCTGCACGTATTCGGTGGTAGCGCTGCGTGGTGATCACTGGAGGAGGATGCGGTGGCGGAGCAGGGGGAACCCGGCTCGGCCGTGCATCTGCCTCATGATCCGCTTGGTCCGCGTGTTGACGCCTTCGGTGCGGCCGTTGTGGTGCGGGAGGGTGAGTCCGGCTTCGACGGCGGCGCGGTCGAGTTCGAGGCCGTTCGCGAAGGAGCGCAGGTGCGGCAGGCCGGCGGCGCAAACTGTGGTGATCCAGTCGGTGAGCTTGGCGTCGCCTTCCGCTGGGGTCAGTAGCTGAGCGAACTCGCCGATGAGCCGGGCGAGTTCGGTCATCTCGGGGCAGACTCTGGTGAGTTCCCGCAGCAGTGCGGTGTCCTTGTCGCGCAGGTTCTCGGGGCGGGTGAGCAGGAGGCGGGCGAAGCGCTGCGGGGTGGTGACCGGATTGTCGCCCTCAGCGCGGCCCTGGGTGATGTAGCGGTAGAGCACTTTGAGGCTGCCGGTGTATCCCAGCTCCTTGATCTCCCGGAAGAGTTGGAGGACGGAGACTGCCAGGTCGTCCGCGCGGCGGATGCGCAGGTGGTCGCCGGTGGGCTCCTTCATGCGGGCGTAGCGCTTGACGGTGTTCAGGGCGACATCGAGGCGGCGGGCGCATTCGAGCAGGCCGACGCCTTGGCCGAGCAGATTGTGAACCCGCTGCCAGCGCTTGCGGGTGGTCTGCTCGTGTAGGCCCCCGGGCCGGGTGGGGTTCACAGCGGTCGCCCAGCAGGAGGTGTGGGAGCGGACCTCGGACAGGACCTTGCCGCACAGGTTGCTCCACAAGTGCCACCTGTCGCTGACCTGCACCGCCTCGGGGAGGGCCTGGCGGATCGCCTCGCCATAGGAGCCGGAGCCGTCGCGGCAGACGTATGCGGACCCGGGATGCTCGCGCAGCTACGCGAGCAGGGTCTGGCCTGTGCGGTCCGGCAGGACGTCGATCCGCTCGCCGGTCTCGGCGTCGATGATCACGGTGGCGTAGCGGTGCCGGCGCTTGAGGGCGAAGTCGTCAATGCCGAGCACGCGCGGGACGCGCAGCGGCTGTACCGCCCTGCGTATGAGCATGCGCAGGGCGGTCGAGCGGGAGATCGCACAAGCCGGCACGCAGGAGAGGCGGGCGCCCGCCCGGCCCGCTAACTCCTGCACCCCAAAGCCGAGTTGGTGGGCCAGGCGGTTGGTGCGACGCTGGTAGCGCTCCACGACGCCGGGAACCTGCTAGCGGAACGTCTGCCGCGGGCAGCCGAGTACCGGGCAGACCAGGCGCCGGATGCGCACCGATGCCACCACCCGCCGTTCGTCCACCGGCACGTCCGCGACCACCCGTCTGTGGAAGCCATGCACCCGCCCCGTCGGCTGCCCGCACAGCGGGCACGGCACCGGGTCGTCGCGGGTCCGCGCCGACACCCGGATGACCTCACCCTCGTCCGTCACGCCCTCGACGACGAGGGCCGACAAGCCCGAAAACATCACACCCACAAGCTCATTGACATCGTGCACACCATGGCAACGACGACCGTCACCCTTCGCTACCACCGATTACGTGACAGAGTCGTTCGTTTGACAGACCCCCTTCGGGCGCGGCCGCAGCCGTGCGTGGGTCAGCAGGCGGGGGCACGAGGCCTCACCGGAGCCACCGAGGCGCGTGACCTCGCCCACCTTGCCGCAGGAAGGCGGCTTCGTCCCGGCAACGGGAGGGGAAATCGATGCAGGGACGAAGCGCCGACGAGGAGTGCGCAGAGCGCGGGTGTCAGTCGTCCGGGAGGTTGGTGGTGGTGCACCACTCGTTGGCGAAGTGCTCCATCTGCTTCAGCACCAGGTCGATGGCCTCCGGGGCCTGGTCCGGCGGGTAGTTGCGGCGGGCCAGGAGGCGCTTGATGGCGCTGCGCAGGCGGGCCAGGACCGGCTCGCGGGCGATCCAGTCCGGCTTGAGCTTGCTGCGTACCTCCGCGACCAGCTCGCGGGCGATCCCGGCCAGCACCTCGTCGCCCATCACCGAACGCGCCGTGCCGTGGTCGGCGACCGCGTCGTAGAAGGCGAGCTCGCGCCAGTCCAGCGGCGGGTCGAACTTCTCACCGCGTCGGCTGTCCTCCATGACCTCCTTGGCCATCTCGATCAGCTTGGCGATGAGCTCCGCGCTCGTGTACTGCTGCCGCATGTACCGGACCATGAGGTCCTGGAGCCGCTCGGAGAAGGTCGTGCGGCGCACGACGTTGTGCCGCGTCACCTCACGCATCTTCTTCTCGATGAGCCGCCGCAGCGCCTCCGCCGCCAGGTGCAGGGTCTCGCTGTTCAGCAGCCGGCCGACGAGCGCGTCGTTGAGCTGGGTCAGCTCGGCGGTCTCCAGGCCGGCCTCCGCGAACAGGTCGGTCACGCCGCTGGTCTCGACGACCGAGGAGGTCAGCTGGGCCAGGTACAGCTCGACGTCACGAGCCACCGGCAGGCCACGCGCCTCGCGGTCCATCGCGTCGTACTTCGCCATGTAGGCGCGGACCTCGACGAAGAACTGGATGTCCCGCCGCCAGGCCGGGTGGTCCGGGAACCGCTCGCCGATGTTCGTGGCGCTGCCGCACAGCGCGTAGAAGCGCTCCAGCCGGTGGGCGTGGTCGCGGAAGCGGCGCCCGAGGGTCTGCCGGGGATCATCCAGCTTCTCCGGGTCGTTGCCCGCGGTCTGCGGATCCCGGAGGTAGTTGGCGGCCCGGATGGAGGCGTCGATGAGCGCCGTCCTCGCCGGCATGGCCAGCCGTTCCCGCCAGCCGAAGCCGCGCAGGATGTCCGAGAGGACGTCGTACTCGTTGCGCAGCTCGTCCAGCGCCCGGTCGAGGTCCTGGCCGAGCGTGCGGTCCTCCTGGTCGGCCTCGGTGTACTCGGCGATCGCCCGCTGGAGGTTCTCGGCCAGCGGCGCGTACCCGACGAGGGGGCCGTCCTGCTTGGCACGGAAGCGACGGTTGACCCGGGCCAGCGCCTGCATCAAGTTGGCACCCTTGAGCGGACGGTCCAGGTACATCGTGTGGACCGGCGGGGCGTCGAAGCCGGTCAGCAGCATGTTGTTGACGATGAGCAGCTCGAGCTCGTCGTCGGGGTCCTTCGCCCGGTTGATGACCGTCTTCCGCCGGCTGTCGCTCAGGGCGTGGGCGAGCAGGCGGTCGGGGTCCTTGCGCGAGTTCGTGGAGAAGACGACCTTCATGGCGCCCTTGTCGATCTCGTCGCTGTGCCATTCGGGCCGCAGCTCGCGCAGGGCGTCGTAGACGCGGACGCAGATCTCCCGGGTCGCGCACACGACCATCGCCTTGCCGGCCGCCCCGCCCTTCTCCGAGACGCCGACGAACGGCTGCATCCGCTCGCGCCGCGCTTCCCAGTGCTTCACCAGGTCGTCGGCGAGGTCCCGTATGCGGGCGGGCGTGCCGTACATCGCGTTCATCGTCGCGACGGCCTGCTCGACGCGGTGGCGCTCGGTGTCGTCGAGGCCGTCGGTGATGCGGTCGGCCTCCTCGTCGATCGTCGTGGGATCGACATCCTTGTCCAGGACGAGCGTGATCACCCGGCTCTCGTGGAAGACTTTGACGGTGGCCTCGTCGTCGGCGGCCCGCTTGAGGTCGTAGATGTCGACGTAGCCGTTGTACGCGCCCTTGTCGCCGAAGACGTCGCGGGTGTTGCGGTCGGCCTGGGAGATCGGGGTGCCGGTGAAGGCCAGCAGTGTGGCGTGCGGGAGCGCGTCGCGCAGGTGGCGGGCGTAGCCGTTGAGGGAGTCGTAGTGGCTGCGGTGCGCCTCGTCGACGACCACCACGATGTTGCGGCGGTCGGAGAGGAGCGGGTGGTCCGCGCCGGAGTCCTTCTCCTCCTTGGTGCGGCCGAACTTCTGCAGAGTGGTGAAGAGGATGCCGCCGACGCCAGCGCGACCTCCAGCGCGAGCTGACCTACGACGGACTGCGCGCCGCCGAGGCCAAGGGCAGCAAAGGCGGGCGCCGCCCGGCCGTCCCCACCGCGAAGACCGACACCGTCCGCGCCTCCTACCTGGAGGGCCGTTCGATTGCCGCCCTTGCCCGCGACCACGGCGTCAGCCGCGGCGCGATCCGCACGGCCGTTGCCGACCTCCTGCCCGACCACACCGCCATCGAGGAGGACTCCCCGGCGCCGGAGCTGCCGGTCACCCTCGACATGCCGGGGAAGGTCGGCGACTTCCTCCGTACCTCCGCACTGGACGACGTCGAGCGGGCCGCGCTCGACCAGGGGGTGACCGTACGGCGCGGCCAGGGCTACACCCTGCGCGTCAGCGCCGTCCCTGCCGTGCACCACGGGCTCCTCGCTCGCTGCCAGCCGCTCGACGGCGGCCACGGCGCCCCGGCCGTCCCTGCCCAGCGCAAGGCCCGCCGCGAGTACGAAAACCGCGTCAGCACCCTCGGAGCCCCGGCCTGACCAAGATCACGGGCTTAGCGTTACTGGCTGTTCCACCAGTCCCAAGGCCGAGAACGTGCCGGACCAGCCTTTGGGGTCATGGGCAGCGACAGGCGGACCTGCACAGGCGACCGGCGGCGACCACGGGCAGTAAGGCGGGCGGGCGCTGCCTGGCTCGGTCGATTCCGCGATGTCTACGTCACGGCGCCGTTGTCGGCGGTCGCGTAGCGCTCGGCGAGTGTGGCGAAGGCTGCGGTCAGTTCGGGAGGCTCGACGACTTCCATCGGGACTTCGAACCGCCCGAACGAGGCCGCGAGTGCTCCCCACGACCATGAACCGGCCTTGAGGCTGCATCGGTTTTCGGCGAGTGCCACGACTGTGCCGTCGCCGGCGAACGGAAGGACGTCTTGCGCAGGCAGATGCAGGATCACAGTTCCGCGGCACGGCCATTCGTTGACGTCGGATCCTTTGAAGCGTGCTGCGGTGAATTCCTGCACGTCGCCGCCCGGTACCACTCGCGGAGTGAAGCGCGGCCCGGCGGGCACGCGCGGTGTGATGCGGTCGGCGCTGAAGAGTCGCCAGTCGTTGCGGTCGAGGTCCCAGGCGACGAGATACCACCGACCGTGCGAGGTAACGAGGTGGTGTGGCTCCACGCGGCGAGCCGGACGCAGTTGTTGGTCATCGTCCGCGGCGTCGCGAGGGGCGTAGTCGAAGCGGAGCACTTCACGAGCACGGATCGTGTTCGCGAGCGTGATGAGAACGTCTGTCGGGACGTCCATGGGGGCAGCGTCGCCGGCGCGACCGATGGTGGTGATCTCGAGCCCGTCGAGGCGGTGTCGGAGCCGTGGAGGCATGACCTGCCGGATCGTCGCGAGGGCGCGAATGGCTGCTTCCTCGATCCCGACGCCGACAGCGGGTGCTGCTTGCAGGGCGATGGCGACCGCGACGGTCTGGTCGTCGTCGAAGAGCAGTGGTGGCAGCTCGCTACCGGCGTCGAGCCGGTACCCGCCGTCCGGGCCCATCGTGGCCTGGATGCTGTACCCCATCTCTCGAAGTCTCTCGATGTCCCGTCGCACAGTGCGGTCGCTGGTCTCCAGCCGCGACGCAAGGAGCGATCCGGGCCAGTCCCGCCGGGTCTGCAGCAGCGACAGCAGTTTGAGCAGCCGCGATGTCGTTGTCATGGGTTCGACCGTAACCGGGTTCTAGGACAAAAACTGACCTATACACCTGTGAGAGTTTCCGTACCGACCCGAGCGGGCCGGCTTCCCAACAAGGAGCAGCGATGACCATCCAGACGACCACCCACCTCAACTTCCGTGGCGACGCGCGTGCAGCGCTGGAGTTCTACCACTCTGTCTTCGGCGGGCAGGTCGCGATCAACACCTACGCGGACTTCGGGATGCCGGCCGGGGTGCCCGGTTCCGACAAGGTCGTGTTCGGCCTCGTCGCCGCGGAAAACGGCTTCCGGGTCATGGGGTACGACATCCCCGGCGCGACCGAGGGAACCATCGCCGGCGGCGGTACGACCCGCCGCGAAAACAACACCACCATCACCGACCAGGCACTGTTCGTCTCCATCGGTTCCGACAGCCTGGACGAGCTTCAGAAGTACTGGGACGCCCTCGCCGTCGACGCCGTCATCGTCGAACCGCTGGCCGCCTCGGCGTGGAGCGCAGGCTTTGGCATGCTCACCGACCGCTTCGGCGTCACGTGGAGCGTCAGCGTCACCTCCGCTTCCTGACCCCGCCAAGCCGCGGCGCGGAGCCGATCCGCGCCGTGGCTTCCTGTTCCTTCTCTCTCGCTTTCGTCACCGCTGAGGAAAACTCATGCTCGCTGCCCTGTCCGAGATCAACTGGTTCGCCGTGATCGTCGCCACTATCGTCTTTGCCGTCCTCGGCGGTCTCTACTTCAGCGTCATCGTCGCCAAGCCCTACAAGGTCGCGCTCGGCAACGAGAACCGCGAGCTCCCGAAGCCCGGCCCGATCTTCATCGTCGGACCGCTGGTCTCAAGCCTGCTCGTCGTCATCACCAGCGCGGTCCTCCTGCGGGCCCTCGAAATTGAATCCGTCGGCGCCGGCATCGGCTTCGGACTCGTCATCTCGATCGGCTATCTCATCGCGCAGACGCTGACCATCGCGATCAACCCGAACTTCCCCCGCCCGCTGCTGTACACGCTGATCAACGCACCCTACTTCATCGTCTGCACCGTGACGGCAAGCACCACCCTCACCCTCTGGCAGTGACCGGCACGCACGAAGGAGTCCCACAATGAAACTGCGCACCCTTGGCCGTACCGGTCTCAAAGTCAGTCCCTACTGCCTCGGCACCATGATGTTCGGTCCAGCCGGCACCCCCGACCCGGACGACTGCCGACGCATACTGCACCGCGCCCTCGACGCGGGCATCAACTTCATCGACACCGCCGACGTGTACGGCGGCGGCGAGACGGAGTCGATCCTCGGCGCCGCGCTGAAGGGGCGACGCGACGACGTGGTGCTCGCCACGAAATTCAGCGGGCCGATGGGCGACGACCCGAACCGACGCGGCGCCTCACGACGCTGGATCCTCACGGCCGTCGAGGAGTCGCTGCGCCGGCTCAACGTCGACCACATCGACCTGTACCAGATTCACCACTTCGACCCGGCGACGGACCTCGAAGAGACCCTCTCGGCACTGAGCGATCTGATCGGCAGCGGGAAGGTGCGAGCGATCGGCTCATCCAGCTTCCTTGCATCGGACATCGTCGAAGCGCAGTGGATCAGCGAGCGCCGTGGGCTCGCGCGGCTCCGCACAGAACAGCCAAGCTATTCGATCCTTGCCCGCGGCATCGAACGTGACGTCCTACCCCTCGCTGAACGCTACGGCATGGGCGTGCTCACCTGGAGCCCTCTGTCGTGGGGACTTCTGACCGGCAAGTACCGTGCCGGACAGAACACGCCCGTCTCTGCGGGCCGCGCGAAGTGGGGGCCACGCCACATGAGCGATCAAGCCAAGTTCGCCGCCGTGGAAAAAATCGCACCGATCGCCGACGAAGCGGGAATCTCGATCACCCACCTCGCAATGGCGTTCGTCATGGCACACCCAACCGTGACATCGGCAATCATCGGACCGCGCACCCTTGAGCAGCTCGACGACCTCCTCGCAGGAACGAACATCAGCCTGAGCGACGACATCCTCGACCGGATCGATGAGATCGCACCGCCCGGAACCGACACCGGCGTGACCGATGTCAGCTACACCCCGCCGGCGCTCGCGCACACAACACTACGACGACGCCCCATCGGCGACCGCACTGCCACCTGAAAAGGACCACGATGAACGCTTCCTCGTCAACCGTTCAGCTCACTGTCACCGATGCCGCTGCCTGGCGCGCGTGGCTAGACGAGAACGAGGGGACCAGCAACGGCGTGTGGGTGATCCTCGCCAAGAAGGGAACCCACACTCCGACATCGCTCACATACGCACAGGCCCTCGAGGAAGCCCTGTGCAGCGGATGGATCGACGGACGTAAGAACGCCATCGACTCTGCCACCTACCGTCAACACTTCACCCCGCGCCGTCCCCGATCGCTGTGGTCGAAACGCAACGTCGCACTCGTGACCGGTCTCATCGAGTCGGGCCGCATGCGCGAACGCGGCCGCGCGGAGATCGAGCGTGCCCGCACGGACGGACGCTGGGAACGGGCCTACGCCGGCTCCGCCACAATCGACGTTCCAGGCGACCTTCTTACCGCGCTTCGTGCAACTCCCGGCGCTGAAACAGCGTTCCTCGCCCTGGGGAGCTCCGCCCGATATCCGATCCTTCTTGACGTGACCACCGCCAGCAACGACACCGTTCGCGCAACGCGCATCGTCCGCCACGTCACTCGGCTCGCAAACTCGGAGAAATGAGCGCCGAAGGAGGAGTGCGCAAGGACGGCTTGAACACCGAACAGCACTATGACGGGGTGGTCGGTGCGCAGCCCGCAGACACTGCTGGGACCAGATGTGCAGGGGGGCTGTGACAGAGCTGGTCCCAGCAGGGCGGACGCCGTCTGGCCGTCACGGCCGCGAAGGCGGCCGCCGTGCGCGCCGCGTATGTGGGCGGCCGGTCCATCGCCGGTCTGGCCCGCGACCACCACGTCAGCCGCGGCGCAATCCGCACCGCCGTCGCCGACCTCTTGCCCGAGTACACGGCCGCGGATCCGGATGCCTTGGCCGCGGAGTCGCCGGTCGTTCTCGACCTGCCGGGCAAGGTCGCCGACTTCCTTCGCGCGTCCGACCTCGACGACGCCGAGCGCGCCACGCTCGATCAGGGCGTGACCGTGCGGCGCGGCCAGGGCTACACCCTGCGCGTCACCGCCACGCCCGCGATCCACCGCCGACTCCTCGACCTCTGCCACCCCCTCGACGGCACCCCTGGAACCCCGGCGGTCCTGGCGCAGCGCAAGGCCCGCTGCGAATACGCGACCCGCGTCAACGCCCTCGCGACCGCCACCCTGTAGCAAACTCCCCAGCCTCCAAGATCATCTCGTGGCGGGTTTCTGGTGTATCTGGGTCATGCCCCGTAATCAGGAGCCTGCGCCGTGGCCGCGCCGTGGAGAACAATCTGCGGGTCGCCCTGGAGATCGGCGTCGACCGCGCGCTCGACGCTGCGGTGCCGGGGCTCGTCGGCGCGACCATGCGAGCCAAGCTGCTCTGCCTGCACCACTACGCCGGGGAACGGACCGCCCGACGTGCCCGAGCGGTCTGGTCGCACCTGTGCCTGGGGTGTCATTACCACCAGTACGAGATCGGTCCCGCCTACGACCAGGTCTGCGTCTGGCGGGTGGAGGTCGGGGAGTTGGTGGGGGAGCTGGCCCTCTGAAGAGAGTCCCGGACTGCTTGTCACCGTCCGGTTTCTGATAGTCATGTCGCTGGGGACGGGCGTATGCCCGTAGCGGCGTCTCGCAGGGCGCCGCCAGGGAGGGAAGCACATGAGCACGACCACACGCAACGACGTCATCGCCCTCGAGCAGAAAGCGGTGGACAAGGCGTACGCCTGCTACGAGGCGCGGCTGGCCGAGATGAACGGAACAGGGGCCGCCACAGCCTCGGCCACCGGCAAGGACGGCATCGCCAACAAGAAGGACACGGAACAGCGGGCAGCGGAATACGGCAACCTCGGAGGCGAGTCGCTGGTCTTCGCCCGCGTCGACGCGCCGGAGGAGCCCGGCGGCGAGCCCCGGCCCTGGTACGTCGGCCGGCGACCGGTCTCCGACGTCCGGACCCGCGACACCGTCGTCGTGCTCTGGACCAGCGGCATGGCCACCAAGTGGCTCGAAGCACGGCCGGAGGCGCCGGGCGACATCGTGCTGCGGCGTCGGCTGCGCTGCGCGGAGCACATCGTCGAGGACTACTTCGACGAGATCGCCGTGCCCGGAGCGCTGCCCGGCGCCGTTTCCGAGGCAGTTTCCGAGACCGCCTCCGACTCCGGCCTCATCCCCACGCCGAGGCCCGCCGCGGACGACGCTTCGACGGCCGTGCGGCCGGGCACCGCGAAGCGGGGGAAGCGCCCGCCGGCCTCCACTCCCGGTGACGTCGCCCATATCCAGCGCCGCAGGCCCCTACAGCCGGACGGCTTCCTCCTCCGCGAGTTGCAGCGCTCGCGCAGCGGCCGGATGCGGGACATCGTGGAGACGATCCGCCATGACCAGATGACCCTGGTCACGGGTTCGCCGACCGACATCCTCGTCGTGCAGGGCGGGCCGGGCACCGGCAAGTCCGTGATCGGCCTGCACCGCGTGACCTGGCTGGTCAACAACGAGCACTTCACGGCCTCGGACATCCTCGTCATCGGCCCCCACCAGCGGTTCCTCGACTACGTCGGACAGGTGCTGCCCACCCTCGGCACTCGCGACGTAAACGCCGTCCAGCTGCCCCGCCTGTGGGAGGGCGAGGCCCTCGGCACCGACACCCCGCGGGCGCGGCTGGTGAAGTCCGACGAGCGCATGGCGACCGTTCTGCACCGGCGCGTCGAGCGCGAGTGCCGCCCCGAAGCCCTGGACGCCCTCCTCACCGAGCCCTCCTTCGAGGGTGACGAGCCGGCGTTCACCGTCACCGCCGGCAGCACCACCCTGCGCGTACCGCGCTCAGGGGTCCTCGCCCTCCTCGACGAGGCGCGCGGCGGCGAGGGCGCCCACCGCGAGCGCCGCGACCGCTTCCGCAACCTGCTCGTCGACCGTCTCCTGGCCGAGCTCGTCGCCCTCGCCCCGCGCCGCGGCGCGGACGGCACGATCCGCCGCAGCCTGGAACGCAACCGCAAGGTCGAACGCCTCCTCGACCGGGTCTGGCCCTCACCCGGCGCCTTGGAGGCCCTGCGCAGCCTCTACGACTCGCCCGACCTCCTGCGCGCCTGCGGCGCAGACGTACTCGACGACGAGGAGCAGGCCGCCCTCCACCGTCCCCGCGCCGCCACCGCCGACGGCGACCCGTGGACCCCGGAAGACCTCGTCCTGCTCGAGGAACTCCGGTTCCTCATCACCGGCGAGACTCCGCGCCGTTACGGCCACATCGTCGTCGACGAGGCGCAGGACCTGACCCCCATGCAGGCCCGCACCCTGCGCCGACGCGTCGCGCGGGGCGGTTCCATGACCATCCTCGGTGACCTCGCCCAGGCCACCGGTCCGCGGGCGCACACCGACTGGGAGGAACTGGGCACCCTGCTGTCCGATCACGGCGACTGGCGCGTCGCCGAACTGACCACCAGTTACCGCGTGCCCGCCGAGATCATGGAGTTCGTCGCGCCGCTGGCCCGTACGATCGCCCCCTCACTGTCGTACCCGCAGGCGGTGCGCGAGGCCGGCGAAGACGCGGTACGCACCATCGCGACCGAGCCGTGGCGGCTCCTGGACGACACCGTCGCCCAGGCCGTCCGCCTCCTCGGCAGTAGCGACGGGCAGACCCTGCGCTCGGTGGCCGTCATCGTCCCCGACGACTCCGGCTGGCTCGACGAGATCGCCCGCCACCTCGACGAGGCGGACGGCATCACGCCGCAGGAACGCGAGGCGGTGTCCGTACTGGCCGCCGCCCAGACCAAGGGCATGGAGTACGACCACGTCCTCGTGGTGGAGCCGGCCACCATCGCCGCCCGTGGCCCGGCCGGCCTGCGCCAGCTCTACATCGCGCTGACCCGCAGCACCCAGAGCCTGACCGTCCTGCACACCGCACCACTACCCGAGGCCCTCACGAACACCGGCACCGCGGACCCCGCGGAACAACCGCCCACCGGCACCGCTCCCGATACCGACACCGACGCGGGCGCCGGCGGCACCGCCGGACCGGCGGCCCCGTCGGCGGGCACCGCCCCCGAGATCGGCACCGACATCAAGGTCCGCGTCGTCGGCCAGATGACCGGCGGCAACTACAAGGTCGAGGCGGTCTCACCCGCCACCGACCGTCCGCTGCTCCTGGCCGTGCGCCACGGCTCCACCCCTCCCGCGACCGGGACGGAGCTGAACGCCTGGGTGCTGCGCCACACCTCCAACGTCACCTTCGTCACTGTCGACGAACGCGGACGCAGGCCCATCTCGCCCACCATGGCCGAGCGGTACGTGGACGCGCTCACCGTGGTCCAGGAACTGGTCGACGACAATGTCCCGGACGACGCCAGGGCCCGGCTGTCCGAACTCAAGGGCATGGCCAACCGCTGCCTGCGCCTGGACCAGCACGACTGGCTGGACGTCTGGCGCGTCCTCGGCTCTCCGAACCGGGACCGCCTCGCCCTGTTGCGCGACCTCGCCGCGAACACCAACCGCACGCTCGCCTCCGACGCCCCCGACCTGGACCGGTTCCGGGCGGAGCTGCAGCGCAGCGGCTGGGCCGACGCCCTGGCCGATGCACGCCGGACGCTGGAGGAACGCCTCGCATCCACAACAGCCGGCCGTCCGGTGAAGGAAGACCAGGACACCGAGCCCACCGCCGCGCCGGCCCCCGATCCCACACCGCCACAGCAGCTCGAGCAGCCCGAACCGGAGGAGAACCGCCCCATGCCCAGCACCGCCACCGGCATCGCCGCACCGACGCCCGAACCGATGGTCGGTCCCGGCACGGACCTGCTCCGGTTCGTGGAGAGCGCGGCTGCGGCCGACCGCGTTTGCAAGACCCACGAGGCGGTGCGTTTCGAGCTGTTGGCGGTGCTGTTCCGAGCTGACCGGCAGCCGAAGGCCGACTCACCGGTCGTCGACGCCAGCTGCACCACCGAGCACGGCCACTTCCTCTACGAGGTCTTGGGCGCGGGTCTCTCCACGTACGTCGACCTCCGCTCGGGAGCCGCCCGCCTTCACGAGATCAACCACACCCTGCAGCCGGCCGCCGACCGCCTCTACCTGGTGCTGTCCCAGCCGCCCGCCGAGGACTGGTCGGCCGCCGCCGTTCACGACGTCTTCGGCGTCCACGTCCTGTGGCGCACCCCGCAGGGCTGGGGTGGCCAGGACACCGCAACCGCTCTCGGCCTGGATCCCGGGCAAGCCTGAACTCGCCGGTCGGCGCGCCCCCTGAGCGGTGTTCCGCCGGGACGAGGCGTGCCGACCGTAGCCGGCTGATCCCGCCACTGGCTGGGTGCCATTGGCGAGAGCCAGCCAATGGCGACCTTGCGTCCCACTCGGAAACACTCCCGTGAGTGATGGAACGTCACGAGCCATAGATGTGATGGCCCCGGCAACGGTCGGGGCCACCCAGACGAGGAGAACGACGACGATGAACCTGTTGAAGCTGCTGTCCAAGGCGATCACGTCCAACCGCGAGCGTGACGCCCTGCCCCGCTCGGAGGTCTACCGCTGGCGCTGCGACACGTGTGGCGACAGTTATGTCGGCTCCGGACGGCAGCATGTCGGGAACGTCGCAGCTTCGCACCGGCGGCGGATGGGCGGCAAGTGCCGGACGCCGAAGGTGTACGCCTCCGATGTGTGACGGCGCCGGGCGGCGGGCGAGTCCCTGTCCGGTACGAGGGCTTGCGAGAGGAAGGCGCGGTCCAGGTACGGCAGGGCGTCGATGCCCGGGCTCAGCCCGTCCGTGCTGCCCTTGGGGGCGAGGCGGGCCGGGCTGATGGGCCGCGATCGACGTCGGCGGTTGGGCCCGGTAGGGGCCGTGCAGTTGGCCGAAGAGGCTGACCAGCAAGTTCAGGCCTCGACGACGATGGTGCCTATGGTCGATTCCGGGCCGGGCCCTTCCGGACGGTCGACCTTCCACCACCCCAGCACGTCCTGGTATTCCGGCTGCGGGACCGCACGTCCTTCGGCAGTCATCAGCCGTCCTTGATACGTCTGGGCGTAACGTGCTCGAACCGAGTAGACGCCGGGTCCGTCGGGGACAACGACGTCGCACGACACGTTCACCCACTCCGCCGGACCCGGGTTGTCCTCCGCCAGCGCCTCGACGTGCGTGCCGGGATTGACCACCTTCACGCCGCCCCCGCTGCGCTGCTTGCCGTTCCATACCGATGCCTGGGCCCGCTCCTGGCCCGCCAGGCCGACGATCACCTGGTTGATGGCGTTGCCGCACTCCGAGCAGTCGTGCAGCAGGTCGAAAGTGACCTCGTGCGAACCTCCTCCGCGGACGTGCACCACGTCGGCCCGGCCATCGATCTTCACGTTGCGGATCTTGAACCGAAATCCCGTCCCGCCTCCGTACGGCTCGACCATCTCGGCTCCGGGAGTGGGAGCCGTGGTGCGGTGGACATTGCTGTGACTCATCTTGTCGGTCATGCGCCAAGTAAACAGGTGGCGGCACCGGGGGAGGCGTGGTGTTCTGGATCATGTGCCGGACGAACTAGCGTTCGGCGTGGCCGCAGTTGGCGAACCCAGGACCGCGCTGGCCAAGGACTTCGGCATCGGCCGCAAGACCGTCTGCAACCACCTGCGCCCCGTCCCTGCCCGAGCCCTCACCTCTTGTCAGGGTCAGGTGCGGGGGAGGAGCGCATACGGTCGCAGGGGCACGCCGACGACCTGCAGGACGAGGCTGCGGTGTGCGGCGTGCAGGGTGCGTACGGCCGCCCGGGTCAGGCCGGGCTTCGGCGGCTGGACGCCGGCGCGTTCGCGGCCGAGCTTCGTCGGGATCCATAGGTAGCCGGGGTCGCTGCCTTCCAGGGCTTTGGTGATGCCTGTCCGACATCAGCCCCAACATCAACCGCGCGGCCCGCAAACGGGGTTCGACCCGGGCGAACCGGCCCGCGATCCGGCCCATGGCCACCTCGAAGGCCTCCCGCCAATGGCCGGGATCTATGCTGTGACCTGCGGCCACCGGCTCTTCGTATGTCTTCACAAACAACGATGATCATTGGTGGCCGTACTCGTGCTCGCCCCGGCCGCAAGGTGCCGGGTCTTGGCCTGAGCGCCGGCCCTGGAGTTGAATCGGCCGATGAACACGTCCCCCCAAGAGATCCGCATGCCCCTCAACGAGGTCGTCGCAGTCCTGCAGGACCTGAACGAGTTCGTGGTCTCCCTCGACCGGCTCGGATCCCGACGGGCATCCGGAAGCGCCGACGAACACACCGTCGGCAAGTTCATCGACGACTGGGATGTCGCTCGGCGATTGGCCCGCGCCCGGCACGTCATCAGTGTCGCGCTGGATGCGCAGCTGAGCGAGACAGACAACGCCGAGATCGACGCCCTGTGCGACCAGGGCCGCTTCTACGGCAGCCCCTCCACTGATCAGTCCGCCTGAGACAACAAGCGCATGACGAGGGCCTGATCTTCTTCACGATCACGATCTACAGCTGGAGTACTAGTCCTCGGGGATCAAGCAGACCCCGCGGCGCGCGGCGGCCTGAGCCATTTCCATGAACGCCATGGCGGCCGGAGTCATCTCCCACTCGACCAGGGCGAGCAGCAGGATCGCCTCGTCGCGATCCGGTGAGGCATCACAGGGCATGCCGGCCTTCTCCGCGGCGGACATCAGGTCCGCGGTGGCCAGTCCGCCGAGGCGCTCTGCCACCTCCCGGTGCAGAGCCTGCAGGCCCTGCTGGTACAGCTCGTTCGCCTCGCCCAGGAGCAGTACCAGGTCCTCGCCGTGGCTGGCCGGTGCCGCCGCGGCGAGGTCGAGGATGCGCTGGGTCGTCGTCATCGTCATTGAGTATCCCTCCCGGATGGGGGTGATCGCCGGTGTGGTGGTCAGCTGCAGCCATCGCACCCGGCGGCGCTGTGCAGGAGCTCGCCCGGCCCGGTACGGTCCTTGGAGTCCCATGTGGGCGGCTTACGCAAGGCGGCGTGGACGTCGCGCTCCATCCGCTCGAAGTCCTCGGTCTCCTCGACCTCGACGCCAGCGTCCGGGGCGTCGCGCCGGCGGGACAGAGCGATGAGCTCGGCCATGGTGATGTTCGGGTTGAACGGCACCTGGCGGACGCGTTCGACCAGCGCGCACAGCTCGGCGAGCCGCGGGCGGCGACCGGCGGTCAGCAGCAGATCGCGGTGGTTGGCCAGGGTGCAGGCCGAGCACGAACAGCGACTGGAACCACGCCGGTCCTTGGGCGCCGGGGTACGAGTCGTAGCACCAGTGGTAGGGCAGCCCCGCACTGATCGTGCGTTCCCAGACCTCCTCGGTGGTCACCTGGTGGGCGGGCAGCCACTCGTCGACGACCGGGCCGAGTTGTCTGTCGTACGGCGCCACGCCTCCCGGTTGCGGCGGTCCGGGCTCTCCTCGGCTCGCATCCCGAGCACGTTGGCGAACATCAGCGGGCCGTCCGTTTCCCTCCTGAGCGCGCGGACCTGCGGGGTGAACGCCTGGTACACCATCTTCGTCTTCCACGGGCCGGTGCAGGTGCGGGCCCTACCGAGCCAGGGCCAGTCGCCCCGCTCCGCGATGAAGGTCAGCAGATCGAACGGCACCCGCTCACCGTCGACTTCACGGTTGCGCCGGATCTCGACATGCCGCTCGGGCGGCACGCCGAGGGCCTGGCTGTGCTGTGCGGCGAGTTCGCTGGCACTCGGCCAGCGAACTCCGTCCACGGTGACGGAGGGCCACTCCATCGGGCCCAGACTTGCGTGTGCGGTCCAGATGCGGTCGGCGACACCGGCCTGGCGGGCAGCGTCCATCGCGATCAGGCCGGCCACAAGTCCGTCCTGCCCGCCGGACAGGTTGATGACAATGCGGTGCCGGGTCGCGGCGAACTCGACCGGGTCGGCGTACAGGGGGTTGGAGTGCGACATGGTTCCTCTTTCCTGGTGGGCGGGTTAGCGGGCATCCCTGACGGGGCCGGTCAGGTGAGGCTGGGAAGCGGTGAAGTAGGTGCACTGGGCCTCGGGCGGACGGGCTTTGCAGTGCCAGCAGGCCCGTGCCTCGGGGTAGGCACGGATGTGGTGGTGGCACTGGTGTCCGGCGTACGAGCCGCTGGTGCGCAGGTGGGTGAGGAGGATGAGGTCGAAACGCGCGAGGGGAGCTCAGCCGGTGACGCCTCGTTGCGGGTGCGGGTACTCGGTGTCTCCGCCGGCGATGACGACGCTGCTGACCGACACGAGCAACTTGCTCTGGGCGGTGTCGACGGCGTGGACGCTGTATGGGGTTCGGTTCCCGGGCCGCGTCGACCAGGGGGCGGTGTCCTTGGGGCCGTGTGCGTGGCCGATCACGGGAAAGCCTTCGAGCTGGTGCACTGAGAGGGTCGGCGGCGGATTCCAGGTGGGACGCCAAGGTCGCCCGGCCAGTGCTTCGCTCCCCCGGGGAAGTGTAGAGGGACGAGACGATCGCTGATCTCCGCAGGCAGCTGCGGGAGGCCAAGGCCAAGGTCACCGGGGTTCAGGGCAAGTTCGACGCGCTGGTCACGGTGACCGCGAACCTTTACCACGAGAACGTCGCGCTGAAGAAAAGGCTCGGCATCCACCGCCGTCTGGCCTCCCTCCCTGCCCCTGCCACGGAGCCGGATTACGTGCGAACGGACAACTGAGCACACAGATCCGTAAGTAGTGGCGCACGACGTCCGGACACTCTTCCTCGCCGCATGTCCAGGGTCCTCCTGGACGCCCCACGGGGCCAGGTTGCAGAGAAGCCGTTCGCTCAACCGGCTCCGTGACGGTTGAGCGAACGGCTTCTCTGCGCGCAGTCCCGATCCAAAGCGCCGTGACCTGCGGGTTCGAAGTTCAGAAACAGGCTATGAGGGTGTTGCGGGCGACATGGAAATCTGTGTCCACGTCATTCGCGAAGTGGCGGTTGAGGAATCGGAGCTGTTCCTCGGAGATCCATTCCAATCGGGTTGAGGTGATGCCGTCCGCGGAGGCCGCCAGCAAGGCTGACGGGCTCCGAACCCTGGACCTCTACGAGTCGGAGACTCGCTGCCCATTCATCCACTTCACTGCAGCCGTCTCCTCGCCAGGCAGCATGGCGTTGCGTTCCGGACCGAGCCAGCGGAACCACTCACGCTGATCATCAGTGAGCGGGCCCTCTGGACCACGCCAGTCCGAGAGGAAGGCCAACAGACGAGCTGCCAGCACGTCCGGCTTGAACCCGCCATCAGGTTCCGGATCCCACGGACCGACCCCTGACACGACGAACGGCAGACCACCTTCGAACGGCTCGGCCACGACCGCGCTGCGATCGGCCGCCGTGACCCGCGTCCGCAGCAGGAATTTCCAGTCGGTTTCACGCTTCGGGTCTTCCGCAGCAGACTGCTGCCCGAAGAACGGAACCGGCTCGGAGGTGAGGCGCAAGGCAGCACGCGCGGCTGATGTGCGCGGACCCGGGACAGGTCCAGGGCGCGCCCCTTGGGCGCCGCCGCGGCGGTGACGGGCTCCTTCACGGGCTCGGCCTCGGCCGGCGGCTCGACTGCGGCGGGCTCGATCGGCTCTACGGCCGGGGCCTCCTCGGCCTCGTCGCCGCGCACGGACGCGGCGAGCTGCTCGATCTCGGCGGCGGGCTTCTCCGCGGCCTCGATCCGCTCGGCCTTCTCAGTGCGGATGCTCTCGACCGCGGTCGCCAGCTCACGGAGCCGGATCAGGTCGTCGGTGGTGACGGTGCTGCTGCGCGACATCGTGTCGAACGCGCCGATCGCCCCGTCGAGCAGAGCGTCCAGCTCTTCGTCGTTGAGGGCGGTGATGTCCTCGGGGAGCGAGAACTCTTCCATAGGGCCGGCTCCAAAAGGTCGATCTTGGAGTGACCCGGCCCAAAACCAGCGGTCGATTTGCCCCGATATTAGCCTGCCGCTGTGACGGAGGCCCCAACATGGGCCCCGAGCGACCTAACCGTCTGCGGGCCTTGGGCGAACTGGGCGATGAACGAGATCTTCACGACGACCCACGAGTTCGCGGTACACCGAATCAACGCTGCGCCGACTGGGCAGTTCCCCGTTGAGGACAGAAGCCACTGTCCTCTGCGCGGTTCCTGCCGCCTCCGCGATCTGACGGATGGTGGGTGCTCCTGCCCTCTCACGAAGGACATCCCAGACCGCCGCCATACCCTCTTGCTCCTGCAACTGCTGCAGCAGTACCCCCCTCGGTGAAGTGTCGACGGTCTCCTCGGCGCGAAGGCGCACGAGGCGCCTGCCCGCAGCCGCTTGCAGCGATTTGGAAGGCGCCGCCATTGCCGGAGCGCGCTCCTCTGCTTGAAGCCACTGCTGCCCGGTGAACATCAACATGGCAGTGTCAGCGTGCCGGTCTAGACGCGTAGGGGGCAGGCCGACGGTGGGCGCCTTGAGCTTTGCCAGACGGAGCCGCTCGACTTCGTCCTCGGTCTCGGTGCGGCGTTTCGTCCATTCCGCCTCGTTGCCGTTCCATGCGCGCACCAGCGCTTCAAGCACGGGGAGCGTAGGAATTCGTTCGCCCCTCATTGCCGCGTACAACGTGGACTTCGGCATGTGATTCTCCGCCGCGATGGCCTCGACCGACTTGGCGTTGAAGCCGGCCTGGTCGCGTAGTGCGCGGAGCGCGAGGGCGAAGCGGGCCTTGGGTCCGTCGTTGGGGTTGAGTGGCGTTGCACGGCGTGGCATGTGGTCTACACCTGTTTGTCTCGCGTAGAGCGCGGATTGTGCGCGTATTCTCTCTGCCCTCTACCGGGACTACAAGCGCGTTGCGAGACTTCGAGCACCAACTCAGCAGCCACCAGGCGTCTCTAGCCTCGCAAGCATCGTGAAGACGCCCGGCGGCCGGACCGCCGCTCTCGCGGCAGATAGGACGGCAACAGTGGTGACGCCCTCTGGCCATGATGGCCCCCGCCACCCCCTTCACCGCAAGCCTCGCCTCAAGATCATCCTCGTCGGCGTGGCCGTCGTCGGGATCGCGGCGCTTCTCCCGCCGGACCATGTGAGCGCCGTCGCTCAGGCGGTCGGCGCCGCCGCCGCGTCGACGATGGTGCTGCGCGGCAGCAGGGAGGACGGAGTGATGCTCGGTTGACCGTGAGCGCGACAGCGCCCCGACTTCAGTCGGGGCGCTGTCGCGCGCGAGGGACCGGTTCCACTTGCCCGTGCCCCCGGCCGTCTTACTGATCATTTCGACAGCCTCAAGGTCACCGCTGCGTCAGATCAGCGATCGCATCGAGCGTCCACGCGTCCAGGGCCCGGACGGCTTCGAGCGGTGGCGGGCCATGCTGGGCGGCGTTCTGCTCGGTGTCATATTGCTGCCACAGCGTCTTTGACTGCTCAACGCTATTGGCCGACGCGAGTGGGGCGTCGAGGCATGATGCCTGCACGCGCTCGATCTCGGCTTTGCCTGCGGCCCAGTCCGCAGTGCGCTCCGATTTATGGTCCGGGTCGGTCGCGTATCCGTTTTCGATGGTTTTGAGTGCTGCTCGGAGGTCGATGACTGCATCGACGCAGGTCCTCGACCTCTCACGCTCCTGAGCCTGCCGGTCCATCCTGATCGGGACCCAGAACGCCACCAGGCCAACCACGAGGCCGATCACGGCGACAACGAAGTTCAGGTTCTCCAGCATCGACTTCCACCTGGAGCCCGCTGCGCTGCTGGTTTCCTCGTCAGCCACGACAGGTCACCCGCACTTCTTCTCAACGAGAATGACCGACTCGGCCGACTTCGTGCCGTTCGGTGTTCTGGCCAAGGCCGTGCTTGTCGTGTTGGTGAGCCCGCAGTCCACGTCTTCCTCGTCGGGAAGGACAGCCGTGAACTTCAAATAGGCGCCCCCGCCCGGGTCAAAGGAGCCCAGATTGAGGCCGTCTTCTGTGACTCCATCTTCGGTCTTCTTCCACTTGCTGTCAGTGCGTGACGTGGAGAAGCTGGTGCTGGCGGACACGTACCGGAACGAGGCGGGCAGCTCACTACGCAGCACCACGTTGTTCTGTTGCGTGGTACCGGTGTTGCGGTAGTGCATCTTGAAGGTGACGCGCGTTCCCACCTCGAACCGAAGACCACTCGTGACCGTCTCCCCTGCCTGCGAAACTGCCTGGCTGATCACAAAGTTGGGCCGGTCGGCAACGAAGCGGAACCGCACCCGTCCCTCGCACTGACGCGCCCCAGTGAGAACACCGTCCTGCGCCGAGCAGCCGATAAGTGTTCCTGCCTCGGAGAACAGTTCATCAGTCGGCAGGCTTACGCCCTTGGGTGCCGCCTCGGTATAGATACGTGCGGAGTCAGGAACGATACGCACAGACACCGACGTGTCCGCCGGGGTAGCCAGCGCCAGCGACTGCCACAACCGCGCGGGCTCAGCGCTGTCGGACTGAAGGAAGGCGGAGATGCGTTCACGTCCCTTCACCCTCGCAGGCAGCGTCGCGCGCACTCGGGTACCGGTACTCACCCCTGTCTGGGTGCCGGGGTCGGCGTCGTTACGGAAGAAGACCGTCGCCTCGTAGGTCTGGCCTGGCTGCAACGTGACGTCTCCGCCCACATACCGCTGACCGGTGGCGACTTCGGTGACGGACAAGAAGTTCCGCTCGTCTCCGTGCCGAGGGTTGTCGGTCACCGAGTTCAACGTTGCGCGCTCAGGACGGTCTGCCTCGGTGAAAGTCGGTCGGTCCGGGCCCCACCCAGCGGTCACGCTGCCGAGGTCGAGGCCCTTCCCGCTGTCATTGCCCGTGTTCCCCGTATCGCAGGCGCTCGTGGTCACGAGTACTAGAAGGGTGATCACCGCCCAGATGTGGCTGTCGTCTGCCAACCGGTGTGGCGCCCTCGCGACAGCCAAGTGGTTCCGTATGCTTCGCACACCTACCCGCCCCCCGCCGGCCATCCGCCACGGACATCGTCCCGTGCAGCGTCATAACCGATGCATGAGATATACCCCGAAGGCGGTAATTCCGTCAGGCGTCTTTCTGAAGTGGTCGCTTAGGCGGGACCTCGCGCAGCACGCTTCTCGGGTACCGCTTGCCGACGGCCTCGGCGGTCGGCTTGCTGGTGGAGCTGTACATCACCTTCTCCTTGTCGCCGTTGGTGACGACGACTTCCCACTTGGTCTTGTTGCCCTTCTGGCAGTTGCAGCCCATGTCAGATCACTCCGTTCTCTACGGCCACGGTGACGGCGGCCGGCTGTTCGGCGACGAGGGCGGTCATGGCTTCGACCTCGGCGCGGCGTTCGTCCTGGCGGCGGGTCACCGCGTCGGTGAGGAAGTCGACGAGGGGGCCGTTGGCGAGTGCTGCGGCGAGGGCCTCCGCAGTCCGGGCTGGTCAGCAGGGCCGTCCGTCGAACTGTCGGACGCCGTCCGGACGGCGTCTTGATGGCGTCCGGACGCCGCGTCCGCGACGGCCGCCGATGCAGTGAGGGCCAGGTTCGTGCGCTCCACCACCGCGGCGACGAGGAGCGGAGAGCTGTGCCCGGGTGTGGGCACCGACAGGACCGCGCGCAGCTCCCACTTGCCCCTCGAGCCCTGCCGCAGGTGGTAGCTCGGCTGACAGCCCTTGAAGACGCCGCGGTCCCAGTCCCCCATCTTCGGGTTGGCCGCGCCCGCGAACCACAACCCGTCCTCGGACATGCCGATCGTGACGATGCCCGCGACCGTGCGGGTGTCGTCCCAGAGGCAGGCGTCCGTCTCGCACTCGGCGCCGTCGCGGTGATGGCCCACGTTCATGGTGATCACGCCACACTTCACGGTGCTGCCGTCGTCCAGGGCGAACCGGGAGCGCAGGAAGTGCGTCAGGTCCAGCCCCAGCCGGGCGAGCTTCTCGATCGTCAGATTCTTGCCGGGGTAGCCGGCGTGCGGCACACCGGCCTGCGCGACCCAGCCGAAGATCCGGCCGCCTTCGACGTGCACGCCCTCACTGCCGGGCGGCAGTTCCTCCACGGTCGGCTCGCGGAACCACTCCACCGGCATGGGCGGCAGGTCCTGCATCTCCCGCCAGAACGACGCCACGACCTCGCTGTCCAGGTCCCCGTGCGCAACGGGTGCTGCTGACGCGGGGCGATCGATGACGAGGGTCTCGCGGTCCCACTCGGTCATGCGGTCCTCGAACTGACCGGAGGCCGCCGTGACCGTCTCTGCGCGGCCCGTGTGTGCCGCTGCGGCCATCCTGCCGTTGATGATCTCCACGTCGTAGACGGCCTGCTGCAACTCGTCCTTCGGCTCGTTCGCGGCCGTGACACGGAACTGAGTGCCCGGGGGCAGGATGAACTCCCCCTCGGCGTTGTCGGCGCCGACGCTGACGACGCTCAGGGCCTGCGTGCCTTCCGGTGCTGTGATGCGGAACAGGGAGCCGCCGACGCCCGTCATCGAGCTGGCCACGTCCTCGTCCTCGGACGTGCCGGAGAAGCCCTTGTCGTGGAACACGTCGCCCGCCTCGAGGCCGAGACGTAGCTGGCGGGTGCCTCGGTACAGGGTCGTCTCCGCCGCGAACGGCTCCTGAATTGAGATCAGGTCTTCCAGGGCGGTGATCTGGTGGCGGGTCTCGTCCAGCGTGGCCCGCTGCGGCTCGGCTCCAGACCGGAGCAGGCTGTTCATGTCCCGGTAGGCGCGGCCCTGGTAGTCGAGCATGGTGTCTTCGTGCTGTGCCTCGGTGAACCGGTTGCTGCCGAGCCAGCCGCCGCGCGAGTGCTGGGTCAGGCGTACGTCCCGGGCGTTCCGGCCGCTCGGGTGGTACTTGCGGTAGCTGGGCCTCCCCTTCGTGCCGTGGAACTTGTCCTCGGCGATGTGGGCACTGGCGGTGGTGTCCGCGGCGTGGCCTTCGGGCATGGTCGAGGGGCCGCAGTACAGGCCCGGCGAGAGGCGGACGATCCGGCCGTCCTTCGCTGCGCCGCTGAGGTGCCCGCGTGCGGTGCTCATGGCGATGCCGAGGGCGCGGGACACGTCGCGGGCGCCGACTGCGACGGGGGACGTGCACACGTAGACGACCAGGCGGTCCCTGGTCTCGCCGGCCGCGGTGAGGACGGTTGCCGGTGCGGCGGCCGCGGTCTCGTCCAGCGGGTCGAGGACGATCCGGGCGTTCTTGAATGCCGGCATCGACACCAGCGTGGCGCCGCGCAGTCGGGCGCGGGTGATGCGTACCAGGATCTCGCCGGACTTCTGCTCGTGGAGGACGAGGCCGCTGTCGGCGTCGCCGGCGGCGGCGGTGAGGACGCCGGTACCGGCGAAGGCCTTGCGGATGGCGCCGGCGGTGACGATGCCCCCGGGGCTGGTGAACCGCTGGAGGTCGTAGCGGGAGCGGGAGAACACGCCGTCCGAGGCGGTCCATTCGGCTCGGGTCGAGGCGGAGAGCATCACGGAGCCGTCTTCCATGTGCATCACGGAGGCGTGCGGCAGCTTGGCCGAGGCGAACAGCCACTCGGCGTCTTCCGGGCTGAGGGTCTTGTCCACGAGCTCCAGGTCGACGTCGTCGAGGTCGACGCTGATACCGAGCGGGGCGCCTTCGTCGAGGAGCTGGATGGCGTCGGCGCCGGCTGGTCTGGTCGCTTACAGCGGACCCTGGGCGGTGATGCGTTTGCCGTCCCGTTTCACCGTGGTGATGGCGCCAGCGAGTTCGGCACCCTGGTGGCCCATGAGCATCTCGTCGGCGTACTGAAGTGGCATCGGGCTGCGGTCCCACTTCAGGGCGCCCTTCTTGAAGATCCGGCCGTCACCGGTCTCTTCGTTCTCGAAGGCGATTGCTGTGTCGTCGGGGGTCGACCAGGTGCGGACCGTCAGCGACGCGGCGGCCTGGAGATCTTCGTCAGGCATGGGTTCTTCCTCCTCCTGGGGGCCGAGGGGAACGTCGATGTGGTCGCTTCCGAAGGCGAGGCGGATGCGGTCGAAGGTGATGTCGCCGAGACGGTCGACCAGTTCGGGCAGCCGGTCCTGGGCTGCGCTGTACTGGGCGCACACGTGCGGTACCCACGCGGGGAGTGCTGCACGGGCAGTTCGGGCCGGTCCTGGGTGTTGTCCAGGACGCTGGTGACGAGGCGGCGGACCTGTTCCAGGGTCGGCATGCCGTCGGGCCGGTCGCGGCTGTCACCGACGGCCCACACCCACGACGGGCTGTCGGTGTGCGGGTTCCAGTGGTTCACGCCGAACGCGGTGGCAGTGAAGGGGCCCTCGAGTTCGGCCACGGCCGCGCGCACGCCCTCGGCCAGCTCTGTGCGCCGCTCGTCGGTCCAGGAGTCGCCGTCGTCGCCGAGGAAGTACAGGGTCAGGTGCAGCTCCTCGGCTGCTTCCCCTCCGTCGAGTGCCAGGCGGGCCGCGTCGTCGGGGGTGGGCATGAGGGCGATCATTCCGCCCATGAGGTGTCCTCCGTTCGCTGCTGCGGTCGCCTGTGCGCCGGCGAAAGCCGTGGCCCGTTTGTCGATCGGGACGTGCTCGGGGGGGCAGGTCATCCGCTCTTCGGTGATGCTGTCTTCCGAGGCCGACGGCACCACCCGAGAAGCGGAGGTGACGGTGACGGTTTCGGGGTGCACCGCCAACACGCACCGGCAGTTCACGACCTGCCCGGCCGGGGCGTCAGGGTCGTGGGGGGGCGTCCATCTTGAAGCCGCCCGCGGTGAACTGCTCGTCGAGCAGCCGGATGGTGCCGTTGACGTCGGCATGGTCCTCGCGCACGCGGTCGTCGCGGCGGGTGATCCACTGCTTCACGATCGGAGCCGGCTGCCCGGTGGCGTCGCGTGCAGCGCCGAGGGTGGCCGTGTTCCAGGCCCAGCCGGCTTCGGTACGGGCGATGCGTTCCTCGCGTACCTCGCCGAGCTGGGCGCCCTCGCGGTCGAAACGCGCACGCAGCCGGGCGCGGAGCTGCTCCATGTCCTCGCCAGCGTCGACGCCTGCGGCGAGTTCCTCACGGGCGGCCTCGGCGAGCCGGTCACCGACCGCGCGCAGCAGGTGCTCGGTGACGGTGACGTACTCGCTCATCGCCGGGGGCAGGTCCCGGCCGTCCTTGTCCCGTCCGGGGAGGTCTTTCCACTCCGGAGGCAGCTCCGCGTCTGCGGCCTCGGCGGTGTGCTCGGCGGCCTGCTCCGAGATCCGCAGGAGACGCCGCACGATGCGCGGCATCCGGTCCGTGAACATGCGGGCGATCCGGGACACCGAGAACCTGGCGGCGACGATTTCGGTGGCGTCGTCCAGCCCGGCGGCGAACTCGTCCGCGACTTCGCGCAGTACCGCGCTGACTTCCGCGGCGACGTCTTCCTCGGCCTGCTCCAGGAGGGCCAGCAGTTCCTCATCGTCCATGGGCGGTCTCCTGCCCTTCGCGGCTGGGATGGGCCACTCGGTCCGGTGCCTTGGCGTCGGCGTCGTCGTGCAGCTCGTTGTCGCGTGTGCGCCAGGCGAGGAGTTCCTCCCAAAGCTCTCGCCCGGGGCAGCGGGAGCACCAGCCGTGCACGCGGTGCCCGGCCCGGGAGTGGCCGGGTGGGGCAACGTGCACCTTGGGCGGCTTCTCGATCGTCAGCTCGTCAGTCGCGTCGCACACTGCTGGTCTCCTGGGGGATGTTGGGGCAGGGGTCGATGCGGGCGATGTGCAACGTGGCGGGCCCGCCCGTCACGAGCGGCCCGTCGGGGCCGTCCAGGGTGAAGCTGGTGACGTCGAGGGGGCGGACCTCAAGGACCTGGAGGCCCCCGCAGCCGGGGCAGAGGACGAGGTCGTGACGGCAGTCAGGCACTGGTGGCCTCCTGGAACTTCTCGCAGGCGAAGCAGAATGCGAACCGGCCGACCCGGTGCACGGCGGCCTTGGTCGTCACAAGGAAGGTCGCATCGAGGACCGCGTCGTCGCTGCCGCACGTCGGGCAGGTGTACGTGCGGGTGCTGACGTTGCCGACCAGCGGCATGGAGACATCGCCCTGGCCGGCCTCCTCGACGGTCCGGGCTGGCGCCGAACCCAGCTGGGCGGTCTCGTAGCGTGCCTGCTCGTGGACCTGCCAGGCGGCCAGCTCCTCGGCGACGGTCGGCCCTGGCAGTGCGAGCAGTAACCGTGCACCCGATGTGAGGGGATCGAATGGCCGAGAGGGGCCGTCCACATGAGGTCAGCCACGGGTGGCTTCCTGGTCGTCGTCCTCGTCGCCGCAGATCTCGCAGGCGGTCCAGGTGCCGACGACGGATACCCCGCCGGGGGTGAGCAAGAGGATGTTCCCGGTGAGCCGGGTCCACGCCTTGCAGGTGGGGCACCAGTCCTCGCGGGCAGGGCCGGGGATGACGTGCACGGTCAGGGGCGGTGTGTCGGCCACGGGGCTGCCCTCTCGCCGGGGGGTCATGCCGCCAGCCCCACGCAGGAGGTGACGACGGCGGGCACCACGTCGTAGGAGTGCTCGACGCCGGCGGCGATGAGTTCCCGGGCGTATGCGTCGAGAGCTGCGGTGAGGCAGGTCGCTTCGAGGCCGTACCGGTCGGCGATCTCGGGCACACGGACCCATGCCCCGTCGAGGAGCCGGTACTGCTCGACTTGGCTCGCCTCGACCTTCAGCGCGGTGTGGAGGGCTGCGGCCTGGATTTCTCGTGCTCGGGCGCGCTCCGAGCGTGGGCAGGTCGGTGTCCGCAGCAGCTTGTCTCCGACGGAGGAGAGCGCGGCCCAGATTAGGCCGTCGGCGGCGGCGAGTAGTCCGTCGGTGGGGGGCCGACCGGGCGGAGGCGGGCAGGCTGTCGGGTTCGTCCTGCGTCTCGTCGACGGGGAGGTCGGGGCGGGGCGCGTCCGGCTGCTTCTGGTCGTCTTGCTCGGTACCCTCGTCGGCGGGCGGCTTGTTGCGGCCGGCTTCTTCTTCGGCGGTGGGGGCATCGGACTCGTCGAAGCCGGTTTCTCGGCGCAGGGCTCCGGCGGAGATGACCCCTCGGTCGTACGCCTGGAGGGCGGTCTCACTGCGGTTGGTCCGTACGCGCAGGCTGGACGTGTCGTACCAGACGAGCCACCGGTGCCAGTCTTCGACGCCTTCGGCCTGGAGGAGGGGCCGCAGCCACTGCTGCGTGAGGGCGTGAGCGACGGTCTGGAGCTTGGGCTCGATGCCCATCCGGATGGCCTCTGAGGTGAGCATCCAGGCCCCCCAGCGTGGTCTCGGTCACGGCGAGGCTGTTCGGGCCCAGGGCCGGGCGGCCGCCGAGCAGGTCGGCCAGCCATTCGTGACGGAGAGCGGCCTGCCTGGTGCGATGGGCGAGGATGCGCAGCGCCTCTCGCCAGTCACCGGGCTGCTCCTCGGGGAGAATCTCGGCCTGGACCTCGTCCATCATGAGGTCGAACAGCTCCTCCTTGGTGGAGATGTACCTGTACAGCCGCATCGGGCCGGCGTTCAGCCGGGCGGCCACCTTGCGCAACGACACCGCTTCCAGCCCGCCCTCGTCGGCCAGCGCGATCGCGGCGGCGACAATCCGCTCCCGGTCGAGCGGCACGGGGTGAGTCGGCGGCTCCGGCCGGTCCCACACAGTCATAGGTGACACCGTACCGTTGCGATGCATCGTAGACGAGCAATACGGTGTATCAACATGAGACCCCGTATTGCAGTGGTCGGGAGCGGTCCCGCCGGGCTTGCCTTCGCCCGCGTCATGCACCGTCACGGCCACCCCGTCACCGTCCTCGAACGCGATGCCTCCCGCGACGCCCGTCCCCCGGGCGGCACGCTGGACCTGCACGAAGGGCTGGGCCAGCTGGCGCTCAAGAAGGCGGGGCTGCTCGCAAGGTTCCGGGCCCTGTCCCGTCCCGAGGGGCAGGCCATGCGCATCCTGGACACGGACGGGACCGTCCTGCGTGACTGGCGTCCCCGCCCGGACGAGCAGGCCAATCCCGAGATCGACCGCGGGCAGCTCCGTGACCTGTTGCTCGGCCCTTTGGACGTTCAGTGGGGGCGGGCCGTGACGAAGGTGGTGCCCGACAGCCCCGGCGGCGTCCTGGTCCACTGCGCGGACGGCCGGCAGGAATCCTACGACCTCGTGATCGGCGCGGACGGCGGCTGGTCCCGGGTCCGTGCCGCGGTCTCGACCGCGACACCGCAGTACACCGGCGTCACCACGGTCGAGACCTCTCTGGACGACATCGACACCCGCCACCCCGGCCTCGCCCGACTGGTCGGCGACGGCTCCGTGGCCGTCTACGGCGTGAACCGGGCACTGGTCGCCCAGCGCAGCAGCGGCGGCCACGTCAAGGTCTACGCCCGGTTCCGCGGGCCGGAGGACTGGCACACGGGCCCGGACTGGCACACCGGCCTGGACTGGCACACGGGCCCGGACGGCCACGCGGACCGGGACCAGCACGCGGACCGGGACCTGAGCCCCACCGGCGCCGGGAAGCAGGCCGAGACCGAGGCCGTGCGCTCAAGTCTGCTGGCCCAGTTCGACGGCTGGGCGGCCCCCGTCCTGGACCTCCTGCGCCACGGCACGGCCTTCGTCCCCCGCCCCCTGTACGTCCTGCCCGTGGCCCACACCTGGACCCACGTTCCCGGGGTGACTCTCCTGGGCGACGCCGCCCATCTCATGCCCCCGCTGGGAGCGGGCGCGAACCTCGCGATGCTCGACGGCGCCGAACTCGCCGAGTCCATCGCGGCCGCCCCCGGACCCGGTTCCGGGCCCGGGGACCTGGACAGGACCGTCCGCGCCTTCGAGGAAAAGATGTGGGCACGCGCCGGCAAGTGGGCGAGCATCACAACAGCCGGTCTGGAACGCCTCGTGAGCCCGGACCCCTCACAGGCCCTCGCCCTCTTCGACGAGGTCCAGCCCTGACGAGGTCCGGCCCCTTCTGACTGTTTCAGCGGCCACTACGCAGAGTGGCCGCTGAAACAGCCAGGCGCGAGAGCACGGCGCGCCCGGTGCACCCGCTCCTCGCCCAACTCGTCCTCCAGGACGACGCCGGCTCCGGTGCACCCACCAGCTCCGTTGACCTCGATCTCGGCCGTTACCGCAGGCGAACGCGCCGGTCTCTGCTGGCCGCGGTGGCTGTCGAATCGCTGGGCACGGGCGTGTATCTCCCGCCGGCCGTGCTGTACTTCCTGAAGGGCACCCAGCTGGATCTGGGGACCATCGGGCTCCTGGTCGGCACGGGCACCGCAGTGACTCCGCCTGGCTCTCCTGGACAGCCTCCCGTGACCTGAGTCGGTGCACTGGAGGAAACGCAGCGTGGCCCGCCTGGGCGGGCGGTGCCGCTGACCAAAGGCCAACGGGGTCGGGTGCGGCTCTTCTGCAGGGACCGACCCGCTCCGGGCAGCGGTGCGCAGGATGTGCTCGGTGTGACTGCCGGCGGCGGTCGAGTACCTCAAAGTGGCCTGACCGCTCTTCGTGGTCCCAGGGCACGGCCCGGGCGGCCGCGGGGGATGTGCCGTTCTTCGCCCCGGGCCCCCCGGGGCGATGCGCGCTCATACGCGTCGGCGCTTGTTCCCGTGGCCCGGCCATGCCACAGATGACAGATCACGGGCGCAGCCTGGGGCGCGCTCGCGACGCCTGCTCGGGACTCGGCCCGGGCCGGGCTCCGTCGCGACGCGCATGCCGCAGCCGGGTCAGAGGAACTCCGAAGCCCGGAGGGACTCGACGAGGATGCCGGCTTCGGCGCACAGCGGTTCGAGCTGGTCGATGAGTTCCTGCCGGACCTGGTTTTCTGGGTTCGTGATGCGCTCGCTGATGCGGTCGCGGGACTGTTCGAGCTGCTCCCGGTACTGCGCCAGATTGTCCATCAGATGATCGACGACATCGGTGCCCTGAACACCCGTTGCCAGCATGAACTGCTCCTTGATCGCGGCGGCTTCGGTGTCCAACGCGCCGATCCACTCGTCCTGGAGGACATGCAGGGAACTGATCCGGCCCTTGCGGCGCTGAACACCGAGGAAGACCAGAGCGGCGACCCCGGCGACCAGGCCGGCAGGCGGGAAGAGTGTGCCGGCCGCGGCCAGACCGTACAGCCAGCCCCCGCTGGCTGCGACGGGTGTGACGATGCCGACCAGCGCCGCTGCCCGCTGCACCACGTCGTGGCGGGTGGTCGAACGCGGGCTCTGCTGGGGAAGCGAGAGGCTGTTCACGTCAAGAGTGAAGTCCGGAAGCCGTCCCGCGAGATCCTTGTCGCCGAAGACCTGGTCCACCGCCTGGACCAGGTCCTTCCTGAAGTTCTCGAACTCCTCGGTCCACAGCGTCGCCGGACCGGCAGGTTCCTCGATCCAGGTACGCAGCGTCTGGGCCTTCGACACCTGAACCTGGTTCGCCTTGGTGGGCCTGTTGAGGTCCGTGGCCCTGATGACATCGTCCAGCTCGGCGTGGAGATGGGCGGGCAGCCGGGTGAAGGGGCGAACGGTCCGCGCGATGCGGTTGTGGAGTTTGCGCTCAAGATCCTCGCGCATGCGCGGCAATGCGGAATCGAGGAGCTCCAGTCGTTGCCGCTCACTCTTCAGCAACTCCTTGAGCTCGTCGATCTCAAGGCGTTCGTCGCGCAGCCGCACGGCAAGCGCCTGGTGCCGCGGGGCCATCAGGGTCCGGGCCTCCGCCGCCACCGCAGCGATGTGCCGGGCGCCGGTCCCGGTACTGATCAGGTCCTCGATCGCCTGGCGCAATGTCTCCATGCGGCTTCCGGCACGCTGCCGCTGTGCTGCGGCCTCCGCTCCCTGTCCGCTGAGTTTGTCCGCACGTGCTTCCAGGGCCGGGGAGACGGGCAGGAAGCCTTCACCGATGAAGCCGAGATCCGGCTGGCCGTTCGCCAGCGTGAAATTGTCCCGCAGGTATGTGTTGTTGCGGGCGATCGTCGCCTTCCACTCCGGGACGTTCCGGAGGTCGAGATTGGCTGCCGCGTCGATGGCGGTGACCACCCACACCACCCGCTTGCCCGACAACAGGTAGTGGTCGTACAGGAACCGGATCAGATCAAGGTCACGTTCCGAGAGGGTGCGGCTGGCATGCGACACATACATGAAGCAGTCCGCGTCGGCCATCGCCGTCCGGACGATCATGTCATGGACCGGATTCGGGGAACCGTAGCCGGGCAGGTCGTAGAGCTTCGCCGGAAGCTTGGCGCCGGCGAGCATGATCTCGAGTTCGGCCACCTCACGTCCGCGGTGAGGCCTGAGCCGGTCGGTCACGTCCGCTTCCTGCATCGCATACGCCGCAACGACAGAGGGCGCCGGGGAATTTCCCACCTCCTCCCACCCGTCCTCACCGGAATCCGTGAAACGCACCCGCAGATAACCGGTGCCCCCGGCGTCGACGCTGGACTGGTCCTCCACCGGGACCACACTGGCGGGACACGCAGTGGTGGGAACGGGAGACGAAGGCAGCAGGCCCACGAACTTGTCCGCCGTGTGACCGTCGGCGGTCGCTACCTCGACCAGCTCAAGCCCGCCCTGCAGGCCACTGAGAAGGAAGCTCTTGCCCGACGAGAAAGCACCCAGCAGCGCCACGTTGATGAGGGCCGAGGCCGCACGTGTCCTCAGCCGAGTCATCGTGCCCGCGTCGCCGAGGACCTCCTGCGGCCACTGCACCGGAGTCTCGGGAGCGGCCGACGCGGCGCGAAGCCACACCTCGCACCGATCGAGAACAGCGCGCAACTCGTCGCGTACTTCGTCTACGTCCCTCGGCACAGTCACGGCACAGGTATAACCCAGGCCGGCGAGGCAGCGTGAGCGTTCACAAGATTCCCCCGGCACAGCGCGGGCGCAGACAGGTACGTGATTGCGCAAGAGGTGCGCCACCCTGGCCGCGTGCTGGTGATTCCGCGCACCATTGCCCTTCGTGACCGGACGACGGATCGTCGTGTCCCAGCGTGCGGTCCTGCCGGACGGCAGGATCCCGTGACCGGAGAAGCTCGAGCAGGGAAGCCGCCGCGCGGGAAAGGAACTGTGAACCGCCCACTCAGGGAGCCGGCCGGACACCTGGCCGAGCATGTGCCATGTCCTGCCCCTGACCCCATCGACATACTGCTACGGCGCCGGACAGCGTCGCTGGGGACAGCCCGCCGGGCGGCCGCCGCACGGCCCGCCGCCCGGACACACACCGTCCACCGGGCCCCGGACCGCACCTACGGCGCCCCGAGGACCACCGCCGAACTCCGCGACGGAGGGCGAGACGGTCAACCACAAACGCGTCACCCGGATCATGAGCGCCATCGGGCCGGCCCGGCTTCGCCTGCGCCCGACAGCAGCAGCCCCCCTTGACACAGGACGCCAGACCCCCCGGGTACAGCGACGCGACCCGCAGACCCCCTGCCCTGCGATCAGGGACACATACGGCCGGCCGGCCACCCCGAAACCACGTCCACCACCGGCCCATGACCAAGCACCGCAGAAAGCGGCAATGAAGCCGCCCAATCCGTTCCGGCAGCGCCAAAAACCGAGACAGGAACACCCGGACCCGAGCAACATGGCCCACCCTGCGCACCGAGCTCAAGCTACGCACCCACCGCTCGACCGTACGTTGCCCCGCCACCGTGCCGAGCACCGACGGCGTACTGCCGGCCGCCGACGACACCCAGGGCAACGTAATGATGCCGGACGCCATCTAGGCCTCGTGGGGTGATGAGGAGACGTATGACTGGCTGCATAGCTCTCAACGAGTGTCGTTTGTCGATGAGTTCGGATGTCCTCCGAGGGCCCGCGAGGCTTGGAATATCGGTGAGTTTCGATGTCACTCGGACGCTCTGGCAAGGCATCCGGAGACCGCGGAGAGCATTCTCCCGGCGCGAAGCGCCGAGGCGTCGTAGACATGGCTGGGCAGCACGTGACCTTGGGGGAGGCATGCGCTGCCCTCAGGTTGTCCGGGTTCTGTCTCAGGTTCAGCGGATAGCGATCATCGGGTGCGAGAGGTTCCCGGCGTGGCGGATGCCCGGCAGGGTGGAGACATGACTGTGGGATTCAGTGGCGCAGTGGCCGAGTACTACGCAGAGTTCCGGCGCGGGTACCCCTCCGAGGTTTTCGACGCATTGCAGGAAGTCTTCGAGTTGTCGGAAGCCGACGTCGTACTCGACTTGGGGTGTGGCACTGGCCAGCTTGCCCTTCCTTTCGCTTCCCGGGTTCGTTCCGTGGTGGGAGTGGACCCCGAGCCGGACATGCTGCGGCTGGCCAGCGTTGCAGCCGGCGACCAGGGAATCAGGAACGCGACCTGGATCCTTGGCTCCGACACTCGACGTTCCGGCGCTTGGAGCCCTGATGGGAGAGCGGTCGCTGGCACTGACGGTGATCGGACAGGCTCTTCACTGGATGCAGCACGAAGAACTCTTCCGTGCTGTGTCGCCGCTGCTCCGCGTAGGCGGAGGTATCGCGGTGATTTCGAACGGAACGCCGCTGTGGCTGCAGGACAGTGCATGGTCTCGAGCTCTGTGTGGCTGTCTGGAAGAGTGGTTGGGAATCACGCTGGAAGCGTCCTGCGGCACCAGCAGCCGCGACCGGCTGAGGTATGCGCAGGCGCTGGAGTCCGCGGGCTTCGTCGATGTGCGGGAGATCGTAGTCGAATACAGCGGTGAACTGACCTTCGATCAGCTGTTCGGCGGCGTCTGCTCAGCAATTCCCGCCGACCAGTTGCCCGGGCCGGACGAACGCGCTGTCTTCGCCGAACGTATCCGGCAAGCGCTCCCCGCGGACGAGCGGTTCACCGAGCACGTGAGGGTGTCCACGCTGGTGGGACGTGTCGGGGTCGTCGATGCTTAGCCAGTTGTCGCACCGGCCCGTGCCCGGGTCTGTGCGAGGCGGTAGGAGTCTGTGCCGGTCTCGATGATGGCCGCGTCGAAGGTGAGCCGGTCGACGATGGCCGTGCAGAGCCTCGGATCACTGAACGTCTTCGTCCAGCCGCCGAAGCTCTCGTTGGAGGCGATGGCGACGCTGTTCTTCTCCTCGCGCTCGGTCAGGACCTGGAACAGCAGCTCGGCGCCCCTGCGATCAAGCTCCATGTAGCCTAATTCGTCAATACAGAGGAGATCGACACGTCCGTAGCGGGCGATCGTCTTGGTCAGCAGCCGCTCGTCGGCCGCCTCGACGAGTTCGTTCACCAGTTTGGTGGCGAGGGTGTAGCGGACGCGGTAGCCCTTCATCGCGGCCTCCGTGCCCAGCGCGATCAGCAGATGCGATTTCCCGGTGCCCGAGTCGCCGATCAGACAGAGCGGCTGTCCCTTCCTGACCCACTCGCAGGTCGCGAGGGTGTTGATCGCGGCGGCGTCGACGTTGGGATTCGCGTCGAAGTCGAACGCCCGCAGTGACTTCTCGCGCGGAAACGCGGCGGCCTTGATCCGCCGTTCCGAGCGGCGGCGGGCCCGGTCGTCACACTCGGCCAGCAGCAGTTCGGCGAGGAAGCCCTTGTAGGACATCTGATCGCGCTTCGCGGCCTCGGCGAGGTCGGGGAACTGGCCCCGGATGGTGGGCAGCCGCAGCATCCGGCATGCCTGGTCGATGGCGGTGTCGGCGGCTTGTTCGGTCAGGCCGTGATGGCGTTGGGCACTCACGTCGCTTCTCCCTCGGTGGCAGGGGCACCGCCTGGGCGGCGGTGTCGTAGCAGCTGGTCGTAGGGGGCCACCGAAGGCAGCGGCCGTGTGTCGGCCGGCAGGCCAGTCCCAGTCCGGGTCGATCTCCGTCAGCTGCTGCGCGCGTGCGGCGGCCCGCTGCGGGTCCTTGCCCAGGCCGTCCTTCCGGCGCAGGTTCGCCATGTGCTGGCCGACGGGCACCATCGCCTCGCCCTCTCCCCACACGGCGTCCTGGCGTGGCGCGAGGTGTCCCGTGGCCCGCCGGTAGGACCGGAGCGCGGCGAGCTTGTTCTCCCAGGCTTCCTCGCCCGGCTCCCAGACCATCCCGGCCTCGGGTGCGTCCAGCAGCGTCTTGCGCCGCTCCTCCAGCTCCCCGGCCCGCAGCGCCTTGCGCTGCTGATGCACCCACCGGCCAAGCGGGAACGCCTTCGTCGCCCCGACTTCGACCTCGACGTCGTAGGGAACGGCGTAGAGGCCGGTGATCTCGTTCTCCTTCCGCCACCGGAGCAGTCCCTGGTAGCCCTCCAGCCACACCAGGGACTCCGGCCGGTAGACCCGGGTCCGGAGGAACGCCGCGATGGTCGCGGCGTCGCGCGGGCTGGAGAAGTGGAGCAGGGCGGCTTCGGCGGCGGCCTGGTTGTCGTCCTCCTCCTGGTCCTCGCCGTCGCCTGCGCCGCCGGCCCGACGATCTGTCCGTCCTCGTCACGCTTGACGTGGACTGTGCGCTTGCCGCTCGTGAGCGCACGGGAAGCGAGCTGCTCAACAAGTCGATCATCATGCGAGCGGAGCCCCTGGAGGACCGCTACAAGGGGACGGAAGCTGGCACTGGCGACCATGTCCTGCGGGTCCTCGCCGGGCTCCAGGAAGACCGGCACGATGATCCTGGCGACCTTGGTGGAGCCGTCGCGGTTGAGCCGGAGGGCCCGGCCGATGTTCTGGACGATCTCGACCTGGGAGCCGCGGGTGTCGGCGAAGCAGATCGAGTCGACTCCCCGCTCGCCGGTGATGTCCACGCCCTCACCGAGCACACGAACCGAGGCGAGGAAGGCGCGGTGCACCCGGCGCCCGGCGGCGTTGATGCTTGGCGAACTGGCGCAGCACCTCCCGCCGTTCGGCAACGAGGTGGTCTCCGCACAGCCACGCCGACCACACCCGGTCCGGCGGGACGTGGCGGCCGGCCTCCAGCTCGTAGAACTCCGCGTCGATCGACGACTTCGGCAGCTTGTCGGCGGCGGCCAGATCGGCGTCGGAGGCGTCGTTCAGGTACAGCGCGGCAGCCGAATCGGGCAGCATGTCCGCGAACGCTCGGGCCTCTTCGACCTTCTGGTGGAACGTCATGACCGTACGCAGGTTGTACGCCGCCGCGTGCTCCAGGAGCGCGGTCTGCAGGAGCGCCAGGCGCCGGCCCCGCTGCGCCTCCTCCGACTCCCCGAGGACCGGCGAGGGATCGCGGATCTCCAGCACGTCGATCTCGAACCCGGCAAGGATCTCCCGCTCGATCGCCTCGCTCAGACCCAGCTCCGCGAGCCAGGCGCCGTACGTGCCGTCCGGGTCGTCGGCCATGGTCGCGATCTCCGCCTCCTGGCCGTCCGCACCTTTCTGCGGGCGAGCCGCGGCGAGGATGCGCGGTGTGGCGGTCAGGTACAGCCGGAAGTCCGCCGGGATGCGGGCGTTGTCGTGGATCGCGGCCCACGGACGGCCAAGATCACCGGCGGTGCCGTGGGCCTCATCCACGATCGCGAGCGAAAAACCGTCCATGCGCTGGCCGTAGAGCCGCTC